>NZ_CP126313.1:1908047-3900390 GCF_028594455.2 Paenibacillus sp. PK4536
GAAACCTAACTGGATTCATCTCCAGTTACTCACACCTGAATACATAGGGTGTGCAGAGGCAGACGAGGGGAACTGAAACATCTAAGTACCCTCAGGAAAAGAAAACAAGAGTGATTCCGTCAGTAGCGGCGAGCGAACGCGGAACAGCCCAAACCAAGAAGCTTGCTTCTTGGGGTTGTGGGACGTCTCTTTGGAGTTACAAAGGAATGAGGTAGGCGAAGAGGTCTGGAAAGGCCCGCAAGACAAGGTGAAAGCCCTGTAGCTTAAATCTCATTCTCTCCGAGACGGATCCCGAGTAGTGCGGGGCACGTGAAACCCCGTATGAATCTGCCAGGACCATCTGGTAAGGCTAAATACTCCCTAGCGACCGATAGTGAAGCAGTACCGTGAGGGAAAGGTGAAAAGGACCCCGGAAGGGGAGTGAAATAGAACCTGAAACCGTGTGCTTACAAAAAGTCAGAGCCCTATGAATGGGTGATGGCGTGCCTTTTGTAGAATGAACCGGCGAGTTACGTTCCCGTGCAAGGTTAAGGTGAAAAGCCGGAGCCGCAGCGAAAGCGAGTCTGAATAGGGCGACTGAGTACGTGGACGTAGACCCGAAACCAGGTGATCTACCCCTGTCCAGGGTGAAGGTACGGTAACACGTACTGGAGGCCCGAACCCACGCACGTTGAAAAGTGCGGGGATGAGGTGGGGGTAGCGGAGAAATTCCAATCGAACCTGGAGATAGCTGGTTCTCCCCGAAATAGCTTTAGGGCTAGCCTCGGAAGTTGAGTCGTGGAGGTAGAGCACTGATTGGATGCGGGGCCCGCAAGGGTTACCAAGTTCAGTCAAACTCCGAATGCCACAGACTTTATTCCGGGAGTCAGACAGTGAGTGCTAAGATCCATTGTCGAAAGGGAAACAGCCCAGACCATCAGCTAAGGTCCCCAAGTGTGTGTTAAGTGGGAAAGGATGTGAAGTTGCACAGACAACCAGGATGTTGGCTTAGAAGCAGCCACCATTGAAAGAGTGCGTAATAGCTCACTGGTCGAGTGACTTTGCGCCGAAAATGTAACGGGGCTAAACACACCACCGAAGCTATGGCTTGATACTTTGTATCAGGGGTAGGGGAGCGTTGAATGAAGATTGAAGGTGTACCGCAAGGAGCGCTGGACCTCATTCAAGTGAGAATGCCGGTATGAGTAACGAAAAGATCAGTGAGAATCTGATCCGCCGAAAACCCAAGGATTCCTGAGGAAGGCTCGTCCTCTCAGGGTAAGTCGGGACCTAAGGCGAGGCCGAAAGGCGTAGTCGACGGACAACAGGTTGAAATTCCTGTACCACCGAAAGCCGTTATGAGCAATGGGATGACGCAGGAGGATAGTGACGCGGACTGATGGATGTCCGTTCAAGCAGTGAGGCTGATATGTAGGCAAATCCGCATATCACAAGGCCAGGCTGTGATGAGGAGCGAAAATTGTAGTAGCGAAGGTCATGATTTCACACTGCCAAGAAAAGTCTCTAGCCAGGAAGCAGGTGCCCGTACCGTAAACCGACACAGGTGGGTGAGAAGAGAATTCTAAGGCGCGCGGAAGAACTCTCGTTAAGGAACTCGGCAAAATGACCCCGTAACTTCGGGAGAAGGGGTGCCCCGGTAGTGTGAATAGCACGAGGGGGCCGCAGTGAAAAGGCCCAAGCGACTGTTTAGCAAAAACACAGGTCTGTGCGAAGCCGCAAGGCGAAGTATACGGGCTGACGCCTGCCCGGTGCTGGAAGGTTAAGGGGAGTGGTTAGCGCAAGCGAAGCTATGAACCGAAGCCCCAGTAAACGGCGGCCGTAACTATAACGGTCCTAAGGTAGCGAAATTCCTTGTCAGGTAAATTCTGACCCGCACGAATGGCGTAACGATTTGGGCGCTGTCTCAACGAGAGATCCGGTGAAATTTTAATACCTGTGAAGATGCAGGTTACCCGCGACAAGACGGAAAGACCCCATGGAGCTTTACTGCAACTTGATATTGAACTGGGGTGCGATTTGTACAGGATAGGTGGGAGCCGTAGAAACCGGAGCGCAAGCTTCGGTTGAGGCGCCGTTGGGATACCACCCTGATCGCATTTGAGTTCTAACCTCGTACCGTGATCCGGTACAGGGACCGTGTCAGGTGGGCAGTTTGACTGGGGCGGTCGCCTCCTAAAGTGTAACGGAGGCGCCCTAAGGTTCCCTCAGAATGGTTGGAAATCATTCGAAGAGTGTAAAGGCATAAGGGAGCTTGACTGCGAGACAGACACGTCGAGCAGGGACGAAAGTCGGGCTTAGTGATCCGGTGGTACCGCATGGAAGGGCCATCGCTCAACGGATAAAAGCTACCCTGGGGATAACAGGCTTATCTCCCCCAAGAGTCCACATCGACGGGGAGGTTTGGCACCTCGATGTCGGCTCATCGCATCCTGGGGCTGAAGTAGGTCCCAAGGGTTGGGCTGTTCGCCCATTAAAGCGGTACGCGAGCTGGGTTCAGAACGTCGTGAGACAGTTCGGTCCCTATCTGTCGTGGGCGTAGGAAATTTGAGAGGAGCTGTCCTTAGTACGAGAGGACCGGGATGGACGCACCGCTGGTGTACCAGTTGTTCCGCCAGGAGCATCGCTGGGTAGCTACGTGCGGAAGGGATAAGCGCTGAAAGCATCTAAGCGTGAAGCCCCCCTCAAGATGAGATTTCCCAGTATGTAAGACCCCTTGTAGACGACGAGGTTGATAGGTTGGGGGTGGAAGTGCCGCAAGGCATGGAGCTGACCAATACTAATCGGTCGAGGGCTTATCCAAAATCTACAAATGCGATGTTTCAGTTTTCGGATTCAGTTTTCAGGGAGCAACACGAGCCTGACTGTTTGGTAATGATGGCGGAGGGGTTCCACACGTACCCATCCCGAACACGACCGTTAAGCCCTCCAGCGCCGATGGTACTTGGACCGCAGGGTCCTGGGAGAGTAGGACGTTGCCAAGCAGAATAGTTTTATCCCTTCGGGGTTTTTTTTTCGCCGAAAGGTTAAGATTGATTTTAGTAGGTTTGAGCGTCTAAGCTGACGCTGTTACTTTTTTAGCGGCCCGTTGGTCAAGTGGTTAAGACACCTCCCTTTCACGGAGGTAACAGGGGTTCGAGTCCCCTACGGGTCATTAACATATACACTATGCCGGTGTAGCTCAGTTGGTAGAGCAACTGACTTGTAATCAGTAGGTCGGGGGTTCAAATCCTCTCGCCGGCACCATTTATTTTTAATATTGATTTGATTGCTATGGCGGTCGTGGCGAAGGGGTTAACGCACCGGACTGTGACTCCGGCATTCGTGGGTTCAAGTCCCATCGGTCGCCCTTTATTATCTTAATAAAGAATTAGCTTGATATTAGTATTAAAATGTTGTAAAATGTAATATGTATGTTAAATCTATATTGTTACTGCCTAATTGTTATGAGTCATTAGCTCAGTCGGTAGAGCACCTGACTTTTAATCAGGGTGTCGAAGGTTCGAGCCCTTCATGACTCACCATTTTATTACATGCGCGTGTGGCGGAATTGGCAGACGCACTAGACTTAGGATCTAGCGTCTCACGACGTGGGGGTTCAAGTCCCTCCACGCGCATAGGTTTTGCGGACGTGGCTCAGCGGTAGAGCATCGCCTTGCCAAGGCGAGGGTCGTGGGTTCGATTCCCATCGTCCGCTCCAATCTTTATTCAGTGTAGAGCGTATATATTATATACGTTTTTATTCTACGCTTTAATTCATATAACAACTATACTGGTGTATAGTTAGCATGTGTGAGATTTGATTAACATGGTTATTCAGGTGTTAAAATGTCCCTGTTTCAACCATATCCTCTTAATCCGCGGGTGTAGTTCAATGGTAGAACTTCAGCCTTCCAAGCTGATAGCGTGGGTTCGATTCCCATCACCCGCTTTATAAAAAAGGATGTCTGCAATATGCAGACATCCTTTTTAGTTTTTCTAATAGAATATTTATTTATAGTATTGTATGTTTTGAAGACTTCCATCAACATACTTAGAAGAATGAAGAATGAAGAATGAAGAATGAAGAATGAAGAATGAAGAATGAAGAATGAAGAATGAAGAATGAAGAATGAAGAATGAAGAATGAAGAATGAAATATAAAATATAAAATCATAGTAGTGTTTACAATAGCAATAAACGATTTAAAGAATTATTGCTATTGTGAAAAAGTGATTGTAGAAAAAATAAAAAGAAACAGCAGAGAAAATTAATTCTTTCTTTGCTGTTTCTTTTTATTAAGGTACATTTTATTTTACATACATAGTTTCTTTGATACATATGTAAAATAGAGAAGAATTATTTTAAGTTCCAGCGTAGAATCATACCCATTTGAGTGAGACCAGCGCCAAAGCCATACAGTAATACAGTATCTCCGTTTTTTAATTTTTGGTTGTCTCTGCCTAATTGTAGAGCTAATGGAATAGAAGCTGAAGATGTATTACCGTACCATTCAGCACTGGTTAACGTGTTTTCCAAAGCAAATCCAGTTTTTTCACAAATAGAATCAATCATTTTAAGATTAGCACTATGAGGAACAAACCAGTTAATATCGGTCAGTGATAGATTGGTCTGATCTAAAAGATGTTGAATTCCTTTCGGTACAGTACGTACTGCCCATTTGTAAACTTCACGGCCATTTTGTACGATTTTGCCATTGCCCAGCATAGGTTGGTTATTGATCTGATCTGCTATTCCTGTACGGTATACGTGCTCGCCCCCAGATCCATCGCTATCCATAAAAGTTCCTAAAAAGCTAGGTTGTTCTGGATCGTATTCGACTAAGGCTGCACCTGCACCATCGCCAAACAAAATGCAAGTGCTACGATCTGTATAATCTGTTATTTTGCTCATTGTTTCACTAGCAATAACTAAGATTTTGCGATGAAGACCGGAAGTGATAAAGCTATTTGCTACATGAAGCGCATACACAAAACCTGCACAAGTAGCATTGAGATCAAGAGCACCAGCACGTTTAATTTTAAAATAAGACTGAATTTGAGTAGCTGTACTTGGGAATACATAATCTGAAGTTGTCGTAGCTACAATAATAAGTTCTACATCTTCTAAAGTACCCGGGTATGTTTTTTGAAGATTTTTGACAGCTTCGATGCCTAATGTAGATGTAAATTGTTGATCATTAGCGATACGGCGTTCTCTTATGCCTGTACGTTGAACAATCCATTCGTCTGATGTATCGACTAGCTTTTCAAGATCGTTATTAGTTAAGCGTTTTTCGGGGACATAAGTTCCTAATGCTGTAAGACGAGCTGTTGAATGATTGATAAAAGTCACCTCTGATATGATTTAAGTTATAGGTTTGCAATAGTTCGGTGTTTACGGATTAATCGATTAATTTTGAAAAGATTTGGTTGATAATATTCATGTGTTATGGCGTGATAGAATGTTAAAAATAGCATTTGTTATTGAAAACTAAAATGAGATCTAAAAGAACTCAATTCTATTGAGTTTTTGCTGGTAATAATACTTGTGAAAAGAAAAGCGATGATTAAGGATACGTGTAATACGATGTTGTAGTGAATTGAAGAGAATAGTAAGCGATCCATTCTTACATTTTAAAATTAATACTTGATACTAATACCAGGTACTAATTAATTTTAAATATAACGTATTTGAAGGATAATGTAAATCGCTTATTGGTTTTGGTGGAATTGTAGATGTTATAATGTAGGCATATGAAGTTATCATACCATATAGAATCATATTGTTCGAAATAAGCGATAAGTATATTTTAAATCATAGACTTTTATTTTTTAATTTAGGTTGTTTTAAAAGTAATATAAGAGTTGGTATGCGTAGTGATGCTTCTTGGTAGGGTGTTTATTTGATGACTTTTGCTGTGATTGAGTGGTAGCGTATTTTGATGTTTAGTATTATTTTGTTATGCTAAAGGTTGTTGTGTTAGAGGATGTCATTATATTTTGCAATAAAGTAGTCATTATATAGCAAGTCATTATATGTTGGTATTATTCAGTGTACTTGAATAGATGGCTTTATCGTCCAAGTGCATATAAAGAGATACAATGCCGAGAGTAATAGCTTTTCAGTATTAAAGGATCTTATCATTTTCAGTGAGGTGACTATAGGAATGGATATTAGACAATTAACTCTAGAAGATTTTGATGCACGAGCAGAGTTAGGAATGTATGCTTTTCAATATCGTAAATCTACAGAAGAACTGGAAAAAGAAAAACAAGATTTTAAACCAGAACGAACATGGGGTCTTTTTGAAGAAGAGCAATTGAGTGCTCAACTGACACTGTTACCATTGCAGACGTACATACACGGGCAAGTTTTTGAAATGGGTGGAATTGCAGGAGTTGCTACCTGGCCTGAGAAAAGAAGACAGGGTCTAGTGGCGAAGTTGTTGGAGCATACGTTGCAACAGATGAATGAAGCAGGGCAATCGATATCCTTTTTACATCCATTCCATTTCCCATTTTATCGCAAATTCGGTTGGGAAACGTATATTGAATATCGCAAGTATACGATTCCAACGAACAAATTACCTGCTAAAGTTCATGTCGAAGGTACGATCAAGCGTGGTATTCGTGATTTGGAGCTTTTGAATGCGATCTATGAGAAGTATGCGGCTCATTATAACGGAACTTTAGTTCGAGACACAGAACGTTGGGAACGCAAGTTGCCATCAGGAGACGAACTATTTACAGCAGTGTATTATAATCCTAAAGATCAGGCTTGTGGTTACGTCATTTATGAGATCGCAGATCAGAAAATGAATATTAAAGAATTAGTGTATCTGGATGAACGTTCACGTCAAGCATTATGGACTTATATTGCTAATCATGATTCGATGGTGACTGAAGTGAATTTGCAAGCGCCTATTAATGATGCTTTACCGTATTTATTGAATGATCCACGAATAGAGCAACAAGTTGTTCCTTATTTTATGGCGAGAATCGTTAATGTTAAGCATTTTCTTGAGCAATATCCATTTACAGTAGGGAAGGTAGAGTCGTTATCTATTCGTGTTAATGATTCAGTAGCCGAATGGAATAATGGTATCTGGGATGTGCTTATCAATGATGAAGGTAAAGCCAAAGTAAGTCGACGTGAAGCTTTACCAGAAGGGCTACAACAGGATCTATGGGAGTATAGTGATATTGATACAGATATTCAGGCATTAACGGTGGCGCTTATAGGATATAAACGTCCATTAGAATTATGCAGTTGGGGCAAATGGACAGGGAAGTTAGAAGCTGTGTATATTTTGGAATCACGCATTCCTGTAGCGACTACACATTTGATGGACTTTTTCTAAACAAGTGTGAATGAGTGATGTATTAGTGATGTAAAGATAGAATAGGTTTTAGAATGAAAGCTTTAACTGGTGGAAGTTCTTATAGAGTGTGGAAAGATATTCATATTAATAGGGTAAAAGAATAATAGAACTGAAATCGTAAATATTAAATAGTACAATCTTTAAAATGATAATGAAGTAAAAAAGCTTATCCTCTATTGAAGTGCATTATACACTTTGTAGAAGATAAGCTTTTTTAATATAGTGGTGCTTTTTTACTATCCAAGTATACTTTTGATGACTGAATGACTGAATGACTGAATGACTGAATGACTGAATGACTGAATGACTGAATGACTGAATGACTGAATGACTGAATGACTGAATGACTGAATGACTGAATGACTGAATGACTGAATGACTGAATGACTGAATGACTGAATGACTGAATGACTGAATGACTGAATGACTGAATGACTGAATGACTGAATGACTGAATGACTGAGATAGAATATTTATATGGTATTGGGTATAGAAAAGATTTAAAAAAGGTATTTAAGGTGTTAACGTAGGTGCTTGACGATGATGAGTACCTTGTTCGTAGCTGTATGCTAATTTGATCAATGTACTTTCATCAAAAGGACGACCTAAAAACTCAATGCCAACAGGTAATTTGTTATTCACAAATCCAGCAGGCACGGTAATCGCTGGAAAGCCTGAGAAAGGGCTTAAACGGTTATTATCACCTGATATCTGTTCTTCACCAATCGTAGCTGCTGGCTGTGTTGTCGTCGGGTAGACAATAGCATCTAGATCATAATCTGCCATTACTTTTAAAAGAGATTCGCGTGTGACTTTGGTACGATTGAGTACAATATCTTTATATTCTGGTGTATCGAGTGTGGTTACAGCATCACGTTTTTTCATGGATTCTGCTTGTTTGGGATCAAACTGATTAGAGGCTAAAATATCATTCAGATTATGATAAGGTGCATCTTCTCCTAAGCTATTCAAGTAATCATTGATTTGAAATTTGAACTCATAGCCACTTAAGCTAGGATATTTCATAATCTGTGGAAGGTTAGGAATTTGAATCGGAACGGCTGTTGCGCCAAGCCTCTGAATATCATCTACAGCGGTATAGACTACTTGAGTAACTGATTTCTCGGTAGCGGTAGTATTGTTGAACAATTCAGTAGCGATTCCGATCCGAGCCCCTTTTAGACCATCCACTTGTAAATAGTCCGTATAGTTATCAGGAATATGTCCAACACTATAAGCGGTAGCCATATCATCTGGATCATAACCAGCAGTGGTCTGCAATAATATTGCTGCATCTTCGACTGTGCGTGCAATCGGCCCACCTACATCTTGCGTGAGAGCGAGTGGAATAATACCATCACGACTACTCAAGCCAACTGTAGGACGAATACCGACTAGACTGTTAAAAGCAGATGGTATCCGAATCGAACCACCGGTATCTGTGCCTAACCCGGCTGCTGCAAAGTTGGCAGCAATTGCGGCTCCTGTTCCACCGCTTGAGCCACCTGGATAATGATCAAGTGCATACGGATTAAGCGTCTGTCCTCCAAGAGAGCTAGAAGTGGTAATCCCGAATGCAAATTCATGTAGATTCGACTTAGCTAAAATAATAGCACCTGCTGCTTTGAGCATAGCGATCTGATCGGCATCTTGATCAGGAATAGAGTTCTGCAAGCAGACACAACCGGCTGTGGTCGGCATATCAGCAGTATCAAAGTTATCTTTGACAATAATCGGGATACCATGCAAAGGTCCACGAACGCCTGTGGTTGCACGTTCTTTGTCTAATTGGGCTGCAATCTCAAGAGCTTTGGGATTAAGGGTGAGAATAGAATTAAGCTTAATACCTTGATGATCATATTTAGCGATACGATCTAAGTATTGTTGAACAAGCTGAACAGAAGTGAGACGACCTTCTTTCATAGCTGTTTGCATATCTGCAATCGTTGCTTCTGTAATCACAAAAGGTTCATTTGTACCGGGAGCACCAGCTGCTTGAACAGAAGAAGTAACACCGTATGTACTGAATGGAGCAACAACTAACATCATAACTGTTAACCACATGACAATCATTTTACGATATGCTCTGATAGGTTGGATCTTAGACAAATAACTTCACTCCTTTAGAAAATAGACTCAATTATTGTCGATACATGTAATTAATTATGTATTTTAGTGTTAATAAAGATTACATGTCAATATAAATTATATTATCTGCATACATTTTAATAAAATAATGAAATAAAATGATACATATTTAACTGTTTTTTAGTTTGTGAGCAGTTACATTAAAATAGAACTATAAAAAGAATATTTGTAAAAAAGAAACTTTATATTAAAGCTAAAAGTTTGATAGAATGAAATGGTAATGGTTAAAATGGAATTATAATCCAGCATGGGAAAGAGGAACTGAAATGGACAATAAGTCGGTATATCATTTGGTTATTGTAGGATATGGCGGTATGGGAAGTTATCATGGGCAACTTATTGAGAAAGTACCTTCTCTCCAAGTCACAGGTGTGTATGATATTGTGGATTACCGTATGGAGCTTGCTGGACAACACGGTTATCAAACGTACGATACAATGGAAGCGGTTTTATCAGATGAAACTGTAGATATTGTGCTGATCGCGACTCCGAATGATGTACATAAAGAATTATCGATTCAAGCTTTGCGAGCAGGCAAACATGTGATTTGTGAAAAGCCAGTCACGATCAATAGCGCAGATTTGTTAGACATTGTAAAAGTGGCAGAAGAAACAGGTCAGGTCTTTACAGTGCATCAAAATCGCCGTTGGGATGAAGATTTCTTAATTATTCGTGAGATGTTTGAGAAACGTACTGTAGGAGAAGTTTTCCATGTAGAATCACGTGTACAAGGAGCAAATGGTATCCCGGGTGATTGGAGACAGCTCAAAGCTTATGGTGGCGGTATGTTGTTGGATTGGGGAGTTCATTTGTTGGATCAGTTGTTGTTGCTCACAGATAGTAAGATTGAGAGTGTGCATGCTCAATTGAGTACGGTGTTGGATACAGAAGTTGATGATGGATTTACCACATCGATTCGGTTCAAAGATGGGTTAACGGCTGTAGTTGAAGTGGGTACGACCAATTATGTTAAATTGCCACGCTGGTATGTGAAAGGTACAGAAGGAACTGCAATTATTCAAGATTGGGATCTAAGCGGAGAGATTGTCACCCGTAATACAGAAGTAGAGAAAGTAGAACCCAAACCGATTCAAGCAGGTCGTGGATTAACAAAAACGATGGCTCCACCTTCTGAAGAATCTACCATTCGCCAACCGATTCAAACGATCGAACATCCGCCTGAAGAGTTTTATATCAACTTTTTATCGGTGATCGAAGGGTCAGCCAAATCAGCTGTACCGAATGAAGAAGTGCATCGAGTATTGGTATTGATCGAAACGATTTTTGAAGCAGCTGAAAAAGATACTGTTATTCATAAAGAATTTTAATAATATATTAAAATCAATCCTATACAGCAAGAGCTGGTATTCTATAGAACGATATAGATATCAGCTTTTTTGCTATGATTTAGAGTGTATATTAGATCAGTTGAAGAAGAGCAGAACTGATGATTTGAAAAGTGTTACAATATGTAGATGTGCATCAATACTTATCGTAAAAGAAATAATATGAATACCAAATAGGATATACACACATATAAAGGAACGTGAAAGGATGGAACACGATGAAACAAGTGGTACTGGCTGAAAAGCCTTCTGTTGCAAGAGAAATCGCACGTGTGATGGGAAGTCATCAAAAGCATAAAGGATATATGGAAGGCCCTCAATATATAGTCACATGGGCATTAGGTCATCTGGTAGGTCTAGCAGAGCCCGAGGATTATGATACTCGTTATCAGAAATGGAATTTGGAAGATTTGCCGATTTTACCAGAGAAAATGACGTTAAAAGTACTGCGTGAAAGCAGTCATCAGTATAAAATCGTTCAACATCTGTTAAACCGTAATGATGTACAAGGGTTGATTGTGGCTACAGATGCTGCGCGTGAAGGGGAATTGTTAGCACGCTGGATTATTCAGATGGCGAAGTGGAAAAAGCCATTTCAACGATTATGGATATCTTCACAGACGGATAAAGCGATTCGTGAAGGATTCAACAAGTTACGTCCGGGAAAAGAGTTCGATCGGTTATATGAATCTGCACGTTGCCGGGCAGAAGCAGATTGGATGGTTGGACTGAATATTACACGTGCACTTACTTGTAAATTTGATGCTCAATTATCAGCAGGACGTGTGCAGACCCCTTCACTTGGAATGATGATGAAACGTGAAAATGAAATTAAAGATTTTCGCTCACAAGATTATCATACTTTGCATATTGATCTAGGGGATCTGCAAGCCGAATGGAGACATGGTCAAGGAGATGGACGTATTTTTGAATCGCAACAAGTACAGCAGTTGGAACAGGCTTTGGCAGGTAAGCAAGCGAAGATTGTATCGGTGAAAAAGAATGAGCGCCAAGAACCTCATCCACTGGCTTATGATCTGACCGAGTTACAGCGTGATGCAAATAAAAAATACGGATTTTCTGCTAAGCATACGTCTAATGTATTGCAAAAGTTGTATGAGCAACACAAAATCGTTACGTATCCGCGTACCGATTCACGTTATTTGTCCTCTGATATGACAGATACTTTCAAAGAACGTTTATCCAGTGTAGCTGTAGGTCCGTATGCGCCACTGGCACGTCCTTTGTTACGTAATGCTCTTAAGATTGATAAACGAATTGTAGATGACAGCAAAATTAGTGATCATCATGCCATTATTCCTACAGAGGAAATAGTTTCTTTGAATGCACTGACTAGCGATGAACGGAAGCTGTATGATCTGATTGCACGTCGATTCATCAGTTTATTTTATCCACCTGCTACTTATGATACGGTTCAAGTGATCATCGAAGCGGCAGGAGAACAGTTCCATGCTAAAGGAGTAACAATTAAAGATTCCGGTTGGCGTACGGTATACGGTGAGCAGTGGGGTGAAGAAGATGAGGATGAAGATGCTACTCAAGATTCTCAGCGTTCATCTGATCGTCAAAGCACACAAAAGTTGCCAGAACTCCAACAAGGTGAGTCGAAAATGATTGCTCGTTGCGTGGTCAAAGCAGGTCGTACAATGCCTCCTAAACGGTACACTGAAGCGGCTTTATTATCTCAGATGGAAAAACACAGTCTGGGTACTCCTGCTACACGAGCAGACATTATTGAAAAATTAGTGTCGTCAGATACGATTGAACGTAAAGGAAATCATTTGCACCCTACTGGTAAAGGAGCACAATTAATTGAACTGGTGTCTCCTGAACTACGTACACCTGAATTAACAGCCCGTTGGGAACAACAATTAGAAAAAATTGCCCGTGGTCAAGGTCAACCTGAGCCGTTTTTACAAGAGATTCGTCAAATGGCACAGTCTATGGTCGATGGAGTGAAAAAGAGTGATGTGAATTATAAACCTCACAATGTATCTTCAAGTCATTGCCCTGAATGTGGAACACGTATGCTAGAGAAAAAATCGAAGCGAGGCACGTTCTTGATCTGTCCGAGTGAAGATTGTAGCTATCGTCGATCAACCGAAAAGCAATTATCCAATCGTCGTTGTCCGCAATGTCATAAAAAAATGGAAATTAAAGACGGCAAAGCTGGGAAGTATGTGCAGTGTCTGGGTTGTGGTATTACCGAAACGTTGAATAAAGACGGCGGTCGTCCAGTGAATAAACGAGAGCAACAAAAGCTAGTGAAGAAATTTGAGCAAAAAGAATCGTTTGGTTCAAGTCTAGGCGATTTGTTGAAAGCAGCTTTGGAAGATAAAAAGGAATAGAAATGAATCGATACGATTGTTATAAGCTCTTTAGTGATTACATATGCTAAAGAGCTTATTTGCTATGCAGTGAAAATTATTTTATTAAAATAATCGTTGACGAAAATGGTTTTCATAATCTATATTTAAAAGAAAATATTTTCAGGTGGTGCAGACGAATGAAAACTTTTTTCGAGAAGGCCCAACGATTTGGTAAATCTTTTATGCTTCCGATCGCCGTATTACCCGCAGCAGGATTACTGTTAGGTATAGGGGGTGCCCTTTCTAATCCCAATACAGTAAGTACATATCCTGTATTACAGATTAGCTGGTTACAGTATATTTTCAAAGTAATGAGCAGTGCTGGAGATATTACATTCAGTAACTTGGCGTTGATCTTTGCGATTGGTGTAGCTGTTGGACTGGCACGTTCAGACAAAGGAACAGCAGGACTGGCGGCGGCACTTGCCTATCTGGTCATGAATGCTTCGATCAATGCAATGCTGATTAACAGTAACCAGCTTGTGACTGAAAATATGGCGGCAGCCGGTCAAGGTATGATTCTTGGTATTCAATCTCTACAGACAGGTGTACTGGGCGGGATTATTATCGGTCTTGTCACTGCAAGCCTTCATAATCGATATAACAAAATTGAACTCCCTCAATTTTTAGGATTTTTTGGCGGTTCACGTTTTATTCCAATTGCTTCTTCGTTTGCAGCGATATTTGTAGGATTGGCTTTATTTCTAGTATGGCCAACGATTCAATTAGGGATTACAAAGCTAGGTGGGATCGTAGATGCTACAGGATATGTAGGTACATTATTCTATGGATTCTTTTTACGTATGTTAGGCCCTCTCGGACTGCACCATATTTTTTACCTCCCTTTCTGGCAAACCGGACTTGGTGGTACAATGGAAGTATCTGGTAAGATAGTGGAAGGAACCCAGAATATTTTCTTTGCTCAATTAGGTGATCCTTCGACTGAAAAGTATTTCTCAGGCACATCACGCTTTATGTCAGGTCGATTTATTACGATGATGTTTGGATTGTTGGGTGCTGCATTAGCGATCTATCATACTGCACGTCCAGAACGTAAAAAGGTTGTTGGTGGCTTGATGTTATCAGCGGCGTTGACTTCATTTTTAACAGGTATTACAGAGCCATTGGAATTTGCTTTTCTATTTGTTGCTCCATTCTTGTATGTGATTCATGCTGTTTTTGACGGATTTGCTTTTATGCTCGCTCATATATTTCAGATTACGATTGGTCAAACATTCTCAGGTGGGTTGATTGACTTTATTCTGTTTGGGATTTTACAGGGAAATGCCAAAACCAATTGGATCTATGTACCGATGATCGGTGTGGTCTGGTTCGCTCTGTACTATGTGACATTCCGCTTCTTGATCGTCAAATTCAACCTCAAAACACCGGGGCGTGAAGATGAGACTGTCGCTGATGCTAAAGGAAGTGCAGACAGTGGAAGTGGGCAAACAACAACTCTAACCGATGCAGACGCTACAGATGCTGGTGAAGTGGATACATCTCGTCCTGCGGTGATTTTGAATGCATTAGGTGGAAAAGACAATATTAAAGACTTGGATTGTTGTGCGACTCGTCTACGGATATCCGTCTATCATCCGGATCAAGTCTCTCAAGATCGGTTGAAACATTCAGGCGCTAAAGGTGTCCTCATTAATGGTAACGGGGTGCAAGTAATCTATGGCCCACAAGTGAGTGTAATAAAAAATGAGATTGAGGAATATATGGAAACGGAGTGAATATAGTATGGATTTGGATTCATTGGGATTACAGCTGGGGCTAATCGTATCTTGTCAGGCATTGGAACATGAACCTCTGCATAGTTCTTTTATTATGGGGAAAATGGCAGTGGCTGCGCAAGAAGGCGGTGCTGTCGGTATTCGAGCTAATACAGTGCAAGATATCAAAGAAATTAAGCAACAGGTGCCTCTACCTGTGATCGGAATCGTCAAACGTAACTATGGAGATCATCCTGTATTTATTACACCTACGATCACTGAAGTTCATGAATTAGCAGAATCAGGTTGTGAGATTGTCGCATTAGATGCAACGTCACGTCCTCGCCCGGATGGTGTGGCGCTTGCAGATTTGGTCAAACAGATTCGTCTGCTTTATCCTGAATTGTTATTGATGGCAGATGTATCGACTGTCGAAGAAGGAATCATGGCGGAACAGCTAGGATTTGATCTGATATCGGCTACACTGGTAGGATATACCGAGCAGACTTCACATCAGAAAGTGTACGAGAATGATTTTGCTATTCTCAAAGAGATGATTCGCCAGATCAAAACACCTATTGTAGCTGAAGGTAATATTATGACACCAGAGATGGCAGCACGTTGTCTGGAACTTGGTGTGTATAGTGTAGTGGTAGGTGGAGCGATTACGCGTCCGCAACAGATTACAGCACGCTTTATGGAAAAAATGAAAGAAGTTCGTTCGGCATCGATTGTACAAAATAGACTTTGATCCTTATTTTATGTAACAAAAAATGGATAGCAAATCTAAAGAAAGAACCGGAGATGATCGATATCCGGTTCTTTTTCTTATGTTCCCTTTAAGATGGATCTTGTTTGTATAGGGCATGGAGTGTACGTTGACGTGCTGATAGTAGTTCTTCATTTTGCAGTAATAGCATGGAGATCATATCTAGTACATAGATAATCGCTAATTGACTATTGATAAAAGGAATATCGCCCATTCGCTGTAATCCAGGTGTAAACAGACACAAATCGGTCGTTTCTGTAAATGGAGTATGATCAAAATTGGTAATACCGACGATCTGAGCTTGATTAGCTTTGGCGATTCGTAGCGCACTGTTTACTTCAGTAGTATGACCAGAGTTGGACAATCCAATTACCAAATCTTGTTCATCCATTAAAGACGCATTCATCATCATCATATGCGAATCGGTTACAGCATCGATTAAGATGTTCATCCGCATTAAGCGGTACTTAAATTCCAAAGCCGATAATCCTGAGCTTCCTAATCCATACACATAGACACGTCGTGCTTGCTTAATCTGTTGAACAACTTCTTCAATCATTTGTGGCTTGATCATATCCGCAGTCGCCATAATAATCTCGTTATATAAATGCCTTGTCTGTGCAAAGAAATTAAGTTCATCTCGCGGAATATCGACTTCTCGGTTAAGACTAAGCTTGAAATCTATAAAGTTACTAAATCCTGCTTTACGACAAAAGCGAGTAATCGTAGACATTGAAGCTTGCGTACGCTGAGAGAGATCGCGGATATTGATATTATGAATTGAATTCTTATGGAGCATGATGTAGTCAGCAATTTCTTTTTCTTTGGTCGATAATTGTTGATATCGTAATTGAAGTTCATCCAGTACATTGAGAGCCATCTGTAATCCTCCTTAAGCGCTTGGCAACATAAGCGCAACTCAGCTTCGATAAAAAATGATTTTTGCATTAGCAAAATATCTTACATTAAGCGCTTGGCAGTATAAGCGCAACTCAGCTTCGATAAAAAATGATTTTTGCATTAGCAAAATATCTTACATTGCATTTATGTAAGTATCGAACAGTTGATTTCTTTCTATTATAGTATAGTTTGTAGAATGATCTCTATATTATAGGATTGTGCCATCAAATAATGGAATTATGCTATGTGCTTTTTATTATTTTACCGTTAGAATAAAAACGAACACGATAGAATAACTGGATATTCGGTACTGAGCCGAGCCATCAGAAAGGGATTATTCCATGTCTATATTTTATGATACTCATCAATCTACATTCCATTTACAATCTCGTTCAACGAGTTATGTGATTCAACTACTTAAATCTACGCATTTAGTTCACTTATATTGGGGACCTCGTCTACAAGGAACATCGATCAGCAGTCTATTGCAACAAGTCGAGCGTGCTTCATTTAGCCCGAACTATCATGCAGATGATCGTGATTTCTCATTTGATACGTTGCCACAAGAATACCCTGGTTACGGTCGCGGAGATTATCGTGAGCCTGCTTTTGAAGCTAAACATAGCAATGGAACTACGGTTAACGATCTTCATTATGTGAGTCATACCATTACAACAGGCAAACCAACACTTGAAGGATTACCAGCTACGTATGTAGAGCAGGAAAATGAAGCAGATACACTGGAAATTACTTTGCGTGATCCATTGACTGGACTTGAAGCTGTTGTAAGCTATACGGTGTTCAACGAATTGAATGCGATTACACGTTCTGTGAAATTTGATAATAAAGGTGCAGAGACGATTCAGATTCAGCGTGCACTTAGTAGTAGTGTCGATCTAGCAGATGATGAATATCGTATGATGCAATTGTCGGGTGCATGGACGCGTGAACGTCATGTGCATTACCGTCCACTCACTCCAGGATTACAACGGATCGAAAGTAAACGTGGTTCGAGTAGCCATCAGCAAAATCCGTTTATTGCTTTACTCGGTAAAGATGCAAATGAAGATCAAGGGCAAGTCTATGGAATGAGTCTTGTGTATAGCGGTAACTTTGTCGCTCAAGTTGAAGTGGATCAATTCCATACTACACGTATGCAGATCGGATTATCGCCATTTGATTTTGAATGGAAATTAGAAGCAGGTGACACGTTCCAAACACCTGAAGCGGTGCTGGTTCATTCTTCTGAAGGATTAGGTGGTATGTCTCGTACTTATCACAAGCTTTATCGTACGCGTCTAAGCCGCGGAACACATCGTGATCAAGTCCGTCCTATTTTGATTAACAACTGGGAAGCGACTTATTTTGACTTTGACGCTCCTAAGATCAAGTCAATAGCAGCTGCTGGAAAAGAGTTAGGTATTGAATTATTTGTACTGGATGATGGTTGGTTCGGTCATCGTAATGACGATCGTACTTCACTTGGTGATTGGGTGGAAGATCGTCGCAAATTACCAGAAGGGCTAGGTAAGCTGGCAAAAGAAATCACAGCTACTGGAATGCAATTCGGATTATGGTTCGAACCTGAAATGGTTTCTCCAGATAGCGACTTGTATCGTGCACATCCTGATTGGTGTCTACATGTACCTGATCGCAGTCGTACGATGGGCCGGGAGCAATTGATTCTAGATCTTTCGCGTCAAGATGTATGCGATTATATTGTAGAGTCTGTGAGCGCTGTTCTTTCTTCTGCTCCAATTACGTATGTGAAATGGGATATGAACCGTAATATGTCCGAGATCGGTTCGGCACTGTTACCAGCGGATCGTCAACGGGAAACAGCACATCGGTATATGCTTGGACTGTATAGTGTTTTAGAAAAGATAACATCAACATTCCCACATATCCTATTCGAAAGTTGCTCTGGTGGTGGAGGTCGATTTGACCCGGGAATGCTATATTATATGCCACAAACATGGACAAGTGATGATACAGATGCAGTAGAACGTCTGAAAATTCAATACGGTACAAGTATGGTCTACCCGGCAAGTGCGATGGGTGCTCACGTATCAGATATACCGAATCACCAAGTAGGGCGTATGGCTCCATTGACGACTCGTGGTCATGTAGCCATGTCCGGTAACTTTGGTTATGAACTTGATCTGACGAAGCTTACCGATACAGAAAAACAAGAAGTGAAAGAGCAAGTGGCTCAATATAAAGAGTTACGAGAGCTGATTCAATTCGGTCAGTTTTATCGTTTGCTGAGTCCTTTTGAAAGTAATATTACCTCTTGGATGTTTGTCTCAGAAGATCAACAAGAAGCTTTTGCAGGTTATTTCCAAGTGTTAAGTGTTCCTAATGGACCGCTTCGTCGTCTGAAATTAAAAGGACTTGATCCACATCGTCGTTACTCGATGTCTGTAAATGGTGTTACAGATGCTAACACTTATGCTGGTGATGAATTGATGTATCACGGGGTGATTGCTCCTTATGCACAAGCCGATTTCTATAGTGCTTTGTTTGTATTCAAAGCGGTGGAATAGTACACTTACACTGTAGAGATTGAATCAATGGAGGCAGACAGAAATGGAACAGGTATTATGGGTCTGGCTGCTGATTGTCAATATTATTGCTTATATCGTGATGGTCACAGACAAAAAACGTGCACAACGTCATCGTACTCGTGAACGTATACCAGAGAAAACATTGTTTATCTGGGCGGCTATCGGCGGAGCTTTGGGGATCTGGATTGCGATGATGACCAAGCGCCACAAAACCAAACATCGTTCATTTGTAATCGGTGTGCCATTGTTATTGATTTTAAATATTGTGGTGTACGGTTATATCTGGATGACATGGATACGGTAAACATTAGAAGAGCAAAGACCTGATGATTCGTTATCAGGTCTTTGTTTCGTTTCATGAAATGAGCATAACGGGTAATAAAGGAGTATACTGAAAGTATAACGCTTACGATCATGGTCTAAGTGTTATGGATGGATGATATCTTCATTCTGTTGACCCGTCTTACATAACAACAGATATCCTACAGAATCCTGATCTCAGAAATCCAGATGCAGCATAATCACACCACCAATGGATACCCACTGGCATAGAGGAGATGGATAATATGTTATTTTCCAAAATTTTATTAGCATACGATGGTTCCAAAGCATCTAACAAAGCACTAGATCGTGCGGTTGAACTTGCAACAGCAGCGCCACACGCTGAAATTCATGCAATTCATGTGTTTGATTTTCCACGTTATTTTGTAGGAGAAGGTATTGTACCTGTACCGACAACGTCTAACGAGGAATTGTATGAATTAGCGACACAAACAGCGAAAGAAGCTAAACGTCGCTTAGAAGCAGCTGGAATTAGCAATACGATCAGTGTGGAAATGATTCAAGGTGCAGCAGCACAAAACATACTAGAGTATGCAGAAGCGAACCACTGCGATGTGATCATTATTGGTAGTCGTGGACTCGGTAGTATTCGTGAATTTGTATTGGGTAGTGTGAGTCATAATGTTGTACAACACGCTAAAATCCCAGTATTGATTGTGAAGTAACACCAAAGCTATCAGTAGATCTAAAAGGTATGCATTACACTTGTAGCCCTCTGAAGACGTATAGAATGATTGTCCAAGCGACAACGGTTCTATGCGTCTTTTTTATTTTGATAGGGAACAAGTACGAAAGAAATCAAAGATGAAAGCCTTTAAATACGAACAATATAATATTAGTATCATAAAACGTTCGTCTTTAAGTTGACATGATGTGTTGTAGATTGGTACACTAACACATGAAGCTTATCAAACGTATGAAATAATGACTCGTATAAAACCGGGAATATGGCCCGGACGTTTCTACCCGAATACCGTAAATGTTCGGACTACGAGAGTAAACAGATCGATCTATGTCATTGCAGTCTTGATGGTAGACCTTATACTTTTTTTGAAAGGGATAGGGCTATCTATACTGTGGATGCAATATATATGATCTGTTAAGCTCCCTGAAGTCCGAAGAACCTGGAAATGAACATATTTCTAACAGGATCTGCGGATTTTTTTCGTGTAAAGCGGTGCTAACATTGTGAGAACAAGTGAATGTTATGCTAAATACAATTACAGATTACTTATCGAACACGATAGATTAATTTTATCCTGGAAAGTAGGTTATAACATGTCGGTACAGGTCGCTGTTGTTATGGGTAGCAAATCAGATTGGGAAACGATGCAACATGCTTGTCAGATGCTCGATGAACTCGAAATTGCTTATGAGAAAAAAGTAGTCTCTGCTCACCGTACACCGGATTTGATGTTTGAATTTGCAGAGCAAGCGCAAGAGCGTGGAATTAAAGTGATTATTGCAGGTGCAGGTGGAGCCGCTCACTTACCGGGCATGATCGCAGCCAAAACATTATTGCCTGTTATCGGTGTACCTGTACAATCGGCGGCATTGAAAGGTCTGGATTCTTTATTATCAATCGTCCAGATGCCCGGCGGGATTCCAGTAGCTACTGTAGCGATTGGCAAAGCAGGAGCCACGAATGCAGGATTGTTAGCGGCACAGATGATCGGTGCTTTTGACCCTGAAGTTATGAAGCGTGCAGAAGCTAGACGTGAACGAATTCGTCTAGAAGTGATCGCTTCGAGTGATACGCTATGAGTGATATTCAATCTTCTAAATTGATTCCACCGGGTTCTACGATAGGGATTCTAGGCGGCGGACAGTTGGGACGCATGATGGTTCTGCAAGGAACACCGCTCGGGTATCAATTTATTACACTGGACCCAGCGACCAATGCACCTTGCGGTCAGGTCAGTCAGCAAATCGTAGGACGTTATGATGATCCACAAGCTGCTGAAATGCTAGCGAGCCAAGCAGATGTGATTACGTATGAATTTGAAAATGTAGATGCTGATGTAGCGGCATTGTTAGAGCAGAAATCGTATGTACCCCAGGGGAGTCAATTGTTATACACGACTCAACACCGATTACGTGAAAAGCGTGCGATTGAAGCGGCAGGCACAACCGTAGCTCCTTATATGGAAGTACGCAGTGCAGCAGAAACGTTACAAGCGGTACAGCAATTCGGAACACCTTGTGTGCTCAAAACAGCAACAGGCGGTTATGATGGCAAAGGGCAATTTGTGATTCGGAATGAAGAGCAAGCCCAGCAAGCCTATGACGAATTAAGTGTTGCAGGAACAGAGTTAGTGGTTGAGCAATTTATTCATTTCCAATGTGAATTGTCTGTAATTGCTGCTCGTAGCTCCAATGGAGAGATCAAGACATTTCCTGTATCTGAAAATGTTCATGTGGATAATATTCTTCATCTTTCGATTGTACCTGCGCGTGTATCGGCAGAAATACAACAACGTGCGGAACAAATGGCAGCAGCTATTGCAGAGTCTATGAATGCGGTGGGACTGCTGGCTGTTGAATTATTTTGTACCGAAGATGGGCAGTTATATGTAAATGAATTAGCACCTCGTCCGCACAATTCAGGTCACTATACGATTGAAGCTTGCGAGACGTCACAGTTTGAACAGCATGTAAGAGCGATCTGCGGATTGCCTCTGGGAAGTACAGCATTGCGCTCACCTGTAGTGATGGTCAATATTCTGGGAGAACATATTCCTGCAATTACTGAAAAGATGATACAGGTCGATCTCTCAACAACATCACTACATGTGAACCCTAAGTACCATTTATATGGGAAAGAAGAAGCCAAACACAAGCGCAAGATGGGACATATCAATGTGCTGTGTCATAATATAGAAGATGCTCTGGCATGGATAGACCAAACGAATATATGGAGGCACGAATAAACTTATGATCGAACGTTATAGCAGACCTGAAATGAGAAATATCTGGAGTGAAGAGAACAAATTTAAAGCTTGGTTGGAAGTAGAAATTTGCGCTTGTGAAGCATGGGCGGAATTAGGCGTTATTCCAAAAGAAGACGTAGAAAAATTACGTGCAGGTGCTTCTTTTGATATGGATCGCATTTATGAGATCGAAAAAGAAACACGTCATGATGTGATTGCATTTACCCGTGCAGTATCTGAAAGCTTAGGCGAAGAACGCAAATGGGTACATTACGGCTTAACATCAACAGATGTGGTGGATACAGCACTTGGTTATCTTTTGCGCCAAGCCAATGAAATCTTAGAACGTGATATTATCAATTTTATCGAAATTTTGAAAGATAAAGCGATCGCTTATAAAGATACACCGATGATGGGACGTACGCATGGTGTTCATGCAGAGCCGACAACATTTGGCTTGAAAATGGCATTATGGCATGAAGAAATGAAACGTAACTTGGAGCGCTTCCGTCATGCAGCCGACAACGTTCAATACGGTAAAATGTCTGGTGCTGTAGGAACATATGCGAATATTGATCCTTTTGTAGAAGAATTCGTATGTAACAAGTTAGGTACCAAAGCGGCTCCCATCTCTACACAAACGTTACAACGTGATCGTCATGCTGAATATATGGCAACACTGGCTTTGGTAGCAACATCGCTTGATAAATTTGCAACTGAAGTACGGGCACTACAGAAGAGTGAAGTGCGTGAAGTCGAAGAAGCTTTTGCTAAAGGTCAAAAAGGTTCATCTGCCATGCCTCACAAACGTAATCCAATTAGCTCTGAAAATATCTCGGGTCTTTCTCGTGTAATCCGTGGTCATATGGTATCTGCGTATGAAAATGTAACGTTGTGGCATGAACGTGATATTTCACATTCATCGGTAGAACGTATTATTTTGCCAGATGCAACGATGTTGTTGAACTACATGTTGAATCGCTTTGGTAACATTATCAAAAACTTAACGGTATTCCCTGAAAATATGCAACGCAATATTCAACGCACGTACGGTGTTCCTTTCTCCGGTCGTGTGATGACTAAATTAATTGATAAAGGTATTAGCCGTGAGCAAGCGTATGATACAGTTCAACCTCGTGCAATGCAAGCGTGGGAAGAGCAACGTTCGTTTAAAGATATTATTTTGGAAACTCCTGCAATAACAGAACTATTGAATGCTGAAGAAATTGAAGAAGCATTCAACCCATCATGGCATCTGAAACATGTCGATACGATTTTCAAAAAACTCGGTCTGGAATAGGAAAGAGGGGACACTACACATGATATCGCAAGCCGTCACAACAGCTGTTGATCTGGTTAATGCACCGCTGATCTATAAAGGAAAAGTACGCGAATTGTATGATCTGGGCGAGCACTATCTGATAGTCGTTACTGATCGCATTTCTGCTTTTGATTATGTACTTGATCCACCTGTACCACACAAAGGGGAAGTGTTGAACCGCTTAAGTGCTTTCTGGTTCGGACAAACCAACAACCTGATTGATAACCATGTCGTACATATCGATGTCGATCAATTAGGCGATATCGTGCGTGACCCGGAAGCACTGCGTAACCGCATTATGGTCACACGCAAAGCGGAACGTATCGATATGGAGTGTGTAGTACGTGGTTATATTACAGGCGGTGGGTGGAGACAATATCAAGAAACCGGTCAAGTGAATGGGATTACCCTTCCTGAAGGCTTGCGTAAAAATGGTGTATTCCCTAATCCGTTGTTCACCCCGGCTGCCAAAAATGATACTGGTCATGATGAAGATATTTCTTTTGATGACATGAAAAATCGAATTGGTGCAGAACTTGCTGAAGAATTGAAAACCAAAAGTATTCAACTTTATGAATATGCCCGTCAGTATTGTGATCAACACGATATTATTCTAGCAGATTGCAAATTCGAATTCGGATTGATTGATGGCAAAGTCGTCTTAATCGACGAAATTTTCACGCCAGATTCTTCACGCTTCTGGGCGAAGAATAATTATGCACTGGATATCGAAATCGACAGTATGGATAAAGAACCGGTACGCACGTATCTGGCAGGCACAGATTGGGATAAAAACAGCCAACCTGCTCCTTTACCAGAATCCGTCGTCCAAGCCACATCCGACCGCTACCTAGCCATCTATCAGAAGTTGACAGGGGCGAAATTGGTTTGATCCTTGGGGGGCCGTTGCGGGAAAGAATCATCCTGCCGATCGCTGTTAAGAATGAATATCTGGAATGACTGCTTGGCAGTCGATATTCATTCTTAAAGGCGAACGCTACGCTTCTTATGGATGATTTCTTTTCCTCCGCTCCGCCCGGATCGAGATCAATTGGCGCTCGTTAGGGGTGGGGCAGAAAAGATAAGGACAGCATGGTGTTCACTATGTAGACTATCCATATCAAGGCAGTCTACCAAGTGATATTTTCTGCTCACTTCTCCATCTGATTGAGATCGCGATCTGAACTATCAACCAGAATTGTAGCTCTTTGCTCTAAACTAAGCATTTACACACTAAGTACAAATAAAGTGATTCTTCATTCCAAGCGAAGGGACCAGAATCATCTGTGACCATAGCGAGGTATCTATAGAATCACCAAGTCATTCATTTTCAAAGTTCTCAATTTAAAGTAATCACTACCTGATACACCTAGCAATATTAACTCAGCATCACCTAATCTAAGGAGGAACAAAAATAACATGATTAAAGCTACTGTCTACGTGACCATTAAGCAAAGCGTACTTGATCCACAAGGTGTTGCTGTTCAAGGTGCACTTCATTCTTTAGGATTCGATGAAGTCGAGAGTCTTCGCATCGGGAAGTACATGGAGATTGAATTGGATACAGATAATCGTGAAGAAGCAGAAGAACGCTTGAAAGTGATGTGCGAGAAGTTGCTAGCTAATACGGTTGTTGAAAATTACCGTTTCGAACTGGAGGGTTAAATCCATGAAATTTGCAGTCTTGGTATTTCCGGGCTCTAACTGTGATATTGACTGCTTCAAAGCAGTTGAAGACACTTTAGGGGAATCGGTAGAATATGTGTGGCACACAGCGACAGACTTATCAGCGTATGATTGTATTTTGGTTCCAGGTGGCTTTTCGTATGGAGATTACTTAAGATGTGGAGCGATTTCTCAATTTGCTCCGGTGATGACTGAAGTGGCTAAAGCCGCAGAACAAGGCAAATATGTACTTGGGATTTGTAATGGATTCCAGATTTTGACTGAAGCTCGTCTGTTACCCGGTGCTTTACTTCGTAATGAATCGATGAAATTCCGTTGTCATGATACATTGCTAACGGTCGTGAATAACCAGACTCCATTTACTCGTGATTATGCAGATGGTGAAGAAATTACGATTCCGATTGCTCACGGTGAAGGCAACTACTATTGTGATGATGCGACGTTAAAACAATTAAAAGATAATAACCAGATCGTTTTCCAATATGGACATAATCCGAATGGATCGCTACATGATATTGCAGGGATTTGTAATGAACGTGGCAATGTTGTAGGCATGATGCCTCACCCTGAACGTGCAGTGGATGAATTGTTAGGATCAGCAGATGGTAAAAAAATGTTTACATCTATTTTGAAAGCTTGGAGGGATCAACATGACGCAGCAAACATCCGTTAAGGAACCGACGGCGGAGCAAGTCGCAGACCAGCAAATATACAAACAAATGGGTGTATCGGATAGCGAGTATGAGTTGATCTGCGGTTTTCTCGGACGGAAACCGAACTACACCGAAATCGGCGTATTTAGTGTAATGTGGTCGGAACACTGCGCATACAAAAACTCCAAACCGTTACTACGTCGCTTTCCTACAACTGGACCTCGTGTATTGATGGGACCGGGTGAAGGTGCAGGGATTGTCGATATCGGTGACAATCAAGCTGTTGTTTTCAAAATCGAAAGTCATAATCACCCTTCTGCGGTTGAACCTTTTCAAGGAGCGGCAACAGGTGTAGGTGGAATCATTCGTGATATTTTTTCTATGGGAGCAAGACCTGTAGCGGTATTGAACTCTTTGCGCTTCGGTAAACTCGAAAGTGAACGTGTGAAATATTTGTTCGAGCATGTGGTATCCGGGATTGCAGGTTATGGTAACTGTATCGGGATTCCAACGGTTGGCGGCGAAGTGATGTTTGATGAAAGTTATGATGGTAATCCGCTTGTGAATGCGATGTGTGTAGGATTAATCGATCATGACAAAATTCAACGTGGTGTCGCTAAAGGGGTAGGTAACCCTGTATTTTATGTAGGGCCTCCTACAGGACGTGATGGAATTCATGGAGCTACGTTTGCCTCTGAAGAATTGACAGAAGAATCAGAAGCTCGTCGTACCGCAGTACAAGTCGGTGATCCATTTATGGAGAAACTGGTCATGGAATCTTGCTTGGAATTGATTGATTCCGGTATTGTGCTAGGGATTCAAGATATGGGTGCAGCAGGTCTAACATGTTCAAGTGCGGAAATGGCAAGTAAAGCAGGGAATGGTCTAGAATTGTATCTGGATCAAGTACCACAGCGTGAAGATGGCATGACAGCTTATGAAATGATGCTCTCTGAATCTCAAGAACGGATGTTGTTCGTGGTGGAGCCGAAAGACGAAGCACAAGCGATGGAGATCTTTGAACGTTGGGGCGTTATCTGTGCCAAAGTTGGTAAAGTAACCGATGATGGACGATTGAAACTATTGCATCATGGCGAAGTGGTAGGCGATATGCCTGTACATGCTCTAGTGGATGAGTGCCCTATTTATGATAAGCCTTCTTCAGTGCCAGCGTATTATGAGCAACAAGCACATGTGGATACCAATCGTTATGATGAAGTGACTGATCTCAGTGGTGCATTGAAATCAATTCTAGCTTCACCAACGGTAGCAAGCAAAGCTTGGGTCTATGATCAATATGATTATATGGTGCGTACAAGCACAGCCGTTCGTCCAGGATCAGATGCAGCCGTCATCACGATTCGTGGTACACGCAAAGCACTCGCCATGACAACCGATTGTAATGGACGTTATGTGTATCTTGATCCAGAAGTAGGCGGTAAAATCGCTGTCAGCGAAGCGGCTCGTAATATTGTCTGCTCGGGTGCGGAGCCGCTTGCCATTACAGATAATCTCAACTTCGGTAGTCCTGAAAAACCAGATATTTTCTGGCAAATGGAAAAATCAGTAGACGGTATGGCAGAAGCTTGTCGTGTACTGGATACTCCAGTCATCGGCGGTAATGTCAGCCTTTATAATGAAAATACTCGTGGAGCGATCTACCCTACGCCTGTTGTGGGTATGGTGGGATTGATTCATGATACAGATCATATCACTACACAAGGATTCAAAAACGAAGGCGATGTTATTTTTGTACTGGGAGATACATTTGCAGAATTAGGCGGTAGTGAATTCCAGAAAGTGATTCATCAGGTGACAGAAGGTCGCCCACCAGCATTAGATTTGGATATCGAAAAGAAATTGCTAGGTAGCGTACTGAGTGCGATTCAAAGCGGACTGGTTCAATCTGCACATGATCTATCTGAAGGTGGATTGTCTGTAGCTTTAGCAGAGTCTTGCATTAGCGGCAAATTAGGTGCAAGCGTAGCACTCAACAGCGACAACTTGCGTCATGATCTACTGTTATTCAGCGAAAGTCAATCTCGTATCTTGTTATCAGCAACACCTGCACAAGCAGATGCTCTAGAAAGTCATATTCAATCTCAAGGTGTACCTGTACGTCGTATCGGTCAAGTACAAGGAACAGAACTTCAAATCCAAGTGGACGGCAAACAAGTCTTGGCAGAGCAGGTGAACAATCTGCGTCAAGTCTGGGAGGATGCGATTCCATGTCTGATGAATTAAACAAACAGACGTTGTGGACAGGTGATTACTATAATCAAGGCACCGGTCCAAATGATATTTTTGATACATTAAAAGAAGAATGCGGTGTTTTCGGAGTCTACGGACATTCCGAAGCCGCTTCCCTTTCTTATTATGGATTACATGCGCTTCAACATCGCGGGGAAGAGAGCGCAGGCTTATGTGTAAGTGATCGTAACCAATTTCATTATCATCGTGGTATGGGACTGGTTAAAGAAGTCTTTGATAAAGATACGTTAGGTTCATTAACAGGTGATATCTCGATTGGTCATGTCCGTTATTCGACCAGTGGAGATAGTCGTCTTACCAACGCTCAACCATTAGTATTCCGTTATCGTGCAGGTGAATTGGCACTAGCCACTAATGGTAATATTGTGAATGCTCCGCAGATTCGGCGTGAGCTAGAAGAAGCGGGTTCTATTTTTCAAACGACGAGTGATACAGAAGTGGTTGCTCACTTAATCGCACGTTCCAACAAGCCTCTGGTCGAAGCGGCAAAAGATGCGTTCCGACAAATTGTAGGCGGTTTTGCTTTTATGATTATGACCAATAAGCAATTAATTGTTGCTTCTGATCCTAACGGATTGCGTCCAATCACGATGGGTCGTCTGGGTGAAGCATATATTTTTGCTTCGGAGACCTGTGCTCTTGAAACGATTGGTGCAGAGTTAGTACGAGATGTTCAACCTGGCGAATTACTGATTTTGGATCAACATGGATTGATCGAAGATCGTTATATCGAACCGCAACGTAAAGCGCTATGTTCGATGGAATATATTTATTTTGCAAGGCCGGATAGTGATATGAACGGTGCGAATCTACATGCCGCTCGTAAACGGATGGGTTCTGTGATGGCACAGGAATCATTTATCGATGCTGATCTAGTGACAGGTGTACCAGATTCCAGTATTTCAGCCGCTATCGGATTCGCGGAACAAACGGGTATCCCTTATGAACTTGGGATGATCAAAAATAAGTACACCGGACGAACATTTATCCAACCAAGTCAAGAATTACGTGAACAAGGTGTCAAAATGAAGCTTAGTGCTGTACGCCGTGTGGTGGAAGGTAAACGTGTCGTGATGATCGATGATTCGATTGTACGCGGAACCACTTCACGTCGTATCGTCAATATGCTACGTGATGCAGGTGCTACAGAAGTGCATGTACGTATCACTTCCCCACCTTTTAAAAATCCATGCTTCTATGGTATTGATACACCGGATCGCCGTGAACTGATTGCTTCCACGATGTCGATTGAAGAAATGCGCAAAGAACTGAATGCCGATTCACTTACCTTTTTGAGCTTTGAAGGCTTGATCAAAGCTGTCGGTGGCGACAACAGCACAGACTACAAAGGTGGCATGTGCATGGCGTGCTTCGACAACGACTATCCAACTCAAACGGACTTCGGCGGCGAAGAACAATTCGGATGTGGATGTTAGTCGAAGGCTTTACATCTGGAAAGGTAGCTGGCGTTTGAGCTAGGGACCGCTATGGGACAGGAATGATCTTCCCGATCGCTGGTAAGACTTGGATATCTTGATTAACCGCCAAGCGGTTGATATCCAAATCTTAAAGGCGAACGCTACGCTTCTCACAGATTCATTCCTGTCCCGTCGCTCCGATGCTCAAAAGCCACCATTTCAGAGTGATGCAAAGTTCGATCTAGTGGGGGTGGCAGGGTAGATCAGAATGATCTAAAGCAGTGGATGTTGATGCTACTCTTTTGGTGCAAGTTGGAAGAATGGTAAGGCACTGTATTGTCCTGTCGTCCTCACAGTAGGGATTTTAGAACTTCTTGAACATTTAGAATGATGGATTTAAAAAAGATATCTATTTGTATCATATGTATAGTATTACTAGGTTTTAGAGGTTTTGTATGGAATGATATTCAATATTATTTGTTGAAGTATGAACAGAAAATTTAAGCAATCTAAGCTTTTTGGAAGTTATGAAAAGTATGCATGTTCTCTAAATGTTTATTATATTTTTACCTACTATGAGTCTATGTTGAATAGCGCTAGACTTTCTAAAAAAATGAATTGAGTTTTCAATATAAATAGCAATTTCTCAAACATCACTTATATCTATTTAAATTAAAAAATATACACTTGTTCAACAAGCAACAACTACGAACCTATATACAATCCAACCAGCGATTACGAAGTAGAGCCTCATTACATTACCAAAACAACCTTAGAGAATTAGGGTCTGCCTTTAGAAAAGTTGAACCACGCTCAAGCGGAGAGGAAAAGGATTGTTCGAAAGAGCGAAGCGCTCGCCTTACAAGTTTTCGATAGAAAACTACATCGGAAGCATAAGCTAAGGTTAGATATCGACTGCCCAGCAGTCCTATCAAGATATCCAATCTTAACGCGACGATAGAACAACCTTTTCCTCGCAGCGCTGTAGCTCACCAACTCTTCTACCCGCAACCCTATTTCCTAAGCCCAAACGAAAGGTGCGATGTACAGTGTCAGAAGCCTATAAAAGTGCCGGGGTCGATATCGCGGCAGGGAATGAAGCAGTAGAACGGATGAAAAAGCACGTTAAAACAACGTTTCGCCCGGAAGTGATGACAGAACTTGGTGGTTTCGGTGCATTGTTTGGCCTGAATAAAGATAAATATGATGAGCCTGTACTCGTATCCGGTACGGATGGTGTCGGCACGAAGCTGAAGCTTGCTTTTGCGATGGATAAGCATGACACGATTGGTATCGATGCTGTTGCGATGTGTGTGAATGATATCGTGGTACAAGGTGCAGAACCGTTGTTTTTCCTTGATTATCTAGCATGTGATCGTGTGATTCCTGAAAAGATCGAAGCGATTGTATCCGGTATTGCTGATGGATGTCGTCAAGCAGGATGTGCCTTGATCGGTGGCGAAACGGCTGAAATGCCAGGAATGTACTCGGAAGGTGAATATGATATTGCTGGATTTACCGTAGGTATCGTAGATAAAGCCAAAGTGATCACAGGTAGTGAGATTGCATCTGGTGATGTCGTGCTAGGCTTAGCTTCTAGTGGCATACACAGTAATGGCTTCTCACTGGTACGTAAATTGTTACTTGAAGACGGTGGATATGATCTCAAAGATACGGTAGCAGAACTTGATGGTGCTGTACTTGGAGATGTATTGCTAGAGCCTACTAAAATATATGTTAAATCAACACTTGCGTTACAAGAAGCGGTTAAAGTCAAAGGAATGGCACATATTACAGGTGGCGGATTTATCGAAAATATTCCACGGATGTTGCCTGAAAACGTGAATGTTGATATCGAATACGGAAGCTGGCCGATCTTGCCTATTTTTCAATTGATGCAAGCTAAAGGCGGTATTAGCCACAAAGATATGTTTACGACATTCAATATGGGTATTGGTATGGTGATTGTGGTTGCTGCGGATCAAGCAGAACAGGCATTAGCAGTCCTCAAAGAACAAGGCGAGACCGCATACAGACTTGGAAGTGTGCATGAAGGAACCAAAGTTGTGACATTTACCGGAGTCGATGTGTAATGAAGCCTTTTCGAATTGCTGTCTTTGCTTCAGGGGAAGGCACTAATTTTCAAGCGATGGTCGATGCATGGCAAAAGGGGTATTTCGGTGCAACAGAAGCAACAACAATCGAATTGTTAGTTTCAGATAAACCGCAAGCCCCCGTGGTTCAGCGTGCGATACAAGCGGGTGTAGATACGTATGTTTTTCGCCCTAAAGAATACAGTAGTCGTGAACAGTATGAAATAGAGATTGTAGCTGAACTGGAACGCCGGGGGATTGATCTGATTGTGTTGGCAGGCTATATGCGTTTGCTTACACCGACAATCGTGAATCCTTATATGGGTCGGATGATCAATGTACATCCGTCTTTATTGCCTGCTTTTCCAGGAAAAGATGCATTAGGTCAGGCACTGGCATACGGTGTGAAATTAACAGGGATTACGGTTCATTTTGTAGATAATGGCATGGATACAGGGCCGATTGTGGCGCAACAAGCTATAGAAGTACAGCCACACGATACAGCAGAGACGCTAGCCGAACGGATACATGAGATTGAACGGAAATTGTATCCACAAGTGGTGGCTCAGATTGCACAAGGTAAAGTCACGCTTGAAGGACGACAAGTGATTGTGGAAACATAACTTTTTTCAAATTAAAGGAGGAATAAATCCATCATGAGTATCAAAAGAGCGCTAGTGAGCGTGTCCGACAAAGCAGGTGTGGTTGATTTTTGCCGCGAGTTGTCTCAATTGGGTGTTGAAATTATTTCGACAGGTGGGACTAAAAATCTGCTTGCTGAAGCAGGAGTACCGGTGATTGGTATTTCAGAAGTAACTGGATTTCCTGAGATTCTAGATGGTCGTGTCAAAACATTACATCCGGCAGTACATAGTGGTCTGTTGGCAGTTCGAGATAGCGCGGAACACCAACAGCAAATGAAAGATTTGGAATTGGGGTATATTGATCTGGTCGTTGTGAATTTGTATCCTTTCCAAGAAACGATCTCCAAACCAGATGTAGCTTATGAAGATGCAATAGAAAATATTGATATCGGTGGACCTACGATGTTGCGTAGTGCTGCGAAGAATCATGCATTTGTTAGTGTAGTGGTCGATTCTAACGATTATGCGCAAGTGCTAGAAGAAGTACGTGCAGAAGGGGATACAACTCTGGATACACGTAAACGTCTAGCAGCTAAAGTATTCCGTCATACTGCGGCATATGATGCTCTAATCTCTGATTATCTGTGCAATGTATTAGGTGATCCTTTGCCAGAGCGTTACACAGTAACATATGAGAAGATTCAAGATCTTCGTTATGGCGAAAATCCACATCAAGCAGCAGCTTTTTACCGTAAGCCGATGGCACCAGCAGGTACACTGACGACTGCGGAGCAACTTCATGGCAAAGAGTTATCTTACAACAATATCAATGATGCCAATGCGGCTCTACAAATTGTTAAAGAATTTACAGAACCTGCTGTCGTGGCTGTCAAACATATGAATCCTTGCGGAGTAGGCGTAGGCGAGACGATCGCTGAAGCATACAACAAAGCATACAATGCAGATCCAACTTCGATTTTCGGTGGGATTGTAGCGGCTAATCGTACAATTGATGCAGAAACAGCGCAACCGCTCAGTGAGATTTTCCTAGAAATCGTACTTGCCCCAGATTTTACACCAGAAGCATTAGAAATTTTGACGAAAAAGAAAAATATTCGCTTGCTGAAAATGGGCGAATTGACTTCATCGGAAGCACGTACATCGCAACATGTGGTGACTACGATTGAAGGCGGTATGGTCGTACAAGAAAGTGATGTACATTCGATTACGACAGATGATCTAAAAGTCGTCACTGACCGTTCTCCTTCTGGCGAAGAATTGAAGCAATTGTTATTCGGATGGAAAGTCGTAAAGCATGTGAAATCCAATGCGATCGTATTAGCAGCCGATGATATGACCGTTGGCGTAGGTGCAGGTCAGATGAATCGTGTAGGAGCCGCTAAAATTGCGATCGAACAAGCAGGAGAAAAAGCGAACGGAGCTATTCTTGCTTCAGATGCCTTTTTCCCAATGGGCGATACGGTCGAATTGGCAGCTAAAGCAGGCATCAAAGCGATTATTCAACCGGGTGGATCGATCAAAGACGAAGAATCAATCAAAATGGCTAATGAATATGGTATCGCTATGGTATTCACAGGCGTACGTCATTTCAAACATTAATCGTATAGGAATATGATTTGGAAAAAATGGAAATAGATTTACTGAGAAATACTACAGAATCAGATGGTAGATAGTTATAAAACAATGTTTGTACTCCTATAAATTCGCTTGCAATACGCAACAAAACAGACCGAATTTTTCTTGTTCGGTCTGTTGTTTTATTGGCTTGAAAAATCCTTCTCTATAGTAAAGGAGCGTGACGTGATGGATATTTTAGTGGTTGGTGGTGGAGGACGTGAGCATGCAATCATCTGGTCGCTTGCCCAAAGTACAAAAGCAGATAAAATTTACTGTGCCCCTGGAAATGCAGGCATTGCACAACTAGCAGAATGTGTGCCGATTCAAGTGAATGAATTTGAGAAATTAGCTGATTTTGCGGAAGAAAAAAAAGTAGGCTTGGTTGTGATCGGTCCAGATGATCCACTAGCTGATGGGATTGTAGATGTTTTTGAACATCGTCAAATTCCAGTATACGGTCCTCGTAAAAATGCAGCACTTATCGAAGGTAGCAAAACCTTTATGAAAGACTTACTTCATAAATACAATATTCCAACAGCCGCTTATGCAAAGTTCGATGATTATCCGTCTGCTCTTCAGTATCTTCAACAACAATCGATGCCTATCGTGATCAAAGCCGACGGACTTGCCGCAGGTAAAGGGGTAACGGTTGCGCACAGTATGGACGAAGCGGTCGATGCGTTACAGTCGATTATGCAAGATAAAGTATTTGGTGAAGCAGGCAGTAAAGTAGTAATCGAAGAATTTTTGGCTGGACAAGAAATGTCGATCTTAGCTTTTGTTGATGGAGAAACGGTTCGTCCTATGGCGGCGGCGCAAGATCACAAGCCTGCATATGATAACGATCTAGGACCAAATACAGGTGGAATGGGAACCTATTCGCCGTTACCACATATCCAGCAAAGTATTATTGATGAAGCAATAGAGACGATTATTGTTCCAACTGCCAAAGCGATGGTTGCCGAAGGTCGTTCATTTAGCGGAGTATTATTTGCAGGATTGATGATCTCACCAGATGGCACGCCCAAAACGATTGAATTCAATGCACGCTTTGGTGATCCTGAGACGCAAGTGGTCTTACCACGTCTACAAAGTGATCTGCTAGAGATTTTCCTAGCGACGGTAAATGGTACACTTGCCGATATTGAGATCCAGTGGAGTGAGCAAGCCGCTGTATGTGTAATCCTTGCTTCAGGAGGTTATCCTGCTGCTTATGCTAAAGGATTGCCGATTAGTGGGCTAGAACATACAGATGAGCAAGCACTGGTATTTCATGCAGGTACAGCATTAAGCACACATGGTGAAGTGGTGACCAATGGCGGACGTGTACTGGGTGTTGTAGGCTTAGGAACAGATATTGCAACAGCACGTGCCAAAGCGTATGAACATGCTGAAAAGATTACATTTGAAGGTAAACATCAGCGTAGCGATATTGCTGCTAAAGCTCTTTTGAAAAGATAATAATTATAATTTAGTAGAAGTCTATAAAATTAAATCTAGACTTCTACTAAATATGGATTCTAAAAGAAATTTATGTTTTTTATTGACATTTCCTTTTTTTTCTTATATGATTAGAAAAATTAAATTTTAATTAGCATAGATTTTTGAAGAAATACTAAAAATAAGTAATTAGTTAGTTTTAGTAGTTATTAGAAAAATAGTTTTATATAGGTGATTATAGAAATGAAAAATAAAATTAATAAGCATTTAATAGTTTATGAAGAAGATGAAGAAATAATTTTATTAAATTTAGTAGATAATAAGTTTTTTGCATTAGACTTTATATCATCAATTTTTTGGAAGCAAATAAATTTAGAAAAAGAAAATAAAGAGATAGTAGATTACATAAGTAAACAATTCGAAGTGACAAAAGAACAAGTACAAAAAGATCTTGAAATCTTTTTAAAAGATCTCAAGAAATCAGGAGTGATTATAACTGAATAGCAAATTTTTTAATGTCTTAACATTTATTCGTTTATATTTATTATTGATAATGTTTGATTTTAAATTACACAAAATAGGTTTTACAAATATTTTTGATCAGTATTCAAAAAAGAATTTTTTGGAAAAAAGTAAAAATATTAATATTGTTGACTATGAAAAATTCTCTGAAAGAATAAATTTTGAATTTGATATGCTAGATATGGTATGTACCTGGTATCCTAGAAAAGCAGATTGTATACATAAAACTTTTTTAGGATATAAGATTCTCAGAAAAAAATATCATATCCAAGTTGATATGGTAGTAGGAATTAGAAAATTTCCTTTCGAAGCGCATGCGTGGTTGATAGAAGAAGATAGAAATTTTTTTGGTGACGAAGAAGAAACAAATAAATATAAAATCATTTTAAATTCAAATGATTTTATGGGAGGTTGATTACAATTCGTTGGTTTTTAGCAGAAATAAATACTAACAGTATAAGCTGTCAGAAGCAAAAAGTTGAAGAGTATATAAAAAAAGAATTTAATATAGAAGTATATCAAAAAGAAGTTGAAAGATTTAATAATAGATTTACATGTTGTGATAGTGAATCTTTACCAGAAATACAAAATAATCAAATAGTAGTTTTAGGTGATGTAGATATACACAATCAAGAAATGTTAAAAGAAAAATACGAAATTAGTAAAGCATTATGTACAGAAGATTTATTAATTCACTTATATAGGAATCTAGGAATAGATTTTTTGAATGAATTGGTTGGAGAATTTTCATTTATACTATATGACAGTGATAAGAATTTGACTTATGCTGTAAGAGATCATGTAGGGATAAAAACATTGTACTGGATCAAAAAAGATAATAAATATATTTTTGCAAATGATATTTTCATATTACAAGATTATTTTAATATTAAAGATCTAGAGATGGAATATTTTAAAGAATTTTTAGATTGTAATGGAATAGTAGATAGTGAATTAACTCCTTATAAAGAAGTAAAAAGATTAAGCAGTGGTTATTATTTAGAATTAAATGATAAGTTAGATTACCAAATACATAATTACTGGGATCTATGTAATATAAATGGAAATATTAAATTCTTAAATGAAAAAGAATACGAAGAGAAATTTAAAGAAATATTTTTCGAATCAGTAAAGTCTAGATTGAAAAAAAATGATGAAACCTCGATTATGCTAAGCGGCGGACTAGATTCTACTTCAATCTATGCAGCTTCAAAAATATTATCAAAAGAAGATAAAGAAAAAAAACAACAAATATCTTCAATAAGTGCTGTATTTAATGAACTTAAAGAATCGGATGAACAAATTTATATTAATGAGTTATTAGATAAATATAAAGATAAAGGAAATTACAAAGAATTCGACAATGAATTAATGTATGAGAATTTTCCTGAGAATATTCCATTTTCATATGAGCCACATGTTAGTGGTTTGACATTTGAGTTCACCAATAGATTAGTTAAAGGTGCAGCTGAAAATGGAATAAATCGGATGTTAACTGGATTTGCTGGAGATCAGTTATTAACAGGTTCTTTAGATGTTACAAATGATTTCATCAAAAGAAGAAAGTTAGGCAAAGCACTTTCTTATGTTACAAAATATTCGATTGCCACTAATAGCTCTGCATTTAAAAATTTCTTTAAGTATACACTATCTTCTAATATTCTGGATGAGGAGGTGAAAAATAAAGAAAGTAGCTACTATACCAAAATGAAGAAAAAGATGAAGAAGATCAGATATTCTCATCAAAAACAATTGTATTATCAAATTAGTAATGCAAAAGCTCATTTATATATGGATAGAACAATAGGTGCTATTCATAAAGTGGATATAAAACATCCATTGCTAGACAGAAGATTGATTGAATTTGTATATACTTTACCAGGCGAATTAAGATTCTCAGATTACCATAGCAAATTGATTTTGAGAAATTCATTAGGAGACATTTTAACAGAACGAATAAAAAATCGTATAAATAAAACAACACATTTAGCTTATACATATAAAAGTATAAGAACAAATTGGGAAAAAATCTATAGTACTTTATCTCAACCGCAATTAATTATTAAATTAGGCTTTATTTCTTTAGAAGAATGGAATAAAGAGCTTATGAAATGGCGTAATGGAATTGCTGTATCAGATAGCTTTTGGCTTATGCTAGCGATTGAACTATGGATATCAAAATACAATACTAAAGTCAATAATTGATATAAGACTATTGTGCTATTTATAAGGTGAAAAATAGGAGGAATTATTAATGAAATATATTAGTCCAACACTCGTAGAATGCGGAAATAGTATGGAAGTTATCAAAGGGGAATGTGGATGGGGAAAAGAAAATGCTACTCTTGATCAAGTAGGGGCTACAAAAGCTTATAGAAATCGAACTCATTGGAGAGTTGAAGGACCATACGGTCAAGGTCGGAATATTTGTAGTAGAGATTTAGTATGTAGTACTGATTCTAATCAATGTTAATTCACTAGAATAAATATTGATTTTTTTAAATGAATTAACTTATTGTGTGAATCTAAAGTTATCTTTTAAAAATAACCATTAAAAAACCTTATAAATAGCATAATATTGTTATATGATCGCATCATATTTAATGTGATGCGATCTTAATTATAATTAATTATATGGAGTGGCTTATGAGTAATTACATTTATGGAATAATAATAATCTTCTGTATTCTGGTATATCTGTATATCACTTTCAAAATCTATAGTAATAGATCTTTTTTGAAAGATAAAAAAAATATTAAACAAGAAATTAATCAAAATTACACTGGTTATGCCATTTTAATATTTAATGATATGTTATCGCATGAAATAGAAATTGTTAAAGAAATATATCATGTAGCTATAAAAAAACAAAACGTTATATTGATAGATATTGAAGAGAATAATGATATTGAAGTATTAGAAATATTGAAAAAATTAAACATAAATCAATTTCCTGCGGTCTTTTATATTGAGGATAACAAGTCAATCGAATTGTTTGATTTTGATAATGATTTTTTATATGATACATCTTTTATGAACAGAAAAAAAGGTATTGAATCAAATTTAACTTGGAGGCCTTCTAATGATCTTAGTAATTAAGGTCCTGTTTTTTTTATTAGGTTGTTTTTTTTTGAAAAATAGTATTATTAAATTCAAAAAGAAATATTTATTTTTTGAAGCTATTAATGATTATAAAATTATCAAATATGAATATTTAGTCATTATACTTGTACCTTTACTCATTACAATCGAATTATTTGTATCTTTAAATTTTATTGCCGGTTTTTCTTTATCCTATATTGTCTTATTAGCAGCACTTTTACAATTGTTTTATATATTTCTAAATATAAAAAGTTTGAATAAAATATTCAGTAATAATTGCGGCTGTTTTTCGTTACAAACACCCAGAAAAGTAACAGCTAAAAATGTACTAAATAATATTATAATTCTGTTTATTATTATATTGTTATATGGTTTGAAAATTAGATATTATTGAATAGAGGAATACATTATGGAAATTCTGTCTACGATATTTCATGTTGGTGTAGGTTTAGTTTTATTGTTTTCAGGTATAAGTAAAATTTTTTCTATTAAAGAAAATCAAAATGAGTTAAAAATTTTAAAAATAATACCTAATTATTTGTTGGTACCTTTAAGTTATTTATTGCCTATTTTTGAAGTGCTTTTAGCGATATCTTTACTTTTTCGTGGAGATATTATTTATGTGCAAATATTAGCCATCGTGTTGCTATTAAGCTTTGTTTTTATACATATTGATGCAATGCTAAATAAAAAAGAAACGAAATGCTTTTGTTTTGGTAACATGATAAGTGCTAAGCATGGTTTGGGAGGTTTAATTCAGACTATCCTTCTACTTTTGAGCTTGATTCCTAGTGTATTATATTTACCTTCTAGCTTGTATTTATTAATGAGCGAAGATCTAAATATAAAATTCTATATCATTTTAATAAGTGCTTTTTTCTGGGGCTTTATTTTAGTGTTATCTAGAAGATTATTAGATGAAATTTAAAGGAGAAAAATATGAATGCTGAATATCAAATTATTGTTTCATTAATTCTCATGATTTTAGTTGTTTTATTTATCATTATACTAGTTATAAATAAATTTAAAGTATCAAAAGTAATTAATCAAGGTATAGAAATAGGGGGGGGATTACCAAATATAGTAGTTCATAATTATCTTAATCAAGAAGTGAATTTATTAGAAGAGATTCATTCTCAAAACATAGATACTTTTATTTTGATAGATCTTAATTGTAGTCAATGTGAAAAAGTTTTAAAAACTTTAAAAGTTATTAAATCAGAATATTTAAGAAATATAAGATTTTTAACTGTAGGATCCGAAGATGGATATTCTAAAATATCTAATCAATCATTTCAACATCAAGTGTTATCAGCAAACATGGAAGATGTAATTAATATACTTAAAGTGAACGGTTTTCCTTTTATTTTTAAAAACGATGTATATGGTAAGATTACGTCTAAAGGATATATATCAGAAGAGAATATAACTAAATATATTAATTGAATTAAGAGGTACTTATGTTAAAAGAACTGGATATCGTAGCATTTATTAAAAGTCAAAAGTATTTTTTTATACTAGCTTATAAAGAGAATCCAAGTAGTTTCATTTGGTATATGATATGTAAACTTATTATTTCTGTTCTACCCCCTATAGTAGTTTTACTTAATAAAAAAGTTATAGATTCAATAAGTAATATTCATGATCAACCCTATTTATTAACATTGACTATTCAATTAGTAATAGCTGTTTTTTTAATTCAGTATATATCATCGCTAGTAAATAGTTTTGGTGATTATATTTTTACTAAAATTTCTCGAGATGCAAATTTTGTTTTAAAAAAATTACTTTACGAAAAAATATTAAAAATACCATATGAGGAATATGAAGATAGTAAGTTTTTTGATGATATTAGTTTATCTAATATTGCTATCTCTACTAGTGGTATTAATGTAATTCAAAATATAATAACAATTATAGGAAGTATAATTTCTCTATTAGGTATGTTAGGAATACTTTTAACTATACATTGGACCATGCCTTTAGCTTTATTTATATCGACTTTGCCGGGTATAATCTTGCTTTTTGCTGTGAAAACTAAAAGTTATAATATTAGCAAAGAAACTGCTTTGAAATCTAGAGAGTTGGATTATACATCTGATCTTTTTTTAAATAGAAGTATTGTAAAAGAAATTAAAATTTATAATACTGGTGAATATTTATTAAATAAATGGAAAACTCTTTTTCAATATATCCAGATACATACCCTAAAATTAGCATTTTGGGAATTTAAGACTACTTCTTTGGCTGTTTTTATATTACAAGCTTCAAGTTTAGTAGTTTCATTAATCTTAATACAACAAATCTCCTCTAATATATTGACAGTTGGCGATTATGTTGCTTTATTAGGAGCTGTAACATCAGTACAAGGAATATTTGGTATGATCGGTGGAAGTCTAGGATCAATATTTGAAACTGCTATCTATAATAACTCATTGTTAAAAGTATTAAACTATAATTTGAAGAATCCCTTTGTTAATCATATTGCATCTAATAAATTTGAAGAACTTGATGTTGATAATTTAACGTTTATTTATCCTCAAACTGATAAAAAAGTATTGAAAAATATTTCTATGCGTATAAAAAAAGGAGAAAATATTGCTATAGTAGGTCATAATGGGTCAGGCAAGACAACTTTACTAAATTGTTTACTTGGATTATATAGTGCTACTGGTGGACAAATAAAATTAAATAAACATAACATCGAAGAAATAGATAGAGCTAACTTATATAATATCATGTCTGCTATTTTTCAAGATTTTGGTAGATATAAGTATACGGTTAGAGAAAATTTAAGTTTTGGAGATTTAGAAAAATTTAATAAAGATTCAGAACTATTTGATAACTTGAAAAAAGTTGATTTATATAATAAAATAATTAATTTTGATCAAAAGCTAGATACTTATCTAACAAAAGAAATGCCAAATGGAAGTGAATTGTCTGGTGGTGAATGGCAGAAATTAGCGATTGCTAGAGGTTTTCTTAAAAATACAGACCTTATCATTTTAGATGAGCCTACTGCAGCATTAGATCCAATAAGTGAATTAAATATTTTTGAGGTTTTTTATAAATTAGCACAAAATAAAACTATTATTACAATATCACATCGATTAGGACCAACAAGGTTAGCTAATCGAATTATAGTTATGAATAATGGAGAAATACATGAAGAAGGTTCATTTGATGAGCTTATGAGTAAAAAAGGAATGTATTATGAAATGTATCTTGCTCAATCCAATTGGTATACAAATACAGAAACATAAACTAAGATAACTTTAAAAAATATTAATAGTTATAGCCCTTTAAGCTTTCAGATATAATGCTTAAAGGGCTGTTTTTGTGATAATCAGTATTTATTTTAATATAAACAAATTAAAATTTAACCATGATTTCTAAATAGTATATATTCTCAGATTGGAGGAATCACCTATGCACTTAGAAACACAGCGACTTGTTATTCGAGAAATACAAGATACCGATTGGAAAGCGATACATACCTATACTCAATTACCTGAAGTCACAAAGCACACAGCATGGGGGCCTAACACTGAAGCAGATACTCAAGCGTATGTGAAAGAAGTGATCGCTCAACAACAGCAATCGTCTCGTCAAGATTATGAATTCGCCATTTGCCTCCAGCATGAAGGGACGTTAATCGGCGGGATTGGTATTCATGTTCACCAGACGAATGCTGAGATTGGTTATGTACTGAACCCTGATCATCAGGGCAAAGGTTATGTGACAGAAGCGGCTCAAGCTATACTCACTTATGGATTTGAGACATTGGATGTACATCGAATCTATGCTACTTGTCGTCCGGCTAATAGAGCTTCTGAGAAAGTTATGCAAAAGATCGGAATGACACGTGAAGGCATGATGCGTGAACATTGGTATTATAAAGGCGAATTTCATGATTCCTATCTGTACTCTATATTGGCAAAAGAATATCGAAAACACTCCAACAAATCAAACAAAAAGAAACTTTGAATAAGATACGTTCATTAAGCAAAGCATTTCTCAAATTTGATTAACAATTTGGGATTGCCTTTGAATCTGAGTTTGCCTGTTAGTAATGCTACCCCTACATTTTTTTCTTTCGCCACAATTTTAAGCCATGTTTTGCTATCTACTGTAATCTGAATATCGGGTTTGCCATGAAGACCGTCGGTAACCTGAAGCTTTTTATCGCGAATATCGAATGTGGTTTGTCTCGTTTCATTTCCGGTGAATGTGAAATGATACGTACAGTTTACATCAGTGGCTTGATTAGGTTGAAATACATGAGGCATCAGGGTGACCAAAAGACTGATCGAATTCGGTATAAGTCCATTCCCAACACGTTTGACTGTTTTATGGGGAAAACGTTTTTGAACATGTGCTTCTGCATCTGAGCCAGAAATAACATATATCGTCTCTTCTTTAGCTTGCAATGGCTTCAGAATATCGTTCATAAACCCTTTACGATCTTGTAGAAATGGTCCGATGACATCATCGCCAGCAGGACAAACGGATAAGCAATAAGCGGCTTTGTAGTTAGCGCCAAAACTCAAACTTTGCCACCATGAAGCGGATTCTGTTGCAGGAACTTCATTCCGAAATTCTTTCGTGTTCTTGCTATCCACAATCGTTTCTACAAAATCGCTAAAACCGCCCATAAACTCACGATAATTGTGTGTAGCGCATGATGAAAAGTTAAATTGTCCATCTGCACCAATCGCACCCACAGGGCAGGCAGCCACACAAAGCTTGCATTCCAGACATGGATTGTAATCAATCGGTCGATCTTCTTTGTTGACTTTAGCATCTAGTATAATAGCACCAAGAAGAATAAAATTTCCGAACTTCGGATGAATCACATTACGATGAATGCCCATCTTACCTAATCCTGCGGCAACGGCAACAGGTTTGAGTGAAACAACCCATGCTTTACCAGGAAACTTATCCATTTCCATCGGGAAACCCATAGCTGCATTTAAAGCTCGTACTCCTCGTGCTTCTAAGGCAGATACGATGTTATGGGATGTGTCGGCTACCTTATCTCCAGTGTGATGAAATTCAATATTAGCAAGAGAGCGTGCAGGGGTACGGATCGGTTCTCGATTCATTCTGGAAACGAAACTGATCATCGTTTTGGCATGCGGAAATACAGATAGAATATCCTCACGCTGATCATCCAATTCGGAGCGTTCGATAGAGATCACTCCCACATCATCTGCTCCAGCTTCAAGACATAATTCGCGTATCCAATCATAATCAAGTATTTCATTGTCAAAATTTGCAGATTGTGCGGCGGATTCATAGTAACGCAGAACGGTAGGATGTTTTTTCATATCAGCCATTTTTATCTGCTCCTTTTAATTAGGTGTATATACACCTTTTTGATTAAAAAAAATTAATTTTCTCTATTTAGCTTAACAATATCAGACAATTGACCAAGTAAACCTGTATAACGCGTCTCACCCATATAGTCTTGAACACGGGTCTGTGCCTGTTCCCATAATGGAAGTGCACGGTCGAGAAGTTCTTTACCTTCAGGTGTTAAAGCAATAAAACGTTTTCGACGATCCTTTCCCTCTGTAATAGATACCCAGCCGTTTCTCTCAAGAGGCTTTAGATCGCGTGGTAAAGTAGTACGATCCATAAGAAGTACTTCGGCTAGAGAAGTAATAGTAACAGAGCCAGTCTGTTCAAGTGCCATTAGCAAAGATAACTGTGTAGCTCTGATCCCGACAGGTCTTAAATATTCATCGTATAAACTCGTAATAAATCGCGAAGCTTTTCTAAAATTCAAGCAAGCACACATTGTGGTATAATCGATTTTCTCTGGAAAATCGGAAGTTGAATGTTGTTTTGTCATAAATATGAGTATATACACATATTTGTTGATGTCAATATGATGATGATCTTTACTTGTATATCCTATCTATAAATCAGGGTGATCTTATTCTTAAAATGTAGATGGTTGTGCTACAATAAATCCTTACGCTATGATAATATTCAATCACAGATTAACCCTATCCGTATGTGCATCTTTAACTACACTCGGATCATAGAGAAAGGGCAGTAACTATGGCGAAAATGACAATGGCAGATGTGGCTCGTGAAGCAGGAGTATCCAAAAGTACAGTCTCCCAGTATCTAAACGGGCGTTATGAATATATGAGCAGTACAACCAAAGACAAAATAGCTGCGGCGATTCAAGCATTGGATTATCGTCCCAATGTGCTAGCACGTAGTTTGAAACAAAAACGTACATTTACTATTGGTGTGATCGTGGCGAATATGTTGCATCAATTTTCATTAGAAGTTTGTCGGGGGATCGAGAGTTATTGTCGAGAACAAGGCATTAGTGTGATCCTTTGCAATACAGATGAAGATGAAGCAAGAGAACGAGAAGATTTGGAATTACTGCGTTCCAAACAAGTCGATGGTGTGATTGCTTTTCCATCGGGTCAGTTAAAACCGTTGTACCAGAAGTTAGTTCAAGAAGGATTCCCATTGGTATTTGTAGATCGGAAGCTTGAAGGCGTACAGGTCAATCGTGTAGTGGTCGATAATGAACAAGCCGCCTATACAGCAACAGAGCACTTGATTACTAGCGGGCACCAACAGATTGCGATGCTAACGGCACCTTTAACAATTTCGACTCGGGTAGAACGGGTTCAAGGATATACAAGGGCGATGCAGGAAAAGTTACCACAGATCACACCGATGATAATCTCGGATGAAGTCGGGCAACTACGACACCAATTAAGTGCATGGACAGATCAGCACCAATTACCAACTGCGATTATTGCTGGAAATGATCTAGTCTTGTTAGAAGTACTGGCTTTTCTCAAAGAACATCAGTTACAGATTCCGCAAGATATGGCTTTGATTGTGTTTGATAATATTCCATTTGCAGAGTTATTGACCCCTACATTATCTACGATTGTTCAGCCTTCTCATGATATGGGCAGACAAGCCGCAGAAATGTTGATTGCTTCGATCTCCGCAGAGAGTACTGGGCAAGAACCTCCAGCGATACAAGAAAAGCAATTTACCTGTACATTGATGATTCGAGAGTCTTCTGCTCAAGTCATTAATATACAATAAAATGAATAGTCTTCTGATAACTTTTTAAATATATATATTGTAATGATGTAAAAGAGACTGCTTCAGATCACAGTTACAGATCTTGAACAGTCTCTTTTTGTATTACACTATCATATAATCGACCCAATCGATTCGTGTACATCCCATTTGATCAAAAAAGCGATGAGCACGTGTATTATGTGGAGCCGCTACCCAGCTCATATGAGCAAATCCATGATCTTGAGTATATTTGTGACAGTGCTTGAACAATTGAACTTCAACTTCCGTATCTCGTAAATGTTCTTGCAGATATAGATCGTTCATAATTGTCACTTTTTCTGCTTTGATTGAGCTAAATGAGAAGTACAATGTTGCAAATCCTACAGTCTGATTATTTTGCTCGACTACAAATTGAACCCCTGATTGCAGTTCCAATAATGTATGGATCAGATGGTGAAGCTTTTCTACAGCAGGCTTCGGCTTTTGATAAAAGTCTCCGATATATTCATTCATAATAGTGGTCAATGCGTCTACATCTGTACTTTTTGCTTGACGGATAACAGTAGGTATAGATTCCAATACAATCATCTCCTTTATGTATAAGAGATTAATATACACTATTATGTATAAATATACAAATTAATATGTAATAACTCATCTGGGATAGTACGATTAGTTCAAAAGTACCTTTTACCATATAAATACAGATAACGTTTACAAAAAGGCTTGTATTTCTAAAATGATTGGATTATACTCACTTCATAAACCGATTTACTAAACCGATTTATTAAAAGCGTTTTACAAGTGAAACGGATGAATATCTTACAGATGAATAGTGAAATAATAGACATCTTTATTATACGAATACGAAAAGCTGAAAGGAGTACACATCGATGACCACTACCATTATCCCCACATCTGTATTTGCAGATGTTGTTCATAGCAAATTACCTCAAGCACAAGTGGCGACACGTATTGCTGAGATTGGAGCGGAGGGTATAGAGATTCGGCGTGAATGGTTTGTAGAGTCTGATCTGTTATTGCCTTTAGATCAATGCAGACAAGCGATTGAGCAAGCAAATCTTGCATATACTGTTTATTCGGTACCTGCATCGTTATGGCAAGATAATCATTTGCTAGATCAAGACATTCTCTATCGTTCTTTGAGAGAAGCACAGCAATTAGGAGCCGATGCAGTGAAATTGTCACTCGGTCACTATGAAGTTACACAGTCGTCTATAGAAGGACTTCTTGCAAGTCTTGATCAGTTTTTTGCTAATCAAGCTTCAACCTCTAGTTTGCAATTATGGATCGAAAATGATCAGACACTAGAGGGTGGTGATCCTGCACGGTTGCTTTGCTTTTTTGAACAATTAGCTATTTTGCAAGCGCATTCGCCACTGTATTCGATCGGGATGACTTTTGATATTGGCAACTGGTTATATACAGGACATGATGCTCTTCAAGCTGCCCGGCAGTTAGCACCTTATGTGACATATATTCATGCTAAGCATTCGGTTCAGCAAGAGAATAGATATCTAACGCTTCCTTTACCGACAGAGGAACAAGCATTGTGGCGTCAAGTCATCGAAATTCTTCCGAATCAAGCATGGCGGGCGATAGAATTTACATTATCAGATGATACACAGATTGAGTATTACAATCATGTACTACGCACAGCAGGAAGGAGCAATCATACGATGGATACTACGACAGATACCGCTAAAGTAGATAAAAATGAGCTTTTAACATCATCGACCTTACCTACCAAAAGTGATAACACATCACTGGATATCGTTACTTTTGGCGAAGCGATGACGATGTTTGTAGCTGAAGAAGTAGGTGATCTGCACAATGTGTCTTTATTTAGTAAACGACTAGCTGGAGCAGAAGCCAATGCAGCGATCGGATTTGCTCGTCTAGGTCTTCGCTCGGGTTGGGCAAGTCAGGTAGGAGCTGATGCTTTTGGCACATTTGTACAACAACAATTGGCAAATGAGCATGTCAATCTGGATCATGTACGTGTAGATTCAGAACACCCTACAGGATTTCAGCTCAAATCCAAAGTGATCAGCGGTGACCCGCAAGTACAATATTTTCGTCGTGGATCAGCAGCAAGTCAGATGAGTATCCAGAATCTCGATCTTTCTTATTTTAGATCAGCACGCCATTTGCATATGACAGGGATTCCTTTGGCATTATCAGATACTAATCGTGAATTTGCTCAGCATGTTATTCAACATATGCGTGATAACGATAGAAGCATCTCATTTGATCCTAACTTGCGTCCAACATTGTGGAATAGTGAAGCAGAGATGATCCAGACGATTAATCAGTTTGCTATTCAAGCAGACATCGTGTTACCGGGTATGGAAGAAGGGCAGATATTAACAGGATCAGTAGTACCGGAAGAGATTGCAGATTTTTACCTGAAGCAAGGGGTGAAAATGGTTATCGTCAAATTAGGTCCATCTGGTGCTTATTATCGCAGTCAGGAGCAAGAAGGTATTGTACCCGGATTTATGGTAGACCATGTAATAGATACAGTTGGTGCAGGCGATGGATTTGCTGTTGGAACGGTTAGCGGTTGGTTAGCTGGACTTACCATCGAACAAGCGATTACCAGAGGGTGTGCGATCGGTGCATTAGCAGTCCAATCGATTGGCGATCATGAAGGATATCCTACTGAACATGAATTACAGCATTTTATCGATCATCAGCCAAGATATGTATCACCAGCAGATGGAATAGTTGAGCATACTTCAATTCAAGACCCATCTTTGGAAGGAGTGAAATAAACATGCAAGAAAAGACAGCCTTACCTGCTTCTCGTTGGTTACGATTAATTCCAGTTATTTTTATTACGTATAGTCTGGCTTATCTGGATCGTGCGAATTATAGCTTTGGTGCGGCATCAGGAATGGCACATGATCTGAATATTTCAGCAGCGATATCGTCGTTACTGGGAGCCCTTTTCTTTCTAGGTTATTTCTTTTTCCAAATTCCGGGCGCTCATTATGCGGAGAAAAAAAGTGCGAAAAAGCTTATTTTCTGGTCGTTGATTCTGTGGGGTGCACTGGCATCTGCAACAGGGATGATTACCAATGTCAATCTATTGATCGTGATCCGATTTGCACTTGGTGTCGTTGAAAGCGCGGTCATGCCAGCCATGCTTGTTTTTAATGCACACTGGTTTACGAATAAAGAACGCTCACGTGCGAATACCTTTTTGATTCTAGGTAATCCAGCAACTGTATTGTGGATGTCGATTATTTCAGGGTATCTAGTGACCGCTGTAGGTTGGCGGTGGATGTTTATTATAGAAGGAATGCCAGCTATTATCTGGGCATTTGTCTGGTGGAAAGTGGTACAAGATAAGCCTTCTCAAGCTAAATGGTTAACTGATGCGGAGAAGCAAGCTTTAGAAGATGAATTGGAACGTGAACAAGCAGGTATGAAGCAAGTGAAGAATTACCGTGAAGCTTTCCGTTCACCCACTGTTATCAAATTAAGTCTACAATACTTTTTCTGGAGTATTGGGGTGTATGGATTTGTGATGTGGTTACCTTCGATTATTGCCAAAGCCCCAAATATGACGATGGTATCGACAGGTTGGTTAGCGGCTGTTCCCTATGTGCTCGCTGTCATTCTGATGTTAGTGACTTCATTCTTTTCTGATAAAATGCAAAGCCGTAAAAACTTTGTCTGGCCCTTCTTATTAATTGGAGCACTTGCCTTTTACGGATCGTATCTCATTGGCCCGAATCACTTCTGGATTTCATTTGTATTACTGGTGATTGCAGGTGGGGCGATGTATGCACCGTATGGTCCATTTTTTGCTATCGTACCGGAAGTATTACCTCGTAATGTAGCAGGCGGAGCGATGGCGCTGATTAACAGCATGGGGGCGTTAGGTTCATTTGCAGGTTCTTATATTGTAGGTTATCTGAACGATATCACAGGTGGGTTCGATGCATCGTATATGTTTATGGCAGGCTCGTTACTTTTATCTGCGATCTTAACTATGATGGTACGCAAACCACAGACTCAGAAACCTCAAACTTCTCCAGAGTGGAAAACAAAAGTCAGTGCCACTTAAATAAAAGAATAGTGAAAGTGTAAAATAACGTCACACAACAATAGAACAGTGTATTTCTTTTATATCTAAACGATGTAAAAAATAATTTATATTTAGTGAAGGAGCAGAATAAATATGACTGAACAACAGCCAGTGCGTATACAGCTTGCACTAGATCGAATGACGATTCAAGAAGCTATCCATATGGCACAACAAGTCGAACCGTATGTAGATTGGATCGAAGTCGGTACATCGCTTATTAAAGAGTTCGGTATCGAAAGTGTACGTCAGATCAAGCAAGCTTTTCCTGATAAAATCATCGTGGCGGATATCAAAACGTTCGATAATGCAAAATACGAATTTGAACTTTGTTTTGAAGCTGGAGCAGATGTAGCGACAGTTATGGGTGCGGCGCCTGATGCTACATTAGAATTATGTATGCAGACTGCTCGCAAATATCAGAGACAGACGATGATCGATCTGCTAAATGTATCTCAAGAAAAAAGGCATCAACTTAAGCAATATACAGATGCTGTATTATGCCATCATGTGAGCAAAGATGAGCAGGAGCATCACGGACAAGTAGCAGGATCATCTTCTATTCAACAGACTACGACTGATGCCATTGCCAATAACAGTACACCGAAGATTGCTGTAGCTGGTGGAATTACGTTAGAGACGTTGCCGACGATATTACAACAATCGCCTACTGTTGTCATAGTAGGTTCTGCAATTACCCAAGCGCATGATCCTGCTGAAGCTGCTCAACAGATTCGAGAACTAATCCATACATTCTTTTCACAGTCTACAAATACAACAGCTTCAATATAATACATTTTAAAAATGGAGTGATATCTATGAATAACATTCAATCGACAACAGCAGAGCAGATTATTGCTGAGATTAGCCAAGTGATTGCCCATGTACCACAAGAATCAATCAGTAAGCTAGCCACGTTGCTTGTTAACAGTCAGCGTATTTTTGTAACCGGTGAAGGACGATCTGGATTTATGGCCAAATCATTTGCTATGCGCTTAATGCATCTAGGTGCAGATTCTCATGTGATCGGAGAAACGGTGACGCCTGCACTTGCTGCGGGTGATCTACTGATCGCTGTGTCTGGATCAGGTACAACTAAATCCGCTATATGGACAGCAGACAAAGCTAAAGAGTTAGGATGCTCTATTGTGGCAGTGACTACCGACGAATCATCACCACTGGGTATACTAGCAGATATGATTTTGCATATCCCAGCAGCGACCAAGTATAGACGTGAAGGAGAAGCGGCAAGTATTCAACCTTTGGGATCATTATTTGATCAATGTACACATGTCTTACTGGATGCAATATGCTTAGCCTATGGACAACTTCAACAAGTCCAACATGATGACGTATTTGCTAAACATAGCAATGTAGAATGAAAAATAGTATTTCTTTTTAACCCCACAAATATAAGATTATCAATACCATATAAACAGGTAGACTAAACAAAATAATGCTCCATGAATTAACCATACCGCGGTCTCTGGAAGTAGGGTCGCTCGCTTGATTCGCTCGCATCCGATCTCCACTGACTAACGTACCTGAAAGAGCCAGTGTAATAACAATTAATATCACGGCAACCACTTGAAGTATATGTTCAAATTCATATGGTAATACAAATTGAACAAAATACAGTACAACTAGAAAAAGAGCACCTGAGCCTAAAAGCAAACCTGTTTTTTTCATAAGAGTATTCACCTTTCTACTATGTAATAGGAACAGCTATGTATCTACAATCTACTAGAATAAAACAAAAGACTGTCGAATGTATATTCGCAGTCTTTTGTGTATTATATCATTTATGATGTTATTACTTTGGAATAACTAGAGTACTTTTTCTAAAAAGCTAATCGTACGTTCGTGTTGAGGATTACCAAATACCTCTTCAGGCGTACCTTCTTCTACCACATAACCACCATCCATAAAGATCACACGATCGGCCACTTCACGAGCAAAGCCCATTTCATGAGTTACGATCATCATGGTCATGCCTTCTTTGGCAAGAGAGTTCATAACACCTAGTACTTCACCGACCATTTCAGGATCAAGTGCAGAAGTCGGTTCATCGAATAACATAACGTCCGGATTCATAGCCAGTGCGCGTGCAATCGCTACACGTTGCTTTTGACCACCTGATAATTGGTTAGGTAGTGCATCGGCTTTATCTGCTAATCCAACACGATCTAGCAATTTGAGAGCGATATTACGAGCTTCTGCTGGAGACGATTTTTTGAGTTCGGTTGGAGCTAACATAATATTTTTGATTACGCTCATATGCGGGAAAAGATTAAAGTGCTGGAATACCATTCCGATATTTTCACGTACTTTGTTGATATCAGTTTGTTTATCGTTGATGTTGTAATCATCGACAATGACTGTACCTGCTGTAATCTCTTCCAGACGGTTAATACAACGAAGGAAGGTACTTTTACCCGAACCAGATGGACCAATGACACAAACCACTTCGCCTTCTTTAACTTCCAGATCAATACCTTTCAGTACATGATTGGAACCAAAGCTTTTTTTCAGACCGGTTACTTTAATTTTATCCATTGCTGACCTTCCTTTCGATGTGGTTAGAGATTTTAGTAAGGATTGTAATAACAATTAGATACATTAGAGCAACCATTAACCAGATTGTAAATGAATCTAGTGTACGAGCGATAACGATTTTACCGGATTGTGTTAATTCCACTAGACCGATTGCAGATAAAATGGATGTATCTTTTAATGTAATAACTAATTGATTGATGAATGAAGGAATCATCAATTTAACTGCTTGCGGAATAATAATTTTAACCATTGCTGTACGATAAGGAAGTCCAAGCGAACGAGCAGCTTCCATTTGTCCACGATCAATCGATTGAATACCACCACGAATAATCTCAGTTACATATGCACCTGCATTCAGACTTAATGCCAATATGGAAGCAACGAACAATGGCATTGTGAATCCTAAGGCTCCTGGAATACCGAAGTAAATGAAGAACGCTAGAACAAGTAATGGAACTCCGCGGAACACATCAACAAATATAGTTGCAATAGCTCTTAAAATGCGATTATGACTAACTTTCATAAACCCAAAAATTAGACCTAAAATAAATGCAAAGAATAAAGAAACAATAGTATAAAGTAATGTTTTTAATAATCCATTTACTAAATAAGGGAAAGATTGTTGAATTAATTCCCAACGGCTTAATTTTTCTGTAACTACACCTTTACCATCTTTACCTAAATAAGTTTCTAAAATTTTATCATATTCACCATTACTACGAAGATTTGCAAGTCCAGCATTAAACTTTTGTAATAATTCTTGATTTTGCCCTTTACTTACCGCAAATCCATATGATCCACCTGGTTCTTTTTCAGTAACTAATTTTAGTCCTGTATTTTGTGTAACACCATAAGCCAGTACAGGATAATCATCAAAACAAGCTACAGAGTTTCCAGTTTTCACATCATCATACATCTGTGAAGAGTCATCAAATGGAACCATAGTAAATCCATATTTGTCTTTGATTGAATCAGCAAAGGTATAACCTTCTGTTCCTGTTTTTACAGCTACACGTTTGCCACGTAAATCTTCATACGTTTTTACAGTATCATTATCTTGTTTAACAGCCATGACTACACCAGAATCGAAGTAAGGCTTAGAAAAATCAAATGTTTGTTTACGCTCATCGGTAATACTCATTCCTGCGATAACACCATCAACCTGATTAGATTGGAGTGCTTGAACAGCGGCATTAAATCCTAGAGGTTTAATTTCATAACTAAAGTTCTGGTCTTTGGCGATTGCTGCCATCAGATCCATATCAATTCCTACAAATTGTCCCTTTGAGTTCTGAAATTCGAAAGGAGCAAACGTAATATCTGTAGCAATTTGATAAGTTTTGCCTTCCTGTGCTTGTGCAGTTGCAGTCGTGGCAAAGCTTCCTGTAGATACTCCAAAGAAAAGAAGGAGAGCCATTACTAACCACATTACCCTAGATTTCTTCATAAAATCCTCCATTTCATTGACTTCTTCATGTCTATTAGCAAGTATTGTCATGCCTATACTTGAATCGAGCGAGAAACAACCTGCTCACGATTCATATTGCTTACAATAGATATCTCAAATTGATATCTTACATCACATGTCTTCCCATTCTACAAAAAAAACAAGCTATTGACTATAGGTCATTGTACTTTTCAGTTAATTATGTATCACGTAAACGGTATCATTCGAATATTCATGTTAGGTATTTCAAAAATTTAAATTTATTTTGTAAGCTATGTATTATATTAGGAAGAAATTTAAATATGAAAAACCCCTCAAGAGCTTGTTATCTTGAGGGGAAAATAAAAAATTTAAAAAACTCCTTGTCCATTTATAAATAGTTGCCACTGAAAAGATTGATTTTGGCCATTATCGCCTATAAATCTAGCAGTGAGTTGAATACCAAGTTGTGTAGCCAGACCACCATCTAGTACTTCTGTCCAACCAGTATTTTGTAAATTAACTAACTTTGTTGTTCCGACTTTATATGTTAAATATTGAGAAGGAAGAGTCATAGTTTGAAGTTTGGCTTTACCATCAAGTCCCGGTCCTGATTGATTAACTCTACCATTTACACTTAGAAGGGGACCTTTAGTATTTGGTTTATCGTATCGATAATAAATTTTGTCTAGACCAAGATAAGTGTTTCCATCAGCTTTAGTCTTGGTGTGATAAAATAATCGAATAGTAAGACTTAACCCACTGACGGAATCTTTTTCTGTACCTTTTCGTTCATAAGAACCGGGTGCTGAAACTGAAAGATCCGTTACATATTGGTTCATAGTATTTCCTGTATTTACATCTTGAAGTTCTCTATACAAGTGAGTTTCTTCATTGGTAACTTTGTTGTATGTGTTTTGAGATACATTCTCTTTCTCTATTGAATTAGTAGATAAAGAACTTTGATTATTTTCTAATTCAGTCATTGTATTTAATTCTACTGGACTACTAATTTTTGTACTTTCGTCATTCGTATCATACTGTTTGATAACTTTGTAACCTTCTGGAATACTTTCGTCTTGAGGCATTCCATTTGGTTCAGCGGCTGAAGCTAAGCTAACTGAAGATAATGTTAATACGCCTGCCATAATTACGCTAAATAACTTCTTTGGAACTTCTTTCATTTTCTGTACCTCCATAAGTTGTAATTTTTTCTTTTAATATGTTAAAGCATTCATATATTGAATTCAAGTTTACTAAAAATCCCTACTTTTAAATGCTCATAAACACCCTGTCACTTTACACTTCCACCACATATGATAAAATGCAATGAACATATTAAGAAGGGAACGGGATATATGAAATTAGTTATTTTAGATGTAGATACAGGGATTGATGATTCGTTAGCACTGGCATATGCAGCTCATTCACCGGAATTGGATATTTTGGGAGTGACGACGGTATTCGGTAATATTACAGTCGAAGAAGCAACGCGTAATACGCTGGTCGTATTAGATAAATTAGAGCGTGAAGAAATTCCAGTCTATGCAGGAGAAAGTAAGCCGATGAGCCGTGAATATACGAAGCCTTTTGCCCGTCATATTCATGGAGAAGATGGAATTGGTAATCAGTATCGGGAACCTTCCGAACGTCAAGCGCAGCATATGAGTGCAGCTGACTTTATCGTTCAGCAAATTCAAGCATCTCCAGGCAAAGTCACTGTAGTGGCAGTAGGGCCGTTGACCAATATTGCCAAAGCTATTCAGACAGACCCTACTATTGTGAATACGATTGAACGATTAGTGGTGATGGGTGGCGCGGTTACTGTACCGGGTAATGTTACACCTTATGCGGAAGCTAATATTTACTCTGATCCTGACGCAGCCGCTTTTGTTCTTACATCAGGAATGCCGATCACATTGGTAGGACTGGATGTCACGATGAAAACATTGCTCACCGGTGTTCATTTGGACGAATGGAGACGGGAAAATAGTGCGTTATCTGTCTTTTTAGCTGATATGACGGAGTTCTACATGGGTGCTTATAATGAGATTGTAACAGGTGGCAAAGGTTGTGCTTTACATGATCCATTAGCTGTAGGCGTAGCGATTGATCCTACAATAGTACGCACGACTTCGTATGCTATTCATGTGGAATGTACCGATCCAGACGCATTAGGCAAAACGACAGGCAAACACGATACAGCTGTGGCACATATTGATGTTGCATTAGATGTAGATTCTTCTCGCTTTTTGAAACACTTTTTAAGTCGAATCGTCTAATCTTTTCTATTATAAGTAATCATTATTCAGAGCCGATCTGTTCAATGTAAGATGAGTGTAGTCTTGCATAACGGGTGGGCTTTAGATGATGAGATCTTATTAATATACATAAAATGTTACAAATACCGATTAAAGTAGACATTCTCTTTCATTTTTTATTGTTACTGTAAGGTAAATACGGTATCATTGAAATATGTAGCTAAAAGCTATTGATAAACGCTTACACGAATCGTTTCGACACGAATGAGCATTGTACTAGATGCTGATCTATATACGTTTGACAATATACAATAGTAAGGCCAGGTGTAATTCCATGAGCAGCAAGAATCCAAAGCGACAAGATACTACATCCGCAGCACAACGCAAGCTGGAGACGTTGCGAATTTTGGAAGCGGAAGGAACCGTACGGGTATCCGGACTAAGCCGCCGTTTTCAAGTGACTGAAGAGACGATAAGACGTGATTTGGAACGTTTGGAAAATGAAGGTGCTGTGGTGCGTACCCATGGTGGAGCCGTATTTAACCGGAATCGGGAACAATATGAATCGCCTGCGGTACAACGTGAAACACAGAATCTAGAAGAGAAAAAAGCGATTGTTGAATACGCATTATCTTTAATTGAACCTGGCGATGTGATCGCATTAGATGCCAGTACAACCTGTTTACATTTGGTCAAGCAATTACCGAATCGTTCACTAACTGTACTGACGTATTCACTAGCGATTGCCAATGAACTGGTGCAAAAAACCGAGATCAATGTCATTTTGATCGGTGGGTATCTAGATCGAGATTCTATGGCGAACACAGGGATTCATGCAGAGAAAATGGTCGAAAGTTATCATGTGGATAAATTTCTATTTTCCTGTCATGGATTTGATCTGACACGCGGATTAACAGAACCTTCTGAAGCACATGTACAATTGAAGAAGAAGATTATTGAGATCTCCGATGAACTCATTTTGTTAACCGATAGTACGAAGTTTCGTCGTAAATCTTTGGTGCGCCTAATGGGTATGGAAGATTTGAATCGTTTTGTAACCGATGATCAGTTACCGCAAGAAGCGATTCAAGATTTGCAAGATATGGGCGTTGATGTGATCGTTGTCGAGTAGCCATCATATTCGCTTATAGTAGTCAATTAAGCCTTTTCCGTTATGGAAAAGGTTTTTTTGTACCCTTTGAAAAGGTAAGTCTTTTGCTGTTTTTAGATTAATTTTCAACAAATTCATCGGTTAAGCTTGAAAATAGGGTACGTTAGGAGTACTTTAGATAAATGAGAAAACGTTGAGAACCGTATAGAGATGGTTGAGATCAATGAGGCGTTTGGAGTGAGGAGAGAATCAATGACAGCAACTGGTGAATATAATCCGCAAATCGTAGGCATGGAAGATATCGTACGTGCCCATCATGTATTACGCGAAGTAATCGTACGTACCCCTTTACAACGAGATAATACATTATCTGAAAGATACGAATGTAATATCTTTTTGAAACGTGAAGATATGCAAGTCGTTCGTTCTTTCAAAATCCGCGGGTCGTATAACCGTATTCGTAGTCTTTCCCAAGCAGAATTAGACAAAGGGATTGTATGTGCCAGTGCAGGTAATCATGCGCAAGGTGTAGCTTTTTCTTGTGATGCTCTGAATATTCATGGCAAAATCTATATGCCAAGTACCACACCGAATCAAAAAGTGAAAATGGTGAAAAAATTCGGTGGCAAAAATGTAGAAGTGATTCTGGTTGGTGATACATTTGATGACGCTTATGAAGAAGCAATGAAAACGTGTGAAGAACAAGGGATGGCATTTATTCATCCATTTGACGATCCGAAGATTATTGCAGGTAATGGTACAATCGGTATGGAAATTATGGAAAGTCTAGACGTACCTGCTGATTATATTTTCCTTACGATTGGTGGCGGTGGTCTAGCTGCTGGTGTTGGTCAATACATGCATACGATGAGTCCATCCACACAATTGATTGGTGTGGAACCAGCAGGTGCGGCTTCGATGAGTGAAGCTATTGCTCGTAATGAAGTAGTCACACTTGGTGAAATTGATAAGTTTATTGATGGTGCAGCAGTAAAACGTGTCGGTCAGCTTACTTTTGATATTTGCCGTGATGTATTAAATGATGTGGTGAAAGTGCCTGAAGGTAAAGTATGTTCGGCTATTCTGGATCTGTATAATGAAAATGCGATTGTAGCTGAACCAGCAGGCGCATTACCTATTGCGGCGCTTGATATGTATCGCGAGCAGATTAAAGGCAAAACAGTAGTCTGTATTATTAGCGGCGGCAATAACGATATTGATCGGATGCAAGAGATTAAAGAACGTTCATTGATCTATGAAGGATTGAAGCATTACTTTATGATCAACTTCCCTCAACGTGCGGGAGCTTTGCGTGAATTTTTGGAAAAAGTATTAGGGCCGAATGATGATATCGCTCGCTTTGAATATACCAAAAAACACAATAAAGAAAATGGCCCAGCACTGGTAGGTATTGAACTGAGTACACCAGAAGATTACGGTGCATTAGTGGAACGAATGGAAGCACATGGTATTAAATACACCGAACTTAATCGTGATCTGAATTTGTTTAATTTGCTGATCTGATGAGTATTCTTAGAGTTATAGTTGGGTTTTGAGCGGAATTACTATATAATTAATAAGTCGTGCCAGTTTATTATTTATAGGAGGCTTTACCCCAATGTTAGTAATTCATGCCGAAATATTGATCCAACCCGAACACGTAGAAAATTTTCTACAACTTGCTGATCCTTTTGTAAATGCTTCACAAGCAGAAGAAGGCAATATTCGTTATACATTGATGGTGGATTTACATCAATCCAACCTATTCACGATGGTCGAAGAATGGGAAAGCCAAGAAGCGCTTACAGCTCACGAACAAAGTGCTCATTTTCTCAAGCATATCAATGATACAAAAGATATGGCAGCTGCACCTTTGAAAGTCAAAGTATATGAAGTTATGCAATTGCCTGTTGTTTAATAGGTAAAATAAGCTTATCCCACACAAAAGCTACTTCTTTCGAGAGGTAGCTTTTTGTACGATGATATTGTAGGTTTGCAATATCATTTGGGTTTTGTCATCATATAGGTTATAATTAGTAAGTGAGGTTTTTAGAACATTAAAAAAATCATATTACATTATATACTTATAGGAGGTTTACTTATATGTTTGTTATTCATGCTAATATCACGATTAAACCTGACAGAGTAGAAGAATTTTTAGTAGAAGCAGAAGGTTTGGTTAGCGCTTCTCAAGCAGAAGCAGGTTGTATCCGTTATACATTGATGCGCGATCTTCACCAACCTAACTTCTTCACAATGGTAGAAGAATGGAAAGATGAGCAAGCTGTACAAGAACACAACCAAAGTGCTCATTTCCAAAAATTCGTTAAAGATATGAAAGAATTTGCAGGTGCACCTTTGGATGCGAAACTGTTCAACGCAACAGAAGTACCAAGAGGTTAATTCCATATATATCAATTTACGTAAGACCAAGCCCTTTCCATTGGAGAGGGCTTTTTTTTATAATTAGTATACATAATTCTGTAAAGTCGTCCGATAAATCTTATAAGATAAATGTCGAAATTACTCGAAAGACTAATGTAGACAGGATCTGATCAGTACCAAAAAAGAATATTTACTGTCTTAAATTATATTTTTCGCTATTTAATTTTACGTAATCTTAATCAAAAGAATCTACGTATTATAGATAGCAAGTGGTAGGTAAGGCATTACTTTATAAGAGAAAAAGGAGAATCAGTTGAATGAAAAAATATATAGCTATCGTAGTCTCGTCACTGCTTACATTATCTTTGGTTCATACCGGATTAGTATATGGAGAAGAGTCTGCTCCTTCTATCACAGGAGCAGATCAAGAAGTCGTTATCGTATATAAAAATCAAGCAGGTAAAGAAGCTGCTATCGAGCAAAGTGTAGAAGTACAACATGAATTCAAAACATTACCTGCGGTATCCGCAACCGTCAGTGCAGGTGAATTGCAAGATTTGGTGCAAGATCCCAATATTGCGTATATCGAGCGTAATGTTCCGTTTCAAGTTACCGATTCTTCTGATTTTCAAGTATTAGGATCTACTGTCAATGCAACAGAGCAATCGCAATGGAATTATCAAGCGGTACAACCTAATCAAATGTGGGATAAAGGATACAACGGATCAGGTATCAAAGTAGCTGTTATCGATTCAGGAGTAGCCGCTCATAGTGAACTTACGATTGCTGGTGGTGTATCCACAGTCGATTATACAACTTCATACGCAGATGATAATGGGCATGGAACACATGTAAGTGGCATTATTGCTGCTCATAGTGGCGATGGCGCTGTAACAGGAACGGCTCCTGGCGTGCAGTTATATGGTGTCAAAGCATTAGGTGCAGATGGCAAAGGAAATCTGCAAGACGTGTTAGAAGGAATCGATTGGGCGATCCAAAATCGTATGGATATTATCAATATGTCGTTAGGAACTGAATATGATTCACAAGCATTACACGATATGGTCGATAAAGCGTATAACAATGGTATTTTAGTGGTCTGTTCTGCAGGAAATAGTGGAGCAGGAACAGATACAGTCAATTATCCTGCACAATATAGTAGCGTGATCGCTGTAGCCGCAGTCGACAAAAATTTGAATCGGGGCGACTTTTCTTCTACAGGTCCTAAAGTGGAAGTCTCTGCACCTGGTGTTGATATTGTGTCTACGTATTTAAATGGTAAATATGCTGTAGCTAGCGGAACTTCTCAAGCGGCTCCTCATATTGCAGGTATACTAGCAATTTTAAAACAAGAACATCCTTCGGAATCGATTGCGAATTTACGTACGGATTTGGAAGATTATATTGTCGATCTAGGAGCATCAGGAAGAGACAATTTATATGGATATGGATTCGTTACTTTCGCTCCTAAAGTAGATAAAACAGCCCCAGCAGAAGTAAATGGATTAACAGTCAGTCAAGCAACAACGAACTCTTTAACATTGAACTGGCAGAACCCGGTCGACAAAGATTTTGCAAAAGTAAATGTCTATAATGATACAGGCAAATTAGTAACTTCTGTAACCAAAAATGTATATCAAGCGGAAGGGTTGTCTCCATCGACAACATACTCATTTACACTAAAAACGGTAGATACAACAGGCAACGAATCCACTGGGAAATCCATCTCAGGTCAGACATTATCACCGTCTACTGAAGCTACACCTGTAGTGGAAAGTAAACCAGTTATTCCAACACCAACACCTGTATTCGCGCCAACACCAGCTGTAACTGTACCTGTGGTTACCACACCAGCACCAACTAATCTAGTCGCTGCTGTTCCATCTGGTGGTGGGGGCGGAGGCGGTGGTGGCGGCGGTATTCCACGCCAACCATCAACACCAAGTACAACCGTTACAGCACCAGCTGTTGCTCCAACACCAACACCGACTCAAAAAGCAACACAACAACTCAATACAGCCAAAACATCAGGTAAAGCAGCAGACTGGCTTAAAGCTAAATTTGATGGCAAAAATGTAAGTGATGCTAATTTCCAAAAGCAATTATCACAGATTAAGCAAACGATGGGAATCAAAGACTTGCCAAGTAAAGCGCAATTATCTCCTTCGATTCCGGTAAGTATCAGCTTGCAAGTTGCACTCAAAAATAAACAATACAAATATATCGATTCCTCTTCTATGACACCGGATCATGTCACAGTGCTTAACAGTAATGGAGAAGTAGTAACTAATGTAAATGTCTCGGTGAAATGGAATCGTATCTTTATCACACCAACAGCAAGTGGATTTGCCAAAAACGAAACGTACAATATCATTATCGAAAAAGGCATTAAAGCGAAGCCAACAGCGAAAAGTGATCAACAAGTCTCATCCACCACGCCACTAATCTTACAATTTACAACACGTTAAAAATATAGATAAGAAAGGTGCATACCAATGAAAATCAAATCATGGCTTCAAATAGGGCTTACCCTATGTCTGGCATTCTCTTTATGGGGCACAATCTCTTCTACCAAAGCACAAGCCGCCGATGGGCTTCCTTTTTCAGATATTTCGAATAGTTACTGGGCAAAAGATACGATTCAATGGGGATATGAAGCAGGCTTAGTCAATGGATACAAAGATGGTCAGTTCAAACCAAACAAAACAGTTAGCGAAGCTGAATTTCTAGCGATGTTGATTCGCACATTTGAACCAGAAGTGACGAGTAGTAAAACAGGGAACTGGGCAAATCCTTATTATGCTCGTGCCAAAGCTTTGAATTATCCAGTGAGCAGTTATACCAATACAACTACTCGTAATCAGATTCTTACTCGTACCGGGGTTGCACAATTGATCTCTTCTGCCGAAGGTGTGAATTATACGGGCAATGATGCGATTCAATATATGTTAGCTCTAGGTCTAGCTAACGGCAGTGATGCTTCTCAAGTGTCGATCGCTTCTTTTAAAGGAAGCAAAGCATTAACTCGTGCAGAAGCCCTTCAATTTATCAAAAACTTTGCAGATTACGGTGTAGGCGGATTGCTTGATCGTCCTACAGAAGCTTCGAATCCAGCAGATCTGCCTGCTTTACCAGCAGCGAATTAAACAAACGTACGAATGATGACCACAAAAAAGCTACTTCTGTTTATAGGTTGATGACCTATAGAGAAGTAGCTTTTTTTGTGATCTATTCTATGGTGGTGTGAATATCTACATTAAGGAGCAACAGGTGAAGTACCATCCGGATCATGATTCATATGAAGCAACTCATCAATATTTGTATTCGATACCACCGTTAATCGCTTGAGGGTCAGTGGATCATCTCCAGGTCGGACAAATCCTTGGTGTACTGTAAATGCCATACGATATCCAGACTCTTTCAGTGCATAGACCATTTGCATACGGAAATCCCCGAATGGATAAGCAAAGTAAGGAGTATTGATCCCTGTTTCAGAACGCATAATTTTATCATCAGCGATAAAGCTTGCTTCATTCATACCAGCAGCATAATCATCGCCACAGTGAAGTAAAGTTTTGTAATGTAGATTATACGTATGACTGTTATATTCAAATACATCTTTAGAAGCTTCCATTTCTTCTTTGGATACATAGCTTGTTTTGTGGGGATCAAATGCTGTCGTTTTGTCTTGAATCCGTGAACCAATCACGAATAATGTTGCATGGAATCCATATTTTTTGAGAATCGGATACGCATAGATAATATTGTTTTGATACCCATCATCAAATGAGATCACGACTGTTTTGTCAGGTAACGAAATTTCTTCATCCACATATTGTTCTAACTGTTGGAGAGTTGCCGTATGGTAACCGTTATCGTGTAAGTATTTCATATCTGCTTCAAATGATTCTAAATTTACAATCGAATTATTAGTAGGCTCGGTATTATCCTTTTTAGGGGTAATATAATGATACATCAGTACAGGGATCTTATCGGCTGTACCTTCAGGAGCAACATAATCTGCGGCTAGTGCAACATTACGTTGATTAAGTGCATCACGATGTTCATAATAAAAGACTTCATTCTGAGCAGCGACCCATGAGCTACATATTTTATGTGCAAGGATAGAAGATTTGGGGAAATTCACCCCGAGAACATAGACAACCAGTAATACTGCCATGAGGGCAAGTGCATATTTTTTCCAATGCTTTTTCATTCGTGTTTAAGTACTCCTTCATAGCCAGGTGGTAAAATCTTATTATCGGACAAATGCTACTTTTTTTAAATGGACACAACAAGTAATTAAGATCGACACAACATAAAATGTAACATCTGAACTTTATTTTAAACGAAATGAATATATAAAAAGTTACATCGTCTTCTTGAAATAGTAACAATATTTTTGCTTATGGTTGGTAAAAAAAGGGTGGTAAGGAAATCTGAATAAAGGCTTCATTTCTTAAGTGAAATAATGAGTAAGCAAAAAGAAGGCAACCTTAATAAAGGTCTGCCTTCTTTTTGCTTACTGACCGATATGAGAAGATTTATCGAATAAAAGCTTGAGGTCGTTGCTCTAGCGCATCGGCTAACCATCTAGGATGCATACGAAGTAGATTGGCGGGTAACTGATCGGTAGGGAAAAATTGATAATCAAGCGATTCTTTAGGATCGACGATAAGCTCGCCACCGATAATAATTGCTTCAAAACAATTGGTAATAAAATGAACATTTTTTCCATTAGGATATTCAAAAATCTGGCTATCTGGATCAGAATAGACCCCAATTAAGCGTGTGACTTCTACATCTAATCCTGTTTCTTCTTTCAGCTCTCGTACAACTGCTTGCGTGACTGTTTCTCCTTTTTCTACATGTCCTGAAGGTATGCCCCATTGTCCGACATCAAGCCGCTGTTGCAAAAAGACATGACCCTCGGCATTAAAAATAATGACAGCAATCCCTGCATAAAGTTCATCAATAACGACAGACAAAGTATTTCCTCCTAAACGAAATAGAATCATTGGATTTTGAGTCTATTATACACTTTCCTTAGATCAGAAAACATTTTGAGTTAATACCCTTTATTTACTAAAATAACATTAAATGATATTATTTAGTATATATTGTAAATTAAATATCATTGGAGGGTAGAATATGAATAAAAAATTATTTTTGGCAGCTCCTTTTAAAAATCTAATGAATATGGAAACAGCTACCTTGGAAAAAGGGACGCAGAATTTCTTAATAAGATTGATCGATTTTTTTGAAAGTCGAGGTTATGAGGTACATAATGCGCATAAAAGAGAACAATGGGGACAGAAATTTATGCCTCCAGAACAATGCACCAAAATTGATTTTGACGAGATTGAAAAATGTGATTTATTTGTAGCTTTGCCCGGTATCCCAGCATCCCCAGGAACTCATATCGAAATAGGTTGGGCATCTGCTATGCAGAAAAATATGATTTTACTGTTAGATCATGATCTTGAACAGTACGCTTATCTGGTGAGAGGCTTACACACAGTATGTCCTGTTGATTATGTAACATATCATACGGAAGAAGATTGTATTCAGCAGTTGGAACAGCTATTGCAAGAAAGGCTTATTGCTTATGATCTTTAATCATTTTCATGATGCGTATCTGTATACGCTTGCCGAGGTATATCATAAGCCGCAATTCTATAATCAGCCACGTGGCAACCGAAGCCGGGAAGTTCTGAATTATACGTATGGAATTGAGTCTCCTATTGAACGTATCTGTTATGTACCCGAGCGGAAGACCAATATTATTTTTAATTTTGCAGAAGCTTTATGGTATCTATCAGGTAGTAATAATCTGGACTTTATCCGTTATTATGCTAGCAATATGAGCAAATATTCGGCAGACGGTCGCACATTAACAGGAACAGCTTATGGACCCAAATTATTTGCATATGGGGATAAGCGATTGAACCAATGGGAGCGTATTAAAGAAGTGCTTCGTGAAGATCCTGATTCCAAACGTGCATTTCTATCTATTTTTGATGCCAGTGAAGTACTTCAACTAGAAAATATTGATGTGTCTTGTACCATCGGATTGCAGTTTTTTATCCGTGAAGGTCAACTGTATATGAGTAGTTATATGCGTGCAAATGATGCTTACCGTGGCATGCTGAGTGATGTATTTTCGTTTACTTTTCTACAAGAACTTATGGCTACCGAGTTGGGACTAGAGGTGGGGAAATACTATCATAATGTAGCTTCTGTCCACATTTACGAGACAGATTATGTCCAGACGAAGACAGTACTCTCCAAAGCTAAACAGATCGGAACTGTACCAGCCTATCCTTTTCCTCCTATGCCTCTAAAAGATAATCGATCAGATCTGCAAGTTGTTTTTGAGTATGAACAGCAACTTAGACAAGGAACAATAACTTTAGAGCCAGTGGATATTGATCGTTTGGATATAGATGATTACTGGAAACAGGTGATTTTGCTATTCGCTGTGTATCAATCGATTCAACAAAAGCAAGTAATAGACCATGCGCTTTACCAAAAATTGATTCCCCTTTATCAGATGCTTGTTCAGCAGAAGTGGGAATCTTACTTTTCGATCATAATGGAGGAGATGTAATGCATACTTCTTGGAAAGAAAATACTGTATCCACTCAATTCAATGCGTATAACGATATGTTAGAAGATATCTTAGGGTTCCGTTATTTGTTTGCTGTGTTGGATTCAGATCCTACTATTCATACGATCCTTGATTATGGCTGTGGTCCTGGAAAAGTAGCTGAACGCATAGCAAATCAACACCAGCGTTATCAAGTCATTGCTGTAGATGAGTCAGAGAATATGTTGAAAATAGCAACAGATCAACGAGCACATCCGCAGATCAATTATCAATTGATTCACAATAATCAATTAGACTTTTTAGAGTCGGATTCGATAGATTGCGCTGTGAACTGTTTTGTGATTATTAATAATTCTAGTGTAGATCATATTCGTCATATGCTTACAGAAATCTACCGAGTAATGAAGCCGGGCAAACCGTTATTAGTATTGGATTCGAATCCAGATGCAACCGGATATGAGTTCACTACATTTCGCAATGGAGAAAAAGGAAAGAAATATACAGACGGAGACCGCAAACAACAGTTTCTCAAGATTCCTGAAAGTTCAGATTTAATCTTAAATGATTTTTATTGGTCCAAGCATTTTTATGAAGAGATGTTAGAACAAGCAGGTTTTGATTCTATTCAGATCATGGAACCATGTATTGATGATATTTCGGTCAGCAAGTTGCGTCAGTATGAGGAGCAATACGATCACTCGAAATGGGGTGATGAGCAGTATCAAGCCCCTTTTGTTATCTATAAAGCTATAAAATCGGCGTAAGCATGTGATAGACCAATCGATACAAAGAGATGGGGTAATAATAATGAGGAATAGTACTGTTCGCCAAAAAGGATTTTTGGTTGTTATTTCGTTTCTAATGATGTTTGGTATCCTGCCCAATGCTAGTTACAGTTATGCAGCGGCTACAGATCAACCAACAGTCATCAATGTAGCATTATACGATTATGTTCCTGATCCAGAACGTTTTCAGCAAGCCGTAGTGAAAAATTGGGCAGAAGTCGAGCCTAATGTACGCTTGAATTTTGTCAAATGGGATGGATATGAAGCTGATCCAGATGCGAATATAGATGTGTTCGTATTTGATGCGATTTTTTTATCTCATTTTGTAGATAAGGGTTATTTGAAAGCGATACCACAAAATAAAATTCAAGATCGTCAAGATATTATTGATTTTGCGATGGAAGGATGCACAGTAAATGGAGCGGCATATTGTATTCCACAAATTGTGTGTACGAATTTATTATTTTATCGGGAAGATGATACAGCCCTTGCCTCTGTCCGTAGTGTACCCGACTTATATCGCATTTTAGGTGAACGACAATCGACAGGCGTTATTCCTGACAATAATGAAGGGTTGCTGATTGATATGTCTGGCGGTACTACCAAAGCAGCTATGTACCTTGATGCGTTGTTAGATACTCGTCAAGAATATAGCGATTATACCGTTTTACCTGACCCTAATACATTAAATTCAAAAGCATTTAAAAGTCTAAAACAATTACAAAAAATGGGCGGTAAAGATCAAATTGAGTACTGGCCTGACAACAACGATGCTTATATTCGAGCAGATTGGTTCCGTAGCGGTATAGGTCGTGCATTTATTGGATATACAGAAGCAATGTCTAGTATGGGTGATTATGCAGATGATGTGAATTTTAAAACGATCTCCATGTCCAATAAGACAGATATTCCTGTGTTTTATGGAGATATGGTTGGTGTGAATTCGGCTATTACAGATCCTGCCAAGCAAGACATTGCTATCAAATTAGCAAATGTGATTACAGCTAGTCAAACGATGGTAGATGCTATTTCTCCAAATGATGCTAAAGTGTATCCTCAATATTTGTTACCTGCAAGACATAGTGTATATCAAAAAATGCAACAGCAATTCCCGATTTATAGCCAATTGATCCCGATTGCTACTCATCCCGATAACAAAATATTCAAAATGGGACCAGATGCAAGAAACTGGATCGAACAAGCCAAAGTCACTATTACAGATCGCTTAGCAACAGTGGCTGTGCAGTAACCAAAGCTACTTCTATTCTATTGAGATTAGGAGACGAATGATGAAAAAATTACTAACGATTGCAGGCTCTGATTGTAGCGGAGGCGCTGGCATACAGGCAGATCTCAAAACATTTTCAGCGTATGGTGTATTCGGTATGAGTGTGATTGTATCTGTAGTGGCTGAGAATACAGCTCGTGTAATCAGTATTCAGAATATCACGCCAGAAATAATCAGCGATCAGATTGATGCAATCTATGAAGATATCGGCACAGATGCTGTTAAGATTGGTATGTTATCGGATCGTGATTGTATGGAAGCTGTTGCTTATAAGCTTAAGCAGTATCGTCCTGAACATATTGTGATCGATCCTGTCATGTATGCCAAAAATGGAAGCCCATTAATAAAACAAGAGGCAGTAGGTACATTGATTCGAGACATTTTACCACTTGCCGATATCCTGACACCTAATATTCCAGAAGCAGAGCGGATTACAGGGATCACGATTGAATCGATGCAGGATATGGAAGAAGCTGCTAAGCGAATAGCCGATCAAGGCGTACGTCATGTACTTATCAAAGGTGGACACTCACTTGGCGATGAAGCTACAGATATATTATATGATGGTCAGCAAATGTATTATTTTACAGAAAAACGAATTCCTACTTTGAATACACATGGTACAGGATGCACGTATTCTTCTGCTATTGCAGCAGGGCTTGCATTAAGTGGTAATTTACAAGAAGCGGTTAAGCAGGCCAAAGCTTATGTAACCACAGCGATTCGTCATTCGTTGAATCTGGGTTCAGGTCCCGGTCCTACGCACCATTTTTATGATTTGTATCAACATGGATTGCGTCAGAGTGATTCAACCAAGCTCATTTAATAAGTTGAAGCTATCCAGTGAAGGATAATGAAATTATCGAACAGATTAGAAGGATGTCCTTTAATCTGTTCATTTTTTGCTACCCTATTGGCATTTTAAATAGACAGGCAATATAAAGCGAATAAGGAGACAAAGAAGTATGCAACGAAAACCAAAGCGGTCTAAACGAAACAAAGAGAAAAAGCTAGAATCTTTTTTGCACACTGTATTAGATATTTTCTTCTGGTGGAGATAGGGCGAATTGTAGCAACCAAGGTAAAATAACAAGCAAAGAAAGTAATCATTTTTATGTATATCGTTTGACAGCTTTGATTTAAGGTTAAAGTAATAGAGAGCGACGATACTAAAGTAGTGTACTTTATTGTTTCATACTCAAAATTTTTTTGCTAAAAATTTGATTGTGCACAAAAAAGTTGTATACTATGTATTGAGTGGAGTATATAACTAACGATTGCATTCGTTTCATATACGTAATACATCTTAATCTTTTAAAAATATAAAACTTCGAAGGAGTCGATTAATATGACTAAAAAAGTATTGTTAGTAGCGACAAGTGCTACAGAAATGAACGGACACCCAACAGGACTATGGTTAGAAGAATTGGCTGCACCTTATCATGTATTTCAAGATGCAGGCGTAGAACCTACGATCGTATCGGTTAAAGGCGGTAAAGTAACACTGGATAAAAACTCTATTCCAGACGGTATTCCTGCTGAATTTCAATCGGTAGCAGATATGCTTGAAGATACTAAAGCTCTTGCAGACGTAAATGTAAGCGACTTTGCAGGTGTATTATTTGCAGGTGGACACGGTCCTATGGTCGATTTCGCAAGCAACCCTGTGATCGCTCAATTGATTCATGATACAGAATCACATGATGGTGTTGTTGGCGCTGTATGTCATGGCGTTGGTGCATTAGTAGATGTGAAAAAAGCAGACGGTACTTACTATGTACAAGGCAAAAACATTACAGGTTTCACAGATGAAGAAGAAGATATGGTGAAATTGACTAAATATGTTCCTTTCCTATTAGAAAGCAAATTGCGTGAGCAAGGTGCAGCATTTGTAGCCGCTTCTGCTTTTGCAGACCATGTTATCGTTGATGGCAAATTAGTAACAGGTCAAAACCCTGCTTCTAGTGAAAGCACAGCGAAAGCGATGCTTGAATTGCTATAATTGTTAACTTCTCCTTTATATCTATAGATATATTTAAAAAAGCATCAAGCCTCTGGATTTCCTCAGAGGCTTTTTGTTTTTCAGATTTCTTTTTACCGATCACATCGATGATATCTCAAAGATTGTATAAGTAAATATATACGTATGCAGATAGATAAACGATTGTGACAATGATGCAAATAAGATAGACTGACTTTAACTGTAATCAAGATACGATGCATATTTTGTAAATAGAAGCTTGTACAGGTCAGGAGGAGCTACGATGAGAGAGCAGGAAGAACGTCGCCGTGTAGGGATTATGGATATAGGATCGAACTCGATTCGTCTGGTTATTTATGAAACAGGGGATGGAGGCGGATATCAGGTTCTCAAAGAATGTCGAGAATCTGCTCGTCTAAGTGCAATAGTTACACCTGAAGGAGATATGCCACTTGAAGCGGTCAGTGTGATCGTTCCTGTTCTAAAACAGTTTGCTGAAGTCAGTGTAGCGTATGAAGTAGAAGAGATTCGTGCTGTGGCTACAGCGGCTATTCGTAATGCGAGTAATGGCGAAGAAGTCATCGACTACTTGAACCGTGAAACTGGACTCACGATAGAACTGTTACCGGGTGAAATGGAAGGGCATTACGGCTTTATTGGCGTAGTTAACAGGATTGATATCGAAGACGGTTATATTATTGATATTGGAGGCGGAAGTACAGAGATTACTTTATTCCGTGATCGTGCTCGCGTTTCCAGTGTGTCTTTTCCTTTCGGAGCTGTCAATATGAATGTGCGATTCGGCAATGAAACGACTGGGCGTTGGGAAGAGTCTTCGGTTGAAGAACTTCGACAACTGGTGCTAGATGCCGCGCAAAAGCATGAATGGATTAGTGAGCACCCTGATCTTCCTATGGTCGGTCTAGGTGGAACGATTCGTGCTGTAGGTAAAATGCATCAACGTAAATTAAAATATTCTCTGGAGCAGATTCATCATTATACGCTAGAAGCAGAAGATACTGACTATTATTATCAACAGCTTCCAGCTATGAGTAATGATCAGCGCAAACGCATTGCCGGTCTATCCAAAACCCGTAGTGATATTATTGTGCCCGGGGTTATTATTTTAAATACGTTATTCCGTTATATGCATTGTTCTCATTATGTGATTAGTGGAACAGGTCTACGTGATGGATTGTTCTTCGAATGGGAACGTGGCAAAGACAATGCGATTGTCGAAGATGTGTTGGAATATGAGATCGGTGCAGCTTTACACGGAGAGCCCTTGCCCCGTCAACGCCATTTACGCTGGGTGCAACAGTTATCTTCCGAACTATACGAAGCACTTGGAGAAGGTCAAGGAGACGTCTCTAATCGCAAAATCCTACGTACCGCTTCTTTAATGTATCGGGTAGGTATGAAAATTGGCTATCACGACTTTGAAGAGCATACTCGTTATCTATTAACGACTCGTGCTGTAGCTGGACTTAATCATCGGGAAACGGTGCTAGTCGCATTTATCGCTATTTTCGGCAGTAAAGGCAAAATTAAAAAAAGAAGAATCTCTACCGAGTACGCCGATATTCTTCATCCTAAAGACGAAGAACGTATTCGCCGCTTAGGCGCTGTTCTTCAATTAGCTGCTGCTATGGATGTGAGCGAAACGCAACCTGTTGATCGCTTAGTCGCTGTACGCAAAGGAAGAGACTTCGAGCTGACAGTTCACTGTCATACCGAAGCCTCTATGGAAACACACGAAATTACGGAAGCGGTTAGAGATTTGGAGAAGGAGTGGGACGTAAGAGTGAGACTGGTGGTACATATGGTTTCCAAGAATTAATTTCCCACGCTTTAAATTGACTGCGTAACGGAGGTTTACCGTTATCAAATCGCTCATAACTGCCACTAGGTAGTAGCAATCTAGCTTTGATATTATCCTCAAGGATAAGAGCTAGAATGCGCTGCATAGTGGCTTTTGTGTTTTTATCAAACAATGGACACATCAGCTCTACACGACGGGTTAGATTACGAGTCATCCAGTCTGCACTGGATAGCCAGATTTCAAGATCGCCACCATTTTCAAAAGAATAGATCCGTGAATGTTCCAGATATCGATCGACTACACTGCGAACGGTAATGCGTTCACTCAAGCCAACGACACCCGGACGTAAACAGCACACTCCACGTATAATTAGATCGATATTCACGCCTGCTTGAGAAGCGATATATAACTCGTCGATAATTTGTTGATTGGATAACGAGTTCATTTTGGCAATAATGCGTGCAGGTCTACCTTTGCGTGCATGTTCAGCTTCCCGTTGAATCAATTCGATAAATTTATTCATCATCGTATCCGGCGCAACCGCTACGGCTTGCCATTCATGACTTTCAGTATAGCCTGTAATATGGTTAAACACTTCTGATGCATCTTCACCAATATGAGGATTTACCGTTAACAGACCAATATCGGTATATGATTTAGCAGTAGACGCATTATAGTTCCCTGTACCGATATGAATATAACGTTTGAGACCATCGGCTTCACGGCGTACCACAAGAATTAATTTGGCATGTGTTTTGAGTCCAACTAGACCATAGACCACATGACAACCTGCTTTTTCCAGAGTACGTGCCCATGCAATATTACGTTCTTCATCAAATCTAGCTTTAAGTTCAACAACAACCGTTACCTGTTTACCCGATTCAGCAGCTTTGGCGAGCGCTTGAATAATCGAAGAACGTCCGCTTACACGATACAACGTCATCTTGATTGCCATGACATCATCATCTTCAGCCGCTTGTTCAATAAAATCACTGATTACATCAAATGATTCATACGGATGATACAGCAATACATCACGCTCTTTAATGACGCTGAAAAAGTCGGTATCACTGCCTTCTGGAAATTCAGGGGCATACCGTGGAATCTCTGGTGGATAGCGTAACGATTCATGATTTTGTATAGAGTCTGAGAATGGTAGCAAAAATCCAAGATCCAAAGGTCCATCGATTTCATACACGGCTTCAGACACATCGAATTCTTCCTGTAACATACGAAGTGCAAAAGGATGGAAATCTTTTTCAACTTCGAGACGTACAGGTGCACCACGACGACGTTTGCGTAGTTTATTTTCAATTTCTTCTAGCAAATCTTCCGCTTCTTCTTCGTTAATATCCAGATCGGTATTCCGAGTCAAACGGAAAGCATTTACCCCTACAGGTTGATAGCCTCCAAACAACGTATGAATATGATGACAGATCAATTCTTCAAGCATAATATACTGTTGTTTTTTACTGTTTTGACGGTGAGGTAAAGAAACCAATCTTGGAAGATTAGAAGGAATCTGTACGATAGCAAAATAGAACGCATCATGTTCATTCTCAGTAATGGGTTCACGACCGCCATGCTCTAGCACGACAGAAAGGTAGACATTCAATCCATGTACCAATGGGAATGGACGACTCTGATCGACTGCCATCGGTGTCAATACAGGGAAAATGACATCTTCATAATAAGTATCTGCTGCTTTGCGCTGAGCGATACTAAGATCGGTATAACGATTCACCGTAATGCCCTGTTTACCAAGTAGACGCATCAGTTCACGGTATGTACGATATTGAGTATGAACCATTTTTTCTACTTTTTTGGTCAGACGTTTGAATAGACCAGACGGAGTATAGCCGGTAAAGTCTTTTTTGAGATAACCTTCTTTAATTTGATTGCGAATACCAGCAACACGTACACTCATAAATTCGTCTAGATTACGGGATACAATGCCCAAAAATTTGATACGTTCTAACAGGGGAGCGTCTGGATCTTGAGCTTCTTCCAGTACCCGGCTGTTGAATTCGATCCAGCTTAGATCACGGTTAATATAGCTTGAGTGAGTAGGATGGTTCACTTGTTTATTTTCCATAATGCCTCCGCTTAATCTTTGTTATCCAACTATATTCTTTATCTAGTGTAACTTGCAGTATGTGTAATTCCAAATCATACGAATACCTTTGTCATAAAGTGTCAAAACGACTCATATAGAGTCATTATAACGTGCAATTGTTAACGCTGTGTAAAGGCTGATTACCATTCGTTCCATAAATTAGGGCCATTCACTTTGCCAATCGCTTTCTTCTGGGTGCGTCCAAAGTTAAAACCATGGGTACGCAGTTCATAACCTTCTTCATTCAGTATGTCTGGAGAAATCGTTTTTTGCAATTCAGCAACTGAACGGGTGAGATAACCGGGCTTGTGCATATTAACAAGTAATAGATCATGATGTAAATGACTCAAACATTCGGCTAATGTCATTAAGTATGTGCTCCTTCAGATAATTACATCGCTTATTTTTAATATATTACCCTTGTCGCTTGTTTTTGATAATAGGCTAATGATGAAAAAAATACCCGATTGCTTCATATGCAGATGATTCAAGCATAGAGGCAATCAGGTATTGGTTATTCTTTTAAATTCAGAATATGTTTGAGTTCGGTATGAGAATTCACATTCAGACGCGGTAAATGCATCAGATCATCGCCAGGATGAACAAATCCAGGTCTGACAGTAAACGCCATCCGATATCCATTTTCACGTAACGTATAGATCATTTGATCCTGATATTCTCCATATGGATACGCAAAATAAGGGGTATCAATCTTTGTTTTGGTTTTCATTAATTCAATATCATTTTTAAGACGATCATTTTCTAGACCCACCGCAGCGGTATCTCCACATTGAATCGTATTTTTGTAATGAAGATTGTACGTATGACTATTATATTCAAATACATCTTTGGTCGCTTTCATTTCTTTGCGTGAAATGGTTGTTTTTTCTTTAGGTAGAAATTTTTGCGTTTTGCTTTTGAGCTTGGTACCTACGATAAAGATCGAAGCATGGAATCCGTATTTCTTCAATACAGGATAGGCATAGACCACATTGTTCTGATAACCATCGTCAAATGTAATAACCACTGTTTTTTGAGGTAACTGGATCTCCCCATTCACATATTGCTCCAATTCAGACAAGGTTGCTGTTTTGTAGCCTTGATCGTGCAGATATTTCATTCCTTTGCTAAATGACTCCAAGCTCATTCGAGCATTATTTTTCTTTTCTACATTATATTTCTCAGGCACTACATAATGGTACATCAGCACAGGAATACGAGCAGCTTTGCCTTCAGGAGCCGTCTTAATCGATTCAGAAGCAGAAGCTACATTATCTTCGCCTGCATGGAGCAAGTTAGCAAATAGGTCATTCTTGGTATCGTAGGAAGCTTTGCAAGTCTTATAAGAAAAAGCTGAAGCATGTGGATACTTTAAGCTAAGTATGTAAAACGTAATCACAAATGCAATAGAAATATAGAGCATGATTACAAATAAATATCGAGCTCGCATCACTATTTCTCCTTTCTAAGCGCTTGGCAGTATAAGCACTGAGATCATTCTATATCTAATATCGGCTTCGTCAAACTAAAATTTTATGGTGCTGTGGTTCTATGTTCTATCCCGGTATTAAAGGAAATTTCTTCTGCAAACGCTTTACCATAGCGCATTTTCAAAAGTTTGTCAGTGACATAATTCACTTGGTTTGGAGAGATGAAGGAGTATAGTTGTCTGTAGTGATAAGTATCACATGGCAAAATATCACGTCAAAGGCTTATTGTTGAACCTATCAAGCAAGGTCTCTCTGTCGGTCAGGAATATAGAATCGTAGACTGTAATTATCCAAAAGGATGTGTGAATCATGGCAGATTTCGTCAGATCAGTAACTTCACCTAGAAAATTTATTACAGGTCAGCACTTATTATCCAAACTCAATGATTATACTCGTGGTTATGGTGATCATGCTTATGTCATTTGTGATGAATTTATATTAGAACGTGCGCAAACAGAAGCAGCACCTACATTTACAGCTGCTAATCATAAAGTACATTTTGAGAAATTCGAATATGAATGTACCAAAGAAGAAGTGATGCGTCACCGTGAATTAGTACAGCAATCCGGTGCGAACGTTATTATAGGTATTGGTGGCGGTAAAACGTTAGATACAGCGAAAGCGACTGCTTATTATGAGCAACTTCCTGTAGTCATTTTCCCAACGATTGCGTCTACAGATGCGCCTTGTACCGCACTTGCTGTGATTTATAAAAAAGACGGTTCTTTCGATGAGTACTTATTCTTACCAAATAATCCAGATACCGTACTTGCAGATATGGGTATTCTTGCAGGCGCACCTGTTCGTTTCTTCGCTGCGGGTGTGGGCGATGCTCTAGCCACTTATTTTGAAGCTCGTGCGTGTTATGCTTCTAATGGAGATAATCTTGCTCTGATGAAACCAACAGCGACTGGACTTGGATTGGCTAAATTATGTTATGAAATGTTGCTTGATAATGCAGTGAGCGCAACCAAAGCTGTCCAACAAAAAGTTGTGACTAAAGCAGTTGAAAATACCATCGAAGCAACGATTTACTTGAGTGGTGTAGGGGCTGAATCCGGTGGACTTGCCGCGGCACATGCGATTCATAACGGGATGACTGCTGTTCCTTCGATCCACCGCGCTCAACATGGTGAGAAAGTCACATTCGGATTGTTAGCTCAATTGGTATTGGAAAACTCTCCGAAAGAAGAGTTCGAAACCGTAGTTAATTTGATCAAAGCAGTCGGTCTACCATTAACACTTGAAGATTTAGGTATGACTGAATTTGTAGAAGCAGAATGGAGACAAGTAGCTGAATCTGCATGTGCACCGGACGATACAATGGGTCATATGCCTTTCCCAGTAACCGCAGATGATGTCTACAATGCGATTGTAGCTGCTAATGCAATCGCTCAAACGTACAAATAAAGAGTACTTTTAACAATACATGCAACACGTATATCTAAATAAAAAGAAGCCTTACCTCAATACACAGGTAAAGGCTTCTTTTTTGATACGAATAAATAAGTGACTATCATTAGATTAAGTATCATGAACTGAAGAATTCGGAACAAAGCTGTAACGACTAGCAGTCCATGAAATGACGAAAGCCACGAGAGCCAGTAGCATTAATACCCAAGGAAGGGCTAGACTTCCTACCGATAAAAGTAGAAGTCCACCGAGTGCTGCACCACCGCTTATCGCAAGATTCCAAGAGGTGACAAGCATAGATTGTGCAACATCGGCTTGTTCACCAGTAGTTTCAGCTAAAGCCGTCTGTAACAAGGTTGCCGCTCCTCCAAAAGTAACACCCCATAATACGACACCCACCATAATAAGGATAGCGGAATGACTGCCTATGCCCAAGATAAAAGCAGCTAAGGTGAAAATAGCAATACTTATAAGCACTAATTTACGTAACCAACGATCAATTAAAGCTCCCGTAATCCAGATTCCAATAATAGAAGTGCCACCAAATACAAACAAAACAACATCTGTACGTTGAGCTAGACTGGTAAAACTTAAATAAGGAGCGATATAGGTATACAATATATTATGTGCCAATACCCAGATAAACACGACACTTAAAATAGGACGTACACCTGGTAGGCAAAAAATAGTAGCTAACGAATAACGCTGAGAAGTCGTTTGCCCTTTTACATTAGGTAATTTCCAGTAAATCCAAAAGATCAATAGAAAAGAAAGTAGAGACATCATGCCAAATACCCATCGCCAACCTACAAAATTACCTAGAAATGTACCCAGCGGAACACCCAGAGCAAGCGCAATAGGCGTGCCTGACATTGCGATCGCCATCGCTCGTCCTTTTAACCGATCCGAGACCAGTCTTCTTGCATAACCTGCAACCATTCCCCATAGAATCCCTGCGGCAACACCTGCACCAAATCGGGCAATCACGGTGATCAAATAACTAGAAGATATCGCTGTAATCGTATTGAAAAGAAGAAATGCTACAATACAGACAAGTAGCAATGATCGCCTAGGCCAGTTACGCGTCAACGCAGTCAGCGGAATAGCTGCCAATAGTGATCCTAGAGCATACCATGTAACTAATTGTCCGGCAGAAGCTTCTGAAATCCCTAAGCCGAAGCTAATCTGAGGTAACAAACCCGCAGGAAGTGTTTCGGTAAGAATACCAATAAAACAGGTCATCGCTAGAGCAAGCAAGCCTGCCCAAGGCAACCGATCTAACGGTACAGGCTGTTCTAAAGCATCAGTAGACTTGGTGGTAGAGTGAACCAAAGATTTTACTATTGGTGTATCTTTTGAAATGTTTTGCTTTTGATCCATTATGGTTCCCCCTTTAATGTAAACCTTGCTACTTCATAGGTATATATTTAGTATAATGAATAAGAAAATGTGGTTACATATCAAAAACAAGTTATTTAATTGTAGTTACTAATGAATTACAAGTAATTGATATCTAAAAATTTAATTGTATAGGAGAACGTATATGGATCACACAGATCAGCAGATTCTTGCTATTTTGGAACAGGATGCAAGAGTATCGATGACTCAATTAGGCAAATATGTAGGATTAACTCAACCCGCAGTGACGGAAAGAGTCAAACGTTTAGAAGAAAAAGGGGTTATTAAAGAATTTCGAGCGATTATTTCTCCTGAGAAAATCGGAAAAAGTGCAACAGCATATATCTTATTTAAAACAGAAAAATGTACACCTTTTTTAGAGTTTTGCCGTTCTGCTCCAGAAGTGATTGAATGCTATCGGATTAGTGGTGAATATAATTACATGCTCAAAGTAGTCAGTGATTCGACTGCATCTATCGAAGAATTTGGTAATCAATGCGATTTATGGGGACATTATATGATTTTGCTAGTGATGTCTGCTCCGATTGAGTTCAGTGGGTTGATTTCTTCTCTACAAACAGAAAATCTTTTAGTATAAATAGGTAGTGTATGTATGAATATAATAAAGTAACAGAAATAACCCCTCTTCTAGTATGCAGAAGAGGGGTGTTTATTGTTGGTTTTAAAACATACCATTTTCATTTACTGTTTTGGCAGGGACATCTTGTGAAAGCATCCACATTTCAGCAATCTCATTGTTTTCAACACGGAAGATTTGGACAACAGATTGACCTGCATCGTCAGCATTCTTTTTCATCTGACTTTGGATCAATACCATATCGCCTTCTGCAACCATATTGACTACTGTTGCTGAGCTATCTGGATTGGCACGGAATTGAGCAAGGTAGTTGTTCACCAATGGCTCAATGCCATCTTTCATTTTCACATTATGCTGCACTAAAGATTCACTCACAACACCTGAAGCTGCATCTGTATTATGCTCTACAAAAAAGCTGTTAAAGAAGTTACTTACAAATTGAGCATTCGAAGCAACGACCGCTTTATCTGTTGCAGCTACATCTGCGGTTGTGGATGCACTTGGTAATAAGTTTTGGATCATACTAGAAGCGCCTGTTACCGATTGAACCGTTTTCCAGTGCTCTACAATCTTACCATCGGTTACACGGAAAATATCAACAGCTGCTTGACCAGGATCATCAGGATTAGCCATCGGATAATTCATCACAGCGACAAGATCATTTTGACCGATCATACCTTTGACATTTACTTTGTAGTCAGGATTAGCTTTGATAAATGAAGCGATATACGTTTTGAACGCTTCTTTACCTGTAGCGATCATCGGATCATGTTCTTTGTAATCATCTGCAAGATACATATCTATTTTATCGGCCTGATGTCCATTGAGTACATCTTGGTACATACTAGCCACAACTTTTTTGTTAGCTACGATTTTGGCATTTTGAGCAGAAGCCGATTCTGTGCTAGCCGGATCCGTTGAAGTAGCACCTTCTGTTGGTGTAGTCGCTTCAGGGTTCGTTGCTGCCGGATTGCCTGTACCTGTATTTTCAGTAGTAGGTGTAGTGGCTGGTTGTTCTGTCGTACTGGAATTGCTTGTACATGCTGCCAGAGCAGACATTAACAAAATGCTGGTTAGGATCAAACTGATTTTTTTCATCATAAAACTCCTTTGTTATAAATAGTGAAAAAACGTCTGCGAAGCAAACTTCACTTTTGGATTGGGCTTGAAGTGTGTCCTTTTTCTATTACCCATAGTTCACTATCATATCCCTAAAATGACAAAATCGACAACTTTCACGAATGATCAAGTACAGTCAAAAACCGTCTCCCTATACTAGCAAAGACGGTCATATGGAATATTAAGTTGCACATTCTAGGCAAGTTTTACGATTCGAGCGGAGCCACTTGTTGCCGATAAGCTTCTAATTTAGCAGTCATTTTATCATTCGATTGTGCTGCCAAATCCATTAATCCATGTAGATCGCTAAGAAGAGTGCTAGAGGGATAATCTTCTGCGGTATCTTCATCATTAAGCACAGCTAGGTACTGTTTTTTAGCGTCAGGATCGATCTTTTTACTAAGACTGTCGAACAGTTGAGTATTATCTGCACCATAAAATACGCTATACACAGCATACTGATAATTTTGCTTCATATCAGCTATACGATGAGATGTTGGATATTTCATTATAAATTGCTCCAAATCCAAAGTACGTTCTAATAGATCATCCCAACCGATCACAAGCCCTGCATCTATCATTGCCGGCTGATCGGATTCTTCCGCCATAATATCAATATAGGCATCTATATCTTTGGTGACATAATCGTCATACGCATCGTACTGATCGTAATCAATAATCGGCATATAATAGCCTTCGATATTCACAATGCGATAACCGCTTTTTTGGGTGTTAGACAATAATTTTTTGAGCGCAGGTTCTTGAGCGCGCTTGATCATATCGTCCATATCTTCATCACTATAGACTTCAGCTGATGTATACATATTCATTAGTTTTTTTTGAATCGATTCCGTATATTTATTGGTCCACACATCCATATATTTGTTCTGTGCATTTTCTAATGCTAGAACCAACGAAGTACCTGTTTGCGGAGATACTTTTTTGATATTCGTTTTGAGATAAGCTGTTGCTTGAGGAAGCTTTTCACTGCTGGTTAACATTTTTTTGAAACGGGTAACTATAGTTGCAGATGGGGATGTTGTTGTGGATGCCGATGCTAAAACTATATTGTTGCTTGTGCTTGTTACAGGAATAGTACTACTGTCAGATGCAGAAGTTATCGTAGTTAGTGTAGGCGCACTTTGCTGACTACATCCGATTGTTTGCAATACTAGCAGACCAGTAACCGTACACAGACCGACTTGTTTGAATAATTTCATAAGTTATCATTCCCCCTCTATTGAAATCACGCTATATAAAGCCTTATTCCTATCCCTACCCTTGTCAATCTGCACTGAATCTAAAGTAAAAACAATGTCATTTCTAGTGTATGTTCTCTACATCATTAGTCAGATAGTCTGAAAGCATCGTTATGTACAATAAACGTATCAATTGGACAACGTAAAGCTATATTTCACAGTCATGGCTTCGATTGCCGCACGCATAGGAGCTTCAGGTTGACGAAGGAAAGAACCATGACCGACTGCAAGCAGAGACGGCTGGTAATGTAGTAATTTGCGAGCACTTGCCCATGCAGTGTGTTTATCCCATGTAGCGAATGCAGGAAAAGGAAATGCCCACCGCATATGACCAGCGACAGCTAGTCCACCTTTGATCTGAAAAGCATCGCCTACGATTAAATGACGATTCCGTGTATCCAAATAAGCCATCGATCCCGGTGTATGACCTGGCACAGCAATAGACAGTAATGAGCCAATCTGATCACCGTTATCGACTAACACATCAGGAGAAGTGGTGATTCGCTTAGGAATAGAGCCACGAATCGGACGCTGTGCTTCATGAGAATCAAGTGCCCTATCCCCACTGATGATACGAGCATCTCGTCTGGGGATATAGACTTTGGCTTCAGGGTAATGCTGTTTTAATCGATCTAATGCACCCATATGATCGGTATGAATATGAGTAAGCACGATGCGAGTCAGTGGCTTTTCCAGACTATGGATCGTCTGTACAATCCCTTTATAACTGCTAGACAGACCGGTATCTATTAATGTTAATGTTTCATTTTCTTCTACAAGATAACAGTTCACCGGAAAAAGATGAGCGAACCATGTCATTTGATGTAATGTGCTCTCGCGTTGTACACGCATGTGTGTAATCACCTCTAATCTTCATTTTACCATTGATGGATCAGTGATAGGGGGAAGTTATGATAATATGTAAAAAAATGAAAACGATTGTAATTGAGAATGAATATCATTAAAATAGAAAGGAGATCATTTACTTCAATACAGTACGTTTGTTAAAAGGGGTTAGCGATGAATATAGATCAATATATAAAACTGTGGAATCAAGCTTCGATCCACGTGTTGGATGTTCAGCATCACTTCATTCCATACGAACAGTATGTGTCACCTTATCCTTTACCTGAAAATGGATTTCTATATACAGTGCGTGGACATGCGCTTATTCATGTCGATCATACCGCTTATCCTACAGAGCGATTTCATATGATACATAGCGGTAAAGGAAGTATTCTTCAGATTGAAGTCTTGGATGAATTATTAGAATACTATCTGGTGCTATACCGACCACAATGGTTGCTTTCCAATTCTAATGTCTATGCGTTAACAGATCATCATTATGTATTAGACACTTCCTATGCACTCAAACCACATCATCCCGTGATCGTACACAATAAAATCAAACAATTACAGCAAGCATGGACACATATCCATCCATTACAAGAATTTCAAGTACGATCATCCTTTATGCAAATGTTGTACGACATATTGGAACAATTGCAGACAGATCAAGCTCAGAACACAACAACCGACCTTGTGACTCAAGCGATTCGTTATATTCATGAGCATTACGAACTTCCGCTAACGATCGATTCACTTGCAGCTACATTAGAATGCAGTCCACGTCATCTAGCTCGATTGTTTCGTAACAGTGATATTGGGCAGAGTCCGTCTGATTATCTGATTCGTTTTCGTATACAAAAAGCCAGTGAACTGCTTATTCATACAGAGCTAACGTTGCAAGATATTGCGATGAATGTAGGTTATCAAGATGGATATTATTTCAGTCGTATGTTCAAAAAGTATAAAGGATTATCGCCTATTCGTTATCGTCAAGAACGTCGTCAACAGCTATGGAGTCCCAATATGACATCCACGATGTCCGATTTCTCTATTGTTGGCTCAGATGTACACCGCTATAGTGATAATGATTCTCAAAATCACACTTTAAGCGGAGGTACTTTTATGATGCATAATCCAATCAGACGTTCAGCAGTGTTAATGCTGCTTCTTAGCTTCACATTATTGTTAGGGGCTTGTTCTACACCTACATCTTCAACGACTCCGATAAGTGAAGGCAATTCAAATAAGCAAAGTGCAAGTGGAGACAATGCTACTCAAGGATCTACACGTACGATCACTCATGATCTAGGCAGTACTGAAGTGCCTGCTGAGCCAAAGCGTATTATTGTGTTAGAGCAAGGATTCACTCAGACGGTTGCTGAATTGGATGTCAAACCTGTCGGTGTAGCTGATGATGATAAGCCTGAACGTTTTCCACAAGATACACTGGCTTATATAGAAGGATATACATCCGTTGGAGCACGTTCAGAACCCAATCTAGAAGTGATGCGTACACTCAAGCCAGATTTGATTATTGCGGATACGAGTCGCCATAGCAATGTATATGAAGAATTATCAGCTATTGCGCCTACGATAGTTTTCAAAAATGATACTGCTAATTATGAAGATATTATGGCTTCTACACGAGCGATCGGTGAAGCGTTAGGCAAGTCGGAAGAAACAACAGCTATGCTGGACAACCATCAACAACAATTGGCCAAGCTAAAGCAATCGATTAATAGTAATCAATCCGTGCTGATTATTGCGGCTGATGAAGAAGCAAGCCAATCGTTTCAAGTACGCACAGATCAAGCATTCCATTCATCATTCCTGCAAGCGGTAGGGCTAAATTACGCATTAAGTGATACAGAAGAAGTCAGTCAACTGATGACGACAGAGCAATTGTTAGCGATAGATCCAGATCAACTGCTGATCTTAATTAATGAAGACGATCCGTCTGTATTAGCAGGGCAAAAAGATAATCTACTCTGGAATCAACTAAAAGCCGTACAAACAGGCAAAGCGCATGAAGTTGAATTGGCTAAATGGTCGAGACAACGCAGTATTCCGGCACTTACTCATATCATGAGTGAAGCGACTACTTACTTTCAATGATCCCAAAATGGCTCTTAGCCGTAACTAGCCTAGCGATCTTGCTGATTCTATTTGTCAGCTCGCTTATGATAGGTTCGTCTTGGATATCGTTAGCCACCGTCATCGATTATCTTTTGCACTATTCCACTACAGTGAAAGAACATATTATTTTGCATATTTTGCGGATGCCGCGAGCGATAGCGATGATGCTGATTGGCGCTAATCTCAGTATTGCAGGCTGTATTATGCAAGCTTTGACCCGTAATCCGTTAGCTTCTCCAAGTATATTTGGAATCAATGCAGGCGCTTCTTTTATGATCGTACTATGTACTATTATTTTGCCAACAGTAAATGGATTGGTTCTTGCCGGAGCAGGATTTGCCGGTGGTCTTATCACAGTATTGATTGTGCTGATAATGAGTCTAGCGATTCGTGGGGGCAAAGTAGAAGTACGTATGGCATTAATCGGTGTAGTGATTCAAGCGCTGCTATCCTCTTTTACACAGGGATTATTGATCTTTAATGAAGAATCGGCTAGCAAAATCATATTCTGGCTCGCTGGATCAGCAGCAGGAGTCAAATGGGATGAAATCCAATTACTGCTTCTATTTAGCATCATCGGATTTGTTATGGCTGTCAGTCTTAGTCGATCCTTATCCTTAATAAACTTAGGTGAAGATATTGCGCGTGGACTCGGTCAGAAAATCTGGACAGTGCGCATTGTAGGCAGTGTGATCGTTATTGTGCTTGCAGGGATATCCGTTTCTATTGTTGGGCCGATCGGTTTTGTAGGGTTAATCGTACCGCATATGACACGCTATCTGGTAGGAACCGATTACCGTCTTGTGATTCCTTTTGCCGGAGTATTCGGAGCAATATTGTTAACACTAGCAGATATCGGTTCACGCTTTGTGAATTTTCCAGCAGAGACACCTGTAGGGATTATAACAGCTCTTATCGGTGCACCTTATTTTGTCTATTTAGCTAGACGGCAGAGCAGGAGTTCATCATGAATAATCTTATCGGTCAAAAGCGTAATCTAATCATCATCTTGATTCTTAGTGCACTAACCTGCTTGTTGATGATGATCAGTATTCAAGTTGGAGCAGTACGTATCAGCTGGTTAGAGATCGGCAAAGCATTTATCCAGCGTGGAGATGCTGATCTTACCTATATTATTCTTCATTATCGATTGCCTCGAATTATACTGGCGATATTAGTAGGAAGTGGGCTTGCGGTGTCGGGTCTGGTGGCGCAACAAATCTTGCGTAATCCTTTGGCAGCACCGGATACATTAGGGATTTCCGCAGGAGCTGCACTAGGAGCAGTCTCTACAGTACTACTTTTACCTGTAGAGATGCAGAGTACATGGCTTACATCATTGACTGCTTTTGTCGGCGGAGCGATCGGAGCCTCTTGTGTATATGGGTTATCGTACCGCAATGGAGTCGATCCTATTCGACTGGCATTAGTCGGCATAGCGGTAAGCGCTTGTGGAAGCACATTAGTCCAGTTACTTATCATCCAATCATCTACGAATACCAATACCGTTCTGCTCTGGTTAAATGGTTCGCTCTGGGGACGTCATTGGGAGCAGGTTATGCAATTAGCACCGATTATTATCATTGTTGTGCCTATCATCTGGCTTTTAGCCAAATCGTTAGATATTTTTGGACTGAGCGAAGAATCTTCTAAAGGGCTAGGATTACGTATCGAGTGGATGCGGGCGATTTTGCTTCTCATGACTGTTATATTAGCTAGCGGTTCAGTAGCTGTTGTGGGAATGGTCGGTTTTGTAGGTCTGGTGAGTCCGCATATTGCTCGGCGCTTAGTATCTGGTGGGCATCGGTATTCTGTTCCTGTAGCGGCATTGGTAGGGGCTATCATGATGTTACTGGCAGATGTGATTGGACGGATACTGGCTCCACCTTTAGAATTTCCGGTAGGATTGGTAACGTCTGTGATTGGAGCACCTTATTTTCTATTTCTATTATGGCGTGAATATAAAAGTAAAAACCGTGCAGGTTAATGCTTGATCTGCATGGTTTTTTGCTGTTTATTTACAGGTGGAGAGATAGTAGCAGGAAGATATAGATGTTGATTATAAAGACTGTTTGATCGATAAAGAAGACTTTTTCAATTGTGATTCTGCTTGTTGAATAGCGGTATGCATAGCTTCATAAGGATGATCGATCATATGACCGTGTCCTACAGCAAGTAGACTAGGTTGTAAAGCTAACAATCGTTTAGCGCTTTGTAAAGAAAGCTCTTTGCTCCATGTAGCTAATGCAGGGAACGGGAAGAACAATCGTACAGAACCAGCGACAGCAACACCGCCTCTTGTCTGAAAAGAATCTCCAGCAATAAGCGACCGATCTCTAGTATCAAGCAGCGCTATAGAGCCAGGTGTGTGACCGGGAGTAGCAATCACTTGCAAAGAGCCGATCAGATCACCTTCATGAAGCAAAACAGAAGGACGAGTTTGTAGTTTTTTGGGAACACTCCCTTTAATTTTGGTCTGCGGTTCATGCGAGTCTAACGTCATATCACCGATCATCAAGCGTGCATCTCGCTCCGAAACGTATACAGGAACATCTGGATAACGTTGATGTAATGTATCTAACGATCCTACATGATCATCATGAATATGGGTCAAAATAATAGCACCTAATGGCTTACCAATCCGAGCAATCGCTTGTTGAATCCCTTTGTAACTATTAGGTAATCCTGCATCAATTAACGTCAGACTGGATTCTTCTTCGACTATATAACAATTTACCGGAAAAACACCGGGTAAAAAAATAAGTTGATGTAATTTATTTTTACTAACTATTTTCATATTAATCACCTCTTAATTACACTATAAACTAATAATATTAGTTTAATCAATAACTATATTCATTATTTTAAATAAATATATATCTTCTTTAGCTTAAAAGTTGTTTTTTTCTACTCATGAGTACACGATAATTTAGACATAACCATAAAAAAATACACCATTCTAAAGATAGATTGGTGTACACAAAGGTACCGAATCTCAATAGAAATGGTGTATGTATAGATTTATGATTGTTATTGCGAAGTATGCAAACCTTGTAAAAAGGTATCAATAATCAGTTCAAAGCTTTGATTCACATCTACCTTCAGACCAAATCCACCTGTTCTTTCTAAAGAACTGAATCCATGAAGAACACTGCGTAGTCCACGTATCGCATGAATAAGAGCATCGTCATTTAGATCAAACCCTGCGAGCACTTGAGTAAATAACTCTAACACTTGATTCTTCATTGTATCCAATTCTTCATCATCCGTATCAGAAAGATAAAGCGTCGCTTCATATAGTCCGGGATGAGCACGGGTAAATTCAAGATAAGCACGCGACATCTCACGAATCGCTTTATCTTCCGATCTGCCTACAGTAGCGTGCATCAGTACATTTTTGAGCTGATCCAATCCAGTTAATGCCATTTCACGACGTAATCCTGGTAGTCCATTCACATGATTATAAAGAGAAGGCGAACGAATACCTAGCTTTTTAGCTAATACGGTTAGTGTCACTTCATGTAGCCCGTGTTCATCTGCTAAGACTGTGGCTGCTTTTACAATAGATTGGAGATTAAGACCGGCACGAGGTGGCAATGTATAAACCTCCTTCAACTATAACTATACTTATTCGTCATTAATGAATAGGATTCGTTTATCAGCTATACATATTCATCAATTCTTCGTTATTGTAATTTATAATCATAGAATTAGCAAAATAGAACATTAATCTACTCATCTTATCTACTAGAGATCAGCGATGTTATTTGCGCATAAAAATAAATTTCTGTCCAACTACTCCAATCACAAATAACAGTAAACTCACCCACGGTACAATCGTAATCACAGGCATCACTTGACGTAAAAAGATACCTACACCAAAAATCAAAATCAAAATTACCAAGTACGTCAAAATAGCGCGAGCATTGATTTGCATACCGGGTTTGGTAGTGTCACTTTTTTCAACAGGTTGATCGGTAAATCGAGTTAGCATTTCGACTAAAGCAATCGAACCGACAGCGACAATAATCAGTGTGGCTACATTAATCTGCCCGACAATTCCTGAATCGCTAATACTGATTCGAAATAGACCCATGAGTGCTTGAATAAGAAAAACCCATGTGAGCGCTATCCAAGGAATCATCAAGTAATACATCGGCTTGCTCAATTGACGCTTTTCGGGTAAATTACGAATTAACATATTGCCATATTCCATCGAATCTTTAGCAAATAACTGTTTGGCGGTTTTTCCTTTTTTCTGTGCATCTAATAAATGATGACCCATTTCTAAAAGTAATTCTTCACCAGCTTCACGATCAATACGTGCATCCCGTACATGGACAATCACATCATCATAGTAATCTAAATTTTCGGGTTTTAACTGATCTCGTACAACATTAATATCTTTAACCATCTGGCGTATTGTGCTCATTATTTATTCCTCCATTCTCATTGTTCGAATCTATTATTTTGCCATACTTTCCTTGCGTTGACAATGATCTAGCGTTAATGATAATATGATTTCAAGATTAAAGCTCATTAAACTGATCGGAATTGTTTATTTAAAAGGAGGAATCATCATGGAACGCAATATCGTCATTCGACATCACGACTTGGATCTGACAGCTAGTATTCATTATCCAGAACAGGAACCGCAATTAGCCGGACGGGGCAAAAGCCGTACACCGCTGATTGTGATCTGCCATGGTTTTGTAGGCAGCCGCATTGGAGTGGATCGCCTATTTGTTAGTACAGCCCGTGAATTGGCGGCTGACGGTTATATGGTGGTTCGTTTTGATTATGCAGGTTGCGGTGAAAGCAGCGGCGAATATGGCAATGAAGGTTTAGAATCAATGGTTGCTCAGACTCGTACTGTACTTGATTATGCGATGACTTGCAGTGATATTGATCCGATACGGGTCACTTTAATTGGACATAGCTTGGGCGGAGCTGTAGCGATTCTGACATCGGTACGCGATCAACGTGTCAAAAGTCTGGTGCTCTGGTCAGCAGTAGGGCATCCATTTAACGATATCGTCAAATTAACAGGACGTGACAAATACGATCAAGCAGTGATCGAAGGCAAAGCCGATCATCTAGGGTATTCATTTACGCCGATATACTTTGATTCACTTGGCAATTATCAACCGTTTCAAGAAGCCAAGCAGTTTAATGGCGATGTGCTCGTTATTCATGGAACAGGCGACGATGTGATCCCTGTCGATTATGCCTTTTTATATCAAAAAGTATTCTGGACACGTTCAGAAGGACGCTGTGATAAAGAGATCATTTTTCAAGCAGATCATACGTATTCTAACGGCACACACCGACGTGAATTGCTGGACAAAACCCGTCAATGGCTTACAGGACGTGAAGTGGCTCAGACCGATTGGCAACACTGGATGATATAAGCGTTTGGCAATATAAACACTTATATCGTAAGATATTTTGCTATCGCAAAAATCATGTTCGATTGGACTAGAAGAAGTAGCGCTTATACTGCCAAGCGCTTGTATAGTAAGATATTAACCAATTTCTCACTCTTTACCAGATCATTCACCAGTGGTATGGTAAGAAAGAACAATTGAATAGTTACTGATTTCACTAGGGGAGCCTGTTGGCTGAGACGAAAATGGATTTTCGGACCCTTGGAACCTGATCTGGATTATACTAGCGGAGGGAAGTGGAGGCTAAATTTTCACTCAAGTTATGTCTACCTGAATGAATGTTTGACCCATTTGTCTCTTTAGAGATGGATGGGTCTTTATTGCGTTCAGCCCTTATAAGATAAAGCCTAACCTTTTCTACATATAATCCAAATAGAATAGGGTAATCGCAAAATATCTATTTATTACAGGAGGCTAATTAAATGAGCTTTTTAGCAAAAGTACAAGCACAAAATCCACTTGTTCATAATATTACGAATATGGTCGTGACTAATTTTACAGCCAATGGATTGCTGGCTTTGGGCGCTTCTCCTTTTATGGCATATGCCCATGAAGAAGTAAAAGATGTGGCTGCAATGGCAAGTGCTGTGGTGCTCAATATCGGTACGCTTGATCCTTATACAGTCGAAGCTATTCTCCAAGCAGGACGCTCAGCCAATCAAGCAGGTGTACCTGTTGTATTTGATCCGGTAGGCGCAGGAGCGACACCTTATCGTACCCAGTCAGCGATACAGATTACTGAGCATGTCCAGATTGATGTGTTACGTGGCAATGTGGCTGAAGTCGCTAATGTCATCGGCGAACAATGGCATATCAAAGGCGTAGATGCAGGAGCAGGCGAAGGAAATATGGTCGAGATTGCTGAACAAGCGGCTCGCCAATTGAAATGTATCGTAGCAATCACAGGCGAAAAAGATGTGGTCACTGATGGCAATACCACCTATACCATTGCAAATAGTCACAGCATCTTAACACGGGTCACAGGCGGAGGTTGCCTGCTCAGTGCTGTTGTGGGTGCATTTATCGCAGTGGCTGATCCTACAGAGGCACAAGAACGCTTAAACGCTGTAGTTGAAGCACTAGCGTTTTACGGCATCGCAGCAGAGATTGCTTACCAACAGACCGCAGGACAAGGTACAGGTAGCTTTCAGATCGAATTTATCAATCAACTCTCTCTAGTCACACCCGATATCGTATCCACCCATTCAAAAATCGCAAAAGTCTAGCGCTTGGCAAGATAAGCGCGACATCTTCTAATTAAATAAAATGTGATTTTTGTGTAACAAAATATCTTACGATTAGCGCTTGGCAAGATAAGCGCGACATCTTCTAATCAAATCTATCCAAAGGAGTGAAAAAAATGAGCGTATATCAAGCTTTAACGATTGCTGGTTCAGATAGTGGAGGAGGCGCAGGGATTCAAGCCGATCTCAAAACATTTCAAGAACTCGGAGTTTATGGTATGTCTGTTCTTACTGCTGTCACGGCTCAAAATACAAAAGGGGTACAAGGAGTCTATCCGGTAGAAATTGAAGGTATTATTCAGCAATTGGATTCGATTGGTACAGATCTACAACCGCATGCTGTCAAAACAGGGATGTTATTTAGCGCTGAGATTATTCGTCATGTCGCTCAAAAAGTAAAACAGTACCAGTGGCAACATCTAGTGATTGATCCAGTGATGGTAGCCAAAGGCGGCTCTGTGCTTTTGCAACAAGAAGCATTACAAGCGCTCGTCTCGGATCTGATCCCGTTAGCAGAGATCATCACTCCGAATTTACCAGAAGCAGAGCTACTCACAGGGATATCGATCACCAACATGCAACAGCGTGAACAAGCCGCCACACAGTTAATTGATATGGGTGCAACGTATGTAGTGATTAAAGGTGGACATGATGCATTGACTTCAACCGTTGTGGATTTGTTGTATGATGGACAACATTTTGAATATTTTGAAAGCAAGCGTATTGATACAATGCATACGCATGGGACAGGCTGTACTTTTTCAGCGGCATTAACGGCAACATTAGCTCAAGGTAAATCGATCCATGAAGCTGTAGATACCGCCAAGCAATTTATTCAAGCCGCGATTGAAGATGGACTGGGAATTGGTTCCGATCATGGGCCTACTAATCATTTTGCGTATCAACAAAGGAGCCGGGTCTATAATGTCTAAGCCAGATCAACACCAATTGCGCCAGTATTTACGCCTTTATCTAGTGATGGGTAGTGTCAATTGTACACAAGCACCAGAAGAAGTATTAACATCTGCCATCGCAGGAGGGATTACTCTTTTTCAATTCCGTGAAAAAGGAGTCGGTGCACTCACAGGGCAAGCGTACTATCAACTGGCTGAATCTCTTCAACAGATCTGTAGAGAGCATAAGATTCCGTTTATAGTGAATGATGATATTGAATTAGCGATTGCACTAGACGCCGATGGGATTCATGTAGGGCAAGAAGATATACCTGCCGATCAGATTCGTGCACGTCTTGGACAAAATAAGATGATTGGCGTATCTGCTCATTCGGTCGATGAAGCTAGACAAGCTATTCAAGATGGAGCTGATTACTTAGGCATAGGACCAATCTATCCAACCACTTCCAAAGCTGATGCCGAAGCCGTACAAGGAACACGTACGATTACAGCTCTTAAGAACCATCAGATACATATTCCATTAGTAGGTATTGGCGGTATTCATGCAGATAATGCAGAGCCGATCTTAACCGCAGGAGCCGATGGAATAGCAGTGATATCTGCCATTGCAGGACAAAACAATGTCGAGCAAGCTACGGAGCGATTGAATACACTCACCAAGCACTTTCTGGTAAACAGAGAGCAATAATATACCGTTTCAAGTAGAGTCAAATAGAACGTATCCAAAATAAAGTACAAAAAAGTCATTCTGTATACCGTAGCTTAAAGTACGGTGTAGCGAATGACTTTTCAAGTGGATTTCTATTTTTTTTATCTATTGTACAGTAGGTTTTTTCTGTTCTCCTTGTGATGATCTGTATGTTACTGCGAATAACATCGATCATTCTATAGAAGCCAATTGATTTGGTTATTTATATCGTTAAGCGATTTTATGCTGATTAGGCAAGGTATCTTGTTGTTTGTTACGACGGTTGAAGAAGCGAGTGCGTAAGTAAGGAACGATCCAGCGATCTAGACCAATTTTACCAGCATTTGCACCGGCAACGATAATGAAGATTTCAGCAAGTAACAAGTAAGGGTTGGTGCTTACAGTGCCCGAGAACAAGAATGCGAAGTTCATTACCATTCCCATTAGTGCTGCAAGTGTAGTACATGCACCTAAGATTAATCCAAGTCCGACAAGGAATTCACCGATAGGAACAAGAACATTGAATAGTGCTACATTTGGTAAAGCGAAATGTTGTAAAAATGCCCCCCAGCCTGCTTGTACACTTGGATGTTCTCCGCCTGTATTGGCGATAGCACCTGTTAAGAATCCAGTAGCATCGAATCCGCCACCACTTAATTTTTCCCATCCACCAGCGATCCATTTAAAACCGATATATACCCGTAGTATAGTTAATAACCACATTGCCACACTGTTTTCTCTTAGCCATCTGTTCATGATTGCCACTCCCCTGAATAATGTTTTATTTTTGTAAGTCTGTGCTAACTTGTTGAGTTGGTGATGATCATCTCTTCCATGTCTTTATTTTAAATCACAACTAAATTTTAAAATGTGATAAAAATCACAATCTTAGATAAATTTTTAATATTTTATTATTGAACTGTTAAAATATGGTATATATAAATGAAGTAGATGTTTGGATGATGGTATTCGTTAATTACTTCATATGTATTCTATATAGAAGAAGCTTATGTTTTAATAAGAAGTAGACCGTGGTTTACATCTTCTGTTTGTACATAAACAGCTAGCCGATTTTTAATTCATTTGAAGTTCATATGTGTGTTCTATAGTAGGAATGTATCCTACTATGCAGATGACAACGATCTGCTACATTGCATAATGATGCTAATCACTGAGGGGGATACTATTGTAATGAATCAATCTGGATTATGGAAAGTAAGCAAATGGACGATTCCACTTGTACTCACTGCTAGTCTGATCGGTTGCGGGTCTGCTGAAGTGGCTACACCTGCACCACAGCAACAACCTGAACCTGCCAAAGTAACTGAACCGATCGCACCAGAAAAGCCAGCAGAAGTAGCCTATACCGCTCCACTTACCGGATTACCTTTAAAGCAACCTTCTCTAGCGAGACCGATTGCGGTCATGATTAACAATGCACCTGCGGCACGTCCACAATCAGGATTAGCACAAGCAGATATGGTCTATGAAGTGCTAGCCGAAGGAGGAATCACTCGTCTGATCGCTGTATATCAGAGTTATCATGGGGATGTGACGATCGGCCCTGTGCGGAGTATTCGTCCGTATTTGATCGGCATCGGGGAAAGTGTAGGCGCATTGCTTGTTCATGCCGGAGGTAGCCCGGAAGCGTACAGTATATTGCAACAAGGAAAGAAAGAGCATTTAGATGAGATCACCAATGCAAGTGCTCCATTCTGGCGAGATTCCAGTCGTAAAGCGCCTCATAATTTATATACGAATGAAGAGAAATTACGTAAAGGTGCACTTCAAAAAAATTACAAACAAGAGATCACGATTCCAACCTATTCTTTTCTACCCTCTACAACTGCTAAATCTTCAACAAGTACAACAACCGATTCACTAAATACAGAACATTCTTCACTTCCAGCCGACACTAATTCACTCAAAGTAGATACCGTTTCTGCCGATAATAAAGATAGTATTAGTGCTAATGATTCAAGCTCAACATCCTCTGCCACAACAGCAACCAAAGCGTCATTGATCGAACTTCAATTTTTGCTAGAAAGTTATAAAGTCGGGTATAAATATAATTCCACCACTGGACTTTACACACGTAGTATGAATAATGAACCGCATATTGATCTGAATAGTGGAAAGCCTTTAACTGCTTCGAATGTTATGGTGTTGGGCGGAGATTACAAAGTATTAGACGATATTGGCAGATTAAGCTTAAATCTTAATGCCGGTGGAGAAGCAATCTTATTTCAACAAGGTCAGCAGATCAAAGGTCAGTGGAGCAAGAAAAGTGGAGATGTGATTCGCTTTATCAGTAATGGTCAAGAAGTGCCTTTTGTACCCGGTGTGACGTATTACAATATTGTTCCTAACAGCCCATCATTCGAAAATCATTTGACAATAGATGGTAAAAAGTTGAACGAAAATGGATGAAAAAGGTAAAAAATGCTGTAATGATCGAATTAAAGTCGATTTTTGTATGATTTTTGTATGATAAATGTAAACAGAATCTTTACAAACCTATGTACAGATTGATAAGATAACAAAGGTTGTTATGAAATCATTTTGTTTTCATAATTCTAATTTACGACATTTTTCGGCAAAATTTCGAAAAGGGGTTATAGAAATGCGTGTTAAGAAAAAGGATATCTTTTTTCAAACGCTGGAGAACATGGCAGATGCAATTGTGCAAGCTGCAGATTACTTTGCGGAACAAGTACCTAACTTGAAGGATATTCCAGAGTTTACGAAGCAAATGAAGATTTACGAGAATCAATGTGATGATTACACGCACACCATTATTACCGAACTGAACAAAACATTTATCACACCCATTGAGCGTGATGATATTATGGATTTGACGACAACGATGGATGATGTATTAGACGGTCTAGAAGCATGTGCTTCTCGTTTTGATATGTATCATATGACTGAGCCAGATAATTATATTGTTCAATTTGCTGAAATTTTGCGTGAATCTGCTTATGAAATTCAAAAAGCTATTCATTTGTTGTCTCATAAAAAGCTGTTGGCTATTCGTGAACATACGATTCGTCTGAACGATCTGGAAAACCAGGGTGATGATGTATTACGTAACTGTATCAAAGATTTGTTTGCCACAGTGAAAGACCCGATTGAACTAATTAAGAAAAAAGAAATATATGAGCGTTTGGAAACAACGACTGATGCTTGCGAAGATGTAGCGAATAGACTCGAATCTATTATTATGCGCAATTCCTAAGATTGCTTACAAGATAAGCATATGATCCATTTTGCTGAGTATAGATGGATGTAATATGCAGAGATGCAATAATCTGTAACAGATAACTAAGGAGGTAGGATTGCGCAGATTCTCTTGATTGGAGTGCAAGAGATCCATCTGGGCGATGAATGATATGGTAGAAACCTCAATATGGATACTGGCTATCGTCGTGTTTTTGGCTTTGGCGTTCGATTTTATCAATGGATTCCATGATACAGCAAATGCTATTGCTACATCGGTTTCTACTCGAGCGTTACCGCCACGTACAGCGATTCTGATGGCGGCAGTAATGAACTTTCTGGGAGCGATCACGTTCACAGGCGTAGCCAAAACGATCGGCGGTAGTGTTGCTGATCCGGCGACTTTGGATAACGGTATAGAAATCGTTATTGCAACACTAATAGCTGCAATTATCTGGAACTTAGCAACATGGTGGTTCGGTATTCCTTCTTCTTCTTCACATGCTTTGATCGGTGCCCTAGCAGGAGCTGTATTTGTTGGAGCAGGTTCAAGTTCTGTGAACTGGAGTGGGTTTATCAAAATTGTTGAAGGATTAATCTTGTCACCGTTGATTGCTTTTGCAATCGGTTATATCGTCATGACGATTCTGAAATGGATTTTTGCTAAACGTAGCCCGCATAGTGTCAATAAAGGGTTCCGCACAATGCAAATTTTGACAGCAGCGATTCAATCATTTACACATGGTACGAATGATGCGCAAAAAGCGATGGGTATTATTACATTTGCTCTAGTCGCAGCTGGTGTTCAGGATAATCTAGATGTACCGCTTTGGGTTAAAATCTCAGCAGCAACAGCGATGGCACTGGGAACATCTGTGGGTGGTTGGAAAATCATCAAAACAATGGGAACCAAAATTTTCAAAATCGAGCCTATTAACGGTTTTGCAGCTGATATCTCAGCCGCATCGGTTATTTTTACAGCAACACTGACTCACTTGCCTGTAAGTACAACGCATGCGATTACATCAGCTATTCTAGGTGTAGGTTCTGCCAAGCGCTTCCGTGAAGTGAAATGGGGACTTGCTGGACGGATCGTGATTGCATGGATCGTTACGATTCCAATTGCAGCGATCTTATCTGGACTTATTTTCAAAGTACTATTCGATTTGTTCTAAAATAAAATCGGATCATTATAGATCACTACCGCCGTTTCTTGCGAACGGCGGTTTTTTGTGCGATTCTAAGTGGAACAGAGATGCTTATGAAAATAACGACAGACGCTAATCCGTCTATATTTGATATAAAGGAAGTGAACTCGCTTCATGATTCGCATTCTTGGCGTGACGCAAGAACATGAGATTATTCAGGATATTCAATTAGAAGAGATAGAGTCGGGTAACTACTTATGGTATTGGGTCGATTTCAATCAGCCAACCGCTGAAGAATCCAAGAAGTTAAGTACCTTTTTTCATTTTCATCCATTAGCGGTAGAAGATTGTCTGCATGTGCTTCAACGCCCCAAGATCGATTATTATGGCGAGGTGCAGTTTCTAGTTCTTCATGCGATGCATCCAGAGACATTACTGGTCGAAGAAGTCGATTTATTTGTCAGCGATAAATTTTTGGTTTCCTTTCATCATGGGGAACTGCGAGAGATTGAGACGGCATGGCAACGTATTATTAGCTATGGTCAACAGGGAACCCGTCCCACTTGGGCAAATGGACCAATAGCCGCTGCTTATATCATTACTGACAAAATTGTAGATGAATATTTCCCTTGTGTGTACGAGATTGAAGATGAATTGAATGAACTTGAAAATACAGGGCCAGATGAGCCGGTGGATGATCTGTTAGCGCAAGTATTTGTACTGCGTTCTCGTCTACTGAAACTACGGAGAACGATTATTCCAATGCGTGACTTGATGTACCGGGTTATTAACTCACAACATATTCAGAAGGTCGATCAGCATCATTCATACTTTGGCGATATCTATGATCATTTACTGAAGTTGTCGGATATGATTGAGTCGAATCGTGAAATGACTTCAGATCTGCGGGATAGTTATATTTCGCTTAATTCCAATCGAATGAATACGATTATGAAAACATTGACGGTGATCACAACTATTTTTATGCCGTTAACGTTGATCGCAGGTATCTACGGCATGAATTTTGAAAATATGCCAGAACTGAAATGGAAGTATGGCTATTTTGGCGTGCTATTGCTGATGTTTGCTTTGGGAGCAGGGATGATGACTGCTTTTACAAGACGTGGATGGTTTAAATAATTGTTCTGCTCAAACAAAATCTGGTACTCTGTAATGCTGTACATCGTTAATGCTTGAAAAAATACCCAGTAATATATACAATGTAGGTACAGTAACCGTAGTAGGGGATGATCACATCGTGCAACTTAAAAAACTTGATGATAAAAGTGTTGATCAATTATTCGAAGCGATTTTGACACTAAAAAATTTAGAAGAATGTTACGTCTTTTTTGACGATCTATGCACTGTGAATGAGATTCAGTCTTTATCACAGCGTCTTGAAGTGGCTCGTATGTTAGGCAAAGGTTCAACCTATAACCAGATTGAAGCAGAAACGGGTGCAAGTACAGCTACCATTTCCCGTGTAAAACGTTGCCTTAATTATGGTAATGATGGTTATAAAATGACATTGGAACGTCTAGGGAGGTAATCTCTATGAAGCCCGGTGTATTAATAATTAGTCATGGCTCGCCGGAACCATCTTGGATGGAGCAGATCGATGAAGCAGTATCTCATATCCATCTGCCAAGCGATCTACCTGTCAATGCAGTCTTCCTGGACAATGTTCCGGGAAGATTTATTCAGGATGGAATCAATGAACTGGAAGCGCAAGGAGTTACAGATCTATTAGTCGTTCCGCTATTTGTGTCCTCTGGTAGTACACATATGGACGAAATCGCTTATGCTTTGGGTGTCAAAGAAACGCCTGATCGCGAGACCGATCTGGAACCTTTTACGATTGAAGCGAAAGTTCACTTTGGTTATCCAGCCGATGATGATGAAGATATCGCTCGTATGGTCTGGGATCAAGTGAAAGATTTATCGGTTGCCCCTGAGAATGAAGTGGTGTTGGTTGTGGGTCACGGCAGTATTCATGACGGATTCAGACAACGCTGGGAGAAAGGGATCTCTTCTCTAGCTCAGCGAGTAGGACAGGTGAGTGAAGTGGCACATACCGATTATGCACTGCTCAATCCAGATAGTCTGCGTGCCAAAACAGAAGAATGGACAGCACGCGGCTACAAAGTGCTGATTGCTCCTCTATTTCTAAGTAAAGGGATATTCCTGAATCAAGTGATTCCCGGGCGTGTAGAAGGGTTAAGCTATGAATATGCAGGTACAGCATTATTGCCACATCCACTGTTATCTCATTGGATGGAGCGTCAGATTCAGTCACTGTTGAACCAACTGATGACAACATAATTCATATTAGGTGGCATGATGGAATGAAAAAAGCGAGACTGATATATAATCCTTCTTCAGGTCGGGAAGAAATGAAGCGCCGATTGCCGGATATTTTGGATCGGTTAGACAAAGGTGGAATCGAAGCCAGTTGTCATGCGACAACAGGTGAAGGCGATGCAACCCTGTCTGCTTCCAAAGCGATCGAAGATGGATATGATCTGATTATTGCTGCTGGTGGCGATGGCACGATTTACGAAGTGATTAATGGTATGGCAGAATATGATAACCCACCACCATTGGGCGTATTTCCACTGGGGACAACCAACGATCTGTCACGTGCATTAGGCGTGCCCAAGAATTGGGAAGACTATTGTGATCTGGTGATTCGTCAAAATGCGAGACCGATCGATGTAGGTCGCTTTAATGATCGGTATTTTATCAATATAGCAGGTGGAGGATCACTGACTGAGCTGACATACGAAGTACCCAGTCGACTCAAAACGATGATCGGACAGATGGCGTATTATATGAAAGGCATCGAGAAAGTCGTCAACTTAACGCCTACCGAGCTGAAGATTACAGCGAACGGTCAAGAACCACTGCATGAGGAGTTTATGATTTTCCTTGTTGCGAATACCAATTCAGTAGGTGGTTTTGAAAAGCTGGCTCCTGGAGCACGAATAGACGATGGACTATTAGATTTTATCGGTGTCAAAAAGTGCAATATTGCTGAATTTATCCGCCTCATCTCTATTGCAGCTCGTGGTGAGCATCTTAACGATCCGAAGATTATTTATTTCCAGACCGATCGCTTAGAGATTGAAGCGCCTAGCAATAATGTACAAATTAATCTAGACGGTGAACTCGGTGGATCATTACCGGGGATTTTTGAGATTTTGCCACAGAAATTGCAAGTGTTCTCGGATCTCAAGTAGATCGATAGTGATAGATTGTAAGATATATAGTTGAAAAAGTTACTCTAAAGATGTTGTTCTAAAAGTTGTTGTATTATTCCATATTTTCATTAGCGTGCAGTATGCCTGATGTCAGTAAGGGATGGTTATACCACATTTAGAACAATGTCTTTTTGATATGTGTAATAATATATGGAAAAGATAACGATAGTTATTGTAAGTATAGGTATTTTTCTATACAATCTTTAGAGGAATTGTTCTTCGGAATGTCCATTCATAGTGGACAATGTGTTTGTGAAGTGAGATGTTGGATAGACCTGAATAATTAATGAAATGCAGTCATGTGTATAAAGAAATGGAGCCAAATGAGATGAGTAAAGACCGCAGAGGCGGCAGAAAATATAGCAATAATCGGCAACAACCGAGTCAAGCGACAGCCCTTGCGCTAGCGAACTTACCCGTTGCCAAAAATGACGAGTTGGAATTAGACATTATCGGTATGAATCACGATGGAGAAGGCGTAGGTCGAGCAGAAGGATATACACTGTTTGTTCAAGGCGCTTTACCCGGTGAGAAGATTCAAGCCAAAGTACTCAAAACGAAAAAACAATACGGTTATGCCAAAATGACCGCTATCCTAGAATCCAGTCCAGATCGCGTAGAAGCCCCTTGCCCGATCTACAATCAATGTGGTGGCTGTCAGGTACAACATATGAGTTATGACGCTCAATTGGAATGGAAACGTCAGCATGTGATAGATAATTTACAACGGATCGGTAAGCTGAATGTAGGAGTAGATCAACAAGCAACAACAGGTATTAAGGTACTCCCAACATTAGGTATGGCTGAGCCTTGGCGTTATCGGAACAAAGCACAGGTTCCAATCAGTGAAATCAATGGTCAATTGGTTGCTGGCTTCTACGCGCGTGGCAGTCACCGTATTATCGATATGGATACCTGTCTTATTCAAGATACCCGCAACGATGAATTGATTGCTAAAGTAAAACAAATCGGCAAAGAGCTAGGTGTATCTGCATATAATGAAGAGTCAGGTACAGGTCTATTGCGTCATGTGGTCGTCAAAGTCGGCTTCCGTACCGGTGAGATGATGGTTGTCCTCGTCACCAACGGAGAACGCCTACCACGTCCAAGTGAATGGATTGATCGTATTCGTCTCGAAATGCCACAAGTGGTCAGTATTTGCCAGAATGTAAATACCAAGACGACGAATGTCATCTTCGGCGATACCACCAAAGTACTATGGGGACGCGAAGTGATCCACGATTATATCGGTGATGTGAAGTTTGCGATATCTGCACGTTCTTTTTATCAAGTGAATCCGTTGCAGACAGATGTGTTATACAGTAAGACGGTGGAATATGCTGGACTGACTGGGGAAGAAACGGTTATTGATGCGTACTGCGGAATAGGAACGATTTCACTATTTTTGGCACAACATGCGAAGCAAGTGTATGGCGTGGAGATTGTGAAAGAAGCGATCGAAGATGCACGTTCTAATGCGGTATTGAATGGGATGACGAATGTAGAATTTGAAGTCGGTGCATCGGAAGATGTTATTCCACGTTGGAAAGACAATGGGATTACACCAGATGTGATCGTCGTCGATCCACCGAGAAAAGGATGCGATCCGAGGTTGTTGGAGACGATTCTAGCAATGCAACCGGAGCGTGTGGTGTATGTGTCTTGTAATCCAGCGACACTAGCGAGAGACTTGCGTGTGTTGGAAGATGGCGGGTATGTGACGGTGGAAGTCCAGCCAGTGGACATGTTCCCGCATACGGTGCATGTGGAGAGTGTGGCGGTGTTGGTACAGCAGGGTTTGAAGTAAGAGAATACGTGAGTTGGGGACGCGACTTTGCTTGCGTCTTTTTATATTAATTAAAGATATATTGCGAAAATAGTAAAAAGAGAAATAACCTCTTTTTTTGCTTAATCTAGTATAATAACTTTTAGATTAACAAATTTTCTCTATAAACTTATTTCATATCGTACCTATTTATATTTAACTATCACATGAAATTTTGAGGTGGAATTCCTAATCAAATATAGGATAAAGCTGATTCTTCATATAGAACGAAAGGATTTTTAACATGACAGACAATTTTTGGCGTGATTTACCGAAGCCGTTTTTTATACTGGCTCCGATGGAGGATGTGACGGATGTAGTGTTTCGTCATGTGGTGAGTGAGGCGGCTAGACCGGATGTGTTTTTTACTGAGTTTGCGAATTCGGAAAGTTACTGTCATCCTGAAGGGCATCATAGTGTGCGTGGGCGGTTGATGTTTACTGAAGATGAACAGCCGATTGTGGCTCATATTTGGGGAGATAAGCCTGAGTTTTTTCGGCAAATGAGTATTGGTATGGCAGAGCAGGGCTTTAAAGGGATCGACATCAACATGGGTTGTCCTGTACCGAATGTAGCTGAGAATGGCAAAGGGAGCGGGCTGATCTGTCGTCCTGAACTGGCAGGAGAGATTATTCAAGCAGCCAAAGCAGGCGGTCTGCCTGTGAGTGTCAAAACACGTCTTGGCTTTGCAGAAGTGGATGAGTGGCGAGATTGGCTTACCCATATTTTCAAGCAAGATATTGTGAATCTGTCGATTCATTTGCGTACTAGAGACGAAATGAGCAAAGTGCCTGCACACTGGGAACTGATTCCAGAGATCAAAAAGCTACGTGATGCAATCGCACCGAATACGCTACTTACGATCAACGGCGATATTGCTGATCGGGAAGAGGGTTTGAAGTTAGTGGAGCAGCATGGTGTAGACGGTGTAATGATCGGACGCGGGATTTTCAGTAACCCGTTTGCGTTTGAACAAGAGTCCAGAGAGCATAGTAGTACAGAGTTGCTGGATTTATTAAGGATACACATGGACTTGCATGACAAATATTCTGAAATCGAACCTCGTTCGTTCAAACCACTTCCTCGCTTTTTCAAGATTTACGTTCGTGGATTCCGTGGAGCCAGTGAGCTAAGAAATGAACTGATGAGTGCCAAGAATACCAATGAAGTACGAGCGTTGCTTGATGAGTTTGCAGCGAAGCAAGTAGATAGTGTGGAAAGTACGGTCGAAATGTAATGATACAAGCTATTTCCAGAGCTACGATCTATAATGATAAGTGATATATTTGTTCAAAATGTATAGTTATACTCTGGTAGATCAATTATATAAGGATTTACAAATACAGCCTGACAGCCATTCAACTGGTCGTCAGGCTTTCACAACATAGGAGGAAGTATGTCCTGGAGTAAATTGAAGCAAAATTTAGAAGGTTTCCTCGCTCCTGCACTACAAGGAAAAGTGGAATACCGGGCAACCAGTTATAGCTATCTGACTGGCAAATCGGGCAACTGTTATATCACAGTAGATAAGAAGAACATCTTTAATATGAATGACAAAACCAGTCCGATCACTTGGTATCAGAGTGAAATAGAAATTAAAAACGATCCGAATCTTCGCATTCCGATCAGCATGGACGAGATCGAAGCACTTCGCAAAGAAACCAATGGAGCGGTTCCTGAAGATCGGTTGAAAGTGATGGCACGTAATCGCAAAATGAACGGACTTGCCAAAGAACTGTTATCTGCGCAGACGGCACTTAGCAAATCGAACTTTACAACGACTGCGACCAAATTCTTAGCAACACCGATTGATGAAAGTCTAGAAGGGCAGGATATCTTGCTGAACATCTTGGCTTTGATGGATCGAAGAGTAGGGAAAAAGCGGATTTTGAGCATGTCAGACAGTGTTAAATTAAAGCATCCTATTGTGCAGTATTTTCATGGGTTGCGCCTTTAGACATTACGATATTCTTTTTTTGATATTACCTGAAAATAAACGATATTAAAAAAGCCACTTTACGCATTTAGCGTAGAGTGGCTCTTTTATATACATATTCGAATCGTTCCGCTTGAGATGGATAAAAAAATATCATACAAAGCAAGAAAGCAGAGAGAAGATGTATTAATCAAGTGATACAAAATATCTAACTTCTTCTCCATCCCTGCCAAATCCCACCGACTCATACAAAGTTAACGCCGATTGATTAGTCGTTAAAACAGTCAGATCGACAAAAGGAAGTTGATGATCTTGAAGATAGATCAAAGCTTGGGTCAGTAAAAATCTGGCGATTCCTTTTTTGCGCCAGGGTTCACGTACAAATACATCTTCGATCACACCATGATCTTTTTCTTGCCATACCATCAATCCACCAACGATAGTTGACGATTGTTTGACAATCATAGATGTCCATAAAGCATTACTTTTATGTTCAGACAGGGATGCTAATCCTAATGGAGCGTCAGGCCAAATTTCAGTATCTATTTCAAGATACTCTTTTTCTTCACTGGATGTGTTCATGCTCCAATGGGAGAATTCAAATTCTTCAGATAACGTTAATTCAGGTATGGGTTGAGTCAACTCTCTTGTCATATGATACAAGCTGTTTAGGGGACGATATCCTTTTTGAATAAAAAATTGATTGTTCGCTGTTTCTTTGGAATCATTACCTACACAAAGGATCGTTTTATACTCTGGAGGTAATGTTGATTTTAATTCTATCGCTCTTTTGAAAAGAGGGTTATATAGTTCATCTAACAAAATATAATCTTGTTGTCGCTCTGATAGGGTTTTAAGATTTATGTAGATACAATGCTTATTCTTTTCTGTACAGCCTGTAGAGATCACGCTGATAATACTGACTTGCCCTTTGGCGACTATTTTTCCATCTTCAAATGCACAATAAACGTTACTCCAATTATCTTTATCTCCCACCCACCAAAATGTTGAACCTTCTATCGTTTGCACTGATTCGTATAATTCTCCGAGCAATGGCAGGTCTTCCTGCTGAAAATGACGTATAACACGTTCAGATGATTGGCTCAACATAATACCCCTTTCAATCATAAAGAACTTTGGATTTTATAAAGCTAATGATGTAAATAATGTTAATGTCTATACTTGTAGTGACTTTTAAATCACTGTTAGCCCTCCTTCGCTTATAATAATTTAACTTAACATTAAATATATAAAATGTAAAAAAATATATTATTTCTATAGATGTATATAAATTACCCTACTCTAGACTCAAGACCTGATCACCAAAGCATTCTAATATAGAGTAGACCATCATTATACGTATAGACAAACATAAATAGGTCAAATAATCCGTCGGGGGAATCATTATTTTGAGAAAATTATCTTTTGTTATGGTCAGTATCCTGCTTATTACGGTATTGTCTGCTTGTTCGAGTATGAATCAGGCAGGTGTAGGCATGAAAACAGGTGAAAGCCAAAAAATCGAGAAATACAATTCGTATGTCATGCTCAACAATTTGATGACAGGTAGAATCAATGAGGTGTTACTTCATTACTTCGAGAAGTTTGGAACGGAGAAGAAGCCTGTTATTGAGAAGAACCTCAGCTTTATCATGCTTGATGTCCCAGCATCGCAGCGGGAAGTCATCGATCAAGCACAAGGGTATACGACAAGTAAGCCTGCTTTTGCGAGTGCTGACTCTGCGGTAACCCAACTGACACCAGTGATCAAGGATTTGTTAGCTGTCCTCGATGAAATGAAAGTTTATTATGATAGTAAAGGTTATGTCGATGATGATTTTGCTAAAGGTAAACAGCTACACACTAAGCTGATAAATACTAATCTTGCTTACGAGAAAGAAGCTAAAGCTTACTTTAAAGCTCTACAAAAAATGGATGCGGAGCAACGTCTAGTTGATTTGCAAAATTTCAAAGATTCTGACCAACAGATCCGTTACAATGCTTTGAAATTCATGATTGATGCTGAAGCTACAGCTATCGAAATGAGTGAGCAAGGGATCAATGCCAGTAACGTGTTGGAACTCGATATGAAGAAATTTAAAGCTAAATACGATCTTATGACTGCGGATTTGAATGCACTTGTAACACTTTCTAAAGACCAGAAACAGATACAAAAAGAAGGCATGAACAGCTTCAGTATTGAAAATTATGTTCATTCTGCCACAGAAGCCAAAGCAGCCGCTTCAAAAATTATTGAACGTATCAATAAAAAAGAACCTGTATCCGATTCCGATCTAAGCGGTCAGTTTTTGGATACAACCGATGGGACGCCAGAGAATTTCAATTCTCTGCTTAGTACAGCCATTGAGCGATACAATGAAATAAATTAATACGATCTAACGAATAGCAGAACACAAGCTTATACAGATTAACATATCAAAATCTCTCTTTAGAAGTAGACCATAAACGGTGTAGCTTTTGAAGAGAGATTACATACTCAAAAAGTAGGTGTAACATGAATAAATTTCAATGTCCTTGTTGTGGTTATCCTACATTAGATGAAAAAGGAAGATACGATATTTGTTGGTTATGCGATTGGGAAGATGATGGTCAAAATGATTTGGATGCAGATCGGGTAAGGGGCGGTCCTAATGCAGATTATTCACTAACAGAAGCAAGACATCATTTTAAAAACCATTATACAATGTATAGAGAAACCAACTCTGACTCAATTCAAAATCAGAAAAAGCTTTGTATTAAACAAAATGCAATTCATGAATTTGAAAAATTGAAAACTGCAAATAATAAAGTGTCTTCACAAATATGGGACAACATCAATATTCTTGAACAAAAACTAACCTGTATTTCTTACAAACATGGCACGTACGATAGTCATATTATAGAAAATAATAAAGAAGTGCTTACCTTAATTTATTCTGATGATCCCGATGCTATTGTTAGGGGATTAGTTTCTTTAGCATTATATGCAGAAGATCTAGAGTTTATCCGGGATACTATGTTGGAATACAGCCAGCACAAGCATGAGAATGTAAAAGGAATTGCCATACTAGGTTTTGGACATCTAGCGAGACGATTTGGAACAATCGACAAAGAATTAGTGCTACCTATTGTATATGCTGGATTGCAAGATGAGAGTGAAATTGTAAGAGGGCATGCTGATTCTGCTTTAAATGATATTCAAATGTTTGCTCTTTAACCCAAAGTAGATCAAAAAGGAGATTTTATGCCCCATTTGAATGGCAACAAAAAGAAAATTCGTGGATGGAAACGTAGAATTAAACATATTGAAGATTGGAAACAGCGTTATATTCATTTGGATATCGAACAATTAGAACGATATGATAGAGACTATGTAAAGTTATGGATCAATCCTTTTTATCGACTAACCAAACGCAATCCACCACTCTGGTATGCTAGATTAATCTTTGGAGCTATGATCGAAGTATATGAATCTTGGCATGAGCAATTGAAGTTATTAAATGAGCCTTTTGATTTGAAAATGTAGGTGTATGATCCTAACTTTATTTATTCACAAATCGTTGTTGCTTTTCGAGATCAGCTACACTTTTATGATCATACCTTTGAACCAAGCCCTATTGAAAAAGGTTTTCCTGTACACCTATATGGAAAAGGATTAGATATCGAAAAGTTTGAATGGAAACTTGCCATAGAAGCAGACTATTATTTATTATCTGAACTGAATGAAGATATTGTTCTAGGATTTAGAACAGAGAAAGAGGTTAAAAACATTCAAAATAAAGCATATAAACAAGAAACTATCCAATCCAATAGTAGTGAGAATCTATTGTATAGCGTTCAACTGGGAGATGTTTGGATCGGAGAGTATAAACCAAGTACATAAATAAATGATCAAATACTTGCTGACGTATAGGCTGAACATGTAGATTGAACACAGTAAAAAGAGCCACTTCGCATACTTTCTGCAAAGTGGCTCTTTTTTTATTCCTTAACTTTTAGGCGCATGACTCAAATCTACTTTTTCATTCAATCCGGGTTCGGATTTTGGATCAGAAGTTTTGCCGACTGCTTTTTTGAGCAAATGAGTGACCATTTTGGTAGCACTTCCGCTTTCCCAGTACTCGGCTGTTTCGGTATGGATTTTGATCAATAACAAGTTAGGATCGTCTGGAGATGTATCTAGGATTTTTTCGATGATTTTATTGAGCATTTCTTTTTTACGAGCAGGATCATCGACGAATTCAGCAGTTCCGCTAATCGATACATAGGATTTGCCTGCATAAGATACGTTAACACGAGGGTCTTGTAGAATATCTTCGTATTTGGATGTATCTTTTTTCGTTAGGAACCATAGGTCGCCATCAAATTCGATTTCTTGTGTTTTCATTGGACGGGATACTAGACGTCCTCCCGAAATCGTTGTAAGCATAGCTGTATCAATATCTTTAATCAGTTCTCTGACCGTTTCAATCGCTTCTGGATCTGTAGTTAAATGTTCAGACATATCATTTCCCACCTTTCCTAATCGTTGAAATGTGTATAAACAACGTTGCTAACCATTACACATAAGTAGGAGTAGATAAACGGTAGAGTTATAATTAAAATAGAAGAGAACGATCTCAGCACATGATTCACCCACTCTAAGCTATATAGATTGATTAGCACTCAATCGTGATTGGATGATATTTATAGAAATGGATGGATATTTTCAGCAAGCTATAATTTACGGTAAGTACTGTAATCTGAATGAATTAAAACAAATGTATGCTCAAGTTCTACAACAAACAAAAACGATGCAAGAGCAAATTGAAGTCTTTTGTACATTACATCAGTTCAGCATTGTTCCGTTTGTGGAAAAGAGAAACGTCCATTATGTGATTGATATGGATATTGAACATATTTATACCCCTAGATATAAGTAGAATAACTATCTAATTCGCTATTATTTCAGCACCCCACCCCGCGCTAAAATAATGTTCTCCAACCTTTGATATTCATCCGACGCTACATCTACCTCACTATTTGCTAACCGTACTTTTTTCAAATTCGGAAGTTCCATTAACAAATGAGGATCAGCAAAAGATGTTTTGCATAAATCCAACACTTCTAAACCGGTCAATGTTGCTAAGAAGTCCCACGACTTGGGTTTGAGCATGGTTACATCTAGATTTTGCAAAGTATTCATGTCTGTTAAAGGGCTTAGGTCTTTCACTTTGGTGCCCCAGATCCATAACTGTTGCAGTTGTGGGCATTGCGTACGTATATTTGCGATTGAGTGTAGCTTCGATTTTTCTAAATATAATATTTTGAGCGCAGGGCAAAGGGTAATCGGTTCTAGTTGCTCTACTAATGATCCTCGTAAACGTAGTTCTTCTATCGCTGGATGTTGATCTAGAGCGGTTAGGTCAATTACAGGAGCGAAGTTAATATCTAATACTTTAAGTCGCTGAAGCTGTGATACATAAGAAAGATCTGTTAATTTTTTGGGAGCATTGATTTTGATTTCTTCCACATTTGGAAAAATAGCAAAAGAATGAAGCGTATCTATCTCACAGCGATTGCCGTGTAGCGATACCTTTTTCACACCGGTTGCAGGAGGAATAGACGGTAACGTAGCTAGAACATCTACAGTGATGCTGATCTCTTCCAGACAAGCAGGGAGGGAAGCTGAACTATTGTAATTGTGTTTGGATAAGCTAACCGATTGTAGAGAAGTCAGCGCAGATAGCAGATCTTCTGGCAACGCTTGTTGTACATTATATAATCCTAATGATTGCAAGTTGGAGAGCCGGGCAATGACTTCGATATTACGCTTAATTTTGGTTTTGCTGACAAAAGCCAATCGTTCCAGATGACTCGCCTGATCTAAGCCGACCAGATCCGGGATCGTCAATGTACTGTTGGTTGTACCGAATTCGAGACTTTTCAGATGGGGGAATTCTTGTAGAGGTGCAAACGTCGTTATGCCTTTGAGATCTAATAATTTCAGTGTGTCTAATTCATAGACAGAACCTGAATGTTGGAACCATGTATAGTGGCAGTGATTTGCAATATATAGATTAGCTTGTTCTACAATATGATATTTAGATTGCTCGTAATCCATATTAGAACCTCCTTAAATGATGAAATATATACAGTACCTATAACGGAGCACTCAAAAATTGTTTACAGTTGCCTTCTATTTTAATCAATAATTCAGGTTGAGCCTTTATAATGAGATTTCAGAAGCAACAGAGAGAGAATAAGAACGCTATAGATAGTATAAATGAACCTAAAATAGTAGATCGATATTGCGGATATCTCTATTTTTCAGTGGGAATGAGACTTGCTTGCGATGGGTGAATACGAATGGAACGGGAACAGTTTACATTCAATTTTTAAAATATCGCTGGCATGTTTAGTGTGCCTACTACTATGTTACCGCAAAGGAGTTTTTCGATGTTAAAAGGTATCCAAAAAACGTTGTATGTGATTCTTATTTTCTTTGTCAGTTTGTTTATCGCATCTTCGTTTTTTATTCGAGCAGAGTACAATTATGTGGTATATGGAGACACACCGATGCTACAGCAACAGCATGTAGGTACATTTATACTGCTTATCATCGCACTACTGGTATTCAGTGTAATGTTATATCGTTTGTGCTTGAAGCTGAATGTATATCGCCCTAAAATTGTGATTCCACTGGTTCTTTTAGGTTCATTAGCTATTCAAGTGGCGATTATTTTTCTATTTCCCCGCTTGCCAACAGATGACTCGCAGACCGTGGTTTCTCTGGCAATGAATATGCTGTATAAAGGCGATTATTCTACATTTGGTACGACAGGGTATCTGCATATGTTTCCTTTTAATTACTCGACCGTGTTGTATATTGAAGCACTATTAGCGATGTTTCCAGATAATTATGTCACGATTAAGTTAGCTAATATTGGTTTTGCTCTTATTACGACCTTGATGATCTATCTAATCTACAAACAGCTGAATCCTAACTCCAAAGACAATGATTACGGTGTACTCGTATTTGCAGCAACGTATATTCCGTCTTTATTTATGAGCAACTTTATCTACAATGATGTGATTGCAACAACATTGCTTACGTCAGCGTTGTATTTTGGAATTCGATTTATGAAAGAAAAGTCGATCAAGTACATTATACTCGCCGCTATTTTAGTGACAATCGGGAACTATTTTAGAAGTATAGGCATTATTTTCTTACTTGCGATTGTGATCTCATTGTTTTTCCATTTCAAGCAATTAGGCTGGAAAAAAGTAATACTGTCTGTATGCTTATTTGCCGTCTTGTTCAATATTCCAAGTTGGACTCAAAATGCAATGTTACAGACCACAGGCAAAGTGCAGACTTCTACGACCACCAATGCAGCACCGATCTATATGTGGCTGAATATGGGGATTAATCTGAAAACTATTGGATTCTGGGATAACCGTGAAAGTTATAATATTTACCAGCGAGATGCGGACTACAACAAAGCAGTGAGTACTGAACTATTTAAAGAATCGATTGCTCAGAAATTATCGACAGCTAGCTTTGGCGATCTGGTACACATGTATTATAAAAAGATCATCTGGACATGGACAGAAGGTACGTATCAGATCGAAAGATACGGTATTGGCAATGATGGCTCTTCTGGTGGTCAGCGTGCTAGCTTTATTATGGGCGGTTATAGTTATCCGACAGCAGCTACCGAGCTATTTGCAGGCAATTCACTTTATCGTAGCGGGATACTCTGGGTCTTATATACAATGAATTTCTTAATGTACGGTTTTATTTTGATTCGTTTGATCGGCAGTCTACGGGCGAAGCGGTTCGATGAAGTGTCGTTGGTACTGGTGATTTTAGGATTTGTCGGTTTTTATATTTTGTGGGAAATCAAGTCTAGATATATCTATCCTGTCTATCCATTGCTGATTATTTTGTCGTATATGGGATTCAAAGATACGTATGAATGGTTGATCCAACAGGACTTTTTGCGATTACGATCTTCTGCTAGAAAGGAGTCTTAAAATGCGTAAAAAAAGATATCCTGTCTCGCTACTCCTCTTATTACTGTGCGGAATGATGGTGCTGACATCTTGTAGTGCGATTACAGCTCAACAGATACCTCTTAACAGTACAAGTACAATGGGTGGCGGGAACAATCGTAATGCTCTGCGCGGAATGATGAATGCTGATCTGATTGGCAAAATAGTCGCTGTGAACGGGAGCAAAATGACAATCGATGTGATGGAGCAAGCACAGCGTCGTTCTACAGCGTTGGATGACCATAGTGCAGTCCTGTCGAGTCCATCTAAGACGGCTACACCTAGCTCCAAACGTACACCGGATACGCATAAACCGGATACAGATCGTACTTTACCAACCGATCGATCAGACGACAGTACGTCTACTATGAGCAAAACTGGTGTAGAGAAAACGATAACGATCGGCGAAGAGGTATCTATTTCTCAAATCACAGCGATGATGCCACAGAGCAACAAAAATAATACAGCAACCACACTTAAAGTATCTGATCTTAAAGCAGGGCAGATTCTGATGATCTGGTACAAAGATAATACCAATACGGTGGAGAAAATCAGTGTGATGGATTCATAATAGATGATTGGTAACAACAGAGGGGAGCCATAAGCTCCTCTTTTTTTGTGTCTAAACATAGACTTTTAGCTAAAAAAGATTTTATCCAAAATAGAATAGTATCTCTAAAAATTCATAATTTTTCTAAATCATCCGATAATAATAAAGGTATGTAAAATGAAAAAAGGGAGTAATAGACGATGCCTATTTGGAGCAAAAAAACAGTAATGATTGGACTAGCTTGTTTATCTTTAAGTGTATTTGCAGGGTGTGGAAATGAAAAAACAGATGAGGAAAAAATTGCTGATGCTATTCGTGAAGCAGCAGGTAACCAGATTGCGAGTAATAGTGATGCTACGACTCAAGCAGAACAACCTACTGTAGAATCAAAGCTGAGCGAAATTAGAAATTTTGTAACTTCAGACATTTGGAATGATGGATTTGTAAACATCAATTCGTATACTTACAGGGGAACCAGTGCTACAGGCGACAAATTAGATATAGACTTTTTAGTAGAGCGTTTAGGTACAGCAATGGATAAGAAAACGGAATATAATACTTATGTACAAGGATTACACGATAGTAAATATGCTAATGTGAAAAAAGTATGGACGAAGCTTTCTAGTGAAACCGATGTACTTTACAAACAATTACAAACAGATCCTCCTAAAGCGAACGATTCAGACTATAATTTTGACACAGGATTGTTTGAACAATATCAAGATGCTTTTGAAAAAGATATAGACGATTTGAAAGCAAACTCATAGATATACCTATAGTCTGACAAATATAAAAGGACTACGTTAAATCGAACATGTGGAGGTGGAATAAGCATAATAGTGTGCAATTCCGCTTCTTTTTTTATAATTGTTTTGCTACCTATTCTGAGATGTATCCTATCTGTAGAAATGATAAGATAAATGTAAAATACGGGTAGTACATATTGCCAGAAAAGAGGAACCTTGTTGCCTACTATCCTTCACAACATACAGTGGAATGAGCAAGATGATCTTTTACATACGTTATTACATCCTAAATCCGATATAATTCAGCATTCGCTAGATCAAGGATTTGAAGCAGAAGTCATCAAGTTGTCATGTGCTCAAGGTGATTTGGTCTTGAAAATATGGAATCAACAGGCAAAGCCAGATGTAGAAGCACAATATCAGTTATTGCAGTTTCTTTTGGCTAAAGGGATTGCTGTATCTAAGCCGATAGGGTGGGGTATGCTTCATAATCAAGATCAAGTATTACTCACAACGTTTGACGGGACAGCACTTACCAACATGAACAAAAAGAAAATTGTTCAGACTGCTACCTTATTGTCTGCTATTCATCATGTTAAGATCACAGAAAGTGAATATGCTTTACTTCCGAAATACGGTTTTATAGATTACTTTTTTCCTGACGTAGCAATGTACACCGATATTAGCGACATACTGTATCAGGTTATGCCTATGATTACGCTAGAGCAGAATCGTGTGATTCATGGCGATTTTCATCTGGGAAATATTCTGACTACTGAAAACCGTTATACCGTAATCGATTGGACGAATGGACAATTAGGGGATGCGAGATATGATGCGGTCTGGTCGATGACATTGCAGAAAATTTATATTTCAGAGCGATATGCTGAAGTATTCCGTGATGCTTATCTAGCAGAGCACCCGATATCTGAAGAAGAATTACACATATTTGAAGCACTTGCCTGTCTCCGGTGGATATTGCTTGCTCGTCAGGGCGGGATTACGGTACAGCCACAAGCACAGCAGAATATAAAGCAAGTCATAGCTAACAATCCACTTTTGGCAGAAAGGAATTGTGAAGTGTAAAATATTCAGCCACATATGTCGTAATACATAAATATAAGATATTTTGCTTTGAAAAAATTATTTTTTTATTACTTTAGATCGCATTATAGTACTAAGATCTTATGGAGAGCTATTATAAAATGTTAGGGGAATGAAGTATGGCTTATGAATGGGAACGTTGTCCAAGATGCGATTCGGCAAAAGTTACTACAGGATCAGGATGGGGAATTGCTTGCATATTATTTTATTTTGGTGCAATGATTTGTTTTGTGATAGCTTACATAGCAGATAATAATTTAATGGTACAGCCTATAGCTTACACAATAGATAATCTGTTAATGAAACATCCTATTGCACTAGGAATAATTATTTTAATCGGGCTATTAACATTGTTTACATGTATCAAAATAATAAAGAGTGGCATGACTTCTAGGTGTGAAACTTGTAGTTACGCATGGGAACCTACAAAAATAGAAGACTAAAAATCAATTATTTAAAACCCAAACGAAATACACATAATATGATACAGTAGATATCTTCAAAGTATTTATTTTATCCAACACAAAGGGAGTACACATGAACAATTACAAATTAATCATCCAATACGATGGTGGGCGTTATAAAGGGTGGCAACGGCTTGGAGATAGCGACAATACAGTGCAAGGTAAGATTGAAAAAGCCATCTCTGTACTGGTCGATCAACCGATTGAAATTATAGGTTCTAGCCGTACCGATGCTGGGGTACATGCACTACATCAAGTCGCACATTTTAAAATCAAAGAAGATTTGCCAGAGTCCAAAATTTTTAACTTTTTGAATCATTATTTACCAGCAGATATCAGCATTACAGAAGTATCTAAAGTCGACGATCGGTTTCATGCACGTTATCATGCGACTAACAAAACGTATATTTATAAAATATGGAACGAAGCGTATAGCCATCCTTTTATGCGGAAGTACAGTATGCATGTTCCCAAAAAGCTAGATATTGCTAAAATGAAAGAGGCTTGTGCTCATTTTCTGGGAGAACATGATTTTGCAGTCTATTCTAATGCCAAGTCGAAGAAAAAAGATACATTACGTACCATCTACACATTAGATGTCGAGGTAGTGGATGGATTTGTACAATTCCGTGTATCTGGAAATGGATTTCTATACAACATGGTACGCAAAATGGTCGGTACACTGATCGAAGTAGGATTAGGAGAAAAGCAAGCTTCAGATATTCCGACGATTTTGCTATCTAAAGAAAAGCTACAAACTGGTGGTATGGCAGATGCAGAAGGGCTTTATTTAGAGCAGATTCAATTCAAGTCAGAATAGATAAATATTTAAAAACCACACCCAGTTTCTTTATATGACATTCCGCCAAAATCGTATAAAACAATGCAGAAATAATATCATATAACAATAAGGAAGTAGACTTGAAAAGGTCTACTTTTTTTCGTAATAAGGTATCTATCTTTTAGTGATAATAGTAGTTGTATTTCATTACATATTCCCTTACAATTTGTTGAAGCAATTCTGTAATGCGTTAATGTATGTCACAGCGAATACATTTACAGCCATATTATAATTGTTGTACATAATGAACACAGTTGAAAGGGAGCGTTTTGTTTGGAAACGAAACAATTAACTAGAGGTCTCAAAACACGCCATATTGAGCTGATTGCACTCGGAGGAACGATAGGTGTCGGTCTATTTATGGGATCAGCCAGTACGATTCAATGGGCAGGGCCTTCTGTGCTGTTGGCGTATTTGGTAGCAGGTGTAATTATGTTATTTGTGATGCGAATGATGGGTGAAATGTTAATCGTTGAACCGGTCACAGGTTCGTTTGCAACATTTGCTCACAAATATATCAGTCCATTGGCTGGATTTTTAACGGCATGGAGTTACTGGTTTTTATGGGTAACGGTGGGGATGGCGGAAGTTACTGCTATAGGTATTTATGTAGGGTACTGGTTCCCGGAGATTCCACAGTGGATTCCAGCATTAGCTGGTGTCGGCATTATTGCGGCAGCCAATCTAGCGGCTGTTAAGTTTTATGGAGAATTTGAATTCTGGTTTGCGATGATTAAAGTGGTTGCGATTAGTGCAATGCTTGTGATCGGCACAGGCATGATCTTTTTTGGACTGGGCAATGGCGGTGTACCAATCGGGTTATCTAATCTGTATGTACATGGCGGATTTTTTGCTGGCGGGTTAAAAGGATTCTTATTCGCCTTATGTATTGTGACAGCGGCATATCAGGGAATCGAGATGATCGGGATTACCGCAGGGGAAGCAGAAAATCCTAAAGTAACACTGAAAAAATCAATTAAAAATATTATCTGGCGGATACTGATTTTCTATGTAGGTGCAATCTTCGTTATTGTCACAATCTATCCTTGGAATGAAGTAGGTACGACAGGAAGCCCATTTGTTTTGACATTTGCCAAAGTAGGTATTGTAGCGGCAGCAGGTATTATTAACTTTGTAGTGCTTACCGCAGCGATGTCTGGTTGTAATAGCGGGATCTATAGTGCAGGTCGTATGCTGTATACACTAGCGCAAAATAAACAAGCGCCACCATTTTTTGCTAAAATTTCGAAAAGCGGTGTACCACGTAACAGTATTATGACAACAATCGCTTTACTGTTGGTAGGCGTTCTGTTCAATTACTTATTTCCAGATTCCAAATTATTTTTGTACATTTATAGTGCCAGTATTTTACCAGGCATGGTTCCGTGGTTAGCCATGGCATTCAGCCAGTTCAAGTTTCGCAAAAAATGGAAAAATGATATCCACGAACATCCATTTAAATCGTTATTTTTCCCGGTCAGTAATTATATCGTGATTATCTTCTTATCGCTGGTGCTGATCGGCATGTGGTTTAACCCGGATACGCACAATTCATTAATCGTCGGCATTGTGTTTATTGCGATTGTGATCGTTAGTTATTATGTGTTTCGAATTGGGAAGAAATCGGATCAGCGGATAGATTGAGGTAAACATATAAAATGATAAAAGCACCTATCTTTTTCTATAGTATTAGAAAAAGATAGGTGCTTTTTATTGTTCGAAAGCTACCTTTCCAAATTAGTTTAAATGGAAATTTATTATCCATTAATAAATCAAAAATGTAATTAATTTGAAAAAATAAAAAGAATATGATAATGTTTTCTTATCGGCCGATAAATAAAATCACGATAAGGAGTTTCAATATGTTGAAAAATAATTTTATTTTAAACAAGAAAATTATAGCTAGTATGTTGGTAGCAATTCTTTTAGTGATAAGTATTTTATCTTATCAAGCCAAAGTAAATGCGGCTACAAGCGCAACTGATAATGAACTAAGTCGTGTTAATAATGATACTGAAATCGCACAAATGTTATATTCTAAGATAGAAAATAACGGTTATCTAAAACAAACTGAGAAAGTAATACTTAATTATTCTTCAAAACTAAAATTTGATCATGCTAACAAACATATTATGAAAGTAGAAAATAATAAAAGTACCGCCTATTTTGTATACTATCCTATTTTAGGAGAAGCTAAAGATAGCAATTATATAATTGTTATGGATGCTGAAGGTAACAAAATCGAAGAACAACTTTTAATGGGATTAAATGAAACTATAGGCAAAGTACACGCTATTTATTTAGTAAATGGAGTAAAAAAATTAGATGGAATTATTAACTTTCAAGGAGATTTTGTTTCTGGATCTCAAGTAACAAGTACTGGAAAAGTTATTGATCTTTCTACTCCTTCGTCAAGTACGTTAGGGTTTTGGTCTTGTTTAAATGATTGTCTTGCTTCTAAAGGAGTTGCAGCTTGGGCAATAACTGCTTTAGGAATAATTTGTGCAGGAGGATGTGCTGCTACAGCAGGAGTAGGTTGTTTAGCATGTTTAGCTGCTGCAGATATAGGCGCTGGAACTGTAGTAGGACTTTGCACATCACAGTGTAGTTAAAATTTGCTTAGAACTTTTTCTGTAAGATTTTGGAGGTTTATATGCGTAAAAAGAATATATTTTTAGGATTTTTAATTGTGTCAGTAGTTGCATTATCTATTTTTTTTCTAGTAAAACCTGTTCCAGTTCTTAAAGCATCACAGTTAAATAGCGATATTCCAGAAGTTGTTAAAGCTTACCATTACGCTGAAAAATATCCTAAGATTTTTAAAGAAGCATCTTGTTATTGTGGTTGTATGAAAGAAGAACATCATAAATATCTTTACGATTGCTTTACTTCTAAACATGGGGAAAATTGTGGGATATGTATTCAGGAAGCATTGTTTATCGGAGAGTTAAAAGATAAGAATGAAACAAATCAAAAGATACTCACTGAGCTCAAAAGTAAATATGAATAGGAGGTAAACGTAATGTTTAACAAAAATATGATTATAGTATTTGCTGTTTTAGGAGTCTGCCTAATTTTAGTAGGCACTACAGCGCAACATATATTTCAATACGCGCCATTAGTAGGTTGGATAGGTGGTTTAGTATTTTTGCTAATTGCTACTTTTTTAGTTTCAAAAAGAACTATTAATCATTCACGCAAAAATTAAATATTAAATAGGATAAAGCCAATATCTAATTATATTGGCTTTATTTTATTATCATACTGAAATATGTTTGAAGATAAGCTATCACGGTTACATAGAAAAAGAGCTCATTAATTTCCAGAACGACCAATATAAACATCATCTCAGAGGAGGAAATTCAATCATGGCTGACCAATATCAAAAGCAAGATCCAACGACTCAACATCCTAAGGCAAATGAAGACTGGCAACAAAAACAACCAGAACCTGGTTTGCAAAAAGATATGACTCCACTTCCAGATTCTGGAGAAACGAGTTATCGTGGTACAGGTCGCTTAACAGGACGCAAAGCTTTAGTCACAGGAGCAGATAGTGGTATCGGACGCGCAGCAGCAATCGCTTTTGCTCGTGAAGGTGCAGACGTTGTAATTTCTTATCTACCTGAAGAAGAAGCAGATGCTCAAGAAGTCGTGAAATTGATCGAAGAAGCAGGTCAAAAAGCATATGCAATGCCTGGCGATCTTAAAGATGAGCAATACTGTGAACAATTGATCGAAGACACTGTAGCTAAATTAGGTGGAATCGATATTCTAGCTAATGTAGCAGGTAAACAGCAGTTCGTAGAATCGATTGCTGATCTAACCACAGAACAATTTGATGCTACATTCAAAACAAACGTATATTCTCTATTCTGGTTGTGCAAAGCAGCGATTAAGCATATGCAACCAGGTAGTTCAATTATTAATACATCATCGATCCAAGCGTACTCTCCTTCACCAGGATTGCTGGATTATGCAACAACTAAAGGTTCAATCAATGTATTCAGTAAAGCACTGGCACAACAAGTTGGTGAAAAAGGTATCCGTGTCAACGTGGTAGCACCAGGTCCAGTATGGACACCGCTACAAGTGGCAGGTGGACAACCAACAGAAGCATTGAAAGAATTCGGTTCTAACACACCACTTGGACGTGCAGGACAGCCGGTAGAAATGGCTCCAGCGTATGTATTCTTAGCTAGCCAAGAATCTAGCTATGTGAGTGGCGAGACGATCAATGCTAACGGTGGTATGGTTAGTCCATAACTCGTTGACTATACTCATAACTACAACCATATTATAGATACGAAGAGGGGCATACAGCCTCTCTTTTTTTGTTTTGGCATCATAGAATGATATGATAAGAAGTAAAATCCTATATTTTATAGTAGAAAAGAGAATGTCTATGAAAATACAATTCGATGAGCGCACAATTGAATTTAATGTGCAATATAGCAAGCGTACGAAGATATCGATTCAGCTTGAAACGATTGGGCTTATTACAGTCAAAGCTCCTAATGGAACCCCGGAAGAAGATATTTTGCGGGTGATGGAGCGAAATAAGCAATGGCTGTTGGATAATACAAGTAAGCTAGATGAAGCTAAAGCGAATGCGGTTCCTCAAGCCAAAGAATATGAAGAACAAGGGCAGTTTTTATATTTAGGGAAAAAGTATTTTTTGCATGAGCTTATTGAGGTTGGCGATGCCAGTGAAGAAGAATTACGCCAGAAGCTGAAAAAGTTTTATTTTACCAGTTGTAAAAAAATTGTTCTCGAACGTATTGAAGGCTACCAGAAGCAACTACGGGTAAAGCCAAAAAGTATCGATATCGAAGAATCGACCACCAAATGGGGAAGTTGTCATTCGAGCAAAAAAATCACGTTTAATTACCGCCTTGCTATGGCTCCGATAGAAGTGATCGATTATGTAATTGTGCACGAACTTTGTCATTTACTTCATATGAACCATGATCGTTCTTTCTGGAGAAAATTAGGCAGTATTATGCCAGATTACAAAGACAAAGAAGAGTATCTAGCAAGACATGGACAGCATATGACACTTTAGTTTTTTAAGTTGAAAAGGGTAATCTCACCTGTACATTTAAATCAAAGGAGTCGGAACATGATATTACATTCAGAACATTTAACGATTAAACCACTTGTGAAAGAAGATATAGCTTCATTGCTTGCTTTAGAGGTGAACAATAGAGAATTTTTCAAAGCTTTCGCTGGCACACGTAATGAATTCTTCTATACATACGAAGGTCAAGCTGAACGAGTTCACCGCTTTTTAGAATCTAGCGAACAAGATACAAGCTATTGTTTTCTGATTTTTCTCAAAGATACAGATACTGTAATCGGCGAAGTGATTTTGTCTGAAGTGGTACGAGGTAATCTACAAAGTGGTTGGATCGGATACTTTCTCGATCAAACCTACAATGGTAAAGGATATATGAGTGAAGCTGTAAAAGTGATCGTGCAACACGCATTTAGTGAATTGGGATTACATCGTATCGAAGCAGGTGTCATGCCTCACAATATTGGATCGATCAAAGTATTGTTAAAAGCAGGATTTACTAAAGAAGGCATTGCTCGTAAAAATGTGAAAATTGATGGCGTCTGGCAAGATCATATCACGCTCGCTATTATTGAAGAAGATTTACAAAAATAACTTTAAAGAAAAGCTATACACTTCACAAATGATATGAATATTAATTTCAATTAAAAAACTCTGATGGATAAAATTAGTATATAATAAAAGGTAATACTAATATGATATCTGGGAGATGTTGAATTTGGAAAAGCTGATGGAAACTTACATAGATCAGGTTTCTAACCAATTTCAAGAGTGTGTGTACAACGTATTGAAGCAACTCCATGAAGTCGTAGGGGTGAATATCGATATTTTGAAAGAGCATAACTCGGAGGAATTGTTAGCAGATATGTTTCGTAGAGGATATTATATCGAGACAGTCACCGATCATTGGAAAGATGAACATCAGACGGTGTATTACCATTTAAAGTGTGAACATGAAATTATATTATCTGGTCGAATCATCTGGAGAGTGGAAGGGTATCATACTCATTTTTTAGCGGATTTGGGTAAGAAAGTGGATGGTATCTGGACAAGTATCGATGAATTAGAATTGGAAGAATTGTAAACAGAACAAAGGCAAGCTTGCGGATATATTAACCGTAGCTTGCCTTTGTTGTTTTATTATTTTAAGATGTTTTACCGACTACGCTTGATCCACTCTTCGTGATTTTGTAATTAACAACATCACCATTCCAGAAGTAGAATTTGAGTAGAACTTCGCCATCGTTGGTTTCTTTGAAAAAGTCTGGTGTTAATTTGATCACGTTGGCACTATAATCCGGGCTGAAAGCTGTTGCGAATTCTTTATAAGATGTCCAGTTCTGTGGACCTGCATTTCCACCACTTGTATACGTAGCTTCCATTGTCGCTAGCTGATTACCATTGAAAGTCGTAGGGATAGCAAATGAACTGGTTGTGCCTGTTGTAGCACTCACTTTCGGTGTATCATACGAGATCACATTAAAGTTCCAGTTGGCACCTTTGTTAAATTTAGCTGTTAGTGTAGCATTGACTCCTAATTTACCTGAAGCCAGCAACTTGGTCACTAGACTGGATTTGATAACAAGGGTATCTCCACTGATCGTATAATCGGTACCTTTAACAAGTGTAGTACTACCATTGGAAAGGGAACTGAATGTATTACCATTGAGATTCAATTTCACTGTTTTGTCTTGGATTGCTGCTCCTTTTTTGAAGTACAATAGGTCAGTCTCAGCAGTAGAAGAACGTCCTGTCCAACCTGCTTTCATCACATTATATAGTTCAGGATCTGACCATTTGTAGGCTGTACGGCTAAAGTGCTGTCCGTTATCCCATAGCATCGTGGTCATGTTTTTTTGACGTACATAGTTAGAAAAGAATTCAAAGAATTTCAGTTTTTCGCCTTGTTCGATAACGCCTGTATTTTTGTCGAAGCCGAGCAATCCGAATTCGCCAATAACGACTGGAATGCCTTTAGCAACAAATGAGTTGTAGACACGATCAAAGGTATCTGTGATATCTTTTTGCGTATCTGCTTCAAATTTGGTATAGCCAGCAATATTTACACTGAACGGCCAGAAGCCATAATAGTGAACCGTAGCAATAATGTTAGGATCTTTTAATTTAGCAATCGTCTGGGATAGTGCATCCAGATCTGCTTGTGTTGAAGAAGTAGCTAGAGTAGGAAGAACAATTGCACGTGTTGCATTATTTCCACCGGATGCTCTTACGATTTTGTGGAAAGAAGTATTTAGCTCATCTAGCAATTTGTAAGCTGTAGCAGGATCGGTTGTTCCGCCTTCTGTAAAGCGAGGTTCGTTAATACTTTCAAACATCAACTTACTAGAAGAAGCTTTGAAGCGATCTGCAATCTGTGTCCATACCGCATTGTAACGGGCAAGTACAGCATCATGATCTCGTCCCATATAACTTGTCCATAACCAGGAATCATGATGGATATTGATCATGACATATAGATTCGCATCCAATGCCCAATTCACTACTTCTTGTACACGATTCATGTAAGCAGCATCAATTGTATAGTTAGGTGCACTGCCTGTATGTTGATCCCAGGTCACAGGAATACGAATACTTTTGTATCCTTGATTGGCAATCTGTTGAATCAATTCTTTGGTGACACGAGGGTTACCCCATGAAGTCTCATCTGCCCCTGTAGCATCCAGGGAATTCCCTAAATTCCAACCCGGTTGCATCGCACTGACATATGATTGAATACTTGTTGTCGCAGCAGATAAAGATTGTTCTTCATCAGAAGCGGCTGAAGCCATTGAAGAAGAAAATAAAGAAAGGAACATAGCCGCAATCACAGTTAAAGAAAGATACGATTTGGATTTACGTTTCATTAATAAAGTCTCCTTTGTGAAAGTTATGGACAATCTGTAAACGTAATGATCTGTACATCTTGAAAACAAACAAACGTTTTCTTTGACAAACAGTCGTTGCAGAAACAGGTTATATAGGTAGAAGAAATGTTGTAAGCGATACCACCTCCTGTTAAATTAGTAATGAAAGCGTTTTCTAAAGTGTAATATAGCATTGATTGTAGAAACAAAATACCATAAAAATTGGTAATAAATTCATACAAAAATTAGTGATTTTACCTATTTTAGAGCGAAAAATAAGATGCTAAAATAGCAAAACTAACTTGCAAATAATGTAAATATAAGGATAAGGAAAGAAAATATGAAGATATGGAGCAGAACACTATTGACATGTGACACTGTGTCACATTATAATTGTTTATGTAATTTTTTACACTTGAAATAATATGATATGAACCAAAATGCTCAATTTGGAGTGAATCCATGCCTACTCAGACTTTTTTTAATTTGCCTAAGGAAAAACGGAAAGTGTTAATCGATGCAGCGTTCAAAGAATTTTCTAGAGCTTCGCTAGCAGATGCTTCTATTGCGAACATTATCAAAGAAGCTTGTATTCCTAGAGGAAGTTTTTATCAATATTTTGAGGATAAAGCAGATATTTTCTTTTATATTTTGGAAGAGTATAACAAGCACAATCGAGAGAAAGTGTTGTTGCTACTTAAAGAAAATGACGGTGATATTTTTATTGCTTTTAATGAATTTTTCAAAATGATGCTAGAACGATTTCAGCACCACGAATATCGCTATTTTGCTCAAAATATCTTTTTGAATATGAGTTATAAAGTAGAACATCGATTAGCACTGAATGTGAATGAACCGGCGGCCAAAGAACGTACCAATGAATTTATCCGCTCGATCAATCGAAGTCGTCTCAACGTAGCTGATGAAAAGGAAGTTCTTCATTTGACTAAAATTATTGTAGCGATCACGATTCAGAATTTTATCCGCTTTTTTGCAAAAGAAGTACCGTTGGATGAAATTATTGGCTACTACGAGTTGGAATTAGATTTATTGAAGCGAGGCTTGAGTATCGACAAATAAGGAATAGAGATGACTTGTTAAATTAGAAATCATCTTATTCCTTGTCTTTGTGTGCTTGGAGAAGAAGGGCATAATGACTGTAAGATTGACGTTCATAACAAGTATGTTTAAGAGTGCTTGTTGTAACAATAAAAAAAGTTGAACTACAGGGGTGGAGTAAGTGAGAAGGAAGATTGTATTGTCAATTCTCATCGTGTTACTAGTTATTAGCGGTGGCACGTTAGGTTATTATTACTGGTATCAAGGAACTCATTTTGTCAAAACAGAAGATGCTCGTATTTCAGCAACACAATACAAAGTAATGCCACAGATTACAGCTGAACTCAATCATATTGATGTTGAAGAAGGCGATGTACTGAAACAAAACGAACCGATTGCAGAGCAAGATGTATCTGGTCTAGATTCTAGCATGATTAGCAAATCGGTATTACGTGCTCCTATTGATGGCACAGTGCTCAAAATTTATTCCAAAGAACATGAGATTGGTACACCTAGTTCTCCTGTAGCGATTATGGCAGATATGAATGATCTATATGTATCAAGCAATATTGAAGAAACAGATATTAATCGTATTAAACCAGGTCAAGTGGTTGATGTCTCGTTAGATGCAGATGGAGACTACACGATTCAAGGTAAAATTCGCAAAATTGGTGAAGCGTCTAACTCGGTCTTTGCTAATATTGCGGCAACCAATACAAGTGGTAATTTTAACAAAGTCACACAACGTATTCCTGTAGAGATTGCTCTGAATGTACCGAAAGACATGAAATTGATTCCTGGAACAAATGTGGTTGTGAAAATTCATACATCGTAAGGAGAGGTTTATGTGGCTGACACTGTTGTTGCCGCCGCTCCTCCCGCAGATTCGCCCAGAGAACGCTGGCTTGCTTTTATCGCAATTATATTAGGAGCTTTTGTCGCTATTTTGAATAACAGTCTGATCAATGTAGCGATTCCTCAGTTGACCACAGATTTAGGATCAACAACGTCACGGATTCAATGGGTGATTACCGGCTATACTCTCGCATCAGGAATAATTGTTCCGATCACGGGATTTATGGAGCAGCGCATTGGTTATAAGAAATTTTTGATCGCTGCACTTAGTGTGTTTACATTAGGAACAGCATTTTGTATTTTTGCATGGAGTGATTCGTCGTTAATCGCTGCACGTATTTTGGCAGGATTAGGTGGCGGTGTAATTATGCCGCTAAGTATGACGATCGTATATAAAATTATGCCACGTGAACAGATCGGTATGGCACTTGGGATCTGGGGCGTAGCTGCAATGGCTGCACCTGCTATCGGTCCTACACTGAGTGGATACTTGATTGAATGGTTTAACTGGCGGTTCCTATTTATCGTCTGTATTCCTGTCGCGTTATTCGCTATTTTGATGGTAATCGTATTGATCAAAGAACCGCCTAAAGGCGCTAGAGTTAAGTTCGACTTAGCTGGATTTTTACTAGCAGCTACTTGTGCAGGAACATTGCTTTACGCACTATCTAGCGGTTCAAGCGATGGTTGGAGTTCTTTCAAAATTGTAGGATTATTTTTCGTCGCTTTCTGGTCATTGGTCTTTTTGATTTTTGTCGAAAGTGGCAAAGACAATCCAGTTATCGATATTTCTTTATTTAAAAATTATAAATTTACGATTAGTGTGATCACTTCAAGTTTTGTCATGATGGGGCTGTATGGAGGAACATTCTTATCTCCATTATTTTTACAAAATATTCAGTCCGTCTCGCCTGTGCATACAGGGATTATCTTATTACCGCAAGCGATCGCTATGGCTGTGATGATGCCGATTGCTGGTAAATTATTTGATAAAATTGGGATTGTACCGATTGCATTATTTGGCTTAACACTAACAAGCTTAATGACATATCATCTACACACACTGACTCCGGATACTTCACATCTATGGCTACAAGTGGTATTGATGTTCCGTGGTATGGGAATTGGGATCTGTATGATGCCTTTATCAACAGTAGGGATGAATGCTGTTGCACCGGAAAAAGTAGGTAAAGCATCGACGGCATCTAATCTAGTCCGTACGATAGCAGGTTCAATGGCAATTGCGATTTTGACGTTCTTAATGCAAAGTCGTACTGCTCTACATTCGCAACAAATCTCAGAATCGATCACACTCGATGGTGCACAATCGCTTCAATCGACATTGGGAAGCTCATGGGCGACCATTACCTCAGGGTTGATTACCCTTGATGCCTATTCTAGAGGGATAGCTGATACCTTCTTAGTATCATCAATTCCGCTATTTTGCTCGATTCCATTTATATTCTTATTTATTAGTCGACGTAAAGGTGTCAAAGCGATCAAAGAATAATCATATCCATAGATGCTTTCAGATCAGAAAGCTTTTCATCCAATATAGATAGAAAGAAAGGGAACACGAATGAAAAGAACAAAATGGGAATTACCATTAGCAGCATTACTGGTTGGAACCGTTGTGTTATCAGGCTGTTCTTCCAATAGTGCAGCGGCAACAACACAAGCGATGAACGTCACCGTCAAAGTCAGTCAGGCACAAAAAGGGTTAATCGGTAAAGGTGAAATTTATACAGGTACCGTGACACCTTCTGAGACCGTTAATATTATTCCAAAAATGGGTGGGAAAGTGGTATCACTACCTGTCGATATCGGAACAGAAGTTAAAAAAGGACAAGTGCTTCTCAAACTCGAAGACAATGATCTTCGCAACAATCTAGCAAAAGCGCAAGCAGATGTAGCCGCGGCAGGAGCAGCAGTCAAAACGGCTCAAGATTCTCAACAATCAGGTATGGTCTCTGCCAACTCTGGTGTAGTTAGCTCCAAAAATGGAATTATTTCATCGAAAAGTGCAATCGATCAAGCAACAGGTTCGATCAACCAAGCCAATGGAGCAATCAATCAAGCAACCACAGCGGTAGAGCAAGCCAAAACAGCTGTATCGAGTGCAGCGAACAATATTAAGCAAACGACAGAAACATTATCTGCGGCGCAAAAGACATTAACACGTACCCAGTCTTTATTTCAAAATGGATTAGCTACTCAAGCTCAATTGGAACAAGCACAGACCGCTCAAGCAACAGCGCAAACGGCAAATGATAATGCTAAAAATGCACAGGTTAATGCGCAAGAACAATTAAATGCAGCGCAAAAAGCATTAGTTATTGCGAAGAAAAATTTGAGTACGGCTCAAAGTGCTTATCAAAATGCAACCAGCAGTTATGAGAATGCTAACAGTGGTTATAGCAATGCACAGAAACAACTAGAAGTGTCACAAAGCACTTCAGGTATTGAAGCCAGTCAGCAAAAGCAAAAACAAGCTGAATTGAATGTAAATATTGCTCAAGATGCTCTAGATGATGCTGTTGTGACTTCACCGATCAACGGTATTATCGGTACTAAAAATGCAGAAGTGGGCGAAATGGCATCTACATCTTCACCGGCACTTGTTATTGCCAATTTAAGTACAGTGAATACATTGATCTATGTTCCAGCAGATCAAATCAATAATGTTAAAATTGGTGATCCTGTACAAGTACGAGTCACTTCATCCAATATTCTCAAAACAGGTAAAGTGAAAAATATCAGTCCATTGGATGATAGTGGTAAAGGATATCCTGTCAAAATCGCTGTATCCAATGCAGATAATAAGCTTAAATCTGGTATGTTAGCAGATATTAGCTTTGTCGATGCAAGTGCTAAAGAAGGAATTATTGTTCCTTCCAAAGCGATCCAAACGATTGATGGCAAATCGTATGTCTATGTGGTACAAAAAAATATAGCCATTCGTAAGCAAGTGACTTTAGGCAAAGCAACAGGATCACAAGTATTTATCAATAGTGGTCTAAATGATGGAGATACCGTCATCACAAATAATCTTGCTTTATTAGAAGATAAAAATCCGATCACTGTTTCGCAATAATGAGTTTTGAATAAAAAAGGTTAATTCATTAGAGTGATGAAATGAATCATTGCCAGTAGTCTAATAGCGCTTTGAACAGGTATAATTCTGTTTGAAGCGTTATTTTTTTATTATCAGATAATAGATCAGTATAGAATGATATACACTTGAACAGTATAAAGGAGGTACGAACAATGATAGACATTCAAGTATACAATCCCAAGTGGGCAGAACAGTTTGAACAGATTAAACACATTTTAACGAAGCAGTTACAAGAATTAATGCTACATATTGAACATGTCGGTAGTACTTCGATTGTAGGGCAAATAGCCAAGCCTATTTTAGATATCGTCGTCGTAATCCCGAGTAGACAGCAATTGCCAGAGGTTATTACAGCATTGAGTCTATTGGGCTATCACTATCGAGGAGATTTAGGGGTAGAAGGCAGAGAAGCTTTTGGACGAATAGATGATTATGTTCCCTGGCAACCCGATCAACAAGTCTGGATGAATCAACATTTATATGTATGTGCTCAAGATAATCTGGAATTACATAGACACCTTACTTTTCGCAATTATCTTCGTCAGCATCCTGATGAAGTTATCGCTTACGGGCAACTGAAGCAACAGATTATTAAGCAAACAGAAGACCGTGAACAATACACAATACTCAAGACTGATTTTGTAGAAGGAATTTTAGCCAAAGCGAATCGATCATCATTTTGAATAGAAGGAGGAGTAGCCAATGTGGAATAGGAAAAAGAAAAACAAACCTCTTCATACACCTCTATCAGAACAGCAATTATGGGAACGCTACTTTTTTGAACGTCATTCATTGGATACATTGTTGAAATGGTCTAAACGATTGAAGTATTTTCGATATTGTCGAGCTTATGGAGGACATGTGGGAGATGGCGATTGTCTTTTGATTGCGATTCGGATTCAGTCAGAAGAAGAATTACATGAAGTGTTTGAACAGTTAGATCTACCGATGATAGGGATATCACCGGATTCATCTAGTTCTACTACAGCAAAGTGGACATATCCACAAATAGAACATCCCAAACATGTAATCATTGCAGGCGTAAAAGCTTTTATTTGGATGTATCCTGATCGTGTGAAGCTCAGTATTACGAATCTAGAACACCCTGTAGAAGTAACAGAAACCAGTGTATTTGCCGCAGAACGATTAGAACCTTATTTAACACCATTGGTACATCTGATGATCGATCCTCCGCAAGATGATCGTTATTGTTTTATAGCAGAAGATTGGCGATAACGAAAGCAAAAAAGAGTATCTACAGCGATCTGCTGAATAGATACTCTTTTGGTATGATTAGATATGGTGGTGATTAAATAGGGTGTTTATACATCAAGCTTCTTCGTATTACGCGATAGAATAAAGCATAAGAATAATACAATCGCTGCCGCCATATAAGGGAAGCCAATATTGATATCAAATAATAATCCAGCGACAATCGGCCCTGCAATATTACCCAGACTGCTATACGCGGAGTTCAGACCAGCGACATAACCTTGCTGATTATGAGCAATTTTGGATAATTGTGTACTGATCGCAGGTCTTAGAATATCGATCGATAAGAATACAATAAAAGTAACGACTAATATCATCCAGTACTGATTGACAAATAACGTTAACAGTACGAATAGTGATGCGAACACAAGACACCATGAAATGACTTTCTTCTCACCAAATGTATTGACGATCCAGCCAAACGCACTGACCTGTACAACAGCCCCGGCAATCGAACCGAAGGTAATAATAAAGGCGATATCTTTTGGTGTAAATCCAAACTTATGATCGACAAACAATCCGAATACCGTCTCATAATTGGCTAATCCGAAAGACATAACGAACACGATTACCAGACTAAGAAAATACGATTCACGATAGGAATGAATCAATTGTAAAAACATATTTGGTTGCTTGGTAAGAGAGGCTTCAGCGATTGTTGCTTTGCGCTTCTCTGCTGTTAATGATTCAGGCAATACCAATAAGGTGATTACAGCTGCAATCGCTGCGGCTATACCTGCCGCATAGAACGGCACCCGAATACCAAATTCAGCAATATATCCCCCGATACCCGGACCAATAATAAATCCAGTCGTAATCGCCGCATTAATATAACCCATCCCTTTACCACGTTCTTCATCGGATGTGATATCAGCAGTGTACGCCATAACCGCAGGCATAATAAAGGCTGCACCAATACCGCCTAACATCCGAGCAGCGAACAATAATGTAGGATCATTTGCAATCCCGAATAACCATTCCGATACAGCGAAAATAATCATACCGGATACGATCATTTTTTTACGTCCCCATGTATCAGATAATCGTCCAGCAATCGGGGAACAGATTAATTGACTGAATGAAAAAGCAGCCACCAGTAATCCGACCATACTACCATTAATATGAAGTTCATTCATATATGTAGGCATGATTGGAATCACTAAGCCTACGCCTGTAAAAATAAGAAAAATGTTGATCATCAGAAGCAGTATAGCACCTCTGTTACGAAGTAATAACGACATGAGTAAATCCTCCATCTATTCATTTAATCATTTTATAATACTGAACGTTCGGTCTGTAATATGTTAATAATAGAATAAGTTATGATACTGATCATCATAGATGAAGCTACATCAACATACTCTATTTTGGCTTGTTCTTAATTTACTTGTACATCGCTATGAAGTCATAGGGCTGGCTATACCATATAGCATCACAGTAACAGCTAATTCATATACATTCAAAGCTTCCTCAATACTCGCTTGACGAGACATCTGACCTAATCCAATAATCAGACTTTCCATAATAATAGCTAACTTAGCGGCATCGTTCGCCTTGAATTCCCCACTATCGATCCCTTGTTGAATCAATTGCTGATTAAAGCTTAGATGAGAAGCCATCATGGTAGACACGCGTTCTTCAACATCATTATCTTTTTCATCGCTATTAAAAAATTCATCTGCTGCTTTGGTAAGTGGATGACTGAGATCATCACGTACCAGATGTTCAGCAAGCCCATATATTTTTTGGACAGTGGTAGGATACAGATGTTCTTTTTCTTGCCATTTTTCTTCCCAATCCCGATTCCACTCATCCAGTAAATAAAGAAACAGACCTTCTTTACTTTTGAAATGGTAATAGATATTCCCTTTACTACTACCTGTAGCAGCTACGATATCTTCAATCGAAGTGGCTTTGAATCCTTTTTGTACAAATAAGGCACGAGCCGCATCTAACATTCTTTTTTTAGTTTGTTCGGTTTGCAATTGCTTTTTATTCACGAGTTTTCACTCCGATTCATTAAGTGTGCTGGATAACATTATTATAGAAGAAATAATACTGAACGTTTGTTCAGTATGTTAACAGAGAATTTTGAATTTGGCAAGTGGATCTTATTATATCTATTCCTTATCCATACAATTCCAATATAGGAAAAATCAATTCCCAAAATAAAAAATATGTAGTAATATGAAAGAATATGTCTATATACCTACGTCTAAAGTTATAAAATCAAATAATGCTTACATTTTATTGGGGGAATTCATGTTGGGGAATATGAAAAAGAGAAGTCACCAGTGGATCACATTATTGCTGAGTGTCGCTATTGTTTTGCCTACTTGGGGATTCACAGCAACACCAACTGCTCAAGCAAGTGATATTCAGAATCACTGGGCTAAGGATGTCATGACACAATGGCAAAGTAAAGGGTACATTAGTGGATTTCAAGATGGAAGTTTAAAACCAGATCAAAGTGTAACCAGATCACAGCTAGCGGCTATGATTAACAAAGCATTTGGATTTACTCAAACAAGTTCGATTGCGTACAAAGATGTACAATCTTCAGACTGGTTCTACCATGATGTTGCGATCGCCAAATCACAAGGATATATGGAAGGATACAAAAATAACACTTTCCATCCAGATCAAAAAGTTACACGTCAAGAATTAGCTGTTATTTTGACTTCTTTGAAAAAATTAAAGTCATCTAACTCTGCTGCTCAAATGAAAGATACCCTCTATAGTCCTTCATGGAGTAAAGGTTCGATTGGCGCAGTGATCGACAGTGGACTGATGAAAGGTGATGAAAAGGGATTCCGTCCTAAAGATACAACGACTCGTGCAGAAGCTGTTACTGTCTTGGAGCGTTCTTTAGAATCGTCGGATACGAATAACTCATCCAAATCATCTTCTCCAACAACGATATACAATACAGCAGGTGTCTATGGGCCTGCATCCGGTCAACAACAAATAGCAGGTGATATGCAGTTAAATAGTGCTGGCAGTACGCTTCGCAATATGGTGATCGAAGGCGATCTTCTTTTAGGTGCAGGAATCGGCGAAGGGGATGCCATCTTAGATCATGTGACTGTTAAAGGAACAACGACTATTAATGGTGGTGGAATCAACAGTATCCATCTTCAAGATGCTACACTGCAAACAGCTGTTATCAATAAAAAAGATGGTAATGTACGTGTAGTGACTACAGGTGCAACAACCGTACAGCAGATGATTCTTCAATCTGGAGGTCTACTTGAAGAAAAAGGATTAACAACAGGAGCAGGATTTACAAATGTCGTCTTGTCCAATCAGATTCCATCGGGATCGACCGTTTCATTAAAGGGACGTATAGATAGTATGGATATTTCGTCATCCTCTGTGCTAACTCAATTGCTTACTGGTTCTGTCGATAATCTGGCAGTGGCTTCAGGCACAACAGATAATAAGATTAGCACCACATCTTCATCATCAATCCAATCGTTGACGTTGAATAGTGCGGCTAAAGTCAGTGGTAATGGTACGATTGAAAAAGCATACATTAATGTAGCTGGATCCACGATTACACCACGAGTGAATCAGACCACAACTAGTGCAGGGGTAACCGCACTGATTGAAGGCGGTGTCGTTGGTGGCGAGCAAGCAGTGACCAATATTCGCAAAGAAGATAAGAAACATCAAGACTCTTCGACACCTGTCGTTGTACAACAACCTGTGCAAAGTTTGGATGTCAGAAATGGTCAAGCGATCTTACATTTGAACCAACCGACCAATGAATTATTGCTTAGTGATATGGAAGTGACAGCTACATTAAATGGTAAGCCGTATACACTAACGAACATTATTTATGATAGTGTCACAGGTGTAATCCAATTTGATCCGCTTAACTTAAAAGCCAAATATAATAAAATATTAGAGATTACAGTTACACCATCGTCTTCTTCAAGTCGTCTTTTAACGATTAGTAAAGGTGATCTACGTATCAATGGATTTACAGGTTTTATAGGAGAAGAACAGGGTGAATCCGTAGAAGGAATGACGATTCATTTTCGGCGGGGGTTGAATGTAACAGAAGGACCAATCGCAGCGACTGTTACAACCAATGAACATGGAGATTATAATGTTACGCTCCCACCAGGAGTATACACAGGTGAACTGATAAAAGAGGGTTTTATTCCTTCTTATCTAATAGCGACGTCTTTGGCAGAAGAATATAATTATGATCAAAGTGCTATTGTTTCAAGGATGCCAACAGAAGGTAAAATTAGTATTGTGTTAACATGGGATGAATTACCTTACGATGAAGATGCTCATTTGTTAGGACCTACACCCGATGGCTATGGATTCCATACTTCTACCGACAATAGACAATACAATTACCAGAATCAGAATTATGTATCTTTAGATACAGATAATATGAGTTCTTACGGACCAGAAGTGATCACTATTAAGAAACGTGTAGATGGCATATACACATTTTATGTACAAAATTATAGTGCGACTGCTAATAATGGAGCAGCATCAACATTGCGAAAATCATCAGCTACTGTAAAAGTATATAATGGAGCATACAGACTTCCAATGAAAACTTATCATATTCCTGTAGGCGATGGAGAAGAACCTTACTGGCATGTATTTGATATGAATGTAGATAATGATCAAGTTAGCTTCTTCGATCAAAATGTATTAGTTAATATACCACCCACCTCTATTTATCATCAATTACCTAATCAGGCAGAGATAGATATGCTTGATTTGGAACGAGAAATGGATTTGATTTCTTCCAATCAAGTCTTGGCTTATGATACACAGATTGATAAAGATATATCATTGCGATCATCAAATTCTTTGAATGATAATATTGCTATGTATATATCTGATATTGAATTGTTACCAACTCAAGTTAATGGACACCCGATAAGCGTTACTGATGATACGTATTTAGTAACTTCTGATTTTGAAGATACAATAATGTTATCTCAATATAATGGAAGTGCTTATACAGCAAATTATAATGTAACATTACATTTAACTCTTAGAGATGCTGATATAGAAACGACTATTGTAGTTCAATTACCTACTATAGATACATGGATCGAGCAAGCCTCGGTAGAAGCTCAATCCAAGATCAATACGGCTACTGCTGGACAAGATATCACTGCATTACAAACAGCTTTAGATGATAAAAATGCATTAACAAGTCATTCGACAACAGACGAAAAAATTGCTGTTTTAGAAAAACTAAATCAGGCTTTAATCTCTTTTTGAAAAGGATATAAATAGGCTGTAAACCAAAAAAGAACAAGTCTAGGCGTAATGCCTTTGACTTGTTCTTTTTTGGTTAAGGATGATTAAGAGACTGAGCTTTTCAAAAGGTTGTGTCTGTTCAAAGGAACACGGTGATCTTGAGATTCGCTTGTGCAAGATGTTGCAGGAGGGCGTAAGGAAGGTGTACGTTCTAACACAATATCAATAAAATGAGATATCTGTTGCAACGATTGAATATGTTCCTGAATGGTATGTTGATGCTGTTGTAGCATATGATAAAGTTCAGGATAATCGGTTAGATCACTATCTAAAGATAACTGGACATACGGTCGCATTTCTTCCAAAGATAAACCTGTTTTTTTCAGACATAGGATTAATTTCATTTTTTCAATATTAGTATGATCGTATACACGGTGACCGTTAGATTTGCGATTCGGTTGTGGAAGTAATTGAATCTTCTCATAATAACGAATCGTATCTTCGGACAGTCCACTTTGATAGGCAGCTTCTTTGATTGAAAATGCTTCGGTTCGATTCATGCTGGATCACTCCTTTAAGATCATATGATTAGTGTACAACTTGGAGTTGACTCCAAGTCAATCTATTTATGTGAAGTTGACTTCGATTCGACTCCAAGTTGTAGAGTGAACTCAACCCTTTGTCATAAAGGGTGAAAATGGTTCATTTTAATAGGAGGAAAACAGATGGATACTAAGTCTTTAGCACGGGTTGCTTGTATTACTGGAGCCAATCATGGAATTGGTCTTGCTTTGACTCATCGATTATTAGAGGAACAATGGCAGGTGATTGCGATTATTCGATCTTCCTTTGCTACGGATGATATACAGATTCAACAAGCTATCCAAGATCAGCGCTTACGTATTTATGTGGCTGATGTATCTGATTTTGAACAGTTACGAACAGTACTCACACAGATTCAAGCCCGAGAAGCCCATATTGATATATTATATAATAATGCAGGTGGAAGTTATCCTGAATTAAGCTTTTCCCCGCAAGGACGGGAGCTTCACTTTGATACACAGACTGTAGCTCCCTATATTATTTTGAAAGAACTGGAGCAGCTACTTCAGCAGGGAAATCTACGTACGGTGATTAATACATCCAGCGCTGTATTTGCTACACGGTTAACATTTGATCCTGATCAGTTAGAACATCCGACAACATTTAAGCCTCTAATTGGTGCCTATGCAACAGCAAAGTTAGCTTTATCGCTGTGGACTTCTGAACGTGCTTCTGAATTTGAACATCTCAAAGGAATTAAGTTGTTAAGTGTTGATCCAGGTGGCAATAATACGCTACGTTCGGGTAAAAAATCAGGGATTCCGTTTTTTATCCAAATCCTGACGCGATTATTTTTTCCAGCTCCGACGCATGGAGCCTCTTTATTATATGACGCGGCTTTAGGAGAAAATCGTTCGTTATTGGTAGCAGGTGATTATATTGTTAAAGGCAAGACTACTCGGTTAAAGTTTAAACAGAGTGCATCTATAATCAGCGAGCGTGTGCATAGAATCTATGAGCAAGAGTATAAAAGATAAATAATCCCATCCTTTGGATATCCCATTAAAAGTAGTGGACACTCAACAGAGTTGCTATATGTGCGAAGACATGTTTCTTTTCCAAAGAAAGGATGATCTCATATGCGTAATCAACAGCAGATGATGGATTTAATTATGCAATTTGCGGAGCAGGATGAACGGGTGCGGGTAGTAGCGATGAATGGGTCGCGTGTGAATACCAAAGTACCGGTCGATATTTTTCAAGATTACGATATCGTGTATCTGGTGACCGATGTGCAATCTTTTATAGAAGACTGTGATTGGACAGATTATTTCGGTGAAAAGATTATAATACAAATGCCAGATGCTATGGGAGATTCGCTTGAGGATAATGATGGACGATTTGCTTATTTGATGTTACTGGCGGATGGGAACCGAATTGATCTCAGATTATTTCCTCTGTCTCTTCAAGCGACTTATATTCATGAAGATAAGCTTATCGACGTACTGCTAGACAAAGATCAGCGGATGCCTGAACTTTTGCCACCGACAGATGAGGATTATCATATTACATCGCCAACAGCACAACAGTATGCGAATTGTTGTAATGAATTTTGGTGGGTATCCACGTATGCCGCTAAAGGGTTATGGAGACAGGAAATGATATACGTATTGGATCATCTCCATCTTTATATTCGTCCGATGGTATTGCAAATGTTAACATGGCAAGTAGGGATCGATACAGCATTCAAAGTGAGCATCGGGAAAAACCATAAGTATCTACAATCTTTTCTTGAACCATCTGTATGGACACAGTTATTAGCGACTTATCCTACTGCGGATGAAGAGAAGATCTGGCAAGCATTAGATGTAATGATGGATTTATTTCGGCAAACGGCTTGTGATGTCGCCAAGCAAATGAACTTTGAATATGATACTGTTCAAGATCAGAAGGTTCGTACGTATATGCATCATATTCATTTTCTAAGTCCTGAAGCTCAAGATTTTGATTTATAAAATAGAAAAAATTATACTCGGGGCTTATCATTCTGAGATATACAAAAAAGCCTTACTCCTAATAGAAGGAATAAGGCTTTTTGATCATCTAAGATGTCGATTCTTCTTATGAACGTACACCGATATGCAGAGAATCACGTAATTCCAATAACTCCGCATAACTATGAATAATGATATCTGCTTTGCTCAAATCTTGATTGCCTGAACCTGGATTCTGATGACCGATACAGCGCATACCTGCATCTTTCGCTGCTTGAACACCATTGCGAGAATCTTCGATCACTACACAATGTTGCGGATCGACCTGTAATAGCTCTGCCGCATGTAAGAAAATATCGGGTGCAGGCTTACCATGAGCTACTTCTTCACCACTGACCATCACGGTGAAGAAAGGACGTAATCCCGTACGTTCCAAAATCAATTCGATTAAAGAACGTGGAGAAGAGGAAGCGACTGCCAGCTTGATTCCCGAGTTAGACAACCATTGAATCCATTGTTCTACATGATCAAAAGCTTGTAGCTCTTCATGACCTTGCATGACCTTCATTACATTTTCTTTATGAAATGCTAGCACTTCAGCTAGGACATGATCCAGCTGATGCTTATCCAGTACCTGCTGGAACATCGATTCTAGCGTCACCCCTACATACGTATGATGTTCTGTTTCTTCAACGGTAGCCCCTAGATGCTGAAAAGAACTTTTTTCAATTTCAAAATAAATAGGTTCACTGTCGATCAACACACCATCCATATCAAAAATGAACGCTTGAATCGGCGGGTCTTGCCACAATGGGGATGAAGGATGATTAAGATGTTCTGATGTCATATTGAATTGACCTCCATTCTTCAGATCCAATTAAGTAGATTGTAAAACGACTTTAATAGCATTTGAAGATGGTGTCAATGTACCACTGCTGATATTACAACCTAGCGTCTGGAATGCTTCTTCATAATCTTGCAGTGCAAAAGTGTGCGTAATCAGCTTACTTGCTGGAATCAGATTGCGTTCGATCATATAATGAGCAGTCGCAAATGTACCTAAAGAATCGATCGAACCGATAATTTTGAGACTACGGTCAACAACTTCTTTAGGGTTGAAAGAGCTAACTCCATCACGCAGACCTACAAGCATCAGATATCCACCATGTGCTAGATTAGAAAGGACAGTTGTCCCTACAGCTCCTGTTGTATCCACAATCAGATCCACTTGATGATCGGATGGAGAAATATGCGTTAATGCACTTTCAAAAGAGTTATGAGTATCCCAACGTTCCGGCGCTATCGCACCTGCAATATGCAAGCGATCCTGTGAGATATCGACAATACTACCGGATACCCCTTTGGAAGCCAAAGCATAACTGTATAACATCCCGATCGGACCCGCTCCCAAAATAATTGTGCGGAAGTTAGGAAGTAATTGAATCTGATTAATACCTGTCAGCATACAACTTAAAGGTTCAGTTAGCGTCGCTTCTGCATAACTAACATGATCTGCTAATTTGTAAAGGAACCGATCTTCGGTTACATAGTAATCGGTAAATGTACCATCACTACTGACTCCTGTCTCCGTGGTGCTTTTATGTAAACAATGGTTCTGTCTTCCTGTACGACACATATTACACTGACCGCAATAGTAGGTAGGGTCAATCACAACGCGATCCCCAACTTGTAGCGTCGTCACCCGATCACCGACTTGTACGACTTCTCCAGCTGATTCATGTCCCAAAATGATAGACGATTTGGCATGGTATTTGCCACTTACGATACCAAGGTCAGTTCCGCATACGCCTGTTGCATGAATGCGTACCAGCACTTGATTTTCCTGCGTAATTTGTGGTTGTGGTCTTTCTTCCAGAGCAACGTCCCAAGCTGATTTGTAGACAAGTGATAACATAATATTCCTCCTCATATTAAAGCTAAGCGTATTCTTTTCAATTCAGATAACAACGTATATACATAATTTTAACGTAATTAAGTAAAAGCGCTTTAATCCAAAGACGACAAAACGAGGTCAAGCCGACGGATAATCTCTACAATCTCTTCATCTGTTACAGTAAGAGAAGGACGAACTTTAACGACATTACCGAATCCATAACGAGAACCACGTAGAATTAATTGTTGATCAGCAAAAGCAAAATTGATAATCGCATTCATTTTGTTGGTATCTGGAGCATTATATTCATCTACGATTTCTAGACCCCACATTAGACCTACGCCACGAGCTTCACCAATACAGTTATATTTCTCTTCCAAATTTAAAAGCAAATCGCCCAGTAATTTTCCTTTGCGTTGTACATCTTCCATGAATCCAGGTTCAGACACAACTTCCAATGTTGATTTAGCTGCTGTAACAGAGATCAGATTACTACCTGAAGTAAAGGAATGCTCATGTTTTTCAAGGACATTTAGACGAGACTGCATCAATACCGCAGCAACAGGGACACCGATACCACCAAGCCCTTTAGCCAGCGTAATAATATCAGGTTTAATATCGAATAATGTACTTGCAAACATATAACCAGTACGACCAATACCTGTCTGTACTTCATCTGCGATCAAGATGATATTTTGCTCATCACACAACTGACGAATACCTTTGAAATACTCAGGTGGAGGCATAATATTACCACCGTTACCTAGAATCGGTTCGATAATCATACAAGCTGTAGAACCAGAACCGCCATACTCAATCTGATCGGCTAGCGCTTCTACACATTTCATTCCACAATTGGACGGCTTGGCATCGAACGGGCAACGATAGCAATAAGGTGCAGGGACATGCAGAGAATTGGGAACAGAGGAATTCGGAAATCCTTTACGACGGAAAGCATTACCCGAAATACCTGTGGCAAATTGTGTCTGTCCATGATGAGAGTAGAAAAGGCTGACAATATCGGTATCACCAGTATATTTTTGAGCAATTTTAGTTGCGCATTCGTTTGCAGTGGAACCCGTGATGTCACGCATCCAGCCTGTATCAATCCCATTCGGTGCATATTCTAACAAATGAGATAACACTTCATCGACATAAGGTTCTGTAAACGTAGACGACATATGCGTCAGATTGCCAACTTGCTCTTGTACTTTTTGCACTACATACGGGTGATTGTATCCAAGAGAAAGATTAAATGTACCGGATACACCATCTATATATTCTGTACCTGTATCGTCAATTAATTTAATACCTCTACCATAACGAAACCGATTCTCAGTTAAAGTTTGCATGATTTGCCTCCTGATTTTAAGTTCAAATAGACTTGATCTGCTAAAATGCTCTGTCATTGATACCACTCAACTACAATCGTTTCTTGGATCGCTGTTCCTCACCTCCCTTACAGAGTATGGATCTAGGATTGCACTCTTGATGTTAATTTGGCTTGTGAAGTACTCCATTGAGAAGTAAAAGCAATACTAATTAACAGCACTAATGAGAATCCAGCAAATACCCATAACGTAGGTCCGACAGACCAGTTCGCCATACTCCAACCGATCACATACTGCAAGACCGATCCACCGATTCCACCAGCAGCAATCAGAATACTGGTTGTACGTTCGGTCATTCCTGGAATAAGAGAATTAGCGAATACTAAAGCGATAGAGAATAGTCCTGACATAAATAAGCCGATAGCAAAAATCAAAATATACATCGCTACAGGATGAGAAACCAAAGCAAGTCCAATAATCATCAGCATCATGCCAAGCGAACTACCAATCAAGAAAGGAACATAACGAATCGATTCTGCTATACGACCTACGAATAACCGACCAATCGTCATGGCTGCCCAGAAAAAAGTGACACTAAGCGAAGCAGCTGAATCACTAATCGAAATACTTTCGATCAGAATAGAAGGTAGAAAATTCATCACTCCTAATTCAAGACCCATGTATACAAAAAAGAATAAGATGAAAATACTGAGAAATTGTAATTGTTTACCGCTATATTTTCGTTTCACGACAGCTCCGGTATGATCGGCATCATGTTCTTGAATACGCCGAAGTTGCGCAGAACTATCTGCTGGCATGGTGATCCAGAATAACAGTAAGAGAAGAGTAGCTAATGCAACAGTGTAGAAAGACAACTGCCATACATTTAAGAAAATATACAGACTTGCTAAAGCAGGAATTAATAATGAACCTACTCCAAAATAAACATCTAGCTTGGTCATCGCGACTGCTTTTTGCGCTTCAGCGAATTCGATCGTAAAGGCTCCAATCGAAGATTCGATAATACCTGAACCAAAGCCTACAAAAATCGTCATCGTGACCATCCAACCCCATACTGGCAAAGTACCCATCATTGCATAAGCAATCGTAATGGCCCCTAATGCAATCAGTAACATATGTTTGCGTCCGACCCATGCAGATAAAGAAGGAGAAACAACTACCCCCACAAGAAAGCCCATGAATTGTAAAAATAACAATGTGCCTCCATCGCTGTAATCTTTACCGTAGTGAGGTAAAATGACGGGCAGCAGAGCGCCTAACAAAACACTGGTAATTCCGATTAGAAAGTAAAAGCCACAACTTAATCCAAAAATCCTTTTCAACATCATCACCCTTCCATAAATAATCAAATACACTTGAAATTTCCATCTATGATCAACATAATGAATGAAGGCAGATCTTGTACAGAAACTGCCATCTATGTATTCATCGAATAAGGAGTGATAGGGAATGAGTCAACTATTAGAAAATTTTCAAGGTAAGGCTATGGATGAACGACTGCAATGGCACTGTCCACCTGAAGAATGGGAAGTCTCTTCAGAGAAACAAGTCCTTACTTTCAAACCATTAGCGAAAACTGATTTCTGGCAAAAAACACATTATGGATTTCGAGTAGACAACGGACATTTTCTATTTGCCGAGATGACAGGTGACATGATTATGACAACGAAAGTGCGTACATATCCAGTTCACCAATATGATCAAGCTGGATTGATGATTCGTTTTTCAGAACATTGCTGGCTTAAGACTTCTGTAGAATTTGAAACAGATGGTCATGCCAAGTTAGGTGCCGTTGTTACCAACAATGGATATTCAGATTGGTCTACCCAAAACTTTGTTGCAGGCGAGACCGAACTTTTATTTCGTATTCGCCGTGAAGCGGGTGATTACACAATTGAATATGCCGAACAAGAACAAGATGATGCTTCAGAACTGAAATGGAATCAAATACGGATCGCTCATTTGTTTGATGATCAAAATGATCAAACGCCTTTTCAATGTGGTGTATATGCATGTAGCCCACAAGGAGATGGCTGTCATGTGGAGTTCGAATATTTGCATATTGAACCGCTTCAAAAAGAGAACAAATAGCAGAAAAAATGACTTAGATAAAAATGTAAAAATTATGTATTTAATTACAATAAATAACTATAGAGTCTCAAATTTGAATAGTCAAGTCAATAATATGTAAAGTTCTTCATTTCAAATTAAATAAGGAAAGCGAAGAATGACATAGCATTTTAAAGAATAAAATGAGTAAAATTAAAATCATTTTTATTCTATTTTGTAAATGCTACTTTAGAAACAGAAGATAGATTCAAAATTGAAATTACGTAAAAATGGAATAACAAAACAAAAAAGACCTGATTTTTATGAGGTCTTTTTGTTTGTTCTATCCTTTTTATGGCTCTTTATAACTTTAGCTGGGCGATTTATCCCTACAAAAGAACTATATTTATTTTGAAGATGTAAGGATTAGTTAGCTCTAAAGTTAATTTGTCATAATCAATATGCACAAAGACTTGTAATAAAATGAATAAAGAAACAGGAGTAAGTTATTGAGCTTCCTAATACTTGTATAAGTAGTATAGAAGTAATGGACAGATCGTATAATGAATTCTATATTTCCCGGGTAATGGTACACAAAATAGCTTCGTGTGTAAGAAGCAATCGACCAAAAGATTATTCAGAGAATCAGCAGAAAATGCTGTTCTTTAAATAATCTTTTTTTGTTATGTATATATGTGAATATGTAAAAGTTTGGTTTTTAGACATATTGTATGGATATCCTGTGAAAAGAGCTAGCTTGGTTTACAAGCACCTATGTAACGTAATACAATAGAGTATATAGGCAGGTACTAATTTTTCGAAAATGTTCAAAAAGCCCTATGTGATAACTTAATCTTTCTCGGGGGTTCCATGAGTGACTACTGTGGAATCATTGTGAAGTAGGTTACGAATCGATCCCAAGAGAGGAAGCACCCAAATATGTCCACTGCGCGTGTGACGAAAGATCAAGACAATTGGCGTAAAAGTTTAGCTCCCTATGAGAAATCAAACACGAAATACAGTGTATGGCAACTGATTAATACACTTGTTCCATTTTTCGGTCTATGGTATCTTGCATACCTTAGTTTATCAGTATCCTACTGGTTGACTATCCCTATTATGGTACTTGCTGGCGGATTCTTAGTTCGCACCTTTATTATTTTTCATGATTGCTGTCATCGTTCCTTTTTCAAAAACCGTAAAGCAAATACTATTGTAGGTAATATTACAGGTATTATGACTTTATGTTCTTATGATCAATGGCGCTATAGCCACTCTATGCATCACGCAACTAATGGTAATTTAGATAAACGCGGAACAGGCGATATCTGGACATTAACTGTGAACGAATATTTAGCATTATCTCCATTACGTCGTTGGGTGTACCGTATGTATCGTAATCCAATGATTATGTTTACGATCGGTCCTATTTATACATTTTTATTGATCTACCGTTTTAACCGTAAAGGCGCTCCGAAAAAAGAGCGTATGAATACCTATATGGTTAACGTAGCGCTTGTTGTAATTATCGGTTTGCTGTGCTGGGGAATCGGTTGGCAAGCATTTCTAATGATTCAAGGTCCAATCTTCTTTATGTCTGGTGTAGGCGGTATCTGGTTGTTCTATGTACAGCATCAGTTTGAAGAAAGTTACTTTGAAGAAGAAGAAAACTGGAATTATGTTAAAGCGGCTATGCATGGTAGCTCTTTCTACAAACTTCCTAGAGTATTGCACTGGATTACCGGTAACATCGGTTTCCACCATATTCATCATTTAAGCTCACGTGTACCCAATTACTTCTTGGAGTCCGCGCATAATACAAGTCCTGTATTGCAAGATGTACAGACAATTACATTATTGACTAGCTTGCAGTCGTTACGTTTCCGTATTTGGAATGAAGATACGAAGAAATTTATCGGCTTCAAAGATATTGATACTTCACTTAAAGTGAAGAACAAAAAACAACATCAAAAAGCAGGTTAACGATCGGATAGATGTATCACCAGGTTTATTAGAGAGGTGGTCTATTCTTCCGAATATATGACAACAAAAAACCTTGAGATCTTGATTGCTGATGACAATGATATTAACCGTTATGTGTTAATGGAAATGTTGAGGAAATTAGGGCATAAAGTCAAAGGTGCAAGGCATGGTAAAGAAGCTGTACAACTGGCTGCGCAACATTCATACGATATGATATTTATGGATTTGCGTATGCCAGAATTGGGTGGGATTGAAGCTGTTCAACAGATTCGATCCGCTATTTCAGAAAATGAGAAACAGCCTTATATTATTGCTTGTTCTACTGATCTTCTGAATGTAGATTTACTTTCAGAATCTAAAATGAACGCCTATATCAGTAAACCTTTACGCAAACGAGTGATTGAAGAAGCACTCAGCGATTGGGAAGATTTACGATAAACGATAATATGTCAAAAAAGAACTGCTCCGCAAAGGGCAGTTCTTTTTTTGTGTTTTTTGACGGGAGAGACAGACCTGCTACCCGATAGAAGTATGAGCTGGGGATAGCTTGAGGTTGAGTACTCGCATCTGTTCCATATGCAAAATAGTATAAGCGATATCTTCTTCCATTGCGGCAATCGCTTTAATCTTTTCAGGCAATGTACTAAAGATATGTTCTTTATTGGATTTGGGTTCATATAATTTGAGATACATCATACGGACAATCGACCAACTTTTGATAGATTGTTCAAAAGCGGCTCGTATACGTTGTATATTTGCATTTTCAGTATCCGCATAATGTTCTAACCATCTCAAAAACTGCATACGAGCTTGAATAATATACAATAACTCAAGATGTAACTTATTAGCAGCACCTAGATCGAATTGGTTCATTTCTGTCACCGCTAACTGATAACATTCTTCAAATCGATCGGCAAATATACGCATCGAATTAAAAATAGAATAGCTTTGAGGTTGGAGTCCAAGATTGGTTTTGGCAATATTCAGTAATAATGAATCTATATCTATATCTATCTCTTCAGTATGAGCAGTACGAGTAGTAGGTGAGAATGTCATCACTTCATTAAGAAATCCCTGACTAAAATCAGCTACACTTTGCTTATAGTTATGAGTCATATAAGAGACATCTGTGCAAGAGAATACATCTGTCTGTGGATCATAATCAACAATAATAAAAAAGTGTGTGTTATGCAGAGTATGATAATTATCAGGAAACCATGGGCAAGAGAAAGCATCACATTTAACCAATACAGGTCGACCTGCTTCAAGTTCTTGATGAATTTTGTGGAGCGCATCTGGTAAAGCAATATTACGATGAAGCATAGAATCTACATTGGCATATTTTAAAATATCTTCATACGTATAGGTTTCTTGACCTAGCGAATGATAAGGAAGATCATGTTGATCGAATCGTGAAAACGTCCATGACTGCTGAAAAGCGTGTAAGTAATCGTTACCAAAATAAGAGATAGCGGTTGCAATATTCCCATTGAAACAAGACCAGTCGAATCCAGATAAAGGTTTCAAATCAAGCAAATTGGAAAAGGAAGACATATATAATTTCGCTCCTTATCTTCATATGTGTATAGTAAGAACATCTTATGTATGTTGTTATCATACTACTGCCAGATATAAGAAACAAATTAAGTGATAAGAATTGACATTCAAAATCAGTATATGGTATATAAAAGGTAGCGATTAGCACTCGTATTGTCAGAGTGCTAAAAAAAGCAGAATCGAAGGGAGACTTACTTTTCATGACTACCAAGCAATTTAAAGCGGAATCCAAACGATTATTAGAAATGATGATTAACTCTATTTACACGCAAAAGGAGATCTTTTTGCGCGAATTAATCTCTAACGCAAGTGATGCGATTGATAAAATTTACTATAAAGCATTAACCGATGATTCTTTGACATTCCACAAAGAAGATTATTATATCAAAGTATCTGCGGATAAAGCGTCTAGAACGTTAACCATTGCTGATACAGGCATTGGTATGACCGAAGAAGACCTTGAGAACAATCTAGGAATTATCGCCAAAAGTGGATCGCTTGCTTTCAAAAAGGAAAATGAAGCAAAAGATGGTCACAATATTATTGGTCAATTCGGTGTAGGCTTCTATGCGGCGTTTATGGTGGCAGATGAAGTAACTGTAACGAGTAAAGCGTTAGGTAGTGATCAAGCGTTCCTGTGGCATTCTGAAGGAACAGAAGGCTATTCAATCACACCAACAGAGAAAGATACTGTAGGAACCGTGATTACGCTCAAAATCAAAGAAAATACAGAAGATGATCAATACGATGAATATTTGGAAGAATATCGTCTAAAAGCGATCATTAAGAAATATTCTGACTTTATCCGTTACCCGATCAAAATGGATATCAGCGGCAGTCGTCCTGTAGAAACAGAAAGCACGGACGAAAATGCTGAACCAGAATATGTAGAATACACAGAAGAACAGACGGTTAACAGTATGATTCCGATCTGGCGCAAAAACAAAAGCGAGCTAACCGACGCAGATTACGAGAACTTTTATAATGAAAAACGTTATGGTTTTGACAAACCACTGAAGCATGTTCATATCAGCGCAGATGGAGCTGTTGTCTATAATGCGATTCTATTTATTCCAGAAAATACACCGTTTGATTATTACACCAAAGAGTATGAAAAAGGCTTAGAACTATACTCTAATGGCGTATTGATTATGGATAAATGTAGCGATCTATTGCCTGATTACTTTAGCTTCGTGAAAGGGATGGTCGATTCGGAAGACTTATCTCTTAACATTTCACGCGAAATGCTACAACATGATCGTCAATTGAAATTAATCGCTAAAAATATCAAAAACAAAATCAAAGGTCAATTGCAATCGATGCTCAAAGAAGAGCGTGAGAACTATGAGAAGTTCTACCAATCGTTCGGCAGACAATTGAAATTCGGCGTCTATAACGAATATGGTATGCACAAAGAAGATTTGCAAGATATTCTGTTGTTTGCGTCTTCCCATGAGAAGAAATTAGTAACACTGGACGAATATGTATCCAGAATGCCAGAAGATCAGAAGTTCATCTACTATGCAGCAGGTGAATCGATTGAACGTATTGAGAAATTACCGCAAACTGAAATGGTATCTGATAAAGGGTATGAAATTCTATACTTTACAGATGATATTGATGAATTTGCTATTAAAATGATCAACACGTACAAAGATAAAGCATTCAAATCTGTATCTAGTGGCGATCTTGGAATCGAACCAGATGAGAAAGATCAAACCACAGAAGCAGAAGAAAACGAAAATAAAGATCTATTTGAAGCGATGAAAGCGACTTTGGCAGGTAAAGTATCCAATGTCAAAGCATCCAAACGTCTAAGATCGCACCCTGTCTGCTTATCTACAGAAGGCGAGCTATCGATTGAAATGGAAAAAATTCTTCAAGCAATGCCAGATGGTGGCGGTGTGAAAGCTGATAAAGTATTGGAAATCAACGTAAACCATGATGTATTCCAATCACTTAAAAATGCGCTTGAAAACGATAAAGACAAGTTGAACTTGTATACGAACTTACTATACAATCAAGCATTGTTGATCGAAGGTCTACCGGTACAAGATCCAGTAGAATTTACGAACGATATTTGTAAAGTGATGGTTTAAATTCAATAGTTAATCTATAAAAAATAAAAGCACAAAAAAACTCCTTAATCATAAGGAGTTTTTTTGTGCTTTTATTCGTCAATAAACGACAAAATAATATTTTTTACAACAAATGGTGGATTTGCTATACATATTTAAATTAGTACTACCGACATATAAATATAGTTAAATTTGAAGCTAATGTATTGCTAAAGTCTTAATTGATCAAAATTTAAGCTGCTAAGTCATTAGTTTGAATAACGATATACTTCAAAATTCTAATTAGATAAACATCATAGATAGAGGTTGGTGATATGAAGTAATACACAATCAGGCATTACTAATAAAAACTAAAAAACTTTCAGAGGGGTTTATTGAATATGAAGAATCTAAGTGTTCGTACCAAAATTGTAATTTTAATTATTATTAATCTACTATTATTGCTTGCTTTAGGCTTTAACGGTACGACTTCAACAAAACAAATGTCTAACATTGCAACAGATATGTACGAGAAAAATATGAAACCTGTGATGGCTATGGATCAGATTATTATTAATTATAGTAACAATGCCAAACGCCTATTAATACTTACGCGTACAACAGATATGACGGAAAGAGAAACATTGATAAAAGAAGTGGCTACAACAGCTTCGGATACAGGCAAACAATACGCATTGCTTAAACAAACGACTCTTAGTCCTGAAAATCAGCAAAATTTAGCCAATCTTACAGAAACAAATATAGCATTTTCAGACGCTCGGCAGAATATTTTAGATGCGGTAGGTGCAGGCGATCTTACGACTGCTCAGTCAAATTACACTGATTTAGAAAATACACGTATTACTTTGAATAAATATTTAGATACTTTGCGTACCAGTATGGTAAATGAAGCCAATCAAAGTAAAGTTACGGCTGATAATACGTATAGTCGGTCTACTATAGTTATGGTTACTTTTATTATTATTGGATTGCTCGTATCTTTGTTGGTCGGCTTATGGATTGCATTACTTATTTCTCGTCCATTACGTAAAGTTCAACAATTGATGAATCAAGCGGCTCAAGGGGATCTTACAGCAGCAGCAGATTATCAGGCAAAAGATGAAATCGGTCAGGTGGCTACCGCTTTTAATACGCTTATAGCAAGTATGCGTAAAATTATTAAAAGTGTAGATGAAAGTGCAATGACGCTGTCTGCATCTTCGGAAGAGTTAACCGCTAGTGCAGAGCAAACAGCACAGGCTTCTTCTCATATTGCTACGTCTTCTGGCGAATTAGCAACTGGCTTTACCTCCCAGACCCAAACAGTTATTCAAGTGACAGATTCGGTAAATGGAATGGCACGTCAGATGGATCAAATCTCTCATACGAGCCAACAAGTGGGCGAAATGACCGAAAACATGCAACAAACTGCTGAAAAAGGAATTGATGAAGTACGAGATATTACAAATCGTATTGAACAATTATCAAGCGATATTCATTCTACATTAAATGTGCTTACGAATCTAAATGCGAAATCAGAGCAGATTGGATTTGCTTCTTCCGCTATTCAGCAGATCGCTCAACAAACCAATCTATTAGCACTTAACGCTTCTATTGAAGCCGCGCGTGCAGGTGATGCTGGACGAGGATTTGCCGTAGTTGCTGATGAAATCCGTAAACTGGCTGAAAGTTCAGCGAGCTCTTCCACTACAATTACTAGCTTGATCAAAGATGTACAACAAGAAAGTCAAAGTGCTGTCGATAAAGCAAAAGGTTCTGTACACAGTGTTCAAGCTAGTATTGATGGAGGACAACGGGTCACAGTTGCATTTGAAGCGATTCAGCAATCTATTAATACAACTGTCCAACAAACTAATTCAACAAATACATTAATCAATAATGCCACTCAAGAAACTCAAAAAGTTGCCGAAGCGATGGAACATTTAAGTGCACTATCACAGCAAGGTTCTGCGGGTATTGATGAAATGAATGCGGCTAGTGAAGAACAGTTATCTACAATGGAAGATGTAGCTTCATCTGCTCGTCATCTATCACAGTTAGCAGAAGAATTACAACAATTGATCGCTTTCTGCAAAGTATAATTTTCGACTAGATCAGGTATACTATCTTTATATCATACAACGGTAATTAGCAAATATAACAACCAATAGAGCCACAACCTTCTCACATTGTTTCGAGAAAAGGTTGTGGCTTTATGTTAAGATCATGAAGAAGTGGAAGCAACTAGAATATAATAAAGTGATATTTCAGATGGAGGAGATTACGATGCAATTAAAAGAAGTATTTACCCGTATCGAAAAGAAAGCAGAACTACATTCATACATAGAGCAGATTCCAGCCAAATATAAAAAGACCCAAAAAGCGTATCTGGCGGCATTGGTGAAATTAAGTTATCTCTTATATATCACTCAAAGCGGTCAGAAGCTACAGATCAAAGAGTTGCTGGGGGAGCTATCACAGATTCCTTTTGAAGAAAATTATGATTACTGGACATGGGTAGAGCATGCATTGGTTCTTCAAGCCCGTATCGCTCGTGAAAAAGAACAGCAAGGTTTGTATGATCAATCGATGCAATTGATAGAAGATGCGCTCAATACTGGCGAAGAAGCGGTAGTAAAAGTTAAGCATAATGTGCAAGCCCGGTTCGTCAAAGGAGAAACGCTAAGTACCCAAACGATAGATGCAGCTATCAAGAAAAATGATACCTCTATGGAATGTGAGCAACGGATATTGTATGTGATGAAGCTTTTCAAAATCAAAGAATTAGGCGCTCAACCTCCTTATACAGATGAGAAAGTAGAGCAAGAAAGTACAGAATATATGAAGCGAATTAACGAGATTGTGAAGCAAGTCGGTATCGAGAAGGTGGAACCTTTCAAATGAAGATACGCTATTTATTTCAGAAAGATGAGCGAGATATACCATCCAGTGAAATGGGTATAAACGATTGGTTGAAAAGAATTGTAATCATAGCGATATTAGGTAATATTGCTTCATACATTTGGTTGGTGCTCACCGCAACAGCTAATTTTCAAAGAGGTCTGGATTTGATAGGGACTGTAGTGGTCGTCATGTATGGCACTATTTCGATAATGACATTATTGTTTACGATCATTTTTTTGGTGAGTAATACTCTTTCCAAAGGTCTGGTTAGTAATACGGTATTTATTTCGTGCACAGTGGTTTTATTAGCTTTGAGTGTAAGTCAATTTAAAGCTATTGAACCTGCTGGGTGGCTAACGGAACGAATCGAAACGCATGAACTGGTCACAACATCGGATCAGCAATATCAGTACCGATTAGAATTGGTCAATACATTCCAGAGTAATGAAAAAGTGAGATTGTATCTCAAACATATACATACAGGTAAAGAATCCAAAATCGATCTTGCTATTGATCTTGGTGCGGCTTATAGCATTCAATCGAGTGATGAGGGATGGGTCAATATGGAATCAACAGATCAACCTCATCGATATATTATGACGATAAATGATGTGTTCAGCATTCCGAAAGATACTTTTTTAATAGATACAGCTCAAGCCACTTCGACCTTAATAGCACAAGAGAAAGAAATCAATTATGAGTGATTTACATATTTTAAAATGGAATGAATTTGTAAATAAAGAATGGAGAAATACACTATGATGCTGTGGTTTAAGTGGTTGTGGGGAGCAGTAGGGCTATTTCATGTAGCATCTGTTGTATTTATGTTTATTCAAGTTAGTCATTATTTCGCACATGGTTTTCCTATTAGTGGAATTCTATTAGCATTGATCATCGCAAGTCCTGCCATACTTTTGTTAGGAACGACAGTAGGTGGATTGTTTCTGAAAAAAGAAGGTGCTAAAGGAGTAGTCGGGTATGTGATAGGTAGTCTAGTGATGGTGGCTATGTTGTTTTTATCTAAAGCCTATTTCAATGAACAGAGTATACTATGATGAAATGGTTTAAAGGAATATGGGCAGTCGTTGCTATTATAAATATAGTATGTTTTGTGGCTATGATTACCATACACACGGACTATTTTCAAAGTCGACTGTATTTCGATGGAGTTATTTTAGCTTTTATTATAGGGATTCCTTCACTTGGGTTGTTGATAATGAGTGTAGGCGGAATCTTTCTCAAAAAAGAAGGCGCTTCTGGACTATCCGGTTATATTGCAGGGAGTATTATAATGTTCTTATTATTGCTTTTGTCCAGAGCTTATTTTGCTACGTTTAGTTAAAATTATATAAAAACAAAAAACCTTCCCACTCTGCCGATGCAGATGAGAAGGTTTTTTGTTGTGTATGCTCTATTTACCTCAACTCTAGCTACATTTGATCTACATCGAAGCATACTTTACAATCATCGCTTCGCGTGTCTGTTCATCATAAGCAATCCATAATTCATCGCCTACTTCGACACCGTATACAGGCTCGATCGATTGTTCCAATACATACTCTGCATCACCACGCTGAACAGTAATACGTGCAAGTGGACGCTCTCCGGTAGTACCGTTAAATTCAACAGCGATGACTTTGGCGCTCCCTTGCTTGCCTTGCATCAGGCGGAGGTCACGCTGGAATTCATGTTGTTTTACAGTGACAGGAAGCTGATTACCGACAGACAATGCTAATTGTGACGGTACAAATTGACTGCTCACTTTCTGAATGCGTTGATTGTTTTGGGATACCAGTACTTCCATGAGCATCAATTGACGCTGATGAATTTGTACAGCAAAAGGTTGAATCGATATAATTTCACCTTGTAAAGTGAGTTCGTCTTTTTTGTTGAGGTCAGTCAATACGCCATAACTGAGTAGACGTGTCATACCTGCAATTTGGATCAGATTGGCTTTGTCCCATAGACGGTATTGGAATCCATTTGGTTGTACTACCGGAACAGAGTAAGTCTGACCATCTAACTCAAAATGTAACAGTAAGGCTTGTCCACGATTGACTTGCTCATACGTATCTATTTTTTGCAGGACGGCATTGTACAATATGTGAGGTTGAGGTTGCGCCGGAACATCTTCGGTTGTTAAAAAAATAGCGGTCTGCTTACGACGATCATAGCTGATCATAGCTGAGTCACCGATCGAAGGCATCTGTAAATAAGAAACGACCTTTTTGATATTCACTTTGCGCAATACACCTTCATCTTCAAATTGTACTGTAAATCGCACTTGAGGCTGTTCATTAATAAACGTTCCCGTTTCAGCACGAGCTATAATAGTCGCTTGAGTCACTACTCCTTTTTGGAGCTGTTTGGTTTTGCGTCTACGCAAAATGAAGTGAATTACGAACGGAATGACTAACAAAAGAAAAGGGATAATCAACCAGATAATTAAATTGAATACAATCGGCCCGCCTTCTAAAATATACGCCAGAAATCCTTGCCATGACTTTTGCTTAGCAGGATCACTTGCTTGCCATTGCTCCACTTCAGCGTTGGTGATCTGAGAGATAGAACCATCTTGTGGATTGAACCAACCTGCGGAATTATCGGTCTCTGAATAGTACAGTGGTGTAGTTGTATTTTCTTTATAAAAGGTGAAATTATCATTCGTAATCTGATCGTATGTTTTGTTCGTAAGCAGTGGAGAGATATCTGTAAATTGTTTGGTTTTTTCATTATAGATATAACCGATTAATTTGCCATCTGCTTCATCTTTGGTTGTCGAACCGGTTACCAGTGCTTCCTCATCATTAAGCAACAATATCTGAGCTTGATAGACAGATTGGGGAGTAGGAAGTAATGCGCCTACTTGATCTGTTGTTTGATTGTAAAACCGTACTTGCTTCGGATAATCGCTTTCTACTTGTAACAAACGGGTAGGGTCTGCTTGGAAATGTTGTACAAATTGTTGCTCAGCTTGTTCTTCTGCTTCATAGCCAACTAAATCAGCCTGAGGAACATATACAGCAGGGCGATGTTGCTTATCCAAAATGCCACTGATATAAGCAGAACGCCCATCTTTCAGCGTAGCCACCAGCATCGGAATCGCTACATCGCTTTCAAAGTTATTATGAGTATTATCTATATTCGTCGGTCTAGCAGGTAAGACAGAACTGTCACTTAGGTCTATCGAGTGTAGTTGTCCATTCTGTATTTCTGAGAGCCCTGCTTTACTCTGCTTTGTCCAACCATCATTGACCAGGACAAGACGGTTGCGCCACATATATGTACTATTTCTCAAATAATCATTGATGATAATCGAATGATTGCTGAGTTCTTTACTATTGCCTGTTGCATCGATCGCATGGACAGATAACCTATCATTATTATCTTTTGTTGCAACAATCAATTGCTTATTCTGATAAGCGGCAGCGATGTCTTTGAATATATTGGAGGCAAGAGGAATATCATTTTCCAGTTGATGATTGCTGGTATTATAGATCATCCCTTGCAGACCTTGTTCGCCATCCGCAATACTGATTAATTTTTGACCTTTATCCAAATAAAAGACGTTATGTACAGCAGCCGGATTGTTTCGTGCTTCTTCTATTCCACCTGCATAATCATTCCACGCAATAATGCTGATCACGACTAAAGGAATTAAATAAATCAACAAACCTATTTTTCGCATTACTTTATATCTCCTATCCGTAGCCTGTAATATCGACCTTAACATATCAATATCCAATTTAACATAAGTAACTATTGTTTTTCCAGTTGGTGATATGTGGCAGGGTTTGTTACAATAGACTAAAGAAGCATAGGGATGTCTGTATGCACAGGCAGATTTATGTATTACATCTAACGGAGTGATATTTTGGCTAACGCAAAAAGCAAAGGTGGAACAGGTCGCGGAACGGGCAAAAAAGGTTGGAATCGCTGGCAAGCTAGCGCTAAAAAAACCAAAAGTGCACCTAAACCTTATGCAACAAGAGCAGACAAAGATAAAAAAGGCAATTCCAAGTCTACACCGACCACTAAAAGTACAGATTAACTGTTATTTTCAGCGAAATGTCTTTCAATCGAGATAGAAGCTGAATTATAATAAAGAGTAACGGGATTTGAAAATAGAAGGGGATTGAATGTTTTGACAGAAGAATCACATTTCGAAAGTACGTCATTTGAATTACCAGAAAATTATGAAGAATTAAAAAAAGCGGCTCACCGCAAATCCGATTGGCAGGAGCGTCTGAACGCTGTCAATGAATTAGGACAATACAACCATCAGCCGATTATTGATCTGCTTACGCATATGATGAACAATGATCCAGTATATGCTGTGCAAGATGCAGCGTATAAGCAATTGCGAGGTCTAGGACAAGATGTACAACAACCATCTAAAGCGAAGCCTGAATTGTTCAAAGGATTAACTAAAACATTAATTCGTATCAAAAAGAGCTTGCCTAAAGATCATAGCTTTGAAGATTTCAAAGTGAAATTGCAAAAAATGCGTGCAGATATCTACAACACGTATGAAGGCGAAAAAGGCGAAGAGTTCGACAACTGGTTAAAAGCAAAATGGGAATCTTACGATACCAAGTAAGATGATCTGTTTAGTACCAACATCTACTCCCTAATCCAACTATCAGGAGGAATTACCCTATGGCTATCGAAATGAGTATCCAGAACACACCTAACCCGAACGCGGTCAAAATCAATGCCAATCAACATATCTTTGAAGGTCCAGCTAGCACTTCGCTTAAAGCAGGTGATAGCACAGATCATCCACTAGCAAGCGCATTGATCAGTATCGACGGTGTTGATAATATTTTTGGGATGCGTGATTTTGTAACGATAAGTAAATTACCTGATGCGAGCTGGGATGATATTATTCCACAAGTTGAAGCTGCTTTTGAGAATGCTGAGTAATTGTAGCACAATCATTAGACTTTCATTCGTACGCTAAAAGAAGAGCAGATTGCTCTTCTTTTTTTATATCATTATGAGTGCATCTATATCAAATAAAGGAACACAAGTGAATATTAATCGTATTCCTGCTACAATATGCACAGGTTTATATTTTGTGAAATCGAACCACTATACGATCTGCGAAGGAGTATCACACTATGGGTATTTTTGATAAATTTCGTAAAAATAAAGAAGAAACAACATCATCTTCAGAATATAATAATATCGTTCCAATGCCGACCGCATTGCCAGATCAAGCGGATTCGTGGCAGACACCGATGTTGCTTGGATTTGCCTTACTCAGCAGTGAGACTTGTGATTGGGAATCCTTTATAAGTTATTTACATAAAGATGCAGAAATCGTGATTGAAAATCAGCCGAATGAAGAAAATATCGTTTTTGAAGTGGAAGGGATGCAAGTGGTGGTTGCTCATATGCCAGCACCGATTCCTAACCGTGAAGTAGAAGAATGCTGTCAGTATAATCTGCTATGGCCAGAAGCAGAGCAAGTGGTAGCGACTCATCGTTCTCATGTGATCGTAAGTGTATCCGGTGCACCGAATCCGATTGCAGGGCATTTACTCTTTACACAAATCGTAAGCAGTCTGATGCAGATGAAAGATGCTCTAGCGTTCTATATGCAACCAATGGTCGTGTCTGCGGAGAGCTATGTCGAAAGTGCTCAAATGTTGAAAGACGAAGAATTACCTGTACAATTATGGGTCTTTATCGGATTATATCAAGATGAGCAAGGTCGCTCTGCATATACAAGAGGTCTGCAAAATTTCGGAAAATACGAAATCGAAATCATTCATTCCGAGCATCCACTAAGTGATGTCTTTGAATTTACGATGATGATTGTCGATTACATTATTAGTTACGATGTGACTTTAGAGCATGGGGAAACGATTGGCTTCTCAGAAGAACAACGTCTGTCGTTAACGTTATCGCAGGGCGTAGCTGTTGAGAATGAAAGCATTAAGATTGGTTATTAAGTTGTAAGTATCTGTTTAATAAAATTAGTGTGTGAATCCTATATAATCTTTACCTGAGAACGGCTATCTTACAAGGTAGCCGTTTTTTTGCTTGATTTGGATATGTGTATGCTCATCATAGTTGTCTTAATTATAAAGTGCATTAATATCCGAGAGGACATTACAATATCCGTGACAAATTACGATAAGCCCGCGGAGGAATCCCTTCGCTTTTACGAAAAATACGGCTGAAATAATGAATATCGTGATAACCGACTTGTCGTCCTATTTCTTCGATAGACCCGTTGGTTTCTCGCAATAATCGCCTTGCTTCACGATGACGTAACATCTGTACATACTCTCCAGGAGGCATACCCGCCACTTTTTTAAATACTTTGATCATATGATCCTCATTCATATTAAGTTCATGGGCAAGTCTAGCATTACTCCAATGATCCGCAGGATAAAGTTCGATCTGATTCATGATATCTAAGATTCGATCTCCTTGCACAGGTGGATTCATATGATTATACGATTTCTGAGATCGAAGAAGTAGACCGAGAATATGTAGTAATAAGGCTTTGCAGATCAGTAGATAACCCGGTGGACGCATCGTAAATTCTTGAACCAATTGTTCGATCAATTGCACACATAAGGGAGAAGGCAGATATAGACGCTGACTGGAAAGAGGCTCGAATCCTTCAGCTATCGCTTCAGTTGCAAATTTGGTATCGATAATCTTATGTTCATTCACGATTAAATCTTCATCTCGTATAATCTGAAGCTCATGAAAAAAGTCAAAATGAATACCGATAAAATGGGCATTCGGCGTAGACCTGACTTCGTTACGATGAGCAACACCTGCTGGAATCAATAACAAATGCCCTGCTGGGATCACAATACTATCATCTTCAAAATGAGTAACTGCTTCCCCTTTACGTACATATAACAGTTCAAAATCATAAATGATGCGCTGATCTAATATTCCTGTAGGTAACTTCTGATGCTGGGCATAATGAATATTCGGTGACCATTGTTCTATTGGAGCAAGGCGCTGTTTACGATAAAACGTCGGATGCGAAAAACCGGAATTGTCCACAAAAACCTCTCCTTCTTCTAAATCTATTTGCTCTTATTGTTGATAGAATAACGTTAATCACTTGATATATCAATAAATCTATAGCCTTTCTACTTCGTAATTAACAACTATATATCGGAGGCGGTATTGTGAAAAAAGGAATTAATATCTGGTCGTTCTCGGATCAATTAAGTATTGCAGAATGCGCACATATCGCAAAAGATGCAGGCTTTGCAGGGATCGAATTGTCACTTAATGCTGAAGGAGAACTAGGGCTAGATGTTACCGATTCACAATTGTCAGCGATTCGTGAAACAGTGGCAAGTGAAGGCTTAGAAATTAGTGGATTAGCGACAGGGCTATATTGGGAATATGCGATGACTAGCGATGATCCAGCGACTCGTCAGCAAGCTATCGATATTTGTCGTAAGCAATTGGAAGTAGCCGCTGCACTAGAAGTAGATACGATTCTAGTGATTCCCGGAGGTGTGGGAGTAGACTTTATCCCGGATTATGCTGTTGTTGCTTATGATATCGCCTACGAACGAGCACTTGAAGCAATCAGTACATTGTCCAAAGAAGCGCAAGCTGTCGGTGTACAGATCGGTATTGAAAATGTATGGAATAAGTTTTTGCTTTCACCGCTTGAAATGAAAAATTTTTTAGATGAGATTCATTCTAATTATGTTGGCTCTTATTTCGATGTCGGCAATGTAGTCTATTCAGGTTATCCTGAACACTGGATAGCGATTCTAGGACAATATATCAAAAAGGTACATTTCAAAGACTATCGACGTGAAGTGGGTGGACTTGCAGGGTTTGTTGATTTGTTAGCCGGTGATGTTAATTATCCTGCTGTTGTTGCCGCTCTGCGTAAAATAGGCTATACCAACTACGTGACTGCTGAAATGATCCCTGCCTACAAATACCATTCGAATCAAATCATTTACAATACGTCTTATTCAATGGATGCAATTTTAGCATAAAGGAGGAATCAATTATGGTGAAAGTAGGATTGGTTGGTTTTGGAATGATGGGACATATGCATTTTGAAAATTATGTTCGGCTCGCAGCAGAAGGTGTAGATGTACAGCTTGTAGCCATTTGCGATATACGTATTGAAGAATTAAAGTATGAGAACGTGACAGGTAATATAGCAACAGATACAGATCACGCAGAAATGGATCTATCGGCTTACCATTTATATGATGATCTGGAGAAAATGCTGGCTGATGAGTCATTGGATGTGATTGATCTGACTTTACCAACAGACCTGCATGCTCCGATTGCTTGCGATCTTCTTGCCCGTGGATACCATGTATTCTGTGAAAAGCCGATGGCGATTCATACGTCTGCTGGTCAACAAATGGTAGATGCGGCTCATGCTCATCAGAAGCAGTTGATGATCGGGCAATGTCTGCGCTTCTGGCCTGCTTATGAATATTTACAAAAAGTGGTGACCGAGCAATTGTTAGGGCAAGTGATCAGTGCTACATTTTTCCGTGGCGGAGCAACACCTAAAGGATGGTTTGTCGAGAAAGAGCGTAGTGGTGGAGCGATGCTAGATATGCATATTCATGATGTCGATATAATTCAGTGGGTTTTTGGCTTGCCCGAACATGTCTCTTCAATAGCACGAAATGTTGTTCCGGGTAGTGGGTATGATGTGGTATCGACTAATTATATCTATGCAGATGGCAAAGTCGTTAACGCCCAAGTCGATTGGACACTACAAGGGGATTATGGATTTGAGATGAGCTATCGGGTCAATTTTGAACAAGGTAATCTTGTCTTTATCAACGATATGGTGCAAGTTAATCCGAATAATAGTGCAGGTTATACTGCTGAATTATCATCAGATCGAGGATATTATCGTCAACTTCGTTATTTTATAGAATGTCTCATAGAGGGGCAACCGATGTCACAAGCAACACCTGAAAGTACACTTCATTCATTACAATTGGTTGAGTCAGAGATGTTGTCAGCAGATCGTGCAGGAGACAAAGTGAGTGTGGCTCAGGTGCTAGCCTGATTCTCGATTATTTTCATATTCAAAATTATAGAATCATTAAAACTATATTCAGATAGCGTTTGAGATGGCGCTATGTAGAATATAGTTTTTTGTTTGGACTGTAAAAGGATATACCAAATTTTGAATATCATTAATTGAATTATAAGGTATAATCATAAAGCGAAAATGAATATAAAGGGGTCGCTTATGAATACAGAACAATCACAACCATTTGTGCTCCGCCAAAGTTTATTATGGATTATGGCGATTGCGTCAGGGTTAGCAGTGGCTAACTTATACTATAATCAGCCACTGCTTGCAGATATGGCGACTTCATTCGGTATTAGTCGGGATCGAGCAGGATATATCTCTACGTTTACACAGATTGGATATGCGTTAGGGATGTTGCTATTTGTACCTTTAGGTGATATTCGAGAACGACGTAAGCTTATTTCAACCTTGTTGATTTTGGTTACGATCTCGCTGTTAGCGGCGGCAGTTTCTACTCATATTGTGTGGATGTATATTGCTAGCTTTGCGATAGGGCTGACTACTGTTGTTCCACAGATTCTAGTTCCTTTCTCAGCTCAACTGGCTACACCAGAACAGCGGGGTAAAGTAATCGGAACCGTGATGAGTGGATTATTATTCGGCATCTTGCTAGCTCGAACAATCTCAGGATTAATCGGTGGCACATGGGGATGGCGCTGGATGTATGGTATAGCAGCAATCTTAATGTTCATCCTGTTTCTCGTTTTACGACGTAAATTACCTCATGTAGAGCCATTGATGAAATCGACATATCGCGAACTGGTCGTATCCATGGGTGGATTGATTCGCCAGTATGCTGTGCTACGTGAGGGTGCACTGATTGGTGCGCTGAATTTTGCTTCATTTAGTGTGTTCTGGACATCGCTTAGCTTTTACCTTGAAGGGGAGCCTTATCATTATAGTAGTCAGATTGCAGGCTTATTCGGACTGGTGGGCGTGGTCGGTGCATTAGGTGCTCCTGTAGTGGGACGTATCGCAGATCGTATACAACCCAAATGGATTATAGGGTGTATGATAACGATCACGCTGATTTCCTTTGCCTTTTTCGGCTGGTGGGGTGGTAGCTTAATTGGTCTTATGATCGGAATCGTCCTACTGGATCTAGGCGTGCAAGGAGCACAAGTTTCTAACCAAGCTCGGATCTATGCTTTAAATGATAGTGCACGTAGCCGTCTGAATACGGTGTTGATGGTGAGTACATTTCTCGGTGGAGCAATCGGCTCGTCCGTAAGTAGTTATATGTGGAAAATCGGCGGTTGGAGTGCTGTGAGTCTATCCGGCGGAGTCTTTATGCTGTTGTCACTGCTCATCTGGAGTATTGCGAGATGGAGAAAACAATAAGGGTATCTAACAAAGAAGCAGATCATTCCGAATAGGGACGATGCTGCTTCTTTATTTTTATAGATACATCATTATTTATGTACGATCTTCAGTCAGATACGTTTTGACCGATGGATGCTTATAATGAGCAAATTGATCCAGTATGCCTTCAGGAGTGGTATCGACGATTACCATTTCTCGATACTTTTGTTGCATAAATCGTTGATTCGCCATCTGATTGAAAAGGGCAACTAATGGATCATAATAATGCTCTATATTCATCAGTCCACAAGGTTTCTCATGCAATCCTAATTGCGCCCATGTAAAAATCTCGAAGTATTCTTCCATCGTACCAGGACCACCGGGTAACACGATAAATCCATCCGACATTTCTGCCATTTTGGCTTTGCGTTCATGCATAGAATCGACAACGATCAATTCAGTCAGATGTTTATGGGCGATTTCACGAGTCTGGAGAAAATGAGGTAATATTCCGATCACGTTACCTCCTTTTTCTAAAACAGCATCAGCTACTGCACCCATCAATCCTACACTAGCCCCACCATAGATCAGTGTAATGCCACGATTAGCTAGCTCATGTCCTAAAGCGATAGCATGTTCTCGATAAGCGGATAATGCTCCATCATTTGATCCGCAAAATATAGCTATACTTTTCACTGTAACATCTCCTTTTATTTGATCTGAAAATAAGTACGGGTATCAATATAACATATAACAACGTGAGAATGAATGGATGTATTATAATCATTTAAATAAAAAAACTTTCTCCTAAATATAAGGAAAAAGCTTTTTGAATAATAGATATTAAGCTCAATTAAACTCGATAGATTCATGCATAGTATTCCATGCAGCTTGACCTACAATACCTAATCGCCAAATCGAGATGCCTTTGAGATCATAACGTTTGGCTAGACCGATTTTGGAATTGACCGAATCAGCATTTTCGCTACCTAAAGAAATACCTAGAATCAGCTTATTTTTATTGATCTGTTTTAATGCTAATGTGATGGCTTCATCGACTTTGGCAAGGGGTTCAGGGCTTTTTTCATTATCATAAGCATATGCCATAATAATAATATCATCTGCTAACGTACCTAAAGTGCGATAATCATATCCTTGATAAGAGCTATTAAGTGGGTGAAGCACAACGGTTAATTTAAGATTTTTTTGATGAGCTTGAGTAGCTATGTTTTTGATAAATGCATTATAGTCTTTCTGCGCTTGAAGCTTATCTCCGGTTAATCCTAAGCCTTCGAAATCGAGTACAATTCCTTTAAATCCTTTTTGTGTAGCGGTATCGACAATACCTTTGATCGTTTGTTGCTGTAGTGTAAGATCTTCCAGATTCTTGGTCAATTCGCCATGTCCGTCAACAGCATAGACCATCAGATAAGGTGAAGTGCCTTGTGTTGCGGTATTCTGAATAATGGACTCTGGTGTATCAGCACCTGCGGATTGAGGCCAGCGATATTCTTTGCCTGTATCAGCAATCGTGAATTTCCCATTCAGATCAATACGACTCCAACCAAATGCCATCGTATCAAAATCAGGAATCATCGCACGCTCATCATATGAAGATAATGCGTAGAATCCCATCGTATACAGATCTTCTTGAGGAGACGTAATCGAGACAGTCTTCGTAGCTTGGTTCCATTGCACACCTGCTCCGAATTGCTGACTGAAGAAGCTGAGTGGAATCATTGTATTGTTACTAATCGTCTGTGGTGCTAACGCTAAAGAAACAGTTCTGCCATCGACTGTAGCTTGTGTACTGCCCATCGTTAAAACGACTTTTTTAGTAGTAGAAGCTTCTTTTTTGGTAGCTGTAATCGTTTTGGAAGCTTGATTCCACTGTATGTTAATCCCTAGCGCTTCTGATATCGCACGGAATGGAACCATCGTTGTCCCTTTAATAGCGACAGGCTGAACAGGAAAAGGTAAAGCATACCCATCCAACATAATGCTCACCCCACCACTTGTAGCAGCTTGAGCTACCGAAGAGGTAAACGGCAATATAGGCATAACAAGACTACCCATCAACAAAGCATGACACAACCCCAATTTAACTATCCTATTCAACTTCATTCCTCCTAAGCGTTTGGCCCTATAAACGCGACCGAATCAAATAAAAAAATGATTTTTGCAAAGCAAAATATCTTACCTAAGCGTTTGGCAACATAAAATAAAAAAATGATTTTTGCCAAGCAAAATACGATAATCTTAATCATTTTACCAAATAAAGTAATTCCGTACTATATCGTTTAAGCATCATTTCTATAGGTTTTGGACTTGATCCTATTTTTATACTATAATTTCTAACATCTGTATAAATAATGAATTATGCCACAACGCTAAGACCTATTAAGCTAAAAGTAGAAGTATAGGGAGGCACGTTATGATTGCGATCGATTTGAGTGGTAAAACAGCATTAGTCACAGGAGCAACAGGTCAGTTAGGTCGTGTTATGGCACGTACATTGGCTCAAAGTGGTGCTAATCTGATTCTTCATTATTTTCGTAATCAAGAACAAGCTTCGTTGTTACAACAAGAATTGCAGCAGCTAGGACGTTCTGTTTTTATTGTCCAAGCAGATATAGGGAACATGGATGATGTAGTTCAAATGAAGCATACATTATCGACAAATTTCGTTATGCCTGATATTGTTGTAGGTAATGCTGTTTCGCAGTATGAATGGACATCTATTTTAGAACAAAATATGCAGGATTATATAGATCAATTCCAGACAACGGTGTTACAAGCCGTCCATCTAGCTAAAGTATTCGTTCCTCATATGATAGAGCAACGATACGGTAGAATGATCGGGATTAATACGGAATGTGCGATGCAAAATGGACCGACGCAATCAGCATATGTAGCTGGAAAACGTGGTATGGACGGGATTTATCGCATTCTTGCCAAAGAAATAGGCGAGCATCAGATTACAGTCAATCAAGTCGCTCCTGGTTGGACATTAAGCGAGCGTGATCTTGGCATAGACCCTTCTGAAAGGCAAGATAGTGCGTACATTCGTCAGGTACCTTTGCAACGCAGAGGAACCGATCAAGAGATCGCCAATGTTGTAGTTTTTCTTGCTTCTGATCTAGCCAGTTATATTACAGGTGCTTATATTCCTGTCACTGGCGGTAATGTAATGCCTACAATTTAAACTATTCTTTATAAGACCATAGACAGTGATGAGCAAAAGTTGTGGATCATACTATTCATATTATGCGTACAAAAGAACTAATTATTCTAATAAATATATTTTTGATAGAGAAGTTGGTTATAATTGTAAAATAAGTTGTTTGTAAATAAAGGTAGTACCTATATTTATTAATGAAACTGAATAGATATAGGATCAGGTAGGAGCGTGTCTAGTGAATGATCAGCAACTGGTTAGTTTAGCAACTAGCTATACGACCAAGTTATTAAGAAGCCGCTTCGGAAAAGGTCCAGAATCTATATCAGTCTATGTAACAGGCAAATGCGTTATTTTTCATCTCAACAATTTTATTAGCCCTGTCGAAAAATTTTTGTTAAATCAAGAAGAAGAACAAGCTTTCCGTTACACTCGTGAATTGATCATGAAATCAATGTTGCCTGAATTAAAGAATTTTTTGAATGAGGATTTAAATCTAACGGTAGATGAGTTATATTATGATTGGGGTATTCATAACGCTTCGGGAATTATTGTTGGCTTGGATACGGCTCATTTTGAAGAACCTATAGATTATAATGGCAAACAAGAAGCACATGATCAGATACTTGATGTCACTTCCATCGTTCAAAAAAGAAGCTCTTATATTGATTCATGGTGGGTCAACTCCAAAATTTTAGTTATCTTTCGAAAGGGTATAACCATACTTCTAGAGAAAGAACTGTTTAAATTGGGATATGAACAGCAATTGAGAGTCGCTAAACGAAAGTTAGAAAAAGGATTGCTTAAAAAAAATACGAACTTAGGTCAATTGTTTGACAAAAAATTGGCGGATATTTATATTGATTGGGATTTTGATCTAGATCATAGTACGTTTGTGTATACGTTTAAATAATATAACGATAAAGAATATATGATCGGTAATGATTCAGACATGATTATGCGCTGAAATTAGGCCGAAGAACAGGTGAAACTACCTTTTCTTCGGTCTATTTTTATTTAAAGGAGGCATATCGATGAATATGAACCAAGTACAAAATGAGGTTCTTTATATTGAGGATGATGAAATTAATCTAGCCTTGATGCGTCATATCTTTTTGAAAAAGTTACCTTCGCTCAAATTAATTGAAGCCACGACGGCTAGACAAGGTATCGAGATTGCTAAAGAGCGTAAATTATCGTTAATTTTATTAGATATAGGATTACCCGATCAAGATAGATTTACAGCTTTGAAAGAAATTAAGTCATGGATGGTTCAAGAACCTACTCCGATCTGGGCAGTTAGCGCAAGTGTTTTTGAATCGGATATCAAAAATGGGCTGAATGCAGGATTTGAAAAGTATATTACGAAGCCATATGATGTACAAAAAATAGTGAAATTAATTAAAAATACGGTAACGGTTGGAACTATAAATACGAATTAGTAAACTAAGAATGATGTTTGCCAAGCCAAATCTTTTACTTTAAACAGATGTACAAGTATCTGTATAGCCGTTGTACAGATACTAAATGATGTAACATACCCAAATCTAGGAATGGAACTGGGATATTATATTGGGAGTGTAATCATTGAATCGGAAAAAATTAATTAATCAAACCACAAGTTATACTACAAAATTATTAAGAAATCGTTTCGGTAAGGGGCCTGAAGCGGTATCTGTGTATTTATGTGAACAATGTATCATTTTACATCTCAAAAACTTTTTAAGTCCAGTTGAAAAGTTTTTGCTAAGTCAGGAAGAAGAACAAGCTTTTCGTTATACGCGTGAATTGATTATGAAATCGATGTTGCCTGAACTTAGAAATTTTATGACCGAAGAGTTAGAATTAAAAGTCGTTGATCTGTACTATGACTGGGGGATATATAACGCTTCGGGAGTGATTGTAGGATTGCTGGATTATGATTTCAATGCTACTCAAGAAGACTATGAAGGTAAAGAAGAATTACATCGTGAGATTATAAGAGCCACGACTGAATTGCAAAAACCTCCGACATGGATGGACTCCTGGTGGATCAACTCCAAAACATTGTTTATTCTTCGTAAAGGAACCACTATTCTTTTGGAAAAAGAACTGATTGGTCTGGGTTATGAAAATATGTTACGGATGACTAAAGGGAAAATCGAGAAAATGTTATTAGAGCAGGAAATTCAGATCGAACCTATTTTCAACAAAAAAATAGCTGATCTTTATGTGGATTGGAGTTTTGAGAACGATCATAGTATGATTATGTATACGTTTGAAGAATAACGAAATGGGCTAGTGGTTAACATCGTAAAATGCTATAATACTTTAGCAAGGGAATCTTAATTCCTTTTTGAATATCATTATATTGAATATGCACATTTGAGTTTATTGTATTGTGATCTTTACACTCCATGTGAATGATAGAGCAAAATGGAGTATATTCGTATGGAGGCAAAGGTATGCAATACAATGAATTGGTAAGCCAAGCAACCAGTTTTGTTAGTAAAATGCTAAGAAAACGCTTTGGTAAAGGACCAGAATCAGTACATATTGTTCTGTCCGATCGCTGCATTTTGATTCATTTACGGAACTTTTTGAGTCCGGTAGAGGAATTTTTATTGAGCCAAGAGGAAGAACAAGCTTTTCGTTATACACGAGAACTGATTATGAAATCTATGTTACCTGAGCTTAAAGTGTTTTTAAATGACCATTTAGATCTGAAAGTGACAGATATGTATTATGATTGGGGTTTGCACAATTCTTCCGGCGTGATCGCTGGCTTGTTCGGTTCTAGCTGGATGGAGACAGAAGATTATCAAGGGAAAAATGAAATCCATGATCAAGTGATGAAAGTAACTGCTGAAGTTCAGAAAACACCTGCTTTTATCGACTCCTGGTGGGTTCATCCTAGATTGTTAATTATCTTTCGAAAGGGTATAACCATATTACTTGAAAAAGAATTAATTGATCTCGGTTATGAAAATATATTGAAGTCAACCAAACGTAAACTAGAAAAGCGGTTGTTAGAACAACACGTCGATCTGGAATGTATTTTACAAAAGAAATTAGTCGACCTGTATGCGGATTGGAACTTTGAACGTGATCAGAGTATGGTTGTATATGTTTTTGAAGAATAAAGAATACTGAACGATATAAATATACGGTAATGATACAGACATTATATATGCGCTGGAATTAAGCCGAAAAAGAGGTGAAACAACCTCTTTTTCGGCTTTTTCTTTTTTAGAAAGGAAGGATTACATGCAACCTACCAAAATCCAGATTCTATATATTGAAGATGATGGAGTTAATATGTTACTGATGCGTCATTTGATTAAAAAGAAATTGCCATCTGTTGAGTTGTTAGAAGCATCTACGATTCAAGAAGGTATTGGATTGGCGATACAAACACAACCTTTTTTAATATTATCTGATATTCATTTTCTAGGCATGAACGGATATGAAGGTCTGACTCAATTGAAAGCAGATTCTCGAACATCGACGATACCCGTATGGGCGATCAGTGCTTTTGTACTGGAAGAAGATATTCGCAAAGGGAAAGCTGCTGGATTTGAACAATATATTACCAAGCCGATTCATATCGGACGATTCGCCAAATTATTAGAAGCCTATATTGAGCAAAAAACTTCTTAACATAGACAGCTACAATCGTTCTTCTTGTGATACAATACATAAGTCTGTTTGAAGATTATTGTAACAGGAAGGACATCCACATCTATGAAACAAACCCCGTTTATTGCTGTAGAAGGCGCTATTGGTGCTGGTAAAACAACACTTGCAACGATGTTAGCTCAGGAAATGAATATCTCGATTATCAAAGAAATTGTAGAAGAAAACCCTTTTCTCGGTAAGTTTTATGAGAATATCGACGAATGGAGCTTTCAGCTAGAGATGTTTTTTCTCTGTAATCGTTATAAGCAATTGGAAGATACCGGACTACAATATATAGCCAATCATAAGCCTGTTATTTCCGATTATCATATCTATAAGAATTTGATTTTTTCAGAACGTACACTGAAAGGTGTCCAACGGGATAAATACCGTCAAATCTACCATTTGTTAACCGATGATCTACCTAAGCCTGATATTATTTTGTATATCCGTGCTGATCTAGAAACGTTATTATATCGCATCAAAAAGCGGGAACGTACTTTTGAACAATCGATGGATACAGCGTATTTGGAACAATTGATTCTTGATTATGAAGAAGCGATGGCTTCGATTGCGATTAATGAACCATCGACTCAGATCATTACGATTGATGGTAATTTGATTGATTTTGTGGAAAATAAGGAGCATTTCGCACAGATTGCTTCTGATCTAAAGGAGCTTATACATGAACGAATACAACATACCTGATAATGCACTTATTACTGTCGCTGGTACTGTAGGTGTAGGTAAATCAACATTAACATCTGTGTTAGCAGAACGCTTGAATTTCAAAACATCTTTAGAAAAAGTGGATCACAATCCATATTTGGAAAAGTTTTATCATGATTTCGAACGGTGGAGCTTTCATCTTCAGATCTACTTTTTAGCAGAGCGATTTAAAGAGCAGAAAGCTATTTTTGAAGCAGGTGGCGGTTATGTTCAAGATCGTTCGATCTATGAAGATACCGGTATTTTTGCCAAAATGCATGCAGATAAAGGAACCATGTCTGTTACGGATTATGAGACGTACACAAGCTTATTCGAAGCGATGGTCATGACGCCTTATTTCCCGCATCCAGATGTATTGGTCTACTTGGAAGGCAGTCTGCCATCGATCTTGAGCCGAATTGAGCTACGTGGTCGCCAGATGGAGATTGAGACAGAGCGTTCCTACTGGGAGCAGATGCATGGGCGGTATTCGACGTGGATTAACGAATTTACAGGATGTCCGGTGTTACGTCTGAATATTGATCAATACGATGTTCATGATCCAGCTTCGGTTGATTTTATTTTGCATGAAGTAGGTAAAGCAATTCAGTTGTCTCGTAGTAAGAATTTGAGTCAAGTGGAACAAGCGTAGTAGACATAGAGGTAACTCACCTAGCAAAGACGAAAGACTCTCATAACGAGAGTCTTTTTTTGATGCCAAATATGCGATTTGAACCCATTTCAGCTTCATAAAAATCTGTTGTTTAAGAGATACGCTTTGCAATAGGATGATCTTTATTTAATTCTAATAAGTCCCATAAGTTGCCGTATAAATCTTTGAAAACAGCGACCATGCCGTAGTCTTGCTCTTTAGGTTCTCTAACAAACTCAATTCCATTGGCTACCATATCATGATAGTCTCTCCAAAAATCATCTGTATTTAGAAAAAGGAATACTCGATTCCCTGTTTGATTCCCGATAAACGGTTCCTGTTCAGACTTGGATGCTCTTGCGAGAAGAATCGTGGTTCCTACTGAACCTGGCGGAGAAATGACGACCCAACGTTTATCTTGTTCAGGTTGATAAATATCTTCGACTACATTGAAATGAAGCTTATTCGTATAAAATGCGATAGCTTCATCATAATCCTTGACGACTAATGCAATATGAACGATAGATTGAATCATAATAGAAATGCCTCCTATACATCATGTCAGTTACATTTAGATGGTACATGAATACAGTATTTAATTTTCTAAATACCGATATAATGTCGATTTGCTAATGCCCGTTTCATCCCGAATCTGAGCTAAAGTATATTGCTGACTTTCGTACATCTGAATCGCTCGTCTCACATTATCATCTAACTTACGAGGTCGTCCGACTTTCACTCCCCGTTCTTTGGCTTCATACATTCCTCTCTTCGTATGTTCACTGACAATATCACTTTGAAAATGTAGTAGCGCATGGACATTGTTGTAAAAAGCTTTGCCTTCTACAGTATGTGTATCAATCTCTTCTTGTATAGAAACCAAGTAAGCCTGTTGTTTAGTGATCTGATCAAGTAGTTCTGCAAGATGCCGTGTCGAGTCAGCTAAAGCAAAAATCTTAGTGACTACTAGAGTATCTTCTGGCTGAAGTGCTTGAATAACTTGCTCCAAAGCTATTCTTTTTTTGGCGGAAGCATGTTCTTCCGTGACATATTGGTCACAAGGGTATTGCTGTAATTGTTCTAACTGGTGATGACAATGAAGATCATCCTGATAAGGTCGTAGATAACCGATTAACATGCGACAAGCTCCTTACTCTAATAAGACTTTCTTAAATTATACCATAGTAAAGAACCAAAATGGTTCCATTTTGGTTCTTGTTGTGCTAAGATCGATGGGTGAGATAACGGATCCTGACTTTTATGAGAGTTAAAAGTCATTATACAAAGAATAGGAGAGGAATAGACGTTTATGAATACGATCAAAGAACAATGGTTTTCTAATGTGAAAGGAGATGTATTGGCAGGTATTGTAGTGGCGCTTGCTCTGATTCCAGAAGCGATAGCGTTCTCGATTATTGCTGGTGTTGATCCAATGGTAGGCTTATATGCTTCGTTTTGTATTGCGGTTATTATTGCTTTTATTGGTGGACGTCCCGGTATGATCTCAGCAGCGACAGGCGCAATGGCATTACTGATTGTTCCGCTAGTGCGTGAGCATGGGGTACAATATTTGCTTGCAGCTACAGTATTAACGGGTGTTATTCAAATATTATTTGGTGTATTTAAAGTAGCTAGGCTGATGAAGTTTATCCCTAGAGCGGTTATGATTGGTTTTGTGAATGCTTTAGCTATTCTTATTTTTATGGCTCAAATTCCGCATTTTTGGAGGATTTCTACTACAACGTATTTGTTTGTTGGTATTACGTTATTAATTGTGTATGTATTACCTCTTTTTTTCAAAGCTATTCCAGCACCCCTTATCGCAATTGTCATGTTAACGGCCATAGCAATCTGGGGGAATATTCATATTGGAACTGTTGGGGATTTAGGTACGATTACTCAATCTTTGCCTTCATTTCTTCTTCCTAACATTCCTTTGAATCTAGAAACATTGATGATTATTTTACCGTACTCGATTTCTTTGGCAGTAGTGGGTCTGGTAGAGTCACTTTTGACGGCATCGATTGTAGACGATATGACAGGGACTGGCAGTAACAAAAATAAAGAAGCACGTGGACAAGGTATAGCTAATATTGTTACTGGATTTTTTGGGGGGATGGCAGGCTGTGCAATGATCGGGCAGTCGATTATTAACGTCAATTCAGGAGGACGTAGCCGATTATCTACATTGATAGCAGGTGTTTTCTTGATGTTTTTGATTTTGGTTCTAGGCGGATTAGTGATTCAGATTCCCATGCCTGTATTAGCGGGAATCATGATCATGGTTGCGATTGGAACATTTGATTGGAGTTCATTTAGCTATCTGCGTAAAGCACCGAAAAGTGATGCGCTTGTGATGGTAGTGACGGTGATCGTGGTGGTGGCTACTCATAATCTGGCTCTTGGTGTATTGGCAGGTATCTTGTTAAGTGCTATTTTATTTGTAGCCAAAATCTCTACCATTAAAGTGGTTTCTCAGTATGTACAACAGACGATAGTATATCGCGTAGAAGGACAGCTGTTTTTTGCTTCTGTTGAGAGTTTTGTCGATTCTTTTGACTATACAATTAGCGATTTTAAAATCACTCTCGATTTTTCAGATGCTCATGTATGGGACGATTCGGGTGTAGGTGCTGTCGATAAAGTGGTTATTCGACTCCGTTCTCTCGGCAATCATGTAGTGGTAAAAGGATTAAATACTTCTAGTGAAAAGATTATTAATAAAGTAGGTGTCTATCACGATGAAAATGCAAAATCAAAAGTACACTAATACAAAGGAGCGATTTCGATGTATAAACATATTTTACTTGCAGCAGATGGTTCAGATAATGCGATTCGTGCGGCTAACGAAGTAGTTAAATTAGTTTCTTCTATGTCTGATGTTACAGTTCAAATTTTATTTGTAGTCGATCCATCTAAAGTAAAAGAAGAAGTACTACATTCTCAAAATCATGAAGATATTGAATTTAAGCGAAAACAAAGACTTTTGCCTATTCAAGAGCCATTTGAAAATGCACACATTTCTTATCGTCTCACGATTACAAATGGTGATCCTGGTTCAACGATTGTTGAATATGCAGAGCAACATCAGATAGAGTTGATTGTTATAGGCAGTCGTGGATTAAATACGCTTCAAGAATTGGTTCTGGGAAGTGTAAGTCATAAAGTGGTGAAACGAGCACATTGCCCTGTCCTGATCGTTAAGTAATAACGGAGTATTCAAAAATATAACAAAGCCGTAGAAAGGAATATCAACTTATGGAGTTGATTCACAGATTGGTTCATTATGATCTGACTTCGCTTGAAGGACATTGTTTTGAACGTAAAGCTGCTCGGGCTATTATTATGCGAGGAGATAAGATTCTACTGCTATATACCCAAAGATACAATGATTATAGTTTTCCAGGTGGTGGGGTTGAACTGCATGAAGATTTGTATACGGGACTATGCAGAGAACTTGCAGAAGAAACCGGAGCGACCAATGTTAAAATTGTACGAGAATTAGGCTATATTGAAGAGTTCCGTCCTTATTATAAACCGGAATATGATTTGATTCGTATGTTATCTTACTATTATATATGTACGATTGATGAGCAACTGGGAGACACTCAGCTAGAAGAATATGAGATTACGAACGGAATGTCTGCATTATGGATTAATCTGAATGAAGCTATTGTTCATAACCGACAAGTCATGATGAATCAAGAGCCTTCTATGGGCTTTTCAATTGAACGAGAAACGTTGATCTTGGAATTAATAGCTTCTGAGCAACTATCTTAATATAGTAAAAGCCATCGACTCCTAGATAAGGATCGATGGCTTTTTTTATAGTATTAATTCTGATGTTCGGTAGACGCAATACTTGATAACGATGTGAGGGCTGGTGTTAAGAAAGTCTCAGATTCTTTGCCTTCTGGAGACTGTACACGGAAAATATAAGCATCTTTACTCTGTTCATCTTCCCAGACAATATAATCATACAATCCTTTTTCATTCGAAACTTGTAACAGTAAACTTGCCTGTACCATTGGACCTTCAGCTAATTGGTCGCCTTTATATTCTTTTGCTTCGCCATACGCTGCCAATTCTTTTATTCCTTTTGTGCGTAACTCGTCTAGGTTGAAATCAGAAGATAATTTTTCGATGTCGGCATAGTATTTAGGATTATTCGTCAATTGAAGGCGATGGTTTGCAGGATCTAATGTGTATCCATCAAACACATATAATGAATAATCATTGCTCTTGTTAAGCGTAGCTGTTCGTTTATCGCCCATTCCCATATCGAAAGACTTCGTAGATTCACGTTCTACTATTGAAGCTGTTGCTTCGTCTTCTGAAGATTCTGTACTGTCTGCTACCTGATCTTTATCCACCTGTTGATCCTCTGTGGTCGTAGATACTGCTGGCTTGGTTTGCGAATCTGTAGCTGGAACCGTTGTTTGCTTTTGACAGGCTGTCATAGTGAGGGTAAGCAATAATACAGAAGCTATAGTTAAACTTTGATTTTTTGCATTCATGATGAACACCTCCTCTAGTTAGACGAACTCAATGCTGGATATATTACCTTTTTGATCAATTTCATATATTGAAGGTAGAGGATAAGCACATAAACTTTAATAGAATAGAACCAATTGTGTATAGGCTCTTCTTTTAAAAATAGGAAATAATATCCTTCTTTGTCCACACTTTTGCAAAAATAGCAATCTTACATATTAAAAATTTTACATGTAAAATATGAGATATAGCTTATTTTTAACTATTCTTCTAGATGCAGTTGAAAATGCTGTTCAATCATCGAGTTGTTTTATTACACAGAAGGAGCTGCATTATGTCGAACACTATAGAAAATGTAATTATTATCGGAGCAGGAATCGGAGGATTATCGGCTGCGATTTCTTTGCGGAAAATAGGGCTTCAAGTGACTTTATGCGAAGGTAGCGCTCATGATGCACCTGCCGGTACAGGCATTACACAACCTCAGAACACGTTTAAAGTATTAAAAGATTTGGGTGTCTACGAAGAGTGTCTGGAGCAAGGGGTACAGTTAGATAGTATGCATATTCTGAACAAAGAAGGACGTGTACTGTTAGAGGTTAATCAGAAGTTTTTGAATGAAGATTTACCGGGTCGTAACTCAATCTGGCGCTCCAGTCTAAATGATATTTTGCTCACTAAAGCTTTGTCACTGGGTGTGACGATGCAGTGGAATAAAAAGCTGAAAACATATGAAGAAAATGAACACGGGGTCACCGTTTATTTTGAAGATGATACGATCTTAGAAGCGGATCTGCTTGTAGGCTTTGACGGGATTCGTTCGAAAGTGCGCAATATGATGCTTCAACGCGAGGTTCAGTCGTCTTATCTAGGGATGGGTTCATGGCGTGTACCGATTGAGTTTCCTGCCGGTACATTAACGACAACAAGTTATATGCTATTAAATGAAGACAACAAAGTAGGTATTTTTCCGTTAACTGCAACCGATGGATATATGTTTATTTTGAAGCCTGTTGACGAAGATTATCGTGATCCGAAAGAACAACGTTATGATACGGTACGCAATATGTTAGAACCGTTTCAATGGAAAAAAGATTTCCTGAACAACTGTTTCCAACCGGATAGCCCTATCTTATTTAATATGATTCGTCAGGTTGTGCTAAAAGAAAAATGGTATAGCCAACGTGTTGTGATCGGCGGAGATGCGGCTCATGCAAGTGCTCCTAATCTGGCACAAGGTGCAGCTATGGCTATCGAAGATGCGATCGTGTTAGCTGAGGAAATAGATCAACATCACTCGTTATCTGAAGCGTTATCGGCTTATTATGACCGAAGATATCCAAGAGCACGAGAAGTGCAACGGTTATCTGAAGAGTTGCTGATTAATGAAATGTCTGGTAAATCGTCGCAACAAGAGATTATTCAGCAGTGTGATGCTTTACTAGAAAGAGCCTATTAAGTACAGATATTATGCTATTTAAATAACCATGATCTATAAAGCACCTATAAGGTGCTTTTTTTCTTTGTCTTTATTTCGGCTAGATAGATGTATACAAAATTAGGAAGGTTTGACGATTCATCAGGCATTTTATCGTTTCTGGAAGAGTCTATATTTGAAATTGAAAAAGGATGTATAAAGTTAAGAGCGTTATTGGTCGAAGAAGTAGATAAGAGCATATCTCTAATGAACGGATGCTACATCTATGATGACAGCTAGAGAAAAAGGAGCCTACCGATGAAAAAGTATCGCAAATATGAAGAGGGCTTTACCTTGATCGAAGTGATGGCGTCAATCGTTATTCTGGCGATTGTTTCATTAGTATTGATGTCTTACTTTAGCGATTCTTTATCTTATGCCAAAACGAATGCGAATAAAACAGTGATGGTGAATCTGGCGCGTAACGCATTAGTTTATACTGAAAAGCAAGATTTTGATACATGGAAAATGTATTTTCAATCCAATTCTACTGTCGATAGCCGAAAGTGTGAGTCGATCAGTAATTGCAGTCTATACGCTACGCTGGTGGAACAACCTCAAGTGTTAGCTGCGGTATTGAATCCGATTGTTAATGGAGTGCAATATCGAGTCGCTATTCAATATCAGAAGAACTTACTTCCAACAGCGACTTCTAGCAGTACAACAGGTACAGCCAAAGCCCAAGAATCAACATATCTGCTTCCTATCCAGATCAGTGTACATGGACCTGAGGAAAAAGCAGGTCAGGTCGGAACGATTGTGGAGGGATATATCACAGATGAGAAAATTCGTTGATCGATTACGTCGTCAGGACGGATTTACATTAGTCGAAATGATTCCCACACTGCTGTTGGTAGCTATGGTCATGACGATGGTCTATGGAGTGGCTCATTTTGGAATGCGTAGTTACAACCAGATCAAAGTTGAAAATTCTTTGCGTGATGAAGGCGATATTTTGATGTCTTCGATTATTACAGAGCTATACACTTTTTCACCGGATCGAGTTCGTCAGTTAACTGTAAATGGCAAAAATATAGGCATCCGTCTGGAACGTGACCCTGCTATAACGAGTGGAACAGGTACGATAGAAGCTTTGAATATTTATATGCAAGCAGGGTCACTCTATATCGGTGATTTGCAGAGTATTAGTAGCTCTTCTACAGTAACATCAATTGTACTTCCCAAAGATCAGGTTAGAGCGGTGCAGTCTCAGTTAGGAGATAGTTCGTTTATCCAGATTCAGTCCGATGGTCGAACAGTCTATAATAGCGGCATTATTCAGATCAAATTAGCTTTGGCTCAGACAGTACAAGGTCAGAGTAAAAGTCTAGTGCTTGAAAGTAATTTTGGATTTTGATAATCCATACTCATAGGATAAGGCTAGAGGTTGAAAAAGGAGGTTATCCATGTCTGTATTTCGAAAGTGGACGCACAAGATTCGGCTGTGGCTAGGTCATACCTATACTAACGGTAGATCTGTTCCATATAAGCAAGAGCAAGGATCGGCATTGGTCATGGTGATGTTTGTCGTTCTGATCTTGACTGTATTGGGTCTGGCAGTATTAAGTGCAACCGTAGGTGGAGCCAAGCGCACCGAAACACGGGAAAATGATGTACAAAGTCTACATCTAGCGCAGAAGTCATTGGATGAAACGGTAGCTTATATTACGGCTCAATTGGATCAGAAGCAAAATATTGATCCGATTAGTCTAAATACAGATATTCTGAGTATTACGCAACAGATTCAGAATCAGATCAATGCAGGTGTAAAGACCAGTACCGATCTGCAAGTCTCAGGAGCAGGGCAATCGCAGTCTAAGCTGATGTCTATTGTTTATAAAGGACCAGAGAAAGGTACAACTGCCCAGTTAACCCGGTATGCACTTACTTTAACGGCGCAAGCCAATGTAAATGGTGTAGTTCGCACGCTGGTACAAGAAGTAAATATTGATACGTTTCCCGAATTTCTAAGTTATGCACTGGGTTCAGAACATAATCTGATTCTAAATGGAGCACCCAATATTATAGGCAATATCTACGCAGGTGATGGTCTGATGACCAGTCATACGGCTCGCTATACGTACAAAGCAGCCAGTCATACCAAAGCGACTCAATACCCACATCTTAATGGAGATGCTTATGTACAATCGTTAGAAGCGATTCAAGAGGAGAAAGTCAGTAACCAGTATACGCCGATTAATATGGACCCTACACTGGCTAATGATAGTCTAGGACGAGTGTTAGGCATTTCATTAGAACAAGTTAATATCAAAAACAAAAAGAAATTCGTACAGGTCAATCTGGATCAGACCTTTATCGACAAAATTGCTGAAGCGGTCTCGGTCAATCGAAATGATATCCAGACGATGTACATCAATACCGGACAGAATCCAGCTCAACTGATGACCGATGTTGCCAAACGGTATGGCATCAAGCAATTAACATTACCCACCAAGCCAGCTACTCCAGTTCGTCCTGCAATAGGTGCTCCATCTACCGAGTGGGATCAATACAATGCCGCGGTTGCCGCTATGCAGTCGTATGAAGAACAGATGGCTAAACTTAAAGTCACACTTGCTACTCTAGACCAATCTGTTTTATTTAACGGTGATCTTGAACTGGATGGCGTTACTTTTAATCAATTGAATTATGCACAAAAAGCAGGAAAATGGTTTTTGCTCAATGGGAATTTGACGATTGATAATTACCAGAAAAATTCGATTCAGATTCGTGCCAATATGCTTACCGCAGGTAATGTGAATATTCAGGGAGAAGCTGATTTGGACGCAACTATTTATGTCATGAAGAAACCAAGCAATCCAGCCGATTATACAACTGTTCTTCAAGACGCTACAATCAAAGGGTTAAATGGCAAAGAGGTTGTCTTAATGTCCAAAGGTGGTATTTTACTCAATCGTATCGAAGCATTCAGTAGTACACCGACAACGATTAAAGGATTCTTTTACACCGAAGCTGCGGCAGATTTGTATGGGGTCGGATCGGTATTCTGGTTAGATGGAGGCTTTTTTGCTAAAGGCGATCTGACTGTTAATGCAGTGGTCGGGGATGCTGTCGGAGGCGCAAGCGATATCGAAGTCAATCCTTCTTCCAATGTAGGAAGTCGTTTCCGGGTAACCTATAATGAAGGAGTATATGCAGATCAACAGGCAGGATTACCACGGATTCAACAAGTGAATGTACGTGTAGGTAAGTTAGAACTTAAATAAGGAATAGAGTGGCTGTATAGCGAATCTCAAGCGTACAGTTGCACAATAAAAAGGCACTTATGATCTTTGTTCAGATCGTAAGTGCCTTTTTTGGTATTGTTTATGGTTATTGAATGATCAACTGTGGAAATGAATTAATAGCGATCACCGTTTGTATTTTTGGCGAGTACTTTAATCGTAACTGTTGCCCGAATCGAATTTTGATCGGTATAGATCACAGTGGCTTCAGCTGTTCCTTTCCGTATTCCTTTCACAATACCATCTTTGGTTAAAGTGATATTGCCTGTGTTAGTCGTGCTCCATTGAAGCGCATTTTGTAGAGCAGCGGTTAAGTCGACATTCGCAGGAGTGAAGAACAATACCGAGTTAAGATTCATCGAATCGCCTTCCCAAATCTGGATCTCACTTGGTAATCGTAACCCAGTGAGTACAGGCACAACCTGCACATCCAATTGTGCTTGCTTACCGCCTCCGCTAACGACTACGGTCACTGTTCCTTTTTGGATACCGGTGACGACTGCTGTATTGCCTGTGCCTATAATCGTAGCATAACTGCTTTGAGCAGGATCAGCGAAAGACCATTTGAAATCAGGTATATCCGCATCCGCTGGTGTTAAGATCGCTTGTAATTTAATACTTTCGCTAATATTGACTTTGTTGGCTCCGATAATCGATAGTCCTTGCACAGGTTGAACCACCTGTACTTGTTTTTTCACTTCAATCCCACCTGCATTTACGACTACAGTGACTATTCCTTTTTGCTTTCCTGTAATTGTAGCGGTATCGCCTGTACCGGAAGTGATTCCAGCTATTGTAGAGTTGGTTGGACTCTCAAATGACCAGCTATACTTCGGTACATCTGCATTCGCAGGAGAAATGATCGCTTGCAGATTAATCGTTGAACCTACAGCGACTGTATCTGGACCTTGAATAGTAATTTTCTCTACCGGTCTAGTGATCACAATCGGATGTTCGTCTGTATAGGTACGACTTGGCGCCCCATTGGTCGTCACTGTAGCTACCAGTGTTACTGTTCCTGAATCATAGCCACGAACAACAACTTTCCATGGATCGAGAGTGGTTGGAGTCAGTGTCGCTTTGTCTTTGTCTGCTGGATTTTTAAATGTCCATGTGACAGTTGCTTTAGGGTTAGCGGGTACTAGAATCGCTTGTAATGTAGTACTGTCGCCCACTTTAAGTTGATCTGCTCCCACAATAGATACCCCTGGATTCGTCACCACAACGGTGGCTGTTGTAGAAATATTGCTACCATCTGTTGATGTAATCGTAATACGAGCTGTACCCGGTGCAACAGCAGTGATTGTTCCATTTTCACCTGTAGGTGTTACGGTTAGAACAGCCGGATTGTCTGATTTCCATTGCAGTACTTTGTTATTCGCATCTGCTGGTAAAACAATCGGAATTAATGTTTTCTGATCGCCCACCCATAAGGTATCGTTAGGCAATTGCAGACTGGTAATTCGCACTACAGATGAGAAGATAATATCTGGGAATACAATATTGACCCGTTCGGTAGGTACAGGCGTAGCAACTTGAATATCGCCTTCAAATGGATAAAGTGAAGCGCTATGCCCTGTCCCTGTTAATGATCCTCCGATCAATGTTCCTCGAATATCTCCGCCGAAGGTAGCCGCTGCTCGTGGAGCAAGTACTGTACCCGGAATATTGATACTGCCTAGATTAAGCGCAGTGGCTCCGCTAAAGTTGAACAATACTTTCTTAGGATCAACACCACTACTTACGGTTAATCCACCGCTCATATTTACAACTGTTCCATCAATATTAACCAGTACCGTTGAGCCTGCGGGTACATTGATATTAAATGAATTGGTTTTGCTGACGTCTGCACCTGACACATTAAATACATTAGTGGTAGGGTCTGTACCTGTTAATGTGATCGTACCCGACGTTTCCACTTTGGTTGTTCCTGTAGCAGGAACCGTTGCTAATCGGTCTGTCTTTTTGAGTAACTGTGCACCTGCGGCATCGAAGTCGATCGGAGTGCCTTTTACCGTTTTGATATAGAAAGGACTAAATGCAATTCCTCCATAAACAGCATTCCCGTAATTGACCGTCCCGCCTGCAAGACTCAAATTCAGATTTTTACCTGCTACCAATACGCCTGTTCCTGTTGCGGCAGAAGTAAGCTTGGTTCCGATATTGAATCCACCGGCTAGCGTCACTGTTCCAGCTCCTGCAACACGACCTTCTGTTGAAAATCCAGAAGCATTCATATTGATATCGCCTAGCATAAAGATATTGTAATCTCCGGGTGTTCCAAGATCGCTTATAGTTTCAAAAGCATTATGAATATCTGCGTAATCTAGCTTGGCATTAACCAAATTATACGTACCCTTACTGACGGGCGTTACGGCTACCGAGAAGGTAAGTGCATTTGGATTATCCGGTGTATACGATTGAACATTATTTTTGGTCGTTAGAGTGTACGGAATATCAGTTAACGTCTTTTTCAATGTATAGCCTGTAACTAATGTACCTTCTTTGGTCATGCCTTCAGGTAAATTACCAACAATTTCTAAGTTGGGTGGCAACTTCTCGGTATATTGAATATTGGAAATAAGAAGCTTACTAAACCCTTGTTCTTGTGAATTGACGGTTTGAATAGCAATCGGTTGCGGAGTCACTGAATACAACATTGTAAGTGGTGCATTACGCTGAATTTCTCCATTTTGTACACCGGATACAATTTTGCGATCGGTTAACAAATTGGCACGCGTTTGTTGAATATTTAATGTTGTGATCTGCTTAGATACAGCCCCTTGCTTATCACGGACTGTAATTTCAATTTGAAGATTACCGCCTTGTGGTAAAGGATTGGTAAATGTTTCGGTTACATTTTGACCGGATAAGACTGTTTTTTCTGAAATTTCAAGATCAGGCAGATACACGCCATTTGATTTGAATTTGACGCTAGTATATACGTTACGATCTTTAAGATCCAAGTCATTCGGCATATAGCTTAGAACAAGGTCTTTCAGATAAGAAGGCTTAGTGCTCTGATCGGTTGGGGCATTGATTGTGATATACGGAGCATGATTCGATCCGATAAATGCTCGATATAACGTATTTACAAATAATTTCTGCTCCCATTGAGGGAATTTATTATTGGTATGACCTGTACCTGAATACGTTACATTTCCTTTGGAATACGTATAGTAATGATTCCAGCTATCAGCGGCATCCCGACTACTACCAATAATGTTGTACCAGGAGACGACATCGGGATCTTCCAAATTCAGCGTATAGTACTGGTCATGCGTAAGATTGATTTGACCTACATAACCGCCGGTATTTGTAGGCGCTTGACTGAGGTCAAATGGATATTGTGTTAATAAGCCATCATTGACTACAGCTGTACTTGAAGAAGCAGAGACTGCATTCAGACCAATATTCGTTTTGGGTGCAATCTGACCCGAAGTTGGCTGGAAGTAGCTTAGCCATCGGCTAGAGTTAGTATTACTTTTGTCATAAATCGTATCATGGGTAAACATAACCCCTTGACCAGACGCAATAAATTTCTGAACCGCTGTCGCAGAAGCATCGGTTAACGGAGCGAACTGATTGTATTCATCCCGAAAACCAAACACAAGCATATCGTACGTTCCATTTAACGTGCCATAGACAGCAGGCGTATTAAATTCACTGAACGATTTGACAGTAATATTCAAATTATAATTATCACTATTGAGATAACTTTGTGTCATATTAGCAGTGTTTAACAGACTACTAGCATTTCCATCAGAAGGTAATACTTGAAGGACACGCACGACGGTTTTTTCATCTTGATATCGAATAATCCCTGTGGTGTAGTTTTTGAGTTGTCCGCTACTTTGACGATCTACAATTTCTAATTTCCAATACAGTAGACCTGAATACGCTTTGGGAAGCTTATATTGTAGAGTTCCATTGGATTGAGTGAGCGAAGTCGTCGCTACCAGTTGATCTCTATCCATCGTAATCACTTTATCGATTCCCAGATACAGATTCGCTTCTACCCCTCCACTACTAAAATCCGTAATACGATCTACATTAAAAGCAAAATTGATCGTATCCCCTTGTTTGTAAGCATTGGTCTTGTTCACAGAATAATCAATAGGTGCTGAAGTCACTGTGAACTGAGGACGCTGCATCAGTAAGGCACTAATCGTAGAACTTGAATTTTTCATCTGTGTTACAAGTGCAGTTAATCCACTATCATCGACAAAAAATACATTATTCACTTTGGATGCGGTCTGATTGTATTTAGCAAATGTATCATACAAAATACGCTGATCTGCCTGAACTTTGGACGTGTTAGCCGTCTGACTCAGAATCGAATTGTGCAAAATAACCGGTAATCCTTTATTGATATAACTATTCACAATATCATCCGCTTTGAGATGTGTAATATCGTTCATGACGGGAGTGGTATTGTGATTATTTCCTTGAACGCCTGTAGTGCTATACGTTCCTTTGCCAATGTAGATGGCATCATATTTGCCGTCTAATTCTTCACGTTGGGCTACAAATTCTTTCATTCGAATCGAACGTACAGTGAAATTAGACACATTTGCAAGCTGGCTTTTTAGTGACGACGTTCCATCATCACTAATTTCTAAAATACGTACTGGATATGCGGAAGCAGCACCCACCATCATATGGGTAATCGGTATGATTATTAGGCATAAAAGTACGATAACAAGAGGGATCCAGCGCTTTCTGATATTCATGTATCAGTTCTCCTTAATATTTCTAGTTCGTTATATAACAAATATTGTAAAGCTATCCGATAAAAATGGAGTAGATGATATATATATCGGTTGCAAAGGGTATTTCAAAAAGTCATTTCACTCAATTTATTAGTTGTCATTCTATCTATTGAATAAGTAAGCATATATGGATCCATAAGTACGTCATCATAATGGCTATGGAGTTGAAATGAATGAAAATGTTGAAAAAGAAATTAGGCGATCTTCTATTTGAAAGTGGTCTAATTTCGCAAGAACAATTGCAACAAGCTTTGACCGAACAAAATAAATCCAAACGCAAGCTTGGTGATGTATTAATAGCTCAAGGATTCATCACGGAGCAGCAGTTGATTGAAGTGTTAGAACTTCAATTAGGTATTCCTCATGTGAGTCTTTTTAAATATCAGATTGATCCAGCGATTACGCAGATCATTCCTGAAAGTATGGCGAAGCGATATCAAGTGCTTCCTTTTATGAAAGATGGCAGTAAATTAACGGTAGCGATGGTTGATCCACTGGATTACTTTGCGATCGAAGATTTGCGGATGACCACTGGCTTCCGTATTGAGCCAGCGATCTCTAGTCGGGATGAATTACAGCGCGCGATTGCTCATTACTATGGACTGCGCGATTCGATGAGTCTAATGATGGGCGAATTGCCTACGCAAGATGAGATCGAAGAAACCGAGATTACCGATGAAGCTTCACCTATTGTTCGACTGGTCAATCAGATGATACAGCAAGCGGTTCATTTGAAAGCTTCTGATATTCATGTCGATCCCGGTGAAAATGATGTGGTGATTCGTTATCGTATTGACGGTGTGCTACGGACAGAACGTCATATACCCAAGCAAATGCAAGGATTTATCACGGCTCGTCTTAAAATTATGGCGAAATTAAATATTGCTGAACGTCGTTTACCACAAGATGGACGAATAAAGCTACAGTTTGATCTCAAAATGGTCGATATTAGGGTATCTTCATTACCAACCATGCATGGCGAGAAAATCGTGCTTCGACTTTTGGATTTAAGTACAGGAGTGAAGCCGGTAGAACAACTTGGATTTGATCGTAAAAATGCAGTCTGGTTTCGTGAAATGATTGAACAGCCTTACGGCATTTTGTTAATCACAGGCCCTACAGGTAGCGGTAAAACAACAACATTATATTCAGCACTTAATCTATTGAATACCGAAAGTTCCAATGTGATTACGATTGAAGATCCGGTGGAATATCAATTAGAAGGTGTCAATCAAGTTCAGGTGAATCCTTCGATAGGGTTAACATTTGCTGCCGGATTGCGTTCGATTTTGAGACAAGATCCTAATATCGTGATGGTAGGTGAAATACGTGATGATGAGACCGCAGAAATTGCTGTCCGTGCTTCATTAACAGGTCATCTCGTGTTATCGACGATTCATACCAACGATGCGGTCAGTACTGTTATGCGTTTGCGAGATATGGGCATCGAGCCTTATCTGATTGCTTCTTCATTGATCGGGATTGTCGCTCAGCGCTTAGTGCGTCGCATTTGCTCGGATTGTAAAGAATCTTATACACCGACTGATCAAGAGCAGATTGTACTTCAGACTCATGGCTTAGATGTACAAGTACTCCATCGGGGGAAAGGTTGCGGTAACTGTAATAAAACCGGTTATCGTGGACGTGTAGCGATTCAGGAAGTGCTTAAGATCGATCAAAATTTACGCCGAATTATTACCGAAGGTGCAGCGATCGAAGCGATTAGAGAAGCTGCCCAAGCGCAGGATATGGTCACACTGATGGTAGATGGATTGCATAAAGTCACAGAAGGTGTAACTACTATTCAAGAAGTGATGCGTGAAACCGTTGCTTATTAATAACAGCTATCTATCACTCTAGAAATAATGAACATGATCTGAATGTTAAAGGGGGAAAGACAGGAATGGCTCATATCGGTCTGGGTATCAAGGAATTACTTGGTAACATGCGAGATGCAGAAGCTTCTGATTTGCATGTATCGACCGGATCAGCACCTATTATGCGGATTCACGGGATGCTCCATACAGGTAAAGGGGAACTTCTTACAGCGAGTGATACAGAAGAAATGGCGCAAATGCTATTACGGGAAGATCAATGGGCTACTTTTCAGCAAGCAGGCGAATTGGATTTTGCGTATATGCTTGAAAATGGATCGCGTTATCGGATCAATGTTTTTCGCCAAAAAGGTCATATCAGTATCGCAGCAAGATCGATTTCTGATCGTATTCCTACATTAGAGTCTTTGGGATTACCGCCGATGCTCAAAGGATTAACTGAAAAGCCTCAAGGGTTGGTGCTTGTCACAGGACCTACAGGTAGCGGTAAATCTTCTACACTGGCGGCAATGATTGGATATATCAATACCCATCAACGCAAGCATATTGTGACGTTAGAAGATCCAATTGAATATATACATGAACATGGATATTCATTAGTGAATCAAAGGGAAGTTGGACATGATACAGCAAGCTTTGCCAATGGAATTCGGGCAGCATTACGGCAAGATCCTGATGTATTACTGGTAGGGGAAATGCGAGATTTGGATACGATCTCTGCCGCTGTAACCGCAGCGGAAACAGGGCACCTCGTATTCGCAACCTTGCATACCAGTGATGCACCACAGACAGTAGATCGGATTATTGATGTGTTTCCTGCTCATCAACAAGGACAGATACGCATCCAATTAGCTTCGGTACTCACAGCTATCATTTCACAGCGGTTATTACCATTAGCTGATGGGCAAGGTCGAGTATGTGCAACTGAGATTCTGATGCAGACGCCAGCAATCGCCAATCTGATTCGTACTGAAAAAACACATCAAATCAAAAGTCTGATGCAGACGGGACGAATGTTAGGCATGCATACACTGGATATGAATATCCGAGATCTGTTGCAACGTGGACAGATTTTGCCAGCGGTAGGGAAGCCATATCTTGCTGAGGTGAATGCTTAATGGCTCAATTTGAATATCAGGTACGAACCAATAGTGGCAAACAGCTCAAAGGTACGTTAAATGCAACGGACAAAACAGCCGCTATGGAAGAATTGCGTAAGCGTGGATTAACTGTATTTTCATTGAATGAACGACGGATGACCCTTTTTTCCAAAGAAATCTATATTGGTAGTCCGGTCAAAACGATTCATTTCATTATTTTCTGTAGGCAGTTCTCGACGTTGATTCGTGCAGGAGTTACGATTCTGGATGCCACTCGAATCCTTGCCGACCAGACGGAAAGTAAAGTATTACGCAAAACGTTACAAGATGTATATGCCAGTCTGATGCGCGGAATTGCTTTGTCACAATCGATGCAAGAACATCGGAAAGTCTTTCCACCGCTATTTATCAGCATGTTACGAGCGGGTGAAGAATCGGGCGATCTGGAAGGAACGTTAGATCGTCTCGCTGTTTATTTTGAAAAACGTCATGGTACACGCGAAAAGATCAAATCAGCATTGACGTATCCTGTCACTGTGGGTCTTCTAGCAGTAGCAGTAACCGTATATCTACTGGCAGCCATTATTCCGCAATTTGTAAATATGTTTGCTTCGATGAATGCAAAGTTACCTGCAATTACAGTGATTGTATTGTCACTCAGTAATAGTTTACAAAAGCAGTGGTATATCTGGGTATTGGTGCTTCTGCTTCTTATCATTTCATATATTATTCTTCAACGTTCGGAACGGGGAGCCTATTGGATTGATTATGCCAAGCTCAAAGTCCCTATTTTCGGAAAGTTAAATCAAAAAGGCTCTATTGCTCAATTTGCTCGTACGTTTTCCTCATTATATGCGAGTTCAGTACCTATTCTACAAGCGCTCACTATTGTAGAAGAAGTAGCTGGCAATAAAGTGATCGAAGGGTATTTGCGTCAGGCAGGAGAGTCATTGCGTAAAGGAAATCCATTATCAGAACCACTTAAAAAAGCATGGGTATTCCCACCGATGGTGACTCAAATGATTGCTATTGGTGAAGAAACAGGTGCACTGGATCAGATGCTGAGTAAAGTAGCTGATTTCTACGAGATGGATGTAGACAATACAGTGGATCGACTCAAATCATTGCTTGAACCGTTATTGATTACTTTTTTATCTGCTATTGTCGGGATTATTGTGGCAGCTATTATGCTACCGATGTTCAGTCTGTATAACAATCTGTAAGTATTCACATCAAGAACAACACTACATTTAATTAACTGGAGGAATTCAAAATGATGAGCAAAGTGATGAAACGTATGGGTAAAGAGGAAAAAGGGTTTACATTGATTGAGTTGCTAGCTGTTATCGTTATTATGGCTATCATCGCTGTTATCGCTATTCCAATGATCGGTAATGTTATTAATAAATCCAAAGCAAATGGTGATTTAGCTACAGCTTCGCAAGTATACAATTCAGCTCGTCTGTATGTAATTGGTGAGAAAAATGGCGATTTCACTACTGTTGCAAACAGAACAGTAACATTGGCTAACATGACAAGTACTGGATATTTGAATGCTGATACTAGCTTACCAAGTTCGAAACAAACATTAACAGCTGCAACTGTAGTATTTACAGAAAAAGGTGAGCTGGTGAGTGTTACTCTTGCACCTGTAGGTCAGGGATCAACAAATGGAGCATACACAGCGGCTCAAGTTCTGAGTGCAACTCCCGCAACTCCGGCAGCTAACTAAACAACAATAGCTAAAAGCTAATCATTCAATCATAAACGAATCAAAAACCTACAAAAGATCGGAACCATGTTTCCGGTCTTTTTGAAATCATGAATAAGAAAGTAGATTACATCACAATGGATATGATGTTATGGATAAATATCTATATTGTTGTACTGGGTATGGTATTGGGTTCCTTTTTCCATGTGGTTGCATGGCGTGTACCTGAAGGACAGTCGATTGTTCACCCACCATCCAGCTGCTCACATTGTCAGCACCGTTTATCTGCGCTGGATATGATTCCTGTGCTTAGTTATATCAGTACAAAAGGGCGGTGCCGGCATTGTAACACACGAATATCGATTCAATATCCAATCGGAGAAGCGATCACAGGTCTACTATTTCTATGGGTATTTCTTCATTTTGGATGGACTGGCGATACACTAATCGGTTGGTTATTGGTGAGCTTGTCAGTGATTATTACTTTATCAGATCTACAAGTGATGAAGATTCCGAATAAAGTGTTACTCTTTTTTGCTCCTATTTTTCTAATCATGGTCGTATGGTTACCTGGCACGATTAGTATCGTTTCACATCTGAGTGGAGCGATTGCAGGTGGGGGTATTTTGTTGCTCATTGCCTTTATCAGTCGTGGTGGGATGGGTATGGGCGATGTAAAGCTTTTTGCTTTGTACGGATGGGTGATCGGATTCTCAAATATTCTGCTTGCTCTTTTTATAGCCTGTTTACTTGGAACACTAGTAGGAATGGGATTAAGACTACTCGGTAAAGTGCAAAAGCAACAACCGATTCCATTTGGGCCTTTTTTAGCAGCAGGCACTTTAATTGCTTTTATGTATGGAGCACAGATAATAGACGCATATCTTTCGCTTATTGGTTAGGAGGAGGTTAGCCCCTATGTTTCAACGAAATTTACCTCACATCGGCTTATCGCTGGAACAGACAGAGATTCGCTATGTTTCTTTAAAAAAGAAAAAGCAGTGGGAACTGGAAAGTAAAAAGTTTTTACCGATTCCTTCAGGCGTTATTGTTGAGAATCAAATCGTAGATACCGAAAAGATGAATCAGCTACTACGCAAATGGGTGACAGATGAAGGGTTAAAAGGGCAATCGGTCACACTATCGATTCCACCTTCTCGTATTCTCGTTCGCGCGATGAGTATTCCAAGTACCAATGCCAAGCAAGTCAGTCAATTGGTGGAATTGGAAGTAGAGACAGGGCTACACTTACCTTTTGAAAATCCTGTATACGATTATATTGTAACGTCTATTGATGAAGAACATACACACTTGCTTGTATTTGCTGCACCTAGTCAGTTGATTAAAGATTATATCAGTCTGTTGGGAGAAGCAGGTATCAAAGTCGTTGCTGTAGAGCTATCTGCAACCGCACTAGCAAGAACAGTGATTACTGAACATGGACGATCATTTGCTAATACGATGCTAATTCATTTAACCGATCATTTATTAGATATCTATATGTTCCGTAGTGGACAGCCTGTCTTTATGCGCAGTATAGAATCGACTAGAGTGCTCGACGAGAGTTCAGTGCTCGATGATCTGAATACTTCATTAACTCGTCAGCAGGTTGAAGATATTATTCCTGAAATCTCACGGATGTTGAACTTTTATCAATATAGCTTACATGATGGTTCGATTAAGATCGAAGAGATTTTTGTAACAGGATTGCCTGAAGAACGAGAATTGTTAGCCCATGAATTAAGTCAATCTCTACCTGATATCCAAGTCGAAGCTGTCGAACTTGAAACGACTCAACATGCTTTTCAAGCCGATCCTGATTTGAATAGTTATCGTGTCGCTGTCGGTGCGGCTCTTCGCCGGGAAGATGCACGACCGATTAATCTGTTACCACAAGAAAAGCGAGAAAAAAATCAATTTTCTTATTTGACTGTAGGCTTAAGTGCTCTATGGGTACTTGCTATGTGTGGAGCTATTTTCTATATGATCAGTGAGCGTGGAACAGTGACAGAACAAGAGCGTGCGATACAGCAATGGAGCGACCGGAATACATTAGCACAGCTAGAATTGTCCAAATGGAATGGTAGTGGTCCTTCAGCAACGGCTAACCAGACTGTGATTGATGCGGTGATGAATTATCGGTTAGACGTGGTGAGTATACTCGATTCACTGACTCAAAAATTACCGAAAAGCGGAATGATTCGAGATATCTCTTACAATCGCAGTTCGAATCTATTATTGACGACAAGTATGCGTAATTTTAGTGATGCGGCTAATTATCTGGTGCAGTTAAGAAGTATGCCTTTTGTCGAATCAGCTACTGTGAACAAAGCGACTCGGGATAGCTCGGTGGATTCAGCCGTAAAACCGACCAAAGGACAGCCTTCCTTATATCTAGTGATCTACACGATTGATCTTCAAGCACAAAGTGTAACAGGTGATACGTATGCAACGTCTTCTGTCGTTACACCAGCAGAGGGAGGGGGGGTACCAAATGGAACAGCTCAATAAATATCGTAATGTGATCTTGCTAGGTATTATTTTATTATTTGTGATTTTATTGGCTTTTTACATGTGGGTACTTCACCCCTTATCTCAAAAATCTCAACAATATGATAATCAATTAACCCAAATGCAACAGGAGTATAATCTGATTCAGACGAAAATTGCCCAGTTGAAAAGCGGTCAGCCGACCGATGCACAGCAAGCGATCCAAGCGGCTATCCCTTCAGCAGTAGCAAGTGAAAAGTTGTTATTGCAGCTGCAACAAGTCAGTCAGAACAGTTATGCTCGTATCACGGATGTCGAATTCGTTAATATTGATAGCAATACTAGCGGTGAGATTGCAGCTGAAAATCTAGGCGTAAATGTAGGACAGATTCGGATGAATGCTGAATTAGAAGGTGGATATACGGAAATTCGGGAATGGATGAATCAATTACAAAAGCTTCCTCGATTGATGACTGTCGATTCTTTTAGTTTCCAACAACCCTATACACCCGGCAAATCAGGTGCGATTTTGACAGCGAATGTTTCATTTACTGCGTATTATACATCGCCTTAAATATCCTATAGGGAATTATCATACAAAAAAAGCTACTATAAACAAGAATGCTTGTTTGTAGTAGCTTTTTTATTTGGGCTTATGATTAAAATAAGTTTAAGCGTCTTTTTTGTTCTTCTGCAATCTCTTGTTTAACTTGTTGATTGGTTTGTTCCATTGTAGTTAATCCAGGTAAGATAATACTTTTAGTTTTTCCTGTGTTGATATTCATAACCGTTAACTGAGGATTAGGATAGATTACATCACCAGCAGTATCTACTGTGAAAAATAATTGCTTTCCAATCGCTATTGGATTCTCAGTATCTGTACCTAAAGAAGTCATTTGTTTTTTTGTTTTGGTTTTAGGATAATAAGCGAAAATTTCGAACTCTAGATCGCCAGTACTCTCCATATGTTTGGTAACTGTTGAATAATAAAGTATGGTCTCATCATCATTCCAACTGAAGTTATTAATATCTTCTGGATGAGTAGGACTGATTTGAACGCCATCGGAATGTACATTATTTAAAGGAAAACGATAAATCTGTTGCGGAACATCTAAAGATCCTTTTTCAACTTTAACTTTGCGCGGATCTGTCATCGTAGTATATATAAATTTCCCATTTCGACTGATCTTTAAAAATCTCATACTTCCACCATGTGTTTTTACTGTAGTTCGTTGCATTGTTTGCTTAGAAGCAAGATTATACTCAAAAATAGTACTATTGAAATTAAACCATTGTTTAGGAGCAGGCTTGGACTGGATCCCCATAGTAATAAATATTGATCGACCATCAGGTGCAAATGCGAAACTGTGAATCTCTTCTTTCTTTGTAAGAAGGGTATTTAACTTTCCTGTGTTGAGATCAAATGATTGAATTTTACTAACAAAATCAGGTTGCCCTTTACCTTTGTGCCAGATCATTGAAGAGGCTAAGAAAGTAACGGCTGAACCATCGGGTGAGAATTGCACATTAGAAAGATCAGGAGAATCTCTGTTATCGTTTTTGACAGTATATAAGACTTTAGAAAGATTCTGTTTGCGATCATATGTTTTGACCATCGTTTCTTGTAATCCTTGATCTGACATAATAGACGCAATATAAGCAATCTGATTGGTATCTTGCCGAAGAATAGTATAATCGTTCAATGTTGTTCGAATACTGGAATCTGCTGCCAAAGCATGATCTGGATTAAATAAGGCACTTGATGTTGCTATAAATAAAACCATAGTCACCCACAACATACTATTATGTATTAAGCGATAGTTCATTTTACCTTTCATTTTTTACCTCCATTATCATTTTGTAATCTAAGCGACTCTTCTATTATACCTATTTATAAATAATAAATACGATTTATCCTTTTGTAGAGATATTTAGCATATGGTCTAATGTAATTATGACTCCAAATAGACTATAGTAATACATAACTATTTTGATCATTCATCCTATGGAGGTACTTATGATTCCTTTTGATCCGTTATCTCATCCTTATGCTTCAGAACGACAACCGGTCTATGCTCACAATGGTATGGTCGCTACTTCGCAACCGTTAGCAGCGCAAGCGGGATTGGATATTTTGAAAAAAGGGGGCAACGCGATTGATGCTGCCATTGCGACAGCTGCTTGTTTGACTGTTGTTGAACCAACGTCTAATGGCATCGGAGGCGATGCTTTTGCTATCATCTGGACACAAGGTAAGCTCCACGGACTGAATGCTAATGGACCTGCACCTCAAAGTATCTCTATTGAAGCGGTTCAGCAAGCAGGGCATGATAAGATTCCGACCCACGGCTGGATTCCAGTAACAGTACCGGGAGCGCCCTCCGCATGGCAAGAACTCTCACAGAAATTTGGGAAATTACCTTTAACTGAAGTGCTTCAACCAGCAATTGATTATGCAGAACAAGGATTTCCGATATCGCCAACGTTAGGGTATTACTGGAATCTAGCGTATGAACGGTTCGCTAAAATATTAACGGCAGATCAGTACCAGCACTGGTTTGCAACGTTTGCTCCGCAAGGAAGAGCACCGCGTATCGGTGAAATGTGGCGTTCCCCAGATCATGCCAAGACATTATGTAGTATTGCCGAGACAGGCGCAGAATCCTTTTATCGTGGCGAAATAGCAGACCAGATCGATACATTCTCACGTCAGCACGGCGGATTTTTACGTAAAGAAGACCTTGCGGCATACCATCCTGAATGGGTCGATCCGATTGGAGTCCAGTATAAAGGCTATGATGTGTGGGAAATTCCGCCGTCTGGTCAAGGATTGATTGCATTGATCGCTCTTAATGTACTCAAAGGATATGAATTTGCAGGTCGGGATACGGTAGATACGCATCATAAGCAGATGGAAGCGATGAAGTTAGCATTTAGCGATGGACTCAAATATATTACACAACATGATAAAATGACGATGAAATTAGAGGATTTATTATCCGATCATTACGCTGATGAACGACGTGCATTGATCAGTGAACAGGCGTTACAACCAGAAGCCGGAAAACCTACAACCAGTGGAACGGTATATCTAGCCACCGCAGATCAAGAAGGCAATATGGTGTCCTATATCCAAAGTAACTATATGGGCTTTGGCTCAGGAATCGTGATTCCGGGGACAGGAATTGGACTGCAAAATCGGGGACATTCTTTTTCTCTTGATCCCACGCATGATAACCGCTTAGAACCCGGGAAAAAGACGTATCATACGATTATTCCGGGCTTTTTGACCAAAAACGGTCAGCCTATCGGTCCTTTTGGCGTGATGGGTGGATTTATGCAACCTCAAGGCCATGTACAAGTCGTCATGAATATGATCGATTTCCATCTGCATCCACAAGCGGCACTGGATGCACCACGCTGGCAATGGGTAGAAGGCAAAACAATAGAGATTGAACCGAACTTTCCTGAACATTTGGCTCAAAGTCTGATCCGCAAAGGGCATCATATCGTACGTGCTAACAGTGTCGGTGGATTTGGTCGGGGACAGATTATTTTACGAGATCCCGAGACAGGTGTATTGATCGGTGGCACAGAGTGGAGAACAGATGGTACGATAGCAGCTTGGTAAATGGAAGGGATATAGAATGGTATACGAGTTAAAATTATAGGTTTCAGATAGTTTTGATCTATAAATAAATCCAATAGATCGTCTACAGGAATATAGATTAGATATGAACGACATAATTGTAATTAAAAAGGCGTCTATTCCCAACGATAGGTTGAGATTAGACGCTTTTTTTGGATTTAAGATGATTTACAAGCTTGAGGTTCAGGCTCGATATCCAATACTTCTGATTCTTCCCGTTTGCTAAACCAAGCTTCCACTTTGCGGATAAAAATAAATCCAACAATAACAAATGCGGCGACAATAAACAATTTCCACGGCTGTTGGAAATAACTTGCCCAATCGGCTCCGATAAACGAGACGATAAAAATCATTATTCCTCGTCCTAGCCCTGCGGCAATCGCAAAAGAACGGAATTTGATTCCGCTTAGTCCAGCCGCTACATGAAGCAACGTAAACAGACCAACCGGCAATAGACTAAACATAAAAATATACATAAACCCATTTTTTTTCATCCAACGTATACTTTTTTGCACACCTTTGTTATGAGAAAAACGATCGATATATTTGTAATGTGAAAGTTTACGCACTAACCAGAATACAAGGATAGCGCCACTCATCACACCGATCCATGAGTACAATATACCTGACCATAACCCAAAAGCCGCTACATTCAGTCCGATCACAACCATCGTAGGCAAAGGCGGGATAAAAGATAGGAGAAAAGCAAGCAATATACTAAGCCACGGACCGATAGCACGGTATTGATCCATCAGATGATCAATATCACCTTCTTGGAGGTAAGACATAAATTGTGCAATATCCATAGCCACGTTCCTTTCGTTCAAATCATTCTATATCTTTCATTACCCAATCAAGCCTTTAAATTCTCGATTCTACGTATCTTTTATGTTATTTTTTACAATAGAAAACAACTATGGTTGTTCAGTAAGTGAATCGCGGCGACTAAACCAAGCCTCAATACTACGGCTACATACAAAGCAAATAATCACAAACAGTAACACTAACAACAGATTCCACGGATTTTCACGATAACGAGACAAGTCTGCACCAATAAAGGAAACCGCAAATACCATAATCCCTCTACCGAAAATAATCGCAATCAGAAACGAACGAAATCGAATCCCGCTCAGTCCAGCCGCTACATTTAATAACGTAAACGGACCTACAGGAAAAAGACTCAACAAAAAAATATAATTAAATCCATTATTCCGAATCCAACGCCGTGTACTGACTACTTTAGGATTACGTACCAAGCGTGATAAATATCGATGTTCAGACAACTTACGTACCAACCAAAAAGCAGTCAGCGAACCTGCCGTAATCCCAATCCATGAATACAAAAATCCAACCCACAATCCATACACCGCCGCATTTACCCCCAAAATCACAATCGTAGGCAAAGGAGGAATAAAGGATTTGAGAAAAGGCAATAACATACTAGCAAGCGGACCCAGTGAACGATATTCACCCATCCAACTTTTCAAATTCTCTTCCGTCAAATAAGATAACCACTGCGAAATATCCATAAAAATATAAATCCTTTCCAGCGCTTGGTATTATAAGCGCGACCCAGTTCAATAAAAAGTGATTTTTGCTTGAGCAAAATATCTTACGATCAGCGCTTGGCAATATAAGCACAACATCTTCTCTATGTAGTATAACGGATGCATCCACAAAAAAGGCAAAATACACGCAGTTGTCGAATTATTTAACATTCAAGTTATTTTCAGCCAATTGATGTCAATAGAATAAAGGAGTACACCCAAGGATTATGCATATGTTTCTTCGACTTTCTCGCAAAATGGTCAGAATGCGCAAATCAGTATTAGCGACAACAACGGTATTATTTGTATTATTGTCAGCTACGATAGCCTATATGATCGAACCAGATACGTTTACCCACTGGTTTAACGCGTTGTACTGGGTACTGACTACGATGGCAACTGTAGGGTATGGCGATTATTTTATGAAAAGTATAGCTGGTAAAATCTTTACAGTATTTTTGTATGTTTTCGGCATTGGTCTACTGAGCTTAATTATTAGTAAAATTGTAGATTCGATGGGAGAATATAATCGGAGAAGAGGAGCAGGTAAATTGAAATACGTAGGACAAGATCACATTATTATTATCAATTGGAGCAAAAAAGCACATTATGCGATAGATGAACTATTTGCCAGTCATCCAGAAATTGATGTTGTTATTATTGATCAACTGGAAAAGCATCCATACGATCATCCACAAGTTCATTATGTAAATGGTGATCCGACCAAAGACGAAACATTACTACAAGCAGAAATCAGTACAGCACGTTCTGCTATTATTTTTGCAGATTCACGTATTGATGATGCTTCGTTAGTCGATGGCAAATCACTACTGGTCGCTTCCAGTGTGGAACGGTTAGCTTCTCACGTACATACCACCGTCGAAATCATGTTAGAAAACCATATTAAAAATTTCCACCATGTGCATGTGAATGAATTCGTATTGTCTCATGATGCTATTTCACGCTTGGCTGTACGCTCGGCATTAAATGAAGGCAATAACGATGTGTTGGCTCAACTGCTCAATCGTCAATATGGAGAAGATATCTATCATGTACCTACAGAACCAGGCTGGCGTACGTATGGAGAAGCTTTTCAAGCATTATTAGTAGAAGGTGCAACATTAATCAGTGATCGTAACGATATGACCATTAATCGCAAATTGTCTGAGCCTATGCCAGCAGAAGCCAAGTTGTTTGTGATTTGTGATCCAGAAACTCATATTCGTCTGATAAACAAAGTCTAATCGGTTGCTGTTGAATCTCAATGGCGTTCTGTGTCAGCATGCTCTAAATTGGGCTATAATATAATGTAGTTACAGACACGATAATCTATTTTGTATCGCAAAGGAGTTCGAATCAGATGTCTAATACAAATACATTCAAACCGGTACGAGTGAAGCACCTTACAATAGGCGAAGGAAAGCCTAAAATTTGTGTATCTTTAACAGGGCATACAACCGAGCAGATCATAGAAGAAGCGCATACACTCAAATTAGCAGATATTGATATGGTCGAATGGCGTGTTGATTTTTTTGAACAGGTAGAGCAATTGGATCAGGTGACATATACGTTGGAACGTATCCGTGATATTCTTCCATCGACTCCGCTTATTTTCACATTCCGTAGTGCCAAAGAAGGCGGACAATGCGAGCTGAGTAGCAACTACTATGTCGAATTAAATCAAGCAATCGCTGCGACAGGCGAAGTCGATCTTATAGATGTCGAACTTTTTAATGAAGAAACAGCTATTCAGCAATTGATAACAACAGCCCACGAACATAATACGTTTGTGATTATTTCCAATCATGATTTTCAGCAAACACCACCCAAAGAAGAACTGATCTCCCGCTTATCGCGTGCTCAACAATTAGGTGCAGATATCACTAAAATCGCTGTTATGCCTCAAAGCAGTAGCGATGTGATTACTTTACTCGATGCGACCAATACGATGAAAGAACAGCATGCCGATCGACCAATGATTACGATGTCGATGGCAGGCAAAGGTATGATTAGCCGTTTAACAGGCGAACTATTCGGATCAGCGATCACATTCGGTGCCATTCAAAAATCGTCTGCTCCCGGACAAGTTCCTGTGTCTGACTTGCGTAGTATTTTGAGTTTATTACATGCTAATTTATAAGTAAATCTTGTAAAGTCCCTCTGAATGGTTAGAGGGACTTTTTTGATATAACGTAAAAGAGTATTGTAGAAAGGTCATTCGCTATGTCCATCTAATTTTATAAGTACATTGGGGATGTGGAACTAATGCATACTATATTTATTTTCAAAAATAAGCATTCTTAAATCTGGAAATGTTTATTCTCATGTTATTTATCTGTACAATAAACCTATAAGAACTTCAGAAAGCAGGTGACTTTATGTATCTGGTGAATGAACATATACAGCATGTAGATCACGAGACACTGGTTCAGTTTCAACATACTCATCATATACAACTGCCAGAAGCTTATTGTGAATTTCTAGAGCAATATGGAGTGGGTACTTATTGTGGAGTACTGAATGTACAACTTCCAGACCATCAACAGTTAACAGAATTTGTAGAATATGAGTTATGGGAATATGATAAAGATAGTCCTATCCATAATCAACAGTTGGCTGAATGTGTAGTGATTGCTACAACGATCGACGGTGACTTTCTTGCTCTTCATCCTCAAGTCAAGGATCTATTATGGATACCTAGACATTCTGAACGGATTGAGGTGCGCCTTTTAGATACTGATGCTTCTTGGATTGAAATGATGGATCAATGGTTGAAGATATCTTACGGCGATTCTTTTCAAATTATGCAGGAGAATCGGTATTATGAATCATGGAATCAGGATCAACGGTATCGTTCATTAACATTTCATCCGCCGACTGAAGGCAACGATTTACTGTCAATCAGTTCAAGTGCAGAGCAGTTAACACAGATCGCTCATCAGATTGATTTACAACTGCCCGCTGATTTGAAGATTGAGACACCTTACAGTTGTCTGTTATTCTGGCGTTCGATTCAAGGCTATGCTCGCTTTAATTATGCTTACGGTTATGAAGTAGTCTTATGTTACGAAGATCATGATAAAGAGGCAAGTGAACAACTACTAGACGTACTGTTACAGCATCATATTTATGAAGATAGTCCTGAATAATTATTCCTCTTTAAAAATAAGAACAAATGTTCTATAATAAAGTATACAATTCTGCTAACAGGATATACTAGATACAATATAGAGACGTATACATCTTATGTTTTGACTATTAAAGGAGGATTTATATGGCAATTCAACTGACAGAAGGATATGTAGACGGACTTGCACCTAATGCAGCAGCAATCAAAAATGCTAAAGGATTAATTCAAAAAAATAAATTAGTACAACTTCATCAAACAGAAGATGGCACCTTATTATTTGGTGAGTGTGCAGGTAGTGGGAAAAGCAATTATGCATGTTCGGTAGATTTTATACAACCAGACAAAGAACCTACGTCGAGATGCAGTTGCCCGAGTCGTCAGTTCCCTTGCAAACATGCATTGGCATTAATGTATGCGTATGTAGCAGGACAGACATTTACAACAGCTACCATTCCAGAAGATATCGCAGACAAACGAAACAAAATTGAAAAGCGTGAAGAAAAAGCGGCTGCTATAGAAGCTGATCCTACGCTCAAAGCAGTACCAAAAAAGAAAACAGTCAACAAAAATGCGCTGAAAAAGAAAGTCCAAGCTCAGTTAGAGGGACTTGATATTTTGGAAAAGCTCACATTGTCTTTAATCCGTAATGGTCTAAGCACAGTCGATGCAACAGTGATCAAGCGTATTCAAGAACATGTCAAACAAATGGGCAATTATTACCTCACCGGAGCGCAAGTGGAATTGCGTCGTCTGGCAGGATTGTTATCTCCTAAAAATAATCCTGAAGCGAACTATACATATGCAGTAGAACAGTTAACGCTAATTCATGCGTTGATTCGTAAAGGAAGGGCACATTTACAGGCCAAGCTTGAAGATCCAGAACTGGCTTTGGATGCTGAATCGACGATTGAAGAATGGTTAGGGCATGCATGGCAGTTAAGTGAATTAGAGCAACATCAGCGCATGACAGAAGGCGCAGAATTAATTCAGTTGGCATTTACCAGTTATGACGATCCGGGAAGAATGGAATTTATAGATTTGGGATACTGGTTAGAGCTAGGTACTCACCATATTCGCCGTACATTACAATATCGTCCGTACAAAGCAGCCAAGCATATCCGTGAAGAGGATACGTTTACCGAAATTGCTTGTCCGAAGCCAATGTATGTATATCCGGGTGATCTTAATCCGCGTGTACGTTGGGAAAGTCTAGCGACGCGGGCTGTGACGGAACAAGATGTGCAATCTATTCATTCCCAAGCCTATACTTCTTTTGCAGAAGGGATCAAATTGGTCAAAAATCAATTAAAGAATCCATTAGCTGATCCTTATCCAGCACTTTTACTTCAAGTCAGTCAATTTTATCAGAGTGAAGATGGTCAACTGGTGATGAAGGATAGCGAAGGTCAATCGATTGGACTAACAGATATCTCACTGCCTATTGGAACAAGTACAGGCTTACTTCCTTATTTGCCACAGGAAACGCTGCAAGATGTAACAGTACTGTTGGTATTCGAACATCAGATGGATACAGGGCAATTAATTGCTCAACCGCTTTCGATTATTAATGGCAATGGAATCATGCGTTTGTTGTATTGATGAACCAGTAGATGGCTAGGAGGAGGTTATATTGAGTACATCATTACTAGAGGAATTGTATCGGGAAGTTAAATATCTCTATATAGCAGGAAGTACACTAGCAACTTCGGCTCCACGTTTGCAACATATCCTGCATACATTAACTGAACGTAGACAACAGTCAGTGGTATGGCAAAGATTAGCAGATCAATTATCTTTACTTCTAGACCCTAGGCATACTGAAGAAGTATCAAAGCATTTACAATCTTTGACATTGTTATTGGTATCGGCTCTTCGTACGCAAGGACAAAGCAAGATTACTGTATCTATCGAGCCTATACATGGAGCGACAGTTCATAGCTCTCAACAAACGTATTTTCCTTTTTTGTCATATACTCTACTAGCACCAGTACAGAAAGCGTTGACCTCCAAAGGCGGCGGACGCTATGAAGTGATTGAAAAAGCTTATGAAGCTGGATTTTTTCAAGATATTCGGTTATTACCGTTAGCTATTGGAGCATTACATGATTCGTATTCGGCTATTATTGACTTGGCAGTAGAGAAATTAATTCCTTTTTACGGAGCTACTATAGTCCCTTATTTATGGTCAAGCTTGGATCGTTATGGTGGACAAAGTGAAGCGTACAAATTGCAATTCATTTATCAGCAAAGTGAACAACAAGAGCTAGAGCAGTATTATGATCTGGCTCAATCTGGTTCTGATGAGGTACGTCAAATAGCGATTCAGTGCTTACAAGGACAACCACAATATGTAAACGATCTATTGACTTGGACGACACATAAACGAAAAGGAATACGCCAATCTGCTTATATAGCACTTGCATATAGTGAAGATACAGATGTAATAAATAAGCTATATACAGATTTATCAGGTAAAGATGCTGTACTTGTCTATGAAGCGCTTAACCAATGTACGGCATTACCATTAGCGATGCAAGATCGATTAGCGCAAGATTTGAAGATATATATTACTCAAGCAATCGAACTGCAAAATAATCAACTGCCTATCGAAATACTGCAACCGCTTAGAGATCGAATGACAATATTGGATACTCATGCACATCCTGTAGTAGAAGAAGCTTATATTCAAGTATTAGAACAACCAGATTATTTTAGCAAAATAAAAGGTTGTCGCATTTTATATGATGTGACTCATTATTTCAGTCAATTTCCTACTAAGCGTGCACTGGATATTTTATTGCAAATAGATCAGGGTAAATATCTGGACTATGTTATTCCACATACATTTGTAGCGGCTTATCATCTACTTACATCCGAGCAATTGTACAAGCAGTATATAGAGAAAACAGGCGATCAATCCAAGCTTATTGATCAGAAGCCGATTCGGCAAAAATTAATCGCTACGATAGAAAGAATGGTTATCACTTCTAAATATGAATATGCGATACTGTCGACACAACCGCTTATTTTTTCTCAATACAAAATCAAAACATCCTATTGCTTACCTGTACATGAAGTTCAATCCTGTTGGGATAAACGCTGGTTAGACTGGAGTATTCGGTATAACAGTATTCCTCTAGCGGCTACATTTGCCAATGCTCATGAACCTAGATTAGAGAAGTTTTTGATACAAAAATGCAAAGAACATCCCAATGTGAGTGAACAAACGTGTGGATGGTTATTACAGGGATTAGATCGAATCGGTATTGAAGCAGAGCAGAAAAAAGAATTGATGCTTATGATGTTAGAAGATGAGCGTAGTCGGGATTGTGAAGTATTGTCTCCGTATCTTTCTTGTTCTCTATTAGAATGCTGTACGATTCATGATAGGGAGCGATTACAACAGATTGCACACTCTACCGTTGAAGAGATCGTACAGACCTTTTATCCAAAGACTGAGCTTGTATTTACTGGGAAAATGATCTCTAAATATGGCAAACAAGCAGTAGAGCAACTGAAATATATGATTCAACAACTGCAAAGTTAATCATCCCATGTAGCAAAAGTGTAGAAGCACCTATAGATGGTTAGGAGGGTATACGTATGAGTACAGCGTTATTACAAGAATTGTATCAAGAAACAAGACGGCTTTATATTGCAGGGAGTGAATTAGCAGTAGAAGATATACGGCTACGCAAATTGTTACCTCGATTTGAGCAGTTAGGGGAGAAAGCACCGATTTTCAAGCGTCTTGGAGATAGTATTCAGACCTTACTTGATGAGAAACAGGATAGCACGAGTTCGGAACGTCTACAGAATCTCACGTTATTGTTATCTTCTGTACTGCATACACAGGGAAATGCGACGGTAACAGGTAATCTTAAGCCTTTAGGAATGGAGCAACAGGAGCATACAAGTCTGCCTATCACATCGTATTCTTATCGCAAATTAGCGCCTGTCGTACAAGCTTTATCGACTACAGGTGGTGGGCGGCATGAAGTGATTGAGCAAGCGTTCAAAGAAGGCATTTTCCAAGATGCCCGGTTAATGCCACTGGCTATTCAAGGATTGTATGATCCTTATGCTGAAATTGCAGAACTTATGACGCGTAAGATTGTACCGGCATATGGACTAGCTATTCTTCCTTATTTAAGAGACATTTTTGATCCACAAGGAGATAAGAAAGAAGTACGTAAGCTCACAGCGATTCATACAATTGCGGAAGAACATCAATTGGATCTACTTGATGTATATAGTGAACTGGCTCGGTCTGCTTCAGATGATATACGCGCGACCGCGATTCGTTTTCTAGTAGGGCATGAAGAGTATATACCTGAATTGATCCAATGGACCAAAGAGAAAAAGAAAAATGTACGTGCATCTGCTTATTATGCGCTGGCGGGTAGTTCTTCGAATCAAGCGATTGCTTGCCTATTAGAAGCTTCAAATGGTAAAGATTTGGAATATATTGTTGATGCTGTTCGTTATCAAGAGGTATCACAAGCCTTAGAAGATCAGTTGGCGGTTGCTTTTGCCAAAGATGTCGAACAAGCGATCCAATCGGAACAACAAGAATCTATAGATCACAAAGCACTCGAAAAATTAGCTGAACGCTTATTATTATTCGGCAAAATGTGGACACATAGCCCCAATCAAACCGTTCATCAAAGTTATCAGAATCTGCTAAAACATTATACTTATTTGTACAATCTAAGTGCTTCGAATCAGATTACAGATTGGCGTAATCTATTATGGGATGCGGCTAGTTATATTGAATACAGAGGAAGTTTAGAAGACTTGGAATTGTTATATGAAGTATCTGAAAAAGATGCCAATTTTGTTCCATCAGCTTTCCGTTTATCGATCCAGATTTTGTCTCCACAACAAGTCTATGATCAGTATGTAGGTGGAGTCGTGTCTCAAATGAAAGCCAAAATCAATAAAGATGCCAAAGCACGTCTTGGCAAAGTGATCGCTACGATGCGACCAATGCTAATCGAAAATGGGTATGAAAGTTTCTCATTAGGTCATGAAGAACAGCATGCGTATACGCAAAAGATTTTACCATTAGCAGAAATTGAACAAAAATGGGACAAGCGCTGGTTGGAATTTGCAATGAAACAAGATGATGTAGAACTGGTAGCCGGTCTGGCTCGTTCGGGTGTTAAAGGGGTAGACGAATTTTTACGACAAAAATTGAAGGATAATCCAGAATTCCGCAATCGCACAGCTACTCTGATTTTACGTGCTCTTGAAGAACGCCTAGGCATATCCAAAGAAGATAAACGTGAACTGATGTGGCAAGCGATTGATGATCGTCGTAATTCAAATTCATATATGTTTGAACCTTATATTATTCATTCTCTTTTAGAATTCCCTGTTGAAGATATAGAGCGCTTAGAAGCCTTATTACCGGAAAATCGGGAAGCTACTATTCCCAAATTCAGAGGATATGCAGCAGAACAATTAGAGTTCGTAATCAACACACTGAAAGGGATGAAATAATGAGTATACCTGAATCTTTACAAGATACGATGAGACAGTCGGCAGAATTATTGTATGCGCACGAGTTAGAAGCTTTACGTCAACATGATAGTGGCAAAATTCCTGCGGGCTGGCAAATGTCACCGCAATCGGTATTGACGTTTATTACAGGTGGTCAAGCAGGCAAAGTCCCGATTACACCTAAATATATTGGTAATCGCCGCTTGGTAGAAATGGCAATTGCAACACTGGTTACTGATCGTGCCCTTTTATTAATTGGTGAACCCGGAACAGCGAAGTCTTGGTTATCTGAAAATTTGGCGGCAGCTATCTATGGGCATTCTAATCTGGTTGTACAGGGAACAGCAGGAACGAGTGAAGAACATGTTCGCTATTCATGGAATTACGCGATGTTACTGGCTAATGGTCCTACACCAGAAGCATTGGTACAAAGCCCAATTATGCGTGCGATGGAACTTGGCGGTATCGCTCGCTTTGAAGAGATATCACGCTGTGCTTCGGAAGTGCAAGATGCGTTAATTTCGATTTTGTCCGAAAAAACGATTGCTGTACCGGAATTAGGTAAAGAAATGAATGCTCGTAAAGGATTCTCAATTATTGCTACCGCTAATACACGTGACCGTGGAGTTAATGAAATGTCTGCGGCACTCAAGCGACGGTTTAATATTATTGTGTTACCAGCTCCATCGAGTCTGGAGAATGAAATGGATATCGTACGCAAACGAGTAGGTGAAATTGCTTTTGCCTATGATCTGCAAGCTGCTGTACCGGCAGATGAAGCATTGCTCAAAGTAGTGACGATATTCCGTGAATTACGTAGCGGAATGACATTGGATCGCAAAGATAAATTAAAATCTCCGGCAGGTGTTATTTCGACCGCAGAAGCGATCTCTTTATTAACGAATAGTATGGCGTTAGCCGCAAGCTTTGGTAACGGAGAATTAACCGATGAAGATCTTGCCGCAGGCTTACAAGGGGCTATTGTCAAAGACGATGATAAAGATCGTATTGTCTGGAAAGAGTACTTGGATAATGTCATGAAAAAGCGGGGAGAACAGTGGCGTGGTCTGTATCAAGCATGTAAGGAGATGAACGAGTGAGTAGCCAGCTTGAGCTTGGTATCGGTGTGCATATTTTCGGAGTGCGTCACCTTTCCCCTGGTGGCTCAAAGCATCTACTTGATGATCTGAATCGAATCAAGCCCAAAATCATTTTGATCGAAGGTCCTTCTGATGCCAGTTCAGAGATTAGGCATATTACACAGCGCCAGACGAAGCCGCCAATTGCGATTCTAGCTTTTACCGAAGAATTGCCTGTACGTACTGCATTATGGCCGCTAGCGTCATACTCTCCTGAATATCAGGCGATGAAATGGGCAGCCGATCATAAAGCTCAATCTGTATTTATCGATTTACCTTCATCGGTCATGATTGCTTTACAAGATATGCGTAAGCGTGAACAACAGCAACGAGCAGAATCATCGCCTACACCTGATCCCGAACAATTCACGCCTCAAGCAGAAGTCTTACATGAAACTGTGCATGAATCGCTGTATGATCGGATTGCGCAATTGTCTGGTGAAGATGACTATGATATGTATTGGGAACGCAATTATGAACATAATTTAAATGAACATGCGTATCGACAAGCTATTTTACAGTTTTCAGAGCAGATGCGTGAATTAACAGAAGCAGAAGAACAACATTCTTCCGCTAGCGAGCATGCTTATAATGCGATTCGAGAATCGTATATGCGTCGACAGATTAAGCAAACGATTGAAAGTGGTTATCAACCAGAAGACATTCTCGTAGTCTGTGGAGCTTATCATGCCGCCGCACTTAGTCATGTATCAGATATCATGACAGATGAAGAATTACAAAGTCTGCCTTCATCTTCAACCAAGCTAACATTGATGCCTTATTCTTACTATAAATTGTCGTCGATGTCTGGCTATGGTGCAGGGAATCATGCTCCTCATTATTATGAAATGATGTGGCAACAGATGAACCGTGAGGCTTTAGATGAATTGCCTCATCTTTATTTATCTTCTGTAGCTCGATTATTGCGTAAAGCAGGTACCCATCGTTCTACAGCAGAAGTGATCGAAGCGGTACGGATGGCACAATCTTTATCTGCTCTACATGGAGGAAGTATTCCTGTGTTGCGTGATCTACAAGATGCGGCACAGACTTTACTCGGACATGGTGATCTATCTGTGATCGCTGAATCGTTAGCTCAGATCAACGTAGGAACAACGATTGGACAGCTTGCTGAGGGGGTCAGTCAGACTCCGATTCAAGATGATCTCAATCGCTTATTACAACAATTGAAATTAACTAAATACAAAACCACAGTCGCCCAAGATCTGATGCTAGATTTACGTGAAAATCGGCGTGTGCAATCGAAAGAGTCGGCTTTTTTGGATCTTAATCGCTCTTTTTTATTTCATCGCTTACGTCTATTAAATATCCATTTTGTCCAACAACAACAGACTCAGCAAGATCAAGCCACATGGGCAGAACGTTGGATTATTCAGTGGTCGCCTGAAGTGGAAATTCAAGTGGTAGAATCGACGTTGCTAGGTGAAACGGTAGAAATTGCCGCCGCTTATGTATTACAGCAAAAGCTAGATCATTGTTTGACGGTTGCAGAAGCATCTGACCTGATCTTAATCGCTTGTGAAAGTGGCATGGTTACGCAGTTGGAAAATGGTCGCCAGACGCTACAACGACTGGCTGTCGATAATCAAGATGTTATCCAGATTACATTAGCCGCCAGAAGCTTATCCAAAATTATTCAGTATGGTGATCTTCGCCGCGTAGATACGACGCCTTTGATTCCATTATTAGAGCAGTTATTCACGCGTGCTTCTTTATTTCTGGTGACTAGCTGTCAGTGTAATGATGAAGTAGCCCATGAAATGATGAAGTCGATTAGCGAACTGCATACGATAGGACTGGATCACATCGAGCAACTGGATTACCAATTATGGATAGAGCAACTTACTGAAGTGATGGAACGAGACGATTTGAATGCCAAATTATCCGGGTTCGCTTGTTCGTTATTGATTGAGCGTAATCAGGTGTCGGCAACACAACTAGCGGCAGAGGTATCGAGACGATTATCGCCAGGTGTACCTGCTGATCTGGGAGCAGGTTGGTTCGAAGGACTATCCAGTCGTAATCGCTATATGTTATTGTCACGTACAAGCTTATGGGAGCAACTTCATCAATATATTGAATCATTAGAAGATGATGATTTTGTACGTGCTCTTGTATTTTTAAGACGTGCATTTAGTACCTTTTCGCCATCTGAGAAAAATATGATTGCTGAACTGTTAGGCGAATTATGGGGTGTGAATACCGAACAAGCTGCTGAAATTCTGACGGAAGAATTGAAGGAGGAAGAAGCCAAAATGATTGATGACCTGAATGATTTTGATTTCGAAGACTTTTGATGATGAATCCTACTGATAATGAACATCAAAGATTGTCCCGTTGGCGGTTGATTCTAGGAGCTGATGCCGAGCAACAATTGGAGCGTCAGACTTCAAGTGCAATCGAAGGAATTACACTTACAGAAGAAGAAAAGATTATGGATCAAGCATTGGCAGCTATTTATGATGATACATCAGGTCAGGGAGGTAATTCCGGAGGCGGTAATAAAGGTGGAAAAGGAGCAGGTAAAGGTCCTTCTTCGCCAACATTAACACGCTGGTTGGGAGATGTGCGTACTTTTTTTCCGGAAGATGTGGTATCTATTATCCAGAATGATGCGATGGAACGTAAAGGATGGAAACAGCTTTTATTTGAACCTGAAGTATTATCTCAAGTAAAGCCGGATATTACGCTGGTGGGTACATTAATGGCGTTAAAAGGTAAAATTCCTGAAAAAACAAAAGAAACCGCGCGCTTACTGATCCAGTCTGTTGTCGATGATCTGGTCAAACGATTAGAACAAGATATACGTCGTGCTGTAACAGGAGCACTTAATCGTCGTCAACATTCACCATTGCCTTCGTTAAGTGGAATTGACTGGAAACGCACGATTCAGCGTAATCTCAAACATTATAATCAAGAACGCCGTCAGATCATTCCTGAGAAATTCTATTATTTCGATCGTGCACGTCGTAGTCACGAATGGAAAGTCATTATTGATATTGATCAGAGTGGCTCGATGGCAGATTCGATTATTTGGGCGTCGGTGACTGCTTCTATTTTTGCGAGTATGCCTGCACTGGATACAAGAGTGGTGGCTTTTGATACCAGTGTTGTCGATCTGACAGAACAATGTAACAACGATCCGGTTGATATGTTATTCGGGATACAGCTAGGTGGGGGAACCAATATTGATAAGTCAGTCGCTTATTGTGAACAATTTATAGAAGAACCGAAAAAAACGCTGTTTATTCTGATCTCTGATCTTTATGAAGGTGGTAGTCAAGCCCGTCTAATTCGTCGGATGCGTGAATTGAAAGAAGCAGGTGTCAAAACACTATGTTTGCTCGCTTTGTCCGATGAAGGTAAGCCTTTTTATGATAAGCAATTAGCTCAAAAGTTCACTCGTGATGGAACCCCTAGCTTTGCTTGTACACCAGCTCTATTACCGGCATTAGTAGAAGGTGCTTTGAAAGGGCAAGATTTGACTGATCTGGTGAAGCGTTTGGGTATCGCTATCGATTAATCTTGATATATGTATGTATCAGCCTTGGATCGCACAGATGAAGCAAGATCAAGGAGACGTGACCGATGAAGCATATTTTTCTTATTCGTCATTGTCAGGCAGAAGGACAAGCACCTGATGCACGCTTAACTACACTCGGGCAAAAACAGTCACTCCAGTTAGCTGATTGTTTCAATGATATTCCGATCGATTATATTGTATCTAGTCCTTATGAAAGGGCTTATCGCACGATCGAACCGCTTGCTGTTAAAAAATCATTATCAATTCATACCGATATCAATTTGCAAGAACGAGTCTTATCTCAGGACAATCTACCCGATTGGTTGGAGAAGTTAAAGTTAACATTTGACGATTTGGATCTATGTTATGCCGGTGGAGAATCGAGTCGGCAAGCGATGGATCGAGGGATCGCTGTGCTTGATAAAGCTATACGTACAGATGCCAAGCAGATTGCAGTGGTCTCGCATGGCAATTTAATATCGCTTTTACTCAAATATTATAATGATCAGATTCAATTTGAACACTGGCAAGCTTTGTCTAATCCAGATGTGTATCAATTGGTATTTGATGATGAATATCAGTTGCTTCATATGGAACGTATATGGCAATCCTTTAAAGGTATAAATAGCTTAAGAAGATAAAGTATTCGTGGAGTTGAACCATCCCTTATGCTATGATGAAATTGAGGTGAACACAATGAGTACAGAACAAGAACACAATGAAGTAACAGAAGAATCCAAGCAAGCACAAAAAGTCAGCCAGGCTGAAGCGGCTAAACGTTTGCTAGCAATGAAAAAGCAAGCAAACCAACAAGGTAAAGGCTCTAATAATGGATTTGATGGCGGCGGTAAAAAGATGAAAAGCCAGATGACCAAAAAAGTAAATAATCAACGTAAGAAAATGGGAACCTAAGCACTTTGTAATATCAGTGTGACCACATGCAATAAAAGATAATGGTATACAGAAAATAATCGAATCTTATGAAGTAAACCTATTCAGTGTTGATACTGAGTAGGTTTATTTTTTTATCATGTATCAAAATTGACTATTCTTCGTATTCCATACCGATCGATTTTTGCTTTATTTCGCTTCATGTTATGATGGAATAAGAGCATGAACAGAAGCGGAGGACAGCAAGGCATGAAGAATTTATTGGTGACCGGTTATCGTGCACATGAATTGAATATTTTTGGGCAAAAGCATGAAGGGATTCCCTTTATTCAGCAGGCACTACGAAGCAAATTAATACCACTGATCGAAGAAGGATTAGAGTGGGTGATTACGCCCGGGCAGTATGGCGTTGATCTCTGGGCTTGTGAAGTGGTGATTGCGCTGAAAGAACAATATCCTCAGTTACGACTATCCATTCTTTCTGCTTTTGCGAATCCTGAAGAAAAATGGAGTGAAGATAAAAAGACATATTATGAAGAGATTTGTAAAGGTGTCGACTATTACGGTCTAGTTAGTAAGCAGCCCTATCAAGGAATCTGGCAATTTACAGCTCGGGATGATTTGTTATTTCGCAAAACAGACGGTATTTTACTAGTTTATGATGAAGACGGAGGCGAAGGAAGCCCTCGATTTTTTAAAGAAAAAGCGTTGAAAAAGCAACAAGCAGATGGTTATATCTATATCAGTATTAGCTCGGAAGATATTCAAAGTATTGCTGATGAACAGCAACTCGATCAGCAATTAGAAGAATCGTTTGCAGAATCTTCGACTGAAATGATCGATGGAACCCATCCTAATCACGATCCTTTTGAAGAGATTTGATCGATTTGGAAAAAAGTAGGTAAAAAGGAGGAGTGGAGCATGATTGGCATCAGTGCCTGCCTGACAGGAATAGCCTGTAGGTATGATGGTAGAAGCAATTTAGTGCAACCTTTAGATCAACTGATTCAGCAAGGTAAAGCGATCGCTTTTTGCCCGGAAGTGTTAGGAGGTCTGACTACACCACGCGAACCGGCAGAAATTGTAGGCGGAACAGCCGAAGATGTCTGGTCTGGAACAGCCAAAGTGATGACTGTATCGGGTGAAGATGTCACCGAATCATTCAAAGCAGGAGCTTTGGTCGCTTTGGAACAAGCGCAACAAGCAAAGATTACAGTAGCAGTACTAAAAGCCAACAGCCCTTCTTGCGGAAGTCAGATGGTCTATGATGGTACATTTAGCGGAAATAAGATCATTGGCTCTGGCTTAACAGCCGCTCTTTTTCGGCAAAATCATATTCAAGTTGTCGATGAACATACCTGTGATTTTTTGCTAGAACAATAGGAGTCACTGCCTTCTTATTTTAATAGAGTAATACTAGAGAGCGATAATTTTATCAATAACGAACAATCATGTTCCTTTCCATATACAAATCCATATAAAAAAAGATCATGCGATACACTCTACGCCAGGTACCGTACGTACTTGGATATCTTAATGTAGATAATGGTGTATTTGCATGATCTTTTTTATAGAAATAGGATAAGTGCAGTCACTCTTTGGGACAAACTAAAATTATCATTAGCATGATATTCAGGTTCAGTATATATCAATAAATAGTATCAATAATCTTATTTCTACAAACTGTATAAGTATCCACATTCTCAAATAGCATCATGTGTAGATGTAGATGTAGATGTAGATGTAGATGTAGATGTAGGTATAAAATGCGATATTAAACGGTTTACTGCAAAGCAGCAGGAGCGATAAACCAGTGACGTTGAGGCAATTGACTCACTTGTTCACGGTTGATTTCTAGATTAGTCGCTAGAACATCGTTTGGTGTACTGGAGATCCATTTGGTCAGATCAATCGTCTCATGTTGCCCGTGGTTAAAGCCTACTAAGATACGACACACTTCAGTTCCATTGTTATAAATGTAATGCCCTGCTCCTTCTGGAACATAACCCACATCTCCAGCTTCAAACTGATCTTCAATCAATTCTCCTTGACCCAAAAAAACAGCCATACGTGCTGTACCACTTATATAATATTGCCATTCGTCTGTATTTGGATGCCAGTGCATTTCTCGTAGTGCACCCGGCTGAATCTCAATAATCGCTCCTGTCATATTGGTAGAAATCGGGAATAGGCGCGCAGAAGCAACCCGTTCTGTGCCTCCGCCGGGAACACGCTTGGGATCTTGAGCCATCAGTGGATAGCGATGCATACTGGTAAGCCCTGTAGCACTGCGTGCTGTAGCACCCAAAGTAGAATCATCCGGTATCTGCCCGTAAGCAAAATAAGATTCTTTTTTCGGCAAACGTTGTGCATCTTCAATCGAAATACCTAGATTCTGAGCGACTAATTCGATCGGAGTCTGGGCGATAAAGTCGGTAATACTAAAGGTATGTTTTTCGGTAAACGAACCGTTATTCATAATCTGAATAATATGGCATTCATCCGGTCCCATGCCTTGAATCGAATGACCGTAGCCTTTGGGAAAATACCATACATCTCCACTATTAAAGTTATCTATGTACGTTGTTCCATCAGGATGTAGAATCGTTGTGCGACAACTTCCACTAACGACATAACCCCATTCAGAAGCATTGGTATGCCAGTGTAATTCTCTTAATGTTCCCGGAGCCAGTCGTAACGATACACCGGTCATCGCTGTGGATACAGGAAAGTCTGCGACAGACACCTCACGCATTTGGCCACCACTATGTTCATAGGCTGTTTGTTGTTCAAGCCTGTATTTAAATGTTTTGGTCATTATAACCCTCCATTGCTTTTATGATTAATCTTCTAAGCTAATTTGTATTTTGTCATAGCTTCTTTTTTTGCACACGGCACTATAAGCCCATCTATCGTGTCGAATAGACGGTTTCCCTTGCAAAATGGATACATTCTAATGACCAATTTGATAAAAAGGGTTATTTTGTGTCTTTATATTTCGAAAAGCTTGTGATTTAGATCACTACATATAGAAAGTAAGATGGATATACTGAATATAAACCAATAAATTTTAGATATTAAAGATTGTTTTATATATAACATACTCATGGAACAAATCGCATATAGATTCACATCAAAAAAGGGGGATTTTGATATGACAGCAACAAGAGAACGACTGGTTCTAATAGGTAATGGTATGGCGGGGGTCGCAACGTTAGAACAAATTATTAAATTAGGTGGACAATACGATATTACGGTATTTGGCAGTGAGCCACATCCGAACTATAACCGGATTATGTTGTCTTATGTTTTGGAAGGTACGCAGACAATAGACGATATTATTTTGAATAGTCATGAATGGTATGAGCAAAATCAAATCACACTGCATACAGGTACAACCGTGACACGTATTGATGCCGGGCAACAAATAATTCATACGGATAATGGAATGATGGTTCCATACGACAAAGTGATTATCGCCACAGGATCGCAATCGTTTATTTTACCGATACCGGGTCATGACAAACAAGGAGTTGTTGGTTTCCGTGATATCGCCGATTGCCATCAAATGATCGATGCTGCTGCCCATTATCCACAAGCCGCTGTTATTGGTGGAGGATTGTTAGGACTAGAAGCCGCTAAAGGATTAGTGAGTCTAGGAATGGATGTCACAGTCGTCCACTTAATGGATGATCTGATGGAGCGTCAATTGGATTCTGTAGCCGCATCGATGTTACGTAAAGAATTAGAACGTCAAGGTATCAAATTCTTGATGGGTGCACAGACAGTTGAACTACTAGGTGGAGAACGAGTAGAGCAATTGGTATTCAAAGACGGTACGACATTGCCTGCTCAATTCGTCGTTATGGCGGCAGGAATTAAGCCTAATATTGCAGTCGCCAAAGAAAGCAACATCGAGACCGGTCGAGGCATTATTGTGAATGACTATTTGCAGACTTCTGTAGATAACATCTACGCTGTAGGTGAATGTGTACAACATAGAGAAAGTTGTTATGGATTGGTTGCTCCACTGTTTGAACAAGGAATGATTTTGGCGAAACATATATGCGAGATTGATACTCAGCCGTATGAAGGTTCAGTGGTCTCGACCAAACTCAAAATTTCCGGTGTAGATGTATTTTCAGCAGGCGTATTTATTGAAAATGAACACCAATCAGTGATTACAGCGCGTGATGATTGGAAACGCACGTATAAAAAAATCATTTTAGAAGATCAAACGATTGTCGGTGCTGTTCTTTTTGGAGATATTACGGATGCCGCTCCATTGCAAAAGTTGATTCGTGATGGTGCACCGATGACCGATGAATTATATGCCGAATTGATGGGTACAGGCGGATGCGATCATAGCAAAAAGAAATCGTCTGTCGATACGATGGCAGATAGTGAGATTGTTTGTGGTTGTAACGGTGTCACCAAGCTTGATATTGTCAGTGCTATTCAAGAAAAAGGATTAACAACAGTCGATGAGATCAAAGCATGTACCGGAGCAAGCCGTTCATGTGGTGGATGTAAGCCTGTTGTTGAACAAATTTTGCAATATGTACTGGGTGACGGAGCCACGATTGGAGCCAGTCAGGGCATGTGTAGCTGTACACCACTTAGTCGTGATGAAGTAGTTGCTGGAATCAAAGAAAAAGGACTTAAAACCATTAAAGAAGTAATGAACGTACTAGAGTGGAAGCAACCTGAAGGTTGTTCGAAATGCCGTCCAGCGATCAACTATTATCTAGGTATGCTTGATCCAGCACAATACCAAGATGAGAAATCATCCCGATTTGTCAATGAACGAATGAATGCTAATATTCAAAAAGACGGTACGTATACTGTTGTTCCACGGATGTATGGTGGGGTAACTACACCGGAAGAATTAAAACGGATCGCTGATGTATCCGTCAAATATAATGTACAAGCAGTAAAAATGACGGGTGGACAACGGATCGACTTGATCGGTGTAGTGAAAGAAGATTTGCCAAAAGTCTGGGAAGAATTAGATATGCCTTCCGGTTATGCGTATGCCAAATCGTTACGAACAGTCAAAACATGTGTAGGTGCTCAATATTGCCGTTTTGGTACACAGGATTCGATGGGGATGGGTGCTGATCTGGAACGTCGCTTTGAACGCTTAGATTTCCCTGCCAAATTCAAAATGGCAGTCAACGGTTGTCCTCGTAACTGTGCAGAATCGTGTACTAAAGATATCGGAATCGTTGGTAACGATGGCGGCTGGGAAATCTTTATCGGAGGCAACGGAGGGATCAAAGCCCGTCTAGCCGATTCGTTATGCAAAGTGAAAACCGATCAAGAACTGATTGATCTTTGTGGAGCGATTATTCAATACTACCGCGAAACAGGTAAATACTTGGAAAGAACATCGGAATGGGTAGAACGTATCGGGCTACCAACTATTTATGAAGCAGTAGTGACCAATGTAGAAAATCGTCAACAATTGATTGAACGGGTCGATCTTGCACTGGCACAAGTCGAAGATCCTTGGCAAAAAGTGATTAACGATACACCAACTCGTGAAGCTCTTTTTCATAAAATGGAAGTCTAAAGGAGAAAAAGCATAATGAATGATACTCAAACATTTTATCCGATCGGATCCATCGATCAATTTTTGCCACAGATTGGACGTGTGGTGCAATTGAAAGAGATAGAATTGGCTATTTTCCGTACCTCCAATGAAGAAGTCTTTGCATTAGAAAATAAAAGCCCTCATCCTAAAGGTGGCCCTATTGCAGAAGGGATTGTATCCGGGCATATCTTATATGATCCGCTATACGATTGGCAGATTGATTTGCGAACAGGTCTTGTGCAAGCACCGGATGAAGGACAGGTGACTGTGTTTCCAACCAAACTAGAAGCAGACGTAGTATGGGTACAACTCTAATCTGATTTTCAACAAAATAATCCAACAAAAAGTGGTCTCTATCTATTAGAAGACCGCTTTTTTTGTGTTGATTATACTTACGAAACTAAAGATCAGTTAAAGAAAATATCAAAAAATGGCAATAATTCTTCTGAAATAGGGTAATGTCTTTAAAGCAAGACAGGGACTATGGCAAGAATACAACGATAACAAAGCTTAACCATTAGCAATACACAGGAGGAAAAAATAATGTCTGTAACAAATATTACGTTAGGTCAATATCTACTCGATTGTCTCAAGCGTGAAGGACTGACTGAAGTTTTTGGGATACCTGGTGATTATAATTTCACTTTATTAGATACGTTAGAAGAATACGAAGGTATTGAATTTATAACCGGACGCAATGAGCTGAATGCTGGATATGCGGCAGATAGTTATGCCCGAATCAAAGGGCTATCTGCTTTAATCACGACATTTGGTGTTGGAGAAATGAGCGCATGTAATGCGATTGCAGGCGCTTATAGTGAAAGTGTACCGATTATTCATATTGTAGGTGCTCCCAAGTCTCAAGCACAGCAAGATCATCAGTTGATGCATCATAGCTTACTCGATGGAAATTATGATGTGTTCCGTCAAGCGTATGAGCCTATTACAGCTTATAGTGCAGTCGTAACGCCAGAAAATGCAATGATAGAGATTCCACAGGCGATTCATATTGCCAAGACAACTAAAAAGCCTGTTTATCTAGTGCTTGCTCTGGATCAGGTATTAGAATCGATTACGACTCATATTGAACCGTCGTTACAAGTATCTACTCATTCCAATTCGTTGCAAGCGGCAGTGAAGCATGCAGATCAGTTAATTCAATCCTCGAATAACGGGGCTCTTTTATCAGATAATCCTGTTCTTCGTTACGATCTACAAATGCCTGTTCAACAAGTGGCTGAGAATCTGAATATTCCAGCGGCTTCGATGATGATGGGTAAAAGTGGATTTGATGAACGTCATCCGCATTATATCGGAATGTACGGAGGGACTTTTGGTAGTGAGGAAGTACGTCATACAGTCGAAAATGCAGACTTTGTGATTGCGGCAGGCTTGATCTGGTCTGACCTGAATACAGCCAATTTTACAGCTGAATTAGATTTTCAAAAAGTGATTAATATCCAACCGGATCATGTCAAAATTGGTGAATCTGTTTATCCTAATATTCTTGCCAAAGACATGTTAGAAGCGCTAGCTCAATTGGATTGGAGAAGTCAGGCAGAGATTGTAGTAACTGAATTCCCATATGATACGGAGAAGCTATTATCTGCTGAAAAAGACCAACCTTTACACGCAGGCAATTACTATCCACGTTTTCAACAATTATTAGCAGCAAATGATATTGTGATTGCAGAGACGGGTACATTCACATATGGTATTTCTCAGCTTCAATTGCCTGAAGGTGCAACATATATCGGGCAAGCGGGCTGGCAAAGTATCGGATATGCCACACCGGCTGCTTTTGGTGCATGTATAGCGGCTCCTGATCGTCGTGTGCTGTTATTTACAGGAGATGGATCTTTACAATTAACTGTGCAAGAGATCAGCTCTATGTTAGAACAAGGATGCAAACCGATTATTTTCGTTCTTAATAATAAAGGTTATACGATTGAAAAGTATCTGAATGTAAAAGTAGATATTGATAAGCAAGTGTATAACGATATTCCGAGATGGCAGTATACCAAATTAATCGAAGCCTTCGGTGGAGATGCGTATACAATGCAAGTGCATACTAATCAAGAATTAGATCAAGCGATTCAAGAAGCTGAACAACAGCAAAATCAAAAGCTATGCTTGATCGAAATGATGATTGATGATCCGATGGATGCACCGAAGTATCTACGCAAAACACGTGAGTTTTTGCAAAAACAAGAACAGCAACAATAACATCCAAACTCATAAAAGATAGCTTAAGTGATACAATCAGATGAATCGATATATCAACATCTTCTCTGCGTATAGAGAAGATGTTTTTTTGTCTAAATAAAGCAGAACAGCATAACAAATGAATATTTAGTGATGATATAAATAAAAGTAGTGACACAGCATATAACATTCCTTATAATATAGCAGAAGTATAGAGTATAACAGCTTCACTAGATTTGTATTACACATTAAATAAAAAGTTTCTCATCAGACCGGCTATGAGATGAGGAGGGAACTGGAATGATTTCGCTGGAAAGCGTGAGCAAATATTTTGGCAAGATGGGGAATACGAATGCAGCTGTGCAAGATGTCAGTCTGCATATTGAGCGGGGTATGATTCATGGCATTATTGGCAGTAGTGGAGCAGGTAAATCTACATTACTACGGATGATGAATATTCTAGAACGTCCCGATCAAGGTGTAGTCATTGTAAATGGTAAGCGTTTAACCGGATTATCAGATCATCAACTTCGCTTAGCCAGACAACAGATTGGAATGGTGTTTCAGCAATTTAATCTGGTTCATAATCGCACAGTTCGCAAAAATATTGAAATCCCGCTTGAATTGGCTGGAGTACCCAAGTCTGAGCGGCAACAACGAGTGCTAGAATGTCTTGAGCTCGTAGGCTTACTGGATAAAGGCAATGATTATCCAGCACAGCTCAGCGGTGGACAGAAACAGCGTGTCGGTATTGCTAGAGCAATCGCTAACCATCCTCAAGTGTTATTATGTGATGAACCTACCTCTGCGCTTGATCCTAAGACCACTGCCGGTATTCTAGATGTATTGCGTCAGATTAATCAACAATTAGGAGTTACCATTGTGATTGTCACGCATGAGATGGATGTGGTGCGTAGTCTATGCGATACCGTATCTGTGATGGAACAAGGAAAGATCACCGAAAGCTTTTCACGAGCGCAAGATGGATTTACAGCATCGCCTGCATATACCTTGTCTTATCGCGAGCAATTGCTTGGCTATAAGGAGGGTGAATAATGGATCAAGATCGTACGTTTAGCGAAATGCTTGATCTGTATCAATCGCAGATTTGGTCAGCCATAGGTGAAACGTTCTCGATGGTCGGTATTTCACTATTAGCAGCTATTATAGTGGGATTGCCTCTTGGAACCATGCTTTATTTATGCAAAAAAGGTCAGTTATACGAGAATACGTATGTGGCAGCTGTGCTCAATACACTGGTTAATGTGATTCGCTCTTTTCCATTTTTGTTACTGGTTGTATTTCTGATTCCATTTACACGTCTGGTGGTTGGCACAGCGATAGGAACCGAAGCGGCTTCGGTACCGTTATCGATTATCGCAATTGCTTATTATTCACGGTTAGTCGAACAATCATTATTGGATGTGCCCCGGGGTGTGGTTGAATCTGCGCAAGCGATGGGAGCATCCAAATGGCAGATTATTTTCAAATTTTTATATGTCGAAGCTCGATCTGGATTGGTACTTGGATTAACCACATCAACGATTAGCTTTATTTCATATTCAACCGTTGTTGGCATCGTAGGTGGTGGTGGAATTGGCGATTTTGCAATTCGATACGGTTATCAGCGATTTGAGACCGATGTAATGGTGTATATGATCATTTTGATGATTATTTTGGTACAAGCGGTACAATTGATCGGTAGTACGGTCGCTAGAGTGCTTGATAAACGCTAGATAATGGTTTGAAATATTATATTTTAATGGAGGCTAACTTTAACAATGAACAATATTTTAACAACTCGCAAATCTATTATGATCTTGATGTTCGCTATGATGCTTTTATTAGCAGCATGTGGTCAGAAGCAAGACACAACGACAACAACATCTAATGATCCAGCTATAGCAACAGAAGGTGCATCTACAGAAACTACACTCAAAATTGCTACATTGATTCCACCAATGACTGAAATTTTGGATGTGGTTAAACCTTTACTCAAAAAAGATGGTATTAATCTAGATGTGATCGTATTATCTGATAATATTCAGCCCAATGATGCATTAGCAAATAAAGAAGTAGACGCGAATTTTTTCCAACATGCCCCTTATATGAAGCAATACAATGAAAGTAAAGGTGCAAATCTAGTTGCTATTCAACCGATCTACAATGCTATCTATGGTGCTTACTCTAAAAAGTATAAAGATATCAATGCTTTACCTGAAGGAGCAACGATTGCAATTGCAAATGATCCTTCCAATATCGGTCGTTCCTTACAAATGTTTGCACAAGCAGGAATGATTACACTGAAAGACGGTGTAGGTATGAATGCGATTCAAGCCGATATTACATCCAATCCCAAAAACTTCGAATTTAAAGAAGTCGATCTATTGATGTTAGCACGTATGTATGATGAAGCTGATCTTGTCGCAATGACGCCTGCGTATGCGAAACCATTGAATCTGACACCTGTCAAAGATGCACTGGTTACAGAAAAAGAAGATTCTACATTTGCGATTAATCTAGTCGCTCGTGAAGATAACAAAGATTCAGAAGCGATCCAGAAGTTAAAAGCACGGATGGCAGGCCCTGAAGTGAAGCAATTTTTACAAGATAAATATGCAGATATCGCTGTACCTGCTTTTTAAATGAAATACAATAAAATAGCATAAAAAAAGAACCTGATACAACCCTTTATGGGAGGTGTGCAGGTTCTTTTTGTTGGATATCTAGCGGTTGAACTTTTTGATGTTGCTGATTGCGAGTCCAGCGCGGTTTCCATTTCCATTCAGATACGACGACACCCAGTAGAACTATCCCTGCACCGATATAACCTTGAAGCGATAGAACTTCATGCTCAAATAGAAACGCGAACAAAGCGGCGAATACAGGCTCCATACAGAAGATCAATCCTGTACGTGTCGGTGTAGTATACTTCTGCGCAACAGGCTGAATAATAAATCCAAAAGCACTACATACCACACTCAAAGCCAACACAGCGATCCAACCATTAAGGGTATACGGAAGATGGGGCGACTCGAATATGAAGGAGAAGATCAATCCATACAATCCAGCAAATCCAAGCTGACATATCCCTAGATTCAGTGTACTACGAACGATTTTGGCTGCTGCACTGGTGAGTAAAATATACACGGCATAACAGATTGATGCCAAAATGCACAACAGATCACCAGAGTGAATACCCAGCGGGCCACTTAATGTCAGAAGCCCGATACCTACGATAGCTAACAATACCCCTAGTGTTTGAGTCATACGCAGTTTCTTTTTAAATACGACAAAATGAATAAGCGGTACAAAAATAACGGTTAGGCTGACAAGAAATCCAGCATTTGAAGTGGTGGTTGTTTTGAGTCCGAACATAATAAACACAAACACAGCGAATAACGCAAGTCCGATCAGTGCACTATAACCAAGTGTTGTCCAATCGATCCGGCGTAAATGATTAAAAAATAAAATACCTGTTAATATAAATGCCAACCCGAAGCGAAGCGCAATCAGATTATATTCAGATAGCGACCCTAGCCCCATTTTCATAAATAAATACGAGGATCCCCAGCATAACGTCACCATTAAAATTAACAAGTCTGCTCTAGACTGCTTCACGATGTCCCACCTTTAAAATAACGTATTAACAAAATGTTCCAAATTCAGTATAGTAATATTATATTCTCAAGTACACTGAATGTTTGTCATGAATCACATGAGTAAAACTAATGGCTATTTGAGATCATCGAGAGAGCGGATCATAAGGGAAGAAGGCGCACGCATGAGTATTCACAAATTCGAAGTGCTGTTAAAAGTCGTGGAGCTAGGCAGTCTAACCAAAGCGGCTGAAGCACTGGGATTTACTCAATCAGGAGTAAGCCATATTATACATAGTTTGGAGACTGAATTTGGCTTTCCTTTATTATTACGAGATCGTTCAGGTGTACGATTAACAGTAAATGGAGAACAGGTAGTTCAGCCCATCACAGAGATTATGAACTGGAACGAACAGTTGAAGCAGACGATAACATCGATTAATGGATTGGAATCAGGAACGATCCGAATCGGTACATTTACAAGTGTATCGGTACACTGGCTACCTGCAATGATTAAGTATTTTCAGCAAGAATACCCGAATATCCATTTCAAATTAGTCGAAGGCGATTATCAGGAGATTGAAGATTGGATCTCGAATGGACAGATCGATTGTGGATTTATTACGATTCCTAGCCAAGCTTCATTCGAAGTGATTCCTTTGAAAAAAGATCGGATGTTAGCGATAGTGCCGCTGGATCATCCGCTCAGTCATCTGGATCGCTTTCCGTTAGAACGTATTGCCACTGAATCATTTATTATGCCACGCGAAGGATCAGATTATGATGTGAGACGATTGTTGTCACGATTTGCGATTACACCAGATATCAAATTTTCAGTCGGAGATGATTATGCGATTATCGCGATGGTCGAAAATAGTCTAGGGATCAGCATTTTACCAGAGCTTGTATTACAAGGAAGAGATCATAACGTCAAAATGCTCGAACTGGAATATCCAAGCTATCGTTCATTAGGATTAGCTGTGCATTCACTGAAAAAAGCATCACCGGCTACCAAACGATTTTTGGAGTATATACGCACTTCTCATAGCTGAATAAGGGGCTATAGAAACTGGAAGTTTTTTACCTGTAAACTATGCTATAATAAGTCCGAACTTTATAATGTAAGCGTTATCTAAAAAAGAATGAATAGTGAAAAATCATCTTACCCACATTATTAGGAGGTATCCTTATGGCGCTCGGAACAAGTATGATCATTCGTCTGGAAATGGATAAAAAACAAGTTACATTTGGTGAAGTGGCTGCTGCGATTAGTGATGCCGGTGGAGACGTTGTTGCGATTGACGTTATTCATGCTAGCCCTGAAAGTACAACTCGAGATTTAACAGTGAATCTACCCGAGACAGTAAGAGAAAGTATTCTCAAATCGGTTGGAGAACTGAGCGGGGTCAAAGTAGTTAACGTCTCTGACCGTACATTCCTTGCCCATCTAGGCGGTAAGATAGAAGTACAACCGAAATTCCCTGTTAAAAACCGTGAAGATTTATCCCATGTCTATACACCGGGTGTTGCCAAAGTATGTATGGCAATCCATGAAGATAAGCAAAAAGCATTCTCACTAACGATCAAACGGAATATGATTGCAGTGGTATCTGATGGTACAGCTGTATTGGGTCTTGGCGATATTGGGCCAGAAGCGGCAATGCCTGTGATGGAAGGTAAAGCGATGTTGTTCAAACAGTTAGGCGGAGTCGATGCTTTTCCGATCTGCTTGGATACCAAAGATACCGAAGAAATTATTAATGCGATTAAATGGATGGCTCCTTCATTTGGAGGAATCAACTTGGAAGATATTGCTTCACCTCGTTGTTTTGAAATCGAACGCCGTTTAACAGAAGAACTGGATATTCCTGTTTTCCATGATGATCAACATGGTACAGCTGTGGTGGTGCTTGCAGGGCTATTAAATGCTCTACGGATCGTCGACAAACCGCTTGAAAGTGCCAAAATCGTACTACTAGGTGTAGGCGCAGCAGGATCAGCTTGTATCAAAATGCTACTATCAGCAGGAGCACATAATGTGATTGCAGTCGATCAATGTGGCGCTTTGGTCAAAGGCGAAGAATATCCACATGATATGTGGAACTGGATCGCAGAACATACGAATCCTCATCAAGAACGTGGAGGACTGACTGAAGTTATTCAAGGAGCAGATGTATTTATCGGTGTATCTCGCCCGGGTCTACTAACAGTTGAACATATTAAAACGATGGCAGAAGATCGGATTGTATTTGCGATGGCGAATCCGAATCCTGAGATTGAACCTGAACTGGCTGAACCTCATGTTCGTGTGCTAGCGACAGGACGAAGTGATTATCCGAACCAGATCAATAATGTATTATGTTTCCCGGGTATTTTCCGTGGGGCACTGGATTGTCGTGCACGAGTCATTAATGAAGAAATGAAAGTAGCGGCGGCTAAAGCTATCGCTTCAGTAGTTAAAGAAGACGAGCTGAATGAACTCTACATTATTCCGGGTGTATTTAATGAAAAAGTAGTCGAGTATGTTCGTCGAGGTGTTGTAGAAGCAGCTATACGTACCGGTGTAGCACGCCGTACACCACCAGAATTCCGTTAAGATATCTCTGCTTAGGGTAGGAGGGAAGAAAATGATGCAACCGATGGAGCACAAGTCAGAACGAGCTTTTGCAAGTGCTGTAGTTCAGCCGATTCAATCTTATCGTGATGCAGGCTCTTCTGCACAAGGAACAGGAAGTTTGTTCGGTCAACAGTTGATGGCAGAGCAGTATCGTCCTGAATTTTATGCCTATTATTATAAGCAATGGCAGGATTATAGTATGGCTTACCACCAACATCCATCGACTGAGATTATGTATATGATCTCTGGACATTGTCTGATCGAACTACAGATTCAGCAAGATGCTCAAGCATCTAATGGGTCTGCTCCTGTTCAAGTGCAGTTGAAAAAAGGTCAGTTTATTATGATCGATGCGAATGTCCCTCATTGCTTGATTGTTGAAGGATCATCGCCTTGCCGTATGCTGAATGTTGAATTTGGCTTTGCTCCATCGTCGTTGCAACTTCCTTCATTATTTCAAATGGCAAGCGAAGAAGAAGCATTAGCTGAGCTGTTATCTCAACCGCAGCATTATTTTGTGCTTTCTGATCCTGAAGAAGTCTATTATGTACTGAAATCATTGGTGTTAGAGCTGGATCAACAGCACCGCACAGGTACGATGGCTGATTTGCTATTTATTCAGTTATTGGTGCGGATCGCAAGACTCTGGCAAGATACCCAGATTCATAGTACTTCTCAGACCGAATGGTATGTGAAGCGTAGTATTCAGTATATTCATCAGAATTATGATCGTCCGATTCGGGTGGAACATATCGCATCAGCCGTCAATGTACATCCCGGCTACCTCCATCGGATTTTCAAAAAACATATGAACACCACACCGACCGATTATTTAACCCGTTTACGCATGGAAAAGGCAGTGATGCTTCTAGGGCAGACGGATATTCCGATTCAAGAGATTGCTGATTATATCGGTGTGAGTAGTCGGCAATACTTCCATTTGTTATTTAAAAAGCATACTGGACAGACCCCTGCGGAATATCGTGGAAATGTGTTTCGTTATGACCGACAGTATGTAGAAGAGTAAGATCGCGCTTTAACTGCCAAGCGCTTAGGTTAGGATATTAGACAACTAATCATCAAAGTAGTCACGATCTTGGTAACGCTTCCTTGTCTAACCACGCTACAATAAAAGCATATAAAATCTTTTGATCACCAGACGCGAATAGAGCGTATTTTAGAATGGAGGATATAATATGTCTTTTAAAGTAGCTTTTGTTGGAGCAGGAAGTATAGGATTTACCCGTGGATTGTTGCGTGATCTGCTCACAGTGCCAGAGTTCCGTCATATAGAGATTGCGTTTACCGATATCAGTCAACATAATCTCGATATGGTGACTCAGTTATGTCAGCGGGATATTACAGAAAATGGACTGTCGATTCAGATTCAAGCCACAACTGATCGACGAGCTGCCTTGCAAGATGCCAAGTATGTATTGTGTACGATTCGTGTAGGTGGACTCGAAGCTTTTGCAACCGATGTCGATATTCCTTTGAAATACGGAGTCGATCAATGTGTAGGCGACACGTTATGTGCAGGTGGCATTATGTATGGACAACGTGGAATTGCTGAAATGTTAAACATTTGCAAAGATATTCGTGAAGTATCTTCTCCAGATGTATTATTGCTCAATTATTCGAATCCAATGGCGATGATGACATGGGCTTGCAATGTCTACGGTGGCGTGAATACGATCGGTCTATGTCATGGTGTACAGCATGGACATCACCAGATTGCAGAAGTCTATGGTCTGGAAAAGAAAGATGTCGATATCGTGTGCGCAGGTATCAATCATCAGACATGGTATATCCAAGCGTCTCATGAAGGCAAAGACTTAACAGCAGGTTTATTAGACGCTTTTGAAAATCACGAAGAATACAGTCGTACTGAAAAAGTACGGATCGATATGATGCGCCGCTTCGGTTATTACAGTACAGAGTCGAATGGTCATCTGAGTGAATATGTGCCATGGTATCGCAAGCGTCCACAAGAAATCGGCGAATGGATCGATCTTAACAACTGGATCAATGGTGAGACCGGTGGATATCTACGGGTATGTACAGAAGGACGCAATTGGTTTGAAACAGATTTTCCGAATTGGATGAAAGACGAGCCTATGCGATTTGTACCTGAAAAGCGTGGGGAAGAGCACGGTTCCTACATTATCGAAGGGTTGGAGACAGGACGTGTCTATCGGGGGCATTTTAATGTGGTGAATAATGGGGTAATCTCTAATCTACCGAATGATGCGATTATTGAAGCACCGGGTTATGTCGACCGTAACGGGATCTCAATGCCACATGTAGGTGATCTACCGCTCGGTCCTGCTGCTGTATGTAATGTGAGTATTTCGGTGCAACGTTTAGCTGTAGAAGCGGCGATCACGGGCGATGATTTCCTTCTTCGTCAAGCCTTTATGATGGACCCGTTGGTCGGGGCTGTCTGTAATCCCAAAGAAATCTGGCAAATGGTCGATGAAATGCTAGTTGCTGGCGAAGAATGGTTACCTCAATATACAGATGCGATTGTCGCTGCTAAAGAACGTCTTGCTTCGGGCAACCTTATTCCGACTCAGGAGTATGCAGGAGCTGCCCGTCTAAAAGTGAAAAGTGTAGCTGAGATGCAAGAAGATCGGGATGCAGCTAACAAAAATGCAGGCGAGTCTGATAAAGGTAAAGATCGAGAAAAGGTTCAGCAAGAATAGGTAAAAAAATAGCAACATTGACTATCTATATAAGAATAAATCTCATCCTTATTCTATTGCGGAAATAGATCATATACCCTTCAAAGGTGAAAAAGCAGGCTGTTGCTGTCTTTTCACCTTTTCTTTTATCCATGCTATGGGTATGTACTTTCTAAGTTTTGATAGGTGAATGATCTATGTGACAACAAATATCTGTTATAAAAGATCAGAATACTGCTATACTTCGCAAATATGAACTTGTACGCTTAATCTAACCCATTATTGGGGAAGTATTAGAATAACGAAATACTGCACTATGCAACATCAACTGATAGGAGGAATAAACGCATGTCTATATCGAACGAAGGTAAGTTGAAGTGGGGAATTATTGGTACAGGAATGATTTCTAACAAATTTGTCGCTGATCTGGGACACACATCCAATGGTATCGCTTATGCTGTGGGTTCACGTAATCAAGAAAGCGCTGACGAATTTGCAGGTAAATATAATATTCCCAAAGCTTATGATAGTTATGACAAATTATTGCAAGATCCTGACGTAGATGTGATCTATGTAGGGACTCCGCATCCTTTACATAAGATTAATGTTATTGATGCTTTGAATGCAGGGAAACATGTATTATGCGAAAAACCATTTACCATGAATGCGGCTGAACTGGAAGCGATGATCGCTGTCGCTCGTGAGAAAAAATTATTCTTGATGGAGGCCATGTGGACACGCTTTTTACCACCGATTCGTCGTGTGCGTGAATGGATTCGCGATGGCAAGATCGGTGAAGTTCGCTTGGTCAAAGCGGAATTTGGTTTCCGTATGGGTTGGGACCCTGAACACCGCCTGTTAAATCCAGAATTAGGTGGAGGCGCATTGCTAGATGCAGGGATCTATCCTGTATCTTTCGCTTCGATGATCTTTGGCGCGAAGCCTGAGAAGGTGTACAGTACAGCAAGTATCGGTGAGACAGGAGTCGATGAGCAGTTCTCGATCTTGCTTGCTTATGAAGGCGGACGCTCAGCAACACTCAATGGTGCGATTCGTGTAGATTTACCGAATGAAGCCTATATCCATGGAACTGAAGGTTATATTCATATTCCACAATTCTTATTCAGCCGCGAAGCTTCTCTACATGTGAGCGATCAAGAAGTCGAGAAATTCGAAGACGATCGTCCAAGTGAAGGATATGCGTTTGAAGCCGAAGAAGTCGGTCGCCTGATTCAAGCAGGAGAACTGGAAAGTGAAGTCATTTCACTGGAAGAATCATTAGACATTATGCGTCTACTGGATCAAGTCCGTGGACAATGGGGATTAAAGTATTCTTTTGAAGATTAATAACGTATTGAATATCCACACGAGTACTTTTTGAATGACATGATCTAATATAGTAATTAAATAGATAGACAAAAAACTCACCATTGCGATCATAGCAATCTGGTGAGTTTTTTTAGTATATAAAGTATTTATTGGTTCTTTATCTCAATACATAATTCATAAAATTTTGATAAGCAAATCCGTGTACTTGCTCTTCACTATAATGCTTCAACAGCTCGTTAATTAGATTCTGGCTTTGCCCGGCATGCTCTAATCCTTGAATATGATACATAATCCCGTCAAAGTCCGAACCCAGTCCGATCAACTTTTCTCCGCCTAATGAGCAGAAGTGGTCGATATGCTTGATCAGTTCAGGGATCGTTACCGTTTCATGGTCGCTGACAAAGTAAGGACAATACACTACATGAACCATTGCATTTTTAGCAAATAAAGCTTGAGCTTGATCGTTTTTAAGATTACGTGGATTTTGGAAAATCTGACTGGCATTCGAGTGACTAGCGATTGGGTAATCGGCAATCTCGATCACATCCCAGAAAGCACGTTCACAGAGATGACTGACATCTGAGAGAATCTTATATTTATTATTAAAATAGATTAGCTCTCTTCCGAAAGCAGTTAATCCCGCTCCTCGTTCTTCTAACGCACCATCCGCCGCTAGATTGGCGTAATTCCATGTTAACCCTACCGATAGAATACCCAGTCGATACAAAATATTCATTTTGTGCAGATCATTACCGATAGGATCGACACCTTCCAACGTAAGAAAAGCACCGATCTGATGTGCTTGCAACTGCTCAATCTGTGACCACTTCGTAATATGTACCATCTGTGGATTTTTTTCCAACACTTCGGTATAGAAATAATGAATCTGATCGAGGCATGATTGGAATTTCTCAGGGTCTTTCAGATCAGGTTCTACAAATACAGCGAATCCCTGTACTTTCACTTTACCTGTTAGAAGGCGTTCTAGATTGGTATCCAGCTCAGGCGAATCGGCAAAATTCAATTTCCCTTTAGCTTCTCCAAATTTATATAACACATCACAATGTAAATCGATAATATTCATTATTAACATCCTTTGGTGGTCAAATTTTACTTTCGTGGTCTTTCAAGCATATAGTAGATTGAAGAATTTGCAAAATAGATTCATGTGATACCAAATGCCAAATCATACGTATATACAATAGATAGTGATGACTGCAACTTTGAGATAAAGGTGGGAATCTTTTGATTAATTTACATGCTAAATTACAGCTTAACAAAATAAATACAGCTTCCAAATCGTGGTTCCAAAAAATCCAGTGGGCACAAGTATATCTGGCGGTTGTAGGAGCGATCCATCGTGTGATCGTAGAACAACCGCGCAAATGGACAGCTACCCGTCAACAACAAGCCGATCTACCTGTTTCCCAAATTAGACAATTGCCACTACAAGCAGGCGATATTTTGTATACACCGAGTTCTGAATCCACTTACTATGCCGGGCATATGGGCATACTGGGCGAAGATGGTAAAGTGTATCATGTGCATCCGTATGGACCGGTATTTTCAGATTCAGTCGAATGGTATGTAAAGCGATTTTATGATCAAGATCGATTTATTGTGTTTCGTCCTCAATCAGCAGAAGCAGGACAAGCAGCCGCATTATGGGCGCAAGAGCATTATCAGCAAGTGCAAGCGTATCGCCTGAATACGAATCTCGATCAGATCGAACGGAGCTACTGTTCCAAATTTATTTATCAAGCGTATCTTTTCACATCCGGTATCAATGTCTGGCCACGTCCATTAAAGTTAGGTAATCACGGTTATATTTATCCTTTTCGCATTATGCGCTCCAAGCACTTGAAGATTGTAGGAAGTTTCTATAGAGGATAAATCTTCAGCCACTTTCTGTACAGCAGTAATCTACACGATAATTGTTACATTCAAATCATACCTAAAAGGCTTCCTTGTATCATCATATAACTGATGAGCAGGAAGCCTTTATGTGTAGATCCATAAGAAATAAGTTCATTATAAAACGTGCAAATAGTTCTGATATAAAGTAAAGCATGCTGTTCCTAACATAAAGCTACTGGTTGACAACCGCAGTATAGCAAGGATAAAGATGGGTTAAGAACTTTGTTCAGTCGCAGGGATGAGAGGTTTCTGCTGAGTGACAGCTTTGGCGCCATTCCCAATCCAACATTGTACAATGACCATTAGCACGATCATAACACCCAGTCCCCATTGCGCAGTGACAAAGTTTCCAGAATAATCGAATAATAACCCAACAATCAATGGACCAATCGCTCCTAATGTATAACCGCCACTTTGTGTCATCGCTGACCATGCGTTGGCTTCACCTGCATTGTTCGCTTCTTGAATCGGTAGCATTAGAGCTAATGGGAATAATCCACCTGCACCTATACCTAGAATCGCAATCGCTAACCATGGAGATACAGGTAAACGCAACGTCAGTAGCCCGATCATTTCCATAACACTACATCCAACAAGCCACCATGCCCGTTTGCCGAACTTGCTCACCCCGATCGGGATTAAGAAACTTATCGGAATCTGGATCAGTGTAAATAAAGTCATCATATAACCGGCTTCAATTTTACTGTATCCTGCATGTGCCATCATAGGCGATAACCATGTGGTTAACGAATAGAAGATCGCTGCCATCAATCCGAAAAAGACGGTTAATAGCCATGCTTTTTTCTGACGTAAAGGTAAAGAGACCGCAGTTGTCGTGGTTACAGTCTGAGGAGATCGAGCCAATCGTAACCAGCTAAATCCGGCAACCAGTGCCAATAACGCCCAGAACGCTAACGAATACTGCCATGATCCTAAACCTTGTTGCAAAGGCACAGCTAGACCTGCTGCTAATGCCGCTCCGATCACGAGAGCAACGGAATATACACTGACCATCGCCGCTGGCTTGGGAAAATACTGCTTGATGAATCCAGATAACAACGGGCCAATCAATCCGATTCCTATGCCTGCAAGTAAAGCACTGCTCATTAAGATGAGTGTCGAATCAGCGAATACACGTAGTAAAGTTGCACCACCGATTAATAGAAGAGAGAACGTAATTACTTTTTCTAATCCCCAACGTTGACTCCATGATAACGCTAGTGGAGCAAACAGTCCCATACATAATACCGGCAGTGTTACCAATAGACTAGCAGTCACACCTTGAATATGAAGGTCAGCCCGTATATTTTCCAATACAGGAGAAATCGACGTAATAGCAGGACGTAAGTTCAGTGCCGCTAATAGTAAAAGCATCGTTAAATATCGTATACGCATATTAAGGCTCCTTTTCTATAGATCATTTGATGAATTATGTATAGTATAAGAAAAGAATAACAATTGTACCATACTATTGTTTCTATTATTATGATAGTACAAGACTATTATTAGCAAAGAGTAGGATAAGAGGAGGACGAAGATGGAATTACGTCAATTGCAGTATTTTATAACGGTATGCGAAGAGTTACATTTTACCAAAGCGGCAGACCGATTAGGGATTTCTCAACCCACACTCAGTCAGCAGATTAAAGTGTTAGAAGATGAACTGAGCACGCCTTTATTTGATCGTATCGGCAAAAAAATAAGAATTACTGAAGCTGGCAAATTACTTCAACAATACAGCACACAAATGTTACGTGATCTACAAAATGCCAAAATGTCGATTGCTGAGTTACAGGTCAATCAACGGGGAACACTACGAATCGCTGTTTTGCCTTCGGATCTGGATTATCGGATGGGAGCGATCTGGATTGCTTTTCATCAGTTATTTCCTAATGTGCGCTTAGAAATTGTTCCTACGATTGAAATTCATGACATGGTTATTGAAGATAAAGTGGATATTGGAATAGGATTGTCTGGTGTACTGGATCGACGTATGGTGCAGGTTCCGTTGAGTACCGAAACCTATAGTTTATTTGTTCCTTCAGGTCATGCATTAACTCAACGTGTGGAGATTGAATTAGAAGAATTGTTACAGTTACCGTTGATCTTGTATCCTGTTGGTTTTGTTGGACGTAAATTAATAGATGATTGCTTTCAATCGAAAGGTTGGAAAGTACAGACATTGATGGACAACGGATCAGCCGCTTCACAGTTACAACTGGTCAAAGCAGGTATCGGGTTCAGTATTCACCCTCATGCTTTGCTCGAAGATCTACCGGATGATCAATTAATAGCGATCCCGATTGTGAATGATGCTCCTGTACGCAGTATCGAATTATTGCATCGTACCGATCGCTATATGAGTGTTGCTGCTCAGATGTTTATAGAGTTGATCCAAAAGCATTTTGCTCACAATACAAAAAGCCTCTAGTTCACTGTAAGATAACCAGTGGACTAGAGGCTCGATAGCACATGGATTATTTCAATACATCTGCTTGTTTTTTGTCCCAACTATGAATACCATCGTCTTCAATAATTGAAATCGAAGCGTCAGCAATATCAGGGTTGGTCATCAAGTTCTGCTGAATACGGAACTTGATATCATCTGCATCAGCAAGAGTTAATCCTTTGTGTAGTTCAATCAGACCTTCTACATGATAGTAGCGTCCTTCTTGAATAATACGCATCATTTGAATATCAGCAACTTGTTCATCAGCAAGAATCGTTTGTGATACTTTGTCTTCGATATCTTGCGGAGCCGCAACACCGATCAGTCCGATCATATTGTCATAACCGACACGGAAAGCGACAGCGATCATGAGTAGCCCGATTAATGTAGTGACGATACCATCGAGAAGTGCAAAGTTAGTCAAAGCAATCACAACGACAGAAATCAAAGCAAACAGAGCACCAAGTACAGCTACAATATCTTCATAAAATACAAGGCGTGTAGGTGGAGCCGCACGTCCTACATTTTTGAAAGCCGCAGGCATCAGTGCAAAGCCTTTGGCTTCAGGAGCACGTGCTTCTTTCAAAATCTCTTTCATCGCTTTGATTAGAATGGCTCCGTCGATCAAAATATTAAGCACAAGGACTGCAATATTTATCCATACACCGCCAGAATGAGCGACTGGATGTTGCAACAAGTGAATACCTTCATGAATCGTCTCATACGCCATAATCGTAACGACAATAACAGCAATCATACAGAAAATATTAATCACTCGCCCGAACCCTGTAGGGAAACGAGGGGTTGGCTTTTTCTCAGATAATACACTGCCGACAAAAACAAATCCTTGATTAACCGCATCTGCTAGTGAATGCATCGCAGAAGCGAACATGGCTCCACTACCACTGACTAGAAAGGCTCCGCCTTTACAAATTGCTAGTACCGCATTACCTGTCATCGCTACAGCCGAAGATTTGTTTCCTTTTTTGACTAAAGACATGAAACTTTCTTTTTTTGGTTGTTCAGCCACTTCGATATAGCCCCCTAATCTGTTCTATGTATGTTGTTTGGACAAGCCTTTCAACCTGTATTAATACACGTTTTAGCAAAAGTCGAAACGCTTTTTTTTTGTAATATAACGTCTGCAAACATAGGATACAAGAAATTTTATGATCAATATGATACTGTAAACATAATCAATAAGTAGGTAATAACATATAGAGTGGAGATGGCAAATGTAGTAATGCTACAATAGATAGGAGTAGATGTAAAAGGTAGCAGAACAGAATGAGCAGACGAAAGGAGTATACATATGAACCGGGAACGAGCGGTACAACTTATAGGAACGATAGTCACAAGTCTGGTATTATTGTTGATTCCACTCATCACTAAGATTGATTATCCGATCTGGTACTATATCGGATTGATGATCCTTATCGGTATCGCAATATACAGAGAAGTGACATACAAACGGTATGAGAAGAAGTTTTATCAGAAATGGCATGAAGCAAGAAAACGAGGCTTTGCTTTTAATATGATCTGGCAAAGTATACGCACAGCATTGGTATTATTGGCGATTATTGCAATCTTTCAATTATTTAGTTATGGATCGACATGGAGTGAATGGCTCACTTTATTTACGCCAACAACGTTGATCGCAATCGTTATTATTATAGTCACCGTGGGAATCATCGCAGGCATCTATTCATGGACTGAAAATGAGAAAAGATACAATGATATGAAGCAAGACTAAAAAACCCTTTATCTACGATCTTATAAATAAGGAAAGAGATAAAGGGGTTTGTCTATATATAATAATTAATATTGAGCTTCACAGCAGAAAATCTGATTTTTACCTTTGTTTTTGGCTTTCATTAACGATCTTTCGACTTGATCAATCAAGTCTGTAGGTTGTAGGGAAGCGTTCGGAATCATAGATACGCCACCAATCGTTACGGTCATAAATTCACCTGAATTGGATGAGTCACGTGGAATCTGTAGAGCAAGCACACTTTGACTGATTTCTTCAGCTAGACTTCCTGCCTGTTCTTGATCTGCTCCAACTAACATTACTGTAAATGCACCACCGCTAAATCGAGCAATCGTCGCTTCATGGATACTTCCAATCATCGTGAGTACATCAGCTACCCATTGTAAGCATAGATCGCCACCATTGAGTCCATGTACCGCATTGTAAGCACGTAGACTGTCCAGATCTACCAATAGTAAAGCAAGAGGTTTTTGCTCGGTTATTGCATTTGCCCAGTTTAATTCTAAGGCTTTTTCAAAAGCAGGTCGATTAGGGATATCCGTTAATGGATCGGTTGCGAGATAGCTATGCAGTTGATCAGATAGTGTAGTATAGGCTTCTGTCTGCTCAACATTGGAAGCCATCAACCGTGCAATCATCATGACGGAAGGTTGACCACCATACGTGATCGAAGTTAATGTTACTTCCAGTTGCATTACATTCTGATCGACATCGGTAAAGAATCCATTGGTTGAGATAAGCTGTACTACATTTTCCTGCAATTCTTCCAAACTTTTTTGCATATCTGTTTGAGATGATTTACTGATATATTGAGCGAAATCTTTGCCAATCAGACCTTGTGTACTTTTAGCTCCGAATAACTCGACAGCTTCACTGTTCGAATAGATAATTTGCCCATTGGTAATCGTCAGAAAAGCAACAGGAGACAGTTCCATTAATTGCAAATAGCGTTGCTCATTTTGACGTAAAATACGTGCATTTTGCAGTGCTAATTCTTCTACTTGTTGCAATTGATTCTCTGTTTGCCGATGAACAATCGTTTTGAGTTCAGGCAAGATGTTGATTTCTTTTGTTTTCCACGGGAATGAAGTCGACTGAACCACTTGTCTCCATTTCTCAAAAGATTTACGTGGAGAAAGGCGCATACCATCATTATCTTGAATCACAGCTTTGACTGGATCTCCTGCCCATTCTACAATTTGAAGCACTTCAGGGCGGAACCAGATAATATAATTTTGTTGCCCTGGAGAAAGAGCAAGATAGAGCGCTCCAGATGCTTTTTCTTTATAGGCTTTGGCAGGTTCATAATCTAGACTAAGACGCGAATTAGCATAGACGTAATTTTTGGCTTTGCCACCTAACCAACCGGCAAGTTCGCGGACTTGTCCAGCAGTAGGGGTCTGTCCATATAACAATAATTTATCCTGATAGCTAATGGCTGCGCCAGAAGCACTCATCAGATCAAGCAATGTTTTTTCCTCTTCTTGTAATTGCTCAATCACACGTACAAAGCTGGTATTACGTATAAATACATCTGCAATTCGAGCAGCCTGACGGCGCATTGCTATTTCAGATTCATAATCATCAATCTGTTGTCGTTGATACAATTCGCTAGAGAAGAACGAACCTAGAAAATTACACAGGTTACGAACACGGTGAGGAATATATTTAGGTGAATAATGGTGACAGGTAATTAATCCCCATAGCTGATTATCATGAATAAGCGAGATCGTTACCGTTGCGCCAACGCCCATATTATGCAGATATTCAATATGCAAAGGAGAGACACTACGCAAAATAGACAGACTTAAGTTGAGCGGCTTACCCGTTATCGGTTGCACTGTAGGGATAATCTCTACTGGCGTATAATGGACATCTACAATGGTACGTAACCAATTGCGTAGATATAACTGACGAGCTTGTTTGGGAATATCAGAAGCCGGATAGTTGTGTCCTAGAAAAGGTTCTAACTCCGCTTCTTTTGCTTCAGCAATGACTTTACCATTCCAGTTCTCATCGAATTCATAGATCATCACACGGTCATATCCAAGCATTTGTTTAATTTGCTCTGCGGCAACCTGACTGGCTTCATTACGACTCTTAGTCTGCTTGACCCGTCCAAAAAAGGTACGAATCCATTCAAAATCATTCGCTACCGTATGTTCGTCAATCGTATCTAATTCGAACTCTAAAATAAGCAGCCCTTCACTTTCATGCAAAATCACAAAAAATTCAGTAATTGTATCCTGAACATTAATATTCAAACGTGTATATTGTAGATCAGAAGTAGATTGTGTACTGAGATCATATTGGAGTAGAGCGATAAGTTGTTCTTCACCGATCAGTGTAGCGAGAGGTTGACCTAATAACTCTTCTGCTTCTACACCGAATAAAGTCATCGTATTGCGACTAGCTTGTACAATGGTATGCTCATCATCTTTGGTGATGGCTAGTAAGACACCATGAGGTTGAATTTGCCCGGGAATATGAATCGGTTCTTTATCACAATTGGTCAGATCGATCGGTTCCTGAGTTGTAAATTTACCTTCGGTAAGAAGTGTACGATTTAATAAATCATATTCATTATTATTTGTACCAGCCATGGATTGGTTAGCCTCCTGTAGATCATGATGTTATTCTTTTGCTAGTTAGGATGGGTACTTAACCATAGATCAAGTAATCGGAAAGTTTCTTTAGCGGTAGATATAATGTTTTCTTTATCTTCTTCGGTGACGCCTGTCTGCAACAATAGATCACGAAAAGCCGACCATTGGGCACGAGTCTCTGCACCATACGCATTAAAGTAATGCAGACCACCTTCAGGATCAACAGGCAAGAACTTCATTAACTGCTTCGTAATAATCTGTCCACCCAGTGTAGACCCTTCGATCACATAAAAAGCTCCATACATTCGTGCAGGCGTTGAAATATCCGGTAAGTCTGTGCACAAAGGCAATTGGTGTATCTCTTCTACAGTCATACCTAAGTGAATCAAATCTTGCTCCAACAAAGGAGATTTGGCACGTACGTTCATATCAAAACCAGAATTAGACCCAAGCTTACCCATATGCTGGACAGCTTGTTGTTCTAAAGGTTTTAAAAAGCCATAGAACTTCGCAAGATAAGTGCGATACTCATCCAAAGTGAGCGATTTCGCCATAATACCTTTGGCATAGAAATTACCTTCTATTTGTTCATGGTATACAGCCGTATCTTTGCGTAAGCGATCAAGTAATTCAATTGTCATTTATCATCTCACCTTAATATTGATTAATAAGTTACTTAATAATAAGTTATAGAATTACAAGGTATGTCTATATTTACGATTAGTATCATCCAGAAAATACGAACTATCGTACATCGATCGAATAGAAAAAATTGGATCGCTGGGGAGTTAAAGTATAGTACAAGCATGTGATGAATACAACAAAATGAGGATAACGAAATTAGGTTTCTTCTATAGAAGCAACACATTTGCGTACTCATTTTCATTCTATCTATTTTATCATGTGTATCGTACTGGATGAAAGTGCTGTTTAAGTGAAATTAGCCCAATCTATTCATTCAAAAGTGTCTAAAATTTGAAATACAAGTAGCCGTATCTAAAAACAATGAATATTACTCAAACATCTCTTTCGGTCTTTGAGAGCATATGTCCAAATATACTAAGCCAGAAGAACGTTTTATGAAATACAATTGGAAAAAATAATCACAATATAGTAGGTGTCAGTATATCTTCTATAAGTATCTAATCTGTAGAACTGAAAAAATACCGTAAGTAAGGATGTGAAATGTATTGCTATGGACATATTAATCTATAGTTTTGCTATTTTTATTGTCGGTGTGATCGTCCTCGCTTTTTATACAACAGTGCAAAGTTTTAAAATGAAAAAGCCTACTTCGATTGTCTGGTGAAGGAGACAAGAAGCAAGCTTTTAAAGTTGCTATTATGTTGTGCTAAAAGAATAAGTACATAGATATCCTTTTGTATAGCTTTACTGTTTCCGTTTCAAATAAGAAATAAACACGATAAACCCGTATAAGAACAGTCCAAATAACCCAAGCATGACTATCCATAACACAAACGGCAAAATCGCTCCCCAAGCCATAAATACCCTCCTCTATAGATCATCCATTTATCTTTTATTCCATTTTATACTATTTTTTTATATAAAGTGAAGAAAATAATATGTTCTTTTAAATCCTTTAAAGTTTCCACAAATTTATAATTTATACATACTGAAAGATCAATTAAATGATAATTTAAGTTTAATTTTACTGTTTAACTATATATGGCAATAGGGATACCAAAAATACACTAATTCAAAATTGACTATACAAGGAATCAAGAATATAATTTCAATAATCTAAAAGTTTACAGTAGAAGGATGTTTTCACTATACATAGATGGAGGGCTTTTAGTGGAAAAAGCTAAGACTATCCAGCACGAACTAAAGCAATTCCTGATAGAAGAAAGTATGAATATAACTGAGCTTTCAATAGCAACAGATATTAACCGTGGCATCTTAAGTGGAGTCATTAATGGTAATCCACCCAAAGTTTTGTCTATTAAAATGCTAGATACACTTACTGAATATATGAAATTACCTGAAGGATATTATTATCATATTTATATTGAGGATTGCTTTCGTGAAGGGGCACATGGACGTAGATTAAGGCCATTTTTATTACGTTGCGCAGCTATTGGAAGAACAGATTGTGTAGAAGACATAGTTAACCGATTAGCCGATGATCTCAAGCAGATCGGATTTATTTTTGATGTTGGTGAAGAAATGTATCAATTAGTCTATTACGAAGCAGCAGCTGTTATGTATAAATGTGTTGTTCAAACGGAGAAATCTAACCAATCGGAACGCTTAGGTATTAGCTATTATCGACTTTTTCAAATGAACCGTTCTGATAATAAATTAGGCGTCAAATCAGCTATGCAATTTATACCTTATCGCCACCGAATCCCGGAACATTTGGCTTTAAATGGACTACTAATGCTAACGCATTTTTTTGCAGTACGAGAAGAATTGGAAGAAGTTGAAAAGTACGCAGACGAATTATATAGTCTATCTCATGCTATTTATGAAAATAAAAGTTGGAAAGTTGAAAGCTTTATAACAGAAAGACCATTTGTCTACTATTATGGACAAAGCTATCTTCTTAAAGCAACTTACTATGAACTTACTGAGAATTATGAAGAATCGAGAAAATGGATAACAGGGTATAGTGATTTAAGTTGGTTAGACGATCTAGACGACGATGGGAAAAAAGAAGTTAAAAAATTTAGTTTTTTTGCTAAAGCAAATTTATTGTCTATTGATGTGAAAACTGGAAATAAAGATGTGCTTTCTGAGTATGTTAAGCTTCTAAGAGAGAATGAGAGTGAGATTATTAAAGGAATAACAGCTTTATTGGAGTCAGCTAATAAGTACAAATATTATATAGACAATACATTAAGTTCTTTTAGTGATTACTTAGAAGATAAAACTACACATGTAGGAATGACAGGGCATTATAAAAAAGAATTTCAGATATTAGATTATTCTAATTTAAATCAGAAATATGCAATTTATTGTTTTAGAAAGAAGGAATATTCTAGGGGAATAGCTAAATTGTTAGATAGTATGCAAGATGCAGTACAAATTCAAAGTAAAGAAAGTATTAGCAAGTCAATGGGTTTATTCGAAGTTTTTCGTGCATTTGCTTCCAGTAAACAAATTCAGCAATTTAATAACATCTGTAGAAAGGAGTGCAAAAATGAAGCAGAGACTTATGGTCTGGACTTCAACATCTTTATTTATTAGTCTGTTATTTTTATTAGATAATATGAGTATTATACAAACTTTATCACACGGATACGGAAATTAAGTCAAAAAGCAGATAACCATTTAAGGTTATCTGCTTTTTATTTTGAATTAGCATATGTAAAAAATTCACCTTGAATCTAAAAATGGTATTTTTGTTAACTTATACTAAAATAAGGGGACGTAAGGCGGGGCTATTAATTTTGCTTAAAGAGAAGGAGGGAAGTTGAACTTTTATTGAGGAGAATACATTGGAGTGTATTAATGACTAGACTTATTAATAGGAATGACAATTATAAATATGCCATTCCCAGTTCAATTACTGTTTTCTTTTTAAATATCTTATAAAGGTAATGAATCCATAAAGGAAAAGACCAAATAATACAATACCGAATGCGAACAATACAAATGGCAAAATTGTACCCCATTCCACAATAATCACTCCTTTGTTTGATCTATATATACCATATCACAAAGATGCCAGGAGGAAAAATTATGCAGAAACTCATTTATGGAGTACTTACACTAGTCTTTTTCTTTTCTTGTATTTCGGTAACTTCAGCAAGCGAAAGCAAAGATATTAAAAGTCCTGCTCAATCATTAAGTGTTGCAGATATCGTCGATCCGTCATATTTAACAAAATATGCTGGGAAATATAAAACGTATGAAGAAGTACAAAAAGCAGCAGGTATTGAAGGTAGCTTAACTAAAGCACCGCAAAAAGAAATAACTTCACAATCTCTTTTGAAAATAAATTCTGTTGATGAATATGCTGCATATGTATTTTATTCATTAGACCAAAGTGGTAAAGAAGTAAGCGAAGAAATAAGTGATAAAGTAACACCTACTGCTTTGGAAAATTGGGATATTATGATTTATGATGGTAAAGTTTTTTCTATCGTTGGATATGCTGATGTAAAAGTAGAACTATGCACTATCACAAATGTTAGCGCATATTCAAAATTAAATGGGTTTGTACCAATGACTCAATGGATTCCAGATCCTGTGACAATATCTCGTCCAGATAAATATACAGCAAAAATATTTTATTCTGGAACACAGCGTACTGGTGTAGAAGTAGCTGGAACACCAATGTATCAGAACTTTCACTACACAGCTACCTTGAAAAGATCAGCAATTTGTCATCCGCAAGGCTCTTAAAAAATAAAAAAAGGACATCCTATTCTAAGATAGGGTGTCCTTTTTTATTGATATTATTAAATTACCTTAAATTCTAAAATAGATTTTTTATTATCTAATACTAAAATAAAGAAAAGGATGAAATTTTAGGAAGGTTGTGAGAAGGATGCAAAAATATAGTCTCATGATCAAAGTCGAAAAAGAACGTGTTAAGCTTCATCGACTAGTTAATAAATACGGGCTGGCCGATCTCAAAGTTTTAAAACAATCTCAATATTTAGACACCTGTCTCAATGCCTATAGAAAAATAGAAATCCAGCATAACAATGATACAAAAAATAAAATTCGCTATTAATTTTAACGACGATCTAGATCTGATTGAAAATATATCATGTATATAAATTTACAATAAATTCAAAACGTAAATAATCAATCTTTTAAGTACTCTATCAACTAAATAATTATTCTACCTTTTTGAAATAATTTAAGTTACTTAATTAAAAAGAAATATTAAGAACCAAAAAATAATCCTAAATTATTTAGTATTTTATCCGATTAATAAATATATATGTAATTTATCCTTTTATATACAATTAAATAATAAATTAGGATGTACATATTTAATCTAAAAGAAAAAGGGGATTATATGATCAATTGGAACTTTCCTTCTAACAATCATGGTCAAAGAGCAGGATTAAACGATGCTGGAATAGAAACTTTTAAAAGCTCACCACTCAATTCATTAGCTAGAGAAATTATTCAAAATTCTTGTGATGCTAAAAATCATCAAATTGATAAACCAGTAGAAGTTCATTTTACTCTAGAAACTATTAATACTTCTGATTTTCCAGATAAAAACAATTATATTGATATACTTAATGCATGTAAAAAATTTTGGGAAAATGATACAAAAACAATTAACTTTTTTAATGAAGCTTTAAAAAAAATTAATGGAGACAAATTGTTTATTTTAAAGATTAGTGACTACAATACTACAGGATTACAAAATGCAGGCCAAGATCGAATTGGTGAATGGCAAAATCTTATTAAATCTGTTGGTTCTTCAAACAAAGATGCAGGGTCAGGAGGTTCTTTTGGGATTGGAAAAAATGCTCCTTTTGCATGTTCTAGTTTAAGAACAGTATTCTATGGGACCAAAGATATTAAAGGAATACAAGCTTTTCAAGGAGTTTCTAAGTTAGTTACACATGAAAGTTTAGATGAAATTGAGACTCAAGGTACAGGATATTATGGAGAAAGTGGAAAAAATTCTCCTATATTAGATCCAAATCAAATTCACGAATTCTTCAAAAGAGATGAAATAGGTACTGATGTATTTGTAAGCGGTTTTGATATGGACAAAGATTGGGAGTCAAAGATAATAAAATCAGTGTTAGAAAATTTTTTTATTGCAATTTTAGATAAAAAGTTAGTAGCAAAAATAGGAGAAAACGAAATTAATGATCAAACAATTTCTGAGTACCTTGAGAAGTATACTAAAAATGATAAAGAATGCCTCTCATATAAATATTACGAATCATATACTCTTTCTAATGTAAAACGTTTTTATGAAAAAAACTTTGAAAATCTAGGTGAAATAGAATTTCATGTTTTGATAGGGAATGATATGCCAAAAAAAGTAGCTATGATGAGAAGTACTGGTATGAAAATATATGATAAGGGTGCATTCAGAACAGTTTCTAAATTCGCGGGTGTATTAATTGTTAAAGGCGATCAAATTAATGAATTTCTTAGACTCATTGAACCACCTGCTCATGATGCCTGGGAACCAGAAAGGCATGAAGATCCAAAATATGCAAAAAGTATAATAAAAAAGCTATATAAATGGATGTCCGAGAATATTAAATCAATTACTTTAGATAGTATTCCTGAAATGTTAGACGTAGAAGGTTTAAATGAATATCTTCCTGATGACCACGAGAATGGAACTTTAAATCAATCTAATAGTGAATATGGAGAAAAATCAATTCCAAAAGAAATAAAAATTATTAGTAATCCTCTTAAAATAAAAAATCCAACATTTGAGGAAAGCGAAAAAGAAAATGCAAAAGAAAATAAAGGAAGGCTTGATAATCAAGGAAATCAATCTCATTATGAGAATGCCCTTGTGCCTTCCAATAAAGCTAATGGAAAAGAAAAAAAAGATAGTGATCCTGGAGCAAGAAAGTCTAATAATGATGGTCATTCAAAAGATATTATTATTGATGATAGTGAAGTTAATAATAACGCAAAAAATAAATCTAGTGAAAATATATTAAGTAAGAATCTCAAACTTACGCAAAAAAGAGTTTTTTGTGTCGACTCTAATCAAGGTTTGTATAAAGTATCACTTCGAGCTGATCGAAAGGGACTAATAGATTTATCTTTTAGAATTAAAGGAGAATTGGATGGAGAGATAGTCGAAATCAAATCAGCCATCTTATTTGATTCAAAGCAGGAGTTAACTTTGAGTAATGACCATAAGAGAATACTTACAGTGCCTTTTATGAGAGGTAGTAAAACCGAGTTGGAGATAAGTTTAAAAGAAACTGATCGTTATGCGTTGGAGGTAATAATGTATGTTAATTAGTCAGCGTCAATATCCTTATCCAGTATTATCTTATTATTCAGATGATATTATTAATAGTTATTTTTCCACTAATCTTAATTCTTCCGAATCATTAGAAAATTATTCATTCGAAGCAATTTGTGATACAGATTGCAAAGGTATTACAAATATTATTAATGAAAAAAAAGCTAAATATGCTTTTTTAATTGATTGTTCTTCTACTAGATTTAGAAAATTATTTAGTTCATACGATCCTAAATTTAATTTTGAAATACCTTCTGAAAAATTGGAAGGAAAAGTAGAAATTTGCTCATTTGTATTAGCTTCAGAAAATATGAAAAATTATTTTTTAGAAGAATTTCATGAGGATTACAGTGGAACTGTTTTTTCTGTTAATGCAGGAGATATACTTGCAATTGATCGGGACAGAATTTTTCATGCAGAGAAAGATATAGATTCTTTACAAAAAATACCTTCTATATTTTCAGTACAACCAGATTATAATGATGATGCTCCACATTTCGATATTGATTCCTCAGGAGAAAAAATAATTATAAAACTTTCACAAAGTAATTATAAAAACTATAGCTTAATTTCATTGGATCATAATTCAAATAAATTAATAGCTTCATTATTTATAATTCCTGCATTAGTACAAACTTTTGAAACTATAAAAAGTAACGATAGCATTGATTTTGAGGATTTAAGATGGTACCACGTAATTAATAAACATCTTTTGAAAATTAATATTGATATGAGAATGGGCGATTTAGAAAATAATTCTAGCATACTAGTAGCACAAGAATTAATTGGTAATCCCATAGAAGAAGCATTAAATTTTTTAAAAATTATTGTGGAGGAGGTATAAATTTGAACTTAAAGTATGTAAATGACAATACACTTGAAAAAATGAGAATAAATATTGTAAGTAATTTAAATAGGTATAAATCTAATACACCTTGGATTGATAATTTCATAGGAGAACCTAATTGGAGCTTTAATTCAAAAATCAATATCCGAGATATTGATTTGCACTTGCCCCAAAGCGATACTTTACATTTTGACATTGAGAATACAATAAAAGTATATGATGCATTAAAACATCTTACTATTATTCAAGCGATTGATGAAAGGTTATGGGTTTATTTAACTCATGAGATATTTTGGAATTATATGCGTAAAAGATGGCCTATAGAATCTTATTTAAGTAATGAAAAACCAGAAGATTCTATTAAACAACGTTACTTCTTTATGAGTAATAAAAGTAGAGCTTTAGTTCGTAACGGAATAGCTCGTTTATGGTGGTATGGATATGTATCATATGATGAAACTCGTGAAGATCATTTTGAGTTGACTAGATTTTTGCTGTCAAAGGCAGATATTGCACAAAATCTTTTAGAAAGAACATTTTCTAAAAATAAAAATGTAACTAAAGCAGTTCTATCGGTCTTACTTGAAGAAAAAAAAATATATGATAATTCTATAAATAGAGAACAGTTTAGAAGTTTAATGAAATATTTAAATCAATTAGGTGGAGTAACCATATTAGATGCATTAGAACAGAGCGATCTTGAGAAAATAATCAAAAAGAAATTAGATATATTAAATTAACCAAAAGCCTCTTATCAGTAAAAACTGAAAAGAGGCTTTTAATTTTAAATATTAAAATAAAATATTGTGTAGGAAAATGTACACTCATGAGTATATTAGAGAGACCAGAAAAATAGTTATCATAAAGTAAGGAATAAGTTGCGAGAAGGTGATTAGAATGTCTGATTTATTTAAAGGCGATAAAGAATTATTAGAGTCATTGATGAAAAAAATTTTAATTTATAGGTTTACAAGAAACATAGATAAAATTCTTCATGATAATAAGATCAGTCATCATGAAATTAGTATGAATTCTGGTAGAAATAATAACTGGTTTAATCGTACATTTAATGATTTAGAAGATATGCGAATTTCCTCATTCTTAAAAATGTTATCTGCAATGAATAAATTATCAGGTAACACTAAAAATCAGTTGAAGCCATTCAATTTAGAAGACATCCTTGGTAATGATGTACTTGATATTAGTTCGATTTTGAATGATTTAAACTCAGACGATCTAGATCATTTACTTCAACATGATAAGGAACTAGCTGAATCTTTAAATAATTTAAAATTTTATTTTGATACAATTCAAGGATTCGATAGCATTGTTTCAAAAGAAGAAATTGATGCTTACGATCGCATTATTAAAATAATAAATCATAAGGAGGATGAAAATGGCTGAACGTAAAATTTGGTTTATTACTCGTCCTGAAAGAGATCCTAAATTTCATAGAGAAGCATTATTAGCTTTATCTGATGCAACAAATAGTTTTAATATTAAATGGTCTGCTAATAGAGAAGCACATCTTGAGTATGAGCGTTCTCTATATAGACACGGTGTCAAACGTGAGAATGTAAGTAATGATGGATCAGGCGGAAGAACATGGGCTGCCATGTTGAAAACATTCTCGTATATATATACAGATGATCAGGGATTTTTAAAGTTGACGAAAGTTGGAAAGAAGTTAATAGAAGGTAAAAAGATTAGAGAAAATGTAACGAAGCAGATCTTAACTCTCCAAATTCCTAATGCTTACTTTCTAGAATCCGGTTTTCGTCCACAATTTGAGTCTAGTTTTAAAATTCGTCCAGCCAGATTTCTTATTAAATTAACAAATCAAGAAAAGCTAGATTATTATCTTACCAAAGAAGAAATTACTTTTTTCGCTTTGACTGCTCAAAAAGATAATCAAATAGTTGAAATCACAAATAAGATTTTTGATTTTAGAAATGCTGATTCAGTAGTAAAGAAAAATATGAAACAAGAAGTAGCTACCCAATTTGATCATCGAGAACGCTCAGATAAAGGAGCACGAGATTTTGCTAGTGCACACGGAGATGTAGCACACACATTCATGCTTATTAGTGAGTACACAGGTTTAGTGGAATATATTCGTGGAGAAGCCATTCGTATTGAACCGAAGAAGTCTGATGAAGTTACTAGCAAAATAAATGAGTATGATTATCGCTTTCCTTTTAATTCTCGATATCTTATTTCTCTTCAACGTATGGCAGAAAATAACGGTTTAGATATTGAAAGTTATAAAGTCAATAATTATGAAAAAATTCGTCCAGCAACTAATAAAATTAAAAGTTATAAAAAAGCTAATAGTTTACTTTCTTCATATCCTAATATTGATGCATTAAGTCACGAAGAATTAATAGAAATTTTTGAGAATGAATTCTCATTGAAAGAAGCCACACAACTTGCAGATGAATTCATAAAAGTAGAACATAAAACATTAAATGTTGATTTTGTTGAAGAATATTTAAATGAATTAAACAATTTAACTTTTGAAGATAAAACTGGTGAAATATTTAAGTCTATCGGCTTTGAGGTGGAAATGCGTCCTAAATCTATGGCTAATGTAAAAACTGAAATCGAGATTCTACTAAAGTATGGAGATAATATTATGGGTATTGTAGATGCTAAAAATTATCGTACTAAATTTAATCTTTCTGCAAATTTAGTTTCACATATGGCATCTGAATATCTACCAAATTATGATGAATATGATGGAAGAAAGATTAGTTTTTTTGGTTATGTAACTGCTTCAAATTTATCAGGAGAAAAAAATCTTGAAAAGATTACTCAATTAACAAAAAGAGTAATAGCAGATCGATCTATTGAAGGATTTATGCTTAGTGCAAATGTTCTTCTGGGATTTTTAGATTATTGTATTGATAATAATCTTTCTGAAAAAGAACGAGTAGAATTATTTCTAAAAGCTATTAATAATACTGGTTATACTACAATTGGAAAATTCTTATCAGCTATAGAAAAATGAAAAAGGCAGAGCGCTTATGAGCACTCTACCTTTTGTTATACAGTACTAAAATCAAGTTCTGGTTCAAGAACGAAATGTCCATCATTCCATTTAGAATCAATACTTTCATATTCAATACCGGCGAATGTTTTTAATATAGCTTCGATAATAACTTTTGCGCCTTCAGGAGGAACAGCCATTCCAATTTGTTGTCTTACTTTTTCTTTACCACCTTTAAATTCATAGTCATCTGGAAAAGTTTGTAATCTTGCACGTTCACGGTTAGTTAGTGCTCTCGGTTCACTCCAATGATACATATGTGTTCCACCGCCACCACTACCAGTTACAGTATAAGAAGGTTGTTCTGGATGAAGTCTTCTATAGATCTGACTCATTTTTGCACCTTTTACATTTAACCTTAGTTCCAAAGGTATACCTTCATACCATGCATTTTTTCCAGCAGGAATATGATTTAAAAATTCAATCACTTTAGATGTATGCCTTGTAGGTTCCACATTAAGAGCATCTATAGGAATAGGCGGTATTGTTAAAGCTTCTAATGCAGTTTTATAAGGCAGTTTACCTATTCCATGAGTAGGAGCAGGTACACGGAATTCTTTATTTATATCATTTCTAATTCCAACTATTATTATTCTGTGTCTGGTTTGAGGTACACCATAGTCTTGGAATCTATATAAATGAGGAGTGATCTTATATCCAGAATCTTTAAGATCGCGCAAAATAACATTAAAAGCTTGTCCTTCATTTGCACTTTGTAAACCAGATACATTTTCAGCAATAAACCACTTAGGCTGAAACCTTCTTAACACCTTAATTCCATAAGTATATAAAGGTCCATAATCACCATTGAGCCCTTTTTTTTCACCTACAATACTATAATCGTTGCAAGGAAAACCAAAAGTAAATGCATCGACGGGTGTTAGTTTTTCAATATCTAGTTCTTTAACATCTTGATGAATTACTGATTCTGGACGATCTGGACATATATTTTGTATGAATGTTTGGCATGCTGATTCATCAATATCGTTAGCCCATTCATGCTCGACTTTATATTCTACGCCATCCTTATCGATGACTTTTGCCATCTTAGCCCCTTGTGCAATACCACCTGGGCCATTGAAAAATTCACCTTTTTTAAAAATCATGTAGCCACCTCCTAAAGAAAATTATAACTTATTGTCTGAAAAAAAGCAGCAATAATAATTTTTTATCAGAATATTTGTTCTTATTTAATTTTAGATGCTAGTTCTAACAATAGCAATAAACTATATAAATACTACTTATGGTGAAAATACATGTATTTCAAATATGAAAGGATTTTAATATGAATATTACATCTAAAGTGTCTATAAACGATGTTCATAAGTGTTATGATTTTGCTGAGAAAATGTACCATAATCAGGCGGCTAGTACAAAACAATTTGGTTCAAAAATATTAAGAAAAAAGGAAGATTATATAGCAGATCATGTAAGAGGAAAAATTGTAGAATTTGGTTTCAAAAACTTTATGAAGAATAATCTTAATCTTGATTTTGAAGTGGATTTAAAAATTTATGATGGCCATCACAATCACGATGATGGAAATGATCTTGAAACAGTTTATATAAAAGGCGAAAAATATAGTTTTAATTTTAAAACAGATATTAAAGGAATAGCCTCTAATTCTCAATGGTTATTAATTGAAAAGCATAAGTTTTGGGCAAAAATTTATGTTGTTTGTAAAATTACTAACTTCGCAAGTGGTAAAGATTTTGAAAAAAAATTATACGACTATCGAGATAAAGAGTGGCATGTAGATATTCTAGGATATGCTTATAATAAAGACATCATTCATAAAGATACACAATTGCCTTGGATCGGTTTTAGAAAAGGAGAAAAACTATACAAAGGTTCTCTGATAAATAGTTTGAAACCTCAAAAAGAAAAACTTGATCCAAAAGAGTTTGAAAAAGTTTTAAAATCTAAATTGAATGAAACAAGCTCTTCAATGTCTTATATAGGTTTTCCTTTAGATTGCGAATACAATTATGGCTATCCAATAAAATGGTTGAGACAGAATTGGGATAGCTTTAAATCTTTAATTGAAAATCATTCTGAGATTAAAGAAAACTAGAAATGGAGAATGATACTTATGATTGATATTAAAGAAATGAGTTCAAAAGAAAAAATTGCTATTGTTTGTATGTATTATGCTCGTCTAAAAAGTAGCGATGAACGTTATAAAGGAAAAGTTTTTCCTGCTTTGAGAAGACTATCAGATCGATATAATATTAAATTTAATTCTTTGAGACAGCAGAAAGATCATTTTGATGCTAATTTTGATACTAATGATAGGAAAGGATATTATCAAAGACCCTTAGCTAAAGCTAATAAATTTCTTAATGAGATTTATTTAACATATAAAAATATGCTAATTGATGATCACCAGAAATTGATTAATTTAATTTTAGAAGAAATCGAATTAGAAGGTAAGCCATTTTTTACTATTAAGACTAAAATATCTGAACAAGTAGAAAAAATTAAAGAGAAAGAAAGTTCAATAGAGTTATTAGGTTTAAATACGCACAAAGCTGATTTGAGAACTAATCAATTAATCTTTATAGTACTTGGTGGAGATAAACCTAAATGGGATACAGGATTGATTGGTATCGGAGTTATTTCAAGTGAACCATATGATGAAAATTATTATAAGAATAATTATAAAATTAAAATAGACATGAAAATTGTTTTAGATAATCCTATCAAAAGAGAAGATTTAGTACCTTATAAAAATACTTACGATATTATAGGAATCGGACCTATTACGAAATGGGAACCTAATCAAGCTCTCACAAAAGTTCCAGAACATAAAGCAATTTCACTTATACGTGCAATGTTAGAAATTAATCCAAGTATAGAAGAAGAATTATCAAGAATAATTAGTGAAGAATTAATGGAGCGGGTAAAAGGTTACATTACAAAGTTAGTCCCTATTCAAGTTGATTACGGAGAGGATATAAAAGAAGAACTTGATGAGGATGTTATAGAGGAATTACCAAAAGAGATCAATTTTAAAGATTTGTATGAACCTGATTTAACGAATATTTTGTATGATTTCTCAATGTCTCAAAAGCCCGTCATTAGTATGAGAAATTTTATAAATTCGAAAAAACATACTATTATGATTGGACCTCCAGGTACAGGTAAAACTACTCTAGCTGAGAGAGCTTGTAAAGAGGCTGTAGCAAATTTATATATAAGTGGCTACATAATGACAACTGCTATAGCAGATTGGAGTACGTTTGATACATTGGGGGGATATATGCCTGATGAACAAGGAATTTTAGTGTTTCAAGAAGGCATTTTTCTGAAAAGTATACGAGAAAATAAATGGCTTATTATTGATGAAATAAATCGTTCAGAATTAGATAAAGCATTAGGCCAACTTTTTACCGTATTATCAGGTAAGGATGTAATACTTAATTATAAAACTGAAACTGATAACGGATATAAGAATATTAGTATATGTTATGGAACTTCTAAAGAAAGTTATTATGATTCTGCTTTGGCTACTTATTTTATTGGAGATAATTGGAGAATTATTGCTACCATGAATACATATGATAAAAATAGTCTTTTTATGTTGTCATATGCATTTATGCGTCGCTTTGCTTTTATATATATTCCCGCTCCTACAATTGAAGAGCTTTACAAAATAATAAATGAAAAAACAGTAGGAGAGGATCAAAAAGCAAATATTCTCAAAGCTATAATTAATTTTTCTCCCAAAAAATTGGGTGCAGCAATTCTTTTAGATCTTATTCAATATCTTGAGATTGCAGGTTATGATTCTGTTATGGAAGGTATTTGTTCACTTTTAATTCCACAGTTTGAAGGTATTTCTTTACAGGAAATAAAGAAAATATTTAAAGATTTTGGTTCATTATTTACTAGTGAGGATAGAGATTCATTCAAAGAATTTTTATGTGAATTTTTTGGTATTAATGAGAGTGATCTTCTCAAAATTAAATTTACTGATGATTTATTAGACGATCAAGTAGCTATAGAACTAGGCGATCAGTATGAATGAAGTGAAAGATTGCTGGAATATTAATATCCATAAACAAATGATTGAGTATTCGAGTCGTTTATTATGGCGTTTTATTCAACCAAATGCAAAAGAGAGTGAAGCAGAAGATACTTTTCTCAATTTAACAGGTCTTAATAGAAAAGAATTAGATATGCTTGCAGATATTCGATTTTTACTTTCGAAAGATGTAGAGAATTTTGTTAATAGAGTTGCACCTGAAATTATTAATCGCCTATTAAAGAATTCTAATTATAATCAAGTTATAGATAGAGGACAGGTTAGAGGGAAAATTCATTGGCAAAAGACAATTAGCGAAAGAGCAATGAATGGATACGATAAGAATATTTATGTATATACAAAAAAAAGACAATCTTTTGATTTACCTGAAAATCAACTTTTTCTCTATATTCTGAATTATATTTATGAAAAATCAAATATATTTTCATCTGAAGAATATTTTTATTTAACATGGTATTCAGAAGTAGAAGTGAATGATAAATGGATAAAAAAAGTTAGTATCATTACTACGAAAATTAATAGACTTTTAAAGAATTCTTATATCAAACAAATTATTCAAACAAAAAAAATATCTACAGAAGCTATATGTTTATCTAAAAAATCTAGAATTTTACACTATAAAGAATTAGGGATATTAGCAGAACGATTATTGTTTTCTAAAGAGCATCCTATTTATTTTCTTAAAGAAGAATTAAACAGTAATATCCTTGAACCTCTTAATAAAGATACACTTTATGAAATAGCAGTATTATTTAAAGTAATTCAAACTGCTGTTGAGATTGGCTGGAACGAAAAAGAAATAGGTTTGATTGGTGGAAAATCAAAAGCAGTAAGTATATTAAAAAAAGAGAATATGACTCTGAAGTTATATTTTCAAAAGCTTCCTATAGAAATGTCTAAATGCAGTATTTATGGTGAAATTATTAAAGGTTATGGATTGAGTGAAAGATTACGTAGACCCGATATTATTTTAGAGTTTGATAATGGAACCATTAAAAAATTTTTAATAATAGAGGTCAAAAGATCAAGTAACCCTAAATATCTTGTAGATGGAACATACAAATTATTGGCTTATATTAAAGATTTCGAAGGAGTAAGCCAAAAAGGATACAAATTAAAAGGGTTATTAATAGCATGGAATAAAATTGGTATAAGAGAATACAATTCAGAAAATGAAATCCATCTTTTTAACTGGAGAAATCTTCACAAAGGATTATTGATATCTTTGTCTGAATTGTCTTCTACAAAATAACTTTAAATTTTCTATTTGAACGTGTACGTTTTTTACGTGCACGTTTATTTTGTAATAGATAAGTTTGTTCAATTAATATATATGCCGTACTTTAATAAATTTTAGTTTAATATAGTAAGGAGACTAATAAAGTAAATCCAACTCACAGGAGAATAACCATGACCTTGCCACAAGAACTCCAAGACATTTTTATACACAAGCAAAAATCATATAAAATGGTGCTCATTCTTGTTCTTTTAGAAGAAATGCGTGTGACCCAATTAAGAGAAGTATCTTTAACCAGAATTAAAGAACGCTTTTTGTCCTATTTTCAAGAGCGTGAAGCTAATAATCTACCTGTAGATGCACCGCCTTCTCGTATGGCTTTTCGCTGGGCAGATTTACCATTAAAGCGAGTTCAGTATGTCATTGATTCGCCTATCGAAGCACTCTCATCGATCCTGGATCATCCTAATGGTAGTTACACCTTAGGCTTCAAGCAAGAATATTATGATCGTTGGGATCAGTCTGTTTTGGATGAATTGTACCAGTATGCACAAGATGAATTAGATTCTTATTATGCACCACCTCAATCGAACTTTTCTCTGCGAGAAGACTTGCTGAACATCATGTCATCTTACACTCAAGCCAAATCTCAACCGCTTACCGGGCATCCGCTTGCTGAATATGTACGCAAGACGGTACCGGAACACCTGAAGTCATTACCATTTATCCATAACCACTTTAAAGTACAAGGATCGGTAGGGCGGGGGAATTGGGCGACGATTCCTTGGCTAGCAGTAATGTATCCGCAGATTACAGATACGATTCAGCGTGGGGTGTATGTGGCGTATTTATTTTCAGCAGATATGCAGCATGTGTATCTGACACTCAATCAAGGATTGGGCGAAGCACGTAGCCACTTGGGAAGAGCAGACAGTACAACCTATCTACAAGAGCGTACCAAAGAAATACGTGCACAGTTACCAGAGAATCGGATGAACCGATCGGATGATATTGAACTGAATGATGGACGACTGGGGGATGATTACCAGACGTCGACGATTGCTTATTTCCATTATGAACGGGAACATATGCCGGATAATGAGCAGTTGATTACCGATCTATGGGATGCGATGGATAGTTATATGTTCTATATTGAGAGTCAGGCGATCACACCGAATACGGTCTGGACTACAATTGTGCAAGATGAAGAAAGCGAAGAAGAAGTATCCGCTCATATTCGAGATCGGGATGTACAGGAGACACTTGGGAATATCCGCGACTACATCACCCAACGTGGATTCTACTTTCCATCTCACCTGATCGACAACTTCTACCTGTCTCTCAAAACACGCCCGTTCGTTATTCTCGCAGGTATCTCTGGCACAGGGAAAACGCGTCTTATTCGTCTGTTCGCTGAAGCGGTCGGCGCTACAGCGCTCAATGGACAATTTCGCTTAATTCCTGTACGTCCAGATTGGAGCGATCCGACCGATCTGATCGGGTACAAAGATCTATCTGGCACATTTAAGCCAGGGCCACTTACGTTAGTGATTGCAGAAGCGTCTCAACCGGAGAATCGCCATAAGCCGTATTTTATCTGTCTGGATGAGATGAATTTGGCGCGAGTGGAACATTATTTCAGTGATATCTTAAGTCTATTGGAGACTCAATCGTGGCAGGGTCGACATATTGTGACTGATCCGGTGATTCCAGCAGCTACGTTAGAATTGGAAAGCGATTTAGAACGATATGGAAATCTGGGAATACCGGAAAATGTCTACCTGATCGGAACCGTAAATATGGATGAGACAACGTATCCATTTAGCAAAAAAGTACTGGATCGGGCGAATACGCTTGAATTTAACACTATTGATCTGATGCAGTTACCCAAGTTACGAGAAGAAAGTCAACAGATCGTAGAAGCAGTACCGGTAGAACAGTCTTTTTTACGAGCCGATTATTTGCAGTTGATTGACGCTTATGACCATTATGCAGAGCTGATTACGCGTACTACAGAGCGACTGGTGACGGTCAATGAAATACTGGAAGATATTCATGCTCATGTGGGTTTTCGGATACGGGATGCAGTGTGCTTTTATGTGATCTATAATGAACGTTTTGAATTGATGCGTGAAGAAGAAGCGTTTGATCTACAGGTGATGCAGAAGATTTTGCCACGTATTCAAGGAAGCCAATCTGGTGTACGACGTGTGCTGGTGAAATTATTAAGCTTTTGCTTACAAGACAGTGTCCGTATTCCTTCACCGATGGAAGATGATGATGCGTTCTGGAGACAGTGGGATCGCGGGAATACGCCACCACAAGCAAACTATCCACAGACAGCACATAAGCTGGTAGATATGATTGTGAGGTTAGATGAAGATGGATTCACATCCTACTGGATTTCTTAATCATAGTACTGATCTATTAGAAGTTACATGTAATATTGGAACGATTTATATCAAAGGCAAGCCGTATCATCCGGTGGTCGAAACGTTACAATTGCACCGCCAAGAAGGAGAATGGGTCGATGCGCATCTGATCTGTCGTTCTCTTTCACCTGATGTGGTTATTGAAAGAATCTCTGTGTTCTCACCAACTGAAAATAAACTGATACTATGGGACGGGACAACACCGTCTTTTCCTTGTTTTTATGAGCAACAGAACTATGAATTTTTGTTGATTAAGTCAGATAATGATATGCATTTACCTATAACTTTTCACCATGATAGCTTAGCTCTTCGTGAAGCTGTCACGTCTAAAGGGGAACAGGTATTGTCGGGTCTATTGAATTTTAAAAATGAAGTCGGTTTTACTGAATTGGAATTACGCAGTGGAGGACAGCGATTGTTGTCGATCGAACTGGAAATTTTTCCTTCGAAGCTGGATTATAAGCAAGATTATATCCAGTTACTTCGTGAAGTGAATGAGCAAGTCTATAATCTGTCGTTCGATTTTCTCAAACGAACATACCAATCTGTGCGTATTCGAGAGACCGAGCACCAGAGTTTGAGTGAGTTTTTTGCATTGATTACCCATCTATTTCACCAGATGGAGACGGCGATGGAGCGAATCAATCGACAACCTCATCATAAGCTGGATCAATCGCTAGAACGTAGACCAGCAGCAAGGATCAAGCGGGGCAGTAATCGCAACAATGCTTATTTAGCCAGACATCCGCAGTATGTAGAGCAAGATACTGTACATGGATGGTTACCCATTGGAGCCGAGCGTTACCAGCCGACTCATTTACTGGATACGGTCAAGCACATCTCTTATGATACCGCAGAAAATCGGTTTTTGCGTTGGATGTTAGAGCGCATTTCAAGCAAGTTACAACAGTTGCGAGATCAGTATAACCAGCTAACAAAACCGCAGAATTTCCGTAGTCGAGCGTATGATCCGGTATTTGTACAGCGTGTAGACCAGATGATCTCCCGATTAGAACAGTTGTTATCTCTAGAATGGTTACAAGCGATCTCACCGATGCGACAAATGAGTAGCAGTCTGGTTCTCCAGATGGCACCGGGGTATCGGGAAATGTATCGGTATTACCTTTTACTACTAAAAGGTTTGTCGATCCAAAGCGATCTATTGCGTCTATCCATGAAAGATATTGCAGAAATCTATGAATACTGGTGTTTTTTGAAGTTAAATGAATTGCTTAGCCGTAAATATCCATTGATTAAGCAAAATCTGATAAGGCTCAACCATAGCGGATTATTTGTGACGTTAGGCAGAGGACAGCAATCTCGTATGGAATATCTGAATCCACGTAATAATGAAACGTTTGTGCTCTATTACAACAGTCTACCGAGCAAAGAGGTCACTCCTACATTGCCACAGCGACCGGATAATGTGCTGTCTTTAATGAAGGTAGATGCAGGGCAGAAGAAAGAATACAGTTTTATTTTTGATGCCAAATACAAGTTAAATGCCGCGGTAGAAGGATCGCCGTATGCTTCTGCTTATCTCAAGCCGGGACCGCAAGAAGAAGATATTAATACAATGCACCGTTACCGTGATGCGATTGTCCATGCGTCTACAGCAGAGAAGTACGAGCGTAGCATGTTTGGAGCGTATGTATTATTTCCCTATGGTGATGAAGAACAATTCCGTGAACATCACTTTTACCGCAGTATACGTAAGCTGAATGTAGGAGCTTTTCCTTTTTTGCCTAATGCGACAAGTCTGGTCGAACAATTCTTAGATGAGCTAATTCAAGATAGCCCTGAAAAAGCCTATGAACGTTCTCCTTCACCACGGGGAACTCAAGCCTATTACCAAAACAAATTAGTCGACAAAAATATGCTGATTGGATCGGTGCGAGGACCGGAGCAGATACAGGTGGCTCTTGCTCATCACTTTTATCATGTTCCGTTAGCTAACTTTGTAGATACACAGGTTATTACACAGATTGAGTATGTAGCGATGTGTGAATCCAGACGAAAGTTTGAAGCCTTAGGTAGAACGGGTATAAGCTATTATGGCAAAGTAGACAGATGGGATATCGTCAAGCGATCCAATATTACCGAAATTCCTGCCGAACCGCAGAAAGCTCATTTATTATATGTAAAATTCACAGTTACCGATTGGCAAGAACGAACAGAACCTATTGCATTGGCAGGGCAAGGTATTTATACATTGCTGTACACCAGTAAATACATGTTCGATCGTGCCGAAGAATTAGCTGAATTGCGATTAGACTCTGAAGCTGATCTAACCAAGTGGCGTGAAAAGCGCAGATTAGGCAAAGTGAAAGTGAAACTAGACAACACGTATGTGGATCTAGCGAAGCATGTGTTAGATGTGAGCGTAGAAGAAGAGTGAACCGTTCTTTAACTTGGACAATAGATCAAAGTCATTTGCATACTCTCCGAATGAGAGTGTGCAGGTGACTTTTGTATTGTCTATATATGTAAGCAGAATAGCGTATAACAACATTTTTCATGAAAATTTAAAAAATGATGAAAATTGAATGCATCTGCACTATAGAAGAAGTATAATTCTTGCAGTTAGCAGTGCGCTTGATGGAGTAGGAGCAGACTGATGAAGGAGGGAAGGCAGTTTTGAAACGTTTGATTTGGATGGGAAGTTTATTTTATTTATTAATGGGTGCAATCAAAGTCACCGTGGCAGCGATTGTCACCGTATTATTGCCGCTCTATGATCGGGATTATACCGATGCAGGGGCATTGATATTTATTGAATTTGGAGCATCGATTATTGGGATGTTGATTCAGCCATGGTTAGCCAATCGGATATCGAAAAAAACGATGTTACATATAGGAGCAATCGGTGTAGCAGCTTGTTATATTTTGATTGCTTTCTTACCTCCATGGTCGATCTTAATTGTAGGTATTGCGATAGCAGGATTCCTTGGAGGCATTATTGAATCGGTGATTGCCGCAGTTATTTTGGAAGGGTTACAGTCTAATGCGGCGATTGCCATGAGTCGTTTGGAAATTGCTTTTGGTGTAGGTTCATTATTATTTCCATTAGCGATCGGAATGTTAGTTCGTTCTGGATTATGGAATTATGCCTTATTAGGTATAGCAGTATATTGTATCTTTTTATCTTTGTTTGTGCGATTCAGTCGTTTTGAAGGGGTGGAGTCGTTATTTTTACCACGTCATCTAACCGATCTTCCTCATGTCGTTCCAGCAACAGCCGCTTCTTCAGGGCCTGTCGGTGCTGTAGTTGCAGCAGCGGCAACAAATCATCCTTCTGCTCGACTTAAACGATTGTGGGTAGGTGGAAGTCTGTTATTACCATCGTTTGTATTTCTCTTTTTCTTATATGGAGCGACTGATATTGGGCTGGTCAATTATTTGCCATCTTTGATGTTAGAAACAGGTATGGCAGATGCAGGAACAGCACCGATCAGTGTCACAGTGTTCTGGGCGGCGATGATTGTAGGACGAATGTTTGCCGGTTATGAAGCAGAACGGATCGGCTACCGTCGTTACTTATTTATTCATTGGAGCAGTATGATTGTGTTACTGTCTTTATTTGCTCTTAATCGCAATCCTGTACTGAGCTATATATTGATCGTATTGTTAGGGTTAATGTTATCCGGTCTTTATGTGGTTACACTGGTCTATATGAAAAAGTTAATGCCCAAAAATATAGCCCGTAATACCAGTATCGTCATGGCAGGTTGTGCGATTGGCGGAGGATTGTTCTCTGTTGTGGCAGGGCGTATGCTAGATACAGTCTCTCCTTCGTATGTGCAATGGATGATGGCAATTGTCGCATTATTGAGTCTGATCACTTATGTACTATATGCCAAAGAATCCAATATGCAGGTCGAACAGAATGAATTTGCACATGCAGAAGGATCTATCAAATAACAAATCATTCTTTAACAGCTTTTAGCCAACTTATGTTCAGAGCATTTTTCTGAAGTGAGTTGGCTTTTTGTATTGTTTTGAAATACTTAAAAAGCAACAGTATAACAATAAGGAAAATGGCGTTAAAACAGATTCAGATCATCTGCATAAGGTAATACATACTATCACCTATATTATGGTATTAATTAGTCTCTTTTACACAAAAAACTATGTTTATGACTAAAGTTACTCTATAATAGGTGAATATCTAAAAATAACATAATTTTACATTAATTAAGAAGGTGAGCTGATAATTAATGAAAAAGACGATGTTTAAGAAGTGGAGCGCTTCGGTATTAACTGCTGTATTGACGTTATCGCTAACCACTTCCGTCTGGGTACCACAAGCAAGTGCAGCGACAACGCCAGTGCAGAAGTATGGTCAATTATCAATTGCTAACGGACAATTGGTCGATAAAAATGGCGTGCCTGTACAATTAAAAGGAATGAGTTCTCACGGTATTCAATGGTTCGGCAACTATGTGAATAAAGATACGATGAAATGGTTACGAGATGACTGGGGAATTACAGTATTTCGTGTAGCGATGTATACCGCAGAAAATGGATACATTTCAAATCCATCACTTAAAAATAAAGTGAAAGAAGCGGTTGCAGCAGCGCAGGATCTTGGTGTCTATGTGATTATCGATTGGCATATTCTTTCAGATAACGATCCGAATATTTACAAAACGCAATCCAAAGCCTTTTTCAGTGAAATGGCAGGTCTATACAAAGATTCACCGAACGTGATCTATGAGTTAGCTAATGAACCAAACGGTGGAGTGACATGGAATGGGCAGATTCGTCCATATGCGCAAGAAGTCACACAGGTCATTCGTGCCAAAGATCCAGATAATATTATTATTGTAGGTACAGGTACATGGAGTCAGGATGTACACGATGCGGCAGACAACCAGTTACCTGATAAAAATACGATGTATGCAGTCCATTTTTATGCAGGGACCCACGGACAATTTTTACGAGATCGGATCGATTATGCACTTAGCAAAAAAGCTCCTGTGTTTATCACCGAGTGGGGAACTAGCGACGCTTCAGGGAATGGTGGACCTTTCTTAAGCGAATCGAAAGTATGGACTAATTTCTTAGCCAATCGTAAGATTAGTTGGGCAAACTGGTCACTCGCAGATAAAAATGAAGCTTCAGCAGCACTTGTAGCCGGAGCCAATTCTAGCGGTGGATGGACAGCGAATAATCTGACGACTTCAGGCAAATTTGTACGTGATGAGATTCGTCTAGGAGCAACCACAACTACGAGTACAACAGAACCAAATACAGATACCCCAACGCCTCCGACTACAGGCAGTGGAGATACAGGTACAACGACACCAACAGATACTAAAAGCAAACTGGTATTGCAATATCGTAATGGTGATAGTAATCCGACCGATAATGCCATTCGACCTATTTTCAATATTAAAAACAATGGCAGTACAGCTGTAGATCTAAGTGATCTCAAAATTCGTTACTATTACAGTGACGAAAGTCAGCAAAAGCAACAATTTTTTATCGACTGGGCGAGTGTAGGCGGAACTCATATTAGCGGTGCATTTGGTACACCGACAGCATCCAAAACGACAGCTAATCGCTATGTCGAGTTCAGTTTTGGGAGTGGAGCGGGTTCTATTCCAGCTGGAGGACAAAGCGGAGATATCCAAGCTCGTATTCATCCAGCCGATTGGAGTAATTATAATGAAGCTAACGATTACTCTTATGGAGCCAATCAGACTACGCTAACCGATTGGAACAAAGCAAGTATTTACAATAAAGGTACGTTAGTATGGGGCACAACTCCATAATGAAGAATTCATTATTATTATACTGAGATTAAAAAAGGAGGGCTATCCTATAGATAGCTCTCCTTTTTGTTGTATGTACATACTTCGATAGAATTACAATGTTTCTTTACTCATCATATGAATAAAAATAAGTTCGAGAATAGCAGGAAGTTCTTGATGATAAAAGTTAGAATAACGTGTTAGATTATGCAATTTTGCTTCATCAGGTGGATGAATATGATGGGGCTCAGTCAACGTCTGATATTTGGGGTCATCAGGATGCGGTTCAGAATGAAATTTAATAATTCTACCTTCTGATTGTTCCCAATCATAATAGGAATAGTCAATAATACCTTTACTGATTCGTTCTGTTATTCTAAGCTTACCACCATCTATAAAAACAATAGTATATCGTTGAAAAGATAAGCTACTCATAAGCCCCGAACCGTCTCCATCACGCAGATCTGTAATGATGTGACGAAATTCTTTTTCTATAAGTGTAATATTAGAAGGATAACGTACAGTCATCGTTTAAAATCCTGTAATGTTCGCAACAATTGTTGCCATTCTGTAAAATCGCGTTGTTGTTGTGATGTCATTATAGTAGATGTAACTGTCACTTCTTCATAAGTACCCTTGTACTTTTGTTCATAATGATAAATCGCATCAATCAGTTCTTTCATTTCTTCAATAGCTGTTGTAGGACGAAGAGATGTTCGTTCTACTTCAGTTTGGTATAACTCAGAAGCTTCTTTAATCGTGATATTTTCTCCAGTAGTGGACAGATAAATAGCATCTTCTGGAATACGTGCTTGTTTGAAACGTTCCCCTTTTTCTACACCTACAATTCGACCTTTATGGATCCAATTATTGATTGTAGCTACACTGACTCCAAAAAAGCGTGCAATATCTCCAGTAGTATATTTTTTGTTCGAAATCGTAGGGTCAGTCGCTATATTGATTTGATGAACAAGAATTAATTGAAAATATTGTTGTAATTGTTGCACAGTTAAATCATCTTTTAAATGAATTTGTTGCACAAGGTGTTCAGCAGATACAGGAGACGTCTTTTCGATATATTTAAGTAATACTTTGAGAAAAGTAGATAATTGAACCTGATCTTGTTGATCCAATTGTTGGGCAATTAAAGATGGAATTATAATGGCTTCTGCCAAAGCAATTTCTCGTTCTGTTAATGTACTCATAATTTTCACCTCTATCTTTATCATACAATGTCCATTCTTAAACTTCAACTAAACTTAAAATAAACATCAATAAAAGTGCTTATTTCATTCAAACAAAAAACCAGCTCATTCTTGTGGAAGAAGTAGCTGGTTTCATATATTTTGACTTAACGACTTTGTGCTGAACTGAGGCGACCGTTCCAGAAATACAGATAGGCTCCAGAATAGATCCATTGCTCATACGTTAAAGAAGATGATTGATACGTATTTTTATCAGAAGGTTCGCCCCAAGATAATGTAACCTGTTCGCGGGTCATATTGCTTAATAATTTATTTTTACTAATAGCTGTCCAGACACTATTGCTCCAATTGTACACAGTGCGTGGATTTTTGGCCCATAAGATATCACTTAGCATCATACCTGTATCATATTGCCGATTGAGTTTGATCTGGACTTGCTTACCATTGGATTTTTGCAACGTAACAAAAGCATCATTTTGATCATTTACTCGCACAGCGATAAATGTTAACTTCTCCAAATGGTTAAGACCGCTTCCATTATATGCACGATTGTCGAACCAGACAAATTTGCCGTGCCAGTTCTGGTTAAATGATGTCAGTTCGCTATCTAACAGAAAGTCCAAATCAGATACTGGACTATTGAACTCATACGTATCGCCTGATTTATTTTGAATCGTTAGAGACAAGCTGGAAGAAGCATAGCGTATATTGGTGATCCAGTAGGCTCCCGGATAATAGAATGGATATATTTTTTGACCGATAAAATAACCGTACTTCGCAGGAAGCTGACTAATGTTGGTCAAAATCTCACTGGATGCACGCTTGCCTTCATCATCACTCCAAATAAATAAGGATTGAGCACTAGACGCATATTTTCCATCCAAATCGGTAATCGCTAACAACGATTTGTACATCACATAAGTTACACCTGCATAAGCAAATGAATTGGATTCATTGACCGTAATACTACCTTTATTACCAGTAATCGTAAGCGGACTCCCATATTGAATTGTGATACCTGGAATCCGATCCATGATCTTAATCGGAATATACAGTTTGTTGTTGTTCACGAACTGGGTGTATTGCTGGGTGATCTGAAATGTACCATTTACAAATAAAAATACGCTTTGATATGTACTTCCTTTTACATTGACAGCATGAGTGGTATGGCTAGGCATAATGACGACAAATACCATAATCCAGCTCAACAGACATAACAATCCTTTTTTCATTGTGAAAAATCCCCTTTTTCTCTATAGATCTGACAAAGATGTAAAATTACATCCTTTTCAAATATCGGAGAAAAAGGGGAATAAATGAAGATAGTTGCTATAAAAGTTAAATGATTAGTCTAACAACCCGACCATTTGTAGTCCATGTAAAATTCCATTTTCGTCTACAGATTTGGTAATATGGCGAGCCACCGCTTTGGCTTCAGGTTCAGCATTACCCATCGCTACACTGTTATAGATTTGTTTGAGCATTTCCACATCGTTAAGTCCATCACCGAACGCATATTGTCTTTCTTCAGGAAAGCCTAACTTTTCGGTGATTTTGGCGATACCATGTGCTTTGGAACCACCTTTGGGTAGAACATCGACAGACATCGGATGCCAGCGGATAAAATCAAATGATTTGAATTCTTGCTCATATTTCTTCTCAGCATCACCAATACAGAACAGCAGACATTGATACATTTCTCTACCTTGATGATATAAAGGATCATATGTTGGGAACTTATTGACTTTGAGCGTATGAATACTGGTTGTGATCATTTCATCTTCTTCCGGTACACTTGCTCTCATATCATCAGCATCCATGTAGACGAGTGGATTATTCTGTTCTAATGCCGTCTGCGTCAATTGAAGTAAAGCGTCTTTATCCAGCGGATTGGTATAGATCACTTCTCCACGTAACACTACATATTGACCGTTATAACTGACATACGTATCAATCTCAAGTTCCTCACGAATATCGTCAAACATAAAAGGCGCACGACCTGTAGCAATCGCAACTTCGTGACCCCGTGCTTTGAGATCGAATATCGCTTTTTTAGTGCTTTCGGGTAACTTTTTATCAAAATCTAATAATGTTCCATCAATATCGAAAAAGATAATACTTTGATTAGACATGAGCAGCTCCTATCGTGTTCATCTATTTTTGGTATATACAGTATGACTCTATTATAACCGTGAAACTAGATCCATGTCTTGCCTTTCAGGAGAATGACTAGCAAAATAAGCAAAAAGAAGCTACTTTTTTAGGATAGATTTAACCCATAAAAAGTAGCTTTTTTATAGTGCATATCACATTCTTTTATAGATAGTCATACGGTATTAATGTTGCTCAATCGTTTCGACTTTGGCAGGCAGAGTAGAAGGACGCTTGAATCGGATAGGTAAATGGAAAAATAGATTCAATAGGATAGCGGATAGACTACCTGTGATCGTACCATCACTTACAATAATACGTAGTGCTGAAGGAAGCCCTGCGAACAACTCCGGTACGACAGTAGCTCCAATTCCGAGCGAGATCGAGCAAGCGACGACTAGCAGATTGCGTTGATCTTTGAAGTTCACTTCGGTTAGCATTCGAATACCTGAAGCGACAACCATTCCGAATAATACGACTGTAGCTCCACCTAGAACAGCAGCAGGAATAACAGTAGCCAGTGCAGCAATTTTGGGAACCAAGCCAAGCACAATAAGAATACTTGCCGCAGCAACGATCACATTACGTGTTTTGACACGGGATAATTCTACAAGCCCTACATTTTGAGCGAAAGTGTTGTATGGAAAAGCATTGAACATTCCTCCCAGTACAATCGCTAGTCCTTCGGTACGATAACCACGCGTCATATCTTGCGGAGTTAATTTCTGATCACATACTTTACCTAAAGCTAGAAAAACACCTGTGGATTCAACAACGATGACCATACATACAATAATCATCGTCAAGATCGGCGCAAGCTTGAATTCTGGAGTGCCGAACATGAAGAATTGTGGTAAATGAAACCAAGAAGCTTCGCCTACACTGGCAAAATTGACTTTGCCCATCATAAAAGCAACAACGGTACCTGCAACAATGCCTATCAATACCGATAACGAACGCATAAATCCGGTGAAAAAGCGATTGATGATTAAAATGAGTAATAGTACGCCGAATGAAAGAAGAAAGTTGGTGAGGCTACCGAATTCAGGGCTATTAGCTCCACCCGCCATATTGCGAATACCTGTGGGAATTAAGGAAAGACCAATCACAGTTACAACCGTTCCAGTCACAACCGGAGGGAATAAGCGAATAATTTTGCCGAAAAAGCCAGCGAATAAAAAGACGAATAATCCAGCAGCAATAATCGCACCATAGATCGCATTAAGTCCATACTGATTGCCGATCCCGATCATAGGTGTGATCGCTACAAAAGAACTTCCTAACATCACAGGCAGTCCGATACCTAGATATTTGTTTTTCCACGCTTGTAACAGGGTAGCTATCCCGCATGTTAATAGATCAATAGCGACCAGATAAGACAATTGTTCTGCTGTCAGATTCAATGCTCGTCCAACTAACAAAGGTACCAAGATAGCGCCTGCGTACATAGCCAGTACATGCTGTAATCCTAAAGATAAAATTTTACCACCACTTGGTTTATTATCCATACTATTCGCCCCTTTTGAATATAGTTTGACATACCACGTTAACAAATCAATGAATTAACGTAATAATATCGCTTGTATCTCTATTTTGACGATAGATATTATATGTATTTGTGCAGAAATATAATTTAAAGACTTTAATTTATGCACATTTATAAATTATATGTAAGTTAATATAACATTAAAGAAGATATATAGCTGATCAGTACAATAAAACATACCAACAGAACCGATTATACAAAAAATAAACGTACACAACGGCACTGTTATTTAAACAGATGTCTCTGATTTGTGTACACCTTTGAGAACATCACAAATTTATAATAAAAGAGCTACCTGTAATAAATAATAGAACAAGATCATGGGGCGAATGTTATAGAAAAGGAGGAGTGTAGCGTACGGTTCAGCAGGGTATAACCTGCATAGTAATATTCACTTATTCACATTTGTAAGCGTTACCAAAATGATAAGGATGGTGAAGGGGTATGAAAGACAAGCAATATTCGTTAACAACTAAAATCGTAGCCGCCGCTTTAGGCATCGTACTGATATTACCAACAAGTGGATTATTCGCAGCTGATTCTACAGATATGTCTATTGCATCTTCTAAAAGTAAAGGCAATAAAGGTGTTCAATTGGAATATCTGGATCGAGGATTGGTGGCAGCCAAAACAGCAGAAGGTATTTTTCTAAGCTGGCGCTTACTTGGAGACGAAGCCAACGGTTATTCAGAGACAGGGCTAACAGGTACTGATTTTGCTTTGTATCGCAATGGTACATTTCTAACAGTGGTGACAGATAGCACGAATTATCTGGATCGTCAGGGAACAACAACTGCTAAATACACGGTAGCCCCAATCAAACCGAAAAAGCCTCGTACCGATCATTCAGTAGCGACAGTGACAGAATCTGCTTATAACGAATCATCTACACAGACGACCGACATAGAAGAATCCAATCTAACTACGTATAGCACTCATTATGATCTTAAAGATCTACGTAAGCCTGACAAAAAGAAATTAAGTGCTCCTGCAACAGTCTGGAACGACACCTATTATGATCTGCCTTTGCAAAAACCAGCTGATGGGGTGACGCCTGCGGGTGAAGCCTATACGTATACTGCGAATGATATGAGCGTAGGAGATGTCGATGGAGATGGAGCTTACGAATATTTTGTGAAATGGAGCCCATCCAATGCCAAAGATGTCTCGCAGAAAGGATACACAGGCAATACGTATATCGATGCTTATCAATTAGATGGTCGACTGTTGTATCGTATTGATCTAGGTGTGAATATTCGTTCGGGCGCACATTATACACAATTTATGGTGTATGACTTTGACGGAGATGGCAAAGCCGAAATGATGTTCAAAACAGCGCCAGGCACTAAGATTATTCGTTATAATTCACGCGGTAAAGTCTCTTCTGAGAAATACATTACATTACCCAAAGCCGATAAAAAAGCAGGGTATGCGAATACCGATGATTATCGCTTAAGCAGTAGTGGCTACTATGATCATGTGGTGGATATGTTTATGGGATGGCGTGATCAAGAAGAAGTGAAGGACGGTCACTGGCCACAGACGCTTGAAGAATGTTTTGGGATTGTGCCTAAATACAATTATCCATTATCTCGGGTTGATGCAGAAGCGTTGACCGACTACTTTATGGATGTGTATGCTCCTTCACGTAGTGCACGGAATGATCTGCGGACGTTTGAAGGATTTATTTTAGACGGACCAGAATACTTGTCTGTTTTTGAAGGCGAATCAGGGAAAGAACTTGAAACGATAGCTTATGAACCCGATCGACATGATGATGGATTGATGTGGGGCGATTATGCGATGTCACGAATCGAACCGGGCAACCGTGTAGATCGCTTTCTAGCAGGTGTAGCTTATCTCAATGGTAAAACACCTTCGGCTGTATTTGCACGTGGATATTATACACGCTCTGTGCTTGTATCCTACAATTGGGATGGACGTCATTTGCAAAAAGTGTGGAATGCAGATAGTGGATGGACGCCGATGAGCAATCCATTTAACGATGGCCCTCATGGTGTTAATGGAACCGATCCTGAATTGGGTACACTGACTACACAAGGTGCTCATTCATTGACGATGGCAGATGTAGATGGAGATGGCAAAGATGAGATTGTATACGGCTCTGCTACAGTAGATGATGATGGTAGCTTACTTTATAGTTCAATGGATATAATGCCTGCTAACAGCGCAACACCGGGAGTGATAGCAAGGCTTGGACATGGAGATGCGATGCATGTCACTGATATTGATCCGAACCGTTCGGGGATGGAAATCTATATGGTGCATGAAGGTGGAACATATGCGCCTTATGGATATAGTATGCGTGATGCCCAAACAGGCAAAGTGATTTTTGGAGCCTATAGTGGTAAAGATACAGGACGTGGCATGATTGGCGATATTGATCCTTCTCGCCCGGGTCTTGAAGCATGGTCAATAGATATGCGTACAGCCGATGGTCAGCAGATCGGAACCAAGATCCCCGGAACCAATATGAATATTAAATGGGGCGCCGATCTAACCACTCAGATTATTGATGGTGCTCGTGAAGTGACACCTACCATTCAAGATTGGCGCAAAGGAACAGTGCTTACAGCAACAGGCACGCTAACCAATAATGATACAAAAGGCACACCTTCACTGGTAGCGGATATTTTTGGCGATTGGCGTGAAGAAATGTTGGTACGTACAACCGATAGTTCAGCGATTCGTATCTATCTGAGTACAGAAGTCACCAACCACAAATTGTATACATTATTGCATAATACACAGTATCGTACAGGAGTGGCTCGTCAGAATACAACGTATAATCAACCGACATATACTGATTTTTATTTTGGTTCTGATATTGACTGGTCGACCGTACCTTTACCGAACTTTTATACCGCTGGAAAAAGAAAGTAAAGTCCAAATAGTTAAATAATTGTTAACTGCCTGTTGCTTTTATGGATTAGAATTTAGATAATCCCTAAAAAGTAGCAGGCTTTTTAGCATAGATATGATGACTACATTATACAAACAGTTCTCTCACATTATATAATGCTAACAGATAAATGATAAAAGGTATCATTTACAGAGGAGGTTTGCAGTATGGATATTTACCAGAGTAGCCAGCGTGATCATTCGTTCATGATTCAGCCAGCCATGCATCCGATATTAGATCTATGCAAATCGATCTACTCTTTTCATCTTACTCCTACGCATTCTGTTATGAATAACCGTGCTGCTTGTATGACTCCTTTACGCTCAGAGCATCTTCTAATTTTGGCTTTAGAAAAAGGAACCGTAACCGTTAGACCTCAGTCTAATGCAACTATAGAAATACAGGATCAACCTGAAGCATGGTATTTGCAAGCAGGGGAGCTATTATTTGTACACCCGGACACAGAGCTACAGCTCTCTTATGGTGAAGAAGGATGTCTACATATCATCACTTGTGAGCGTTATAATCTAGTACAAGATTGCATGAATCAGATGAGCTACCAGTTATGTTATCAAAGCTTGCCTAAGCATGGAACGATCGTGAGTCGTAATACCGCCTATTCGTTTGAGCTAATTCAACAAATGTTATTATACGTCGATCAAGACACAGAGCAGATTCATGTCTTATTGCACAAATTATTGCAACGGATCGATTGTTCATCGGATGGGTCTAATGATAAATATGTAACCCGTTCTATGCATCAGATCGCCAGTTATATTCGTTATGCTTCAGAGCAGATGTTAACACGTGAAAGTGTGGCAGCGCAGACCAATCTGCATCCACATTACTTTTCCGAAGTGTTTAAAAAAGAAATAGGGTATACCTTTTCCGATTATCTTGCGATCTGGCGGATTAATAAAGCGAAAGAACATTTGTTATGCACAGACAATACCTTACATCATATTGCAGAAGAAATAGGATATAGTGATGGTATTTATTTAAGTAAAAAATTCCGTTCATTTACCGGCATGACTCCCGGAGCTTTTCGAGCACGCAAAGGAACACAACGTATTGCTGCTTTTCCATTTGCAGGTACATTATTAGCATTAGGCATTACTCCATTAGCAAGTGTGTTTGAGATTAATCAACATTCTAAGTTATTAGAAGAAGAATTATCTTCGGTTCCGATATGGAATCTGGATAAAGGAGCTCATCAATTACCAACAGAATGGCAACTACAGTTACCTGAATGTACAGTTGACGATGTGCAACCGGATCTGATTATTATTGCTGATTGTATCTTAGATCATCCCAAATTATTTGAACAATTAAAATCGATTGCGCCGCTATTTATCATCGAACGGGGTGTACGCAGTCCTATTGATGAATTGTTGTATATAGGGCAAATTCTTAATCGTCAGCATCAAGCAGAAGAGTGGGTCATACAGTATCAATATCAGATCGAAGTCGCTAGACAACAATTAGAACTGGAACAGGTCACTCAGCAGACTGTGGGTTTGTATGAGATGTGTGGTGATCATCAGATTGCGATCTGGGGAGAAACGACACGAGCGGGTTATAACTTGTATCGAGCCCTCAAATTAAATCCGCCTTGTCCTATTCGTCACGATATATTGGAAGCAGGAGGGTTTAAATTGATTGCAGAACATCTTTTGCCACAGTACGCAGCAGATCATATGTTTATTGTTGCTCCGGCATACTGGTTGGAAGGTATGGAATCGATGATGCAACAACATCCTATTTGGAGCCAACTCCCTGCTGTACAAAATGGACAAATCTATGGATTAAAATTAGAAGAATTCGGTTATGATGACGGCTTAGCTTTAGAAAGACAGCTGCGTATTCAAGTTAATTATTTAACAAATTAAGTTAAGATGATTATATAAATGGAAATCAAAAACGATTCTATTCCAAAAAGTGCAGAATCATTGCAACAATACCCTGACAATTCCGCAAAATTTCAGTACAATCAATATAGGAACAGATATAAGCAACATGGGAGAAACTATTTTTAATATTAAAGGGGATATTTAACATGCAATTGAGAACGGTTACAGAAAACTTGCAACAATACAATACAGACAAGATGCAACAATTACTTGTAGATATGTACGGACAAGAACAAGTACAGCACCAATTGGATCGTTACCAACAACTCATGAATAGTTATCACCAACAATTTGGAGATGGTAATATTCAATTATTCAGTTCTCCAGGTCGAAGTGAAATTGGTGGTAATCATACCGACCATAACTACGGTAAAGTGCTTGCAACCAGTATCAACCTAGATACAATCAGTGCAGCAGTACCTGTAGATGAACCTTATATTACGATTGTGTCTGAAGGCTATAGTGATGTATACAAAATCCATACGTCTGAATTAGAACCTGTTGAAGGCGAAGGCGGTACACTCGCGTTGATCCGTGGTATCGTTGCGGGCTTTGTGAAATGGGGACTACATGTAGGCGGATTCAATGCTTATGTCTCTACAAATGTACTGGCAGCTTCTGGATTGAGCTCTTCTGCTTCGTTCGAAATGTTGATCACAAGCATCTTAAATACGTTCTACAATGACAGCAAAGTCGATATCGTCAATATGGCTCGAATTGGACAATATGCTGAAAATAAATTCTGGAATAAACCTTCTGGACTATTGGATCAAATGGCTTGCGCACACGGTGGATTAATTGCAATCGATTTCATTAATCCCAAAGAACCTGCGATTCAACACGTTCCTTATGATTTTGATGCACAAGGATATGAAATGGTTATCGTAAACACAGGAGGCAACCATGCCGATCTAACTGCTGATTATGCGGCTGTACCGGAAGAAATGAAGGCGGTTGCGGAAGCATTAGGTCATGAAGTGTGTCGTCAGATTAGTCTGGAAGAAGTGTATAGCAATTTGGCACGTCTTCGCGAACAGACAGGAGATCGTGCAGTATTACGTGCACTTCATTTCTTAGAAGAAAATGATCGTGTCGATGAGCAAGTCAAAGCGCTACAAGCCAACGAATGGGATCATTTCCTAGAGTTAATAACTGGTTCTGGTAATTCATCATGGAAATGGCTCCAAAACGTATATCAAGATTCCCATACCCGTGAGCAAAGTATCTCGATTGCTTTGGCGATTACTGAGATCTTCTTGAAGCAAAAACAAGCAGGTGCTTGTCGTGTACATGGTGGCGGATTTGCAGGTGTTATTTTGACGATTTTACCTAAAGAATTAGTCAGCGAATACACAGCACTTATTCAAAAAACATTGAATACATCTACGTATATTATCAATGTACGTCAACATGGATCGATCTGTTTGAATAACTACTTAAATTAAAGAATACATTTTTGTAACATATACAAGGCATCATGATTGAACAGAAAAAAGCCTGCTTCTACACTGTCAAAATGACTTTGACCGTAGAAGCAGGCTTTTTTGTATATGATTATCGTATATCGTTTTACCAGCCGACCCGAATAATCAATCCTTTAGGATCACCGACTTCGAGATACGAAGCTTGCTGATTGTAATCATCATAAGCGAATCCGTACGCTAAGCGATTGATACTATGATCATGCCAGAACTTCGCATAGTAATTAGCAGGTGCAGCTTTGTAATATTGAGCAGGATTACTCCAGTTCGCTTGATTGTCATAGACATGACGATTGATTGCTGAACATGTACCTGAATCCTCTGCAAGTCTACCATTACATAACAAGATCTCCTGCGTGCTGTAATTGCTGTATCCAGCAAAATAATTCGCTTGTGTACCATTTACCCCGAATGCTCCATGAATGGGTGCTACGATCCGGTAAGGCGCTTGTACGTCGGCAAGAGATTGGAACGCTGAAGGTACTTCACTGCGATACTTACTAAATAGACCTGAACGTGTTTCTGATTCCAATTCGCCTACCGTCTGATCGTAGTTACCTGCACGATTCACAAGGCGATGCTGTAAAGGAAAACCAAAACCATCTACACGTGTCGTATTTCCATGATATCCAGTACCATCGACAGTGAATTCTACAAAATCAAAATAGATATTACGGTTAGGGTCAGCAGGGTTATTGATGTCCGGGCCTGCAAATCCATCATCATATGTTTTGATATAACAAGGTGAACCTACACAGATGAACATTCGACCGGAATCGATCTTCGGCATATTCACCCAATTGATCTGATCCAGCGTACTGTAGATATTGGCGTAATTGACTCCATTTTTGGTGAGATGCCCTGTAGCATTGTTGAGTGCGGTAGAGATAGGCTTGAGCTGACCGCTATTATCGAGATAACTCCATTGTTTAGTGGCAGGATTGATTCCGAGAATGCCCCAGTAAATCTGATTATTTGCATACGCACCTTTGGTACCATTAAGTACTTTGAACGATAGTACGCCATTGCCTGTAGCTGTAGGAATAGAAGCCGCAGGTATACTGTAGATTGAATCAGAACCTGTTCCGGGATTAGTGGGTGTAGTTGAACCGGATGTGACGGTATAGCTAAAGCTAGGGGTATCATAAGCAGAAGTTCCATTATTGTACGTAAATGAATATTTGATCACTTGACCGGTTGCTACATTGGATACATTTTGAATATACCGCTTAGATCCACTATCATACGTCATACGCAGATTTTGCAAATTACCCGAGTTCACCGAGTAATGGATATCTACCCATGATGTATTTACACTCGAAGAGAACCAGATTGTTGCTGTTGTGCCTGAAGTGGTGGCTCCTTGGGTATAATCAGCCGCAGATACAGATGATGATGCAGGAGAGAAGAGATTGCTTGTCAGAACAAGTACAGATAAAAGCAAGAAGTAAACCATTTTCTTCATACGTATATCCTCCTATTCAAATTGTATGCGATTGCAATTACGCTTTTAATTATTTCAATATATGGTAATAAATACAAGACAAAAACCATGTGTAATCCTCATGTGTATTTCTATGCCAAACTTTCTTAATTTAAAGAAACTTTTATTTGCTTTTTTGTTCAAGAACAGCTAAAGTTTTATACTTGAGCGTCTAAATAGACCGGAATTTATGTTCATTTTAAAGTGAATTTATGTTCATTGCATAATCTGGAAATGTTCGGGAAAAAGAAAAACAGAATGCACTATATCTAGTATGTCAAGAAAATTATTTTTTTATAAATGATTATCGAGATGTATGTAAAATACGTGTTCGAATAAGTCCCCGTTGTACTTGGATTTTTGAAAAATTAGACCGTTTTTAAGGCATGTTTGGACGGCGGTGTAGACCTTCAGTTCCTATTGACAACACTATATATAGCGTATATCTTTGATAAAGTCTTCTATATATTGCGGTTGCGATGTTTGAGCAGAGAATATATAGGTTATAGCTAATTATACGCACTAGAGCAGATAACACAGAGATGATATTAGAGCATTGTTATCTGTATTTATATAGTGATTGAACGGACGAAGGGTACTACATATTGAACCGAGAAGGAGATGTCACACCATGCTAATTGCTTATGATTCCAAAACAGGCAATGTGAAACGATTTATCAACAAATTGAAATTACCTGCTGTACAAGCTGTACAGATTGATGAGGCGCTGACGTTGAATGAACCTTTTGTACTGGTTACGTACACAACTGGATTTGGTCAGATTCCCGATAAGGTAGTTCACTTTTTGGAGAGAAATCACAATCGCTTGATTGGAGTTGCAGCAAGTGGCAATCGTAATTGGGGTGACAAATTCGCTCGCAGTGCTGATCTGATCTCTGAACGTTATAATGTACCGGTGGTGTACAAGTTCGAATTAGCAGGTACAACAGGAGACGCACAACGATTTCAACAGGAGGTAGATAAAATTGCGGCATATTGAATTGAACAACTTACTGATGCAACGGGATGAGAGTGGATTTTTCCGTTTGGATAAAGATAAAGAAGCAGTTGTAGAATATATGGAAGAGGTAGCTCGTAAAAGTATCAACTTCCCGGATACAGCAACCAAAGTACGTTATATGATTGATAACGACTACTATGAAGATATGTACAAAAATTATACTTCGCAAGATGTGGAAGAAGTCTATGCGATTACACATAGCTATGATTTCCAATTTCCATCTTACATGGCGGCATCCAAGTTCTATACGGATTACGCAGTAAAAACAAATGACCGTAGTCAATACTTAGAGCATTATGCAGATCGTGTTGCAGTTGTAGCTCTTCATTTGGGACGCGGAGATGCAGTGAATGCCAAGACGCTTGCTAAGTCGATGATGGAACAACGTCTACAACCAGCAACACCTACATTCCTGAATGCAGGTAAAAGTCGTCGTGGTGAGATGGTATCTTGTTTCTTACTTGAAATGGATGATTCACTGAACTCGATCAACCATGTATTGAACACTTGTATGCAATTATCCAAAATCGGTGGCGGTGTAGCGGTTAACTTGTCCAAACTTCGTGGACGTGGTGAACCGATCAAAGGTGTTGAAGGTGCGGCTAAAGGAATTATGCCTGTATTGAAACTGATGGAAGATGCTTTCTCCTATGCAGATCAGATGGGTCAACGTAAAGGTTCTGGCGCAGCATATTACAATATTTTTGGCTGGGACGTTATGGAATTCTTGGATAGCAAAAAAATCAATGCCGATGAGCGTACACGTCTCAAAACATTGTCAATCGGTCTTGTTGTACCGAATCGCTTCTACAAATTAGCAGCAGATAACGAACTATTGCATGTATTCGCTCCTTACAGTGTATACAAAGCCTATGGTAAATATCTGGATGATCTAGATATCGATGAAATGTACGATACATTGCTTGCAGATGATCGTATCAAAAAGAAAGCTATTATGAGCGCTCGTGATATGTTAACCAAAATCGCAAGTGTACAGTTGGAATCTGGCTATCCGTACATTATGAACAAAAGTAATGCGAATAACGGTCATGCACTAAAAGATATCGGTTCTATTCGTATGTCTAACTTGTGTACTGAAATTTTCCAATTGCAAGAAACTTCTGAGATTACTGATTATGGTCAAGACGATATCATTCGTCGTGATATTAGCTGTAACTTGGGTTCACTGAATATGGTTAACGTGATGGAACTTGGCAAAATTCGTGAATCGGTTCATGAAGGTATTATGGGTCTAACTTCTGTAAGTGATATGACAGATATCGCAAATGCACCAGGTGTAGCTAAAGCAAACCGTGAAATGCATTCAGTCGGTCTAGGCGTAATGAACTTGCATGGATATCTTGCGAAGAACAAAATTGCGTATGAGAGCGATGAAGCAAGAGACTTTGTACGTACATTCTTTATGATGATGAACTTCTATTCATTAGAGAAAAGTATGGAGATTGCTCGTGAGCGTCAAACGACTTTTGCTGATTTTGAGAAATCCGAATATGCAAAAGGAACGTACTTTGATCGTTATTTAGAAATCGATTATCGCCCAGCAACGACGCGTGCAAGTGACTTGTTCGGTGATATGTATATCCCAACACCAGCAGACTGGCAAAACCTGAAAGCTGATGTGATGAAACACGGTCTTTATCATGCTTACCGTTTGGCAATCGCGCCAACAGCAAGTATTTCATATATCCAAAATGCAACATCCAGTGTAATGCCGATTGTAGAACAAATTGAGACACGTACGTATGCGAACTCAACGACTTACTATCCTATGCCATATATGCAACAGGATAACTATTTCTACTACAAATCAGCTTACCAAATGAATCAATTTAAAGTATTGGATCTGATTGCTGAAATTCAAAATCATGTCGATCAAGGAATTTCAACAGTTCTTCATGTAGGTAGCGATGTAACGACTCGTCAATTGGCTCGTTATTACCTGTATGCGGCTCAAAAAGGTCTAAAATCACTTTACTATACACGTACTAAATTGCTTAGCGTAGAAGAATGTATTACTTGTTCGGTGTAATCTTTTTTTAATCTAATGCTATAGCAATATAACTGTAATGGACTGTACAAGAAAGCCTGTTTTTTTAGGCTTTTTTGTATGCCTTAAACGTTTACCAAGGAGGAATTTTGATTTATGAGTGGACCTATCAAAGCTGTCAACTGGAACCGTCCTGATGATGATTTCACAATGATGTTCTGGAACCAAAATATTATGCAATTCTGGACGGATGATGAGATTCCGTTGTCTGATGATAAAATGTCATGGATTCAATTAAGCGATATTGAACGTGACACCTATATGAAAGTGCTTGGAGGATTGACGTTACTTGATACGATTCAAGGTGGCGTAGGGATGCCTAAAGTATTGGAGCACGTCGAAGGCATGCAACGTAAAGCGGTACTTGGCTTTATGGCGATGATGGAGCAGATTCATGCGAAATCATACAGCAGTATCTTCACAACACTATCTTCCACTGAAGAAATCGATAAGATTTTCCAATGGGTTGAAGATAATCCACGTCTACAAACCAAAGCAGAAACGATCCGTCAGTACTACTTGAATATTAATTCGCCAAAAGAGCTATTTTTAGCGATGGCGGCTTCTGTATTGCTAGAAAGTTATTTGTTCTACAGTGGGTTCTTCTATCCGCTTTATTTAGCAGGACAAGGTAAAATGACGTGTAGCGGTGAGATTATTGATTTGATTTTACGTGATGAAAGTATTCACGGTGTGTATGTAGGGGTACTTGCACAAGAAATCTACAATGATCTGGAAGAAGATGAGCAAAAAGACGTGTATGAAATCTTAGAAGGTCTACTGACATACCTTCATGCAAATGAAGAGAAGTATACCGAAGAGATTTATGATCCAATCGGTCTGACTGAAGATGTTAAAGTCTTCCTTCGTTACAATGCAAATAAAGCATTTATGAACTTGGGATTTGATCCTGTATTTGCAGAAGAAGAAGTGAATCCAATCGTATTCAACGGTATCAGTACACATACGAAACAACATGACTTTTTCTCGAAAAAAGGTAATGGTTATGTGCGTGCGATGAACGTTGAGCGTTTGACTGATGATGATTTTAAATTTGATTTTTAAAATGGTTTTGTGAGAGACCGCTATGGGAAAGAAATCATTCTGTCGGTCGCTGGTAAGATCGGATTTTTTTGAACGACTGCGTTGCAGTCAAAATCCGAGTCTTACAAGGCGAATGCTTCGCTCCTTTCGAATTGATTTCTTTCCCTTCGCTCAGGCGGGGGAGTGACAAAACAAGGATTTTAAAAGATTAGATATAGTGTGGTAGTAGGTTGGGATTGTGAAGGAAATATAGTATGTAAGGGATAATAGAGAGAGAATAGAGATAGTTAGAGAGATAAAGATAAATTATATATGTGTTCAAAAGGGTGAAGTAAAGGTTGTTTTTCTGTGGAGTTTAGCAGAAAAACAGCCTTTTTTCGGTTGGGAATGGTATGCGTTGAGTACATATAAGGAGTTATAGACTCTGCAATAACGATCTAATTTTGTTTAAGTGTCATCCGTAATGCAGTAGAGGTTAGGTATAATGGTGGAAGTGAGTAGAAGGATAGAAATATATACTATAAATAGTGTGGGAAAGAAGGAGTAGAAATGGAAAGGCTTTTTGAGAAAGAGCAGGTAGATGATTTTGTTCGTCAGCATCCATTAACGTTATTAATGCTCAAAACGCAGAATTGCAGTGTTTGTGAAGCCGTTCAGCCGAAAGTAACTACGTTGTTAGAAGGATATGAGCATATTGCAGGTGCATTTGTGTATATGGAAGATGTGCCTGAATTAGCAGGAGAGTATATGATTTTTACTTCGCCGGTATTGTTGTTAATGATGGAAGGGAAAGAAGTATATCGGGTGGCTCGTTTTATTTTATTTGAAGAATTAGCCGATCAATTGGATCGGTATCAAGCGTTTTTGCAATCGTAAGTCTTATAATCGGGTAATGCTTGTTAAAGGAGATGTTGGATATGGGTATTACGGGTGTGTATTATCAAGAACATGGTAATTTGGAAGACATCTTGGCTGGGCGTGTAGAAGAGCCAGCGTTAGATATTGATAAGACGTGGAGTCTGATTGTAGATATGTTTCCAGATATTCCGTTAGTTCCAGTAGGGGAGCAGTATAAGGTAGACAGTCAGGCGACTGAATACGGTTCTTTTTATTTATCTGCTGAGAAAGTAGCTGAGATTGCCGAACAGATTCCTGAATTGAAGCAGACTGACAATCTCACGAAACGCATCGATTTTGAAAAGTGGAAAAACATTCCCGAGATGGACATCGAGCAATTGGATGAACGAGCAATGATTATGCTTGCTTTTCCAATGCAAAGCGATGAGACCTATGAAGAATTGGTCGATGGTTACTTACTTCCTCATCTGGAATCCGTATTTGAACTTTTTGAAAAAGCTTTTACTCAGCAGGATGGTTTAGTCTTTATGATTGTTTAACGATACGAATTTGAGATGGTCTATATGCTACAAAATATATAGTGTATTGAAATACAAAAGAAGCTGTTATTCCTTTGATAGACTTGGGGAGTAACAGCTTCTTTTATGTTTTTACCAATATCCACCATAAAAAACAATTGACAATCTGTATTAACTGTACTAATAATAGTAATACAGTTAATACAGAAAGGAGGCTCTTTATGTTCGAATTAGATGTACGTAGTCGCAAGCCAATCTATGAGCAGTTGATGGACAAAATTAAAGAAATGATTATGTATGGCATATTGAAGCCGGAAGAACAGTTGCCTTCGGTGCGTTCACTTTCTACTCAATTAACCGTCAATCCGAATACGATTCAGAAAGCATATCGAGAATTAGAACGAGAAGGCTATATTTATTCTCAGCCGGGTAAAGGAAGCTTTGTCTCGCCTGAACAACAGCAACCGACTCAAGCACAACAGGTAGATATGCGTGAACGCTTGCTCAAATTGTTTGCTGAAGCGATCTATCTAGGATTTACCAAAGAAGATTTGCAGAAGTTGTATGAACAAGCGATACAAGAACAAGAAAGGGGGCATCATCATGATTGAAGTCAAAGGACTTACCAAATACTTTGATGGTGAGAAAGCAGTCGACAATCTATCATTACACGTACATAAAGGTTCTATTTTCGGATTACTAGGCTCTAACGGAGCAGGCAAAACAACATTGCTCAAAACGATAGCAGGCATTTACCGTGCGGATCAGGGAGAGATTACTTTAGAAGGGCAAGGGGTGTATGAGCAACCAGAAGTGAAAAATCGGATGATCTTTTTAGCCGATCAACCGTACTTTTTTCCACAAACGTCTGTCAAGCAAATGGCTTCCTTTTATCGTGCGGTCTATCCGCAATGGAGTGAAGAACGATTTCAACAGTTAGCTCCAGCATTCGCAAGTATTGATATGAAACGTAAATTACACCGCCTCTCCAAAGGGATGCAACGACAGGCTTCGATGTGGTTAGCATTGAGTTGCAAACCGGATGTATTGATTTTGGATGAGCCGATTGATGGATTAGATCCAGTGATGAGACGACAGGTCAAAAACCTTCTTTTTCAAGAGACTGCTGAACGTGAAATGACGGTTATCATTTCTTCGCATAACTTACGTGAAATCGAAGATCTATGTGATCATGTAGGCATCATGCACAAAGGCAAATTGTTAGTTGAAAAAGAACTGGACGATCTCAAAGCCGATACACATAAAATACAAGTCGCTTTCCGTGATGAACGCCATGAACATGCTATTTCTAGTCTACTGGATGTAGTGTATAAGGAAGAACGAGGCAGTGTAGGTATTTATATTATCAAAGGTGAGATTGAGCGAATCAAAGAAGTATTTAGCGTCTATACACCCTATGTATTTGATATTTTACCCATGACGCTCGAAGAAATCTTTATTTATGAAATGGGGGACGCCGGTTATGATGTTCAACCGATTCTTCTTTAATCGAGGGTTATGGATACAAGCATTTAGGCAAAGCGCATGGCTTAGTATATTATATTTGTTAGTTCTTTTGTTATCTGTACTCATCTCTTTAAATATGCTGAATGATTCGTATAAGAATCAACGTTTTCATTTTGTTGTTAGTTACTTTGCTGAAATAGGCGCTGGTTGGCCCAATGTGACAATGCTTATTATATCCATCCTTATGGGTCTATTGCTAACAAGATATATGCAAAATAAAGCTTCAGTCGATTTTTTTCATAGCCTTCCTTTAAAAAGAGTTCATTTATTAACAACTCATTTTGCGGTAGGAGTTATAGCATTAACGATTCCACTATGGATCATAGCTATAATAGCAGCAATATTAAGCAGACAGTTTGAGTATATTGATTTTACAACCATGCAAGTTTTAGAATGGACGATAGCTACAAATGTGCTTAGCCTTTTGTTATTTAGCCTTACTGTATTTGTAGGCATTTGTATCGGACAAACGATATTACAGGGTATAGTTGTTGCTATTTTATTAACACTCACTGTAGCTATTCCTAAAGTGTGGAATAAACATTTAGATATTTATTTATTTGGATATTCGTCTCGGAATCAACAGAACTTGAATGAAGATTGGTCTCCACTTTTCAATATTATGAATGCATCTGCCAAAATAATTACAACATTAGAAACATGTTTATATCTTTTGATAGCTATTATATTGATCGTATTAAGTTATCTATTTTATAAAATACGTGCTACTGAAAAGACAACTCATGCTGTCACATTCACATATTTTAATCCGTTATTTCGGGTGGGAGTTATGTTTTGTGGTGCTTTGTTTACAGGTGCTTTATCTGTATCGTTTCTGAATGATTGGACACCTATTGCTTATATTGTAGGGGCTATTGTCTCTTACGTTATAGCAGAAATGCTTATTCGTAAAAGCTGGAATATATACCATATAAAATTTGTTAAAGGGTTTTTAAGTCATGGTATTATTGTTGCCTTAATGTTATATATACCAGTTTCAAATTATGTACATTATGAAGCTGAGATACCAAATGCAGAAGAGATTGCTGGAGTCTATGAAGGGGGTAATCTTTCTTATTATTTGTTTGAAAATGAAGGATATGTAACGTTTCCAAGAGTCATACGTCCAGGAGTTCTTTCTTCAGATCCTGATTATATTCAGCTTGTTCGTAATCTTCATATGCAAATTGAACAAATACGTCCTAAAGTTGATAAACTGAAGCAATATACATTAGATTATAAGTCAGTAGACATTGGATATAAGCTAAAAGACGGAAGCTTAATGACACGTTCTTATCAAGTACCTTCTAATGCTCCTGAATATCAATATTATCTAACAAAAATACAAGAATCGCCATCTTATAAGGTTGCAGTTTACAATCTTCCATCTTTAGATCATGTAAGTAAACCGATTGAAATTGTAAACCGAGATCGAGAAGAGCATAAAATTCAAGTTTCAGATAAAAAAGATATTAAAGAATTAATTCAATTAATAAAAAAAGAAAAATTGGCAATTGGTAATCCAGATGCAAGTTTACCCTATAGTAGTCTTTATTTTTCTATTGAATCTGATCTAATCAGTTATAAAACTTCTCAATACTATGATTGGAATTCTTCTTACAAACCTTTAGCTAATTGGCTTAAAAAGAAAGGATACTGGGATCAGATTATTACAAAACCAGAAGACTTAAATGCTATAATTGTTGTTAGAGATCATCGGACAAAAACTGAGAAAGATACAACAAGTGAGCAGAGTTTATTTACAGACTCGTATAGGACAGATAAAGAATTTGTTGCAAATGATAAAAAAATGATGGGGAAATTGCTTGATGCTAGTGAAAATGTATTTGATTATAATAATACTTCTTATTATTTAAAACTCAAATTTAAAGATGGTACAATCACCTATCGTCCTTTAGCTAATTCACAAGTCACATCTGAACTAAGTAAAGTATTACCTGAATAATAGATGTATCCCAAGCATCTACTTGATCGCTTTTAGCAGAAAGATTGCTATTTACGATCAGGTAGATGCTTTTTTTATTCCATTTACTTGTCACGCTAATCAATTTATCTCTTTTTAAAGATCTGTTCATATAAAGTTCAAAATACGTAGATATAATCAAAAATGTAAACGGGATGTTAGCGGAGTGTAAAACATGAACCCGATAGATAGCAGATTAAGTAGAAAGGGGATAAACCGATGTATTATCCAAATCTGGATTTGAAATACCGGCATGAGCTGAAGCATTATGTGAATTATCATCAATATTTTACGATTCGGCAACGGCTACGTCCATTGATGACACAGGATACCAACGCCAATGAAGCAGGAGAGTATCTGATTCGTAGTCTGTATTTCGATGATATCAATAATACCGCTCTACATGAGAAATTAGGCGGTGTACGAGATCGAGTGAAATACCGGATTCGTATTTACAATGGCGAAGACAGCATCATTCATTTTGAGAAGAAAATAAAAATGAATGATGTTATTGCCAAAGTCAAAGAATCGATCACGCGTGAAATGTATGATGAAATCTTAAAAGGCAATTATGAAGTGTTGAACTTACCTCATCAACCGTTATTGTATGAGATTTATCATGCGGCTAACAATGTTTTACTACGTCCGCAGGTGATTGTAGATTATGTTCGTGAAGCCTACACGTCCAAGCTAGGTAATGTACGGATTACATTTGATAAATATATGAAAACAGGTCTGAACAACCACGATATATTTGATCCTCATCTAACGATGGTCGATGCAATTGATCATAAATTTTTTGTGCTTGAAGTGAAATATGATGAGTATTTGCCAGATTATATTAAGACTGCGCTACAACTCGAAGGGCTCGTTCGTCAATCCAATTCAAAATACGTTATCTGCCGTAAACTCGGTAAAGAAAATTCTTGGGAGGATCAATAACACATGGCAACCACGACAGACGCAACAACGAACTTTTCAGATATCGTCAAAAATTCAGTACTAGAAAGCTTCACATCGGATATTAGTATTACACATATTTTGCTGAGTATGGGAATCGCTTTTCTCGTTGGATTGTTTATCTATTTCTTGTACAAACGTGTATTCAGTGGTGTCTTGTATTCCAAAAGCTTCAATATTTCACTGATCGGCATGACTCTGGTAACTTCTATGGTCATTATTGCGATTAACTCGAACTTAATCTTGTCTCTAGGGATGGTGGGTGCACTCAGTATTGTTCGTTTTAGAACACCGATCAAAGACCCGACTGATTTGATTTTCTTATTCTGGGCAGCAGCGGCAGGGATTGTAACTGGTGCAGGCTTTTATACATTAGCGATTACAGGTTCTGTAATTGTAGGTCTAGTCATGTTTTTATTTATCAAAGGATCTTCTTTTGAAACGCCATATCTATTGGTGGTTAATGCTCAAGGGGATGATGCTGAGAAACAGGTGAACAGCAAGCTTAATGCGTTGGTCAAACGTCATACAGTCAGACAAAAAACAATCACAGCAGACAATATCGAATTAACACTTGAAGTACGTATCAAAAACAATGAACCTACATTTGTAAATGAAATCTCTAAAATCGCAGGTGTGAAAAATGCAGTTCTCATCAGCTATAACGGTGATTACGTTTCATAATAGAAACCAATATATATGGCTGAAGTTTATCGAAATTAAAGCGCATAGAGAGCCTTTGCACAAGTCCATATACCGATATATGCAAAGGTTTTTTATTTCAAAATTGGTGGTGATGAAGTGAATTGGATATTAAAAGCAATCTTCGCAGGTATACTATGTCTTGTTGCTATACCGTGGGTATCCACGCAAGAAGCTCATGCAGGAACAGTGACAGAACAAAGTGCACAGGATGCAAATGTATTTGTAGAAGATAAAGTAGTGGATGTCAAAATAACGATTTCTGATTCAGATTTTCAAGATATGATAGACCATGCGTCTGATGAAAAATATCATTCAGCCAGTGTAGATTATAATGGCAAAACCATTACAAATATCGGGATTCGTACCAAAGGTAATCTGTCTTTGCGTAGTGTAGTACAGATGGATGACTCGGATCGGTATAGCTTCAAGTTAAGCTTTGACGAATACATTTCTGGACAGAATCTATATGGCTTGGACAAAATTAATCTCAATAATAACTACAGCGATGCTTCGTATATGCGTGAATTTTTGACCTATGAAATGTCTGAAATGCTAGGGTTGCCTACACCTAAACATTCATTTGTCCGTATCTATGTTAATGGTAAATACAAAGGGTTGTATCTTGCTGTAGAGCAAGTGGATGATTCATTTATAGAGAGTCATTATGAAGATACGACAGGTACATTGTATAAAGGGCTGATGACCGGTAGTGGTAGTGATCTACAATGGATTGATGATGATGCAGACTCGTATACAGGTCTTGAAGTGAAGTCAGAAACTCAGGATAGAGATGCATTAATCAATATGCTGGATAAGCTCAATCATGATAGCACCACACCATACACCGATTATCTTGATGTTGATAGTATTCTAGAATATCTAACGTTAAATGTGGTCACTAACAATACAGACAGCTACATTGGTGGGAATAAGCAGAATTATTATCTGTATGAACATGATGGTATATTTTCAATGATTCCATGGGATTACAACATGGCATTTGGCGGAATGGGTGGTATGGGAAGGGGCATGGGTGGCGGTGGCTTCGGCGGGCGTGGTGGTGAGAATACAGATACCAACACAACAGAGACAACAACCAACCAGACCCCGTCCAATACAGCCCATGCGAAAGATCCACAAACAGCAACAGATCAAACCAATGGTAATACCAACAATGCAACTGGTAATACTAATAACGCAACTGGAAATAATACAACTCCAAAAACAGCAAATGCAAATGCAAATGTAAAAAACACTATTAGTTCTACTTCTTTGATGATCGATGAGCCTACATCTGGAGCATTAGCAGAGCGTCCGTTAGTTGCCAAATTATTAGCAGTTGATGAATATAAGGAAAAATATCATGCCATGATCCAAAAGGTGCTTACTCAATTTTTAGCCAATGATCTTTTCACAGCTAAAGTCAATGCACTCAATGATATGATCGCAGTGGATGTTCAAAGTGATCCTACTGCTTTCTACACGTATGAAGAATATCAAGCAGGTGTAACCTCATTGATCGCTTGGAATCAGACCAATGTTACCAATATACAAGGCCAACTCGATGGAACAATTGCTTCGTCAGGCGATGGTTCTGGAAATGGTGGAATGGGCGGTGGCATGGGTAGAGGTGGCGGAGATCGTGGTCAACGTCCTGAAGGTGCTCTAACAGATCAAGGTAGAGGTAATGGTGGAATGATGGCTCCTCCAGATGGAGCTGGGGGTATGGGTGGAGGCCCGGGAGGTGGAGGTTTCGGAGAACCGATGACGCCGACAATCGATACAGCGACTCAAGCTAAATACACAGCGATTAGTATAGGCATTTTGGTGCTAGCGATAGGTATTGTATTAGGATTCCGTCGCAAGCGAGTCTAAGCAGAAGAGTACCATATAGACATAAAATATATGCATTCAAAGGATAGAGTCATTAGACTCTGTCCTTTTTGTATTACCTTACATAAACATATCGAAATCAACTCTAGAGGAGGTCGGAATATTACACAAACACCACTGTATATTGAATATTCACACCTAAATATTCCATGTACGATAATAATGTAAGCGCTTTATAAATTTGAAGGAGAAAGAAGGGGTACGTTTGAATCGTTCGCTTGAGTATCGTCGATGGGTATCGCTTGTGCTTATTATGGTTATGGTGTGTACGTTATTACCTTTGAACAGATCAATAGCAGCAGAGGATCAAGCAGAGCAGAATCATACTTCTTTTCCAAGTACGACAGAGCAAGTAGAACAAGTACAAAGTGTCATCAATAACACGTATGAACAGGAGTCTGTGGTGGTCTCGAATCCCACCGTATATCTGGCAGGAGATTCAACTGTACAGACCTATGCAACATCCAAACAACCACAAGCAGGATGGGGGCAAATGATAGACCGTTACTTGGATGAAAAGGTAAAGATCAGCAATCAAGCGATTGGTGGACGCAGTTCACGTTCTTTTATCGAACAAGGCCGATTAGATACGATCTTAAATCAGATTCAACCAGGTGATTATCTGATGATTCAATTTGGTCATAATGATGCCGATACGAAGCCCGAACGATACACACCTGTACCTGATTATAAAGTATACCTCAAGCAGTATATCGATGGGGCTCGTGCACATGGAGCCACTCCTATTCTAGTGACTCCGGTCGGTAGACGTGATTTTAATACGACTACAGGGCAATTCAATATCAGTTTCCCCAATTATGTGACAGCGATGAAAGAAGTCGCCACTCAGACTAACACCAAGCTTATTGATCTCAGCGCTCGTAGTGTAGCTTATTACAATTCGATTGGTGCAGAAGAATCTAAAAAAGTATTTTTGCATGTACCAGCAGGTGTATATCCCAATTTTCCTGATGGAGTTGTAGACAATACTCATTTTCAGGAATATGGAGCGATCCAGATCGCAAGACTGGTAGCCCAAGGGATAGCAGATATACAGCTTCCTTTGTCTGAACATGTAGAACATTTAACAGTCACTGAAAATACAGCGGTTGCTTCCGGTCAACGTGCAATGGAAAAATTAAATCGTGGACTGGTAGCCGTCAAAAGCAAAAATGGTATTTATGTAGGTTGGAGAATGCTTGGATTGGATGCCAATAATATCGCATTTAATCTATATCGCGACGGTGTACTGGTGAACAGTCAGCCGATAACAGGAGCTACCAATGTATTAGATGCTAAAGGAACAGTGACTTCTGTTTATACCTTATTTACTGTGCAGAATGGTAAAGAAACATCGGTATCGACACCTGTATCCGTATGGCAACAGCAATACAAATCGGTTCCTTTGCAAAAGCCTGCTGATGGTGTAACCAAAGACGGAGTAGCTTACACCTATAGTGCAAATGATGCGAGTGTAGGTGATCTGGATGGGGATGGAGAGTATGAAATTGTGCTGTTATGGTCGCCTTCCAATGCCAAAGATAATTCTCAATCTGGATATACAGGGATTGTGTATCTGGATGCATACAAATTAAATGGCACTCGCTTATGGCGCATTAATATGGGACCTAATATCCGTGCAGGCGCTCATTATTCTCCATTTGTCGTCTATGATCTAGATGGAGATGGGAAGTCTGAAGTGGCTTTGCGTACAGCAGATGGTACGATTGATGGTCAAGGTAAAGTGATCGGGGATGCCAAAGCAGACTATCGCAATAGTGCTGGATATGTGCTGACAGGGCCTGAATTTTTGACAGTATTTAAAGGAACAACAGGAGCCGCCTTAGACACTATTAATTATGATCCACCTCGCGGAACAGTTGCTTCATGGGGCGATAATTACGGGAATCGAGTCGATCGCTTTTTAGCAGGAGTCGCTTATTTAGACGGACAACGTCCTAGCTTTGTTATGACCAGAGGATATTATACACGTACTGTACTTGTCGCTTATGATTTCCGTGATGGCAAAATCACCAAGCGTTGGACGTACGATACCAATGTAGGTAATCAGACGACCTACACTGCGCAAGGTAATCATGCTCTCAATGTAGCAGATGTCGATGGAGACGGCAAAGATGAGATTAATTTCGGTTCTATTTCTATTGATGATAATGGCACCCCACGTTATACCACAGGACTGGGACATGGAGATGCTCAACATCTAGGCGATCTGAATCCGAACCGAGCAGGACTAGAAGTATTCGGCGTACATGAACATAAAGATTCTCCCTATGGTATGGAAGTACATGATGCGAATACAGGACAAGTCTTGTGGGGCGTATACACAGGGCTAGATACAGGACGTGGAATGTCTGCGGATATCGATCCACGTTTCCCCGGAGAAGAAGTATGGGCAGCTACGATTACGAATGCTCAACATGTTCCAATTACGGGATTATACAGTATTACAGGTGAAGTCATTAGCAAAAACATCCCTTCGTCTACGAACTTTGGAATCTGGTGGGATGGTGATCTATTGCGCGAGTTGTTAGATGATAATCGTATTGATAAATGGGATTATATGAACAATACGACGACTAACTTGTTAACGGCTACAGGAAGTAGTTCGAATAATGGAACCAAAGCTACACCGAATCTACAAGCAGATCTATATGGAGACTGGCGTGAAGAAGTGGTATTACGTTCAAGCGATAATAATGAATTACGTATTTATACCACAACAGATATGACCGATTATCGCTTACGTACACTGATGCATGATCCTGTCTATCGTCTATCTGTCGCTTGGCAAAATGCTGGTTACAATCAACCACCACATCCAGGATTTCATCTGGGTGTAGATATGAAGCAACCTCCAGTGCCTGATATTTATTATGTACAATAAATAAGATTGATATCATTTGTAGAAAGTCTAATCATAGATTCATAATACCCATTTCCAAAGGCTGTTGACGTTTATGCGTCAGCAGTCTTTTTTTGTACCATATCAGATTGTAGAAATGATACACAAAGTCGATTTTTATACTATTACAAAGAGTGTTCAAATCCGATATAAATATTATGTAAATAATAGGTAATAGTAGCCTTTCTATATTCCCTTTATTCGAATAATACAATGTAGCAGGGAGACCATTTTATGAAAACCATCTTTAATATTAACAACTGGAATCTACGTCTGAAAATGTTTTTGCCTATGGCACTCGTAATGATCGCTTTGATCGGAATCGCTATCTTCTCATTGAGCCATACCAGGTCTATTGCTCAAACATTAACGACTAAAATTTATGATCAATCGTATATGACAAATTATTGGTTATTAAATGCAGATCGTGATTATTATCAAGCGTTAGTCGCTCAGATGACATTGACCAGTTCGAATGATCCTGCCATTTTAGAAGCAGCCAAAGCTGATTACACTGAAAATGCACAACAAGCCTATGACCGTGTGCACAAAGCTGAAGCTATTTTCACTGCACATCAAGCCGAATTTGCTCAATATCAACACGCTGATTCGAATAAAACCGTTTTTGAATTGATTGCTGATTTTGATACTAATTTCGCTGCATGGCAACAAGGATTTGATATCAATACCAATACAGTAGCCAACCTTGCAGATAGCACAGCCCGATTTGACGCCGCACGCGATGATATCAATCAGGCCGAAGAAATTCTAGACGATTATAATCAAGCTGTCTTACTAGAAAGCCAACAGTTACAAGATCAATTAGCCCAAACGTTGATTATCGCAACGATTGTCATCTTACTGATTTCCTTATTGATCTGTATATTATTCGCTCGCAATGTGAGCCGCCGTACTCAAGTTACATTAGAAATTATTAATAAAACAGCAGCACTTGATCTGAAATATAGCAAAGGTTACGAAAAATATTTAACAGAAAAAGATGAATTTGCGCTTATTATAGCTGCGATGGGTGGAGCACGTAAGCAGTTTAGAGAAGTGTTTGAACAAGTAATCGCTCAAAGTTCTCATTTGCAAAATCATATTCAGACGGTTCATCATCATATGTCTCATTTAGAAGATAGTGTTCAAGATATTTCTGCAACAACAGAACAACTGTCTGCAAGTACAGAAGAGACGGCTTCTTCTACAGAACAAATGAATGTAACTTCTCGTGAATTAGAACATGCCGTACAGTCTGTTGCTACAAAAGCGCAAGACAGTGCTACATCTGCAGATGAACTGACTCGTCGCGCCCAAGAATTAAGTCAAGAGTTCCGAATTTCTTATCATAAGAGCTTGAAAATCTATACTCATGTTAAAGAACGTTTACAAAAAGCATTGGTTGAATCGCAATCGGTATCCAAAATCAACGGACTGGTATCTACCATTATTACGATTGCCGCTCAGACTAATTTGTTGTCTTTAAATGCAAGTATTGAAGCAGCAAGAGCAGGAGAAGCAGGTAAAGGATTTGCTGTCGTAGCTAGTGAAATCAGTAAGCTTGCTGCAGATTCCAAACAAGCAGCAGACCAGATCGATCAAATTACTCGTACAGTGATCGAATCGGTAAGTAATCTATCAACAAATTCCAATGATCTATTACAATTATTTGTTAATGAGATTAAGCAAGATTACGATATGATGCTATCTTCAGCAGATCAATATGCAGAGAGTGCAAAAGGGATCGATGATATAGCTACAGACCTGAGTTCCACATCTGAAGAATTGTTATCTTCGATTGAGAATCAAGTGAAATCGATTCATGAGATTGCAGTAGCTTCAAATGAAAGTGCAGAAGGAACTTCGACGATTGCAGAGAAAACGGAGACGATCGTAGAACAGACGCATGAAGTGATCGAAAGTATGAATCTATCCAAACAAGGGATTGATGAATTATTAACATCTGTAGCCAGATTCAAAATATAATAAATGATTGATGGAGTAGTACTGTACCATGACATTATGCTGATTGTATTGAGAATGAGAAATGCGATCAGTGTAATGACAGGTAAAATGAGCTTTTATATAATTTTTTTTGAAATCTACTTGATAATAATAATCATTGTTGGTAGAATATAAAAAGAAAGAAGGAACTCGGCAAAGTCCCTTCTCAGTTGTAAAACATTTTAAATTAGTTTACAGAATCTTTTTTATCAAACGTTTGACAATCTGTTTCTTGAGATTCAGTCGCTTTTTGATGAGCGTGATTGATAATGAAAATAGATTCAGCAGTACATTTGTTTTCTTGAGCCCAATGTGTGCAAGAATTTACTTCGCAAAGTACGTTTTGTACCATGGTGATTCACCTCCTATTGTATATAATTAGGAATTAGAAATAAGCAGCTCCTTCTGTGAAAAGGGGCTATTTGTGTTATCACTATAAATCTTATAGTGATAATGCCAGTGTACCAGATAAGCAATCGAATTGGCAAACATTTTGCTCACAAATATCTGCAATATCTATAAAAAAATCAAAAAGACTAATATATCCATACCAAAAAGCACAAATTCACTATGAAATCTTAGTGAGTTTGTGCTTTTTTAATATCCCTATGTTGAAAACCAATCATTATTCTTTATTTACGTAACAATGAAAGATCGAATTCAGGTACAAGCCCTTCCTTGGCAGCACGTCCTAATAAAGCTTCGATCGCTCCATAACCATCTTCACCTAGATTACGGGTAAATTCATTTACATATAGATTAATATGAGAATCAGCAACACTCGGGTCCATTTCTTGAGCATGCTCCAGTACATATTGACGTGAAGTTTCAGGATGTTCCCACGCATATTCGACAGAAGAACGTACCCAATCGGCAATCTGATTAGCATCTAATGAACGTTTAGCAATAATAGCCCCCAAAGGAATGGGCAATCCCGTATCTTCTTCCCACCAGCTACCCATATCTTCCATAAGAGTAAGCCCGTAATTAGGATACGTAAAGCGTGCTTCATGAATAACCAGACCAGCATCAATCTTGCCGTCTCTTACCGCAGGCATAATCTCATCAAATGGCATCACCACAATTTCGCCTACACCACCGGGAACATTTTGAGCTGCCCATAGACGGAAAAGCATATAAGCCGTAGACCGTTCACTTGGAACAGCTACTCTTTTACCAGATAGACTAGCAGGATCGGTATCGGTAGGATCAGCGGTAAGCACCAATGGACCACAACCACGACCAAGCGCGCCACCACAAGGGATTAATGCGTACTCTTCCAACAACCACGGTAAAGCGGCATAAGATACTTTTAAGACTTCCGGGCCTTCGCCTGTAGCTGCCCAGTTATTTGTAATATCAATATCAGCATAAGTCACTTCAAGCTCAGGAGCATTTGGCACAAGACCGTGTACCCAAGCATGAAAAACAAATGTGTCATTAGGACATGGGGAAAAAGCAATTTTCATTTTATAGCACCTCCGGTAATATGGAGCTTGCTTTGGTTAAAGCTTGCAAAGCATCAGGAATACGCCAACTGCTTCGATCACGTGGCCCGACCCGATTAGAGATCGCCCGAATTTCGAGTACAGGTAAGTGGAAATAATGAGCAGCCAAAGCAACACCGTATCCTTCCATACCTTCTGCTGAAGCACCAGGAATACGTCCTGCAAGCATAGCTGTTGATTCAGCTGAGCCTGTAGTTGTAGATACCGTAACAACAGGGCCAATATGCACAGCAAGTCCAATCTGTTGAATAGCTGAAGCAAGACTTCCATTATAGACGGTATCGGCTTGGATCATTGAAGAGCCGAATCCCAATTCATCTACAGAAATAAATCCATGCTCCGGTGTCTCTGAACCCAAGTCTGCTGCGATCATCTGGCTCGCAAGAACAATAGATCCAATATCAGCATATCCTGCGAATCCACCGCCAATACCTGCACTGATCACCATATCAAACGATTCTTTTGCTAGAATCGCTGTTGTTCGTGCTGCTGCAGAAGCAGGACCTACACCAGCTAATTGTACACTAAAGCGATCTTCACTAAGCGCTGGCAATCCTCGAAGAATCGCTTCACGTTCAGCTTCAACGGCTGTCATAATCAATATTCGTCGAGAAGACGAATGAGAATGAATCGAAGTATTCATACATTGAGTCTCCTTACTTGTTTACAAGCATATCATTACAAGCTACATCCTAACGTTACTCTCATTAAACCATAATGTAAAGTCAGCTCAAATGGATACATTTAACGTTTATATCTATATGTCATTACATAAATATTAATTATGTCTAAACGGAAATAATAGATAACCATATAAAGGAAAAAGATGCTTACTTTAAAAACGGATTGGGTAAATATGATTCATCAATTTTATAATACATGATTCTGTGATATATCACTCAAGCAACAATAAGTAAAAGTAAGCAGTCGGTGGAATCAGAAGGATAAGAGAATGAGTTATTAATTTTGAGGTAGAGGTGAACAACATGATGAAGACAGACCATACAGAACATATCGTGATTGAAGTTAACGGACAATCGGTCGTTACAGAGCCGGGCATAACTATTGTACAAGCCGCCAAAGGACAAGATGAATTTTACATTCCGCAAATTTGTTATAACGAACAACTAGGTGCTATCGAAACATGTGATACATGTATGGTCGAAGTGAATGGAGAGTTGGTTCGTGGTTGTAGTACTGTAGTCAGTTCAGGTATGCAAATTTCTACTGAATCTTCACTGGTCAAAGCAGCTCAGCAAGAATCGATGTCTCGTATTCTTAAAAATCATGAATTGTATTGTACGGTCTGTGATAACAATAACGGCAATTGTGTTGTTCATAATACTACTGAAAAATTAGGAATTGAACATCAAGATTATCCTTTCCAACCGAAACCTTACCAAATCGATAATACTAATCCTTTTTATAGATATGATCCTGATCAATGTATCTTATGTGGACGTTGTGTAGAAGCTTGTCAGGATCTTCAGGTCAATGAAACGTTAACCATCGATTGGAGTCGTGATCAACCCCGTGTGATCTGGGATGATGATGTTCCTGTCGATCAATCGTCTTGCGTATCTTGTGGTCATTGTGTCACTGTATGTCCTTGTAATGCGTTGATGGAGACCACGATGGTCGGTGAAGCGGGATTCCTAACAGGCATCGATAATCAAGTAATGGAGCCAATGATTGAATTAACCAAAGAAATCGAACCGGGCTACCGAGAGATTTTCAAAGTGTCTGAGATCGAAGCTTCTATGCGTCACTCTCGAATTCAACGCACCAAAACGGTCTGTACGTATTGCGGAGTTGGGTGTAGCTTTGAAGTGTGGACCAAAGGACGTGATATTCTCAAAATCGAACCGTCTATAGATGCTCCAGTGAACGGTATTTCGACATGTATCAAAGGCAAATGGGGTTGGGATTTCGTCAATAGCGAAGAACGTCTAACCAAGCCTTTGATTCGTAAAGGTGATCGATTTGTAGAATCAAGCTGGGAAGAAGCATTGAACCTAATCGCTGGCAAATTAGGCAGTATTCGTGAAGAATATGGTGCAGATTCGATCGGTTATATCGCTTCATCCAAATGTTCTAATGAAGAAAATTATATTTTTCAAAAATTCGTTCGTTCGATTATGGGAACGAACAATGTAGATAACTGTTCACGTTATTGTCAGTCTCCAGCGACTTCGGGATTGATGCGTACTGTCGGTATGGGTGGAGATAGCGGTACAATCGAAGATATTCAGCAAGCCGATCTAGTGATGATTGTCGGTGCTAATCCTGCGGAATCGCATCCTGTATTAGCCACACGAGTGAAACGAGCACATAAACTTCACGGGCAGAAATTAATCGTATCTGATCTACGTAAAAATGAAATGGCTGAACGTGCGGATATTCATTTGCATCCAAGTCCGGGTTCTGATCTGGTCTGGGTATCGGCAGTGACCAAATATATTATTGATCAAGGTTGGGAAGACCATGGATTCTTAACAGCACGTGTAGATGGATATGAAGAGTTCCGTCAATCGCTAGATCAATATACGCTAGAGTACGCAGAACAAGTATCTGGCATCTCTCAAGCTGAATTGATTGCAACTGCTGAAATGATTCATCAAGCCAAATCAGTATGTGTGTTGTGGGCGATGGGTGTGACTCAACATCGCGGCGGAACCGATACGTCAACTGCTCTATGTAATCTATTGTTGACGACAGGGAATTTTGGTCGTGCGGGTACAGGCGCTTATCCTTTGCGTGGTCATAACAATGTGCAGGGAGCTTGTGATTTTGGAACAATGCCGAATTTCTTCCCCGGGTATGAAAAAGTATCGGATGATGATGTTCGTCATCGTTATGAGCAAGCGTGGGGAGTAGAACTTCCATCAGAACCTGGATACGATAATCATCAGATGGTTGATGCAATTGAAGAAGGTAAACTGAAAGCGATGTATCTATTTGGCGAAGATATGGCATTGGTCGATTCTAATTCCAACTTTGTAGCGGATATGTTAGGCAAATTAGACTTTTTCGTAGTCCAAGATATTTTCTTCTCCAATACAGCTCAATATGCAGATGTGATCTTGCCTGCTTCTCCAAGTCTTGAAAAAGACGGGACATTTACCAATACAGAACGCCGTATTCAGCGATTTTATGAAGTGCTCGCACCTTTGGGTGATTCCAAGCCAGACTGGCGTATTATTCAAGATGTAGCGAATGCTCTGGGTGCAAATTGGAACTACACTCATCCAAGTGAAATTATGGCAGAAGCCGCAAGTCTAGCACCTTTATTTGCAGGTGTTCATTATGATCTATTGGAAGGTTGGAATAGTCAATTGTGGCCTGTACATCCTAATGGAACAAGCACACATTTATTGTATGAAGAGTCTTTTCATTTTCCTAATGGCAAAGCAAAATTGTATCCGGTAGAATGGACACAGCCGTATGAGCCGGAAGCGATGTATGATCTTCATTTAAATAATGGACGACTATTAGAACATTTCCATGAAGGCAATATGACGTACAAATCAGAAGGAATTCGCCATAAAGTATCCGGAACTTGGCTTGAAGTGTCACCAGAACTAGCTGCCGAAAGAGGCATACAAGATGGCAGTAAAGTTCGCTTAATTTCTCCATTTGGTAAAGTGAAATTGTCAGTACTGGTTACAGATCGTGTCAAAGGGAAAGAATTGTATTTGCCTATGAACACTTCGAATGAAGAGGAAGCGATCAACCGCTTAACCAGTAGCTATACAGATAAAGTCACCCATACACCAAGTTATAAAGAAATTAATGTGATGATGGAAGTGCTGACAGATCAAGTGGAACATCAGGTGTCGCCTTTACCACAGGTGAATCCACGCTTCGCTACACGGCGTCCACAGATTAGTGTACGCGTGGAAGATAAGTGGAATCGATCAGACTACGAACCGATTGCTACAACGATCCAGAAGGAGCGTGAGTCCCATGGCGAGACCTATTAAGCAGATCGAACGTCATATTCCAACAGAAGCCGAAATTCAAGCCCAATCACTAGGTCTACTGATCAAAGCATTAACTGAAAATACAGAATCAATCTTGAAAATGTTAGAGATTGTCAAAGAACTCGATCGAGCAGGTGTATTGGATATTGCAGATGCTGCACTCAAAAATAGAGTCCCTATTGGAGCTATAGGTATCGATATGATTGAAGGTATGAATTTACCGCCACTGATCAAAAATGCATTTACACTGGTTCAAGTATTAGGAAAGCTTGATCCAAAAGAACTAGAGAAGCTGATCAAAGCTTTAGGGGCTGGATTAGATCACCTTGGAGACCTACAAGCTGATCCTTCGCAAAAAATCTATGAGACTGATAAACCTTCTAAAGTGGGCAAAAAGAACAGTCATTCAGATGATCATCCACCAGGGATGCTAGGATTACTCGGAATGATGCGTGATCCTGATGTTCGATCCTCTTTATCAATGGGATTACAGTTTCTTAAAGCGATGGGTGGAGAACTCAGTAAAAAAGAACCGCCTCAAAGCTCATAATGGATAAATTTTCATCCATCAATAATCGTTAAATAAATGCAAACAAACCTGTAAATAACACAAGAAAAAAAGAGGAACTGATCATTGTTGAGATCAGTTCCTCTTTTTTATACTGTATGAATATTCATTTAGAATGAATATTGTATTTGTAAGATTAGTACGTTTTAACTGCTTTGTATTGAGAAGCAGGTTTAGTCAAAGTAGTTGTTTTACCGTTTTGTTTAAGTGTTGCATCGATGGTTGTATCTACTGTTACCCATTGACCATTCAAGAAAACTTCGTTCCAAGCATGATATTCTTTAACGTTAGTAGAGTTACCCATAACCAATTTAGTAGGAACACCTACGCTACGAAGCATTGCTGCATTTAGAGAAGCATAATCATAGCAGATGCCTGTGTTAGATACTAATGTGTTTGCTGCATCAGGTACATATACAGCAGGTAATGCACTAGCAAATTTATAATCATATTTTACGTTAGTTGTAATGTAGTTGTAGATGGCTTGAGCTTTTTGCTCGTCTGTTGTAGCGTTTTTAGTCAATTGTTGTGCTTTGCTGATTAAAGCAGGAGCATTTTTCCAGTCTACATTTTGAGTGGAAGCAAGATAGACAGCATTTGAGTCGTCAAGGTTCATTTCAAGAGAATCACCTTGGATTTTTTTGTAGCTGTTACCTGATGTGTTCTCAAGGATCGTTACATTGTATGTTCCATTACCTAGTTGTAAAGGGAAAGAAGAATCGGATTGAGAAGCATTAAGATCGTAAGTGTAGTTTACATCGTTTTTGCTGATCATTAATTTAGTACGAGTGTGAGAAGGTGCATTATAGTGAACGGCGATAAAGCCTTCGCTTACTGTTGAAGTGTCTAACCAAGAGTCAGTAGTAGTTGTTGTGGATGCATAAGTATGCGTCGGAGCGAAAGAGATAAGAGTGAATGCTGTCAAGCAAGTTAGCAAAAGTTTTTTCATAAGAATTATTCCTTTCGGTAGCTGGCTGCCATGTATACAAGGCCCTTTAGCTTTGCGTCCCAGTCTTTCGACAGGTTTGCCGTTATCGTTTGAATTTTAGTTTAAATTTGCATATATTACATAAAAAGGATATTGAGAGTATAAGAAAAAGCTTCTTCATTCGGTGGCTGGCTGCCAACCTCTAAGAGGTAAGGCCCTTTAGCTTTGCGTCCCAGTCTTTCGACAGGTTTGCCATTATCGTGCTGAAGCTTTTATGGTTAGTGTTAAAAAATCCTAAACCTTAAAAGTTACTTGTGGTTCACATTTACTATAATATCATTAAATCAAGAAAAATCAACTAGAAATATTTGTCGATATGCGCTCGGCATGGATAATAAGTCTATGAGTCGGATTGACTAGAGGATCACAAGTGACCAGCGTGATTTCTTCACGATTCGGATTACTTTCTAATACTGATACGTCAGTAGGTTCCACTATACTTATATTATCGGTTTTATATTCGAAAAGTGTACCCCTAGACTCAATTTTTATAATATCGCCTACTTTTATTTCATTTAAACGGTTAAATAATCGTCCATATTTGTGAGCACGATGAGCTGCAATGGCGAAGTTTCCTTTTTCACCTAATTGATCGGTTTCGGAAATGTGTACAGCTGCACTACGCATATTCTCACGAGTTGCTCCTTCTACTATCGGTAATTTCACATCAATCTTATCAATAGTAATAATACCGAGGATCTCTCCTTGTACCGGTGGAGGAGCGGTAGTTGAAGATTCGCTTTCTTCATTGAGCAGGTGATTGACTTTGGCATATCCACTTTGTAAATTAGTAGGTTGAGCAGTCGATTGTGCCATAGCTTCATTTTCAGCTTCATCTAATAAGCGACTTTGTTGCCAATCCGAATACCATTCATTCACTTGTGGATAAGCAAGTATTATAATCCCTAGCAAAATGAATACATAAGACCACTTTTTCATTATCATCACTCCGTATCTCTAGTTGTATATAATAAAACGCAGAAAAAGCCCCGATATATGTTCGGGGCGGTAGGACAATCATAGAAGTATAGTGATCTATACCCGTTAGACTCCACACTTTGCGTCCCATTCTTTCGAATGGTTTGCTTTTTTCCATAGATATCATTAAAAATTGAAGTTACTGCTAATAGTATCATTGATAGTAGGCACAGTAAATAAGTAAGTGAGATAATAACAGGGTTAATATAATAAAATATTTCTTACTCATTGGTAAACTTCAATTGGCAAGCGAAAGGAGATTAAATATGGTTGGGATTATCATGCATGCTTTGTTATTAGCATTGGGGCTTATTTTACCTTTAGGTGTACAAAATATTTTTATTTTTCAACAAGGAATGGTGCAACGTCGATTCTGGCGTGCTTTACCAGCGGTGATTACAGCAGGGATATGTGACACATTGCTGATCAGTCTGGCTGTAGGTGGAGTCTCCTTATTAGTGCTTGGTCTGCCGTGGATTAAGCATGTATTAATGATCGGTGGAATCGTGTTTCTTCTATATATGGGGTATATCACATGGAGGAGTAGTATTCAGGCTGAACAAGGGAATCGGAATGCCTTATCCATCCGCAAACAGATTGTTTTTGCTTTATCAGTGTCTTTGCTTAATCCACATGCGTTATTAGATACCATTGGTGTGATTGGTATTAGCTCGCTACCTTATGAAGGAAGCGACAAATTTGTTTTTACAATCACATGTATTATCGTGTCATGGGTATGGTTTGTAGGTTTAGCAGTTAGTGGGCATTGGGTAGGTCGACTGGATCAATCAGGGAAGTGGTTGCCTTTGTTGAATAAATGTTCAGCATTGATGATCTGGGGAATTGCTTTGTTTCTTTTGTATCCTTATGTATTCGGAGCATTTTAGATCAGAGATACTACTATCGAAGATTCAAGGCGTGCCAATAAATCACCAAAAACCTCTATATCACTGCATACTCTCAGTAATATAGAGGAGACTGGTTTTACTTAGAATACAAGAATGATATTTATTTAGCTTTCTTTAGCGTGATCTACAGATGCTGTTTGATCTGTAGAGATGTGATCGGCTACAGGTACACCAAAATTCGGGGTATGGTCTGCATTCCAATGAATGATCTGAGCACGCATATGACGGTTCGGATCGTATAATGGATTACCTGAAATTTCTTTGTAATTACGAGCATGATAGATCATGACATCCTGTTGTCCATCTTCTGATACTGTGAAGCAATTATGTCCGGGGCCATACTGAGAATGGGCTTCGGCTGTACCAAAAACGGGTTGATCACTTTTGATCCATGATGCTGCATTTAGAATATCGCTATGAATATCAGCAGTAAGTAGTCCCATACAATAATGATGATCAGTAGCGCTGGCAGAATAACTGATAAATAATTGATCTTGTTTGCGTAAAAAAGCAGGGCCTTCATTGACTTTGAATCCGATACATTCCCATGATAGTTCGGGAATACTGAGTCTGGTCGGCGTACCTTTTAACGTCCAAGGATTATCCATTACAGATAGATAGAGATTAGAGTTACCATCGATTTCAGGTTCTTTTTGCGCCCATAATAGATATTGCTGATCTTGATGTATAAATGTAGTCGCATCTAGAGCAAATGTATCCCAAGGTGTAATGATTTGTCCTTTTTCTACCCAAGTACCTTCCAGCGGATTAGGATGATCATTTTCCAGTACAAACATACGATGCTGGAAAAGCCCATCGACAATCTCGTCTGTAGCGGCTGCGGCAAAATAGATATACCATTTCTGATGAATATAATGAATTTCAGGAGCCCAGATTAAATGACTCATCGGCCCTGTATCTGGCTTACGCCATGCGATAACAGGTTCTGCATCGGCAAGATCTTGAATACGGGTAGCCCGCCGAAGCTCTATATAATCAAAAGAAGGCACAGAGCCGGTAAAATAATAATAATCATCGGTATGTCGATACACCCACGGATCGGCACGTTGTTCAATAATCGGATTGCGGTAAGTGGTTGTGGATGAAGAAGTAGGTGAAGATTGAGTATCCATCTCAAGACTCCTTTATATAATCTATAGTGTGTTGGGACTGATATGCACTGATTATCCTTTGACTGCACCGGCGGTGACGCCACCGATAATGTATTTCTGTGCGAAAAGATAGAACACCATAATCGGGATCATAGATAAAATAATGGCTGCAAATGCCATATTAATCTCTGATGTGTATTCTCCGAAAAATTGGAACTGAACTAATGGTAAGGTGGAAGCTTCTTTTTTCTGCACAATAATCATCGAGACGACAAAATCATTCCAAGCTCCAAGCGCGCTTAATACCAGAATCGTTGAATTAATCGGCTTCAGTAGCGGGAAAATAATACTGAAAAATGTCCGATATCTGGATGCGCCATCTAACATTGCTGATTCTTCTAATTCGCGTGGAACTGTCTTAATAAAACCTACATACAAGAAAGCGAAATAGCCTATCTGTACACCGGTTAATGCAATAATTAGACCGGGAATCGTGTTCAATAAATGCAGTTCTGTCCACGTTTTGTACAGAGGAAACATTAATACTTGAAAAGGCAACATAATACTAGACATAAACAGATAGTAGAAAAAGTTATAAAAGCGATTGTTGTTACGTGCGATCATATAAGCCGCCATCGAACAGACGGTGATCGTTAATAATACGGTGCCAATAGTCGTCAGCACACTGTTGCGTAAAGCAAGAAAGAAGTTAGAAGCGGCGATCGCATCACTGTAATTGGACCATGCAATATGTGTTGGAAAAGCCAGTGGACTTTGAGCTGTTTCGATGGGTGTCTTAATCGAATACACGATAGCGATATAAAAAGGAAATAAAAACAAAATCGCGATAATATACAACATAATAATTCGGATTAACTTGGGAAAGCGACGTTTTGACGTTTCTTTGACTCGTGCAATCGGAACCGAAGTATTCAATATTCCACCTCTCTTCTCCGGAAATAGTTAGTGACAAACACAGTCACAATCAAAATAAAGAAGAATAACATAAGGGCTGCCATCTGCCCGTAACCGGCTTTGAAATAAGGAAACTCATAATTATACACATACATAGCCAGTGTTTCGGATGATGTACCCGGGCCGCCTTTCGTAGCGACCATCGGATAATCAAATTGCCGTAATCCTGTACCGATCCAGAGCGGAATACAATACGTGAAAGCAGGCATTAACAAAGGAACTGTAATTTTGGAAAATTGAATCCAACTGCCAGCTCCATCAATATGCGCTGATTCGTACATATCTTTGGGAATGGTCTGTAGTCCTGCGTAATAGATGACCATCGCCAGACCGACTTCTTTCCAGACACTAATAATCGAAATGCCTAACATAACAGTAGTCGGATTTCCCAATAATCCTCCATCGGTATGGAAAATCGTTGGGAAAATATCGCTGTAAATATAACGCCAGATAATAGCAGCTAGCACCAGACTGATCACCATCGGCATAAATATAAAGCTTTTGAGCAAATTAACGCCCGGGAACTTAGTATTTAGCGCAACTGCCAGACCAAGTCCGATCACATTGATAAATACGGTCGTAAAAATCGCAAAAAACAGTGTGTTTTTAATCGGATTCAATAGTTCTGTATCGGTAAATAATAATTTGAGATTGTGCAAACCTACATAATCGTAAGACATATCAATCCCGTTCCAGTTAGTAAAAGCAATATTGACTCCACGAAAGAAAGGGAACACAACAACAAGGCAAAAGAAAAGTAAAGCAGGAACGATAAAGGTGAACTTGAGCAGTTCGTCTTTGTACTTACGGGTCACGAGATCACCACCAGATTAGTTAGAATAGGATACTTACGATTAATTCATTTTGTTGATTCGAGCGAAATCAGCATCTAATTTTTGTAGCAATTCATCGACGCTACGTGTTGCAGGATCAGAGACAAGGAAGAATGTTAAATCTTTTTGCCATGTATCATCATATTGTCCGTACCAGAGAGGTTTAACCTGATTGTTAACAACTTTGCCGGTTTTGAAGATCGTTTGAAATTCTTCAGAGATTGGATCTTGTTTGGCTGGTTTGATATCTGCTGAGATTGCGCTTAGTGTCTGTACGCCATCTGCCCAGATTTGAGCACCTTCATCAGATGCCATAAACTCTAAGAATTTTTTAGCGGCATCTAGATTTTTGGATTGAGCACCGATCATCCATGTATCATCTGTAGAGTAAGTCATGACATTGTTCTCAGGCGTATCTGTTGCTGGATACATAAAGACACCGAAATTGCCTTCAGGGTTATAGCTACGAATCGTTCCAATAGCAAAGCTACCCATAATATCCATTGCTGCTTTACCTTGAGCAAAATACTGAAGCGAACGATCGTAATCAATATCAGCAGCATCTTTGTTAGCAAAAGAACTAAGTGTATTCACACGAGTCAAGAAATCTTTGTAACCTGGAATCGCTGCAAAAGTAGTCTCGCCTGCCATCATTTTGCCTGCATAATCAGGATTGTCTTTAAGCAAATTACCCCACATATCAGGCCACATAAAGCTCATATATGAAGCGCCATCTTTCCATGAAGCGGCAAAAGGAGTGATATCTTTGGATTGTAACGTTTGTGCTACTTTCACTAATTCAGAGTATGTTTTAGGAACTTCTACGCCTGCTTTTTTGAATAAATCTTTGTTGTAGATGACAGCGTTGGTCATTAGGTCAGTAGGTAATCCGTATACTTTGCCATCGTAGGAAACGTTGGGGAGATAATCTTTATTTACTTTTTGAATAAAAGGTTCATTGGTCAGGTCTAGAAAAGCACCTGCTTTGGTAATATCGACCATACCTTGCGGACGACCAAAAATGATATCAGGTACATCGCTTGCAGCCACTTTCATTTTGATATTGTCATTGTATTTATCCACAGGCATGACTTGCACATCGAACGTAATATTGGGATTCAACTCCGTAAAGCGGTCGGTTAATTTTTTAAATGTATCGACTTTGGGCTTCTCCACCATATAGTGGGTAACTGTTAACGTTACTTTGTCATTGGCTCCGCTTCCACCTGAAGCAGAAGAAGAATCAGTAGAGTTACCACAAGCAGATAAAAGGGTCGTCACCAGTAGCAAAGAAGAAAGTAAGATACCTGATTTTTTCATAATTGACCTCCAAATTTAAAATGTAAACGCTTTATTCCTGTAGTATACGGCTCAAATTTTAGAATTTATATACTCAATTGGTTATAAATTTAATAAAAATATGTTTTATATAAAAAGTATATTTATGTGCTATAATCAGCTCCAAATAAAAATGTATACGTTTACAATAAAAGTGCTATGCTATAAAAAATGTAAACATTTGATGACGGAGGTGAGAATAGACATGAAGAAAATGCCACTGTATAAGCAGATCAAACAGCAGATCAAAGATAAGATTATTTCAGGGGAATTACGATACAAAGATCGTGTGCCTTCCGAGCAAGAGATTATGGATGAATATCAAGTGAGTAAGATTACAGTGAAAAATGCGTTGATTGGATTAGCTGAAGAAGGATGGGTGACCCGTATTCAAGGAAAGGGTACATTTGTATGTTGGAATGAGCAAGAGGAGAGTAATCATACGCCATCAGAATATCTTTCCGGGCATCATCAACGGGGATCATCCAGTATACCTACTGCCCATTTACCATTGATTGGTCTGATTATTCCTACAATGAAGACCAGTGTCATCCAGAAAATGATTGATTATACAGAATATTATGCAGGGCAATTGGGTTATCAATTGATCCTTCATATTACACGTGAATCGTCGAGCAATGAGACAGAAGCTATTGTTCGGCTGTTGTCGATCGGAGTGCAAGGGATGATAGTATTTCCAACAGAGGATGAGAAATACAATGAGTCGTTATTGCGATTATCACTGGATAAATTTCCATTTGTGTTTATGGATCGCTATTTACGCAATATTGAGACGTTCCGAATCACTTCAGATAATTTGAGTGCGGCTTATGAAGCGATTGTCTATTTATTGAGCAAAAAGCATCGTCATATCGCGTTAATTTCACCGGATCGAACGAATACCGTCATTGAAGATCGTACATCGGGTTTTGAAAAAGCATATATCGATCATCATATCTCAATCGACAAAAATCTATGGTGTCATATTCCGTTGGATATTTTGCGTAATGAGCAGGGAAAAGAATATATTACCCATTTCATGAATCACCATTCACAGGTGACTGCTGTACTGGCTTTAAGTGCAGAAGCAGCCAAATTAACATATGCTTCACTGGTAGAACTGGGAAAGACAGAGGATGTAGAATTGATTTCTTTTGATAATCCAGAATTGCCGGGTATCGGGTACTTGAAGCAAGATGAACGAACGATAGCGAGATTAGCTGTAGAGTTAGTGCATGCACAGATCAAAGGCAATCATGAACCACAGCATAAAGTGGTACAAGTGAGTCTGAATTTGCAACAATTGATCTAAACGTCTAAAAGGTGAAAAAAGCCTTCAAAAGATCATTAATCGATCATTTAAAGGCTTTCATATTTATCCTAATCAAGCTTAATTATTGAGTTGATTTGTATTGTTGAATAAACGAAACGGCTTGCCGAATATCTTGCTCCGGTTGGTCACCGACTTCACGTTCGATCGTCAGATAACCGGTATACCCGATATCTTGTAAGGCGGCAAAATACGCTTGGAAATCAACACTTCCTTTACCCAGTGGAACCTCGCTAAATCCAATACTTCCATCATTCATCGCAGCGATCTGTTCATGACTCAGGTCACCATACACATCATGCGGATTGACCTCACGTGTACGAACGCCATCTTTGACATGAGTATGCACGATATAGTCACGTAATGTATATACACCTTGCACCGGATCATCACCGGTAACCATCACCATATTTGCTGGATCGTAGTTGACTGCAACGCCTTTACTTTCTAAAGAATCGAGAAAAGATTTGAGACGTGATGCAGGTTCAGGGCCAGTCTCTATCGCAAAATAACCGCCTAAAGCAGAAGCAAAAGCAGCCAGTTCATTACACGCCGATTGCATCACTTTATACATAGGATCGTTCTCATCTTCAGGCACAATACCGATATGAGTGGTTACGATCGGACTGCCTAGCTCAAGTGCCAGCGTCATGACTTTTTTGGATTTTTCGATTTTCCAGACATTATCTGCTTCATTACGGAATCCGTGACCTCCATAATCTGCACATAAAGCAGACACTTCCAGTCCAAGTTCAGCCAAATATTGTTTGAGTTCAACACGAGCTTGTGCATCTAAGTGATCAGGGTCCATTTCACCTTGTGTTGCCCAAATCTGTACACCGTCTGCGCCGACTTCTTTTGCTTTTTGCAAATCGGCTTTGAGTCCTAGACCAAAGCTATCAGAGATAACACCAATCTTGCCTAATGTTGTGACCATGCCATTACACCTCGTCCCATATTCTTTGTACATTCTCAAGTCCGATTCGAGCACCAAGCAAGTCATTTTCTAATCCTTCAAATTCCACAGAAACATATCCATCATATCCAGAATGCTTTACAATCCGCAGTACTTCCCACATATCAATATCACCCTGACCAATGATCGCTCCACGTAGATATTGTCCGGCTGTACTGGTAAACCAACCTTCACCTGGATGACGATAAGCAGGACGAATATAGAAATCCTTCACATGCACCATCGAAGCATATGGCAAATTTTGAGGAACAGCTGCGATTGGATTTTCATCGGCACATAAAAAGTTGCCGATATCGAGTGTTGTTTTATAATTGGGACGATCAACAGCTTGGATAAGTGCTTGTACACGATCAGCTTGTTGAATAAAAAAACCATGATTTTCTACACTGGTCGTGATGCCATACTGCTGTGCATGATCTGCGATACGTCGACAAGCTGAAGCGAGACGATCTAATTGTTGATTGAAGTGTTGAATCGATACGTCTGTGGATGAAGCTACATCATGACGCATTAATTTGACTCCTAATTGATGGGCGATATTGACTTCATCCATCACACGCTGTATTTCTTTCTCATAGGCTTCATCGCTATCGGTTAGAAAGTTAGCTCCAATAGCATAATTAGAAATTTCGATATCTCGCTCTTTGGCTCGCTGAACAATGTGTTCGATCAGTTCAGGCTGTTCGGTCAAATTATAGCTTAGAGGTACAATCTCCACATGAACAGCTCCATGATCTGCGGCAAAATCGATCACATCCACTACATTCATTGCGCCCGAACTTAATTGCCCGTGTAGACTATAGGTGCTCAGTCCAAGTTTCATAATCGTACCTCCTTGCCAAGCTTGGCAGATTCGTAGATAGCTGTAAGCATCCGCATCATCTGTACACCATCTTCAACAGGGCTTAGTGGTTGCTTACCTGTCTGAATACAGTCGATAAAATGCTTGATTTCATTATCAAAAGCTTGTTCAAATTGAAAATCTTTATGATCGGTCTGAGGTTCTATATTGAGAACTGTATTGTATTTTTCAGTGGTGATATGAACCGCAGGATCGACTTCAAAACCACCTTTAGTGCCATACAATTTGATCATGCCTTCATTTTGCTTGGCATGCAGGCTGAAGCTTACATCTACTATTAATGAAGCGCCATTGGTAAAGCGGATCATTGCATTTGCCATATCTTCAACATTGTTCTGAGTAGCATCGTAATCCGCAGCTTGATAACGGGATAGATGTTCTACATTGGCTCGATTACCGAGTTCGTAATACGTATTCCCACTCACCGATAACGGTTCAGGTCGCCCCATGAGATACCAGCAGAGATCGATGGCATGTACACCAATATCGATCAAAGGGCCTCCACCGGAACGTTCAATATCACTAAACCAACCGCCTGGATTGCCAAGACGACGAATATAAGAAGCTTTGGCATAATAAATAGTGCCGAAGTCTCCTTGTTGACTAAATTGGTTCAACATCTGTGCATTAGCATCATAGCGACGCACAAATCCGACTTGTAGTAATTTGCCTGACGCCTTTACCGCAGCTTGTACTTGTTCTGCTTCTTCGACCGTACGACAAAGAGGCTTTTCGACCAGTACATGTTTGCCTGCTTGTAGAGCAGCGATACTAATTTCGGCATGACTGTTATTCCATGTACAGATACTGACAGCATCTATAGCCGGGTTATCCAGCAGATCCTGATAGTTTGTATAAGCGGTAGCGCCTTCATATTGTCTAGCGACTGTCTCTGCACGTTCTGCATTGAGATCACAGACACCGATAATCTGTACATCTGGATGCTTATGATAAGGCTTTAAATGAAATTCTGAGATACTGCCTACACCGATTACACCGATTCCAATTTTGGCTGTCATAGATAGTCTCCTTTAGGTTGAAATAGTATGAAATATGTATTTCTCTGGTAAAAAATATTGCTTTGTTGAAATTATATAATGGATCGTCACAGTGGTCATGAAGCGGTGTGCGGTTTGTTTGTACTATTGTGCGATTTGAAATGATACAATAAAGAAAGAAAAGCAAGGTGAATGTGCATTTTGCTGGTAAAGGAGTAGGGAAATGAACTGGCCTGTAGATTTGCAAGAACCGATGAATATGCCTGATCCTTATTTTCCAATCAAAATGAATTTTTGCCATTCTTCAGAGTACGGGCAGATTCTTTTCCCGCATCACTGGCATCCTCATATGGAGTTTCTTTATTTTGAAGAAGGCGAAGCGATTATAGAATGTAATTCGGTACCGATTCATGTACATGCAGGAGATATGATTGTGCTGAATAGTAACGATCTGCATCATGGAATAAGTCTATGTAATCATCTGGTTTATTATGCGCTTATTGCGGATCTGTCTTCATTACAAAGTCTTTCTCAAGATGCGGTCGAGACCAAATTTATTACACCGATGACGCAGAATCGTTTACTTTTTCAAAGTTATATTACAGAAGATCCTGCACTTGATCAGTGTATGACCGAGATTATACATGAATTCAAAACACGTCATTTGGGGTATGAGTTATCGATCAAATCTAATATGTATCGCTTGCTTACGATGCTTGTACGTCAATATGTAATTGAAGATTCGAACTGGCAAAATCATCATAGCCGAATTAAGAATTTAGAACGATTTACGCCGATTTTGCAACATATCGAACAGCATTATGCAGAGGAGATTCCTGTAGAACTATTGGCTCAAATGGCAGGGTTAAGTCGTTTTCATTTTAGCCGTCTTTTTCACGAATTAACGAATCGTACAGTGACTGAATATATCAATCGTGTACGTATTAATCGAGCCGAATATTTATTGCTCAATAGCAGTATGACGGTAGCCGAGATCGCGATGGCTTCAGGATATAACGATATTTCTTATTTCAGTCGTACGTTTAAAAAATATCGCAACGGTTCACCTACTGAAATACGTGCATCATTTGCAAATGTGGAATAATACAATCTGAACATGAGGTGCATAGGATGATGAATATACAGAATTATTTTGCTGTGACTGCGGAGCAACAGGCATTGGTTCAATGGATCGGAGATATAGCAGATCAGTATGCAGATGGAGCAGTAGAAGCGGATGAACATAATCAGTTAAATACAGAATTGATCCAAGCGCTCAAAGATGCAGGGTATCATACATTTTCGGTTCCTACAGAGTATGGTGGGAAAAGCATTTCACTGACTGACTTTTTGTTATGTCAGGAGCGAATCGCACAAGTGGATGCACCGACAGCGATTGCGATAGGTTGGCACCATATTTCGATGTTTAATCTATCACAAAGTCGGGCTTGGGATGAAGAGGTTTTTGCTGATTTATGCCGTGATGTGGTTGAGCGTGGTGCTTTAATCAATCGAGCGGATTCGGAAGCGGCAACAGGCAGTCCTTCACGTGGAGGTAAGCCCCAGACCCAAGCGACTCGTTCAGGAGAGAATTATGTATTGAATGGCAGAAAATCGTTTACAACGATGTCACCGATGCTTGATTATTTTTTGATCTCAGCCACGCTTGAACCAGATGGTAATGTAGCTGATTTTCTGATTCCACGTACTGTAGAAGGTGTGTCGATAGATCCTGTCTGGGATATGGTAGGAATGCGAGGAACGGCTAGTCACAATCTAGTATTAGAAAACGTTATATTACCTGCTAAAGCTTGTGTGGGTATACGTCCAAATGTGAATCCCAATCAACCGCGTAAATGGGAATTAAGTGCATATATGATGAATATTCCAGCCAGTTATCTAGGAATAGCGATAGCGGCAAGACAACATGCGCTCGATTTTGCATCAACATATCAACCGAATAGTGTCAACGAGCCGATTATTCATTTACCTCATATCCAGCAGAAATTAGGGCAGTTAGAGCTTGAACTCACCACAGCACGTCACTTTATGTATGCTGTAGCGAATCGTTGGGATAGAGAACAAGAGCATTCAGCATCAACTGGAAAAGAATCATTTTCGGATTACCAGAATTGGATTAGCCCTGATCTTGCAGCAGTCAAAACAGTAGCGATTCAAGCCGCTATCTCTGTAACCGATCAAGCAATGCGTATTGTCGGCGCTCATAGTCTAGCGATGAGTCATCCATTGCAACGATTATATCGCGATGTACGCTTTGGACTGCATAACCCGCCGATGGATGATGTAACGATCACTCAACTGGCACAACGAGCGATTCGAACACAACTTTAAAAAAATGGTTACCAAGTGAATAGTATCTACGTATGTTAAACAGGGAATTGAAATAATGTATACCAAATAAAGCGTAATTGCGAAAAGGACGAGATATTTTGTTAATTAACACACTGGCATGGATTGGCACATTGTTTATGGTATTGTCTGTTATATTAAGCAGTCGAGGATTTGGAGAAATTGGTGTTAGAAGGCGTAATGATGATGCTGAAATACAAGCATATATGGAGCGCAAAAGGAAAAGAATTCAGTGGGCGATTCGAAGTTTTGGCGTAGCTGTTGTATTTTATATTTTGGTTTTTATTATTTACGCTGTAGGATAACGTAATAAAGATCATGTTGACATTGTCTGGAAAAACGTTATATGATGTTCACAATTCAGGCAGGAAGACCTGAATGTATTCTATACACCACAAAAATAGGTAATACCCATACATGAAAAGGAGGTCGCGAGAAGATGAGTTATAATCCCAATTTGACGCTATTGAATCTATATACAGACGAACCACGTTATCAGAGTCAGCATCATTGGATACGTATTATAACGACTTATCATTCTGATCGGACCTCGCAAGATTTGTTTTCTTGCTGAATACATATGCTTATAGATTACCGCTTGTACCTTTTGCCAGCTCATACATGGCAGATGGATCAAGTTGTGTCTTACCGTATAATGATTCCAGTGTAAATAGCACTGTCGAGACCGTAGACGAATAAGTCTGCGGTCTTTTTTTATGTAGAAATCGTAGCCAGACAACCACAAAGCTGAATTTGAAGGAGGGAATACATATGTATTTAACAATCAAAGCTACTGGAACACATGCAAGTATGATCTCGCATTTATTAGCCAAAAATCCAAACAATCTTTATGATCGTACCGAAAAAGGTGCAAGAATACGACTGGTGTATACGTCTTTCCAGCCGGAAGAAACCGAAGTGTTGTTATTTGTGACCCCTGATCCGATTGATTTGGTCAAAGGAAGTCCCGATCATTATGATATTACTCAATATATTAACGATCGTGAATTGGTAGTGAGTAGCTTATTTTGTAGTTATATACGTCCAGCATTAGGTACAGCACTTAACGGTAAGCCCAAAGCGGATTATATAGATTGGGTGGAACATCCTTTTACTTTACACATGAGTATGGGTCCAGTCGCTTCCGATTTGCCTGATTCTATGATTGAATCGTTATTTCAACCGCTTGGTTATGAAGTGCAGATGGAGCGTGGTGAGATCGATTATTCATTTGATCTCAAAAATCGAAGTACTGTACGTCATATCCAGATTAGCGGGCAACAGACATTACAGCACATGCTACGCCAATTATATATTTTGATTCCAGTTCTTGATAATTATAAACATTATTATATTAGTGACGATGAGATTGAGCGATTGCAACGTTACGGTGAAGGCTGGTTATCCACACATCCACAGCATGATCTCATTATCAAACGCAGTCTACGATTTGCTCCGTTAATTAAAGAATATGAGCAAAAAGTAGCAAAAAATGAAGATATAACCAATGTATCAACGGAATTATCCACACATCAAGCAGAAGCAAGTGAAATGAAGTCAGAACTATCTGAAGATCAGGACAAACAATACGATTCAAATCAGACAGAACCTCCTGTGATTCGATTGAATGAATTACGTTATCGGGCAATCGTCGAACAAGTTAGCCAATTGCCACAGCATAAGCAAATTGTTGATTTTGGCGCAGGTGAAGGGAAGTTATCTGTTCGTCTTGGAGAGATCGAAGGGGTAGAGCAGATTTGGGCAGTAGAGCCTTCGATGCAGTCTCAATTACGAGCGATTGACCGATTTGCCAAATTAGAAGGACGTACTGATTATGTTATTCCGGTGGTAACTACAGGGTCTTTATTTTATCGTGATGAACGTTGGGTCGATCAAGATGTGATCATTTTATGTGAAGTGATCGAGCATATCAATGAAGTCCGATTGCCACAAGTCATCCACACGTTATTCACAGATTACCGTCCACAGACCTTAATTATGACGACACCGAATCGGGAATATAATGAAGTCTATCAGATGGGCAAAGATGAGATTCGTCATACCGATCACCGATTTGAATGGACACGAGCAGAATTGGAGCAATATTGCACACAGTGGATTCAAGATAGACCGTATACATTTACCCTTTCAGGTATTGGGGAAAAACATGAACAGTATGGACAACCTACCCAAATGGTTGTATTTCATAGAATAGGAGGACAGCACCTATGAACAGGCAAATGACAGAAGAACGTAGTGATTCATCTTCCGGCACGATTACGATTCCTCATGCTGGGATTGTGCTCTTAATGGGTGCATCCAACAGTGGAAAAAGTACATTAATTGAGCAACTCAAGCAACAACAATATATTGGAGAGCATGAAAGTCTGTCCTCTGATCAATTTAGGCAAATGGTTGGCGATACAGATTATATTGATTGGCGGCGACCTTCTCGTGAAGAAGGAGAAGTGATGTATCAGCAGTATAAACGCATTTCTGATCAAGCTTTTAAAGTGATGCAAGATCTATTAATCGCGCGCTGTCGCTTAAATAAATTAACGATTGTTGATGCTACACATTTACAACCTGAAGATCGAGCAGTCTATATTACACTGGGCAAGCGATATCATGTACCTGTGATACTGATTGCACTGGATATTTCTGAACAGACATTGATAGAACGGGATCAACATCGTGAACATCCACGAGGACGACAACGGGTCAAGCAACAAGCTCATCAATTCCGAAAAAGTATCAAAGGATTGCGAAGTGAAGGATTCAGCTCTGTATATATTATCAAAGAGCATAAATATGCAGATTTACAATGGAAACGGTCTGCTAACCATATGCTGATCGAACTGACAACAGGGATTGATATCATAGGCGATATTCATGGTTGTTATGATGAAATGATCGAATTGATCGAGCGCTTAGGATATATTGCCGATTCAGCAGGATTATATCGTCATCCGGAAGGACGCAAGTTAGTATCTGTTGGCGATATTATGAGCCGTGGACCGAAGTCGCTAGAGACAATGATATTTTGGCATAATCAATTGACCGAAAAGTTGGCATGGATGGTCGATAGTAATCATGGTTGGAAAATCGCTCGTTATTTGGAAGGTAGACAGGTAACAATGAGTCATGGAGATGAGCAGATTATTGAAGCATTCCAACAATATGAAGCGATTCATGGTATAGAAGATACAAAGATATTAAAAGAACAATTGAAAGACATGTTGTTATCCACACCTTCGCATCTAGTCTTTACACAACATGGAGTCCAACGATTAGTCGTTGCTCATGCCGGGATTCGAGATGATTTCATCGGTAAAGATTCCAAACGTATTGATGATTATTGCCGTTATGGTGATATTGATGGAACAGATGAAGCTGGCAAACCGATTCGTAAAGACTGGTTTGCCGATCATACATCAGGGGAATGGATTGTATGGGGACATGATCCTCGTCCACAGCCTACAACCGTCAATCAGACGATCAATATTGATCAAGGTGCTGTATTTGGTGGCATGCTGACAGGATATCGTTATCCTGAGCAGACTTTTATGAGTGTCAAAGCGTATGCTGATTATGCACAAGATCCGAACAGCCCGCTAGTTCGCTGGGAAGAAGGACGATTTGCTCCGCCTTCGTTATCACGTCTAATTGACGGATATACGGTTCAGACTAAGGTTTATGGAGAAGTAAAAGTACGCAGTGAATTTGTCAAAACAGCTTTAGATACAATTTCACATTATACGATTCCGTTAGAAGAATTAATCTATATTCCACCAACGATGACACCACCTCCATTGGCGGCAGTCGCAGAGAATTATCTGGAACATCCAGCCGAAGCGATCGCTTATTATCGTGCGCAAGAAGTGAGTACGATGATCGCTGAGAAAAAGCATATGGGCAGTCGTGCGATTGTATTACTATTCCGTGATGAACAAGCGGCTATTCCTTATATAGGTAGACCTCTGCATGGAACGATTTATACACGGACAGGCAGAGCATTTTTCCAGATGGAGTTAGAACGTGAAGTGTTATTAACTTTGCAACAGCAACTACAAGAAGCCGGTTATTTTGAAAAGTATCAGACCGATTTCGTTCTTATGGATACAGAGATTGTGCCATGGAATCTGAAAGCTCGTGAGTTGATTGCTTCTCAATATGGACATGTCTCTGAAGCGGCTACAATGGATCGAGATTATATCGTTAATCAATTACGCAAAGCTCAAAGTACTGGTGCTACAGTGAGTGACTGGATTTCTGAATGGACGGTCAAACAGCAAAATGCCACTATTTTCCGAGAAACATTCCAGCAGTATTGTTGGGATACCGACGGCATGGAAGGGATACGGATCGCTCCTTTTCATATTTTGGCACATAGTACAGGAGCTTTTATGGATCAGACACATGAGTGGCACATGAAGCATGCTGAAGAATTAGCTCAATATAGTAACTGGTTTATGGCGACAGAGTATAAAATGATCACCGATGAGAATAGTGAACAAGACGTTATACAATGGTGGCAAGAATTAACAGAAGACGGACATGAAGGTATTGTGATCAAGCCAGAGAAGATGATAATGCATCATCGCAAACAACTAATTCAACCAGCGATCAAAGTGCGAGGACAGAAATATCTGCATATGATCTATGGCATCGATTATTTGCACCCGAATAACTTAAGTCGTCTCAAACAACGTAAAACGCGTAAAAAAGAACGTCATGCTTTGATGGAATTTGCGCTAAGTATAGAATCGGTAGAACGTTTTGTAAGGCGTGATCGTCTGGAGCAGATCCATGAATGTGTATTAGCTGCATTATCGTTAGAATCGGATGCGGTTGATCCACGATTATAGATGATTTTTGTAGGCATAAATTATAGATTGAAATTATCTCAAATGAAGTAGTTAAGGAGAGTGAATACAATGGCTTTTCAAGTGATAGAGGGTGTACGAGTGTGGGGTGAACCCGATGCAGGTGCACTGAGTCAGGCAGTAACTTGTGCGCAAACGGGTCAAGTTGTTCAAGCATTATTAATGGCGGATCATCATAAAGGATACAGTCAACCGATTGGTGGAGTCGTTGCTTATGATGGGCAAATCTCTCCATCGGGTGTAGGTTATGATATCGCCTGTGGCAATAAAGCTGTCCGTACCAATCTCATGGCGGCAGATGTCTTACCGAATATTAGCAACATTATGGATCACATCGCAAACACGATTTCTTTCGGAGTCGGACGTAATAATAAGAACAAAGTCGATCATGAACTGTTCGATGATCCCAATTGGGATGTGTACAAAACAGCAGGTGATCTTAAAACCCATAATCTATTAAAAGAATTAGCTCGTAATCAATTAGGTACGGTAGGCAGTGGTAATCATTATGTCGATCTATTTGTTGAACCGGTAACGGGAAAATTATGGATTGGGAATCATTTTGGAAGTCGTGGATTCGGTCACAAAACGGCTAGTGGATTTCTTAATTTAGCGGCAGGACGAGAGTTTCTAGCCAAAGCACCAGGTGAACATATGGATCAACCACCTGTACTGCTGAATATGAATGATGAATTAGGAGATATGTATTACCGCACGATGAAGCTTGCCGGGCGTTATGCGTATGCAGGTCGTGATTATGTGATTCAAGAAGTGCTGAATATGTTGGGTGCAGAAGCTGATTTTGAAGTGCATAATCATCATAATTTTGCATGGAAAGAAGTGCATAACGATCAAGAAACGATTGTGATTCGTAAAGGTGCTACGCCTTCAGCGCCAGGTCAATTAGGATTTATCGGTGGAAGTATGGCGGATATCTCGGTGATTGTGCGTGGTAAAGATAGTCTTGAAAATAAAGATTCCTTCTATAGTACAGTTCATGGAGCTGGACGAGTCATGAGTCGTACACAAGCCGCAGGGAAAATGAACTGGAAAACACGTACACGTTCAGGTGGACAAATTAGCCGTGAACAGATGAAAGCCGCTGTCGATGATTTTGGCGTCGAATTGCGTGGAGCTGATACAGATGAAAGTCCGTTTGCTTACCGTCAATTGCAAACTGTACTGGATGCTCATCATGAGACATTAGATATTCTGCATGTACTTCGACCGATCGGTGTCTGTATGGCAGGTGCGAATGAATTTGATCCGTATAAAGATTGATTCCTAGCTTAACCATCATTAAGATATACCAAAAAGGACTTTTACTGCCATCAGAGCAGTAAAAGTCTTTTTTATTTCTTTATATTACTTAATTACGTTATTTTTATATAGAAAATAAGTATAAAATAGTCTAATATGTTCTTGTAAGTCGTTTATGAATGTAGCATAATATAACACATGGTTGTGATACTTAAAATTGACAAATTAAAAAAGAAAATCATATACTAAATAATGGACATTTTTACAATTAGTTAAATTTATTTTATACATTATTTATAATGAAAATTGAATATACATACAATATGATATGAAAGGAAGCGAAGTTGTTGATAAGAAAATCATTTTATATGTTATGGGGGACACAGACGGTCTCTAATATCGCAGATATTGTTTATTTACTGAGTCTGATTACACTGGTTTTTACCGCTACAGGTTCGCTTGTGACCACCATACTAATTCCTTTATTTCGCATGTTATCCAAAATTGTTAGTGGGTTGATTGCTCCATTGGTGTTATCGAAATATCGTCTGACTTCTATATTAATAGGATCGCAATTCGGGCAGTTCGTATTATTTGCAAGTTTAATTTTTTATTTAAATAGTACAGCTACTCCTGCTTATGTGATTATTTTTCTTATTGTGTTCGGTATGTCTTTTCTAGATGGTTGGACAGATCCGGCGCGCAATGCTTTGATTCCACGATTAGCTTATGATGAAGGATTAATGAAAGCAAATGGATTCATGTCGATTAGCGATCAGATTATCAAATGTGCAGGTTGGGCTTTGAGTGGTCTTATCGTGGCGATTATTGGTGCGATTCCAACGATGTGGATTGCAGCTGTTTGTTATTTGTTAGCGATGATCTTTACTGCTTTTATCCGAGATCCTTATGCTTCTCCACGTAAAGAACCTGCGGTAGTTGCTATTACAGATGAGGATACGCTTGCCACAGAAGTGGTCTCTGAGTCGCCAGCACAACAGTCAGCTTCACGTTGGGAGCAATTATCGGAAGGTTGGAAAGTACTGGGACGCAATCGGCGTATTCGAATGTTAGCGATTATTGATAATATAGATACACTGGGCGGAGCAGCTTGGATCGGTGCATTTGTACTGGCTTTTGTGGTACAGGTGTTACATCAAGATGCACGCTGGTGGGGATTTATGAATGCTTCCTTTTTTGTAGGTTCGATTGCAGGCGGAATATTTGTAGTCGCCCGTGTAAAAAAACTACAAAAAAATGCTTTTCCAGTCATGTTAATTAGCTTGCTCGCGTATGTAATTATTACCTTATTTTTTGCATACAATGTAGTGCCGTGGATAGCCTTGATCTTGATTGGATTATCCGGCTTACCTGTACAGATTGCAGGCGTGATTCGCCGAACACTGATTCAGCAGAATCTAACTCCTACCGAAACGCCGAATGTGATGTCTGCATGGAGTGTACTTAGTAATCTGACTTTTGCGATAGCGATGTTATTGTTAAGCTGGTTTGCCGATACATTTGGGATGAGTAATATGTATTTACTTGCAGGCTTGTTAACGCTTGCTGCTATTGTTATGGGCTTTGTCAGTCGGGCTATTTTCCGCGAAGATTATGAAGGTTATGTACAAGATAAAAAGTTGGCGGCTTCAAAGTAGTAGATGATACAAAGTGCTGATTTGTGAAATGTTAACGCACATGATCAAAGCCTGTTCTTTTCCCATGGTCATACAGGGATAAAGAACAGGCTTTTTGAGTGATTGTATATGATGAACATATATAGGATGCATTAAATAATAGTAGAATTAAATACTAAACGCCTGAATACGCCATAAATCCACCATCTACAGGAACTGTTATTCCGGTCACAAATCCAGAAGCCTGCGAATCAGCAAGCCATAACAGTGTTCCTAGTAGATCATTGGGTTCGCCGAATCGACGCATCGGGGTATGAGCGATAATTTTCTCAGAACGTTCATTGTACGAACCATCTTCGTGTTTGAGCATTTTGGCATTCTGATCGGTTAAGAAAAATCCAGGTGCGATCGCATTAATTCGAATGCCTGCATCGGCAAAATGAACAGCTAACCATTGTGTAAAGTTATTGATTGCCGCTTTGGCAGCACTATAAGCAGGTACTTTGGTCATTGGAGAATAGGCACTCATGGATGAAATATTGATGACTGTGGCACCTTCACGGTGGATCATATTCCGTGAAAAAATTTGTGTAGGAATCAATGTACCAATCATATTCAGGTCGAATACATCACGGAACCCATTGAGTCCAATATCATAAAAAGTCTGCTTGGAGACATCATTCAGATGTTCTTCACGAAAAGCTTCTTCTGTTGTATTGGCATCGGGATGATTACCACCAGCACCATTAATCAGAATATCGCAAGCACCAAATTCAGCCATCACCGTAGCTTCGGCTAGAATCACGCTATCTTCTTTGGTCACATCACAGCCTACAGCAATCGCTTCACCACCTGCATCACGAATCTCGGCAGCCACCATTTCACCTTTGGCTAATGTACGATTTAAGATCGCGATTTTACAACCTTGTCGTCCTAATTCATAAGCCATCGAGCGGCACAATACACCTGCTCCACCTGTAATTACAACGACTTTACCTCGTAGATGAGAGTGAAGTGGAAGTGCATTTTCTTCGGTTTCGGTAGGTGGTTCGCCCGCTGTTTTTTCAGCAGAACGGATCACTTCACGTAATGTTTTGTCTACCAGTGCATTCCCTGTTGAAGGGGCTTTGGGTGCGGTAGGAGGGACATCTGCTACTAATAATGGATCTGCTTCTAATTCGGTTGTATGCTGATGTTGATGATCATCTTTTCCTGTAAAAGATTGGCTCAAAGTTATCCCTTCCTTTCACAATAGTGCTTTTTGGAGTGTGAGGATATTCAAGTACGTTTATATTGAAATGAATCCCATAATCCCCATAGATACATAATACCCAAAGCACGGTCATACAACCCGTAACCCGGGCGACATTCTTCATTCCAGATATGTCTGCCATGATCCGGTCGACAATATCCAGTGAATCCTTCTTCGTGATACGCTTGTACAATGCCAGTTAGATTGACAGTTCCATCTTGTGTACGATGAGACGTTTCAGCGAAATCGCCATTTTCTTCGACTTTCACATTACGCAAATGAGTAAAAGGAATCCGATCGGCAAATTCATGTACCATAGCGACAATATCGTTGTCTGGATTCGCTCCTAATGAGCCACTGCACAAAGTGATCCCATGTGCTGGACTGTTATACATATTCAAAAAGCGTCTGATATTATCTTGGCTACGAATAATACGAGGTAGACCAAAAATCGACCAAGGTGGATCATCGGGATGGATCGCCATTTGGATACCATTTGCTTCAGCAACCGGAATAATTTCATCTAAAAAGTACTGCAAGTTGCTCCATAAATGATCTTCAGTGAATCCTTCATAAGCTTTGAATAATTCAGTTAAATGAGCTAACCGTTCAGGCTCCCAGCCGGGCATTGTTAATGCAGAATTGGCATTGATCTGAGCTACTAATTCCAATGGATCAATATGCTCGATTTTGCTTTTTTCATAAAAAAGAGAAGTAGAGCCGTCTGACGCAGGGCGGTGCAGATCGGTACGTAACCAATCGAAAATAGGCATGAAATTATAACAAATCACTTGAACACCAATTTCTGCTAGATGGATAATCGTCTGCTTATAATTGGCAATATACTGATCACGAGAAGGTAAGCCTAGCTTAATATCTTCATGAATGTTGACGCTCTCAACAACGTGCGTATGTAGACCATAACGATCAGCAGTAGCTTGGATCTCATGGATTCGCTCTTGCGACCATACTTCGCCGACAGGTACATCATGCAGTGCCCAGACGATCCCTTCAACTCCGGGAATCTGCCGAATCTGTTCTAATGTGACCGTATCATTATGTTCTCCAAACCATCGGAATACCATTTTCACAACCATAACACCTCCATCATCCCAAATCATAAATAAGTATAACTATAACAATAAAGGAAGAATATTCATTACACAACAACGAACTTGCCCGCCAGTAGGAGAGCAAGTTCGATATTAGGCTTTACATTCGGAAGGCATCACCATTTGATTTTTGCGATAATGACTGGGCGATATGCCAGACCAGCGCTTAAATTGCCTGCTAAAATGAGCAATATCACGATAACCTAGAATCGAAGCAATATCTTGTATCGACATGCGTTGATCGGACAATAATAATTTGGATTTGTGAAGGACTAGATTAGATAAGTAACTGCGCGGAGAAATCGCAAATACTTGATGGAAAATTCGATTGCAATGAGAAGGGCTGATCCCTAGTTCGGCTGCAATATCGTCAATCCCATAATGGGAATCAGACGTGGCTTCCAGTTGCACAATATTGCGATTGGCGATGCCTTGCAATCGAGCAGCAATCTGATGTGCCATTTCGACATGGGCATAACTTGCAGGCGCTAGACCAGCAGCTTCATTGGATATCGCTTCCCAGAGCACGCCAAACAATTCAAATACCGAAGCTTGCAGACGCATTCGACGGGTAATAATATGTTCATCGGTATGATCGATCGGCTGGGCAATTTTGAGCAAATGAGGGCGTAACGCTTGAGCCACTGCACTGGATTGTCTAAAAATCACTTGATTCAGCCGTTCCAATAATGATAAAAACAATCGATCATCAATATCAAAATGGATACAAAAATACGTAAAAGACTGTCCATCAATCGTACGACTGGAATGAGAAGTACCGGGTGAAAGGATCATCAGATCGCCTTCTTGCTGAACATAACTTTGCGAGCCAACCGTCATGAGTTGTTGCCCTTGTAATACATAATTAATCTCATACTGTGGATGATCGTGAATCGGATATTGCCAATCTGTACTGACTGTACGCAAATGAATACCGAACAAATTCATTGTTGTCTGCACATCTGGAAAAATGGTCTCAGCTAGACTTTGTCCCCATTCGGGTGGAATAAAGGAAGTAGACATGGACAACCTCCAATCTCACTATAATGCTTGATTTGGGTAAATAGATGAGCGATTTGGAAATGGTCTTACAGAATATACTTTGATAGGATAAATCTGAACTATTAAGGTAATTACTGATAGCATACACGGATACCTATCAAAATGAAAGGGGTTACAAGAAATGAAAAAAAATTCATTTTATAATGTACAACATTCTCCAATTGGCGCATTTGCTAGCTTTACCTTAGGATTCAAAGGAGCTAAAGGAGGACTCGGGTTAGAACTGGGCAAACCAGCAGATGAGAATATCTATATCGGCTTACAATCGAGAGATGGCAAGCGGTATGAAGCGCTTCCTTTTTTTACTTCATTGAATGATGAAAGCTCTCGTTACGATGTAGAAAAGGAGAAACCGACCGACCAGACTTCTACAGAAATAGTCTATTATCAGGATGATGAGATTGAGCGTACATTAGATGTAGCTACAGATACATGGACAGCAGGTGATCTGACATTCAAAATCTATTCTTCTGTTCGCTCTGTTCCTGATCCTGCACAGGCTAATGAAGAAGAACTCAAATCAGCGATTGTGCCTGCTGTATTTGCCGAAATGACGATTGATAATACAGCAGGTAAAGTGAGTAGACGTGCCTTTTTCGGTTATGAAGGTAGCGATCCTTATCGTTCGATGCGGATTATCAAAGAAGCAGATGAATCAGTAGAGCAAATGCAATCCAATGCTTACGCAGGCGTTGGACAAGGCAGACAGACAGCCATCTTATGTGATGACCCTGATGTTACACCTGCACTTGGATTTGCTCTCGAAAAAATATTACAAGAAAAGTATGCAAATAATTTGTATTTTGGCTTGGGCATTGTAGGTGCGTTACTGATGGATGTTCCCGCAGGACAAACACGTACATTCCGTTTTGCGATCTGCTTTTATAAAGAAGGCATTGTCACCACAGGGATAGATACGTCTTACTATTACACTCGTTATTTCAAACGTATCGAAGAAGTCGGTACATATGCGTTAGCTCATTGGGATGCCTTAACTCAAGCATGTGAAGATGCGAATACTTGGATTGGTAATCATCAAGCATTGAATCAAGATCAGCATTTTATGGTGGCACAGTCGATTCATAGTTATTACGGCAGTACGCAGTTGTTACAGACTGAGGATCAGCAACCGCTTTGGATCGTGAATGAAGGAGAATATCGAATGATGAATACACTCGATCTTACAGCAGATCAATTGTATTACGAATTGATTATGAATCCGTGGACAGTGCGTAATGAACTGGAACTGTTTGTAAATCGGTATAGTTATTATGATGAAGTTCGTTTTCCTAAAGATCAGACTAGATATCCAGGTGGGTTATCATTTACACATGATGTGGGCATCGCCAATCATTTTTCCCGTCCACAATATTCGGCTTATGAGCGAGCAGGAATTGATGATTGCTTTTCATATATGAGTCATGAAGAATTGGTAAACTGGCTCTGCTGTGCATTAACCTATATCGAGCAGACACAAGACCATGAATTTAAAGACAAATATATGAATATATTGCAAGATGGACTACAAAGTATGCTCAATCGTGATCATCCTGAAGCAGAACAGCGTAACGGTCTCATGGGACTGGATAGTCATCGTACAGAAGGTGGGGCTGAGATTACCACCTACGATAGTCTGGATGTGTCTCTGGGTCAATCTCGTAACAATATTTATCTAGCAGGTAAATGCTGGGCTGTCTATTTGGCACTAGAGAAATTATTTTCCCAAGAAGGACAGACCGAATACGCAGCACAAGCAGGAGCACAAGCAGATCGCTGCGCCGCTACAGTAACTGCACAGTTGAATGATCAAGGATATATTCCGGCCGTTATTGGCGAAGGCAATGATTCACAGATTATTCCTGCGATCGAAGGCTTGGTATTTCCTTACTTTACCGGTTGTTCTGAAGCACTGGAACGTGATGGACGATTCGCTGATTACTTGAATGCTCTGCATACACATTTGAATACAGTACTGGTTAAAGGAATCTGTTTATTTGAGAATGGAGCTTGGAAATTATCATCCACAAGCAACAACTCATGGTTAAGCAAAATCTATCTATCTCAATTTATCGCACGTGAAATTATGGGACTAACTTGGGATGAACAAGGGCAAACAGCCGATGCTGCTCATGTCGAATGGCTGACTCACCCTGAATATTCTTACTGGTGCTGGAGTGACCAGATTATATCGGGCATTGCTAGCGGTAGCAAATATTATCCACGCGGTGTCACGTCAATTCTCTGGTTATGGGAAAAAGGCGATGGTAAACTGCGTACACCTGAAGCCTTAGCCCACCCCATAGCATCAGCTCATCTATAGAAATTAAAGACTCACAAATTTCATTATCCATACAAAAAGGATTAAATCTTACCCCTCTGCGTACCACCAACAGAGACAAGATTTAATCCTTTTCCATACACAAAATCGTTAGGTTCAACGGGTTTAACCAGCCTAAAAGATTTAATCTATTCAAGGAGTTTATCTCTAGGTTGTTCATCTTTCCTGCCCCATAACCACCCTTGCAGTAGCGAAGGGCATCCTGTTGTTCTGAAAGAGCGAAGCGATCGCCTTTGTGGATGAATCCCTACCGCATAGCGGTTAATCAAGGGATTCATCCACAACAAGCGACGACAAGAACAACAGGATGAACGTAGCGCTGTAACTCCCTCTAACTAATCTTCTTTGAAAAAAGGCATAATCTCCATATCAAAAACAAATTCTTTTTCATATAATTGATACTTTTCAGCAAGTTGAGGGCCACACGAATTCGAGCCAACACCGCTCATTTTGTAATCCAGATGGATAAACGTTTCCGGGCGACGCACCAGTTCATACGTGTGTGTTGCATGCATCAAGTTGGCTGTAGTGTAATGAGAGGCATTAAATGAAAACGGTTGGGAACCTTTGAAATGAAGCCCTGCACCCATCGCTTGTGTAGCACTCATCCAATGCGTTTCAAAGCGAGATCCATTTTCTTGAGGCATAATATAATTGTAAAAAAGGGCATCGACCGTTTTCTCATATTTACCAAAACGTGTACTATGATGCTTATCAATATAACTTTCATGCGGTCCACGTCCAAAATAATCTATATATTCGGTACCTGCTGGCATTGCAAACGTTAGACCAAATCTCGGTAAAAATGGGCTGGTATCTAACACAGTCACTTTTACTTTCAATTCGATCTTTCCATCACTCTGAATCGTCCACCATGCTTGACCACGCAGCACAGGATATTTACTATACGGAGCAAGCGAGAAAGAAGTCGTAATGATCACCGATTGTTCTTCTGCACATGACCAGTGGCTGTTGTATACTTTGGTCGATATATGATCATATCCAATATCTAACCATTGTTCTTTGATATGCATATCGTTATCGATTGGTGCTCTCCAGATTGTAAATTCGGTAGGTTGTTGAAGTAAAGGAACCCCCGATTTGCTCCATTCTGTAAATTGTCCACGTTCCAGATCATAGACATAGCGGAAATCCAATCCTTCGATCACTAAGCGCCCCTGATGTTCAGTAGTCTGTAGTGGATATCGAAGTGAATCTAAAGAGTAACGCTCTGTTAAAATTTCGTCTATCGCTATAGCATCAGCAGGAATATAGAATTGAGTAAAAGCAATCTCATAACCAATTGGAGCCCATACTGTTTCTGTAGCCGTCCGTATAGAGAAGGTAAGATAACGAAGCGGATGATGATGTTCCAAAGCTAAATTCGGCAAAGTAATTGTAGCTGAATCTTGTGGAGCAATAGTAGGCATCGACAATGTACCTTGCTCGATAAGTAGACCTTCATCTTCGATTTTCCAGTGTAATATCAAGTGAGATACATCGGTGAAATCGTATAGATTAGTAATGCTAAATTGATTCCCTATTGCAGTATCTGTTCTTCCTTCGACTGTAATTAAAGCTTCGATTCGTACAGGAGCCATGATTTCTTTCAATTCTAATAACCCGGCATGTGGCTTACGATCTGGTGAAACTAGACCATCGATACAGAAATTGCTATCATTCGGTTGATCTCCAAAATCTCCACCATACGCATAATAAGATTGACCTGTTGCACTAACTTGAGCTATTCCGTGATCAACCCATTCCCACACGCAACCACCCATTAATTTGGGATAAGCATAGATCGCGTCCCAGTATGACTTGAGATCACCCGGGCCGTTACCCATAGCATGACTGTATTCGCATAAAAATAAAGGTTTGGTAGTAGTATCATCATTCGCGTAAGCAATAATATCCACAGGAGAAGAATACATACGACTTTCCACATCTAAGACACTTACATCTTCATGCCCTTTATAACTAGGAGCCGCACCTTCATAATGAACAAGGCGAGAAGGATCACGTTCTCTTGTCCATCGTGCCATCGCAATATGATTGATATCGTAACCCGATTCATTTCCCATCGACCACATAATCACTGATGCAAAATTTTTGTCTCGTTCCACCAAGCGAACAGCACGTTCAACAAAAGCTTCTTGCCAGTCTGGATTGACAGATAGTTGATGAAAAGCACCTTCTGCAAAATCTTCAGGTATACCGATACCATGACACTCCAGATCCACTTCATCAATCACATAAAATCCGTATTCATCACAATATTCCATAAATTTAGGATCATTCGGATAATGAGAAGTACGAATCGTATTGATATTATGTTGCTTCATTAATTGCAGATCAGTCAGCATATGTTGTACAGGAATCGTCTGTCCAAGTTCTGGATGAGAATCATGACGATTAACACCTTTAAGCTTAATAGGCTTTTTATTAATCTGAAATACACCTTCAGGTGTCACTTCGATCTGACGCAGACCTACTGCAAATCGTAATACTTCTCTGCCTGCTTTGAGATATAAGCTGTATAGCGCAGGAGATTCTGCATTCCAAAGAATTGGATGGGTAATCTCCATGTCCAAAGATCCCCTTTGATCCAATAAAGCGGTTGTTGTTAACAGTTCGGTACCGTCAGGTGATAATAGAATCGCTTGAACTTCCAGATGTTCGTTCTCTTGTGATGATGTGGAGCAGTCCAGTTGGATATTCAGTCTAGCTTGATGGTAGTGATCATGGTCATAATCCAAAGACTGCTGGATAAATACATCTCGAATATGCTGACGATCACGAGTAAGTAGATACACATCACGGAAGATACCGTTATAACGCCACATATCCTGATCTTCCAGATAAGAACCTTCACACCATTTGAGAACCAACACAGCGATACGATTGATCCCTTCTTGCAAATAAGGGCTTACACAGAATTCAGCAGGGACACGACTGCCCTGACTGTAACCGACAAACTGTCCATTTACCCATAGATATAGACAAGATTGAACACCTTCAAATACAAGATACGATTCTCGATCTTGCCAACCATGCTGTAATCGTATTTCTTTGACATAAGCGCCAGCTGGATTCTGATCAGGAATAAATGGCGGATCACATGGAAATGGATAACTTAGATTCGTATAATGTTGTTGGTCATAGCCATTTGTCTGCCAGCAAGAAGGAACAAGCAAAGAGTCCCATGTCTGTACATCATATTCAGGCATAAAAAAAGCAGGTTCTACATCACGTACAGCATCATAATAACGGAATTGCCAGCCTCCATTTAGCGACTGATAAAAAGGAGATTTACCACGTTGACGTGTACGTGCGCTTGGCATATCTGCATATGGAATATAATACGCTCGGGCAGGCTCACGATTCACTTGCAATACATTCAGGTCTTTCCAATAGCTAGGAATGATCGTATTCATAGGGAAGATGGCTCCTTACTGGATTGAAGTGCGTACTGACTAACAAATTCAGCGAATAAACTATTTGCCCATGCAAACCATGGACGAGTAAATAGAGTAGGGTCGTCTTTATGAAATCCTTCATGCATAAATCCTGTACTGGCATGGGTAGTAGACAGCACATGAAGGATAGATTCTATTTCGCCAGGATCGGTAGAAGTTAATCCTTGCATACACAATGCGATATGCCAGATATAATCGGTCGGCGTATGCGGGCTACCGATTCCACTGGCTGCTGTACCGCTGAAATAATAGGGATTGTGTTCGCTTAATACAAATGCACGTGTATTTTGATATACGATATCATCGACAGGGCGATAACCCAAATAAGGAATTGATAAAAGACTGGGCACATTCGCATCGTCCATTAGATTGTGATTGCCTTGACCATCTGTTTCATACGCATAGATTTTGCCATATTGAGGATGGATCACTGTTCCATAATTTTCGATACCAAAATTGATTTCTTCTTGTAAACGCAGTGCTTTAGAAGCGAGACGCTCATCATTGTAAAGCTCGATCGCTATTTCTGCCATATAACCAAGCACGACAGAAGCAAACATATTGGATGGAATCAGATAACCAAATGTACAAGCATCATCACTAGGGCGAAATCCTGACCATGTCATACCTGTATACGACGTAGGCATACCTTTTCCCTGATTACGAAGTGTATCGGAAGGAGGACAATCTTCACGCATAAATGTATAAGGAGAATGGTCATCATGGTATTGTTCACAACGCCAGAGATCTATAATACGATGCATCACGATGCGAAAAGATTCATCAAACAAGTCAGTACGACCTGTCATTTTCCAAAATAAATAACTCAGTTGAATCGGGTAACAGAGCGAATCAATCTCATACTTACGTTCCCATACCCATGCATTCAATTCAGTAAGATCGATATCGTAGCGATTATCATTATCTTCACAGTTAAAAGCATTTCCATATGGATCAATACCGATATAGAAAATCTGGCGACGAATCACACCTGCAATGATATCAGCTACTTCAGGATCACTAGATGCCACAGGTAAGTAATGACGAACTTGAGCAGTAGAATCTCGTAACCACATGGCTGGAATATCTCCTGTAATCACAAATGTACTACCATCTTCTAATACCTGTAATGTTGTCTCATACGTATTGGCATAACAATTCCGGAACATCCCCTGAAGTTCAGGGAAATGTTCCAATTGTTGTTCAACGTGCTGAATATAATCATGCATAGCTGTCGTGAGTTGCAAAGGTTGAGAAGTCATAGGTTACACCTCTTGAAGAGAGATTAGGAATGTACGAATTTCATAAGGTGCAATGTCTATCGACAATGGAGAATGATGTTGTTCACCAATCGGTTGTTCCATCAGATTACATTCTTGCCAGCTAGTGATTTTTAGATCACTAGTGATCTGAAGTGCTGAACGGATACCACCATATTCATGAACACGAAGTACAACCAGATCGTGATCTTCTGCTTTTTTGACTGCATCAATCATGACATGTGAAGCAGACAGAGTGAACATAGAGAATGAAGAAGGCTGTGTACTTAAGACACGCGCTGTACCTGAAGCGATCTGAAAAGGTTGATTTAATAACCATGCTTCTTGAACGGTATGCCCATCTAACCAATCTCCAGCATGAGGGTAAAGTGAATACGTAAACTCGTGTTGCCCGTAATCTGCTTGCGGATCAGGGTAGATCGCAGATTTGAGAAGCGACAGACGCATCACATTGTCTTTAATATCATATCCATATTTGCAATCGTTCAGCAGACTCACACCATAATTACGCTCAGACAAATCAGCCCATTGATGACCTACACTTTCAAATCGTGCCCAATCCCAGCTTGTATTCCAGTGAGTAGGACGCTTCACATTACCGAACTGGATATCATAGGTAGCTTCTGTAGAACGAATCTGCACAGGGAAAGCGACTTTGAGTAATTTTTGACGTTCTTTCCAATCGACATGTGTTTTGAAGTCGATTCGGCGACTATGAGCATACACGATTAATTGCTGTGTGATCACAGTCTCATCATACTGCCAGACAAATTCTACTATGGTCTGAAGCGTTCCTGTTTCCAGTAAACGTACAGAGATGAGATGATTGATTTCTTCCATCTTTTCTTGATAAAAAATATCGATATCCCATGAATCAAAGTTCATCGGTTTGTCTTCAAACAGTTGTAATACATTGCCTCGAGCTTCTGGAGCAAGTACTTGACGTAAATTTTCCAAATCTATAATTTGAATCAGTTGTCCTTGTTCATTCCATTGCAGTTCATAATAAGGAGTCACTAATTTGCCTTCTTCATATAAGAAAGGTACAGAATCTACTGTTGTCGTATCGTCGGAATCAACAACAGGCTGATAGTGAATCGTACGTACTCCCATTGATGGAAGGAGAGGTGTGTGAACAATCCAGTGATCGCTTGCACGTTGCACTTGTAAAGGATGTTGCTGATCGTCTGTCCATGTGTACGCATCGGCTCCACATAATGCAAATGGAATCTGAACCGTAGACGAGACTGCCCATGAAGAACTATTGAATACAGTGATGGTGTGATCATCTGTTGTTGTTAATACTGTTGAAGCAGATGTCCATGCTTGCTCACCGATCTGCTGAGCTTGGGCATATTCTTTGGTGCTATCTTCATAGACTTCTGCAATCGAAGAGCCTGGAATAATATCATGGAATTGATTACGCAAAATGATTTTCCAGCCTTCATTTAATTCTTGCTGATTGTAGTTTGACCAGTCGGACTGAAGGATGCTACTCATCGTCTGTAGCCATTCGGTTTCCCGATAAAATAACTCTAATTTACGATTCATTTTTTTGTTATATGCCTGACTGGTATACGTACCACGGTGATATTCCAGATACAATTCCCCATCCCATGTATGCACATAACGATCCGTCTGATCGAACGACTGATGCAACTGTTCGAAATAATCGTCAGCCCGTCCAGTGGTTACATGAGGAACACCCGGTATACGATCCAATTGACGACGAAGTTCTAACATTTCACGATTTACGCCACCGCCGCCATCTCCATATCCGTAGGATAAGAGTAAGTTCTGATTGACTTCCTTGTTCTGATAACTATTCCAGATGCCTTGAACAGTCTGAGCTTCAATCAACCCATTATACGTATAAAAGAAAGAATTACCGCCTTCCCAATCATCTGGTGTCGTAATAAAATGAGTCAGTACTTCTGAACCATCAATACCACGCCATTGGAACGTATCATGCGGCATCCGATTGACTTGATTCCAACTGATTTTGGTCGTCATAAATGTATCAAAACCTGATTTTTTTAAAATTTGTGGCAATGCCCAGCTGTAACCGAATACGTCGGGTAACCACAAATAACTACTAGATACACCAAATTCTTGTTCGAAAAAGCGCGTTCCGAATAAAAATTGTCGTACAAGCGATTCGCCAGAAGTTAAATTACAATCGGCTTCTACCCACATGCCACCGCCAGCTTCCCAGCGACCTTCGGCAATACGTGCTTTAATCTTTTCATAAATATCAGGATAATCTTGCTTAATATAGTCGTACAATTGAGGTTGTGTCTGAAGAAAAATATAATCAGGATCATGTTCCATTAAGCGCAGTACAGTGGAGAAGGAGCGTGCTGCTTTTTCACGGGTATGCTTCAAGCGCCATAACCAAGCGACATCAATATGTGTATGTCCAAGAGCGGTCACAGTGACAGGATGAGTCTGCTTCATCGTATCTAATTGTTGATCTAACTGCTTAGCAGCAGCGTAGACTGATTCATAGAAAAGGTCTGAGCCGGGCTTCGACCAATTGATCAGCTGGAACGATTGATCCAGACATGTGATCAAAGCAGAACGTTCATACACCGTTTCTGGTAGAATCGTGATCGCTTGTAAGATGGCTTTAGCAGTATAAAAAAAGGTATCCACTTGTCGATCCAACCATGCGATCTGTGAGCGTTTGAGCTGATGATTCATTTCACGAGGAATGCCACCACCTTCAAGCCCTGACCATAAGCGGAAATCAAGCCGGGCTTCACCAGAGTATCCCACGGGAAGAATCATCTCGATATGATTGCTATCTACACCCTGATAAGGCTGATTGTTCCAGTACGCTAATGATTCAAATCCACCATTGTTACCGCCTTCGGTGATACCAAAGTCGAACAGTCCAACTACAGTATGGTTACACCATGCCACAGGAACGTTAACAGAGGCAGAGAGCCATAGATAACGGTCTCTACCTTTCCAAAAATCGCCTGTACGCATCACTGTATTCGGATGATCTAGTGTTGCTGTTGGGGGGCGCATCCCATTTTCACCTGTGATATCTTCGATTGCGATGTATTCGGATACCTCAAAAGCCTCCCGATAACGGAGTGGTTCAAGTTGCTCAAGACGTTTTTTTAATTTATCTTCTGTGAAAAACATAGTGTGCCTCCCTTAATCAGACAATAACTTCCCAATCGTCTGCAATATGTCCAGCTTGTTTGGCGATAAAATCTTCGACTCCTGCTTGATCCGGTATCCCTGTATTGCCACCATAAGCCGATACTGAAAGGGCTCCGCACGCATTGCCATATTGCAGACATTCTCCTGTATCGTGTCCGGTTAATACACCATACATGTACCCCGCATTAAAACTATCTCCAGCACCTGTTGTATCGACTGCTGTAATCGTGTACGCAGAGCGGTAGACCATTTGATGATTCTGTACAGAAACGGCACCACGTGAGCCCATTTTAACAACCAAATGTTCAGCGTGTTGCGACATTTTGTTAATCGACTCACGAATTTCGCTACAACCTGTGTAATGTAATGCTTCCAGTTCATTGAGAAAGAAAATATCAACTTCACTCATAATTTCAAAAATACCGCTGTACCATTCACCGCTATCGTCCCAACCCACATCAAAAGAAATTGTAGCGCCAAAAGATTTGATCTTTTTGATCATTTGAATATACGCATCATGATTACGACTACCTTGATAACCGGTTAAATGCACATGTCGACCGTATCGCATACTGTTTTCATTCAAGTCTTCCATCCGAACTTCAGCATTAGAACCCATATAGGTGATAAAAGAACGATCTTGTTCAGGGTTAATCGCAATCGAAATTCCAGTGTTATTATGTTCACTTTGACGAATATAAGAGGTATCAATATTCAATTCACTGAACTCATCCAAAATAAAACGACCATAATAATCACTTCCCAAAACGCCATTAAAAGCGACTTTGAGTCCCATTTTAGCGAGTGCCATCGAGAATAGAGCAGCACCACCGCCAATATGAATCAGCATATTTTTGACGAAAACTTCTTGACCTGGAAGTGGCATCTGATCACTGCCTGCCACAATCAGATCAATATTAGCATCACCGATAGAGACAACATCGTATTGTTTTTCGTTCAATGATAATCCCTCATTTATTTAAGGACGTAGCGCATCCCGATTTGTGTACTCTATTTCTGTAGGGTAATGGTAATCGCCCATCGGTTGAGATATTGGAATTATCCTTTGACCGATCCGACCATAATCCCTTGGACAAAATACTTCTGAATAAACGGATAAACGGTAGCAATCGGCACAACAGAGATCATCACCATCGCCATCTTCATCGATTCGGTAGTGACCGAGTTACCGGCGCTCATCATCGCATTCATGGATAAGTTTTTACGCATCGCCTCAGCAGCAGTTAACATTTGTTGTAATATCGTCTGCAAAGGTCTTAATTTCTCATCTGTGACATAGAATGCGCCAGAGAACCAATCATTCCAGTGCATAACCCCATTAAAAAGACAGATCACGGATAAGACCGGCATACTAAGCGGAATATAGATACGGAATAACACTTGAAAATCATGAGCACCATCGATCTTCGCAGATTCTTCCATACTTTGATCAATCGATTGGAAAAAGGTACGAACCAGTATTAGATTCCATGCGCTATACAGGGTAGGGATAATGTATACCCAGATGGTATTGTTCAAGTTGAACATTTTCAAAACCATAAAGTAAGGAATAATACCGCCATTAAACAACATAGTGAAGACGATAAAAATACTAGCTATACCGACACCGGGTAGGTTTTTATTTTTAAGTGCAAAAGCCGCCATCGATGTAAGCAATACACTTAGAAAAGTTCCTATAATCGTACGAAATAAAGTGACTTCCATACCTTGCAATACCGCTGGATTTTTGAAGACTTCAATATAGTTAGAGACAGAGAAGACACGAGGCCAGAATGCAATACCACCGAGCGAAGCATCTTTACCGTCATTTAAAGAAAGCGCCAGAATATTAACAAGTGGCATCAGAATAACCAGACACAATACCACCAATAACATATAGTTGATCACAATAGCGATGCGCTCATTGAGCGGTGCGTTGCCTACTGCTTTATCCATCTGCATAACCTCCGCAGTTTTAATTTGATAGGGGATGCTTGAACATCACATCCCCTGAGCAGTTCAGTGGTACAACATGATCAGATCATTGAGGATACTTACGACTTGTTTTTAGAAAAAGGCATCAATATAGAACACGACAGAAGAAGGATCGGCATTGTATTTCTCTTGTAAATATTTCTCGTATTGTTCGACTCCAGCATCTTTGAGCTGTTGACGATAATCATCAAGTAGTTTTGTAGCTTCAGTCATATCTTTAGCGAAAAAGGCTTGTACAAGCACATCTTTGTACGAATCCAGTACCGGTTTGAGTGATGCTTCAATATCAGGAACTTCTGCTAAATAAGAAGCTGCGGTATAACCATCCCAGTATTTGTATTTCGGATTACCATAATTCATCAATTCAAAATACAGTTTGTAACGATCCGGTTGGGAATTCGCACTACGGATCAATTCACCGAAATCTTTATTATTGTTCACATCGGTTTTGCCAAGTAGACTTCCCCAGAAATAAGGGATCGTATTGCGTTCTTCACCTGGATTATTTTTCATGACATCAAGTACTTTGTCTGTATAGATATATTGCCCTTTGTCATTGACCTTGTAATCTTCGCCTTCAACACCATAGTTCCATAGCGTTTTACCTTCTTTACTGGCTAGGTAGTCCATGTATTGAATAATTTGTTCTGGATTTTTGGTAGTGGAAGGGATAGCGACCACTTGGCTACCTGATTTTTCTTTTTCATAAATAGCAGTTTCGCCTTTGTAATTTTCCATTTGATCCATTGGTAAATATTTTGTTTTTTCAAACATCGTTAATGAATCAGGAGCGATATTCATATAGGAAGAGATGGCGTAAGAACCATTATTGTAAGCTTCTTCTGCACGAACACCATCCATATTGAAAGCTTCTTTGTCGAGTAGACCTTCTCTAAGCAATTTTTGTACAAATTCAATACTTTTTAGTGCGTAATCGGTCTCAGCTACATGTTTAACTTGTCCATTATCAACATCAAATTGTGTACCGTTACCGAAATCGAAGTTTTTGAACAGCGTACTGGTGACTTGACCGCCCCATTTACGTGGGCCAATCACAGTGATTGGTTTACCATTATTATCTTTAAAGTTTCCAGCTTTGATTTTGATTGCTAGATTGTATAGATCATCTTGTGTTTTGATGGTAGAAGGATCAACATTTAATGCTTTCGCAATATCTGCGCGAAGCCATAATCCACCACGGTAGTGAATACGGTCAGCATCGGTTGTATTTTTGGCAGGAATATTCATATGAATAAAGTACACTTTACCACCAAACTCTGGGCGGAACATCACGTTTTCTTTAGTATCACGAGGTAAGAAATCTGGGTCGAGATAGTTTTTGAGCACTTTGGTATTTTTGAGGTAAGGGCTTAAGTCTGTGAATAGACCTTCACGAGCACCTTTGAGAAGTACATTCATTTCAGGGCGACCACCATGATCGAGATAAGCTTCAATCACATCAGGTAAATCTCCAGTCGCTAGTGCTACTGTTAATTCTTGGAGTCCATCTGCTGCACCGCTGGATTGCCAGTTGATCGTCATGCCTGTTTTTTCTTTGATTTTGAGGGCTATCGGGTTCCCCACTTGATCATCAGGTAATTGTGCACCATCACCTTCAAGAAAAATACGTCCGGTCAAATCACGATTGGCGATAAATCCACCTTCACCGCTTTTGCGACCATCCGCAGCTACTTGGCTAGTCGCTTCACTACCACTACTGTCTGAAGAACAAGCAGACAACAACACAACCATGAACAATAAGAGACAAAGTGTAAGTGAAGTTTGGCGTTTGATCGTTTTCAATGAAATCACTCCAAATGGTTTATTGAATTACAGGGGAGTTACCGATTGAGTTAGGACTACCAGAGACTGGCTTCATTTTTACTAAAGCGTTTGACTAGATAGTTGGTTACCACAACGAGGATTAAGCCGACAAGACCTTGTAAAAGACCAACTGCTGCACCATATCCATATTGTCCTTGCATCATACCTACACGTAATACATAGGTGTCTAGAATATCGGAATAATCCGAGTTACCCGCAGTACGAAGCAAATAGTTTTGCTCATATCCTGTAGTTAACAGACTACCAATATCCAAAATAAACAGGATGGCAATGGTAGGACGAATAGAAGGGAGTGTAATATGCCAGATTTTACGCCATTTGCTTGCGCCATCCATTTCAGCGGCTTCATAAAGGGTAGGATCGATTCCAGCCATCGAAGCTAGATAGATAATAGAACCCCAACCGATATTTTTCCAAAGATACGTCAGAAACATAATGAGATAGAAATAATGACCATCCATCATGTAGAAAATACTACCGTCGCCACCGAGAGCAGCCATAAATTGATTGAAAATGCCATCATCAGGAGCTAGAATTTTATTGGTAAATGCGGCAACAACCACCCAGGAGAGGAAGTAAGGGAGATAGGAGATCGTTTGGGTGATCGATTTGAAACGTTTGGAGCGAACTTCATTTAGCATTAAAGCAAGTAAGATCGGGAAAGGGAAATACACAATAATTTTGAGGAATCCAACAATAAACGTATTGAGAATTAGCTGTGTGGCATCCGGGTAAGAGAAGAATAATTTGAAGTAGCGAAGCCCTACCCACGGACCACCGAACATTCCTGCATTGAATCGAAATTCTTTAAATGCCATCACCAGTCCTGCCATAGGAAGGTAGGAGAAGATAACAAAAAAGATAAGACACGGTAGCAACATCAGGTACAAGTAGCGGTTAACAACAATCGTTTTCCATAGTCCTGCCGAAGATGCTTTTTTGCTCTTCGTTGATTTTTTCGGAACGGAATCCAGTTCGGCTTGCATGGCACTACTCCTTTCATACTGGCGAATACACATGTATAGCGAAATGATACGGGTAGATTAGAGCGTTTTGATTAATGTATTTAAATAATTCAGACTGGATTCCAGACTATCCATCGGTGAACCTGGGCAATAATCCTGTTCAACAGCGTACCACTCGACCCCATTCTGTTCGCCCCATTGTAAAAGAGGAGCAAAATCGATGGTACCGCTACCTATTTCAGCGAAATAGCGCTGTTCATCGTTTGTCATATCTTTAAAATGTAAGATCGGCATACGGTGAGCATATTGACGAATAATAGTGAGCGGATCAAGATCAGCTTTTTTCACCCAATACGTATCAATCTCTGCATAGACAGGTGTCGCTTCATCATATTCAAGTAAATATTGCAGTGCATATTGACCTTCCATCATCGTATGAAATTCCCAATCATGATTATGAAATCCCACTCGATAACCTTTTGGCGATACAATAGCAGATACTTTGCGTAGCTCGCGTCTCACATAGAGATAGCCTTCTTCATTTTTGTGCTCATCAGGTAGAGAGTGACAGATCATATCCGGTGTACCAAAAAGATCAGCTTCAATGATGACTTGATCCAAATCATTTTTCATTCGTTCTAAACCCACATGCATCCCAGCAGTGCGAAGACCTATTTGTTGCATAACAGCGGCGATCTCGGCAGGATCATTACCATGTAGCCCATCAATCTGGACGGCTGTCCAACCCATTTTGCGAAGTTCTTTGAGCGTGTAAATAAAGTCCTGTTTGAGTTCATTGCGTACTGTAAACAATTGAGCAGCTAATTTATGTTGGATCATGATCGTTCATCCCTTTCCAAATTAAGCCATTGTAGATCAGATTCGTTGATATCCAACGACAACACTGCAAAAGATTGAGCCAATTCATCCGAAGTACGAGGGCCGATAATGGCGGCAGTTGGAAATGGACGATGAAGAACAAAATAAAGCGCAATTTGCGTAGGGGTAACTTTTTTCTCATCTGCTAAGATCACAGCGCGACGATAGCGTTCCCAATTCGGTTCGCTGTAATACACGCGTACCATTTCTTCATTAGATCGATCTTCTGGAGAAAAAGCACCGGAGAAAAATCCACCTGCTTGTGCTGACCAAGAGAGTAGTGGTAACTGGTTGTTATCATGCCATAAAGTGGTATTTTCATCCGCCGATACGCAACCCGGCCAACGTGCTTCTAAAGCAATAGCAAGAGAAAGGTTAGGGCTGTTGAATGTGAATCCTTTTAACCCTTGCCGTTCTGCATAATCATTCGCTTGTTGAATTCGTTGATAACTCCAGTTCGAAGCACCAAATGTACGAATCCGACCTTGAGATAAATGTTCGTTAAGGATATCGATAATGGGTTCGACAGCAACCGATTCATCATCTCGATGTAGCGCATACAGATCAATATAATCGGTACCCAACCGCTCAAGACTAATCAGTAGATCATGGGTGATCGATTCGGGATTGACTCTGGCAGTGGTCTCACCCTTGAGAGGATGAACACATTTGCTAAGTAACACCAATTGATCACGATTGTTGTTCTCTTTCATCCATTGTCCAATAATGACTTCGCTATTGGTGTATTGGTATGCCATATCAATAGTAGTACCGCCAGCAGCTACAAATTCATCCAAAATCCATGTACCATTCATTTTCGATAAATCACCTGTGCCTATAATCAAGGGTGAAACGGTTATTTCATCGACAATAATTGTTTTCAACTGAATTCCTCCTTTTATGGAATCGATACCATACGGATATCTAAGCCATTTTATAAGAACAACTATAATGAGAAACAAGTGAAGCAAACAACAATTTCTATAATATGGTATCGATTCCAGAAAGTTAAGAAATGTGATATCTGTTATCTGGAATCGATACCACATTGTGAACCTAACTTTACATATACAATGAATGACTTGGGACTGAGAAAAGGAAGATAAAGCTGTTAAATTGATAAATAATGTGAGGTTAACTAACTTATGAAGTGTCTTAGAAGAAGATTTATGTTGAAATCGTTCTGATATGAGACATTATATTACGTATCTTTTACAAATAACAAGTACAAATTTGAAATGAATTTAATTTATTTTATTTTTTTACAACTATCTCTTACAACCAGTTCATGCTGTAAAACGATATCTGTTTTTTGTTGTGTTTTGGGACGTGTAATTAATTTGTGTAGACTTTCTAATGAAATCTGTCCCATTTCATAAATGGGTTGTTGCATCGACGTGATTGCCGGACGAACAATATTAGTGATTGTACTACCATCAAATCCGATAATCGAAATATCATCAGGAACATGTAATCCTTGATCCAGTGCACAGTTCAAAGCACCTACAGCCATATCATCACTTGCTGCAAACACAACTGTGGGGCGATTTGGAAGTGCAAGTAGTTCTTTCATCAATGCTTGTCCGCTAGGAAGCTTATAATCACCAAACTTAATATAATCAGGATTGATAGCGATCTCATGTTTGATCAAAGCGTCACGAAATCCATTGTATCGACTCTGCCCTGAAGTAATATCCTGTAGATCACCACCCAGATAAGAAATAGCTGTGTGACCTGCATCAATTAAGTACTCTGTAGCATCAAAAGCCGCCTGATAATCATCGATCAATACAGACATAAATGTAGGATCAGGAGATTTCACACTGGAAAATAAAATCGGCATCGTTGCATTTTGCACAAACGATACAATATCATCATTTGTTTTTTCATGCATAATAATAATGCCTTCTACTCTCATTTCCTGAAAAATATACAGGTACTTGAGTTCTTTACTCAGGTTCTCTGCAATATTGCAGACGATCAAGTTATAACCATATTTACTTGCATTTTCTTCAATACTACTCAAAATGGTCGAGTAGAAGTTGGAGGTAAGATCGGGAACGATAACACCAATCGTATTTGTTTTTTGTTTTTTGAGACTACGAGCAATATGGCTAGGGGAATATTTGAGTTCTTCAATTGCTTCATTTACTCGTGCCAGTACATCTTCGCTAACATATTTCTCACCGTTCAATACTCTGGATACACTGGTGACGGATACGCCGGCTCTTTTTGCAACATCTTTGATTTTGACAGTCATATCGCCAACTCCCTCAACTGGAAAAAAAGTAAGAGTATTTGTATCAAAAAGTACAATCGCTCTTTACCATATATTGACGAATCCCTGCATTTTCGTCAATCATTCCCTGAAATTAGCGAAGAGATGGATAGCCAATCATTTTAACTTCCAGCTATTAAATGTTAAACTATATCTGTAAGTAAGCGCTATCATATCATGAAATTTTGCAGATTGCTAGAGGGAGGAAAAAATTTTATGTCGAAACATGTTGAGATTCCCAAAACGATGAAAGCAGCTGTTATGACAGAGCCAGGTCACATCATTATCGAAGAAATTCCGGTTCCTATACCTCAGCCAGATGAAGTATTAATTCAAGTGATTGCTGTAGGCGTATGCGGATCAGATGTACATTATTATGAGCATGGACGTATAGGTCCTTACGTGGTTGAAAAGCCTATTATTTTGGGACATGAATGTGCAGGAATAGTAGTGAGTACAGGTGAAAAAGTATCACGTTTTAACGTCGGAGATCGAGTCGCTATCGAACCGGGAGTAACGTGTGGGCATTGTGAATATTGCAAAGAAGGACGTTATAATTTGTGTCCAGAGGTACAATTTTTGGCGACACCACCTGTTGATGGAGCATTTGTTCAATATATTGTGATGCGTCAGGATTTTGTTTTTCCTATTCCAGACCATCTTTCTTTTGAAGAAGCCGCTATGAATGAACCTTTTTCAGTAGGAATTCATGCCGCTAGACGTTGTCATCTACAGCCCGGTTCTACAATAGCGATTATGGGAATGGGACCTGTTGGATTAATGGCTGTGGCTGCTGCCAAATGTTTTGGAGGTACACGTATTATCGTCACTGATCTAGAACCAGTACGACTAGAAGCTGCTCGCAAAATGGGTGCGACTGAAGTGATTAATGTCAGAGAAGAAGATGCTGTTGCCAAGATCAGAGAGTTAACGGGTGGCAGAGGCGTCGATGTCGCATGGGAAACAGCAGGAAATCCCAAAGCATTACAAAGTGCGTTATCATCTATTCGCCGTGGTGGGAAATTAGTGATTGTTGGACTGCCTCCACAAGATCAGATTCCTATTAATGTGCCTGCGATTGCGGATAATGAGATCGATATTTATGGTGTGTTCCGTTATGCCAATACATACCCGATGGGAATTGAATTTCTCTCTTCAGGTAAAGTGGATGCCAACATCATAATTACAGACAAATATCCACTATCTCAAACTCAAGAAGCTATGGAACGAGCGATCCATCACAAAAATGCCAGCCTCAAAATTATTGTTTATCCAAATGAGTGAATAATATTCAAAAAATGTCGTAAGTTGCCGATATTAGGGGGAGAGCTCTAATATTGGCGACTTTTTCTATTTTTCAGAGAAATAAGGATGTTTTTAGCTGATATCTATCGAACAAAGCATACAGTTTGAATGTATACACACATTATGTTTAGAAAAGAGGGCACAATGACTTCTTTATCCGGTCTGTCATTTTTGAAAGCTAAATTTCCTCATACTGAAAAAGTGATCAGTATGGCTCCAAAAGAAAATTCTTTGGTAACACTGACTCCAGTTGCTCAAGAACAAGATCAATTATCTAATGTACATATTAAATATGGAGACAAACAGAGTTACTTGCATCAACAGCATCCAATCCATGAAATCAAAATCCTATTGGATTCATTAAAAAATGAAAAAATAGATCATATGCTTTTTTACGGTATTGGTTTGGGACATCATATTGATTATTTTCAACAACAATTTCCTAATGTACCTTATTCCGTCTATGAACCCAAACTTGAAATAGTGCACTACTTTTGTACAAACAGAAGCTTTGAATCACTCGATACACCCAAATGGCGAGACTTAGCTATAGAAACCTCAGCGAATAGTTCGAGCTATTTTTTACGCCAATTTATTGATAAAACACCGGGAACAATCTCTTTATGTATATTACCTAGTTATGAATATTTGTTTGAGCAAGAAATTTCACGCTTTAAGCAAGAATTTGAACAGGTACTTAAACATAAAAAAGGTAATCGAATTGTCAGTCATAAGTTTAGTCAGTTTTGGATACAAAATAGTTTGAATAATTTTAAAGAAATATGTCAGACCCCTAACATTTTTCAAAAGAAAAAAAGTTTTGAAAATAAACCTGTTGTTCTTGTATCCGCAGGTCCTTCGTTAGAAGAAGAGATTCCATATCTCAAACAAATTAAGCAAGATCAATCTGCCTATATCTTTACAGCAGGGTCTGCACTATCGACTTTAATCAGTCATGGTCTGTATCCAGATGCGGCTTGTAGTTATGATCCTCATCCTGAGAATGGTAAGGTTTTTTCTAAAGTAATAGATCAACAAATTGCTGAAATTCCTATTATTTTTGGATCGTGTATCGGTGGAGATATTCTAACTCATTATCATGGCACAAAGTTACACATGATTACGACTCAGGATACTGTAGGCTCTTATTTATTTCCGTCTCAACGTACAGGGTATCCGGTTATTCGAGATGCCTCTTCTATAGCAGTCGTTACATTACAATTACTTTGTTTATTGCAATGTGGACCTATTATTTTGGTAGGACAAAACTTCGCTTATCGTAATGGTTATCAGTACGCAGGTGGAATTGATTATATTAATCCTCAAAAAACGATAGATCCTAAACATTCTGAACATATCCCAGATGTATACGGAGGAACAGTAGCCACGAATCCTTCATTCAAGTCGATGAGAGATGAAATGTCTATCTATATTCGTATGTTCAAAAAACAAGATGTTATTAATACCACTAAAGGAGGGGCAGCAATTGCAGGTGCTCCTTTTAGAGAATTAAAAGAAGTCATTCAACAATTAGTACCTTATTCGATAGATGTAAATGCATTTAGAGCACCAGAACCTGTATACAATCAAGATCATATTCCGGCAGCTATTCAACAATTGGAACAAGAACATCAAAATATGAATCATGCTTTATTTGAGATTCAGCGTATTTTTCTAGAAATGAATCAATATATTCGTTCCAATCAACACCAATTGTTGATAGAAAGTTTCTCCAAATTTGATCATGCTTTTAATCAGTGGCATAACAATCTATTCTCCAAAATATTTGTGATTCCAATGTGCCGTGTTTCTTATGAAATCTTATATCAGCAGGTAGAAAATATGCGTAAGGAACAACAACTAATTCTTAAAGCAGAAGCCATTTTAAATCATTATGGAGCATTTTTTGAACAGGTTAAGCAGAAATATGCTCAGCTTATGCCACAGTATCAGGAAGTATTACCAAAAAATCAAACTTATCAAAACAAGAAAGATGAAAATGAAACAATATCCAACATATATCCACATAGATCATTAAATATATAGAAAAGTTATTTACTTAGTATACAAAAGGGGAGCAAGAACATGGGAAGATTAAAAAGAAAAGTTCAGAAAACAAAATGGGAAAAATCAACAAAAGTTATAGGTATCAGTCTTACACTTATTCAGATGACAAATATGTATTCACCTATGATTGCTCAAGCAAGTGCAGCGATAGAATCTACCACCGAATCCAATGCAGAATCAGATCCTAATGCTTCTGTTAATCATGATGTATATGGAGCGTCAGATTCTTCGAATTTTTCGCTTCAATCGATTCAAGCTAATAGTTACTCTGGTATTTCTCTGATTGATTATACTCCTCGCTACTCAGGATTAATGACATTAGAACCTGTACTTCAAATGGAGTTTTCAAAAAATATCAAATTAGGTCAAGGATCGATTCAAGTTTATCGTACAAATGATGATCAATTGGTTGAAAGTATCTTGATTTCTGGAAGTTATATGGAAGGTGCTACTTATTCTTTTGTGAATGAGCATACTATTCGGGTTACAACCCAGCAAGAACTGGCGGATAGTACAGACTATTATATCAAAGTAACGCCAGGCACTTTTGAAGACACAAATGGTAATGATTTTTCAGGAGTCATCAATCCATATGAATGGATGATACGTACACCAGACTTTACAGCACCCACAGCCAAAACTATTACAGATTACCGAGACAATAATACAGAGGCATCTAATCTACGTTTAGGTTTGCAATTTAATGAGCGGGTTCGATTAAAATACGGACAAATTCATGTGTACAGAGCTTCTGATAATGAGGAAGTAGGTCGGTTATCCTCCGTTGATGGTCAGTTATCTGGTTTTAATATTTCAGGATACTCGGTTCATAGCGGAACAGGTTTTGAATTTATGCTATTAGGGGCATATAATAGCGACTCTTATTATATCAATGTTGATTCAGGTCTGTTTGTCGATGAAGTGGGGAATCCATATGAAGGGATTCATGGTACATCCCAATGGAACTTTAGTATTGCAGAAAGGGACTGGCAATCGCCTTACCTAGTTAATTACTCTCCACAAGCGCAGATCGATACGTTAACGCCAAATATAAGTATGCAATTTAATGAACCAGTTCAATTTGGTCAAGGAACTATTGGTATTTATCGAAGTAATGATGATCAATTAGTTGAAGAATTTCAAGTGAATTCAGGTGTGACTTCCAATGCACAGCTAAGAATTAGTGGGGCGCTTGTTGAATTACCGTTACCCTCTAACTTAGAAGAGAATACGAACTATTATGTCAAAATGGATCCACAGTCTATTTATGATTTGTCGTGGAATCATTCATCAGGCTATGCCATATATCATCCAAAAGAAACATGGAACTTTACAACACCGGATATCCATCCTTTAGAAGCGAATCATTATGAATACCAAGATGGCCCTACAACACATATCGTGATGCACTTTAGTGAATTGGTTCAATTGAAGCCGGGACACATCACGATTCATAGACAATGGGATGGGACAACTATTGCGGATCTTTCCCAAACGAGCGGGTATATGCTTTCTGGGTATGGAGCGACAGCCACAATGAGTGGTATTTCTATCAATATTGCATTTGTAGATGGCGAAGAAAGCGAATCCTATTTCGTCATGATCGATTCTGGTGTATTTGTAGATATGATAGGTCAACCGTATAGTGGTATTCATAATGACACCGAATGGAATTTCAGTATTGCAGGAGAAGATGATCGACCTCCATATTTAACACAAGTAATACCTCAAACGGGTGAACTTATGAATACATTACAGCCTAGATTACACTTGGACTTTAATGAGCGTGTGCAATTTGGGAATGGAAGTATCTCTATCTACCGTAGTGATGACCATCAACTCGTTGAAAAAATTCAAGTTTTATCTGGATTCACTTCAACAGAAGAACATTTTTTGAGTGGCCTAGCGATGAGTTTTGAAATACCAGAAGCATTAAAAGAAAATACTGAGTACTATGTAAACATCGAAGAAGGAACCGTAGTCGATCGTTCCGGAAATAGATTTTCAGGATTGGTCAGTGACAATTGGTGGACATTCAAAACGCCAGACTTAACAGCACCGACAGCTAAAACTATTACAGATTACCGAGACAATAATACAGAGGCATCTAATCTACGTTTAGGTTTGCAATTTAGTGAACGGGTTCGATTGAAATACGGACAAATTCATGTGTACAGAGCTTCTGATAATGAGGAAGTAGGTCGGTTATCCTCCGTTGATGGTCAGTTATCTGGTTTTAATATTTCCGGATACTCGGTTCATAGCGGAACAGGTTTTGAATTTATGCTATTAGGGGCATATAATAGCGACTCTTATTATATCAATGTTGATTCAGGTCTGTTTGTCGATGAAGCAGGACATCCATATGAAGGGATTCATGGTACATCCCAATGGAACTTTAGTATTGCAGAAAGGGACTGGCAATCGCCTTACCTAGTCAACTACTCCCCACAAGCGCAGATCGATACGTTAACGCCAAATATAAGTATGCAATTTAATGAACCAGTTCAATTTGGTCAAGGAACTATTGGTATTTATCGAAGTAATGATGATCAATTAGTTGAAGAGTTTCAAGTGAATTCAGGTGTGACTTCCAATGCACAGCTAAGGATTAGTGGGGCGCTTGTTGAATTACCGTTACCCTCTAACTTAGAAGAGAATACGAACTATTATGTTAAAGTGGATCCACAGTCTATTTATGATTTGTCGTGGAATCATTCATCAGGCTATGCCATATATCATCCAAAAGAAACATGGAACTTTACAACACCAAATATTCATCCCTTAGAAGTGAAGCATTACGAATATCAAGAGGGTCCAACCACTCATCTCATGATGCACTTTAGTAAATCGGTTCAATTGAAGCCGGGACACATCACGATTCATAGACAATGGGATGGTACAACCATGGCTAATCTCTCCCAAACGAGCGGATATATGCTTTCTGGGTATGGAGCGACAGCTACAATGAGTGGTGGTGCCATCGATATAGCATTTGTAGATGGCGAAGAAAGCGAATCCTATTTCGTCATGATCGATTCCGGTGTATTTGTAGATATGATAGGTCAACCGTATAGTGGTATTCATAATGACACCGAATGGAATTTCAGTATTGCAGGAGAAGATGATCGACCTCCATATTTAACACGAATAATACCTCAAACGGGTGAACTTATGAATACATTACAGCCTAGATTATTGCTTGATTTTAATGAGCGTGTGCAATTTGGAAATGGAAGCATCTCTATCTACCGTAGTGATGACCATCAACTCGTTGAAAAAATTCAAGTTTTATCTGGATTCACTTCAACAGAAGAACATTTTTTGAGTGGCCTAGCGATGAGTTTTGAAATACCAGAAGCATTAGAAGAAAATACCGAGTACTATGTAAACATTGAAGAAGGAACCGTAGTCGATCGTTCCGGAAATAGATTTTCAGGGTTGGTCAGTGACAATTGGTGGACATTCAAAACGCCAGACTTAACAGCACCGACAGCTAAAACTATTACAGATTATCAGAATGGAACCAATGAGTTAGTCAATCCATCTCTTCGATTAGAATTTAACGAGCGGGTTCGTTTGAAATATGGACAAATTCATATTTATAGAGCTTCCGATAATGAGGAAGTGGGTAGACTGTCTTCAGTTGATGGTCAGTTATCTGGCTTTAATATTTCTGGGTACTCGGTCTATAGCGGTACAGGGTTTGAATTTAATTTGGCAGATGCACAGAGTGGTGAAGTGTATTATATTAATGTCGATTCAGGTATGTTTGTCGATGAAGTAGGACATCCATATGCAGGGATTTATGGAAATTCAGATTGGAATTTCAGTATTGCAGATCATGAAGCGCCTTATATGATACAAATAGATCCTAGAGTTGAAGTTGACCAGATTAATCCTTTATTAAGTGTACAGTTTAATGAACCTATAAAATTAGGCAATGGCAGTATTTCATTGTACCGAAGTAATGATGATCAATTAATCGAAAAAATACCCGTTCTTTCGGGATCTAAAGCTAATGATTTTTATTCGCATAGTGGAAATGCATTTAATTTTAATTTTGCTCAACATTTAGATGAATATACAAAATATTATGTACAAATCAATAAAGGTACTTTTGTCGATGTAGCAGGAAATGCATTTGAAGGTCTAGATGATAAGAATATTTGGAGCTTTATGTTTCATTCTCCGATATCAGCAGACTTAATTTCTAGCGGCTATGGATCGATCGCAGGATCCACAATTCGTAATTTGCCAAATAACCTGACAGTAGGTAAGTTCTTAGCTAATCTGAGGTATACCTTCAATGCAGAGGCACAGGTCCTAACAACTTCAGGAACCGTTTCAAATGAGGAAAGTATCATCACATCTGGGATGAAACTAAATATTTGGTCACCTTCTTCTGGAACAAAAAAATTATATTCACTAGAAGTAGAAAAATCGACTTCTAAGAAATCCGACTCAGATAAAAAAACAGGTAATAATCAACCAAGTACACCGGTTAGCTTTGCGCCTACAAATCCAGTATCATCAACACCTATGCCGACCGCAACAGGTGCTAGTGGAGGAGCACAACCACAAGGGACAACAAGTAATTCGTCTAATAATGGAACGTCATCTGTTCCAAGTACGACTAATCCATCGTCTGGAAATACTGCACCTGTGATTACATCGAGTCCAAATGTACTGGTTATCGTAGCACCTCTACAAGCTGTAGCAGACACAGTGAGCTTACAAGCGAATAGTCCGTCTACCAATGCACTTGTTTATTACTATGATAATAACTGGGATAAATGGATTGCTGTGCCGACAACACGTGAGAATAATAATCTGAAAGCCTCTGTTCCGCAAGGAGCATGGACTTCAGTGATTGCGAACTCGAATATGGCGCAACCTCAAGATACAATCAACAGTTGGGCGAATAAAGATATTTTGAAATTAATGAGTCTGGATATTGTACAAGGAGATGCAGCAGGTAGCTATAACCCACAACAAGCTGTGAATCGCTATGAAATGGCAGTTATGCTTGCCAAAGTGCTACGCTTGGATATTCCTACAGTATCTGTGGCTTCGGTAACTACGGATAATTCTGCAATGCCAGCATGGGCAGAACCTTATGTACAAGCAGTATCTGCACAAGGAATCATGATTGGCGATAACAACGGATTTAACGGAACACGTTCGATTACGCGCGAGCAATTAGCTACAATGATTGGTCGAATGTTACCAGAATCTACGACAACTACTTTATCGCCAGTAGATTATAAAGATGCTAAAAAAGTATCTGCATGGGCAACACAAGGTGTGCAAAAAGTGAATACACTTGGGCTCATGAGTGGTTATCCAGATCAGACATTCCGTCCGAATCAGGAAGTGACCCGCGAAGAAATGGCAGCTGTGCTCTCCAAATTAGTCGATATCCTTCCTTGATAGGATCTATGTATATCTTACACAAATCGGTAGTGCCTATAGGTGCTACCGATTTTTTTGTCATTAGAAAAACTCTATAATTCTTCTGATAAAATAACTAGAATAGCCTCGTTATTAGCTCAATATTTGTTATAATTTAAACTATGATGACAATCTATAGTTCAAAGTCATAGAAAGGCTGTCTGGCATGGCAAAATACCCGCAATGGTCTTATTCTCAATCTCGAGCAAATATGTTCGATGAATGTTTACGCAAATATTATTTTCACTACTATGCTGCTCATAATGGTTGGAGTGAAAAGCTGGGCTCAGAAGAACAAGTCCATGCTTATCGTTTAAAACAATTACGCAACTTCTATCTATTATTTGGTGATCTGGCCCATCGGATGTGTGAATCGGCACTTCGCCAATGGGAAGAATCACAAACGGCTCCAAGACAAGCATTTTTGTTAGAGCAAATGCGTAAATTATTGAATGAAGCATATATTCAATCTCAAGATGTAGAAGCTTGGTTGAATAATCCTAAATACCATACCATGCTTTCCGAAATATATTACGGTGACGATACATTGAATAGCCGAATAGCTACGATTAAGCAGCGGCAAGAAGAATGTATTCGGCATTTATACGATACGTTAACCTGGAAAGAAGTCACACGGTCGGATATGAAGATTTTAGAAATTGAAAAATGGGATACGATGATATTATTCGATACTAAAGTCTATGTGAAAATGGATTTATTGTATCGCAAACCGGATGGTACCGTAGTAATTGTCGATTGGAAAACAGGACGTGAAGACGATTTCTCAGATCAATTGTATCTGTATGCTTCGTATGTAAAAGAAAAGTACAATATGCCACTGGAGAAAATCCAGATTCGTGTTGAATATCTGGTAACAGGCGAATATAAAGAATATCGGATTACTTCGGAAGATATTATTAAAGTGGAACAAAGTATTGGTCGATATATTGAAGAAATGAAGTCTTGTTTGGATGATGATTATTACAATCGTCCCAAGCCAGAATCCTTTTTTACACCGATGCCTTCACAGCGAAAGTGTAAAGACTGCAATTTTCGTGAAATTTGCGAATTTAGGGCGGTATGAATAGTGATGATTAAAGGAGGATGGGTTTGTGTTTAATGCTTCTACCCCAGAAGAATCTGTACTAGCCCATATGTATGCCAATACCCCCGAAGGTATTGCGATATTTTCTGCGCAAGGGCAATGCGTACAAGCCAATCCTGCATTATGCCGAATATTAAAATACGAAGAGTCCGAATTACGGAATCTTTTAACAATATGGAATGTAGCTGATGAATGGCTAACAGATCAAGTAAAACATAGCACCACCATAGAAAAAGTAGAACGTCGTTGGATGAACGCTGACCATGTCCCTGTGTGGTTATCTATACATGTTTCTTATGTATTCTCAGATCAGGAACAGCAGTTACAATACATGATGATGTACATTACAGTCGTGCAAGATCGGGAAGCCGAAGATTTATATTCGATGATTGTACGTAATTCTTCCAGTATTGTTTCTGTGAGTGGAGCCGATGGCAATATTCAATATGTCTCGCCTTCAGTCAAAAAGATTTTGGGATATGAACCGTCTGAAATGGTTTCTCGAATGAGAATGGAATACTACCATGAAGAAGACGCACAAGAAATGTACCAACCTGGAAGTATGTATGCAGATGACAGAACATTTATAAGACGTGTCAAACATAAAGATGGTCATTATATGTGGTTAGAAATTTTTACACAATTAATGCGAAATGATCAGGGTGAAGTAGAGAAAGTACTGGCTATCGCTCAAGATGTCACCAAGCAAAAGTCGGAAGAAGATATTATTGCTCATGCGCATCGGATGGCTTTACTGGGTGCATGGAATTGGGATCTACAAGGAAATACGATTCACTTTTCGAAAGATATTCGCCGAATCTATGCCAAAAGTATAAAAGCGGTTGAAGATAATCTTGATTCGTATCTGGCAGTTGTACATCCCAAAGATGTGGAGCAGGTGAAGTATTGTATAGAAAAGGCTATTCATCAAAAAACAAGCGAAGAAATGCGTTACCGGATTCGGTTACCCGGCAATGTACAGAAAGTGATTCATGGATACTGGGAAGCGACGCTTGATAAAGAGACTCAGCAACCATTGCAGTTGATAGGACTGGCTCAAGATATTACCGAACATTACCTGATTAGCGAGCAATTGCGTGAAAGCGAACAGAAATACCGTATCATTACCGAGCATTCATTAGATATGATCTCCCGTCATGCTGATGATGAACACTCGACTTTTCTATATGTCTCTCCTGCATGTCGATTGATTCTTGGCTATGAAGCAGAAGAATTGATCGGAGGCCCGGGGTATAGTCATATTCACAAAGAAGATTTACCGTTATTTGTTCATTTTCTTAAAGGTGTACGAGAGCAAAAAAATGAAAAAGAAACGGTTGTTTTTCGTTGCCGTCACAAAAAAGGACATTATGTCTGGTTAGAAACGACAAGCCGGTATGTGTACAGCCCAGAGGGAGATGCCTATGGATATACAGCAGTCTCCAGAGATATTACCGAACGCAAACATTTAGAAATGGTTCTTCAAGATAATGAACATCGCTACCGTTCTTTATTTGAAAATAATCCTTCCGGTGTATGTGCAGTTGATCTCAAAGGGCATTTTATCTCGGTAAATAGTAGTCTGGAAGAAATTACAGGGTATTCTCGGTATCACTTAATCGGGCAACCGATATTGTCTTTATTTGAAGAAAGTAGTATTGAGCGTGTCATCCATCATGCTAAATTAGCAAGACAAGGAATCCCGCAGACGTATGAATTAAATGTATATCGTCAAGATGGTTCACTATTTCCTGCCAACATTACCAATGTACCGATTGTAGCTCATGGGGAAGTTATCGGATTATACGGAATTGTGACTGAAATTACAGAATTAAAGCAATATATTCATCAGATTGAACGCTTAAGTAATGAGCATTCTCTTATTTTAAATGCAGTATCGGAAGGTATTTTTAGTATCAATAGTGAAGGCGAAGGAATGTTTATTAACCACGCTGGTGCGATGATGCTAGGGCTGGATATTGAAGATCATTTATCCGATTCTACACGTACGAATCAAATTCGTAACTGGGGTATTCAAGATGATGATGTGTTAGGTGAAGAATCTTCTATTATTCAAGCAATCCGCCAAGGTAAACCCAATCAAGAAGAAGAAACAGTCTTTTGGAAAAAAGATGGGTCTAGCTTTCTGGCTGCTTATCAGGTGACGCCTGTTATAGATCATGGAGAACAACGGGGTGCAGTAATTGTATTCCGCGATATTACAGGGGAAAAAGAAATTATTCGAGCCAAAGAATCAGCAGAACGCGCAGATCGAGCGAAGTCTGAGTTTTTGTCTGTGATGAGTCATGAATTACGTACACCGATGAATGGCATCATAGGTATGAGTGGACTGCTTGCAGATACAGAATTGGATGAACAACAGCAAGGGTATCTGGATATTGTCTGCAACAGTAGCGAGACATTATTGCATTTGTTAAACGAAATTCTGGATTTCAGTAAAGTTGAAGCTGGGAAAATGACACTGAATACAGAGCCCTTTAATTTACGATCGATTTTGGATAATGTACAAGAATTATTTACATTTAAAGCACAAGATAAGCAGTTGGATTTGGTATTTGAGATGGATGAGTCGATACCACACTGGATGGTAGGAGATGCAGGTCGTATCCGACAAGTGCTTGTGAATCTGGTTGGAAATGCGATTAAATTTACAGAGGCAGGTTCAGTTACTGTACATGTTCGTCCATTAGAACGTGAAGAAGGACAGTCTGCAATTTGTGAAGAGTTATGGTTAGAATTCTCAGTTAAAGATACAGGAATCGGGATTCCCATTCATCAGCAATCCCAGTTATTTCAACCGTTCTCCCAATTGCATCCTGTGTTAAATCGGAAGTACGGAGGAACAGGCTTAGGATTATCTATTTGTAAAAAGCTAGTTGAGTTAATGGGTGGAAGTATCGATGTAACCAGTGACGAGAATAGGGGCGCTACATTCTACTTTGTATTGAAATTAGAAGTATCTGCTGAATTGAACGATCTTGCTGTTTTGCCTTTAGATATAGAATCACACTCTAACCCGATTCGATTATTAGAAGATGTACAGGTCACTTCCGAATATTATCCTATGCGTATTCTAGTAGCAGAAGATTATGTGGCGAATCAGAGAGTATTACTTGCCATGCTAAGTAAATATGGTTATGAAGCTGATCTGGTAACTGATGGACAACAAGCGGTACAGCAAGCCACAGAATCCCATTATGATCTTATTTTTATGGATGTGCAGATGCCGAATATGAACGGAATAGAAGCGACTCAGCACATTCATAATTATTATACAGCTCAAGACATGCCGATCATTATTGGAGTTACTGCTTTTGCAAGAAAAGAAGATCGGGAACGTTGCCTGACAGCAGGAATGAATGATTTTATCAGTAAGCCGGTTATCACTGCGGATCTACAAAGAGTCTTATCTCAATGGAGTCAGCATATTCATCATCGTGTAGATTCATTTGCTGCTCGTTCTCAATCTTCTTTACAGTTTGAGAAAGATCATCAAGAATAAAAATAGGCACACTCAAGCTAATAAAAAAGCGTAATCCTTCTATACATCAGGGGAATACGCTTTTTTGTTATTTCTTAAATCTGTTTATTCGTTTAAAGGATCAATTTGTACCATAGATTGCTTACCACTGACCTGAATCCCTGTTTTGGCTTTACCTGATGATTGAAGATCACGCAATAATTCTTCAATAATCGTTTTAGCTTTAGCCGATTCTTTACTACCTTGTGTTTTGACAACCAGTAATACAGCATTATGCGATTGTAGGATACGTTCAGCCTGATTCTTTTTCGTTTCATAATCGTGATCTTCGATATTAGCAGTTAAGCGAATTTCTTTGATTTTAACGGGTTTATCACTTTTTTTGGATTGTTGTTTATTTTGTTTAGCGGCACCTGCTGAGATCAATTGACAAGGAGGTGGGCTACTATAAAGAGAAGTACAGACAAGATCAACTTTTAGTTGTTTAGCCATTTGCAAAGCTTCAGCTGTAGGTACAATCCCCAGGTCTTCTCCATTGATTCCTGTTAATTGCACTTCAATTGCTTTAATTTTTTCATTTTTAATCACTTTTTTATCCTCCAAAACCATATTTATTCGTCCTACTTAGTATACAATAGCATCATTTGATGACGATATTGAGGTTTTACAAATATAACTTTAACTGGGATAATGAAAAAGAAATATATTATCGAAAGGGGAACATTATGAAAAATAGAAAATGGGTTATCATGCCGCTAGTACTGCTCCTTGTCCTGTTGTCAGGTTGTCAGGCTGTAGGTAATCTAGACATCAATAGTGCCATGGTTGGTGATCTTAATGTAAAATCGATCGAAACCAAACAATCGCTTGCAGTTCAATTAACACCTGTTTCAACAGCGTCGGCAGAAGAGCGCAAAATAGCAACCGTTTTGAACGGAATGCAATTGAACATCAATCATGCCAAACTTCAAGAAAACGGAAATGTTTCGGTTGAAGGTGGTATCGCTTACAGCGGAATGACATTACCTTTCCAAATGTTTATGGATACGAAAGGAGTCACGATTGCGTTGTCTGGTGCGCAAAAGCCATTATACATACCTCTAACTACAGAAGAACAAATGGCTTTTTTACCTGCTAGTCTAACAATGAAACAAATTGAAGATCAAGCGAAAGAGTTGATTACCAAATCAGCTAGCTTATTTTTCAAACATGCTCCTAACCCATCCAATGTCACTGTTGATTCTGTGACTCAAGAAGTGTATGGAGAGTTTGTAGATTTGACTCATTTGCATATTGAACTTACCGGTGAAGAATTTATCGGATTGGTTAAGCCTTTCTTAACAAGTATCTCTACGGATGAAGCGGGCTGGCGTGATCTGTTAGCTACGTTGTATGACTTTATCACGTATGCAGAATCACAAATGAGTGATGAAGAAAAAGATTCTGTATCTTACTTCACTTTGGATCAGACAAAAGCTGAATTTGTTAATGAATCGTATGCTGAGGTTCAATCGTTTTTGAAAGATGTATTGTCTGAATATGATAAATATTTGAAAGAAGTCTCTGCTGAGCCTGAATTCAAAACGATTTTCGGTACAAATACACGTCTTACATTAGATCTTTATTTTGATAAAGATATGCATACACGTAAGCAAATTGTAGACTTAACAGTCGCTTTGCCTAGTTCAGAGTATGTGCCTTACAGTATGTTTAATCTGCATACCGAAAATGAGAACTGGAATGTAGATGGAAATATTGTCGCTGATCCGATTGCAACACCTAATGGTGTTCTAGATGTCACTTCCAAAGATTTTACACCAGGTGCGTTATTGCGCAGCTTCGATACGACTTCACCTGTCTATTTGTTATTACATGATGTCGCAGGGATTGCTAACAAATCGATCTATATCGATAAAGATTCATCTTATTCTTCATACGATGTAGTGACTAAAGATCGTGTGTTACTAATGTCAGTTAAACAGTTAGCTGAAGAATTTGATGCTAAGTTCACATGGAACCCGACAACCAAAACAATCACACTGACTGATGATATTACTGGCGCTGTGACTACACTTCACTTGAATTCCAACAAAGCTGTAACTGATGGAACTACAAAAACAATGACACATAAAGTGGTCAAAATTAAAGGCGTTACTTATGTACCAGTACGTTCTGTCGCTGAGATTTTGGGAGCTAAAGTTACTTCTGAATCTTCTTATGTTGTTGTCGAACGTAAATAATAGTTGCTCAATAAATAGTTATCAGAAGAAGGATATTCTACTTATGTAGAATATCCTTTTTTGGTCTTCTTATATGAGTCAAAAGAATCAAATCCCTATTTTTTCCAAAAAAAGTATTGCAAAAGTGTTCGCACTGACTATAGAATAAAGCGTCAACATCTTAATAAGTTAATTAGTAAATAGTGGTTATTTGGTAGTAATATACAAACTACATAATATAATAATAGACGCCACAAGTACTATGTCTTATTTATTAGTTGTATTCTAAATGGGGTAAGAAAGGAGGAGTACAGACAAATTTGTATTCAATAACACTATTTTTTAATTACTTATTACCTAGTAAAATTTAACTATAAAAACTTTTTTTATGATAAATGTGTCAAAGTTTGGAAAAACGGTTATTAACCACTTATGAATATGTAACTTAATTAGATGTCCAACGGATCGTTTTTTGGGGGAAACAAAGAAGTAGATTCTAAACAATAATTGTACTCTATGCACAGCCCGCAGAACTGTGTACTACCAGTATTCTGAATAGATCATTTCTACGTCTAGCTATCCCACGTAAGACTAATATTTTAAAGGGGAGATTGAACAATGGGATTGCTTAAATTGAAAAAAACGGGTGCGGTATTACTTGGTGCATTATTGATGGGGACTGTATATCAAGGCGGAACGGCACATGCGCTAAATTACAGCAATGATGTAGTACCTGTATTAAGTTCAAATACTGGAACAAATGGTACAGCAAGTGCAAGTGCTGAAGAAGTTGGTCATGAAGCATGGAAAGCATTTGACGATAATTCTACTCCAGAAAGCACATGGAAAGCTCCTGCTGGTTCATCCTCTCAGTTGATTTATCAATTTAACACTAAAAAAGTAATCACTCAATATACAGTGCAAGCAGATACGTACGATACATCTGAAGCACCAAAAAAATGGCAGTTAGCAGGTAAGATCGGTAAGAACTGGCTTGTGCTAGACGAACAGTCGAATCAGACTCAGTGGCAACCAGGTCAGACCAAGTCGTATACGATTTCTAATGATACAGCTTATACAGCATACGCTCTATTTATTTCTTCCAACAACGGTGGATCATCTGTAGCCGTTAGCGAATTAGAATTATACGAATTTGGAGATAATGCGAATCTGGTACCTGCCGCTAACTCTATGGTATCTGTCGAAGGTGGAGCATATGCTTCAGTGAATGAAGATACAGCATGGAAAGCATTTGATCATAATACAGGATCAGATAGTTACTGGGAATCAGACAACGATAACTTTATAGATGCAACACTTCAATATACGTTTGATGCTCCTCAAGTTGTTAAAGGGTATTCATTAACACTGGCAAACAAATCGACTGCTCCTGTGTTTTGGACACTGGTAGGTAGTAACGATGGTGAACAGTGGGAAGAAGTCTTGCATGATGTTAAATCTTCTTATCGCTGGGAAGTCGGTCAGAAAAAAGTCTACGAAATAGACAATACCAAAGCTTACAAGACGTACAAAGTGATTTTTGATCGTAATTCAGGACCTTCTACAGTAGCTATAAGTGAATTTGAATTATTCCAATAAATTAAATAACAATAGCATAGATGGTAAGCAAAAGAAGGGATTCGCTTTTAGAATCTCTTCTTTTTTGCATATCTTTGCATATCATAGGGACGATCAGAAGAGATTGCTATTGTATTTAGCATCACAAGTATGAGAGTATAGATGTGTTAAAAGCGCTATCATTTGATAGGAGGAACATAAAAATGACTAAAGTAATGCCACTTGCTAAACGTGGAATTTCAAATAGCCGTCTTGCCTTAGGGTGTATGCCGTTTGGTGGAGGCTGGGATGCAGAACCTTTTACAGAGCAACATGTGAAAGAAGCGGAAGCAGCAGTTGAAGCGGCTTTATCGATCGGAATTACGATGTTCGATCACGCTGATATCTATACTAAAGGGAAAGCAGAGCAAGTTTTTGGACGTGTACTGCAAGCTAGACCTGATCTGCGTGAACAAATCGTCATTCAATCTAAATGTGGTATTCAATTGGGTGAAGGCGATCTACCGGGTCGATTTAACTTTTCGAAAGAGCATATTCTTCATTCCGTCGATGGTAATTTGGAGCGCTTGGGCATTGATTATCTAGATGTATTGTTGTTACATCGTCCTGATCCATTGGTTGAACCAGAAGAAGTGGCAGAAGCTTTTGCCAAATTAAAATCTTCAGGTAAAGTACGTTATTTTGGTGTATCCAACATGAGCGCTTCTCAGATCAAATTTTTGCAACAAGCGATTCCTGATTCCTTCGCGATCAATCAATTGGAAATGAGTCTAAATCATCTTCATTTTGTGGATCATGTGGTTCATGTGAATCAACAAGCAGGTACAGAAGTGAACTTTGCTGAAGGATTAATGGAATACTGCCGGACAGAAGATATTCAATTGCAAGCTTGGAGTCCATTAGCACAAGGTAAATTCTCTGGCCGTGATATCAAAGATGAGCCTAAACATATTCAACAAACAGCTCAATTGGTACAACAAATGGCAGCAGACAAAGAAACGACAGCAGAAGCGATAGTATTAGGATGGTTAATGTATCATCCAGCTATGATTCAACCGATTATTGGTACATCTAATCCAGAACGCATCAAAGCTTGTGCAGATGCAGAACGTCAAGCAAGCCTGATGACACGGGATGAATGGTATACTTTATATGTAAGTGCACGCGGAACATTATTACCTTAAATTTGGTTCAATTATTATTAAGCGCAGTGATGATCTCCTTTACAGGCGGTCATTCCTGCGCTTATTTTTTTGCCAAAGATCAATCAGGAAATTGAGCTTTACCCGCTACGATATAAGGGCTAGATGTCGCTTCGCTAGGCAATGCTTGTAAGGTATCAGTTACAACTTTGCCACGGATATCGGTTATACGTACGTTTAGAGGTTGATTCCCCATTTGCTCACCGACAAAATGGTTGTAATCTGTTTTGGGTAAGCTGATCCATTGACCTGCTTTTTCATATTCAAATTTCATGACAGGGTATTTGTGATTGCGAACTTGAATAGCCGCCCACCACTGGCTACTTCCTTCTTTGATCCGATAGCTAAAGTTACCTGTAATTGGCGCTTTAACTACTTTCCATTGAATATCGATTTTGCCTTTAGACATATCTCCGATTGCTGCAAAGGCATTGTGTGATAAATCTAAAGCTCCGCTAGGTCCTTCAGGGTAAAGATCAGTCACATAGACGGTTGTTTTACCGAGTGGTCCTTGCACTTCTAAGTAAGCACCGGCTAATGCAGCTTTGACCCCACCATAATTCATTTGAGTAGGATTAAGGGCCGTAATGTAGGCAGTGGAAGGAATAGGGTCAAGTAAAACAGCTCCACCTGAATATCCTGATCCTGTGTAAGTGGCATATCCTTTATAGGTATCGTTCCATGCTGCTGAAGCTGGTAAAGCAAATACTAATAGACCGAGTACAATCAACAGACTGGCTGTGCTCCATTTGCGTGTTGTCCGTGGCACATTCATTTGTATTCCTCCTTCAAGTATCCTTGATACCTATAAAATATAATTTTAATAATAGATATCGTTTACTTTATGAATAAATATACTATAAATTCCAGAAGGTTACAAATGATCCGACAAATAAAAATAAGGAAGTGCACGCTATAAATATATTGATTTTACATTTAAATGAATTATTCTTTATCCTTTTATGATAATTTAGTGTAGTACATAGAATTTTAACAAATGAAATGGGGAATATAGTGTATGTTGCAGTGGAAAAAGAAAATAAGTATAGGGATATCTACAAGTGTATTGGTCACATCATTGTGGTCTGGAATATCTGTTGGTGGTCATAATGTCGCATCAGCAGCCGATCAAAGTGAACAGGTATCAGATACTGTAGTTCAACAACAAATGCATCCCAATGTAGTATCTACAAATGTTCTTCGTCAGACTGTGAGTCAAAATGTATATACAGTGATGCCGATTAACGAGGTGCGGACTCAATCTTTAGGAGATACTGTATCTACTCGTGGAGTGATTACGTATCGAGAAGAAACGGGTAGCGGGTATAGTAATCTCTATCTTCAAGATGGAACAGCAGGTCTTGTGATACGTGGACAGAATTTACCGGGTACGGAAGGACAAGAAATCGAAGTTCGTGGTAAATTAACGGCTTATAAAGCGTTATTGCAAATCGAAGCGTCTGCTAGCGCAGTGAATATGACGAATGCATCGATTCAGTTACCTGCTCCGCAAACAGTGGCGAGTACTGATTTTGTAACAGGAAATACATATGAAGCTCAATTAATCAGTGTGCCTAATGTGACGATTGTTAGCAAAAGTGGTAGTAATTATACGGTAAAAGATGCTACAGGTACATTTATTATCTATACAGCTAATCCATGGTTAGAAGTAGGTGAAGTCTATACCCGTATTACAGGCGTGATGTCTCGCTACAATAATACATTTGAATTGATACCACGTTCTACAGCAGATATTGAAGGAGGGACACCTCCGGTTATTCAACCTCCGTTGCAATTACGTATTCATGATATTCAAGGTGCTGCTCAGCGATCTCCTTATGAAGGCAAAGAGGTACAGCAGGTTGAAGGTATCGTAACCATGGTCAAAGGCAAAACAAGCTTTTATCTGCAAGAATTGGATGATCACGTTGATACAAATGAAGGCACTTCTGAAGGCATATTAGTCTATCGTTCCGCTCATGGGCTAAAAGTAGGCGATAAAGTGAGTGTAGATGGAAGTATTAAAGAGTATCAAGAATTAGGCTACGCAGATGCAGCTGATCTTACCACAACAGAAATTGTTGCATCCGCTATTCGTCTGCAAGCTTCTAATCAACCGTTACCTGCTCCGATCATTCTAGGTCAACAAGGACGAAGTATTCCGAATCAAATTGCTGCTAGCAACGGATTAACAGCATATGATCCGACGCAATATAGTATTGATTTTTATGAGAGTCTAGAAGGGATGCGGATTCAGTTAAATGATGCATCTATTATAGGGCCATATACGTATGAGATTCCTGTCACTGTAGATTTGAAATCTTCTCCGCTCGTGACGCCAGCAGGCGGACTTGTGATCGATAACAATCAATGGAATGCCAAACGATTGCTCATTAGTGCGAAGCCTACGCAAACGGTGAGTACAGGTGATCAATTTGCTGGAGCCCTAAACGGAATTATGAGTTATAGTTATAGCAATTTTAAAGTATTACCTGAAGGAGCATTACCACCTGTGATCGATAATGGATTGCAACGTGAAGTGTCTACTCTTCAAAGTGGAAGTAAACAGTTAACGATCGCTTCTTTTAATGTAGAGAACTTTTGGAATAATCCTAAAGATCAAGAAAAAACAGCACGAATTGCAGATGATGTTGTCAACCATCTTCGTAATCCTGATATTCTGGGATTGATGGAAGTTCAAGATAATAATGGAGAGACCAATGATGGCACAACAGATGCAAGTCAGAGCTTTGGTGCATTGATCAAAGATATTCAACTTGCAGGTGGACCGACCTATCAATATGCCAGTATATCTCCACAAGATCAGCAAGACGGTGGTGCACCCGGTGGGAATATTCGAGTAGGATTTTTGTATAATCCAGAACGAGTAAGCTTACCTCTGGCTTCAAATGGTGCAGGTAATTCAGTAACAGCTGCCACTTATACAGCTAATGGACTAAACTATAATCCAGTACGGATTGCGCCGAGCGATGAAGCTTTTGCCAGTTCACGCAAATCATTAGCCGCTCAATTTGTATTTAATGGAGAACAAGTCATTGTTATTGCGAATCATTTCAACTCTAAAGGTGGAGATCAGGCATTATATGGTAGTATTCAGCCACCTGTACGTAGTAGTGAAATTCAACGTGCCAAGCAAGCAAGTCTATTAAATCAATTTGTAAAGCAGACACTGGCTCAAAACAGTCAAGCTAATATTGTATTGTTAGGGGATTTTAATGATTTTCAATTTTCCAATACACTTGATGTGTTAAAAGGAAAAGAGTTAACCAACCTTGTAGATACATTACCTGCTAATGAACGTTACTCCTATGTATATGAAGGCAATTCGCAGACACTGGATCATATTCTAATGACTTCAAAGATCGCTAACCGTGCTCAATTAGACATTGTGCATATCAATTCTGATTTTATGGAAGCCGATGGACGGGTAAGTGATCATGATCCATTATTAGCTAGAATTGATTTTGGCAAAAAAGATTCAGACAAAGATGATAAAACAAGACCAGGATCCGATAACAGCAGTGGAAATAATAGCGGAGGATCAGGAACAACTAATCCTTCTACTGATAATCCTACTTTACCGACAATCCTGACTGCACCTGAATATGAAGGGCTATCTACTAATCGAGCCATAGCCAGCTGGACCATGCCTACTACAGTGAATACAAACACTAATAATACAGTGGTAGTTTCTACAACATTAACAGCGACGATGCTCAATGATATGCTAAATCGTACCGATGGAGCCAATACATTACGTCTTTCGCTCAAAGGAGATCAGGCAGCTACTACGTATCAATTGCAGTGGGAAGCTGCTGTACAACAATCGTTAACCACTCAAACGACAATCGATCAGATTATCCTATCTACACCGATCGGTACGTATGAATTACCTGTCTCGATGATTGAGCAACAGACATTAGCTCCAAATGAGAAGTTTATTCTAGATCTATCTAATGCTAATCCGGCGGTCAATCAAGCAAAACAAGCTGGTTATGATGTACGTACAGCTGTTGATTTTGAAGGATATATTTTAGATGGGCAGAATAATAAACGTTCCATACAATCATTTGATCAATATATCAAACGTTCGATCATCAGTTCCAATGTGAATGCCGCTAATCGTCTCGCTGTTGTGCGCGCCGAATCAGCTGTGAATGGAAACATTTCATATACCCCTGTTCCATTTACAATTGCTAATGGAGAAGTAACGATCTATAGCCGTAGCAATAGTACGTATCTGATTCTCAATCGAAGTGAGTCTTTATTAAAAGATATATCCGGTCACTGGGCACAAGCCGATATTCAATCATTTGTTGATCGGATGATTGTCACAGGCACAGGGCATAATCAGTTCGAACCTGCACGTATGGTTACACGTGCTGAACTGGCGACATTATTAACTAGAACACTGGGTTTAGCCCAAATGAATACTTCTACTTCGCAAACTCCCTTTACTGATGTGAAGTCTACAGCTTGGTATTCTGATTCTGTAAATACAGCTGTTAAAGCAGGATTGATGTTGGGTGATGCTAAAGGTACGTTCCGTCCACAATCAGCAGTGACACGTGAAGAACTAGCTGTTATTTTGGAGAGAACCTTATCATTTATCAGTCAGAGTCCAGCGGAGCCGTCTTCAAATCCAGTCATTGCTTTTAAAGATAGAGATCAAGCTTCTTCATGGTCACGTTCTGCAATACAACGGATAAGTAATGAAGGTATTTTAAAAGGGAATCCGTCCCAACAATTTCAGCCAAAAGAAAATCTAACACGTGCTGATAGCATTGTAGCGTTAAGTCGCATATTGCAGAAAATAAATAGAGATAAATAAAATTTAAATGATTCAAAATAGGGAACAAATGTTCCTTTAATGGGATAAATATACTAAATAATGACAGAAAAATAGGTTTTGTAACCAAAATGTAATATTTTATTTTTTACTTTTTTTGCAAATTTAATTAAAGAAAAAAATGAAAAAATCTGCATTCCTCGCAAAAGTGTGAATGCAGATTTTTTCGCGTTCTGACAAGGTTTTTCCATTATCTAATAGTCAAAATGTGAAATATATAAATTAAGAATCACTTAAAACCTTATCGTATCAACATTATTTGATATTAGCTAATTATCTAAACTTTTTTTCAAAATTGGAAAATTTATCATGTAAATTCTTCTTTTTAAATATATAATGTACTTAGCTGATTATTGTTATTCAAAACGAATAACTTTTGGGTACATGTATGAAAGAGGTTTTGGAAGGCAGGGGAAACCGGATGATTGAAAGAAATGGTAACAAACTCATCTTTCTTCTCTGTGTGCCACGCAGTGGTAGCTCACTCGCAACAGTGATGCTACAAAATCACACGCGTATCTATGCTGCACAAGAAATGTGGTTTCTTATGAGTCTATATGATTTGAAGAAACCAGAGAAGCGAGCATACGGTGGAACAGCTATTCTAAATCAATTCTTTGACGGCGTTCTACCTGAAAGTGTGTATGATGAGGCATGTCGTAGCTTTGGAGCCAATGTGTATAACGGACTATTATCTACAAGTGAAGCAGATATGGTCGTAGATAAATCTCCACGCTACTATTATATTCTTGAATTTTTGGATCGTTTATTCCCGCAGTCCAAGCGGATCGGATTGTTCCGTAACCCGTTGGATGTAGCGGCTTCTTATAAAAAAGTAAATCAGCGTTCTGCACCCAATTTTAATTTGGCAGATCAGCTGAGTGACCCGTCGTTGAATATGAAGATGGTCGATATCACCGTCGGATTATTCCGTTATCAACAATATTTTGCTCAAAAGAACGAAAATGCTTTCTGGTTGAAGTATGAAGAAATGGCTGCGCACCCAGAAGAACAGATGCAGAACGTATGTCGCTTTCTAGATATTTCGTACGAAGAAGGAATCGAAAAATACGGCGATTATATGGATTCTGCCAAGTCGGAACTGTTCTATAGCATGGGTGTAGGTGATCCATATCTCAGTGAACACCGTACACCACATATGAAGTCTATCGGTAACTGGCGTACCATGCTAGACCGTCGGGAAGTGGAAGCTTACTGCCGTATCCTAGGTGCAAGACTATTTCGTGAGTTAGGGTACGAAGCAGAGCTTGAAGAAGCACAGCGTCTTACAGGCGTCGTGTTTGAGGAGGAGCCAGACATGAAGTGGATTGAAGCCAAAACGAAGCAGTTCGCCGAGGCTACCGGCTGTCGCTGGGAGCCAGAGTACAAGATGCAATCGGCTGTTCTACCTGAAACTTCACCAGAAGTTGCGAATGCGCTGTCTCAAGAATACAAAGATAAAGCTGAAGCAGATGAATTGCTAAGAATGCGAATGACGTTGCGATCTTTAGAAAAAAGAATGGAACAGCATTATGCAGAACGCGATCGTCTTCATCAGGAAAGTGAACGTCTTCGTAAAGAAGTCAAAGATATGAAGCAAAAAATGAATAGAATCAAATCGTTAATTCCATTTAATCGTTCATTAGGTCGTGTATTTAACGCTTATCTTGTTCGTAAAGGCGTCGAAAAATGAGTACGATTGTAGGTGTTTGGAATTTTCAACGTCAGAGTTCAGAAGCGTTAGCTCTACAAGGGCAACAATTAATGAATAATCTGCGAATGTATCCTTCAGATGCTTCAGCGGTTTGGCAAGATGAAGATATCTTCCTAGGTTGTCATGATCGGTGGATTACAGAAGAATCGGTGAATCAGACTGTTCCTTATCATGATCCTATCAGTGGCCTTGTGATCACCGCAGACGCCATTATTGATAATCGAGAAGAACTATTCGAAGCGTTGGGGATCAGCCGCGCAGAAGGTAGTACATTGTCCGATGTATTGCTAATTTTGAGAGCATATCAGAAATGGGAGGAACATACTCCTCAACATTTGGTTGGCGATTTTGCTTTTATGATCTGGGATACCAAAAAGCATCAGCTCTATGGTGCGCGAGACTGGTCAGGCAATCGAACTCTATATTATTATTACACCTCTTCTCAATTTGCATTTTCGACATTGATGGAGCCTTTATTTCAGACAGGTGATATTCAGAAAAAAATGAGTACTCCCTGGATGGCCGAATTTCTGACAATGGCTGGTATGACAGAATCTTTGGATATTAAAGGTACCGTATATGAAGACATTCTACAGTTGCCTCCTGCACACGCTATTATCCTCACAGAGCAGCATAGTCATATATTCCAATATGGTACGTTATTACCGGAGGAACCACTTCATCTTCGTTCAAACGGAGAATATGAAGAAGCTTTTCGTGATGTGTTCACCCAAGCTGTCAAATCGAAAGTTCGTACTCGTCTAGGAGTTGCCTCAACGTTAAGTGGAGGATTAGATTCCGGTGCTGTGGTGAGCTATGCAGCTAAGATTCTGGCAGAGCAAGGAAAGTCATTACAGACTTACAGTTATGTGCCTATTGCCGGTTTCGATGATTGGACTTCTTCGACTCTAGTGCCTGATGAACGTCCGTATATTGAGGAGACGTTAAAGTACATCGGTAATGTTCAAGGTAACTATCTTGATTTTGCCGATCGGAATCCTTTAACAGAAGTAGACTCATGGCTAGACTTTTTGGAGATGCCGTACAAATATTTTGAAAATTCATTTTGGATTAGAGGGATATTTGAACAAGCGCAACAACAAGGAGCAGGCGTTCTACTGACAGGAGCTAGAGGGAACTTTACCATTTCGTGGGGACCTGCATTGGATTACTACGCAGTGCTACTCAAAAAATTTCAATGGACTAAATTGTATCGTGAACTGAAATTGTATGGTCACAAAACAGGTGTAGGACGTTCTCGTCTTTTGCCAATTATTCATAGTAAAGCTTTTCCGAAATGGAATCAGACTGCTGCTTCTAAAGATCGACCGAATCCATTAGTCTGGATCAATTCAGAACTAGCGCGTCAGACTGGTATGGTGGAACGTGTACAGCAACAAGAAGAATGGTTAGTTGGTCGTGAAGTTCAGAATGCGTTTGATATTCGATTAGAAAAATTTAAAAATCTAGCGATTGCAAATAAAAATGGAGCGATGACCTCCAAAATTTCTGAACACTATGGTGTCTGGGAACGTGATCCTACAAGCGATGCTCGTGTGGTTCGATTCTGCCTTTCGATTCCTGTTGGACAATATGTACAAGAGGGTATGGATCGCGCATTAATTAGACGTGCTACGGCTGGTGATTTGCCTGATAAAGTAAGACTGAATCAGAAAGTCAGAGGCATGCAACCCGCTGATTGGGTACAACGCATGCAACCTCAGTGGTCTTCCTTTACAGGAGAGCTTCGAGATTTGTGTAAAGACCCTAAAGTGGCAGCATGGATGAATACGACTACGATTATGAAAGCTTTAGAAAAAGTAGGCGAACATCCACAAGCCAATGCAGCAGCCCATCCGGCTACCCGTATGCTGATGAGAAGCCTTATTGTTGGGCGATTCATCCGCAACTTAGCATAGCAACGACTATTATTTTATAGAGGAGGTGAAAACATGAACAAAGAAAAAATGCAATGGCAGGCTCCAACATTGGAAGTTTTAGATGTTAACGAAACAATGGCAGGTATTGGTTGGAGACAAATTGACTGGGTATCTGAACAAGACGCTGATTTGTACAATCCTAGCTGAGGCATTTTTTAACTGCAATTCCACGATCAAAAGGAGGTTATATTAATGAACCAAGAGAAAATGAAATGGCAAGCTCCAGTATTGGAAGTTTTAGATGTCAATGAAACAATGGCAGGTATCGGTTACAAGCAAATTGACTGGGTATCTGAACAAGATGCTGATTTGTACAACCCTAGCTGAGCATTTAACATAATGATCGATCATTCTAATATAAGGAGGCTACTATAATGAAAGAACAAAAAATGCAATGGCAGACTCCAACATTAGAAGTTTTGGATGTTAATGAAACAATGGCAGGTATTGGTTACAAGCAAATTGACTGGGTATCTGAACAAGACGCTGATCTATATAACCCTAGCTGAGTAATTGAAGCTACCGAAGGGATAGACCAGCAAGCAGTAGTTCAGAAAGTCCTTATACGAGTTAGTATAGGGGCTTTCTGTTTTCATATATAAATTCTTTGTACATCATTCGGAGAAAGCAGAGTCATAGGCTCTATGGGAGGTAATGACCATTTTTACCGTAAATAAGACGATCAATAAAACAATCTATCAAGCGTTTGGATTACATTTTGATAGTGAAATTTTGCTACCGGAATTGTTACAACGCCAGGATACTCAAGAGGCTGATGTGAACATCGAAATTCAGGATTTATCTGAATGGCGATCTGTTGTGAATACACGCGAAAATAATTTTACGATGCAATCGATTGGCTTTATGTTTGAAATTCCAAATACAGCTTTGTTTTGTATTCAAGATGGCAAGCGGATCGGTATTCATCCGTTCCCTGATGCTGATATGGACAAGATTCGTCTGTATGTGTTGGGTACTTGTATGGGTGTATTGTTGTTACAACGAGGAATTTTACCATTACATGGCAGTGCAGTCGTAATTAATAATAAAGCATATGCGTTTGTCGGAGAATCAGGTGCAGGTAAATCTACACTTGCGTCTACATTTGTGCAATCTGGATTTCAATTGTTAAGTGATGATGTTATTGCTGTCAGTTATGAAAATGGAGAGCCTGTTGTCCATCCTGCTTATCCACAGCAAAAGTTATGGAAGGAAAGCTTGGATTTGTTTGGAATGTCAGAAGATCAATTTAAGCCCCTTCATGATGAAGTTAGCAAATTTGCGATTCCAGTGACCAAGCATTTTCATAATAAGACTGTTCCATTAGCAGGTGTATTTGAATTAGTCAAAATGGACAGTGAATATGTAGCGATGCGTGAAATGAATCGTTTGGAAAGATTACATGCGATGATGTTGCACACGTACCGTGGAGCCTTGATTCCAAGACTGGGATTGAAGCAATGGCATTTTTCAAGTGCAGCTGCTCTAGCGGGAGAGTTATTTGCTTTACAAATCCTGCGCCCGACCACGGGTTTTACAGCGCCAGAATTAATGAATCAGATTATGCGTAAAATTTATCAAGAAGAAATGCAGGGGGATACGATCTACTCTACAGAACATTTCAACTGAAAAGAACAATAAAGGAGAGAATAATGATGAACAAAAGCTTAATCGGATCCGATCAGGTTGTTGTACAAAATGAGCAATATATTGCTAGTGATATGAATGGCGAAACGGTCATGATGAATGTAGAGTCTGGCAAATATTATAATTTAGGGATGGTCGGTGGACGGATCTGGGAGCTTAGTTCTTCTCCGGTTTCATTAGAAAATATCGTCAACACACTGGTTGCTGAATATGATGTAACTTATGATGTCTGTCTGGAGCAAGTGAGTGAATTTGCTGGGCAAATGTTTAAAGAAGGATTAATCGAAGTAGTCGCTGAAAAGGACGGACTTCGTGTGGAGTAAGGTCGCCAAATTCCGTAATACCCCGATGCCGATGCGTAAATTAATGCTTGAAGCATGTGTATATTTAGCATGGGCAAGGTTCTTGAAAATGTTACCTTTTGCTAAAGTGTCTCCAACATTAGGTACTTACATGGAAGAGACTTCATACAATGACCTAAGCAGAGATCAGAAGTGGCAAGGGGTACAAGTCTCAAGAGCATTACATCGTGTAAGCGGACATGTATTCTGGGAAACGGAATGTATGGTGATGGGAATGGCGGCTATGAAAATGTTAGCCAGACGCAAAGTGCCGAGTACGTTGTATTTAGGAATGCGTCGTAACCCAGCAGGTAAAGTTGCTGCGCATGCATGGGTACGAAGTGGTGCTTTTTATGTCACAGGTGCTGAAGAAATTGAACAATATACGGTCGTGGGGAAATTTGCTAAAAACTAGCAAGCATCAACGGGATATGAATATATTTTGTGCTTTACAAAAGGGTGTATAATCACCAACTGCAAAATGATCTGAAAATCACTGAATGAACGCTATAGACTGAATGATTCAATCCAGATCAGTTTATATCCAAAGGAGTTCGGTATGAATATAGATTGGGATTTAGATGTACAGGATTTTCCTGTGGAATTAAAGTTATTGCTTGAATTGATAGACGTAGAAACAGATGCAGAAGCTCAAGCTATGATTGAATCTTCGGGTCGTCAGATCAACTGGCAAAGCTTTTACTCACTGACAAGGCATCACCGGGTATATCCAACGATCCACGAACGACTCAGTCATCATCCATTATCCGGTCTACCCAAAGGTATGGTACAACAATTGAGTGTAGATTATAGTCGTAATGCACTGATGATGTTGCAATTAAGCGGTAAAATGAAACAAGTAAGTGAAGCTCTTGATAACAAAGGGATTTACGCTTTGCAATTAAAAGGCCCTGCACTTGCTGAAGCGCTGTATGGTAGTCTATCTCGCCGTACATCGAAAGATTTGGATATTTTAGTGCATCCAGATCATATTGAACAAGCGGAAGAAGTATTAGAGCAATTAGGATATACCAAAACACAAGAAGTATCACGGATCGTTAGCGATTGGAAATGGCGTCAAAATCATGAGTCTTTCACTCATGCAGATACAGGTACAGAAGTTGAACTACACTGGCGTTTAAATGGAGATGCTGGAGCAGAACCAAGCTTTTATGAATTATGGAATCGTCGTCAAACATTAGAATTTGCAGGTACAGATGTTCATATGCTGAGCAATGAAGATTTGATGTTTTACCTTACGGCACATGGTGCCCGTCATGCATGGTTTCGATTACGCTGGTTAGCGGATATTGATCGCCTGGCACGTATGGAACTGGACTGGGACAAACTAACAGCTTTACTGCGTCGTTATAAATGCACACATTTAGTCGGTCAGGCGTTAATCTTGTCTGCTGCTATGCTTAATACACCGGTTTCTCGGGAAATGGCTTCATTGATGAGTACCGATCGTCCGCAAGATTTGGCACGTCGAGTGCTTATTTTTATCCGTGAAAAAGTCAGTCTGTGCCCTGAACCGGAAAGTGAAATACTCGCACAAATTTATCGTAATTACCTATTCTCTTTGCGTACGCCGGGACAGAAAGCTATTTTCTTAGCTCGTAAAATGGTGCCGGATACATGGGATACACAGACGCTTCCTTTACCCAAATCGTTGCGTTTTCTGTATTACCCACTTCATCCTTTCTTATTATTACACCGTCGTATTCAAAGGCGGTCTGCTCTAGAACGGGAGGTGGGTCAGTGAATGCGATTCGTGCTTATATGAGACAACTGCATGACTTTGCAGGTAAGCGTCTCTATATCTATGTATTTCTTATGCTCATGATCAGTTGTCTGGATGGGTTAAGCATTTACTTGCTAGTGCCTTTATTGAGTCTGGTCGGATTATTCGGTACACAGGGATCGATGCCGATGGCATGGTTGTTTGAACCGTTACAACGTATTCCAGCCAGTATGACTTTATTTGTAGTACTCGGCATGTATAGTGTTCTGATGATTGTACAAGGATTAATCCAGCGTAGACAGGCAGTCATGGGAACCGAAATTCAGCAGGGATTCGTCAACAACTTGAGAATCCGTACCTACCGTTCGATACTGCGTGCGAACTGGACATTCTTTTTACGTAAACGCAAATCGGATCTAAGTCATGTACTGACTTCTGAATTAGCACGTGTCAGTCAAGGAACCAATCTAGTGATGCAATTATCGACTTCGCTGATTTTTATGGTGATTCAGATTGCTTTTGCTATGTTTCTGTCGGTACAAATGACGTTACTGGTAATCGTCGGTGGCGTACTACTGACGCTGTATTCTCGTAAATTTGTACGACGTGCCAAACGAATGGGCGATCGTACGACTTTTTTATCTCAAGAGTACTTTTCGGGAATGCAAGAGCATTTAAGTGGGATCAAAGATATCAAAAGCAATATGTTAGAAGCTTCGCATTTTGAATGGTTTCGAAGCATGTGCGGCAAGTTAGAGCAGAATGCGATTCAATTGGTACGCCTTAATTCAGGAACTCAATTTATTTATAAAATTATTTCGGTTGTGTTTATTATTTTATTTGTTGTGCTATCTGCGCAAGTGTTTAAATTACAACCAGAACGTTCAGTATTGATTATTTTGATCTTTGCTCGTCTATGGCCAAGGTTCGGAGGCATTCAATCTTCGCTAGAGTATATTGGAGCACTGGTACCTGCTTTTCATGCGGTGACAGCATTACAACAAGAATGTGATCAAGCTGAAGAATCATACAAAGCGATTGCACCCGGTCAAGTCGAACGAGTTCAAATGACCAAAGGGCTTAGCTGTGAAGATGTATCTTTCCGGTATCAAGAAGATCAAGGCAATGCGCTTCATAACATCAATTTGTTTATTCCGATAGGCAAAATGACAGCGATTGTTGGACGTTCAGGAGCAGGAAAAAGTACATTGATTGATCTACTGATGGGACTAATGGAACCACAAGAAGGCAAAGTTACTGTAGATGGTGTAACTTTAACAGGTGAACGCCTACAGACATGGCGCAATTCGATAGGATACGTTTCACAAGAACCGTTCTTATTCCATAGCAGTATTCGTGAGAATCTATTACTGGTTGATCCACGTGCAAAAGAAGAACAGTTGTGGGAAGCCTTATCTTTTGCAGCTTGTGAAGATTTTGTACGTAAATTGCCTGAAGGATTAGATACGATCATTGGTGATCGAGGAGTACGTCTATCTGGAGGAGAACGTCAACGGATTGTGTTGGCACGCGCGATTCTACGTCAACCTGAAGTACTGATCTTGGATGAAGCGACCAGCTCACTCGATAGTGAGAATGAAGCGAAAATTCAAGCAGCGATTGAAAAGCTTAAAGGAAAAATGACGTTGATTGTGATTGCTCACCGTCTATCTACGATTCGTGATGCCGATCAAGTCGTTGTGCTAGATCAAGGACAGATTGTACAACAAGGTGAATTCGGTGCATTGTCTCGTGAAACCAAAGGGACATTCCATCAATTATTAGCAAAACAAACGGCTGTACAGAACGCTTAATATTCATCATTCCATGATTGGAACAGTGAATACAAAGTGACTGCACAGCCGTTTTTCTTTTATAGAGTCTGATCTGCTCGGCGCTCAAGTTCAGCAATAACTTTGGCAACACACTGTTCAACAGACTCATGTTCAGTGTCTATCGTCAATTCAGGTTGTTGCGGAGCTTCATAAGGAGCACTCACCCCAGTAAAGTTCGGAATCTCACCTGCACGAGCTTTTTTGTATAATCCTTTGGGATCACGTTCTTCGCAAGCCGATAACGAGCAGTCGATATAGACTTCGATAAAATCGCCTTCCTCAAATAAATCACGAACCATCTGACGGTCTTGCGCATGAGGAGAAATAAAAGCAGCAATGACAATAGTGCCTGCATCCATAAATAACTTGGCGACTTCACCAATGCGACGTAGATTTTCTTTGCGATCTTGTTCAGAAAATCCTAGATCACGATTGAGTCCATGACGAATATTATCGCCATCCAGTACATAACAAGCACGCTCATGTGCAAATAATTCTTTTTCTAGCGCAAAAGCGATTGTCGATTTCCCTGAACCGGAAAGCCCTGTTAACCAGATCACGACACTACGTTGTCCATACCGCTGTTCTCTTTCTTTACGTGTAATATTAGAAGACTGCCAGGTGATATTTCGTGAAGATTCCATCTTTATTTCGCCCCTTTGCTGACAATAGGTATTGATCCAATTATATCAGCAATTTGGCTAAATCTCTAAGTTGCTTTGTAGATATCAAGCATGAGCAAGGAGATATACGAATGAAATTGTCTTTATTTAATGCTGTACGATTTGACTCCAGCCTACATAATCATGCACAGCTACCCCTGCAAAAGAAGAATGAGTAGAAGCTTGAGCAGATACTTCACCTAGTGCTGTTGTGAGCGTTGTTGCTCCTTTTCCATAAAAGCTGACATGCTCTCCTTCGGAAGAACGATTCGTTTCTACGCCAATATACATATCTTTACCTGCTGTATCAGCTTCACTTAATTGAGCTTGCGCCACATCATAGATAGCAGTTCCCGAATCTCGATAAGCCATAACGGTTAGCGAATCATAGTGTTCAATCATCCACTGACTTAATGTCGAACGATCATCAGGGGTACGAAGGGTATACAACCAGAAAGGAATATCTGCACTGGATGATAGATGAAGCGATTGAGCAGTTGCTGTAATCATCTGTACACTACGTTGCCATTGCGCAATAATAGTCGCTTGTTCTTTCGCCCAATTTGGAAGCAAATAAGGTTCGATATCGATATGAATCCCACTAAATTGCTCTGTAGATGAAGAAGCATGTTGATAAGAGACGATCCATTGCAAAGTATCTTGCAATTGGTGGCGATCTTGATCTAATGCCCAAGAGGGTGCACCATCCAGAGCTTCAACGGTAATATGCTGTGCAGAAGCAGCTGTAATAAAACGTTGATATTGCGATATATCCAGATCTCTATTGATTTGCAGGTAGATCTTAGTGATCTGTTGTGAAGAAGCAAACTGTAAAATATCTGCTGTTGAATCAACAATAAGTGCTGTATTCCATAGCCATGTTGCTTTTTGAATCGATTGTGCATGAATCGATTTCATATCACAAACTCCTAGCCAAATAAACATTGTCAGACTGATTAGTCCTATTTTAGAGTAGAACAATATCTTAGTGTGCATGATCCATCGGACTCCTTCGATTCATACCGCATCAGGTATTCCTCGGTAACCGGCTGTCATGACATGTCCTACAATTCATGTGTTAGACCCTTTGGCTTTGCGTCTTTACTTTTCAGTAAATTTGCCTGATTAAATATGAAATTAGATAGTAAAGTATTATACAATCTAAAAAAGATTGCACACAATAGATATCGGAATCTAAAAGTTACTTATGAATAGCTAAAAAAGTGAATCAATAAAAAAAGCCATTATCTTTGGATCAGATAATGGCTTTTAGGTACTCTTATTTTACTTTTTCAGGTTCCGGATAAGTTACGCCTTTTGTATCTACTGTTACTTTTTTCATTACAGCAGGAGTATTCGGTTTATCTTGTCCGTCTCTTGGTAGATTTACCACTTCATCTACGGCATCCATACCGCTGATCACTTTACCAAATGCAGCATATTCGCCATCCAATTGAGGAGAATCAGCAACCATAATAAAGAATTGAGAACCGCCCGAGTTAGGGTCGCCAGCACGTGCCATCGAAAGAATACCACGTGTATGTTTTAGATCATTTTGTACATTGTTGGATTTGAATTCACCAGCAATACTATATCCTGGTCCACCTGTACCTGCACCATCAGGATCTCCACCTTGAATCATAAATTCAGGAATAACACGGTGGAACGTCAAACCATCATAGAATCCTGATTTGACCAAAGAGATAAAGTTGTTCACTGTATTTGGAGCTGCTTTAGGGAACAGTTCGATTTCAACTTTTTTACCATTGTCCATTTCAATCGTAACGATTGGATCATTGGCTTGTTTGAAATCTGCTGAATTATCAGTTGCAGAAGCTTCTTCTGTTGTACCTGTTGTAGCTGAGCTATCTGTACCTGTCGATTCTGTAGTGGAATCGGCTTGATCGGTTGAAGTACTTGTGGAGCTACTTTCCGTTGTTGTACCTGAAGTGCCTGTTTGTCCAGTAGTAGAACTGCTTGTCCCGTTATTACCACAGCCTGCAATAATCAAAAATAGCGCTGTGAAGATAAGCAAAAAGGCTACATTTTTACGTGATTGACGCAACATCTGACGATTCATCTCCTTTGGGGTTATCAATTGTAATTTTGAATCCTTTTTAATCAGCAATCATTAGTATAAAACGTCTACAGAACAACATACAAGTTTGTATCAGAGTCATCCATTGAATCTTGATGTCTGATCATCCTCTTTATCTTATAAATGATGAGACAAAGCGATAACTGCTGTAATCGTAAATACATTGACTAAAGTCGATACTAATACTGTTTGAGCAGCAAAGTCAGGTTCATTCCGATACTCTTCCGCCAGGATCGATGTATTCACCCCTGTAGGCATCGCAGAAGCAATCAAAAGCGCTTGTGCAGGTATGCCATGAATATCCAGTACATAGATCAGGAGAAGCCCGATAGCCGGTCCTGCGAATAAGCGTAATGTCATACTCAGATAAATATCTTTACGATAGAGACGTAATGGGTACTTCACTATCTGTGCGCCAAGAGTGATCAAGGCGATTGCTACCATGGATTGTTGTGCATAGGTTAACGGTTGAGACAGAATCACAGGCAAAGGAATAGCAAAAGCATGCATAAGTAGACCCAGTAACAACGCATACGGCACAGGCATTTTCAGAAATCCGATAATGACCGTTCGGTAATTACCATTTAACTTGGAACCTTGAATTGAAATTACACCATACGTAAATGTGAGTAGACTTTGCAAAGACATAATCAAAGCCTGCATCGAAGCAGCCAGTGGATCACCTTTGAACACTAGATCATTAATAGGCAATCCATAGTTGCCCGAATTATCGAGCATAATACTGTTGTTAAAAGCGGCTTTTTTGCCTTTTGTATATCCCATGATTTTGGATGTTGCTGATCCCAAAAGATACAGAATCAACACATACAGTGCGTAAAAAAAGATAACACTTCCAAGTAATTGAGCAGACATATCGGAATGATACAGACTCATAAAAACAGCCGCAGGTGTAATACAGTAAAAGTTGATTTTGGCGAGTGTATACAGATCCAACTGAAAAACACGCTGTAATATGGACCCGACCGCAATCAGAACAAAAATCGGTAGAACCACACTGTACAAAATCGTAAAAATCAATCTCTCCACTTCTTTCTCTAGGCATTCATTTTGGATCTTTTCATTTATGAAAGATCATCATTGTTTTTAGGTTTTGGATCGTTTAGCAGATGATCATCCTTGTTGCCTTCAGTATGTTGTTGATCTGTACCGTGATGCTCGGCAGGATTCGATATTTCTTGCTGTTGTAATGGAGGTTGTCCATTCGTATCCCGACGTTTGTAGAATAGACGCGATAATCCGAGTCCAACCACACCTAATATAATAAACAGAATCGCACGTACACCAATCGAAATATCAGGAAGATCGATAAAAATAATTTTGAGTAATGTGAAAAAGATAAACAGTATTCCGATAATCCGCAGTTTGGATTTCTGAACAACCATCCCGATCACGATAATCAGAATCGCATAGATAATCCATGCACTGGAAAGGCTAAGATGACGAACATCTGCATTTTGCGACATTGAAGCGACCTGTACCAGTTGGCTGATATAGACCAATCCTAATATCGCTTCTGCCCACATCAAGATATAACGTTTGCGATACAGTGAACCATAGTTCTTATCATCTGAACGTACAAATTTGCCGATAATACGATAGATCACAGCAATCGTAATCAGTAAAATTAACCAGTTGAATGTATGTGCAGACCAGAATCGTTCAATCGGAACAAGGAACGTTGCCAAAAAGGCATAAGCATATACAATGCAAGCCAGCACCAATTGCAATTTGTTACGGAATCGAAGAGCGAGTAAGAACGCAAGTGTACCTTCTACCAAAATCACAGCCATACGAGCCGGGAAATTGGGAATCATATTTAATAATAAGAACCAGCCAAAGATTGCCATTGCAGGATAAGCGATTCCGACAGGAGTACGCTTTTGAATACCTGAAGCATACAAGATGCTGTACATGAGCGATAGAATAGCAATCATCCAGCGAGCGCCTGTCTCACTGCCATCCAGATAGTAAATTGTAAGCCAACCACCGACAAAGGCGAAGCTGGTAAATAGAACACCGAGTTGCATGCTAGTATTGCGTTGTTTCCAGAGTACAGAAATCGCTAAAATCACAGCATGCTGAACCAAAACGGCTACTACATTTTGCACAGAGAAGCCATACCAGATCATACTTAATCCAAGCGTAATATGTAGTAATGCAAATGCCAGGATATAACTGACCCGGAATGAATATTTCATAGCTACGACTAACATGACCGCTGAGAAAATCGTTTCAAATCCAGCCAATATCCATAGATTCGGATGAGTAGGTGCAATTAAGACGGGTGCAAGATAACCTGCAACCAATGTAATCCCAACAATCGATTGTGATCGTTGACTAAGAGCAATATAGACAGCAAAAACGAGTGCGCCTATATAAAGTAAAAACGCAAAAATAAACGGAAGCAGAGCATATAATAGATATGATGCGACAATAGACAAAATCAGAATAGCGATTGAGCCGCCTAATAAGACTTTGCCAAGTGCGGGTCGTTCTTTGCTGACCTCACGTTCTCCTAACCAGTACAGCACAGCCGCTACAAGTACGCCTAAAATGCAACGAATCGGTTCAGACAAATAGCCTGCTTTGACAACAGCAATAAATCCCCACACAATCCCGAGAATAAGGACAACGATAAACACACGTGGTAACCATACACGCGCAATCAGATGTTCCCAGTCTTTGGGTGGCTTAGGAACAGGAGGCGTATAAGGCGGTTGCTGTGCTTGTGCAGGTGGACGTTGTGCACCTGCATACTGCCCCTGTTGTGGTGGCTGTGGTGGTCTCACGCCATAATTTGCATTAGGTGGTGGTGCATTCACATGAGCGCCTTGCCAGTGAGGTTCTGGCGGAGGCGGAGTGAAAGGTGAACCAGATGGTGGAGCTGTTCGCTGGGGAGGAACAGGTGGACGAGGTGCTGAAGCCTGTCTGCGCTGCATTTCAAATTGCTTCAATTCAGCAACTTCATGCTCAAGCCTGCGTATACGCTGTTCCAGTTGTTCCACTTTATCATTATGTTCCACAGTGATAGAGCCTCCTTTAGGAATGATTTGATTCACAAATTATACCATAAGGAGTAAAGGTTGAAGATGGATTTAAAGATCGTAAAGCGATATATTTAAGATAGCAACTTAATATAGTAAGGGTGTGACCTTTTGAATAAATGGTTAAATACGATTTTGCTGTTAATCGCATCTGCTGTTTTGACGCGGTTGATTCCATTTTCCTCGTTATTTCGTAATTTGAATACGATGATTCATGAATTCGGGCATGCCATGATTACGTTGATTACATCCGGTCAAGTAAGTGGTATAGAACTCAATGCAGACCATAGTGGAGTGACTTATACTACCATAAGTTCAACCTGGAGTGGACTTCCGATCGGATTAGCAGGATATATGGGTTCTTCGATTTTTGTGATTGTTTTATTTTACCTGTATCACAAACGCAAGCAAAAAGCAGGCATATTGCTAACGGGTATGATTGGACTCATTATGCTGATCTTGTATGTGCATCAGGGGTTCGGTCTATACTGGTTAATCGGATTTGTGATTGTAAGTGGTGTGATGATGATTGCACCGGAATGGTTACGTAATGGGTATTATTTAGTGATTTTATTTTTGACCTTAGAAGAATCCGTATTATCTTCGATTACGATTCTTTGGCTTAGTATTACCAGCCCTTCGGGAGCAGGAGATGCAGCAGGATTAGCCCAACAATTTGGGATTCCAGCTGTGGTATGGGGTGTGATCTTTACCGGCTTTTCATTGTGGTGTGCACACCGATCTCTTCAGTTGTTCTGGCGTAAACGAAAACCACCGGTATACCGAGCAGGAGGAGCAAGACGATGAATACACCTCTACAGCGTAATCGTCCATGGGCAATGCATGGTGCAAGTATACAGATTGATCCGTTATTTCCGTATTATGCGAACCGTTCACCAGACAGTATTGCAGATGAATTGGCACTTGCCGGATACCGAACGGTTCATTATTTTGTTGTTAATGAACAGCAGGTTGATGTGTTATTAGTAGAAGCTTTGCAACGGCGAGAAATCGCTGTCTGGGCATTGGTGCTAGGCAACGGTACATTCAGTGTTGAACTTGCTCCTGAAGCATGGTCATCCTGGCGTATGGAATTGATCAAGCCGATCAATGATGGATTTGAGCGTTTTTCTCATTTTTCAACCGACTATATTCAATGGAAAAAAGAAGTGATTGCTTATTTAGTCGAAAATGTTCCTTTTGATGGCATTGAGATTGCCGAACCTTATTTTCCAGAATGGAATGGGATTGAGCGTGGAGTCTATGGAGATGTAGGACCGCTTGCACAGCAGGCTTTTAAAGATAGATATGGTATGGACATGCCGAACTTTACCCATTCTTCAGCAGCCAATTATTATACAAAGATTCCTTATATTTACGAACGCTGGGTAGAGATGCGTGTAGAAGCAGTCAATGGATTAATCCATGAAATTATTAATGGTGAGCATGGAGCAAGAGATGTGCGCCCGGATATCAAAGTCGCTACATGGTCACTAGCTGTACGTGATGCAGAAGCAACAAAGAAACTACGTGAATGGCAAGGGTTGGATGCACTAGCGATGATCGATCTAGTGAAGCCAGATATGCATATGTTACAGACCCACTGGCCAGATTGGATGAAGCGAGGTCTACCGTCTAATTATATACGAGATTATGAAAGTATCGCTGCACCTATAAGAGCTTTACATCCCAAATTACCACTCGGGATTCAAGCCGATATCGGTTCCAAATCCAGTATGATCAAAGGACGACGCTGGATTGATGAGATGGAACATCATGCATATTCACTTGGATATCAGAACTGGACCGCTTATGAATACCATATTGGTGGGTATATGTATGCAGAGCCTCCTTTACCTTCATCAGGTCTACGTATAGCGCCTGATGAAGTGATGATCATTTACAATAAGCGCATTGATCCTCATTCGATCGGTACAGTAACGTTATATCCAGCCACAGGATTGGGTAAATCTTATGAGTTGAAAGTCAGTCAATCAGCTGTAGATGGTAATCGCTTATTTTTGCGTTTTAATCGAACGTTACCGAATACTTCTTTTCAATTAGAAGTGAAAGATGTAAGTGATACACCAGATCTATGGCTACTCAAAGGTAAAAAGGCGAATCGTACACCGCGCAAAACCAAAGTGTTTATCGTACAGGAAGAGTAAGCGGGAAAAGAGGAATTAACATGGTTTTGACCACCATTGAATGGTTGATTATTGTAGCGGTTGTCGTTGTTGTCATTTTATTTGTAATTAAGCGTCCTACCCGTGTAGTAAGCTTTGAAGAGTCTCCATTATACAAATGGAATCGTGTGGATCTAAGCGGTATTGTGGTTGCAGGCGATGGATCACCGTACTATTTGCTGACCAAGCGAGGAAGAAGCAATAATGTGGTTGTGTATTTTTCAGGTGGAGGGATTAGCTGGGATCGCAATACAGCCTCCAAGCCATTTGGGTTACGTACATTGTTGCATAATCGAGAATTAGGTTATTATTTTGCCAATATTCCTTTTTACAAAACTGACTTATTAGGCGGTATGCTCGATAATCATCGTGAAGATAATCCTTTTTACGATTGGACGATTGTCTATATTCCTTATGCCACAGGAGACTTCCATATTGGCAACAATAAAGTGAAGTACAAAGGAAAAGGTAAAATTCATTTTACTGCTCATTACAGTGGCAGACCGAATACGTTAAAAGGATTAGATTGGTTATTCGATCATATGACAGAGCCGGACAAATTATTTATCGCAGGAGCCAGTGCAGGCGGTTTTGGATCAGCCTTCTGGGCACCTCATATTGCTGAACAGTATCCTAATGCTCAGATTTATCATTATGCAGACGGTTCGTATTTATCCTCTCATCAGTGGCATCATATTATGGATGAGGTCTGGCAATCCAAGTTCGAACAACATTTCGGTTATCCGATCGAAGAAGATATTATCGCTGCTGCTTTTCGTTATAATGCACAGAAATTGCCAGCCAATACGATTTTGCTACAATCGAATACGTTATATGATAAAGTATTACCTTCTTATGAAGCAGTGCTGAATCAACAGACGATTGGACTGGTGAGTGGGGACGACACGATGACTCAAAGTTGGTCTCAAGGTATGCTCGATTCAGCGGGTCAATTGGATCAAGAATTAGAAAATTATTATTACTTTGTAACCGACTATGGAGTGGGTACCAAAAGGCGAAGTACTCCGCATACGTTATCCCCATCACGTGTTTTCTATACCGCAGAAGAGAGTGGTGTGAAGTTAAGCCGTTGGTTGGGAGATATTATTAACAAAGATAAACGATATTCGGTAGGTAAAGAATTCGTCGAATCACCTATGGGCAAATAAAATAAAGAGCGCTGAACATCATGTTCAACGCTTTTTTTATGATCAATAGATGTCAAAACGGGTAAACTAACAATAACCCTAAACCCTATACTCTGGAGAAAATAAGGATGTGAACCGATGCTACATTCATTAACCGCAATAGAACATTACCGAGAACTTGGATATCCGACGGTAGAACAGCCACAGCTCTGGTTAACATATTTGGTATCCGCAGAAGAACGTATTGTGAATCTGGAACGTGTAACGACTTTACAAGAATTAAGCCATGCGAATCCGGTGCTTGATTATGTAGAGCGTACTTTACGTATATTAGATCAATTACGAGTATCGTTCTGGCAAAAAGAACTGATCGAAGAAGTACTGATCTGGTCGGAAACAGCCAAAGGTGGAACAGTACGTGAGCGGATACGCTGGCAAGAACAAGGGATTAATTTATTTGTACATAATGAGGGCTCAGCAGAACTGTATCTACATGCTTCAGCCGATCCAGAGCAAGAACGTACACAACTGGTAGCTACATTGATTCGTACGCATGGGCTGGTAGGTCAATGTCTGCGTGGAGAAGTGCCTTTTGCAGAAAATCTTCCGCTTACCGATCAAGTCAGTCATGGCATCTTGTCTCCTGAAGAAATGAAAAGCACATTGCTTATTCTGAATCGCTGTATTATAGAAGCTGTATCTCCAGAGTTATGGCAAAAGGTACAAGATGATGTGCTTTCTTTAATTCAACCGATCGTGTATCACGAGCAACCGGTAGGATGGACAACAGAAGATCGTATCCTGCGTTTGCGTACTGCCAGTATCAACAAAGGGGAAAATACCGCCGAAAGTCTACATCAGTTGAATACTGATTTTCCGGTAGTATCCTCTTTTGAACGTCTTCACGATCAGACATTCTGGTATGTAGAAGCAGCGTTGCAAGACTTTTCATTTGAAGAGTTTGCCAAAATATTCACATGGATCAGTCGAATGATTCCTGAAGGGGTACGACATATTAGTTTTGAACGACTGATGAATACGATGTATTACGATTATAAAGGGATCAAAAAAGTGAATGTCTACAAAAAGCGAATCATCGAAAAAGTACTTGGTGATTGGTCATGGGATCAGTTGTCTTCCGGTAAATGGGTACAAGATAGTCCGCATTTGGAGTATGAATGTGTACAAGAACCTCATATTGCGGATACTGTCTTTTTTAACTTTGTTTTTTCACCAGCGGCAGAGAAGTTAATCGAATTCTGTATCGAAGCAGAGAAATCTCCATTATATGAAAAAGCAGTATTGTTATTATTCGATCTATTTGGATTACGGCGGGATGCGTATGATCGTTTTCATAATGAAGAAAGTTATCTGGAAATGATGAATCAGACCGTCGATTACAAACGAATCTTACTTCAGTATATTGTCGGTCAGACGATTATTGATATCGGCCCGGGTGGCGGTGTGATGCTAGACTTGATCGAAGAAGAATGGTCGGATAAGCGAGCAATCGGAATAGATATTTCTGAAAATGTGATCGAAGCGTTACAGCGTAAAAAGCAGTTAGAAGGTCGTTCGTGGGAAGTGAAAAAGGGCGATGCGCTAGCATTACGAGATATCGTCGAACCTGGAAGTGTAGATAGTGTATTATTTTCGTCGATTCTACATGAGTTATATTCGTATATTCCATTTCAGGGCAAAAAGTTCAATCTGGAAACCGTAGCAGCAGCACTATCCAGTGCGTATGATGTGTTATCCACAGGTGGACGGATTATTATTCGAGATGGCATTATGACAGAACCGACAGGGCAGAAGCGACGTATTCAATTTTTACAAGAAGATGGTCTACCGACATTACAACGATATGCTCAAGATTTTGCCGGGCGTTCGATTCAGTTTGAAGTGATCGGAGAACAAGAAGTATTGATGCCTGTGAACGATGCAATGGAATTTCTATATACGTACACATGGGGAGAAGAAGCATATGTACATGAAGTACAGGAACAATTCGGCTACTTAACACCATCTGAATATCGTGCATTTATCGAACAGACTTTAGGAACATCGGCAAATATAGTTCATGCAGAATCTTTTTTACAAGCAGGATATACCGAAGCTTTGCAAGATAAAGTCAAAATGATGGATGAATGGGGCGAATCGGTTCCTTTACCGGATAGTACTTGTATTATCGTTATTGAAAAGACGTAAGTAGAATATGTAGAGAATAGAATAACATTTAATATAAAATAAAAAGAACCTTTCCTAAAGATGAATAAGGAAAAGGTTCTTTTTATTTAATCACATTCTATTCGATTTCAGGTTTGTCTTTATCTTTCTCATGACGTGGTAACTCGTTATCGTGAGGAAGTTCATTATCGATCACTCTTTTTTGAATCTCATCAGGAGCAGAATCGGGAAAAGAGTCTTCTTTGAACAATCCAAATTCATCATCATTATCGCGTTCAGTGACCAAGTTTTTCTTTTCTTTGTCCTGATCTTTATCATGAGTACTCATATCTATTCCTCCTTATTAACGTCTAAAACGATCGGGTTCGTCTTCACCTGTTGATCCGTTTAATATATCGGTTCCATGCGCATCTTGATCTTCTAAAGGTACAGCGGCTGGATCGACAGGCGTCTCACCATCTAATACATCTGCATCTGGAATATCAGGGAATTCATCATCCAGTGTTACATCTTCCAAATCGGTCAATGGATCACTATTTAGATCATTACCTGTATCAATCGGTGTCTCTGCCACATCTAGATCAATACTGTACGGAGTCACATCATGTTCATTTTCAAGTTCTGCATTTGCTTCACGTACAGCTACATCTTCACCTGTGATTGGTTGAATACCTTCTTCATCACGTGCAGTAGGATTGATAATATCAAGATCATTTTCAGGAATCGTACGTAATTCATCCTCTATATCGGAAGTGACTGGTTCTGTTGTCCGGTATCTGTTATATTCTTGTGCCGCAGCATCTCTATTATCGTCAAATGGTTTGTTCATTATCATTCATCTCCCTTAGGTTATAAGTACATCTATTTTGATTTCGTTAATCATGGATTTGGCTTACATGTACTTTACCCGAATTTATAATATTGCAATCGCTCTCTTATAAATTGGTATCACTTTGTTTATTTGTAGATCATGAATTTGGATATTGGGTTAAACAAGAGTAGAATGTAAGATATTTGACTTGTCTACTGGAAAGGGCGTGCAGACATACGTGGTAGCTATCGAAGACTTTTCATGGAAACGAAATTTAGTTGTACTGTGGTTAGGTGTATTTTTTTGTAGTACAGCGTATTCGATCTCGATCCCATTTTTACCTATTTTTCTAAAAGCAGATTTGGGCGTGACAAGCAATTTGGAAATATGGTCAGGGGTCGCATTCGGCATTACCTTTTTAGCCAGTGCTTTGATTTCACCGTTTTGGGGATCATTATCGGATAAATATGGACGGAAACCGATGTTGATTCGTTCAGGCTTTAGTCTAGCGGCTTTATATTTGATTAATTATTTTGTGACCGATCCGTATTTATTTCTAGTGGTACGTATTTTTCAAGGATTGCTTGCTGGATTCGTTCCTGCATCGATCGCTCTTGTTGGAACAAATACACCAGAGAACAAAACCGGTTATGCGCTTGGTGTGATGGCAACATCAGGAGCGACAGGAACGATCATAGGTCCACTGATCGGTGGAGTCGTCAGTTACTATTTTGGTAATCGAAATACATTTTTATTTTCAGCAGGTATTGTATTGATTGCAGCTCTTATCGCTACATTCTGGGCGAAAGAACATAACTTTAATCGTTCTGCTAAACGTTCTCATGTACGTGATGATCTCAAGCAAGCCGCTGGTAATCCGATATTTGTCGCTTTGCTCACTCTTGCAGGGATTAGCACCTTCTCGATTATGATTTTGGAACCGTTGATTACTATCTATGTGCAAAGTATAGGCGTATCCAGCAATAATGCTTCTTTAAGTTCAGGAATTGTCTTCTCTGCGGTAGGTGTAGCCACATTAATTATGGCTCCACGCTGGGGTAAAATAGGTGGTAAAATAGGATATGGCAAAATTTTATTTATTGGTTTATTAGGAAGTGGGATTGGTAATCTTCTGCAATTTTTCTTTACGAATATTTGGGGATTTGGTATATTGCGATTTGCATATGGTTTATTTTATGCGGCAGTCTTACCTTCGATCAACGCTATGATTGTCAAAGTCACACCGTCTGATTTTCGCGGTAGAGCTTTTGGCTTAAATCAATCCGCTTCCCAGATCGCAACGATGGCAGGGCCCATTATCGGTGGTCTACTTGGACATTGGATCGATATTCGCTGGGTATTTGTAATCAATGGACTGATGTTGTTGGTCTGTGCGATTTTCGTCAAACGGCGCAGTTGGGAGATTCCTGTTCTTGAAAAGTCATCTCATTCAAATTAAACATGTAATACAAATACGGAGGTCTGTATGGCAAAGTCAAAATATTATGTAGTCTGGGAAGGGCACCGTCCGGGGATATACAGCTCTTGGGCAGATTGTCAGCAACATACCAATGGATACAAAGATGCAAAATATAAATCGTATGAAACGTTAGCTGAAGCTGAAAAAGTATATGCAGAAGGATGGAAAAAGCATTGGGGACAAGGAAAAAGTAGTTCTTCTTCCAGTTCTTCCAGTAGCGGGAATAGCTATAGCAAACGCACTTCGTCTTCCTCTACGATTTCCAAAGATCAAATAGAGTATGACAGCATCTCAGTAGATGTAGGCACACGTGGCAATCCAGGGCCTGTAGAGTATCAAGGGGTCGATACACAGACAGGCAAAGTGATCTTTAGTTGCGGCCCAATCGCCAAAGGAACTAATAATTTAGGTGAATTTCTGGCAATTGTGCATGCGCTGGCGTATCTTCACCGTCAAGGAAGTAACCGAACGATCTATAGTGATTCTGCCAACGCTCTAAAATGGGTGAAACAGAAAAAAGCAGTTTCAACATTGGTTCGTGATACTTCTACAGCTGAAATCTGGGATCTAGTCGATCGTGCTGAACAATGGCTACGGACACACAAGTATGAAAATAAAATTCTAAAATGGGAAACGAAAAGTTGGGGCGAAATCAAAGCCGATTATGGTCGCAAATAATGATCATCCCGGCGATATTGCTATTTTAAAATACAAAAAGAAACCTGTTTTCACTATTTACGTGAGAACAGGTTTCTTTTAATAAGTGATATTTTAATTCATATAAAATATCACATTATTCTTTATCTTTGGGCTCATGGTTAAGATGAGCAGCATCAGATTCAGGATCTTCGGGGTCAGCGCTAGGATGTGGGCCTGCATCTTCTTCATCAGCAAGTTCTCCAAAAAGAGGTGTATCCATCTTTTCAGGTAAAATCACTGCTTTTTTAGCATCTTCAGGTAATTCATCATCGATGTTAGTTTGTGAATCTTCATCATTTAAAAGAGTGTTGCGTGTTTTCCAAAATACGTCGTCGTAATGTTCTTTGTCTGTCATTATTAATTCCCTCCAATACGTCCGTATATGAGTAGTGCTTACCCTAGTCTGCCTATAACCAAACGATAACTGCTTATTTTTATGAATAGTATTGTCTTTTTTTGTTATTTATTGATAAGGTATCTAGTATAGTTCATGTTTCCGAAAGCGTAATCACCACTTCATCAAATAAAGCTTAAACAAATGAAAAAACAGTCGATATAACAGGCTTTTTGCCATGTTTTGTAGACCTTTTCTGGTTATGAAATTAATGGTATCTCTGAAGTGAGAGAGCAAGTATAATACATAGAGGTGGGTATATTTTCCAAGAAATACGTATTCGATAGTTTATTTATAATGAGGTGCTGAAATGAAGATTCTGTCCAAAGCCTTAATAGGGGTTTTAATCGCAGTTATAGTAGTCGTACTGGCGTTATCTTTATTTTCAACTCAAAGTGAAAAACGAACAGGTCAGTCTATTAATTACTGGCAAATCAAATGGCAATCTCAAAATACACTCACATCCAAACCATGGGAAAGTGAACAAGATAGCTCATGGATCTCTTCCGAAATTATGAAAGATGGCAAACCGGTTAATAGTTCCTCAGCATGGATTCGTATACCATTGCCTGAACTTACATGGAACACAGCTGGTGTATTGATTCCTGAATTAAATGGTAAACATATTATCGTCTATTTGGATAAAGATAAGATTTTTGAATCTAAGCGAAGTTATGCGTATGAACAAAATCAATTGTTGCTTCCACTGATGAAGCAAGATTCTTATAAGATGCTGTATATCTGGGTTGAGTCCGCTCGTGAGCAGATTAGTCTCAAGCAAGGTATTATGGTCGGCGATTATCAGGATATGTTAATCCAGTATGTTAGTTCGGATCTGATTGATGTGGTACTGGGCAGTGCTTGTATCTTTATATCGTTGGTCATGGTGATCTGTTCTGTATTCTTGCGCCGTGATCAATTACGCATGTGGCTTAGTCTAGCAGCCATCATTCTTTCTTTGGGCATATTAGTGGTAACTTACTCGCCATTTTTGTTTACTTTTTATCCAACGTATTATAAATTGTATTCGGTTTTACTGGATTTAAGCTTATTTATATTATTACCTGCATTACTTTATTTCTTTGAATGTGTTTTTGGTAGTGGATACAAAGGGATCATTACCAAAATGAAAAAGATACAATATGCGTATTCTTTTATCTGTGTGATGGCAATGGTTTTTAATATTTTGACCAGTGAACGCTATTTCTCTATTTATTACTTTGTTTCTGTCAAAATATTAGGCATTTTACTGATTGTGCAATTGTTAATTTTGATGGTAGTCGCAATCACTTATGCTTTCCGTAAAAATAAAGATGCGATTTTGTTTGCTTCTGGATTTTCTATTTTTGCTTTGATTAGCGGTGGAGAATTAACATGGTTTTATATTCAAGGAGGCGCCTATAGTGTGACCCTGTGGAAATGGGGAGTTATGATTTTTGTGATATCGTTGATCTCTGTAATGGCAAGACGATTTGCACAAAATCATCAACAAATGGTGCTTTACTCTAGCCGATTAGAACTATTCAATAACGAATTACAACGCTCAGAGAAAATGGATATTATTAGCGAACTGGCTGCTTCTGTCGCCCATGAGGTACGTAATCCATTACAAGTCACACGAGGATTTTTGCAATTGCTACAGATGAATACCGATGATAAAGGCCGTGAACATTTAAAAATCGCTTTAGAAGAACTGGATCGGGCATCAGCGATTATTACAGATTTTCTTACCTTTGCGAAGCCTGAATTTGATAAAATAAACACACTGAATTTATCGCAAGAATTCCAACATATCGAAGGGATTATGCGACCACTGGCTACATTAGCAGGCGGAACGATCAGTATCAATATACCGGAAGATATTGAGATTCGAGGGAACTCGTCCAAGTTTAAGCAAGCGTTGATTAATATCGTCAAAAACAGTATTGAAGCTTTACCGGAAGAAGGCAAAATTCATATCTGGGCAGAACAGCAAGATCAAGAAATTGAAATTCATATTCAAGATAACGGAAGTGGAATGACAGAAGAAGAGTTAAAACGATTAGGAGAACCTTACTTTTCGAATAAAACCAAAGGAACAGGCTTGGGGCTTATGGTGACTTTCCGGATTATAGAAGCGCTCGGGGGAGTGTTAGAGTTTAAAAGTCAAAAGAATATAGGAACAGAGGCTGTTATTCATCTTCCAGCAGCGAACCCGCAAGATTAAGGGGTTCGCTGTTAGAAGAGTTTAACAGTTTTTTTTGTGTGAAATAGCCTATGTGTTTTAAGTATAAAAGAACATACAAGTATCAAAGAGGAATATTACCAACCAGCATCAACTTTCACTTTAGCATCAGCCATCATAGATGAAGGCTTCGGAGGAATGACCAAATAGAACTCATCGCTTTTTTCTTCAACCGTTTTCAGTTGCACATGATCCGGGAAAGAAATACCTAATACATCTTTTAATGCTGTTTTTGGATCGGTTTTTAACATCTCCATAAAACTAGGGTCTTCCCATGCCTTTTGAATAACCTGTGCTTGAAAAATAGCTTGGCTGGACATATTAATCTTCCTCCCTCAAATGGTTATAATTACCTAATAAGTGTATCATGTCTAATTATAAAAATCTATGAAGATGTCAGGTCTTTTTGGATATAGTAAAGTAGGCTACCCTGTAAAAGGGTATTTCGAGCGTCATTCACCGAAGATGCTGCTTGGTATAGTTGTGTAATTAAATAGTTGCGAAAGGCGATTAAAGACTCTGAACCAAAGGATGAAGGCTCCTCGGTAAAAGAAGATTCAGCATACTGAGCATACCGCTGAAGCACATCTTGATCATAGATCGCTTGCTGCACTTGAGTAGGAGTCACTTTATCTGTAAATAAAGCTTGCTTCTGTTCAACAGCCTCATGACGAATAAAAGCAAGTAGACAATTATAATTGCGTTCGACCATATCTTCTTCCCAATCCGTAAGATCATCATTCATTTGCAGAACGATAAGTGCTTGATCCAGTTGATGTAATAGATCAGGTAACATATCCATACGATCCGACTGAAGCAACATAGCAATAAGCGAAATTTTGAGCGGACTGACTTTACCAGCAATCATTTCAGGTTGTTGGAACAAATAATCTGACTCTGCTTCATTGTAGACAGCGCTTGCCCATTGTGCTAAAAATTGCTTGTAATATGACCAGAATAAAGAATGATCCCCTAGATTTTCGCCACAGATACTAACAAACTCATTCCAAAATAATTGACTGAGCGGGATAAGATCATGTAATTGATCAGCAGGTAGATTGGGCGTATCCATCAGATCATCTTGAATAAAAAAATGAAGCATACAAAATATATTGGCTACGCCCATACGATGAGATAATTCAGGCAATGATTGAAGGGAAGATACAGATCTGGAGACAGGTACAGTCGTAGAATGTAGATTTGAAGCTGGATGGGCTTGAAGAGTGTCTGCAATCCAGAAAGGTAACAAATAGCAGACATAATTTTTGGTGCTATGTTTTTGACGAATATCGAATTTGGCTAAATAGGTTAATCCTAATTCATTTAATGGCTTTGGAAAATGGGCTACTTTTTGCTTCGCTTCCTCAAAAACAGCATCTAATTGAAGTTCAAATGGTTGTAACCAAAGCATTAGCGTCCGCTCCTCAAATTCGTTTAGATCCCAAATACTTTTCATTATAGGTAGTATACGACATGATTTGAATATATTGGATGATTATTTGCTATTATATCGAACTTTGTACATGTTGACTAACAAATTCCTTTTTTATTTATGTATGATATTGTCGAAAATCATGCCAATAGACTACGTAAATAGACGGATTCAATCATTTCAAAAAATAAATAAATACAGAATAGATACAAAAATCAAACACAGCTCGTCTTTCTTATAGCTGCAGCGGAAAGGAGCATGCAAAACATGGACATTCCGGAACCGGAACAATTTCAACAGATATTTTATGAACATTATCCGATCGTCAAACGCAAGCTTTATGCTTTACTACGGGATGAAGCGATAGCAGACGATCTGGCACAAGAAGTCTTTCTACGTTTATATCGCAATCCACCCGATGACCCTCAAGCGATAGGGGCATGGTTACACCGCGTATTAACACGGATTGCTTATGATTATATGGATAAAAAGGCTAGAGAACGCCGACTGCAAAATAAACAAGAACAATACTATGATCTTCAACATTCTCCACCTTCTGGTGAAGATGTGGTCATTCAACAAATGGAACAAGCGGAAGTACAAGAATGGTTAGAACAATTACCGCTACGAGATCGACAAGCTTTACTGATGAAATACTCAGGTTACAGTTACGCAGAGATTGCGGAAGAGCTTCAACTCAAACCACTGCTTGTCGGTACACTACTACATCGAGCGACCAATAAATTACGTAAAAAGATGTTACGGTCTACGTAAATCAATCACAAAAGGAGGAATAGACGTGAGCAAATTTCCGCATGAACCGAGTGTCATTCAGCCTACAGAACCCACAGATTCATCTCATGCGACGGATGAAGCCTGGAAAAAACTACAACGTCGCCTTGTCACGGAGACACCACATCCGAAATGGCAACAATGGGCAAATGAACCGCAATTATTTCAAATAGATGATCCATCACAACCACAACAATCTCAAAGGAGTGTAAATACTATGAAAAAACCGAATGAAGAACAATCTCATATTTCGTCAACAGAACCAACAGTTAAGCGTCGCCGTAAAATGAGTTCTGCTCGCAAAAGATGGACTACAGGTGTTGCTGCTTGTGTGATTGCTGGAGCAGTCATATCCACTCCATTTGGAAATAATGCAATGGCTGCACTGTTAGATCAATTCCGTGTACAGACATTAACGACTGTAGATGACCAGCAATTGTCTGATATGTTTGATCAATACAGAAGCAAAGGTGACTTAGGAGAAAGTGAAAATCGTTTTGGAACATTCACTTCAACATATGGCAAAGTAGAGGGAGACTTTAATCCTTCAAAAGCAGCTACGCTATTAAATTACACATTAATCAAAGAAGCTTCTAAAAATGATGAAAGCACGGCTTACGTACGAAGCTCAAGAACAGAGACATTAAATATGAATGTTGATGAGATTAACAAAGCGATCCAAAGTCTAGGAGGTACAGATTTGTTACCTCAATCGTTGAACAATACTCCGATTACAATGCATTTTCCAGAGACTATTGAATACACTATGACTACAGAAGATCGATTTGCAATGTTAACTCAAACTAAAGTTCCAACTGTACAATTTGATGCTTCTGTTTCAACAGAGGAAGTGTTTAAAGCTATTGCTAATTTACCTTTCTTACCGCAATCCCTTAAAGATGGATTGCAAAGTGATAAAATTATTGATGGTTCATTGCCATTACCTGTAGTATCAGATGGCACAAATGAACGTGTAACCATAGCAGGAGTACCTGTTTTAGTTACAACATACAATTATCACGATGATACAACAGCAGCTTATGGTGCAACATGGATTCACAATGGAGAATTATTTACGTTTGAATTGAATAGTGCAGACAAATCTAACACCAAAGAAACATTTACAAAAGAAATTGAGAAGTTGATCCAATCATGAATACAGTAGCGATCGATATTCAGCAATTAACCAAAGAATATGATAATGGTCGAGGTTGTCGCAATGTAACGATTAGTGTGGGAAAAGGGGAAGCCTTTGGCTTCCTCGGTCCCAATGGTGCAGGCAAAAGTACGTTGGTCAAAATGCTAGTTGGATTAACAGCACCGACTTCAGGAAGAGCTACATTATTTGGAGAACCGATTGGTTCTTTAGCCGCTAAGCAACATGTCGGTTATTTGCCTGAGCTGTATCGTTACCAAGAATGGTTAACCGGTGAAGAAGTGGTTCGATTGCATAGTCGTCTGTGTGGTATGGATCAGAGTACGATTAAGCCACGGATTAAGCAATTGTTAGATCAAGTCGGTATCGGTAAGCGTGGAATAGACAGAGTCAAACATTACTCTAAAGGGATGCAACAACGCCTAGGTATGGCTTGCGCATTAGTCAATGATCCACCTATTTTATTTCTCGATGAACCTTCTTCTGCATTAGATCCGATAGGTCGCTCAGAGGTACGTGAACTGCTTAAAAATTTAAAAAATGAAGGTAAAACGATCTTTTTAAATTCACATTTATTAGAAGAAGTAGAAAGTCTATGTGAACGCATCGCCTTACTGAATAATGGACAGATTTTGCGTCATGGACAAGTCAGTCAGGTGTTATACACACAGACCAAATGGCGTTTTAAAGTTGGCGGATTCACACCGGAGATTCTACCGTGGTTAAGCGAGACGAGCGGTATTGCGATAAAGCGATATATGAATCCATCTATAACATCGGCTACTTCGGTATTGCCTGTAGGACAAGAGACTGTTTGGTTAGAAGCAACGATAGATAATGAAGAACAGATTGGTTGGTTGAATACATTGATCGTAAATCAAGGGATGACCTTATACAATGTAGAACCAGTGAAAGAACGATTAGAAGAGTGGTTTATGGATGCTGTATCCGGTCTAAGTCACAGGGGGGAGCAATAATGACAACAGTGATTGCTATGACCTGGAAAGAATTAATGCGCAAAAAAGTGGTAATGATGACACTGATTATGACTGTGTTATTTATTATTGTTTTTTCATTTATTGCCCGAATTCTCGGGGAATCATCGGGTATAGATCCAAGTCAACAGTTAGTGATGCAGTTTATAAATGGAGCTTCTATTTTGACGTTAGGTTTCTTTTTTGGAAGTTTTATTTTAGCTTTTTTAATTATTTTTAGTTCTTTTTCTTCGATATCTGGGGAAGCCGAGATTAGCATGATGCAATCGATGTTAACCCGTCCAATTCAGCGTTGGAAATGGTATCTGGGACGCTGGCTCGGATACACTTTATTTGGCATCGTGTATGCTTTAGTTTTGTATATTGCTATCGTTGCTGTTGCAAACACCTATGCGACTGTACCGCAAAGTCTTGTTTTACATATACAATCGTTTTTATTATTTGCGCTTACCGTACCTCTACTAGTTACTGTGACTTTACTGGGCGCTACATTATTTTCAGCACTTGGAAATGGTGTATTTATGACGATGTTATATGGAGCAGGTTGGTTAGGGGGTATGGTGGAAAAATTATCTGCTGGAGCTGATATGAAGCCCGAAATGGCTCGTTCTCTGTACAATATTACAGGAATGATTTCATTGGTGATGCCAGCAGACGCCATCCAACGCAAAATGTTAGCTGTAATGTTAAATGTAGATCAATTAGCAGGGATGTTTAATATTGATCAGCAGATGCGTGGGGGTATGGGAATTGGACAAGCACCGTCTGCTACATTTATTTTTTATGCTGGTATTTATACGATTATTTTATTCTTCTGGGGAATGCGTCGCTTTTACAAAAAAGACTTTTGAATGATCAAGCAGCAGACGCTCTATTTTATAATATCTATAGAACGTTCTTCAATATGCAAATACGCTTATTGAAAGAACGTTTTTATTTTGGAAATGATACATACGATAGAATATGGTAAAATGTTCAAGATCAAGTGTGTAAGCAAAGCAAGGAGATGAACGCATAATGAAACATCAATTTGTACTGGATGCGAATTGGTATGGCGGACGGAACAGTGAAGGTACGATTGAGTCAGGCAATCTCAAAACTGCGATTTCTATCCCCCAACCTATGGGTGGACCGGGTACAGGAACCAATCCGGATGAGATGCTTTTGGGTGCAGCAGCAACCTGTTATATTATTACACTTGCAGCGATGCTTGAACGTTCGAGTATTACGGTTGCACAGTTAACGATGAAATCTGAAGGTATTGTAGATGTAACCAATAATATCTTTACGTATGAACAGATTATTCATCGCCCGGAAATTGTACTCCACGCAGAGTCAGCCGATCAGGTAGAGAAAGCGACTGTACTGGCACATAAAGCAGAGCAATCGTGTATGATCTCACGCGCTATTACAGGCAATGTAACGATTACAACGCAACCTCTGATTAGTATTGCCGATTAACACCACACTCCAAACTTTGATGAAAGAAGGTTATTGCACATGGGAACGAAATTACCTTTATCTCCATTAGTGAAATTACTCGATATGAACGAACACCGTGAAGGCGGTTGGTACAAAGAAATGTGGAAAGCTTCTTTTGAAATTCCAAAAGATATTTTGCCTGAACAATATTCAGGGCCACGTTTCTCAGCAACATCGATCTATTTTATCCTGCATGGCGATGAAATCTCGGATTGGCATGTTGTGCATTCAGACGAATTGTGGTTGATTCACTCCGGTAGTCCGCTTGAATTAACATTAGGTGGAAAAGGCGATCAACCCGTAGAAGGCAAGAAAATGATTCTGGGTATGGATATTGAAGCCGGGCAGACACCACAAGTGTTAATTCCAGCAGGAGAATGGCAAATGGCACGTCCACTAGGTAATGATCCTGTATTTGTATCTTGCGTGGTAGCACCAGGATTCCATTATGATGATTTCAAATTAATTCAACGCTAGGACGATCTATCTATGCAATGGTATACGTTTGGACAAATGATAGCTATGATTCGTTTGGGGCAAAAAGCAAGTACAATAGACGAAGTACGTATCATTAGGCGTACAACAAAAGGTATCATTTGGGTCAATGGTAGACAACAAGGACAATGTGTTGCGATCCAAGACTATTTATTTTCAGATTTATGGCGTATTTACGATGATGAAGATAGTGTCATCTCTTTATCTGAGCGTCAGCAGTACGAACAACAGGAATACCATATGCTTGAAAATCAGTATATGGAATGGTGGGCTGAACGCAAACAGCAAAAAGATCAGTCTTAACCATAAAATATAGATTGGGTTCTATCCACAAAGGTCCTGAATAGCATTAATAGTGCTTACAGGACCTTTATTTATGGATTTATTTAGTTCACTCAGTTACAATAAATAAAGGTATCTTTTCCATAAATTAATAGTATAGTTTTGTGAAAATTAGGTGTAGTCCTATGCTGTTCATGGTATGATACTAAAAAAAGAATCGAAATTTGTCGATATTCGGACATTTGAGATTTTAATATGGCTAAAAGGCATGGAGTAAGTGCTGATATAGATGGGGGTTAATTTGCTAAAATGAAACAACGTAAGAGCCTGTTACCCAAACCTTTTCCGGTGACTGTATATATTTTGGCTGTTATGACAGTTGTCTTGATTATTGTGAATACTACCTATTACGTAACAACGCGAAAAGCATTAATTTCGGTTCAGGAACAAAATATGCGTGCAATCACAGATCAAATTAGATCGTCTATCAAGTTATCTCAAAGTGGCGAAGCTTTTGTAGAGGATTTGATCGGGGAGAACTTGAGAATGGCAGCGCAGGCTGCACAATCTAAAATTGGGACAGACATGAACAATATTACCAATAAGCAATTGGCTGAAGTGAGTAAACAAGTGGGTGTGGATCGAATTACGCTTTTAGCTCCTTCTGGTAATAATATTGTACCTGTACGATCTTCTGATCCTAGTGAACTAGCTGTCAAAGAAGAATGGCGAGCCGATTGGCTCAAAGCGGTTCAAGAATTGCTGGCTGGCAAAATACCTACGGTTGAGATCGGGCAGAAGCTTCCTGATTATTGGGGAGCACCGATGATCTCCAAAGTAGATAGCGCGAACTCGGCGGGTGAGAAGTGGGGCTATTATTATGATGGATCTACTAATTATGTTATTAACGTCTATACCAATGACAAATCGGTCCGGCAATATCAGGAAAATACAGGTGTAGAAGCGATTATTCGTGAAATATTGAATGGAGAGCGCAGTCGACAGACATTGGGGATCGCTATTTTTAATCCACCTATCTTTCTCGATCAAGCCAATCAATTCAATTCGCGCGGTGTCATCTGGTATTCAGACAATGAGACATTATATAACGATTATTCGTATAAGAGTGCAACTGACAAAACAAATATTAAGCAAGTTAATAAATCAGGAAATACGATATCGATTACCGACGAATTTGATAATGTTCCGGTGCTCAAAACCTTTATTCCTGTGGAGCTGACGTACCCGGCGATTATCACAGTAGTGTCTGATCTGACTGAAGTACAACAGACACTGAATGAGCAATTAATCAGGTTAACCCTGACTATTTCTGCTTGTTCGGTTGCGATTATTGCTTTGGTATTAGGATTGATTACGATTCTGAATCGTCGTACAGAAGCAGCGGCGCAAAGTGTACAAAACGTCTATTTGGAAAATATAGATGCGCTATTTAACTCGATCAAAGAACAACGTCATGATTTCAATAATCATGTGAATACGATTCAATTATTGGTCAAAATGAAAAAGTATGATGATCTATCTACGTATACAGCTGAATTGGTCGGCGAATCAATCGCCATGAATCAGATTATCAATATTAATCTGCCGGCATTATCGGCATTGATTCAAGCGAAGACGACACAAGCCTATGATCGCCGTATTAAGTTCGAATATGATATCAGTAATCTCAAATCGGTACAATTTGGAACAGTGAAGTCCACCGAACTGGTCAAAATTGTGAGTAATTTGATCGATAATGCTTTTGATGCTGTAAGTGAAACAGACCGTCCTGAGAAAATGGTTAAAGTGACCGGACGTGTTCGTGGAGAACAACTAACATTTACAGTCGGAAATAATGGCAATCCGATTCCCGAAAAATTAAAACAGCAAATTTTTGAAGCAGGGTTCAGTACGAAGCCGCTTAACCGCAAAAATTCAGGGTTAGGTCTAGCGATTGTGCAGAAAATTTTAGCCAAACATCGTGGTATTATTCGGGTTGAAAGTGATGAAGAATGGACAGAATTCTCTGTTCGTTTGCCCCTTTAATAGGGACTTATCCTGTGCTTGAAATGATGAAGTTGAACACCGTTTTCGGCATGAAATAGTGATGGCATTGTGTCGTATCACTACCATGGTATAACTAAAAAAACCGCTATGTTCTCTGAGTATAGAGAGCATAGCGGTTTTAGTTTTTTTAGGAGTCTTGAGGTAATGTGGATGAAGGTCTGGTGGCATGAGAAGGGATAGCCGGTTTGCTTTTTTTGCCAGCTGATCCGGTTAACCATTGCCCTCCCGGTAAGCGTGACAGAAAGCTCGTTAACGCTATCGCTGTAGGAGCGACAACCATAAAAGTCAGTATCGTCATGATTAGATTCAGCCCGGGCATTGTCATCTGACGTGTAAAATAAGACACGCCCATCAGAATCAGTGCATGAGATAAATAACCTCCGAACGAGTAACGACCACACCACTGTAAAAAGCGTACGATCACGCCTTTTCGTTCCACCAGTATTAACGCTAATCCATACATCAACAACATATGACTGACTACAGCTATAAAAGTAGTTGGTTTAAGATACGTAGAAACATTAAGATTGATAGCTACAGGATCAAAACGTAACAGATCGTAGCCTAACCAGATATACATGATTCCAAAAGCAAGAGCTGTCCATGGCAATATTTTGAGCATAACAGCTCTCCAGCGCTGAATCGCTGAACCACAGATCCCACCAAGTACAAAATAAAAAAAGTAAAATATAAATTCACTGGTACGATGTTCTAAAGCAATTTTCCAAATGCCTTCAACTGTCCATGTAGGCATAGCATAATAGCATAACCACATGATCCATCCGTACACAATTCCGATCACCACTAACATTATGATAATACGCTGTTGTTGCTGTTTTGACGAACGATGAGCGAGTACATGAGTTCCAAATTGCTTACCTAGCCAGCGGAACAACGGAAATAACAGATAAAATTGAAAAATCATAATAACAAACCACAGATGATATCCATTGGTCGGAGCAAATAACTGCCCTACAATATCTTGTACACTGTCTGCTCGTAACAATGGAACTTTGAATATCCATTGCATTACAATCCAGTAAATAATTGTCCATACAACAAATGGAATATAGATATCACCAATGCGCCGAAAGATCACCGAACGGTAAGGTCGTCCATCTCCATATTGATAAAACAAAATCGCACCTGCTAAAAATACAAACGTTAACGTACCAAACCGTGTAAAATGATAAAGCATACCTAGCATGATTGAATCGGCTTGGATAATGCCACTTCGATAAATATATTCACCAATCGAATGTTGCATCACCACCGCCAAAAAGGCAAAACCACGTAGCAATGCCCACTCATTGATCCGTTCTTTAGACATGTATTCACCCCAATTATCCCTAACAATTCTTTACACTAATAAAGCATTATATCAGACATTTGTTAATAGAAGATGAATTATATTGCTCATCTACTTATCAATCATCAATATATGTTTTTATTGTAAATTACATACAAACTATCATTTTTCACTATGATCAATATGGACAATTACCCGAAAATAGAACTTTCATCTATTCCAAAAAGGTTATGTCTATAGACCTATTTTCCAAATATGGAATTGACAATTTCAAAATATACCGAGTATGATGGCTATATTATAAACAGGAAGGAGGTTGAGGAACATGATCTTACGTAAAGATATGAATATGCAGAATACCTATCAACCGGGTCAGCATTATGATCTAGGGTTAACACAGGATGAACGTCATATTAATCGCTGCTTGAAAACTTCATACTCTTGCTTCATGTTCATCAATCTCTTACGGACGACATAAACTGCAATACGGAAATCATTAAGCGTAGTCTATATTGAACCAGTTACTTATACGCATATTGTGTATATTCAATGCTAACTAGCTACCTATTTCCTTATTCAATCAGTGCCCCTAATCTCAATAGGCATCTAATTAAATATGCAGGGTTTATTCGATCGCAAATAGTGCCGTTACACCTATTTGCCTATAAACCACCAGCCGCAGACCGTTACAGAGGTCGCGGTTTTTTTGTGTCATAAACATCCATAAAGTTTATAAAAAGGATTTAAATAACATCTAAAACATAAAGTTAAGATATGACACCATTCAGCTATCATCCATAACAGGTAACCCAACTGTCTTATTCATAAACAATAAAAATATCCAACATCTCAAAATAAACTGAACTTTTTCAACGCATAGAACCAATACCAAATTTAGACTATTACTAAATTCTATCATCAACCCAATCATAACCAAGAAATACTAACAAATAATCAACTATTCTTAAAAGCGGCTATCTCCCCCAAAAGGAGAAAATAAATAACGCTCTAACTCAATCGTTTCTACACAAGCGGAAAAGTACCATCTAGCGGTCTTCATCACCAACCGCCAATTGTAAGTGAATTTTCACCCATCCCCTTCATATGAAAGGAGTGATCGATCATGTCCGTAACTCAAGCCATGACTTCTATCATTCAGACTGAATTAAAACGTATTGAACAAGAACAACAAGTTCGTATTTTATATGCTTGTGAATCCGGTAGCCGTGCATGGGGGTTCCCTTCTCAAGATAGCGATTATGATGTGCGCTTTATTTATGTGCATCCTCCAGAATGGTATTTGTCGATTTTCAACAGGCGAGATGTTATCGAATATCCAATCAGTGAGCAGTTAGATATCAACGGTTGGGACTTGCGCAAAGCACTGAATCTGTTCCGCAAATCCAATCCACCATTGATGGAATGGTTGCATTCTCCTATTCAATATGCTGAAAATGGTTCACTTGCTGAGCGAATTCGAAACGTTTCGCCGACTCATTTTTCTCCTCGTTCTTGCATGTATCATTACCTGCACATGGCAAAAGGGAACTTCCGTGGGTATTTGCAAGGGGATACTGTTAAGATCAAAAAATACTTTTATGTATTGCGTCCGATCTTAGCTTGCTTATGGATAGATCAAAAAGGAACAATGCCACCTGTAAGCTTTGATGAGTTGATTGAAGAGATGTTGCCACCGGGGCAATTACGTAGTGATATCGATCAGTTATTGACTCGCAAAAAAGCAGGCGAAGAGCTTAATCTAGAGCAGCAAATTCCGTCGATCCAGTATTTTTTAACCGATATGATCGATATTTTAGAACAACAGGTCGTGCATATGTCCACTTCGGAACAATTACAAGATGATCTACTGGATCAGTTGTTCCGCGAAGCATTGCAATATGCCTATCCAAACGAAGTTTCGCTTTTGTAAGCAGACTCGTTTACAATAATAAAGAAGCCCCTTTAGAACTAGAGGGGCTGACTTGAAAGAGGTTTTACCGATTATGAGTACTCCAATATCATCTTCTTATATTCATGAAGTGAAGCTTCCTGCGGGAAGTGTACATGTTTACGCCAATCCAGAATTATTTGCAGGATTGGACTATAAAGTATTTAATATGGCCAATAACAATTTACAAATCCCGGGTATTCAGTATATGGGGTATACACCTGATGTTCATGTAGGCATCGGCACCTGTATTGGCACAACCGCGGTCTGGGATGCAAGTGCTGGTTATGTATCGCCTTCGATTGTAGGAAGCGATATAGGCTGCGGGATGCGTGTGCATTTGACCAACCTGCATCGTGATGATCTACAAGACGTGAAGTTGCGTCGTAAATTAGTCAAAACCATCGAAAAGTATCTGCCGATGGAATCACAACAGCGTGGACATTTTGCAGATTTGAGATTGGAACATGTGGTACGTAAAGGGTTACAAGGTCTACCTAACAAATATATACCTGACAGTTATACACCGAAAAAATCCACATCACTGACGCATGTAGAAGAAAGTCGTTTTTCTTTTAATGAAGAAGTGTTAAATGGTGTGCGTGATCAAACATGGGGTAGAGCGCATCGTCAACTGGGTACACTTGGTGGTGGCAATCACTTTGCAGAGATTCAAGCGCTTGAGATTGATGAAGAACATCGCCATATTGCTGAAGCATGGGGCATGAGTGATGGACAAATCGTTGTCATGATTCATTCAGGCTCTCGTTCATGGGGAGGAAGTATCAGTCAGGAAAGCAATCAAGTGATGCTGTCGCAGATGCAACGCTTGGGACTAGGGACTGCTGATCCTAGACTGGCTTTTCTACCGTTAGCTCATCCAGAAGGTCAGTATTACGTCAATATGATGTATTCTGCGCTTAATTATGCGACAGTGAATCGTCATCTGATCGCTTACAGTATCCGTGAAGCATTCCGTGATGTATTTGGTAATGGATGTGAGATGCGTACATTGTATGATCTGATGCACAATTACGCTTGGGCAGAAGAACGGGATGAAGGAGCTGTATTTATCCATCGTAAAGGTGCCACTCGTGCACTGCCAGCTGGTCATGCTGGCAATCCGAAGCCATATCTAGCAACAGGGCATCCAGCATTGATTCCCGGCTCGATGGGAACCTCATCGTATATTATGGTGGGTCAACCCGGTGGATATGACAACTATTATTCGATCTGTCATGGAGCAGGACGAGCCCGCTCTCGCTCAGCCACCAAAAAATTAGTGACTGTCGATCAATTTGCTAGTTCACTCAAAGTAGGAACAGCGGATGAGATCGTCGTCAATCAGCGTTCACTGGAATCAATATTAGATGAATCACCACAAGCCTATAAAGATGTCGATCAAATTATTGAAAGTGTCACAGGAGCAGGACTTGCTTCTGTCGTGGCAAAATGTAAGCCGCTTGCGGCAATCAAGGGGGCCAAATGAATGGATTCACTTTTTCAGACAAGTCATACAAATGTAGAACCGATTGAAAGTGAAAACACTCCTGAAGCGATTGTAATTTATACAACCGATGAACAAAAATTACCTACCGAATATGCAGATTATGCACGGGTTATTAAAGGCATCGAAGAATCGTTAACATCGCGTTATGGAGTGACTTATAAATTATATTCAAGCAGTGATCCGAATACCGAATATTGGGAGTTGCTTGATGAAGATTTACGTCATAGCAGTACTGATGTAGAACATGTGATTCGTATTTACGATCGTTTGGAAGAACGTACTTTTGTTTATGATGGAGATCGTACAGAGCCAGATTATTGTGTACATCCATCTGTGATGAATAATGTATTTGCGTATGCGCAAGCAGGCGTAGCATTAGCACGTATGCCTGTATTTCGTCCACATGGCGTGAGTAGTGAAGATCTTGTTTTCGCCACAAGTGATGAATCATTATTGAAATTTCTAGGTGATGTCCGTGTGCGTCAACGTGAACAAAGTTTGCGCCGTGTGACAGTGTTTACAGACACACGTCATGGCATTAATCGCCAAATGGAGCCGGTGAGTCGTGCGGTTTCTCGTGATGATGTGATTATGGCTCCAGAGATCAAACAAGATATTTATCGTTCGCTGGATCGCTTTTTTGCAGAAGATCGTTCCTTTTACAAAACATATGATATTCCGTATAAACGTGGTATTTTACTATACGGGCATCCGGGTAATGGTAAAACAACCCTTGTGAAATCAATCGCTGGTAGCGTGCCGGGACCTGTAGCATACTGGCAGATTACCGAGTATACAAGCAGTGAATCGATCGAAGAAGTGTTCGATGCCGCTGTTCGGATGACACCGATGGTACTGGTGATCGAAGATATCGACTCGATGCCCAAAGACGCACGGTCGTTCTTCTTAAATACACTGGATGGAGCTACTTCCAAAGAAGGTGTATTTCTAATCGGAACAACCAATTATCCTGAAAAAATCGATCCAGGTTTGATGAATCGTGCAGGACGATTTGATCGTGCTTATGAGATTGTGCTACCTGATGAGAAATTGCGTTCTGAATTTTTCTATCGCAAACGTCTGCATGAATTTGCAGGAGAAGAGATTGTACAGGAAACAGCCAAATTAACCGAAGGATTTACCTTTGCTCAACTGGGCGAATTATATATCTCAGCAGCATTACACTGGCATGAAGATGGTCAATTGGATATGAAAGAATTGATTCAAGGGCTACGTGGAGAGCTAGATAAGAGTCGTAAAGGTGTCTGGCTTCAAAACAGTGAAGGTCGGGTCGGCTTTCATTTCTAATAGCGTTGAACAGGTAAATCTAGCATCCGTAAATATAGTGTGATCCAGAGGATTGGAAAAGTATGTAACTATACTTTTCTGATCCTTTTTTTGTGCGTTGGTAACTGTTGACGATCAGACAGATAAAGATATTTAGGATTCGTTTTTCATATCCACAAGCGGGTAAAAGTTTAATTTGAACTCTATAAAACACGTTTTTAAGATTGTGGATAACTCGTTTTCTTTTTGTAATTTCATCGGGTTTATTTGACCGTTTACTAAAAAATAAAGATAGAATATTATTTTCGCTATTCTTATATGTAATTATTGGATTAAATAATCTATTTCTTATTAGATCGAATATGAAAATAGAACCATAAAATACATCGTTAATCGTATATGGAATAAACATACATAGAAATATATAATTGGATACATCGCAAAAGAGTAATATGGGATCAGCGATAGAAAGGAGCCGATAAGTAGCGAAATGGTATAGAACAAATTTCAGCAGACAGGGTATAACTGCAACACTATACATCATTCAGGAGGGTATACAATGACCAAAAGAAGTAAAAAATCTTTCGCAGGTATGACGATGTCCGTACTCAGTGTCATCATGTTATCCACATTGTTATTTCCAGGATTCACAATGAGTTATACACATGCAGCATCGACTGGTGGTTATGCAACAACAACAGGATCGAACGAAGCCGCTGTTACAGTAACTACACTTGCTGAATTGAAAAATGCGTTTAACGCAGGTAAACATCATATTGTGATTAAAGGCAATATTTATGGTGGAGCCAAACCATTAACACTGACGTTTGCTACAACCAATTGGAATAATACCACGATTGAAGGCGCAAGCGGTGGTGGTGCAGTATTGCAAAATATTCAGTTGAAATTTAGTGGGGAAAATCTTCCGGCAGGAACCAATATTGAAAATGTAGTCATCAAAAATATTACGTTTTATGGGAATATCAAAGATTTACAAAATTTGAGCGGAGCAGATACACAGCCTGGCGGGATTGGTACTAACTATTTGGGCGTCTCTTTCCGTCGCACGAGTAATATTTTAGTCGATCATGTCACTATGTATAATATCAGTGATGATCTATTTGTGATCTCACAGGGTTCAGATTACGCTACCTTGTCGAACAGTCACTTTTATTTTACAGACAGCTGGTTGAATATGAATCCGAATCCGATCTGGAACTGGGTAGGAAGCAATCAAGATCTGGCTTCTGAACGTTTAGCACTGATTATCGGTTCGAACAAAAATGATTCCTATACTTACGGTGGTGGCAAATTACATGTGACTATGCATCATAACTGGTTCGGGCCGAATATGAAAGGACGCCCGTTGTTACGTGGATATGTGCATATGTATGATAACTATTTTGATAACAGTACAACACCATCGGGCAACAATGCACAAGGTTATTCACAGCAACAATACAATGCAGCACAGATCGGTAGTGGCGGTAATATTTTTTCGGAAAATAACTATTTCTACAAAACGAATAACAGTAATCAGATCGGTCTAGATAGCAACGGAGATGCTTATAAATTTTATGAACGCAATAATGTGTATAATGCAGTCACAGGCACATCAGCTACTGGAGCAGCCTTCCCGGGTGGCACTTCATTCCCGTATAGTTATTCACTAGATCCAGCAGCTAATGTACCAAATATCGTTCAAGCGAATGCAGGTCCTAAATAATAAATATGTATTTCAAAGAGAATGATTGTCAAAAAACAAAGAGTCTGCTAGAATAAACAAAAAAGAATGTAAGCGTATTCATAAAGGCTAAAATTACAACGTTGTAATTAAAAGGTGAAAGAGATATACAAGATAAAAGAGAGTCATTATATTTATACATGATAAATTGATAATCCGTTTATATTTTGTTTATACTCTTATCTTTTATACTAAAATTACAACGTTGTAATTAAGTTGAATATCAGAAAGTATGATGGTTGAAGTAGTGAAAGGGAGTGGTATATAGTGGGTAAAAAATCAATCTCACTGATGAAATTTATCAAGCGTGATAAGTACTTATTGATTATGTTTGCACCTGTTTTTGTGTACTATGTGATCTTTATGTATATTCCTATGCCCGGTGTACTGATTGCTTTCAAAAACTTTACCCCAGGACATGGCATTTTCGGTGGAGATTGGGTAGGGCTACAGTGGTTTGCTCAATTTGTACATTCGATCTACTTCTGGCGGTTGTTACGCAATACCTTTTTACTCGCTTTTTTACCTCTACTGTTTGGCTTTGGTATTCCTATTTTGTTCGCTGTATGTATCGTCGAGATCAAAAATCAAGTCTTCAAACGATTCGCACAAACGATTACGTATTTACCTCATTTTATATCCACAGTTGTCGTTGCAGGTATGTTAATTAATTTTTTATCCCCAGCTGATGGAATTGTGAATACATTGTTAGCAAGATTCGGTATGGAAAAAGTTAATTTTATGATGGAAGCAGGTTGGTTTCGAACGATTTTCACCAGTTCTGAAATCTGGCAAAGTTTTGGATTCAGTTCCATTATCTATATCGCTGCGATTATGAGTATTGATCCTGAAATGTATGATTCGGGTAAGATTGATGGCGTTAGTAAATTTCAAGAATTGTGGCATCTGACGTTACCTAGTATTAAGCCTACGATTGTTATTTTGTTGCTGTTATCTCTGGGTGGCATTATGAGTGTAGGTTTTGAAAAAGTATATTTATTGTACAACGGTGCAACGTATGAGACGGCAGATGTATTATCCACCTATGTGTATCGAATGGGAATAGAAGGACAGAATTATGGATTTGCCACAGCGGTAGGTTTGTTTAATTCAATTATTACTTTTGTACTTGTATTCACAGTGAACCGGATCACAAGACGTATGACCAATATGTCTCTCTGGTAGATTTTGATACAGGTTAGCCACCAGATAGACAAAAGGAGACGCCCATGAAAAAGTCTATGCTCGACAGTCCACATCGTCCGTATGTGAATATCAACAGCAACACCTTTACGACTAGAAAATCATTAAGTGATCGCACCTTTTACGGGTTGATTTACTTGATGACGATTGTCGCAATTATTGTGACTTTGTATCCGTTCTTGTATGTGTTGAGTATTTCATTTAGTTCGGTCGAAGCGATAGATCAACAGAAAGTGATTTTGTTTCCAGTAGGGTTCACGTTATCGGGCTACAAAATGGTATTGCAGTACCAAGAGTTATGGGTGTCGTTTTATAATACGCTCTGGTATACGGTTGTAGGGACGGTGCTGAATATTTTGTTTACCTGTTTGGCGGCTTTTCCTTTATCCAGACCTCGATTCTTTTTACGCCGCAAATTGAACTTCTTTATCGCTTTTACAATGTACTTTTCCGGTGGATTGATCCCAGTCTATATGTTGATTACTTCATTAGGGCTCTATAATACACGCTGGGCAATGGTGCTACCTGTACTGGTGATCACATTCAATGTCATGATTTGTCGATCTGCTTTTGAAGGTATACCGAATGAAATATTTGAGAGCGCTAACATTGATGGAGCGAACGATATTACGATGTTATTCAAATTAGCGATTCCGATCATTAAGCCTACACTGGCAGTATTGACGCTATATTATGCAGTCTATCACTGGAACAACTTTTTCTCGGCTCTGTTATATCTGGGCAAACAGGATTTACAACCGTTACAGATGTTTTTGCGCAGAGTATTAATTATGGCTTCACCTGAAGTGATGCAGAAAATGGGCGGATCTATGTCTACTAGTGCATTAGCAGTATCGACATTGCAAGTACGTTATGTGTCTATCGTGGTCAGTATTTTACCTATTGTAACGATCTATCCATTTATTCAACGTTATTTTGTTAAAGGGATTACATTGGGTGCAGTCAAAGGATAAATAGATGAGCAATGTGTTATGAAGTGGAATGCACTACAGGTGGATGATCATAAAGGGGGCAAGAAGGATGAAGGCTAAAAAAGTAGGCAAATTAGTACTGGTGACTGTATTAGCAGCAGGGATAGCAGGTTGTAATAGCGCAGGGAATGGAGCACAGACCAGTGCCCCAATGGAAGCAGAACCGAACTTTACATATACAGGGAAAGGACCTGTTACAGCGATAAAGGATGCAGAGTTATCGATACTTGCCACCAATGCGTGGACAACCAATGTCGATCTAGCTCATGCCCAAATCGTACAAAAAATTACTGATAATGCTGGTATCAAAGCCAATTGGGATCTTATTCCGCCTCAAAACTATGCTGATGCAGTAAATCCAAGACTTGCCGCAGGTGTAGACTTACCTGATATTATTTATATGCCTGATCAAGATCAATTGATGAAATATATCAATAGTGGTATTGTGATTCCGATTGATGAATTGTACGAAAAATATGGTGTGAATTTGAAAAAAATCTATGAACAATCACCAGATGTCAAAGCAAGTCTAACTACACCAAGCGGGAAAATGTATTATGTTCCGCAGCAGACGCTTACTAAAAACTATATGCCTGTGTTTATGGTGAATGAACGATGGCTCCAAACATTAGGGTTACAAGAACCGACTACACTGGATGAATTTACCGAGATGTTGCGCCAATTTAAAGCAAAAGATCCGAATGGAAATGGCAAAGCAGATGAAATTCCAATGTCGATGGAACCTAAGTTTTTAGAAATGGCATTTGGCCCTGTATTTGGATTAGATTTGTCGAACCAATTTTATGCGGATGATCAAGGAAAAGTGCATTTTAGTTATAATGAACCTGCTTACAAGCAATACTTAACCTACCTTAATAGTCTATACAAAGAAGGATTGTTAGGGGTCGATTATGCAAGTACAACCAGCGATCAGGTGACTTCAAGAATTTCGCAGAATGTAACAGGAGCTACGTTTAATTTTAGCTGGTATATGTCGATGGTCTATAGCCCATTATTCAAAGATTACAATCCGAAAGAGCCGATCTTCAAAGGTATTCTTCCGCTTAAAGGACCCAACGGAGATCAATTTTATGTCGGACGCACACCGGTAAGTGGTATTTTCGGTATTTCAAGAGATAGTAAAAATCCTGCGTTAGCATTTAAATTTCTAGATTATGCAGTTAGTGAAGAAGCACAAACGTATTATACTTGGGGAATCAAAGACGATACGTATACAGAAAAAGATGGTAAAAAACAATTTACAACCAAAGGACAAGACAATGACTATATTCAGAAGCTAGGCATAGGTCCTGTCAATTTACCTAATATTCAATCGGCTGAATCCGCAGATGCGTTAGTGCCTGCATGGCATTCAGCATTAGATAAAAAGTTAGAATCGTATATTCATCCTCCGTTCCCGTTTGTCTATGCTTTACCGGAAGAAGCAAGTACAGATAGCATGTCGATGCCTGATATCACGACTTATGTTGAAGAAATGAATTTCAAATTTGTGAGTGGTAGTCTAGGATTGGATCAATTCGATGATTATATCAATACGCTCAAAAGTATGAATATCGATCAAGTGATTGCTAACAAACAAGCTCAATACGATCGTTATCTAGCTGCTCAGAAAAAGTAACCCATGCTTATTGTGCGCTATCGACTTAGAAAATGGTTCCTCAACCCTATATAATAGAATAGTCACCCATCGTTTAAGAAAAAGAAGGTGTTATATGATTACGATCAAAGACATTGCGAAGCTAGCGGGCGTTAGCTATAGCACGGTGTCCAAAGCATTAAATCATGATCCACGAATCAAACCAGCTACACGTGAGAAAGTACTGGCTGTAGCTGAAAAACATCATTATCGCAAAAATATTATGGCACAACAGCTATCTTCAGGCAGAAGTAATATTATCGGATTTGTACTGGACGAACTGAATAATCCACTGTTTGCTAATATATCGGGTAATCTACATGCCGAATTGAAAAAGTTAGGATATCAGATGATTCTGGTAGTTGCCGATGAAGGCATGGACGTTTTAGATCATTTACGAGTAGATGGATGTATTTTTTGGGATTATGAAATGACTGATCGAGCCGCATTCTGGCAACGATTTGCTAATATTCAGATTCCTTGTTTTGTACTAGGAACAGATGATTCACCTAATTCTCCATACATCAAAATTGATCGTAAAGAAGGCATTTACAAAGCAGTAGAGCATCTCAAAAACAACGGTCATACACAGATTGGATTTATCGGCAATTCTCAACCGATCAAGCTAGAGGGATATCGTGAAGCTCTACAGCGCACAGGATTGGAATGGAATGAAGATTATATTTTACCTGCATATTCTTCATGGGAAGATGGTTATTTTGCTATCCGCAATTATGAATGGACTGCACATGCACCGACTGCTTTTATCGGATTGAATAATATGGTGACACGTGGAGCTTTACGAGCTTTATTGGAAGCAGGGTACAAAGTGCCTTCCGATATTTCGTTAATCGGTTATGATGATCTGCCGGATATGCAATATGCAGAAGTGGCTTTGACTACGATTGGACCGCCATTAGATGAACTCGCTATTCAAGCTGCTGAATTGATTGTTGCTTTAATTCGGGGAGAACAGGTGCAATATCCTGTAGTAATCCAACCGCAATTATATCATCGTCAATCGGTTGCTTTATACCAAGCCACTTAAGTGAGGAGGGTACACTGTGCAGTATATTCCAGCTTCATTATTGGAAATAACAGTATCGTCAGATGGAAGTGGTGATTATACTAGCATCCAGAGTGCTATTGATGCGATACCACCTGATCGAGAATATCCGACGACTATTTATATTCAAGCAGGTGTCTATAATGAGAAACTTCATATTGAAAAGCCTTATGTTCGATTGATTGGGGATTCTGATCAACCTACTGTTATTACGTATAATGATTATGCACGCAAAACGTTTCCTGATGGATCGTTGTATCATACCTTTTATTCGTATACCGTATTTGTAGGTAGTGATGATTTTAGTGCAGAACATGTAACTTTTATCAATACTGCTGGTGCAGGGGAACAAGTAGGGCAAGCATTAGCGGTGTATGTGGATAGTGATAGAGCTGTTTTTCGTCATTGTCGATTTATTGGACAGCAAGATACGTTGTTCACCGGGCCGTTACCGCCTCAACCGATAGATCGTGGTACCTTCGGAGGACCTCGTGAAGGAGCGCCTCGCCGTAAGCAACGTCAATATTATAAGCACTGTTATATAGAAGGAAATGTCGATTTTATTTTTGGATCAGCAACAGCTGTGTTTGAGCAGTGTGAGATTTTTGCTAGAAAGCGAGCGCTTCTGTCTCAAGTCTCTGCTAATCCAGAAGCTACAGAGCAGTCATCTATTCATGGATGGTTAACAGCGGCTTCTACGCCGGAAGATGTAAAGTATGGATATGTATTTATCGATTGTCAGTTAACAAGCGATGCACCAGCACATAGCTTTTATTTAGGAAGACCGTGGCGCAATTATGCCAAAGTAGCATTTGTACGATGTGATATAGGTGGGCATATTCATCCTGAAGGTTGGCATAACTGGAATAAGACTGAAGCCGAATCTTCTGTCATCTATAAAGAATATGGTAATCAAGGTGCAGGAGCTTCTAGAGAGCAAAGAGTATCTTGGAGTTCGCTATTAGATCGAACCGAAGTAGAAGAATATACAGTAGCACGTATTTTAGCAGGAGAAGATAGCTGGCTACCCGAAGCAGGATCATGAGTCTGTGTAAACAGTAATCGTTTAAAAACATACGAAAAATTATTTTATAGATACGTAAAGTCTTGAACATCATTGTTCAGGGCTTTTTTTATATTTGATTTTAAGTCAAAAATCAGTGAAAACCCTTGTGTAACAGTCTTAACCATATTAAAGTAATATAAAAGTTTGAGAACGGATTTGGCGGAATAAGAGATTAGTTTGTTATAAAATGATTGTTTATTCCGCATATTACCTAAAAAAGGTTTGACAAAAGGCGACAAATTTCTTAGGATTAGTGAAAACATACGTTAAATTTGGATGGAATGGGGAATAAAAAAGAATGAAGAAGCGTTTAATGTTCGTAATTACTATGGTTATGGTGTTCGCATTATTAGCAGCATGTAGTTCTGGTGGGTCTAATTCCGAACAATCAGCGTCCAACGGTAGCAGTGCTGAAGGCACAGGTAAAAAGATGAAAATTGCTCTTGTTCTTCCTGAAGAAATAGGGGTTAACCAGTTTTTTGTTCAAATGGATGAAGGTTTCCAAAAAGCAGGAAAAGAGTTTGGTGTAGAGACTAAAACCATCCAATCTTCTGACCCTACTGCTTTTGAACAAAATATGCGTGCAACTGTAGCAGAAGATTATGATCTGATCATTACAGCGACTTTCCAAGCAGAAGATGTGTTGAAACAAGTAGCTGAAGAAAATCCTGACAAATCATTTGCTATCATTGATACAAGTGTAGATCTTCCTAACGTACGTAGCGTAGGATTCCGTGAATATGAAGCTTCTTATCTATTAGGAGCAGCAGCAGGACTAGCAACAAAAACAAATGTAGTAGGTATGGTAGCAGCGCAAGATGTTCCATTGCTTAAAAAATATAGTGAAGGTTTCAAAGAAGGATTGGCTTCTGTAAATCCGAAAGCCAAATTCTTAATCGGTTATGTAGGTAGCTTTAACGATCCAGCCAAAGCCAAAGAATTAGCATTAGTACAATACGGTCAAGGCGCTGACTTTGTAGCTGGTGCATCAGCAACAAGTGATCTAGGTGTATTTGAAGCCGCAAAAGAGAAAAACTTATACACATCCGGTCAAGATACTGACCGTACGGTTGAAGATCCAGACCATGTGGTATTGTCTCAATTAAAAGGAACAGATGCAGTCGCTTACGAAACTGTAAAAGACTTTGTCGATGGTAACTTTAAATTTGGTTCTACTGCTTATGGATTGAAAGAAAAAGGTGTAGGTCTTACTTTTGTCACAACAGACAGTACATCGAAGCTGAGTCCTTTTATCGGTGAAGATGTGATCACTAAAGTTAAAAAAATCAGTGATGATATTATCGCAGGTAAGATCGTTGTTAAAGATCCGTTAGCACAAAAATAGTAGATATGATAAGCACGGCAAGTTGATCTAACCGGCTGCTATACCGAGCAGCCGGTTTTGTTGTTATCTGAGGTACTTTGTAATCTGGAATGGAGGTTTACACCGATGACGTTGTTATTAGAAATGAAAAATATAACTAAAAAATACGGCGATTTTACCGCTAATCACAATATCAATTTCGATGTCCGTAAAGGTGAAATTCATGCCCTCGTGGGTGAAAATGGTGCAGGTAAAACCACCTTAATGCGTATGTTATACGGTATGGAAGAACCGACTTCTGGTAGCATTATGATCAATGGTAAAGAAGTTCATTTTCATGATCCATCTGAAGCGATTCGGCAAGGGATTGGCATGGTACATCAGCATTTTATGTTATTTCCAAGTTTTACACTGGCTGAAAATATCGTGATCGGTGGAGAACCGAAGCGTAGTGGATTATTCGACCGCAAAGCGGCGGCAGATAAAGTGAATGAACTCGGACAAATGTATGGCATGCCTGTTGATCCGTGGCGCAAAGCAGGAGATTGTCCTCTTGGCGTGCAACAACGAACTGAAATTTTGAAAGTATTATATCAAGGCGCAGATGTGATTATTCTGGATGAACCTACAGGTGTGCTAACGCCTAGTGAAGTGAAAGAATTATTGCAGTCGATTAAACGTCTGGCTGCGCAAGGGAAAAGCTTTATTCTAATTACTCACAAACTACATGAAGTCATGGAAGCGGCAGACCGGATTACAGTGCTACGTGATGGTGTGATCACCGGACATATGGAATCCAATACAACCGATGAAGAGCAGATTTCTCGTCTTATGGTTGGACGTGATCTGATTCCAATGAGTAGAGTAGCGAATGAACCGGGTGCGTCTGTCATGCATGTGCAAAATGTAACACTTGCTGGAGCCAAAGGCGCTAAGCCCTTACTAGATAATGTCACGCTAACTGTACGTCAGGGTGAAATTGTAGGGATTGCAGGCATTTCAGGTAACGGACAATCTGAATTGTTGCAGGTTATATCAGGGCTTGTTCAGCCAGATAGCGGAATTGTAGAGCTTAATGGGAAAGATGTCACCGGAGATTCAGTGCGGGCGATCAGAGAGCAAGGCATGGCTCATATTCCAGAAGATCGGTATATGTGGGGAGCTTCGCGTGAAGCAACTGTACTAGATAATGGCTTAATGGGGCATCAACATCATTACAAAAAAGGCGGTCTTATTCAGAGTCACAAACTTCGTAAAGTAGTTAGTGGATGGGTAGAACGTTTTGCAATCAAAACAGGATCACTGGATACTCAAGCTCAATTTCTATCCGGTGGTAATCTACAGAAGTTAATTGCCGCCCGTGAATTTGCCCAAAATAAACCATTTTTGATTGCAGCGGAACCTACACGAGGGGTTGATGTAGGCGCAATGGAAACGATCCATGGTGAACTGCTTGCTAAGTGCAAAGCAGGCGATGGTATTTTGTTAGTCTCTTCCGAGTTAACCGAGATTCTTAAATTATCTGATCGTGTGCTGGTGATGTATGAAGGTGCGATTGCAGGAGAATTATCTGCCGCAGAAGCCACCGAAGAGCAGATCAGTCTATTAATGGCAGGAGGGAAGCGCCAACTATGACCAGACTCAAACGAAATCTATTTGCGCTTCTACAACCGATTATCGCTGTGATTATCGGTTTGCTTGCAGGAGCGATAGCCATAGTCTTACTAGGCGATTCCGTAATTGATACTTATGCTGAAATGTGGAATGGTGCGTTCGGAAGTTTTTACTTTTTAACCAATACATTAACCCGGGCAACACCGATTATTTTAACAGGATTGGGTGTTGCGCTTGCTTTTCGAGCGGGATTTTTCAATATGGGTTCTACCGGACAGATGGTACTGGGTGGACTCGCCGCAGCGATTACCGCTCTATATCTACCCGGACCGGGTTGGATGGTATTGGTGGTATCTCTCGTTGTAGGGATGGCAATCGGTGGATTATGGTCACTATTTGCAGGTTATATGGATGCCAAATTCGGTATTAACTTGTTGATCTCTACCTTGTTATTGAACTATATCGCTTCATTATTTGCTGGCTATATGGTCGCTTTTCCTTTGAAAGATCAAAGTGGGTCAGCAGCGATGGCACAGACACCTATGATCGACAAAAGTGTCTGGTTACCCAAATTATTTTCCGGTATGAGTCTACATGCTGGCTTTATTCTAGCGATAGTAGCAGCAATAGCATTGTACATCTTTATACAAAAAAGTGTATCCGGTTATGAGATTCGGATGCTTGGAAACAATCCTTTTTTTGCAGCTTATGGTGGAGTGAAAAGAGGGCGGATGATGGTCGTAGCGATGTTAACCAGTGGAGCACTGGCTGGACTAGCAGGCGCAGGCGAAGTACTCGGTACCCAGCATCGCTATCTAGATGGTGCACTTGCTTCCGCAGATTATGGATGGAGCGGAATTATGGCGACACTGTTAGCTTCTTCTAATCCGTTAGGAACAGCGGTAGCAGGTATCTTACTGGCGGCATTACAGACAGGTGCGATGGGTGTAGAACGTAATACCAATGTACCTTTAGAAGTAGCTAGCGTTATTCAAGCGGTATTGACGCTATTTGTATCGGCTCGGTTTGGCTATGCGTTCCTCAAACGCAGAAAGGAGAAGAAATAATGGATCAGTTATTCGATGTGTCTCTATTTAATTCCATGTTGCGTATTGTGACGCCAATTCTTCTCGCTGCTCTGGGTGGAGCCATCTGTGCTCGGGTTGGACTGTTTAATGTAGGTTTGGAAGGTCTGGTACTGGTTGGAGCCTTTTCTGCAATACTGGGTAATCATTTGCTTGGCAATGTGTGGTTGGCTATTATTTTTGCGATTTTATGTGTCATGTTATTCTCGCTGATCTTTGCTTATATCAGTATTAATCTGAGGGCAAATGTAATTGTAGTCGGGATCTCAATGAACTTTTTAGCCGCAGGATTAACAACATTCTGTCTACGAGCGATCTTCGATGTGAAAGGCGCTTATTACGATAAAAATATGATGGGCTTGCCGAAATGGGATATTCCGGTGATCAAAGACATTCCGGTATTAGGTGGCATTATATCCGGTCATTCACCACTTGTATATTTAGCTTTTTTTGCCGCTATTCTTATGCAAATTTATCTATTCAAAACGGTTAGTGGATTCCGCTTACGTGCCGCAGGTGAAAATCCTGTTGCTGCTCAAAGTCTGGGTATTCCTGTGCGTCGTATTCAATATGGAGCCGTATTAATGTCAGGTGTATTATGCGGTCTAGCTGGAGCACAATTATCGCTCGGACAGGTAACTATGTTTACAGAAGGCATGACCGCAGGACGTGGATTTATTGCGTTGGTGGCGACGATGTTAGGTCAATCCAATCCAATTGGTGTAGTTGCATCAAGTCTACTGTTTGGCTTTATGGATGCATTTAGTATTCGTCTACAAGGTTTTGCTTTACCTGCTCAATTTACACAAATGTTACCGTATATTGTGACACTGGTCGCGATGTTCTTTTTCAAAGATCGTAGTTATCTCAAAGATGCTCAACGAGCCAACGGAAGCTCGCGTTAATTTGAATTGAAAAGGAGAGAATGGTTTGAAAAATAAAGCAGAACGGATCAAAAATGCTAAAGTTCCTTTTTCCAAAAATCTATTAGCAGAACAAGCCGATCGCTTGCCACCCGGACAGTTTTTAACAGAAACGTTTCCGATTCTTCATGAAGGTGACGTACCGAATGTGGATACAGACACATGGCAGTTGAAAATATTTGGCGAAGTGGAGCAAGAACAGATATTGTCGTATGCTGATTTGCAAGCTTTGCCCAAGTCACAGATGACGAGCGATATTCATTGTGTGACCCGTTGGTCGAAATTTGATACGCTGTGGGAAGGGGTGCGTTTTCGTGATCTGTTAGAGGTATTGCAAGTCAAGCCAGAAGCAAAATATGTCATGGTACATGGCGGTAACGATTACGAGACCAATGTTCCACTGGCTGACCTATTGTCTGAACATGTATTGCTAGCGTATCATTATGATCATAAGCCACTGACACCCAAGCATGGATATCCTGTACGTCTAGTGGTGCCGCATTTGTATTTTTGGAAAAGCGCCAAATGGATAACAGGACTTGAATTTATGAAAGAAGACCGCCCCGGATTCTGGGAGCAAAATGGTTTTCATAATGAAGCTGATCCGTTTGCCGAACAACGTTTCTCTGGTGAAGCTTTGCCGATACCGGAAGATGAATGGACAAAAAAGGAGTTTGATTAATTCAATGTTAATGCCTATTTTGCAAATCAATAGTGAAGATGTACCTGAATACGCCATTGTCTGTGGTGATCCTAAGCGTGCTGCTCATATCGCTTCATTGTTAGACAATACACGGGAATTAGCATTTAGTCGTGAATATCGTAGTTTTGTCGGTACACGTGATGGGATCGAACTTGCTGTTGTAAGTCATGGTGTAGGTTCTCCTGGGGCAGCGGTTTGTTTTGAAGAATTGATTCGTGCGGGTGTCAAAACCATTATTCGTGTAGGGACAGCAGGTTCATATTCTGCGGATCATCCAGCAGGTAGCTTGATTGTCAGTACAGCGGCAGTCCGTACAGACGGCTTAACTCGTCAGCTCGTTCCTGAAGCGTTCCCGGCTGTAGCAGATAGTGAAGTTACCGAAGCTCTATATCAAGCGGCACGTCAAAGTGAGGGCATTGTACAAAAGGGAATTACAGTTACACTGGATGTCTTTTTCAACGGAGTCGAAGAATTTCCACATAAAAAGTATAAACAAGCAGGCGCTTTAGCTGTTGAAATGGAAATTTCAGCACTATACATTATCGCCTCACTACGTGGTATTCGTGCAGGAGCGATTGTAGCTCTAGATGGTTATGCCGATGCCGATCTAGCTGAAGAATATGATCCTAATACAGATACAGTTGCAAATGCTGTTCAACGTGAAATTGAAGCGGCGATTCAAGCAACCGTACAATTAGCAAAACGTGCATAAATGATGAATGATTATTCGTAGAATATGTCAATATAGTATGAAGAAAACCTGTATCTCGTATAACGAGTGCAGGTTTTTTTGGTATTATTTAGGGTTAAATTGTCAATCGTTGTACATACGCTAACAATTAGATTGACAAAACATTTAACCATCCCTATTCTTATTAAATGAATATGATAATCATTATCATGTTTGATAGATAAGAGAGAAAAGGGGTTTTATTATTGAAGTCATTTTATTCTAAAAAATCAGTTACACCGATCATGATCGTATTGGTTGCTATTCTTCTGGTCGTAGCTGGATGCAGTAGCAATCAGAACAGTACAACTGCAACGGATAACAAAGCGGTTCCCAAATCAATCACCATGTCATGGCCTCGTGATATCGGAACAATGAATCCGCATACATATAATCCTTCTCAATTATTCGCCCAATCCATGCTGTATGAGCCGTTGGTCAGCTATCAATCCAATGGGAAGCTAACACCGGCATTAGCGAAGTCGTGGGATATTTCCAAAGACGGTAAAGTCTATACATTTCATTTGCGTCCAAATGTGAAGTTCTCAGACGGGACTCCGTTTAATGCTGACATCGTAAAGAAAAACTTTGATGCAGTCTTAAAGCATAAAGATACACATAGCTGGTTAGGAATTGTAGGTGTGATTGACCAGACAGAAGTGGTGGATGACCATACGTTCCGCTTAACATTAACTGAACCTTATTATCCTGTACTGCAAGATTTATCGGTTGTACGTCCATTCCGTTTCTTAGGTGCAGCTGGATTCCCTGATAACGGTGATACTGCTGAAGGCATCAAAGAACCTGTTGGAACAGGACCGTGGTTACTTTCAGAATATAAGCAAGATGAATATGCTGTGTTTAAGCAGAATCCGAATTACTGGGGAACGCTTCCTGACGTCCAACAAGTTACTATCAAAATCATTCCTGATGCGGAGACACGGGTCGCTGCTTTTGAAAAAGGTGATCTTGATCTGATCTATGGTGAAGGTGTAATCAGTCTGGATGCATTCAATCAACTTCGTGAAAATCAAGAGTATACCACTCAGTTATCTGAACCTGTAGGTACACGTAGTCTATTGTTAAATTCATCTAATCCCAAATTAGCAGATATCAGAGTACGTACAGCGCTTAATCAAGGATTCAATAAAAAAGATATGGTCGAAGGCATCACTTCTGGTCTAGAAGAACCTGCGGATTCGATATTGTCCAAAAACTATCCGTATACCAATATTGAACTCAAACCGGTCACATATAATGTAGCATCATCTCAAGCTTTACTGGATGAAGCTGGTTGGAAATTGCCAGCAGGTGGAACCGTACGTGAGAAAAATGGGGAACCCCTAGAATTTGAATTGATTTATGACAAAACAGACCCTATTCAAAAAGCAATGGCAGAAACGATTCAAGCGGAATGGGGAGCATTAGGCGCTAAAGTCAATCTTTCCGGTCTAGAACTGACGGTACAGATCAAGCGCTTAAAAGCGAATGATTTTGATTTGTATTTCTGGTATAACTATGGTGCACCTTATGATCCTCATTCATTTATTAATGTGGTAGCAAGTCCCGGGTTTGGTATTTCGGAGACGCTTAGTGCTATACCGAATAAAAAAGAATTGGATCAGCAGATTCGTGCCACATTATCTTCAACAGATGAGACCAAGCGTCAAGAATTGTATCGTTCGATTTTGACAACATTACAAGAACAATCAGCGATCGTACCTATTTCGTATATTAAGAAAACAGCAGTTTATCATAAAAATATTGCCCAATTCGTATTCCCGGCTAACCGTGATGAGAATCCATTCTCCGGGATTACATTGAATGCCCAATGATTGGTTATATCGGTAGACGAATCGTCGCTATTGTACCGATCGTTTTTATCGCTACACTGATTACATTTGCTTTAATTCATATTTCGCCTATTGATCCAGCCGAAGCTTATTTGACAGCCGCTCATATCTATCCGACAGATGAATTGTTACAGCAGAAAAGGCATGAATTTGGACTGGATCGTCCGTTACTTGTGCAATATGTCCATACCTTAGGGAATATCGCTACCCTTGATTTTGGCAAATCATATCTAACCAATCAGCCTGTCTGGAATGAAGTGGTCTCCAAGCTTCCTGCTACTGCTGAATTAGCCTTTTGGAGTATGTTATTTTCAGCATTAGTCAGTATTCCACTAGGAGTATTAGCCGCTGTCTACAAGAACAGTTGGATCGATATGTTAAGTCGTATTATTGCTTATCTCGGTGCGTCGATTCCGCAATTCTGGCTGGGTTATCTATTGATCTTCTTCTTCGCGGTAAAGTTAGACTGGTTACCTGTAGAGGGACGTGGCGATTGGAGAAATCTAGTATTGCCAACAATGACATTATCTATGGTGCTAATCGCAGTATACACAAGGTTGTTACGTGCGAGTATGCTCGATCAGCTTCAAGAAACATATGTACAATACGCACGGATGAGAGGATTGCGAGAACAAGTCATTATGTTAAAACATGTTCTCAAAATGGCAATCATGCCTCTGATTAGCGGAATGGGCATCAATTTAGGCAAGTTGTTAACTGGAACCATTATTGTAGAGCAGGTATTTTCATGGCCTGGATTCGGTCGTTACTTTGTAGAAGCGATCTTTAATCGGGATATTCCGGTTATTCAATGTTATATCTTTTTTGCCGCTTGTTTGTTTATTCTATGCAATTTGTTGGTTGATCTAGTGCAATTGTATATGGACCCGCGAATTTCATTGAAAGGACGGGCGAAACGTTGATTAAAAGATGGAAAGCTATATTTTTAGGGCAAAAAGCAATTATGATCTGCTCTATACTGATTATTATTTTTTTTGGATCTGCATTGTTAGCGCCATGGATTGCTCCTCATGATCCGATAAAAGTAAATTTATTGCAAAAGCTCAAAGATCCTTCAGCAGAACATCTGCTAGGTACCGATCATTTAGGACGAGATACCTTATCCAGACTGTTGTACGGTGCACGTATCTCTCTTGGATTTGCAACAGTGATCTTCATATCTTCTTTAGGCATTGGCCTTATTATAGGCGCATTGGCTGGTTATATGGGTGGTTGGATCGACAGTATATTGATGCGTCTGTGTGAAGGGATTATGGCTTTTCCCAATCTGGTACTTGTGCTCGGAGTGGTCGGAATCTTCGGCCCCGGACTGATGCAAGTATTGCTGGCACTGATGTTAGTACAGTGGGTATATTATGCAAGGGTTTGCCGAAATATGGTCGTTAGTTTGAAGCAACAAAACTTTATAACAGCGGCACGTATTAGTGGATCTTCTTCATGGAAAATCATTTACAAACACATTATTCCTAATATACAGCGACCTATTATTGTAATCGGTACATTGGAAATGGGCTGGGCGATTATGGATATCTCTGCTCTTTCTTTTCTAGGGCTGGGTATACAACCTCCTCATGCAGAATGGGGCGCTATGATTCATGAAGGAACCAGCTATATTCGTAGTCATCCTGAATTAATGATCTATCCCGGTATGTTTATTCTTGCAGTCGTGGTGACTTTTAATATTCTCGGTGAAGCTTTGTCAGAAAAATATGGGGTCAAAAGACGTTAATCGTGCATAACGGTATACAGAAGGAGGCACATATGACAGCTGGGGCAGATCATGTATTAGAAGTGGAACATTTACAAGTACAACTGAAGTCAAATGCAGGTCTTATCCCTTTACTGGAGCCGCTTCACTTTAAACTTCAAAAAGGACGTATTCTTGGGATTGTTGGTGAAAGTGGTAGTGGTAAATCGTTAACTTGTCATGCTATTTTACGCTTACTTCAACCACGCCAGATGGAATGTTCAGGTACGGTTCGGCTCAATGGACGTGATCTGGGAACTCTGTCAGATAAAGAAATGCGAACGATACGTGGTAAAGAAATAGGATCTATTATGCAAAATCCTATGAATGCTTTTACCCCTGTCTATACGATTGGATCGCAATTTGTAGAAACATTACGTACTCACACTCGCATATCCAAGCAACAGGCGATACAGCAAGCTATCGAAGCGTTAGCCAGTATGAATCTTCCTGATCCGTATAAGTTGTTGAAAAAGTATCCATTTCAGCTAAGTGGAGGAATGTTGCAACGAGTGATGATCGCTATCTCAATGTGTCTCAAACCGTCATTGCTTATTGCGGATGAACCGACTACAGCGCTTGATGTTGTGAATCAGTTGCAAGTTCTGCGTGAACTGGATCGACTTCGTTATGAATGTGGAACTTCAATAGTACTGGTATCTCATGATCTTGGTGTTATTTCTCAATTGGCTGATGAAGTGGTTGTGATGTACAAAGGACAGATTGTAGAGCAAGGAGAAGTGACTCAGATCTTTGACCAACCTCAACATGAGTACACACAGATGTTGCTTCGGTCACGTCCAACAGCGATTATAGATCGTTTGTCTTCTTCAACACCTATTGAATTGTAGACGATAAAGGAGGGGATGACTTGTTAGAAGTAGCCAATATCAGCCATCAGTATGCGAATCGTAGTCATTGGTTGCGCCGAACACCACCTACTCCCGTATTAAATAACATCTCTTTTACTTTAGAAAAAGGCTGTTGTCTGGGTCTGCTTGGGATGAGTGGAGCAGGTAAAAGTACACTGGGCAACATTATACTGGGTCTGGAAAAGCCGACACAAGGACAGATTTTATTTGAAGGTCAGGATCTATATCGTGTGAATACACCCACACGTCACCGCATACGACGGGACTTACAGGTTGTTTTTCAAGACTGTTATTCTGCGGTGAACCCATTGATGACAGCTGCACAGATTATTGGTGAACCGCTAGATAATTACGAAAAGCTGACATCTGTGCAACATAAGCAACGGGTGACGCAACTGCTGGAACAGGTTGGACTTCGCGCTGAAGATGGCAACAAGCGTCCTCATCAGTTTAGTGGAGGGCAGTTGCAAAGAATCAATATTGCTCGAGCCATTGCACTGAATCCCAAGTTAATTGTGTTAGACGAGTCGGTGAGCAGTCTAGATATGGTCAATCAAATGCAGATTTTATCTTTATTAGCTGAATTGAAAAAAACGCATCAATTATCTTACTTATTTGTGACTCATGATATTCGAGCAGCGATGACAATCTGTGATCGTGTGATGGTAATCGATCAAGGTGAACTGGTCTATCAAGATGATATGCACCAATCCATGATGCAATCGAATCATCCGGCTGTGCAAAAGTTAATCGCTGCGATTTTGCCTGAACATCCGTCAGAGCGTATTGTATTTGACCATCAAGTGTAAGAAAGATCAATCAGCAATAAAGAGTACAGAATGAATATAGATAGAAGAGGTCACTTTTTCGTTATGATTGCGAAAGAGTGGCCTCTTTTTTTAAATAAAGAATGATAGGGAGAACACAAAGTTAATCGTTGCAAGCACTTCTAATTAAAGCGTTTTCTTAATAATTGATTTGAGTTATATTAGATCATATGAAGATTGTTCAGGGAATGGATCTGGAGGGAATATCGAATTATGCGTAAAATGCTGTTGATCTATATGATTTTGATCGGCGCTCTGATTATTTATATTATGCAATATCGATTAGACGAGAAATCTGCGGCTTGGACAGAGCAGGGATTAAAGGGAAATATTGACGAAAATTATGTCATGGTTACTTTCCAATCAGGCATGGAATACTGGAAAAGTGGACTCAAAGGATTTGAGGATGCCGCTGAAGCGCTAAATGTATCGGTTGAATACCGTGGAGCGACTCAATATGATGCTCGTGAGCAAGCACTTGTGTTGGATCAGATTATCGCCAAAAAGCCCGCAGGAATTGCTATCTCAGCTATCGATTCACCAGCTCTTGTAAAGTCAGTTAATAAAGCGGTAGATGCAGGTATTCCTGTCGTGATGTTCGATGCAGAAGCTTCGGGCAGTAAAGCGTACTCTTTTCTGGCGACAGACAATACCAATGCAGGCACGACAGCCGCTGATCAAATGGCAAAATTAACGAAGCATCAAGGTAAAATAGCAATTATTACGTTAACCAATCAACAAAATCATAAAGAGCGTACACAAGGATTTGAACAAGAAATAAAAAATCGCTATCCTCAGATGAAGATTATTGCAGTAGAAAATCATGAAGGAGATGCCGTCAAAGCAGAACAGATTACGACCCAATTGCTACGTCAATATCCTGATCTCAAAGGTATATTTATTACCGAAGCGACCGGAAGTTATGGGGTAGGACGAGCGGTAGAACAGTCTGGACGTACAGGTTCAAGTAAGCCTGTCATTATTAGCTTTGATACCAATAAAGAAACATTAGATATGATCAAGTCAGGTACAATCAATGCCACGATTGCGCAAGGAACATGGAATATGGGGTACTGGTCGCTACAATATTTATTTCATTTGCATCATGGATTAACGGTTCCTGCTCGCTCACTAAGTGGAATTGTATCCCCTGTACCTGTTCGTGTAGATACCGGAATCTCTGTGGTTACTCAAGAAAATGTGGCTGATTATTATGCGAAATAAATGGATACGTCGATGGTTACAAAAAGATTGGCGGTACTGGCATCCTGAAAATTTACCTTTGCGCCATCAATTAATCGTTTTGTTTCTGATGGTAGGTATTTTGCCTGCTATTTTACTAGGTATCATGGTGAACTGGACATCCAATCAAATTATTGAGCGTCAGGTAACTGCCAATACGATGCAATTAATTAACAAAGTCAACCAAACCTTAGATACTTATATGGAAAATATGCAAAGTATCACTTATCTGATTAGCTTTGACCGTAATGTCGATCAATTTCTAGCTGGTCAATCGTTAAACAAAAATGATGCTTCCGATACATCGACCTATCAGATTCGGCAGTTTTTGCAAGGATTTACTACTGTTTATTCTGAGATTGCAGGGATCTTAATTGTAAATACCAAAGGCGATTATATTAGTAATGAACTGTACGCTAGATATAATCGAAGTCTGACGCAAGAAGAATGGTATCAACAAGCGATCAAGCAAAAAGGGATTTTCACCATTATAGGGCATCCATCCGGTCGTAATATTACCAGTCATGCTAATTATGGTGAGGATGAAGTAGTCACAGTCGTACGTTCAATCAATGACCCCACAACAGGTAAAGTGAAAGGGGTTATTTTGATTGATCTCAAATTAAGAGTCATTGCTCAAGCTGCCAAAGATGTCACTCTGGGCAAAACAGGGTATCTGATGGTAACCGATCCGAGTGGACATGTTATCTATGCACCATCAGATACTTTTATGCAAAGTATTCCTGCGAAGTTGGCTGCTTCCTTGCGCCAGTCTGAGAATGTATTTACAGAAGAAATACAAGGACAGCAATTGCAATTTATTTATCGGACATCATCATATACCGGTTGGAAAACAGTAGGCGTTTTTCAATTTAGTGAATCCGTTGCCGAAGCGCGCACGATTCGCTTTTATATCGTTATTTTTCTATTTTGTGTGTGCTTTACAGGGCTTACTGCTTCCTATGGATTAGCGAGCTCAATTTCTAGACCGATCTATCGCCTGTCTTCGTTAATGCAAAAAGCGGAATCAGGCGATATGACGTCTCGTTATATCAGTAATCGGCGAGATGAAGTTGGAATGCTGGGTCGTAGCTTCAACCGGATGATGAATGAGATTCGTAATCTTATCTCACTCAATCAGCAAAAAGAGCAACAAAAACGAGAAGCTGAATTACGTAGTCTACAAGCTCATATTCGTCCACATTTTCTATACAATACATTAGACACTATCCATTGGATGGCGCAAAAGAAAGGTGCAGATGATGTATCAAGTATGGTCGATGCACTATCCAAACTTTTCCGTATTGGACTAAGTCGTGGTAGTGATATGATCACCCTTGCAGAAGAAGAACAGCACATCGTCAGCTATCTCCAAATTCAGAAAACTCGTTATCGTGATCGACTGCAATATGATATCGATATACAAGAATCTGTTCATAACGTATATGTGATGAAATTATTGCTACAACCAATTGTAGAAAATGCAATCTACCACGGCATCAAAGCCAGACGTGGCCCTGGAAAAATTCATATTTCTGCTGAACAACAAGAAGATAAATTAGTCTATACAATCAGCGATGATGGTGCAGGATTTAGTGAAGAACGATTGATTCAGATACAGCACCAACTGGCTGAACCGCTCGCATGGATCGGACAACAAGGCCCAGAACCGACAGGTAGCTACGGACTATTAAATATTCAAGCCCGTATCCACCTCGCCTATGGAACAAGCTACGGTGTCCAAATCTGTCCACGCCCAGAAGGCGGCACAACCATCCAAGTCACCCAACCACTGTTATGGAATATGCCCAGCGCTTGGCACCAAAAGCGCGACCAAGTCCAATGAAAAAATGATTTTTGCAAAGCAAAATATCTTACAGTCAGCGCTTGGCATCATAAGCGCGACCAAGTCCAATAAAAAGTGATTTTTGCAAAGCAAAATATCTTACAGTCAGCGCTTGGCATCATAAGCGCGACAAAGTCTAATAAAAAAATGATTTTTGCAAAGCAAAATATCTTACAGTCAGCGCTTGGCATCATAAGCGCGACCAAGTCCAATAAAAAGTGATTTTTGCAAAGCAAAATAGAAAGTAAAGGAGACGAGCATAAATGAGTGCGGTATATAACGTATTGATCGCTGATGATGAGCCGATTATTCGTGAAGGGATTCGAGATTGCGTCGATTGGAACAGTCTGGGGATGATCGTTACCGCAGAAGCAGAAGATGGAGAAGAAGCATTAGAAATGGCGATGGAACAGCATATTGATATTTTGCTTGTGGATATGAACATGCCTTTTTTAGATGGGATTTCGCTGATGAAGCGATTACGTACTGAACGACCACATTGCCGATTTGTGATTATTACCGGACATGATGAATTCAAGTATGCGCAAGAAGCGATTCGGTTAGGGGTCAAAGATTATATTCTCAAGCCTGTGGATCCTCTTCATCTGTATGATGTGCTTCACCATATACGCACAGAAATGAACGGCTCTTTACATCAAGAACAATATTTGAAATTAGCGACCGATCAAATACAGAAAAATACGTCATTGTTGCAAGAACAGTTTTGTCTGGATTGGTTAAGTGGCAGACTTCATCATGATGAGATCAAGCAACAGTTATCCTTTTTGCATTTACCCGTAAGATTACCAGACACATTGACATTAATTCGCTGGTCTGGTCATGCCGAAGGAAGACCGATGCTCAAAGAACAAGATAAACAATTAATGCTGTTTGCGATTGGCAATATTGCTGCTGAACTGTTACAGCCTGCTCCGCTTGTCATTTGTAGAGAATCATCAGGATTACTGGTGATCTGTACATGGAATATGGAGCAAGAACATGATGATTCCCCATCGATCCATCAGTATGAGCAACAAGCCGATGAGATGATGACTGCGGTGAAAGACTATATCGGTCTACATGTTCAGGTACATCTACAACCTGTAGCTAAAATAGAGCAAGAGATTCATATCGAAGATAGGCTAACCGATCTTTCTGTCTATTCAGAACCATCTGTAGATTACAGTCAAGTGATGACACATGCTTACCGACATGCCAAATTACAATTGGATGGTCAATCTCGTTTATCTCCATTGGTGAGACGCGCAAGAGACTATATTCAATCTCATTATCATAATCCCGAGTTAACCTTGGAAAAGTTAGCAGAAGTATTGCAAGTATCTCCCACATATCTAAGCCGTCTGATGAAGCGTGAACTAGGTCATTCTTTTATCCATGTACTGGTACAAGTTCGCATACAAAAAGCAGTCCATTTACTCAAAGAAACCGATCACTCTATTTTAGATATTGCGCTCCAAGTAGGTTATGATTCACAACATTATTTCAGTACCGCTTTTAAAAAAATGATCGGCGTATCGCCTAATCAGTATCGACGTGAAAAAGTAGAGAATCAATGAAAGAGCTACTCAATCATAGTAAGCCAAAAGACCTTCTGTATATGCGTTGAAGGTCTTTTGGCTTTTTCTAGTTTTCGGATAATGGTAAAGTTTTTATTTTTCTTTCACCAGTTGAATAACCACTCCATACGGATCTTCGACAATAGCATACGCTGTGGAAAATAAGTTCGGCGCAAGTGGAACAATAATACGAGTCTGCGGATGCTCAATAAGTCGATTGTACAATGTACTGATCTCTTCTTGGGAAGCAGAAGTAATACATAATGAAAAGTTGGTACCTAAGACTAATTGCTTGGCATCACTCATTAATTCATCTGCGATCATCAACTGACTGTCTCCAATATTTAATACAGAATGAGCGATCCAATCGTTCTCGCTTGCTGGATACGTATACGTAGGGTCTAGCCTTTCTGTAATTTCTTGATTGGTAATGCAGAATACAACTTGTGCTTGAAGATGATTTTGGTAAAAAGAGATAGCTTCTTTGGCTTTGCCATGTAGAGATAAAAACGTACTTACTTTTAATTGAGACATAGGTTTCACTCCTTTATTTGAATATCTTTAGTGTATGGTAGAATAGTGTCAAAACATGACACCATTAAAAATGAAAGGAGTCATTTATGAATAAAAATGAACGTTTGATCCAGCAAATGATCTATATTAATGCTAAAAAGCAATTTAATCTTAGCGATCTTATCGAAACATTTGAGATATCAAGAAGTACAGCGTTACGGGATATTGCTTCTTTAGAAGAGTTAGGTGTGCCATTGTATTCGGAGAAAGGAAGTCATGGCGGTTACCGCGTATTATCCAATTCCCTATTACCACCGATTTATTTTAATACTAACGAATTACATTCGATTTTCTTTTCGCTACAACTATTGAAAGGATTAGTCAAAACGCCTTTTCAATATGATTACCAAGAAATCAAAAGCAAATTATTAGCGACTTTACCTGACAAGCAAAAAGAGCAGATGACCGAAGCCGAACAATGGATTCAGTGGGTAGGTGTAGATCAGCAACAAGAAGTACCGTTGATTGTAGAATTATTTGCTTCGATTATTGCCAGACAGGTGATTGAAGTGGATTATCATCGGTATCAGCAAGATATTCGTGTTATTCAACCGCTACGGTTATCCATATGGGATGGGCACTGGTATTGTTTGAGCTGGGATCTGAATAAACATGCTTTTCGGAATTTTAGATGTGATTATATTCAAAAGCTACATATCACCGAGAAGCAAGCTATCGATTGGACAGCAGAACAGATTCACACCCTAGCGACAGAGCAGTTTAACGTCCAACGTCCGCTCAATTTTAAAGTTAAAGTGAATGCGAGCGGTATCGAACACTTCCACAAAAAAAGCTATTCTAATATGTCTTTGCAACAGGTTCATCCTGAAAATGATTTAGAACCAACAGAGCATTATATCGTTGGAACGTTTGGCGAAAGTGAGATTTCTTTTTTGGTCGAGTATTTTTTAGGGTTTGGTCAACATATTGAAATTCTTTCTCCATCTCTATTACGAACTTCGTATCAGCAATATGTCCAAAACATATTAGCTCAGTATGAGTAGTCCTTTATTAGAGGTCGTCTATTCGGTTGCCTAAAATTTTAAAGAGTGCAAGTAAATAGCGATTCACCGATCACATATCCGTGTAATAATGCTCACAAGATGATAATGCGTACCGTACAGGGCGCTCAAAGGAGATCACGGACAATGGACGAAAATCGTAATGTAGATGTGGATAAAAAAGAGGTACGTGTAGAACGTAAATCGGATTCAAGTATGGTCGCGTCGACATTTATTAAATATGCTGCATATATTATTATTTTGGCAATTGTGTTATGGTTCTTAGTGAAGTATATTTTCCCTATGTTCTCATAAACATATCTTATTGGATTAGCAATCCATACTATAGCGCAACAAAAACGGAGGAGCCTGTCACCAAGGCTCCTTTTTGCTGTTTTTTTGGTTATTTTGAGCTAATTTAGCCTAAAATGATGAATTTAAGGGCAGAAGGTATTGTTTTTGGGTAATATAAAAGAAATAGATAAAGAAATTGGGGGTGTCAACAAGAGTGTATGTATTGCATGCTGCTATTATCATTCCGTTTTTATTTGCAATCTTCGTGCCTCTGATCCGTAAAGGATTGCCACGTGTACATACAGGTTGGATCGTTTTAGCCATCCCAACCTTACTCTTTGCAAATTTTTTGCGTTATTTACCAGTGATTCAGTCAGATACCAGTCAATCAGTCAGCCTACCTTGGGTTCCTTCATTAGGAATTAATTTTACGGTGTATTTGGATGGATTAAGTCTATTATTTGCACTGTTGATTACAGGGATTGGAGCTTTAGTTGTTCTGTATTCTATCTTCTATCTCGATCCTGCCAAAGAAGCGATTCATCGATTTTATTTATATCTGATGATCTTTATGGGCGCAATGCTCGGGATCGTTCTTTCAGACAATATGATCGTATTGTATACCTTCTGGGAATTGACCAGTATCTCTTCATTCTTACTGATTGCTTTCTGGTATGAACGAGATCGTTCGCGTTATGGAGCGCTCAAGTCGATGCTCATCACGGTACTTGGTGGATTTGCGATGTTAGCTGGTTTCATTTTGCTACATTCCATGACAGGTACATTTAGTATTCGTGAGACGATTGCTGTATTAGGCGATATTCAAGGGCAATCTTTATTTTTGCCAGCGATGTTGTTGATTCTGCTTGGTGCATTTACCAAATCTGCACAATTTCCTTTCCATATCTGGTTACCGGATGCGATGGAAGCACCGACTCCAGTAAGTGCTTATCTACATTCCGCTACGATGGTAAAAGCAGGAATTTATCTAGTGGCACGCTTTAGTCCTATTTTTGCAGGACAAGCTGAATGGTTCTGGATTGTATCGACGGTAGGTATAGTCACGATGTGTTACGGATCCATACTGGCTGTCAAGCAGACTGATCTCAAAGCGTTGCTTGCGTATTCGACAATTTCGCAATTGGGACTTATTATGTCCCTTTTTGGAGCAGGTTCAGCGGCTGTTTATTATGGATACGGCAATGAGTCTTTGTTATATACGACTGCCACAATGGCGGCTATTTTCCATCTGATTAATCATGCCACCTTCAAAGGCGCTCTATTTATGGTAGCCGGTATTGTCGATCATGAAACAGGTACACGCGATCTGCGTCGTCTGGGTGGATTGATGAATGTGATGCCGATTACCTTTACTGTAGCAGGAGTGAGTGCTTTTGCTATGGCTGGTATACCACCGTTCAATGGATTTTTGAGTAAAGAATTATTTCTAGAAGCGATGGTAGAACTAAGCCATATGGAAATGTTCCGCTTAGAAACATGGGGCATTTTGTTCCCTATTCTGGCTTTTGTCGGTAGTGTATTTACATTTGTATACAGTATGATTCTGGTGTTCAAGACATTCAGAGGACCGCTTCAACCGGATAAATTAGGCGGTACACCTCATGAAGCACCGATCGGTATGTTGATTTCACCGATTGTCTTAGGATTATGTGTTGTAGGGTTAGGACTGTTTCCGAATGTGTTGTCGTATAGCATTATCGAACCAACAATGCGTGCAGTATTACCAAGTCTGGTCGCATCAGGAGAACATTTTGAAGTACATATCTCCTTCTGGCATGGCATTACACCTGCCTTTTTAATGACGATTGGTATTATTGCACTGGGAACGATTATGTATCTGTTGTTAAAACGCTGGAAAGGGATATATAGCAAATATCCGCAAGCTTTAACATGGAATAATCTATATGACGGTACTTTAAAATGGGGCGAAAAAGGTTCCAATGCGCTCACTGAAAAATATATGAACGGTTCCGTTCATAGTTATCTCGTCTACATTTTTGTTTTTATGATTGTATTGATAGGAACTGTATTTATTCGAGCAGATGGATTGTCTCTACTAACGCAAGGAGCTGCACCGATCAGTATTTATGAAATTATACTGTTGATCGGTTTGGTAGCAACTGCTGTAGCTGTTCCATTTGCAGGTAAACGATTAACCGCTATTATTATGACCGGTGCTGTTGGATATCTGGTGACCTTGTTTTTTGTTCTTTTCCGCGCACCGGATCTAGCGTTGACCCAAATGATTGTCGAAACGGTCTCCGTCTCTTTATTTTTACTGTGCTTTTATCATATGCCTGAATTGCGGCGTGAAATTGTATCGAATCGTTATCGGATCATAAATATTATTGTAGCTGTAGGCGTAGGTGTTGTAATGACCTTTGTTGCTTTAGCGGCAAGTGGTAGTAGTACCTTTGCTTCGATTGCTACATTCTTTGTGGAAGGTAGTCATGATCTAGGCGGTGGCGATAATATCGTTAACGTTATTCTGGTCGACTTCCGTGGATTCGATACGATGTTAGAAATTACCGTATTGGCGATTGCTTCACTCGGAATTTACTCTTTGATTCAACTGCAAGTCAAAGGAAATGATGCAGGCGCACGTATTCATTATCTACGTAATAAAGATGTACAGACGCATCGTGTCGATGTAGGTCGTACTCGCCGTGAGACATCAACCGTTCAACGAAATATGACGCAATTCAAAAGTAACGATGTCATTTTGGAAACAAGCACTAAAGTAATCGTATTTATTATTTTGACGTTTGCACTGTATCTATTCTTTGCAGGTCATAACAATCCAGGTGGCGGATTTGTCGGTGGATTGATGACCGCTTCAGCATTGATTTTACTTGCTTTGGCTTTTAATGCAGAGACGGTTAGACGGATATTACCTGTCGATTATCGGACAGTGACAGCTGTAGGCTTAAGTATTGCGTATGCCACTGGAATAGGCTCATTTTTCTTTGATGCTCCTTTTCTCAGTCAGACGTTTGGTTATTTCGAATTACCTTTCTTGGGAAAAACCGAATTAGCGACAGCAACACTATTTGATCTAGGTGTGTTCTTAACGGTGCTTGGTGTGACAATGACAATTATTTTACAGATTGGGGAGGATCGCTGATATGGAAGTATGGATGTCCATTGCTGTTGGGATATTATTCGCAGTCGCGGTATACCTGATCTTGTCGAGAAGTCTACTACGCATTATTTTGGGAACTTCCATTTTGACACATGGTGTGCATTTATTGTTGCTAACGATGTCAAGACTCAAGTCAGGTGCGCCACCGTTATTAGGCGAAGAATCAGGTTCTTATGTTGATCCACTGCCACAAGCTTTGATTTTGACATCAATCGTGATTAATTTTGGTGTCACAGCGTTTTTCTTTGTCCTCGCTTATCGTTCGTATCTTAAGCTGAAGACCGATGATATGGAGGAGGTGAAGATGGAAAGTGACGAATAATTTATTAATTATGCCACTATTGATTCCTTTGATTGCCGCTGTACTTCAGATATTCGGGATGCGTCATGTACCGATCCAACGCTGGCTAGGTGGAATTGCTGTAATTGTCAATGTAGGTGTGGCAGTATGGATTGTGATTACCGTGCGGATGGAAGGTATTCAGACTCTAGCAATGGGTGGTTGGGCAGCGCCTTATGGCATTGTATTTGTAGCTGATATGTTCGCTGCTTTGCTGGTGCTAACCACTTCGATATTAGGAGCAGTATGTTTATTTTACGCCTTTGCCAGTATCGGAGAAGAACGTGAAAAGCATCACTTTTATCCGTTTTTCCAATTTTTATTAGTAGGAGTCTACGGTTCATTTTTAACAGGCGATTTGTTTAACTTATTTGTTTGTTTTGAAGTGATGTTGGTATCTTCTTATGCTCTGATTGTATTGGGTGGAACGAAGCGTCAACTACAAGTGACGTTAAAATATATTCTAATCAATATTGTATCTTCTTCCTTATTTGTCGCTTCGATGGCTTATCTGTATGCCGCTGTCGGTACACTGAATATGGCTCATTTATCCCAGCGTGTAGCTGAAGCAGGGCAAGATGGGATTATCGGCGTGATTGCGTTTCTATTTCTAATTGTGTTCGGGCTCAAAGCAGGATTATTCTTATTCTTCTGGTTACCGGGTTCGTATGCTGCTCCACCTTCAGTCATTACAGCGATTTTTGCAGGCTTATTAACTAAGGTCGGATTATATGCGATTATTCGTACATTTACATTGATCTTTTACCATGATACCGGGTTTTTATATACATTGATTGGTTGGATGGGGATCGCCTCGATGGTACTGGGTGTGATTGGTGCGGTCGCTTATCGGGATGTGAATAAGATTCTTGTTTATAATGTTGTCGCAGGTGTAGGCTTGATCGCTTTTGGATTAGCGACTGCGAATGTAGCTGGGATCGAAGGCGCTGTCTTTTATATGCTACATGATATGATCGTCAAAGCTTTATTGTTCTTATTGGCAGGGATTATGATTGGAGCACTAGGGACAACGAATTTGAAAGACATGAGCGGCTTAATTAAGCGATATCCATTTACAGGTTGGATGTTCTTTATCACCGGTCTAGCATTAGCAGGTGTACCTCCACTGAGCGGATTTATCGGAAAATTATTGATCGTGCAAGGCGGTATGGAGCGCGGTTGGTATACGATGACGATTATCAGTCTTATCGCAAGTTTGTTAATGCTTTATTCAGTGATGCGAATCTTTATGCTAGCCTTTTGGGGCAAAGATCGTCCATTAATTGATGATCGTGCTGTATTTCAAGATAGCCCTGAAGTGAAGCGAGAAGTGTACCATGAATGGTCGCCTTTCCGTCCTCGTCGCTTGATGGCTGCATCTTCTGTATTGTTTGCGTTTGTTATTCTGATAGGACTTGGAGCAGGGTGGATTCAGACGTTTGTTGCACAAGCAGCCGATGTATTGGTTCATCCAACACTGTATATCCAAGCCGTATTGAAGGAGTAGGTGAAGCTATGGCTTTTCAAATTATACTTAATCTGTTGATAGCTTTGATCTGGATGTCCTTGCATACGACTTGGGATACTTTAAACTTCGTGATTGGCTATCTGATCGGGTTATTGTTAATCTACGTGATGCGCCGCTTTTTTCCCAGAGAATTTTATGGGCAGAAAATATGGGCGGTTATCAAATTGTTAGTCCTTTTTATCAAAGAATTGATCGTATCGAGTGTAGTCGTACTCAAGCATATTATCAGTCCACGTCTCAAATTCAAACCAGGTATTCTGACATATCAGACTGAACTGACTTCGGATTGGGAACTGACTTTATTGTCGACACTGGTGACGTTAACGCCGGGAACGATTTTGATTGAAATTTCACGTGATCAGCATCTGGTCTATATTCATGCGATGGATATTCAAGATGCCGATGAGTTATCTGCTCATATTCGTGGAACATTTGAAAAAGCGATCAAGGAGGTGACTCGGTAATGTTACAAGTCTCATTATTGATCGCACTGATTCTGTTATCTATTGCTATTGCGGGTTGTATGTATCGAGTTCTTAAAGGGCCTTCGATGGCTGACCGAATTACAGCACTGGATACCATCGGAGTGAACTTGATCGCCATTATTGCAGTATTGTCGATGATGATGGATACACAAGCCTATCTTGAAGTGATGCTGTTAGTCGGAATTTTAGCGTTTTTGGGAACTGTTGCATTTGCCAAGTATATTGAAAGGGGAGTGGTTATCGAACATGAAGACGAAGATAGAGATGATCGAGATGATTCAGTGGATCGGTGAGCCTGTAGTATCGGTTCTTGTTCTGATCGGTGCTATATTGAGTGTACTGAGTGCATTTGGTATTATTCGCTTCCCTGATGTGTACTTGCGCTCTCATGCGGCTACCAAAAGTGCAACGTTAGGCGTACTATGTGTACTTTCGAGTGCGTTTCTATTTTTCTGGATATACGATCATTATATAAGTGCTCGTGTGTTGTTAGGGATTGTGTTCGTATTTATCACTGCTCCTGTGGCAGGTCATTTGAATGCTAGAGCGGCTTATCGGACAGGTGTCCCTTTATGGAAGCTAGAAAAAGATGAATTAAAACCAGCCTTGAAAGAAAAAGGAATTGATCGCGAAAAAGCGAAAAAAGAACCTTTGAATTAAGTATTCAAAATAGCTTCGTATGAATACGATATGAAATACAGTTATAAAATATATTTCTACAACCTAAAAAACCCCCACCTGATCAATAATCTCAAGGTGAGGGTTTTTTAAGTTATTGTAAAGCGATTATACGAAAAGATCATCTAAGTATAGTGAAGAGACAACGGAAGATAGACCGAATATCGTAGCTACTTAAGCTTGAGTTATCTCTATTCCTCGTTGTGCGAATACATCTTTAGCCACAGCAATCGCATTTAATACTCGGGGAAAACCGATATAAGGCGAGCAATGAATCATCGTTTCTATAATTTCAACAGGTGTAATCCCTACATTAAGACTGCCATGCAGGTGAACATTTAATTGGGATTCACAATTTCCTTGAGTGATCAGTGAAGAGATTGTAATCAGTTCGCGTTGTTGCAATGTAAGGGTAGGACGGGAATAAATATCACCAAAAGCAAACTCTATAATATAGTTGCCAAGATCAGGTGCAATAGAAGCCAAAGAATCGATCACTCGTTGCCCTGCTTCACCATCCACTTCCAACAATTTGTTCCACCCTTGAGTAAAGCGTTCATTAGACATATAGATTGCTCCTTTATGATTCGATATGAAGTACAAGTGCAACATTACACGTTAGAGCGCGCTCTAAGGCAAATCTTTTTTTTATTCGACGTATCAATTAGCTATAAAAGTACAAGAAAAGGTGCCAATCATAGTATAATTAGAGGTATGGACACATTATATTCGATTCAGCAGATCACTGAGATTACAGGATTATCTGCACATACGCTACGTTATTATGAAAAAATCGGCTTAGTACAAGATATTTATAGAGATGCTAAAGGGTATCGTCAATATACAGAAACAGATATATTATGGTTGGATTTCTTGATGAGACTTAAGGAAACGGGTATGCCTATACGAGAAATGAAAAAATTTGCAGATTTACGCAGTGAAGGAGAGACTACGGTATCCTTAAGGAAGGAACTGTTGGAACATCATTATCAATATGTACAATCTCAGATTAGACAACAGCAACACCATCTAGCTAAGATTGTGGACAAAGTACAGTATTATGCAACATTAGAAGAGCAAGCAAAACAAAGTTAGCTTTTTCAATAGATTGCTAAAGGAGATTATTCCTCATGAGTATAAAAGTCGTTCAAAATATATCGGAATTAGTCGGCGATACGCCAGTGGTACGTTTGCATCAGCTGACAGATGCTGATCATGCGGCAGTGTATGTAAAGTTAGAATATTTTAATCCGAGTGGCAGTGTAAAAGATCGTGCGGCACTTAATCTGATTGTACGTGCTGAACAAGAGGGGCTTCTTCATCCAGGTAGTACGATTATTGAACCGACCAGCGGGAACACAGGGATTGGACTAGCGATGAATGCAGCGGCAAAAGGGTATAAAGCGATAATGATTATGCCTGATAATATGTCACGTGAGCGCATTCAGATTTTGCAAGCTTATGGAGCAGAAGTGATTCTGACACCGGCTGTTGAAAAAATGCCGGGTGCGATTCGTAAAGCTGAACAACTGCTGACTGAAATTCCCAACAGTTATATGCCCAGACAATTCGATAATCCAGCCAATGCAGATGCCCATCGGCAGACAACCGCTATCGAAATCTTAGAGCAAATGGAATATACACTGGATACCTTTGTTGCTTCCGCAGGGACAGGTGGAACGATTACAGGCACAGGTGAGACCTTAAGAGAGCATTTACCAGATGTGCGTATTCTGGTCGTCGAACCTCAAGGATCGCCTGTATTGTCTGGTGGACAGCCAGGACCGCATAAGCTAGTCGGCACCAGCCCGGGATTTGTGCCAGCGATTTTGAATACCTCTATTTACGATGAGATTGTACAGGTATCTGATGAGAATGCGATTCAGACGATGCGTGATCTTGCGAGATATGAAGGGATTCTCGTGGGGCCTTCATCTGCGGCAACTGTATGGACTGCATTGCAGGAAGCTAAGCGTCTCGGTGCAGGCAAAAAAGTATTATGTATCGCACCGGATAATGGAGAGCGGTATTTGAGTATGGATTTGTTTTAGCGTTATATAGTTCACTTCGATATAGCCTACAGTATCATCATGCTGTAGGCTTTTTTATTTGTATAACGAAGGATCATTAGCTAGTAGATTGAAAACACAACCAGCATCAAAAAGCGATGCAAGTTTTCTTACATAATAAAATCAGAAAGGAGAAGTGATCATGAACGATTGGATTCAAGAGATGATCGATTGGATTGAAGCCCATCTGTTTGAAGATTTTTCATTGCTTCGATTAAGCGAAAAGATGGGCTATTCTCCATATTATTGTTCATTCAAATTTCGGCATCATACCGGAGTAAGTATCAAAAGCTATCGTACCCTTCGCCGATTATTTTTAGCATCGATCTTGCTTGCTGAGACACATGAACGGATACTCGATATTGCGATCGAGCATGGTTATTCTTCTCAAGAAGCATTTGCTAGAGCATTCAAAGAGGTATTTGGCGTAACGCCTATGGTTTTTCGCAAGCACCCGAAGCCGTGGCAATCGTATTTCAAACTCAATATCGAACAAGGAGAGGATATCACCATGTTAGACATTTCCCAAAAATTAGTCATTACCGAATTACAAAATCAATTAACTGCTTTTGCCGATCAAGACATTCTAAATGTATTAAATGGACAGGTAATGTATGAGCAATTCCGTACACAGGAATTAATGGGGCAAAGCGATTATGTTCCTTTTAATGAAGCGATGTGTGTACACGCGGCAACAGGAGATATTTTCAGCCCATCGTTCAATCAAGTACGTGCCGAGGGACATCATAGTTCAGTAACAGGTTATGAGAAAGTGGTTATTGAACCTTTGGAGCATCTATTTACTCATTCATATCGCTGTATCGTTCTCTGGTTTGGCGAAGACATGTTCTGCCAGATTAATCTACTCACCATACTGTCTTATCTGGAGCAATCCGGGTACGATGGCATCGTCTATTTCAATGCTGTACAAGAGCAGACTTATGATGTACAACAAACTGAAATTACATTAGGCGGATATACGTCATTGTATCGTGAAGTCATATTAGAGAAAAAGATGCCAGACAGTCCGTTAATGCCTGTGATGTACCAAGGAGTTTCTTTGTATCTGGACTTGCACCAAGCTGATAATGAGCTCACCCGCTACATTGCAAGCCATCCCAAAGAAAGCAAAGAAGAAGTGATGCAAACCATGCTGAAGTTATTCCAACGCTATGGACTTGGTGATCGCCAGTATTTGGAGTTGATCGAGAAAGTAAGAGGAGAAGTGTAAATAAAGAAGTAAGATAGGCTGGCGCTGATATTATCAGGTCAGTCTTTTTTTTGCTTTTAAATAGTGGCATTTTAACGTGTATAGTTTATACTTATTTACGATACTATTTATTTAAAAATGATAAAGGAGAGTATATAAATGGTTAATTTTAATTTACAATTTATATCGTATACGATATAATGAAAACTATAATTGAATTTATTGAGAATCCTGAAACAGGACAACAAGAAGTATATGAACTCATTAATAAGGTTAGACAAGAGGCTTCACAAAGCGTAGATCAAATGCAAATGTTTAAATTTATTATGAATGGACTAGAATTTTTAGAGAAGCATGGAATACCTATTGCTGCACAAAAATACTTTGTGGATATGAGAGAAGATGGCAGACCTTATACTATACAACTCGTTAAAGAATTAAGAAATCATGTTCCATTATTAGAATTTAGAGTGAATTGGAAAGGGTTAGGAGCATTTAGAGCCATATTTTTTGAATATTATTATTCTAATACTCAAATTCTTATTTTTACAAAATCTATCATAAAGAAATCTACATATTCTCAAGAATTTGAAGAAATAGTACAGCAGTCGGAATTATTGTACTCCAATTTCTTAGAGAATCCTCATAAATATATTCATCTAGAGGAGGTTGGAACTAATGAGTCCTCGTAAAAAATTAGGACAGAGTTTTGCAGAGTTGAAGAATAGTGCTAGAGAGATTCCAGAAGTGAAAGATTATTTAGATAGTTTTTCTGTAACTATTGGTCACTTGGTACTATCCCGACGATTACAACTGGGCTATTCACAATCGAAATTAGCAAAGCTTGCTCAGACCACTCAAGCCCGAATATCAATGATTGAATCAGGAGATAGTAATATAACGAGTGAGGTATTAAATAAAGTATTTCATGTGTTAGAAATAGTAAATCTTCAGGCGATATATGCTGAAGAGAAAGATACAAATAAAGAACTTATCAAACATTAAATTTAAAATAATAATGGATTAAGTAAGGGATTGTCACTAGACAATCTCTTTTTTGTTAAGTACATAGATTTAAAACAACAAACTATTATACAAAAAATTATATTCACCCGTGGTGCTAGTTAAAATTAATCTTGAATTGCTCCTGTTTTCCAAAGCGTGTAGGCTAGCAAAATCCCATCTAAATTCGTTTCGAATCCGAATGGACTCTTCGAACGGATCGAAGAAAGAGCAAAACGAGTCACTAAGATGGAAAATAACGTTTCGATTTGCTTGAGTTTTCGTCGCATCTGGCGTGTAAAGGCTGGCGTCCACCGTTCTTTTTTGCTGTTCGAACGCATTGGCACACAAAGAAGGGTACCGAAGTTCTTTTCCAAACGAACGTGTAAAGATTGACTGAGGTACCCTTCATCTCCAAGAACAAAGGCAGAAGGCTCCTCGCGAAGCAATTCTTCTACCATCTGTACATCGTGAACCGAAGCGGCCGATAAGACGTAACTTTGGACGAAACCGAATGAATCGATTTGCACGTGTAGCTTGAATCCATAGTAATGACTCTTTTTGGAAGCGCAATAGCCAACGTCAGCTAGCCCTCGAAAGCATCGCGCCCTTTTTTAACGAACGGGGGGTGGCACAAGGGAAGCGTAAGACTGTCGATGATCGAGTATGTGCTGCCGAACTCCGGTGAAGAGAGTCGCTTGCGTAACCACTTGAGCGCGAAGCGAAGATCTCAACATCGCCGATGGTACCGAGAACTTTCGACGATAGGAACTAAATTCCCTTGAATAAAGCGATGCCAGGCACGTTCGGAGGTGAATCCTAGCCCTTTTCCTAGCAGATGAAGCGTCAGGATATGGACATCGTTTTGCTGAAGCAGATGATGGTTTTTTCGTTTAAGAAAAGGAGCAAAAGCTTGCCATTCCTGCTGAAATTTTTTCGAAATAGCGACAAATTGACTTTGTACCGAGCATGGTTTTTCTGGGCAAAGGCTATTTTTATTTTTCAACTAGCACCACGGGTTATATTCATTGTTTAATATCTAATCTTTCCCTGCTCACTCCACCCAATGAAATGCAGGTGCATCAAGCGGAGGGAAGAGAATCATTCTGAAAGTCGCCTTGTAAGGATTTATCCTTACCGCGACTGCAAGAAGATTCTCTCCCCGTAGCGAAGCACCTCATTTCACCTTCCTCACCAAACTATGTCCGATTTTTATAAAAAAGGTCGGTTTATCAAAAAGACTCCCAATCTTTACCATGCTATTATACATAAAAGAAAGCGTTACCAAAAATAAAAGACGTTCATTGAACACCTACTCGAAAGGAGAATAACTGATGAAAAGAGGATCGTTATTAACCTTGATCATCCTCATGATGTTTACCTTATCTGCCTGTAATCTTGCAGAGAGCAGTGCAGGAAGTAAAGAAAAAGGGTATATCGGCATCTCCATGCCTACCAAATCGTCTGCACGCTGGGTAGCAGATGGTAGCAATATGGTGAAGCTGTTCCAATCCAAAGGATACAAAACCGATCTGCAATATGCAGAAGACGTGGTCGAAAACCAAATTTCCCAGATTGAAAATATGATCACCAAACAAGTTGATGTGATTGTTATCGCTTCGGTAGATGGCAATACACTGACCGATGTAATCAGCAAAGCGCATGCACAAGGCATTCAAGTCATCGCTTATGATCGACTGATTATGAACACAGGATACTTAAGTTACTACGCGACTTTCGATAATTTCAAAGTCGGGGTGCTACAAGCATCGTACATTGAAGACAAATTGGGACTGAAAAAAGGCAAAGGCCCTTTCAATATCGAGCTATTCGGTGGTTCACCGGATGATAACAATGCCTACTTCTTCTTTAACGGAGCGATGTCTGTTTTGCAACCGTATATCGATTCAGGCAAATTAGTCGTTCGAAGCAATCAGAAAACGATGGCACAGATTTCCACACTACGCTGGGATGGCGCTTTAGCCCAATCTCGTATGGATAACTTGGTCAGTGCTTATTACGCTGATGCCAATCTAGATGCTGTTCTGTCTCCGTACGATGGTATCAGTATCGGAATCATTTCATCATTAAAAGGTGTAGGTTACGGATCAGCAGAGAAACCGTTACCTGTTATCACCGGACAAGATGGCGAATTAGCATCGATCAAATCAATCGTAGCTGGCGAACAAACGCAAACTATTTTCAAAGATACACGCCAACTTGCTGAAAAAACAGCCGACATGGTAGACAGTATCTTGCAAGGTAAAAAAGCCGAAGTCAACGACATCAAATCATATAACAATAACATCATGGTCGTTCCAGCTTACCTACTAGACCCAGTCTCCGTCGACAAATCTAACGTCCAAAAAATCATCATCGACAGTGGATACTATACAGAAGCAGAAGTGAAAGGCAATTCATAACAATCTCTAAAACAAACCAATGGTTGTCCTTAAAAAAACTGCCACCACTCACCTCAAAAGTGGACAAAACATGCCCTTAATCTCTAATTCTTAATCTCTAAATCTCTAAATCTTTAAAAGGAAAGCGTACGTGCCAACGGAGCGAAGGGAGAGGAATCATTCTGAAAGTCGCCTTGTAAGGATTTATCCTTACCGCGACTGCAAGAAGATTCCCCTCCCGTAGCGTCTCCCAGCACACGCAAACCATCACCAACTCAAGAGTGTATTTTCCACTCCCACCATCTAATGAAAGGAGCACCACCATGTCCAACAACATCATTTTAGAAATGAAAAATATCACCAAAACATTCCCCGGCGTAAAAGCATTGGAAAATGTAAACCTACAAGTCAAACAAGGTGAAATCCATGCGCTGTGTGGTGAAAATGGCGCTGGTAAATCAACGCTAATGAAAGTACTCAGTGGCGTGTACGGATATGGAACCTACGAAGGCGATATTATTTTTCAAGGCAAAACCTGTGAATTTCGCGATATCAAGCAAAGTGAAGAACTAGGGATCGTTATTATTCATCAAGAACTCGCCTTAATTCCTTATCTGTCGATTGCTGAAAATATCTTTCTCGGTAATGAGCGTAAAAAAGGCGGCATTATCGACTGGAATGAGACACTTCAACGCACCCAAGAATTGCTGACCAAAGTAGGCTTAAACGAATCACCGAATACATTAATCACTAATATTGGAGTCGGTAAACAGCAATTGGTTGAGATCGCCAAAGCCTTATCCAAAGAAGTGAAATTGCTAATTTTGGACGAACCGACAGCAGCTCTTAACGAGAACGATAGTGAAAACTTGCTGCAATTAATGCTTGAATTTAAACGTCAAGGCATCTCCTGTATTCTGATCTCTCATAAGCTCAACGAAATCTCTAAAGTGGCTGACTCCGTAACTATTTTGCGAGATGGACAGACGATTGAGACACTCGATATGCACAAAGACGAGATTACTGAAGATCGGATCATTAGTGGAATGGTAGGACGTGATCTAACCAATCGTTATCCACACCATGAATCGAAGATCGGTGAAGTCGTGCTTGAAGTGAAAGATTGGAACGTATTCCATGAGCAACATGCCGACCGTCAGATGATTCATAACGCTAACTTTAATCTACGCCGTGGTGAGATAGTAGGGATTGCTGGATTGATGGGTTCAGGTCGTACAGAGCTTGTGATGAGTATTTTCGGCAAATCGTATGGCAAAAAAATCACTGGTACATTGATCAAAAATGGTAAACCTATTACCAACAATACCGTCACACAAGCAATCGATAATGGATTTGCTTATGTAACCGAAGATCGCAAAAACTACGGTCTAATCCTAATGGACGATATCAAGCGCAATATTTCATTAACAGGGCTTGGTAAAATCACCAAAAATACAGTGGTCAATGAGCAAGAAGAAGTCATGGTTGCTGAAGATATGCGTGGACAAATGAAAATTAAAACACCAAATATTTTGCAGAAAACAGGCAATCTTAGCGGTGGGAATCAGCAGAAAGTGGTACTGGGGAAATGGATTTTTTCTGGTCCAGATATCTTGATCCTAGATGAACCGACACGTGGTATTGATGTAGGTGCCAAATACGAAATCTATACGATCATTAATCGCCTTGCAGATGAAGGCAAAACAGTATTGGTGATTTCATCCGAATTGCCAGAGATTTTAGGCATCTGTGATCGCATTTATGTGATGAATGCAGGACGGATTACCGGTGAAGTGAGCCGTGAAGAAGCCACTCAGGAAAAACTAATGACGTATATGACACGCAGTTCTTCTTAATCGTATGGCTCTGCACTAAAACGTTACATTCAATCTATTTAACAAACGAAAGGGGTTAGCATAACGTATGTCTACATTAACCAAGCCAGAGGGAAAAAAAGAATCGACACTTGGCAAAATGTTTAAAGGAAATATTCGTCAGTACGGCATGATTATCGCATTACTATTTATCATGCTGTTGTTTGAAGTTTTAACAGGAGGTTTGCTACTTAAACCAATTAATATTACTAACCTGATTTTGCAAAATAGTTACATACTGGTACTCGCGATCGGGATGGTACTTGTTATTATTACAGGTCATATTGACTTGTCTGTTGGATCGATCGCAGCATTTGTGGGTGCTGTATCTGCAATCTTTATGGTGCAATGGCAGATGAATCCAATCGTAGCTGTTATTCTATCTATCGTAATCGGTGGATTGATTGGAGCATGGCAAGGATTCTGGGTGGCTTATGTCCGAATACCCGCCTTTATTGTGACCCTCGCAGGGATGTTATTATTCCGTGGATTAACGATGATCGTATTGGAAGGTCAATCGATCTCGCCATTCCCGAATGGTTTCCAGAAGATCAGTTCAGGCTTTATCCCTGACTTTTCTAATATGGCAACTAATATTGTAGCTGTTCTTGCCGGGATTGCATTATCTATTCTGTATATTATTACAGAACTACGTAACCGTGCAGCACAGCGTCGATATAACTTTGATACAGGATCACAAGCCCTCTTTTTCACCAAAATGGTTCTAGTGGTCGCTGTAATTAACGCATTTACGATTGTACTTGCAAGCTATGCAGGGATTCCAACGATTCTTGTATTGTTATTCTTGCTTATTATTATCTACTCCTTCGTGATGAACAAAACGGTTATGGGTCGTCATGTATATGCAATCGGTGGTAATGAAAAAGCAGCTGGATTATCCGGTGTCAAAACGAAAAAAGTAACATTCTGGGTATTTGTGAATATGGGCGTATTGGCTGCTGTATCTGGCTTGATCTTCGCAGCACGCCTCAATGCAGCAACACCAAGAGCAGGAACAAACTTTGAGCTAGATGCTATTGCAGCTTGTTTTATCGGTGGTGCTTCCGCTTCAGGTGGTATCGGAACAGTATTCGGAGCAATTATCGGTGGTCTAGTTATGGGAGTACTGAATAACGGTATGTCTCTTGTAGGACTGGGTATCGACTGGCAACAAGGCATCAAAGGTCTAGTATTACTACTTGCAGTTGCTTTCGATATTTACAACAAAAACAAAGGTACATCATCTGTATAAGAAAATGTTTTCGATAATATAAGATCTGAATACAATGATTACTTTAGAAAAAATGAATTTTTCATACTATAATAATGCTAAAAACCGTCAGGAAAATACGTTCTGGCGGTTTTTATTGATGTTCACCCGAAAAATGAGACACCTAATACGAAAAATGAAGCATTACCGATCTGACATCAGCAGGATATAATTAATTTAATAAATGTAATCGCTTACATAAAAGCAAAAAGAATGATACAGGCTGTTCACCAAATGGAGGATAAGACGCAACAGCAATACAGACATCGACAGAGAACGCAAAGGAGGATTTATGTATGGACACAGATCTCAAAAGAGAATCCAAAGCCACTCGAAAAACTAAAGATAAAATTACCACTTCACCGACCAAACGCTGGTTTCGCCGATTGTATACACAGCGACACTTGCAGGTGATGGCATTACTTGGTGTGGTATGGATGTTGATTTTTAACTATATTCCTATGTATGGCATCATTATTGCATTTAAAGAATTTAATATTGTTGAAAGTATTGCCGATGCACCGTGGGTCGGATGGGAACATTTCAAAGCATTTATGGATGATGAAAATCTACCCGATGTGATTCGAAATACACTCGGAATCAGCTTAATCAAGCTATTTATCGGTTTCCCACTGCCTATTATATTTGCTCTGTTTCTCAATGAATTACGTTCAGTACGTTTCAAAAAAGCAGTTCAAACCATTTCGTATCTACCGCATTTTCTATCATGGGTTATTCTTGGCGGTATTTTGACTACATGGTTAGCGGATGTCGGTATTATCAATAATGTACTAATGGCACTTCATCTGATCCAAGAACCGATCTCTTACTTAGCTGAACCGCAATACTTCTGGACAATCGTGATCACTTCAGATATTTGGAAAGAACTGGGCTGGTCAGCAATTATCTACCTAGCAGCTATGGCAGGTGTATCTCCAGAAATGTATGAAGCTGCTACAATTGATGGCGCAGGACGCTTCCAGAAAATGTGGTACATCACTTTGCCAGGTATCCAAGCGACGATTGCTATTCTATTCATACTAGCCGTCAGTGGCGTACTGAATTCTAACTTTGACCAAATTCTCGTCTTACGTAACTCGCTCAACGAAAGCGCCAGTAACGTTATCGATATCTATGTCTATCAAACTGGTCTACTATCTGGACGCTTCTCCTACTCAACAGCGATCGGTCTTATCAAATCCATTATCGCCTTGATTCTACTTGTAATTGCCAATCAGGTGACCAAGAAACTAAACAACACTTCACTCTTTTAAAAGGGTGGTGGGGTGAGCGTTAGGCGCTTTGAGAATAGGGTGTTCTTGTCGTCGCTGTTAAGAATGAATATTTTGATCCCTGCTTTAGCAGTAAATATTCATTCTTAAAGGCGATCGTTTCACTCTTTCAGAACACCCTATTCTCGCCGCTAAAGCTACCCTGAGTGGGGGGCGGCAGGAAAGATTAGTTAGTTTAACTGCCTTCACTGCTGCAATAATTTAGCTATGAGTTTTTAAGTTGCTAATCCCCTAACCTAAGCTTTTGCAAGAAGAATAATTTCTTGATCTAACGAATTTGATCTATTGCCTTTAAATTCTTGTATTTAATCTCTAATCACTAATCTCAAAAATGGTTTAAAAGAAAGTGCGCCTGAAAGACCCCTCACTCTAATGATGAAGGAGAATGATGATGATTAGTCTAAAAGCAGATCGTAAAACGCGTGGTGAAGCGGTTTTTGATACATTGAATACAGTGTTGATGGTGTTGATTTGTTTTGTCACGTTGTATCCGATCTGGTATGTGTTAGTGAATGCATTGAATGAAGGAACCGATGCCATGCGTGGTGGGATTTACTGGTGGCCACGGATCTTTAGTCTTGAAAGTTTCAAAGCTGTATTCCAAAGTCCCGGTATTATGCAAGCGATGTGGATTACCGTCGCCAAAACATTGATCGGTACAGCAATTCATGTGTTTTTCACAGCAATGGTGGCATACGCTTTGTCTCGAAAAGGATTGATTGGAGGCAAAATTTATATCTGGATCGGAACCATTACTTTATTTTTTAGCGGTGGATTGATTCCTACCTTTTTGTTAATGAAAGATCTACAGTTGTTAGATAATTTTCTCGTCTATATTATTCCAGCGATGTTTAGCTTTTTCGATCTTATTATCTTTATGACCTTTTTCCGTGAAATACCAGAAGGATTGGAAGAAGCTGCACGGATCGATGGTGCGAACGATTGGTCGATCTTTTTACGGGTCGTGTTACCTGTATCCATGCCTGTTATTGCAACGATCGCTTTGTTTCATGGAGTATTCCAATGGAATGACTATTTCACAGGGATGATCTATATGAATGATACTAATCTGCAACCTATTCAGACGTATCTGTATCGTGTGGTAGCCGAATCCAGTTCGAATCAGATGCTAGCGGCTGTACCGGGAGGGATTACGCGTTCAGTCACTTCACAGTCGATTAAGCTGGCGACCATGGTAGTAACAACGATGCCAATCGTATTCGTTTATCCATTTTTACAAAAATATTTTGTTAAAGGGATGATGATTGGCTCGATCAAAGGTTGAGTTCACTTGTATACCAAGTAAACAACTCCATCTGCAATCCCATATTTTGTATTCACTGTATGAAGCATAAATAGTACATTCTAAAAAAAGAAAAGGGGTATATCTCGGATGAAAGAAAATACAAATCATCGCAAATGGTACAAACCGGCACTAATGTTAACCCTAGCAAGCATGATGATGTTCACTACAGCTTGTTCTTACTTTGGTGGCGGAAGTAAAAGTGCATCGGAACAAAGCAATACACCGGTCAAAGCCGCTTCAGCCAACGAACCGGGCTGGAAAGTGGATACATCACCAATAACATTTGATTGGTATATGAACTTCTCCTGGTACACAGGAAGTGACTGGGGAACCGATCCTACCAGCCAATATGTAACCAAGAAAACAGGAGTAAGCTTGAAATTTATTGTGCCTGCGGGTAATGAAAATGAAAAGCTGAATACAATGATTGCTTCTGGTAAATTGCCTGACTTTATTACATTGGGTTGGGGTGAAGATGCTGTTAAAAAAATGATCGAAGGTAAATTGGTATTGCCACTCAATGAGTTAGCAGACCAGTATGATCCATACTTCTACAAAGTAACCGATCCAGCCAAATTAGCATGGTATACACAGCCAGATGGTAATGTGTATGGTTATCCGAATGCGTCTTCTTCTCCGGCGGATTTTGCGAAATACGGCAAAAACTATCTATCAAATCAAGTGTTTGTCGTACGTAAAGATATGTATGAAGCACTTGGCAAGCCAGATATGCGTACACCAGAAGGCTTTTTGAAAGCGCTCAATATGGCAAAAGAAAAGTTCCCAGAAGTGAATGGACAGCCACTGATTCCACTAGGCTTACATGAGTTTACCGAAAATGGAAATTACTCGTTAGAAGGATATTTGCAGAATTTCTTAGCCATCCCTATGGAAAAAGACGGCAAGTTGTATGATCGTACCACCGATCCTGAATATTTACGCTGGCTCAAAACATTCCGTCAAGCGAATCAAGATGGATTACTATCCAAAGATATCTTTATCGACAAACGTTCTCAAATGGAAGAAAAAATTGCGCAAGGGCGTTACTTTGCAATGCTGTATCAACGTAGTGATTTCAATACACAACAAAATGCGTTATATGCCAAAGATCCAAATTCAGTCTATATTGCAGTCGATGGACCTTCTGATTCCAAATTAGATCAACCAATTTTATCAGGGCCTGTTATTTCAGGATGGACAGTAACCCTAATCTCCAAAAATGTAAAAGATAAAGCACGTGCTATCCGTTTCCTTGAATACATGATCAGTGAAGAAGGACAGAAAGATTTGTATTTAGGTGAAAAAGGAGTCACATACGATACAGTCGATGGCAAAGATCAATTTAAGCCTGAAGTGCTGAAATCACTAAATACCGATCGTTCAGAATTTGATACCAAGTATGGTGCTTCTCATAAATACTGGATGCAAATGAATACGAATATTACAGATCAATGGAAACCGGAAAGTGTAGCTCCATTCAAACAAATGGAAGACTGGACAAAAGGCAAAACGGTCAGTTCCTCTGAGTTCGATCAATTGAATCCAACCGGTAATTCACCTGAAGGAATTATCAATACCAAAATCTCGCAACTGTGGGGTAAAACATTACCTAAATTACTATTGGCTTCTTCAGACAGTGAATTTGACCAGTTGTTTAATGAGTATCTAAGCAAACGTGAAGCAGATGGATTAGCGAAAGTTCAAGCGTATCAACAAACCGAATATGAGAAAAATAAAGCTAAACTAGAAGCGCAGTAACTTATATTTCCAACATGAACAGCGAATAGAATTATAAACCAAGGGACTTGAGCAGAGCATCTTCTGTGAAAGTCCCTTTTTCTACACAATTTTCCAGTCAATTCGGGTACAATAGAATACATAGTTTAACCGCTTACATTTTTTGATAAAGAGACATATTTTTGGAGCTCAAGGGATAGGGAGGAATAGCTTACGTTTCGTCAGATGCTACAGCCTTTTTTGCGCTGGATCAATAATCTTTCTTTGCAGAGTCGATTAATCGGCACATATATTATTGTCATTTTATTACCGACTACAGCGGTATCCCTTTATTTCTATAATCAAGTGAATGAGACCTATATTCAAGATACACGGCTCAAAAGTATAGATGCATTGCAAAATGAAAAGCAAGTATTGCTTACACAGATTGAGACGATGGAACGGGCAGCACAATTAGCGTTATCCGATCAGGAAGTGATTCAATATCTGGCAAGTAATCATGATACACCTACCGCTGAATTGATCGAATTTAATAACAGTTCGTATGCTAATCTAGCACAGATTGGGATCAATAATCCGTCTATTTTGCATCTGCGATTGTATAGCGATAATGATCATACGTATGAAATGTGGCCGATCTTTTTTAAAGAGAAAAGGGTCTGGGATGAGCCGTGGTATAAGCTGGCTCGAACACTCGGAGATCGAGAAGGTTGGTATGTACAACGCCAGAATTTGTTACCCCGTTCGACTCGCTTTATGGTGCCTGAACTGGACCCACCTAAGGTCTCTCTTTTACGAGAAATTCAAGTCCCGAAAGGGCATCATGCGGGTATTGTACAGATTGATATGTTGTTAGCTAATTTTGCTCCACGTACATTTGGTGCATTACAAGAAGATGAATCGCAAATGTTATTACTGGATGCAGGTGGCGGGTATATTCCTCCTTCGAGTAAAGATCAGCAATATACCTTTCCTTTACAACAATGGTTAACAGCTAATCATACAGAGCAGAATGAGACTCGTTCTTATCAAGCCGATGCGGCAGCTATAGAAGATCAGGAATTATCTTCGATACGGTATACGTATCAAGGAACCGCTTATTTAGCCACATCAACTAGCATTGATCGGTTGGGGGCTCAGTTGGTGCATATTGTATCGTTAGAAAAAGTATTGCAAGACACAAGACGTGCACGTAACGGAATTGTCCTCCTTAATATCGGATTTATTTTACTGGTATCTCTGATTACGTATCTAGCCAACACCTTTATTCTCAAAAATCTACGTTTATTAACAGCAGCGATGAAAAAGGTACGTCGTGGCGAATTGCATCATGGAGTGGAAGTAGATGGCGGTGGAGAGATTGGCGAATTAGCCTACCATTTCAATCGAATGACTCTCACAATCAATGAATTGATCGCGCAAGCTGTCAGTAAGCAAGCCTTAATGAAAGAAGCAGAGTTACGCACATTGTACAGTCAGATTGATGCTCATTTTTTGTACAATACGCTTGAAAATATCAAAATGTTAGCTGAAATTGAAGATCAACGCCAAATCTCAGATGCGTTAACCTCTCTTGGCGGTATGATGCGCTATAACTTCAAATGGTCAGGTGAATATGTGAAGTTGAGTGAAGAAGTACGGCATATTCGCAATTATATCGAAGTGATGAATATACGATTTGAAGAACCGGTACGATTGGAATTAAATATTCCAGAAGTCTTATTAGAACTGGAAATCTTAAAAATGTCGTTACAACCATTAGTCGAAAATGCATTCAAACATGCATGGAATGAAGAAGAGGATATGGAACGTTGCTTATTGATCGAAGTTGCTGCCACACCTGATCGAGTCATTACAGTGATTGTTCAAGATAATGGTAGTGGCATGGATGCTCCACAATTAGAAGCGTTGCAACAATGGATCTATGTTCCAGACGAACCGGACCATCATCATATTAGCAACAGTTATCCAACCAATGCGCCCAAAGAACAGCAATTACGCAAAGGCGGAATTGGTCTACGCAATGTTCAGAGACGACTGGCTTTATTTTATGGAGAAGATTATGGATTACAGATTACAAGTACGATAGGGGAAGGGACAAGAGTCACTTTACGATTTCCCAAAGTACTGCTGACAGGAGGAGAATCATAATATGATACAGCTATTAATCGTAGATGACGAACGGAATATTAGACAAGGACTACAAGTGATGATTGAACGGGAGTTCCCTAACCACTATGAGTGTATTCATGCCCGTCAGGGTCAAGAAGCATTGGATAAAGTGATGCAGATGTCTATTGATATTGTGATTACTGATATTCGGATGCCTGTCATGGATGGTGTGCAATTTTTGGAACAAATGCGTGGTCTGGATAGATCGATTGTAGCGACTCAACCGTATGTTATTGTACTGAGTGGATATGATGATTTTGAGTATGCCAAAGCCGCTATTCGGTATCAGGTTAGCGAATATTTACTGAAGCCGATTCGGCGTGAAGACTTATTTGATGCGTTGCACCGACTGGAAGAAGAGTTAGAGAAGCGTGATCTAGTGTCTCTTCGTCTGGCTGAAGTGGAACAGTATCATTTGCAAAAAGAGCAAGAACGATTACAACGTCTGTTGTACACCTCTGAAAATGATCTAACTCTTCTTTCTGAAGTAGCAGAAGGTCTTGTATTACCAGAGCATTATCTTGTATGTGTATTTCAGTATAAAAATAAAGAAGGTACCTCTATTTCTCGAGAGGAGCTAGGTGTACTGGTCAGTCGATTGTGCTCCAGTTCATCCATTCAGTATGTTGCCCAGTTATATGATCGTGAAGATCGCTTAGTCTGGATGATTCCAACCACTGAAGTACATGCGTTAGAACAATTGGCTGAACTTGCTGCACAACGGGAAGTGGAAGGATTATTGATCGGTGTAAGTAAACAAGGCAGTCTATTGCAACATATTCCTCATTATTATGATCAAGCCTGTCAGGCACTTAATTATGGATTTCTTCATCCCGGTGTTTATTTGATCCGTTATTCATTGATTCAGCAGACTTTTTCGACATGGAGTGTTCCTGAAGAAGAGATCCGTTTGTTAGGTAATACGCTGGGGAGTGATCGTGATCCAGAGATTGAGCAACGACTGTATCAGATTTTTCGGATTCATGAACTTATCTATCTTCCTTTAGCTTATATTGAACAAGTGGCTCAGCAGATCAATGAGCAAGTCTTAGATGAGATTTTCAGACACTATGGAGAAGCTTCAGTAGAAGTATTGCGTCTTTATCGGCGTGTAGGCAATCTGAATCATTATCGTTACTTTCAGGATTATTTTCACGATCTGGAAAATGTATTGATCTGTCTGGATGATTATATCCGGCAATTACGCTTAATCCATACTCAACCTCAACATCTCAAAGAAGCTGTCCAATTTATTCATGCGCATTATGATCGTCCACTAAATATGGCGATTGTAAGCAATCATGTGTCGCTGAATTATTCTTATTTTAGTGAAGCATTCAAAGCATACACCGGAGAAAGCTTTGTCGTTTATTTGAAAAAAGTACGTATTGCCAAAGCAAAATTGTTACTGATCGAGAGCTCTTGTCGATTAAACGAAATCAGTCAACAGGTCGGATTCGAGAGCAGTCGACACTTCTCCAAAGTATTCCGAGAGCTCGAAGGAATCACCCCTCAAGAATATCGGTCAAAGATGAATTTGCGTTCATTGATCTAATTTAGAAAGCCGATAATAAAAAATAATTGCATATGCAAGAAATAGATTCCTTTTCATTAAAGTTTGCAGTAAAATAATGAGGCGAGAACCGATTAGATTGCGGAATATGAAGTAGGTATTGGAGGTTTTACGGTTGCCCAAGCGTGCAAATTGGAGTATTCGCACCAAAATTATTTCTGGGTATGTTGTGATTATTTTATGCGTAGGCGTTGTGTTATTGATGATGTCTGGACGTGTGAATCAATTAGAACAGGAAAATAGATATATAAATGATCATGATCTGGAAGTTCATAACTTAACCAATCTGATCGAAAAGCATGTGCTTGATATGGAGACAGGACAGCGCGGCTTTGCTTTGACTGGTGATGATAGTTATCTGGATCCCTACAATAATGGGGTTCTGCAATGGGAATCTGATTATAACAAGTTAGTCACTCTAGTGGAAGATAACGAATTGCAACGTAGCAATTTGACAACGATCAAGTCAGGTATAGAGAAATGGATTGAAGATGCCGGCGATCCTGTTCTACAGATGAGACGTAATAACGATGAAGCTGGAATTACGCAATTTTTCAAAGTCGATCCGGGTAAGCAACAGATTGATCGATTACGTAGTGAGTTAGAAGCTTTTCGGACAACTGAAAAAGCACTCACAGATGCACGTATTGAAAGTATTGCTGCTAGCAATCAACGTTTATTTGTAGCGATGGTGACCTTGTGGATTGTAGTTGCGATTGTATCGTTGATAACAGCATGGGTGATTGCTCGCCAGATTGTACGAACATTACGCGATGTCACCGATACGATTCATGATATTGGTGAAGGTGGCGATCTGAACAAACGGATCACTATTCGTACCCGGGATGAGATTGCAGAACTGGGCACAGCGACCAATCAATTATTGGATCATGTCCAGCATGAGAATTGGATCAAAGACCAGATTGCGATTGCATCAACTCGTTTTCAAGAATCTGATCGTATAGAGTCGCTATCTTCTGCATTACTAACCAAAATGAATAAATGGTTCGATGCTTCATATGGAGTGGTCTATTATGATAGCGAAAATGAAGAAGAAGGCTGGGTCAAAACAGCTTCATTTGCCGCACATCATACAGATATTGAATTAGGCGCAGCTTATATTACAGAAGGCGAAGGATTAGCAGGGCAATGTATTGTTGAGAAAAGAATGTTAACGTATAGTCCGCTTCCTAAAGGTTATGTTCAGATTAATTCAGGTCTGGGTAGTACCGAAGCCAAAGCTTTAGTAGCCGCTCCGATTATGTTTGAAGGTAAAGTACTAGCGGTTGTTGAAATTGCTTTTATCGAGCCAATGACGATCGAACAATCCGATTTATTTGAACATTTACTCAATATTTTTGCAGTAACGATGAATTCATTATTGATTCGTAAAAAGATTGAGCAGATGTATCATGATTCTCAGAATATGAACTATGAACTACAAGTTCAATCGGAAGAATTACAAGTCCAATCCGAAGAACTTCAGACCCAAGCGGATGAACTGCATATGCAGACCGAAGAATTGCAAATGCTAAATGAACGTTTGGAACAAGGTAAAATGGCTGCGGAAAGTACAGCGATTGAACTGGATAAATATGCACAACAGCTACAAGTGAGCTCACGGTACAAATCAGAATTTCTGGCAAATATGTCTCATGAATTACGCACACCGCTTAATAGTATGCTAATTCTTTCACAAATTCTGTCTGAAAATAGCGCGAATACGTTAACAGAGAAAGAGCAAGAATATGCTTCGATTATTCATCATTCAGGTAAAGACTTGCTTAATCTGATCAACGATATTCTTGATCTATCCAAAGTGGAAGCCGGTAAAATGCATATTGAGATCGATCCAGTCAGCACTCAAGCGATTCCTGAACAAATGGAGCGTTATTTCAAAGAAGGTGCAGCATTGCGTGATCTTTACTTCGATATTGATGTGAAAGATAATGTGCCTGATCTGATCTACTCCGATGATATGCGTCTACAGCAAGTGCTTCGTAACTTATTATCCAATGCTTTCAAATTTACTGAAGTGGGCGGTGTCACGTTAACGATTGAGAAGTTAGATCGTGTACAGACGCAGGAATATCAATCGGATCAACCAATGATTGCTTTTGTTGTTCGTGATACAGGTATAGGCATTTCACCTGAAAATAGCCGATTAATCTTTGAAGCCTTTAGACAAGCTGATGGAGCTACCGCTCGCAAATACGGTGGTACAGGATTAGGATTGTCGATTTCCTCACAATTGGCTCATTTGTTAGGCGGAGAGATTACATTGGAAAGTCAGGTGGGTGAAGGTAGTACCTTTACGTTCTATATTCCTTGTTTGGAGTCGGATCCTAATGATGAGAGTGAATTGTTTACAGTAGCAGAGCCGGTCAGTCACACCGTCTTTTTTGAAAAAGAGTCGCTGAATGTTATGGATACTGATTCGGATCTCAATCTACCGATTCAGTCAGCACGTCTAGCTGCATCGTATGCTGAAACAGACCGCTTAGCTTTGCACGATAATGAAAATACGATTAACCTGACTCCAACTGATCTCAATACAGAACAATATGAAGGTCTAGATGGTAAGAAAATTCTAATCGTTGATGATGATATTCGGAATGTGTATGCTTTAACAAGTCTGTTAGAGCGTCATAGTGTTAATATCCTGATTTCCCAAAATGGTCGAGATGCTCTGGAAATTTTGCATATGACACAGGATATAGATCTCATTCTGATGGATATTATGATGCCACAATTAGATGGGTATGAGACGATGCGTACGATTCGTAATCTGTATGGATATGCGCAGGTGCCGATTATTGTACTCACTGCCAAAGCAATGAAAGAAGATCGTGAAAAAGCAATTCAAGCCGGAGCTTCAGATTACATGAGTAAGCCACTGGAAATGCAACAAGTATTGCTTCGTATCGAGCATTGGCTAGGCAAAACGCAGAATGATTATTTTACAACATAAATAGAATCCAAAAAGATACTTTCCAAAAGGAAGGTATCTTTTTGCGTTTGGGTCTTAATACCCTTGTCGAAAAGTGTAATTAATAGTAAATTTGAACTATTAATAATGCTAACTAACTTGATGGAAAAAAGGAATTATTTTAAAAAAAGGAGTACGAATTATGAATATTTCTTCATCTACAGGCTATGCGGGAGCTAGCAATCCCGGATACAATGCATCAGCTAGCCAAGACTCGGTTAACAAGCCCTCTGGATCGTTACCCAAAACAGATCATGATGTCAAAACTACAGCCTTACCAACCAGCGAAAAAAGTCTCCAAGAACAGCAATTAGAAGAAACCAAGCAATACAAAAAAGAAGATCAGCAAAAAGAATTAAAAAAACAGGAAGCTGATCAATTTTTTGAAAAGCAACAAAAGAAACAAGAAGAAATCAACAAAATGGCTTATGAGATGTTAGCCAATCAGGGGATTGCACAGATCGGCATTGATAATCAGCTAGCATTGAATAAAGACAATTATGAAGATACGGTCAAACATCTTGTCGCTAAAGGTTTTCAAATAGAAACCGATGAGCAAAAATTAACGATTAGCTCTCAACTCCATCAACTCAAACTCGAGATTAGCAAAGAATCGTATAATCAATATGTCAAAACAGTATACGGCAAAGAAATAGCAGAAGCGTATACCGATATCGAAGATTCGCCAGCTCCTGTCTATCCAGAGAACTCGGTAGCCGAAACTAAAGCTACATCAACACCATCCGAACCAAGTCATTCATCTCCTTCACCGACAACACAGACCGAACACTCAACTTCTCAATCCACTTCATCAACTACTACCAACAGCACAGTTACACCAGATCCTGTTTCTTCCTCAGATCCAACACCTGTAACCAATAACAACAATAGTTCTACAACGGGAACCACCAACAGCTCTAATAATAGTCATTCTAGTACTTCCGCAAACGGATCGTCTGGAAGTCATACAACATCATCAGGTCCTTCATCGTCCACTAACAATGGAAATACCATTGGAGCTATTTTGCCTGGTGGATTAGTGAAATAAAATAATGTAAAAGATCTTATTCGAATAGTCATGTCGAATAAGATCTTTTTTTGTAGAACGATTAATATTCGACAAAATTCGATTACAAATTATGGAATTTTTTAAAAATTATAGTTCAAATTACCCTTGCTAACTAAGTCGTTAAACAGTAAATTATTACTATACTAATTTGGATAAATATTACTATTATGTTTTTGGAATGGAAAGAAAATACTCGCCGCTCGCTGGTTCATAAATATCAATATGTGAAGGAGACTGCCTTATGAATATTACATCTAATGCGAGTTACTCTTCGACGGCTAGCCAGAATTCATACTACTCCTCGTCCTCTAATGATTCTACAACTAGAGCTACAGCTAGCACTGTGAAAAGTCCTGTTACTACTAATTCTGCTACAACAACAGATAACAATCGTCCGGATAAAACGCCAGCAGAGCAAAAGATAGAAAGTAACAAAGAATACAAAAAAGAATTACACCAAAAAGAAACAAAAGATAAAGAATTGGATGAACTTTTTGATAACCAACAAGAGCGTAAACAAGAAATACACAAACAAGTTCATGAAGCTCTATCCAATAATAGCTTTTACCAATTAGGTGCTCAAAATGGAATGGCACTGACTAAAGAAAATATGGACGAAACGATGAAGAATTTGTTTAACAAAGGATTCAAAGTGGATTCCACTGAAGATAAAATGACGCTGACTTCTAAAGTGCATCAGATGAAAATGGAAATTAGCAAAAATGCATATGATAAATATGTAGAAGCGGTCTACGGACAATTGAATCCTGTAGCAGACCAAGGTGCCAAACCTAAAGCAGATCCTTCTATCATTAAAACAGGTATATATGCGCCGCCTGCAACGATGGTTAAGCCCGTATTAACCACAGTAGGTAATGTTACAGGACAGACGCCAACACCAGTGCCAGCGCAGACTACACCAACACCAACGCCGGTAGTAACAACACCAACACCAGAGCCAGTAGCAACAACGCCGACACCAGCACCAGTACAGACTACACCAACACCAACGCCGGTAGTAACAACACCGACACCGGAGCCAGTGGCAACAACGCCGACACCAGTACCAGTGCAGACTACACCAACGCCGGTAGTAACAACACCGACACCAACGCCAGTACCAGTGCAGACTACACCAACGCCGGTAGTAACAACACCGACACCAACGCCAGTACAGACAACTGCACCAACAACCAATACAATCAGTACACCAGTGAGTACAACAACGAATACGACAACCAATAATACAACAACAAGTTCAACATCTGTTAATATTCCAATCACTGTACCTAATGTGATTACAGTCAATACATCTATTCCTTTAGTATCTGCACCGACAACATCAACAACAGCACCGTTGATATCGGTAACCAGTCCATTGTTAACGCCAAAACCATCGACTACTGTTGTCCCAACAACAACATCGACTAGCACAACAACGGCTCCTACAACAAGTACGCCTACTAAGAATCTACTTGGACTTTTGAAATAATGGGTAGTCTATGATAGAACAACGTAAAATCCCTTTGGTGCATACGGGATCAGGTCAAGACAGACCTTAATCTTGTAGGAGTATGCAGCAAAGGGATTTATTTGTTTTAAGCTTGAATGACTTGCTGATTCGATTGTCTAGCATGAAGATATAATTTGGCATATGTTCCATGCTGAGCGACTAACTGAGCATGAGTTCCTTGCTCAATAATTTCGCCGTGTTCCATGACCAGAATACGATCGGCATGCATAATCGTAGATAGACGGTGAGCAATTACAATCGTTGTGCGTCCATGGGATACAGTATCTAGTGCTTGCTGAACCAACTGTTCGGTATGTGAATCTAGATTGGCTGTTGCTTCATCTAGAATCAATACTTTCGGACGGAACACTACAATACGGGCAAATGAAATCAATTGACGCTCACCTGCGGATAATCCACTTCCACGCTCGGATAGACGTGTATCATATTTTAGCGGTAATCGTGTAATCATTTCATGCGCACCTACAAATTTACAAGCTTCAATAACTTGTTCATCACTAATATGTGGTTGGAACATTCGTACATTATCTATAATCGAACCGGAAAATAAAAACGGTTCTTGTTGAATCAATCCGACTATTCGGTGCAAGGTTTCTTGTGGCATATGCCGTAGATCAATATCATCAATCGTCACAGAACCTTTATTCACATCGTAGAAACGGTTGAGTAGAGCAATCAATGTACTTTTACCAGCACCTGTTGTCCCAACAACCCCGATCATTTCGCCTGCTTGAATATGCAGATCTAGATGAGGAATCACCGTCTGATCTTGATCATAACCGAATGAAATATGATTGAAATCCACCTTGCCTTTGACTTTGTTTAGATCGACCATCACTGCTTGTTCAGGTGCAGGATCTTGAATCTGTGGTTGAAGTTTGAGAATGCGCCAGATCCGATCCATTGAGACAGTGGTCGATTGAAATGTATTCCATTGCATCGTAATCTGATTAATCGGTTGAAAAAACTGGCGAATATAACTGATAAAAGCGTATAAAACACCGACTTCAATCTGCTTATTAAATACAGCCATACCTCCAAGCCAGACCATTAATACGAGTGCAATATTGCCCAAAATATCAAAGGTACGGTTAAAAAATACATTGGATTTTAATTGTTCCACATTAGCTTGCCAGTAATCCGCATTGTATTCATTAAATCGTTTTTTCTGTTCTTTTTCTTGATGGAAAATCTGGATTAAGCCCATGCCCGATAAGTTTTCTGCTGTAAATCCGACTAACTTGGATAAGCGACTACGTGTATATTGATACACCTGTCGTAATTTGCCCCGGAACAAAATCGCTAGTGTGGCAATCACAGGTAACGTAATCATCGAATACCAGGCAAGTGTTGTATCCAGACGGAACATAAAGTAAATAATAAACACAAGCATCATACCATCACGAATCAGACTTAATAGTACTTGCGTGAAAAATTGGCTGATCGTCTCAGTATCACTCGATACATTGGTCACCAAGCCACCACTACTAGAGCGATCAAAGAAGCTCATCGGTAATTTGGTAATATGAGCGAATAGATCATTACGAATACTAGCCACAATATGTTGTCCTACATATTGCAACAGATTACTTTGTACATAAGAAAAGATAAAACTAACGACTGCAAGTCCAAGATAAATAGCCGCCATCCCTGTTAAAAAAGGTAAACCATTTTGTCCGGCAGCAATATGATCATCGATCACAATTTTGACCAGATACGGTTGTAACAGATCAGCCGCAATCGCCAGCATCGTGGCAAAGAAGATACCAACAAATGTCCAACGATGTGGACGAGCATACGCTAAAATGGCACGCAGTGCTTCATATCGGATCGGAGCGCTGGTGGATGTACTGGCTTTGGTCGTAGAAGATGTCTGGCTCATGCGCGCAACCCTTCTTCCTGTAATTGATACAAGGATGAATAGATGCCTTGTTGTTGCAACAATTGTTGATGGGTTCCTTGTTGTACAATCGTACCTTCGTCAAGCACGATAATCAGATCAGCATGTTTAACAGCACTGATTCGATGCGAAATAATCAAGTTCGTATATTGATCTCGTTCACGAATTAAGTTGTTCAATATTCCTGTTTCGGTTACAGCATCAACAGCACTCATACTATCATCCAGAATTAGAATCGGCCCTTTTTTGACCAATCCACGAGCAAGACTGGTACGTTGACGTTGTCCACCGGATAAAGTGATACCACGCTCACCTAATTTGGTATCGAACCCTTCTGGGAAATTAGAGATTGGCTCATAGATCATCGCTTGTCGTGCATGATCTTCTACTTTTTCAAGCGGTGTATTCCGATCACTGAACGCAATATTATCTCGAATCGTCGTGCTGAATAAAAATCCATCTTGAGGTACATAAGCGATGCGAGAACGTAGACTTTGCAGTGAAATTTGCCGAATATCAGTACCACCTAACCAGACCGTATTTTCAGGTGGATCGTAAAGGCGCAATAATAGCTTCACCAGTGTGCTTTTACCAGAACCTGTTTTGCCGACAATGCCTACCGTTTGTCCAGCTTCGATATGCAGGTTAATATCCGATAGGGCATAACGATCACTGCCCGGATAAGCAAATGATAAATGTTCGATTTTGAGATCAGGGGTAGAAGCGAGCGGTTGCGCATCAGGATGATCTTCGATATCAGGCTTTTCGGCAAGTAAACGATTTACTCGATCCAAAGAAGCACCTGAACGTTGCATCATATTGATCACGTTACCAATTTGTTGTAAAGGGCCTGACATAATGCGTAAATACAAAGTCAAAGCAATAAAGTTACCAATCGTAATCGTACCTTGAATCGTTAGATAACCTCCATATAGTAACGAAATAACTAACGACAATGCACCTAGAAAAGGGACAGCCGCTTGAAATAGAGATGACATTCGTACCAGATGCAACTGATTATCACGAATATGATTGACTGTTGTACCAAATCGCTGACGTGCCGTAGGTTCAATAGCAAAAGTCTTCGTCACTCGAATCCCGCTTAACTGTTCTTCTGCCGATTCTGTCATGACAGCTAACGATTCCTGTACATTTTGCGAGCGTTTGCGAATGCGTGGGCCAAAGTAAATCACTAGAAAAGGAATCCCCACCATCGGAACCACGCTCACCAGAATAAGATACAGTGGAATATGACTAAGTAACATCATCACAATACATGATAAAAATAGAAAGATAGCATTGGTGGTCATGGTCACACCATTCGAAATCGATTCACGTACCGAGTTCACATCATTGGTCATCGAGCTTAATAATTTACCTGTACCTTGTTTGGAAAAGTAATATTCACTTAGTGTAGAGAACTTGCTAAAAAGACTTTGACGCATTTCAAATTCGAATTTGCGTCCTAAGCGCATGACTGTGAATTGTCCAGCACCGAAAAAAAGATTATACATAATCCCAATTCCAGCTAATATCAGACTGTATTCAATAATCATTTGATACTGTATTCCACCATTCAGCAGAGCATCTGTAAATTGCCCCAGTACACGGGGAATTGCAGCTTGCCCGATATTAGACAGAATGATCAGACTGACAGCGAGTAGATAATATCGCCAATGCTTTTGGACATAATCAGTTAGAATACTCCGATCTTTCATATTTATATGTTCCTTCTTTCTTAAGCGGTATATCTTTTTACAACCCTTGAACTCTAATTGTTAAACAGTTCAGATAAAATATAATCCATATAGATAAGGTAAAGGGACAGTAGGGAAAGCCACATTCATCTTATGGGTAAGTGTAGCATCAGGATCAAAAAGCAGATCATACCATTCTTGCGCACTATTGAAAGGGTAAGAAGCAGATGGTGTATGTAGTGCATAACCATTGTCTAATTGAACTTTGATATCATGAGCATTCAAAAAGTCGTGCACACCCGTCTGTTCTAAAAGAAGATCATGATCTAATACCAGCAAGGTACCGCCATTTTTCTCAATACTTACAGGAATATTTGCTTTAAGAAATAGATCGATTAATGATTTGTCTTGCCACGGAATACGAACGGTAAGAGAAGAGAGCTGATAATGAGTGATCGCGTCTGCAAATAATGGATAGACCACTTCAGGATCACCACCATATTCAATCACACTACCGATTCGGGATGTTGCAGTATCTTCTTCATGTGGAATAGACAAAATCACAAAACCAGCGACCTGATGATCAGCCGTCTCTGCGACTCGAATATGTTGTTGCTGTTTGTTAATATTAGCCATCGGGTGAGCAGCAATAAACTGCTGTAAATCGCCAAGCCCCCAACGAATATGAGCATATTGTGCTTGAATATGATGAGCAACAGCAAAAATATCCTGTGGTAAAAGATCACGATAACTTAAATGCAAACTAGCATCTGGTAATGTGCTAAAGGAAGCTGTAGATAATTCAAATACACTGATTTGTCCAAAGGGTACGCTTCCTACACGTGTATATAATGAACGATCTCCTGATATAAATAACACTGAAGCTCCAGCTGAACGTGCATGTTGTCTACACAACTCTAATAGCTGTCCAGCTAATCCTTGCCCGCGATAATCAGGATGAGTGCAGACGGCCCCGATCGAATAGGCGGATACTGTATATGTACCGGATTGAATCTGTACCGGAACCATTCCCATAAAAGAAACCAATACACCTTCCGGTGTAAATGCACCATAAGAGTGACTTATACCTGTCTGAAAAAGAGCAGGGAAAGAGGACTCCATATATCGGTCTCCATCTGCGCAAAATACATCTTCTGCTAACAAAGCGGCTTGCTTCAGTTCATGTGTAAGAACACGTCTAATTTGCATATATTGCCCTCCTCGTGAGAATAATAGAGAAAAAAGTAAGCCGAATAAATGAAAGAATAAGTCGTTTACAGATAGTTCTAGCATACATTAGTTATAGAGCAAATACGATGGTTCACAAGGGCGATATATTGTAGAAATACAAAAATCTCCAAACCTGAATATATCAGATTTAGAGATTATGATCGTCTGTATATTATAGATAACGTAATGAAGCCGGGCGAATACATACAGCAGATACTTTGAAGCCTGGCATTTTACAATAAGCATCCAGTGTAGGGTCAGTAGCTTGATTTACATTTTGGGCACCACCCCAATGCATCGGGACGAATAATGTATCTTCACGAATATGATTTTTGATCCGGCAACGAATAGTAAATGAACCCCGAACCGAAGAGACTTCAACCCAATCGTTATCTTTAATATGATATCGCTTAGCAGTCTGAGAATGAATCTCCATAAAATTCTCTGGTTCGCGTGCTGTTAATGTAGCACTGCGTCGGGTCTGTACCCCTGTTAAATAATGCGCAAGCACACGTCCATTAGTCATCAGCAGAGGATAATCTGAAGAAATCGTATCTTTGGTTGCTACATTAGCAATCGATGTAAATACAGCACGACCATCTGCATGAGCAAACGAATCTGCAAACATCGTAGGTACACCTGAATGATCTAGCGAAGGACAAGGCCAGTATATTCCTTCTTCTGTACGTAGACGATCATAAGTAATACCGTAATAATCAGCAAGTCCGCCACGACTGGCTAACCTTAATTCATTAAAGATATCTTCCGCCTGTGCAAAATCAAAACCTGTATACTGACCAAGTGCTCGGGCTAACTCACATAGGATCTGCCAATCATGTTTACTTTCATATAAAATAGGGCGGGCTGCTTCTCGTAACAGTACCCGACCTTCTAAATTGGTTAATGTACCTGTATTTTCTAAATAGGCAGTAACAGGCAACACGATATCTGCTAATTGCGCAGTCTCTGATAGAAATAAGTCAGCTACAATCAACAAGTCTAACTTTTCTAATCCAGCACGTACCAGTGGAATATTAGGATTAGATACTATAGGATTGGAACCCATTACGAATAAAGTAGTGATCTGTTGTTGATCAATAAGTTCCATCATCTCGTAAGCAGATACTCCTTTATCTGGTAAATCTTCAGGGTCAATATTCCAGACAGAAGAGATATAAGCACGATCTGCTGGATTTTCAATAGAGCGATAGCCGGGTAATTGATCTGCTTTCTGTCCGTGTTCTCGTCCACCTTGCCCGTTGCCTTGTCCGGTAACGGCTCCATATCCACAACCAGGTTTACCAATTTTACCTGTTGCTAATACCAGATTTAGAAAATAACGGACAGCTAAATGCCCATCGGTCTGTTGTTCGACGCCACGAGCTGTAAAAATAATACCTGTACTTGCCTGAGCATAGACTTGGGCTGCTTGATAAATTAACGTCACAGGTACATCACAGATGCTAGCTGTCTGTTCTATATCAATATCGCGGACAAGCTCGGCTAACTCCTCATATCCGTTGGTACGCTTTTTAATAAATTCATGATCGATCCAATCTTGTTCTAACATGATTTTGAGCATGGTGTTAGCTAACAATGCATCTGTACCGGGGCGAATTTGCAAATGAATATCTGCTATGGTAGCCGTTGCAGTCACTCTGGGATCTATAACTATAATTTGTGCTCCATTTTCTTTGGCTTGGTTAAAATAAGGCATTAAGGTAGGCTGACATTCAGCAATATTAGTACCCGCCAGAATAATACATTTAGCTAACGGAATATCGGACAACTGACAGGTTAATCCACGATCGATCCCGAATGTTTTACTTCCAGCCGAAGCGGCGGCAGACATACAAAAACGTCCATTATAATCAATATATTTGGTACCTATCGCAACACGGGCGAATTTGCCTAATAGATACGCAGTCTCATTGGTGAGCGAACCTCCACCATAGATACCGATGGAATCTCGTCCGGATTGTTGAATAGACTGTTGCAGACGCTTGGCTATATAATCGTTCACTTCTTGCCATGAAGCACGTACAAGCTCTCCTTGACGACGAATAAGTGGATATTTCAATCGTTCACGGTTGAACACATGTTGATGAGCATTCATGCCTTTAATACATAGACGACCTTGTGAAGCCGCATTGGGTGTACCTTCTGCCTGATAAGTCATCAGAGGCAGAGTAGGATGTAATGTTGTAGATTCGGAGGAATGAAGAGTGATTTTACATTGTACGCTGCAAAAAGGACATTGCGTGTGCATCATAAGTTCCGCCTCCTTCACGGTCGTCATTCGAATGAGTGATCGCTTCATTGTAAAATAAAGATAAGACCTGTTCTCGCAGTGGAAGTATCCCTGTACGTTCCATCCAATGCCATAAAGGTTCGCTGTAATATGCATCATAACGATACAATTCCAGAGCAATATTCACTACGTACAGTACATCTGAGATATGTTCTACTGTGGTTAATAATGAAGATGCTTGAATAGGATCTGTAGCGCATCCTCCTATACTTATTTCCCAACCTGCTGGTGAATATAATATGCCGATGTCTTGTACTCGTACACTAACAGGGGAATAGATATCAAGGGCTATCGCTATATTGACTGTATGCGGTAGAGGCATCTGTTCTATAGTAGATTGCCATTGTCTGATCTGATGGATCTCATCATTAGAATCTGTAACCTGTTGACCAATAGCATCAGAAGAAAGTAAGTTCCGATCTAATAATAGCTGTGCATAAGGTAAGCGATAGGTATCTAGCTGCGCTACAGTATTCGCTGAATACAGATGCTGATAATAATGAATCGTTGTACGGCAAGTGCTACAATCATGATCGTGCAATATGAATGGAGATATCATCTCTGGATTATTGTTCCATATGTTATCTTTGATCTGTTCTTTAAGAGCAGTATGAGTTAACGATGTCGATAAACAGATAGGTACGGTATCAGGATACTCTGGAAGCTCTATTATTAAAAGAGGATCTATAGCCGTTGTTGGGTCTGCTTGTGCCTGATTACCTGCCAAGCTATAACGCACAAGGGATTCGACGATCGGACGACAACCTCCGCATGAGCCAGATGCTTTGGTATGTTGCTGAACTTCATCTGCTGTCTGCAATCCATGAGTCTGTATCGATTGCAAGATCGTCGCTTTAGTTACTGCATTGCAAGCACAGACTGTAGCGGTATGTTCTAATTTGGCAGTAGCTATATCGGTGGGGCTTTGTGATTGTTGTTCGCTTAATGTAGCCGTAGATTCCAATGGATGAAGATAGGACTCCACAGATGCACCTTGTTTGACCATTTCTAATAATGCAATGCCTTCTGCGGTATCTCCATATAAAATCGCCCCTGTAATTTTGCCTGCAACAGCACTCACTTTTTTGTATGTTTTGCGTACACCATCATATTGCTGAATAACAGGTTCACAATCAGGAGCGGTCGTATCACCGACTGAAAATACAGATACACCGGATATTTTTAACTGAGAATAAGGGATAGACCCTTGATAACGATAAGGACGTTGCTGACAAATATGCTGGGCAAGCACTTTACCTTGTTCATACAGTGGAGCGACTAAGCCGTAAGTGATGCCTTGATGTTCTGCACATTCGCCTACAGCATAAATATGTTCAATACTGGTCTGCATATAATCATTGACTACAATGCCACGCTTAACATGTAGCCCTGCATATTCGGCTAAGCGGATATGAGGACGTATACCAACAGCCAGTACAACCAGATCAGCCGCTAACTTATCTCCACTGGCAAAACGTAACCCTTGCGCACGCGTAGTTCCGGTAATCCGAGTCGTATTTTGGTTCAGATGAAATTTCATTCCTTGTTGTTCCAGTTCTTGTTGTAGCAATTGTGCAGAAAGTTGATCCAGTTGTCGATTCATCAAGTATGAAGCATTGTGAATAACATGAGCTTCCATCCCTAAATGAAGCAGACCACGCGCAGCCTCTAGACCGAGTAACCCCCCACCAATTACAGCCGCTTGACGATATTTCTGAGCATAAGTTTTCATTTGTTCGCAATCTTCAACGGTACGGAAAGAAATAACTCCTTTTTTATCAGAACCTTGAATAGGCGGAATAAACGGAATAGAACCTGTAGCAAAAATAAGGGTATCGTAAGTCTGTTGTAGACCTGAAGCAGTGGTCAGCGTGCGAGTATCGGGATCGACGTGGGTGACTGTTTCGTTAGTATATAAAGTGATCTGTTGTTGTTGATACCATGACCAATCATGCAAAATAATATGTTCAAATGTATGTTCACCCTGTAGTATTTTGGAAAGCAAAATACGATTATAATTGGGATGTTGTTCAGTACCAAAAATCGTAATTTCAAAATCATCAGGGGCTAACTTTAAAATCTCTTCGACACAGCGTACACCTGCCATGCCATTGCCGATAACTACTAATTGTTGTCGCATAACAAGTTCCTCCTTTGTCTCTATTTCAAAGGTGCATCGTTATTTACACAGAAAAAGCCCTTCTCCGTATTCTGGAAAAGGGCATCGTTGCCGTTACATCATCACACTCCATTGTGTGAAATCTTATAGATAAGAGTAATAGATCAATCTTTTAATGTCAATATAATTAACATAAAATAAAAATATTTAGAATTTGAGTTAATTATATTGACATATGAGTCAGTCGTTCATATAATTTGAATCAAATTCACATTTGTGATGACAGCCAATCGCACACCACTCATATTATTTATCTCATGGCACACAATGACGTGTACCATGTAACAACGGCAATGAAGCCGCAACTTGTCCTTTAGCAATATAAGGGCAAATTGCGGCTTTTTTTATGATTACCTATAGAAAAAATAAACACACTGTGGAGAGGATGATACACAATGATGGACAAAAAAAGTTTTTGGCAAAGCGGGCATAAGCCTACATTATTAGGTTCTTTTTTGTACTTTGATATCAGCTTTATGATCTGGGGGATGATTGGGCCGCTTAGTGTAATTATTGCGCTCGATTATCCGATGGATCCTGTACAAAAAGCACAGTTAGTCGCTTTACCGGTTCTAGGTGGTTCGATTTTACGCTTAGTCTTAGGATTCTTGTCTGATTATATTGGTCCCAAATTAACCGCACAGATCGGAATGATCTTAACATTGATTCCACTATTATTAGGCTGGCAATGGGTGCAATCTTTAGAGCAATTGTATGTTGTAGCGATATTGCTAGGGATAGCAGGCGCATCTTTTGCCGCTGCTTTACCACTTGCAGGGCAATGGTATCCTAAAGAACATCAAGGGCTTGCGATGGGGATAGCCGGGGCAGGGAATAGCGGAACCGTTATTGCTACTTTATTTGCTAATCGACTGGCTCAACATTTTGGAAGCTGGGAAATTGTATTTGGAATTGCCATGATTCCGATTATACTTGTTTTTATTTTCTTTACGATTTTTGCTAAAAACAGTCCTAACCGTCCTGAACCTAAAAAGCTATCTCAATATGCTACCGTACTTAAACAACGAGATGCATGGGTATTTTGTGCATTCTACTGTGTGACCTTTGGTGGGTTTGTAGGGCTTGCCAATTACTTAACGATTTTCTTTAATACTCAATATGGATTAACAGCCGTACAAGCGGCAGATATTGCTACTATTTGTGTGATAGCAGGAAGCTTTTTCCGTCCGGTAGGTGGTTTTCTGGCAGATCGTATCGGTGGAACCAAGATGTTGATGTATCTATATTCAGGTGCAGGCATCATGTTAGCATGTGTTTCGTTTTTACCACCACTTCCGGTAGTTGTCAGCTTACTCTTTGTCGGTATGATGTGTCTGGGGGCAGGGAATGGATCTGTGTTCCAATTAGTGCCTCAACGATTTGGAAATGAGATTGGTCTAATGACAGGGATTGTAGGTGCGGCAGGTGGATTAGGCGGATATGCATTACCTCTTATTTTGGGCAATCTATACAAAGCGACAGGCTCCTATACATTAGGATTTATTATGCTCAGTATTATTGTGTTATGTTGCCTTAGCTTGCTAGTGATTATGCAGATCAAATGGCGGACAAGCTGGTTAGACCATAACGTTACCAAAACAGCACGTCAGGTAAGCTAATCCTTATCACATCAGTACTTTTGAGCAGAGATTGATACTATTCATCATGCTAAATATGCACTGATAATGTTAAATATGCTATGAAAAAAGCACGATCTTATGACTCTATTGCAGAGGATAAGATTGTGCTTTTTGTGTGGATAGATTATCCGAGTACCGGTACTGTACGCATAGAAGATTGTTGTTCTGTAACTTGAGGAACAGAAGGACTTGAAGTAGTGGTTGGTTGAAGATTATGAACCAGTTGTCCAAGCTTATCGCTCATCTGATTCAGGTGATCTGCTTCTTCATTAACTAAGCGTGTATTCTCTAATTGTTGTTGCACAGTGAGATTGACTGCTTCATGACTTTGCATAGAGTCTTGAATAATATGGGTGACATAGCTCATCGATTGACCGATCTTTTCAGCTGATCCATTGAGTGATTGGGCTTGACTGGACATATGAGCAATTTGGAGATTGGTTTCTTCTGTCGCTGTTACAATCACTCCGAATGTGGAATGAGCTTGTGTAGCTGTTTTTAACATTTCCTGCATTTTGATGGCGCCACGTTCAGAGGATTGAATTGCTGACGTGGTAGACAAACTGAATTCGCTGATAATACTAGAGATCATTTTCAGAGCAGAGCTGGTTTCGAGAGATAACTTTTTCACTTCTTGAGCGACAACAGCGAAGCTTTGTCCATGCTCACCTGCACGAGCGGCTTCAATCGAAGCATTTAGTGCAAGCAAATTAGTCTGTTCTGCCAAATTCGCAATAATATCGACAAAGCGAGCAATCTCATACGATTGATCTGACATGGCATGAATACCGGAAGCCATATCATGAACATCGATTTGCAAAGAAGAGACTTGATCGGTAATCTGAGTTAGCGATTGTTGCCCTATTTGAGCACGTTCTAGTGTTGTTGTAGACGATTGATTGAGTTGTTCTAACGATGCCGCTATTTGATAAATAGCATCTGCAACCTGTATCAATTGTTGCTCACTGACCTGTTGTGAAGGTAATAATTCATCACTGGCTTGAGTACGAAGTAATTGTATAGCCTTAGCAATATGTTCTGATAATGACATCAAGGATTGAGAATGCAGACGTAACGATCCAGCAGATTGTTCCATATATTGCTCAGTATGCTGTAGATTGAACAGAGCTTCATGATTGCGTAAAGTAGCTTCATCATTTTGTGATTGTAATGCTTGAGTGGTATTCTTTTTGGCGACAATAATAAGAATAGCTGCGCCACTGGTTAGTAACAAAAAGATCGCATGAATAAGCAGTAAAGAAAAGGAATACGCATGTTCCCCGCATAGCAGTTCAGGGAATAAGAAAAAGCCAGCTAGATGATGAAAAGCAAAAATAGCAGTACTGAGTAATATCAAAGCAATCGAATCATAAAAGGCGATAAAAGCAACGACCATAAAAACAGAAAAGTGATATTCTACTAATCCATTACCTGCGGCAATTAGACCAATACTGCCTAAAGTAAGCACTAATGTATTGATAACAGGAAGATACGAATGATTCGGTTGACGACGGAATAACAAAGCAGACCATAGGAGTAGAGCAAGTGGAACCGCTAACAGAATATAGCGAAAGACAATGATATGCTCCATCGAAGAAGGAGTCGTAGAATTATGATCCATACCTGCCATTGTAGCTACAGGAATAATGTGAGTGTATTGATGTAGAGCAAATACAACAAAAGATAAAAGCACAGTAATCAAGCATAACATATTCATAACTTTGTTTTTCGCGTACATGTGTGGGACTCCTCTAAATTCAGATAAGGTGGATAATCAAAAGTTGATTAGGGTAAAAATAGTGTGGTTTGAGATGATAAAGAGTATAATAGATAGCGTTGATTCAAGATGAAAGGAATATATTTGCTAAGTATCTAAGGTATATATCGTCTATATCAACGCATTTTGTAATATTTAAACATGAAGAATTAATTAAGGTTTGATTGTATTGGATGCAAATTAATTGCTGTAATTGATTCTTGCATTACTTGTTCGTAACGTGATTAAAAAAAGATCATAAAGGGGCGAAGAAAATGAGTGAATTCAAATTAATGTTAGAAAAATATGCAGAACTTGTTGTTAAAGTCGGTGTGAATATTCAGCCAGGACAAGTACTGATCGTACAAGCGCCTTTAGAAACAGTCGACTTAACTCGTCTGATTGTTGGCAAAGCGTATGAAGCAGGGGCGAAGTATGTACAGGTCGATTGGGATGACGAACAGATTACTCGTATTCGTTATGAAAAAGCAACAGACGAGTCATTTGGCTATTATCCTCAATGGCATGCTGATATGTTGGAGAAATTCGCTGAAGAAGGCGGAGCGATTTTACATATTAAAGTGCCAGATCCTGAATTGTTCAAAGGAATCGATTCATGGAAAGTATCTACAGCTGTTAAAGCAGCAGCGATTGCTCGTGAAAATTATCAGGGATATACACGGAATAGCCGAATTAGCTGGTCATTGATCAAAGCCCCTACACAAGCTTGGGCGAATAAAGTATTTGCAGATTTGCCAGAAGAAGAACGTGTATCTGCGATGTGGGAAGCAGTATTCCAGATGAATCGTGTCGGTTCAGATAATCCGGTCGCCGCTTGGAGAGATCATATTGATCATTTGAAAAAAAGTCAGGATATTCTCAATGCTAAACGCTATAAAAGCTTACATTACCGTGCACCAGGCACCGATCTACACGTTGTCTTGCCAGAAGGTCATCTATGGCGTGGTGGCGGTGGCGAAAATGAAAAAGGCGTTTACTTTGTTGCCAATATGCCTACAGAAGAAGTGTACAGTATGCCTCACCGTACAGGCGTAAATGGAACGGTGAGAAGCACATTACCACTTAACTTGAACGGTCGTCTGGTTGAAGGAATCGAGCTTACATTTAAAGATGGCAAAGTGATTGATTATCAAGCGACATCAGGACGTGAACATTTAACTTCTCTTTTGGAAACAGATGAAGGTGCTTCTTATCTAGGAGAAATTGCGTTGGTTCCTTACGATTCACCCATTTCACATTTAAAACGAGTCTTTTACAATACCGGTATTGATGAAAATGCTTCTTGTCACTTTGCGCTAGGTAGTGCGTACCCGACCAATATTGAAGGAGGTACACAAATGACGAAAGAGCAACTACAAAGCAAAGGTGCAAATGTAAGCTTAACTCACGTAGACTTTATGGTAGGATCAGATCAACTGGATATTGACGGAGAATTAGCAGATGGAACGATCGAACCTGTATTTCGTCAAGGAAATTGGGCTTTCTAAGCCCTTTTTCTTTATCTTTTTTTAATATACAGATTTTTGATAGCGTTATCATTTTGAAAAAAAGAAAAATATAGTTCGAAAACAAGTGAAATTAGATGTAAGAAGACTTGTCATGAACTAAAGAATAACGGTAAGATAAGCGTAATTAATCGATCACGACACAATTTCACAATTTTCGACAGAAGGTGGCTGGGTGATGAAAGTATTACTTGTTGATGATGATGTCATAGTATCCCGCGGACTTCGTAATATTATTCCATGGCAAGAATTAGGAGCAGAAGTGATCGGAGAAGCTCGTAATGGCAAAGATGCTTTAGAAATTGCTTTGCGTCTGCATCCTGATCTGATTATTACCGATATCAAAATGCCTATTATGGATGGTCTGGAATTATGTTGTCGTATTCGTGAATTAATGACGGATACAGCAATCGTGTTACTCAGTGCTCATGAAGAATTTGATTATGCTCGTCAGGCGATGCAATACGGAGTAGATACGTATATCGTCAAGCCTATGGGACGCAAAGAAATCAGCCAATTAACCACTTATATTCAAGAAGTCTCCCGTCGCAAAAACGAAAAGCTACATCATTATTCTTCCCTTTTTAATCGTCAATTGGAACTGAACTGCTATGAAGCACTCAAAACAAGTAATCTGCTTTTTTTCAAAGAACTATTTGAACATGAATTAGCGTTATCCACAGCCAGTCATAATGAGATCAAAGAATTATGTATGCGTCTACTCAATATTTTATTTGATTTTTATCAAGGGGTAGGCGGAGATCGAGCGTCTACGTTATTACAATCCAAATCTGCACGTTTTGATGATCTCTATAATCTCAAAACCCGTCATGAAGCGATATCATTTACGTATGATCTGTTCCGTCAGGTCAATGAACTAGCCACCGAGAAGAAGGAAGATCGTCAGCATTCATTAGTGCAATATGTGAAGCAGTATGTACATGATAATATCTACAATGTAAATCTATCACTTGCTGATATTGCTTATCATATGGAGCGTTCACCTGCGTATCTCAGTGCAGTATTTAGTCAAAATACCGGTGTGAAATTAAATGTATATATTACGCAGAAACGCATCGATCAAGCCAGACAGTTGTTACTTGATCCGTCTTTGCCGATCTATAGTATTTCGGAAAAATTAGGCTTTCAAGATCCGCATTATTTTGCCCGTGTATTCAAAAAAGTAGAAAGTATTACACCTTCAGAATATCGAAATCTATATCTGAACCATAGTGTACGTGCTGATGCTGAGGTGAAATAATCGTGTTCAAAAACAAGTCGATGTCTTTCATCCCCAAAGCGAGCATTAAAATCAAAATTGCAGTTTTATTTATCGTGCTGATTACTTTATCTGCACTGTTGTCTAATGGAATACTGTACTTTGTATTTATGAACATTATGCGAGAACAACTGCTGGAAGATCAGCAGAATATTATGCTTCAAAGTCGCAGTAATGTGCAAAATGTAGAGAATAGCATCGATCAGGCGACATACTACTTTTCAACAGACAAAACGATAGCTGATATTCTTAACAAAGCGACATTTGATGATATCGAAAGTTATCGGGATCTTAATACAATCAATCAGCAATTTATCAAGTATCTGGATGTGCCGTTGAGTAATGTGGTCAGTACGTATTCAGCTACTTTTTTTGTCAAAAATACATTTCCTGTTGCCGCAGAATTACCTACGATCCAGTTAGAGCAGTTGAGTAAGTTACCCGGTGGAACAGGCTCTAATCGCTTTTTCAATTCAGATGAAGCGGAAAATGAAGAGTGGTTTAAGCGTACCGTTGAATTGAGCGGTACATTAAATATCTTTTATGCAAATGACGATCGTGACCGTGTTTATTTTGCCAAGCAAGTACGTAATCCCTTAATTCTCAATACCACTAATGAAATGGGTGTTATTGTGATTGCGATTGATACGTCTGAATTTGGTAAGCAGATTGAAGCGTCACGGTTGACACAGGGAACACAATTATTATTAGCAGATCAGAATAATCAAGTCTTGTATAGCAATAATCCTACTTTAAAAGGAATGGATATTAGCCGTACACCTGACTTAGCACCTGTGTTGCAGTATACGGATATCGGCGGAACCAGTGATCTTAAGTACAATCAGACACGCTATATTGCAGATACGTATCCGCTTAAATGGGGCTGGAATCTAATCGCCTTAATTCCTTATAGTGATATTACAGATCGACTGTCGATTATTTTCGATATTATCGTGGGAATTACAGTAGCTGTTATTGTAGCAGGAATAAGCTTTACTCTACTCTTGTCCAACAGTATTGCACGTCCGGTGATCAAATTAGCCAATGTAATGAGAAATATCAAAGATGGCTCGACAATGGATGTATTTATTGAGCCACCAGAGCAAGATGAAGTGGGTGTGTTATATCGTCAGTTCAATAATCTTATGAAACGGATCAATGGATTAGTAGACGATGTAATCGAAAGCGGCGAACGAGAACGACAAGCCGAAATGAAAGCTTTGCAAGCTCAGATCAATCCTCATTTTATATACAATACACTTGATTCGATTAACTGGATGGCGCTTAGTAAAAATGAAGATGATATTGTCACCATGGTATCTTCACTTGCTCATATTTTGAGATACAGTATTAAGCAACCCAATGAACAAGTTCCATTACGACAAGAGATCGAGCATGTGCAGAATTACGTCAATATTCAATCTCTTCGTTATGGCGATAATTTTCAAGTGAGTTATGATATAGAACCTGAACTATACGATTATCTATTGCCCAAATTTATTATTCAGCCCTTAATCGAAAATGCGATCCTACATGGAACAGAACAAATTACAGGTCAAGGTAAGATTGTATTACGCGCTTATACAGACGGTATCGTGGTACGCATTATTGTAGAAGATAATGGTCCAGGAACCGATACAGCATTGTTAAATGATTATTTGGATCGAGAGCAAGAAGTATTGCATAGCTCAGATGGAATCGGAATTAGTAATATTCATCAGCGAATTAAGTTGCATTATGAAGATAATATGTTCGGTTTACGCTTTTATTATACAGATAATGTAATGAAATCTGTCATCACTATTCCGTATAAAGTAAGTAAGAAAACGCTTACCGAAAAAATATCCACCTAATCTAAAGAAAATACGGTACACCTTTCTGACAGCCTGAAGGATAATAAAGATACAAAGTTTGAGCCATTCCAGAAGAAGAATTCTAAAGGAGTGGCTAAAGAATAATCCCTGTACGTTACCATTACAAAAAAGTACATATTATTCTTTAAACAACGGTTTAATAACATTATTTTGTAGTGAAGATGGATAAAGAACGAAAAAGGGGATGGGTCTATGTTACGCAAATCAAAAGCATGGTCTTTAAGTCTAGTCGTGATTATGATGTTATCTATTGTCTTGTCTGCCTGTGGTGGTTCCAAAGAAAGTAACGGAACAACAGCAGATGGTAAGCTCGCTCCTGTCGAATTGATCTTTTACAATTATGCAACGCCGATGAAAGGTCAAGATCGAGTGATGGAGAAAGTGAATGAATATCTGAAGCAGAAGATTAACGCTACGATCAAAGTAGTAACGATGGAAGGCAGTGACTTTGAAACCAAAGTACCTGTGATGTTGGCATCGGGTCAACCTATGGATATTGTATTTACAAGTTCATGGACCAATAACTATTTGTCCAACGTCTCCAAGCAAGCTTTCACACCCTTAACTCCACTACTGGATCAGTACGGACAAGATTTGAAAAAAACAATTCCTGATACCCTGTGGAAAGGGATGACTGTGAATAAAGAATTATATGCTGTACCGATCTACAAAGAAATCGGTCACCAAGTAGGCGTCTTATTCCGTAAAGACCTGGTCGATAAATATAAATTAAATGTAGCAGGTATTCAATCCTGGAAAGACATGGAGCCGATCTTACAGACTTTACATGAAAAAGATCCAAGTATTCTTGCTTTAGATGGTACAGAAGGAATGTATCGCTCTTTCCCTGTCCAACATATGTCTGGTGACTGGAACTTACCGGGTATCATCAATGTAGGCGACAAACCATATTATGCCCGTTCCGACGATAAAATTTTCAATCAATATGATACACCTGAATTTAAAGAGTTCGTGGAAACAGCTTACAAATGGAATCAAGCAGGCTATACACCTAAAGATGTCGATTACCAGAGCGAAAACGATTGGAAAGCAGGCAAAGTCTTTGCCGGTTCTCTACTATATGCTCCCAACTATGTCTACAAACGCAGTGCTCAATTAGGATATGAATTGGATTATCAAAATCTAGGTAAAGGCGTTGTGGAAACCAGTGATGTTCAAGGCGGCGCCTATGCGATCCCTCGTTCATCGAAAAATCCAGAACGTGCCATGATGTTCCTTAACTTGCTATACACTGATCCAACATTAGCTAACTTATTTGTACACGGTATTGAAGGACAAGATTATACCAAAGTCGATGATCAATTTATCAAGCCTGCAAAAGGTGTAGATGCCGCTAATCCAGATTATGACTACGGTTATGGTTGGATGTGGGGAAATGTGAATATGTTCTACTATGATCAATCGTATCCTAAAGATACGTTAGAACAATTCAAAAAGTTCGAAGACAATAACACCCCTGCACCAGCATTAGGATTTAACTTTGATACCACACCGGTACAGACCGAGATTGCTGCGATTAATAATGTGATTAGTGAATATTACAAACCACTAGTCACCGGAACCGTTAATCCAGATGAATACCTGCCTAAATTTATTCAGAAGTTAAAAGACGCTGGTGTAGATAATATGCTTGCTGAAATGCAAACTCAATACGACACATGGAAATCCCAACAAACCGGTTCCTAATTTCCAAAAGCACCACCAGCAATTCCATACCACACCAAAGGACGGAACCCCCATTCCGTCCTTTTCTTTTTAAACAAATCAAATAATAAATAAAATTTACAGGTATCCCACCTCAAGAACAGAAGTAGTTAATATAGCCAATTTTTTTAAAAGAAACCAAATATAATGCTAAGTCTAGATCACCATATTAAAACCAAACACTCATATTCTTAATTTCTACATCACTATCATCTTTACCATGCCCTACACTACCCACCCAAGTTGCTAGAAATAAAGGTGAGAAATTCGCACCTAGCACAGAGCGGAGGGGGAGGAGAGGCTATGAAAGAGCGAAGCGCTCGCCTTTGTAAAGAAATCCCGACCGCTAAACGGTTCATTCGGGGATTTCTTTACACCAGCGACGACAATAGCCACTCTTCCCCCGCAGCGGTGTACACCTAGACGTGCAGAAACTTTCCACTTTATTCCTACCCTGCAACTCCAATTGAAAGGATGATCACACATGACCAACTATAAAAATCCAGCACTTTCAATCGAAGAACGCGTACAAGACTTGCTCGCTCAAATGACATTAGACGAAAAAGTAGGGCAACTGATTCAATTGTTTGGCTGGCGTACTTTTAGCAAAAATGAAGATGGAACCGTTACCCTTACTGAAGAATTCAAAGAAGATATCCGCCAGGGTAAAATTGGTTCATTATATGCGACATTACGTGCCGATCCGTGGACAGAAGTGACACTGGAAACAGGGCTTTCTCCAGCAGAAGGAGCCGCCGCACTCAATGATATCCAGCGCTTTGTGATCGAACATTCCCGATTAGGGATTCCACTGATGTTTGGCGAAGAATGTTCACATGGACATATGGCAATCGGGGCTACGGTATATCCAGTTCCACTGCTTGCCGCAAGTACATGGAACCCTGCCTTGTATCAACAAATGTGTGAAGCGGTAGCGATAGAGACACGTAGTCAGGGCGGAGTAGCGACCTATTCCCCTGTACTCGATATTGTGCGTGATCCACGCTGGGGCAGAACCGAGGAGACATATGGCGAAGATCCTTATCTCGCAGGAGAACTTGCCGCCGCCGCTGTGATTGGTCTACAAGGAAAAGGCTTGGATTCACCAGATACCGTAATCGCCACGTTAAAACATTTTGTCGGTTACGGCGCTTCAGAAGGTGGACGTAATGCCGCACCTGTACATATGGGAATGAAAGAATTGCATGAGATCGATCTGGTTCCTTTCCGCAAAGCGATTGAAGCTGGAGCGATATCGATCATGACTGCGTATAACGAAATTGATGGGGTACCTTGTACATCCAGTGAATACTTATTAGATGAAGTACTGCGCAAGCAGTGGGGATTTGATGGATTTATTATTACAGATGCAAGCGCTATGAATATGCTAGTGCACGGCTATAATGTCGCGGAGACAGGAGAAAAAGCGACTGCTTTATCGCTACAAGCAGGAATTGATCTGGAAATGTCAGGTTATATGTTTGGCAAATATCTCAAATCCGCATTAGAGCAAGGCATTGCGCAAGAAGCCCATTTGGATCAAGCGGTTAGCCGTCTACTCAAAGTGAAGTTTCAGTTGGGTCTATTTGATCAACCTTATGTCGATCCCGAACGTGCTGCCCGGGTGATCCACAGTCCAGAACATATTGAACTGGCTCGTGAAGTGGCGAGACAAGGGATTATTTTGCTCAAAAATAAAAATGAAGCATTACCTTTACAACCAACATCTACTGGAAAAATTGCAGTGATTGGACCCAATGCCAATAAACCATATAACCAATTAGGTGATTACACTTCACCTCAACCCGCAGGCAAAGTGATTACGGTGTTAGAAGGGATTCGCCAGAAGCTCGGTGTAGACAGCGATCAACTGCTATATGCTCCAGGGTGTCGGATCAAAGACGAGTCACGGGAAGGATTCGAGCTTGCTTTAGAGACTGCCAAGCAAGCGGAGACCGTAATTCTGGTATTAGGTGGATCAAGTGCACGCGATTTTGGCGAAGGAACGATAGACTTACGAACAGGGCAGTCACTAGTGCATGATTCGGAAGAAAGCGATATGGAATGTGGAGAAGGTATCGACCGCTCTAATCTGAATTTGACAGGAGTACAGCTTGAATTATGTCAGCAGATCTATGCACTTGGCAAAAAGTTAATTGTAATTTATATCAATGGACGACCTGTAGCAGAGCCGTGGATTGATGAACATGCAGATGCGATTATCGAAGCATGGTATCCAGGGCAAGAAGGCGGTCATGCTTTAGCAGAAATTTTGTATGGCGAAGTAAATCCTTCCGGTCGGCTGACTATATCTGTTCCTAGACATGTTGGACAGTTGCCTGTTTATTACAACAGTAAGCGGACACGTGGGAAACGTTATTTGGAAATGGATTTGCAACCAGCTTATGCTTTTGGACATGGACTCAGCTATACCACTTTTGCATACAGTTTACCTGTAGTAAGTCCTGCTGAGATTGCGCGTGATGAACATACTCAAGTGAGTGTAGAGATCACCAATACAGGGCAAGTCGCAGGTTGGGAAGTGGCTCAATTGTATTTGACGGATCTATTCGCTTCTGTTACTCGTCCAGAAAAAGAACTGAAAGGATTCCAAAAAGTCTTTTTACAACCTGGCGAGACACAGACTGTGACATTCACACTCACACCAGAACATTTGGAATTAGTCACTGCTCAATTGGATCGTATTGTCGAACCCGGCGAGTTCCATTTACAAATTGGTAGCAATTCGGTTGAAGGTCAGGTCGTGACGTTGACGGTTCGGTAATCTCTAAGGGATATGAAATGAATATAGATATAAGATGATACCTTAAATCAATGACTATTCGAGGAGGCAGTATATGTACCGGATCGAACGATTTATCAAACATTTATCTACCAAGCAATGGTTAGAGACCAAAGAACTGAATCAATGGACTGTAGAAGAAGCACGTTATGTGACACCTGATCATTATGAGATCACAGTTCCGCGCCAGAACAGTGATATGAGCTTACGATCCACCTATGGCATCACTTACTTTTTACACACGCAAGAGCAGATTCCAGCTTCATGGTCAGCACATCCTGTCGGCTTAGTATTCAGTGCAGGCGGTGGAGAAGGATTACTTAAAATCAATGGCGAGTTCTATCATGGGCTGGATAAAAATCATACGTTTGTTCCGTTACGAGAATCTTATACTGGTACAGATATTCAGCTAGATATTGAATTATACGATCCTATTCCTGAACCGCACGATCCACTTAATGGGCAACCTGAATATGTAGCTCCATTAAGCCGGTACAATGCCAGTCTGGTAAGCATCAATGGTGGATTGCGTAGTCTAATGTACAGTGTACGTGTATTGCTACATAGTATGCGCCGTTTACCTGAAAATGAATTACGCCGAATCGCTATTCAGAAAGCGTTAGAACAAGTGATGAATGCCGCTTATAATCTTCCAGAAGAATCATGGCAATTGGAAGAACCGTGGCAACAACTGGAACAGTTATTACGAGAACAAGTACAAGCTTTTGCTCCAACAGCAGAAGACAATGGCTATATGTATATGATTGGACAATCACATATTGATATCGCATGGTTATGGCCTGTACGTGAAACGGTACGTAAATCCAGTCGTACATTTTCAACGATGTGTACATTAATGGAGCAGTATCCTGAGTTTATCTACTCTCAAAGTCAGCCACAACTGTTTGCTTATGTGAAAGATCATTATCCAGAGCTATACACCAAAGTCAAAGAACGGATCGCAGAAGGTCGCTGGGAATTGGTAGGCGGAATGTGGGTAGAACCTGATCTGAATATTCCTAGTGGGGAGTCGTTAGCACGTCAGTTATTGTATGGACAACACTTTTACCGTGATGAGTTCGGGATCACTTCAACGATTGAATGGTTACCGGATACGTTCGGATATTGCGCATCTTTACCGCAATTGTTGCGTCAAGCGGGAATCGATTATTTTATGACCACCAAGCTCAATTGGAATGATACCAATATCTTCCCGTATGATCTATTTCACTGGGTAGGCATTGATGGAACGCCAATATTGTCTTATCTCAATCATGGTGTGAATGAATCGACAACTCCCAAAGATATTGGAGAGCACTGGGAATATTTCCGTCAAAAAGATGTCCATCCTCAGCAAATGTTATTGTACGGGCATGGCGATGGTGGCGGGGGAGTCACTCATGAAATGATCGAATATGTAGAACATGCAGACTTGATGGTGGGGTTACCGCAAGCTGAATTTGGAACAGCTAAAGACTTTTTTGCACAAACGTTAGAGTCAGCCGATGACCTGCCGGTATGGCGTGGCGATCTGTATTTGGAATTGCACCGGGGAACGTATACAACACAAGCATGGAATAAACGCCACAATCGCAAAGCAGAACTCCTTTATCGTGAAGCTGAGATTTGGGAACGGTTAACAGCTATTTATTTTAATCACCATAGTCTAACAGAGACATCGGTAGTCGAATCATCCATAGAAGAGGCTTCATTTCAAAAGTCGCAACTGTTGTCTAAGCAACATGCAGATGATGGATTGTCAGTACATGCAAGTCTGTTTGAGCAATCAGAAGATGGCATGATTACCAAGCAACAGTTTAAAAATGGATGGCTCGGTATTATGCTCAATCAGTTTCATGATATTGTGCCGGGTTCAGCAATTCCTGAAGTGTATGATACTTCAGAAGTGGAATATGCTCAGATTTTACGTATTGGAGAAAGTGCTCTGAATCAAGCCCTAGCTCCGTGGACAACCATGATCGCAGAACAGCTTGCATATTCTAATCAATATCAAGGAACAGCCTATGCCGTATTTAACAGTCTAAGTTGGGAACGTGGAGAATGGATACAGATCGAAGGTGGCGAAGAGTTAGCAGATGTGCAAGTCTATGATCAAGCTGGGCAATTACTACGCAGTGATCTAGTGACACCAAGCACTCTTGAACCATCAAGTATACCTTCTACACCATCAACTCATGCGGATGTTCCGAAGCTTCTATTTACAGCAGCTCAGCCTATTTTACCCGGACATACCACCAATACAGATTCAGCTGCAACTCAAGAAACAACAAAGTTATCCACAGAAAATGATAACCAATTGGAAAATAAATACACTCTACGTATCTATGTACCATCAATTCCAGCATTCGATTATCAAGTGATCTGGTTACGTGCAGAGGATGAAATGAATACAGTATCAGCATATGCAGATATTCATTCGACGGTAGAAGTAGAAGATAGAATAGGAAAATCTGTTCCAGCAGTATGGGAAACTCCTTTTTATCGTATCCAGTTTAGTGAACAAGGTGAGATATCGTCTTTGTATGATAAAGAGTATGAACGTGAAGTGTTGAAAGAACATCAACATGGCAATGTGTTCGGCTTTTATCATGATCGCCCGTTGCTGTGGGATGCGTGGGATATTGATCCGCATTTTGCAGAACAGATTGCAGATACAGCTCAATTGATCTCTTCACAAGTCATTATGCATGGACAGACAGGCGATATTTTACACTTCCGCTGGCAGATTGGGCAGTCGATTATTTCGCAAAAAGTGTTCTTGTATACCGATCATCGTCGAATCGATTTCAAAACAGAGGTAGAGTGGAATGAAAGTCACAAATTACTAAAAGTATCGTTCCCTGTAGATCTCGTTGCAGAGCAAGCCACCTATGAGATTCCTTTTGGTGCTCTAGAACGTACGATGAATAGGAATACCAGTTGGGATCAAGCACAGTATGAAGTCTGTGGACATCGCTGGGCAGATATTTCAGAAGGTAATTATGGGGTTAGTCTGCTTAATGATTGTAAATATGGCTACGATATTAAAGACTGCAATATGCGTCTGTCTTTACTACGAGCACCGAAATGGCCAGATCAAGGTGCAGATCTAGGTCATCATGAGTTTACGTATTCGCTATTACCACATGGTGACAATTGGCGTGAAGCTCATATTGTGCGTGCCGCCGCAGAACTTAATCAACCAGCATCATATCGAATCATCGAATTCCAGACTACAGCTGAACAGGTGCAACAACCAAGTCAGTTACAGGATAATTTATCATATTCTATTTTCTCGTATGATAGTGAGCATGTTATTTTAGATACGATGAAGCCAGCAGAAGATGGTCAAGGAACGATTATCCGTCTCTATGAATCTTCAGGCAGTCGAGGTAAAGCGCATATTCAATTACCTGCACAAGCAGAAGATACCACCGATCATGTAATGACATTGGTCAATATATTGGAAGATCATCTAGACACGTTAACTATCACCGATCATCTTGTAGAGCTACATTTCAAACCTTATGAGATCAAAACATTGAAATGGAGTAAGGGGGATCTATCATCATGCTAGAAAAATTAGAACATGTTCAAATGTCCACATTCGAACTGCCACAGGCCGTTCAGGATGTGCTAGCAGAAGCAGAGCAAGCGTTAGTAGATCGTCCAAAGTTAGCTGAACTCTTTCGTAATTGTTTTCCAAATACATTAGAAACTACAACCAAATTAATGGACGATGGCTCTACATTCGTAATCACAGGCGATATTCCGGCAATGTGGTTACGTGATTCGGTCGAACAGTTAATGCACTATGTGCCATTGTGCAAAGAAGATAAACAGCTACAACGAATAATCAGTGGATTGATTAGACGACATATGTTTTATCTAGAGATAGATCCATATGCCAATTCATTTAATGAAACTGCGAATGATTGGCATTGGGACCCGGCAGATGAGACAGAGATGAGCCCGTGGGTCTGGGAACGCAAGTTTGAACTGGATTCGCTTTGTTTTACAATTCGCTTGGCGTATCACTATTGGAAAACAAGTGGCAATACTGATATTTTTGATGCAGGTTTTAAGCAAGGGTTGCGTACTATTTTCCAATTATGGAGAACAGAACAACGTCATATGGAAGAATCACCGTATCGTTTTACCAGACGCAATTGTCCGGCAATTGATACGATCCGTAATAAGGGACTCGGGATGCCTGTTAACTACACAGGAATGATCTGGTCAGCTTTCCGTCCTAGCGATGATGCTTGCGAATTTCATTACAGTATTCCTTCCAATATGTTCGCTGTCGTTTCTCTGCGTCAAATGCAAGAAATGGTACGAGCTGTCTATCGTGATGAAGCGTTCTGCGCTGAATTGGCTGAAATGGAAGAAGAAATTCAGCATGGTATCGAGCTATATGGTATTTATCGTCATCCTGTACATGGCAATATTTATGCTTATGAGACCGATGGTTTTGGCAATTATTGTCTGGTAGATGATGCAGGAACACCAAGCTTGTTATCAATGCCTTATCTTGGTTATTGTGATGTGAACGATCCGATGTATCTTAATACACGGAAGTTTATTTTAAGTACCGAAAATCCATACTATTTCGAAGGAAAAGCTGCCAAAGGCATGGGTAGCCCTCACACGCCAGCAGGTTATATCTGGCATATGGGATTATCCATGCAAGGATTAACAGCCAATAATGATGCTGAAATATTAGACATGATCCATTTATTAGAAACTACCGATGCAGATACAGGTTATATGCACGAAGGATTCCATTCAGATGATCCGACAATCTTTACCCGCCCATGGTTTGCATGGTCCAACAGCTTATTTTCACAGTTAATCTATAAAGCGATACAAAAAGGATTACTCACTAAGCCATCATCATAAAACACATCAAAATGTTGAATAAAGTTGAAATTCATTATTTCAAAAATTACTTAATGCGTAACTTAATAAAATCAGTTATAGTAAAAGAGTACAAAATAACAAAAGTACAACATTATCACCAGAAAACAAAACGATAACTAACCAATCTTTATCAAGCATTATTATTCAACTAAAGTTATTTCTAAATTTGTTAACCTTTACCCACCCTCATTACGAAAAAAACGATTTAGAAATGAGGATGTAAGAGCAGAGAGCGAAGGGAATATGATTGTTCTGAAAGAGTTACAAGCTTTCGTAAGAAAGGTACTTCAGCGACGACAAGAACAATCCTATTCCCATAGCGGTCTATCTCACTATCCGAAACTTTCAAATCCAGTTTTATCCTAATCCAATATCAATAATGAAGGAGATTATTATGACATTAATTTCTAAGCTCCATACGGTAATTTTTTATGATCCTGCATTCCCTTTTGATGGCCAACGACCGAATGAACAACAGCTAACTGAACTGCACAAGCAAGGTACAGTGGTTACAGCTAACGAACTTTCTAAAGCGCTTACGCAAGCGGATTTATTTATTCATCTGCACGGCAGTTACTTTCCCAAACAAGCATGGACAGCGATCCACAATCATTTGAATAATAGCAAAGGATTTGTACATATGGGCGGTATTCCTTTCCGTAAGCCTGTCAATGAAACATTAGATGGCTGGAAAGTAGAAAATGAACAAACCGCTTATCATCAAATTTTGAATATTAACGAAGTATTACCGGTAGAAGTAACACCGATTGATCATTATGAAGCAAGCAAAGATTTTCCGTTATTTGCAGGACAAGAATCATTATTTGAGCGTCAAAGCACATGGGGATTTGCTCTTCATGTGACCAAAGCCAATGACCATCCTGCACAAGGGGGTTCCAGTGGACCAATGGATGCACATATTTATCCTCTGCTCAAAGGAATCTCCAAAGACGGACGTGAAGTAGCCGCTCCTGCTATTTTGCTTGAAAATACAAAAGGAGCTTATGCTGGTGGACGATGGATATTTGTTAACCAATTAGCAGGTGAAGCCTTCTGGGAAAAAGGAATCGAAGCTATTTCCAAATGGGGCGAATTTGCTGCCAAAGGGGTTACTGAAATCTGGGTGAAGCCCAACTATGCAAGTTATGAACCGGGTGAGCGTCCAACGTTAACGATTCAATTGCAATCGCTACAACGTCATTCCACCAGTGCAGATATCAGCGGAGAGTGGATATTCAATCTACAAGTATCCAAAGAAGATCAGGATTTATCCGGTCAATTTACAGACGTGTGGACCCAAAAATTAACGATTGCTGCTTCTCGTGAACTGGATATTGTACGCTTACCTGTTGAGATTACGATCGAAGCTGGATATTATCGCTTGGAAGGAACGATCACTTCACCATCTGGAGAAGTACGTAGCATTCATCAAGGATTCTGGGGATTTGATGCAGACTTTTTGGCACAAGGTGAAATGTTAACAGCTGATCGTGATTATTTCCGCAAAGAAGGTCGTCCATTACCGATTGTGGGTATGACATATATGACTTCGGATGTAGCACGCAAATTCTTATTTTTACCGAATGCAGCGGTGTGGGATAAAGATATGGCACAGATGAAAAATGCAGGGATTAACTATCTACGTACAGGTGTATGGAGTGCTTGGCGACATGTGATGTTTGTCGATGGTCATCCCTATGAAGAAGTAATGCGTGCAATTGATGCGTTTATTTTGACAAGTAAAAAGCACGGGCATGAACTGACATTTAACTTTTTTGCATTTACACCGGAAGCTTGGGAAGGGGTTAACCCGTATCTTGATCCACGTAGTGTAGAAGCGCAGAAGCGTTTTATCTCAGCGATTGTAACCCGTCATCGTCATACATCGAATATCCATTGGGATCTGATCAATGAACCATCGATGTTTAATCCAGATCGTCCATTTTCAGGTCCGCAACCGGTGTACGATGAATTTGAGATTGCGGCTTACAAAGAATGGATAGAAAAGCGTTACGATAGCGATATTACCCGAGTACAAGAACGCTGGAATATGACACCTGAAGAGTTACCTAATTTTGATGCGGTATATCCAGTGCATGTCGATGATATCAGTTATAATCCAACCTCGATTCATCCGAAAAAAGGAACTCGTTGGCTCGACTATAATCTGTTTACGATGGATATGCACAATCGCTGGGCGACAGACCTCACTCGTATGATCCAAAGTATTCAACCGAAGCAGTTAGTGACGGTTGGACAAGATGAAGGATTAGCAGGGCAACGTCCATCTCCATTGTTGTATGCAGAGACTGTCGATTATACGACAGTACACTCTTGGTGGGAAATGGATGATCTCGTGTGGGATGGTATTTTCACCAAAACACCACAGAAGCCGAATCTTATCCAAGAAACAGGGATTATGTATATTGAGACACCAGAAGGCAAAGCCAAGCGTACAGAAAATGAATTGAAGTATATTTTAGAACGCAAATATTCGTATGCTTTCTCAACAGGTGGAGCAGGGGCAGTGCAGTGGATCTGGAATATCAATTTCTATATGCACAATGTGAATGAATCTCATATCGGTGCTGTACGAGCAGATGGAACAGAAAAGCCAGAAGCAGACGTATCTTATGACTTCGGACGCTTTATGAATGCAACTCGTGATTTATTTGAAAATCGTCAATTGGAAGAAGTAGCTGTTGTTTTCCCATATTCCAACGATTTGTCGAATCGCAAACTAGCACATGATGCAACAACCAAATTGATTCGTACCTTATCCTATGAACTGAATGTACATGCACGTGCTTTTGGGGAATATCATTTACATGAATTAACGACAGGCGATGCGCCGAAATTAATCATTGTATCAAGTCCTCATAATTTCCAGACATCAGCGCTTAAGCAACTGGTCGATTATGTAGAAGAGCATGGCAGTACTTTATTATTTACAGGGCCGTTATCATTAGATGAATACTGGCAGCCTACAGATCGTCTAAGCGAAGTGACAGAGAGTGCTCCATTATCAAATGTCCGCCGTGAAGAAGCATTACAGTTAGGCGAAGAAGTGTTACCGGTATCATTTAGTGGCAAACGTATTGCTGAACTGGTCAAACAAGCTCCACTGACCGGTGTTGCTCAGGTGAAAAATGTAGCGATAGGTAAAGGTAAAATCATCTGGAGCCCATTGCCTGTAGAATTAAGCGATCGTACCGAAACTCAAATTGCACTGTATGAATATGCGCTAGCAGAAGCAGAAGTGTCTTCTGAACTGGAATGGTTGCAAGGCGATGAATTATCCGGTGTCTATGGACGTAAATTGTCTTTCGATCAAGGTAATCTGTATATCTTTGTATCCGAGTATGGAGCGAATGCTCAAATTCAAGTACAAGACCCGATCAGTCACAAAACGTACAGTTTCCAATTGGATGCCGAACGTACAGTGATGTTCGCTACCGATACAGAAGGTGCAATTTGCACCGTCTATCGTCCAGAAGAAGTAAGTATTGATGTGAAATAGCAACAACGACTATAGCAAGAATCAAAGGGGTTACCTACACAGGTAATCCCTTTTTTGAATAGGAATGGATTCATATAACACGAAGTTAGCTTATATAAATAAAATACTTTATAATTGAAAGAAGTTACTTATTCATCAAGTCAATATTAAAGGAATGAATTCATGAAAAGATTACTCAAGTTTATGCTCAAAGCTATTGCAGTTGTTGTTGTATTAATCGTTATTTTTTTAGGAACGGTGTATACCGTTAATGTCTTCGCCAGTAAGTCTGAACAAAGCAAAATACAACCATACGGACAATCGGTTGCTGTAGATGGTAAAAACATGAATGTAATGATTCAAGGAGAAGGTAAAGAAACGATTGTATTGATTCCCGGTTTTGGTACAGCATCGCCAGCTCTAGATTTCAAACCATTGATTGATCAACTATCGTCGCATTACAAAGTCGTTGTTGTTGAACCATTTGGTTATGGATTAAGTGATGTCACCGATAAACCTCGTACAGTCGACAATATTACGAATGAGATTCATGAAGCTTTGCAACAATTGAAGATCAATAAATACATTCTGATGGGTCACTCGATCTCAGGTATTTATGGATTAGATTATGTGAATAAATATCCTAATGAAGTGACTGCTTTTGCAGGTATAGATACAAGCTTCCCTACACAGCCAACTGAAGTGATGGATACCGAATCGATAAGCATCCTGAAAAAATCAGGCTTTTACCGCTTGCTAGTCAAGCTTAATCCGAGTCAGATTATGACACCTGATGTAGATGAGGCAACCAAAGAACAGATCAAAATGATTACACTCAAAAATATGATGAATCCAGATATTGTGAGTGAAGCACAGTTATTGCCGACGAATTTCAAAGCTGTACAAGGCTTACAATTCCCTAAAAATCTACCTGTGATTTTCTTTCTAGTCAAAGATGATCCTGATATTAAAAACTGGACAACTCAACATGAAGAACAAATCAAAAATTCACTACATGGCAAAATCATTCTATTAGAGGGCACTCATTATCTACATTACACTCAGTCCAAAGTCATGGCAGATGATTTGAAAAGCTTTATCGATAGCACAAAATAATCAAAAAAGTCGAACGATATACACGAAGGTGTAGCGTTCGACTTTTTTTGATTATAGGTATAGGCTAAACTACTCTGATATCAACTTCTAAACATTTTATATTTATTCTGATACTATGTATTATCCTTAACTTCCTGTAACAGTTTTTAATGTATCCTTCCTTCAAATATACCCCCAGCACAGAGCGTAGATCAAGGAATGACCCGATAGAAGCGAAGCGGTCTGCCTCTACTAAATATGTAACTAAAACTAACACAATGAAGTCGCCTTCAATCCCACAACTCTATTTTGAGAACGCTTACCTAAAAAAAGTACACATAACCTAAAGAACTTAGCGTAGTTTCCTTTCCTTCTCTTGCCCATAATTAAAGAATAAGCACACAAGAGAGATACCGGAGAGAAAGGGGACTTCAATCATGACCTTTTTGTACGAATTACGTAAAAATAAAGTTCTTTTTTTGATGGCGTTACCTGCACTAATCTTACTGGTCTTGTTCAACTACTTGCCGATGTTCGGAGTCATCCTTGCTTTCAAAAATTATAATTTCTACGATGGTATTCTAGGCAGTCCCTGGATCGGGTTCAAAAACTTTGAGTATTTATTCAAAGGCGATGCATGGCTGATTACACGTAACACATTATTATACAACTTCGTGTTTATTATTTTCGGACTGATTCTCGCAGTTGCCCTTGCTATTGTGCTTGATGAGATTCGTAACCGATTTCTATCCAAAACCTATCAGACCATATTGATTATGCCTTACTTTTTATCATGGACGATTGTTGCTTTAATTTTTTATGCTTTCCTTAGTGCAGACAAAGGGATTATCAATCAAGCACTAACGTTTATGGGAATGCATCCGATCAATTTCTACTCTGAAACGACCTATTGGCCATACATTTTGATCTTTGTCTTTTTCTGGAAAAGTGTAGGGTATAGCAGTATTATCTACCTCGCTTCTATTACAGGTATTTCACCAGAGTATTATGAAGCCGCTACGATTGATGGTGCTAGTAAATGGCAACAAATTCGCTTTATCACGATTCCTTGTCTCAAGCCAATCATTATTATTATGACTATTCTCAGTATCGGCAAAATCTTTTACGCTGACTTTGGATTGTTCTATCAAGTGACCTACAACTCAGGCGCTCTGTACCCTGTTACACAGGTTATTGATACGTATGTCTACAACGGCCTAACTTCGATGGGGAACTACGGTATGACCGCAGCAGCAGGCTTATATCAGTCTTTTGTCGGGTTCGTGCTTGTCATCATTACCAACTGGATTGTGAAAAAAATGGACAAAGACAGCGCGCTGTTCTAGAAAAGGGGGAATTTCGATGGAGCAAACATCTAGTAAATTCAATCAGCTTCCAAAAAGTTGGAATCTTGTATTTAACCTGATTTTGATTGTACTGTGTGTGGTCTGTATTATTCCAATTATTCTGGTTTATGCGATCTCATTTACCAGTGAAGCGAGCTTGTCTGCTAAAGGCTATCAGTTTTTACCTTCAGAATGGAGCTTGGATGCATATCGTTATGTGTTCCGCAATGGAGATCAGATTCTGCAATCGGCTTATGTGACGATTGGAGTTACAGCGATAGGAACGTTATTTAGCCTACTTGTGACTGCGTTATTCTCGTATGTATTGTCGAGACGTGATTTTCGTTATCGTAATGTGATGGCATTTTTCTTATTTTTTACGATGTTATTTAACGGTGGATTGGTGCCCTCTTATATTGTAAATACGAATGTTCTTCATTTAGCAGACTCATTCTGGATTTTGATTTTACCGTATTCACTGAGTGCTTTTAATGTTATTATTTTGAGAACGTTTATGCAGCAATCTATTGAAACAGCGATTCTGGAAGCCGCACGGATTGATGGAGCAGGCGAGTGGTATATCTTTGCTCGTATTGTGATTCCGTTGTCCAAGCCAGGACTCGCTACTGTTGGATTATTTACACTGGTTACCTATTGGAACGATTGGTTCCTTGGACAGTTGTATATTACCAATCCCAAATTAGTCAGTCTACAATATATGTTAATGAAATTGCAGTCTAATATCGACTTTGTAACCAGTAATGCGACCTCAGCGACTAACAATATGTTAATGGCACAGATTCCAGCCGAAGGCGCACGTATGGCTATCTTAGTTATCGTATTAACACCGATTCTTTGCGCATATCCATTTTTCCAAAAGTATTTTGTAAAAGGATTAACTATTGGTGGTATCAAAGGTTAACACAAGGTAAGGAGGAATAGGATGAACCATTCCAGATACAGGTATCACCGAATGCTTTTGCTTCTGGTGGTATCTGTATTGTTGTGTATTGGGGCAGGTTGTCAGCAACAAGATCAGAAAGATGTGACCTTATATTCAGCCACTTCACAATCTTCACAGACAGGGCAAGAGACGACGCAAAGTAATCTTCCACCTGCGGAGTTGGTATTTTACAATTATGCGAATCCTATGCCAGATCAAGATAAAGTCATGGACGAAGTCAATAAATACCTTAAGCGCAAAATCAATGCAACTATTCGTATTATCACACTGAATCCAACCGAATTTGAAGCGAAAATACCAGCGATTCTAGCTTCCGGTCAACCAGCAGATCTGGTATTTACTAGTTCGTGGACCAATAATTATTTAGCCAATGTGTCTAGAGGAGCTTTTTTACCATTAGATCATTTGCTAAAGCAGTATGGAGTGGGGATGCAGAAGTCGATTCCAGCTATTTTGTGGAAAGGCATGCTTGTGGATAATCAGACCTACGCTGTACCGCTTAACAAAGAAATTGGACATCAATACGGTGTGCTAATGCGTAAAGACATTGTAGATAAATATCATCTCAAGATAGATCGTATTCAGACATGGGAAGATTTAGAACCCCTTTTACAGATTGTGCATCAGCATGAACCTCAACTAAGACCACTGGATACACCGGAAATGTTATATCGGTCGATTCCAATGAATCATATTTCAGGTGATTGGTATTTGCCAGGTGCGATCAATATCGGAGAATCGCCTGCGTTTAAGCGTGATGATCATCAAGTGTTCAATCAATATGCCACACCTGAATTTAAGCATTTTGTAGAAACGATGTATCGCTGGAATCAAGCAGGATATTTGCCTAAAGACCCGATGTATGAAGCCGAAGGGGATTGGAAAACAGGTAAGATATTTGCAGGAGCACTATCCTATGCACCTAATTATGTGTATGAGCGTAGCAGTCAACTGGGATACGATCTGGATTATGTTAATATCGGGCAGGGGGTTATTGAGACAGGTGATGTGCAAAGTGGGGCTTTTGCAATTCCTCGTTCTTCCAAGCAACCTGAACGTGCAATGATGTTTTTAGAATTGTTATATACTGATCCTTATCTGGCTAATCTGCTCAAGCATGGAATCGAAGGGGTTCATTATATCAAAGTAGATGATAAACATATCGAACCTGCACCAGGTATGGATCCGCTGAATCCAAAGTATGATTATGGATATGGCTGGATGTGGGGAAATATCTTTATCTCGTATTTTGATAAATCGTACCCTCAAGATACGTATGAGCAGTATGAAGCATTTAACAGCGGTAATATTCCAGCGCCAGCACTGGGCTTCAATATGAATATTGCCCCGGTATCTACAGAGGTAGCTGCTATCAATAATGTATTAGCAGAATACTATCGTCCACTGATTAATGGTACAGTTGATCCAGAGAAAGTATTGCCTGTTTTTTTGCAAAAATTACAGATCGCTGGAGTAGAAACGTTGATTGCTGAAGAGCAAAAGCAATTGGATCTGTGGAAAGCCGCCCAATCTTCGGCTTCTTCTATTCAATGATCGAGCGACTTTCTGTCTACTCATTCGGACAAACAAGCATACCTAAGCGAAATATCTTTGAACAGATTGTTTTCCCCTATGCTGTGTTTATGGTACATTTATAAAAAAGAACTGTATGTGAGTATAAGTTCTTACGGGAATAGGGGGATCATCATGGCTGTAGATGAGAATTATCAGCGTAAGTTAGAAGACCAAAAACGTTTATTTAAGCAGTTGGGGATTAAGTTCGATGCCCTTACCATTCATGAAAAAGATTTTGGAACCAAAATGCGAGGCTATTCTCAAGAAGAAGTCGATTTTTTTCTAGATGATGTTATTTTAGATTATGAGCGTTTTTACAAAGTCATTACAGACTTGCTTGATAAATATAATGAACTTCAACGTCGCCAGACGTATGAAAGTGAGCGCGCTTCTGCACGGATGAAAGAAGTCGAGGATTCGGTAGATCGCAGTATTGTAACAGATGCGATTGGAACACTAGAACGTACAATTGATCAACTTAAAGTTCGCTTGCGTGATAGCGACAATAAAAAAATGATCTAATCTTAAAGTGATATGGATACATTAATTCATGTAGAGATATATTTGAAATGAGCAATAAAAAAAGCTGCTTCCTGTGATCATAACAGAAAGCAGCTTTTTGGTATCAATAGGATTAGATATCCAGCACTGATTGTAACAGATTACATTTTTCAACCAGAGTGGGTTCTTGAGATAGAAAAGAAAACATTGCTTTAAGCATCCCTTTACGTTTTATATCGCTCAATATTTCTTGTTCTAACTCTTGCAGAACCTGACGATACTCTTCTTTTTGCTCATCAGAGACTTGGAGGTGATGCAGTAATCGCTTGAGGTCTAGCAAAGCATCATGAATCATAATCCCTTTGAAAATAGGGCTATCTTTGATATGTTCAGGATCTACTTTGAGCTGTTTCCAATCCCAGATCGGTACATAGTTGTATTCCATCATACCCTTAATCCATAGATCGACAGTGTTAGCCAGTAGAGCAGCAAATTCTTCATCTGTTGTATTCGGCTTGAGTCCCATCATAGGCAGAATCAGGTATTGCATCATCATGCCTCTAATCATAAAGATCACATCATAAGCAAAAGGCTCTACTTGCTCACCATAAATATCCACCAGACAATCGGTAGTCCATTTGCTTAATTTGTATTCTACGATAAGAAACGCTTCGATTAACTTCTCGCTGTGAAATAGACTTTTATCATGCATCGAAATCATCATCGAATGGAATTTGGTATCCAAAGAGTTCTGTAAGTAAATGCGCACAAATTCAGCTATTTTTTGTTCAGGTGGTAGATGAGTATCGGAATACATTTTGCAGATGGCATCATCGATTTTGTGTCCATGCATCACAACAGTAGCGACAAGAACATCTTCTTTACTTTGAAAAAATTTGTAAAAAGAAGCTTTCGCTATTCCGCTTTCTTTAGCAATCTCATCTACAGAAGTAGAAGTATATCCTTTTTCGGAAAAAAGTTGAAGTGCTACTTCAATAATTTCATGTTCTTTGTTTTTCAAGTGCACGTCTCCTTTACCGCTATATCATCACGTCATTATAAAATAAGAACAGGCTCTTTGAAAAGAAGCCTGTTCTTATTCAGTACAGATTCATGTATCTAGAATAATAAAATTACATTTTTTTGCTTAAATTCAGTTTTTCACGACGTTGTTGTTTGCGTTCTTCTTTACGAGCTGCTTTTTTTAATTTGCGTCTAGCTACAACCATATATAAAGAAGGAACTACAAACAGTGTCAAAATTGTCGAGAAGACCAGACCGAAAATAATCGTAACTCCCAGTGGTCGGAATAGTAATTCACCGACAGTAGCGATAGGAATCATACCGACAATCGCTGTCAAAGATGTTAAAAGAATCGGGCGGAAACGAGCAGATGCAGCAGATATAATAGCATCGGTCAGCTCCATACCTTCATGCCTTGCATCTTCTATAAACTCGATCAATACGATACCATTCCGTACAACAATTCCGGCAAGAGCAATAATCCCCATGACTGACATAAATCCAATCGGCGTACGAGTGATAAATAATCCTAATATACCGCCCGCGGCTGCTAGATATACAGTTGTCATAATAATCATTGGAATTGAAAGCGAATAGAACTGAATCATAATTAAGATAATGATCAGGAAGATAACGACTACAAACAATTGACCTAAATCAGTAAAGGTATCTGTTTGACTGGACGTTGCTCCACCGACATCCCATGTGTATCCTTCAGGGAAATTAATTTGTTGTATTTTAGGTTCTAATTCCTGCATAACTTCTGTAGCTGTACGTCCATTTGCATCTGCCTCAATCGTATTCACTCGTGTTAAGTTGTAACGATCGATTTGTTGAATCGCAAATGATGGTTTCATTTCAACCACTTGTGATAATGGAATCTGAGTTCCAGCAGAGTTGGTAATACTGACTTGTTGGAATAGTGCTGTTGGACTAGCGTTGGTAGAATCTTTCATATAAAGCTTGATATCGATTAGATCTTCACCGTTATCAAAGTCACCTACACTAATACCGCTACCCATCATCAAAAGCGTACGTGTTAAGTTTTCATAACTCACTTTGTATTGATCCATAGCTTGTTTGTTTACAACAAAGTTCAAAGCATAATTTTCTACACCAATACTATCAGTGATACCGTATGTTCCTGGTGTATCAGCAATCGCAAGTTTCACTTTATCGGTTAGGCTACGAATTTCTTCTAGATCATCACCTAGAATACGGATCGATACTGCTTTACCTACAGAGACACCCAAATCTGTAGCTTTTACAGAGATACTGATACCTGGATAATCTTTTTTAAGTTGATCAGACCACTGTTCTGACGCTGTAGCTACATCGAGCTTATGTTCTTCACCGGTGACTAGAATCTGTCCGGTTGTGACACCACCGCCACCTAGACTAAGGTTGGTAAACAACTGAGGTGCACCGCCGCCAGAAGCATAAGCTATATTTTCAACACCTGGCTGTTTTTTGACCCATTTAGCAACACCTTTTACGACTTCATCTGTTTTCTGTAAAGAAGTACCTGTAGGCAACGATACATTGATCGTTAACTGAGGATCAGATGAACTTGGGAATAGCTCGACAGGTGTAAAAGCAGCTAACCCGTAAGCAAGTGTACTCACAATAAGCCCTGTTAAAGCCACAATTAATGGACGTTTTAGCACTTTAGGCATTAATTTTTTAGCATAGCCATTAGTTAACGATTGGATTTGTTTACCTAATAGTCCAGCAGGTTTTTCTGTGCCATGTGTTTTACCTTGTTCATTACGACGCTCTTCATACCATTCGCGGAAAATAGGAATGATCGTTAATGCCATAATCATCGAAGCTAACATACATAACGAGATAATGGTTGGAATCGGACGAATAAATGATCCCATATCGCCTTCAAGTAGCATCAATGGAGCAAAAGCTGCAATCGTTGCTAATGTAGCTGTAACGATAGAGATGGATACTTCTTTGGTACCATTGACTGCTGCATCTGTCGGATTTTCTTTAAGTACGGTTAATCGCCGTTCAATATTATCATTAACAACAACCGCATCATCGACCAGAATCCCCAGTACAATAATAAGTCCTACAATCGTGATCTGATTCAGTGATATTCCAAGTGTAGGTAGAAGGATAAGACCTAGTGCAATCGAGACTGGAATAGCCAAAGCTACAAAAGAAGCGGTTAACCAGTTCAATCCCAACATACAAATGATAATAACAGCCAAAATAGCAATTAACATTTCACGAATCAAATCATTAAAGATACGATCTACTTCTGTTTTTTGAGCAAACAAGGAAGTAAGTTTGATATTAGCAGGCAATGTTTTTTCAAGTGAAGTCATTTTTTCTGCTACACGCTCATGCATGGTAGGTACATCAGAACCTGTTTCGCTACTAATATCAAGCGAAATTGCAGGTACACCGTTGTAATATCCTAAGTATGTTTCTTTATCAGTAATCAGTTGTACATTTGCGATGTCTTTAACATAGACAGGAACACCGGCTTCGGTTTGAAAAACAACAATATTTTTGAGGGAATCTACATTATGAGATTCGTCTACAGTTAATTGATAAGTACGTGATTCGTATGCAATATCACCTGTAGGTACACGGTTATTTTCAGACTGGATCGCTTGCATAACCGATTCCCACGAAATGTTATATTGTTTTAACTTCGCCATATCTGCATCAACTCGTACTTGTTGATCGGGAATACCTTTGATCGCTACATCAGTGATACCCGGTACAGAACGAAGTTGGTCACGCCATGTGTTCATAAGATCACTTAAAGCATAAATGTCTTCTTTGGTTTTGCCATATAAAGCAAAAGATTGCACAAAGGTTTGTGTTAAGTTGTCATTGACAATAGGCGTGTTTGCATCAGCAGGAAGTTCACCTTCAGCATCCTGTACTTTACGACGCAATTCACTCCATGTATCTTTTGCATCTGCCGCTGGTAATGCTTGAATAATAATGCTGGATACACCATTACTTGAAGTAGAAGAAATGGTATCGAGATTAGTGACTTCTTTAATTTTTTGTTCTAATACTTTGGTAACCGTCTGCTCCATTAATTCTGGAGTTGCACCCGGATAAGTTGTCGTTACTGTTGCTGTTTTGATAACGATATCGGGCATTAATTGTTTAGGCAACTGCAATGCACTTACGATACCGAACAGAATAAGCATGATAAAGAAGACAAGCGTAATTTTACGCTTTTTGACGATATATTTGATCATTTAGCGGTCGCCTCACTTACTGTAAGGGCATCTCCATTAAATAAACGGTCCGCTCCTTGAGTCACCACCTGATCGCCTACTTTTAAGCCTTTAGTAATCTGATAACGATTATCGTATAGATTACCAATTTCAATAGGGGTTTGAACGGCTTTACCATTTACATTTTTAAATACATAAGGTTCAGATCCTGTACTAACGACTGCCTCTACAGGAATTGCGATTCCTTTTAATGAAGCGGCTTGACGTGAAGCTTTGACAACCTGACCTGGTTTCCAATCGAGTTTAGGGTTATCAATGGTAACTTCTGCATTAATAGAACCTGTATTTTCATTGGTTGCAGGATATAGCTTCGTCACTCTACCTGTACGCGTCTCATCATAAAGGTTCAAGCTAACTTGTTGTCCAACTTTCCACTTACTGATTTCACTATCTGCGATAGGAAGCAACACTTTAAGTTTGTTAATCTCACCTAGAGTAAACATAGCTGTTCCAGCAGTAACCGTTTGTCCGTTAGAAATCGTTTTTTCTAAAACGACACCAGATACTGGAGCGGCAAGTCCTACTCTTGATAAGTTCAATTGAGCGGTTTCTTTAGCGATAACAGCTTGCTCATAACTAGCTTGAGCTTGACTGATACCCGCATTGGCTTGTTCGATACCCGCATTGGCTTGTTCAATACCTGAATTGGCTTGTTCTACACTAGCTACAGCACTTTGACGACCTACTTCTGCTTCTTTTACTGTAGAAGCCGCTGCTGCACGATCGGAAGCACTTGCTCCTTCTAATAGAAGAGAAAGTTGTTCTTTCGCATCGTTAAGACTGTCTTGTGCAGTTGCAAGAGTCGTTTGCGCTTGCTCATTTTCTTGCTGAGTTAGTAGACCATTTTGAAATAATGTTTTGGCACGATCTGCTGCTGTTTTGGCTTGGTTATAAGCCGTTTGTGCTTTGTTTACAGCATTTTGCGATTGTGCTCTTTCTTGTGTACGTGCTCCAGCAGCTACGCCTTGTTCACGTACTTTAGCACTTTGAATCTGTGCATCAGCGGATGCGATACCTGCTTGAGCAGCTTGTTTGGCGGCTTGCGCATTACTGAGGGAAGCTTGTGCGCTGGTAAGAGAAGCTTGTGCATTGCTGAGGGAAGCTTGGGCTGCAGCAACACTTTGGTTCGCATTGTCGAGGTCAAGTTGTAAATCTGCGCTATCTAATTGGGCTAAACTTTTCCCTTTTGTAACCTGATCTCCAATATCGGCATTCACTGAAGTGACTGTTCCACCGATTTTAAAAGAAACAGGGGTTTCATCATATGCTTGTAGTGTGCCTGATAAGTCATAGACCGCATCTAATGTTACTTCTTTGACGGCTGTGACTTCGACGCTACTACTTGCCGGCTCCACTGCAGCTTTCTCTGTCGAACATGCTGTCAAACTAACAGCTAACAGAATCGCTGTAAAGGCCGTTGGCCAGCTTTTTTTCATAGTTACAGTATCCTCCTCTGAACTCACCAGTTTAATTTATACTCTATAGTTCATGGCTGAATTATAGATTGTTTATACGATGCTTGTCAATTGTATCAAACTAAATTTGAAGAGACCTCAACCTCTGGATGTAGATTTGAAATGGATAAATTAAATCGGAGAGTGGATGCTTATTTTAATTGGAATCATATTGTGAATATTGTGTGACGGATGGTAAGATTGTAGTATCATAAGATATACAATATATGGAAGAGTAGGTGAGACACTGTGAAAACGACAGATCCTTACGATCCAGATCAGAGGAAGAATAATAGACCTAATCACAAACTTCATTATATAGATACGAAGCCTGCGATGATGAAGGAAAAAATACATCTTTCTATTGCTGCGTTTATTTTAGTAGCTGTAGTGGTCATATTGTTAGAGTGGACTTAGCAAAGCACACTATTATTTAATAATTTTATTTCAAAATAATGTTTAAACAAGGATTACGTATATGTCATTTAAGGTATATAATATAGAAGTAGGGAATTAGAACATTTATATAAGTAAGAAAGTGATTTTTTTCAACAGAACTTATTTATAATTATAAATGATTTATTGAATTGTAGTTGATTTATTTTGTTAGTAATGCTAAATTAATTTTATTAGCTATACTAAATGTTTTTGGCAGAGGCATTCATTTGAGATTGGAATTATGGTTTTGAATATATGAAAAGAGGTAATTTGGATATGAAAAAAGGAATCGTCGGCGCTTCTCTTCTGGCTATGGTGCTTGTTGCATCACAACCATTAACAATGGCGCACGCTGCAGATGCAATCCCAACTCCAGTAGTGACAGACACAACAGCAACACCAGCATCACAATTAACGATCTCTGGAGCAGGCGAATTGAAAAAGCTTGATACTTTGGATCTAAATACAGTTATTAATTTAGCATTAAATGATTCATACAATCTAGCACTTCTTCAATTAAAATATAAAGTGTTGGATCAACAAAATGCGAGCCTAGGTGTGAACCTTGTTGATTTGAACAACAGTTTTAATATTCAAGCAGGTAACGGATCTCCTGTATTGCATGTTCCATCTGATAATAACAGTGGTACAGATTCAGGTGTAAATGGTGACGATCCACAAAGTGGTTCTGTTACTACGGTAAGTCCTGCATTAAAAGCAGCGAACACCGTTAGTGCTCAAGCAGATGAACCTACTCCAGCACCAACAACTGACAACAGCGGATCTGGATCTGCTGGTGCAGCTGCAACTGATCCTGCTGATCCCGCAGATCCTGGAACACCGGCTCCTGAACCATCCAAACCGGATCCAAGTGATGCTTATGAGCAACAATTGAAAGAACTTCAAAATGCTGTAGGTAAAATTTCGGATGGACTAAACAAAAGTGCAGCAGCTCAAAACACACAACTTGAAACTTCTCGTAAAACATTAGAGAAAAATATCAATAATTTGGATACCCAAAAAGAAAATACTGAACTTCAAATTAATGAAGCTAAAGAAGGCATCAAACTTGGAATGACAGGTCAATATGTACAGTTATTGGCAAGTCAAAAACAAGTCCAATTGTCTAAAGATTATATCGATGTATTGACTCGTGATGTACAACGTGCTCAGACATTACAATCTCTAGGATCAGGTACACAAGAAGATATCGATAAAGCTAATCGTGCTTTGTTAGCTGAAAAAGATAACTTAACGAATCTTGAAGATGCATACCAAAAAGCGTTAATCACTATTTCTTTCGATCTAGGTATTGAATATAATCCAAATATTCAATTAACAGATATCGATGTAACTGTAGAACCAGTTGCTAAGAAAAATGTAGATAGTATCCTATCTTCTTCATACCAAGTACAGACGCTTGCTAATGGCATCGTTCAAGCTCAATGGGAAGAAGATAATCAAGATAAAAATGCAGCTAATAGCTTTGATGAGCAAGCAACCAAAGCAAATACTGAAATTGCTAGACAACAATTATCTCAAGGCAAAATAGATTTGGCTAAATCTATCGAATCCAGTTACACAGATGCAGATACAGCATACAAAAGTGTTGTAACAGCACAACGTACAGTAAGTGATGTAACATTGGATAATACCAATATGCAGATTCGTTACAATGCTGGTGTCGTAACAAAATATGATTTTGATAAATTCCAATATCAAGTGCATGTCGATCAAGTGAAACAAGACTTGGCTAAATTGCAATTCTATGTACAACAAGCTAAAGTACAAGCAATGGAAAATGGATATATTGCAGCTTCTTCTAGTTCTGCCGCTGCTGGTGCTTCCGGTGGCTCATCTGCTGCTAGTGCAGGCTAAATTAGTATTGTTTTCAAATAAAAGCCTATCCTTTTAGTAAAGGATAGGCTTTTTCTTTTTTACTTATTCAATTGAAATAAATCCTATACATATGATAGAGTACTAAGCTTCAGAAGCGCCTTCTGTCCATTCGCTTAATTTGCGATCAGAGGGAAGTAAGAATGTAATGACTCCAAGTAGTGGTAAAAAGCTGCATAACTGCATAACAGGTGATATACCAATTTTATCAATCCAGTTACCCACAACCAATGCACCAAGTCCGCCTAATCCAAAAGCAAGCCCTGTAATTAATCCAGATACAGTACCAATTTTGCCTGGAATCAACATTTGAGCATAGACGACAGTAACTGAAAAGCTAGAAATAAGAATAAAACCGATCATAGCTAGCAATACACCGCTCCAAAATAAATTAGCATAAGGCAGGATTAAAGCTAAAGGAGCAGAACCTGCCATGGATACAAAAATTAAATTTCGTTTACCAAAGCGATCAGCTAGTGTTCCACCAAAAAAAGTACCTAAAGCTCCAGCTGCTAAAAAAAGAAAAATATAAATCTGTGCATCGCCCACACTTAGTCCAAAACCTTCAATCAGATTAAAACTGTAATAACTCGCGATCGACGATGAATACCACGAACGTACAAATACAAGTGAAATCAAAATAATCATCGCAAAAGCTATTCGGTTTTTCAGCTCAGGACGTATTTTTCCAACGTTACGATGTTTTTTAGCAAAGCTTTCACTACGAATCGTGCGTCCATACCAGCGTGCAATAAAGATTTGCACAATAATACCTGCGGCTGCGACTCCTGTAAATCCGATAGCACCAAATTGACCATAAGGCACAAAGATCAAAGAAGTCAGCAGTGGAGCCAGTGATTGTCCTGCATTTCCACCGACTTGGAAAATAGATTGTGCTAATCCTCTTCGATTGCCTGCTGCCATGTGAGAAACTTTAGAACCTTCAGGGTGAAAAGTAGCAGAACCCAAGCCAACAAACACGACAGCTAATAAAACAGCAGAATAAGAACTTGCATAAGCAAGTAATAGCATTCCTGTAAACGTAAATCCCATTCCGATCGGTAACAATGCAGGCGTAGGGCGCTTATCTGAAAAGAGTCCTACAACAGGTTGCATAATCGAAGCGGTGAAGTTAATTGCAAAAGCGATCCAACCAATTTGCGTATAGCTAAGATTCATCGTTTCTTTCAAAATAGGAAAAATGGCTGGAATGACTGACTGCATCGAATCATTAAATAAATGAACAAGGGAGATCGCAAGTAAAACCCCGAATATGGTCTGATTCGCTGTAGAACCAGGAGAAGCATTGTTTATCTTTTTGGTGAGTGATGGCAACGACATGTTCGTAATACTCCTTTTTTCAGTATGATATACACGTTGTAACGCAAAAAAACCTTCTAGTTCATCACTAAAAAGGTACTGAGTCCAAAAAAGAATCACACGGCGATCATCTTTTCTGTCTCGGTCCCAAACAGGATCAGAGCAGAAAATAAGGTAAAGTCAGCTTGAATGGAAAATACATATGTATTGTATAGCTATTTGTAAAGCTAAAAGTACCATTCGGATCTACCGATATCGTCTTTTTATCAGTATATCAGAAATGATATACAGGTTCATTCTAGAAATCAAATAAAATAAAACGTATCTACATCCACAAGAAAGTAGACATAGATACGCAGAATATAGATCTGATGCATTTAAATATTGAGCAATCTAGCTATTGTTTGCGGTTTGAACAGTTTGGCAAGTTCTTCTTGAGCTGTTAGATAGACCATACCATTTCCTTCTAGACGAGGAGAATCACCGAGAGGAATCGTACGTTTGATCAATTGCGCATAAAGCTCAGGTTCTGTTAACTCTCGCTCAAAACTTTGATTTGCGATGACTTTGATCAATGCCATCGCACCGGAGACATGTGGAGTAGCCATAGACGTTCCGCTAAGTGTGGCATATTTGCCATCTAAATACGTAGATAATATATTTTCACCAGGGGCAACCAAATCTACTTCATTGTTAGAATTAGAAAATTCAGAAGACTGGCGGTTGAGGTTAATGGCGCCTACACTAATGACTTCATTGTAGTAACCCGGATATCCGTATTCATCTGTATTTGAATCGTTATCACCTTCATTACCGGCAGCACATATGACTAGAATATTGTTATTCACTGCTTTTTGAATCGCTTCATGTAATTCAGGCACATCCTCAGGGCCACCAAGCGACATCGAAATAATATCTACTTTTTGCTCAATAGCATATAGGATTCCATTGATAATCCAGTCGATTTGCCCGGAGCCGTCTTTATTTAACACTTTTCCAATCAGTAAATTTACTTCTGAAGCTACACCGACAACACCTGTATTATTTTGAATGGCTGCAATTGTGCCCGCTACATGAGTACCATGACCATTATAATCTTCATAGATATCAGGGTGACTCTGATCATCATCTGTAAAGTTACGCCCGTTGCGAATCCGTCCTTGCAGATCAGGATGATGAGTATCACAGCCTGTATCGAGGATAGCGATAGTGACACCTGCACCTTTGGTGATATCCCAGACCTTAGGTGCTTGAATCATTTCTACACCAGTAGGTGTTTCGGTGACCTGTTCTGCATGAGCAATCACTTCATAAGGAATAATACGCATTTTACGTTCCATGTTTTGCCCTCCTTCAAATCATATCGGATCAGATCAACAACAATAAAGCTTGAAAGCTTACTTGCATGAACGAACGATAAAGTAGGACGGAAGCATGAATCAAAAGGATATATTCGAATATAGATACAGTGTAACAACAATACATCATCCAACACAGTTGCTATAGCCTTAGAAATACCATTTCTTTTATCAATAAATATACAAAAATTGTTAAAAAATGACGAATAAACATACAAAAAAAGAGCCTACCTATTCTTATTAAAAAGAAAGGTAGGCTTAGTATAGGGAGGGTATAACAGGTATTTCCTAAAAATATCATCAAACACTAAAAAGTGTGTTGATTTAATAAGCACCTTCAGCAGTCATAATATCGCGTTCCAAGTTCGGAGCTTCTAGATTAGCTTTTAAATAATCTTGATCATGTGGAAGAGCTAATTGAAAATCTTCACTGCTACATACTGAAATCGTGCAATGATCCACAATAAAGTCTAATACGTGACCACCACCATTACGTTCATCATTGATAAAGTGTAAGTGATATCCAGCCACACCAATACCTTGAGCAAATGCTGGTGTCCAGAAACCTGCAATCACTCCGCCTGTATTTGGAAAGTGGAAAGAAGGCTGTGACTTGGTCACTTCGATAAATGGTTTGTACGGTTTTTCTTGATGGGGAACGGTTCGTGTATTGACCTCACGGAACTGCCCATCAATACGAATCGCATGAAAAATATTAGGGCTCGCTAATAGATCATCTAATACTTTTTCCAATTGTTGACGGTTTAGCGTACGGTTAATCTGGAAAGTCTGTTCTTCTTCAAAAAAAGTGACAGTAGAGAACGGTGTACTTTCTTCCATACCGACTTGTTTGGCACTACCATCTGGATAAAGATGATAAAATTTACCGTCAAAAGCAATCATTTCACCATCCAGTTGATGAAAAGTACCGATCCCAAAATCACCGTGTTTTTTGAGTTCACCAAAAGTGACTGAACCATCATACATACCACTGAGTAAAGCAATCATAGTTGAAGCTTGATAAATCACGTGATTTCCCATTTCGGTCTAGCTCCTTTTTTGAATAAAATCCAATCGATCTATTGTTCTAAATAAGAGATGTTTATCTCATAAGTCTAATTAGTTGATCGCATCCGGTAATAATTTCTCGCCTAATTTGATATTGTCTTGATAATCGATCGGTACATCAACTACAACAGGTCCTTGATGTGCCATCGCTTGGCGAAGTACACGTTCTAATTCTTCAGGTTTGTTAACTCGTAGCCCTAGAGCACCGAAGCTTTCAGCATATTTTACAATATCGACTTTACCGAAATCGACTCCGGAAGTACGACCGTATTTCATGACTTGTTGAAAAGCAACCATATCGTAAGCTCCATCACGCCATACAATATGCACAAGTGGAGTATTCAAACGGACAGCTGTTTCTAGTTCCATCGAAGAAAATAAGAATCCACCATCACCCGAAATCGAAATCACTTTCTCATTCGGACGAACCAATGAAGCACCAATCGCCCACGGCAGTGCCACGCCTAACGTCTGCATACCGTTACTGAACAATAGGCGACGAGGTTCGTAAGAACGGAAGTAACGTGCCATCCAAATGTAATGGGAGCCAACGTCGCAAGCTACAGTCACTTCGTCGCCGATCATCCCACGTAATGTTTTCATAAATTCTATCGGATGAACGAGATCAGGATGAGAAGAGTGGAATCCTTGACCATCTTGTTCTAATTTGTGATGTAAGCGTGCAAGCACGTCAAGAGACTCGGCAGGAAGTCGCAACCCCTCCAAGTGTGTAGCTAAAGCTTGTATATTCAATGCAATATTACCGATCAATTCGCTTTGTGGTTGATAATAATGATCAATATCGGCTTTGCGATTATCTAGGTGGAACACCAATCGTTGGCCTTCTTGATTCCATAAATGAGGATCATATTCGATTGGATCATAACCGACGGTAAGCACCAGATCAGATTGCTTGAGTAGTAGATCGCCCGGCTGATTACAGAACAATCCTACTCGGCCTAAAAAGTGTTTTTCTAGATCACGCGAAATCGCGCCTGCCGCTTGGAACGTTTCTACTACAGGAATATCAGTATCACGAATCAAATCACGAATCGCTTGCGTCACTTCAGGGCTACTTGCTTTCATCCCTAGTAAAATAACGGGTAATTTCGCTTGGCGAATCGCTGAAGCTACTTCATCAATCAAATGAGTCGGTGCTGTACCCAATTGAGGAGTATGCATCGTATGGAAATTGAATTTTTTGGCTTCGCTCACCAATACATCCATCGGTAGACTAACAAAAGCCGCGCCCGGTTGAGAAGCAGAAGCTTCACGGAAAGCATTCGTGATCGCTTCACCTACATTGTTAGGATGTTCGACTTCTACACTGTATTTGGTTACCGGTTCGAACAAGCCTGCATTATCCATCGATTGGTGAGTACGTTTGAGGCGATCTGTTCTGGAGACTGCACCTGCAAGAGCAACTACGGGATCACTTTCGGCATTTGCTGTCGCAAGCCCTGTGACTAGATTAGATGCGCCTGGACCTGAAGTCACTAGACATACACCAGGTTTCCCTGTTAAACGACCAATAGCGGCTGCCATAAAAGCAGCATTTTGTTCATGACGACATACGATTAATTCAGGACCTCGATCTTGTAGAACATCAAAAACGGCATCAATTTTGGCTCCTGGAATCCCAAATATATATTTAACCCCTTGAGCGATAAGGCTATCGACAACTACATCAGCACCTGTGGTTACCTTTGTTTTCGCTACGTCGGTTGGATTCGTTGTTTTAAGTTTGGTTTCTGTACTCAATCTGTCCATCTCCTTTTCTGTGTATGAAAATAATCATTTTCTTTTCTGTACTTTCTTGTAAGTATGGAAAAGAGTACATAACCTATTTTATTCCCAAATAAAGTAAAATCAACTGTTAAAATTTGAAGTATTGATATGGAAGCGATACCATTTTTGGATGGAAAAAGAACAGAAAATCATAGGATATAATTATAACGATATTTACAAAAACGCTTTCGTAACAATGGTTTGAAATAAGAAAAATGTATAAATACCAGATTGTTGATCTTCAAATAAATAGAAATAAATCATTGAATAAGAAGTGATTGATAGCTATCTTAGAAATATGAATATAACCAGAAATGTAGCTATAACTACAAGTAGAGGATCATTTAAAAAATAATATAGATGAATTTTATATTCAAATTGTTATATATAAAACAATATAATATCTAAAGATAAACCAGATTGTTCATAACCGTATTCCGACTATAAGGATAGGCTTTTATCTAATTATAGAAAGGAACAGAAGAGCAGAAAGCAAAGAATTTAATCATAATTTAGAAAGAAAATATTTTTAGTATATTTTGTGAACAACATAAATCGACAAAAATAGCAATCGAAATATACTTGATTTGTGCCAATTAGGATGGGATTAGATTGGTCGAACTTATGATGTCATACCGTACTGTATGAAATATATAGCGTATATAACAAAAAAAGCTAACGTAGTGACACGTTAGCTTTCTTAATCTATCTATAGATAAACGATGCAAAATAACAATTAACGATTATCGATGGTCTCAGGATACATATCATGATTCATCATACGGTGTTCAGCCATTTGCTCATATTTCGTTCCCGGCTTACCATAGTTGGTATATGGATCGATAGAGATCCCACCGCGTGGCGTGAATTTACCCCAGACTTCGATATAACGAGGGTCCATTAATTTAACAAGATCGTTCAAAATGATATTCATACAGTCCTCATGGAAATCACCATGATTGCGGAAGCTAAATAGGTATAGCTTGAGTGACTTGCTTTCTACCATTTTCTGATCAGGGATATAACTAATATAGATCGTTGCAAAGTCAGGTTGTCCTGTAATCGGGCAAAGGCTTGTAAATTCAGGGCAGTTAAACTTAACGAAGTAATCACGATATGGATGTTTATTATCAAAATTTTCAAGAATACTTGGATCGTATTCAAAATTGTATTTGGTTCCTTGATTGCCAAGCAGTGTTAAATCTTGCATTTCATCGGGTTGTCTTCCGGACATAGAAATTAATCTCCTCTAAATATATAGTTACTTTCATCGTACTTCTTCTAGCATTTTACGTAAAAAAATAGCGTATATCATGTTCTGCTAAACGCCGCGCTTATTGCCCCATACCAGAGTGTGCAATTGCGGTAAAATACGAGCATCGTTAAAAGCAGGCATGTCCATCGCTTGATCAATCAGCCACTCATAACGCTTCAATAAAGAAGCTGCAATCTGATCATCGGCACTGGTCACATCAGGATTACCTGTCTGTAAATAAAGCAGTACATTTGGATAACGCAGATGTACTTTCTCTGCATAAGCCAGATCCTGTTCATCAAAGATCACGACTTTGAGGCTAAACGAATGAGCAAACTGTGATGTTCCCGCATAAGAAAGAGGTGCTTCTTGTGCTTGTGCTGTATATCGACTGATCTGATTGTGCTCCAGACGGCGAATAATATCGTCTAACACCTCAAAATTAGTGGTCATTCCAGAACTTGGTGGCTTCGGTGAAATCGTAACTTCATTAATGTCAGTCAACCAATCTTGCCATTTGGAACCTTGTGTTTCCACTGCGGTACGAATCTCTTTTTCACTTAGCAATTGTACAAGTTGTCCCAATTGAGGAAGCAGAGCAGGGTTACCGCCTGAAATCGTGACATGGTTAAAACGGTCTCCACCAATGTCGAACAATTGAGCATACACTTCTTCAGCACTTAGACGCATAATCTGATCTTTGGCACTACCATCCCATGTAAAAGCAGAATCGCACCAGCTACAACGATAATCACAACCAGCCGTACGCACAAACATCGTTTTTTGCCCGATCACCATTCCTTCACCTTGAACGGTAGGTCCAAAAATCTCAAGTACCGGAATCGGAGCGATTTTCGGTGTATGAGGGTGTTCGGAATGATCATGATTATCTATATCTGAACCTGCTAATTGATTGGCTTTAGCGATTTGTTCGGCGTTCACTTTAAATGTTGTACTCATGCTTGCATCCACTCCCGTCTTGCTTCTGCATAACTGGTTGGTGTCTCATACAATTGTACAAATTCTACACGTCCGCCTTCGACTTGTGCTGCATAAGGTTCGCTTTGCAGTGCTAATTCCATTTGTTCATATAACCACACGACCATATTTTCAGCCGTTGTATTCATTGGAGGCAAAGTCTCATTGAGATAGCGGTGATCGAGGAAAGGTTCGATATGAGCTTTCCAGATGTTTTTGATATCCCCAAAATCGACTACGATCCCGTTATCACTAGGGATACCGCTAATACCAAAAATCACTCGATACGTATGACCATGTAAATTCATACATTTGCCTTCATAAGCATGTAAATGATGCGCCGCATCAAAGGTAAACTCTTTATTGACAAGCACCCGTCTACGATGGTAGCGGAGCTGTTCATGTTGAATATCTGTACCATACTGTTGCAACTTCTCGACGATACGGAAAGGTCCCGGTTGATTCATCGACGTGCACCTTCAGTAGAGTCATTGAGTTGTTCGCGTTCTGCAAGATAACGATCCAGTCCAGCTTGACGTAATTTACAAGCAGGGCATTCTCCGCAACCGGAGCCTACAATACCGTTATAACAAGTTAACGTTTTTTCACGTACATAATCAAAAGCACCTAATTGATCTGCCATTTCCCATGTTTGAGCTTTATCAAGCCACATCAAAGGAGTATGAATAACAAATTGGTGATCCATCGACAGATTTAACGTTACATTGAGTGACTTAACAAAAATATCGCGACAATCTGGATATCCGCTAAAATCGGTCTCACAGACACCAGTAATGATATGACGTGCTCCTTTTTGTTTGGCCATAATCGAAGCAAAACTCAAAAACAACAAATTACGTCCATCGACAAATGTGCTTGGTAATTCGCCTTCTTCGTGGGTAATATCAATATCCGAACGAGTCAATGCATTAGGAGCTAGTTGATTGAGTAGACTCATATCGAGAATCGTCTGCTCTACACCTAATTCTTGTGCAATTTGAGTGGCTACTTCGATCTCTGCACTATGGCGTTGACCGTAGTTAAAAGTCACCACTTCTACTTCAGCAAATTGCTCTTTTGCCCAGAACAAACAGGTTGTACTATCTTGGCCACCACTGAAAACGACGACCACTTTTTCATTTTTAAGCATAAAAAAATCTCTCCATTTCCTTAAAGGGATATCAAGACACTAGCACGAAGACCACTTGCTTAGAAAAGAAAATGATCTGCATCATTCTAATCAGCAAAACGTTCAACACACTATATCTTGTTGTCCTTCGGGAAGAAGAGAGTTCCATGAACCTGTCCAACAAAAAACAAACCTCATATCAATGCTAAAAAAGACAGAGTCTTCTTTTGAAATACACGCATTGATCAGGATTGATAGTTTTTTATAGAGGGAGTTCGCGAACCTCTCCCGTGTTGCTCTGTACAGAACTACGATTTCTACTTATATAAAGAAGAAAGGAGTCTGATCAAGTACAACTACGGATTATCTTCTGTTCAGGATAAAACTTGAAAAACTGCTTCGTTAGTATAGCATATTTGTAGACAATGATGCATGATTAGAACTAAATAATTTATAAAGATATTGAAGGAGGTTAAGCTTATTATTCACGGTATAGGACATATTACATTTTCTGTAGCTAATATGGAGCGTGCGATGACTTTTTATATTAATGTATTTGCTGTTCAGCCGTTACTGGTTAAACCAAAGACTGTTTATTTTGAAATAGCCGGTATTTGGTTAGCATTGAATCTACAAGAAGACATACCAAGACAAGAGATTTATCAGTCATATACTCATATTGCTTTTTCAGCAAAAGAAAAAGATTTAGACACTTTACGAGCTAGACTTCAAAGAGCAGGTGCAACGATAGAAGAAGGACGACAGCGTAATCCAAAAAGAGAAGGACAATCCATCTATTTCCGCGATCCGGATGGACATTTACTAGAGTTTCATACAGGGACGTTAGAACAACGATTGGATTATTATCGAACATAACTAATAAAACAGAAAAAAGAGATAGCACTTTTTAATTAATCTTATTTAATAGTGGATGAGAGTTATAGTTGAATTGCTCAAATAAACAGAAGGATTTTAAAATAAAGAATGAACACTATGAATGCCATAGGTTTGATTTTAAAATTTGTATAGGATTAGGTGAATGGCAATGAAATACATATGTGCTGTATGTGGATATGATCAATTGGATGAACCACAATGGGAAGGTGATGCTCCAAGTTATGAGATATGTCCTTGTTGCTTTTTTCAAGCAGGGTTCGATGATGATGGAGCTAGTGAGCCTGTAACTGTCGAAGAATATCGTAAAAGTTGGTTAAGGTATAAAGGCACATGGGCTAACTTTCTTACACGCAGACCAGAAAATTGGAATTTGAGAGAACAGTTAAAAAATATTAATGTGGATTTAGATAAAGAGGATAAGCCTGTTATTCGTAGTATAGGACATATCACTTTTTCTGTAGCAGATATGGAGCGTGCAGTAACTTTCTACATTAATATTTTTGGCGTACAGCCTTTATTAGTGAGACCCCAAACAGCCTATTTTGAAAGTGCAGGAATTTGGTGGACATTAAATCTGCAAGAGAATATTACAAGACAAGATATTCAACCGTCTTATACTCATATTGCTTTTTCAGTAAAAGAAGAAGATATGGAAACTCTACAAGCAAGATTGTTAAAAGCAGGTGCAACCATAGAGGAGAGTCATCAGCATAATCCAAATGGAGAAAGAAATTCTATCTACTTCCGTGATCCTGATGGACATTTACTAGAGTTCCATACAGGAACATTAGAACAACAATTGGATTATTATCGAACATAACTAAAAAGATGCCCTCATTAAAAGGAAAAAATTGCAGTAGAACTTTACAAAAATTAATAGAGGATAATCTTTTAAATAATAAAGACAAAGAAATTGCCAAAGTACTTTATGGATATTTGTAAAAGCCTTAAATGGGAATTGAGGAGTGAATGATTTGTTATATACAGAAATAATCCCAAAATTATTATCAGAAATACCACAAGTCAGATCTAAATATTGTGAAGAAATGGAATGGTTAGAAGAAGATTTGCCGCATGTTATTTTTGGATTAGTTGTTACACCTTTTATAATAGAATCATTGAAGAATAAATTGAATTTAAGTTTGATCTTTAATTTTCTAGAAGAAATGGCTACAAGTAACGAACAAGTTCAAGAAGTTTTACTTTTGTCTATTTTAGATTCTTTAATATTAGAAGAAAGAAACTTGCTAGATTTTGCTAAAACACAAATGAGAGAATGTACAAAAATACTTTATGAAAATGCAGAAAAAAGCTATGGATTTTGAATGGAAAAATTTTCGAATAATAAGCTTAGTAGAATGGAACTTTAATTGCTCGAAAAACAATTATAAAAGTACCCAACTGGAATAAGATTGTTGGAGTGGAAGGAAAAGGATTATAGATGAGTTCAATCCAAGAACAGCCTATTGGAAAATGTTGTGTATGCTCACGAGGATGGGTTATCTTTTGTTAAAGAAGTTTTCGATATAGGTTGGTCTAAATATATTGATCAAACCATGTTACAATAAAACAAACAACTGATTTTCATCAATAAAGGAGAATACACAATGAATATCACGATACGTAATGCTCAATTGGAGCAAGTGCCTGAGCCAGACAAAGGCTATATTGGCAAAGTAGAATTAGTGGTCGAGGGGCATGCTGAACCGTATGAAGTAACTCTGTTCACCAAGCGTGGCAAAGAGTGGGATTATAGCTTGCACTTTCTAAATGAACCGGGCAAAGAAGAAGAAATTCTGGCGCTGGAAACACTTATTAGTGAAGATGATGATACGTTCGATCGTATTATTGATGCAGTTTGGGATTTCTATGAAGCGAATGAAGAACATTCAACTTCTGAGTAAATGATATAAACAGTACTGAAAAGTAGCTGGTATCCGTCATGGTTAGACAGGATATTAGCTATTTTTTGTTATTTTTACATGAAAAGGAGTTATAAGACTTGGCGGAAAGGGTTATTATAGGATAATATGCAAATGAAGAATACTGTACTCTTCATATATCTAACAACAGAAAGTAGGAATTCTAGGCCGCATGATTTCATGCCGCATTGATTGCACACATCGTAGCTGATTATAGACAGAACAGATCGAAGGGAGATGTATGATGATCGGTTTTTTTCGCAATAAAACAGTACCTTTAGCAGATCAATGGACACGCCTCAAAGAAGCAGGAATTACAGTAAATGAGGGAATCAGTCTCGAACATTTAATGAATGGTCAAGATAAAGCATGGTTTGAAGAAAAGCCTTATGTGCATCTATTAATTGCACTTGGAGGTCAGACATTGATCGAGGAAGAGTGGGTTAATCATACAAACAATATTTGGTATGTGGATCTCAAAGCTGTAGACAATACAGATATTTATACTCAACTGGCTGAACGTATGGTTCAAATGACAGACGGAGCGCTTGAAATGAAGCATATTCGTAGTTGTGTGGATCATGAGAAGCGTAAAGTATTGTTTTCTTTTATCTATCATGGAGAACGTATCGAATGGAATTTGGAATATAAGAATGAATGGATTGATAAAAGTTTTTTCGATTATATAATTGCGCTTGATCGTAAACGTAATCCTGAAAAACAATTTGTGGCTAGTCCACAAGACCATCATCTATTAATAGCGTATATTGATCAGAAGCAGTTCAAACAGCTCAATAAATGGGTCAAACCGGAGTTCGAATTATGGGATAATGGAACTCGGTAATGACAAAATGGATCGACGGGCTACCTGATTGGATAAGGTATGCTAATCGATCCATTTTTGTATAGTGGACTATTTGATAAAAATGCCTCCAAAAGGAATCACTTCGCGCAATACACGTTTGAATAATCCATCTCCTTGCAAATGCTTTTCCAATTCACCGCTATCGTGTCCGCTTTGGATCAGTACGGAGCCACTACCGATCATCTGCCATTGATAATGCATATGTTGACTGGCAAGGTGGTTACCATAGACACTTAACTTCAATTGAGCATTTTCTGGATACGCAAGTAGACTACGAGCATCAACATACAGTGGTTCTGTAGGATGAAGTTTCATTTCCACCACAGCCCCTTTAGTCAAAATACCAATCTCACCTTCACCGCTAAATTTTACTTTGATGGCATCACGAGTAATTAACATATTTTTGAATTGTAATAACCGGGTCTGCATTTTGATACCATCTGTATAATAAAAAAGATGGCGGAAATCATAAAGCAGATCACTGCCACCACGAATAGGAATAGGCATCAGGTTAAAGCCGGGAGGAAGAGAAGCGATAAATCGGCATGCCCCTGTAAAGTCAGCTCGAATCAGATTCCGTTTGCGGTACATTCCTTTGACATCCATAAAGCGATCGCTACGTCCTCCAGAAGGGCCGGTATAAGCAATCACTTGTCCGGGATGCAGCATATGCAGTTTTTCAGCTTCACTGAGTACGATCGTGACCGCTTGACCGGACGCGGGCATTTTGGTTGATTGTTGCCATTCCAATTGCAAAAGGGTTCCTCCTGAAATGTATACTCAAATTTGTACGGGCAGATAGGATGATCTATTCTATCGTTGTTAACGACGACGTAAGCCAAAGCGGATCAGACGGGTAGATACAAAGAAAAGGACGACTATCCCTATAGCAGTAAAGACTAATGCTTTCCAAAAGCGAGCGCTTTGTGCACGATTAGCTTCAGATTGTTTGAGTTGTTCTACTGTTTGAGCAAGTAGAGCATTTTGTTCAGCCAAACGAGCATTTTCTTCGCGATACGATTCTATATTGGATTGCGCTTGGTTAAGTTGAGTCTGAGCTTGATCGAGCTTGTTGAGTGCTTGATCATAGCCTTCTTTTAACTGATTGACTTCCTGGGGCAAATTCGTAAAAGTCTCAATCCCATTTTTGTAGTCTTCCCACCAACCTGCATGGGCCATTGTCTGACTGCTGAATACTCCAGACAATACTAACAATAAGACCAAAAATGTGCGTAACGGTTGAGTCCTTTTTGACATCGTAATCCCCCTTCCATATAAATAGCTATTGTGTACCTATTCATCATAATAGATATACCCTAATATTACATGGTTTAGATACAAAAATACATTTTGATCTGTACTTTATCATGTATTCCAAAGAAAAATAGTAGAGAAGTACAGATCAAATGTTTAGGTTGGAAAATATATGGGTAATACTAAGACAGGCTGAACAAAAGAAATATTCTGGTTACACCACATACACCAAGAAGATTAACTATACTAGGAGTGAAATATAATATGTACAATTCAAATTTTGATAACAATTACAGAAAGATTCAAATTACAGTAAATGGCGAGCCTGTAGGCGATGGTCTGGTACTAGATCGTATCACTTACGCTCCTTTACGCGAAGAAGACGACAAAGCAGATAAAGCAACTCAACATAACGCTATATCTTCTATCTAAATACAACTTGTATACAAAGTATCACCGATAGACGCGGAGATCCACGACCCGCGGCTTTTTTTATATCTAAAATAGTGGCTATCGAACGGATATAGAGAGATATAAGCCGGATAACTGTTTTTTCGATCTATAGGAAAAATAGCTATACGGTTTTTTTATAAATAAATATTGAGTTATATTTGGTATCTGCTACGTATCTATTATAATAAGTAAAACAAAGTATTAATTATGGATTGAAGGAGCTCAATACGATGAACACTATGGAGAGTCAGGCTGAACTGGAACAAGCGTTACAACAGATCAAAAAGTGGGAAAAAGATCAAGGCGGCATTATGTTTTGGGACAAATTGGGACGTATTCCTTTTATGATTCTGGACAAAATGACACCGAAAATGATTCGTAACAAATTAGGTGTAGTATTAAATGAATTAGGACGTTTTATTCAAAGTGGTGGAACCTATCTTATTTCATCCAAAGCGGTCATGCAGCGTCTAGCCAAAGAACAAGGGCAAGCGGATCAAGAGCTGACGATAGCACAAGCTTCTCAATTGCCTCTTCAAGTGATGAACAAAACAGCAGATTCTTTATCCAAAAATCGCTCCAACTGGGCAGCCCTTCAAGGCGCAACGACAGGCATTGGTGGGATTTTTACCATTTCAGCCGATATTCCAGCAATGATCGGAATGTCACTCAAAATTCTGCAAGAGATCGCTTTATGCTATGGTTACGATCCTAAAGATCCCAAAGAACGTTTGTTTATTATGAAATGCCTGCAATTTTCTTCTTCTGATATCGTTGGCAAAAAATCAATCCTATCCGAATTGTCTGACTTTGATCATGCAGATACGTCCAAAGAAGTCTTTTCCCAAATGAAAGGATGGCATGAAGTCATCACCACTTACCGTGATAATTTTGGGATCAAAAAATTATTTCAATTGATACCTGTTGCAGGAATTGCTTTTGGTGCATTTACCAACCATACAGCACTTGAAAGTGTCGCAGAAGCAGGCAAAATGTTATATCGCAAACGTCGTGTTCAAGAACGTCTGCAAGAATTACAACAAGCCGACTCAACGGCTACTTCTTTAGAAAAAATGTAACTGAATAGATACGATCAAATCGATTCTATTTTACCTATATCGCTAGCTTATAAGTATAAAAAAGACAAGCATTCTCCTTTTGAACATGGAGATTATGCTTGTCTTTCTCTTTTATACAAAAGCGAACATATGTGCTATAATGAGGGATGCATAGTCTCGCCTTGAATCGGTGAAAAGTGATTCGCAAACTGTACAGGTAACGAAGTGGATGCTGCCCAATTCGCTTGATCCATCACTTGAAAATGGATATGAGGTTCGCTAGAATTGCCAGAATTACCACATTGTCCGAGAACTTGACCACGCTTCACCGTATCGCCGACTTGAACATCAATCGAGTGTTGTCGGAAATGAGCAAGCATACTATATTCACGATCAGCATGTTGAATGATAACGTAATTACCAGCAGGTTGTTGTTCATTTGTTGAACCTACAGGCTCGTTATCTGCAATATTGTTCACGACTTTAACGATTTTGCCATCAGCGGGTGCAGTTACAGGTCTACCAAAAGCAAAATAACTTTTGTTCTTTTTCGGATTGCCTCGATAAGAAGATCCATTCTGAGTCACGATTAGATCATAAGCATACCGTTGATTAGGATATTCATAATGATAATTGACCAGTGTATTCGAGCCACCCCAGACCACTTGCCAATTTTGCTGAACAGGTGGGCTAAATATCGTCTGTGTCTGAATATGATCGGTTGCCGGGTACTTTTCCAGATCATTTACACGTAATCCTAAAATCGTATGATCTGGATAATCAGGAAGCTGATCTGCAAAGACAGCAACGATTCCACGGCGTTGTTGTTCATCGATCCATACTTTGCGAATCGTATGATCTTGCTTGAGTTCGGATATCGATTGATAACCTTGTACACCATCGCTAAAAGAAGAGATCACTTTTAAAAAAGTATCCCATGAGACTTCTTGTTTGAACGCTTGTGAAGTCTGCGAATAAATTTGCTCATAATTGCCTTTCATTAATTCATTTGTCAGATGATCGGGATGAATCGGATATTCAGATGTATCACTAGGAGTGACACGTACAGATTGTGAAGTTTTAGTTTTATGCATAAGATGTTCTCCTGACTGTATGGTAAAAGATGACGTAGCTACAGATGAAGAAGCAAGATGATCTGGATTACAACTGGTAAGAATAAGACTCATAAGTGAACCATATACAGTGATACGGAGCCATTTTGATAAGGTTCCCATAGTAACGCTCCTTTGAAAGATGGTAAGAAAAGGTTTTTCTATTTTGAACTATTGGTTTGTTTACAGCTATTTTACTATGGATTAGAAACATAAAAAGATGAATAGCAAAAAATTAACATTCACCGAACAAAATAAATCATTCATTTACAAAACAACAAGAATAACTTGATGGCTCGGCAGAAAGGAAGATTTTTGTATTATGATGGGTAAATCGCATTTTATTATTAGTACTGGAGTCACTGTTTCTTTGATGACACTTGCAGGTATACCTGTGACATCAGCAGCTGTTGTAGCAGCGGCTGTTAGTTCTTTATTACCCGATATTGATGAGCCTAATTCACTACTTGTATCCAAAACATTATCTGAACCTCTGTTACGTGTATTGCAGACGGTTATGCTTGTAGCTGTTGTGTGGATTTTGTGGAAAGGGTTATTTGGAATGCCGTGGGATATAGGGATCGCTGTAGCGGTGGTCTTTATCGCTTTTTTACCAGTGCGTTCGTTACGCAAATTTGTAATGTTTATGATTGGTGTCGGTATGATTATTTATGGTCGAGACATAGCTCCATGGAATTATATGGCGGGATGTTTGCTGATTATCTGTACATTTTTACCACACCGGGGATTAACGCATACGATTTATGGAACAGCCGCATGGTCAGCATTGTTATATGGAACAACTGCTCATTTAGGGAAAAGTATCTGGATTGCAGGTGGAGTCTCTTATTTTCTACATTTATTGGCCGATTCGCTTACAAATCGAGGAGTGAAGTTATTGCCTCCTTTGAAATGGAGATTGCGTTTTAATCTAATGAGCACAGGGACTAAAAAAGGAGATAAATTTGAAAATATCTGTATAGTACTGACACTTATTTTGCTTGGAATTGTCTTTTTACCAAAGTTATCAGGTTAGAACGAAAAAAAGTATACACAATCATAAAAGAATCATGCAGGAAGTTCCCTCTGTATCGCTAATTGATATAGTAAGCACGGAATCTATGAATAAGCGACAGGGGGAAAAGACAATGAGTGAGCAACCGATGAATGAACAAGAACGTGAAATGATGGAAAAGCTGATGGAAGTACAGGGTGGAGTACATAATTACAGCAGTGAGGAATCTTGGGTTAAGCCAGAAGATCCGTACATTTTGGAACGATTAGAATGGTTCAAAGATCAGAAGCTAGGGCTGATGATGCATTGGGGTCCTTATTCGCAGCTCGGCGTAGTCGAGTCCTGGGCGCTTAGTGATGATGATGGTGATTGGTCAAGAGACGGCATCGATTGGCAATCGGATAAAGAAGAATTAAAAAGAGAGTATTTTGATCTCAACAAAACATTTAATCCGATTCGCTTTCAACCGGAAGTCTGGGCAGAACTTGCGGCAGAAGGTGGATTCAAATATTTAAATTTTACAACTAAGCATCATGATGGATTTTGTATGTGGGATACGCATACAACAGATTATCGTATTACAGGGAAAGATACTCCTTTTCACCAGCATAAATATGCCGATATTGTAGGTAATGTGTTTAATGCTTTTCGAGAAAAAGGGTTAGCGATCTCTGCTTATTTCTCCAAAGCTGATTGGCATACTCCGTATTACTGGGCAGATGGCATGGAGCTCGGACAAGATTCATGGCGTGGACCTACGTATGATCCTGCTGAATATCCGTGGTTATGGGAAAAGTTTGTTGAATTTACGCATGATCAGATTTTGGAGTTATTGACGAAGTACGGACGAATCGATGTCTTGTGGTTAGATGCGGGTTGGGTTAGACCAGGCAAAGGCAATCAAGATATTCGTCTAGGTGAAGTGGTAGAAAAAGCGCGGGAACAACAACCGTGGTTATTATCAGCAGACCGTACCGTAGGCGGCGCCTATGAAAATATCGTGACTCCGGAACAGACGGTTCCTGAGCATGCGATGTCGATTCCTTGGGAAAGCTGTGTTACGATGGGAACTTCTTTTTCTTTCCGATATGAAGATAAATATAAATCGGTACGTGAATTGGTGCATATGTTGATGGAGATTGTAGCCAAAGGTGGTAATCTAGCATTGAATGTAGGGCCACAACCCGATGGACGTTTGCCAGAAGGGGCTATCGAGCGCATCAAAGGATTAGGCGCGTGGCTCAATATATATGGAGAAGCAGTCTATGGAACACGTAGTGTTGCGCCAGTCTACACACAAGGTTGGGCATTTACAGGTAAAGCTGCTCAGAAGACAGTCTATGCTACTTATTTATATACCAATGCAGCGATGGTGATCCCATCTACGATGAGTATCCCTTATATGGAGCAGATCGACAACATCGATTTGTTAGGCGAAGAAGTAATTGAAGGGCTAGACTTTGAACAAAATGAAGAAGGTATTATTGTGACATTGCCTGAATCGATCACCGATGTTACGACTGCACCAATCGCTCATGTATTTCGTATTCTACAATCATAAATTAATAATGAATCTATACGACAAAAAAGAGTGGTTATCGCAACCACTCTTTTTGTTGGGCACAAAGTAAACGTAAAAACGCTAAAAAGAACGTATGTTCGATTAATAGTCAAAAAAATAATACATCTCTGGTGGGATGCCTGTTCGTTTGGCAAAAGCTTCGGTCGTTTCTCCGATTCGTTGCTCTTGCCCGGCAGTCAATAATGTAATCGCAAAATAGTTAGCTTGTCTTTCTAACTTACCCGGCCAAAAATAAGAATGTTCTTCTAAAAAAAAGCGATTAATGCCTTTATGCAACCGATCATGTCCAAGTTCGTGTGCACATACGAATCGCTGCCATTGATCCGAAAGCCCTTCATTAATAATAATAAAGCGTCGTCTCAATTTTTTGTAGTATAAACCTTTGGTGGATTTACCAAGATCCATGTAGCGAATATGTATGCCGAGCGCTTCAGCAATTTCAAAAGGGCAATTCGTTTTATACTTGCGGACCAGATGAGCTGCGTTCTCTTCCATCGTTACAAGCCACCTCCGAGCGCTTAATCGAATAAGCGCGACTTCTTCTAGTCTGATAAGAAAGTGATTTTGGCAAAGCAAAACTTCTTTCAATGAAGCGCTTGGCAGTAAAAGCGCATTTTTTCTATTGATATAATTGCTTATTATACATTAGATAAAGTGTTTACTTGGATGTAGAATCGTCGGAAGAAAGAGGTTTACGTTTATTCATATGTTTAGCTTCCCAGAACAAACCGGTTAATACATCTTTGATCCGTTGCTTATCTTCATCATCCAGTGGCACTCCATCAAACATTAATTCACCATCTTCCTCTAACATCTTTTTAAAATCTCGTTTATCGCGCGAGCTTGCCCATTCGGGGATTTGCTCTGCTTCTTCAGGGCGCAGATAACCTGCCTGATCCATCATTTCGGAATAAGAAACAGCCAGCGCTTTCGCTAGCTTTTCGATCGTTTGCGGTTTGGGCACACCACGTCTACCATTTTCGATTCGCGAAATTTGTGAAGTGCTGATGCCGGCGATCTCTGCCAACTGATTAATACTCCAGTGTTTTTGCTCACGTATTTGTTTCAAATATAGACCAAATGAAAGATTATCCACCGACAATACACCCTTTCTATAGGTACACTTGCGAAATATTCAATGAAAGTAAGAACACTTATAATATACCCTATTATTGCCATTAGGTAAACATTGTCTTTTACTTCTTTGCCAAAAGGTATGGGTTTGCAAGAAAAAGCGAGATAATGTATCCTTTTTGCGCAAAAATCGCTTTATTTCCGGTTTTACCAATATTCTCCGGTGTGTTATTGTAAAAATATAAAATACGAACAAAATACGAACAAGATCAATAAATTGGAATTTATAATGATTTATTGATTGGAAAAAGATGTTTTATTTCTTGATTTATTGCCAAAAGGTAATGAAGAGAAAACCACTTTTATTGCCAACTGGTTGTATCTTTTCACTGTCTTTCTACTTTATATCTATACTAACCCTATTAAAGGAGTGTTACCTCATGAATTTACTTACTGCTTTGCCTGAATTAGATCGCCGTCAAACACGTACTGCTGTAGAAGCTGTATTTGAAAAATATCGGATTTATAAAACTATCACTTTTGAAATGCGTGAAACGTCGATGACCGCTTCTTATCAAGAACGGATGCATGGACCAACCAATGTAACTAGCGATTCAACTGCGAATGCAGCTATCTATAATGTAGATACTCCTGCGGCACGACGTGCCTATTGCGAACGAATTGAAGCCATTGTAGAGCGCTTAGGCGAACGTGAACAATTACTATTAAAAGAAAGATACCTCAAACACGATGATGTATTCGATTATAAAGTGTACAGCTATCTGTTTGATCCACCGATCAGCAAAGATACGTATGTTAAAGTAAGAACCAAGGCTTTTTACAAAATGGCATTAGCGCTTGCCGATACAGGCATGATTAAGTTAGATGAATTGATGCCCAAAAAAAGTCGTACACGCCGAAGTACAGAAGTTCCTTATAGTTCTTAATCGTTACATCGTTGATATAGATTAATTCAATCAAGTTCATGAAGATAAAGAGCCCAATGCTAAAGTGGAATAGAACTTATGTATTGTGTTACGTTTAGACAGATATCAATAGAAATGAGGCGTAATGATGAGTCTAAAATCAAAACCTGCATGGTGGATCAAAGTCGCAACAGCATCCGTATTGCTTTGTGCAGTCGATATCGTACGTTCTCGCAAAGTAGTCAGCCAGCCTTTTCCCAATACTGTAGATCCATCAACAGACGACGATCTGGCGAAATGAATAAATATCCAATCCTATATGAATTGTCCAAAACGTTTGCTTACGAGCAAGCGTTTTTTTGTTTTTCTCTTATCTGTTGGACTTTATCTTCTATAGAAGAAAAGCATTTCCAGAGGCGTAAAAACCTTTGTAAAGTCGTTACTATCCGCAAAAACCAAGCGTAGCAAGCCCTAATCTAAAGGCTCTTCTTTTTACCGCCGTAAGTCCCCTATTAACCGTCCTTTTTTCGTCCGATACACCGTCTCCATTAGGAGAAAAACGAGGTAAGATTGTATTATCGGAAATGAAGCAAAAGGAACACCGCAGGAGCATGAATGCTCCAGAACCCACTGCCTAGGAAAACGGCATGCTTGTTATCAGTACTATAGATAAAGCTAAAATAGCGGTGTAAAAATTCCTTATTTCATTTCCGACAGTTTATAACCGAAGGAGGTGAGCATCCTTCTCGGTAAAGGAGGAAAAGAATTATGGATGCACAAGAAGTCATCCATCAAGTACAACTGTCTTTGACAACGAAATTTCCTAATGTACCGTTCTATCGTGCGGATCAGCATGAGACAGAGCAACCACGTATTGAATATCGCTTAGTCTCTGTGGATTTTACTAGAGAGCGTAGCGATCGCTTTGTACGTATGTATACATTAGAAATTCGTTATATTCTTAAGACAGGCGAATCACCTGATTATCAGACTGAATCTTTATTTGAAGCTTTAGAAACGATTGGACATGAAGATACTTTGTGTCGTGCTAGTGAGCTCCGTTGGGATACAGATGATGGAATACCTCGTATGAGAGTTAATTATCCTGTTCGTACAGTTAAACCACCATTACCAGGTGTATTAATGGGAGAATTAGATCAGCATCTTCGAGCTGTACCACAACGCTGAGCGAATATAGCGAAATCGTTCATTAAATAAAGATATAAAGGAGAACTTTTTATGCCAACAGAAACTACCATGTATCGAAAAGAACAATTTATGCAGGCAAGTCAGTTTACACGTTTAGAAAAAGATGTATTAGAAGGTCTTTTGGAAGATGGAAGCAACTATACGATGGAACAAGCGAAAGAACAATTAAACCAATTTATGAATGAGGAGGCCAAATAAATGGCTGGTGGAACGTATACTACACAAAATAAAATTCGTCCAGGTATCTATATTAATTTTGTATCAGAGGGTCAATTACCAGGTACTTTAGGAGAGCGAGGAACAGCAAGTATTGCTTTGAATCTTGACTGGGGTGCTCCTAAAAAAATGGTAACTATCGTAGCAGGTGACAATACTCAAAAAACACTAGGCTATGATTATACTTCTTCTCAAATGATGTTGATTCGTGAAGCGCTTAAACGTGCACAAAAATTGATTGTCTATCGTCTAAATGATGGAGAAAAATCAACAGTTAAAGCAGGTGTATTGACTGCTACTGCTCGTTATGGTGGTATTCGTGGTAATCAATTAACAATTACTGTCGAAAAAAATATTAACAATGAGACTTTATTCGATGTTAGTACTTTGCTAGATGGTTCTAGTGTAGATAAACAAACAGTAAGTAACGCAAAAGAACTGGTAGCTAATGATTATGTTGTATTTGCAGGCGAGGGTGCTTTAACAGCTACTGCTGGGGCTCCATTGGTAGGTGGTACAAGTGCAGCAGCAACAAATGCTGATCATACTGCTTATTTGGCAGAACTGGAAGCATTGGAATTTCAAACGGTTGGTTTAATTTCGGATGAAGCTTCCCTTAAATCCGTCTATGCTGCTTATATTAAGCGTCTACGCAATACAGAAGGTAAAAAAGTACAAGCTGTTCTTGCCAACTATCCAAATGCCGATCAAGAAGGTGTAATTAGTGTGAAAAATGGTGTTGTGCTTACAGATGGAACAGTACTAGATGCTAAAAAATCTGTAGCATGGGTAACAGGAGCAACAGCAGGAGCGGCAGTCAATTCTTCCTTAACCTATACAGCATATGATGATGCTGTCGATGTAAACGGCAAATTGACACATTCAGAAACAGAAGCGGCATTGCAAAAAGGTGAATTTGTATTTACGGCTGTGAATGATCGTGCTGTAGTTGAGCAGGATATCAATACCTTTGTATCCTATACACCTGAGAAAGCACGTCATTTTGCTAAAAACCGTGTTGTACGCGTATTGGATAGCATCGGTAATGATATGAAGCGTATTTTCGAATCGTACTTTATTGGTAAAGTAAACAACAATAACGATGGTCGTAGTCTTTTCCGTTCGCAATGTATTGCATATCTAGATGATCTGCAAAATATTGGTGCAGTTCAAAACTTTAATGCCCAAACTGATATTACAGTGACTGCTGGCAATGAAGTAGATAGTATTGTTGTTGAATTAAATGTACAACCAGTAGATTCCGTTGAAAAAGTATACATGAAAGTGAAGGTGGTTTAAGATGACATTCTTAAAAGCAAAAGATACCATTTCAGGGCAAGAAGGACGCGCATTTGCTACTATTAATAATCAGGTAGAAGAAATGTTTTATATCAAAACATTAGAAGCTACGGTAGAAAAGCAAAAAGCAGAAGTGAAAACATTAGGTCGACGCGGAGTACAGCATAAAGCTACAGGATGGTCAGGTTCAGGTACAATGACCATTTTTTATATGACTTCACGTTTCCGTCAAATGATGTTGGATTATATGAAAACAGGTGTGGATACGTATTTCGATATTGAAGTTACGAATGAAGATCCTACATCTAGCATTGGATATCAAACTATTACTTTGCGTGATGTTAACTTGGATAGCGTAATTATGGCTTCGTTGGACACAGAATCAGATGCGCTAGAAGAAGAAGTAGCATTTACGTTCGATGGTGTAGATATTAATAACAAATTTGGTACACCTGCTCTATAATTGATTAAATTAATACGGATAACAACGTATTTATAATATATAGATGGATGCCTGATCTTCTAGATGAATGATTCTTCATGGAATCCTATTCTTAAGAAGATCGGGCTATTCCATATTCTATTATGAATCAACTAAACTATTACCTAACTTTCAGGAGGAATTATTCATGAGTGAATTAAGCTTATTTTTTGCACAAAACGTATCATCTGACGTGGTAGAAGAATTTATTGTATCTTCACGATTTAAAGACGCAGAAGGGAAAGCTGTATCTTGGAAATTGCGTAGCATGAACGAAGATGAGAACCAGGAGTGTCGTAAAGCCGCTACACGTAAAGTCAAAGGGAAAAACGGAGTATATACACCCGAAATTGATCCTAACGAATATATGGCTAAATTGATGGCTGCTAGTGTAACTTATCCTGATCTTAAAAATTCAGATTTGCAAAAATCATATGGTGTATTAGGAGCAGAATCATTACTTCGTAAAATGCTATTACCCGGTGAATTTGCAGCCTTGGGTGAACGTGTACAAGAATTGAACGGTTTTAACCGCGATATGAACGAACTGGTAAATGACGTAAAAAACTAATTAAAGAGGGCGATAGTGAAGCAAACTTTGCCTACTACGCCCTCCACGAACTCAACATCCTTCCACACGATCTGATGAAGATGTCCCTATACGAACGTGCCGCTATCTATGCAATGATTTCTATTCGTGTAGAAGCGGAAAAGAAGGCTCAGAAAAAAGGAAAGAGGCATTAGTGTTATAAGTTAAGGAGGTGGAAAAGTGTTTAATTTTGATCCTAATTTAGCAGCAAATCGTATAGCAGAAAGTTTTAATACAGCAGGAATGCTTCGAGAAAGTATTAATAAGTTTATTAAATTGAATTCTGTATCTATGTATACAAATTTTTGGGATAGTGCTACAGCAAGTGCTGCCAAAACAGCCATTAAAATTAGTCAAGCGAAACAAAATCAAGAAGAATTAAATAAAAAAGTGGTAGAAGGTACTGGAAGTGCAGTCAAATTAGGAGAAGCTTTGAAATCAGTAAGTGCTCAAGCATGGACAGGTTTAAAGTTTGTTGGAAGTTATGCTAAAGATGCTTTAATTAGCGCGGGCGAAGATCAATCCACAAAACAAATATTTATATCACGTGCTGGAAATCCTGAAGTTGGTGGAGCAATGTTTGAGCAATTCAAACAGGATGCAATTGATTCTGGAGCTAACGTAAAAGAAGCATTAAAAGGTTCTCAAATATTTATGTCTGGTACTGAAAACACGGATCAGATTAGAGATTTGAATAGTCTAACAGTAAGACTTCAAAAGCTTTCAGGAACTGAAAATAGCGAATCAGAAATTGCTAAAATTATTTATGGAGGAATGAAAGGTAGAGAAGCACCTTTAACAGCTTTTAATATTCCAGCAACTGCAGCTGAAAATGATAATTTAATGGAACTTGGTAAAGCAGGAAATATTGATGGTTATATCACTGCTATGAACGAAATTATGACAAAAAGGGGTATGACTGAGGAAGCTTTAAAGACAATGATGGATGCACCAACCGAACGTTGGGGAACTTTGATGACTAATTTCAAAATGACTATGATTGATATTGGTTTAGGAGCATTAACAGCATTATTACCATTATTGGATATGTTAAATACAGCTTTTCAAGCAGGAACCTTTCAACCTTTCTTTGATATGCTTACAAATGGTTTAGCGCTTGTATCTCAAGGATTTGTATGGCTAATAACTAATTTGCCTGTTGCATGGCAGGTCATAGTCGATTCTATATCTGTACTTGGAAATGTTTTATATAATATTATGGTTATTATTATTGGACTTATTCCATTTATTCTTGCGTTAGCAGTAATGTGGTTATTTTTAAATGCAGCAATGATTATGGGAAGAGTCGCTGCTGTAGCATACGCTATAGGTGCAAATATTGCAGCAGTTGCACAAAGAATTTTTAATTTAGCAATGAGTGCTAATCCACTAGGTATAATTATCGCTTTAATATTGGGAGTAGTTACAGCATTTTTTACACTAGGAAGCATAGCTGGTGGTGTCAAAGAAGTTTTAAGTAATGCTTTTGGCTTTATTATGGATTGTGCCGAGAATGCTGTGAATTTTATACTCGCTGTTATTAATGCAGGAATTAAAGGTATAAATGCAGTTTCTGGATTTTTCGCTGATTTACTTGGAATAGAATCGAAAGAAATTCCATTGATTGAGGCTACAGCAGATTTTTCAGGAATTAAAAAGTCAGGCCAAAATTTTATTAAAGATTTTTCAATGGATAAGCTTACAAATTCATTAAATCTTGATAATTTGCTAGGTAGTTCTCCAAAAGCACCCAAAGATACAAGTGCTGCAAGTCAATTCAAGCAGGAATTACCAAAAGGAGCCGGAGCTACTATGCCATCTGCAGGCATGCCTTCGACTTCTAGTGCTATGCCAGCGATATCCTCACCAACAATGCCAGCAACAGTTGATAATGTAAACAATGTAAATAATGTTGGTAACATTGAGGGAACTGTTGACATTTCAAGTGAAGATCTCAAAATGATGCGTGATCTAGCAGAACTCCAAGCAATCCAAAATTTTGTAAGTCTCACTCCTACTGTCCAAGTCACTACAGGCGATATTAACAGTGGTGCTGACCTGGATACGATTGTTGGACATATTGGTCGAAAACTAGAAGAAGAATTTGTATCGACCGCTCAGGGGGTGTATATCTAAATGGAGGAGTACGGTTTTTTTCTGAGTTTTAATAATGAATCTGAAGCAATGCGACTTCCTGTAAATCCAGAAAAATTAGAAATTAACGCATCTGGAGATGGAAAATCATACAATATTGTTGATCTGGGAGAAATTAACTCGATTCAGCCTAATAAACTGCGTGAAATTACAATCGAAAGCTTTTTCCCAGGACAACGCTATCCATTTGTAGTAGGTAATACTTTATATACTCCTTATCATTATGTTGAAATGATTCAAAAGTGGATGGAGAAAAAGCGCCCCCTTCGTTTTGTATTCTCAGGACTGAATGTACCTGAATCCTCTCTCGATGAGAAAATAAAATTAAACACACAGATTGGAGACATCGAATCTGAACGTTTTCGATCAAATGAAGCATTTATGGCTATCAATATGGCAGTCAGTATTGAAAAATTTGATTGGTCAATTGTAGCTGGGGATTCAGGAGATATTCAATTTAAGTTATCTTTGAAAGAATATGTTTTTTATCAAGCGCTAAAACTTAAATTTAAAGAAGCTAAAACAGAAGTCAAAAAAAAGCGTGCTGATACTAAAGAAGCATCAAGTACGTATACAGTGGTAGCCGGTGACTCACTCTGGAAAATAGCTAAAAAGAAGCTAGGTGATGGTAGTCGTTATCGAGAAATTCAAAAATTGAATAAGATCCCAGATAGCGAACTTCGTAAACTTTCTATAGGTAAAGTCATCAAATTGCCACAGAAAGAGGCAGCTAAATGATTAAACTATATATTGATAATAAAATGGGTAAAATGTGGGATGTTTCTAATATTGTAACTGATATCACTTGGAAAACTAGTCGTACAGGCAAACCAGCTACTCTTGAATTTACACTTGCTAGTGATGGATTATATCAATGGAAAGATTTTGATGTGCAAAATGGATATATTGTTCGATTTAGTCACAATTTAAAAAATCTGTTTTATGGGTATGTTTTTTCAGTGAGCACAGGTACAGATAATGAAATTAAACTTACCGCTTATGATCAAGTACGATATTTACTAGGAAACGATACTTTTGTATTTACAAATGTAACAGCAGACGAAGTCATACGTACTATTGCGGTTAAAAATAATTTAAAAATAGGTACACTTGCAAAAGGTAGTTATATTATTCCTTCTATGATTGAAGATAATAAAAAGCTGCTGGATACGATTATGAAAGCTCTAGATTATACGTTAGCTTATGGTACACAATTACTTGTTTTCTATGATAATTATGGACAGCTTACACTAGAAAGTAATACAACCACTGAACCTGTTGTTGTGTTAGGGAAAGGACACTTTTTATATGATTATTCTATAAAAAAGAGTATTGATTCCGAGACATATAATCGTATCAAAATGTATAAAGATAACAAAAAAAGCGGTAAACGCGAAATTTATATTGATCAAGATAGTCAAAATATTGCAAATTGGGGTTTGCTGCAAAAATATGAGAAAGCCGAAGATAGCTGGAATGATGCACAGATTAAAGAAGCATCAGCTAAGATGCTTACACTTTATAATCGTGAACAGATTAGTTTATCTGTAGAAGCATTAGGCGATCATCGCGTAAGAGGTGGCAAGTTCGTATATATTTTGCTAAATGAATTTAAAAACCAAGTGTATCTTGTAGAAGAATGCAGTCACAAATTTTCTGGGGGCGAACATACTATGTCTCTTGATGTGAAAGTGGTGTAAAGATATGTTAGATATTATTCGTAAAGCAAGTCTTGGAGCAGTATCTAATACGAATCCAATGGCAGCTTTGTACGGGACCGTTCTTAGTAGTTCTCCACTAGAAATTAGTGTAGAACAACGATTCAGTTTGCCTGCTTCTGCCTTAGTCATTCCTGAAACTATTGTTAAGCTAGGTTTACAGCCAGGAGACCGAGTATTGTTACTTCGTATTCAGGGCGGCCAAAGTTATGTTGTATTAGATCGTGTGGTGGACAGCCTATGATTCCTATTGGTTTACAATTACCTCCTGAACAAGCAATAGATACCGAAACTGTTACAATACCTGGTTTAACGTATCAGGTAGATTGGGAACGTGGTGTAATCACAGGGATGATTGATGGATTAGATTCTATTCGTCAGGCTGTGTTGAAAATACTCAATACAGAACGATATCAATATCTTATTTACAGTGAAGATTATGGTACAGAATGGCAGCAGATTCTAGGACAAGACCATCTTTTTGTCCGTGCTGAGATTCAACGTATGATCACAGAAGCATTACTTCAAGATGATCGAATTGAGCAAATTGTGGATTTTCAGACGTATTGGACATCTGGTGAAGACATTCGAGTGAGCTTTACGGTACAGACACGTTATGGATCATTTCAAATTAATAAGGAGGTGAGTTAGATCTATGTATGAATCACAAACGTACGAAGTTTTACTTGAACGTATGCTTGATCGAGTCTCTGATAAATTAGATAAGCGTGAAGGTAGTATTATTTATGATGCATTAGCACCTGCTGCTATTGAGTTAGCCCAAATGTATGCAGAGTTAGATATACAAATGAATTTGTCTTTTGCAGATACAGCAAGTGGTGAATATTTGGAGAGACGTACAGCAGAATATGGGATCAAGCGTCAAGCTGCTACGTATGCTGTACGTAAAGGATTATTTTTTAAAGGAGACGGTAGTAAAGTAGACGTTGCTATTGGTATTCGTTTGGCAAGTGGAGATTTAATTTATATGGTTAGTCAAAAACTTGCACTAGGTGAATATACATTGACTTGTGAAACGGCAGGTGAAGTAGGGAACTCACCTTCTGGAACGCTTCTACCACTAGACTATATCCAAGGTCTTGCTGTAGCAGAGTTAGGAGAAGTTCTTGTACCTGGTGAAGACATCGAAAATGATGAAACGTTACGTGCCAGATATATACAAGCGATCAATGAGCAACCTTTTGGAGGTAATATCTCAGATTATAAGAAAGAAATTAATGAAATTGAGGGTGTGGGTGGAGTAAAAGTATTTCCAGTGTGGCAAGGTGGAGGTACAGTGAAATGTACGATTATAGCAAGTGATGGTCGTGCTCCTTCTAGTGAATTATTAAATCGAGTTCAGACCATTATTGATCCTATTGTAAATCAAGGCACAGGAATAGGTATTGCTCCTATTGGTCATCGAGTGACTATTACTGGAGTACAAGAAGTTCCTATTACTATTAGCACACGTCTTATATTGGATACTGGAACAACAGTAGGACAAGTACAAGCAGACCTTAATGATATTTTTTCTGCGTATATCAAGGAATTGACAACATCTTGGAAAGATGTAGAACAAATTATTATTCGTCTAAGTCAATTAGATGCGCGTATTGTGAGTGTTCGAGGAATTGCTGATGTGAATAACACCAAAATTAATGGAAATGCTAGTAATTTTACTCTGCAACCTGAACAAATAGCAATTTGGGGAGGAGTCGATAAGCTTGAGTAAAAGGTTAATGCAATATGAGCCCGAATATTATCATCAAGTACGTGAATTTATTGCTTTACTTGATGCGGAAGAACCAGAATTAGATCTTTTAGAAGAGAAAAGAATTCGTTTGCTAGAAGATCAATTTGTTATGACTTCAAGTGAACTTTCTATTCGTCGTCGGGAATTGCAATTACACATTCAAGCTGATCCTGTACAAGAATCTTTAGATTTCCGTCGCCGTCGAATTATTAATCGTTATACAACCAAACCGCCCTTTACCATTCGTTATTTGCAACAAAAATTAGATCAATTTCTAGGTACAAATAAAGCAGTTGCAACCGTAGATATTCAGAATTTCATTTTAAAAATCACTGCAAATCTTACAGATGCATCCGTATTTAATGAGGTCAATTATACGGTACAAAGTATCAAACCTGCTAACTTACTATATGTACAAGGAACTTCTTTGCAAGAATCACTGGTTTTAGCAGAAAAAGCTTATTTCTCAGGGACAACACGTAATACTAAATTATCTACACGTTGGAAATTAGGAAGTACTCCGTTTACCGAACAGGGAGAGGAGATTCGAGTAATATGATTACAACTAAATATTTACAAGAGGTAGCTGCATATACAGATCGCCGTATTGCAAAAGTTACTCTCAATGGATCGTACGATATTACAACGTTTACTGTTAAAAAAGTATCTACTTCAACCATTGAACTTGAATACATGATTAAGGCTGCAGATATTAATGCGGTCTCTTTGCTACAGCTAAAAGCCAGTAATGGAGATATTATCAGTAGTAATGAAGTCTATATTCCTGTTATTGCGGATACTGTTATTAAACAATTTATTGAAGTGAAAGGGGTTTAAGCATGGATTATCAGGCAAAAACAGATTGGTCTTATAATGATACAGTAACAGAGCAAGATATGAATCGAATCGAAGCTGGTCTTGGCGATCTGCATGAGCGTTTGGATGTTGATTCCTATGAACAACTCACCTTAAAACCAGGTCTACAAATTATAAATGCTAAAAAAAATTCACCTTTCCAATTAACAGGCTTAAAAGGTCGTACTTTGTTAAACTTAAGTGGATCTGATTGGACACCGACTAAAAACATCACAAGATTTATCAATTATCAATCGACGTTGAGTATAGATAATAATAAAAGTGTAGCCAGTGGAAATGCTCTTAAAATTACAGCAGCTGTAGCGAATAGCATAGCGGATGGATTTGGTAAAAATGCAGTCAATTTAATTTCAGGAAAAAAATATATTGCTCTAGGACATCTTTATAACGAAACAGGGCAAAGTATGAAACTAGTTATTCAAAACACTGCAATAGAAAGTCCAACAACAACTTCCAAAAATAAATGGGAGTTTATTTATATTCCATTCGTTGCTGGAGGAAATGTTAGTAATGCGTATCCGATTGCAAGGCTAACTGCTAGTGCAGTTGGAAATGCAGGCTATGCAGACGCATTACGTTTATATGAAATCTCAGATACAGAATACACAGCTCTTCCTACAATGACATCCGACCAAATTGCTGCTGCTTACCCTTATGTAGATAGCCTTTCACCTGTGCGTAATCCATATGTGATTGCTTATGGTGAGAATTTGTTACCTGCTTTACAAGAATGGACAAATATCGAAGGAACGCCAATCATTAATAATCGGTATAGTGTAGACGTAAGCAGTACTAATAAAATGATTCATAATTCTGTAGCTGTTGTACCTGAAGCTACGTATACATTATCTGCTGTTTCTAGTGGTTCGACCGGACGCATTTTTGTATACAACACTAATGGTGCAGTAGCTTTAGCAGATAGTACAGGTAGTGGATCAATATCTGTAACATTTAAAGTACCCGCAGGTGTTAATATTATTGAAATAAGACTATTAGGAACAAGTACAACTGCTGTTAATCTTTCTAATGTAATGCTGAATGTAGGTAGCACAGCTAAATCATTCAAACCACGAGAAGATACGATGTTAGCATTACAAACAGATTTATATGCTAATCCAGTCACTGGAACAAATGCAGATGAAGTTTTTGAGCGCGATGGACAGTATTTCCGATTAGCAAAGTGGAGAAAAATTTCATTAGACGATAATTTACCATGGGAATTATTCACATCTTTAAATGGTATGAAAATTGTCAAAGTGGATGCTTCAACTTTCAATGCTACTTTGGATGATACATCTAGTTATTTTGCTGTCAAGCACGATGGATCCATTTTAGATTACAAAACATCATCAGATCGGAAAGATCAAATACAATTAAATAATGCAACAGAAGGTAAACGTTTATTTGTTTCTATTTCTTCAATAGATAGTGGTTGGGGAGATAATTATACACCTACTTCAAATGAGATTAAAGCTTATTTTTTAGGATATAAAATGTTCGATGTTTCTTTAAATTCTGGAGATGGGACATCAATGTATAATGGGTCAAATGAAACGAATAAACGTTGGACGCCACTTGATTCTTTTAATGGTAATCGCTATTTCGGTTCTATAACTTCAGTACCAATAGAAACACCAAATAGTTCAAATACTCAGGTATATACAAAAAATCGAGAAATTACTAGTTATCAATTAGTATATCAATTATCTACACCTAATATTATTCCAGTCGTTTCAGAAGGGAATATCAGATTATTTCAAGGAAATAATCAAATTGAAGTAGGATCAGGGATAATTGTAAGAGAAGCAGTTAAACCTGAACTTGGAAAAATTGGTATAAATGCAGATCGCGCAGGCTATAATATTAATAATCCAAGTTCAAGTACATCTTCATTAACTAAGAATAAAATTGATCACTTTATTACTATCTACAAAAATAATAAAAAGGATCAATGGACTTACTATGATAAAAATCTTACTGCAGCTGGAGCTATAGCACAAAAAGAATATATAGAATATGATCAAACAGCTTCATATTCAGTAACCTATATTATGCTAAATAAACTACCTTATACTTCTTTTACTGGTAAGCTTTCTTTAAATGAAAATACATTACTAAATAAATTATTAAAAACAGAAAGTGAAATAGATACTCGTCTATCAGTAATAGAAAATAAAAAATCTAATATAGAAGAATCCTTAATATGGGTAAATCCTACGATGTTAAATGGTTGGGCTAACATATCAGGTCGTTCTCCTTTGGCTTACAGCATTAAAGGAGATATTGTCCGTATACGTGGAGAGATTAGATCTGGATCTATAGGTACAAGTGTATTTGTACTACCTACTTTAATGAGGCCACAAGCTAATGCGAGTGAATATATAGTATATAGCTATGGGAAATCTGGTATCGTTGGAGCAAGCATTGTTATATTTTCAGACGGTAGATTTGTTGTACAAAATGGTAGTTCTGAACAGATTTCTTTAGGTAATATCGAATTCTCATTATAAGGAGGTTAATTCCATGAAAGCTGTACCCAAAGTAGACGCAAATGGTCTATATATCGAAGATGTTATTCAGGACGATACCTTTAGTGGTATCGTCCCTTTTTATACCGATCCAACAGATACCGAATCTTCTGTAGTTAGTTATCTGATCGGAACTGCTGTTCCATCTGGATTGTATCAACCGAAATGGGACTTGGACAATGAGCAATGGGTGGAAGGGCTAACACAAGCAGAGATTGATGGATTAAAAGAATTATCCAATAGTCAACCTACAACTAATCTAACACAAATGCAACAAGAACTGACGAATACCCAGTTAGCCCTAGCCGATACGTTTGAACAGTTGGCTACTTCTCAACAAGAAACGACTAATCTCCAGCTGGCTGTCGCTGATCTGTATGAACAACTCACGAGTGTAACTTCAGCTCAAGGAGGTGGCAAGTAATATGGCTGCAATTTATGTAAGTCTAATTCAAAAAGGCTTAAAAACTATTGAAGATGTACCTACGTATCAGGGGATGCGCAATCAGGTACAACAATTATTGAATAGTGTAAAAGAATCTTAAATCTTTTCCCAAAGCCTCCGGCATTACGCCTGGAGGCTCTTTTTTAGCCTAATGAAGCAACATACTACACAATAACAGGAGGAAAGGTCCATGGGTGGGGAGGTTGAAGCCATTGTCAAATCGGTATCGACTGGTGCGGGGGCCATGATCGGGTACTTTTTCGGGGAGTGGAGTGTAATGATCAATCTACTATTGATGCTTGTCATCGTCGATTGGGTAACAGGATGGGCAGCTGCATGGATTAATGGAGAGTTAAAAAGCCGGACAGGTTATAGAGGGATCGCTCGCAAAGTCGCTATTTTCGTGATGGTTACGATCGCTCATTTTATCGATAAAGCGGTAGGGGATCTGCATTATTTTCAAGATGCTGTCATCTTTTTCTATTTAGCGAATGAATTGTTATCTGTGATCGAAAATATGGGACGGATGGGTGTTCCAATGCCTAAAGTATTACGTCATGCTGTGAAAATATTCGAATCGCACAGTGGAGAAGATGAACCCAATGAAGATACTAATTCTTCTTTGAATCGATCTAACTCTTCAACAACAACTATTAACTCTACAACCAATAGACAGATTGAGCCTGATATAAATGGAAATGTAGAGCCTAACGATTCGCACAATGACCCATCTCATCCAACAGCTGATGATAAGCCAAAGCAAGATGAAGATACAACCGTTACTGACGAACTGTCTCCAATGACACAAGCTGAACGAGATCAGCAATTTGTACGTAAAGAAAACACGTTAGAAAATTTCATTTTTCCAGAGTGATATTATTGCTCATCGTAATCTATAAAGAACATGAGTCTCACACTAAATCGAACCACAAACAAAGTGAAAAGAAGGTGAATCTATGCAACCCAAAACACCTGATGGTGCGCAGGGGATTGATGTATCTCACTGGCAAGGAAGCATCGACTGGAACAAAGTCAAAGTGGATGGGAAACATTATGCGTTTATCAAAGCAACAGAAGGTACCCGGAATAAAGATGCTAAATTCATTTTTAATATCAAAGGTGCTAAAGCTGCTGGATTGTTAGTAGGGGCTTACCATTTTTTGAATGCTACCAGTCCAGCAGTAGCCAGACAAGAAGCGAACCATTTTGTGCAAAGACTGCAAGAGATCGGTGGAGCCAACGTATTGGATTTTCCGCCTGTACTCGACTATGAGAACAATCCGGGTCGACTGGATAAAAGTACGATTAGCGCTATTGCTAGAGCTTTTTTGGAAGAGGTAGAGCGCTTAACAGAGGTCAAACCTATGATCTATACAGGTAATGCTTTTGCGGCTAACTTTGATACCTCACTAAGCTCATATTCGTTATGGATCGCAAGATATAGCACCACACGAATTCCGGATGATTGTACTGCATGGAAGTCATGGGATTTTTGGCAATATTCTGATTCTGGATATGTTAGAGGAATCGGTGGTAATGTCGATCTCAATATTTACAAAGGAACACTAGCCCAATTGATCTCTACGTATGGCAAAAATCCAGAAGAAAAACCAACCGACAAAGGAGATGAACCGATGACAGCCGAAGAGAAAAAAGCATTTCAAGCTTTAGAAGCTACAGTCAAAGCACAAGCTGAACGCATTGCTGCATTAACAGACAGTCGGGATTTACTCAAAACCAGTATTAACAAAGTAGATACTCGTATTCAACTTATCGAACAAACGCAAAAAATGGATATCCCTACATGGGCAAAAGAAGCAGTAAGTAGCGCATTAGCTACAGGTGTTATTCAAGATCCAGAAGGCGGTAGTTATGACTTTTATCGCTTGTTAACTGTATTGCATCGCAAAGGTCTGATTTAATACCCTCTGCGTAATATGAATATTTCTATGCATGAATAGCTATAGGCAAATAAACAAATAAAAATGATATTAATAAACTTTTTGAGAAATAGAAAGGAGAATAACGATGGAAGAATTAAATATTGTTTTAGCCTTTGCATCTACTTTATCTCTGATCATCTTGGCACTTGTACAAGCACTCAAAACAGCAGTAGCTATTCCTAAAAATCTAATTCCAGTGATTGGCATTGTGATCGGTGTAGGTATTGGCGCGGTAGCGTATCCGTTTACAGAATTGGGATTAGTTCCTCGTCTATGGGCAGGTGGACTTGCTGGTTTATCTGCAACCGGATTATTTGAATTAGCTTTTAATCCGAAAGTAGGAACCAGTAAAAGCATCTAATAGTGTAATGTACAGATTCTATGATTTTTAAAATGTATGTAGACACAGTAAAAAGATCCTTGGTATATCACTATATTGGTAAGTGAGTACTACCTATCTAGTTTACGATATAAAAAGCATGTCTAGATCTAGAAGAGAATGAAACGATGGAAGCTATTCGACTCATTGTTGAATATTACTGCTATTCATACTATCTTTTATTTTTCTAAATGGATAACAAAAAAAGGATCTGGAATAATCCAGATCCTTTTTAATTTGAAAGTTACCACATTTACGTTGAAAGCTACCAAAGTGCGTTATGGAATAACTTCTTTGTTTACATATATCCGATGACTCTTATAGCATCTTTATGAACAGATTAGCTTAAGATGCAGCTGTTGCAGTCATAGCAGGTAATTGAAGTTTTTGACCTGGATAAATCCAGTGTGCATTCGTAAGATCGTTAAGATCACGTAAAACTTTCCAAGTTGTAGCATGATCTACAGCGATTGAATACAATGTATCTCCCGCTTTAACAACATAAACATCGCTTGCTGCTGGAACCGGTTTGGTAGGAACTGGTTTTACAGGCGTTGCTGGTTTAGTTGTAGATGGCTTAGTAGGAACTGGTTTTGCCGGAGTTGCTGGCTTGGTTGTAGATGGTTTAGCAGGAACTGGCTTCGCTGGAGTTGCTGGCTTAGTAGCTGCATCTTTAGCAGGCATTGTTGCTTCGCTAATTCGTCCATCTGTTTTGATATTGACTTTGCCCAAAGACTGCATGTATTCGATCAATGCTTCGTCTAATGAACCGTAAATACCTGTTTGTGCTTTTCCTTTGAACATCGTGTATTCGTCTCCGCCTACAGCCATAAAGTCGTTGGTTGCTAGACTATACGTAGCTTTCAAATCAAGTGGTTTACCAGCTACAGTGACAGAGTGGACACGATCGCCTTTTTCTTTCGCTGTATCAATTTTGTAAGTCATACCTGAGACTTGAGTAAAGGCACCTTTTTCGTTCGGGAAATCGCTAGCACCGTTATTCAATGCTGCTAATAGTTCAGCACCGGTTACATTGATCGAAACGATTAGATTACCAAAAGGAAGAACAGTGATCACATCACCTTTGGTCACTTTACCGGCTGCGATTGAAGCACGGATACCACCACCGTTAGTAATCGCTACATCTGTACCCGCTGTTTTGCGCATAGCATCTGTTAACAGATCACCAAGATTCGTTTCACCTGCACGAACTTGAGTACGCTCACCGTCTAATTTGACAGAAGATTCAGCAACCGTTTCTTCAAGGATCGACTTTTGTGATTCTTGAATAGAACTTACAAGTGCTGCTACTTTAGGATCTGGAGTAACATTTGCTGCTGCTTTTTCGTCTAATACATAAGCTTGTTTCTTCGTGACTTTACCACCATCTACCCATAGATCGATAACACCCATATGTTCACCGTATTCGCCTGTACTTGCGATCAGTGTTCCATTTTCGGTTTGACCATTTTCAAGCAAAGTATGGCTATGGCCATCGATAAATACATCAATACCTGGCACTTCTTTAACTACTTTCAAGCTTGTGTCTGTACTGGATTGGTCCATACCTAAATGTCCCAAAGCCACAATCACATCCACTTTACCTTGTAGTTCAGCTACCATTTTTTTAGCAGCCACCGCAGGATCAGTAAATTCAACATCTGTTACATTTTTAGGATTTGTTTTGTAAGCTGTTTCAGGCGTTTCTAATCCGAAAATACCAATTTTGACTCCGTCCAATTCACGGATAATATAAGGTTCGAATGGAGAAGTTCCATCTTTTTCAACAATGTTAGAAGAAATGATAGGGAAGTTCGCCATTTTGGAAAGTTCTAGCAAACGATCATAACCATAATCAAATTCATGATTACCCGGCTCCATTGCAGCATAACCCATAAGGTTCATTGTTTGAATAACGCTTTCACCTTTAACCAGTGTTGCAAAAGAAGTACCATGAATCTGATCTCCGTCATCTAACAACAACGTATTCGGATTCGCTTCACGATACAGATTAGCAATTCCTGAAAGTTTGGCGTATCCCATATAAGGAGTAGCTTCTGTAGCATGAGCATGAACATCATTCGTATGTAAGAGAGTGATATGCTTCCCAGTACCAGCATCTTGCTGTACCTGTTGATTAATACCTTCTACCGTAAGTGATGAAGGTACAGCCGCAGACATGATGCTTGAAAAGCTCAAAGTCAGCAATGCTGACGCAGCTATTGATAAAACCGTTTTCTTTTTTAACATATGAATAATATGCCTCCCTTTTGATTGTATTCTACTTATTCTATCAGCTAATTGTTAACAGTGTCACTAGGTTTCCATAAACTATTTGTAAAAAATATAATAAAAGTTAGTTAATATGACATTATGTATATAAACGTAGTCACAGCAAAGGAAATTAGAAATTTAAAATCAAAGTATATTGCGAGAACAAAAGAAAATAGAACTCAAATAAAAGAAACATCCATATAATAAAACCGCAATAAATCGATATTACTGTCGTATGATGTAGCCTTTTGTAACAAATAAACGTTTTATGTGAAAAAACATTGCCAAACAAGTAACAATGATGTAAATTAAGTTCAACCTGTGGTCAATTCCAATTTTAGCCATCATTCTCAAAATACATATACAAGAGAATATGTTGGATAAAAAGGATTGAGTACGTATCCATGATTTTCCAATTCAGAAGGGAGTTTGTTGCTTGTGAAAAAGGGATTATTGTTAATGTTTACGTTGATGCTTACGTCTGTTTTATTGTTGGCAGGTTGTACCGGAAACAAATCAGCTACAACAGCACCAGAAGCAAATGGAACAGAAGAAACCGCTGCTACAGGAGGCGGAACATTAATTGTAGGTCGTGGTGGAGATTCAGCCGCACTCGATCCAGCCATTGTTACTGATGGCGAATCGCTTAAGATTGCACAACAAGTATTTGATACACTATTAGATTACAAAGAAGGAACAACTGAAGTTATGCCATCTCTCGCAGAAAGTTGGACGATTTCAGAAGATGCTTTAACGTATACTTTTAAATTGCGTGAAGGTGTCAAATTCCATGACGGTACTGATTTTAATGCAGATGCTGTTGTGTTTAACTTCGAACGTTGGAGTGACACCAAAAGTAAATATAAATTCGAAGGCGATTCCTTCGATTATTATGATTCCATGTTTGGACCGGAAGAAGAGCGCGTTATTGCAAGCGTAACCGCAACTGATCCAACAACGGTTGTATTCAAATTAAACAAACCTCAAGCTCCATTTCTCCAAAATCTAGCGATGACTTGTTTTGGGATTGCAAGTCCTAAAGCGATTGAAGATGAAAAAGAAAATTTCAAATCCAATCCAGTCGGTACAGGTCCATTTGTATTTAAAGAATGGAAACGTAGCGATTCAATCACACTCGACAAAAATCCTAACTACTGGCAAGAAGGATTGCCAAAAATGGATCAAGTCATTATCCGCTCTATTCCCGATAACACTGCTCGTTACAATGCCCTTCAAAACGGCGAAATTGATATGATGGAAGATTTAAGTCCAGATGATCTGGCAAGCTTGGAAGCCAATCCAGCTCTTCAAAAAATCAATCGTCCACCATTCAATGTTGCTTATCTCGGTTTTAATACAACCAAAAAACCATTTGATGATCCTAAAGTGCGTGTAGCACTAAACCATGCTGTTGATAAACAAGGTCTAATTGATGCGTTCTTCGCAGGACAAGCAGAACCAGCTGTCAATCCAATCCCACCTACATTATGGGGATACAACAAATCAGTAGAAGATTATCCATATGATTTAGCCAAAGCGAAGCAATTGCTAGCTGATGCAGGCTACCCGAATGGAATTGAGCAAGAATTAACGTTTTATGCAATGCCTGTACCACGTCCGTATATGCCAGATGGACGTAAAGTAGCAGAAGTCATTCAAGCAAGCTTTGAACAAATTGGTGTCAAAGTGAAAATTGAATCTCCAGAATGGGCAACGTATCTGGAAGATTTGAAAAATGGTACTAAAGACGATCTATTTATTATTGGTTGGACAGGTGATAACGGTGACCCTGATAATTTCTTCTATCCATTACTTGATAAAGATTCTATTGGTGGTAACAACTACAGTCAATATGATAGTAAAGAATTCCATGACTTGGTGGTTAAAGCTCAACAAGAGACCGATCAAGCTGAGCGTAGTAAGTTGTATGAACAAGCTCAAGTCATTGTGAAAAAAGATGCACCATGGGTTCCATTGGTACATTCTACACCGCTACTCGCAGCTAAGGCTGAATTGAAAGGTTATGTACCTTCACCAACCGGCTCAGAAGCATACACCAATGTGTATATCGAACAATAAAAGCATGGTAGGTGATCAACGACATGGGTTCTTACATTTTGAAGCGTCTGATTGTACTGATTCCAGTATTGTTAGGAATGACTATTATTGTATTTTCGATTATCCATGCGATTCCAGGTGATCCGGCAGATACAATTCTAGGTGAAAAAGCGACAGAGCAATCTAAGCAAGCTTTGCGTGAACAGTTAGGATTAGATCGTCCGTGGTTAGAACAGTATTTTGCTTATTTGGGCGATTTACTGACAGGTGATCTAGGAAGTTCGATCCGCACGAAGGAGCCTATTTCGCAAGAAATAGGTCCTTACCTAGCGGCAACGATGGAATTAACAGTAGCTAGTATGTTATTTGCTATCGTTATCGGGGTAAATGCAGGAATTGTCAGTGCTTGGAGACATAATTCATGGTTTGATTATATTTGTATGATTATTGCTCTTGTAGGTGTATCGATGCCGATTTTCTGGCTAGGCTTAATGGAGCAATGGATTTTTGCAAATAAACTGCATTGGTTACCTTCTATTGGGCGGCTCAATGTACGTGAACCGTTAGAAGCTGTGACAGGATTCTATGTGATTGACGCTATTATTTCAGGGCAGACTTCGCAGTTATGGACAGTCATTAAGCATCTTGTTTTACCTTCAATAGCACTCGGAACGATTCCTATGGCAGTGATTGCACGGATGACACGTTCCAGTATGTTAGAAGTAATGCAATCTGATTATATCCGTACAGCCAAAGCCAAAGGATTATCTCAATTTTATGTCGTTTATCGACATGGGTTGAAAAATGCGTTTATTCCAGTCCTGACCGTTATCGGTCTTCAGACAGGAGCACTTCTGGGTGGAGCCGTATTGACCGAGACGATTTTCGCTTGGCCAGGCGTAGGCAGATATATTTATGAAGCAATTAGCAATCGTGATTATCCGGTAATCCAATCAGGCATTTTAATTATTGCTATCATTTTTGTTGTTATTAATCTGCTGGTAGATCTGCTGTATGCCTTATTTGATCCACGTATCCAGTACAAGTAAGAGGTGATTAGATGACACAAGCATCCCTGAATACCGGATCAGGTGGCAACGTCAAAGAAGTAAAGTCTGGTCCCTGGCGTGATGGTATACGTTCATTTATGCGTAACAAAACAGCCGTAGTCGGATTTGCAATTGTAGTGTTCTTTATTATACTGGCTTTACTTGCGCCGCTTATTTCGCCTTACGATTACAAAGCACAGGTATTGTCTGAACGTCTGCAAGCTCCATCCGCTACACACTGGTTTGGCACAGATGATCTAGGCAGAGATATTTTAACCCGTACACTGTATGGAGCACGTATTTCATTATGGGTTGGTTTTGTATCGGTGATCGGTTCTATTATTATCGGTACTTTTTTAGGAATACTGGCTGGATTTTATGGTCGTTGGGTAGATATGATCATCTCGCGTGTGTTCGATATCTTGCTCGCTTTTCCAGCTATTTTGTTAGCTATTGCAATTGTAGCTATATTAGGACCTTCTTTGCAAAATGCGCTTTATGCGATCGCTATCGTCAATATTCCGACTTATGGTCGGTTGGTACGATCGCGTGTGCTTTCATTACGGCAAGAAGAATTTATTACAGCGGCTAGAGCGACAGGTGTTCGAGATGCACGGATTTTGTTTAGACATATTTTGCCGAACAGTCTAACACCGATTATTGTACAAGGTACTCTAGGTGTAGCGACAGCGATTATAGAAGCCGCAGGATTAGGCTTTCTAGGAATGGGTGCGCAACCCCCTGAACCCGAATGGGGCAAAATGCTATCCGATTCACGTCAGTTTATTCAGACGGCTCCGTGGACTGTTATTTTTCCAGGGGTATCGATTTTGCTGACTTCTCTTGGATTCAATCTTATGGGCGATGGATTACGGGATACATTTGATCCACGAATGAAGCGTTAATCTTGAGCTAACTGTATAAAAGGAAAAGAAGATATACGAACCGTTTGTAGGCTCGTGTATCTTCTTTTTTGATTATAAATAGAGAAGTGCTAAATTTTTTCTTCTATAATATACTGTCATTTTGTATCGTATATTTTTCAGTGTAAAATGGGTATAAATAGTTTACGATCTAGATAGACATGGATTTGTAACCGTGCTTTACTTTGATAAGTGAGCAAAAATGTGTATAATCACTCCAACCATGTATAGACAATCGATATAGAGATATAGGAGAAACCATATGGAAAATAATTTGAAATCGATGCGTGAACACCGTCAATACACCGAAGACAAACATGAAGCTTCCAGAGAAGCATACGAACGTGATTATTCACGTCTTATCCATTCACCTACTTTTCGCCGTTTACAAGGAAAATCACAGGTGTTTGGAGCAGGTACCGGTGATTATTACCGTACACGATTAACGCATTCTTTGGAAGTAGCGCAGATTGCAAGACAAGCCGCCAAAAGTCTGCTTAGTCGTTATCCTGAAATTGATGAATCGGCTGCCAGTAATCCAGGTCTGATTATTCATCCTGAAGTGGTCGAGTGCGCTTCGATCGCTCATGATTTTGGACATCCTCCGTTTGGGCATAAAGGAGAAGAAGTACTGGAAAGCATTTTAGAAAATTTAATTACAGAGAAAACGCAAAAAGCGTTGAAGGGCAAAAAAGTAACGCCTGCTGAACGTGAAGCTGTGCGTCAGCAAATGCGAGAGAAATATGAACATTTTGAAGGCAATGCACATAATTTTCGTTTGATTATGTTTTTGGAAAAGCGTGAAAACTTAGATGGGCTTAATCTGTGTGATGCAGTACTACTTGGAATTAATAAATATCCGTATACCGGTATTGTTAACAAAAAAGGGCTGTATCATCGGGAATGGCAATATATCCATGAGATTCGTCAACAATGGCAAATTCCTGATCGCAAAATTACACTGGAAGCGCAATTGATGGATTTGTGTGATGATATTGCTTATTCTGCTCATGATCTAGAAGATGGGATCAAAGCAGGCAAGATTGAAGTACATGAACATTTTATGCATGATCCGTATACACATAAATTAATTATTGAAAAAATTATGACACTTGAAGATCGCTTCTGGTTAGGATGGAGTCGTGAAAGTATAGCGGCTAAAGTGGATGAAGTGCTTACAGCTTATTTGCGTATTTGGCGTGAAAAACTGCCTGTCTGTGATCATGATTTTTCCCGTACTCGTCGCGAAGTGAAGGCGTACTGGGTCAGTCATTTTGTCAGTCATCTAGGTGTAATTGATGATGGAGATTGGAAAAAGGTAACTTTTATCAACGATCAATCAGAAGATGAAGATCTGTTACGAACTGTAAGTGTACTCAAAAGTTTTGCATGGGTGACAATGATTCGTGATCTACGGGTACAACGATTGCAAAAACGCAGTGAATGGATTATTCGTCGCTTATGGGATGCTTTTCTGGATCAAGAATCGTCTGTTTCGATTATTCCTTCCGATTGGTTACAACGATTTGAACGTGATCAATTAAGTCCTAACCCGGTATGGACATGGGAACGAATGGTCATTGATTATATTGCGGGAATGACTGATGCTTTTGCTGAAAAAATTTATAATGAATTGTATGGGCTCAAAGTGGGTTCGATATACGATCTTGATTAAATCGTATTCTGTCTACCGAAGCATATATATAGAAGAAACATCATAGAAGAGGTGAGACCATGAAAGCAATATCCCTTGGTATTCTAGATATGTCACCTGTATTAGAAGGCGTATCGGTTGAAGAAGCTTTACAACAATCTGTACGATTAGCACAAATGGCAGAAGAACAAGGTTATGAGCGATTCTGGTTATCTGAGCATCATGATATGGCTGGACTTGCTTGTACAGCACCTGAAATTATGATCACTTATATAGGAGCACATACGTCTACAATACGTCTGGGTTCTGGAGGTGTATTATTACCTCATTACAGTGCACTCAAAATCGCAGAAACGTTTCGGATGTTATCTGCGCTTTATCCAGGAAGAATCGATCTGGGTATTGGACGTGCACCGGGAGGATCAGCCCATGCATCGATTGCGCTAAGTGGTAATTATTTAGCGCATGTTTCCCAGATGCCTTCATTAATGCAAGACCTTACTCAATTATTGCAAAATAACTATGAGATTGAAGGCGGACAAGTTCAGGCAAGACCGATTCCTGCGCAAGAGCCAGAATGTTGGTTACTGGGCACGAATATTAAAAGTGCAGGTTTGGCTGCTGAATATGGAACAGGATATGTTTTTGGATATTTTATGAGTGATAATGATGGTCAAAAAGCGATACAACATTATCTTGATCAATATCAATCTACCTCATTGCAATCTCATCCTAAAGTCATGATGGCGATATCTGTTATTTGCGCAGATACGCAAACAGAAGCAGAGCAATTATATGAGAATTGGAAAAGTAATTCGCAAGCACAGGGAGGAAGTACCGAAGAATCGCCATCTCCTATTGTAGCGAGCACCGAAAATATTATTCAGCAACTTCAACAATTACAGACAGAATATAAGGCGGATGAACTATTAGTGATTTGTCCATTACAGACCTATGATGAACGTATCGGCGTGTATCAAAAAATTGCTGAAGCGAATCAATCGGTATCTTCATTTTTAGCACAATAAACTACTAAAACTGGAAATTATCATAGGGAACAATGTGATGTGATCAATTGAATAAATAATCGAACCGTTGAATAAATGATACTTTTTTACACAACAAAAAGACTCGCCCTTTACTGAGGAACGAGTCTTTTTGTTATTTTATTTAATACTTTTTACCATAATCAACCAGATTAACAGGAAGAGTCTGATTTTCTTGATATGATTTTAAATTGGTTAAAAAGATATCTAAAACACGTTCTGTATAATGTTCATTACTGCCAGCAATATGAGGAGTAATAATGACTTGTTCCATATTCCATAACACATGATCTTCAGGCAAAGGTTCTGGATCGAACACATCAAGTCCAGCGCCTGCAATCACTTTTTCTTCCAAAGCATGAACCAATGCATCGGTGTCCACTGTAGAACCACGCCCGACATTAATAAAAATAGCATTTTTCTTCATCGCTGCAAAACGTTCTTGATTGAACAATTGCTGTGTCTCATCGGTCAGTGGCAAAATATTCACCACATAATCAGCTTCAGCGAGAGCTGTATCTAATTTATCCATTGTATACATCTGTTCAATATATTCTGTTGCTTCACCAGAACGCCGAACACCGATTGTATGCATACCGAATGCTTGAGCAAGTCGAGCTGTTTCTTGTCCGATATTACCAACACCTACAATAGCGATCGACTTTCCTTTGAGTTCAGTAAATGTTCCACTGGTATCCCAAGTCTGTTTACTTTGCTGACGAATAGCTTGATGAAAGTTGCGAGAAAATGCAAGCATATATCCAAAAATCTGTTCGGAGATAGGAACGGTATGTACACCATTCGCACTGGTCAACTGCACTTGTTTATGATGCAATTTTTCTAAAGGCATATTATCTACACCGGCTGACCATGTTTGAATCCATTTAACCGGACAGTCCTCCGCTAGAATATAATCGGCTAACTTTTTAGACCATCCTACAATAATTTCTGCATCTTTAAAAAGAGAGGCATCGGCTTGTTTAGCAGGAACTGCTTTTAATTGGTATTGGGGTGCTGTGGATTGAATCTGTTGTTGTTGAGCTTCATCTAGTTCTTGTAGAAATAGAATAGTAGACATCGTATTCCCTCCCTGAGTGATCAATCTGATCGATCTATGACCTTTTTAAATCATATCAAATAATAACCCGCACACCAAATCAGAAACTACGCATTACTGTAGTGTTTTGCAGATTTGGAGCAATTGGTGTATACTAGGTGGAAGTAATGATAGAACGTGTGTTCGTTAATAAGAAGGTTTGAATCAAGGAGGTGATATGAATCATGGGTACACAATTAGGACAAGAGCGTATTTTTGTTGCTTTGCGAGTAGGTCAAGAAGCATCAGAATCGTTAAGTCATTGGAGTGCTTCTATACGTGAGACATATCATTTTCGTAAATGGACACATCCACAAGACTTGCATATCACGATTCAGTTTTTAGGTGATGTGTGGGAAGAAGAAATAGAAACAATAAAGCATGCACTTTATCAGGTCGCAAAGCAAAATCATTCCTTTGCTTTGCAGTTAGGATCATTAGATACATTCGGTCTGATCGAAGCGCCCAAAGTATGGTGGGTACAGCCTGAAGGTGATCTTCAATCTTTGGATCATCTACAAAGTGAAATTGGGCACACTTGTACAGCATTAGGGTATTCCCCGGAAGATCGTCCGTATCGTCCGCATATTACAATCGCTCGTAAGTACAAAGGTGAGATTCCTTTTCCAGAGCTTGAACATTCTTTTGAATTGCCGTCACTTTCATGGCAAGTTACAGAGATTGTATTGTGCAAAATACGAGTAGGATCTCACCCGACTTATGAAAATTTAGCAACATTTCCGTTGTTGACCAAGTAACCTATACCTAATATTGCTTATTTGTCAATTTGACAAAAGATAAGTAACTATACTACTATACGTTCTGCTGCAATTTTGTAGTTGAAGGCGGGATGGAAATCGAATTTTCATAGAGCTGAAAATTCAAAATTAGGTTAGTCACTTCGACTTGTAATCGAATATTCGAGTGAATCATAAAATGACAAAATGATTCAAAATTTGATCGTTGGTGTATTCAAATGAAATCGGATAGGTTACATAGAGGATGGAGTAAGCTAACAATATTGGAGGAAAAAAATGGAGTTTATTAAACGCAATCAGTGGATTACGCCGTTGCTAGGCGTGCTTTTTATATTTGTAATGTCTATGCCTTTCTGGATGGATAACCGTACAACCCAAGAAGAAACATTTACCGAGTTGCCTATGTGGGGAACTAAGCCTGTAGTAGCTTCTGCATCTACACTAGAAGCAAGGACAAATATAAATTTTGTCACCTGGAATAATACCCATACCAAAAAAGTCGTCAAACAAGTCAAAGCAGAAACTGTGGCCGCTCAAGCAAAAGTGACAAAAGCTAAAAAAGTAGCAGAGCAAGCCAAAATAAAAACAGCTCATGCAAAAATTAAAGCAGCGAACGCACGTTCAGCCAAAGCGAAAGCATCGTCAGGCATTGTAACGGCAAGTTCGTCTATTAATCATTCAACTCCAACCCACTTATACTTTACTCGGACTGAGCTACTTAACCAGAAGGAGAAATCCGAAGCAACCTGGACCTACGCGCTGTCTAGTAAAGATCGGCTACTGTTAGAACGTATTGTTATGGCAGAAGCTGAAGGCGAACCGTACGAAGGCAAAGTGGCAGTTGCCAACGTTGTCTTGAATCGGCTACGGTCAGCTAATTTTCCCAAAACTATCAAAGATGTTATTTATCAAAGATACCAGTTTTCGCCTGTAAACAACGGTAGATTTGATCGTGTTCAGCCTAATGCTGACTCTGTTAAAGCAGTAAGTGAAGCTCTATCCGGTCATAAACAAGTGCCTGATGATACGTATTATTTTGTATCTTTATCTCTAGCAACTGACGATACGATTGAACGTACACGTACCAAAGTGGTGCAAATAGGGCATCATACTTTTTTTAAGTAAAACCACGAAATGTGCTGGTTTGTTTTATTTTGCTCTTTTCTAGTTTATAAGAAGTAGAGGAATTATACTTTCATGTATGAGAATGATAAGATCAATTCTGAAGCATATGAATCTATTTCGGAGGTGCATTTATTTATGAAAATCACATATTACGGTCAGTCTTGTTTACTGGTTGAACACGATGGGAAAACAGTTATTATTGACCCTTTTCTTTCAGGTAATCCGCATGTAAATGTTTCTCCAAAAGATATTAAAGTGGATGCGATTATTTTGACTCATGGTCATGGTGATCATTTTGGAGATACAGTAGAAATCGCTAATAACAACAATTGCCCTGTGATTGCAGTCGTAGAATTGGCTCAATACACAGCAAGCAAAGGTGTTGAACATACAGTAGGAATGAACCTTGGGGGTAGCAAACAATTCGATGGGTTCAAAGTGAAGTACACGTTGGCATTCCATTCTTCCTCGATTGAAGAAGGCGGTCAAAATATTTATCTTGGAGAGCCTGCCGGTATTTTGTTAACAATGGGTGACAAGACGTTGTACCATGCAGGAGATACAGCGCTATTCGGAGATATGAAGTTAATCGGCGAATTGAATCATATTGATGTGGCTGCATTGCCAATCGGAGATTTCTTTACGATGGGACCTGAAGATGCCCTTCTTGCTGCTAAATGGATCAAAGCGAATCAAGTGATTCCGATCCACTACAATACATTCCCGCCAATTGAGCAGGATGCTCATGCCTTTGCAACAGAATTGCAACGGGATAATATCAAAGGATTACCACTAGAGATTGGTGAAAGTGTAGAGATTTAAGTAACGTCTACATGTTAACTTTGTAATAAAAGAATGAATCTTTAGATAAATAGTATAAACCCGTATCCAAATCCAAAGCCTACCTTTACTATAAAAGGGTAGGCTTTATTTTTTATCAAAAAGAATAAAATAATGAATCTACATATATATTAAATATTAATTTTAATGTATAATAATACACTATATTATTAAGTAGCTTATACGATACGTTATTGCACTAATGCTTTGACGCAAAATAATATTTTATCAGAACTATAAAAATTTTGAATTGCCACGATGTCAGGTCAGTGTTAAAATGAGATAACTAATCCAGGGTAAGAGCATAAACACTTGTGCTATGTATAATCTCTCTTAGTAGAGATTCGGATAATTATACTACTACTATTCATTTCTAATATCATATTCAGAGAGGCTGCTTCCAACCATCTGTATCGTAAATGTACGTATACAGGTCGTGATGATTGGAAGAGCAGCCTGTTTTGTATACCCTGTCTTTGAGCTTGCGATCTTCAATGTCGTCCTCGTAGTGCCGTCCACTGGCTGTTCTCTTGACATCTTATTTCATAATAGAAAGGTTGCGTATTATGAACATTACAGGTTTGCCTCCAAAACAGGGGCTTTATGATCCTCAATTTGAAAAAGATGCTTGCGGTATGGGTTTTACTGCACACATCAAAGGAACACCTAGTCACCAGATCGTTAGCCAGGCGCTGACGATGCTTGAAAATATGGAGCATCGCGGTGGTCAAGGTAGCGAGCCGAATTCCGGTGACGGAGCCGGTATTATGGTACAGATTCCTCATCGCTTTTTTGTTAAAGAAGCCAAAGCACTTGATTTTGAATTGCCAGAAAAAGGTCAGTATGGTGTAGCGATGGTGTTCCTCTCCCGTGATGAAGAACTACGTAACCGTCATGAAGACCTGTTGAAAGATATTATTGCTCAAGAAGGACAGGTTCTTCTAGGTGTACGTACAGTACCAACAGATGACAGTACACTTGGCAAATCCGCCAAAGATGCGAAGCCAGTCGTTCGCCAATTTTTTATTGGAAGAAGCTCAGAGTTACAAGCTCAAGATGAATTATCTTTTGAACGTAAATTATATGTGATCCGCCGTTTGGCAGAACGTCATATTCGTTTTGCTAGTGAACCGGGTGGAGAAACATTTTATATCCCAAGTTTGTCTTGTCGTAAAGTCGTATACAAAGGCATGCTGACAACGATTCAAGTGGGCGAATTTTATTTGGACTTGCGTAACGAAGAATTCGAATCAGTGATGGCATTGGTTCACTCCCGTTTCAGTACAAATACATTCCCGAGTTGGGATCGTGCCCATCCATATCGCTTTATGATCCACAATGGTGAGATCAATACGATGCGTGGAAACGTAAACTGGATGCATGCTCGTCAATCTCTGTTCGAGAGCGAAGTATTTGGTGATGATATCGATAAGATTCGTCCTGTTATTAATCCAGATGGATCCGATACAGCGATGTTTGATAATACATTAGAATTTTTGTATCTGAATGGACGTTCATTGCCACATGTTGCGATGATGATGGTTCCTGAACCGTGGAGCAATCATGACAGTATGGATGCGAAGAAAAAAGCATTCTATGAATATCATAGTTGTCTGATGGAGCCGTGGGATGGACCTGCTGCAATGGCATTTACCGATGGTATTCAGATCGGAGCAACACTTGACCGTAACGGTCTGCGTCCAGCACGTTATTATGTCACTAAAGATGATCGTATTATTCTTTCGTCTGAAGTGGGTGTGCTTGATATTCCGGCAGAAGATATCCTGTACAAAGATCGTTTGCGTCCAGGTCGTATGCTACTTGTCGATACAGCAGAAGGTCGTATTATTTCAGATGAAGAAATCAAAGATAAAATTGCTTCAGAACAACCGTATGGCGAATGGCTAGAAGAGCATTTGATGAATTTGGATGAAATTCCAGATGCGCCAGAAGCGATTCAACCAGACCATAGCAATATCGAACAATTGCAATTGTCATTTGGTTATACATTTGAAGAATTGCGCAAAGTATTAGAGCCTATGGCATCTACAGGTGCAGAAGCGATTGGCTCGATGGGATATGATGCACCGCTTGCGGTATTGTCTGATCGCCCGCAACGACTGTTCAATTATTTCAAACAGATGTTTGCACAGGTAACCAATCCTCCTATCGATTCGATTCGTGAAGAGATTGTAACGTCAACTGCAACATCTATAGGACCTGAACGCAATTTACTAGATCCACAACCGGAAAGTTGTCGTCAGATTATTCTGAATACACCGGTATTGTCGAATGAAGATTTTGCTAAGATCCGTCATGTTCGTCGTCCGGGATTCAAAGCGATGACCATTCCTATTTTCTACACCGCAGCAGAAGGTGCAGAAGGATTGCGCAAAGCACTGGATAATTTATGTGCAGCAGCAGATCGTGTTATTCGTAAAGGTCATAATTTCTTGATCCTTTCTGATCGTGGTGTGGATAAAGAAAATGCGGCTATTCCTTCGTTGCTAGCTGTTGCTTGCTTACATCACCATTTGATTCGTCAAGGAACAAGAACCAAAGTCAGTCTATTGCTTGAATCAGGCGAACCGCGTGATGTGCATCATTTTGCATTGTTGTTAGGTTACGGTATCAGTGCAGTCAATCCGTATCTGGTATTTGAATCGTTGCAAGATATGATCAAGCAAGGGTTACTACGTGGTATTTCACATGAAAAAGCTGTGAAAAACTATGTTAAAGGTGTAACCAAAGGCGTAACTAAAATTCTGTCCAAAATGGGGATCTCAACGATTCAGTCTTACCGTGGTGCACAGATTTTTGAAGCTGTAGGCTTGCAGCAAGATTTTGTTGATCAATACTTTACATGGACAGCTTCTCGTATTGGCGGTATTGGTTTGGAAGAAGTAGCCGCAGAAAGTCTGTCTCAGCATTATCGTGCATTTACAGACAAAGATGGTAACGATAAAGTATTGGATTCCGGTGGTGACTATCAATGGCGTAATGACGGGGAAAAACATTTGTTCAACCCGCAAACGATCCATTTGTTACAACATGCAGTCCGTACTGGTGATTATAAATTGTACAAAAAATATGCAGCTTTAGTTGAAGGTGAGAATGAAGAACGTCTTACACTGCGTTCTATGCTCAAATTTAAGCCTAATGGTGCACCGATTCCTTTGGAAGAAGTAGAGCCGATTGAATCGATATTCAAACGCTTCAAAACAGGCGCAATGTCGTTCGGTTCAATCAGTCAAGAAGCGCATGAGAGTCTGGCTATCGCAATGAACCGGATCGGTGGTAAAAGTAATACCGGTGAAGGTGGAGAAGATCCTGCTCGCTTTGTTCCTGATGCGAATGGAGATTCACGCCGTAGTGCTATCAAACAGGTTGCTTCTGGACGATTTGGTGTCACATCAAATTATCTGGTCAATGCGGATGAAATTCAGATCAAAATGGCACAGGGTGCTAAACCGGGTGAAGGTGGACAATTACCAGGACGTAAAGTGTATCCTTGGGTAGCAGAAGTTCGTGGTTCTACACCAGGTGTAGGTCTTATTTCACCACCACCGCATCATGATATTTATTCGATTGAAGATCTAGCTGAACTGATCTATGATCTCAAAAATTCAAATCCACGCGCAGATATCAATGTAAAATTGGTTGCTGAAGTAGGAGTAGGTACGATTGCGGCAGGTGTTGCTAAAGGTCGTGCAGATATTATTTTGGTAAGTGGTTACGATGGTGGTACAGGTGCGTCTCCACAAGGTTCGATTCGTCATGCAGGCTTACCGTGGGAATTGGGTCTAGCAGAGACACAACAAACATTGATTATGAACAATCTTCGTGATCGTGTTGTGTTAGAGACAGATGGTAAAATGCTGAGTGGACGCGATCTAGCAGTAGCAGCTCTATTAGGCGCAGAAGAATATGGTTTCTCTACAGCTCCATTGGTAGCATTAGGCTGTATTATGATGCGTGTCTGTCAGATGGATACTTGTCCTGTAGGTGTAGCTACTCAGAATCCAGAACTCCGTAAAAACTTTACAGGTGATCCTGCTCATGTTGTTAACTTTATGAGATTTGTAGCGGAAGATTTCCGTGAAATCATGGCAGAGCTTGGATTCCGTACCGTACAAGAAATGGTTGGACGTATGGATTGTCTGGATGCTGTCGATGCCGCAGAGCATTGGAAGAAAAAAGGTCTGGATCTGTCTGTATTGCTTCACGAGCCTAAGCTTGCAGAAGGCAGTGAACGCTATAGAGTTCAAAGACAGAATCATCAATTGGAAGAGACATTGGATATGCAACAATTGGTTCCTCTGGCGACTCCAGCTTTGGAAAATGGAACTCGTATTGAAGCCGATCTTGCCATCTGTAACGTGAATCGTGCGACTGGTACGATTCTAGGTAGCGAGATTACACGTAAATATGGCGCAGCAGGTCTGCCAGAAGATACCATTACATTTAACTTCAAAGGATCAGCAGGTCAAAGCTTTGGTGCATTTGTTCCTAAAGGAATGACGCTCAAAGTGGAAGGCGACTGTAATGACTATGTAGGTAAAGGATTGTCTGGTGGTAAATTAGTGGTTCGTCCAGATGCCAAAGCTACATTTGTAGCAGAAGACAACATTATTATCGGAAATACGGCTCTGTATGGCGCTACAAGCGGCGAAGCCTATATTAATGGTATCGCAGGCGAGCGATTCGCTGTACGTAACTCTGGGGCAAACGTTGTGGTTGAAGGCGTGGGTGATCATGGTTGTGAGTATATGACAGGTGGACGTGTCATCGTTCTTGGAGATACAGGTCGTAACTTTGCAGCAGGAATGTCGGGCGGTATCGCTTATGTGCTTGATCCAGATCGTAGCTTCGTTGAGCGTTGCAATCTTGAAATGGTTCTACTCGAATCCATTGAAGATGCAGCCGAACTAGAAGAAGTACGTACTCTGATCGAACGTCACGTAGAGTACACAGGTAGTCAAGCAGGGCAACGTGTATTGCAGGATTGGAATCAACAATCTCAAGACTTTGTTCGTGTTATTCCAAAAGACTACAAACGGATGACCGAGCAGATTCAAAAAGTTCACGATACAGGCTTAACAGGCGAAGCCGCTTTACTGGCAGCCTTTGAAGCTAATATGCGCGAACTGGCACGTTCCGGTGCATAGTCTATTTTCTTCACTAGGATGGTTGCTGGCACTTTTCGACTTTTTAGAATAGAAAAGAGTTAGATCATTTTATGCTTCAACATTAAAGTTCATGTATCAAAGAACCTGTAATTACTGGAAGTATTCAGTAAGCAGGTTCTTTTTTTGCCTATATGATGTCTGTTCATAAACTGTGATACACTGGATAAAGATTTAGAGAAGTAGTGCCTATTTCGATTCATACTTAGAGCAGGAGGAAAATATATGGAATCCAACTCCAATCCGGTTGTACCTTCTACCGTACATATCTCCAAAGATCCAATGCCTGATTCCAATGAACATCATGGAGCAAATCATCTCCCTGTCGTTCAATTTCAGAATGTAAGCAAAGTTATCGGTGGCAAAACATTAATTGATCATTTAACTTTAGATATTCCAGCTGGAAAAGTATTCGGTTTTCTGGGTCCTAACGGAGCTGGTAAAACCACAACCATACGAATGATGGTTGGTTTGATGAGTATTACAGAAGGCGATATTTTGATTGATGGTCAAAGTATACGCACGCATTTTGAAGAAGCGATCGCTAAAGTAGGCGCCATTGTCGAAAACCCAGAAATGTATAAGTATATGACAGGGCGACAAAATCTAATGCAGTATGCGCGTATGTCTCCTGGAGTAGATCCTCAGCGAGTCGAAGAAGTAGTACAATTTGTAGGGCTGACCGGACGTATTCATGAAAAAGTAAGTACGTATTCACTGGGTATGCGTCAACGCCTTGGTGTAGCTCAAGCACTTCTTCATCGTCCCAAACTACTTATTTTGGATGAACCTACCAATGGACTTGATCCGCAAGGTATTCGGGAACTACGAGATTATTTGCGTGCATTAACTCGTGAAGAGGGGACTACTGTTTTTGTATCCAGTCATTTGCTCGCCGAAATGGAATTGATGTGTGATGCGATTGCAGTGATTGATGGCGGAAAATTAATCGATGTACGAGAACTGCATACGACTGCCGAAGCCGAAGCAGATCTGATCGCCAAAACAACAGTTATCTTCGAATTGGATCAACCCGAGCGAGCAGTTGAATTGACTTCAGTAGGACAGGTGCAAGGTAACACATGGACCATTGAAGCAGATCGTCAACAAGTCGCTCAATTCAATATGTTATTTGTAAGCAATGGCATAGCCGTATATGCGATTCGTCCAATCAAGCGAAGCTTAGAAGATCAATTCTTAGAGTTAACGCGGGGAGGGCAATTATAATGGATTTTTGGAGACTGGTGCACAACGAAAATCTCAAAATTGTACTTAAAAAGTCCACATGGATTTTGACGATCTTGATGATTATTGGATCACCGATCGTACCTATTTTTCTCAAATTGATCGATATTCCTTTTTCAGCACCTGACGTTATTTATCAGTCATTTAACTTATATTTTATTGTGATTATGTTATCGCTTATTATCGCTTCTGAATCGGTATCCAGTGAGTTTTCAAGAGGAACGATTAAGCTACTCTTAATTCGTCCGTGGGATCGTTGGAAAATTTTATTATCCAAATACATTTCAGTGATTTTATTTTCACTAGCGGCTACGATCGTATTTGTTATTTTAAATATAATCTTTGCTTATATCTTATTTCCGGTTTCAGGCAATAGTATTTTATCAGCAGCTTCATCGACACCGGATCTAGTGCTTACTACAGTCTACAATTACATTCGTGCATTAGTATTGATCACTGTTGCTTTTATGTTATCTTCTTTATTCCGTTCAACTGCATTGTCGATTACGATCTCAATTTTGCTTTATTTTTCGGGCAATACATTGAATGGTATTTTCCGTCTTTTTTTAGAGCAAGAACATCGTGAGTTTATTAAATATTTGCTTTCCACGAACTTGGATCTAACTCAGTATTTTGCTTCACCTACAGGAACATTCGGAATGACATCATTAGGGTTCTCTTTAGGCGTATTGCTCGTTTATATGATCGTGTTTATCGCAATCACATGGTTTTCTTTTGTAAAACGAGATGTACGAGCTTAAGTTACACCAAGCTATGATTAGAGATGCGCTATTCTTCTTTTGAAGAGTAGCGTTTTTTATATGGTAATAATTGCATTTAAATTTGTGAATCAACAGACAATGAGTTGGTTATATGGATAGAAGAAGTGATTGGATTATCGAACAAATTTGATTTGAAAGTTCAAGGAAAGGAAGCACAGTATGATTTGGATTGTATTGATTTGCCTTGTTTTTATTTGTCAGACAGGAATTATATTGATTCTTGAGTTTCGTCGCCCATCCAAAGCTGTTGCGTGGATGTTTATTTCATATTGTATTCCGTTTCTAGGATTTGTTTTGTATTATTTTGTAGCACGTAATTACCGGATTCGTCGTACGATTCGTAAAAAAGGAACGATTATTTTCCGCGAAGTTCGTCATCGGTTATGGAGACAATCACATGTAATACGTAAAGCACAAGATATGGGGAATCCCCATTTTCAAACCGAAGAGCGTCTATTCGGTCTTCTTTCTCATCTGACTGAAAATCCGATTACTGCATGTAACAATGTTAAAGTACTGACAGATGGTAAAGTGACATTTGCAGCGATGCTTCGAGCGTTAGAGCAAGCAGAACACCATATTCATATTCAGTTTTATATTTTTAGAGATGATATGATTGGCAAAGAATTCACTGATGTTCTGATTCGCAAAGCACAAGCCGGTGTGAAAGTACGAATGTTGTGCGATGGGTTGGGCAGTTATCATTTGAAATATACATTTGTCCGTCGACTAAAAGCCGCAGGAATAGAGTTTCATTTCTTTTTACCTCCATTTACTTCGTTTATTCAACGTGAAGTGAATTATCGTAATCATCGCAAAATTTTGGTGATTGATGGTGAAGTTGGATTTATGGGTGGATTAAATATTGGTGATGATTATTTGGGCTATGATCCTAAGCTGGGATATTGGCGGGACACTCATCTGGAGACACGTGGTGATATTGTTTATTTTCTACAGACGGTCTTCTTGGAAGACTGGGAATTTGCTTCAGGGCAACGGATTACTGATCCGATCTATTTTCCTAAGCATCAATGTGAAGGCAATGAACGAGCATTGATTGTATCGAGTGGACCTGATCGGAACTGGGATGCGATTCAAGAATTATGTTTTAGCGCGATTGCTGTAGCCAAGCAGCGTATTTGTATCACTACACCTTATTTTATACCGGATGCAGGCATCTATACAGCACTCAAAACAGCCGCAGTCAGTGGTGTACAAGTCGATATTATTATTCCGAAAATATCCGATTCACAAGTTGTTCATTATGCCTCGTTATCTTATATGCAAGAGTTGATGCGTGCTGGAGTGCGTATTCATCAATATGAAAAAGGATTTGTGCATGCCAAAGTGATGGTGATCGATGATCTACTGGCTTCAGTAGGTACAGCAAATATGGATATGCGTAGTTTTTATAGCAATTTTGAATTGGTAGCTGTTTTGGTAGAACCGTCGACTATAGAGCGCTTAATGGAAGACTTTGAACGTGATCTTGGACATAGTCGTCTATTGAATTATGAGCAGTTTATCAAGCGATCTCGTGTTCAGAAAACGATGGAGACGTTATCACGCATGTTATCACCACTTCTATAAAATAACCTGCTGATTGCTGAACGTATTTCTACAATGGTCTATGATCTTAACAAGGAATGGGATCAAGAATATGGTATAATCGCTCTATCAAACGATTTGGCAGACGATAGTTATTAGATATCGTATCACTTGTCATTTTAATGGAGGAACACATGTCTGAACGATTACCAGCAACATCATATACATTTACCAGTCAAAGCTTGGAAGATACCGATCAACTAGCTGCTTTTTTAGCCAAGCGTTCATTGCCTGGGACTATCATTACACTAGACGGGGATTTGGGAGCAGGGAAAACTCATTTTTCCAAATCATTTGCCCGTTATCTAGGTGTAACATCATTGGTGAACAGCCCGACATTTACGATCATTAAGGAATATGAAGGAAATATGCCTTTTTATCATATGGATGTATACCGGATTAGCGAAGATGAAGCGGCTGATCTGGGGTTAGATGAATACTTTTATGGACAGGGTGCTACATTGGTCGAATGGGCGAGTATTATTCCTGACTTATTACCTGCTCAGCGATTAGGGATCGAGATTACAGTCAATGAAGACAACACACGCAAGTTCGTCTGTACAGGTTATGGAGAACCTTATTCAGAGTGGTGTCGTGAGTTAATACAGAATGGAGTTAGTGACAATCAATGAATGAAATCAACGAACAGCCGCGCAAGCGGTTTTTGGTTTTGGATACATCTACAGCTTCTCAAAATGTAGCTGTTATGCAAGAAAATGAAGTACTTGTAGCTGAAAATAGTTATGCTGATCGCAATCATTCTGTCGGTCTGGTGAATGGAATCCAGAAGCTGATGGAACAGTCTAATACATCTCGCAGTGAATTAGCAGGTATTGCTGTAGGTGTGGGTCCTGGTTCATACACAGGTATTCGTATTGCGGTAACAACAGCCAAAACATTAGCATGGACATTACAGATTCCAGTCGTAGGCTTTTCCAGTCTAGCAGCGCTGGCTTGGAGTGGATATCGTGAGTATCTGTCTACCCATATAGAATCATCTGAATTATCTCAAACAACAGCATCCTCTCAGCCGTCCGTATGGATTATTCCACTGATGGATGGTCGCCGTGCTCAGGTATATACTTCGTTATTTGATATTCAATCTACGTCTACAGAATATACAGCAGAGACAGTAGCTTTGCCAAAGCGTATCGAAGAAGATCGGATTATGCTTATGGATCATTGGATGGATCAGATTGCTGCTCAGTATCAAGAGTTGCCTGAACAAGAACGTCCGCATCATATTTTGATCGTCGGAGAAACAGCTAACCATCAAGAGCGAGCAGAGCGTTTACAGGATGTTATTGAAGCGAAGATCACCATACTAGCATGTGGACTTGATGCAGGATGTGCAGGAGAAGTCGGAGCAAGTCTACTTTTAGATGGCAAATATGATGATACCCATCATTTACTACCCAATTACACACAACTGTCAGAAGCTGAAGCGAATTTGCTACGCCAGTCAAAATAGAAAGGAAGTGTGCTCATGGCATTACGATACGAGCAGAATCAACAACAACCTGTGCTACGTAAAATGACGATTGATGATATTCCAGAAGTGATGGAGATTGAACATGAAGCATTCACACTCCCCTGGACAGAAGAAGCATTTCGTAATGAATTGACGATGAATCATTTTGCTCGTTATATGGTGATGGTAATCGATGGACGAACGATCGGTTATGCAGGCATGTGGACGATTATGGATGAAGCTCATGTTACCAATATTGCGATTCGGGAAGCTTATCGTGGACGTAAGCTTGGAGAAGCTTTATTAGTCGAACTGATGAACTGGGCGCTAGAATTAGGAATGTTACGCATGACACTTGAAGTACGTGTCTCCAATGAGATCGCACAGCAATTATATATGAAATTAGGTTTCAGTAACGCAGGTATTCGTAAAGGGTATTATTCGGATAATAATGAAGATGCCATGATTATGTGGTGCGAGTTAGCCGAAGCGCAAGGTCATCTGGAAGGAAGCGTGGAATAAACATGATGCAACAAGATATACAACGTGAAGGATGCCATATTCTAGCGATAGAGACGAGCTGTGACGAGACGTCCGTATCTATTGTGAAAGATGGTAAAATCGTGCTGTCCAATCTCGTATCGAGTCAGATAGAGACACACAAAGCTTTTGGCGGTGTGGTACCCGAAGTCGCTTCACGCAAACACGTAGAAAGTATTACATTGATGATTGAAGAAGCAATCCAAGAATCGGGAGTTGCATTAGAAGATATTTCAGCTATTGCAGTTACTCAAGGCCCCGGCTTAGTAGGTGCTTTATTAGTAGGCATTATGGCGGCAAAAAGTTTGGCATTTGCATTAGATAAGCCTTTGATTGGAACCCACCATATTGCAGGTCATATTTATGCAAATAATTTAACCGCAGAGATACAATATCCTTCGATGGCATTGGTCGTATCAGGTGGACATACTGAACTGGTATTACTAGAATCTGAAGGACAATTTCAATTGATCGGTAGCACTCGTGATGATGCAGTAGGGGAAGCGTACGACAAAGTAGCACGAGCATTAGGATTTCCTTATCCGGGTGGGCCTTATGTAGATAATCTGGCGATGGAAGCAGAATCGGCAGTATCTTTGCCACGAGTATGGTTAGAAGCCAATTCATATGATTTTAGCCTGAGTGGATTGAAGTCAGCCGTTTTGAATGTAGTCAATCAGAAGAAGATGCGCGGTGAAGAACCGATGATAGGCGAGATCGCACGAGGTTTTCAAGAATCGGTAGTTGAAGTACTGGTGGAAAAAGCTGTTCGTGCAGTGCGCCAGTATGGAGCGAAGCAGTTGTTATTATGTGGTGGAGTAGCTGTTAACCGCGGGTTACGGGCGAATCTAACTGATCGTTGTGAAAAAGAAAAGATTGAGTTGTTGATTCCGCCGTTTGAGTATTGTACCGATAATGCAGCAATGATCGGAGCGGCCGCTTATTTGAAATGGAAACATAGTCAATTCACTACATTGGATATGAAAGCAGAGCCATCTCTTTCACTTGAAAAATGGTCAGTCACGTATCAACCTGTAGAGCAAACTGAAAATAGTATTGACTAATGCAACTCGCGCTTTTATAATATCAATAATTCGTTATCTATAATGATCTTCATCTTAAATAGAATAAACGCTTGGAACGGGATTAGTAGGGAGATTCGCCTGAATCCAGAGAGCTGCGGGATGGTGCAACGCAGTATGAAGGCAACCCTGAACTCACCCGGGAGCGGAATGATGGAAAGTCTAACGAGTAGACAGGTACATCATTACGGTTGATCCCCGTGATCGGATACCATTAGATTGTATTTCATATAATGCATTTTAATGGATAAAGCGGGACGCCGTTTTGAATGATTCTAATCAGCGTCCAATAAGAGTGGTACCGCGAAGGTAAATCAACCGTCGTCTCTTTTACAGAGATGGCGGTTTTTTGGTATTTTCATAAAGAGATACTATCGCTCTATTGGAATAGATAACGAACTGTGAATTCACAAACTTACTAATAACATCATATACACACACGCAAAGAACAGGAGTAGTAAAAAGAAAGCTACCACAATCAGAGAGTTGCGGGAAGGTGCGACGCAATACGGTAGATGGTCTTTTGAACTCGCCTGGGAGCGGAAGTAGGGAACATGATGATAGATGTCATCATCGTACTTACTTACGGGTCATTCCCGTCATCCAATGCTGATCCAGTACATATACTTATTATCTATGTACATGTACTGAATCAGATTAAGCGGGAATCAATACGATTCCAACAAGAGTGGTACCGCGACAGCATCGTCTGGCGTCTCTTACATTAGTGAGAGAAGTCAGGCTTTTTTTGTATTCTTTTTTCTTAAAATGTATCTAATCATGTATGCAAATAAAGAATTTGGGAGCGTGAATGAGATGAGTCAGATCAGTCAACCAAGCTACAAAAAGATTGCTATTTTAGATACCACTTTGCGTGATGGAGAACAAGCACCGGGAGCGACACTACAATGGGATCAGAAAATAGCATTGGCAGAACGGTTACAAGCGTTAGGTGTCGATGTGTTAGAACCTGGTTTTCCTATTTCCAGCCCGGGAGAGTTCGAAGCCGTACAGAAAATAGCTAGAACATTTCAGCAATTTGAAATTTGTGGATTTGCACGAGCTGTAAAAATCGATATCGAAGCCGCCGCCAAAGCAACAGAGGATGCTGTTAATCGCAGAATTCACCTGTTTTTGTCCTCTTCCGATATCCATTTACAACATCAATTACGCAAAACAAGAGCAGAAACGGTGCAGATTGCGCATGATATGGTGTCTTTTGCCAAGCAGTTTACCGATCGTGTGCAATTTACAGCGATGGATGCTTCTCGGACAGCGATAGATGATCTGATTGAAATGGTAGAGGTGGCTATTGCCGCAGGGGCAACGATTATTAACTTGCCTGACACTGTAGGGTATGCTTTACCAGACGAATATGGACAGATGTTTAGAGCTGTTCGTCAAGGAGCACGAGGAGCTGAAAATGTTCAGTTGAGTGCACACTGTCATAACGATCTAGGATTAGCAGTAGCGAATAGTCTAGCAGCGGTTCAAGCAGGTGCAGATCAAGTAGAAGTCACTGTTAACGGAGTCGGTGAACGTACAGGGAACTGTGCATTGGAAGAATTGGTCATGGCAATTGAGACACGCCGTAATAGTCTAGATGTAACAACGAATATACGCGCAGAAGCATTATATGAAATTTCACATGAAGTGAGTCGAGCGATGAGATTTCCAGTAGCTTATAACAAACCAGTAATCGGTAGAAATGCATTCCGACATGAATCAGGAATCCATCAAGATGGATTATTAAAAGACCTATCGACGTATGAAATTATGAGTCCAGAACGATTAGGTATTCCGCGTACGATGATTATATTAGGAAAGCATTCAGGTCGACATGCTCTTTCTAATCGTCTAGCACAATATGATATTTATCCTGAAGAGCAACAACTTCATCAATGGTATGAAGATTTCAAAAAATACGCCGATCACAAACATCATGTGACAGATGAAGAGCTATTAATGTTGACAGGAAATTCAAACGCAATCACCCAGTCTCAACTTTCGATTGAAGATATTCAGTGGAATGCTCATTCAGATGGAACGATCGCATCCAAAGTCACCTTAAATAGTCATGATCATCCATATACGACTCAATCGATTGCTATTGGAGCGATGCAATCGGTGATGAATAGTCTTCAACAAGCTGTTCAACAATATATGGGCCAAGAGATGATTGAACACTCAGAAGATGAAATAGAAGGTATACAATTGGAAGATATGGAAATGCAATCGTTCTATACGAACGGTATAGCATACACAGATGCTGTGGCAACAATCTGTTATCAGAAACAGACCTTCCGTGGTACCGCTTCCGGACAAGATTCGTTACAAACGGCAGCGATTGCTTTTGTATCTGCATGTAATCAGGCGTTTACAGAAACCATTAGAATGAAGAATGATTTGTCAAGATGTTAACAAAGTTATCCACATATCCCCAGCAAAGTGTGTATAAGTACAAAATAAGTGATTATACGAAGCTTTTTCAAAATGATGAAATAGGGGATATGTTTATCACCTGATTTGCTCGAAATCTGTGGATAATGTGCATAACTCGGTGGATAAATATGGATATGGATAAAAAATAGTAGTATAACAGTGAAAAATGACCCTAATGGGTCATTTTTTGTGATCAATAAATCGCTAATTTTGTGGATAACTTTGTTTGTAAACTTTTTTACTTGCTTAAAATAAAGTTTTTGATCTTTTACAATCTCGTGTACAAGTCTTGACAAAACGAACTATTATTCCGCAGCTAACGTTTCCCATTCTTCATAAGCCTCTTCTAATGACTGTTGCAATTGAGCAATTTCCTCTTGATGCTTTTGGACAGCTTCATAGTCTTGATAGACCTCAGGAAGTGTTAATTGTTGCTCCAATTCACTGATACGTTCTTCCCAATCGGCAATATCTTTTTCCAATTGTTCTGTGCGTCGTTGACGATTACGCTCATCTCGTTTGGCTTGTTTGCTTTCTTCATACGAATTGGCAAAGGGTTCTTCTGTTGTCCCTGTTGTAGTCGTATTATTTTTGGATTGTTGTAGTGCATTTTCAGCAGCGATTTCGAGTAATTCTTGTTTTTTAGCTGTATAATCATCGAAATTCCCAAGATAAGCCGTTAATCCTTCAGGACGCAATTCTAAGATTCGTTCTGCCATTTTATTTAAGAAATACCGGTCATGTGAAATAAATAATAGGGTGCCTTCATAATCCATCAGCGCGGATTCTAACACTTCTTTGCTCATTAAGTCCAGATGGTTGGTTGGCTCATCTAGAATCAGCATATTGGCATCCAGTAACATCAATTTGGTCAAAGAAACTCTGGCTTTCTCACCACCGCTAAGCGCAGATATTTTTTTGAGTACATCTTCACCACTGAACAAGAAGTTACCAAGCACTGTACGAATACGTACTTCTTCTAAATGAGAGAAACTACCCCATACTTCCTCAAGCACAGTATTGTTGGGATTCAAATGACCTTGTTCTTGATCATAGTAGCCAATTTTTACTTTTGCTCCCCATTCGATCTTACCAGTGTCTGGCTGATGCTCATCAATAAGTGCTTTTAGCATAGTGGTTTTACCAGTTCCGTTCGGTCCGATAAGTGCAACCATATCTCCACGTCTTAATTCAAATGAGATCGGTTCAAAAAGCTTTTGCTTATCTTCATACGAAAGAGTCAATTGATGAACACGCAACACTTCTTTGCCAGAGACGACAGATACACCGAATGAGAAGTTTGCTTTTTTGAGGTCACCTGCAGGACGATCCAAGCGATCCATTTTATCAAGTGCTTTACGACGACTTTGGGCACGTTTGGTCGTGGATGCGCGTACAATATTTTTTTGCACAAAAGCTTCCATACGTGCGATTTCACCTTGTTGTTTATCGAACTGTTTCATTGCCGTTTCATATTCAGCGGCTTTGATATCAATATAACGACTGTAGTTACCGGTATATCGTTTGGAACGATGACGTTCAATCTCGACAATCGTAGTCACTAAGCGATCTAGAAAATAGCGGTCATGCGATACAACCAGCAATGATCCGGAATAACCACGTAAATAATCTTCTAACCATGTCAGAGTATCGATATCCAGATGGTTGGTCGGTTCATCTAGCATTAATAGATCAGGTGCTTGTAACAGAATACGTGCCAGTGCTAATCTTGTTTTTTGCCCGCCACTTAGCGTCTCGACAGTGGTTTCTTGAGAAAAGTCACCAAACCCCATACCATGCAAAATACTGCGAATCCGTGTATCCATTTCATATCCGCCTTGTTCACGGAACCACTCGGAACGTTCTGCATAACGAGCGAGAAGATCAGCATATCCTTTGTCATCTTCCATCATGGCAGGATCAGCAATCTGTTGTTCCATAACACGTAATTCTTGTTCAGTATCAATTAAGTTAGCAAATACAGAACGCATTTCTTCGCCGATCGTATGGCCATGATGTAATCCACTATTTTGCGCTAGATAACCAAGTGTCATTTCTTTATTGCGGAAAATCTGCCCACTATCATAAGACATTTCACCTGCAATAATTTTGAGCAAGGTTGATTTGCCTGCGCCGTTTACCCCGACCAGACCAATCCGTTCTCTTTCTTCAATTTGCAAATTTAAGCCTTCTAAAATAGGTGTAATTCCGTACAGTTTAGTAATTCCATTTGCTTGCAGTAACATTGACTGATTGAGCCCCCACATCATATATATAATTGAAAATCATGGATTTGTATAAAAAGTTATTGTATTTAGTTTACATGAAAGGATGTTAATTTGCACCGTAGATCATTTTTAATAGAGGGTGAAGTTGGTTTTTGGAAAGAACAATGATACACTGTCACTATCGGGATTTTTGCGAAATTTGCGATGATCATACAGGCTTATTATTCCTACAACAGCCTGGTCTGTGCAAGGAGGTAAACCATGGAAATCGTCTCAAATAAACAGCGTTTACGACAAGAGTTGAAACGTAAGCGAATGGCATTAACTCCTGAACAACGATTACAAGAATCAGCAGACATTTGTGCTGCTGCTGCCTCATATATGAATCAATTGCGTCAACAAAAACAAAAATCAACACTAACTTTATTTACTTATCTGGCGTATCGTGATGAACCAGATACAATGCCCTTATTGCATCAATGCTGGCAAGCAGGAGATACTGTTTTTGCCCCGCGTATTGATGCAGCGCAAGATGCTCTTTTTCATTTATACCCAATTACAGGTATTCATGATATCGAACCTGGAGCTTTTGGTATTCCCGAACCTAAGCACGACCTGCCAATAGTACCCGAATCAGCGTGGCAAGAGATAGATCTTATTCTTGTTCCGGGACTTGGATATGATAAGCAAGGTGGACGTATTGGTTATGGTGGTGGATACTACGATCGTTTTATGTCCAGATTAGAGCAGACTTCTTCTCATCTATCTGTATGTGGAGCGTTTGTTTTTGGCACGCAAATCACGGAAAAGATTCCGATGGAATCGCATGATTTCCGTATCGACGTGCTGTTTATGGCGTCTGAATATAAAGTAACAACAAAAAGCGAGAAGTAGACACAATGGGTGGGATAGATAACGATGAGTGATCAACATAATCAAGAGTATGAAGGTCTACCAACACCGGCAGGGAAACTGACTCATTTTAATGAGCAAGGACGTGCGCGGATGGTCGATATTTCAGATAAAGAAAGTACATCACGTACAGCGATTGCAGTAACTACCGTTCAGATGTTACCAGCAACACTGGCTGCGATCAAAGCAGGACAGGTAGGTAAAGGCGATGTATTGGCTGTTGCACAGGTAGCAGGTATCCAAGCTGCCAAGCGTACATCAGATTGGATTCCAATGTGCCATCCTTTACCTTTAACAGGTGTAAACATTACCTTTGGAGATAATGATCATGATGAGCTTCATATTGAAGTTCAAGTGAAAACAGAAGGTAAAACAGGTGTAGAGATGGAAGCTTTAACCGCGGCTTCTGCTGTTGCTTTGACCGTATATGATATGTGTAAAGCATTACAAAAAGATATGGTGATTGGACCGACGATGCTATTATCCAAAAGCGGCGGAAAAAATGGAGATTTTAAAAGAAACGACTAGAAGTCATCCATATACGTGATATGGACGAATCCTTATAGTAAGAATAGTGATCCACCTGAATCGATGAATACAGATGTAATAGATAGAGGAAGATGGCAGATAGATGGGGAGGGTGAGAGCATGGTTTGGAGAACGGCTATTCTTACAGCCAGTGACAAAGGTGCACGAGGAGAAAGAGAAGACACAAGTGCACAAGTCATTCGGGAATTAATTGAAGAAGAATTAGGTGGAGAAATCGTTGAATACCGGGTCGTGCCTGATGAGCCTGATGAAATTATTGCAGCATTGATTGAGATGACAGAGTATTTCAATGCAGATCTGGTATTAACGACTGGGGGCACCGAGCTAGCGCAGCGAGATGTTACTCCTGAAGCAACACGGCGGGTGATTCAACGTGAAGTACCCGGAATGGCAGAAGCGATGCGTGCTACAGTAATGAAGAAAAATCGTTCTGCTATGTTATTTCGTGGCATCTGTGGTATCCGTGAACGCAGTCTTATTGTGAACTTGCCAGGTACACCCAAAGGGGTACATGAACACTTAGCCGCTATTATGGATCAATTGCCTGAAGCGCTACTGATGATTACAGGGCAATACAGTAATCCAGATGAGCGTTAAGAACGATCAAGCTTAGCCGTTATAAGAGCAGGTGTACCACAATTTTTTTGAATAAAGAATTGTGTCTTTTTGTCGTTGTTATATCCTATCTCCAAAGATGAACTGTACATTTGAATATGCTATGATAAAAAAGACAAAGCTAGCTTTGTCTAATTAATAAGGAGGAATACCAAATGCTTGGTGGTATAGGACCTACAGGATTTATATTGTTGATAGTGTTGGCGCTTATTTTATTTGGTCCAAATAAACTACCTGAATTAGGACGTGCTGTAGGAAGAACTTTCCGTGAGTTCAAAGAAGGCACACGGGATATGATGAAAGATGATGATACAACATCAAAGACTCGTACCGATTCTATTCAGTCCGCAGAAGTTATTCCACCTGTTCAACCAGAAGATAAACGTTAAAAGGATGCAGACCATTCCGAATCCCTTCCCTACGGAAGGGATTTTCTTTTGAGATAGGAGGAACCTATGGATAATCCTGAAAAGCAGATGTCCTTGATCGAACATATAGGAGAATTACGGCGACGATTGATTATGATTATCGCTGTGTTATTTATAGGTATGATTTTGGGGCTATTTGTCGCTCAACCAATATATCAGTATTTAGTTGCCGCAGAGACTGCACGAAATCTTGTATTTCATGTCTTTTCATTTTGGGATGGAATTGGCTTGTATATGAAGATTGCAATGGTCGTTGCTTTGTTACTTGCTTTACCGGTCACTGTCTATCAAATATGGGCATTTGTTAGCCCTGGACTATTAGATAAAGAACGTAGAGCTGCTTTACGTTATGTTCCTTTTGTATTTATAATGTTTTTACTAGGCGTTTTATTTGCTTATTATGTCGTCTTTCCGATGGCGCTCACGTTTACCTCCAATGTCACACGTAATATGGGATTAGCGGAAACATACGGAGTCGTCCAATACTTTACGTTTATGTCGAATATCGTATTTCCAGTAGCAGCGCTATTTGAATTGCCGATCTTGATTATGTTCCTAACGACGTTACGTATTCTTAATCCAAAGGTACTGCGTAAATGGAGAAAAATCGCTTACTTGGTTCTGGTATTTATAGCTATCGTGATTACACCGCCTGATTTTATATCTGATATTTTGGTTGCGATTCCGTTGTTATTTTTATACGAGTTAAGTGTGATTCTGTCAGGTGTTGTTCATCGTAAACAACAACGATTAGATGCTGCACGATTAGAGCAAGAGCTATAAGATTTCAATAGGTGAAGAGTAGCATATATCCAAAATTAAATACTATCTATAAAGTGAAAAAGAGTATTTTTGCAAAGTAGCTATGATCTGGAAATTCAGGCAAAGCTAGCAAAAATACTCTTTTTATTTGAAGTTTTTATAAAAAAATCACTATCTTTTTTAAACATCAACTATTATAAATAATAGAGAGAAGAAATAGAAAAAATAACTTATTTTAGAAAGGAAAATAAAATAATCGTCAAAATATGACAAATACTGCATAAAAGCATAGATAAAGCAAAAAAGAGAGTGTTTTGTTCAGTATTTGTACAGAGTGGTTGGTTTAAAATGATAAGGTAAGGAACGAAAAAAGGGGATAAGTATCATGAAAAAAATCATATTTTTATTGTTTACGTTTGCGTTGATTTTTATTTTGCCATTACTGGGGAGTTTGGCAAAATGGGATGGGTTGCCTCCGGGATATGGAGTATTTCCTGTACAAAATAATGTACAAGATCCGGGGTTTAATTTAATTTATTTTATAGGTGCATGTTGTATCGCAGCATTCATACTTGTATTTTTATTATTTCCACGTTTGTTCGGATTTAAAAAAGAGAAGATTGTACGTGTCGCCAAAACAAGTGTACCTTTTCCGATCTGGTTCTGGGCTGCTTTCCCAATATTGCTGATTTGTTGGTTTATTATATGGTCACGTGCTGGATTTGTTAGTTTACTTGAGCCGTATACTTTTGTACCCTTATGGTGGGCATTCATTCTGATTCTGGATGGTATCGTATACAAAAGAAATAACGGTGTATCTCTTTTATCCAGCAAGCTATACATAATGCAGTTGCTGGCAATCGTATCTTGTTTTAGTTGGTTTGCATTTGAGTATTTGAACTTTTTCGTGATGGAAAATTGGTATTATCCGAATAAAGATGTATTTTCTAATTTTGGTAATATCTTTTGGTTTGCGTTATCGTATACCACAGTACTTCCAGCGATTATTGAATGGTATTTGTTACTACAGACGTTCCCAAGCTTGAAAAAAAGATACAGCAATGGACCTAAGATTCATTTGAATAAGCCGTTGTTGATTGCATTTTACATTGTAGGTTTAATTCTTGCTTTTGCGATGGGGTATTTCCCATTCGAATTATTTTTTGTACTGTGGGTAGCTTTAGTACCTATGTTGTCTGCGGCTATGGGTCTGATCGGGTTTTGGACACCATTTACCTCGATCAAAAACGGAAACTGGTCACCATTACTACTTATCGCTATTGCTACAGTAGCGAACGGTTTCTTTTGGGAAATGTGGAACTTTGGTAGTGAATGGTTTAATCAAGGGATTCCAGTCAATCCGAATTACTGGAAATATTCTGTACCGTATTTAGATAAGATTCACATCTTCTCAGAAATGCCGATCTTAGGTTATTTTGGCTATCTATTCTTTGGTGTCAATTGTTGGATTATTTGGCTAACAGGTGCATACGTATTTAAATTTGATCCTAATTTTGAAATTGTCGGAACAGGGGATAAAGCGAGGGAACACTAATGATATGGAAAGATCAGAAATATACAGTGGTCGAAGAGATCGCCGATAACGGCAGTAAAGCGATCTATCGTTGCATTGATAATCTTTCCGGACAGACAGTCATTGCCAAGGTTCTAGGAGCCAAAGCATCCACATATGAAGCAGTGATGCGTATCAAAAAAGAATACAAAATGCTATCCGAATTGAAAGGTGTAGTTGAAGGGGTTATTCAACCGATTCAGCTGGAAGAACGCGGTGGTTTTTTTGTACTAACTTTGGAAGATATCGACGGGCAATCGCTAAGAAATGTAATCCGGGATGAACAACTAGAATTATCAACTATTTTACGGTTAGCTATAAAGATTGTAGATATTGTCGGACGTATTCATGAGCAACAGATTATTCACAAAGACCTCAAACCAGCCAATTTGATTTGGAATCGTCAAAGTGACCAGATTCAAATTATCGATTTTGATCTATCTGTCAAACTGACCAATGAAAAGCAAGAATTTCAAAATGCAGGGGTGATGGAAGGTACATTATCTTATATTTCACCTGAACAGACAGGACGCATTAATCGGAATATCGATTATCGTTCTGACTTTTATTCGTTAGGTGTTGTTTTGTACGAAATGGTCACTGGTCAAAAGCCATACCCTTCGGATTCGGTTGTCGAGCAAATTTATTCGATTATAGCGAAGAAGCCAACATCTCCTTATGACCTTACACAGGGGCAAGTATCTCGCTCGCTATCAGATATCATTATGAAATTGTTAGAAAAGTCACCGGAAGATCGTTATCGCAGTGCATATGGAATCAAAGCCGATCTTAGAAAATGTTATGATCCTCAAGCAGAGTTTCAAATAGGGCATGAAGATCGCTTAAGTCTATTTCATATTCCACAACGATTGCATGGACGTGATGAAGAATTAGCCCGGATGAAGCACATTTTAACAGAAGGTATTCAAGAGCATGTTCAGCTGGCTCTTGCATCTGGAGAAGCAGGAATCGGAAAGACTGCTTTTGTTAATGAGTTGCACAGCTTTATTTCGAAAGAACGCGGTTATTTTATTCAAGGTAAATTTGAGCAATACAATAAAAACATCCCGTATAGTGCGATTATCCAAGCATTTCGTACATTGCTGGTGCAGTATCTTAAAGGGTTGCCTGAAGAAACCCAACAGTTACAATTGGCTCTTCGCAATGGATTAGGGAATAATGCAGGTGTGATTACCAAATGGTTACCAGAACTTGAGCAAATACTAGGCATACAGCCAATGGTCGAACCCCTTAATCCAACCGAAGAAAATAATCGCTTTTTCTTATCGTTTATTCGCTTTCTTGAAGGATTAACAGCAGGGCAACGTCCGCTTGTATTATTTCTAGATGATCTACAATGGGCAGATGTAGCCAGTATTCAATTGGTAGGGCGATTGATGGAAAGTAGCAGTTTGAAAAAGCTGTTTATTATCGGTTCGTATCGTCCCAATGAAGTGAATCCAGGACATCCATTAGCAACTACGTTGGAAGAAATTGAAAAGCAGATGACGATTCATCATATTCAATTGACTTCGTTATCTGCTGAACATGTACAATACCTGATTGAAGATACGCTAAATACAACCAATACGGATATTATTGAGCCGTTGCGTGAAAATATTTATCATCAGACCAAAGGAAATCCATTTTTTATTCATGAAATCCTTAAAGATTTGTACAAAAATAAAGCGATCTTTTTCGATGATCAATTAGGCACATGGAACCTGAATCAGACTCAGGTGAAACAGATGACGATGAATGAAGATTTGATTGATTATCTGATTCAGAAAATGCAAACGCTCCCTGTCCATATGCAGCACATTTTAGGATTAGCGGCATCGATCGGTCGTAGTTTTGATTGGCAGATTCTTCATCTGGTCAGTGATGAGACAACGACAGTCATCATAGAATCTTTAATACACGCAGTACAAGAAGATATCATTACACCACTTCATTCGAATTACCAAATGTTAAGCAGTGTAGAAGAAGTCAGTACTGAACTGAAGCAGTTGGATATTCCGTTTGCGTTTGGACATGATAAATTGCAACAAGCTTTGTACCAAATGATAGATCCACAGAGCCGTCAAAGTCTGCATCTTCAGATTGGCTGGTTATTACTGGATCATTGGTCAGTAGATAAAGTCCGCGAAAATAGTATGGAAATAGCAGGGCATTTGAATAAAGGTGTATCTCTAGTGGTCTCTGTAGAAGAGCGCGAACGTATGATTATCATCAATCTTCAAGCGGCTAAGCGTGCCAAAGAATCTTTTGGCTATGAGATTGCTTGTCAGTTTTTGGAGACTGCGCTCAGTCTATTAGGCTCCAATAGCTGGACAACGCATTATCAGACTACATTTGATATTTATTATCTGTACAGTGAATGTTCGTATTTGATTCATCAGCTAGAGTCAGGAGATCAAGCTTGCCGTGCACTGATCGAACATGTACAGATTCCGATGGAACTGGCTAGAATCTATGAGATGCAGTCTAATCATTATATGTACCTCGGAATGATGAAAGAAGCGATTGAAGCAGGGAAGTTAGGTCTGGCGAGTCTAGGTGTATACGTGCCCACTAAGCTCAATATGGCGATTGTAGGCAAAGAAATGATACGAGTTAAGCTCAAGCTCCGCGGCAAAACCACTCATGACTTATTACATGGCCCTGAAGTACAAGATGAGAAGATTAAGTTGGTTATGCGGTTGTTAGTAAGCTTTATTCCACCTGCCTTTATTTCAGGAGAACAGACGTTATTCGCATGGGCAGTTCTGAAAAAAGCTTATTTATCTATCCAATATGGAAATGGCCCGGAATCGGCGGGTGCTTATATCGGTTATGCCATGTTGCTTTCTGGTATGGGTGATCTCAAAGGCGCACAAGAATACGGCAAGCTTGCAATGGATATCAACGAGAAATTCAATGATCTACAGTGGCGTAGCCTTGTAAAAGTGCTCTACACATTGTTTTGTTACAGTTGGAGTCATGAGTGGGAACTGCTAGAGGAACAATACAGTCATGCAATCGATTCCAGTATATTGTCAGGTGATATGCTCTATCTGGCACATGCTTGTTATTATATGAATCTCTGGAATCCAGCACTTGAGATTGAAAAGTATTTGCAAGAAAGCGATCAGATGATCTCTATGATCGAAAATACCAAGTATAAAGAAGCGCTGGCAACCGCTCAGTTATCACGCCAAAAGTTCCGGATACTGGCTGGAGAGTTGAAGCAGACCGATTCTTTTGACGATGAATCTTTTAGCGAACAAGCTTATTTAGCACAATTAACAGAAGCCAATTATTATTCAGGCATCGCTATTTATTATATTAATAAAATCCAGATTGCATTTATTTTTGAAAATTATCGTGAATCGTTGAGTGATATCGACAAAGCGTATAAAGTGGTAGGCACATTAGCAGGTTCAACCTTTTTGGAAGAGTTCTCTTTTTACACCTTTATGAACATAGCGGCTTGTTATGAACATATGAGTGTAGGAGAAAAGCAGACTGCTCGTCTACGTATGCGCAAAGAGTACCGAAAAATGAAAAAATGGGCAATTCATTTTCCTCATAATTTTTTGACACAGCAGTATATGATGAAAGCAGAATGGTTACGGATTAATCGAAGACACAAGGAAGCTGAAAAGTATTATCATCTTGCTTTATCTACAGGTGGACATGGTAACTTTACAAGATACAAAGCGATTGCAAGTGAACTTATGGCTCGCTTTTACCAATCCAGAAGATTAAATGAACTGGCAGCTTACTTCTTCAAGCAGGCTTCTTATTATTATTCTGTCTGGGGAGCCAAAGCCAAAGTTAAGCATCTAGAGAAACGTTATCAGGATCTGATGTATCATGTGCAATGGATTCCTTCTCATACCGAGAATACGCTCACTTCTTCTACAGAAAATATTGATATTCATCTGTTGTTCAAAGCATCGCAGATCATTTCCAAAGAGATTGAATTGGATCAGTTGCTACAAAAAATTATGGAAGTTGTGATTATGAACGCAGGTGCAGAACGTGGTTGTATGGTGATGCAGTCTAATTTTTCTTTGTGGGTTGAGGGAGAATACAAACATACCGAAAATCGGATCGAAGTCTTGCTTCATCATGAACAACGTAGAGATCAGCAACAGCATTTCCCATGGGATATTATTGATTATGTAGCGGAAAGTGGGCAAATCTTACTTCATAGTGATGCACGTTCAGGAATTGGTCTAGCAGCATACTCGTATATTGCAGAATATCAGCCAAAATCGATGTTGTGTATGCCTCTTTATAATCAGAATAAGCTGATTGCGATTATTTATCTGGAAAATAATTTGATGACAGGTGCATTTACCAATGAACGTCTGAAAATGATTAACTTGCTATCACGAGATATGGTCTATTCTATCGAAAATGCAAGTCTGTATGCGAACATGGAAAACCTGGTCGCAGAACGTACAGAAGAGCTAGCGATCAAAAATGAACAACTAAGTAAATACTTTAACATTGTTGATAAAAATGTCATTATTGTGCAGACGGATCTGCATGATGAGATCACAATGGTGAGTGAAGAATTTTGTATTATGACTGGCTATTCTCGGGAAGAATTAATTGGTAAAAAGCATCGTTTCTTATATGCCAAAGATCGTCGCGAAGGCTCTTATCAGGTCTTTGTCATGAACGAAGAAAAGACATGGACAGGCGAATTAATTCAACCGAAAAAAGATGAAAGTTTACTGTGGCTGGATATGATTATTGAGCCTATTTTGAATCATAATCAGATTACAGGATATACCTTTATCGGTCATAATATTACAGACAAAAAGCAAATTGAACGCATCTCGATTATTGATGATTTGACTGGTTTGTATAATCGCCGACATTTTAATGATCGTATTGTGCACAAAATTTTGAAAGCAGCCAAAGAGCAAAAAGGGCTTGCTTTTATGTTGCTCGATATCGATCATTATAAGAAATACAATGATACCTACGGGCATTATGAAGGTGATCATGTACTACGAATGATCGGTTCCACATTAACGGCTCAGATGCGAAAAAGAACAGATATGGCTTTTCGTCTGGGTGGTGAAGAATTTGCGATCTTGCATATCAGTACAGGGATTGAAGAGGCGCATGAATTTGCAGAGTCTTTACGTGCTTGTATTGAAGATCTTCATATTCCTCATAATCAAAATGATGCCAGTCCATATATTACTGTTTCAGTAGGTCTAGCTGTAGTGACGGCTGTCGATGATGAATTAACCGAAGAGAAGATTTATCGATTAGCAGATGAAGCCTTATATCGCTCCAAAACCAAAGGTAGAAACTGCATCACGATTAATGTATTGTAAGAAAAAAGAAATCAACGTGAATGTATCCAAATCGCGTTGATTTCTTTTTTTATAACTCGATTGATGTTTTATTCCCTCGGATTGGGTAATTGTAAGAGTGATTGTATGGTAGAATAATCGTTATTTTGAACCTAACTTTTATAAATTTACACAAAGAGACTTGAAATTATCGCTCAAGTTGAGTATCATAAAGTTGGTTGTTAGCACTGAAAGGTGTCGAGTGCTAATTACATAAATAACAACCATCACATGAAACAAATCAATATATTATTTTAAGGAGGCTATTTTTCATGATCAAACCTTTAGGTGAACGTGTATTGGTAGAAGCGATCGAACAGGAACAAACAACTTCATTTGGTATTGTCCTTCCAGACTCTGCTAAAGAAAAGCCGCAAGAAGGCAAAATTATTGCTGTAGGTAGCGGTCAATTAAAAGATGGAGTGCGTATTCCTTTGGAAGTGAAAGAAGGCGATCGTGTCCTTTTCTCCAAATATGCTGGAACAGAGATTAAATTCGAAGGTAAAGAATATTTGATTATGAAAGAAAGCGATATTCACGCTATTCTATCTTAATACCAACGAATATACATGTACACAGTCGGTGTAAGCCGGTCTGTCATTATAATGATTTTAAAATATCAAGGAGGTAACTATTCTTATGGCTAAAGAAATTAAATTCAGTGAAGATGCTCGTCGCGCAATGCTTCGTGGTGTAGATGCTCTTGCAAATGCAGTAAAAGTAACATTGGGACCTAAAGGACGTAACGTGGTTCTTGAGAAAAAATTCGGTAGCCCATTGATCACAAATGATGGTGTAACGATTGCAAAAGAAATCGAACTTGAAGATGCTTTCGAAAACATGGGTGCGCAATTGGTTAAAGAAGTAGCAACTAAAACCAACGATGTAGCTGGTGATGGTACAACAACTGCAACTGTTTTGGCTCAAGCGATGATTCGTGAAGGTCTTAAAAACGTAACTGCTGGTGCTAACCCTATGGTTATTCGTAAAGGGATTGAAAAAGCGGTTCGTGCAGCTGTTCAAGAATTGCAAAACATCTCTAGACATGTAGAAGACAAACAGTCTATCGCTCAAGTTGCTTCTATTTCTGCGGCTGACGAAGAAGTAGGTCAATTGATCGCTGAAGCTATGGAAAAAGTAGGTAAAGACGGTGTTATCACTGTTGAAGAATCTCGTGGATTCGCTACTGAACTTGAAGTGGTAGAAGGCATGCAGTTCGACCGCGGATACCTTTCTCCATACATGATTACAGATACAGATAAAATGGAAGCTGTTCTAGAAAATCCATATATCTTGATCACTGACAAAAAAATCACAAACACACAAGAAATCTTGCCATTACTTGAAAAAGTAGTACAACAAAGCAAACCATTGGTATTGGTTGCTGAAGATATCGAAGGCGAAGCTTTGGCTATGCTAGTTGTGAACAAATTGCGTGGTACATTCAATGCTGTAGCTGTTAAAGCTCCAGGATTCGGTGACCGTCGTAAAGCTATGTTGCAAGATATCGCTGCTCTTACTGGTGGTCAAGTGATCACTGAAGAATTGGGTCTAGACCTAAAAACAGCAACAATCGAGCAATTGGGTACAGCACGCCAAGTACGTGTAACGAAAGAAAACACAATCATCGTAGACGGTTTTGGAGACAAAGCGGATATCGATGCTCGTGTGAACCAAATCCGTTCACAACTGGAAGAAACAACTTCCGAGTTCGACAAAGAGAAATTGCAAGAGCGTCTAGCTAAATTAGCTGGTGGCGTTGCAGTAATCAAAGTCGGTGCAGCAACAGAAACAGAATTGAAAGAGCGCAAACTACGCATCGAAGATGCTTTGAACGCAACTCGCGCTGCGGTTGAAGAAGGTATCGTATCTGGTGGTGGTACAGCGCTTGTGAACGTATATGCAGCAGTATCTGCTGTACAAGTTACAGGTGACGAGCAAACAGGCGTAAACATCGTACTACGTGCGCTTGAAGAGCCAATTCGCACAATCGCTGCGAATGCTGGACAAGAAGGTTCTGTTATTGTTGAGCGTCTGAAAAAAGAAGTAGTTGGTATTGGTTACAATGCAGCTACAGGCGAATGGGTAAACATGTTCGAAGCGGGTATCGTTGACCCTGCGAAAGTAACTCGTTCTGCACTACAAAATGCAGCTTCTGTAGCAGCTATGTTCTTAACAACAGAAGCAGTTATCGCTGACAAACCAGAACCAGCTGGATCTGGTGGCGCTCCTGATATGAGTGGCATGGGCGGTATGGGAGGAATGGGAGGAATGATGTAAAAAGATTCTTTTGAATCTTTTATATCATGTGGTTTGTAGGAAAAAGTATTATGAGATTCTAACTTATTACTAACTTTTGGGTTTGAAAAAATAAATTAAGCTTTTGGATAGACCTTTTGTAAGTTCTTTGAACTTATAAAAGGTCTTTTTAATTTTCTTTTAAAACTACTTCATTTGAATGGAATTGAAGAATAATTTTCGTCGATTGGTTAAATCTTTTAGAAATCTTTCCTTTAACATTTTTTGTAATGGGAGCTTATATATTTATCACAATACTTTGTCCCTCACTCTACTGATTTTATCCTGTAAGCCATATATTGTGTCCATATTTAAAAAGAGTATTAAATATCAGAGTTTCGATATATAAACAAGCTAATAGACTATGTAAATATTTCAAGTTATTAAATTCTATATAATGGGATATACCTCAGCAAATTTCATCTATCATATTCAACTAATTATAAATATTAAGAAGAGATGAACGAAAAAGTTTAAGATTTAATAGTGATTTAAATGTATAATTTAGGTAATTTAAATTATTTATTTTATAAATTTAAAATTAGTTTCGAGTAGGAGTAGATATTAATGCATGAGCCTATTGATATCAGATTTTCTAGACTATTAATTGAAGAATATCATTCTCAAGAAGTTATTGCCCTATACAAGAAAAACTCGGCTCTATACGGTCAAATTTATAACCACTGTCGAGGACTCCAAATTTCAGTAAAAGACTATATTCATCAACTGGGGTTTAAAGTAATAAGAAATAAGCAGACTAAAAAAGAAAATGCACAGGAAGAAAGCTTAAATGAAGATGAACAAAAAAGTAAATTGAAAAGTCATTTTCCATTACGGAATATAGAATCGATAAGTCAAATCCAAGATAAGGATTATATTTTATATACAAATTTAAAAGCTATAGCATCACTCTATGATCTGAATGTGACAAATTTATTATTGTCGTGGAATTATAAAATTGGTAGTTCGAGTATATTCGACTTTTTAACATTGAAAAAATTAAAAGAGCTCTATAATTTTCAAGCAACTGAATTTTCAGAATGGTTCGGAGTTTCAAGACAAAGAATAGATCAACTTTTAAAAAAGGAAGGCATGGCTTTTCCGTTTTGGGTTAGTAGCTATCTTAATGAGAATGACATTGTAAAAATTAATGAGCTTATGACAAAGAAGACAACATTTTCGATTGAGAATGAAGGCTTCATTAAATTATATAGATCTAAAGATTTTAATTTGCAAAAATTTGCTGTTTTTATTAAAAATGAAGAATCTACTAGATGTATATTTGATATTCCCTCATGGTTACGTGACAATCTTCTTTCTCTCAACTATCATTTATTGGATGAAATTGATTTTGAACTTATTAGAAGTGTAGAAGATGAAGAATTAAATGAAGACAGATCTTTTACAGAAGATGAAGTTGAAATATTAAAAAAAAGATTGAAAAAATTTAATAAAAATCATACAGCAGAATATGATTTGGAACAATTAATAGAATTTTATCAAATTAAAAATCGTTATATAAAAGTGATAGATCGGAGGTTTGTCTCGGAAGACGAAATAAAAAAATTGATAGTTGAACACTATAATGAAAAAACTGGGTTTGTTAAAGTACCAATTGAAACTCCATATTATCAAAGGCTGGTACAGTTAGCACATAATAGAGGATTAAATTTAAAAGGACTAATTGAAGCTCATGGTTTTTTGTATGAAAAAATTCGAAATATACCAACCAAGGAACGTATTAAAGAACGGATAGATAAAAATTATCTTATCAACAATAAATTTGTTTATATTAGTTCCTATGATCCTTTCTATCAAAATTTATACTTAACGTTGAGAAGAAAACAAGAGAATATTACAGACTTTTTATTGATAGAATATGGTTATACACGTATTTTCAAAGAAGATTTACCAGAAAACTATCTGGAGTTTAATTGGAGAAATATGATTTTGAATTTAAATAAAGAAGAAGAATATATTGCTTATATTGAAGAGAATCTCCTATTTGAAAATGAAAAGGTATATATAAATTCGCAGTCCCCTTTTTATGCTAAATTATTTATTTATGCTAATCAATATAAACTTACTATTAATGAGCAATTAAAAATTTGGGGTTTTGAAAGAGAGTACAATCCATATTTTAATAGTGAAGAAACAAATGATAATGTTTCTAACGAAAAAGTTCAAAAAGATGTAAGGTCAGAATTACTTAACGAAATAAAAAAAATACAAGGTCAACTAGATATTACTTCTAATACTCGTATTCAAATTCAAAGAAGCAAAATTTTAGTAGAAAAAATGAAAGTCCTTTATCTCGATGGATGCCAGTTATGTGAAAATCCTTATAGCAACCCAACTATTCCAAGAATAGAAATGGAAAATGGTCGTCATTATATAGAGGTACATCATATTAAACCTATTTCTAATGCATTACATGCCAATGATGAATCAGATGTAATTTTAGATTCTTATCTAAATTTGGTTGTTGTCTGTGCGCACCACCATAAATTATTACATTATGCAGGAGGAGGATTTGATTTCCTAACTAAAATCGAAGATGAGAAGCTAGTCTTTGAATCTGTTAAAGGGGAAAAACTCTTAATTTTTACAAATTATCATTTAGAAGTAAAAGATTAAACTAGAGCATGTATTTAAGCATGTTTAAAGAAAGTTATATGAGAGAATGAGAAGTTATCTTTTATAATCTTATTTTTGATGAAATTAGGTTTATATTACTTTTTTGTAGGATCGCAAAAGCAACAAATACTAGTTTTGGAGAAGAATCATAGTCAATAGAATGTAAGGCCTGATGGAAGTATGGAATGCTTCTGACTATAAAAATAAATGCTTAGTAGAAAATATTTTAGTTCCAAAAGAATCATATTGGACTTATATCAAAGAAAATTCTAAAAATTAGGAAAGAAGTTAGATTATAGACGATGCAATAATTGCTACTGAGAAAGAAAATGAATAGTTACACTGCTTATTATCAAAAGAGTATGCACTTTCAGCACTTTGTAAAACACAGCTTAGAAAAAAATCGATTTATTTTTATTCAAGATTGTGGATAAAGAAAATTCTTCAAAAGATACTCTTGGACGTGTCTATTAATATTACTTTTCTAGATTCACAAGTAAAAATTTTTGAATTTTAGTGAATCTCTATAAGTTAGTTAAGTAAGCCTTGTGAGTGCTAAATTTTTAAATCGTATGAAAAAATACAATATATCCCCTGATGTAGACGGAATGATGTAATGAGATTCTTTTGAATCTTTTATATCATCCAACTATTCTTTCAAAAAAAGAGGTTGTCCACAGGTTTTAAAACCTGAGGGCAACCTCTTTTTATTATTTATACCTATTATTTCTATTGAAAATATCATATGTTCTATATGAGTTAGAGCAATAAAGTGGAATACTATTATAATATTTGACCATTGATCATAGTCCATTGTACTTGAAAGTCATCATCCAGTAGCACTAAGTCTGCATCCATGCCTACTGCAATTGCTCCTTTTTGCTGTAGATCTAGAATACGTGCTGGTGTAGTCGAAGCCATTTGCACAGCATCTGTTAAAGAAATCCCTGTTTCAACCGTATATCGAAGAGCTTCATTCATCGTAACTGTACTTGAAGCTAATGTTCCATCGTGCAATCTAGCCACACCATCGGTTACAGTTACATGGTGACCTCCAAACAGATAATCACCGTCTCCCATACCCATCGCTTGTAAAGCATCTGTAATCAAGACCATCCCTTCAGGTCCTTTTGAACGATGCATTAATCGAATAATAGCAGGATGCAAATGAATATGATCTACAATAGCTTGAAGACTGATATGTTCTTCTTCAAAAGCCGCAACGACAATTCCCGGATCACGATGATGGATCGGTCGCATCCCGTTAAAACAATGTGTAACATGACTTGCACCAGCTTTAAATGCTTTTTTGGCTTCTTCATAAGTCGCATCCGAATGTGCAATAGATATAATAACACCTTGTTCTTTAAGAAATGAAATTAATTCCATCCCCCCCGGTAACTCTGGAGCAATCGTTACCATTTGAATAAGAGAGTCGGCTTCTTTAAAGATCATCTTCATTTCTTCGATATCAGGATGACGTAAATACTTCTCATTTTGCATACCTTTACGTATTGGATTCAGATAGGGTCCTTCTAAGTGAATCCCTGCGATTTTGGCGCCTACTTCATGACCGACAACGCGTTTCACACTATGAATCATCGCTAAAAGATCTTCAATCGTAGAACTGACAGAAGTAGCTAGAAAAGAGGTACACCCTGTAGAAGCACATGTACGAGACACTTCTTGTATACTTTCTTCACGACCATCCATCATATCAAAGCCATTCGCTCCATGAATATGAACATCAATCATGCCAGGGATTAACCGTTGCCCTTTACAATCGATTTGTTGATATTCTTTATATGCAGAAATAGGATCTGCATCAATCTTTACGATTTTTCCTTTTTCGATCTCTACATGAACGTTTGATAGAATTTTATTTGGAAGTACCAGTTCTACATTTTGCAAAATAGTATACATCGATATTCTCATCCTCATCATATGACTTAGTCATTATAGTTCGTTCCATGTTCATCATCTTGATACGTAATAACCATAATATTGTTCTGACTAAGTATTTCTTTTAAGGGGTTAGGAACAGGCTGATTCGTAATTAAAATATCTATATAATCAAAATCTAATCGATAAAATGATTTACTTGTAAATTTAGTATGATCTGCTACCACAATCACTTGATCTGATCTTCTAGCCATTTCTTGCTTCACCCGAGCATCTTCCTCATAGGAGTAGTAGATACCATCTGAACCGATAGCTACAGCCCCAATAAAGGCTTTATCTGCACGAATCTGACTAAGCTTATCGAGAATAGAAGGGCCAAATAAAGAACGATTTTTTACATTCAAATAGCCACCAAGTAAATAAATCTGCATATCTTCTCTATCTGATAAAATCCCTACATTATCAATAGAGTGTGTAATCACAGTAAGATGTTGAGCTTTGATCTGTTCTGCGACGAATTGTACTGTAGTGGATACATCCAAAATAACAGTCTCATGATCTTGAATAAGTTGAGCACCAAGCATTCCAATTGTTCGTTTAGGTTCGGCTTCATCAATAAGACGATCTTGGTACGATAATATTTCTTTTTTTAATTGAGGTAAAGAGACTCCGCCATGAGTACGGATAACGACTCCTTCTTGTACTAATCTAACAATATCTCTACGGGCTGTATCTTTGGATATTTCAAATTCAGTACATATATCAGTTACGCTCATTGATTGATGCTGTTTTAAATATTCCAATATTTTCAATAATCGTTCTTCTTGATACATAATAATCACCTCTTATAAGTAATATTATTCGTTTATATAATGATATTCAAGTATTTTATTTTAATTATTAATGATTTGTAAGTTTTTGGAGATTATAATAGTAATGAAAAGCGCTATATCATTTAACATAAATATTTAACAAGTATGTAAAAAATGAATATCCATTTGTGATTGATGACTTTAAGCTTTAAACTAACTATATTGAGCTACATATTAGTATAAAGACGTGTTATTCAGTTAATAGATGAATTTAGAAGAAGGGACATACATATGGAATACGGAAATGTAGTTACACTGATCGTTTCGATCGTTACCGTTATTAATATTGCTTTGTCGATCGGATTTCTGTTTTTTGAAAAAAGAGATGCAGGTTATACTTGGGCATGGTTGATGATTCTCTTTTTTATTCCGATTGTTGGGTTTCTGGTGTATATCTTTCTGGGACGTAATCTTAAAAAGAAAAATTTCTACGGGCTTTCTGCGGAAGAACGAGGATTTGTACAATCTGAGGTCGATAAGCAGTTACTTACATTACAAGATAAACAGTCACAAGAATTTCCGATACCATCCAAATATGATGAATTAGTCACGCTGAATCTTAGATCAACCAATGCTTTATTATCGAATGACAATGAGATCGTTATTTTCGATGATGGTCATGTTAAGTTCGATGCTTTGCTTCAAGATATTCAAGCAGCTACGGAAGAAATTAATATCCAATATTATATTATTCAACCTGATGCGCTGGGCAGAAGGCTAAGAGATGCTTTAACTCAAAAAGCTCAAGAAGGTGTGAAAGTAAGATTACTTTATGATGAAGTGGGTTCTAAAAAAATCTCAGGTTCCTTTTTTAAAGAATTACAGTTAGCTGGTGGAGAAGTCGAAGTATTTTTCCCTTCCTTTTTCAAATTAATCAATTTCCGCATCAATAACAGAAATCACCGCAAGCTTTGCATTATTGATGGAACGATTGCTTATATTGGTGGGTTTAATGTAGGTGATGAATATCTTGGATTAAATAAAAAATTCGGTTATTGGAGAGATACCCATTTTAGAATAGAAGGCGATTCAGTTAACCATATTCAAGGCAGATTTATTCTGGATTGGCATCAAGCTCGCAAAGAACAAAAAGAAGATTATCATGAATTTGAGTACCGTTCTGCAAAGCATCATGGTCACAGTATGATCCAGATCGTGTCCAGTGGGCCTAATTCGGAGACAGAACATCTCAAAAATATGTATATCAAGCTGATTTTATCGGCTAAAAGGAATGTCTATATTCAGACGCCTTATTTTATTCCAGATGCGAGCTTTATGGATGCGTGTAAGATTGCTCTCATCTCAGGAATTGATCTGCAAATTATGATCCCTAATAAACCAGATCATCCGTTTGTCTATTGGGCAACATGGGCACATGTAGGGACATTACTGGATTATGGAGCTAAAATTCTGTTGTATGAAAAAGGCTTTTTACATGCTAAAACGATTGTGGTGGATGAAGAAGTGGCTTCTGTGGGAACGATGAATATAGATTCGCGTAGCTTTCGGCTGAACTTTGAAATTAATGCGATTGTGTATGATGAGCAGATCGCCAAGCAACTCCATGATTTATTTGATAAAGACAGCCTAGAGAGTAGTGAACTTACATTAGAGCGTTACCAGAATAGATCATGGATCATTAAGTTTAAAGAAGGCATTTCCAGATTGCTTTCACCTATTCTGTAAAAACTAACAATCCAGTGTCGATAATTAATATTGTTTGTATAACAAAAAAGCAATTTCTAGATAACCTCTAGAAATTGCTTTTATTTGCTTATAATTAATTTTTTTGGATAGTAGAAACAGTTAATAATACAGCATTCGTTGTTCCGCCACCAACATTTTCAAAAGAATAAGATGCTGTAGGCACACCTCTCATCGTAACATGATCTCCATCAAGTATGTCACCTGTAGAACCTTTATAAATGCCTACAATAGAATTATCATTTTCATCAGAGATGTGAATCGTTGCAATTGTACCATAAGCGGTTTCTTGTTCTTGAACTTGTATAATATCACCAGTAAGTGAAACCATAGTGTCTAAATAAGGATTGATATTTTTAAAAAGGTGTTTTGAAGTAATAGTAGAATCAACTTCCGCTTTAGCTAGCTTCTTGTCAGCAGCAGTAGTTGCAGGAAATAGGTTAGAATTGTCTACAATATAGTTATACGTAGAATCATCCAGAGCACCATCTTCTACCACATTAGGTACAACTTCAGTCATCATATCAGCTGTTACTGTTTGAGCGGAGCTTGTTGATTGTTCAGCAGTTACTTCATTATTTGTAGTTGCTGTAGTTGCTTCATCATTTAGTGTAAATGATTCAATCATTTGGTCAACTATAGCTTTTCCACCATTATCATATGAAGCTTTACCCAAACTTAAAGAAATGGCATAAAAATTTCCGTTGGAAGGAACCAAATATTGAGTTAATACAACATTTTCTTTAGTTTCTGGTTGAATGTATTCGCCTACAAGAACTCCAGAGTTATTATAATTGTCATTATCTTTATATTCAATTAATTTAAAGTTCTCCATGTATGTTGCACTTGTTTCATAAAAATTTATTAATTGTTCAGAATTAGCTTTAGCAGTAATATTGGAGCTTGAAGCTTCCATTGTTACATTTAGATTGTCAGCAAATTTAGCTTTAGGTGCAGGATCTACAAATGCTATTTGAACAGAAGGTTGATTGAGATTAGAAGTATCATATTCTTTCCAAGATGCAGGATAGTCTATTGAAAATAAATCAGCATCATACGTTTTAAATTCTGTGGTAGTTGCTTGTGCAGTTGTTGTTGCAGATTCATTCGTTGCTACTGCTTTGCTTTCGGCTGCTGGAGTCGCTTCTTTATTAGCAGAACCACAAGCTGTTAAAGCTACAGATAGTAAAATGACGGGTACGATTTTTTTGTACATTTGAATAATAACCCCTTATATGTGTATTGTCTCATCGGCTGAGAATATAACTTGTGCCTTATGTCGGAAAATAAATGTAGCCATGTATCTACAAAATATACATAACACTATCTTTATCGGCAAATTAAGGAAGAATATGAAGAGTCATTCTTTTTTATATTAGATATTACAAAAACAAGCGCACCCCAATACATGGAGTGCGCTTGTTTTAAATAGATCGTATCGTTTCTACCAATGTAGAACAATTAGATGGAAGAGCAATTTCAGGAATCGTTGCAACATACGTAAGGTGAATCTGATGAGTTTCAAAGATTAGTCTAGCGGTCTCATTTAAATAATAAATATATTTATAAGGAGAATCTTCTTCATCGTGATGAGTTGAGCAATACAGTAAAACTTTGTCTGGATTGGTAGTGGGGTGAACTGATTCTATCCCCTCCAGGTGTTCTTGTTGGATTAACTGATTCAACGTCTCTTGAATATAACTAGAATATTTCTCTTCTCTAACCATATAAAATTTAGACATGCTATCAGCTCCTTTCATAATATAACCATTCTAGATAGACTTACAGATTCCTTTTGCATATACTCACTTCTTTAGACACATTTTATTTATTAATAATGATAGATAATGTGTAATTGACATGCTCATTTAACCGAATCAGAAATTCATTTAATTCCTCGTTAGAAGGAAATTTACATTCTAGAATGTAACAGCTATCTCCGCTAATTTTATAGTTATGAATCACGTACGATTCTTGTGTTTTTAGGAAGGAAAGATAAGGTTGATGATGGGTACTTTTGGTAAAGATATTGATCATAGCATGAACAAAATATCCCATCTTTATTTGATTAATATTGATCGTATAGTCTTCAATAATTCCACTATTTTCTAATTTTTCTACTCGTGCTGAAGCGGCAGGCCCACTTAAATGTATTTTTTTTCCTAACTCTTTCATCGAGATTCGGCTGTTCTTCGAAAGCTCTTCTAGGATTTGCCTATCTGTATTATCTAACATTTGTTCAAATCCCTTCATTAATAAAGTTAAACGGTAAAAACACTTTATTTATACCATATATTTGCAATGTTTCAATAGTATACACTGTATGTAAATCAAACAAAAGGAGTTACACACATGAATATACAGCAAATCCGAAGTGCAACATTGATCATCCAGTATGCAGGCAAAAAGTTTTTGGTAGATCCATTTTTAGCTGAAAAAGGCACGTATCCTCCTTTCTCAAATTCAGCAAGACAAGATCAAAATAATCCGTTGGAAAGTTTGCCTATTCCTATGAATGAAATTATCGACCATATCGATGCGGTGATTGTAACTCATTTGCATTTAGATCATTGGGATGATGTAGCCAAAGAAGTCTTGCCCAAAAACGTAAAACTGTTTACTCAAAACGAAGAAGCTGCAAAAGAAATTCAAAGTACAGGATTTCAAAATGTAGAGATTTTGCAAGTAGATACATTGTTTGAAGGGATTCAATTGATCAAGACAACAGGGGAGCATGGCAGAGGAGATCTAGTCAGTCTTATGGGACATGTATCTGGAGTAGTTTTTAAGCATCCAGAGGAGCCGACATTATATGTAGCTGGCGATACCGTATGGTATCAGAGTGTTCAAGACACGATTCACACGCATCAGCCAGAAGTAATTGTAGTAAATGCAGGCGCTAATCAATTTCTAGAGGGTGGTCCAATTATTATGGACAAAGAGGATGTATATCAAGTTCATCAAGCGGCAACTACTGCAACGATCATTTCTGTTCATATGGAATCGGCTAATCACTGGGGATTGTCTAAAAAAGAATTGAAACAATTTGCAGTTGAAAAACAGTTCTCTTCTCAATTGTTAATACCGGATAATGGAGAATCATATCCATTTTAAAATAAGAAAGTATAAGAAATAGAGGAAACAAAATGATGAAAACAGCACAACCGAAATTATGGACAAAAGATTTCATCATTCTCTCTTTAGTCAATTTTTTCTTGATCTTTATTTACCTGTTATTAAATGCCACGATTGCTCTTTATGTGCTAAAAGAATTTGATGCGACTACGGGACAAGCAGGTCTGGCAGCAGGAATTTTTATTATTGGTGCACTGACAGGACGTATCTTTACAGGATCCCTTATGAAAAGACTCCAATATAAACAGCTATTAGTGGTTGGACTTATTTTTTTTGCCTTAACGATTCTTCTATATCTGGTGAATTACGGACTTTCTTTTTTCATTATTAGCCGATTTTTTAATGGCATTGCATTAGGGATCACGACAACTGTGATTGGAACGCTTGTGGTGCTTACGATACCGATATCTAAACGAGGTGAAGGTATTGGCTATTTTGCTGTTAGTACAGCAGTAGCAACTGGTCTAGGTCCATTTGTGGGTCTATATATGGCTCAGCATACTGGATTTTATATGATTTTTATCGTGTGTCTACTATTAGCGATCGTAAGCATTATCATTGGATTTTTCGTCCGTATTCCTGAAATGAAAAAAGTAGACGTGGTAGAAGAAAAGGGTAAAGGTATTAAACTTTCAGAGTATATTGAACCGAAAGCACTGCCGATCAGCTTCATCGTTCTGATTATGACTTTTTGCTTTTCTAGTGTTTTGTCCTATATCAATTTATATGCTATTGAGCTGAATTTAATAGATACTGCTAGTTTCTTCTTTATTGTGTATACAGTTACTGTTTTGATTTCCCGTCCATTTACCGGGCGATTGATGGATAGCATCGGGGCTAATTATATTATGTATCCTGCTTTTATTATTTTCGGTATTGGAATGGTTCTTTTGGGTACTGCAAATAGTGCATTAACTCTTTTAATTGCAGCAGGGTTGATTGGTCTTGGCTTTGGGAATATTTCTTCGATCAGTCAGACGATAGCTGTAACCGTGGCTCCTCCTCATCGTATGGGACTGGCTAGCGCTACATTTTTCATTTTTTATGATATTGGAAATGGATTTGGGCCTTCACTTTTGGGACTTGTTATTCCCATTACTGGATATCCCACTATATATATGATTTTAGGAGTAGCTGTTATCGCAACATCTGTTCTTTATTATGTATTGTATGGAAAGAAAGAAAAAGCTAATCGGTATATCCTTAATAAAAAAACAGGTTAACAATCGAATATAGTAAGGAATTGATGATATGAGTCTGAGAGTAGAATCACTAAAGAAACATCCGCAACAAATCAATAAAATCAAAGAATTATATTTAGATTCGTTCCCTACAAACGAGCGGATACCGATCAACCTTTTACTGTGGAAAGCCAAAAGAGATTTCGTAGACTTTCTTATTATGTATGATAATGATGTATTTGTAGGATTTACGTATTTAATCACTCATAAAGACTTAACGTATGTCTTATATATAGCTATAGACAACAATATTAGATCCAAAGGGTATGGAAGCCGTGCACTTACTCTAATCAAAGAAAAGTACCCGAACAATCGGATAATACTTAATATAGAATTTGTGGATGAGATAGCTAATAACTATGAGCAACGGTTAACGAGAAGGAAGTTCTATGTTCGTAATGGTTTTGAAGATTCAACTTTGATTTATCAAGATCGTTGGGGTCTGTACGAAGTTCTGATTTATAGAGGTCAGGTGGATAAAGAAGAATTTTATGATTTACTAAAAAGATTTGCAGGTACTTTACTATTTTCAGTATTCAAACCTCATATCACTTCATCAAAAGCATTAAAAGTTATAAAGTGAAAAAAGGATGATCTACACCTGTTAGCGTAGATCATCCTTTTTGATCTCTATTGCGTATACATTATTAGCTATTTCAGAAAAATATGGAAAGAATATTTACTTCTTATACAAATTAACGACTTTGTTGAATAATCAGATTTTCTAATTGATCAGCAATATGTTCTACACCACGATTTAAGTCACTGTTGCTAAGTTCTAACCACGCATGACGCTCATCCATATCGAAAGCTTGAGCAAATAATCCACCTAGACCCCGTCCACGGCGATCGACTTCAACCAGAACTTGAAGACCATGAGGTTCTAAGCGCATCACTAATTCCAACTCTGTAATCCGATTGCTGAATTCACGACCTGGTGTAAATTCAAATTCTTGAACAAATGGAACACCATAACGTGAACGGGACAGGTATTCAACAGATGAGCTATGGAAATGGAATCCTAGTAATTCAGCCGCTTGAAGTACTGTTTCCATGTAAGGATGTGGATGCACTGTAATATAGTCGTGATCGGTAGGGTCAAGGCTCATACCAATATCCAATCCGGTATGCAACCATACTTTTTGACGATCCAAAGTGATCGGTGTTTGCGAAGGTAATATAAAGGAGAACGGAATTTCTAACTTTTGCCCTTTTTTGACAACCATTTCATCAGATACTTTGTATTGAGCCATGGCATACTGTACATGTTCTTTTTTCTCATCGTGTTCACGAATATACTCAGTCATCACTTTAATATAGATATTACCGACTTCTTGATCAACATTGCCTCCTTGAATATGAACGACTCCGTTCATATCTTCATTAGGATAATACTCGGTACGCTCTAAGATGGTATCAATTTTGGCTGCGCCTACTCCTACGCGAGCAAGCATTTTGTTAAAGAATGACATTGGACATTTCCCCTTTTGGATGATGAGTAACTTATTTAGATATGAACATATACGGAAGAAATATATATTACGTTTCTTATTTCTATACTATTTTTATCGACAATTTTTGTGTAAAAGGTGATTTCTTGTATAGTCTGACTATATCTTTTTGTTTCATAATTTATAAATATAGGTATTAAGATATAGAACTAAAGTTTAATTGTTAAATAAAAAGGAGAAATGAAGTATACATATGTAATCTGTAAACGCTTATACATCTACTCATAAACTACATTTTTAGCACTAAATAAAATAATATGTCGATTTTTATCGAAAATAGGTATAAATGCTCATAAAACATATGATAGATAACCCGATAATCTTATTATTAGTATTTCCTGAATTTGTAATTTTAAATTGTGAACAATAGATATGAAAGTAGAGTGATAAAAAATGAACATTAAACAGAAATTGTCAGGCGTATTTTCAATCATGATATTTATAGTTTTGCTTGTAGGGGCTATCGGAGGATATGAAGTTCATGTAGCTAGCAAAAATTATCAAAATTTACTTAATGGACGGGTTCAGACCATACTAGGGATTAAAGATCTAAGATACTTGGCGGGCGATCAGACCAAATATTTAAGAGGGTACTTACTTACAGGCGATACGAATCAACTGGATATGTTCAAGCAGAATAAGGAGAAATTGATTGCTGGTATCGCTACGATGCAACAGAAGCTAGCCGATGATTCTACAACGCTTAACATGTTACAAGAATTATCTGATCTAGAAACTCAATATGGCGGTATTACCGATCAACTGATTACGTACAAAGAACAAAATAATGTGGTTGCTTATACTAAAATGGTCCAAGAGCAATGTGTACCGATGGCATTATCTTTAGCAGACAAAGCGCAACAGATGGAAGAATACCATTCTAATCTATTAAAAGAAGCACAAGCTGAAACCAATAGTGATGCTAATGTAACGCTCTATACATTGATGGTTGTTAGTTTTATTGCTGTTATTGTAGGAATAGTCATTGCATACTTTGTGATTCGCATGTTCTCCAAACCTATTGCTCTTGTAGCTGAAGGTGCTAAAGAAATTGCACAGGGGAACTTAACGATTGAGGATCTTCAGATTTCAAGCAAAGACGAATTGGGTCAAATGGCTAAGTCATTTAATGAAATGAAGAATAATTTACGTGGTTTGATGCAAGTGATTGGTTCAAGTGCAGAACAAATGGCAGCCGCTTCGGAAGAATTAACAGCAACTTCTGAAGAATCCGTTAAAACAGCTGACGAAGCTACGGTTACGGTCAAAGGCATTTCATCTTCAGCAGGACTTCAATTACAACAAGTGATGGACAACCAACAATTGTTAGAAAAAAATACAGATAATATTTATCGTATAGCTGAATCAGTGGCATTAGTTGCAGATTCTTCAAGCAAAGCATTAAGTGATGTTGAACATGGAGAAAGCAATGTAGAACAAACAGTGCTACAAATGAAAAATGTAGATCAGACCGTACAAGCGACAGCAACAGCATTGTATGAGTTAGCAGAACAGTCTAAAGAAATCGCTACGATTGTACAAGTGATTCGTGATATTGCAGGACAGACTAACCTTCTTTCTCTTAATGCTTCTATTGAAGCTGCTCGTGCAGGTGAACATGGACTTGGATTCGCTGTTGTAGCAAGTGAAGTGAAAAAATTATCTGAATATTCTAATGATTCTGCTAGACAGATCAATGACAAAATCGAAGATATTATTCAAAGAACGTCATATGCTGTAACCAAAATGGAAGAAGGCGCCAAAGAAGTACAAAGCGGTACCAAAGCAGTACAGCAAATGGGAGAGATTTTCCATAATGTACACAGTGCAATCCAGTTGGTAACAGAGCAAGTGAAAGAAGTTTCTACTGCTTCGAATCAAATTTCATCCGGTTCATCCAAAATTTTGGATTCGGAACGTCAAATTGCAGGTCTTTCTCAACAAATTACTTCAGATTCAAAAGAAGCGACTCAAGCATCTACTATTCAGTTAGAGTCTATGCGCGAAATCTCGAATGCTGCTGAATCATTAAGTCATTTATCAATGGATTTGCAGACAGAAGTTTCGAAATTCCGTGTGTAAGTCAAATCTTCATTCATTCGTCTGATTGAATTTAATACAAAATTCTTCTATATAGAGGATGAGCTGATGATTTCCGGTTCGTCTTTTGTATAGAAGAATTTTGTATTTTTTTGTATATTGAAACGTCTGTTCCTATTTAGGGAGACAGCAGGTTATAATAAAGAATGAGTACGATAGGAGGAACTTAATCGATGTCTTCTAAAAAAATATGGGGATTTGTGGTTACTGCTATTCTAGCAGGGGTTATTTATCTGGTGAATGGACAAGTGGATCTTGGCAATATATTGAATCCCAATCAAGCGTCTAATGGACAAGCCGATTATACCCTTATTGTGCCTGCTGATCGCTATCCCAAAACAGCTGCTCATATCAAAGACGCGATCGCAGAAGGACATTCTGCGATCTGCACCATAGACCGTGGAGGCGCCAAAGCGAATAGACAGTTATCTTTACGAGGAATAGCTACCAAAAAAGGCTATGATCGAGATGAGTGGCCGATGGCGATGTGTCAAGAAGGTGGAGAAGGGGCAGATATCCGTTATATCAAACCTTCAGATAATCGAGGCGCAGGTTCATGGATAGGTAACCAATTAGACAATTATTCGGATGGCACAAGGGTATTATTTGAGGTAAAATAAGATAAGGATTGATTAAAAATTCGTTATTGAAAATTTATAAAGGAGGAATACCTGATGGGAACTTCTATTTTGCCGGCTGTGTTGCCTTTATTTATGGAATTTAATGCACACACACCTTACATTTTATTGTATGCAGTAATGATAGTGGTAGCATGTATTGCTTTTGGATTGTGGGTTAAAAAACTTAACGATACCAAAGATGATCCAGAATAAGCTTTAACTTATGTATACTGCTATAGTTAGGCATTAAAAAAGCTATCTTTGAAATCACTGACGATTTCAAAGATAGCTTTTTTTGTATTTCTATTTAAATTCTATGAAAGATAAAGATTATTTAGTAGCTGCTTGAGGCTGCAAATCTTGAATCGAATCCACATTTACATATTTAGGAACAACAAGTCCTACTTTAACACCGGTCATACTAGGGCCGAGGTCATCCAGTTTGGCTTTGTATTTTTCCCAATAGTCAGCATGGGTAAGTGGTAACCAAGCTGCTACGGTAGCATCTGCATCGCCATTAGCAACACCGGTAAACATAGGGCCTGCTTCTACTTGCAAAGCAGTTACTTTGTAACCGAGTTGAGTTTCTAAAATGTATTTTATTAGGTTCGTACTGGCAATTTCAGAATCCCATGCTACATAGCTTAATGTAAGTGTGTTGCCATTTACTTTTTTCAAGCCTTTGGTCCATTCAGCAACACGGTCAGGATGAGCTTCAGCCCAATCTTTAGCCGCTACAGCAGAATCAGTACCTGCTTGAATAGCTACCATCATTTCGCCCATTTCATCAGAAGACCATTCAAAACGGTCTAAAAATTGATAAGCGGTTGGATCGTCTTTTTGTAATCCTTTACGAGCAAGCGTATGAATTTCTTCAGCATCTCCGTAAGATTTCTTCGGATCTTCTAAATATTTAAGATCGTATTTACTGAACATCCAGTGTGGTGTCCAACCTGTAATGATAATAGGTTCTTCATTTTTGATTGCTTTATCCAGTGTTGCTGTCATCGCTGCACTAGAACCTTCAACCAATGTCCAGTCTGTTAATTTATAATCTTCGATAGCTTTGCGTGTAGCTTTCATTATGCCTGCGCCTGCATCGATACCGATAATCTGGTAACCGACTTGATCGCCAATAGCGTCAGAGCTATTGGTTGTTTTACTGCCCGGGAACGATGGAAATGGTTGACGGTTCGGGTTACAGGCAGAAATGATCATGATCAATATAATACAGGAGAAAAGCAGCAAGTTTTTATGCTTTTTCATGCGTATAATTCGCCCCTTTAATCAATATTTTCAAATGTTGCTAGAGTATACAGTTAGTTACTATTAAGCGCGTTGTTTGCGTCCACCTTTGAATAAGCTCTGAGAAAGACGGTCAAGTACAATAGCAAGAACAACAACAGCTAGACCTGCTTCGAAACCTTCACCAATTTTGAGCTGTCCAACAGCACGATATACAACAGCACCGATACCTTGTGCACCAATCATAGATGCGATAACAACCATAGATAGAGATAACATAATCGTTTGGTTAATACCTGCCATAATCGTTGGTAAAGCAAGTGGTAATTGAACTTTAAATAATTTCTGTCCACCGGTTGACCCAAATGCGTCAGCCGCTTCAACTAATTCTTCCGATACTTGTCTAATTCCCAAATGGGTTAAACGAATTGTTGGTGGAATAGCGAAAATAACAGATGCGACTACACCAGGTACAACACCTAGACTGAAGAAAGTTACAGCCGGTAATAAGTATACAAATGCTGGCATGGTCTGCATAAAATCAAGTAATGGTGTAATAATTTGTGCAGCTAATTTGCTAGAACCACACATAATACCGAGTGGAACACCGATCAAGATTGAGATTAGAGCAGAAGTGATAACAAGACCTAATGTGTTCATGGTTTCTGTCCAATATCCCAAGTTGTAGATTAATAAAAATCCAAGTGCTGAGAATATGGCGAGCGACCATCTATTCGCGATATACCCGAGAATACCGATAATAATGACGAATAAGAATGGGTGTGGCAACATAAAGAAATACGTAAAAATATCGACGACATAACTGATGATGTTAGATACGCCTTTGAAAAATCCTGCCCAGTGCAGGCTCAGCCAATCTACTAACGTTTGTATCCATTGTGCTAAAGGAATCTTAGGCATACTCATTCACCTCTCCATTATCTACTTCGCCGGCAAGTGCACCTAGTAATGCTCCACGAATCAATACACCTGTTAAGCGATCACGTTCATCTACAACAGCAACAGGCAATTTAGCTGTGCTGACTAATTCAAATAGTTCATTCAACATACGTTCTGGTTCTACTTGAGGCACATCACGAATTAAGATGTCTTCAAGTTTCTGTTGTGTTTTCATTGCGGTAACAGCATCTTCTGCAGTAATAATACCGAGTAGTTTTTTGGAACGATCAATAACGAATAGGTTAGATACACCGCGTTCACGCATCAATTCAAGCGCTACACGAGGTCCACGATCCAATGTGATCGTCTCAGGTCTGCGCATCACATGAGCAGCAGTTAATACTTTAGACAAATCAACATCTTCTACAAAGCGTGCAACATAAGAGTTAGCAGGCTGGATCATGATTTCTTCCGGTGTACCGATTTGGACAACAGCACCATCTTTCATCAGTGCAATACGATCACCGATACGAAGAGCTTCATCTAGATCATGCGTAATAAAGATGATTGTTTTTTTCATTTTATCTTGTAATTCAAGCAATTCATCTTGCATATCACGGCGAATCAGTGGATCAAGTGCACTAAATGCTTCATCCATTAAAAGAACTTCAGGATCATTCGCTAGAGCGCGTGCTAGACCCACACGTTGTTGCATACCACCACTAAGTTCGTCAGGCATTTTCGTTTCCCAGCCTTTAAGACCTACTAACTCAAGCGACGTTTCTGCTTTGGTACGACGTTCAGCTTTAGCCACTTTTTGAATCTCAAGTCCGTACTCCACATTTTCGAGAACACTACGATGAGGGAATAGAGCGAATTTTTGAAAGACCATACTGATTGTTTTGCGACGCACATTGCGAAGTTGTTCTTTATTCATTTTGCGAAGATCTTTACCATTGACTAGAATTTCACCAGAGGTAGGTTCGATCAGACGATTGAACATACGTACTAATGTAGATTTACCACTACCAGACAATCCCATGATTACGAAGATTTCGCCTTCTTCAATCTCCATATTGACACGATTGACACCAACAGTAATCTGTTTTTCTTTAGCCATTTTTTCTTTTGTCCAACCTTGATCCAATAATTTCGCATTTTGTTCTGCGTTTGGACCGAACAACTTACTTACATTTTTGATTTCTAAAATAGACACTATTTGTCACCCCTTTTATATAGTAGGAAGATAAAGATGAAAAACATTATACTTACAGAAAATAAATGATTATTTTCATCATTTGCAAACCGACGAGATTCATTGTAACAAATATAAGTTTGCAAATCAACCGTAAAACCCGTATATTTAGTATGTACAGAAAAAACTGTACAGAAAGTTTATAAGGAATACTTTAATATACGCTCATATTCTCAGTCATACTATTCATTTTGAGACTTTACTTTTGAGATTATCTTTTTTAAAATGATTTAAGAAAACATAATATCCAGATCATAAAGAATAAACTGTATATATAGAATAGGAGTGTGCAAGCATGAGCTTGGACCAATTAAATGAATCACAGCAAGAGGCAGTAGAAAAAGTAAGAAAACGCGTTATCGAAGTCATCGGACGTAATATGGATCTATATGGAGTAACCTTATCTACAGGACATTTATATGGAATGTTGTTTTTTGCAGACAAACCTATGACTTTAGATGATATGGGTACTGAAATGGCGATGAGTAAAACAAGCATGAGTACAGGTATCCGTAATTTGCTAGATTTACGTATGGTTAATAAAGTCTGGGAAAAAGGGTCACGTAAAGACTTATATGAAGTCGAATATGACTGGTATCAGACATTTACTGATTTTTTCGCTATCAAATGGCGCAAATCGGTTGAAAGTAATATTTTAGTGTTACGCAAATCGGTCAAAGAAATCGATAAATTGATTGTTGATCTCGATAGTGAGTCACCAGCGACCCAAGTATTGATGAAAGATAAAGAGAAAATGGAAGAAGCAGTACGTTATTATATGTGGTTAGATCGTCTGATTGATCTTATGGAAGAAGGACAAATTTTCGATTTTGTACCTAAAGAAGAATAGAATCGTACCCTATAAAATAGAACCACTTTCGCCTGTCATAAGGTAGAAGTGGTTTTTTGTTCCAATAAAAGTAATAACTATTTCATTTCACCAGAATATGATTATTAAAAGCGTATATTTTAATTATAACTATCAAAATAGGATAAATAGTTCTATATTGGGTCTAGTCGATCACTACATCTTAATGATAATATAGCTTTGTATTACAAAATTAGCATAATGAACAGTGAAGTATTCTGTATTTACGAAGTCGTCATTATCTATCACTTATGTATGTCAAACGATTGTAAGAGAAAGAAAACGATTTGAATTTTAGTCATCGAAAAGAGGGATATCATTTGAATAAAGTCAAAGCTATGCGTACATGTTCTATGATCACATTAACAGCCTTGCTTACAGTAAGTACCTTGTTATCGCCAAATCGTTCTTTTGCTGCTGAAGAAGGTACCATCACATCTCCTTATGAATTAACATCAACAGCGAATGCATCATTATTACATTCATCTGCGAATACAGCTCCTATCATTTCACGGCATATCAATCTCAAATCCAGCCAAATCATTCGAGTGATTGTCCAACTTAATAATGAACCTGTTGCAGTGGGGCGATATGAAGCAGACCAAGCAGTACAAGGATTCACCACTCAATCGGTAGAAGATTCGCAAGTGATGGCTTCTACAGCAACAACGATAGATTCACAACAGTCTACTTTTACCAATGCCGCCAAAGCTAAAGGGATTAAGATGACAGTGAATTATCGTTATAACACTGTACTCAATGGGATGGAGATTTCGATACCTGCCAATCAAATTTCGACTTTGGCTGAGATTCCGGGTATCAAATCTATTTATGAAAATAATAATTATTATACGATTCCTGTACAGGAACCAGCTACACTCACTGCAACCAGTGCTACATATGATGCTTCACCACTTAACCTAATCGGTGCTCCGATGGCCTGGCAAAAAGGGTTAACTGGTAAAGGTGTTAAAGTCGGAGTGATCGATACTGGGATAGATTATGAACACCCAGATTTGAAAGGCGCTTATAAAGGGGGTTATGATTCTGTTCACCATGATAATGACCCTTATGAAGATCCACCGTTATCTGTACAAGATGATCCTCAAGGATTGGGATTTGCAGGAACATCTCATGGTACCCATGTATCCGGTACAATCGTAGGGCAAGCGGCGAATAAAACAAGCGAAATTGCACAAAAAGGAGTCGCTTATGATGCAGAACTTCATGTCTACAAAGTATTAGGACGTGACTCGCAGACAGGGCGTTCTACAGGTACGACAGCGCAAATTATTGACGGTATCGAACATGCAGTTAAAGACGGTATGGATGTTATTAATTTATCGTTAGGAACAGACGCAGACAAAGATGTGAATTCACCAGATGTGATTGCTATTAATAATGCTGTATTAAGCGGTGTTGTGGTAGTGGTTGCGAACGGAAATGCAGCCGCTCCAGGTTCATACTATTATTCTCTAGGTTCTCCAGCTACTTCGCCATTGGCGATTTCAGTAGGAGCTTCAACTGTTCCGGGTACTCAATATCAAGCATCGGTTACAGCTTCTGTGTATGATGCTGATTCGGTAAGTCAAGATACGTATGCACAAAGTTATTCTTTGCAGGCGATCGCATGGCGCACCCAGCAAGATGATTTTGCTCAATATTTGGGAGATACGTTGTATCAAGGAGTATATGTAGGCTTAGGATTGGATGATGATTATAAAGGCAAAGATGTACAAAATAAAGTGGTATTGATCTCACGTGGAGGTTCTAAATTCACAAATAAAATAACCCTTGCCAAATCTAAAGGAGCCAAAGCGGTTATTATTTTTAATGGAGATGCTCAAATCACTGATTCCACTCAAGCTGACTTATCCGAAAATATAGCAGGGCGAGATGGAAATATTGGAAGCGGAGCTTATATTGGAGATGGGTATCCTTATATTCCAAGCTTTGATATGGCAGGTGAAGCAGGACGTGCCTTAGCAAGAAAAGCTATACAATCTCCTACAACGCCATTAACATTTACATTCGGAAAGCAATATCCCAAAACATCTTCTATTGGAGATACTATCGCTGATTTTAGTTCCCGTGGACCGAATCAAGACGGATTGCTCGGGATCAAGCCTGATTTTGTGGCTCCAGGAACGAATATTGAATCAACATTCCCGGCATATGGCAAATTAATTAAAGATGCTTCGTATAAAGAAGCTTATTTACGACAAAATGGAACGAGCATGGCTAGTCCTCATGTGGCTGGTCTAGCGGCTTTGTTAAAACAGGAGCATCCTGACTGGACTCCGTTTGATATTCGAGCAATTCTAGCGAATACAGCCAAGCCGCTTAAAGATGAAAAAGGAACTTTATATGACGTCTATTCTCAAGGAAGTGGACGTGTAAATGTAATCGATGCTGTCTATTCACCAGCTGTGCTTGAAACCGTAGAACCGATTACAATTTTGGATAAAGAATTGAAAAAGAAAACAGTGACCAACTATGGTTCTTCTGCTGCTTTTGGCGTAGTTGCGGCAGGTGGAGCAGAACAGTCCAAAACATTGCAAATTAAAAATACATCGACCACGAGTATACAATATCAAGCGACTGTACACATGAATCCAAGCCTGACATCAGATCCTTATCAACCTGTAGCAACACCAGATGTAAGTCATATTGCAGCACGGTTAAAAGGAGTAAATCCAGACGGCTCTATTCTGGTTAGTGGGCAATCGACTAAATCGTTTGCTTTAGCTGTTCAACCCGATGCTACTGCTGTAACAGGAGATTATGAAGGCGATGTGGTATTAACAGCTAATGGTTATCCTACATTGCATCTACCATTCGTTCTCCATGTAGGAACCAATCTTCCTGATGCTGGATTAGGACTACAAGAAGTGACGTTAAGTGATCGAGACATTCGTTTAGATGGCAAGCAAGATAGTATAGATATTGGTTTTCACTTAACAGCTACCGATTCCAATGTCATGGAATTAAATGTGTATGATATGAATGATGTTGCTCAAGGAACACTGGCACAAGTCGTTCAACCGGTTACTGATGAGGGATACCCATTATTTAAGCCAGGGTATTATAACTTTAACGATATAGATAATGTCGTGATGGTATCTGACAATAACGGAACTTCTCTCAAAGCACTCCCGCCGGGACAATACAAATTAGAACTGGCTGTATATCATGTGAATCCGCAGGGGGTGACAGATCCTAACTCTGTTCATCCTGCATACACCTCTTATCGCATTACAGGTACGGAGAAAGATCGAATCCATACCGCCGCAAAACCGTTCCATTATATTTTGGATGGACAAAATAAGATCGGTAAACCCGTGATTGCACTAAACGATACAGAACGGATCACCTACAAAGTATTATCTACAAGTGATGCCAAATATGTAGATAATACTGGAACACTTTTGAAGTATCCCGCTTCTGGTTCGCGTATCGTAAAATTAAATATTCAGATTCGTTCAGTAGCAGATCCTACTGTCCAGACAACGGTCAAAGCATTAGTCAAAATTAAAGCACCTGCAAAATAATGAAAAAATATCGATCTAAATAGTAAACAAAAAAGAACCTTTCACAATAGATACTATCCAACCTGCGGGTAAGGTAGTGCTATAGGAAAGGTTCTTTTTATTCCATTTAATGTAATATATATTATAAATTTGGTTAAAGATTGATAAAAATTCATTATTTCATTATAACTAACGCAAATTTTCTCTATAGATGGATAAAATATCTAGCCACTGGTTAATTCAGGTGGTAATATAACTTTATGTTACAAAATCTTCCTCACATTCTCATTAAAGGAGGTTACTATAGCTTACACTTAAAGTAAGATGTTAACGGTTTAATTCTGGGGCTACCTTTTAGTTCGGTAAAAAATCATTACACACACTATCTAACTTAACGAAACGAGGGAAATCATTTGACGAAGTTACACGTTATCCGTAAATTTTCGGTTGTTTCCATGGCAGCTGTTCTAGCTGTAGGTACTTTATTATCGCCAACTGCTTCTTTCGCAGCTGAAGCAGGTACAGCAACATCTCCATACGAAATAGAACGCAATCTACCGACAGTGTTGCTTAATCAGACTTCAAACGAAGCACCTGTTATTTCGCCTAAATTAAATGTGACTTCTAGTAAAGTGGTACGCGTTATCGTGCAATTGTCTAATCAACCAGTTGCTATAGGTCAATATGCTGCTGAAGCAGGTGTACGTAGCTTTGCTACAGAATCTACAGAAACAGCAATTGATTCTCAACAATCTGCTATTGTGAATGCAGCCAAAGCGCAAGGTATTTTGCTTAAAGTCAATTATCGCTACAATACGGTACTTAACGGTATGGAAGTATCGATTCCAGCGAATCAAATTCCCAAGTTGGCTGAATTGCCAGGTGTAAAGTCTATTTATGAGAATAGTGTGTATTACACGATTCCTGTACAAGATCCTCCTTCGCTTACAGCAACAGCAGCTACATATGATGCTTCTCCTTTGAACTTAATTGGTGCACCTGTGGCTTGGCAAAAAGGATTAACAGGTAAAGGTGTTAAAGTGGGCGTTATCGATACAGGTGTTGATTATGAGCATCCTGATTTGAAAGGTGCTTATAAAGGCGGATACGATTCATTTGAAAAAGATAACGATCCGTACGAAGAGCCACCTATCGCTATTGAAGACGATCCGTACGGTACAGGATTTGCCGGTACATCGCATGGTACTCACGTATCAGGAACGATTGTAGGTCGTGCAGCGAACAAAACAAGTGATATCGTACAAAAAGGGATCGCTTATGATGCAGATCTTTATGTATACAAAGTATTGGGACGTAACGCAGAGACAGGACGTTCTTCCGGTTCTTCCGCACAGGTTATTGATGGAATCGAACGTGCGGTTAAAGACGGTATGGATGTTATCAACTTATCTCTAGGTTCTGATGCTGAGAAAGATGTCAACTCACCAGACGTTATCGCAATCAACAATGCTGTGCTCAGTGGAGTTGTAGCCGTTATTGCAAATGGTAATGCAGCCAAACAAGGATATTACTACTATTCTATGGGTTCACCTGCATCTTCCCAATTGGCTATTTCTGTAGGAGCTTCTACTATTCCTACCAAACAGTTTGCTTCAACCGTAACGGCTTCGGTATACAGTAGTGAAGCTGCTGCGACAGCAGAGGCAGTCAGTGCTGCGGCAGTTAATTATCACAATGCAAATGAGACAACAACGGTAACAGCAGATGCTTATGGTCAATCGTATGGATTGAACTTAATGGCTTGGCGTACAGGAAACGAAGACTTCCAAAGAGTTCTAGGTACTTCTCCATTAGATGGAGTGTATGTAGGATTGGGTCTAGTGGGTGACTACAAAGGCAAAGATGTGAAAAACAAAGTGGTTTTGATCTCGCGTGGTAGTGCAACATTCGTAGACAAAATCAAAGTAGCTAAAGACAATGGAGCCAAAGCGGCTATCATTTTCAACGGTAATGTTAAAGCTTCCAATCCGTTAGAAGCTGACTTGTCTGAAAGTGTGGTTGGACGTGATGGTCCAATCGGTTCGAGCGCATTCTTAGGGGATGGATTCGAATATATTCCAACATTTGATATGGCAGGTAAAGAAGGACGTGCTTTAGCTAAAGAAGCATTGAAATCTTCTGCGGATGCATTAACATTCAAATTCGGAAGCAGCTATCCAAAAACAGAACAACGCGGCGACACGATGGCTGATTTCAGTTCACGTGGTCCTAACCAAGATGGACTTCTAGGTATTAAACCTGATCTAGTGGCTCCAGGTGTAAGTATTGAATCTACAATTCCTGCTTACGGTAAATTTATCAAAGATGCTTCTTATGCTGAAGCGTATACGCGTCAAAACGGAACAAGTATGGCAAGCCCGCATATTGCAGGTCTAGCTGTATTACTGAAACAAGAACATCCGGATTGGACACCATTTGATATTCGCGCAGCATTGGTGAATACAGCAGATGTGATCAAAGATGAGAATGATACACAATACGATGTCTATTCTCAAGGTGCTGGACGTGCCAATGTAGCATCAGCAGTCTACTCTCCAGCATTATTGGAAACGGTAGAATCGATCGTTATTTTGGATAAAAACTTGAATAAGAAAACAGTGACTAACTATGGTTCTTCTGCTGCATTTGGCGTATTAAAACCAGGTAGTGCAGAACAAACGAAAAAACTGCAATTGAAAAACACTTCTGCTTTAACAGTGTCTTACAAAGCAAGTATCCAATTGCATGCTGATGTCACTTCTGATCCTTACAATCCGACTTCAACACCGGATGTAAGTAATATCAGTGCTACACTTAAAGGATTGGATGCTAATGGTTCGATCTTGCTAGGTGGCAACTCAACCAAAGAATTCTCATTAGCCGTCAAACCGAACGCTGCTGCGGCAACAGGGCCTTATGAAGGTGAAGTGGTATTAACAGCTAATGGTTATCCTACATTGCATTTACCATTTGTATTGCATGTAGGTACTGAATTACCAGATACAGGCTTAGGTATTCAAGAAGTGACAGTAAGCAATACCAATATTCGTTTGGATGGCAAACAAGATGTAACAGATGTAGGTTTCCATTTAACGTCGCAAGATTCTAATGTTATTGAATTGAACGTGTATGGTCTGGACGATGAGCTTAGAGGAACAGCCGCTCAATATGTTCAATCTCCAACTGAAGAAGGTTATCCTTTATTTGACCCGGGATACTACCAGTTCAATGATATTGATAATGTAGTCATGGCTTCAGCTAATGGTACCGTTTCTCTCAAAGCATTAGAGCCAGGAACGTACAAATTGCAATTGGCTGCATACAATGTTTCTCCAACAGGTGCAGTAGATAGCAACTCAATTCATACATCTTCTGCTCAATACCGTATTGTAGGTACAGAGAAAACACGTATTGCTACAGCGAAAAAACCATTTAACTACATTATTGATGGTAACAATGTTCTTGGACAATCTGTGATTACATTGCCAAACGATAATCGTCTAGATTATAAAGTATTGTCTAGCGATGATCTGAAATATGTAGATAACAAAGGTGTATTGATTAAGTATCCAGCTTCTGGATCACGTATGACTCGATTGAAAATCCAAATCACTTCAGTAACAGATCCAACAGCAACGGTTACTGTAAATGCCTTGGTAAAAATTACGGCTCCTAAAAAGTAATACTGAATAAACGGGTACACACCTGATTAACCCGATCATAAGTAACAAAAAAGACGCTCAAGCTAATATAGCTGAGCGTCTTTTTTTGATGTGAATAACATCATTATTCATATCATAGGGATAGACTAGGAAGCAGTCACACCTAGTTGACGATACAACAGTTGTTGTTGTTTTAAAGCTTCTTGGTATTTAGGATGATCTTCTTGCTCCAGCATAAATAATAGATCATCATGGAAATCTTGAATCATATATCCTTCAGGCAAATCTTCAAATAGACTATGGAAATCCATCACAGGCAAATCAAGCTTTCCTTGAGATGCTTGTTCCATCCAATGAATCCAATCTCCTAATGTCAGAACATTGGTCATCCACAAGTCTTCCTGTAAGCTGATACAGTCTTGCAACACTTCATATACATCCGGTTCAGCAAAGCGGCGAGAAGCTTCTACAGATAGCTCATATAGTGATTGAGCAGCAGCATAAGCTTCTACACCCAATGAATGTTCGAGATGATTGAAATAGTCTTCGACTGCAATCTCGTGACCATCATCATAAAGCAGTGGCACGACTGCCCATTGATGCAAAATATCAGTTAGCGTATCGTCATTAATAATACCTTCAACATATAATTGTTCGATTTGATGTGTTGTCATGTATAGACCTCCAAAAATTCAATACGGGTTATCGTAGTACTTAACCATTCCCGTTTGCATTATACCTTAGAATGTCTGACAACACATCTTCTTTTTCCCATTGCGATCCATAGGGAGAAGGGCAATAAGAGGCAGATAAACGTGTACGGATATGCACAAGGCAGCCACAATGTTTGCACGTTGTCCCATATTGTAAAGAAGGACAAGACAAGCAAGTGTTCATTCGTGCTTGCTGTACAGACTCTGGTGTTAACTCATGAGGCTGTTTATGTTGAATAGCGATAGCGACCAATCGTTCAATCTTTTCGTCAGACAGTTGAGGGCTACGGTTACAACCTTTACATCCATGATTGATTGCTGGCATTAGGGTGACCGTCCTCTCTGTTAGATCAACGTAATCGCTGCGACAGAAGCCGCTGGAAGTTCGAATGTTAATGTACCGTCTTTGGCAAAAGAGACTTCCAAAGCAACTGGAGTGATTTGCTCTGGATGTTCAAATGTATTATGTGTATTGAGAGCAGAAGCCGTTAATACTTTGCCTTGAATATCTGAAGGGGTAAAGCCTTCTATGCGACAAGAGAACGATTCGCTTTCGTTATGGCTCAAGTTACAGATCGTCAGGTGAACACGATTCAGATGGTCTTTGGAAGCCGCTGCACTGATTTTGTCTATAGATTGAGCACCCATCGTGTATTTAGGGCTTGTATACTGCAAGTCTAGTCTTTGGCTATCCTGATGTACTTGATACATATTAAACACATGATATGTCGGAGTTAAGATGAGCTGATCGCCTTCTGTCAAAATCATTGCTTGTAGCACATTCACCATCTGTGCAATATTTGCCATTTTGATCCGATCTGCATATTTATAAAATAAGTTTAAGTTCACACCTGCGATAATCGCATCACGTAATGTATTTTGCTGATATAAAAAGCCCGGGTTAGTTCCTGGTTCTACATCTGTCCAGATTCCCCATTCATCAATAATCATACCGACTTTTTTCTCAGGATCGTATTTATCCATAATTTTGGAATGTTTAATAATCAATTCTTCCATATATAATGTATTTTTGAGCGTTGTAAACCATTCTTCTTCTGTAAAATCAGTTGCCGAACCTTTACTGGATGTCCAATCACCTGAAGGAAGCGTGTAATAGTGTAGGCTCAATCCGTTCATTAAATGTCCAGCTTCACGCATCAATACTTCTGTCCAGTGGTAATCATCACTATTTGCTCCACAAGCGATCTTATAAATTTGATTATCTCCATAGTTACGAACATACGTAGAATAGTGTCTGTAGAGGTCAGCATAATATTCAGGGCGCATATTACCACCACAACCCCAGTTCTCATTACCTACACCAAAATAAGTTAATGTCCATGGTTCTTCCTGACCGTTCTGTTTGCGCCAGTCTGCCATTGGAGATTGCCCATCCAAAGTCATATATTCAACCCATTGTTGCATCTCATGAACCGTACCACTGCCCACATTGCCACTGATATAAGGTTCAGTCTCAAGCAACTCACATAATCGTAGAAATTCATGGGTACCAAAGTGATTGTTTTCTTCTACGCCACCCCAGTTGTTGTTTACCATACGAGCACGTTGCTCTGTAGGACCGACTCCATCTTTCCAATGATACTCATCTGCAAAACAGCCTCCCGGCCAGCGGAGAACGGGAATATGAAGCTTACGTAACGCTTCTATCACATCGGTACGCATGCCTTCCACGTTGGGGATCGGTGAATCTTTTCCTACCCAGATACCTTCATAAATACAACGACCTAGATGTTCAGCAAATTGTCCGTGGATATGCCGACTGATTTTCCCTGTGATATCTTGAATATTCATATTCATGTTAATCATATATATATACCTCCTTGATATCGCTTACATGACGATAATAACACGTTTTTTGATAATATATAATATAATTTTACGACATAAATAGAATAACGTTTGTATTTTTATTAACATAACGATATAGTGGAAAGGTATTGGTTTACGTTACACACATTTGGTATTGGAGGAGCCTGAATATGAATCTGGATATTTCGGATAAATCATTGCCTGTGTATGAAGCACTCGCAAGCAGTGTAAGGCACAAAATCATTCAATTACTTGCTATACGACCTATGAATATTCGTGAATTAGCGGAAGCAGTAAGTTTAACCAGTGCCATCGTCTCTATGCATGTCAAAAAGCTAGAGAAAGCAGGAATTATTTCAACCAGTATGCAACCCGGTAAAGGGGGCGTACAAAAAATATGTTCACTTCAAGTGGAAGAAGCACAAATTATTTTTCCTAATAAAGTAGAGCATTTACGTCAATACCATGAAAGTGAAATTTCGATCGGACATTATACAGACCTCAAAGTAGAACCAACTTGTGGCTTAGCTTCAGCTGAAAAGTTTATCGGGCAAGTAGACGATACTCGTTATTTTTTCGATGCTGAACGTTTTCAAGCCAAAATTCTGTGGTTTAGTGAAGGATTTATTGAATATAAAATTCCTAACTTTTTGCTGTCTACCGAAAATCCATTAGAATTGTTAGTATCGCTTGAGATTTCGTCAGAAGCGCCTTTGACAGATAATCGTTTTCCTTCAGACATTACTTTCTATTTGAATGAAGTGAAATTAGGAACGTGGACAAGTCCGGGTGATTATGGAGACAAGCGTGGTAAGTACAATCCGCAATGGTGGCCGGATATTGTCAATCAATATGGACTACTCAAACATCTGACTGTATCTAGAGATGGTACATATATGGATGGGCAGAAATTATCTGATGTGAATCTGGATCAGGTCAATGTACGCGATCGTCAGTGGACATTACGTATCGCAGTCGATCCTTCGTCTGAGCATGTCGGCGGGTTAACACTGTTCGGTAGAGGATTTGGTAACTATAATCAGGATATCGTATTCCGGTTGTATTATGACAAATTAATTCATTCTGCTAATGCTAGTGCACGTGAAGCAGAATCACAATCTTAATGCAGTGCATACCAAAAAACGGCTAAGAGAATAATCTCTAGCCGTTTTTTGGTATGGTTTAGTTTTTGGATAAGATTTAGATAAAAGTAAAAAAGGGATAGAGTGCAGTTGATTATCCTTTTACACCTGAAATAGCGACAGACTCGATAATTTGACGCTGGAAGATCAAGAAAATAATCAAGATCGGTAACAACGATACTACAGATGCCGCCATGATTAATGGATAATCACTTTGGATCGCATAGTTAGCATTAAAGTTAGCAATAACGATCTGTAGTGTCTGAATTTCAGGAGAGTTCAGATACAGAATAGGAGGTAAGTAATCATTCCAGATCCCCATAAACCACAGAATTAACTGAGCTGCAATCGCTGGTTTGATCAATGGGAAAATAATACGGGCATAAATGCCGAAGTAAGAAGTTCCATCGATTTTGGCAGCTTCAATGATTGCATTTGGAATACTGTACAGATACTGTCTCAAGAAGAAGATCATAATAATATTACCGAATAACCCCGGTACAATCAGCGGTAATAGTGTATCGACCCATCCCCATTCAGAGAACATAATGAATTGAGAGATCATAACAGCTGGATACGGAATCATCATCGAAGAAAGCAATAGTAAAAAGATTTGATTTTTGTAAGGAAAACGTAATTTAGCAAAAGCGAAAGCGGCTAAGCTAGATGTAATCGTACCGATAATGGTTACAGTAAGCGCCACAATCAGACTGTTGATAATACCGCTTAATAATGGACCCGCTGTCCAAATTTCCTGATATTTATTAAAGTGGAACACAGCAGGAATCCAGTTCGGTGGAAGAGCAAATACATCTTGTCTGTCTTTAAATGAAGTAGAGACCATCCAGAGCAATGGAGCGATCATCACGATAGCTCCGATGCAGAGTAAAACAAAAATGAACGCATTACTTATCTTTTGTTGCTTAGTATGAACCATTCTGTAGTCACTCCTTTCGAGCTAGTAATCAATCGACATCAAAGCTGGAACGCTCATTCATTTTGAACTGAACCAATGTAATAATAAAGATAAATAGTCCTAAAATAACAGCCATTGCCGAAGCATAGCCCATTTGTAAGTTATCAAAAGCTTTCTGCCAGATGTAGAATACGATTGTAGCTGAGGAGAACTCAGGTCCGCCTGTAGGTGTCATAATATTAATCTCGGTGAAGATCTGAGATCCTCCGATAATATTCGTAACCACAAGGAAGAAAGTAACTGGTTTAACCATCGGCCATGTAATATGACGGAACATCTTGAATCCACTTGCGCCATCTAATTCAGCTGCTTCATAGTAGCTACGAGATACACTTTGTAGAGCAGCTAGATAAAGAAGCATGGAGTAACCAAGACCTTTCCAGATCGTCATAATAATCAAGGCTGGTTTGACTGTAGCTGTATTTGCAAGCCAGTTAGGGCCTTTGATTCCAAATAGATCAAGGAATTGATTGACCAGTCCATAATCGCCGTTATATGCCCACTGCCACAAGATAGAGATTGCAGCGAGTGAAGAGATAACCGGTACATAATAGATCACGCGGAATGTAGTGGTACCCGGAATTTTACGATTTAGACCTAATGCTAGTAGTAAAGAAATAACCAATCCAATCGGAATACCGATCATTAAGAATAAAGTGTTAAACATTGATTTGTAAAAGAAATCATCTGTCAAAATATCTTTGAAGTTATCCAACCCGATAAAGTTCATCTGTCCAAGTCCGTTCCAATCGGTAAATGATCCATATACCGAATATAAGGCAGGGTAAAGTGTGAACAGTAAGAAACCGACAACGGGTGGCAAAATAAACAAATAACCAAAATATTTTTCTTTACGATACAGATTAGATTTGGTTTTCATAATTCACCCCTAATTCATCTGGAATGAAAATGATGTTAGTCCCATTTGGATTTAGGGAAAGCTAACATCATTTTCACCATTCTCAAAATGGCTCTCATTTAGTGGAAGATTTAAAACTTATTTTTTAGATTTTTCATCCTGCTCGACGGCACGATCGAGTAGTTTTTGCATTTTAGGCTGTTCTTGTTTGACATAATCAGCAGCCGACATTTTACCATCAATAACGGGTTGAACATCAGTGAAGAATAGGTCATACCATTCTGCATTGTACGTATATTGACCTGGCAACGGTCTGCCATATTCAGTTACGATTTTAATGAATTCTTCTTTGTTGGCTGGTTTAGTAGATGTATCAGCAGCCCATGTTTTCGCCATATCTTGTAAGTTCGGAATCTGTACGCCAGATTTCACCAATGCTTCTTGTCCTTCTTTAGAAGCGGACAAATAAGTCACTAATTTAGCAGCTAGTTCAGGATTAGCTGTTTTACTGGATACACCGATACCTAGACTACCGATCCATGTTGCTGTTTTGCCTGTAGAACCTGCTGGGTAAGGAATAAGATCATAATCAAATTTCAATTCACGATCATACGTGCTTAGATCCCAAGGTCCAACCGGGAAGAATGCAAGTTCGCCTCTCATCCAACGTTGGTAAGTATCTAGTGTTTGTGCTTGCTCAATCGCAGGGGTGATTTTGTATTTGTTCTGCATATCTGCAAAGAATTGTAGAGCTTCGATAAATTTAGGTTCATCGATAGTTACTTTAGTATGTGTGCTATCAATCCAATCAGCGCCATTACTCCATACGAACGCTTGAAGCGCCCATTGTACGTTCAGTCCAGTACCGAATTGATCTAATTTGCCATCACCATCGGTATCTTTCGTTAGCTCTTGATTGACTTTGATAAATTCATCCCATGTATAAGGTTTGTTTTTGTCCGGCAGAGGGATGCCTGCTTTTTCAAACATGGTTTTGTTATAGCCGAGGGAGAAAGGACCCAAATCTTTAGGCAGTCCGTATAGTGCGCCTTTGCCCACTTCTTTACCATCGTAGCGATAGAAATTCACGCCATCTGCCCACATGTTTTTCAGGTCAACTTCTTTGTTGTTTTCGATATACTTGCTAATGTCTAATAAGATGTTGCTATTTACGTATGCTTTCAGATCAGCAGGATTGTAGAAGAATACATCAGGAATACTGTTTCCTGTAATCGCCGCTTGTAATTTAGTAGCATACTGATCACCTGTTGTCTGAATCACTTTAACCGTTACACCCGGATTATCTTTTTTAAATTCCTCGACAACCGCATTATATGCTTTTTGCTCATCCGGTCCACCACGGAACATAAATGTTAATTGATTAGGATCTGAATTTTTTTTGGAACCTCCACAGCCTGCAAGTACCAAAGACAACATCAACACACTCGCCAAGACAATCAGCCAACTTTTTTGACGCAACATAGTTTAAACCTCCCCTTAAATTTCAAAAAAGTAATACATAGACCACTGTACATATTCCAACCCAAATCGTATTGATTGTTATACAATAAGGCGAAGCTTACGCTTTACGAAGACGAATAACGTTCCATGAAGCTTTAGCAAGGCGAGCGGTTAACATTCCATCATCTAATTGAGATTGACCTCCGCGATGTGGAGCCACTTTTTCTTCATCTGCTGTGTTGACTGCTTTAAGATCATCATTTTCAAGTACAATATGTTCTTCGATCTGATAGCCTTCAAAAGAACGCACATCACAGTTCAAGTCTAATGATTCGCTCAAATGACGGTTCAAAGCAAAGATCGTTAAGTATTCATTTTCCTCATCATATACAACAGCACTATCTAAGTAAGGAACATCGGTGTAATCACTAGCATCATACTTAGGAGAATCAACAACAGGCTTGAGGGATACCCCACGTCCGAAAGTAGAAGTGTGCATATATGGATAGAAAATCGTTTGCTTCCATACACGTCCGCCATCTTCTGTCATAATCGGAGCGATAACGTTGACCAATTGAGCCAGACAAGCCATTTTCACACGATCAGCATGACGCAAGAAAGTAAGTAACATACTGCCGACTAACAAAGCATCTTCAAAGTTATACACATCTTCCAATTGTGGTGGAGCAATACTCCAAGGGTCCATTTTGCTATCTGCTTCATTGGAGTGATACCATACATTCCATTCATCAAAGCTCAAATTCATTGTTTTTTTGCTGCGTTTTTTGGCTTTGATGTAATCACATGTAGAGATAACAGTATGAATAAAATGATCCATATCCATCGAGCGAGCTAGATAATCAGCAGTATTATTAGTAGGGTTACCATAATATTGATGAAGAGAAATATAATCTACTGCTTCGTACGTATGATCCAGTGTTGTTGCTTCCCATTCTGGGAATGTAGGCATGCCTGTATTGGAACTTCCGCAAGCCACCAATTCAATACTTGAATCGACCTGACGCATTGCTTTAGCCGTTTCAAGTGCTAATCTACCGTACTCGTCCGCTGTTTTGTGACCAATTTGCCAAGGACCATCCATTTCATTACCAAGACACCATGTTTTGATATTGTAAGGATCGCTTGCACCATGTTGTTTACGTAGATCGCTGTAATAAGAATTGCCTGGGTGATTACAGTACTCGATTAGATTACGAGCAGCATCAATACCACGTGTTCCCAAATTGACAGCCATCATGACCTCGGAACCGGCTTCTTTTGCCCATTTCATAAATTCATTGGTACCCACTTCGTTAGGCTCAACCGTTTTCCATGCTAACTCTAGGCGCTTCGGTCTAGATTCAACAGGTCCAACGCCATCTTCCCAATTGTAACCGGATACAAAATTACCGCCAGGATAACGAATAATAGGCACTTGTAGCTCTTGTATCAATTGTTTGACATCATTACGGAAACCGCTTTCATCTGCGGACGCATGAGAAGGATCATATATACCACCATATACGGCACGACCTAAGTGCTCGATAAAGGAACCATAAATGCGTTTATCAACTTCAGCGATACGAAAAGCTTTATCCACGACCATTTTGGCTTTAAGGTTAGACTGTGACAATAATATTCATCCTTTCTTTAATCCATCATCAATAATGATAACGCTTCATTTGGATACTTCTTGCATAATTTAACAAAGCAAATGTAGCATATATTTTTTACCCAGTCAATAATAATATTAATAATTAACATAAACATTAACTAAAATAAATATATAAATGATAGACCTGTACAAAGCAATAACAGTTGACAATATTAAGATTAGTACCGTACAGTACTAATTATGATTAAAAAAAATAAAACCTCAAATCGTGATCTCATTTTACAGTTGTCAACGGAATTGTTTTTACAAAAAGGATATTTAGCAACAGGTATGGATGAGATCGTAGCAGTAAGCAAAGTTTCTAAAACGAATATTTATTATCATTTTGCAAGTAAAGAAGAACTGTTAGCAGCTATTATTCATCAACTGATCACACAATATACAGAGAAGATTACACAGATTGCTGCTCAGCATGATCAATCGGTATGGGAACGTCTACAACGATTTACGGAGCTTCTAATCATGGAAGAAGTCGATTGTTTGGGAGGCTGTCCATTTTTAACATTGTACACACAGACTCCTATAGAAGCAGAACATATCCGCAATGCGATCAAGCAGTTTTTTGAACAGCAAGTGATCGTGGTCGAACAATTGATTATTGAAGGGATACAGCGTAAGGAATTTAATGAGTCTTTGCAACCGCCTGCTGTTGCCTCATTAATCGTATCTACTATAGAAGGAGGACTATTTTTAGGTCATGTTCATCAGAACCCGCAAATGATTCGATCCTCACTTTTTGCTTTGGCAGCCATGCTGAAGTAATTTTTTTGAATATATTAGTACAGATCGGTACTAAATTAAAAATAAATAGATATTGATGAGGAGACGAATATGCATACTTTATTTTTGACAGGTGCAACAGGGTTTATTGGCAAGGCACTATTGGAAAAATGTTTGGCAACCGATTATCGCATCATTGTACTGGTTCGTTCTTTACAACGATGGAAAGAGTGGAAGACATTACAGAAGTGGAAAGATAGTTCGTCAGTTATCGCGATAGAAGGCGATCTTGGATTACCGCACTTAGGTTTGTCTAATGAAGATTGGGAACTAGCGATGGAGGCAGATACGATTATTCATGCAGGTGGGCCGATGGATATTTTACTTCATTCCGATCAAGCGCATTCTGCTTTTATGCAAGGGGCTATCCATATTGCAGAGTTAGCGAGCGAGATTCATCAAGCTCATTCTTTAAAGCAATTTATTCATATTGTAGGTTATAAAAGTCCGGTCACTGAAGAACATATCCAGTTTCCAGAACGATTGGATCAATTATTACAACATGAAGCTCCTTATGAACAGATGAAGTTCAAAGCCGATGCTTATATTCGTCAGCAATCATTCCAGCATCGATTTCCATTATCCATTATTCATCCAGGAGTCGTGATTGGAGATTCGATAACAGGCACTACACCGCAATTAGGAGGACTTGGAATTGTAGTCGATGCGGTACGTAAAGGAAAGATGCGTATTGTACCGGGTGGAAAACGTCACTGGTTACCTTTAGTCCATGTTGATTATATTGCTGATTTTCTGATTTGTTTATTATTGGAAGAGCAACATTCACAATTACCTCATATGCAAGCATACTATTTATTAAATCGTCCTGAACATACCTATAATATCAAGCAATTGGTGAAGCAGATCAGTTTAGAATTGAATGCTCCTCAACCTATTTTATCTGTTCCACCTTACGTAGTTAAATACATACTGAGTACATCGCTCGGGCAAAAGCTAGGTGTACCGGCAGCTTCTATTGATTTTATCGTCGAGCAACAATATCCGTTAGAATCAGTACGCCAGATCGAAGCTAAATATGGTATTCAATCTACAATTACTGTAAATGGATTGCAAAAAGTTATACAAGATCTGGATGCTCGTCTTCAGCTTCAGACTTATGTATAAATGACAACGATAGAAATAAAATCGTTCATTAGTATAACGTCAAAAAAAGGATGAGAATACATTTTAAATTCTCTCTTTTTTCATTGACGTTTTTTTATATGATAAATTTACTTTTTTATCCAATATGCTTTACAAGAGTGCTACATTTTAGTTATTATAGAATTATAATTATTCTAAGTATAAATACTGCATATTCATATCGTATTCTAATAATTTCATAATAAGTTGTGCTAGAACATATAGATTTATCGTGAAAATCAGATTATGCTCATCTTAGAATCTGTAGATATCTTGCAAATTTAACCGGAAGGTGTGAACACATAATGATACTGACAGAACAATTGAACCGGATTAAAGAGCGCTTAAAATCAAAAGGGTATAAACTGACACCTCAACGTGAAACGACTATTCGGGTATTACTCCAACATGAAAAAGATCATTTAAGTGCAGAAGAAGTATTTTTATTAGTGAAAGAACAATTTCCAGAAATCGGCATGGCGACGGTGTACCGTGTACTGGATCTTTTGAACGAACTGCATGTTGTACAAAAAGTGAATTTTGGCGATGGAGCCGCTCGATTTGACCTTCGTCAAGCGAATAGCCCCCATTTACATCATCATTTAATCTGTACCGAATGCGGGAATGTGGAAGAAATTATGGATGACTGGTTATTGCCACTTGAGAAACGGATTGAACGAGAATATGGTTTCACTGTCACCGATCATCGTCTTGATTTTCAGGGCATATGCACAGAATGTCGTGTCAAAGAACGTGATAAAAATAAGTCCAACAACAAATGTAAAGCTGTATCTTAATCCCAGAAAGAGCCATTAATGGCTCTTTTTTTGCGTTCATCTTTATTTTCACAAATACGCAACAGCAACAACGTCATCAGTCCATGAATGCATCAACAACACAACCTCCTGCTCCTAATCTTCAGCCTAAAAAGGTAGATTGTTCCGGTTGTGGAGCGATTTATACGATTGCACCGCATGAAAAGAAAGATTGTGAATATTGCGGTAACACCGTTGTGTATGAATAAAAAATGAAAAAGTTTTAATTTTAAATGTAAATTTACAAAATACTCAAAATCCCGCTTCTATCGACCTTGAAGCGGGTAAATACTACGATATAAGACGAAACCGCAAGGCGCAACTGCACTACGGAACATCGTCTTTTTTAATATTCGCCTTGTTAATGTATCCAAGTGTAATTGACAGTTATCTTACTTCCGCATTAACATATATTTATTGCCCTTTATAGGCAAAAACGGATTAGAAGGTGACTGCAAGTGCAACAGTATCGAGCAACGAGAGCAGACATTAACTTGGATGCATTACGTACCAACTACGAAGCTTTTCGTGGAGCTTTATCTCCACAGACTCAATTGCTATGTTGTGTTAAAGGTAATGCCTACGGACACGGAGCAGTTGAAATTTCACGAGAATTGGAACGATTAGGTACGGACTATTTGAGTGTGGCATTTTTGGATGAAGCGATTGAGCTGCGTCAGCAAGGTATACGTATGCCTATTCTTGTTCTGGGCTATACCGGACCGGCAGGTATATCTGCTGCTTATGAATATGATATTACTCTTAATGTATTCACGGAAGATGTACTTGAAGCGATAGCTGGACTTGTGCTTGATTCTTCCGAACGCAAGCTTAAAGCTCATATCAAGATCGACAGCGGAATGGGAAGAATCGGTCTTTTGACTAATGTGGCAGTTGATTTTATTACTAGAGCTTTCAAAGTGCCACAGCTTGAGATCGAAGGAATGTTTACCCATTTTGCCAAGGCGGATGAGTTTGACAAAAGTTATACATTGGAACAATACGAACGTTTTCAACAGGTTAACGTGCAATTACGTGAACTGGGTTATTCTATCCCTATCATACATACGGGGAACAGTGCTACCGCTATTGATACTCCTGAATTATCGCCTCAGATGGTTCGGATAGGTATTGCATTGTATGGGCTGTATCCTTCAGCTGAAGTGAACAAACAGGCGATAGAATTAACTCCAGTACTGACGCTCAAAACTGAAGTAACATACGTCAAACAACTTCCTGATCATTCTAAAGTAAGTTATGGCGGGAAATATGTTACTGAAAGTGATGAATATATTGCGACACTTCCTATCGGTTATGCGGACGGTTATTCTCGAATGTTAACGGGAGTGGCGGAAGTGTTAATTCGTGGTCGCCGTGTCCCTGTAGTAGGAACGATTTGTATGGACCAGTGCATGGTATCACTTAAATCTTTTGCTGAAGAAGCAGAAGAAATCCAAATCGGCGAAGAGGTTGTCTTAATTGGCAGACAGCATGATGCTGTCATTACTGCTGATGAGCTGGCATCTAAGCTCGGTACAATTCACTATGAAATCGTTTGTATGATTGCCGCTAGAGTGCCTCGTGCATACTACCGGAATAATGCCATTGTCACCCTTTGGAATCCCCTTACACATTTTACAAATTAATTTTGTGAATCAGAAGGAAACCGAATATTTACAGCGAATCTTACATAAGTATCAAGAAAGGTCTGTACGCACACGTATGATCTGGTTTATAATGATGGCAGCAAACTTGCCTCATATGTCGTATGTGTCGCAAAGACCAGAAAGTTAGATTCGTGCACAAAAGATACCAATACAGCCGCTATAGGGGTAGAGCTGGAAAAGGTTTTGGGGGTGCTTGACAGTTGGACAACATGCAAAATGCGCAGAGCATTATGATCCGTTTGCCGGATCAACTTCTGCAAGAAGTGGATGGTATCGCAGCTTTAGAAGATTCCGATCGCAGTGAATTAATCAGAAAAGCCACCAAAATTTATCTCACTGAACGCAAAAAGCGGTATATCCGTGAAGCGATGCAGCGTGGATATATGGAAATGGCTAAGATCAATCTGAGAATCGCTTGCGAAGCTTTTCATGCGGAGGAAGAGGCGGACATCACTCTGGACCGTTTAGTTAGCGGGGTGTAGACATTGATCGTAAAACGTGGCGATGTATTTTTTGCAGATTTATCGCCCGTCGTCGGCTCCGAACAGGGCGGCGTGAGGCCGGTTCTGGTTATCCAGAATGATATCGGCAACCGTTTCAGTCCAACGGTTATTGTGGCGGCAATTACAGCACAGATTCAAAAAGCCAAATTGCCAACACATGTAGAGATCGACGCTAAATCTCATGGGTTTGACAGAGATTCCGTTATTTTGCTGGAACAGATTCGAACTATTGATAAACAGCGTCTAACTGATAAGATTACACATCTGGATGAAGAAACCATGCGTCGTGTACATGATGCGCTCCAGATCAGTTTAGGCTTAGTTGAATTTTAAGCCTAACTTGCAATTTCAACCCGGTGCTATCACCGGGTTTTTTTGTATTCAGGTGGAAATCAAAGACATTGTCTGAGATAATAAAAGTATGATGCGAGGAATCTCCGTTGTAAGGGAGAAGAGAAAGAGGGATAGGATTTGTCTGAACAAAAAGTAATCACAGAAGAACAAGCCAAAGTCACCGAACAGCAAGTTCGTGAACAAATTATTAAACAAATCGCAAGCGAATTACAAATTTCATTAAAACAAATTCGCACAACGATTGATTTATTGTCAGAAGGCAATACGATTCCATTTATTGCACGTTATCGTAAAGAAATGACCGGCGAGCTAGATGAAAATGAATTGCGAGATATCGAAGAACGTCATCAATATTTGCGTAATTTGCAAGAACGTAAAGATGAAGTGCTACGGATTATTAGTGAACAAGATAAATTAACCGAAGAGTTAGCGACTGCTATTCAAAGTGCAGCTAAATTACAAGTGGTTGAAGATTTATACCGTCCGTATCGTCAAAAGCGCAAAACACGTGCAAGTGTTGCCAAAGAAAAAGGGTTAGAGCCACTGTCCAATTGGATAATGGAGCAACACGCAAGCCCTGCACCACTCGTGGAAGCAGAACGTTACGTAGATGCTGACAAAGGTGTAGAAGATGCGAACCAAGCTCTACAAGGCGCTATGGATATTATTGCAGAAAGTCTATCGGATGATGCGAATCTGCGTACATGGATTAGAAGATACACACTTGATCAAGGGATGCTGGTTACAGAAGCCAAAGCGCCTACGGAAGAGTCTGTATATGAAATGTATTATAGCTATCGTGAATTAGCTAAAAAAATGCCACCTCACCGTATCTTAGCGATCAATCGTGGAGAACGTGAAAATATTTTAAAAGTACAACTGGAAGTTCAACCGGAATCTATTCATCGGTATATGGAAAAGCAGGTTGTTAAAGGTTCTTCTGCTGTTCGCGATTTATTGATCAATGTGATCGAAGATGCTTACAAACGTCTGATTGCGCCATCGATTGAACGTGAAGTACGTGCAGAATTAACAGAAAAAGGTGATCAGCAAGCCATCTCTATTTTCGCTGGTAATCTTCGCAATCTCTTGCTACAAGCACCGATCAAAGAAAAACGTGTACTTGGTGTCGATCCAGCTTACCGGACAGGTTGTAAATTAGCAGCAGTAGATGGTACAGGTAAATTACTTGAAGTTGAAGTAACGTATCCAACTCCACCACATAACAAAAAACGTGAAGCTGCTGACATATTCCGCCGTATGATCAAGCAGTATGATATTGAATTGATCGTTATTGGTAACGGAACCGCTTCTCGTGAATCTGAACAGTTTGTCGCTGAATTGATTCAAGAGATTACAGATCAAGAACTATCGTATTTAATTGTTAGTGAAGCAGGAGCAAGTGTATATTCCGCTTCCAAACTCGCTCAAGAAGAATTCCCTGATCTGGATGTAGCTCAGCGTAGTGCAGCTTCTATCGCTCGTCGTGTTCAAGATCCATTAGCTGAATTGGTCAAAATCGATCCAAAAGCAATCGGTGTAGGACAATACCAGCATGATGTCTCTCAAAAACATCTGGAGAGCAGTCTAAAAGCCGTTGTAGAGTCCGCAGTTAACCATGTTGGGGTAGATGTGAATACAGCTTCTCCATCGCTCTTATCGTATGTAGCAGGCGTTAATGCAACGATTGCCAAAAACATCGTAAAATACCGTGAAGAAAATGGTAAATTTACAAGTCGCAAACAACTGCAAAAAGTACCACGTTTGGGTGCGAAGTCGCTACAGCAATGTGTGGGCTTTTTACGAATCAATGGTGGCGAAAATCCACTCGATTACACATCGATTCATCCAGAGTCTTATGCAGCTACAACGAAATTACTTAAATCGTTAAAAATTACACCCGAGCAATTAGGTACACCTGAAGCAGTAGAAGCATTATCTAATGTCGATGTAGAGCAAGCTTCAGAAACATTGGATATTGGTGTTCCAACATTACGTGATATTTTGGATAGTTTACAACGTCCAGGGCGTGATCCGCGTGACGAATTGCCATTGCCTATTTTCCGCACCGATGTGTTGAAAATTGAAGATCTATCACCAGGGATGGAACTACAAGGAACGGTTCGTAATGTTATTGATTTTGGTGCCTTTGTTGATATTGGTATCAAAAACGATGGATTGGTACACATTTCACAATTAAGTAACAGCTTTGTGAAGCATCCGATGGATGTGGTATCTATCGGGGATAATGTAACAGTATGGGTTCTGAATATCGATCATAAAAAAGGTCGTGTAGGCTTGACGATGCGCAAGTCCTCTGCGGATGAAGCTGCTCAAGCATAAAGATAATTTAAAAAGCGTACATTCTTCGAATTATTGTTCGAAAAGTGTACGCTTTTTGCTATAGAGAGATTATGATTGAAAAGAAATCGTTAAGCTTGAGATTCTTTGTATTCTTCATACCATTGTTCTAATTGTGCTTGCAGTGCCCGAATTTCTGTTAATAATGAGATTAAAGGATAATGATTTTCTTTGAGCATAGCAAAAGAACGTTCCAATTCATTAATGTAGTCCAATCCACCTGTAATCGAAGCGGTCTCGTCTAATAATTCTAGCTGGTCACATTCAGCAATCGCACGAGGCAAAGAAGGAATATCTTCAGCTGTTAATTTACTGATTTCTTTATGTAGTCTGAGGTTAAGCGCACTTAATTGGTAGGCATAGTCAGCAGGCATTTCTATATAAGAAAGTTGTGAATCTTGTTGCAATAGCACATAACGCATGTTTGTAGCAGTCATGAGTAGATTCTCCTTTAAATATCAAATAGGTTATATAATTTATACTTGAAGTGTAGCTTAGAATAAAGTTAAAATTCAAGAGAAGAGATTATATTTATAGTAAATATAGATTAACGGCAACAATCGAATGAAGTAAAAGGATAGTTATACAGAGTGAAACCGATACAAAGGAGAGCAATAGTGTCCATGACGAACGAAGAATTACAAACTTGGGTAGAACAACTTTCGCTGGAACATTTCGAATGGCCTTTTCGACATCGTGCTGTATTCAACGCTAGATTACGTACTACAGGTGGACGTTATTTTTTGAGAAGTCATCATATAGAGATCAACCCACATCAACTAGAAGCATTTGGTATAGAAGAAGTGGAACGCATTATCAAACACGAGTTGTGTCATTATCATCTACATATTCATGGTATGGGCTATCGTCACCGGGATGCAGAGTTTAAATACTGGCTCAAACGTGTGGGTGGAAGCCGATACTGTCAGGCTCCACCAGCGATCGAGCAACAAAAACGAAAAGAACTGTATCGTTATAAGTTATTATGTACCGCTTGTCAGACTCAGTATTTACGCAAACGTAAAATGAATCCAGACAAATATCGTTGTGGCAAATGCAGTGGTAAATTAACATTGGAACAGCTTGACTTGCCTCAGGAATCATGGTAAATTATTTCTTGTACTACCTATATTATTCTTTTTAGATATTCCCTGATAGCTCAGTTGGTAGAGCACTCGACTGTTAATCGAGTTGTCACAGGTTCGAGTCCTGTTCGGGGAGCCAATGGAGAGATACCCAAGTGGCTATAAGGGGACCCTCTGCTAAGGGGTTAGACTGCGTTAGCGGTGCGAGGGTTCGAATCCCTCTCTCTCCGCCATATAAGAATGAATAGAATAAGTAAGATCATAGGTACATACAACAAAAGGATCAGCAGCTGCTGTTCCTTTTTTATGTTTAAAGATAGATAATAATATTTGTAGAAGTAGAAGTAGAAGTAGAAGTAGAAGTAGAAGTAGAAGTAGAAGTAGAAGTAGAAGTAGAAGTAGAAGTAGAAGTAGAAGTAAAAAATAGGCATGAGATCCTTTCTGTGGTAGAAAGTGTCTCATGCCTATTGATTTAAAAACGAATTATTTGTTAGGTGTATAATCAGGGTTAGTTAAGATTTGACCAACAATATAGACAAGGTCATCATCACCAACTTTAGCATCTTCCGTTTGATCTGCATCATGCAATGTTTTATCCGTGTCTGCTGCATTTTGACCGAAGTAGAATGCATCAATAGATAGATCTAGAAGCGTATAAGAACCAGATCTATTCACGTCCAAAAAAGCTGGCTTTTCAATTAAAATCGTATCTTCTAAAGCGTTAGCAGGAGCGATATCATATTCGTTATCCGTATCTGCGATACGACCAGATAGTGAATCAACTTTACCTGTTCCGACAGCAATAGCTTTAAATTTCAATTTCAAAAATACAGTATCTGCGGAAATACCATAGTTTTTACCTTGGCTAGCTACGATAAAGCGAAGCGTTCCTTTTTTATCGTTTGTTTCATTATAGACTTTATAACCTGGAACTTCAGTAGCGCCCAAGTATTCCATTAATGTAGAGTCATAGTTCACAACAAAATCTTCTGCATAAATATTTGTTGCTTTTTTCAAAGATAAATCAGCAATAAAATCTTCGCCAACTTTAACTTTTTCTTTGTCGATCGTAACATCAAGTGTTGCTTGTTCATTAGGCTTCACTGCTGCGATTGGTGTAGCTGTTACTTCATTAGACACAGCACCTTCAGTAGTACCGTTTAAGCCTGTTACTACATAGAAGTAAGGAGTGCCATTAACAGCAGTTGTATCTGTGTAATACGTATTACCTGTTACATTAGTCGCTACATTAGTATAAGGACCACCTGTAGCTGTAGCACGTTTTACGTTGTAGCTAGTTGCATTCGTGGCTGTTGACCAAGTGAGATCAACTTTAGCATCACCAGCAGTAGCTTTCAAAGTGGATGCTCCGATAAGCATAGCATTCTCATCATACGGAGCATATCCAGCTGGAATACTATTTATAAACTTTGATGTTCCAAAGTTTGCAGTAAGAGTATGAGTACCTGATACAGTTCCGACTGCTATTTCTGCATAAACTGGATTAGTAACATCAGCAGTATACGAATATACTCCTTGGCTTACTTTATTTTTAAAGAATTCAATTGTGTTATTATCTGCATCTAAAGCAACAGAAATTACATCTTTTACATTAAATGTTGTGCCATATGGTTTTATAGTAGTGGCATGAATTTTTCCAGTATTTCCATTATAACGAACTACTTTATTTTTTGCCAAATTTGAAATTCCAACAAAAACTCTTACTGCTGAAGTATCTGCAGTATCGTTGTCTATAGTAACTTCCCAATACCATTTGCCTGAATTTTTTCCAATATTAGCTTGAAAAATTTGTTTACTACTATTAAGAGTTGCTGTTAAAGAACCGTTATCCCATGTTACTGGTGGTGTAGCTGCTTGTGTTGCTGTTGGTAAAGCTGTAAGTACGGATACTGCTACAAACAAAACTGATAAAAATAAACTTAAATGACTAAAAATTCTCTTTTTCATAACTTCCCCCTGAAAATCTTTTTATTAACAAAAAGAATCATATAGGAATAAAGAACCTGTTGTCAAAACACTTATTACTAAATATGTAATAATGTACTTTTAATGTTTGATTATATGTTTCCTAATATGTATATGGTTGGATGAATAAAGGATAATATATCTAGTTCCATTCTATATTAATGATTCTTTTGACTTAGTGTCTAATCTGTACATAAACAAAAAAAGTGAATCTGAATATCTCAGAATTCACTTTCATTTGAAATATATTAATAACTAAATGGTAAAAATCAAAAAAGAAATGTTAAGCAGAAGGGATCGTCATACCCATTGCTTTATAGATCGCATGAGCTACGCCATCTTCTTCATTGTTTTTGGTGACTTCATCCGCATAGGATTGTACTTCTAGATCAGCATTGCCCATCGCTACACCTTTACCTGCTATTTGCAGCATGGAGACATCATTGTAGTTATCTCCAATCGCCATCGTATCCTCAATAGGAATATTAAAGTGTTCCGCAAGACGTTGTAGAGCGAATCCTTTAGAAGCTTGTTTGTGCTCCATTTCAAAATTATGACTACCTGAGATGACCATTGTCATATCATCACGATTAGAAAATTTGTCTCGTCCTACTTGTAACTTTTCTGGATCTAAAGACAATGCCATCACATTATACAAATCAGCTTGATCCGGAATTTCAGTATAGGATGAAATACGTAAAAATCCTGTATTTTCATGATGGAACTGCATAGCTTCTAGCATTTTAAGTAAGCTAGGGTCAGGATCCGTACTTAGCAGACGATCGACTTCCATAGCTAATAGTTGATGGCTGTTATTTACGGTATAAATGCCACGGTTACTGTGCACCTGATAGTAATACTCATTAACTTCTAACCATTGTAAAACTTCATTAGCAGCCTGACGCTCTAAAGGTAAAGTGAATAGTTGTTGGTCTTGCTCATCATGAATGACAGATCCGTTTGAAGAAATAACAGGAGTCTCAAGACCTGAAGATTGTAGGATCTCGCGTACATTTCCATGTTCACGTCCTGTAGCAATAGTGACTAGAATTCCTTCTTGTTGTGCTGTACGTACAGCTTGAATATTCGTCTCACTGATGTGAGTATGTGCGCTTAATAAGGTTCCGTCTAGATCAATAGCAATTAATTTGACAGTCATAGACTCATCTCCTTCAAAATAGGTTGATTGGCGATATGAACTTCAATTTCATGTTGTTTTAGTAATTCAGCCATCTCGGGGGTAGGGGCACGATCTGTAATAATAAGATCAATTTCAGATAAATCGGCAAATTTATAAAATAGTTCTCTACCGAATTTGGATTGATCAGCTAAAATAATAACGATATCTGCTTGTTGCATCATTTTGTGCTTAATCATGCCTTCTTCATCAGAGACCGAAGTAAGCCCTTTGGCAGAAATACCTCCGATCCCGATAAAAGCACGTTGAACAAAATAATGAGAAAGCCGTTCAATCGCTGCTGAACCATATACATAACGATGCTGAGTATGTAGTTGTCCACCTAGCAAATGAATCGTAATATCTTCTTTGTCTGATAAAATATCAGCTTGATTAATAGAGTTCGTAATGATCGTACAACCTTTAGCATCTAAAAATTCTGCACAAGCTTGCACAGTTGTCGAAGAATCAAGAATGACACGATCACGATCATTTATTAGTGAAGCAGCAACTTTACCAATACTTTTCTTTTCCAAAGAAACAGTATTCAGTCTATCTTGATAACTAGGAATAACCATTTCAGAAGAAGGCAGTAGAGCTCCACCTCGTGTACGAATAATTGAATTTTGCTCTTCCATCCGTACCAGATCACGTCTCGCTGTATCTCTGGATACATCAAATAACTGGCAAATATCTTCAATATTAATACGTTGATGATTTTTGAGATACGCTAAAATGTGAAGCATTCGCTCTTCTTGATACATAAACATACTCCTTTTAAATAAGTATATATAAGTAATTATAAGTATTTTTAAGTGAATTAACAAGAGCATTTGTGTAAATAGTAAGTAAAATAATTTTCATTTGAAATGCTTGCTATCTATATCGATTCTTGTTATACTCATTTCTGTTGTTAAAGAGCATGGCCCGTTGGTCAAGTGGTTAAGACACCTCCCTTTCACGGAGGTAACAGGGGTTCGAGTCCCCTACGGGTCACCATTTATGTTTGTATTTGTGAGCCATTAGCTCAGTTGGTAGAGCACCTGACTTTTAATCAGGGTGTCGAAGGTTCGAGCCCTTCATGGCTCATCCTTTTATAAATAATCCTCAGTTATATTCATTGAGCGGTCGTGGTGGAATGGCAGACACGCTACCTTGAGGGGGTAGTGGGTGTATACCCGTGGAGGTTCGAGTCCTCTCGACCGCATTATAAAGTAAAAAAAGTCCTAGCTGTTATAGCCGGGACTTTTTTTATAATGTTATTAATATAGGATAGAATAGAAAGCTTATTTTTGGTAGAATATAAATGAGTGATTAGTTCATATTCGCCATATCCAGACTAAAGTTCTAAATACATAAATTGGCTGCAAATGATTATTAACCTGTTGTATATTGCAGGAGCTGTAGTATAACTATGTACGCATATCAGTGATTACAACAATCATGAATATCAAGCAGATCGGCGACTTGTTTACGGTATCGTGTGGCTTTGCGTGTACCGTTAATGAGATTGGATAAGCGGGAAGGAGGAATCCCGTGACGTGTGCAAAATGTTTTCTGATCCATCTGTAATTCTGCCAGACGTTGCTTGATTGCCCAACCGAATGGGGTAACGGGCTGCTTGCGATTCAATAGATATCACCCCTTAACTAAACATCAAAATGTGTATTGTCAGGTGATGAATAAAGAGTCCAAAATTCATTATTCAAAAACCTGTGATATAATTATTTAGGGAAAGTAGTAAAAAAATGTCGATAAAGTAAGTATATACTTTTTTAAGTTGTTAATCAACAAAAATAACTTAATTGAGTACCTAAAGATAATATGGTCGGGAGTGGAGGTCCAATATGCAATCTATCTATGATCGAATTGAAATATTGATTAAGAATAAAGGCATTACCAAGAAATCATTTTGTGAACAGTTAAAAATCAGTACAGGTAATTTTGGTGATTGGAAAAGAGGCAAATCTACACCCGGTACACATAAGCTTATTGAGATTGCTGCTTACTTTAATACAAGTCTGGATTGGTTGCTTACAGGGCAAGAACGTCTTCCTGAATTAATTAAAGAGCAGACTGATCCTTATTTTTTTGAACTAATGGGGCAACTGAATTGCCAAGATGAAGTATTATCAGAGAATGAAAAAGGCTTCATCAAAGAATATATTGAATTTACAGTGTACCGCAAAAATAAAAAGCAAGATCAATAAGATGATATATTCAAAAGTCCGCCTATCACAGGTGGGCTTTTTATATTTTAGTAGCAGATGGAGACCATACAAAGTATATTTAAGGTCATGGTTATGCAATAAGATTACTGATTTTGGAAGTAGGTTTACAAGTGAGGGTTAGAATAGTATAATATGGAGGTTCGCTGCAAGAATGTATTTTTTGCGCGGTCGTGGTGGAATGGCAGACACGCTACCTTGAGGGGGTAGTGGGTGTATACCCGTGGAGGTTCGAGTCCTCTCGACCGCATTATAAGCTTGATTAGACAGTTCTATACATATTCCTCAACAAAAAAGCCTTTTAAATGATCAGAGAGCGCATGTATCTCTAACGTTTAGAAGGCTTTTTTATGGATTTATTTATGAATTTGTAGTTGGTGTTGAAGCATCATTTTTTAGTAATTCACGAATATCAGCTTCTATTTTATCTGGAGTCGTCTGAGGTGAATATCGTTTTACAGGTTTGCCATTACTATCGATTAGAAACTTAGTGAAGTTCCATTTGATCGCTTTGGAACCTAAAATACCCGGAGCTTCTTTGCTTAAATATTGAAAAAGTGGATGAGCAGAAGCACCTTTGACTTCTAATTTCTCAAACATAGGAAAAGTTACACCATAATTCAATTGACAAAATTCAGAAATTTCTTCGTTGGAACCGGGATCTTGCTGACCAAATTGATTACTTGGAAAGCCTAAAATTTCGAAATCATGATCTTTAAACTCATCATATAGATTTTGAAGTCCAGCAAATTGAGGCGTAAATCCACATTTACTTGCCGTATTCACAATCAACATCGGTTTGCCTTTATAATTCTCTAACGACACTTTCTCTCCACGAATATTATCAACAGCATAATCGTATATACTCATAATGATATTCCACCACCTTTTTGTTTGGTAACCTATTATAACATGATACAATTTAATTTCAAAAAATGGAGTTTATTATGGTCAAAAGTTTCATTTGTCTAGAAATGCTTTACAAATATAGTGTTGATCTAAAATAGCCTATCACAAGGAGCTGAAACGAAATGGCAGTATATACAGCAAAAGTAACAGTCCATGGTGGACGTCAAGGTAAAGTGGAATCAACTACAGGTGGACTCGATGTAGATTTGGTTATGCCTAAAGAATTAGGTGGCGGCGGAGGTACAGGTACAAATCCTGAAGAATTATTTGCAGCAGGATATGGCGCTTGTTATCAAAGCGCATTAGCCAATGTAGCACGTCAAGCTAAAGTAGATGTAAAAGATACAACGATTGTGAATAACGTAATGCTTGATAAAGATACAGATGGTGGATTCAAATTGTCAGTACGTATGGATATTAATATTCCAGGATTGTCTAAAGAAGAAGCGACAGATATTGCTAAAAAAGCACATGAATTCTGTCCGTATTCCAAAGCGATTCGCGGTAATATTGATGTACAATTGAATATTGTCTAATTGCTAATGTATTATTTATTTTAAATAGAGCAAGAGTGTCAAAGAACCTGAACAATTTCAGGTTCTTTTTTTATTCTATACTTCCAAATCCTCATGAAAGTCATGATTATCTTTAAAGGAAGAGATTAAAAATGATAGAGAAGGGTAAGTGTAGATAACAGAGTATTTTAAAATCTATTTATTAATATAAAATGACCAAATCAATGGCTATCATTGCTTTTTCGACTCATCAGTTGCTCCCCCGCAATCAAAATGAGTTGACAGGCAAAGCAAAATTCTTTAAGATGACATAGGTGAATTTCTATTGTTTTATACCGAAATTTAAAGGATAATGGGTGATCATTAATGGCATATAGACCGAATATTACGGAATTACAAAAAGCTGGTATCAATGAAAAAGATGGTTTGTACGAATTTGTTTTGACACTTGCTGACGGAACACAATGCCGTGTGTTTTACAATCGTTTTCCAGAGTGGAAAATGACAAACATCAATCGTTTGTTAACGACGCCTTGCCCAGTATGCCGTAAAGACTTTATTTGTAAATGTATGGATGCATTTGCAGGCGACATCAATCAACAGATTCAAGATCGTCAATTGATTGATAAAGCACTTTCTTAATATTTAAATGGTTATAATTAAATGAAAGACGCGGGGGTATTGCACCCTTGCGTCTTTTTTCTATATTTTGTGATTAATCTAAAGGAGGAACAATACAATGGAAAATACAAATGTAGCTACAACAAGTCAAGCACCAGTATCCAAACCAGGTGATCCTACAGATAAAACACAAGCAGAAGTCGATCAATTGATTCATGGTGACCATTCTATTGTTCTTGTCGATGGAGTCTGCCACTTTTGTCAGGGTTTAACTAAAATTATTATTGCTCGTGATCCCAAAGGCAAATTCCATTTTGCTTCGATTCAATCGGAGGTTGGACAAGAACTGCTCAAACGTGGAGGTATTTCAACAGATACAATGGATACCTTTGTACTGATAGAAAATGGTAGATATTATACTCGTTCTACAGGGGCTTTACGTATTGCTCGCCAATTGCGCTTTCCATGGCCTATTATGTTTGCTCTGATTCTTGTACCGAAGCCATTACGTGATGCAGTATATAATTATGTCGCTCAAAATCGTTATCGTTGGTTTGGTAAAGCTGATCAGTGTATGTTACCTAGTCCAGAGATTCGTGGACGCTTTATAGATTAATTATAGATATTGCAAAAAGCACCTCTCCATAAAGGATGAAGGTGCTTTTTTGTGATCTTTTGGATATGAAAGCAAAAACGAGTTATTTTAATACCATTTTGGCAAGCATATCTTGATCGACAGAATAGATCGTATGATTCACATAATCATTTGGCGCGCTTAATGCTTTATTTTTGAATACATGAATAGTAGAAAGATTGGTTGGATACAAGATGTAAGTACGATCATCTAGATTAACAGCTAAGTTACCATCGCTTGTTTTTTGTACCCATGTATAATCGACAGAAGGTTCACCTTCTAATTCACGGGAAGCCAGTACTTTGCTAGAAGTCGTATTATATAATTTCATCATTTGATTATCATAGACGACATAACCTGTACCTGTTGATTGTGTAATCGAACCCGCCGGGATATTGCGTCCCCACATTAATTTGCCTTTTGCATTGAAAGCAAATATTTTGTTTTTAGTACGATCAATATTGGTACGAATCAGAACAGTGCTGTCTTTAAGTACAAACATCGAGTCACTGCCATCTCCATAAATATTGATGTTTGCCGGGAACTGGTAAGAATATAATTTGGTTAACGCTAGACCATATACATCCACTTTAGGATTTGGAACAGCTTCCCAGCCATTTTCATTTTTAAGTAAATTACTTGCCGTTACAATAATACGATCGCCTTCTGCTTTCAGTACAGAACCTTGAATATCTTTGGTATTTAGCAATTTCCCCATTGTATCGTAACGACTGATGGTTGATTTCACTACACCTTTACTATTCACTGTACCTTGAGAAGCGACAAGTAGAGAGCTATCTTTCAGCATCGTTATACTGCTTGCACCTGTTAATGTTTTGACCCAGTTGAGTTTACCTGCTGAATTGATCGAATGAAGCTTATAAGTACCATCCGAATAAGCAGCATAGACATAGACTGTTCCATAACTAGAATAAATCATATCTGTGTTCAATGTGTAAGGGCCAGCAGCGTCATGTAGAGTGTATTGCCATTTCATTTTACCGGTTTTGATATCAAAAGCTTTGACGGTATCCAGATACCAGTTGTTTTTAGTCTGACCGGTTGTATTAGGGATATCTTGTTGCGTATGTACATACACCAGATTTTTGGATGGAAGCGCGTGTACATCGGTTGCACGAGTCGCAATAGCGTTCTCCATTTTATCGGTGAATAGGGAAGTTGACGTCCAAGAAGGGTTAGTTAATGGCGTAACGGTATCCGCTGCATACATAAATGAAGGTGAAGCCATACAGATTGCTCCTGTCAGAAGCAAAACTGCCCATGGCTTAGTATTCATAGGGCGTTTAAACATAAATTTTCCACCTCTCCTGATTGGCATAGACTGAGTTGATTACTCTGTATCCATTTAACCTTATCTTAATTAAATGCAACATATGTAACTATAATGTAATATCTCTATGTTAAACACTTGTATTCAACAAATGACCTATATATGCAGTTTGTAGTTATTTAGACTCGTTTATAGGTATATATACAGTGAGGAAATATACAATTGATAACTAAAAGTGAGACTATATATTCATATTATCTGATATTTTTTTGCTTTCTTTAGTAAAATAGTATTGCAGACCTATAAAATGTATGCTATTCTATCGTTAATTGGATAACACATGCAACGGAAGCACCGTTTAAGCATCGCACAATTTACTTTGTGTGGTATTTAAACGGTGCTTTTTTTGTTGCATTTTTTGAGGGGGAAAGTCTATGGCTCCAGTACACATTGTTCTGGGCGTTGAAGATAGCCAGTATATTGAACTATTACTGCGCTATGTAAGAGACAGTGAATACGGATCTAAAGTAAGGATCAGAGCTTTTTCGAATATAGCTACATTTCGCACCTATATGAATAGTGGGGAACATTCAGGATTGGTAGCGGCAGAAGAATCTTTTCTCAAAAGCTGGTTAAATAGTGAAAATATTCAGCAATATCGCTGGGTATGTCTAAATGAATACGGGGAAACTACTCTGGAAGGTCCTTCGATAGCAAAATATCAACCTTTACAGAGTTTACTCGAACAATTATGCGCTATGACCAAACCTACAATTACAGATGTAGTACGCCGTGATAACCGTACAATCGTCACAATGGTGCACTCTGCTGTTTCGGGAAGTGGTAAGTCGATTACGGCTATTAATATGGTAAAACAATTAAGTATGAGCGGACATCATGTATTTTATCTGAATCTAGAATCAGCGAGTAGCACATGGTTACTACATTGGGATCAGCAACGTGAGCAAAGTAATGGGTTGTCTCGCTTGCTATACGATCTACAAGCATTTGCAGAGAAAAAAGAAATACCGACTCATCTTCCTTCTTCCTATGCAATACATGCTGAAGAAATGAAAGCTGACACCTTTGAACCACCTGAAAATTTAAATGAATTATTGCGCATGACAGCTGAAGAAACGCAAATGTTAATTCGTTATCTTGTGAATAGTGGTGAATACGATCATATCGTAATCGATGGAGAATCAAGCTGGCATGAACGGATACAGGTAGCATTGCAAGAAAGTGATCGTGTGTTATGGCTAATGACCGACGATCTACCTTGTATGAACAAAACAGCTATCTGGATGTCTTATTGGGAAAATCATTATGCAAGCTTATATCAAGAATTGCGAGCCAAAACATCGTTTGTTATGAACAAATTCAACGGTAGTATTGTGAATGTTTTACCACTGGAAGATATGCAGTTAGAAGGTACACTGGCTTATGTTCCTTCATGGAAACAAGTGACAAACAGCGAATTGCTATGGTGTTCTCCTATTTTTCAGCGAGATATCTTGAAGCTATGTCAGTCTGGTACATATGATATTTATAGTACGGACGGGGTGAAAATGTGAACGAAGACTTATTTTTAACATTACGGGATGAAGTGCGCTCCGGTCTAGATGTAACATTCACAATCGACGATGATGAGCTGATGCAGCGTATAGAACAAAAAGTATTAGATCAACAACGTTATCCTAATTTAACTGCTGGCGAGAAACGTCGCTTAGTACGCCAAGTATTTGATTCTTTTCGGGGATTAGATATTTTGCAACCTCTTGTAGATGATAAAAGTGTGACCGAGATTATGATCAATAGTCATACAGACATTTTTATTGAACGTAATGGGCAAGTGATGCGCAATGCTACAGTCTTTGAATCCAGAGATCGATTAGAGGATATTATTCAGACGATCGTGTCGGGTGTCAATCGGGTCGTCAATGAATCGTCACCAATAGTCGATGCAAGGCTCAAAGATGGATCACGTGTCAATATTGTATTACCACCTGTAGCGCTTAAAGGTCCTACAATGACTATTCGTAAATTTCCAGAGCAACCGATGACCATGAATGATCTGGTTCGTATGGGTGCAATTGCTCCAGTTGCGTCTAACTTGCTACAGACGCTTGTTCAAAGTAAATTTAATATCTTTATTAGTGGAGGTACCGGATCAGGAAAAACGACTTTTCTTAATGCATTATCTCAGTACATTCCTGAAGACGAGCGTGTAATCACTATCGAAGATTCAGCAGAATTACAGATCAAAACGATTCCAAATTTAGTGTCTATGGAAACTCGTAATTCCAATACAGAAGGCAAAGGTGAAATTTCGATCCGTGATCTGATCCGTTCTTCTCTACGGATGCGTCCCAATCGGATTGTAGTCGGTGAGGTGCGGGGCTCAGAAGCGCTAGATATGCTACAAGCGATGAACACAGGTCATGATGGCTCTTTATCTACAGGTCATGCTAACAGCGCTGTAGATATGATCAGTCGTCTAGAAACGATGGTACTTAGCGGAGCAGACTTACCTATGCAGGTTGTACGTAAGCAGATTAGTTCGGCGATTGATATCTTTGTCCATCTAGCTCGTTTGCGTGATCGTTCACGTCGTATTGTAGAAATCTCAGAAGTACGAGGTATGGTTGATGGCGAAGTGGTGTTGAATCCTTTGTTTATATTTGAAGAGTCGGGTGAAAAAGAAGGGCGCATTATAGGTGATCTTGTGCCTACAGGCAATCTACTAATTCACACGGATAAATTACGAGCAGCTGGAATCGAAGAATGGCGTAAGTTAGCTTCGATGTATACGCCTACTGCTGAACATAGCAGAGTATAACCAGCTATATGTAGAAATTGTTCAAGATACCTAAAGAAAGGAGAACCATATGTTCAAAGCTAATCATGCAGGAAAAAGCCAAACAGTTACACCTGTAGCACAAGTTAATCCTGCTGCACCTCATCCATCTTCATCATCGCTTCCACCACTTGCACGTTCTGAACAGCCACGTGCAGAGTTAGCTGATTATACTGTGTATCACTTATCTGCCTTACAACGAATAAGTTGTATTGTGCTCTGCGCTATTTTGTTTATCATGATCGGTTATCTGTTTTACCATCAATGGATTATTGCTAGTGTACTGGCGATAGGCGCATGGTTTATGCCGAAATTACTACGTAAACATTTACTAGAACGTAAGCGAGCGGCGTTAAGCTCACATTTCAAACAAGCGCTATATTCATTGTCATCTTCTCTAGCCGTCGGACGTTCAGTTGAAAATGGATTTCGCGAAGCAGCACAAGATTTGCGTATGTTATATCCAGATGGGGATAACGACATGATTCGAGAGCTCAATATTATTACCACGCGATTAGAGTATGGACAGCCGATCGAAGAAGCATTACAAGATTTTAGCGATCGAGCTATGAATGAAGATATTACGAATTTTGCAGATGTATTTGTCACTTGTAAACGTACCGGTGGTGATCTGGTAGAAGTGGTACGCAAAACGTCTGCAACAATCGGTGAAAAGTTAGATATTCAGCAAGAAATATCAGTGATGATTTCGCAGAAAAAATTCGAATCTAATGCGCTGGTAGCGACTCCATTTTTCTTTTTGATCTTTTTGAATGTGACCGCAGCAGACTTTATGAAACCATTGTATGGTAATCCGATTGGGATTGTGATTTCTACCATTTGCTTGGCAGCTTTAGGATTTTGCTATTGGCTAATTCGCAAATTTATGAATATCAAAGTCTAAATAAGGATCACGATAAGCTGGAAGGGAGGTGAATAAACTGCTTTTGATATGGTTAGAAGGGTTATTGGCAGCAGCATTAGTGATTGGATGGGTCGTACTGAATCAAAGTGCCAGTACGTTACATAAAGAACTTGCCAAGCTACCATTTGAAGTGATTAAGCTAAGACCTCTTTTACCAGCTATGTTAGTATTGCTCGAAAAAATTCGTTTTGTATCACGATTTTCAGGGGTGTTTTACCGGATTCAAAGCTCGATCCAAAAAGGATTTGGTGTACATCGTAGTGGTGAGATGACACTGCTGTATATTGCAGAAATGGCAGGGTATATCTGGTTACTGCTGACAGGTGGATTGGTAATGGCGGCGATCTCTGGTGGTAGTATGACATGGTTAGTCATGGGGATCGCTTTGGCAATATTGCTTCCTGTTGGACTGTTCCGCGATCTACAAAAGAAAGTACATGAGCGTGAACAAGATATTTTGCTAGAACTACCTGAATTTCTGAATAAAATCGTACTGCTTGTAGGTGCCGGCGAAACTGTTCAAAAAGCGATTGTACGTTGTGTACAGCGTAAGCAAGGTGAAGCAGAAAATCATCCATTGTACAAAGAACTCTTTCGAATGGTACGTGAAATGGAAAATGGGTATTCGTTTCAGCAAGGATTAGAGTCGTTTAGTAAACGTTGTGGAGTACAAGAAGTTTCGGTATTTACAACAACGGTAATGCTTAACTTCCGTCGTGGCGGTGGAGAATTTGGACTGGCTTTACGTGATCTTTCACGGACATTGTGGGATAAACGCAAAGCAGTCAGTCGTGTAAGAGGAGAACAAGCTTCTTCTAAAATGGTATTTCCGATGGTGTTAATTTTTGTAGTAGTTATGGTTCTTGTCGGCACGCCAGCATTTATGATGATGAATATGTAGGAGGAAAATATAATGACAAATTTAATTAAAGGTTCATGGGGCGCAGTTCAAAACTTCTGGAGTAATGAGGAAGGTATTGGAACATTGGAAATGGTACTCATTGTAGCTGTTATTTTGATTATTGCTTTAGCATTTAAAGGGAAAATCACAGAAATTGTTAATGGATTACTTGATAGTGTGCAAACTAAAAGTGAAGGATTTAAGTAAGAAAGTGAATATCAAACGTTTTTGGAAAAATACTAAAGGGAGCTTCACACTTGAAGCTTCCATCGTTTTTCCTATCATTCTGTTCACCACGTTGCTGATTCTGTTTATGTGTATGTACCAATATCAAAATACGATGCTTAAACAGGCTGCATCCAAAACATCAGAACGTGCAGCGTACACTTGGGATAACAGTCACAAAGATATCAATACAGGTGCTTTTCCACAGGGACAAGATGATGGTCTGTACTGGAGAATCGCTGATGATAATATGATTAGTGGATTATTTGGATGGGCAGGTGCGGCAAATACAGCGAATGTTGCTATTCCAGGTGGAAGTGGTGGGTCATTACCCGCCAACAAATTAGCCGCTGCTGCTTCATGGATACCTGGAAAAATGAGTGGTAATACAACCTATAACAACCATTTGATGATGAGAAATGTGAATACAACGTTGAGTGAACCTATTTCTTTGGGCGCATTAGAACGTGAATTAGGTCATCCATTGAGAAGTGAAGTGAGTGCAAGTTCAGTTGTTGTTGAACCTGTAGAATTTATCCGTACGATCGAATTGATGCGTTATTATGGAGCGAAATTTACAGGGAAATATGGTGCGGCTATGAATATGGGACGTGCTGGAACCGTACTGCAATGGTTTTCTACAGCAGCAGGTAGTTAAAGCAGGAGTGTGAATGATTTTGAGAAAAGCACGTAAACTACAATTAAGATACCAAGTAACTTATTGGAAAAAAGCATTACTACGTAAAGTAGCAGATACACAAGGTGTGGTTTCTATTTTTATGATCGTTGTACTGGCAGGTGTTTTTTTATTTACAGCTGTTTTTATCGATTACTCACGCATTGCAGCGATGGAAGTACAATCCGAGCGTCTTGCTCATGCGGCTGTTCGTTCAGCTATGTCTGCTTTTGATACTGATTTACAACAACAATATGGATTATTTGCTACAGGCGAATCTGATCCTACGCAACTATTAGATACAGCGTTAAATGAGAATTTTAATTATACCGAGAGTAGCGATAGCTTTAAATTAATTCCAATGAGAGCAGATACAACATCTGTTCAACTAAGCCGTCCTTTAGGAAGTTACGATGTGTTTAACCATCAGATTCAAGAAGAAATGAAATATAAAGCACCTATAGATTTTACGATAGAAATTGTAGATAAATTTAAAGGAATGTCTGGTGTACTTAAAGAAGCCAGCCAAACAGTAAATGTTTTGGAAGATGTACGTGAACCGTATGATAAGCGTGAACAAGAAATAGATAAATTAATAGCGTTACAGAAAAAAACAGCCGCAGAAGTTGAAGAATTAACTGCTAAAATTATGCATCCTGTGAAAAGTTCAATTGCTAACAAAAATGTAGGTTCGATTTCGTCTGTAGCTGATATTGCAGCTCAGTTTAATAATTACACAGCGTTGATTGCAGAAGATAAGAAACGTAAGAAAAAAGATAAAAGTCCGATCAACACAGCCAAAATTTCTGCGTATAAAAGTAAGTCTAAAACGTTTTTGTCTAATTTATCGAGAGATTACAAAGATCTAATTATTACTCATGACAATATGTATAAAGAAGCTAACGAAATTATGGTTGAAATTAAAAAATATAATCAAGAAATTGCTCGTATTATCGAAGAAGCCAAAACTCGTACACAAAATGAAGCATATGAACGAGTAAGAAATACAAATATCCCTGGCGGATCGAATGCTGGAGATGCAGAATCAGAAGCGAAATTAGCAGAACTTCGCAAAAATCTAGAACAACTTGTATTATCGGATGACCTTTTAGGCAAAATGGAAAGTTCAATCAAAACACAAAAAGATGATTACACGACAGCACAGTATGCTATTGGTAACTTAATTACAGAAGCTACAGCTCAACTTACTAAAACAACGGGCGATGCCAATTCTTTAAAAAGCAGTACCATTCGTACCGCTAAGCTTTTACAAAAATATATAGATAACTATACAGGTAAAGCTCCTAACGGAATTATGGGTGTAATCGAACATGATCTCAAAGCAGCCAGATCAGGAACAGAAACTAAAGCAGCTTCAGAAGCAAAAGCCAAAGAAGAACTAAAAAAAGCTAAAAAAATGTTAGCTCAAATCGTAGGTGCAGCCGCAGCCGCAAGGTTATTAGCTAAAGAGTTCGATGAAGTAGATGGATATTATAAAGAAAGTATAGCTTTTAACGGTGCAGATGGTGGAGCGATTTCGGATTCCAAAATGGATAAAGACCCTTACAAAGAAAGCAAAAAAGCGATGGGTGCGATGGACGTTGTATTTGGTGGACTTTCTGATGCACTGATTACAGGTAGAAATGAATTTTTTCAAAATGAATATGCGATCCAATATTTCAATACGTTCGATATCATTCAGCTTCAAGGATTAGGTGATTCTTTAGCAGAAGGTTCTATAAAAGATGCAATCGAACAAGCTGGAGTACGTAATCAGCAGATTGAATATATTATCTACGGTATCAATGATCCTTCTGCCAATATTGCCGCAGCCTATAGCGAAATTTTTGGGATGAGACTTGCCATTCGTACTGCTGAAGGACTTGTCAAAAATGCAAATCTAGGACATCCACTAGCTGTTCTTGCAGCAGGGGTAGCTTACGGTGTAGAGATGGCAATCAAAGATATGATCGAACTACTTAATACTGGCAAAACCAAATTATCTGCTTATTTCCCTATCGAATTCGAGTATCGAGATTATATGCGCTTATTTTTGTTACAACCTAACAATGAGAAAAAGATGTCTCGTATGTTGGCATTGATCCGCTTTTTGACAGATATCAATCCAGCAGAACGAAATACGTATGCTTCAGCTCATATACGAACAGCAATGCCTATTTGGTTTTTACCAGGTGTTATCAAAATGGTAAATTCAACCAGTGTGAATAGTTCTATAGAACAGGGTGTGTATTATGCGGATAAACAAGCAGATTACTCCTATTAAACCAAGCAACACGATCCAGCCTATTGGTGTATTCAATACCACATCTCGCTTTGTAGCTACTTATTCTTCAGCGAATCTACACGATCCAGCTCATCATTCTTCATCAAATGCTTCTAATATCTATGAATTTAAAAACTATACTCCACGTCGACGTACAAAATGTAGATTTTTTAAAGATGGTGAGCGTGGAAGTATAGTTTTAGAAGCCGCTATGGTGTTACCGATCTTTTTGTTTATTTCTATTTTTTTGGTGTATTTAGTGCAGATGACATTAGTGTATACAGCTATGCAAAATGTAACTTCGGATACAGCAAGGTATGTAGCTACACATATGTATCCTGTTCAATTAGCAGCAGATAACCTTGTAGCCAAAGAGTTATTGCCTGCTGAATCGATGCGACTACCCAAATTAACATTTACAGAGCTGGCATCCAAATACCAAGATTCTGTACCCGCTCCCCTCAATACGTGGATGATGGAAGCGGCAAGTAGTGGAGATATCAAATTACAAGATATGAAAAATCAATTATCTGCACCTGCGCTTGATTCTATGATCAAACCATTAATGCAGAAGCTATCAGCAGAAAATAAATTAGATTATGAGCGCATTCATGTGACTCAAGTGACTGTACCTGATCTGACTGCCAAAACGCATCCGTATTTTGGAATCGAAATTCGGTATGAGCTACCGTTTAAAATTCCTTTAATTTTCAAACCGATAGTGTTGCAAGCAAGAGCAACAGAACGATTATGGATAGGAGACACTGGAGAGTTTGGTGAAGATGCGGCAGAAGCAGCGAAAGAAACAACAGGCGTATCGGTTGTCTCTGTGCCTTCACCTGCTTATCCAGAATCGAATATTTCGATTGTCGCTCAAGCTCCTCCAGGTACAACTGTTAGTCTCAATATTCAATACAAAAGTGGGAATAGTACTGCGCAAGGACTCGGCCAAGCGACAGTAGATGCAGAAGGTCATGTAAATTGGACATGGAAAATTCCTTCCAATGCTACACCGGGTTGGGCAAATTATACGATCACTACAGCAGATGGCAAAGAAGTGAGAGGTGTATTTCAAGTCGCAGAGTACGATGGCCGACCTGTTATTGGTAGCGCAGCTTCATAAGCAATAGATAACATTTATTTGGATCATAAAAGGGGATACAGAATAGCAATGGAAACGATATTTATCGGCGGTGGAGTTTTTATATTATGGGCATTTTGGACAGATATTAAGGCACGCAAAATTCCTAATATACTGAATATTTTATTTATGATCAGTGGATTACTATATCATGCGGTGATATCTGGTTGGGATGGTCTTGCTTTTGCTGGTAAAGGGTTTCTATTGGGATTCGGTATTATGCTGATCCTTCATTGGATGAAGGCAGTAGGAGCAGGTGATGTGAAATTGTTTGGTGGGATTGGGATATGGTTCGGTATGGGAATGACTGCTCAGGTTATGATGTACTCTATTATTTTCGCAGGGGTTATTGGTCTGTTGATTATGTTATGGAGACGCGAAACGATAATGCGTATGCGTAGAGTATTTTGGAAGCTTATTGGTTCTGTTTTATGGAAGCAATCTATTCGATCGACCGAAACGGAACATCAACAATTTTTAACATTCCCTTTTATGACCGCAGTATTACCAGGAGTCGTGTTTTGTTATCTTTTTATAACTTAGGATGATATGGGATTACGGTTCAGTTGAAGTTCGTACTTATAAAAGATTTGGGCATAAATATCAGCTACAGAAAGTAAGGAGGCATATATTATCATGCAACAATTGATACAGGATTTTGTACAAGATGGCAAAACATATATGATTGTAGGTCGTGAACAAGGTTTTCAAAATAGTGATCTGAGTAAAGCGCAAACAGGTATGATGTTAGCTTCTCGTATTCGTGGAGTTCTACAACTTCATTTGCAAGAAGTCGATCTACAAGCAGTGCTCCGGTATGATATCACAGGTAAGCGAATGCTTAAGCATTGTATGCAAGGTGAAATGATGGGAATTGCTGAGTATCTAGGTTTGCTACTACAAGTAGTTTCTACACTGGAAGAAAGCAGCCAGCATATGTTGTCGATGACTAATTATGTACTGGATGAAGAATATATTTTTGTAGAAGGTTCACTACAGGCAGGAACATTGCATTTTACATATATTCCGGTGATGGAGACATTAAATGAAGATCCTGTACAAATGACTTTAAGCAAATTAGCATCACGTTGGATGACTTCTGTAGCTGAACTGAGCGGTAATCAGATTCAGCGGATTTTGCGTTATTGTCATGCAGAAGATTTTACAATCAAAGGCATCAAGATGTTGTTGCTTGAGTTACTTGGTAATCCACAACAAATGTTAGATCTTACAACACATCCTACTCAGCCACCTGCTTCAAAATGGATCGATCCTGCAGAGTTGCGGAATAATCACGTTCCACCATTTTCAAATGCTACATCATCGCAAGAATCGTTATCTTCTAACGTGAGATATCAACAAGAAGTGAATATTCCAGCTCAATCTGCAACGAATCCTATTTTACAACATATGCAAAATAAGAAAAAAAGAACAAATTCATCCGATTTAGCTACACCTCCTTTGCCAAGCAATCAGCATCAAAAATCAACAAAACTATCTAAAGATAAAAGTTCTGCTACACCAAGTCCATCGATGCCAACACAATCGGTACCTGATCAAGAAGCGCAACCAATGCCTTCAGCGCATCGAACCTATTTGCTAGCAGGAGGAGCTTTAGTAACAGCGATGATCTGGAAATTTGGATACCTTTCGCACAGTAATGACTTTATGTTGTATGGCTGTACAGCTTTGACTATAGCGATTGCTTTAGTGATCTATATGATCTTAAAAGGTAAATCACCGCTTAAAAATGGGCTTCAAATGCCTTCTTTTATTCGTAATAAAAAGTCGGAAGAGGAAGAAGGAAGTGAAAATTGGCGATGGCAAGCAGATCCTATTTTAGCAGGAGGGGGTCGAGCACTAGCTTCAGCAACCGTCTCTTCCACACCTACACCTGATCCGATGCGTTGGCGGGATGAAAATATTGCTGCTATTTTTGGTTCTGATTCGCCAGAGCCATCACCTATTCGTCATCAACATTCGATGGTGAATGGATATGAACAACAATCAGCTGTTTATTCTAATACTGGTTCACCTGTAGAATTTGGTCGTTCATCACAAGCTTCCTCGATGCCTAATGATCATGAAGACACTTATTCACAACATTCGTCTCATCATAGTACAGAAATGCTTTCACCACATATGGCTACTGTTCTGTTAGGGCAGGATGCTTCTTCGGATCAAGAATACGGTCATTCTAAAGTGCAAGCATTTACAGGATATCTAGAACGCAGAGAAAATGGAACAATGCAGATGGAACCTGTACGTTTGACTCGGGGAAGCTTTATTATCGGTCGAGCAGCAGAAGGTGTTCACTATTTGGAAAAGTCGACTGGAACTTCTCGCAACCATGTTGAATTAGAAATTAATGATCAGCAGATTACGATCAAAGATTTGAGTTCGCGTAATGGAACGATGTTAAAAGGAGAACCTATTGTACCTTATAAAGAATACCCTTTACATGAAGGAGATTCTTTTACTATTGCGCAGGCCGTATATACATTGCGATTAAGTTAAGATTATTGTTAACTGTATACACCCACATTATGAATAAAAATGATGATAGACAAACAGTAATACAATATAGCAAAAAGGCGATTTCTTTAGTACGTATTAAAAGAAATCGCCTTTTATTCTTTTTTAAGTATATACAAGTAACCATTATCAACAGTTATTGTTATCGACTTATAATGATAACGTTCATCATTAGATAATAAGGTCTACATGATAACGCTGATTATTGTGTTTTTTCGATATGGTCTAAAGCGCCTAGAATTTCAGGAAATAGAAAAGTAAATCCATGATCCAAAGCTTTTTTCGGAATGACACGTTGTCCATCCAATAAAATATCTGACATTTCGCCTAATGTAGGTTTGAGGGCGATACTTGGAACATGGAACCAGTGCGGACGATGAGTCACTTTAGCAATCGTTTTTCCAAGATCCGCATAGCGTACAGGATTAGGTGAAGAAGCATTGACTGGGCCTTCAATAGCTTTGTTTTTAACACAAAAGTCGATTAATCTCACCATATCATCAATATGAATCCAAGAATTCCACTGTTTACCTGAACCTAGTTTACCGCCAGCCATTAATATATAAGGTAATCGCATCAATGGATAAGCACCTTTATGTTTGTCGAGTACAATACTCACTCTAAGTTTAATCAGGCGTACACCTTTAATACTGTCAGCTACGGCTTCCCATTGTTCAGCAAGGCTAGAAGGGAAGTTCATCGTTCTTTTTGGGCTGCGTTCATCAAATGTTTCCGTATCTGAAGTACCATAAATCGCCATTGCACTGGCTTGAACAACCACTTCAGGCTTTTTCTTCAATGCTTCTATCGCTTTGGAAACGATATTAACGGTTCTCATGCGCGATTCTACCAATTCAAGTTTGGTTTTGGTAGTCCATCGTTGATTCAATGTTTCTCCGGAAAGATTAACGATAACATCTACACCTTCTAATTGCGTAGGGTTTTGTTCCATATCATTCCACGTAATATATTCTACAGCTGGATTTGATTTGGACGCATCTGGAAGTTTACGAGTCACTACTGTAATATCGTGATTTTCTTGTAACCAAAATGGAACGAGATGACTACCTACTAGACCTGTACCTCCACAAACAACGATATTCATATAAATCCTCCTAATTTAAGCTAAAGTGAGTTCACTATGTCTGATAAACGATGTATATCTTAAAGTCAGTCTATATCCACAAAGAATCTATGTGCTTCAAAACCTATATCGATCTTACTGAATATATTAAAAAAATTTAGAAATGTATAAGAGTACATTAATCTATTTGCGCCGATGTTAAGCAGTTATCATTCTTCTATATTTTAATTACCCATTATGAAGTCAGATGATCTGAGATAACCATTTGAATATAAGCTAGCAAACGATGAATTTACGATGAAAGGCACAGCTATTTCTAGATTTATTTTGCTATTCACGTTAAAATAGGTGAGATTCGCGAATAGCGGAACACTAAGGAGGAAATACACTATGTTAAAGATCGGTTCTCATGTATCACTTTCCAGTAAAGGGTTACTTAGTGCAGCGAATGAGGCAGATACATATGGCTCAAGCTCATTTATGATATATACCGGAGCGCCACAAAATACGCGCCGTAAACCTATAGATACGTTATTTATTGAAGAAGGCAAAGAAAAAATGCAAACGATGGGTGTTGAAGAAATCGTTGTGCATGCCCCTTACATTATTAATCTAGGTTCGTACAAAGAAAATATTTATGAATTGGCTGTTGATTTTCTACAAGAAGAAATTCGCCGTACGCATCAAATTGGTGTACGTAATATCGTGCTTCATCCAGGTGCTTTTACAGATATGGATGCTGAATTTGGTATCAAACGTATTGCAGAAGGTCTTGAAAAAGTATTAGCTGGCGTATCTGAAACAGATGTGAATATTGCGCTAGAAACGATGGCTGGTAAAGGCACTGAAGTAGGGCGTAGCTTTGAAGAAATTGCACAGATTATAGATATGGTACCTCATAATGAACGATTAACGATTTGTTTTGATACGTGTCATACACATGATGCTGGTTACGATCTGATCAATGACTTTGATGGAGTGCTGGAGAAATTTGACCGTCTGATTGGATTGGATCGTTTAACAGTTATGCATATCAATGATAGTAAAAACCCAACAGGCGCAGGTAAAGATCGCCATACAACACTTGGATCTGGTTGGATCGGTTATGAAGCGCTTAGCCGGATTGTTCATCATGATCAGTTGAAAGGTCGTCCTTTTATACTGGAAACGCCTTGGATCGGTAAAGATGCTAAAACACAGCGTCCGATGTATGAAGCAGAGATTGCTTTGCTACGTGGTGATGTGACAGGTCGATTTGGTACAGGATTCTTAGAAGATGTAGAAAAATTGCATCATTTCTTTGAAGGGCAGAATATTCAAGCACGTCCATATATTTTGGAAACATGGGAGATGCTAAAAGGTGATGCCAAAGCTCGTAAAGCGGATCCTCGTGAACCGATGGAACGATTGTACGATATGGTAATTGCAGAAGGTCTATTTACAGAATTAAGTGAAGAAGCATTAAATCATCGGTTGACTGCTTATTTCGCAGGAAAAAGTATCCTTTCATAAAATCGAATGTCTACATGATGCTATCAAAAATGATATAAATCTTTATGATATTGAATGAATATTAATAAATTTGAATAAATATATTTACTTTCTTAGCATCATGACATAGATTGTAATATAAGATATTTGAAGGGGGAACGAAGATTCAATGGAAGTACATGTAAAACAAAATCAAACAGCAAGAGAAGAACAACAGGAAAATCGCGCACGGATGCTGATTTCTTGTCCAGATGGCCCCGGAATTGTTGCAACAGTATCACGCTTTTTATTTGAACATGGAGCGAATATTGTTCAATCTGATCAATATACGATGGATCCAGCCGGTGGTATGTTCTTTATGCGTGTCGAATTTGATCTACCTGAACTAAGTAAAAACTTACCTGCACTTGAACGTGATTTTCAAGCAGTAGGAGATCAGTTCAAAATGGAATGGACTATTAATCAGGTGAGTCGCAAAAAAAGACTAGCGATTTTTGTATCTAAAGAAGATCATTGTCTGGTGGAATTGTTGTGGCACTGGCAAGCAGGAGATTTAGATGCAGATATTGCTATGGTGATCAGTAATCACAATGATATGCGTAGCTATGTGGAATCATTCGGTATTCCGTTCCATCATATTCCTGTGACAGCTGATACTAAAAAAGAAGCTGAACAAAAGCAACTAGAAGTGATCGGCTCCGATATTGATCTGATTGTACTGGCTCGTTATATGCAGATCATTTCACCGTTGTTTATTGAACACTTCCGTAATCGTATTATCAATATTCATCACTCTTTCTTGCCTGCATTTGTAGGGGGTAAGCCGTATGCACAAGCGTATGATCGTGGTGTCAAAATTATCGGCGCAACCGCTCATTATGTAACAGAAGAATTAGATGGTGGACCGATTATTGAACAAGACGTTCAACGTGTAAGTCATAGCGATAATGTGAATGAACTGAAGCGTATTGGTCGAACGATTGAACGTGTGGTTCTAGCACGAGCAGTAGAGTGGCACACAGAAGATCGCGTACTGGTACATCAGAACAAAACAGTCGTTTTTAATTAATTTTTCTTTCAAGTCAGTAGCTTTTGTTCAATGTTAATCGTACAGGGCAAGCTATACTATAAATATACAAAAAGCACGAATGATCTTTTGCGGTCAGCTGGCAGAAGATCATTCGTGCTTTTTTTGTTGGTACGTTAATGTTCTGTTAATACAGATAACGTATGCTAAAGAGAACGCAGATACCGAATATTATTTTTGAGCATTTATTTTCGCATCAATAATACTTTTGCTAATAGACTTAAAGATAATCCATACAACAAATGTCCGATTAACCAGTAACCATAAGCTGTCATATCAGTGATCGCTGGAACTCGATCTGACATCAATGTTAACGGAATAAATAAAAGAGAAGACGCAATACCGATCAATATGCCATACCTCCATGGATGTGGAGAAAAACGAATCCATATACTATAGATCCATGCAATAATCACCGAAACCACAAGATGTAAAGCAAATTCAATCAGTTCAGGTAAGCGATCTGGTAAAAAAGGAACAAAATCAATATTCAATAAAAGTGTATAGACTAATGAACCTGTTGCATACTGAATCCATTTCAAAAACAAACCTAAAATAATTCCACTGAGTAAACCAACCAACAAAATAGGTAGCCATTTCAGTCTTTGTGTACGATTACGTGTTATTCTCAAACCTTCATCTCCCAGCGCTTGGCAATATAAGCGCGACCTATTTTAATAAAAAAGTGATTTTTGCAAAGCAAAATATCTTACATCCAGCGCTTGGCAATATAAGCGCGACCTATTTTAATAAAAAAGTGATTTTTGCAAAGCAAAATATCTTACATCCAGCGCTTGGCAATATAAGCGCGACCTATTTTAATAAAAAAGTGATTTTTGCAAAGCAAAATATCTTACATCCAGCGCTTGGCAATATAAGCGCGACCTATTTTAATAAAAAAGTGATTTTTGCAAAGCAAAATATCTTACATTTAGCACTCAGCAGTACATGATCCCAATAAAAAACCTCCATCACCACATACAAAAAGCTGTAACAAAAAGTGATTTTCCCAAAACAAAATGACGAACTTCCTTTTCGTTATAGCCAGTTTGGGTATAAATAAGGATGAAGTTAAATAACGTTCTGGCAAACTTCTCAAACAAGTGTTACAATGGTTGAAGGCTAATAAGTCAAATTGAAAGACTCAAGAGGATTTATTTCATTTGCAACTTTGCTAAGATCTGATATTCAGATGAAATAGAATCTCAAGCACCTCGCTTTACCAAGAAGAATGAGGAGGATTAACATGACTGACAAGAAACAAGAGCAAGAACAAAGTATAAGTAAAGCAGAGAACTCCAACGTGGATAATCTGGCAATTTCAACAATCCGTACGCTTTCTATCGATGCAATCGAAAAAGCGAATTCCGGACATCCTGGTATGCCAATGGGTTCTGCACCAATGGGTTACCAATTATTTGCAAAAACAATGACACATAACCCGGCTAATCCAACTTGGATCAACCGTGACCGTTTTGTACTTTCTGCTGGACATGGCTCTATGCTATTGTACAGCTTGCTACACCTTTCCGGCTATGGCTTGGAAATGGATGAAATCAAACAGTTCCGTCAATGGGGCAGTAAAACTCCAGGTCACCCTGAGTTTGGTCATACTGTTGGTGTTGATGCTACAACTGGACCTCTAGGTCAAGGTGTAGGTATGGCTGTAGGTATGGCTATTGCTGAAGCTCACTTGGCAGCAACGTATAACCAAGGTAACTTCAATGTTGTCGATCATTTCACATATGCAATCTGTGGTGATGGCGATATGATGGAAGGCGTTTCTAGTGAAGCTGCTTCTATGGCGGGTCATATGAAACTAGGTAAATTGATCATGATGTACGATTCCAATGATATTACATTGGATGGTAAAGCAGGTCTTTCTTTCTCTGAGAATGTAGAAGACCGTTTTAAAGCTTATGGATGGCAAGTGATTCGTGTAGAAGACGGTAACGATCTTCCTGCACTTGCAGCTGCTTTGGAAGAAGCAAAAGCGGATCTTTCTCGTCCAACATTGATCGAAGTGAAAACAGTGATCGGTTACGGTAGCCCGAACAAACAAGGTATCGGCGGCCACGGCGGTACTCACGGTTCTCCACTAGGTTCTGCTGAAGCTAAATTAACTAAGGCTGCTTATGAGTGGACTTATGAAGAAGATTTCTATGTACCAGACGAAGTTCGTGAACATTTCGCTAAAGTAAAAGAGCGTGGTGTAGAAGCGAACAATGCATGGAACGAGAAATTTGCTGAATACAAAAAAGCTAACCCTGAACTAGCTGCTCAATTCGAAACAGTAATTGCTGGCGAATTAAGCGAAGGATGGGACAAAGAACTTCCTCATTACACTACAGAAGACAAAGCAGTTTCAACTCGTGTAGCTTCTGGTAATGCGTTGAATGGTCTAATCAATGGTGTTCCTCAATTAGCAGGCGGTTCTGCTGACCTTGAGAGTTCAACAATGACTCACTTGAACGGTTTGGATAGTTTTACTCCTGAAAGTTATGCGGGTCGTAACATTTATTACGGAGTACGTGAATTCGGTATGGCTGCGGCAATGAACGGTATTGCTCTTCATACAGGCGTTAAAATCTTCGGTGGTACATTCTTCGTATTTACAGATTACTTGCGTCCAGCTGTACGTTTGGCTGCTCTTATGGGCTTGCCTGTAACGTATGTGTTGACTCATGATAGTATTGCTGTTGGTGAAGATGGTCCTACACACGAACCGATCGAACAATTGGCTTCTCTACGCATCATTCCAGGTTTGACAGTGATTCGTCCAGCTGATGGTAACGAAACGTCTGCTGCTTGGGCTCATGCTATGGAAAACCAAAAAGGTCCTATCGCGCTTGTATTGACTCGTCAAAACTTGCCGATCTTGCCAGGTACTGTAGAACATTCTCGTCAAAACATCAAAAAAGGTGCTTATGTGGTATCTGATGCTAAAGCGGGACAACCAGTAGCACAATTGATTGCAACAGGTTCTGAAGTACAATTAGCTGTTCGTGCTCAAGAAGCATTAGCATCTGAAGGTATCGAAGTGCGTGTTATCAGTATGCCAAGCTGGGAATTGTTCGAACAACAAGACCAAGCTTACAAAGATTCTGTGTTGTTACCAGATGTTAAACCACGTCTTGCAATCGAAATGGCTCAAACATTCGGTTGGGAACGTTACACTGGCGACAAAGGTGGAATTATCGGAATTACAACTTTCGGTGCTTCTGCTCCAGGAGATCGCGTAATGGCTGAGTACGGCTTTACAGTTGAGAACGTTGTTCAACATGTTAAAGGTCTATTGTCTAAATAATTAAAAGTACTGTTAAAGGTGCAGAAGTTGGCAAAGCGCCATTTCTGCACCTTTTTATAACTAATTTCGGTATTTCAAATGATGAGCAGGGGAGCGGTCTGATTCATGACGCAATTAGAACAGGTAACTGTAGTAAAAGAAGCTAATATTTATTACGAGGGTAAAGTAACTAGCCGTGCAGTCATTTTGCCAGATGGTAGCAAAATTACATTAGGCATTATGTTGCCAGGTTCTTATGAATTTGGAACAGATCAACATGAGACGATGGAAATTCTATCGGGAGAACTTCGTGTCCTGTTACCAGATACAGAAGAATGGTTAGATATTAAGGGACAGGCAACATTTGAAGTTCCTGCCAATACTCGCTTCAAACTTGAGATTGCTGTAGTTACAGATTACTGCTGTTCTTATGCTTAATTAACATCAATAGCATCGAAAGTAGCTATCAAAAAAGGCAAGCTCATCAGTATCAATCATACTGAGAACTTACCCTTTTCATGTGTACTATAGACTCATCTATCACCTGTGCGATACATCATGCGGAAGATCAAGAATTAAAGTTATACTGTACTAAGAATATAGGATTACAGCTCTTTGCCATTGATCGTTTGACCGATCCATTCTTCATAGCATTTAGCGATAACCGAAAGATCGTCATCACCATATCCTTTGGTCTGACCGATCTGGAACATACTTTTTGCCAGATTTAGCATAGGCGAAGGTACACCATTATTATCGTTAAGCACAGAGGCAAGCTTAAGGTCTTTGAGCATCAATGCCAATGAAAATTGATTGGTATAATCACCATCGATAATTTTTTGACCTTTGAGTTCAGCGGTACGACTACCTGCTGCGCCCATACGTACCAGCTCATAAAAAGCAGATGGATCAATGCCACCTTTTGCGGCTACAGCAAAAGCTTCAGCAAGGGCAACAGTATGAATACCTACGATGGTATTATGAGCTAATTTGGCAGTAGCACCGCTACCGTTAGCACCCATCGGGATCACTTTGCGACCCAATGTCTCAAATACATCTTGATGTGCATCAATAACGTGCGTGTCACCGCCAACCATAAACACAAGGGTACCATCAATAGCCGCAGGCTCACTACCTGTGACAGGGGCATCTAGAAATTGACCGCCTTTATCTGTAATCGAAGTGGCTAATTGTTTGACAAGTGATGGAGAAATGGTACTGCAATCCATAACCGTTAATCCGTGTTGAACAGCTTGTAAAATGCCATCTTCGCCTTCGTATACATCAACAATCGAAGCATCATCGCTAATGATCGTAATGACCATATCTTGACCTGTAGCTGCTTCACGCGGCGTATGTACTTGATGGGCTCCTTGCTGAACTAGAGATTCTGCTTTGGATGCTGTACGATTGTATACAGTTAATGTGTAACCTGCTTTGAGCAAGTTAGCTGCCATAGGTAGACCCATCGTGCCAAGGCCAATAAATCCGATTTTTTTCATAGCTTGATTTCCTCCATATCCTGAGTGGGTTAGAACATCTATACTTATCCATTTAGTGTAGCATGTTCAATAGCGAATTGGGTATGGGACCGTATCATAATTTATTTTGGGAGGGTAACAATATTATGGCTAAAACAGTTAAATTTGATTACAGTAACGCTCTTTCTTTTGTCGCTCAACACGAAGTGGATTATTTTGCAGAGCCGATTCGTTTGGCTCACGAACAATTGCATAACGGCACAGGCGCAGGTTCTGATTTCTTAGGATGGATTGACTTGCCTACAGCTTACGATAAAGAAGAATTTGCTCGCATCCAAAAAGCAGCAGCAAAAATTCAAAGCGATTCTGAAGTACTAATCGTTATCGGTATCGGTGGTTCTTATCTAGGTGCTCGTGCAGCGATCGAAATGTTAACTCATTCGTTCTATAACACACTACCTAAAGACAAACGTAAAACGCCTGAAATTTATTTTGCAGGGAACAATATCAGTTCTACGTATGTAAACCAATTGCTAGAAAATATTGAAGGTAAAGATTTCTCTGTCAATGTAATCTCCAAATCAGGTACAACTACAGAGCCAGCGATCGCTTTCCGTATTTTCCGTGCAGAACTAGAGAAAAAATATGGTAAAGAAGAAGCGAAAAAACGCATTTATGCAACAACTGACCGTGCAAAAGGCGCTTTGAAAACATTGGCTGATGCAGAAGGTTACGAAACATTCGTGATTCCTGATGATGTAGGTGGACGTTATTCTGTATTGACTCCAGTAGGATTGTTACCAATCGCTACAGCAGGTATCAATATTGAAGAAATGATGCAAGGTGCAGCAGATGCAGCGAAAGAATACAGTAATCCTAATGTTGCTGAAAACGAAAGCTACCAGTATGCAGCCGTGCGTAACGCATTGTACCGTAAAGGTAAAGCTATCGAAATTTTGGTAAACTATGAGCCTTCATTGCACTTTGTATCTGAATGGTGGAAACAACTATTCGGCGAAAGTGAAGGTAAAGACTTTAAGGGTATCTTCCCAGCAGCTGTAGATTTCTCAACAGACTTGCACTCTATGGGTCAATTTATCCAAGATGGTAGCCGTAACATTTTCGAAACGGTTGTACAAGTTGAAAATGTAGCTAGCCACATTACAATCGAATCTGATCCAGATGACTTGGATGGCTTGAACTTCTTAACAGGTAAAACACTTGATTTCGTCAACAAAAAAGCATTCCAAGGTACACTACTTGCACACACAGATGGTCAAGTACCTAACTTGATCGTGAATATCGAAGATCAAACACCATATTCTTTCGGATACCTTGTCTACTTCTTTGAAAAAGCTTGCGGTATCAGCGGTTACTTGTCAGGTGTGAATCCATTTGACCAAGAAGGCGTAGAAGCTTACAAAAAGAATATGTTTGCATTGCTAGGTAAACCAGGATTTGAAAAACAAAAAGCAGAACTTGAAGCAAGACTTTCCGAATAAGTCACTTTAAGTTAAAATAGAATAAATCAATACGAGAAAGCAGTTCTTTGACAGTAATGTCAGGGGGCTGCTTTCTTGATACTTAAATATAGTGTATTATATCTTTGGAAACACATGAACTATTCTGTCTGGTACATACCTATTAAATCAAAGCAGAATAGGGCAGTGTCTTATCAATAAAGTGGGGATTAAAATGGACAAACCTGAACGTTATCGCACAGTCAAGCAAGAAGGTGTCAAAGAGATTGTTATTAAAAAATCTCGTTTTTTAGGGCATGTTATGCCTGTACAGACAGAAGAAGAAGCCATCGCTTTTATAGAACGCATTAAAAAGCAACACTGGAATGCTACTCATAATTGTTCGGCATATCTGATCGGTTCACGAGGAGAGATACAGCGGCAATCGGATGATGGAGAACCTAGCGGTACAGCAGGAAAACCTATTTTGGAGGTGATCAAGAATCAGCAACTTCAAGATGTAGCGATTGTGGTTACCCGTTATTTTGGGGGAATTATGTTAGGCGCAGGAGGGTTGATTCGGGCTTATACCGATGGCGCTGTAGCGGCTATTGAAGCAGGTGAAGCAATTACTCGTATACTTCATCAAGAAGTTGCAGTAGAATTGGATTACACCTGGCTCGGCAAAGTCGAAAACGAATTGCGTAATCGCGGTATTCGCACAGCCGAAACGGATTTTACCGATAAGGTGATTGTGAATTGTTTGCCTGTAGCAAGCGAAGCCGAAGCATTCAAAGCATGGATTACAGATGTCACGCAAGGACAGTCTGTGATCACTGAAGGTGAACAGCGTTACTTTATCGAAGCTGCATTTTGAATCAGACTATGCAAAATGCTTGAAGGAGAATCGTAATCATGGCACGAAGAGCGGTAGAACAAGAATTATCCAGAGAAAGAATTCTCGAAGCTGCCAGACATCTGTTCGTCACCAAAGGATATCGGGCAATTTCAATGCGGAGTATTGGTCAACATTTGGGGTATAGCCATGGTTCGTTATATTATCACTTTAAAGAAAAAGCAGAGCTGTTTTATGCGATCGTAATGGAGGACTTTGATCATTTATGCTTTTTGTTTCGAGAAGTTAAAGATCAGCCTGAACACGGGGAATGGTCCAAAGTAGAGTTGTTGCTTATCGAGTTTATTCGCTTTGGCTTAGACAATGCGCATCAGTATGAGATTATGTTTATGACTCGTGATGAAGAATTACTAAGTTATTGCCGGGCAGAACAAGCACGATGTTTTGATTTATTTGCGTCAATCATTCGTCAATCAATGACCGCATCAGATCATACGAGGGAAGAAATGAATACTATTCCGCTGAGTTTATTTTTATCGATTCATGGCTTTATCTCGTATTATATTCAAGATCGTGTAGGCTACGATGATATTAAGCCTGCTGTAGTTGCCCATGTCAAGACACTATGTCGTGTACTGTGAAGGGACAATGAAATGATTGCGTATATGGATCAAGATAAGGTGAGCTATTCAGATCAAGCTCAAAAGTATCTGCATACTTTAAGGCTTTCCCTTGTCAAAACGGTAAACTCCTATAGTAAAATCGTAAAAGTTGTATATGATTTAAAAAGGCGATGTATCCACGAACGCATACGATGGATACATCGCCTTTTTAAGTTAACCTGCTATAATTTTGACCATATATTCACGTTTACGTGGGCCATCAAATTCACAGAAGTAAATCCCTTGCCAGCGTCCAAGTAACATACGACCTTCTTGGATAATAATCGTTTGGGAAGGGCCGGTAGTGATCGATTTGAGATGAGAAGCAGTATTGCCTTCCATATGACGGTATTTGGGATGTTCCCACGGGTACACTTCATCGAGTCGCATAATTACATCATGCTTTACATCGGGATCGGCATTTTCATTGATAGCTATTCCTGCTGTGGTATGCGGGCAATAGACGACAACAATGCCTTCTTTGACTCCGCTTTGGGAAATTAAAGAAGAGACGTCACGCGTAATATCTCTCATTTCATCACGTTTACTGGTTGAGATCGGTAAGGTATATAGCATCCATTATTCCTTCTTTCTATGCTTTTTTTCAAATTGGGTATTCAACGATTGTTATTTTACATATATAGACAAAATATCACAAAAATATATTTGAAATTAGAGTACCACTTAAACAACCGTCTACTTCTCTATTACCCGTTTTCAACAGAATGCTTATCATATCAGTAGATTGAGGACTATTAATCATTTTGACAAAAAGTACTCTTTCAATTGACGGTAGGTATGACAATTTGCTAAAGTATTGCTAAGATTTAAAGCCGAGTATACTAATAGGAAAAAAAGGTTAAAGCAAAGGAGTCATATCGTGAATCGTACATTGCTGCGTCATAAAGGATGGACTTGGGGATTTCGCTCGACCGTATTATTGTATTTTCTACTATTGATTGTACTACCGATTGCAGGCGTGTATGTGAACTCATTTTCAGAAGGTTGGGCAGCATTCGTACAGAATATCAGTGATCCTATTGCTTGGAAAGCTGTGCTATTGACATTAAAGTTAGCCTTAATTGCTACAGTGATTAATGTGTTGATCGGTACAATGTCTGCCTGGGTATTAGTACGTTATGATTTTGCCGGGAAATCTTTGTTGAACAGTATTGTTGATTTGCCATTTGCTTTGCCAACAGCTGTAGGTGGACTGATGATTCTGGTGTTGTTAGGGCCTAACAGTTGGATGGGCAAATTAGCAGATACTTTAGGATTTCAGTTCGTTTTTCACCAACCGGCGATTATTATAGCGATGGTGTTTGTAACCTTTCCATTTGTAATTCGAGCAATACAGCCACTACTGGAAGAAATGGATCATTCTGCGGAAGAAGCATCGTATACGTTAGGAGCTTCTAAAAGAGATACTTTTTTTCGCGTGATATTGCCATCCATGTCTCCAGGCATTATTAGTGGAGCGATGCTAGCTTTCTCTAGAGCATTGGCTGAATTTGGAGCTGTTGTACTGGTGGCAGGTAATATTCCCGGACGTACATTGACAGCTTCTGTGTATATTTTTGGTGAAGTAGAAAGTGATAACGAAGCTGGAGCAGCTGCTATCTCTGTTATTTTATTGACATTATCGTTTCTTATCCTTTGGCTGATTAATGCAGTACAGACAAGGAGAACACGCTAATGAGAAAATATTGGATTCCACTCACATGGATTGTATTTAGCATATTGATCTTGATTCCATTAGCTGTACTTGCGACAGGAGCTTTTGATAAAGGGACAAGCGGTTTTATTGCTGCACTGAGTCGCCCTGAAGCCAGACATGCATTGATGATGACTGGATTGATTGTATTAGTTGTAACGATTTTAAATGGTCTATTCGGAATCATGATGGGGATCTATCTGGTACGCGGGACATGGCTAAGCCGTAGAGTCAGACAATTATTCAATAGTATTGTCGATTTACCGTATGCTGTTTCACCTGTTATTGGAGGATTAATGATTGTATTGCTGTTAGGGCCAGATACCGTTATCGGTACATTTTTTGAACAGATTGGATTTAAAGTAGTCTATGCCTTTCCCGGTATGGTAATTGCAACACTATTTGTGACCTTTCCATTGATGGTACGTGAAGTGATGCCTGTACTACAAGAACTGGGAAATGATCAAGAAGAAGCGGCTTCTACACTTGGAGCGTATAGTTGGACAACGTTTTGGAAAGTCACATGGCCTTCGATCCGCTGGGCTGTGATTTACGGTACGATTTTGACAGTTGCACGCTCTCTAGGTGAATTTGGAGCGGTATTGGTAGTGTCAGGCAATATCATTAACAAAACACAAACAGCCACGACGTTGGTGTATCAAGATATGGAGAACTTTAATGTAACAGCTGCAAATGGGGTTGCACTGGTGTTGGCTATATTCTCGGTAGGGTTATTATTGTTAATGGAACGCGCCAAAAAGAGAAAGGGAGTGCACTGAGTATGCATCTGGAAGTTCGTAATTTGGATAAGCATTTCGGACAATTTCACGCTGTACAAGATGTTAGCTTCAATGTACAAAAAGGTCATTTGATCGGATTGTTAGGTCCAAGTGGTGGAGGTAAAACATCGATCTTACGTATGTTAGCTGGATTGGAATCACCGGATAGTGGAGATATTATTTTTCACGGACAAAAAGTCAATCAATTGCCTCCCCAAGAACGTGAGATTGGCTTTGTTTTTCAAAACTATGCGCTGTTCAAACATATGACGGTCTTCGATAATATCGCTTTTGGTCTGACGGTAAAAAAAATGAAAAAGCCTGCGATCAAAGAACGTGTGCAGGAATTAGTAGAACTGACAGGTTTAGCTGGATTTGAACATCGTTATCCGCATCAGTTATCCGGTGGACAACGACAACGGGTGGCTTTTGCCAGAGCTCTTGCCCCTGAACCTCAATTATTGTTGTTGGATGAACCATTTGCAGCGATCGATGCCAAGATTCGGCAAGAACTACGTACATGGCTTCGTGAATTGATTGAACGGGTTGGCATTACATCGATCTTTGTCACTCATGATCAGGATGAAGCAATAGAAGTGGCTGATGAGATTATGATTATTAATGGTGGTCGATTAGAGCAAAAAGGAACACCATGGGATATTTACAAACAACCATCCACACCTTTTGTAGCTTCATTTATTGGAGAATCTACGATTGTTGATGAAGTTTCTTTACTAAAAGGATTTGACCATGAACAATCTCATCCAGGTATTCATGCCTTGATTCGTCCTGAATATATTGAAGTGGGACATGCTAGCGAGTTCCCTTTCTTATCTGCTACAGAGAAAGGAACCGTAAAACATCTACATTTTCGCGGCAGTCAGTGGTTGGTCGAAGTACAGGTCGGTCAGCATTCATTGATCACATATCGTTCACTGGAAAAAGAAACATTAGAAATTGGACAATCAGTACATGTGATGGTGCATCGGGCATATCTATTTAATGATCAAGAAAGCTGGATTGCTGAAAATCGTCTCAAACAAGATACCTTATCAATGTTTATTTAACCAAAGGATCTCAGCCCGTTCTGTGAACGTGGGAAAGGAAGGGATTGGGCTTGAAAAACAATCGTTTGAATATAAGGATAAAGCGTAATGAGATATTGCTGTCTGTATTGCTTATAGTAAGTGTGATCTTATCTGCATGTGGTAATCAAAGCGATACCGAATCTACAGCTTCAGCCAGTGCCGTATCTAATGATGGCAAAGATATTACACTTGTGATCGGTGCGTACAGTGTGGCTAAAGATGCAGTCGGAGAGATTTTACCCAAATTTCAAGCTGAATGGAAAGCCAAAACAGGGCAAAATGTAAAATTCCAAGAATCGTACGAAGCTTCTGGTACACAAGCCCGTGCTATTGCAGGTGGATTTGAAGCGGATGTGACCTTATTATCGCTTGAAGGCGATATTGATAAATTAGTCAAAGCAGGGCTAGTCAAAGATACATGGAGAGACGAGCCGCATAAAGGAATGATTACACGCTCTATTGTTGTATTAGGCACACGTGAAGGGAATCCACTCGGTATTCATAATTTCAACGATCTGACCAAGCCCGATGTCAAAGTATTGTATCCTAATCCCAAAACATCAGGGGGGGCACAATGGGATATTAATGCGATCTACGGTGCAGGACTCAAGCAATCTGAACGGGATGAAGGCAAAAAAGATCCTGTAGCAGCCAAAGCTTTTTTACAAGCTGTACATCAAAATGTAGAGTCCTTGGATAAAAGTGGACGTGCATCTATGGCGGCATTTGAATATGGTGTGGGCGATGTGATTGTAACGTATGAAAATGAATTGTTAGCACGGATGGCACAAGGGGCTAAGTATGAAGTCGTTATACCTGACGATACAATACTTATCGAAAATCCGGCAGCTGTTGTAGACCAATATGTTGATGAGCATGGCACACGTAAAGTAGCTGAAGCTTTTCTTGCTTACTTATGGACACCTGAAGCTCAAGAAGTATTTGCAAAGCATGGATTTCGCCCGGTTAACGAACAGGTGATGGCAAAACACATAAGTGAGTATCCTACACCTAAAGGATTATTTAATATCGATTATCTAGGTGGTTGGAGTGAAGTACGGAAAAATCTATATTCTAGTCGTGGAATATGGTATCAGGTTCTAGCTGGCATATAAAATAGCAGAAATAGATTTTATTCAGTGGTAAATACAAAAAACTTCTTTACGTGAAGCTTATTTCACGCTTAAAGAAGTTTTTTTGTGGGTAAAAGCAGAACAAGGACTAAATACCTTACCTTTTTAACTAAGTCAAAGGTCACGATTAATATGTCGAAAGATACAAGAAAATGATATACTGTACGATATTAGATAGCAACGCTCAAGGAGAGAATATAATAATGAACGGAAGAGTAGATCGATTAACATTTTTGGGGACAGGCGATGCAATGGGAGTACCTAGAGTATACTGCGAGTGTACCGTATGCGAAGAAGCACGAAGTGGTGGAATGAATCGCCGTCTGCGTTCTTCTGTGCTTGTCGAAGGAATCGGGGGAGATTTCTTAATAGACTGTGGGCCTGATTGGCGCACACAGATGGAAATGATTAATCGCCGTGCAGATATCACCGATATTGTTGTGACGCATGCACACTTTGACCATATCGGTGGTTTACCTGAATGGGCAGATGCTTGTAAGTGGCAACAATTAAAAGGGAGATTATTTGCCCCACAAGAAGTTTTGGATATGATCAGCAAGCAATTTCCATGGATTAGCAGTCATATTGAATTTATAGCAAACGATCAAGGAATGGAACTCAATGGCTGGAGTATTACTCCATGGAAAGTACATCACGGACATAACGGTTATTCTTATGCGTATCGTTTTGAAAAAAATGATTTTGCATGGGTGTATTGCCCGGATGCGATAGGACTAAATGACACACAGAAGAAGCCTCTGCATATGTTAGACTTGTTGATTTTGGGAACAAGCTTTGTACATGAAGAAACAGAATATGCTACTCGTTCTGTATACGATATGCGTGAAGCGGCTGAATTGGTAGATGAAGTGGTTCCTTCGGAAACGATCTATACACATATGTCTCATTATGTGGATTTGCGTGAAGATTTGAACCTGGCTCCAAGTATCAGTGTGGCTCGCACAGGAATGACAGTCGATCTGGGCAATTATTCTTCATTACTATCCGAATAATAACGATATTGCGATTACACTTATATAGCATAACCAGCATGAACCGATAGATTGTCTATCGGTTTATTTGCATTTTTAGGATCATTATTTAGAATAAAACAGAAATTTAAAATAATTTCTTGTAGGATTATGTAGTTTTACATAGGTGTAGGTTAAGATTATATAAAATGTAAGTATAACTAACAAGAGAAATATAATATATACTATTTATGGAATTTAAAAGGAGGAATATAATGATTACCTTCCATGAAGTTAACAAGTTCTATGGAGATTTTCAAGTGTTGACTGGAATTAACCTTCATGTCAAACAAGGAGAGGTAGTTGTTGTACTCGGACCTTCCGGTTCTGGTAAAAGTACAATGCTACGATGTATCAACCGTCTTGAAGATACAAGTAGTGGAGAATTAACAGTGAACAATGTAAGGGTAGATGATCGCAAAACAGACCTCAATAAGTTACGTCGCAAAATCGGTATGGTTTTTCAGCATTTTAATTTATACCCTCATAAAAAAGTAATTGATAATATTACCCTCGCACCGATCAAAGCACTAGGTGTATCCAAAGCGGAAGCCGCAGAGACCGCTATGTATTATTTAGAAAAAGTCGGTATCGCTGAAAAGGCAAATGCGTATCCTTCACAATTATCAGGCGGACAGCAACAGCGTGTTGCTATCGCTAGAGGACTTGCTGTCAAACCCGAAATTATGCTGTTTGATGAACCAACCTCTGCCTTAGATCCTGAGATGGTTGGTGAAGTGCTTGATGTGATGAAAGCACTCGCCCGGGAAGGAATGACGATGGTTGTAGTTACTCATGAAATGGGATTTGCTCGCGAAGTCGCAGACCGCGTCATCTTTATGGATCAAGGTAAAATTGTAGAAGAAGCCACGCCGGAAGAATTCTTTTCCGCTCCCAAAGAAGAACGTGCTCAATTGTTCTTGAGTCGTTTATTGAATCACTAATTCTGTTATTTGTATCCACCAATATAAAAAAAGAAAAGGGGATTTACTTATGAAAAATCACAAAAGATACAATGTTAAAAAATTAGCGATGTTGTTAGCATGTATGGTAGCTATTGTTACAGTACTGGGAGCATGTAGCGTAACCAAGCCAACGTCCTCTTCTACAGCAAGTTCTAACGCATTATTAGATCAAATTAAAGAACGTGATAAATTGATCGTAGGCGTAAAATACGATACTAAATTATTCGGTCTCAAAAACCCATCTACAGGTGATGTAGAAGGATTCGATATTGATATAGCTCATGCTTTAGCAAAAAGTATTTTAGGTGATGCAAGCAAAGTGGAGTTCAAAGAAGTAACATCCAAAACACGTATTCCGATGCTTAATAATGGTGATATCGATATGGTTATTGCAACGATGACGATTACCGATGAGCGTAAAAAAGAAGTTGATTTCTCGGATGTTTATTTCCAAGCGGGACAATCATTGTTAGTGAAAAAAGGTAGCCCGATCAAAGGTATTGAAGATGTAACCGCAGATACAACAGTACTTGCTTCTAAAGGTGCAACATCAATCAAAAATATTGAAGAAAAAGTACCGGGTGTCAAAGTATTGGAATTTGATAATTATCAAGATGCATTTAATGCACTTAAAGCAGGTAAAGGTGATGCTTTAACTACCGATGATGCGATTCTATATGGTATGTCTGCACAAGATCCTGGTTATGAAGTTGTGGGTAAACCATTTACAGATGAGCCTTACGGTATCGCTGTGAAAAAAGGGGAAACCAAAGTTGTTGAAGCGATCAACAAAGCACTGACAGATATGAAAGCTGACAAATCATATAATGAGATTTATAAAAAATGGATTGGTAAAGAGCCAACAACCTAAATCGTGATCTGTTCAAGCGATCATTAGTAATGCATACAGAAGGTGGGCAACCGGCAATCGTTGCCTACCTTTTTTGTTTGATCATGTATACACAGGCTAAGGAGGTACAGAAAATATGTTGGACTTTTCGATTCTCACCGAGTATTTCCCTTTATATTTGGAAGGTTTTCTAAATACAATTAAAGCGAGCGTATTGGCATTGATCGGTAGCTTTTTATTAGGAACAGTAATTGCTATTTTCCGAATTAGCGGTGTAAAGCTATTGCAATGGTTCGGTACAGCGTATGTTGAATTTATACGAAATATTCCTATTTTGATCGTCGTTTTATTTTTCTCATGGGGACTTCCTTCGATCGGTGTGAAATTAGATGGTTTTGCCGCAGGAACATTAGGCTTAACGGTATACACATCAGCCTTTATAGCTGAAGCGATCCGTGCAGGGATTCAATCGGTTCCTAAAGGGCAATCCGAAGCTGCACGATCTGCGGGAATGACGTATATCCAGACGATGATTCATGTGATATTGCCACAAGCGATTAAGCTAGTCATTCCACCGCTTAGTAATCAGTTTATCAATTTGATCAAAAACTCTTCAGTACTTACAATCGTAGCGGGTCTTGATCTGATGTACTTCTCAGATAAAATCAGTAGCGAAACGTATGTCATCTTCAGTACTTATATCTTTGCAGCGATGTTCTATCTTGTACTGACATTACCAATGAGTTATGGGGCTTCTGTATTGGAACGTAAATGGGCGAAAAATTCATAATTTCTTCTACCCTAATCGAATGAAGATAGACCTCAGAAGTCAGAGTCAGATGAACCAAAGGAGGGCAATTGATGGATTTCATAGGAGCATATTCACCGGATAACTTGCGCTTTCTTATGGAAGGGCTGAAAATAACACTTTTTGTTGCCTTTATTGCGATTATACTTAGCTTTGTGATTGGTTGTATTGTAGGAACGATTCGTTATGCCAAAGTCCCCATTTTATCACCGATATTAATGGTTATTGTTGAAGTCTTGCGTAATTTGCCATTATTGCTTATTATTTTGTTTGTACAGTTCGGTTTGCCAGAGATTGGGATCAAAATGACGATCACATTCGGTGCTATTGTAGCGCTGACTGCCTTCGAAGCTTCGATGATCTCAGAGATTGTTCGTGCAGGGCTAACATCGGTTCCCAAAGGACAAGTAGAAGCTGCACGTTCTTCAGGGCTTACGCAAATGCAAACGTTATGGCATATTGTATTGCCTCAAGGATTACGTAAAATGGTTCCACCATTAGTGAGTCAATTTATTTCGCTTCTTAAAGATACCTCATTAGCGGTTATTATTTCGTTAGCTGAATTGGTACACAATGCACAGATTATTATGGGACAAAATTCTAATTATCCGATTCCAATCTTATTATTGATCGCTGTGATCTACTTTGTGATCAATTATGCACTATCGCTAATTTCCAAACGATTAGAAACAAAAACAGCTTAAATTCGGCAAAGATATCGACGATGTAAATCACCGGTTTCCGCAGGGGAGCCGGTTTTTGGTATGTGAAATCAAGATTTGTTATCGATTTGTAAAAGTATACAGCCTGAAAGGGAAAATGTATGATACCATATAAACAATTTCATAAACCTTTTTATCGCATATGGAACAAACTTAAGTATGCATTGTCCTATCATCAAGTCGCAGCAGAAACCAGTTCCAGAGGAGCGGAAGGACGGATGGCGACTTTTTTTAAAAATGAAAAAATCCAGATGCTTACTGTAGCGATCGGTACAGCAGTAGCCGGTGAATTCAAAATCAATCCAGTACAAGGTGATCTATTTCGGATCGGTCTAGGTGGTAGTGCTTTTCTATTATTGATGCTACTCATGAATCGGCTTCCGTATTTGCGAACAGGGATATTTACAGCTTTAACAGTGGTTGTTTTTCGTATGATGTTGGACTTTATTTCGGCTCCGCATCTATTCTCTATAGATGAGAGTGCACGTGTGCATACATCAGCAGGTTTGTATTATATGACGTTTGCGATTGGTATGTTTTGTATTCAAAGTCGATTAACCCGAATGAACCTATTGCTGCTAAGTGGAGTGACGGCTTGTATTGATTTTGGCTCCAATACGATTGAAATGATCTGTCGCTGGATTCTTACAGGTAGTGAGATTATGATTCCAGCAACATGGGGTTATATTTTTCTAGTCGCTGTGATTCGTGGCTTTTTTACAACAGGATTATATAGCAGTATCTCGGTGAGCCAGATTCGTGCTCTTCATAGTGAACAGAAGAAGCGGATGGAACAGATGTTAGCTGTAAATGCGGGTCTGTATGGTGAAGTGTTTTATTTACGCAAATCGATGGATACGATCGAGCATCTAACCAGCAGTAGTTACCGCTTATATATGGATATGAAGCGTGAAGGTCTCACCGAGTATAGTCAACGACAACTGAGTATTACCCAGGAAATACATGAAGTCAAAAAAGACTCTCAACGTATCGCCGCTGGATTGCTCAAATTATTTGATCAAAAATCACAGACTGCTTTATCCCTATTTGAAATACTGGATTATACAATAAGAGGTAATCGCAAATATGCGACAATGTTAGCAAAAAAAGTGACGTTTACAGCTCGCTTAGAAGTGAATTATATTACTTCTGAATATATTCCATTACTGACGATACTGAATAATTTGACATCCAATGCTGTTGAAGCGTTAGACGAAAGTGGTTCGATCGAAGTGAGCGTGTGGGAACAAGGGCAAGATACGATACTCACTGTCTATGATTCGGGTAAAGGGATCGACCAGCAAGCACGTGAATTGATTTTTGAACCTGGTTTTACGACTAAGTTCGCTCAAGGTGGAAGCGCAGCTACAGGAATAGGGCTTTCTCATGTGCATGATATTGTATGTTCGCTAGGAGGAACGATCCAACTACAAGAAGCAGAAGATACCGTTTGGCAGACGATTTTTGAAGTGAAATTACCAACGTTATTGTTGAAAAAGGGGGAATAAGATGGCTTTATCTTTTTGTATTGTAGATGATGATCCAGCAACTCGTGCTATGCTTGAGAATATCATCAAAGAAAGTCAGCTTGGCGAAGTGATCGGTACAGCGCGAGGTGGAGAAGAAGGTACACGTATTATTTTGGAGACGCATCCTGATGTGGTCTTAATCGATTGGTTGATGCCCGATCAAGATGGATTAGAAACGATTATGCAATTGAAGCGTCAAGGTTATCATGGCAAATACGTGATGATCTCACAGATCGAAAATCAAGAAATGGTTGGCGAAGCTTATCAATCTGGGATTGAATTTTTTATTCGAAAGCCTATTAACCGTATTGAAGTTGAATCTGTTCTTTCCCGAGTGACCGAGCATACAGAGATTAAACACTATTTGAATGAGTTAAAATCTTCTTTGTCCAAACTCGATACACTCAGTCAGTTCTCGCCCAATACAGCGTCTTCCACATCAATAAAACCACGAACTGTAGATGATATGGTGCGACCGATTTATATGAATCTAGGCATTGTTGGCGAATCCGGTTGTGGTGATTTGACAGCGATTATGGAAATATTACTGGAACAGCAGGGAAAACCGGGTTCATTCCCACCGCTGCGACAATTGTATGAAGCCGCAGCTGGCCGTTATAAGCATACGCCGCGTGAAGTGGATAAAGAAGCTAAGGCGATTGAGCAACGTATCAGAAGAACGGTCACAACTGCACTTAATCATTTAGCATCTATAGGGCTGACAGACTACGGCAATCCTAAGTTTGAACATTATGCTCCGCTTTATTTTGACTTTGAAGATATTCGTGCCAAAATGAAAGAGATTGATGAAGAACGGGATGATGGTAAAAGCAAAGTCAGTATCAAAAAGTTTTTGCAAGTCTTGTATCTAGAAGCATTGGATCAGATGAAAAATAGATAAATGAAGAGTATGTAAAAAAGCACCTTCCGAAGAGTATAGGATTATCTAGCATATATTACGCAGATGATCCTATACTCCTTGGCAAGGTGCTTCTTTGGTAGCTATTACAGATTAAGCGTTAAGAATAAATTTCTCAATCACTTCTTTAACACCGTCTTCGTTATTGCTAGCTGAAATATAATCAGCGATATCTTTGAGCGGTTGAATGGCATTACCCATCGCTACGCCTAGACCTGCAACTTCTAACATTTCATGATCGTTCCATGAATCGCCTACAGCAATTGCATCTTTTAGATCACAATTGAAATAATCAGCAAGGAAAGTAAGCGCTGCGCCTTTGGTTCCTTCTTTGTGCATAATTTCAAGGAATTGAGGTTTGGACTTGGTAATATGAACACTATCGCCAAGCAATTCACGTAAGATCGGTTGTAATTCGTCCAAGAATGCAGGATCGTCAATAATTAGCATCTTAGGCGTAGGTTGCTCGATCAATTTGTTGAAATCCGGTTCGATATGATACTGAGTACCATTCAAAGTTGCATAATCAATCAAATGTTGATTGACTTCACGAGCATATAATTTATCATCAATATAGGTTTGCAAATGTAAATTATGTTCGATGCAATATTCGAATAATTTACGAGCAGCTTCGATCGGCACATAACGCTCATACAATACTTTTTCATCCATCAAGTTTTTGACTAAAGCCCCTTGATACGTAATGATCGGTACATTAAGACCTGTTTGACGAGCGATAGCTTGAGCAGACGCATACGCACGACCTGTTGCTAGTGTAACAACCACATCTTTAGCGACAGCTTGTTCTAGAGCCGTCTGTGTAGCCGGTGTAACTTCTTTATTATCGTTGATCAGTGTATCATCAATATCGATTGCGATTAATTTATACATGTAGGTAACTCTCCTTTTATCTATCTCATTCTAGTCTTGCAAAAATACCAATCCCACAAACTCTTCTAATTCAATATTTCCAAAATAGTGCTTAATATCTGTACCTGCCAAAGCAGTCTGAACGGCACTCTCTTCATAACGCTGACCACGTAATTTGTTTTCAATATCAGTCACATCGCCTATACCGAAAAAGTCACCATAAATTTTGATCTCATGAATATGACCATCTTTGATATCCATACGTAGATCAATAATCCCTACAGGGAATTTGCGAGTGTGCTTGATATTGGATTCTGGTGATTGTCCATAATTCCAATCCCAATTGCGATAACGTTCCGCCGAGATTTCATGGATTTTTTTCCAATCGTCTTCTGTCAGTACATATTGAGGAACTTCTGAAGGTTCTACACCAAAAATATGACGCAAAATATCGTCACGGAATTGATTCATGGTTAAAGGTTTTTCCAAAAATTCAGTAATATTAGCGACACGACTGCGTACTGACTTGGTGCTTTTTGATTTGAACTTTTCTGGATTCACTTTAAGCGCAGATTGCACATTATCCAGTTCTGAATCAAACATCAGTGTACCATGGCTAAACATCCGTCCACGTGTCGAAAATTGAGCATTGCCTGAAATTTTGCGTTCGCCCACTTGAAGATCGTTACGTCCTGATAATTCGGCATTCACGCCAAATTGGTGTAATGCTTCCACAACAGGCTGGGTAAATTTACGGAAATTATGGAACGATTGACCGTCATCTTTGGTCAAAAAGCTAAAACTTAAGTTGCCTAGATCGTGATACACTGCTCCACCACCGGACAGACGACGTACCACATGAATATTGTTTTCTTTGACATATTCAGCGTTAATCTCTTCGATCGTGTTCTGATGTTTACCGATAATGATCGAGGGTTCGTTAATATAAAAAAGCAGGTAGCTATCATCCATTGGCAAATGTTTCAGTACAAATTCTTCGATTGCCAGATTGATGGTTGGATCGTGAATTCCCTGATTATCAATAAAAAGCATGATTCTTCCTCCGTTTGTACTCATCATTAACAGATTTTTATCAAAAAGATGATAAATAGCCTGCTTTCTTATTGTAAACCAAACATTATGAAAATATAAGGGGGAAGGATTGAAGGGGCGGAGTGGGAGAGCTACGGGGATCGGTTCTTCTTGTCGTCGCTGTTGTAAAGGAATCCCTTGAATAACCGCTGGGCGGTAGGGATTCCTTTACAAAGGCGAGCGCTTCGCTCTTTCAGAAGAACCGATCCCCTCCGCAACTGTAGTTAGAGAGGCAATCCTAGTCCCAGGGGAGGGAGGAGTAAAAAAGAGTGCTTAGAGATACGGAGTAAGAAGTGCGAGAAGAGATTAGATTGGTTAGGAAGTTTAAGGATGATGAAGTGGTGGATTGGCGAAGGGAAAGGTGAATAGTAAAAAAGATAAATTTAAGAGGTAAAGATACAAGAGATCGTGGTGGGAATTAGTAAAGGAATAGGAAGGATGTGACTTTTTGAGGAGAGTAGTGAAAGCAGGAGAATTATGAAAAAAAGTAGGTAGCGGTATTAGTATGAAGAAAGCCAGTATAAGCTCGGGGAGCTATACTGGCTTGGGAATTTTTTGAGTAGGGAATGGGATGGAGTTAGATTTTGAATTTGCTGACGATGTTTTGTAGGGATAGGGCTTCGTTGTTGAGTTCGCGCATGATTTCGACGTAGGCTAGCATTTCGCCGGATTGGCGGTCAGCGTTTTTGGCGATTGCTTTGACGTTGGTTAGGGATTTGTGAGTGATTTCGGCAGTTTCATCTACAGAAGCACTGACTTCTTCAGAACCGGCTGAGATTTCTTGAGTTGCCGCTGAAGCAGATTGAACCGTTTGGTTTGCTAGTTGCATCATTTCCACAAAGCGATTGAACGCATCACCTGCTTGTTGTACTAATTCTGTTCCTGATTTCACTTCATTAGTCACGCTATCCATCGATTCGGTGGATTTTTGAGATTCTTGACGAATCGATTCGAGTGCTTCTTCGATCTCGTAGGTAGATGCACGAGATTGTTCGGCAAGCTTGCCTACTTCTTGAGCGACGACTGCGAAGCCACGACCATGCTCGCCTGCACGAGCTGCTTCAATCGAAGCATTCAGGGAAAGCATACGGATTTGTTTGGTGATATCGCTCATTGCTACCAGAATCTCACTGATCGATTCCGAACGTTCGATTAATGTTTGTACAGATAATTTGGTGTCCATAACTGCTTTTTCAACAGATCCCATTTGAGTGACTGCTTGTTGAGCCATTTGGTTACCAGTGATTGCACTATCTGAAGCATCACCGATTTGTTCTGAAATTTCAGCTGTAGATGAAGCGATATGCTGGATACCGGTTGTGATTTCTTCCATTGCTCGTGCATTTTCAGAAGTCGTATTAGCAATCATTTCACTACCGGATTCAATACTGGTCACGGATTGAACTGATTGATCGACCATACGTTGCATTTTATTTAATCGTGTAGTTAACGCTTCTGTACCGACAGCTACTTTATCTGAGCTATCTAAGACTTGATGCACCATCGTGCGTAAGTTTTCTGTCATTAAGCGGAATCCACGAGCTAATTGAGCAATCTCATCATTACCTGTCATTTTGATATCTTGTTGTAAATTACCTTCTGCAACGAGGCGAGTATGACGAACAAGACGTGCAAGTGGAAGGGTGATTTTACGGCTAAATTTGTAAGCGACCCATAGACATACGGCAAGAGCAACAATAGCTACAATCACTGTAGTCCAGATCAGATTCGAAATAATACTATTTACAAAGCTAGCATCCATACTCGCTGCTACAATTACCGAACTACCGGGTACACGATAATAGTAGGTAACTGTAGAACCAGCATCGGTCTGATAAAGGTCTGTTAACAGTTTGCCATCAGTCATCGCTTTATTGATATTGTCGCTTAGTTGAACTTCTTGTTTATCTTTGAAATTTTTGGAGCTATTGGCTACTGCTTCTACAACAGCTTTGGTATCTTCAATTCGAAGTAAGTATAGGTTATCTAGTTGGTAAGCTTGAAGTTGGGTTTCTAAGTATGTTTCGATTTTCATAATTTCGCCACTGTTTCCCTGAGCGGCTTGCATAGCTTGTGTGCTGTCCATGCCTTTGATAATACCATCCATCGCAATATTCAAGACCTGACGGAATTGAGGAACTACATTTTGATTAATTATTCTTTGAGTCATAAAGAAAAAGAAAAGACTGAGTACAATACATACTGCTACTATCAGTGCAGCGAACGTCACCATAATTTTACGACTGATAAATTGATTGATTCTAAACATGCAAACTTGCCCCTTCCCATACTTGAAAAACAGTTACTTTTCTCTCATCCAACATGTAGCTATCTACAGATACAATCAAACTTTTAGCGACGTGACAAAATGTGACACAGAGTCTTATCTGATTCCCATCGAAATATGAAGCAACGTGTATAGTATTTTGAATATTTTAAGCAAAAAGAACTATATTTATTCGACTCCTCCCGGTATTCATCCTATTTCAACAGGTTTTCCTGTAAATATGACATGAATAATTGCGCATATGATCTTAAAGTACTGAGTAAAAAGATTCAAATAATTATCTATATTATATCAATCGACCACTGTTTGAATAGGTATTTTTTCATTTAATTAGTCATAAAACTAATTTTTTTCTATAAAAAGTGCAAAAAATGTAGAAAATACATGTTAAAACTATCTTACAAATAACCCTACCTGTTTACTCGACATTATGCTAAAATGAAATGCGACTCAATATTCAGGTCACTACATATATATCAAAAGGGGTGTCAAAATGAATGTTTTGCTAGTTATTGTGAATATAGCTGTTCTGGTCTTACTGATTGTTTTATTAGGTTGGATGCAGAAAAAGCATATTTCATTTACAAAGAGAGTATTTACTGGCTTGATCCTGGGGATTGCATACGGCGTAGTATTGCAATGGATTTATAGCCCAGATTCAGAAGTCATTTCAGATTCGATGGAATGGTTCGATCTGATAGGTAGTGGCTATGTTGGGTTACTTCAAATGGTTGTTATTCCACTGATTATGGTCTCGATCATTATGGCGATCCTGAAGCTAAGTGGTAAGCAAAATCTTGGTAAAATCAGTGGTTCTATTATAGGTGTATTGTTATTTACGACAGCGATTGCTTCAGCGATAGGAATTACAGTAGCACTTGGATTCAATCTAACGGCTCTGGATATTCCAGCAGGTGAAGCTGAACAACAACGTGGCGTGATATTGCAAGAACGTCTAGGTGATGTCGAAGATATGTCATTGCCTGCACAGTTACTAGAATTTATTCCGACTAATCCTTTTGCAGATATGACAGGATCTCGTCGTTCTTCTACATTAGCAGTCGTTATTTTCTCCGCTTTTGTTGGAGTTGCAGCACTGGGTCTTATACGCAAAAATCCAAAACAAGGTGAAATGTTCCAGAGCATGATGGGAGCGATCTACGGGGTAGTGATGCGAATGGTCACCATTATTCTACGTCTAACACCTTATGGTATTTTAGCGCTTATCGCCAAAATGGTTGCCACGACAAGTGGTCAAGAAATACTGAAATTGATTAACTTTGTACTGGCTTCTTATGTGGCTTTGATTGCAATGTTTGTTGTTCATCTCATCATTCTAGCGATCTCAGGTCTTAATCCAATTCAATATGTGAAAAAAATTATTCCAACACTTACTTTTGCATTTACTTCTCGCTCTAGTGCAGCGACGATCCCGATGAATGTAGAAACGCAAACGAAAAAGTTGGGTGTATCGGAAGGTATTGCTAACTTATCTGCGAGCTTTGGAGCTACTATCGGGCAAAATGGTTGCGCAGGTATTTATCCATCAATGCTTGCGATTATGATTGCACCAATGGCAGGTGTGAATCCGTTAGACTGGCAGTTTATTTTGACATTAATTGCAGTGGTAACGGTTAGTTCTTTGGGTGTAGCTGGGGTTGGTGGTGGAGCAACATTTGCAGCATTGATCGTATTATCTACCATGAATCTACCAGTCGCTTTAGCAGGATTGTTGATTTCTGTAGAGCCTTTAATCGATATGGGACGTACAGCACTGAATGTTAGTGGTTCGATGACTTCAGGTGTACTCAGTAGTAAATGGTTGAAAGAACAAAACAAAGACGTTTACAACCAACCAGATCGTGATCTCGATACTGCGGAAGCTTCATAATTCATAAATTTTAATCTATTGTAGTGTACATTGAATAACAGATAAACATTCAAAAGTCTATTCCTTATCATTATGAATAAGGAGTAGACTTTTTGGGCTTTATTGGAGTGTTTGCGTTGATATGACGACTGTTATTTTCAATTCAAAAGAAGATCCATATCGATAATGACATATCATTTATGGAAAAATTAGTGATAATAGTTGGCAGCTTGCTTGCTCATATGATAAAGTAAAACAGGTTTTCAGTGATTGATCCGCGGTTCGTAACCATCCCGCGTTATCAAAACTAGGGGGAAAAGGTCATGTTTAATATATGGTGGGGTATTTTATTTGTTATCGTTAATTATGGTTTGTTTACATTATGTTATCGATTATTTGGGATTAAAGGGATGTATGCTTGGATCGGGGTTGCTACAGTATTAGCGAATATTCAAGTTATTAAAACGATTGAATTATTCGGGATAGCAACAACACTAGGTAATACGATGTATGTCAGTATGTATCTAGCAAGTGATCTATTGAACGAACGATTTGGACCGAAAGTAGCGCGCAAAGCGGTTTGGTTTGGATTTTTCACTTTAATTATGACGACGATTGTTATGAAAATGGCTTTGACTTTCAAAGTTTCTGGAATTGAAGATGCAGATAATGCACAAGTCGCCTTAACGACTATTTTCGATCAATTACCTACATTGGTAGTAGCCAGTCTATCTGCTTATCTAATCAGTCAATTTCTAGATGTACGTCTGTATACGTGGTTGCGTCAATTATTTCCTGCACCGCATCAATTATGGATACGTAATAACGGAAGTACGATGATTAGTTCGTTTGTAGATACACTTGTATTTTGTAGTATTGCTTTCTTAGGTGTATACGACTGGCAAGTGTGGATTGAAATTTTCTTAACGACATATATTCTTAAATTTGTACTGACAGCAGCAGGAACACCATTTTTATACCTTGCGCGCAGTATGAAAGTAGCCGAAGAAGATAAGCCATTAATGATTAGTTATCAAATTGCCAAAGATAAAGAAGAACAAACTCAAGAACAAGAATGAACAAAATAAGCTTATAGCAAAAGACACGCATACCAGATCAAGTCATACGATCTGTAGCGTGTCTTTTTTGAATAGAACGTGTTAGTTATCGATTTTAATATTGAAAATAAATAGTGCTCATTATACGTATTGAATAGATTAAGAGTAGCTGTCGCTTACCCGAGAACGGTTAATTCTTTAGGGAACGAGCTAAGGACTTCAACGCCATCAGCAGTTACGATAACATCATCTTCGATGCGTACGCCACCAAGACCCGGAATATAGATACCTGGTTCTACAGTGAACAATACACATTCTTGTAATAGATTTTCATTTTGCCCGTGTACTGAAGGATATTCATGTGTATCCATACCCAGTCCATGACCCAGGCGATGAACAAAACGATCACCGTATCCGGCTTCAGTAATGACATCACGAGCCGCTTTATCAATCGAGGCAAAAGTAACACCGGGCTTGATCGCTTGAATAGCTGCTTCATTCGCCGCTAGAACGGTATGATAGACTTTGTTCAGTTCAGCATCCAGTTCCCCAATAGCGAATGTACGCGTGATATCAGATGCATATCCGTCTGCAAATAATCCTAGATCGAACATTAACAGTTCATTGGCTGCGATTTTACGAGTACCGGGTACACCGTGAGGAAGAGCGGTATTGGAACCTGAAAGAACCATCGTATCAAAAGCAGGCTTTTCTGCACCTACTTTTTTCATCTGGTATTCAAGTTCTGCAACCAATTCAATCTCGGTCACTCCAATACGTACGCTAGACAGACCACGACGTAATACTTCTTCAATCAATTGAATCGAATGTTTCATTCGTTTGACTTCATCCGGTGATTTACGTGATCTCATTGCATTGAGCATACTACCAATATCCTGATACGAAGTCGCTTCTAATACTTCAGACAATTGTTCATATCTCGCTACCGATAAGTTTTCTTTTTCGATACCTAGATTGCCGATACTGCCTTTGACACATTCTTTCAAACGTACATAGGGATTATCTGTATCAGTATGAGTCTCTATGCGTGATACGCTAGAAGCGCTACGAGCTTTGTCTTCATCCAGTGCAGGCAATAATAAAAAGGCTTCGTCTCCATCGGGAATAAAAAGCCCTAAAAAGCGTTCATGTGGATCACTGGCGAATCCAGTGAGATAGTATACGTGTTTGGGATCAGTAATCAATAAGCTATCTAATCCGTTCGTTTGCATATGGCCACGAATTTTGGCGATTCTGTCGTCCATGAGTGTAGTCTCCTTATTGTCTATAGAATGCATTACCAGACTATATCTATTTTAACGTGGAATATCCATTAGGACAAATAGACATAGCATTCACTTCCTTTTAATCAAATAAATAAGATCAATCCTAGACCGTTATTATTGGATGTGAAAATAGTGAATGTAAAAAAGCCTTCTCCATCATAGAGAAGGCTTTGTGTATATATTTAGTATGAGCTAGAAGCAAATTAATGATATTGAGATAACTCTGCTTCGATTTCTCGCATTTGTTCTAAATGTCGTTGTTCATGAAGTCCAATAAATTCAGTCCATTGTTGTAAAGTCAGTGGCCCGAATATAGGATGATCCATAGTGCGATGTTCCAGCATCACTGGATCTATACTTTCGATCAATTCAGTAAACAGTTCGCGTGAACGCACCAGTCTTGTCTGCAATTCGATTAAGGTACAATGTTTATCTGCGGGAACAAGTGCTAATGGTGCAGGTGTATGACGATTACGATCCAGCGTAAGATGAAACGGAATCGACGGCATAGAAGAAGGAGCAGGATTTTCTTCATCTACTTTTGTTCGCAATCGAGCAGTGATTGCCATTTCCATCAGATATAAATGTTCTAACACCTGTGCTATCGTCCATTTATCAGGCTGACTGTGTTCATTCATCACATTTTCATTTAAGGAATGGGCAAAATCCCAGATGTCTTGTCTTACTTTAATGGTGTTGGGATGAATCATATTCATGACCTCCTTGGCTATTAACCTATAAGTATATTTAAACATACTTGAGACTTTACAATCCAATCTTGCCAAATCATAGGTTTACGTTAACCCATAGGAATTGTATGATAAGAGGCGAACATAGATGATAACTAAATCGTTAAATAAGTGCGCCGTCTACATAAAATTAGGTTAATACTAGTTAAGCGAGCGATTGAGCGAAAGGAGAAAGAATAAACCATGAGTACACGCGAATACGATGATAACGAACAAAATGAACAAGCCGATGAGGATTTTGGATTTTTTGATATATATTCTGCCCAACTATTATATCGTACGAAGCCAACGATTGATCGAGACACCTTGTATGCCAAAGTACAAGAATATACAGGCCCACTGCATACCGTTTTAGATGACCAAGGAGAAGAGCAGGAGGCACTGGCTGTATGGGAAGCAAATCCTACAGATGATCCCAACGCAGAAACCGATCCGAGAGATCACTATCACTTTTTTCATCTCAATCATATGGTTCACTATGAAGATGGAGATTTGCCAGCGCAGACGGTGTTGATGCCTTCTGAAATGGAGCCTCAAGCTGAATTATATACCACTGCACTGCAACAATCATGGCATTGGCAAGAAGCTTCAGAAGTGCTTCAAGCCTGTGATTATGAACTCATATTAACGGATATGATGGCAAGAGGGCTACCACATCAGCAACGGCTACAGCTATTTAATCAAGTATTACGTGCTATACTTGAAGTTGCTCCATGTGATGCAATTTACTGGCGTAGTAGTGATAAATTGATGGAACCTACAGCTTTTTTAGCGGCTCTACAAGAAGGACAAGATTTGTATGGAGCATTGAATATTAGATTGTACAATATTCAATCTGAGCAAGAACGTCAAGAGATGGTAATGGATAGTTGTGGATTAGCTGCATTAGGTGTACCGGATGTGCAGTGCCACTTTTATGATATGAATCCAAATGAAGTTGCTGGTTTCTTAATGGATATTTCGCATTATCTATATGAACAAGGCGATATTATTACGGATGGAGAAACGATTGGACAAGATGAAGAACAGCGATGGACCTGTGAGCATCAATTTTCATTGATAGCGCCACGTAGAGTGGTGATTGATCTGAATCCGGGTAATCTCTATTATGCGGGAGTACAGGAATCCAGTCGTTCCCAAAGTCAGGAGTAGATCAAGGTTATGGAATATTACCGTTTGAGCTATGAAGAGAATGATGAGAACTATTATTTTGAGATTAATGAAGAACAGACGGTACTGCGTGAAGTAATCGAAGATGAAGAACGTTGGATTGTATCGAGTCAACGAGATGAAGAATTGCATTTCTGCCTGTATGATCAGCAGTTTGATCAAGATCTGGATCAAGGCGAGCGCAAAGATATCTCTGCTGCTGAATTTGAAGAAGTATGGCAGGAAGCAATGAAACCCTATATGAAAGATTGGGAAAAGACACAACAGATGTTTAAAGTAGGCGATCATGTTAAAGGGATTGTCGAAGTGATCTATCCGCAAGGCATTATTTTGAGCTTACCTAATGATGCACTGGGAATTATTAATGTAGGCGATTGTGTCAAAGGAATCCCGGCAGAAAGCTTATATCCAGGTCATCTGTTAAAAGCAGTCGTTGCTGGATTTGATCATGTGAATCTATGGATCAAGTTAGAGCAAGGGACGGTTGTATAGCGATCGAACCAAAGGAGGCTACTGATGGACAAACAATCGATAGAAACGTTGCAAACCAAACTGCATCAAGGATCATTACTATCTGCTTCATTTCTGCAAGATTTAGATGCTGAGTCTTATCTTGCATATCGAGATCGTGCTGATTTTGATACCGAATGGATAGGAGCATATCAGAAATTACAACGGGACAGTCTGACAGAAGCCGAGCAAGTACAGCTCACTGAATGGAGTCGATTAGCTTTTGTCCATGTGATGCAAGAAGGCGGCGATGCTGATCTAGCGGCTTATGTGAGTGACGATATGGATATGATTTTTACCGCATTTACATTAGAAGTAGAAGATCATTTTATCGATAGATTAGTAGAATCGTATATAGATGAGCGTTTACCTGTATAGTTTCAGTAGACTTGGGCTGTATATGGAACGTTATATATAGATGAGTATAAAAAATACGCCGGGATCTATTTGATCACGCGGCGTATCATTTGATTCAATACTTCGGATAACACAAGACCAAGAGCAATGGCACCTGATATCATAGCCGCTTGAGCTGCTAATTCCATAGCGACTGAATAATCATTTTCGACGAACTTACGCATCGCATTGTAAGCAAGCCCTCCCGGAACGAGCGGAATAATACCCGCTACACTAAAAATAATGACAGGTGTTTTGTAAATACGAGCAAAAACCTGACTGATTCCACCTACAATTACCGTCGCAATCAATGAAGCAGACACTGGAGTCAACGATTCATACAGTAGCATATAGACCATCCAGCCTAACATTCCTGATATACCACATTGTAGTAAAGAAGCTCGGGGAGCATTGAAAATAATGCCAAATCCTGCCGAAGCAATAAAGCTGGTGATTAACTGCGCCAGCATAATTCATATAACCTTCTCTCATTCTAAATTCAATAAATAAATGTCAGCACAATCGCTACCCCTGAGCCAGTGGCAAAAGCAGTTAATAGCGCATCGGCTCCTTTGGAAATACCAGATACCAAATGACCTGCCATCAGATCACGAATCGCATTGGTAATAAGAAGACCGGGCACAAGCGGCATAATCGAACCGATAATAATCTTATCCAATTGATTACCCCAGCCCCAGTTGATAAAGATAGCCGCCAGTAATCCGATCAGAAAAGCCGCAGATAACTCGGCAAAAAATTTCACTTGTACCCAGCGATGTAAATACAGCGAAGCCGCATAGCCTACACCACCTGCAACCACCGCAGGTAAGAAATCAGCCCAGCTTCCTTGAAACATAATGCTAAAACATCCACTGGCAATTGCAGCAGCGATAATCCGCATACGAACACTATACTCACCAGGTGCCGCCTCGATCACTTTTAACAATTCATAAGCTTCATGTACATTCAGTTCGCCACTACTAATGCGGCGTGATACCAGATTTACCTGTGCAATCTTGTGCAGGTCTGTTGTACGTTCTGCAATCCGTATTAACTTCGCAGGGTCTGTTCCATTTGTAGAAAACATAATCACCGTCGGCGTAACATAACTATGAGATCCAGGAATCCCCAGCGTCTCGGCAATCCGAATCATTGTATCTTCTACACGATACGTTTCCGCACCACTTTGTAACATAATTTTACCGGCAAGCAGACAGGTATCCATAATTTCAAAAATCGCCCGACTGATCGTTGATGGTTGATCCAAAGCTATTCTCCGTTCTCAGCGCTTGGCAATATAAGCGCGATTCTTCTATTTCAATCAAAAGTGATTTTTGCAGAGCAAAATATCTTACATCAGCGCTTGGCAATATAAGCGCGATTCTTCTATTTCAATCAAAAGTGATTTTTGCAGAGCAAAATATCTTACATCAGCGCTTGGCAATATAAGCGCGATTCTTCTATTCAAATCAAAAGTGATTTTTGCAAAGCAAAATATCTTACGTCCAGCGCTTGGCAGTACAATCACAATTCTTCTATTATTTCATGTTACAGCATCGTATCATATTATGCTTGATTCTACACAATCATTCAATGGAAAATGTGAGGTTTATGCGAGTAATGAAGATATCGTGGACAATATCCAAAATTTTTAAGCGAAAATTCAAATTTTTTGCAGAGAACATGTACCGTATTCTTTAAATAGGAGTATAATGGAAAATAATCTACATCTGATTGGAGGAAAAGAAGATGGGCGAGGTTCTTAAAGAAAGTAAGGTGCTGGAAGAAGTTTTCAAAGACGGATTTGCCTTAGAACAAGTCAAATTATGGAGAGGCCAGAGACGTAATCTTGCTTTTTATACCAAGTCTATCGGGGAACTGCGTGTGATAACCGGCAAGATTGTAGCCGATGATCCATACAGCTTGATCGAATCGACACCTTTTGTACAGACTTTCCCCACAGGTTCTTTTCCAATAGAATTATCGATTGCACGTATTACCGATCCTACAGATCGGCATAAAGATCATGTAGATGAACGCATTGCATTTGCACGTATTACCTTTAATTCCAATCCTGTAGCAAGATGGGTAGGCGCAGAGCGTGAAGTTCAAGCCGATGCTAATTTGTATCAGCTCGATGAACATGCACGTTGGGGATATGCAGTCGATTCAGGCACAGGTAGCTTTTTGGATGCTGAAGCGTATGCATGGCTTGCTTTTCAACAAGAACAAGAAAATCCTGAAGTGGCTCAAGAGTTGATGGAAGCATGGGAACTTGCAGCCGAAGAATCATATCTTCATACACGAAGCTGGCTTGTTCAAGAACTGGATAATGGACACAATATTGCACTGTTTTCTAGCGGGTTTGGCAATGGAATTTATCATAGTTATATCGGTTATGATAGTGAAGGCAATTGTGTACAATTGTTAACAGACTTTAATGTATATCCTGATTAAATCATAAAGTGAAGCCGGGTGAAGTGATTCATCCGGCTATACGTGTGTAATAAATAACATGGGTGATACGAAAGTAACCATAAAAAAGGATGTGAATGTCAATGAGTAATTTAGATCGTGCTATTATTCTTGCAACCCGAGCGCATTCCGGACAAATAGACAAATCAGGACTACCTTATATTTTACATCCATTGCGTGTGATGTTAAAAATGACTACAGAAGAAGAACGAATTATTGCTGTATTGCATGATGTGTTAGAAGATACAGATGTAACCGCTCATGATCTATCTGCTGAAGGCTTTTCCGATGAAATTGTAGAAGCTGTACAAGCGTTAAGTCGTAGCGAAGACGAGGACTATCATGAATTTGTAAAGCGTGCCAAAAAAAATTCGTTAGCTCGTCCAGTAAAAATTGCTGATATTGAAGATAATATGGACCCATCTCGTATTTTGAGTTCAACCGACAAAGATATGGAACGGATCAGTAAGTATGGCAAAGCACTGGATGAATTAATGACCGAGGAGAATCCGACCCATTGAATCCACAACAAATAGGTATCTTTTTTGACGTTGATGATACATTATACGATCATTTGCAACCGCTGTTCGAAGCGTTGCAACAGGTGATTCCACAGCAACAGGAATCGTTGTCGTATAGTGATGTATATCAACGTTTTCGTTATTATAGTGAAGTATTAGTATCGCCTCAGAATCCTCAGGCGCTTCCTTTAGAAGAAATGCGTTACCAGCGCTTTATATTGACGTTAAAGGAATTTGAAATTGAGATTACGGAGGAACAAGCGAAGCAAATGCAGGCTGTATATATAGGCTCACAGTATAATATTCGTCCTTACGACGGAGTTGTAGAGTTGATTCATGAATTGATGGATCAAGGCTATACAGTTGGTCTATTAACCAACGGCCCTGCGGAGCATCAATGGAAAAAGATTTGCGCATTACATATGGATCAAGTTTTTGCGCGTGATCGAATATTTATTTCAGGTGAGGTGGGTCTAGAAAAACCAGATCCAGCTATATTTAATTATGTTAATCGGTTGACGGATACCACGCCTGAAAATAGTTTCTTTATTGGCGATTCGTGGCGTAATGATGTTGTGGGTGCAGTAAGTGCTCACTGGCATATGATCTGGTTCAATGCCCGTCATGCTGCTCGTGAATCAAATCATCAACCGGATACAGAAGCCGTAAATTATACTGAAATTCGTACACAATTGTTAGCGATGATTGCCAAGCAGTTGGATTCATCGTCGATAGATTGAATTTGAAATAAGTAAATTTGAAAGGAAAGCAAAGGCATGAATGATGTCTTTGCTTTTTTTTGTCTATTTTTCAATTTGTCCCCTATAGATCTATTCAGAAAATACTTTATAATTCCGATAAAAATAAAATATTATGAAATGAAGTTATTTAACAAGTTGGATCAGATTCATCAGGGGGAAGGCGGACATTAACGTATGAAAAAAGCACATAAAGAACAATCTACCGTCAAAAAAGTAATGCAATTAGCAGGTACTTCAATTATCGCTACTGGACTTGTCACAGCACCAGCAGTGACAGGGGCACAAAGTCTATCATCACCTTCCAATACAACAAGTTCATATCAGACACCTTCTGATCAACCTACTGTATACACAGGGAATTCTATGCTGTACTTTGAACAACATTTCTTTGGAAATTCTTCATCTCTAACCCACGGGGAAAGTGGAGCTGCACCTATAGCGAAAAGTCTAAGCTTTATGATTAAAAAATCAGCTGTATTTAGCGGTCAATTGCAAGCAACAGATGAAGAAACGAATGAGGATTTAACCTATCATTTGTTGACTCAACCACAGCAAGGTAAAGTGGTATTGACTAATCCAGCGACAGGTACATTTGAATACTCGGGAAATGTTGTAGGAACATATACTTTTAGTTATAACGTTACTGATCCGCAAAACAATGAATCTGAAGTAGCAACAGTAACGATTGAAGTGAAAAAAGATAAAGAAGACAAAGATAAAGAGCCAGCCTCTAATGGAAACACAGCTCCAACACCAACAACGTCAACACCTGCTACGCCTACACCTGTAGCACCGCAACAAGTGACGATTGATGCTGTTCATTCGACTAAAGATACCAATGGAACGGCAACAGGCAGTACTAGCGATCGCACCAAAGGCGCAGCAACTTTAGCGCAATCGAATGATCAAAGTGCAGTGCTTGATCTTATCTATGATCGCATTCAAGAAGCTACACAGATCGCAGCGCCCAAAGAAACAATTACGATTGCAGCTAACGCAATTACAGGGAAGCAACAATATCAATTTAACTTTACAGGCAACGTGGTTCAGTCATTAGTCACCAAGCAAAATGGACTCGCTATTCAAACAGGGGACGTTCGTATTTATGTACCGGCTTCTGCTTTTATCAATGTGAATCGTAATCTTAATCTGACAAATAACACAACGGCTAACTGGACAATCAAAGCTGAAAAAGTATCTCCTGCTTCCTTTAGCAACTGGTCAGGTGATTCGGTAACTACCGCAGGTGGCACGTATCAAGTTAGCTTACAAATCGATAACAATGGTACAGTGAATACTCTGAATAATTACAATAATCGGTATGTACAGTTGAGTGTAGAAGCTCCTGTAGATGCATCAAGTGATGATCAGTATATCGCTTTGTCGACAGATGCAGATGGTAGTACACATGTGGTTCCAGTCGTATTTGATAAGCAAGGTCAAGCCAGTATTCATAGTCTTGAAAATGGTACATTTACTATCGTTAAAGTCAATCCATCGAACACGGTAACCAATGCTTCACCAGAATTAAAAAAATTAGTGGATAAGCAGATCATTCCAGCAAACAATCAAGCGACAATTGCCAATGATGGATTGTTAACTCGTGGACAATTAGCTTCTTATCTGGTCAATGCATTGGGGATTAATGTGAATAGTGCACCATCTTCCACATTTACGGATATTGATCCAGCATCATCGGAAGCCAAAGCAATTCAAGCTCTGTATCATGCAGGAGTGTTACGCGGAATATCAGCGACCCAATTTGCGCCTAATCGTACAATCAGCAAAGAGCAATTAGCTGTTATTTTAACACGTGCAGCTTCCGCTTATGGATTGGATCAAAATAGTGTAACCACGAATACCAGTACCAATAATAATTCATCCAGTCAGTGGGCTAAGACTGAGCTAGAACAAGCGATCTCGTCAGGAAATAATACAGGCGTAGAATCGGCTAAAGGTTCAGCGTTAACATCTGCTCCAACCACTACTCAGTCTGAAGGCGCTACGATGTTAGTGAAATGGCTACAAGACTCAGGGCTACTGAATTAATCATTTATTATTTTTATCATTGATACGCAGAGGCTTATGGTCTGTATAAGTAGGATAAGATGATATAAAGATATACAAAATAAAACCGGAATAGGTACTGCTAGAGCATATAAGCAGTCGATTCCGGTTTTATTTTTGTTTTTATACGATTAAAGCGAAGGTGAATGTAGCGATATTGCATAAGGAACAGCATATTTAGCAGCTTCAAAAGCATGAAATGAATTACCAATACGATTAAAGTTTGCTTCAAATATCCAGATATTACGTTGTTTATCTACACCAAGGTCTATCGCAATCTCAGGGAAATTACGTCCAAGACGTTGCTCCAAATGTATAGCCGTTTCGATCGCTAATTGTCGTACACGTCGATCCATTTGTTGTCCAGGTGCTTCACCATATTCCATATTGAGAAACCAATCCCATTTGGTGGATAAGCGTAAAGTCTGAGCATGATTGGTCACTTTACGATAAGTGGATACAGCTACAAAAGGTTGTACAAAAGCAACCTTCCATTCGCCTGCACCTACTTTCATCACATGCGTCCGTAAATGAAAAGGATGTCCTTCAGTAGTTGAACTATCTACAAATTGTTGGAAAATATAACCCTTACCTAGTGACATCCGTACAAATTGATCGAGCTTCGCAGAATCCAGATAATGTAGATACGATTGATCATACACTTCATAATCAGATTCACGGTGCTTGATATTGAATATATTTTGTCCGTGTGATCCAGTATCTGGCTTGAGAACAGTATTTTCATAACGTTCCATAAATTCAACCACTTCATCCGATTGTTGCATATCATGAAAAGGAATCACAGCGTCTGCTACGATAGCGGGAGCATCTGCCAATAGTCGATAGATATGCACTTTGCTCATAGAACCACTTTTCAATTCATGGGTAGCTGGAATCGAAGCGAAAGCATCATACATTCGTGAATACGCAGCGATACCTCTTTTTTTCAAACGATCAAATAATACATCTGGATAACGACAAGCATAAGGCTTCCAACCGCCCTGTTCCCAGATATAACCGAGCAATTGCTGTTGGTCATAAAAGATATCATTTGCATAGATACGTACCAATCTCGCTCCATTCACCGCAGCCACCGCAGCACAAGCTTCGATAAAGTTCTCATCACTATCTGTACCATTATGTTCTGCTAACAATCCAATCATTACTTGATCATCTGGTAGTATAGGTAGCTGTTCTAGTAGATGATGACGTTGAGATAAGTAATGTGCATAGCCTATCGTATGCAGTGCACGTTGATATTCATGATCTTTTGTCTGCGGAGCTGTATTGGCTTCATAGAACCATAACTTCTCTTCTTCATCAATAGCAATATCAATGCCTAATTCATCTAATGGATAATCATACATCGAATCGATATAATCAGCTAACTGCAATCCAACCTCAGGCAAAGTCTTGATCCATTGAACAGCAGATTGCGGAAATTGTTGTTCTAACAACGTTGTCCATTCAGTGGTCGTTCCACCCTGACTGTAATTACTAATCACAGTATCTGCTTGTCCAATTCGTGGATAAATACGAGTGATCTGGAACACACCCTGATCATTACGTTGTACATGAATCCGAAAATCGAATGGACGATGATCGGTAGTCTGGCAATGAATATACGGTTGCACCAGATAATCTTCATCTCCAACTAATGCCATTAGTGTTTTTTCCAATCCTATAGGAGTTAGAATCTGTTGATCTGTTCCGATCTGCCATAGAAATTCTTGTTCTCCAATCGCTCGTATACTGACAATCCCTTGACCTTGCCGTCCACGATCTGGCTTCAAAATCACATGACGATAATGTGATAAATATTCCTGTAGACTGTGTATATTACGGCATTGCTGTGTAGGAATTACCAGAGGTGATAAAGATTCAGATTGACTCAAATATTGCTGAATACGTAGTTTGCCGTGAATCGGATGAGAAGTGAATGTAACCATTCGATTAAGCTTTTGTTCGATAGGAGAGCGCTCTTTCGGTAGCTTACCCATCTCATTGATAACAATATTCGGCAAAGGCAATGTCTGAACGATCCATTGACCTTGATGCTCAGGATTTGGGATAGAAGCAGTCACCTGTTTGTTTTTAAGATCAAGCCCTTTTTCATCAAAAAAGAGGATCTCTACTTGTAGATCTGCTGCTGCATTCACTAGAGCATCTATACGCGCAGAAGGAAGCAATTGCAAAGGATGAGTAGCATGATATATACCGATGCTCAAGTGATATACACTCCTTTTATCCAGAAAGGCTTTAAGCGTATTCTGTTAGTTAAGAACTATTTGGAATCAGCAGGGAAGATCAGACCAAGTTGGCGACGGGCTTCGTCCATAATTTCAAACGTAATCAACGAATGTTCCCATGAATTAATACTTGATTGTTGTCTACCTTCTATAATCAGGTTCAAGAATTCACGAATCTCGTAATACATTGGTGGCTCGGATTGACTTACATTAATCTCTTCTTCATATCCTCCACGATACGTAATCGTAATTTGTTGAGGCTCACTGATCTTGTCGATGCGTACACTACCTAATTCGCCTTGAATTTCAGACGGAAGCGAAGAATCGGTGATTTTGGAATACATGACTACAGCATCCATTTCATCATAAGACAAAATAATACTGCCTTCACCATCTACACCGGATTCTAACATGACACCTGTCGCTTTCACTTCATTCGGACGACCAAACATCACTGCAAGCGGATACAGACAATAAACCCCGAGATCCATCAAAGCGCCATTGGAGAATTCAGGTTTGAACGCATTTTGGATATTGCCTTCTTTGTAAGCATCGTAACGAGAAGAATATTGACCATAATTAGCAAAATAACGGCGGACTTGCCCGATACGATACAAATTATCGTGAATCGCAATATGATTCGGCATCATCGTTGATTTCATGGCTTCCATCAAAGTAACGTTATTTTGCTTCGCTGCTTCGATCATAGCAGTCACTTCCGTTACATTAGACGCCAGTGGCTTTTCACATAGGACATGCTTGCCATGATTCATACATAGAATCGCTTGCTCGGCATGAAAAGAATTAGGGCTAGCAATATAGACGGCATCTACCTGTCCACTTTCTAGCATAGCTGTAATATCTGTAAACACATGTGGAATATCATGTTTACCACCAAATTGTTCTGCTCGTTCAAGCGTACGTGAGTAAAGGGAAGTAATCTGCAAGTCATCATTACGTTGTGCAGCATCAATAAATCGCTCTGTTATAAAATTAGTGCCTATAATACCAAACCGGATCATGGAATCGTCCTCTCTATTCGTCATATATGGGTACCCCGAAATATGTACGGATACATGTATTCAATATACAATATTATACCCGAGTCACCCGTGATATGACAAAGCATGTTTGAAAAAGAAACAAGATTCATTAGAAGTATCTTATCTAGTTGCTTGATCTGAGTAAATAAACAGTGATATTGATCTTATTCGCCAATCTTTTTATCACGTAGTAAGTGAATCGTGATCAAACAGGGTAAAATACATCATAAGATGATTTTATCAGGAGGGCATATCAGTGAATATAGAAGTGAATAAAGTATCTTGGGATCAGTCTTTACGTGAAGTGATGGAACAATTAGGTAAAGCAGAACCTACACCGGGCGGAGGTAGTGTATCTGCGATTGTAGCAGCGCTAGGTGCGGCAATGACTTCGATGACCGCCCACTTTTCACAGGGAGAAGAGTATAAAGAAGTACAAGTAGAAGTGGAACAAGCATTACAAGATATGGCGAAGATTAGAAGTGCTTGTGAACACTTGATGGATGAAGATATGGAATCGTTTGGACAATATATTGAAGCATTGCGACTCCCACATCGTACGGAAAAAGAACAGCATGACCGCAAAGAAACACTTCAAACGATGAAAATCCAATCGATCGATATTCCACTACAATTAATGGAATGCTGTCTGTATGGTCTATATAGCGCTTCACCGCTGATTGAGATCTGTAATCGAACAGTGCTCTCTGATGTAGGCATTAGTCTTATTTTGTTCGAAGCGGCAGCACAGTCTTTATCGTTAACTGTACAGATTAATCTGGTGACGCTTTCCGATGAAGAACAACAACGTTATTATGAGCAACGTGCAGACCTGTTAATGCAGAAAATAAACAAACTCAAACAAACATTATTAGTACAAGTGCAACAACGTATCGTTAGTGATCATGCATAGACGATCCAAATCATCAGATGGATTTCAAATGTTAAAAAAAGCTCCAAACGGACTCACTGTACCGAAAGGGAGTCGTTTGGAGCTTTTGATGTTTTTTTACAGATTATCGTAGGTATTGCCATAGGCAAAGTTCAAGCTATAGTTTTGATAATAACTTTCATTTTCCAGCGAGTTTACACCTTCAAAACTACCTACATATAGAATCTGCTGTCCACGAACAAGCCATTCTAACCCGTGTTCTACTTCCCAATCACATTCGAGTTCAACATGAACAATAGGTTCTGTCTGCTCTGGGAGGTGTTCGACGATCAAAGCAGTAGGCTTGATATATTTCAAAATCTCCAACGGCTCCTGAATAGAAGGGGCTTTAACATCACCCACATATTCGCAAAAGCTAATGCAGTAATCCCAAGAAAACTGACATAATGAAGCAATAACGTGTTCGTCTAAATGGTTAAAAGCCAGTACAGCCACTTCTGCTTGTTCTGTAGAAATATCCAGATCGTAAGCGATCACAGACACCTCAGATTGAAAAAGAGAAGAGTGAAACTGAGCTTCCCAGTCCTGCTCATGGCGCTGAATATGAGTTAAATGTTCACTCATGATTCACTATACGGAACGATCTGTATTCATATTTTTAGCGTAATAGATTTCGTCCATTTCCATTTTGAGACGTTGAGTGATTTGATCTTGATCTTCTTCAGTCAATGTTTCTTTGGTATAGCCGAACAAATAATTATCCAGATCGAATTTTTTTAATTTACATTTCGTATGGAAAATATTTTCTTGATATACGTTCACATCGATCATATCGTATGTGTCTTTGATCTCAGATGGAATGTAGTTCTGAATAGAACTAATATCATGATCGATAAAGAGTTTATGTCCATGAATATCGCGCGTAAATCCGCGTACTCGATAATCCATTGTCATAATATCAGTATCAAAAGAGTGAATGAGGAAGTTTAGCGCTTTAAGTGGTGAAATCTCGCCACAAGTAGATACATCAACATCCGCACGGAACGTACTGATACCTTCATCAGGATGGTATTCAGGATACGTATGCACGGTAATATGACTCTTATCCAGATGCATGAGTACATGCTCTGGTAATGGACCAGGTGATTCTTCGAAAGAAGCGTTAGGTGCTGTCTCTACAGGACCTTCAGAGATCAACATCGTTACACTTGCACCTTGTGGAATATAATCTTGCTTCGCCACATTCAGCACATGAGCTCCAATAATATCACATACATTCGTTAAGATTTTGCCCAAACGATCTGCATTGTATTGTTCATCAATATAAGCCAAATATGCTTCACGCTCTTCTTTCGTGCATGTATAACAAATATCGTACATATTAAAGCTTAATGATTTAGTCAAGTTGTTAAAATTATGAAGCTGAATTCGCTGTTGCGGTGTCAATCCCATTTGTATTCCCCCTCAGTGTTGATCTCCATAGAAATGGCGATAAAATGCTATTTTAACGATGATTCTATATGTCTTATTAGTATATACAGTGATGTTGTACTTTTAATAAGGAAAGAATCAAATACTTTTACTATACCCAATCTGTACATATAAAAACAGCAGGCACTAAAACCTATATTATAACATAACACTCCATATGGATATATCTGCACTAGAAAAACCGATTTTATTTTCTCTGTCAATGAAGTGTGTAAAATGTAGAATAAAAGTAGAACATACATCAAGCCTATGTTTATAGCGTTCTATAACCACTTTAATAACAAAAAGACCATTTCCTTTAACGTACAAAGAAAATGGTCTTTTGCTGTAACTTAAACATGCACTATTAAAATTAAGCTTGAGTCTGTGGCTTAAATCCTTCGTCTTTGAGATAGTTGCCTGCTTCACTACGAGATTCGAAAGCCATATCTAAATTCAGACCTGAATACACGCACCACATCTCATCTTCATATTTCAGCGTTAAAATATGTCCATCTTCATCGATCCATGTACCGCCTGTAGAAGTGGTAGTAGCTAATTTGAAAGAAGCTGTAGCTTCTGCTTGCTCTTTCGATTCTACTGCTTTGTGGTTATATGACATCGCTTTGATCGTTTCATCTAATAACGTGCGTAATTGTTCTTCTGAATAATCACGGATATTGACGAATCCTTTATCATCAGTCTGGTAGTTATGCAGTAGACCCGCATAAATGTAACCATTACCGTTTGGATGAATATGGAAAGCGACAATCTTTTTCTCATAGGCACTGTCTTCATAATGGAAATTCACACGACCGAGAGAAACATCTTTGCGTTGCAATTGCGGATACGATTGTAGCAGTTCAAGCTTTTGTTCAAAATTAAGCATAATTGCCTCCTGTGAGTGTTGAGTAGTGGTGATTATAACATAGATAAAAAGCGATAAGCATTAAAAAACAGGTGCAATTCAGCACCTGTTTTCGTAACAGCATACATGATGACTTATTTGGATTCAGGCGCATCTTTAAAAGGATGCTTGAAGCTTTTAGGAATATCCGTTTCGAAGCGCATCGTTTCACCTGTTACTGGATGAATAAAGGAGAGTACGCGTGCATGGAGTCCAAGACGACCGACACCTTGAGCGCGAGCACCGTACTTTTTGTCACCTACGATAGGATGTCCTAGATCTTCCATATGAACACGAATCTGGTTTTTGCGTCCTGTTTCTAAGCGAACTTCTAATAAGGAGTATTCTCTTGTTTTTTGCAATCGTTTGAAATGAGTGACTGCATGTTGCCCACCATTATCATGCGAGTTGGAGAACATTTTGAGCGTTTTGCTTTCTTTCAGCCAAGAGGAGATCGTTCCTTCAGGCTTTTTCACTTCGCCTTCAACAAGAGCCACATAAGTACGTTCTTCTACGCTCTCACGCCATGTGTTCTGCAATTGTTGTTGAACATCATGAGATTTGGCAAACATCATGACACCGGATGTATCTCGATCTAACCGATGAACCACAAAGATACGTTGCTCAGGATCAGTCGCACGAACATGCTCGGTTAATTGACGATAAGCAGTGACATCTTTTTCTTTATCTGATGCAATCGAGAGTAGTCCAGCATCTTTGTGAATCACAATTAAATGCTCATCTTCAAACATAATCGATAGACCGACCATAGCAGGTGCGGCAACCGGTGGTTCTTTATGAACCATCACTTCTTGACCGGGACGAAGCATATGATTGTACGCTGTAACGGTTCTTTCATTAATAATGACCTGACCACGCGCCAATATCGATTTCACCGAGTTACGGCTGATATTTGTAAGATTGTCCAGTAAAAAAGGAAGAAGTTCTGTCGCTTCTTTGACTGTATAGATCGTAGGTGGAATCGGTTTACTGCGATAGGAACCATTGCGAGAAGACGTGCTTTTCGCTTTGGATGCATGAGCGGTCGGTTTACCTTTATGACCGGATTTTGTTGGTTTTGAGCGATTTGAAGATGAATTTGAACGGGAATTATTTTTTTGCATAAGCTGTAAGCCTCCTGTAATTAACCCCTTCACTATATCATGGAGAAAGTGATCTTGCACCCGTATTTGTTAATTCTGTGCTTTTGGGCAAGATTAAGCTAAATCTAGCGCCTCCAAGTGGGGAAGAAGTGCATACGAGCTCTGCTTGTAAATGGGAAGCAATTTGTTGACAGATCGCCAGTCCTAGACCGGTCACTCCACTTTTACCTGTATAAAAACGTTGAAAAATCTGTTGTTGTTCTTCGCTGGATAATCCTTCACCATCATCGTCAATATGAATACGACAGATCTCATGATCATCAGACACTTCAATCGTCAATTGTACTTGCGTAGCGGTATGACGAATAGCATTTTGAAGCAGATTCAGCAAGATCTGAAATACTTGTTCCGCAGCAATAGTGATCATTAGTGAAGGGCCAATCAATTGTAGCTGTATATTACGCGGTTGCGCCGCTGGTAATAGTAAATGAATCGCTTCTTCTGCCATCGTTTTGAGATCAATCGTAGTCTGTTGCCATACTTCATCGACACTTTCGAGTCTGGATAATTGCAGTAATTTCTCAACCATATGAATTAATCGCTTCGATTGAGTGGTGATAATCTCTAACCCTTGCTCTGTGGTCACCACTTGATCCTGAATCGCATACACATATCCTTGGATCGACATCAATGGTGTTTTGAGTTCATGCGATACATTTTGTAGAAATTCGATCTGATATTGATGCTGTCGTTGTAATCGATTGGCCATCAATTGAAAAGTACTGATTAATTCACCAATTTCGGTATGATCAGCTTGTAAAAAGTGCTCGTTCGGTTGTAAATGAGGTTCATACCGACTTACCGCTTCTTTTAAACGATTTAGTGGTTGTACCATACGCCAGACAGCAAACAAGGCAATAAACAAAATAACGATAAAACTAGCGCCTATTGATAACAAAGTCGTTCGTAATAAAGGGATATATAGTGCACGTACCGATGATAAAGGAGAATATAGAATCACGCGAAAAGGCTGATGGTTTAATTGAGCTTCGCTATACAACACTTTGCTACCATTTAACTGCATATATCCTTGATGATTGCTGGAAAAGTTTTTGAGGATTTTTCCATTGTTTTGAGTGTCGCTGGAAGTAACGATTTTATTATTTTTATCAAGTACAAAATAGTCCGCGTAAAACAAAATGTCTTTAATAAAAAAGCGAAAATCTGTGCTATCCAATCCGTCAATATCTTGATCTTTCAAAATATGTGCTGCTTTGATCGTCTGAGCAGATAACTGCTGTTTCACTTGATTGAGTAAAATATCATCCATTAATTGCACGAAGAAAAAGACGGTAATAGCTACCGTCATCAGCATACCTACACAGAGGGACAGCAACATTTTGCCACGAATCGTTTTCATTATTCATGAATAGCGGCTTTGTAGCCGAATCCCCATACGGTATCAATCGTAAGTGTCGATTGGTATTGGACTAGCTTTTTGCGTATCCGTTTGACCAGATCATCAACCACTCGTAATTCGCCGAAAAAATCATAATTCCATACTTGCTGAATCAATTGTTCTCTACTGAATGGACGCTGTACATGGGTCGCCAAAAATAATAACAATTCAAATTCGCGTGAGGTAAAATACAATTCATTATTTTGAATGAGTACTTGCCGAAATTCTTCTGAAATGGATAGATTGCCTGCATAGACATAAGAGGTAGACGTTTCAGGTACGGTTGGGGGAGTCATATCTGCAACACTAGATAGACTGATCGAGTTGCTTGTACGTTTGCCAGTGTCGATTAAGCGTAGCATTGCTTTTACACGGGCAACCAATTCGCGTGGATTGAAAGGTTTGCTCAAAAAGTCATTGCAACCTAACTCCAATCCATTGATTCGATCCACTTCTTCACCCCGCGCTGAGATCATAATAATAGGAATACCTGTAAATGTACGAAGTTCTGTTAATAAGGTAAGCCCATCAATACCGGGCATCATAATATCCAAAATCAAACAGTCCGGATGTTCATGCTGTACATGTTCAATTAATTGTTGTCCATGCGCATACGAGAACACTTCATACTGTTCTTTGCGTAAATATTCAGAAATTAATTGCAAAATAGACGGATCATCATCGACAACAAATAGTTTGGTCATAGGGGGAACTCCTTATCATTCCAGAAATATAAATGTTCTTATTCTTAATGTAGCAGAGCGGTATATATAATATCAAAGTTCGCTAAAGCAAAAAGACAGGACCTGCTAGGCAGTCCCCGTCTTTAAGAGTGAGTTTTAGTCATAACTTATCAAGCTTGTGTTCATGAATGAAAAGAACGAGCGCTACCTAATGCATTATTTTACTTGTGTGTCGTTGTTTTAGCAGTAGATTTAGTAGTCGTAGCTTTGTGAGCAACGGCTTTTTTATGAGTGACTTTATGATGTGTTACTTTTTTATGATTTACTTTTTTAGCATGGTGTTTGGTAGCTACCGATTGGCTAACATGACGAGCAGCTTTGTGTTTTGGAGCTGTTGTTACTACTTTGTGTGTAGTGCCTGCTTTTTTATGAGCAGTAGCTTTTTGGTGAGTGACTTTTTTATGATTTACTTTTTTAGCATGGTGTTTGGTAGCTACTGATTGGCTAACATGACGAGTAGCTTTGTGTTTTGGAGTTGTTGTTACTACTTTATGTTTGGTAGTACCGGCTGTTTTGTGTGCAGTCGCTTTTTTATGAGCGGCTTTGGTTGCTCTATGTTTGGCTTTTGTTGCTTTGTGAGCTACTTTATGAGCCGCTTTTGTCGCTTTATGCTTAGCTTTGGTCGCTCTGTGTTTGGCTTTCATCGCTTTGGCTGTTGTAGGCGTCGCTTTGGTAGTCGTTGTTACTTTTTTAGCTGGAGTTGCTGTAGTCATTGTAGAAGGTGCTGCTTTGTGAGTGGCAGTGACAGGTGTAGTGTTTTTCGGTGTTGTTGAAGTTGCTGTTGTTGGTGTAGCTGCGAATGCGCTTGTTGCGCCTCCTAATACACTAATTGTTGTTAATAATACTGCTGCATTTTTTGTCCATTTTTTCATTGGAATCACCTCTTCTTAGAATGTAAATTTATCTTATCAAGAGGTTATGTGAGAATCGTGGAATAGATGTGTGAAAAGTGTATTAAATGATAATACAGCGATAATCTTTTCTTTTTCAAAAATATAATAAAATAAAAATATACATTAAACCCATATTGTGCTATTAATTAAACACTTACTTGTATACATAACCCGTTGATAACAGCATCTGTAGTTCATAACGATCAAAAAAGGAGGGTAATAATGCAAAATCAATCTCAGTGGCGTAAAGGTTGGCTATATGTATGTATCTTTAGTTTGCTTGTTATTTGTGTTCCTCAAGCGAAGACAGCGGAAGCGGCATTAGATGGAAGTGAAGGACTGGTAGGCAATCGGATTCCTGTGGGTACCACGTATACATCAAGTACGTATGATCCTACATTTGAGCCTCAAAATATTGGAGATGGTGATTGGTACAGTATATGGAAAGTATCTGCAAATACAGGAATAATACAAATGAAGTTTGCCGAGGCGGTGAATCTCAAAAGTGTACAAGTCTCTACAGGTGGAATCGGAGATCGTTATGAAACGTATACGATTCGAGGTCTACAAAATGGATACTGGCGTAATATCGCTACGCGTACCTTTCATGTCACTACAGGCGGCAATCAAGCATTAACCCCTATTTCCGTACAAATAGGCTGGTATGATGGGATTAGTATTGCCGTTAGTTCTACACGTAATTGGGTGATGATGAGTGAAGTTCATCTTGTACCTACAACAACAAGTACTCCTCCAGCACAACTCCCAGCCCTCAACAAAAATGAACAAGTCTCTCTTTCTTGGAAACCGATTGCAGATGTAGATCATTATCAAATACGTTACGGTACCACTTCTGGTCAATATACAGATACAGTTACCGTAGCCTCAGACACATATAACAACTTTACCGTTCCTAACCTAGCTACAGGAGTCACTTATTATTTTGCAGTAGCAGGAGTACGCAATGGCATCCGAACGAATTATTCCAATGAAGTCGGTGGAATGCGTATACGTGGCAATCCTTTTCCAGAAAATACAGGTAAGGGTGCAAGTAGCGAATACTATCGTAATCCGGTTGAATATACTATGGATGGAGATATACTATCCAAATGGAAAACACAAAATAACAGTAAAAATGCAACGCTAAGTTATGGGATACGCTATCCATTGTATATTGACGAATTACAATTTGTGATCACTGCTCCTGTTGAAAGTGATATCACATACAAAATATATGAACAAGGGCGAAATGGTAATACCTTGATCGGGCAAAAAACAGTGCATGTAGCTGGTTCCTTATCGCCTGTGCGTATCGAGAGTATTCCGATTGAACCGGATTGGTATCAATTACTTAAAATCGAAATCAGTTCAACCGCCGCACCAGTAGAGGTCAACGAGTTATTATATATCAGCGATCGATCTTCGATGACAGGATTACAAGCTACACCCCAAAATGGACAGGTACATCTGACATGGGATGCGGTTCCCGAAGCGGATGAATATCGAATTACGTATATGAAGCAGTACCCTGATGTGTTAAATGGTCAGACGATTACCGTTCAAGCAGATACGTATCAAGATTATACAGTGACAGGGCTTGATAATAACAGTGTACCTTATTATTTTGTTGTGAATGCTGTAATCAATGGGCAAAATCAAAACTATTCCAATCTCGTCCATGCCACACCGATGAGTTATGCGACAGGTAATCCTGTACCCAAAGGAACCACCGTCACCACTCTCGGTTATTACGATAACAAACCACCTGAAAATACGATAGATGGCGATCTATCGACCTACTGGATACCGAATACAGGTGATCATAAGAGTGGAACGATTAACTACCGTTTCCCTAAGCCTGTTCAATTAAGTGCGATTCAGTTAGTCAGTATGTTGAATGTACCGGGTAAACAAGCGTTCACTATCTATGGTCTACAAGGCAACAATTGGAATCTATTATATGATGGCAAAATCCAAGCTTACTTTAATCCTTTCGGTGGAGTTCTACCAGCTATTCCTGTACCACCCGGCAAATATGAAGGAATTATGATTTTGACTGAAACGACAACCACATGGGTGACTTTTCAAGAATTGTTATTATTCTATGGCGCTAATACCAACGGTACGGTGCTGACTGATACGTATAGTTCTGTATCTATACCTACTGTAAGTACAGATACGTATTAATTGGAAGTCACAGAGACATTCTAAAAAGGAATAGTCGTATTAAAGTTAGGAGTCCCAACAGTACAATAGTAATCTATCCAAAAAAAGCTGTTTTGTAGGCAATTGCGTACAAAACAGCTTTTTATTATTCGATATCGGATTTCAACTCTTTATCCAAAATAATCGCTTTGCGCAATGAATATCTAGATCGTACCCAAACGGTGATTCCGAAAAGCAAAGTGATAGCGACTGGATACAGAATCGCCCAGCCTGTAAATGGAAAAATAAGCGCTGTCGCTACAAAAGAAATCCAGCTAATGATAACGCCAAATCGACTTTCACGTAATAATCGAATCCCTGCCGCACATCCTCCTAAATAGGTCAGAATAAAAGTAGCATTAGGTAATTGAATCAGTGTGGTTAAAGAGACAGTGTGGCTAGCGTATAGAACAGTGATTAATCCAAAGCAAACACTTAGAAAAAGAATCCCACCTATAGGTGTATTGTATCGGGCAGATAGTAGACTCATCCATTTGGGAGCATGATGTTGTCTGGATAATGCAAAAGCAACCCGAGAAGAAGCACCTACATAAGCAATAATAGTCGCTGTGCAAATAAAAATCCCTGTAACCCCTGCTAACACAGCGCCCCACGAACCTAGCAAACGACTGATTACCCACACAAGGGAAGCATCAGACCCGCCTAACAAATAACTTTGTGTCCCCACTGTCGCTAGTGCAGTCAGAAAATATAAAATTCCTACTACAATCGCAGCAATCACAACGCCACGCACAGCGGCTTTCCGTGGATCTTTAAATTCTTCGGACATATGAGAAACAGCTTCCCAGCCGATAAAGCACCAGAACAGAATGGCAGCCGCTTGACCGATACTTTTCCAACCGTGAGGCATAAATGGAGTAAAATGAACCACTTGGATCTCAGGTACAGCCGCTATAATCGCAAATGTAAGTACAGCTACAATCGAAATCACAACCGCAATCTGTATTTTGCCAGCGACTTGCATCCCGAACCAGTTCGTAATGAGCCCTGCTAATAACATCAATACAGCGATCAAAATTCGAACCGAATCACTCCATCCCATCGCAGCAGTCATATACCCTGCTCCAGTTAGGGCGGCTACAGGAGCCCCGATCGGAACCGACATTAAGAAAAACCACCCGACTAGAGCACCTGCACGTGGACCAAAGGCTAGACTGACAAAATGAGAAACGCCTCCAGCGTTAGGGAACTTGGCAGACAATAATCCCATCGACAAAGCCATCGGCAAAATCAATAAGGTCATAAATCCCCATGCTATTAGTGAAGCAGGGCCAGCCATCTGAGCGGCAAGTCCGGGAACAAGCAATACACCTGATCCTAGAACAGCTCCAATATATAGAGCAACCGCTTGAGGGAGCCCTATCGTGCGTTGCAAACCCGATGAATGAGACGTTGTCATTTTATTTTCCCGCTTTCCTTGTCATTTGCTATAGCGTAGCAGATAATAGTGTTATCGGAAAAACAGAAATTTTAAATGTGATCCATCTAAAAAACCGATGGGAGATCAAATAATGGAATCTAGACATTTATTTACGTTTCTAGTTGTGGTTGAAGTCGGAAGTTTCACACGTGCAGCCCAGCGACTAGATTATGCGCAATCCAGTATTACTGCGCAGATTCAAGCGCTTGAAGCAGAGCTGGGTACGCCTTTATTTGATCGTATGAACAAAAAGATTTTGCTCACAGATGCAGGTCGACGCTTGTTACCTTATGCACAAGAAATATCCAAAATGCATGCTCTTGCTAAAGATGCAATTCGTTCGGATGCCGATCTGTCGGGTACATTAACGATAGGTGCTCCAGAATCGCTGGCTGCTTTTCGCTTGCCGAATATTATTCGTGAATATCGCAAGCATCATCCATTGGTCAAAATTATTCTCAAACCAGGTGCCTGCGCAGAATTGCTAGAGATGATTCGTAGTGGAAGTTTAGATATCGCATTTCTATTGCAACCTGAGATGGAAGATCGTGAACTGCATATGGAGACACTGACGCATGAGAGAATGGCGATGATTGCGCCAATCGATCATCCGCTTGTAGGCAAAAAGCATATTGTACCTGAAGACTTACGCCATGAGACAATTTTGCATACAGAATCAGGGTGTACGTATCGCACATTATTCGAACAATATTTAAATAGTCATGGCATTTTTCCTGATCCTAGTCTAGAATTTTGGAGTCTGGAAGCGATTAAGCAGTGCGTGATGGCTGGACTAGGTATTTCTTTTTTACCATTAGTAGCTGTTGAGCGTGAATTGCGAGAGAACAAATTAGCACGGTTAGATTGGGATGATCGTGAACAACAAGTATATACACAACTGAGTTATCATTTGAAAAAGTGGCAATCGCCTGCTTTAGATGCTTTCTTGGAGATCGTTCATCGTCATGCAGAGAGCTGGCAAGAAGAGGCTTTTATTCATACAAGTTAAATACAGATGATTTCGAATTATGAAGGAGAGTAATCAATTATGCATAAAGTAGAACATTTAGATCATTTGGAAAAAGGGATACGCACACTGGTAGAAGAGTTTGTAGAAGCAGGTCGTCCTTCGGTTCTTCATCAAAGTATCGAAGAACGTCGTGTAGGATATCTGAGTACAATTGCTTTAGCAGGAGACAAAGCAGATATTTATGCAGTTCACGATATTACGATAGATGAGATTACTTTCCGCATCTATCAATCCGTCGATCAGTCTAATCTACCGGTGTTGATCTATTATCATGGTGGATGTTTTGTCAGTGGAGACTTGGAGACACATGATCAGCAGATGCGTCAATTGGCGCTAGAGAGTCAATCGTTGGTGATTGCAGTGGATTATCGTTTAGCACCAGAACATACATATCCAACAGCACATGATGATGCGCTACACGCTGTGCATATTATTCGTGAACATCTAGCAGAGTGGGGCGGAGATACAGATCGAATCACAATCGCTGGTGATAGTGCAGGTGGACATTTGGCACTTGTGACCTGTTTACGATTGAAAGAACAGGGTGATTGGTTGCCTCAGCGTCAGATTCTAATCTATCCTATGCTGGACGCAAGCGGTACAAGCACCACGTATGCACAATATGGCAATGATTATATCATAACAAGAGATGTGTTAATTAGTGGATATGAAGCTTATTTTGGCGATTTACCTTTGGATCATCCTGAAGTCAGTCCATTATATGCAGAGAATCTGACCGGACTGCCAGAAACGTATATGTTAACTGCTGAATTCGATCCGTTATTATTTGAAAATGAAACCTTTTATCGTAAATTGTTAGAGGCAGATGTACAAGCACATTGTCGTCGTTACCTAGGTGTGAATCATGGGTTTTTCCAATTAGCCGGAATCAGTATCGCAGCCAGACAATCCTTACACGATGTAGCGACGATGATTTACCGTTAACACAAGATTCATGTGATGATCAAAAGCAGACCTGACATCGATCAGGTCTGCTTTCTTTGTGTACTTAAATATCTAGATATAAAGCTTAACGCCTTCTTGAGCAAACATAAATCGAATCATCGGACTGATCAAAGGATGCAACACAGACATATGCCCTTCACCCTCAAATACGATATGTTTTAGACGAATATCATGTGTGTTTTGGTAAGGCTTTATCTTTTCATAAAATAAGCGAGTATCATCAAGCATACTTTGATGCTCATCTGTTCCTATCGCTAGCATAAGATGGATGTTCACGTTTTGTTCTGCAAAAGCATTCTCCAGTGCAGGCAATAGATCAAATAAAACGCGATCTTTCCACCAGAAGGAAGGGCTACCTGCAATATACGTCTGGAATAAGGATGGACGTGTGATCAATGTATATAAGGTAAAGAATCCGCCTAATGAATGTCCAAATAATCCCTGATTTTGCGGATTTACTGGATAACGGCGCTGAATCTCAGGCATTAATTCCTGTTCGATAAAGTCTAGAAAATCATCGGCTCCTCCATTGCAAGGCCATGGTGTGCCATCCGGTCGTAAGCCAGATTGAATATCAGGTACCGTCAGATCACGAAAGCGACGTTCAGATACAAAAGGTTCATCTGTAACATAACCAATACTGACAATCATGCCTGAGGGTAGTCCGCGTGGGTGACGTGTCTGCAACCGCATTGCTTCTGCAATCGAACCGAAATAAGCATTTCCATCCACCGTATAAAGAACCGCATACCCTTCAGCAGAAGGAGGTTTTACGGGCAGATAGACAAAAATCTGATACTCTAATCCTGTCTGCTTGGAACGCATCACAAAAGTAGTTGTTCCCGGTATAGCGTAGCGATCAGACGGTGTAAGATGTTGTGCTAGAGCATTAGCAGAAGAAGCCGAATACATAACAGAATCATCGGAAGATTGAGGAAAAAGAAACTGTAATGCTTTCACAAAATATTGCGTCATAAACATAAGATCATGTGTACCACCGTCCTCAATATCTAACAAAAGATGCTGATCAGGGAAACGTTTATCTTGCCATAATTGACATACCCGCAGAATATTTTTGACCATCGCTTGTTGCTCATTGTGCTTATAAAATCCTTCACGATTGCCTACAGATACATATAATCTGGACTGTGAAGCAGGCGCAGGTTGTGCTTCGATATAGTCCATTAACCCTTTGTACCAGCAAGAAGGAGAAAGCATACCCAGACGACCGAATACATCGGCTCTCCAGTACGCCGTACACATGGTCACCAATCCTCCCAAAGAACCACCGATCATCCCGGTAGATTCAGCTTCTGGCAAAGTACGATATCGCTGATCCAAATGAGGCTTGACCTGATCTGCAAGTTCATGGATATAGACCTTACCTTGTCCACCAAAATCAGGGAAGGAGGGCTTTAACGCAGGTGCAACCCATGGCGTATATTCATACGTACGTCGATCTGTATGTACTCCTACTAAAATCAATTCGGTAAGTAATCCTTCACGAAATAAACGATCTAGATAGTTCTGACAGTTAGCGATCAGTTGACCGCCATCATGCACATACACGACAGGATAATGACGTTCAGACAAATGGTACGAAGGAGGCAAGTATACCGTCACTTTGCGTCCTAGAATATCAAGTTCATCTTTATGTTTCATAGCGTCGTATTCCTTTCTATGATGAATTTATGAAGGTGGTCTTAGACTTTACGCCGCCGACTTAACAACCAGACAAAATAAGGAGCTCCAATAATAGAAAGCACAATCCCGACAGGCAATTGAGCAGGTGAAAATAACGTCCGTCCGATAAAGTCCGCAATTAATACTAATAATCCTCCGATCACACCACTAAGTGGAAGCGCACGCCGATGAGCCAGTCCAACAAGTTGAGTTGCCATATGCGGAGCAATCAAGCCTACAAAGCCAATACTTCCAGACACAGCCACACCTGAGGCGACAAGCCCTACGCTGATAAACATCAATATCGTTCGCTTTTGACGCAAAGGAATACCCAGACTTAATAAGGTATGATCACCCAGACGCATCACATCCAGTAGACGTGTCTGATACAGTAACCATGGAAGCAATATCATCATCCATGGAAGTAGAGAGATCACAAATAACCAATTGGCAGAGTTGAGACTACCTGATAACCATGAAGCCGCTTTTTCAAAATCTTGCGGGTCCATTTTGAGTGAAGCATATAAAGTAATCGCCGAGAATCCAGTGGTAATCGCTATGCCGACCAGAATAAGTCGTTGCGGATTTAACCCATTTTGATCTTTGGCTAGCAAAAAGATAAGCAGTGCAGACAAAAGACCGCCTGCAATCCCGAATAAAGGCATAAGCATAATCGCTAGATTGCCTGTCAGATCAATCTGATCGCGAAGCAAAAACATAAATAGCACAATAAACATGCTCGCTCCTGCGTTAATACCTAGAATCCCCGGATCAGCCAGTGGATTACGAGTTAGACTTTGAACAACCGTCCCTGCGATACCCAGCGAGATACCGATCAACAACCCTAATACAATACGAGGCAAACGAAATTGAAAAATGACTACGGTATAAGAAGGATCGTTTGGTCTATGAAACAAAGTCGATATAACATCGATCAGTGAGAGTTTCATTTCACCATACGTTAGCCCGATACAGATCATAAGCAAGATCGCTATTATGCCTACACCCATTAGGATGAGATACCGTTTTTGAGCGAACTTATCCATGGCTTTTTCCTCCTTTGCGACGAATCAAATACAGGAAAAAAGGAACACCGAACAAAGCGGTGATCACACCAATCGGTGTCTCAAATGGATAATTCACAAATCGAGATAAAATATCACAACAAGCAAGAAAAATACCTCCAAGAACGCCGGATAGTGGAATAATACGTCGATAATCAGTACCGCCGATCATTTTAGCGATATGAGGAACGATTAATCCGATAAATGCAATTTTTCCAGCTAAAGCGACAGAGATACCAGATAGCAAAGCAACAGCGATAAAAGCAGCAAATTTAACGAGTTTGACCCGTTGCCCGAGACCTTTAGAGATCTCATCACCCAGCGATAGTGCAGAAATTGAGCGAGCGAGTAACAGCATGATAACAAAGCCTACGATAGCAAATGGAATCGACAACTGAATCAGTTCAGGATCAATCTGATACAAGCGAGCGTTATACCAATAACTGATCCGTTGAGCCACATGAAAGTACATTGCTATCGCATCAGCCAATCCATTCAAAAACATACCGGTCAATGTTCCAAGAATCGCGAGTACAATTGGTGATTGTGCGCCTGGAATCAATGAGGACATCCCGAATACCAGCAACATACCAAAAGCTGAACCCAGCATAGATACGACAATCAGACTGCTTCCATGCACAGAAGGAGCAAAGATCATACATAATGTAATCGCAAATACAGACCCATCAAGTACACCGAGTAATGATGGAGAAGCCAGATCATTACGAGTAATACCCTGCATAACCGCTCCAGACATCGCTAGAAAAGCCCCGATCAATAGTGCACCGATGGCTCGAGGTAATCGAGAATGACGTATAATCTGATGATCTACATTACCAGCATCGAAATGAAATATAGCATTCCAGACATCCAGTGATGAGATATTTTTGGCTCCATATAGAATAGATAAGATCATCATTAAAATAGTAACTACCGGAGCAAGTGTGAAAATCACTGCCGGTAGTTTATTTATTTTGTACATATTAGATTCATTACTTTCTTATTTGGATTGTAACTTGTCGACAAAAGCTTGCAGAAATTGAATTTTGCTATAGGCAGTTCCACCTTGAGCCAGTGGATCGACTACATTGACAAATACATTGCCATCTTTAAACGCTTGAATACTTTGGAAAATCGGGTTATTCTGCAAATCTTCCAGTGCGCCTGTAGCATCTGGATTCTCGTCTTCAGAGAATTGGATAAACAATACATCTGGATTCATCTGAGCAAATTGTTCGATCGATATCGCTTCTTGTGATTGTGCAGATGCAACTTCAGTTGGAATAGCCAATCCTAGATCACTGTATAATACAGGATTGAAATACAAGTCGGGTCCATACAAGCAGACCGATCCTTCACGGATACGAACGAGCAAGACTTGCTTATCTTGTAGTGTAGGTTGTAAGGATGTTTTAGCCTTTTCTAAGTTGGCTTTGTATTCATTAATTTCTTGAGTAGCTTGTTGTTGCTTGCCACTAATGTCACCCAAAAGATTCAAGTTCGCTTCCCAATTGGTAGCGACATGCGAATATGGAATAGTCGGTGCGATCTGTTTTAATTTTTCCAGTACCGCAGGATCGAATTTGGTCGTTCCCAGAATAATATCTGGTTTGAGTGACAAAATCTTTTCAAAGTTAGGATCAACTTTTTCACCTATCGATTCAGCTTGATCTGTAATCGAAGCGAATAAAGGCGGGAATTTTCCAGAAATAGAAATAGCTCCAACTGGATGAATATCAAGTAAAATTGAATCTTCCATCGCTTCCAAAGAACCTGTAATCACGATTCGTTTGGCTTGGGCTGGAATCGTATACGACTGATTCAGATACGTTATTGTTCGTGTAGCTGTAGAAGTTGCATAGGTAGAAGCTGTTGTAGCGTTCGCTCCTGCTGGTGTTGCTGTGGTGTTGGCACTATTGCCACATGCTGCCAATAACACAAACATGACCATCATAAGTATAGATATGGATATTTTTTTCATCATAATAGTATAACTCCCCTCGTTATCAGTGAGAAAGATTCTCAATAGCTATGATAGAGGTTATGTTTCTTCTTTTCCATAGACAATTAGCGGATCGTACATGGACTTTTGGCGGACAGATACTGGATCAGTTCTTCACGTATTCTGGTCAAAGCTATCGGAGAATATTCACGCCATGGACTGGAACTTAGAATATGCAATCGATGTTGACGAACAGCAGGAAGATCCAGCCATCGGGAAGATTGACGTAACCGATGCCAGTGTTCTAAGGTCTCCGAGTCTTGACGAATTAAAATACAGATATGTTCTACATCGCTTGCTTGTAGCTGTTCCCATGTCACTAAGTCGTCTTCATTATTGTCTGTAGGTGCATCTTGAGGACGCTGTACCTCCAATTCGTGATAAACATAATCTAATAATCCTGCTGAACCTAGACTGTATAACTGCTCACGAAGCATACGAACAAATAACACAGAAGGTCTGGAACCATCTGAACGTGTGAGTAACGAGCGGGCATGAGCCGTACGCTGATCGAAGGTATGAATCCATTGCTTTGCTTCTGCATACATATCGAATAGATCAGCTAGTTCATACAATCCTGTTCGCCATGATCCTTGTTGTTCTTCAGGCAATGTTATCACTTTGGCATATTGACTTAACCGATGATATTCCCATGGTTGAATAGCATGGGAGCATAGTATCCAATCAGGGTTCACTTCTTCGATTCGCCTCATTACAGCATGATCCTGCGGATCTGCATGACCATATTCCAAATGATAAGGGATATCTGCACCATATCGTTCTAGATAATAGCCTGACCATTTAGGATGTAAAGGTGCGGCATACGGCACAATATCAAGTGGCAACAAATACCCAAGTGTAGAAACACAAGCATAAGCAGCTACTTTTTGCTTCCGTTTGTTTATGTATTGTGAAGGAGAGACTCCGGTTTCTTTTTTAAATACACGGCTAAAATAAAACTCATCTCGATAACCAACTTCATGAGCGATATCTTTGAGCTTGTAACCTGAACGAAGCATCAGTTGTTTGGCTTGGGTAAGCCGAATTTCTGTTATATAGTCATGCGCACTTTGCCCGTATGTTTTTTTGAAAACATCAGAGAAATGCTTGGCACTCAGTCCAGCGAGTTGACTTAATTGTTCCAAAGTCAGCGTCTGTTCAGGATGTTTTGCTATATAATTGCGAGCACGTACCAGCCCATCTTCAGGTTGTGGGTGATACACTGAATTGGCATTGACCGCTGTCACCATTTCAAATAGCAATTCAGTCGCATCGATCTGTGCTCGCCAGCGATGTAATGCATGAGTCGAACGAAAAGCAGAGCAGATCTGCTGACATTTCGCACTAGCATATAGAAATGTAGCTTCTTCGGGTAAAGAAAGAGATTGCATATCACGAGCTAATAGTAATTGCTTCGAATCGTCTGGATGTGGAAAATACAGTTCGATATGGAGCATGGCTACATGTGTATGGATATGTTCTGAAGATAAAGAAAATGTACTTCCAGCATGACAGATATAGACGGTATCCTGTCTCATAGGATAAGGATGATTTTCACGTTTTAAGACACATTCTCCTTCAATCAGCACAAGAATAGTGAGATGTGTCGCCATAATCTGTGTCAAAGCTAATGAAGACTGAGGCTGTATATGATGAATATCTGCATGATGCAGTTGTAACAGATAAGGATGTGGTGGAGCTGTTAACGATAGTGAATCTGGAAAGTTCAATGTTGATTCTCCTTTACATATGAAAATGATAATCATTATCATAATTATTATATCAGATTGTATAAGTTGCTGAGAATTATCATGAATTCTCTGTTAAAATAGAAGGATAGATTTGAAGCAGAAGAAAGTTATATCATCACTACAGAATTAGGATAAGGAGTTTTGGCAATGAGCGTGCAAGCGCCTGTGATGCAGGAAGCACAGACTTTGTTACAGAAGTATTTTGGATATGAAGACTTTAGAGAAGGTCAACGGAAGATAGTAAATAGTCTGTTACAACGTCAAGATACCCTTGGAATTATGCCAACAGGTGGCGGTAAGTCGATCTGTTATCAGATTCCAGCGATGGTCAATGATGGAGTAACACTAGTGATCTCACCGCTGATCTCATTAATGAAAGATCAGGTCGATGCGCTGACAGCAGCAGGTATTCCTGCGGCTTATATTAATAGTACGTTAACAGGTAAAGAAGTGAATGAACGGATTCGTGCTTCACGTCGTGGAGACCTGAAGTTACTATATGTAGCACCTGAGCGATTAGAACTGGATTGGTTCCGTGAAGAAATGAACGGTGTGAATATTACATGTATCGCTGTTGATGAAGCACACTGTGTATCTCAGTGGGGTCATGATTTTCGTACCAGTTATCTTGAAATTTCACCGTTTGTGAATCAATTGCCACAGCGTCCCATCGTTGCTGCTTTTACAGCAACAGCTACACCGGAAGTGCGTGACGATATTTTGCGTTTATTGAGATTAGATGATCCGCAAGTTTTTATCACAGGGCTGGGTCGAGATAATCTAGCAATGGCGGTTATGCGTGGTACACAGCGTCGTGATTTTGTCATTGATTATGCCAAGTCTCATGATAATGAATCCGGTATTATTTATGCAGCTACTCGTAAAGATGTAGATGATCTGTACAGTCGTCTGCTTAGTAGTGGTGTAGCAGCTGGACGTTATCATGCAGGAATGAGCGATGATGAACGAGATCAGAGTCAGGAAGCTTTTATTTATGATGATATTCGTGTGATCGTAGCTACGAATGCATTCGGGATGGGTATTGATAAGTCTAACGTTCGGTATGTTATTCATTATAATATGCCCAAAAATATGGAAGCTTATATTCAAGAAGCCGGTCGTGCCGGTCGTGATGGCGATCCTAGTGAATGTATTTTGCTATTTAGTCCGCAAGATATCATGACACAGAAATTTCTACTCGAACAAAATATGCATGAAGGAGATCGCAAGCATAACGATTATCGCAAAATGCAACAGATGGTGGATTACTGCTATACGACCAAATGTCTGCGTAATGCGATGCTTGATTACTTTCATGAAGAACATTCCGGTGAACCTTGCGGACAATGTAGTTCTTGCCGTGATGCGCGCGAGTTAGTCGATATGACGATAGATGCGCAGAAAATATTCTCGTGTATCCATCGTTTACGTGAGCGATTCGGTGTATCTGTGGTTGCGCAAGTCCTTAAAGGTTCACGCAATAAAAAAGTACTGCAATACCAGTTCGATCAATTACCCACCCATGGATTAATGTCCCATTTGTCGGAAAAAGAAATCTCAGAACGTATCAATGTACTGGCGGCAGAAGGGTATCTACTCCTAACAGAAGGACAATATCCAGTGGTGAAATTACAACCGATCGCAGCCGAAGTTCTTAAAGGACAGCGTAAAGTGATGCAACGTGCGCCACGTCCAATGGCGGCTTCTGCTTCTAGCAGTTCAAGTTCTAGCCGTAGCCGTACAACAAGCCGTAATAATGATGCTTCAGCAGTGAATGAGACGATCTTCGAGCAATTGCGCCTGATTCGCCGTGAACTGGCATCACGTGAAGGTGTACCGTCTTATATCATTTTCAATGATGCTACTTTACGTGAAATGAGTGTCGTCGAACCACAAAGCGAAGGCGAAATGCTGGAGATTAAAGGTGTCGGTGAAGTGAAATTCCGTAAGTATGGTGAACCATTCCTTGCTTTTTTCCAGAAGGAAAGTTTGGAACTGGATCAAGGGCGTTACGATATGGAAGAATTCTAAATTAAACATCCAACAACCGATACTTTGTCTGGTTCAGTTTCTTTTCACAACGTATATTGAAAAGAGCTTAATCGTAACAAGTATCGGTTTTTTTGCTACATATATGTACTAAAACGATATAGATCAAAATACATTATAGAATCAATGATTCGGAGGAATAGACATGCCTTTATTTGACAAATATATCGGAATAGATTACTCCGGTGCAGATAAGCCCAGATCCAAAATTAAAGGATTAGCGGTAGTGCAATCCAGTCAAGGATCACCTGCGTCTTTAGTCTATCCATCTACTGCTCAGTATTCAGCTTCAGACAAAGAACATTTATGGTCGAGAGAAGAAGTCTATTTCTGGCTACGGAATCAGCTACTCTCTAGCCAAGAACGAATGATTATCGGAATCGATCATGGGCTGTCCTATCCTTTATCTGTGTTGCAACAACTAGAATTGGATCAGTGGGATGATTTTCTCAAATGGAGTAATCAGACATGGCAGACGACCAGACTTACAATGAAGCAAAGTAAAGATCAAGCTCATTACACCAATTCAACTGCTAAGCGATTAGTTGAACGCGAATTTGTACCTTCTACCAAAAGTGTAGTCGATCTGGATCGAGTCTCAGGGATGCAAGGTGCAGTCTCTTATTCTACCCATACCGGATTACCGTGGATCTATCGGCTACGATACTGGCAAAAAAGACATGGAATGAACATCCACTTCTGGCCATTTGATGGTAAAATAATACCGGAACACCATCATGTGATCGTCGAAGCTTATCCATCGTTATATAAAAGAAGAATGATAACAGAACCTCATCTATTCAATGTTTCGACTTACAGTGAACATGAACGGGATGCTTATTATATTGCAGAGTGGATGCGTGAACGTGACCAAGAAGATACGTTAGCACCTTATCTTGCATTGCCTACATTAAGCCCAGCAGAAGATCAACTGAGTCTATTAGAAGGATGGGTACTGGGCTGCTTGTAGCAGACGTGATCTACATTCAACATCAGTATGCCAACTCACTGCATCGCGATATCCAAACAACCTTATGGAGGTATACACATGAATAATGCAATTCGTTTATTTACGTTAGCTTATGCAGGTGGCAACGCCTATATTTATAATTCATGGAAAAAATCATTGCAACCGCAGATTGAATTGATCCCGATAGAACTTCCCGGTCATGGAGCACGGATATCTGAGCCTTTAGTTAGCGATACACAGAGTATCGTGAATGATGTCTGGCAACATATACAACCTTATTTTCAAGACCATCGTCCATTTGCTTTTTTCGGGCATAGTATGGGCAGTATTCTTGCTTTTGAAATGATACATAAAGTGTATACCGAAACAGGACGTTATCCGGTAACAAGTCTATTTTCAGGCAGAGTTGCTCCCCATATCCGTAGTGAAAAACAATGGAGTAAGCTACCCGATCAAGCGTTTATTGAAAAAGTCATTACCCTCGGCGGAATACCGGATGTTATACTGGAACATAAGGAATTATTGGAGATGATTATTCCTGTATTGCGTGCAGATTTTAGCCTTGTAGAGCAATATCGCTATGACAGGCAGTATAAAGTATTTCCATTTCCGATCACAGTGTTGACCGGGAAACAGGATCAAATGACAACGATAGATATCGAAGCATGGAGTGAGTATTCATCGCTTAATGCGACATTTAAATCTTATGATGGTGGACATTTCTTTATTAATACTTGCGCAGAACAGGTGCTTGCCGATATCCGAATGATTTTGTTAGAGCATGAGAGGAGCTTATCGCTATGAAAGTCGTATTATCCACATTGAACGCCAAGTATATCCATACATCACTGGCGATTCGTTGTCTCAAAGCCTTTAGTGAGAAGGACTTTGATATTGAACTTGCTGAATTTACAATCAAAGATCCAGTGATGAATATTGTATCTGATTTATTTCAACGTAAGCCTGATGTAATCGGATTCTCTTGTTACATCTGGAATATTGAAGAAACGATTAAAGTGATCGATATTCTCAAAAAAGTAATGCCCGAAGTGAAGATTGTGCTCGGTGGGCCAGAAGTATCTTACGATACCGAATACTGGATGAAACGTGTAAACAATATCGACTTTATCGTAATTGGAGAAGGCGAAGAAACGTTCCACCATTTACTGCAAGAGATCGAAGGCGCAGGCAAATATCATTTTGTCTACGGGGTTGCTTATCGTAAAGGTGAAGAACTGATTATGATGCCCGGTCGTCCGAAGCTTGATCTGAATGAATTGCCTTCACCGTACCGTTTTGTCGAAGATGTGCCTGAACTGGCGAAGCGAGTGGTATATTTTGAAACGAGTCGTGGGTGTCCATTTAGCTGTCAATTTTGTTTATCCAGTATTGAGGTAGGTGTGCGGTACTTTGATATCGAACGTACCAAAAGCGATATTCTGTACTTGATCGAACAAGGAGCCAAATTAATCAAGTTCGTCGATCGTACATTTAATATTAAGCGTGACTATGCGATGGAAATGTTTGAGTTCTTAATTGCTAATCATAATGGATGTACCTTCCAATTCGAAATTACCGCAGATATTATGCGTCCAGAAGTATTGGATTATCTGGCAGAACATGCACCTCCAGGTGTATTCCGCTTTGAGATTGGTGTGCAATCGACCAATGATCCAACCAACGAATTGGTGAAGCGTCGTCAGAACTTTACCAAGCTAAGTCGTACCGTAACGAAGATCAAAGAGTCTGGGAATATCGATCAGCATCTGGATTTAATCGCAGGATTGCCACTCGAAGATTACGATACATTCCGCAAAACATTTAACGATGTGTTTGCATTAGGGCCGGAAGAATTGCAATTAGGATTCCTCAAAATGTTACGGGGAACAGGGCTTCGGATCGATGCCGAGAAATATCAGTACACGTACATGGATCATGCACCGTATGAGATTTTGAGTAGCGATAAGCTGACCTTTGACGATATCGTGCGCTTGAAGCGTCTGGAAGATGTGTTAGAGAAGTATTGGAATGCGCATCGGATGGATTATACGCTGAACTATCTGCTGTATAACGAATTCCAGTCGCCATTCGACTTTTTCCAAGAGTTCGGGAATTACTGGGAAGCGCAAGGCTGGCAAAAGATCGGTCATCAGCTGGAAGATTTATTTACCCATTTACAAGCATTCTTAATGGATCGTCAGACCCCGCGGATGGATGTTGTACTGGGACTGATGAAGTTAGACTACTTCCTTAATCACAAATACAAACCACGCAAAATCTGGTGGGACTTCACGATGAACAAAGACCAGATGTCTAGCCATATCAGACATGCGATTCAACAACCGGAAGACTTTTCAACCGAGTTTGTCGAATTGAAATTGAATGACAAAGAACTTCACAAGCATACAGTCATGGAAGAATTACCATTCCGTCTGGATAAAATTCTGGCTGGCGAACCGTTATCAGCTAGTGAAGGACGCAGTCTGTTACTGGTAGCGTATCAACAGAATGAACAGCAAAAACCAATATTCTTCACCACTGCTTTATCGCCTAAAGGGGCAGCAATGTAAGATATAGTAGTCCAATATTCATCTTAATAAGATAATAAAAGGATGCTCGTGTATCAATGACACGTAGCATCTTTTTATTATTTTTGATCGTACATATCGTTATCAATAATAAAAAACCACCCGTAAGGATGGTTTAGCCATAGATGTATTGAAAGCGATTACTCCGGTTCCACTCCTGCCACTACCCAACGCTTACTATACTTTTCCATCCGTGGATGTAGTGTTTTGGGTTCTTCCGTCAAAACGATTTTGAGCTTGCTAATCCATTCTTCAAATGAAGAAAACGATGCAAATAAGTTCGCCATCTCAGGAGTCATCAGTAGAAAATAAGGCGATTGATAGTGATCGACTAATGTACGTAATGCCGCTTCGATCGGGGTGTACTTTTTACGCTTGCCGTCCCAATTTTCAACCGTAATGCTTTTGCGACCAGTTTCTCTTTTCCAGGCATGAAGCCGATCTTCCCGTTTGTAATAAGCGGATACCGGTTCTTTGGACATGCGTTTAACCGTCAGTTCATGCAGTGGATAGAGCACCAAGCGTGTGAACTGCATATGATCCATCGTGCGTAGTGCCAGATTGAGATCGTCATCTGTTGTATGTTCAAACGAATCGTAGTAGATTAGCGTGCCTTTGCTTTTTTCAATCACAGGTTCTTGTCCATAAGGTACAGTGGTATATGAATTGGATTTCATCAAAATGCCCCCTCATCGTAAACGGATATATGTGTATATAACCCTATTTTGTGAAATTAGACAAGTTTTAATATTGAGGTAGAATGGTAGATAGAAGTTGAATATCACCTATATGAATGGAGGATTATCATGATTAAAGGATTATACGAAGCCTTGTTACCTGTCAAAGATATGAATAGATCGCTCGCTTTTTATGAAAAGTTAGGGCTAGAAATCGCTCATCATGGCGAAAGTTTGAGTTTTGTATGGATCGAAAAAGGGGTCAGTTGGTTAGGCTTATGGGAAGGTGAACAGGTCAATACTCCATATCATCCTTCTTTGCGTCATATTGCATTTCGCGTCGATTATGAAGATATCAAGCAAGCCAAAGAATGGTTAGAAGCCAAAGGAATCGCTGTACGTGAAGTGTTTGGTTTTCAACCGATTGCGCCGATCGTATTACCGAATAGACCTCAAGCGCATACCGCTATTTATTTCGATGATCCTGATGGCAACTTATTAGAATTTATCTGTCCTATCGAATTAGACACATCGGATCAAGAACAGATGATGTATTTGTATGAATGGGAAGAATTACAGTCCAAGCGAGGTAAAGAGTGAGCACATTTATGAATCATGATTTTAATCAATGGTTAGAGCAGACTTTTCCGCAAATGAAGTTAGAAGTGCCTTTGTTTTATAACTTTCCTTTAGGATTACGGTTTGAATTAGGAGTACCTTATCGGGGGATTGATGATCCGACTTATTTTGAACAACTTGAGCAGCGTGCTATCTCTTTATTTGAAGCTGTATTTGCTGAAAGTGAACAAGTATGTGTAATGACTTTTACCTATCAGACTGCATTATCGGATATTGAGCATATTGAGCGCAATGAAGTTCAGGTGTTAGAAAATTATCTACAACCAGAATGTGTTTCACAGGTTAGTATTCACTCTGAACAACCTGATTATGATGAAGATACAGCAGAATTAATGGGATATATTCAAAGTAAATATGTATGGTGTACGATTGGTGATCTTGATTATGCAGGTATTTTGAAAGCAATTGGTTATACTGATTTTCCAGAGCGAGAAGCTTCTTTAGTAGAAAGAGTATTTTTTATAGAACCCAAGCAACAAATCATTTTCCATATGTACGATGATCGTGGATTGGATATTGTAGGTATGCAACAAGAGTCATTACAGCGCTTGTATCACCAATATTATGATTGGCTTTTACCTTATGATTTGGAAAAGATGAATCAGGTTTTTGGTATATAAACAAAGGAGGTATTTATGAGCTATACATGGATCGGAAGTGAGCGACCTTTTTTAGATACGCCAATGATCACAGAGCAACAAGGGATACATATAGGATGGTACGGTGGCCATACAGAAGCAGGGGCGAATAAAAATGAAGATGGTTTATTCATCATGCAAAGTGAAGATGGTTCTGTCAAATTAGCTGTTCTTCTGGATGCTCATCAGACAGCAACCAGTGCAGCATTGATTGTACAGACATTGCAACAGGATGAAGCTAAACTTCAAGCGATATTAGAGCATCCTGATGTATTCGACGTATTTGAAAAGTATACTGTGGACTTGTTCTCAAGTGTTGCATTTCGCCAAGCTTGTCAGCAGGTCACCGGAGAAACGTCTTGTCTAATTGTTTTGCAAAAAGAATCGTATCTATGGTGGTTCTCGGTAGGAGATTGTATGGCATATTTGCTTCATCCCAATCTAGCTCACTGGGGACAGTATGGTCTTAATCAACGTCAATTCTACGAATGGATCGGACAGGTGAATACGTTCGATCTGGAAGTCCCTTGTTACACGATTGGCAAAAGGCAACTGCGAGCAGGGCATAATATCATCGTCTTAATGACTGACGGTGTAATCGATACGCCTGATCAGTATTTTCAACGTCCTGAACATCTGTATCAAGCATTGGTCAATGATGATAAGCTCAAGCCGAATATACAGTCGATCTTAGACCATATTCATACCCAACGTGGAAAAGATAGCGCCACCATCATAAGCTGGGAGTACAGCAATTCTCAAGCTCCACAGATGCCATCAGATATGCCCTGAATGAAGATAAGATTCAGCGATTACTACATTCTCAACTATACTAGCGAGCAAGAATGGAGATTGTGATGAACAAACGAGCAGCAGGCATCAGCCTGATTGCCATAGCCGCATTTTTGTATGGTGTGAAATACATGAGTGCTGTGATATGGGGATCAGGAACAAATACATGGAACAGCGATTTATTTAATACTTTTTCGAATAGTGTAGGTCAAGCCCCTTTGTATTTCAGTTGGATAGCTTTAGCGGCGGGAATTGTGTATCTATATCAAGCAGAAGTAGAAGACAATGAGCGTAAACGTCAGCTAATGACTATTAAGAAACAGCAGGAAATCGAAGAAGAACCACAGCAAAATCCGAATTAAGTATAGTTTGAATCTTAGAGTGAGATGGAGTACTTGCTGTTTGGTTATAAAATGAAAGACCGTTGCTATGACTGAACGGTCTTTTTAACGTGAGCTATGTTATTTTGCACAGAATAATTTTGAATTAGACTAGAAAAAGTCGTCCTTACACTGTTAAGTGCTTGTACTCTTCTTATTAAATGATGACAGACACTTCGCGTGCTTGAATATCTAATTCTTGCGCAGCTGACGAAATTTTAGTGAAGTCACTCATCGCTACTTGAATCTGTTGTTGGCTTTGTTCTACAGTCGATTGTGCTTCATTTGTGCCTTTAGCGATTTTCTCAATCTCTTGAGTAATTGAATCTACACTATCACGTACTTCAATAATTGATTTTTCAACCATGGTTGATAACTTACGAACTTCTTTGGCAACGACATCGAATCCACGTCCAAATTCACCAGCATGAGCCGCTTCAATTGCTGCATTGAGCGCAAGTAAATGAGTCTGAGAAGAAATCTCACGAATCGTCTGTACGACTCCTTGAATCGATTGTGCTTGTTGTTGAAGATTAACGAGTGTATATTTATTTTCAGCAGAGACATCTGCAATTTTGTTGATACTTTGTAGCAGTTCTTGACTACGTTGAATCCCTTTATTCGCACGTTCGCTCATACTATCCGCCATATGTTGCAGTTCAGTCACTACATGAGTCATATGATTTTGTCTTTGAGTGATATTAGTAGCAATCTTGGAGACCCCGATCACTTTCCGGGTACTATCTTCAAAAATAGGCATATACGTAGCTTCTAGCCAGATCGGCTGACCTTGAGCATCCATACGCTCGATTTTATTTTGAAAACTTTCTCCAGACAACAGGCTTTTCCAAAATAATTCGTATTGAGGACTATTTACAAATGCAGGAAAACAAAACCTTTGATGCTCCATACCTTGCATCTCTTCGCGTGTATATCCCATTGTCCGCGCAAAAATATCGTTTACATAAGCTACACGTCGATGAACATCAAACCGAATAATAGCAAGGTTATTTTCCAAAGCTTTGACGACTAAAGTATCCATTGTTTCTTGATTGTAATTTTGCACAAGTAACTCCCTCTCACAAATAAAATCATCCAATTCAGCTATTCTTTTTTTTAAAAGTAGATACGATTATAAGTAGGTATTATTTTTGGATAGAGGTAAAAAATTTATATTTATTATAATATCGACCGTTTCTAAATGTTTAATGAGCATTTAAATCATATATTTCATTAAAAGAATGACATATCGTTTGATTTGGAGGAATTATTGGAACAAGATAAAATAGTGTAGTGATATACAGTTTATATAAAGTCATGTATACTTCATTCTCGGTCAAGTCATCTTTATTATCTAGATAGCGAAAGGACGGTACATATATAATGACAACAGCAGATCAGAATCAACAAGCACAAGAGCAAATTATTCAGGACACAGCACAATTTGTGCAATCTGTTCTTGGTGAAGATACCAGTGGTCATGATTGGTGGCATATTCATAGGGTGGTACAAATGACAGAACGGATTACAGCGGCTGAAGGAGCTAACCGATTCATTACAGTAATGGCGGCTTTACTTCATGATGTAGCTGATGAGAAGTTAAATGATTCCAAAGAAGCAGGTATGCGTAAAGTGACCGACTGGTTAGAGACTCAACCAATCAATGAACAAGATATAGAACATATTGTGGATATTATTGCTACGATGTCTTACAACGGTGGAAATAATCCTCCTGTGCGTACACTGGAAGGACAGATTGTACAAGATGCGGATCGCTTGGATGCGATTGGAGCGATCTCTATTGCGCGTGTCTTTGTGTATTCAGGGCATACGGGTCGTCCGATTCATGATCCAGCTATTCCGGTACGCACATCCATGACACCTGAACAATATCGCAATGAGAAGAGTACAGCGATCAATCATTTTCATGAAAAATTACTCAAATTAAAAGATAAGATCAATACGCCTGCTGCCCGTATTATAGCCGAAGAGCGTCACCGCTATATGCAAGAGTATGTAGATCGTTTTTATAAAGAATGGAATGGCGAAATCTAAATGTAGACATCCTATACAAAGACTTGTGCAAAGAGAATAATCTTTCACAGGTCTTTTTGTATATACAACGATATAGGCAAAAGATTATGTACACTACTGAGGTCGCTCGGTTGTTCTGTTCTTTATGAAACGGTATACTGGAAAGTAAGATCTTACCGAAAATTGATACTAAATTCTATTGTATTTACTGAAGTACTACTTTGTTACAATACCTACTTCTAGCTGATATTATTCTTGGGAGATGGATAGTTAAAGAGATCAATCTACAAGAAATACTACATCAAGGAGCGATACAACATGAAACGTTTTTTTGATGAATTAGGAGAACCATATAGTTTCTGGTATTCATTACATCATGGCAAACCTGTACTGGTAGAGTGCCCCAAATGTGCAGGCCCTGCTTCTATCACCGATAATGAATCAATCGAAATGCAATGTTCTCATTGTTTTTATAGTCAAACGTATCAAATAGACTATGATTATACAGCAAGCGGTGTATGTACCTTTTGTGAGCGCTGGTTTAATGAGTCAGTCACAGATAAAGGACAGCATCATCATAAAAATGTACATATTCGCTGTCCGTATTGCCAGACCACTAATCAAGTACCTCTCAACAAGAAAACATCCAACCGATATTCTTTAGGATTTGAGATTAGAGATGGGAAAGATCCATTGTTTCAACTGAACCTATATTTGCTGACCCATTATCGGGGCAAATTAATATGGGCACTCAATCATGAACATTTAAATTATCTGATTGATTATATTTCGGCTGATCTACGGGTCAAGCCTTCTCTGTATATTAAGCGTCATGCATCATATCGATTACCCAAGTATATGAAAGACGCTAAAAATAGAGATGGAATCGTCAAAGCGTTACACAAGTTACAGCATAAGTACGAACATACCTATAGTATGGTGTGATGCTATTTGCCCAAAGAGGAGGAATATTCTATGAATCCACATCAACAGCACATCGTTGATTTGCATGAAAAAGGAGAATTACAGCATGCTCAGTTTGATCATTTTGTAGAGCTGTTGCCTGTGATGAATAAGATTGAAAATCAATGGTTATATCTCAATGTGAAGAAATGGGAACAGAATCCGCTGGCTACACCTATTTATTATTTTAATGAAGATTGGCTCAATGAATTGGAGTATCAAGGCGGAACCATTACGAATGCTCGTGAGGATATTTTTCCGGATTGGGTGGATGATCATGCGATACAGACATGGTTAGAATTAGCGACGTTTGAAGATATTATTGATATTTTGAGCAATACCGGGCAGACACCAACACCTGAAATGATGGTGATTGCGATTAATTATTATTATGAATACGATGCTTTTCTAGAATATGATGACGTGGTCGCTAGAATAGATAATCATTAATATTATTGAAGGAGTTGTATGGTATGAGTGAGTCAGATACATATCGGTTTCAAGTAAATCTTAGTGGAATGATCAATATTTTATCCAATCATTTGTATAGTAATCCTAAAGTGTTTTTACGTGAAGTATTGCAGAATGCAGTTGATGCTGTAACCGCTCGTTCTCAGCAAGATCCTACGTATCAAGGAAGTATCCATCTTGAATTAACCGGTTCAGGTGCTGGGTCGACATTGATGATCGAAGACGATGGAATTGGCTTAACTAGAGAAGATGTGCATGAGTTTTTGGCAATGATCGGTCAATCGTCTAAGCGTGGTGGAGCAGATGCGTTTACGCAAGAAACCTCATTTATCGGACGATTCGGGATTGGATTATTATCTTGTTTTATGGTCAGTGATGAGATTGTGATGGTGACTCAATCTGCCAAAGGTGGCAAAGCGCTAGAATGGCGTGGTAATCCAGATGGTACATATCATATTCGTGAGTTAGAGACAGAGTTATCTCCAGGAACCAAAGTATATTTACGTTGTAAGCCTGATTGTGAAATGTATTATGAATCGGAGTTGTTACAACAATGGATCTATGATTATGGTGCGCTATTGCCATACCCGATTACATTCCGTGATGAACAGACTCAGCGTATTGTGAACGATCAGCGTCCGTTATGGTTAGATGATCCAGAGCGAGCACGTGGTCATCGTGAAGAAGTATTGCAATTGGGACAACGTTTACTAGGAGAGAAATTTCAAGATTATATCCCTTTGAAGACTGCTTCTGGACGCACAGGTGGAATTGCGTTTATTTTGCCACACTCGGTCAATCTGAATGTTAAAAAATCCAATCGTGTGTATCTCAAATATATGTTGGTGTCAGAAAAAGCAGAAAACATTTTGCCAGACTGGGCGTTTTTTGTGAAAAGTATCATCTGGACCGATGAGTTACAGCCGACAGCATCTCGTGAACATTTTTATGAAAATGAGAAGCTGGAACAAGTACGTCAGGAGTTAGGAGATAGTATTCGTGCTGAATTGTTACGGATGGCTGAATACGATCCTGATCGACTACAACGGATTATTCAATTACATGCATTATCGATGAAAGCTCTGGCGGTTGAAGATATATCCTTTTTCCAGATTATTTATCGCTGGTTGCCTTTTGAGACGACATATGGTCGCCGTAAAGTGCATGAATTAATGGCAGATGGACAGAAGATGTATTATACGACAAGTCTGGATGAATATCGTCAGATTACACATGTGGCTTCTGCTCAATCATTGTTAGTGGTCAATGGTGGTTATGTGTATGATGCCGAACTGATTGCTTTACTTCCTGAAGTTTGTGCAGAAGCGCAGACAGAGCGCTTGATTCCAGAAGATGTCTCGCTTGCTTTTACCGATATTACCGCAGATGAACGTAAGCAGTATTATGAGGCTGTTCGCTATGCGGATGTGGCTTTGCAACGATTCCGCTGTCAGATTCAACTTAAACGGTTCAAGCCGGAAGATTTGCCAGCATTATTTACTTTGTCGCAAGAAGCTTCTGATCTGCGCTCGATTGAAACATCCAAATCAGTCAGTCCGCTAGCATTAACTTCGGTCTTGCAGAGCTTAAGTTCTTCGCTACAAGAATCTGCTTATTCGACACTGTATCTGAATATTAACAATTCGGTTGTAGAACGTATTTTCCAAGCCAAAAATGAAAGTATGATCGTTGTGGCTATTGAGATGTTATATGTAAATGCATTAATGATGGGACATTACCCGATGAACAGACAAGAGATGCAAGTATTAAATCAAGGAATTGTTCGCTTTTTGGATTGGGGATTATCGGCGAATAACGATCAAGGAGGACATACGGAATGAATCATCAACCAGAACAGATGAATCCAGATTTTGAAGATATTATGGATCAAGCTTATAGTTTACCAAATGGACGAGCCAAGATTGCTTTATTAGAAGAAGCGATTCGGATTGCAGATAGTCTTGGTGATGTTGAACAGGGCTATAGTGCACGTGAAGAATTAGTAGAAACATGTACTTTTAGCGGTCATCCGATGAAAGCATTAGTGGCATTTTCATGGTTACTTGGACAATTTGATCAACAACCGGATGAATACGATGATTTTACATTATTATGGTCTTACAAATGGATTCTAGATTCGATTGCTTCGTTTCCAGAAATTAACCGGGCACAAATTGAAGAATTGCTAGCTGATATGCGTAGACGTTACGAACAATTCGGATACAGTGAGCGTTCTTATTATTACTATCGCTTTTCACTACTCAAAGATTATGGTGAAGTAGAAGAAGCTCAACAATTTTTGGATAAGACCAAAGCAATGGATCGTGATGAGATGAGCGATTGTGAAGCATGTGAACAACATCAATTCGTAGAGTTTGAAGTGATGAAAGGCAATGACGAGCAGATTATTCGCACAGCTCGACCTATTTTGAGAGGTCGAATGACATGTGGCGAAGTTCCTCATCTGACATTATCGAAAGTGTTAATGCCATTATATCGTCTGGGTAAATTAGAAGAAGCAGAGAAATATCAAAAACAAGGCTATCGCCTGATCAAAGGCAATCGTGACTTTGTACTTCATTCGGGTGAGCATATGTATTACCTGTTAAATATCGATCTTTTGCAGGCTTTGGAAGTATTTGAACAATGGGTTGGATTATCTTTGGATCATGAGAATCCGCGTGATAAGATGATGTTTAATGCGTATGCAGCTGTACTGTTCAAGCGTCTGGTTGCTGATGGCAATGTAAAATCTGTCAAATTACCAGCTGGCTATCCCTATCCAGAAGAAGCTAATGATTTGCCAGCTATAGCGAGTCGTCTAGAACAAATGGCACTAGAAACAGCAGGGCGATTAGATCAGCGCAATGGAAATCGTTATTATACGACTTTGATTCAGCAGTTATAAATCAGGCTGTTATTTACAAGTTAGATACATTCGTTCGTATTGCAGATACATGTTCTCTATATACTAAACCTAACGAATCATTGACAAAGAGGAGAGAACAGAGAATGAATAGGTCTATACGTAAAAATAACGATAACCAACAATGGAGTCGATTGCAGATATCATCAGCTCTATGGAAAATCAGTCTATTGATCGTAGGCTTGATGATCGTAGCAGGGTGTGGTAATTCTCAGCAACAAGCAACACCTACAACTTCTGGATCCACGACTCCATCCGACAATAATATTGTAGAACCGTCCGTCACAGCGTCTACGCAGGCGACAGCAGAGACACAATCGTCAGAAGAAACTATTCCCGAACAGTCAACCCAAAGTGAAGATACAGACGATACGGATACCTTTTCAGGAACAACAATTCTCAAAGCTGCTAAAGAAGGCACATTGCCTGATTTGCCTAAAGGTCTAGTATTAGGATCAAGCCGTGAGACATTATTTCAATTAAAAGGGAAGCCAGAATTAGGTGATACGGATGTTCCAATGTTGAGTTATGGTACATTAGATGTGGTTTTCGATGCAAAAGACAACATAGTAGAACTCACTTCAAGCACCGAGCAATATAAGAAGTTAAAAATGAACCGTATTATTACTGAATTAGGCAAGCCTGATGAAATGAACGATACGTCTAAAGATGTAGCTTATACGGCTGAAGCTACGTATCAGCTTGCGAATAAAGAGTTTGCTCAGTACTTTCTTGTCTTTTCGTATAATACTCAATCGCAACAGGTACAATATGTTCGCTTATATGCCAATATCCAGTAATACGCACTAGATCACAGAGGCACTCGTATAGAGTGTCTTTTTGTTTTGGGTATAAAATGATATTATTTATACATATTATGTAAAAAAGGAGTCGATAATAATCTATACACGTATCTTATTACTTGTTGTGATTGTAGTCTCTTTAGCGATCTATAATCATGAAGCAGATCAAGGTGTTTTTCATCTAGGGTTAAAAGACCCTCAGGCTACTATCCAGAAAGCAACCTTTAGCTGTCAGGTTCAATGGAAGAATGATGCATGTATAGATGCTTCTTTTACAAATAAAGATGATTTACAACCCATTATAAAAGCAATACAAGATGCTCGACCGGTAGAAGGGATACTTGATACGGCTACTGAGTATGATTTAGAGTTACTTTATGCAGATGAGACAGTGTATCATTATTCGCTTTCGTTAGGATTTGAACATAATGCACGGACTGAAGGATTAATCATTGATCGTTCTAATGATCATCAAGGTTATAGACTGTCCAATACAGATACGAATCAATTAAGAAATAGAATTCTTCAAAGTGCTACTTTTTCAGAAGGATTACCCAAGCCTACTGTACAATCAGAAGGACAAGAAATGGCTGTTTATTGGGGAGCTTATTGCTCTTCTAGTTGGAATCAGCAGACATATTCGGTAGAAAATGTTTGTGCTATACCACAGGCACCTGAGATATTAAATCAGGCGATCCAGAGCCAGGCGATTTCACTAACTCCTCAATCACAAATAAAAGTCGACTTTCCTATTAAGCCTGCTAAAATAGAAGTATACATGGTAAAAAATGGAGAACATTTTCCAGTAGAGATAGATACTAATGGAAAATGTCGAGTTTCTGAACAACGTGGTTATGCACAGTATATGATTTCTGCTACATGGAACAAAGATAATCATAGTCAGTATTATTTTGGCGTGCATATTCGTTAAGCTCAAAAAGGATCTTATTTTGTCAAAGGAGGATTTTCAATGAATTATAGTCAACGACTTCAGAATCTGGTGTTGCATTTTCAGACCGAATTGAACCGTATTCCTCAAGACGAATTCAGCGCCAAAGCGCATCCTGCCAAATGGTCTAAAAAAGAAATTGTGGGTCACTTGTGTGATTCGGCTGCGAATAATTATATACGCTTTGTCAAAATAGCTCTGTCGGATTATCCGATTCCACTTGAAGGATATGATCAAGATCGCTGGGTAGAACTGAATGATTATCATAATAGTTATGATCCATATGATGTGATTCAGCTCTGGATCAATCGTAATGTTCAGATTGCTACTGTACTGGCACAGATTCCAGAAGAAGATTATACCAAAGAAGGTATTTTTCCTTCCGGTGAAAGTGCGACACTCGACTGGTTAGCTGCGGATTATATTGAACATATGATTCATCATTTCCGTCAGATTCTTGGTAATGAACGTATTGAGACGATGATTAACCAAAGTAAAAAGTCCAAAGTTGAACATAGTTAAATAAAATAGTATATTCATACAGATCATATTCCTACTGTCATACAGGGATATGATCTATTTGCATTTATTTGATAAGGAAAGTAGGTTATACATACGATGATCTCTGTGATTAAAGAATTGAAAGTAGAGGAACTTGAACCTTTGGTGCTCCAAAGTGAACAAGAAGGATTTAGACATATCCGTCGATTGGTTAATGAATATCAGTCAGGAGAAAATACATTTTCAGGTCAAGGCGAAGTACTATATATTGCCCACGAACAAGAGCAGATTGTCGGTGTCATCGGACTGAATCAAGATCCTTTTTCCGATCAATCTACAGGTCGTGTACGCCGATTGTATGTTCATCCAGACTATCGTCATCTAGGAATTGGTACGCAATTGGTGCAAAAAGTGACTTCTGAAGCAAACAAGTTCTATAATATACTGGTACTGCGTGCAGATAGTGAGCAATCCAGTCAGTTCTATCTAGCGCTAGGATTTAAGCCGGATTCTTATGATCCACATCGTACTCATTACAAAGTATTATAATGTTCTCACATGTATAGGAGCTGATTCTGTTTTGCCGAAACAAAGAAAAAAATGGATTTTGATATTGATCTTTTTTGCACTGATTTTGAGTATGGTGGCTACTGTCCCAAGTGAAAAGTCTTATAATCAATGGTTAGCCACTCAATACAATCTAAAGTGTACAAGTGATACAGTAACGAGAGATTGTAGTATTAATGGACAAGCGATTGAACGGAAAGACAAAACAGAACGTCATTTGTTTCTTTATAAAAAAACGACAGATGAATACTCGACCAATAAAGGAAATTTGACGATCAAATCGTTAGGAATATTTGGTCATTACTTTGATATATCTTCCTCATAAAGCTGTATATATTAGAGCGTTTACACTGCGTTGATATTTTCTATTTTTATTTACAAAAATCTGGATTGACAACGATAGTTCTCCCCCTTAAAATGACGATAAGCCACATAGGCGAAGTTGAAATGAAGAGAGGGGACTATCATGCTGCAAGTCATCCGTAGAGTGCTGGAATGGTTGTTTGTCGATAACAAACAGGTATATCAATTCAGTGATGTGTTTTGTGAAGATAGCGGGTTTGTCGTCTATATTCCTGAACAGAAATAGCAGGTAGTCTATAATCGTCTTATCGATCGATAAGCCATATGATTTTTTTGAAAATCAGCCGCAAGCATAGATGAGTGATCATCTAAGTGTTGCGGCTTTTGTAATGCTTTCTAAACATACGTATAATGAAGATATATTTAACCTACTCATATACAGAAGGGGATTATGTACATGTCAGAATTACAAAAAGCTACATTTGCCGGAGGATGTTTCTGGTGCATGGTTACTCCATTCGAAGAATTACCAGGTATTCATGGAATCGTATCTGGATATACAGGTGGACATATCAAAAATCCAACGTACGAACAAGTCAAAACAGGCAATACCGGTCATTATGAAGTCGTTGAAATTACATTTGATCCGTCATTATTTGCTTACGAGAAATTGTTAGAATTGTACTGGCCACAGACCGATCCAACCGATGATGGCGGACAGTTCCAAGATCGTGGAACACAGTATCGTACCGCTATTTTTTATCATAATGAAGAACAGCAAGAATTAGCACTTCAGTCCAAAGTAGAACTGGCAGCAAGTGGTCGATTTACACAACCGATTGTCACTGAAATTTTGCCTGCATCTGTGTTCTATCCAGCTGAAGAATATCATCAAGATTATCACAAAAAGAATCCAAAACATTATAAAGAAGATCGTGAGCAATCCGGTCGGGACGAATTTATTGATAGCAACTGGCAACAGTCTTAAAATAGCAAGAGTAAAGGAGAATAGACAATGAAAAAGTTACGTTCACTGTTTGGTAAAAAGTCAGATGACACGACTGAATCTCATGAAGAGTCTACACCAAAGACTTCCACTTCTCCAACAGAGTCTGCTACAGAACCACAGAAAGTGAATCTAGCCAATCCTGAATTTCAAGAAATGGATCGGCTGCGTGAATTGTTTCAACAAGAGAAATTTAGTGAAGTTTTGCAAGAAGTTGAACCTTATCGTTCCTCTTTAGATACGTATGTGGTGAAAGAAGCGTATGGTTTGACTGCTTTGTCTTATTTTCGATTAGAGCAATATGAACAAGCACGAGCTACATTTGAATGGTTATGCAATGAGTATGGAGATATCAATGATTGGTTTAATTTAATGACTTCGGCTATTCTGGCAGGTAAAATCGATCAGGGCATGGAAGCTTATACACAAGCCAAAGAATTACGTGCACACGCTGAAAATGATGAAGGTGTACCTATTCCGCAGATGATGTACTATGCTTGCCGTGCACTTGCAGATGCTAAGGAATATGATCGTGCATTTAAAGTATTAAATGAATTAGTTGATATCCATAAGCAACTTCATATTACAGATGACACGTTCTTATATATGCGTGGAGTGCCTATGTTACCTCATACGATGGAAGCCGCCAAAATTATTTTGACAGCTCGCAAAGATAAAATGGATATTGATACATGGTTTGCGATGTTAGATGCTTCGCTAGATGAAGAAGGCAGAGAAATAGCACGACAGACCAAACAGCAAATTATAGCTGTTCAATAAGGAGCAAAGGTGGATGAGCTATATCACTGAACTAAGAGCAGTTGTAGGAAGCAGACCTCTTATTATGGCTGGTGCTACTGTTATATTAGTAAATGATCAACAACAGATCCTTTTGCAAAAGCGTGTAGATAATCATTGCTGGGGATTACCCGGTGGAAGTATGGAACTTGGCGAGACATTAGAACAAGTCGCTAAGCGAGAACTAGAAGAAGAAACAGGTTTGGTAGCTGTGCATTTGCAGCTACTGGATATCTTCTCCGGCCCTGATCTATATTATCAATATCCGCATGGGGATGAAGTCTATAATGTTGTAGCAGCTTACGTATGTAGAGAGTATACAGGTTCACTTCAAGCGCAATGTTCTGAAGTCCAAGAATTACAATTTTTTGACCTTTTTGTATTACCACAGATGATCAATCCACCTGATCGTCCTATTATTCAATCTTTTACGCAATCATTTCTAGGAAGTGATCGTGATGCTGTCACCGAAAGGAATCCAAACGATTGAAAAAAACCATTATCGTATTGTTGCTTATTGTATTGGTTGGATGTGAAAATCAGTCTACTCCCACACAACCGGTAACAGCTAAAGTCATTCGAACACCTGATCGACCTGTAACCAATACTACTGAGGCACCCACTTCAGAAAAAGGATTAACCACAGATCTGATCGAACAGTATGAAGCCAAAGAAGCTACAAAAAAAGCGAAAAAACAACAGAAAATGATCCAATTACATGTTGTACCGAATACCGATGCTGAATATCAAAAGTTACAAGCACAGACATGGGATAATATCGTTATCGCGAAAGTGAATATAAATCAGCAAAAAGTAAGTACCGTGCGAACATGGATCGATCATTATCGTAATGGACAGTTCAAAGAACAAATGCTGTATAACAATTTTGCTATTCCAGACGGAGAAAAAGAAATGTCGATTAGCTCTTATTCTAAAAGAGAAGATAATCGCCATGAGACGGTTGTGATTATGATTCAAGTGGGATTAAATTCTACCAGCTTAGAGTATACATATCTTCCAGTACATGCTTCTACATCCATGTCGAGTACCTTGTTGGATCAGCGATCAATTCCGATCAATACGACGGTTGATCTTTCTATGCGTGTCAACAATGATGGTCAACACACTATGACAAGTAGCAATCTAGCTGAAACGATCAAAAATAACAAAGAAGTATTTGTGTTACGTGCCAAATGGGTGGGGTTGTCCAAATGAATCATTCCCACCTATAATGAACAAGTCATCCGTAGAACGATGATGTAGAGGGGTTATTTATATTTTAGACAGAAAAGAGATGATCGTATGGCGTTAAACAATCCAGCACTTAGTGAAAAAGCATTTTCGGATTTTAAAGAAAGTGATTTTAAAGCAGGAGCAATGACGGTTGGCGGTACTGTTGGAAAAACAATGGTACTTCTTGCTTTGCTAATGGTTGCAGCAGTGTACACATGGTATTTGTATTATCAAGGACAAGATGTGACTGGTTTTCTGATCGTAGGTTTGATCGGTAGTCTGGTGACTTCGCTAATTACTATTTTTTTCAAAAGAGCAGCCTTTGTAACAGCACCTTTATATGTGATTTTGAATGGATTAATGTTAGGGGCAATCTCGGCGTGGACAGATTATAGTTATCCGGGAATTGTTATCAATGCGATTCTGATTACGGTAGGGACATTATTCTTGATGTTAGCGATCTATACACTACGTATTATCAAAGTCACACCAGGATTTACACTTGGCATCGTGATTTGTACGGCTTCAATTGCACTTGTTTATCTGATTGATATTATTTTAGGATTTTTTGGAATCAGTGTACCGTTTATTCATGAAACCGGTTGGATCGGCATCGGGATTAGCTTATTTATCGTAGCGATTGCTGCACTGAACTTATTGCTAGACTTTCACTTCATTGAGACTGAAGCTCAATCAGGTGCACCTAAGTATATGGAATGGTATGCAGCCTTTGGTCTAATGGTGACCTTGATCTGGTTGTATATGGAAATTCTACGTTTGTTATCTAAGCTGAATAGTCGTAACTAACGGGTAGGTAAATCTAAAGTCTTGTTCCTGATCGTAGGAGCAAGACTTTTTGTATTGTTCAGTTGAATGAAAGAGCGAACACCTTTATACTAAATCAAACCCATTATGGGTAGTGCCCAATTATTTATATAGTGCTATAAGGAACAGATATGGAGGAGTGATGTGATGATATTAGAGGTAGCTATTTTACAAGTAAAAGCAGGTCAAACCGAAGATTTTGAGCAAAGTTTCCGTCAAGCTTCTCAGATTATATCTGGTATGAAAGGGTACATATCACATGAGTTACAATGTTGCCTTGAAGTTGACAATCAATACATATTGTTAGTCCGTTGGCAGACACTAGACGATCATACCGAAGGATTCCGCGGATCAGCAGAATATCAGGAGTGGAAGCAATTACTTCATCATTACTATGATCCGTTCCCGACGGTACATCATTATGAAATCGTAGAATCTTCTCAATCCCTATAATCGAAGGAGTGTTATATCTATGGTTCGTATAGAACAAGTTCTACCTATTGATCAGCATTTGAGAAGATTAATTCAGGCATTAGATGAAGATCTACTACAGCGGTATGATGAAGAAAATATTTATACAATTGATCTGGATTATCCTGATACCCTTAAAATGACTTTTATGGTTGCTTATGTAGATGATACACCGGCAGGTTGTGGTGCTATTCGTTCGTTGGATGCAGACAGTGTAGAATTGAAACGATTTTTCGTCGACTCTACATATCGTAGACAAGGGATTGCTGGTAAAATGCTACAAGCATTAGAGCAGAGAGCGATTGAACAGGGTTGTCAATGGATTCGCTTGGAGACAGGTGCAGAACAATTTGAAGCGACAGCTTTTTATGAACGCAATGGTTATTATCGTATTCCTGTCTTTGCGGATTATAAAGATGATGGTATTAGTTTATGCTATGAGAAAAAGCTTGATTTGGATAAATAAATACTATTCTAGCGCTTTACCTGAACTTTACACAATACAGACTCCACGCTAACAATCATCGCCTATATTTAAATCGATGGGTATGACACGCCATACATAGCGTAATCGCGACAAGGAGCAGATGAAATGTTGAAGAACATAGGTAAAACGGCTTTATTGATGGCAGGAATCAGTATTACAGCAGCGGTAGCGAGTCCGCTGGTACATGCAGCAGAAGGTTCATCCGTTCCGCTTAGACAATCGATCGAGGCTATAGGCGGCAAAATGTACTGGGACGGAGAAGATAAAGCAGCCTTTTTCCAATTGAAAAATGGAATTACAGGTTCGATTACAGTGGGTGAGAAGAAATACCGACTGGCTGGCAAAAGTGGCGTATTGGAACAAGCTGCTCATTTACAACAGGGAGCTACCTATATTCCACAAAGCTTGCTGACAATGATCACTGCTGAAAATGCCAAATTCAATGATCCTGCTGATGCTATCCCTGTATTTTCGGTTCAGCCTACAGGCGAGACAGCTGCTGTAGAATCAGGTGAAGATGCAGCAGATGATCCAGCGATCTGGCTTGATCCATCCAACGCAGCCAACAGCAAGATTATTGCTACGAACAAAGGCGGAGGCATGTTGGTCTATGATCTGAAAGGCAAAGAGTTACAATCTTATCCTACAGGTAAAATGAACAATACCGACCTTCGTTACGATTTTCCATTGAACGGTAAAAAAGTGGATATTGTTGGTGCGACCAATCGTTCAAGCAATACGATTGATATCTTTTCGTTTAATGGTCAAACAGGCGCACTTCAAAATATCCTTGCTACACCAATCAAATCCAAAATGGGTGAAGTATACGGATTTAGCTTGTACCATAGTGTAAAAACAAACAAATACTATGCGCTTGTTTTGGGTAAAGAAGGCGAATTCGAACAATATGAATTAATGGATAATGGTAAAGGCAAAGTAAAAGGATCATTAGTGCGTCAATTCAAGCTGGATACGCAATCAGAAGGTATGGTTGCTGATGATGAATATGGCACATTATATATTGCTGAAGAAGATGCAGCGATCTGGAAATACAGTGCAGAGCCTGATGGTGGTACCAAAGCTTTAGGCACAGTTGATGTTGCAGATGGTCGTCGTCTCCATGATGATATCGAAGGGTTAACCCTTTATTATGGTGCAGATGGAACAGGTTACTTGATGGCTTCAAGTCAAGGTAATAATACGTATGCTGTCTATGATCGCCAGAATAACAATTCATACATCGCTAACTTTACGATTAACGATGGCAAAGGTATCGATGGCACGACAGAAACCGATGGTATTGATGTATTAGGTGCGAATATGGGTAGCCAGTATCCGTATGGTGTATTTATTGCTCAAGATGATGAGAATTTGCAAAATGGCAAAAAGCTTAATCAAAACTTCAAGCTTGTGCCATGGCAGTCGATTGATGCAGGTCTACATGAAGGTGTAGAGATGACGACCAACACTAGCCTTGATCCGCGAAAATTAGAAAATCGTCAATGAGGTATACATGTATCGCTATACACTAATTTATTAAATAGTTGTAGGCTTTATTTCTACACATACAGACAAAAGTATCTTTTAAGATGCTGTTGTCTGTATTTTTTTTATATTATCTATACCCATTTCTCTTCAAAGCAGATATAATCTTCAAATATAAAAAAAGATAGGAGTGAGGAACCGTGTGGGGAATCGAACATTATTGGATTTTTATTTTGTCTAGTATTTTGCTCAATATAACACCGGGCAGTGATACGATTTATATTTTAAGTCGTAGTATTTTTCAAGGGAAAAAGGCAGGGATCATGTCAGTATATGGTATTGTCTCAGGTTCATTAGTACATACATTACTTGCGGGTCTTGGACTCTCTCTTATTCTTATGCAATCTGCGCTTGCTTTTAATATTGTTAAATGGATTGGGGCTGCCTATCTGATCTGGTTGGGTGTTCGTTCGATTATGGCTCGGCACGAAGATAACCCATCGATGCAAGCTGTAGAGTCACAAAGCAATCGTAAAGTGTATTTGCAAGGCATGATGACCAATGTACTGAATCCCAAAGTTGCGCTGTTTTATTTAGCGTTTATCCCTCAATTTGTCAGCCCTGAACAGACGTATGGAGCGGTTCCTTTTATCCTGCTCGGACTTACTTTTAGCACGACCGGAATACTATGGTGTATGTTATTGGTTCTGTTTTCTAGTAAAATGGCAAAGCGTCTTCAATCCAGTCGTATCTCTACATATATGAACAAGATTACAGGTAGTATTTTTATATTATTAGGTCTGAATCTGTTACGTACTTCGCGTAATGTTTCATCGTAATTCTTTATCATTTTGAAAAAAATAAAGCCGTCTCTACCTACATAGGAGAGATGGCTTTATTTGGATGTCACGGATTGAGTAGATAGGTGTGCGTTTAGCCAATGAATCACATTTGCAGTCACTTCATCACGATTGGTATCATTTAGCGTCTCATGTCGGCTGTCTGGATACAAATCGAGCTTCACATCTTCTAACCCCAACTGAAGATATTGTTGATACAACTGCTTGACCCCTTTACCATATTGTCCGACAGGATCACGTTCACCGCTAAATAAATACACAGGCTTATTCGGTGGAATACGCTTCATATGATCGGGTTGGTGAATCTCTAACAACAATTCAAAAAAGTGAACATAAAAACGAACAGAAGGTAACTTTCCGCAAAGTGGATCATTCATAAATAAAGATACTTCTTCAGGATCACGTGATAACCAATCAAACGTTTTACGTGGACGTGGGAGCCCTTTATTGTATGAAGCAAACACAATGATATTTAACAATAGACTACGATGTACTTGTCCACGCAGTCGTTGCTGAAGATGAGCAATCTGCTTACCTACACGGAGTAGATTACGCTTTCCATTTGTACCGGACAACATAAATCCATCATACAGATCAGGTTGCTCATACATCACCTTTTGAATAATAAAAGAACCCATACTATGTCCCATAATGAAAAGAGGCATATTCGGATGATGATCTCGAATCCACTCAGATAATTGCATCACATTCTGAGTCATCCAATAAAATCCGTTATCTCCTGGATCGCCTAAATATTCAGGCCCTGAAGCCGTTAATCCATGTCCACGTTGATCATGAGCATAGACTATAAATCCTTGCTCGGTTAGCGATTCTGCGAATCGTTTGTACCGTTTGGCAGTTTCAGACATGCCATGAGTAATCTGAACAATCCCGCGTAAAGGTCGATGATTCTGATCATCTTCTGGAAGCCATTCATATACATGGACAGCTACATTTTCAGGATCGGTCATTTTAAATGTACGTTCTAGCATCGTATTCCTCCTTGCAAATAACCTGTACAAATCTACATAATTGATGTAGATCTGTACAGGTCTATTGTTGTCTAACTTGGAACCTATAATCTAACTAATGTTAACCATTTATTCCCATTATTGAATCAAAGCTAACTAGAACTGTTCTGTCTTTTTAAGGCAAATAAGAACGAATAACCGTGCAATGACCATCTAATGTGTAGTCGCCTAGATTAGCAGGTAATAAGAAACATTGTCCACCTTTGACAGGAACACTTTCATTGCCCCATGCAATCGAACCTTCACCATCAGCGATGACTAGAATAGTAAAACTTTCTGCGGTTGTTGATAATGACCAAGCACCATCTACGACCCCTTTTTCAACAATAAAGTAAGGAGAAGCAGCGAGTTCTAACCATTCTCCAGCTGCAAGACCATCTGTTTTCATCGTCGTTGCGCCAGCGCCTTCATAAGCGATGACATTGAGTGAATCTTCAATATGGAGCTCACGAGGTTTACCATCTAATCCAGGACGATCATAATCGTATAAACGATACGTTGTATCTGAATTTTGTTGGATTTCAGCAACCAGTACTCCTGCGCACAAAGCATGTACAGTACCGGCAGGAATATAGAATGTATCGCCTGCTTCTACCGAAACCTCTTGCAATGTATCTGTAATTTTATTATTTTCTATCGCTTCTGCTAAGGATTCACGAGTCACGCCTTCTTTAAGACCGTAAATGATCTTAGCACCAGGCTTCGCCGCAAGCACATACCACATTTCTGTTTTGCCGAGTTCCCCTTTAGGAAGCCCTGCATAATCATCTGTAGGATGAACCTGAACAGAAAGGTCGTCATTACAATCCAATAGTTTGATCAATAATGGAAAACGTCCGTTGACTTCAGATACACCTTTGGTACCGAACCAATCGCGTCCGAATCGTTGTCCAAGTTCAGTTAAGCTTACACCATCTAATTCGCCACCGATAACAGAAGTGGTACCATTCGGGTGATCTGCGATCATCCAGCCTTCACCGATCACGCCTTCAGGAATATCCCAGCCAAATTGTTCAAGGGCACGTCCGCCCCACACACGTTCTTTAAATTCCGGTTGAAATTGAAGCGGGTATGGATTAGTCATTATTATCTCTCCTCCAAGTGTAATAGGTATACAACTGTTCTATGTATCCCATGCCGTCTGTGTCTCCAAGCGGTCTGTTTCTATCTTAACGTGACGATTGGAAAAATTCCAGACGCTCTCCATCAGGACCACTAAAGAAAAAGTAGCGACTGCCATTAGGAAGAGTGGTAATCTCTGCATCTAATTCTTGCAAATTTAAGGCTTGAATTCGTACATATTCTTGTTCAATATCATCTACTGCAAAAGCCACATGGTGTACTTTGCCTTCATTAGCGAGCTCACCTGTGTATCCTTCAACCAATTCGATTTCGGTTTGCGATTGATCTGGAAAAGCAAGAAAAGCGAGTTTGATATGCTCATCGATATGTCCAGCATTTTCGAGATGTTTCAAACCTATAACATCTTCATAAAAAGCAATCGACACCTCGATCGATTTCACCATAATACCTACATGCTCTAGTTTGCGTACAGCCATCAATACTCACTCCTTCAATATAATGTTACTTCCAATACAGCAGTGGATACTTATTCATGGTGTTGATGATCCTTTTTTCTCAATCGCAATCAGGTAAGGTGCATCTTGCCGTTGCAATTGTCGATAAATAATCGATTGTGCTACAGCGACAGGCAGAGAAGAAGCCCAATCTTGCACAGCCTTTGCTTCTTCTGCTCCGCCAGCATGTCCGGGATAGAGAACAATGGTGAGTATTCCCCGAATAGCTAATAAGTCAAAAGCAGAAGCCAAAGCCGTCAATGTAGACTCAGGTTCAGTAATAATACTCGGATCTCCTGTAGGCAGATACCCAAGATTGAACATGATCACTTGAATCTTACCATGCTGAGCTTCAGGAATATACTGGCTCATTGTAGCATGACTATCCAGAATCAATTGCACAGAAGCAAGCTTAGCTTGGTCTTCCTTATCTAAACGCTCCTGTGTACGATCCAGTGCATCTTGTTGAATATCAAAGCTAAATACCTGTCCACGTCTTCCAGCGGCTTTAGCAAGCATCAGCGTGTCTACACCTGTGCCAGCAGTCGCATCAATCGCATAACCTGAATGAGCATCCAGACTTTCCAATACTAATTTATGAGCATAACTTAAAACAGATAGAAATCCCATATCAAAGTGCTCTCCAATATTTGCTTTGCCATGTGTCCCGTTGCTTCAATTCATCATCAATCCCGTTAAGCACTTCCCATTTTCGCAAACTCCACATCGGACCGATCAATAGATCACGAGGTGCGTCTCCTGTAAGACGATGCACGATCATCTCTGGTGGTAAAATTTCAAGGGTATCTACGATCAACTTAATATATTCGTCTTTTTCCAAAAAGCGTAATAATCCCGCTTCATACTGCTTAACCATCGGTGTTTTGCGCATAAGATGGAGCAGGTGAATTTTGATACCTTGTACATCCATTTGGGCTACAGCACGACCTGTATCTAACATCATCTCATGCGTTTCTTGAGGCAGTCCGTATATAATATGAGCACAGACACGAATACCACGAGCACGTAACTTGGCGACCGCTTCTTCATAACATTGGCTATCATGAGCACGATTGATTAGCTCTGAAGTAGACTCATGAATCGTTTGTAATCCCATTTCGACCCATAGATAAGTACGTTCATTCAATTCAGCCAAATAATCGACTACATCATCAGGTAGACAATCAGGACGAGTCGCTATTGATAATCCGACCACACCGGGTTGCTGCAAAATAATTTCAAAGTACTCACGTAATTGTTCGACAGGAGCATATGTATTTGTATACGCCTGAAAATAACCAATATACTGAGCATGAGGCCATTTCTGATGCTGACGATCACGAATATGATTAAATTGAGTGACCAGATCATCACGACGACTGCCTGCAAAATCTCCTGAACCGCGAGCGCTACAGAATGTGCAACCCCCTTTGGCGATTGATCCATCACGATTGGGACAGGTAAATCCAGCATCTAAGGTGACTTTGAATACTTTATTTCCAAATTGTTCACGCATTTCGGTATTCCACGTATGGAACCTTTTATCACTCCATAATAAGGGAGTGGAGGTAGCTTGAGTTGTAAGCATAGTGAAGCTCCTTCGATCGTTCTTGATTACGATATTTAAAGTATGAATCATACGTCTAATTCAGGTTATATTGTAACAAACATTTTTATTTAAAAGATAGCGGCAGGTGACGAACTTCCAAATATTATTCACAAAATAAATGTTTTAAAAGTAAGGCTCGCTTCATTCGACTAAAAAAGGGGTAATCATTGTTAGAAACAACTTAAAAGCTTTATTTTTTCATAGTTTATTACAACAAATCATTTAATTTTTGAGCAAAAAATGGTAGACTATGATTGCTAAATTTGTTGGACCCCAATTCCAAATATAGAGAAAAGGATTTTCTAATCTGCTTGCAGAGAAGGGAGATCCTTTTTTCCTGTTTACAGATAGATATGCAGATAAATGCTTTACTTTTTCTCATTTCTTCGTCACAATAATGCCTTAGTAGTAGGATAACTATATACACCATTGAAATCGGAGGAACGACATGCGTTTACGAGGTAGAAAAGGAATACGTGAAGGATTGGAGCAGCAGGAAGATTTAGTCGTGCTGAATCCTGAACAATATAAAGGGAAATGGCAAGAACGTTTTGATAATGATCTACCGATTCATGTTGAATTTGGCATGGGTAAAGGAAGATTTGTTAGCCAGATGAGCGTTAAGCATCCAAATGTCAATTATATTGGATTTGATATGTACGATGAATTGGTACGCCGTGCCAGTGAAAAAACAAGAATAGCTTGGGAAGAAGCAGAGCGTGGTGAACCTACAACGATTCAGCTAGCCCGCGCGAATATTGAGAAGATTGAAGAGGTTTTTGCACCGGGTGAGATCGAGCGAATCTATCTTAATTTTAGTGATCCATGGCCGAAAAAGAAACACGGACGTCGTCGCTTAACACATCCACGCTTTTTGGAAATGTATTGTAAGTTGTTAAATGCTCGTGGTGAAATTCATTTCAAAACCGATTCTGAAACATTGTTTGAGTTCTCTTTGAATTCATTTGCAGATTATGGTCTACAAATGACCAATTTGAGTCTGAATCTTCATCGCGATGGGATCAATGAAGAGCATGTGATGACAGAATACGAAGCTAAATTTATGGGTAAAGGCATGAATATTCATCGTTGTGAAGTACTGATCGGTGAAGAAGTATTGCGTGAATATCAAGCCATGCGTTTAGATAAATATTGATTTGTACCACAAAAAAAGTAAGGTCTTATCCAGCGACTTAGGATAAGACCTTACTTTTTTCTACCATTTCAGCAATACTATGGGCACTTTGCGTTGGATTATAACGATCAATCTGAGCTATATTTTGCTTACGTTGTTCTACCACAGCATCATAATCATTGATCAACAATTCCATCCATTCGGTAACTACATCAATCGATGTAATCGGTTCTCCCCAACCTTGTTGCGTGAAATACTGAGAATTTTTTTCTTCTTGTCCGGGTAAAGGATTATAGAATAACATCGGGATCGCTTTGGCTAATCCTTCTGTACATGTCATTCCTCCCGGTTTGGTTACAAGAAGATCCGAAACTTCCATCAATTGATCAATTTCATTGGTGTATCGAATTAAATGAATATTAGGATGATTAAAGTTCACATTCTGCTCAGCTTTGCGATACGCTTTATCATTGTTACCAAAACAAAAAATAAATTGGATCTTATCACTGAAGCTGGTGAGATACGCATTGACCACATCATCGCTCATCAATCCCCAACCACCGCTCATCACTAACACAGTCGGCATATTTTTGAGTCCAAACTTCTGTTGAAATTCGACTTTGCCTGTATGTTCCCAGAACTTAGGGTGTACAGGAATACCAGAGACTTCAATTTTCTGAATAGGTACACCACGCTGTATTAATTTGGAACGTACATCAGGTGTAGAGACTAGATAACGGTTCACTTCTGGACTCACCCATGTTCCATGAGCATCGTAATCTGTAATGACCATACATAATGGTGTACGCAGTCCCAAACGTTTAAGCCGTGAAATCACTGCTCCAGGAATCGGATGCGTACATACAATCACATCTGGCTTTAACTGCCGAACAACATTATGAGTATGTGTATAGAAAAGACGATGCAAAGCTAGCGTAGCTAGCCGATTGATCGATTTTTTGTATTGGCTACGATACATCATACGCACAAGTCTTGGTTGCGAGATGACCGTTTTTTTGTATGCGGTTAGGATCAATGGAGCCACTTTAGGATTAAGGAAACTACCGAGTTCCAGTACCTTAGTCTGAATATTCGGCGAGATTTTGCGTAAGCTACTCGCTAATGCATAAGCAGCCTGTGTGTGACCCGAACCAAAACCTTCCGACAAAAGCAGCACTCTATATTTTGACACGTCCAATTCACCTTTTCTGCAAGGTATTCTCTAATAAAATGGAGTAGAGGAAGGATAAGTATTAAGCCTTCTCTGTAACACTACTGTAACAATCCGGTAATATTGCTAGAATAGCTTTTTTATGGCCATAATGCAAATGTACCCATCGCTACCGATGTTCCGATCGCAGCTCCCACCAGTACATCTGAAGGATAATGTAATCCCAAGTACATACGTGATACAGCAACAATCAGTGCGAATGGCAACAGCAACAGAATCATGAGTGGATCTGTCAACATAAATGGAACAGTAACAGAAAAGATCGCTGTCGTATGTCCTGATGGAAACGAATGGTCTGTTAATGGATTGCGGAACGTAATCGTTTCTGGGATAGCCAGATAAGGACGAATACGTGGGTACAGCTTTTTGACGATAGCTACAGGGACATGGCTAATGGCTAATGCTACAGCAGCTTGAAGTCCTGCGCGGCCCCAAGGTGCGGGTGCAAATTGCCATACCGCCAGAGTAGCTATAATGGTGAATGTCGCTCCGCCTAGATTCGTTAAGTAATAAAAGAAAAGATTTAAAAACTTATTATGAAGTCTTGAGTTAAACCATCTGAAAATGTGTTGCTCCATCGTTTGTAGGCGAATAAGAAAATGACGCATGAGAGACCCCCGTATTAATTGCCAATTTTCGGCTTATATTCATCATATTTTTATTCAGTACGCTTTTCAAGCTTTATAACGTTAACAGAGTGTTAAAATAGATACAACTTTTGTAAGTTACCCAATAGTTTAAACCTGATTTGCAAAATAATCCAAAAGTATTTCTTATTACCCTTACCCGAGAATGGCTAAAGTCATTCACATCGAGTTCAACCAATATGTAAATCGTTATCAATAAGATGGTTCAACTTAATTAAATACGTTTAAAAATTCAAAGAAATACAACCACAAGCTTCACAGTCACCATAGCTCCATTATTGATCCTCATACAAATCAAACACCATTAGCAATAAAAATAAGCAAATAGAACATAAACAGGCATAAAATGGCGTTAAACCTTGTTCTGTAACATTTATTGCATATAACTGGTCGTAATTCCATGGTTTTTAACCGTATACCCTCTTTTAGAATTTTGACAAATCCACAAAAAATGTGCAAAATCTTAATGTCGCTTGTAATCGTTTTGTAACATAACTTTAATGTTCGTCATAGTATAATCATCTGGGGTGAAAAGTTTTAAAGCGACTCATGCTAAAAATTAAATTTAAAATGTGACGTCTTGAAATTAGTGATCTAGAGAAAAAGAGTGAATTTGTTATATTGGGGTTTTAAAATTTAAGGAGGTTCACAGTTATTATGGGAAACGTTATTGATGCTATATTTATCGTGCTCCAGGTTATGCTGGCAGTTATCGGTGTATATCAGTTTTCATTCTCGCTATTTGGAATTGTTAAAAGGAAAAAAAGACCGGATCATGCTCCACAGAAATCATTCGCGGTACTTGTTGCAGCGCATAATGAGGAAACCGTTATTGGAGCACTAATGGAAAATCTGAAAAATATGGATTATCCGGCTGAATTATATGATGTGTTTGTTATCTGTGATAACTGTACAGATGGTACAGCAGATATCGTACGTAGTCACGGAATGAATGCTTGTGTACGTACTAATCCAGCAGAACGCGGTAAAGGATACGCGATCGAGTGGATGCTAAGAGAATTGTGGAGTATGCCTCGTCAGTATGATGGTATCGTTATGTTTGATGCTGATAACTTGGCAGACCACAGATTCTTGACAGAAATGAACAACGACATGTGTGAAGGTGCACGCGTTATTCAAGGTTATATTGATACAAAGAATCCAGAAGATTCTTGGATCACTGCTGCTTATGGCGTATCTTACTGGTACATCAACCGTCTATGGCAATTGTCTCGTCATAATTTGAATATGGCGAACTTCCTTGGTGGTACAGGAATGTGTTTTGAAAATGAACTATTGAAAGAAATCGGCTGGGGCGCAACAAGCCTTGTAGAAGATTTAGAATTTACAATGCGTTGTGCAGAAAAAGGAATTTACCCACGCTTTAGTTATGATGCAAAAGTATTTGATGAAAAGCCGTTAACATTCAAAGCTTCTTCTCGTCAACGTTTGCGTTGGATGCAAGGTCACTTTACAGTAGCTCGTCGTTATTTCTTCCCGCTACTATGGAAAAGTGTAAAAGAAATGAGTATTATCAAATTCGACTTGGCACTGTATAGTGTCAACGTATATATTGTTTTAGTTACATTCTTAATGACTGCGGCAATGTGGATTGATACAGCTATTCTAGGTGGACCACATATCGCTACAATCTATAACTACTTGCCAATGTGGGTAGCTATTACAGCAATTGGTGCCAATGTTGTTACTTTTATTCTTGCAATGGCATTAGAAAAAGTGAAGTCTTGGAAAGTATATCTATACTTGTTGTTATTCCCAATCTACGGTCTATCTTGGTGGCCAATTACGTTTTATGCTTTCTTCACACAAAACAACAAGCAATGGAGTCACACTCAACATACGCGTGTTGTACGTTTGGAAGAAGTACAAAGCAAACAAGGTTAATAACCATATAATGAAATATAGCTAAAATTAAAAAAGACCGATATAACAGCTAAGTTGTTATATCGGTCTTTTGTTTATACATAGCCTATAACATAATTTCTACTATAATTAGATAGATGGTTTATGTAATAGAATGTGATGAATACGATGAGTCTGAATATATGTTTGATAGGCATTTAATTTATTTTATAAAAAGGGTTGTATATATCAAATGGATATGATACAATATTTTAGTACGTGATTGAGAATATATAAAGTAGAAGCTTTGCTTCTCACCTGCCCGATAATAGTCGGCTGGTTCATTGATCTGAGATTTATTGACGAGATTTTTCTTGTTATGGATATTAGCTGATCAAGGGATGCGGGTGACTAGACCTGCATCCCTTTTTAATTTGTATATTTATTATAGTTGCACGATCATAATATGGAGGTGGAAAGTTATTAGTAAAGAACATATGATCAATGACGAAATCCGGGTTAAAGAAGTACGCCTGGTTGGTGCTGAAGGTGAACAGATCGGAATTACGCCTACTCGTGAAGCATTGCAGATGGCAATCGATTTGAACATGGATCTTGTAAATGTAGCTCCACAAGCGAAACCACCTGTATGTCGCATTATGGACTACGGTAAATTCCGTTATGAGCAACAGAAGAAAGAAAAAGAAGCACGTAAAAACCAAAAGATCGTTGATCTTAAAGAAGTATGGTTCCGTGCTAACATTGAGGAGCATGATTATCAAACTAAACTCCGCAATGTTGTAAAATTCTTAAAAGATGGCGACAAAGTGAAATGCTCGGTCCGCTTCCGCGGTCGCGAAATTACACATGCAAGTATTGGTCAAAAAATATTGGATCGTGTAAAAGTTGAAGTTGAAGAACTTTGCACAGTTGAGCGCCAACCAAAATTAGAAGGCCGCAGCATGATCATGATCTTGGCGCCGAAAAATTAAAAGGGGGATATTAAAATGCCTAAAATGAAAACTCATAGTAGTTTAAAAGGACGCTTCAAAATTACAGGAACAGGTAAAATCAAACGTTATAAAGCGTTTAAAAACCACTTGCTTTCTCACAAATCCAAACGTCAAAAACGCGTTTTGGGAACAAACCCGTTGATGTCTAGCGGCGATGTAAAACGTTTGAAACAACAATTATCTAATCTTAAATAATTTAATTTACTGGGAGGTTTACTGATATGGCAAGAGTGAAGGGCGGATTCGTCACACGTCGCAGACATAAGAAAATTCTTAAATTAGCAAAAGGTTACTTCGGTTCCAAACACCGTATTTTTAAAACAGCAAAAGAGCAAGTTAACAAATCTTTGGTGTATGCTTACCGTGACCGTCGTCAGACAAAACGTAACTTCCGCAGATTGTGGATCGTTCGTATTAACGCAGCAGCACGTATCAACGGATTGTCTTACAACAAATTGATGCACGGTCTTAAATTGGCTGGTGTTGATATTAACCGTAAAATGTTAGCTGAATTGGCTGTAAATGATGTTAACGCGTTTAACTCATTGGCTACTGTAGCTAAAGAAAAAATTAACGCATAAGATTTATTCTTCTGTGTTGCATAAAGAGCCGTCGGATGATCCGGTGGCTCTTTTTATACGCAAATTATTCTAAAAGTATACATAGTAATAAAACATAACACATAAATAACAGTTTAACGCATTAAAACGTAAAACGTGTAAAGACTATGAACGATAATGTTACACGAGATTAACATTAAATAGTATATTTTTACATAATAAAGCGCTTTCAGAAAATAAAATCGTAAATTAATTAACCAATAGTAATTTAAATAGTAGATTTTCTTACCACTTGATTGTATAATTTGTTCATCGACTGTTAAATCTGCACCTATAACGAATATTGAGCTCGATAAGGGTAAAAATGTTCGTATCCAGACAGAGAGGCAGCAGATCATAGCTTATACTTCTAAGGGGGAAAAAGATTCATGAAGAAGGCGTACAAACTTTCACTCATTATGTTGCTAGCATTTTCATTGGTACTAGCAGCTTGTGGGAACAAAAGCAACAGTACTGACAACGCAGGGAGTGGCGATGCTACAGGCGGAGCAGCAAAAAGCGATGTTAAAATTGGTATGGTAACTGACGTAGGTGGCGTAAATGATAAATCATTTAACCAATCTGCTTGGGAAGCTCTTGAAAAAGTAAAAACTGAAAGCGGAGCAGAAGTGAAATATCTGCAAAGTAAATCCGATCAGGATTATATTCCTAACTTGAATCAATTTGTAAAAGGCGATTACAGCTTAACTTGGGGAATTGGTTTTAGCTTAGCAGATGGTATTGCTACTGTAGCTAAACAAAATCCAGATGCAAAATTAGCTATTATTGATAGTGTAGTTGATGCTCCTAACGTTAAATCTGTAACATTCTCTGAAAACGAAGGTTCCTTCTTAGTAGGTGTTGTAGCAGGTAAAATGACAAAATCCAACAAAATCGGATTTGTCGGTGGGGTAGATAGTCCATTGATCAAAAAATTCGAAGTTGGTTTTAAAGCAGGTATTAAAGCAGTAAACCCTGATGCTGAATTGCTTGTAAACTACACAGGTGCATTTGATAAGCCTGATCTAGGTAAAGCAGCAGCAGCTACAATGTACAACGATGGCGCGGATATCATTTTCCATGCTGCTGGTGGTACAGGTACAGGCGTATTTAATGAAGCAGCTTCCCGTTCTAACTCTGGTCAAACAGCATGGGTTATCGGTGTAGATAAAGACCAATCACTAGAATTCGGTGATAAAGTGACTTTGACTTCTATGGTTAAACGTGTAGACGTTGCTGTAGAGAAAGTATCTAAAGAAGTCGTAGACGGTACATTTGCTGGTGGTACAGAAGTATTGGGACTTAAAGAGGATGGCGTAGGCTTAGCAGATACTTCTTCCAAAAACGTTCCTGCTGATGTAATCAAATTGGCTGATGAATACAAAGCTAAAATTGTTAGCGGCGAATTGACTGTTCCTAGCGAGTAATTTCTTTTTCATGATGGAATGTTCTTAAATAAATAACAAACAACAAGGCTGGTTAACAGATACTAGCCTTGTTGTCACGTTTACAGCCGGATGGCTTAGTATAATGTTGATTGTCGTTTGGGAAAATACGATGTTTTTAGCTTTCGGTAATAGACTGTTAATCATACGTCTATGCCAATCAATACGCTTATAAGGGTGATCTCATGGGTGCAGCAACCCCTGTGGTAGAGTTGAAACAAATAACAAAAGTCTTTCCTGGTATTATTGCCAATGATTCTATTAGTTTTAAGCTGCACAAGGGAGAAATTCATGCTCTGTTAGGTGAAAATGGTGCAGGTAAATCAACATTGATGAATGTTGTATTTGGTTTATATCAGCCTGAAGAAGGTAGTATCGAAGTTAATGGAGAACCTGTGATCATTGACAGTCCTAACAGAGCGATTGAGCTCGGGATTGGTATGGTGCATCAGCACTTCAAACTCGTTCAACCATTTACAGTTACTGAGAATATCATTCTGGGTTCAGAACCGAAAAAAGGAACCCGAATCAATTATAAAAAAGCGACCGAAGAGATTCGCCAGCTTTCCGAACAATATGGTCTACAAGTTAATCCAAATGCCAAAATCCATGATATTTCAGTAGGTATGCAGCAACGGGTAGAAATACTGAAAACATTATATCGTGGTGCAGAAATTTTGATTTTCGATGAACCCACAGCCGTTTTGACCCCTCAAGAAATTTCAGAATTAATGGAGATTATGAAGCGTCTTGTGGCTGAAGGCAAATCAATTATTCTGATTACACATAAGCTTAAAGAAATTATGCAAATTGCCGACAATGTAACGATTATTCGTCGTGGTAAAGTAGTCGACACTGTCAAAAAGTCAGAAACGACTCCACAAGAATTAGCTGAGAAAATGGTCGGTCGTAATGTTACGTTCAAAGTCGACAAAAAGCCAGCTGAACCTGGATCTGTAGTATTGGAAATGGCAAATATCGTTTCTAACAACAAAGAAGGTACTGCGGTATTACAAGGCTTGAATCTACAAGTAAGAGCTGGAGAAATTCTAGGGATTGCTGGAGTAGATGGTAATGGTCAAAGTGAACTGATTGAAGCACTTACTGGTCTAAGACATGTGGATGGTGGTACGGTGAAATTATTAGGTCAAGACATTACGAATATGTCTCCTCGTAAAATTACAGAATCAGGCGTATCTCATATTCCAGAAGATCGTCACAAACATGGTCTGGTACTCGATTTCTCTGTAAGTGAGAATATGGTACTGGAAACGTACTATAAGCCTCCATTTAACAAAGGTGGATTTTTGAACTTTGATGCGATTGATAAGCATGCTACACGTTTAGTTGAACGCTTTGATGTGCGTACACCAAGTATTGCTACTCATGCGCGTTCACTATCCGGTGGTAATCAGCAGAAAGCTATTATTGCGCGTGAAATTGATAAAAATCCTACATTAATGATTGCTGCTCAGCCTACTCGTGGTCTGGACGTAGGTGCGATTGAATTTGTTCAACAACAATTGATTGCACAACGTGATCAAGGTAAAGCTGTATTATTGATCTCTTTTGAATTGGATGAAATTATTAATGTATCTGATCGCATCGCTGTTATTTATGAAGGACAAATTGTAGGCGAAGTGCTACCAGAGAAAACCAATGATCAGGAATTAGGCTTGATGATGGCAGGAAGCACCGCGAAGAGAGGTGCAGCACATGAATAATATTCTCAAAGCTATAACCAAAGATTCGTTTGTATTACCAATTGTAGCGATTATTATGGGACTCATTTTGGGTGCGATTGTAATGTTGATTGGTGGATACAATCCGATTGATGCTTATTCTGCATTGCTGACCCGTGTATACGGTGATCCGTATGATTTTGGTGAAGCTATTCGTGAAATGACGCCTTTGATTATGACAGGTATGGCTTTTGCTTTTGCAGCACGCGCAGGGCTATTTAATATCGGCGGAGAAGGACAGTTTCTGATTGGAATGACAGCTGCTACAGTGGTTGCTGTTCAATTACACGGTCTTCCTGCTTATATTCATGCACCGCTTGCGATTATCGCAGGAGCTATCTTCGGAGGGCTATGGGCGGCTATCGCTGGTTTCCTCAAAGCGGTTCGAGGAGTAAACGAAGTTATCTCATGTATCATGTTGAACTGGATCGGTCTGTATCTAGCCAACTTTGTGATTAATCACTTTATGTTGTTACAAGGGCAAAATCGTTCTGAAGATATTCAACCAAGTGCATCGATTGCGATCATGTGGTTATCTGAAATGATGGGTAATGCTCGTGTACACTGGGGAACAGCCATTGCTTTGGCTGCTGCTGTATTCTTCTATGTATTTATGTGGAAAACAAAACAAGGGTACGAACTTCGTGCTGTTGGTTTCAACCAGGATGCTTCCAAATATGCAGGGATGAACGTGAATCGTAATATTGTAAAAGCGATGTTTATCAGTGGTATGTTTGCTGGTCTTGCCGGTTCTTTTGAAGTATTGGGCGTATTCCAATATCAATCGGTGATGGCAAGTTCGCCAGGTACTGGATTTGATGGAATTGCAGTTGCTCTTATTGGTTTGAATAATCCATTTGGTATTATTCTAGGTTCAATTTTGTTTGGTACTTTAACATATGGTTCAGCAGGTATGAGCTTTAGCGCTGATGTTCCACCAGAGATTGTTCGTATTGTTATCGGAGCGATTATTTTCTTTATTGCAGCACAAGGCATTGTACGTTGGGTCTTAAAACCTTTTTATGCAAAACGTAAGAAAGAGAAGGTGTTGTAATGGACGTGTTGACTATTATTGGACAGCTTATTAATACGACGCTAGTCTTTGCTACAGCACTTATCTTTACATCTTTAGGCGGTATCTTTTCAGAGAAATCTGGGGTAACCAATCTAGGGTTAGAAGGTTTGATGATTTTTGGTGCATTTGCAGCGGGGGTAGCAGGTTTTTATGCTCAAGATGCAGGATTAAGCGGCTTCGGTGCTGCTTGTGTCGGTGTGTTGGCAGCGATGGTATTTGGAATTTTAGTTTCTCTTATCCATGCGGTTGCTTCGATCACATTCAAAGCTGATCAGGTTATCAGTGGTATCGTTATTAACTTTTTAGCGGCAGGTAGTACATTGTACATGGTTAAATTGTTATTTGATGGTGCGGGTGAAACGGGATTGATCTCTGGATTTGATAAAGTGAATATTCCTTATCTATCTACGATTCCATTGATTGGTGATGTGTTTTTCCATGCGTACCCTACTACTTATTTAGCAGTAGTTGCTGTGATTGTGACTTACTTTGTTTTGTACAAAACACCATTTGGTCTACGTCTACGTTCTGTTGGGGAACATCCAAGTGCAGCAGATACCGTAGGGATCAAAGTAAATCGGTTACGTTATATCGGAGTTATGCTGAGTGGAGCGCTTGCTGGGATTGGTGGAGCAACAATTACACTCACAACCACAGGTACATTTTCACATAATACGATTTCAGGGCAAGGTTATATTGCGATTGCAGCGATGATCTTTGGTAAATGGAATCCATGGGGAGCATTTGGAGCGGCTGTATTCTTTGGTCTTGCTCAAGCGGTGCGTAACTATGTACAGCTATTTGCCTGGACACAAAGCATTCCGCAAGAAGTAATCTACATGTTGCCATACGTATTAACGATTATTGTATTGGTTGCAGCAGTAGGACGTTCAAGTGCGCCTTCTGCACTCGGACAGCCATATGATCCAAGTAAACGTTAATAAGATCGCTAAACGATTATTTTTAGATAATTGAATCAAGTCGAAGTTTGGATTTTTCCGAGCTTCGGCTTTTTTTATCTCTATCTTGTATGCAATAAAAGATATTTAAAATAAAAGATTGAATTTTATATAGATCATTGTGAGCGATTGAAGGAGCAGAAAAAGAAAAAGGAGATACATAGGCATTCTAACTCTCAAGCAAGCTAAACAGCATTTTTTCCAACTTTTAGTGCTTATTAGACAAAGATTTCTTTTACACTATTTAATACGTTTGTTCTTAAGTGACATAATACATAGTTAGTTACTAAGTATAATAGGTTTTGTGAGAATGCTATAAAGCTTGCTATAATTACTTTTCTTAAGTATGTAACAAATGATATGTCAAAATCAGATTGTAAAGAATGACAAAAAAGAAGTGTTGACTCTATCGAAAATGAATCATATAATATTCCTAAATCATTTGAGTCGCTGACAAGCGTAAGCGGCAGTAATCATTGAATACTATGTATCGGCAATGAAGAGGACGAAGTTTTAAGGGCTCTTTTGTCCAGAGAGTGAAGCATTTGGTGTAAGCTTCATCAGAATCCCTTATATACGAGCTCACCTCGGAGCTGTTTTCCTGAAAGGCATATGCAATAGTTATAAATCGTATTGATTTGTATCTTACCCATATGATTATTAGGGAAAATCGTAAGGTCTACGTTACAGACGACAAGTAAAGTCTTAATCTACTTTACTTTATGAGGCGTACTTATGCTGTGAAGCTGTGCGCAAATATGGGTGGTACCACGGAAGCTTAGCCTTTCGTCCCTCAATAACAGATTTTTCTGTTTGAGGCGGCGAAAGGCTTTTTTGATGTCTTTCTTCCAGTTATAACAGAAAATCTGTACTGTTCATCCCAAGCAGCATAAGGGATATCGTTCATTTGCCAATGTAAGATTGATGTGAATTTTTGGGAGGAGGATGACTAATGAGCACGAAAATACCTAATGTGCAGTCAACAGAAGAATTACGTGAGAAATGGATGAAACCGGAAGTGATTACAGGTTCGGAAATGTTACTTCGCAGCTTACTACTTGAAGGTGTAGATTGTGTCTTTGGCTATCCTGGTGGAGCTGTATTATATATTTATGATGCTATGCATGGATTTGAAGATTTCAAACATTTACTAACACGTCATGAGCAAGGTGCTATTCATGCAGCAGATGGTTATGCTCGTGCTAGTGGTAAAGTTGGCGTGTGTATCGCTACTTCGGGTCCAGGAGCAACGAATCTGGTAACAGGTATTGCAACAGCGTATATGGATTCAACACCATTGGTTGTGATTACCGGTAACGTAGCTACTACATTGATCGGTACGGATGCTTTCCAAGAAGCAGATATTACAGGGATTACAATGCCAATCACTAAGCATAGTTATCTTGTACGTGATGTAGAAGACTTGCCAAGAGTGATTCATGAAGCTTTCCATATTGCCAATACAGGTCGTAAAGGTCCAGTATTGATCGATATCCCTAAAGATGTATCGGCAGCAAAAGCATTATTCAAACCACATACAGAACCGGTGGCTATGCGTGGTTACAATCCAAGAGTTACGCCTAACAAATTACAATTGGATAAATTGCATCAAGCGATTACTGAAGCAGAGCGTCCATTGGTTCTTGCAGGTGGTGGAGTTGTCTACTCTGGTGGACATGAAGAATTGTTCAAGTTCATTACAGCTACAGGTATCCCGATTACTACAACTTTGCTAGGTCTAGGTGGATTCCCGAGTGGTAATGATCTATGGATCGGAATGCCCGGGATGCACGGAACTTATACTGCTAATAATGCAATTCAACAATCTGACTTACTGATTAATATCGGAGCACGCTTCGATGATCGAGTAACAGGTAAATTAGATGGATTTGCACCACATGCCAAAATTGTTCATATCGATATTGATCCTGCTGAAATCGGTAAAAACGTAGCCGTTGATATTCCTATCGTAGGTGATGTGAAAACCGTATTGGAAATGCTCAATGTTAATGTACCTCATGCAGCAAAAGCAGATGAATGGCGTGCAAAAGTAGCAGGCTGGAAAAAAGACAAACCTTTCCGCTATGATGATTCAGAAGAAGTGTTGAAGCCGCAATGGGTTGTAGAAATGTTAAATGATACAACGAATGGTGAAGCGATCGTAACAACCGATGTAGGACAGCATCAAATGTGGTCTGCACAGTATTATCGCTTTAACCAACCTCGTTCATGGGTAACTTCGGGTGGACTTGGAACAATGGGCTTTGGTTTCCCTTCAGCAATTGGTGCACAGATGGCTAATCCAGAACGTCTGGTTATTTCAATCAACGGTGATGGTGGCATGCAGATGTGTTCACAAGAATTAGCGATCTGCGCGATCAATAATATTCCAGTCAAAATTGTTATTTTGAACAATCAGGTATTGGGTATGGTTCGTCAGTGGCAAGAATTGATCTATGATAATCGTTACAGTCATATCGATCTTGCAGGAAGCCCTGATTTTGTAAAATTAGCAGAAGCATATGGCGTAAAAGGTCTACGGGCTACGAATAAAGAAGAAGCACAAGCAGCTTGGAAAGAAGCTATGGATACACCGGGTCCTGTCGTTGTTGAGTTTGTAGTCAACAAACATGAGAACGTGTATCCAATGGTTACTCAGGGATCTACCATTGATCAAATGTTAATGGGGGATGAAGAATGAATATCATGAAGCATACTATCGCAGTTTTAGTAAATGATCAGCCCGGCGTTCTTCAAAGAGTCTCAGGACTCTTTGGCCGTCGGGGATTCAATATCGAAAGTATCACTGTAGGTCAATCGGAAGAAGTGGGCTTGTCACGGATGGTTATTGTGACTACAGGCGGCGAGAAAACACTAGAACAGATTGAAAAGCAACTATACAAAATTATCGATGTTATTAAAGTTATTGACCTTAGCTCAAAACCAATGGTTACAAGAGAACTGGCATTGATTAAAGTAAAATCAGAGCCAGCAGAACGTCCAGAAATTATGGGTGTTGTTGAAACGTTCCGTGCATCTGTTGTCGATATCGGTCCAAATAGCCTTATGGTTCAAGTTGTAGGGGATACGCATAAAATTGATGCTATGCTTGAATTACTGAAGCCTTATGGTATTCGTGAACTTTCCCGCACAGGCGCGACAGCGATGATACGCGGTAACGTATAAAAGATTTATTTTTTCCGGCAAGAGCGGGTAATTTGAAAAGATAACTGCTAGATAAAATATAATTTGGATAGGGTTGTCTTTTGAAATACCCGCTCTTGTCAGAGGGTTGCGTACTATGTACTATCGGTCTATACCGAAAACCAGCTTCATACATTAGAGGAGGAAGAAAAAAATGGCTATAACAACTTACTACGAAAATGATGCAGAATTGAACGTATTGAAAGGTAAAACAATCGCAATTATCGGATACGGAAGTCAAGGACATGCTCACGCACAAAACTTACGTGATAGCGGATTGTCTGTAGTTATTGGTCTTCGTGAAGGTAAATCTTTTGACAAAGCAAAAAATGATGGTTTTGAAGTACTATCTGTAGCAGAAGCAACAAAACGTGCAGACCTTGTACAAATTTTGATGCCTGATGAAACACAAGCAAGTGTATACAAAAGCGACATCGAAGCAAACTTGAAACCTGATGCTGCATTACTATTTGCTCACGGATTCAATGTTCACTTTGGACAAATCATAGCTCCAGAAGGTAACGATGTATTGCTAATCGCTCCTAAATCTCCAGGACACATGGTACGTCGTACATATGAAGAAGGATTTGGAGTACCTGGCCTAATCGCTATTCATCAAGATGCTACAGGTTCTGCTAAAGAAATCGGTCTAGCTTATGCTAAAGGTATCGGTTGTACACGTGCAGGCGTTATCGAAACTTCATTCCGTGAAGAAACAGAAACTGATTTGTTCGGTGAGCAAGCAGTATTATGTGGTGGCGTAAGTGCATTGGTTAAAGCTGGATTTGAAACATTGACAGAAGCGGGTTATGCTCCTGAAATGGCATACTTCGAGTGTCTGCATGAATTGAAATTGATCGTTGACTTGATGTATGAAGGTGGCTTGTCCACAATGCGTGATTCCATCAGTAACACAGCAGAATATGGTGACTATGTAACAGGTCCTCGTATTGTTACTGAAGATACGAAAAAAGCAATGAAAGAAGTATTGTCTGATATCCAACAAGGTAAATTTGCTCGTGACTTTATGCTTGAAAACCAATCCGGTCGTGCATTCTTGACAGCGACTCGTCGTAACGAATCCGAGCACCAACTAGAAGTAGTAGGTAAAGAACTTCGCGGTATGATGCACTGGATCAAAAAATAAAGAATTTTAATCTATAACGTTAGACTGTCTATGACGGTTGTATTGAAGTAAAAAGTAGAGTAAAGACCGGTATGTAGTAGGGAATAGGAATATATATGCCTTACTGCATACCGGTATTTTTTTCAAAAAAACAAGGAGGTGCGATGATGCGCAAAATTTATATTTTTGATACCACATTGAGAGATGGAGAACAATCGCCGGGAGTGAACTTGAATACTCGCGAGAAAGTAGAGATTGCTTATCAACTCGAAAAGTTGGGTGTCGATCGGATAGAAGCTGGATTCCCGGCAGCATCGCCTGGAGATTTGGCAGCGGTTAATGCTGTAGCACGTGCAGTTAAAAATGCAAGTATCATTGGTCTGTCACGAGCTAGAGAACAAGATATCGATGCGGTACGCGAGGCACTGAAAGGTGCGCAAGATCCGTGCCTACATCTGTTCTTGGCGACTTCACCGATTCACCGTCAGTATAAGCTTCGTATGGAAAAAGAACAGGTTAAAGATACAGCACGTTCAGCTATTCGCTATGCACGTCAGTATTTTGACAAAGTGGAATTTTCATTGGAAGATGCAGGACGTACAGAGTATGACTTTATGGTGGAAATGGTAACGATGGCGGTCGAAGAAGGCGCTTACGTGGTCAATATTCCAGATACGGTCGGCTTTTTGACACCTTATGAATACGGCAATATTTTCAAACATTTGAAAGAAAATGTACCTAATATCGAAAAAGTACAATTGAGCGCTCACTGTCATGATGATCTAGGCATGGCAACAGCGAATGCATTAGCCGCAATTTTGAATGGTGCAGATCAGATTGAAGGTACAATTAATGGAATTGGTGAACGTGCCGGTAATACATCGTTAGAAGAAGTAGCGATGGCACTGGAAACACGTCAGGATTTCTTTAATGCCAAAACAAGCTTGACCCTTTCGGAAATCGCACGTACAAGTCGTTTGGTGAGCAAATTGACAGGTATGGTCGTCCCGGGGAACAAAGCTATTGTTGGAGCTAATGCATTTGCCCATGAATCTGGTATTCATCAAGATGGTATGTTGAAAGAGAAAACAACCTATGAAATTATGAGTCCAGAAACGATAGGCTTTAAAGCAACCAAGTTAGTGATGGGTAAACACTCAGGTCGTCATGCATTCCGTGAACATTTGATTGAACTCGGTTATAACTTGGAAGAAGAAGCATTGAATGAAGCATTTGCTAAATTTAAAATTTTGGCAGATAAGAAAAAAGAAATCTCGGATGATGATCTATTCGCCTTGTTAGAAGAACGTCTTGCAGATGCACCTGAATTGTTCCAATTGGATTCGTTGTTTGTTTCCTTTGATAGTGAAGGTTCTCCAACAGCGAAGATCCGTTTGTCGACATCCGATGGTGAAGTACGTGAAGAAGAATCTAGCGGTAACGGTTCTGTGGATTCGATCTACAACGCTATTGATAAAGCTTCACAAGAAGAAGTGAAGCTAGCAGATTACTCGATCAAAGGGGTAACACAAGGTAAAGATGCACTGGGTGAAGTTCATGTAGCACTTACTCAAGATGGTATTACTGCGCAAGGTCGTGGCGTGAGTACAGATATTCTAGAAGCCAGCGCACGTGCTTATGTAGACTCTTTGAATCGTCTTGTCGAAAAGCGTAAAACATACGGTAGACGTGATAATATTTCGATGATCTAAAAAAGATTTACAAAAAATAATCATTTAGGTTGTAAAAAGACTGTTATTTTTTACTTTATATAATGAAAGACCTTTTAACCACACTGTTGTAAATGACAGTGTGGTTATTTATTTAGCAGAAGTAGAGTGAGAAGTAGAAATGTAGTCAGTCGCCCAGTTCAAATCATATTCAATCAGAGGAGGAATACAGTATGACTTGTCAAGGTAAAGACTTGCCTATCGAAGTAGTAGATACCGCCGGAATTGTTCAGTATGATATTGCTTCTGCAACCAAGGGAGGCACTCGCCGTTTAATGGTAAGTGATAATCCTGAGACATTGAGTGAAGCCAATTTTCCTGTACGTCATGGTACATTATGGCATGATGTTGTGCAGACGAATAACAAAACAGTACAACATCGTATTTTTGCATGGCATTACAATGTGCTTAAAGATCCAGTTAAAGTGGGTATTACGCTTGAAAATAAAGCAAATCATGGTGCTCTTCGAATCACATCGATTGCTCGTGAGTATCGAGTTGGTGGAGATGATGTAAATTGGATCAGTGATATTGGTACTTGTATTTCAAGAGCGACACTTGGAGGAACAGCAGATCAACGTACTGCTGAAAATCCATTGATTAAACAGTTGCAATCAGGCTTAATCGAAAGCTTTATTGTACCACCGGGTAAATTGCTTGGATTTATGTATGACTTTACGGTTGAAAGTACAGATAGCGGGCAGATCAGTTACGAAGTACGTACAGTCGCTTCGCGTGATACAGCCTATGATCTGACATTAATTAAGTCAGCTCCGTTACCGCTTGCACCACAAGCGCATCCGCGTGGCAGTTGGAATTTCTCAGAAACCAATGCGATCACACCTGTATATACAGTAGGATCAGCACGTGTTATTTATCCAACGGCTACCAAGTTGAAAAAAGATGGAACATTGCCTGCGGATCAACTATTTACAGCGGTTAATAGTGAATTACCTACTTCTCTTGATAATCGTGCTCAATTCGGAGCTGTATACAATGTCACTGTTCCTGTAAATAACCCGTCTTCACAAGCACGTACAATCAAAATTTCACTAAATCCACGTGGTGGTAGTTATGGTGGTGCTGTTCGTAAAGATGGGCAGACTTACGGTGTACCTTTAATGCGTACCAACACACAAGCATGTCCTGTCTATACGGTTAATGCTCCTCCCGGAAATAGTAAATATACGTTTGCTCTGATGATTGCAGGCGCTTCGTCTACACCGCTAGGTATTTTGGTAGAAACATTATAAAACATATCAAGTCCAAAATGGTGTATGAGAGTCATCCGATAGATTCGTATGAATAGTAACAAAAAAGCTCTTCCTTTGTCTTTGCAGACACTTAGGAAGAGCTTTTTTTTGATCAAAATAATGATTTACCGAATAACTGTCTACACAATGATGATTTTCTGCATCATCTAAATCATCCAAAAGAAATAATTGCATTCATATTAGGATGATCTAGTTTGAGAGAGTAGTTGTTATTACTGCCTGTATATCATCATACATGTATATTAAAAACAATTACTTTATGTTGAAAAGCAAGATTTACCAAGCGTATGCTTTAGGAGCTGCTCCACCTGGACCCGGGAAAATTTCATCCAAACGAGTCATTGTAGCTTCATCTAGCTTCACATCGATAATACGTAAAGAACTTTCAAACTGTTCTGCTGTACGTGGTCCAATGATTGGAGCTGTTACTGCTGGATTAGCAAGAACCCATGCTAAAGCGACCACATCTTGAGGCTCGCCCAGTTCTTTACATAGTTCAGCGTATTGCTCTAGTTGTTCTTTATGTTGATCCACTCTTTTGGCATCTCCCCCACTGCGTGAACCTTCGATTTTTTGTAGTGCATTACGTCCCAATAGTCCGCCATCGAGTGGACTCCAAGGAATAACGCCTAATCCAAGCGCATGAGCAGCAGGAAGAACTTCCAATTCAGGTTGACGACATAATAGACTATATTTATGTTGCTCTGAAATTAAACCTAAGAAATTACGGTTTTCAGCAGCTTTTTGAGCGATTGCAATATGCCATGCTGCAAAGTTACTTGAACCGACATAACCGATTTTACCTTGTTGAACAGCGACTTCGAATGCACCCCATAATTCATCCCAACTTACATTGGTATCAATATGGTGCATTTGATACAATTCAACATGATCGGTTTGTAAGCGTTTGAGAGAACCTTCAAGATGACGACGAATTTTGTAAGCTGATAATCCACCATCGCTATTAGGGCCATCTAAATCTTTATGCATTGTGCCATATACTTTAGTAGCTAACACCACTTTCTCACGACGATTACCGCCTTGTTTGAACCAACGTCCGATAATCTCTTCTGTTGTTCCAACACCTACTTTAAATCCGTATACATTGGCAGTATCAAAAAAGTTGATGCCTGCATCAAGAGCAGCGTCCATAATTCGGAATGATTCTTTCTCATCTGTAACAGGTCCAAAATTCATCGTGCCCAAACAAATACGGCTGACCTTTAACCCTGACTTACCAAGATATGAATAATCCATAATATGCACTCCTCTGTTTTTAAAATATTGAACTGCATAACCAAATGCGCTCTTGTATTATTTTAGACCTTGTATCTGTGAACAGCAAATTTCCTTATCCAATATTTGGTACAAATTCCTATGTTGCTATAGCATATAATAATACGGAAGTGAAGATGAGTATATCAATGGTTTGTCAGATAGCTTATCCATCTAATTACAGATCATTTGATATCGATTTATGCCGTAGTAAAATCTATCAATCTATCTATGAAAAGAAGCTTATAGGATTTGCCTATGAAGGTCATAGTTTGTATATCTTGGCTAAGACCTGACATGTATGATAAAACTGTGTATAGGTGAAATGAACGAACTCAACATAAAAGGAGACTTCTAATATGACAGACGTAAAAAAAATCGCAGTAATTGCCGGTGATGGTATCGGACCAGAAGTTGTAGCAGAAGCTGAAAAAGTATTAAAAAAAGCAGAAGAACTATACGGATATTCTTTTGAAACGGAACATGCTTTATTTGGCGGAATCGCAATAGATGAAAAAGGAACACCGCTTCCAGAAGAAACACTAGCGATTTGTAAAAGCGCAGACGCTGTATTGCTTGGAGCTGTCGGTGGACCGAAATGGGATAACAACTCTAAAGAACTTCGTCCAGAAACAGGTCTTCTAGGTATTCGCAAAGCTTTGGGACTATTTTCTAACTTACGTCCAGCGGTTGTATTCGATTGTCTGAAAGAAGCATCTACACTTAGGCCAGAAGTGCTTGAAGGAACAGACTTGATGGTTGTTCGTGAATTAACAGGCGGTATTTATTTTGGAGAGAAGCTAAGAAGACAAGGTGAGCATGGGGAAGAAGCTGTAGATACATGTGTATATAATGTAACTGAGATTGAACGGATCACACGTCAAGCTTTTGAAATTGCTCAAAAACGTCGTAAGAAACTAGCTTCTGTAGATAAAGCCAATGTACTTGAAACGTCTCGTCTATGGCGTGAGACAGTTAACCGGATTGCTCCTGACTATCCAGATGTAGAACTAGAGCACGTATTGGTTGATAACTGTGCGATGCAATTGCTTCGTCGTCCATCTAGTTTTGATGTGATCGTAACTGAAAATATGTTTGGTGATATTTTGAGTGATGAAGCAGCTATGTTGACAGGATCGATCGGAATGTTAGCTTCTGCGTCTATGGGAGATAGCACAGATGCAGGTAGCTTTGGATTGTATGAGCCGGTACACGGATCAGCACCTGATATCGCAGGACAAGGATTAGCAAATCCGATTGCAACTATTTTGTCTGTAGCGTTGATGTTCCGTCTAACCTTTAATTATGCAGAAGCAGCAGATGCTATTGAAGCAGCAGTAGCTAAAGTATTAGATGAAGGTCATCGTACAGCTGATATTGCTGTTGATAAGAGCAAGGCATTATCCACTTCACAAATGGGTGATTTGATCGTAGCAGCCATGCAAAAAGCATAATCTACCTTTTATGATTTGTATAAGCAGAATGAAGTTGCAAAATGTGATCAAAGTGTGAATAAAGCTCTCTTCGCTAGAGCCAGAAGACATTAAATTGTACGAAAAAATCCTTATTTAGAATTATTATAATAAAGTATCTCTTCTAATCTTGACTTTGATTTGGGTCGATGATAACATTCTTGTCATAGCGTTTTAGAGTTATGATAATGATAGGAAAGAAAAGTGTTTGTTAGCTTTTCTTATATAAAAGGAGGAATACTGGATTATGGCAGATCGTTTAGTAGGTAAACAAGCACCAGATTTTAACATGGAGACCGTTTCTGGTGACGGTAAAGATTTTGGACGCGTTCAATTGTCCGATTACAAAGGTAAATGGTTGGTATTTTTCTTCTATCCACTAGATTTCACTTTTGTATGCCCTACAGAAATCACTGCACTTAGTGATGCAGCAGAAGAATTCAGAGCATTGGATACTGAAATTGTTGGTGTAAGTACTGACTCTATTCACAGTCACAAAGCTTGGATTAGCACTGCTCCAGAAAACAATGGTCTAGGTCAATTGAACTTCCCATTGGCTTCCGATATTACGAAAAAAGTTGCTTCTGATTATGGCGTATTGATCGAAGAAGAAGGCGTAGCACTTCGCGGTCTATTCATCATCGATCCAGAAGGCGAATTGAAATATGAAGTAGTTAACCATAACGATGTAGGCCGTAGCGTAGAAGAAACTCTTCGCGTATTGCAAGCTCTACAATCCGGTGGACTATGCCCTATGAACTGGAAACCAGGACAAAAAACTTTAGTTACTTCTTAATATAAGAAAAAGTAATCTATTTTGCCCCTTCATTCGTATATTCTACGAATGGGGGGGTTTTGTCTTCTCCCAAAAAAGTGTAGAATGGACACAAGCTGGTTAATAATCATTCACAATCAATTATTTTGATGATATTGGGGTAAGGTTGAAAATCATAGAATAATGTATGGAGGGTGAGCAACATGAGCTTTTGCTGTGGCGGCAGTATGATAGGTACGAAAGGGACGTTAAAACATTTTCGAACCCAGGTTCATAATGTTCCCCTACTCGTATGTCCTGTATGTGAGCGTGTTGAAGTTCACTACAAAGTAGAAAGTGAATATGAGATTTTGGCTGAGTATGCGCATGGAGACGGTACACCTGAGATCGATTTTCAGGACTATGTTATGGAAGATGAAGCGACCATGTTCGAGAACTGCGTGAATATGGAAGAAGATGATCCTATGACTATGGTTCAAAGTCAGATCGATATGGGGCTGGATTTGCTTGCTGTAGCCAAAAAGATCAATGATGAAAAATGGGAACGTGATCTGAAAAGACGCCTTGCTGTCATGAGTCTACGTCGCTCTCGTCTTCAACACAAGTAAGTTATAAATGTAAGCCATAATTGAATATATTAAAAAGGAGAAGCGATATCAAGCTTCTCTTTTTTGCATTTCATCCAAATCAAGGTATGATAAAACGAGATAAGTAGAGAAAGGAAGATCAATACGATGGATACATATACAGTTCAACATTTAGCGAATCGACTTCAACAACAAGTAGGTAAAGTGATCGTAGGGAAAGATCATGAGATTCAATTGCTACTCACGGCTTTATTTGCTTCCGGTCATGTATTGATGGAAGATGTTCCAGGCACAGGTAAAACAATGCTTGCCAAAACACTAGCGTCAGCGATGAGTTGTCATTTTCAGCGGATTCAGTTTACACCGGATTTGTTGCCTTCTGATCTTACAGGAATTCACTTTTTCAATCAAAAAGAAAGCGAATTCACGTTTCGAGCAGGGCCTTTATTTGCCAATATTGTACTGGCGGATGAGATCAATCGTGCAACACCACGTACTCAATCCAGTCTACTGGAATGTATGGAAGAACAGCAGATTAGTGTCGATGGAGAGACAATGAAACTAGAACATCCTTTTATGGTGATTGCCACTCAGAATCCGGTCGATAATCAAGGAACGTTTCCATTACCCGAAGCACAGATGGATCGATTTATGTTGAAAATGTCGATGGGTTATCCTTCAGCAGAAGAAGGTGTTGAGATTTTGCGTCGAACAGCATCATCTTCATTAGTGAACAAAGAAGTAGCTATAGAATCGGGTGAAACGACTACTTTCGAACAAGTCAGTCGTGAGCAAATTATTGAAGCCAGAGAGCAATGTCAGGCAGTGACTATTCACCATGACCTGTTAATCTATATTGTTCGTATTGCAGAAGCAACCCGTGAGCATCAAGAGATTGCTCTAGGTGCCAGTCCGCGGGCAACACAAGCCTTACTGCGAGCTGCTCAAGCCTATGCGGCTATACAAGGTAGAGATTATGTATTGCCTGATGATATTCAGACAATGGCTTCGCCGGTATTGTCTCATCGTCTCGTATTCAAAAATAGACATCAAAATGATAAAAATAAAGCACATGTATTGATTCAATCGATTTTGGACACTGAAGTTGTACCGACTGAAGCTAATCTGGAAAGTAGAGTGAAGTAAATGGAGTTTTTCTGGCTACTTCTGATTGCTGGAGTCGTTGTATTGCTTCAAGCTCTAGTCCTAGGCAGACGATCTCTTAGGCAGATTGACTATGAACGCAAATTATCTCGAAGTCACTGTCATGTGGGCGATGATATTGAGATGATTGAGATTATTCAGAATAAGCGCCGTATTCCTGTACCCTGGCTCCGATTAGAATCGATTTTACCTGCGGGGTTCCAATTTGGACATCAAGCAGAGACGGCGATCAGTGAAGGCACGCTATACCAGAATCATACCAGTCTGTTTAGCTTATCTGCGCAGACACGTATTACACGCACACATCAGATTACTTGCCGACAACGTGGTGTTTTTCATATGGATAGCGCTTTAATGAGTGCCGGCGATGTATTTGGACTTGCTCGTGCCAATCGTCCACTACGTATTGAGACCCGTATGACTGTCTATCCTGCTTATACAGCGATAGATGACATGCCAGAAGCTTATCGAAGCTGGCAAGGAGAAGTCGAAGTGAGACGCTGGACAAATGAAGATCCTTTTTTGATTACAGGAGTGCGAGAATACAGTTCAGGTGATCCGATGAATCAGATTCACTGGAAAGCGACAGCACGTACAGGTCAGTTACAAGTGTATCGTCAAGGGTATAGTGCTGATCCAGAAGTCATGATTCTATTCAATATTGAAATCAATGAACAGATGTGGAGAGTCGTAACAGAACCGATGGTAGCAGAGTACGGTCTGAGTTGTTGTGCAACGATTGCTGCTGATCTCATTGGTAAAGGAATGAAAGCAGGATTTGGACACAATGCGATTATAGCGACAGAAGATGAGCAAGATGCCCGGATTCTACCTGCTTATGGCAGTGAACAATTATCTGCATTACTTCAATGTATGGCAGAAGTACAATTAAAAAGCAGACAGCCATTTCATGAATTTTTGCAATCTTTTGTACCCCAATCCAGTCAGGAAAATGAACCTATCCACAAAATGGATATTTTAATCGTCACTCCGCATGTATCTCAACCGATCAAGCAGGCGATTACGATATTAGAGCAGGCGGGGTCAACAGTTAGTATTTTGAATGTACCTGATATAGAGCAGTTGAAGAAGTCCCACTGGAATCAGAGTGTATACGATAAACCAAGCAGGAAGGTGAGCGGATGACAACTCAGGATTCTTCCAAAGCAGTAGGTTATTCGATCTCTAGTCACTGGCAACCTCTTGCTTATATGCTGGCAGAAGTAGCGGCATGCTTTCCTATTCTTGTTCTGCTAGATGGATATTTATTTCATACTGGTCAACCTGTTTTATGGGCATTGTGGCTTCTATGTGCAGGGGGGCTAGGTATGACATTACGTATCGCTGTCAGACGATCTGCTGTCCAATGGAAAACGATAAGCTGGTTTGTAGTATGGATCATTATAGGAGCCTTGGTATGTTGGATGATGCTGGATCATGTCAGTTGGACATCTATATGGATAGCCAGCATAAGTCTATTAGTCGTCGGATTATTCCGGGGCAATATGCTAGTGATGGGCGATTGGGATCGGTTATTTCCATTAACATTACAATTGATCTTGCTGATCGTAGCATGGATATTTTATGTGATTACAGGTTCAGCAGGTGATCTGTCATCTGCGCACTTTTCTATTTATATCGCAGGTATGATTCATTTATTTGCTATTCTTATGCGGTGTGGTGCACGCCAGATTAACTATTCGGTATGGGAAGATGGATTTCCAATCGCAGCATTACAGTTGGTTATCCGTCGAAGTCGGCGCTGGACATGGATCTTAATAGGAGTCATTGCTATTATTGGAGGCAGTACACAATTATCTATGATGCTGAGCTGGTTGTGGCAGAAGATACTTTCTCTTTTTCAATCCAATGAAACAGTTATACCTAGTCAAATGATTGAGCCGATGAACCCGCCACCTTTGTTACCACCAATGGATCTACCTGAGCAAAGCCCATCTATTCTGGACCCTGCTTGGATTGAACGAATCGCTCAGATCATTATGATTGCTGCGTTAGCCGCTTTTATGATTGGCGTAGGGCTATTTATATATCGTCTAATTCGTAAGTATGGCCCACCACTCTGGCGATGGTTATTGCGTATTCTGGGGATCGAAAGTGCTATTCCTTTACCGGCTGAGGAACCATCTGCTGGATATGTAGATCAGACAGAGAAGATTCACTCCAAACCATCGTCTTTCCGCATTCCTTTGAAAAGAAAAGTACCGGACGATCCTGCTGAGCGAGTTCGTTATCATTATGAAAAATTGATTCGTCGTGGACTCAAACATGGTCTAGATCAACATCAAGGCGATACACCGACTATACTTGGACGCAAAATGATTCATTTAAATAAAAAAGAGACATCGATGGATTCTGAACAGCGTATATCTGTATTGATTCGTTGGTACAATCAGATTCGTTATGGCGCTAAGTCTATAGATGCCGAAGAACTGAAAGTCTGGGAGAAAAAAGGTTGAATATTTAATGAATTTATTCATGTGAAGCTTTAAAGCGTGTTAGAAAATTCTTTACTTTTAAAGGATGCTTACAGTATCATGGAGAGAATGAAAAGGTTGAAAGGAGATTAACAATGAAACTTAATCCAAGCAAAATTGTAGACTGTACGATTCGTGATGGAGGTCTGGTGAATAACTGGGATTTCAGCGTAGAATTTGTACAGGATTTGTATAAAGGTCTGAACGAAGCAGGTATAGAATATATGGAGATTGGTTACAAAAACTCTCCCAAACTACTTAAAGGTGCAGAAGCAGCAGGTCCGTGGCGCTTTCTAGACGACGATTTCTTGCGTACGGTTATTCCTCAAAAAGGAACAACTAAATTATCTGCGCTTGTAGATATCGGTCGTGTAGCTGAAGAAGATATTTTGCCACGTGAAGAAAGTATGTTAGATCTGATCCGTGTAGCTTGTTATATCAAAGATGTAGACAAAGCTCTTCAATTGGTACAGACGTTCCATGATCGCGGATATGAGACAACAATCAATATTATGGCTTTGTCTAATGTAATGGAAAATGAATTGCTAGAAGCTTTTGAATTGATCAACGAAAGTGTAGTTGATGTTGTTTATATTGTAGATAGCTACGGCAGTCTAGATTATAAAGACATGCTTTACTTGGTAGATAAATTCAAAACCAACTTGCCTAACAAACGTCTGGGTGTACATACCCATAACAATATGCAAATGGCGTTCTCTAACACTCTTGTAGCAGCAGAACATGGCGTTGAATTACTAGATGCTTCTGTATACGGTATGGGACGTGCAGCAGGTAACTGTCCGACTGAATTGCTAGTGACTCATTTAAAAAATACCAAGTATACATTGCGTCCAGTCTTAGAAATGATCGACAAGCATATGATTGCTTTGCGTGAAAAAGAAGAGTGGGGCTATATCATTCCTTATATGATCACAGGATCATTGGATGAGCATCCACGTTCTGCAATGGCACTTCGTGCTTCAGATGACAAAGACAATTCTGTTGATTTCTACGATAAGTTGACGACTCCAGAAGTAAGCTTTGATTCTTCTAAAGGCAATAAGTAAAACTAGCTAAAAAGGCATACTCAATATAGCAAAAGAGCAATCTCCAGTTAGTATGGAAGATTGCTCTTTTTGTATATATTTTTCTAAGTAAAGATCCATTTAGGATATTTTAAGATTGAGAATATTCTTCAACATATGAACGTGTACCTGTCTGTTCATGATAATAGACTCGATATGTTTTACCATCGGCAGGATCGACAAAGACTTCAGAAGTAGGATGTGAATGCTTGAGAAGATCATCTTGTTGTTGGGAAGAGCGCTGTTTTCCTTTATATCGTTTATCAAAAAAGTACCAGCTTATTAAAAGAAGAGCCAGGAAACCACCAATTTGTAAAGTAAAATAGATAGCTCCTACATTAAAAAAACTCATGTGATCGGCTCAATGGTCACAACCGTACCATAAGCAACAATTTCACTCATACTACTACCGATATCGCCACTATCGAATCGCATCATCACCACTGCATTACCACCCATGGTATGAGCGCTTTCAACCATTCGATCTAATGCCTGACGGCGACCATCTTCGATCATTTGAGTATATTGCTTGATTTCACCACCGACTAATCCTTTAAAAGAAGCCATAATATCGCCACCTATTCCACGTGCACGCACAACGACACCAAAAGTCGAGCCCAGAACGTTAGTTACTCGGTAACCGGGAATATTTTCAGTCGTTACAATAATCATTTCGATCACTCCCATCTGATTGATAAAGCGTATACTATACTTTTTATATACGTAACGCGATCTGAAACGATACATAAATAAAAGAAGTTGCAAGATAAAATTGAATATGATATATTATATCTTGTCGTTAAGAAAGCCTAATGACTTTCCAAACGTGACCTCGGGATGTAGCTCAGCTTGGTAGAGCACCTGGTTTGGGACCAGGGGGTCGCATGTTCAAATCGTGTCATCCCGACCATCCATTCATGCGGGTGTAGTTCAATGGTAGAACTTCAGCCTTCCAAGCTGATAGCGTGGGTTCGATTCCCATCACCCGCTTACCGAAATACCAAGAGGAAGTCTTTGCATAAGCAAAGGCTTTTTTTGTTGTTTATTTCACTGAAATTTGGTTTTTCTCCAAAATTTTGTTATACTGTCGTTGTCAGCGGTAATGATACACCTTATATTTTTTAAGCTGACCATTCTGAAGAAATGAGAGGGTCCTATTGTCCAATGAAGTAAACATACGAATTTCCCTACGAACTGCACAGGATAGAAGCAGGCAGACAGCTCAAGCGGCTGATGCAAACGGGATACGTATGTCCATGGATAGCAATAGGAAACTGTTATGATAAACAGTTCAGGATGAAGATGGTTTTACTTTGACGATTAACGATGTCTTAGGCTAGCAAGAGGCATGAATAATCGTAAAGTAGAAGCACTATACACTTATATCCTTTTGCTTATTTTACATATGGATGATGAACGATCTGACGTTAGCATTATCAACCGCGAGGGCATCTGCTCTGGCGGTTTTTTTATGATTTCAGAGAGGATGATGTTCAATGACAACCATCGTAAAAGTAAGCAATTTAGCGAAAGACTGGAATGGAAAACGGATTTTTGAACAAGTGAATGTACAAATAGAAGCAGGCGAGCGTTTAGCTCTTATCGGTGAAAATGGAAGTGGCAAAAGTACACTGATCCAACTGCTGATGAATCATACTGAAGGCACAGAAGGCAAAATCGAACGATTTTTACCGTTAACACAGTGGGATTGGATGAGACAGCAAGATGATGCAAAGCATATTGGGCAAGGATGGACTACTTTAGAAATAGCTCGTCAAGGGAAGCCTGAGTTATGGGATTTGCGTCAGCAACTAGATGAATTAGAACAGCAACTTCAAAATATTTCGGTTGAACAACAAGGTGAACTTTACAATGAAGTGCTAGAACAATATGGGAGTACGTTAGAAACGTATGAAAAAAACAACGGATTCTTATGGGAGATTGAAGTCGAAAAGCAATTGACAGTGATCGGCATTGCTTCAGAGCTATGGAATGTACCTTATACTCAGTTAAGCGGCGGTCAGAAGACCAGAGTACGTCTAGCCTCTGTGTTAACACGGGATACCCAGTTATTGATCTTGGATGAACCGACCAATCATCTGGATACCGAAACGATGGAATGGTTAGAAAAGAGATTACATCAGTATACAGGTACACTGTTATTTGTATCCCATGATCGAGAATTTGTAGATCGGATGGCAACGTCTGTCTGTGAATTAACTTCTACAGGAATGACCAAATATAAAGGTGGATACCGTGATTACCGTGAACACAAACAGCGTGAGTTACGAGCACAAGAATCATTGTACAAAAAGCAAGAACAACAGCGTAAAGCATTACAAGAATCGATTCGCAATTATCAACAGTGGTTTGAACAGGCTCATCATGCAGCAGGGAAGCAAAATGAAGTGAAAATAACTAAAAGCTACTACAGAGACAAAGCGAATAAAAATATTTCACGTTATCACGCCAAAGAAAAAGCACTGGAACGGTTAGATACCGAAAGTGTGCAAAAACCGCGTGCTACGGACAAAATGAATTTTGAACTAGAAGCTAGTGAGTTTAAAGGGCATACGTTGATTCGGTTGGACGATGTAAGCTTTGGTTATTCAAACCATTCAGATCAAGAAGATCAGCATAGTGATTATAGCAAACACGCTTTAATTCAACATCTGGATATGAATGTACAACGTGGCGATCGGATAGCGATTACAGGGCCGAACGGCTCGGGCAAAACAACATTGATCAAGTTACTCCTCGGACAATTACAACCTTCTAGCGGTGAGCTATGGCATCATCCAGCATTAAATATAGGGTATTTTTCACAGGAACTGGAAGGGTTGCCTTTAGAAATGACTCTGCTAGATAGTCTATTGGTATTACCAGCGATGACACGAACAGAAGCACAGACGATTCTAGGTTGCTTTTTATTCCGTGGAGAAGATGTGTACAAGCAGATTGGTCATTTAAGTATGGGAGAACAGTGCAGAGTGGCATTAATCCGTTTATATTTTGGTGGTGCTAATGTATTAATTCTAGACGAGCCGACCAACTATCTCGATATCGCTGCCCAAGAAGTGATCGAGTCTGCGTTAGAACAGTATACAGGAACGATTATTATGGTTTCTCATGACCGGATGTTAGTTCGGCGATTAGCGACTCGTCTGTTGAAGCTGGAACGTGATCGTCCATATCAATGGTTTGAAGGCACTGTAGAGGAGTATGAAGCTGCTCAGGCACATCAGCAACAAGAAGTGCAAGCAGGTGGGGTAGAAGCGAATCAACAGCGTATGATGCTTGAGTTGCGTCTGTCTCAGTTATTATCTGGACTTGCCGATCAGAAAAAGACGAATCCTTCTATATCTCGATCAAGCGATCATTTGCCTAATGCTACACAATCGATTGAGAATCTCAACTTGGAACAGAACAACAATGATCCAGTCTGGCAAGAAATTCAATCGTTGCGCAAAGAGTTAGCGTCCTATTCGTCTCAGTCTTAAATAAATAGAAAGTTCTTTTTGCATAACAATCGTTGACGGGAAGGCTGGTTATTTGTAAAATAGTGAGTATCTATTTTCACTATGACATCTGCAACGAAAGAGAAGAGTAAACAGTACTGTCGTACAGGGAGAAAATGCCATTAGATTGAGAGCATTTTTACAGAAGCAGACTGTTGAAGTTCACTCTGGAGCAGCGTTCTGAAATATAAGTGAGCTGTATGATTAAGCTGATCTATAGATTAGGAATAGCCGGTGTAACGATCCGTTATCGTCGTTTCGAGCGAGAAGCTTATAATCTACATGTGATTGATTTAGAGGAGACTCTATATTGAGATACAGATTATAAATTTCTAACAAGGGTGGTACCACGGTCTTTTCGTCCCTTAAGGGGAGAGAAGGCCTTTTTTTGTTGTTTTAATAAGGTTTACACACTGCGTGATAGGAAGAAAGGGGCTTAACAACGATGAGCGAAATCGTCCAAATGCAAGAACATTTGCTTGCTTTGAAATCCGAAGCACTGGAAGTATTAGAAAAAGTAGCCACACCGAAAGAACTAGCAGATCTACGTGTTAAATACTCTGGTAAAAAAGGAGCTTTAACCGAAGTTTTACGTGGTATGGGTAAGCTTAGTGCTGAAGAACGTCCTGTTGTGGGTCAAGTGGCTAATGAAGTGCGTGAAGCGATCGAAGAAGTGATCAATCGCAAACAAGAAGAATTTGTACGTGCAGAGACGAACGAACGTCTTGCTGCTGAAAAAATCGATGTAACATTGCCTGGTCGTGGATTGCCACAAGGCGGTATCCATCCGATCAACAAAGTAATCGAACAAATGGAAGATATTTTCCTAGGCATGGGATACAGCGTAGCTGAAGGTCCTCAAGCAGAAAGTGATTATTATAACTTTGAAGCATTGAATTTGCCGAAAAATCACCCTGCTCGTGATATGCAAGATTCTTTCTATCTGACCGATGAATTGTTGATGCGTACCCATACTTCTCCTGTGCAGATTCGTGCGATGGAAGCGGCTAAAGGAAAAGCACCTTTGAAAGTGATTTGCCCGGGTGCTGTATATCGTCGTGATGATGACGATGCGACTCACTCTTTCCAATTTTTCCAAATCGAAGGATTGGTGATTGATAAAGGGATTCGTATGAGTGATCTTAAAGGAACATTACTTCAATTTGCTCGTGAAATGTTCGGAGAGTCTACTGAAATTCGTTTGCGTCCTAGCTTTTTCCCTTTCACAGAGCCTAGCGTAGAAGTTGACGTTACCTTTGTGAAAAAGAATGGTGAACGCATCTGGATCGAAGTGTTAGGTTGCGGTATGGTTCATCCTAAAGTGTTAGAAATGGGCGGTTTTGACCCTGAAGTATATAGTGGATTTGCATTTGGTATCGGCGTAGAACGGATAGCTATTCTAAAATACGGTATTGACGATATTCGTCATTTCTACAGTAACGATATGCGTTTCCTTAAACAATTCTCACGTATCTAATATAAAGGAGTGAATAGCAGTGAAAGTATCTACACAATGGCTGTCTCAATATGTTTCTTTGGATCAAGTCACTCCAGAAGAACTAGCAGAGCGCATTACACGTTCTGGAATCGAAATCGATAGCGTTGAATACCGTAATCAAGGGATTACAAACGTTGTTGTTGGTTATGTGAAAAGTAAAGAAAAGCATCCAGATGCAGACAAATTAAACGTCTGTGTAATTGATGCCGGACAAGGTGAAGACTTACAGATCGTATGTGGTGCTAAAAATATCGATGCTGGACAAAAAGTTCCAGTCGCTCTTGTAGGTGCTAAATTACCGGGCGGTATGGATATCAAAAAAGCCAAGTTGCGTGGCGTATTATCTCAAGGGATGATCTGTTCTGCCAAAGAACTAGGTATTAACGATAAATTGCTTCCTAAAGATCAACAAGAAGGTATTTTGGTTCTACCTGAACATACAGAAATCGGTACACCGATTGTAGAATTACTTGGCTTGGACGATGCTGTACTTGATTTCGATCTAACACCGAATCGTTCTGACTGCTTGAGTATGCTAGGTGCAGCTTATGAAGTAGGCGCTATTCTAGGTCGTGATGTACAATTGCCAGAATTGAATTTTGTAGAAGCTGGTGATGCAGCGGCAGATCATATTTCGGTAAACATTGAAGCGACAGAGCAATGTAGTCACTTCTCAGCTCGTTATATCAGCGGGATCACAGTTGGAGCTTCTCCACTATGGTTACAAAACCGTCTGATTGCAGCAGGGATTCGTCCGATTAGTAATATTGTCGATATTACCAACTTCGTGATGTTAGAATACGGACAACCTCTACATGCTTATGATGCAGACAAATTAAATCAAGGTGCAATTGAAGTACGGATGGCACGTGAAGGTGAAGTTCTTAACACATTAGATGATCAAGAACGTAAATTAGATGATCGTATGTTACTGATTACAAGTGGCGGACAGCCTGTAGGCCTTGCTGGCGTTATGGGTGGTGCTGATACAGAAGTGACAGCCTCTACTGTTAATATTTTGCTAGAATCTGCTAAGTTCGATGGTGGAACAATCCGCAAAACATCACGTCGTCTTGGGCTTCGTTCAGAAGCGAGTCAACGTTTTGAAAAAGAAGTCGATCCATCTGCGGTAGTACCAGCGCTTAATCGTGCAGCTGAATTGATCGTTCGTTATGGTCATGGATTGATTCACGAAGGTATTGTAGAAGAAGTGGTACAAGTAGCAGAAGAGAAAACACTTCAGTTGTCTTTGAGCAAATTAAATCGTTATTTAGGTACAGAATTGTCTTTACTTGAAATTAAAACGATCTTCTCCCGTCTTCAATTCCCTTATGGCGATGTAGCACAAGACTTATTAGAAGTACGTGTTCCTACACGTCGTGGTGATATTGTACGCGATGTAGATTTGATCGAAGAAGTAGCTCGTTTATATGGATATGATAATATTCCAACGACTTCGATCGAAGGCACAACAACACCAGGAGCATTGACTAAGTCTCAACGCTTACGTCGTACTGTGCGTCATTTGCTAACTCATGGTGGATATCAAGAAGCGATCACGTATTCGTTCACACATCCAGCCAAAAATGATCTGTTCCCGCAATTACGTGGAGAGCAACAACAAGTTGCCCTTGCGATGCCGATGAGTGAAGATCGTAGTGTGCTACGGAGTACGTTGATTCCGCAGTTGTTAGAAACAGCTTCATTTAACCGCAATCGTAAACAGGAAAATCTAGCTTTATTTGAAATCGGAAGTGCGTTCTTCAGTTCTGAGCAAGAATTGACTCGTCAACCGACAGAAGTTCCTTTGCTTGGATTGCTACTTACAGGTAGACGCCAACAAGCACAATGGAATACAGGTAACGAACGTGTCGATTTCTTTGATCTTAAAGGTGCACTCGAAAGTCTACTTCAATATCTAGGACTACAATCACTGATTACGTACAAAGCAGATCAACCACAAGGATTTCATCCAGGACGCTCTGCTTCTGTATATTTACAAGTAGGTAGTCAGCAACAATGGATTGGTGTGATTGGACAGATTCATCCTGATATTCAGCGCGAATCCGATCTTGAAGATACGTATGTAGCAGAGATTCAATTGGCTCCATTGTATGAAGAAGCCGATGAGAAAATCGTATACAGCGAATTGCCACGTTACCCTTCAGTACAACGTGATATTGCTGTTGTAATCAATGAAGAAGTAGCCGCAGGAGAATTACTAGCTTCTATTCGTTTGACAGCGAAAGAATTGTTAGAAACGGTACAAGTCTTTGATGTGTACACAGGCGACCGTGTAGGCGAAGGTAAGAAGAGTGTAGCGATTGCGATCGTATATCGTCACGCTGAGCATACCTTAACAGATGAAGAAGTAACGGCTGTGCATGATCAAGTATTGACTGTATTATCTGAACAATTTGGTGCAGAATTACGTAAATAATACATTTTGCTCTATAATCATACTGCTTAGAGTCCCTACTTAAATGACTCTGTTATTAAAGAATCATGTTTGTTAGGGACTATAGCAGGAATTGACAAGGGTCGCATCGAATAACAATCGATGTGGCTTTTTTGTCTACATCCAACTAGAATAAACAGAAGAAGTAAAGGAGGGCACGATTGTGACGACACCCGAACGCATTAGAGTAAACGTGGATATTTATGGAACAACTTATAAATTAGTTGGCACGAGTGCCGATTATATGAGACAAATTGCTCGTTATGTAGACGAGCATATGAACGATATATCGCAAGCCCATTCTCATTTAGATAAAGCCAAATTGGCTGTATTAGCAGCAGTACACATGGCAGAAGAATCAATTAATGCTCAAGTGAATCAATCCGAATTTGATCAAGCGATTGCAGAACAACAGCGTTTAAATACAGAATTAGAGCAACTACAGACCGTACAAGCGCAACAACAGGAATTAATACAGAAATTGCAACAGGAAAATAAACAACAAGTCAGTACTAATGAACAGTTGCAAAAGAGTGTTAAAGAAACATCGGCTCAATTGACACAGACTCAGCAAAAGCTGGCGTCGACAGAAGGACAAAACAAACAATTACAACAACAAAACCAAGAACACAAATTAAATAATGAACAAATACAGCATAAATGGAAAATAGCAGAAGAAGCACTTCAAAAAGCATTGAAGTCGAATGTAGATCTAGAGCAGAATCTGCAACAAACAACAGAAAATTTACGCAGTGAGATTAACCTTTTGACTGAAAATGAAGAAGTTGCCAGTTTGCGAGTGATGGAGTTAGAGGAGCAAGTACAGCTTTTACAACAACAACATGATCGTATTCAACAAGATCATGCCGAACTGGAGGAAAATAATAACCGCACATTAACTGAATTAAAAGCGTTAGAAGAACAGCAACAGCTACTCACTAAAGAATTGTCTGAAGCGCAAGAAGAATCAGAGACATGGCGTGAATTGTCTGTACAACAAGAACAAGAGTTGCAGACTGTTCAGACAAATCTATCTACTTTGCAAGAGCAACAACAAGGATTAGAACAACAACTAAATACGTCTCAACAAGAATTGACACAGGTACAAGAGCAATTGAATACAGCGCAACAAGAAATAGAATCATCCAAAGAGGAATCGAATCGCTGGTATGAATTGGCGCAACAACAAGAGCAAGAAGTACAGAAAGTACAAGCCGAATTAACTCAAGTTCAAGAACAACGTCATACGTTAGAAGAACAAGCGAATGCTGCCAAAGAACAAATCTCTATTTTGCATCAACAATTAGCAGATGCCAAAAACGAAGTATCTGCAACCAAGCAAAGATTGGAAACGTGGCGTGAACTATCCGGTCAACAAGAACAGGAAGTTGCACGTATTCAAGCCGAATTATCTGAAGCACAAGAACAGCAAGTAGTACTCGAAGAACAGCGTTTGGTAATCGAAGAACAACTGGGTGAATTGGAAGAACAAAAGTCAGAACTGGATCAGCAGTTAACAGAACTACGACAAGAAAATACAACGATCCAAGAAGAAGTATCTACATGGCACGAATTATCTGAACAACAAGAACAAGAATTACAGACTGTTCAAGCCGAACTGGCACAGGTACAAGAACAATATACAGCTCTGCAACAGCAGTACGATACTGTGCATGCAGAACATGAATCTTTACAAGCAACAAGTGAATTATTACGAACCGAGCATGAATCACTACAGAATCAAGCACAGACTTTACAAGAACAACAGACTCAGCTGAATGAACAATTATTTACACTTCAAGAAACATTAACACGGACGCAAGAAGAAGCACGTACATGGCGTGAATTATCGGGACAACAGGAACAAGAAGTCACTGATGTTCAAGCCGAATTAACTCAAGTACAAGAACAATATACAACATTACAACAACAGTCTGATCATATCCAGACCGAGCGTAATGATCTGGAAAATCAAGTGCATGTACTGGAAACAGAGCAGTCCGATCTACAGCAACAATTAGTAGAACTCCAAGAAACATTAACAGTAACGCAAGAAGAAGTTAGTACTTGGCATGAGTTATCCGCTCAACAAGAACAAGAAGTGACTCAAGTTCAAGCCGAACTAGCTCAGGTGCAAGAACAATATACAGCATTACAGCAACAGTCTAATCGTATCCAGACCGAACGTAATGATCTGGAAAATCAAGTGCATGTACTGGAAACAGAGCAATCGAATGTACAGCAACAACTAGCTGAACTACAAGCTACATTAACTACTGCACAAGAAGAAGCGACTACTTGGCGTGAATTATCGGATCAACAAGAACAAGAAGTAGCTCAAATGCAAATGGAATTATTAAATAGCCAAGAACAACGGGTATTGTTGCAACAGCAGTATGATGCTGTACAAGCAGAATATGAAGCTATGCAAGCGCAAGTGCACACATTAGAAGAACAGCAATCTGACCTCAGTCAACAATTAGTAGAGATCAAAGAAACATTAACTGTTGCTCAAGAAGAAGCAGATACATGGCGTGAGCTATCTGGACAGCAAGAGCAAGAAGCCCAGCGGATTCAATCGGAATTAGTAGACACTCAAGAACAAGCGCGTACAGTAGAACAACAGCGCGTACAGTTAGAAGAGCAACATATCGCTCTGAATCAACAACTTCAGCAGACACAGCAAGAGTTAATCAGTGCTCAAGAAGAAGCAGACACGTGGCGTGAACTGTCTAACCAGCAAGAGCAAGAAGTAGAGCAGGCTCAAGCCCAATCGTCTCAAATTCGTGAGCAGGTTGAGCAGTTGGAAGAGCAGTTGCGTGCACTGGAAGAACAACGTGCTCAACTGGAAACACAGCAATCGACACTGCATCAACAATTAGAAGGCATCCAACAACAGCTGACAACAGCCGAAGAAGAAGCGACAACATGGCGTGACCTTTCTACTCAACAAGAAGAGGAGGCTCATCGTCTTCAGGCTCAATTAACAGCGGCTCAAGCCGAGCGTGAGAATTTGGAAGAACAACTACGTGTGAATGAAGAGCAACGTCAGATGTTGGAATATCAATATCAGGACTTGGAAGAATTGCAATCGGAGCGTATTCATCAGTTGCAAGAATTACAGCAACAGAAATCGACGATTCAAGAAGAGATGGAAATGTGGCGTGAGCGTGTTAGTGAACAAGAAGATGAGCTGAATACAGTACAAGCACAATGGTCACAAGAACAGCAACATCATCAAGATGCACAAGCTCAAGTAGCAACATTGAATCAAGAATTGGTTTCTTTACAAGATAAGCTCGGGCAACAAGAGCATATTTTGCAAGAAGCGAATACCCATATCGATCAATGGAACAACCGATATACTCAACTGGAAGAAGATTATCGGACAGTGAGTCGTAATGAAGAAGGATATTTGGAAGAAATCGGGCGTTTAGAACAGCAAAGTCATCAGTTGCGTCAAGAGTTAAATGAATGGCAACAACGTATTCAGGAGACAGAACAAGTTCAACAACAGCAAGCCCAACAGATTTTACAGTTGGAACAACAAGAACGTGAATGGCGTGAACAGCAAGGACAACTGTCTACAGTAGAAGCGCAGAAGTCTGAAGAAATGCAAGAAATTTTGCAACAATATGAAGTGTCTTCACATCAATTGAGATTGGTTCATATTGAACTGGAAGATCAGCGTGAAGAGAAAGAACGTATTATTCGTGAACTTGAACAGCTTCGTGAACAGCATCATCGTTTGGAAATTGAGTACAATGAATGGATGGAATTGATCGAGCAGGATCAGAATTAGATAGCAAAATCCCTTTCTGCTTATCACTACGCATACTGGTGTAGTGAAACAGAAAGGGATTTTTTGGCTACTAAAATGAGTTCAGTCGATTAAGCTTCATCTACGATCAATTTGGCAACCATTGTGCTATGACCAGAACCACACATAATCGAGCAAGCAATATCGAATTGACCTGCTTCTTGTGGAGTGACGGTTGCTGTTGTATTTTGAGAATCAAGATCGACATTGAGAGCAGGAATCATCACGCCGTGATTACCTTGTACACTTTCAAAAACGATCTGTACAGGTTGCCCTTTTTTAACATGGTATTCTTTTTGATCAAATGCATAATTAGTCGCTTTGATCATCAATTGTTCTGTACCATCCGCAGGCGCTACGCCGGTCTCGGTGACACCGCTTTGTGGTGGATTAGTAGCAGACTCATTTTTTTGACCACAAGCAGATAAAAGAACCATAACAGCGATCATCATACTAACGATGATTAGTGTTCTTTTATAATGACTCATTTTGTGATTAGGGTTAGACGGTGTATACATGTATTATTCCTCCTATAGTGATATATGATGATAGTTGTTCGTAATATTCATAAATAGTATAACTCTGATCTACATAAAGAGTAACCGATATGATCAAAATTTAAATCAAATATGGCTAAATAAAGAAATGATAAGTCTAATGTATCATTTGGTATTTAAGTATTTTGTGAATATTTGGTCTAGATGTATAATAAGAAGTAGTGCATTATATTATAAAGTAATTTGTTAGTTAGAGGAGTGTCATTACGTTGAACGAAAAAATATTCCATACCATGCAGTATGGTCAAATTTTGAATACATTATCTTCACATGCAGCCACTTCGATCGGTAAACGTACAGCGCTGGCGTTGCAACCGGATACGGATTTGGAGCATGTCAAAAAATTACTTCAAACGACGGATGAAGCGACATTAGTAGATCGCCTCAAAGGAACACCACCTTTTGGTGGAATCGTTGATATTAGTGCGGCGGTTAGTCGTGCACGTATAGGTGGAACACTGAATCCAAGTGAATTATTAGGCATTGCAAATACAATCATGGGTGGTAGACGTGCACGTCGCCATGTTGAGATGGTACATGAAGAAAATCCTGTACCGATGCTAGCTGATCTAGTAGAACTGATCTCCGATCAACGTCCACTGGAAAAAGCGATCCGTGCTTGTATCGATGATTCTGCTCATGTGATGGATTCTGCAAGCCCTGAACTTGCCGCAGTACGTCGTGAACTACGCTCAGGCGAAGTACGTATTCGGGAGAAGCTGGATAGTATGATTCGTTCTCAAAGTGTAGCCAAAATGTTGCAAGATCAATTAGTCACCATTCGTGGCGATCGCTTTGTCATTCCGGTCAAAGCGGAGTATCGTGCTCACTTTGGCGGTATCGTTCATGATCAATCAGGTTCAGGAGCAACATTATTTATTGAGCCTGAAGCGATTGTAGCGATGAACAATAAGCTACGTGAAGCGAAGTTGCGTGAAGAACGTGAGATCGAAGTGATTTTGCAGAAACTCACTGCGCAAGTATCCGATCAAGTTGAATTGCTGAATTATGATATTGATATTTTGGCAGACCTTGATTTTATTTTTGCCAAAGCTAAATTAGCTCGTTCGATGGACGCTACAATGCCGAAGATGAATGACCGTGGATTTTTGAAATTAAAAAAAGCACGTCATCCATTGATTCCGCTTGCTCATGTGGTGCCTACGGATCTGGAACTGGGTAACGAACATACCAGTATTATTGTAACCGGGCCGAATACCGGTGGTAAAACAGTAACCTTAAAAACAGTCGGATTACTCAGTCTGATGGCGATGTCTGGTCTATTTATTCCAGCAGATGAAGGCAGTCAATTATGTGTGTTTGATGCAATCTATGCAGATATCGGTGATGAACAAAGTATCGAACAAAATCTAAGTACATTTTCAAGTCACATGACCAATATTATTTCAATTCTAGAACATATGACACCGAAAAGTCTGGTGCTATTTGATGAATTGGGAGCAGGAACCGATCCCGCAGAAGGTTCAGCATTGGCGATTGCGATTTTGGAACATATTCATTCTCAAGGTTGTCGTATGATTGCTACGACTCACTTTAGCGAATTGAAAGCTTATGCTTATGATCGCAAAGGCGTGATTAATGCGAGTATGGAATTCGATGTCAATACACTTAGCCCTACGTATCGCTTATTGATTGGTGTGCCGGGACGTAGTAATGCATTTGCTATCGCTTCACGTTTAGGATTATCTGAAAAGATTCTCGATGTGGCTCGTGGTGAAGTGGGCGAAGAAGATCAACGTGTTGAAAATATGATCGCTTCTCTCGAAAGCAATCGTCTGAGTGCAGAAGAAGATCGCAATACAGCAGCAACGTTACGATCGGATATGGAGAAATTACGTGGTCGTTATGAGCGTGATCTTGCCAAATTAGAAGAACAACGGGACAAACGTCTGGAAAAAGCCGATGAAGAAGCACGTGAGATTATCGAAAAAGCACGCAAAGAAGCCGATGAAGTGATTCGCTCTTTACGTCAGCTTGCTCAAGAAGAAGGAGCAGCTGTCAAAGACCATAAGCTGATTGCAGCTCGTAAGCAATTGGATGATGCGACTCCAGGGCAACGTACGAAGAAGAAATCAACGTCGTCAACCGAAGCGAAAAAAGTAAAACCACTGGGTCCTGGCGATGATGTTATGGTCTATAGTCTGAATCAACGTGGACATATCGTAGAATTATCAGGTACCAAAGAAGCTGTCGTACAAATGGGTATTTTGAAAATGAAAGTAGCATTAAGTGATCTAGAATTAGTACAGTCAGCCGCTACGATCAATGCACAGCCCCAGAAGAAAGCAACAACGATCAAACGGTCACGCGAAGATAATATGCGTTCTGAGCTAGATCTACGGGGTGCGAATGTAGAAGAAGGATTAATGGAAGTGGATCGTTTTCTAGATGAAGCTTTTTTGGCTAATCTAGGGCAAATCTATATCATCCATGGTAAAGGCACAGGCGTACTGAGAACAGGGATTCAAGATTTCTTACGTCGTCATAAGCATGTCAAAAGTTTCCGTACTGGTGAATATAACGAAGGCGGTAACGGCGTAACTGTAGCCGTATTGAAATAATCCGGCTGAAACCATTGCAGCGTTCATGCGTAATGAATAGAAATGTCTGTAGATGATTTCAGTACCGGAAGGGGCTATGAGGTAGTGTGAAAGATTATATTGATCCGATGCTTGCACATCCGGTCGGGATGATGATCGGTTTTTTCTCGGTAGCTGTACTACAGCTTATCGTATTTTTATGGTGTTTCGAAATGGTCGCCAAATATAAGTGCTGGGATGAAATAAGACGCGGTAATGTAGCTGTCGCGATGGCAACAGGCGGTAAGATTTTTGGGATTTGTAATATTATGCGTTTTTCGATCGAAGCGCATAGTACAGTCTATGAAAGTCTTGGATGGTCTGTGATCGGTTTTCTTTTACTGCTAGCGGCTTACTTTATATTTGAATTTTTGACACCTGTATTTAAGATTGATGAAGAGATTGCAGCCGATAACAAAGCTGTTGGCTTAATCTCTATGATTATCTCTATATCCTTATCGTACGTGATAGGGGCAACTATTTTATAATAAGCTTGAACAGAAATATAAGCGATGAGAGGAATTACAACATGGATACAACAATATGTCCTTGGTGCGATAGTGAGATTGTATGGGACCCCGAATTTGGACCGGAAGAATTGTGCCCGCACTGTCATAATGAATTAAATGGTTATCGTACGCTTAATATTGCTTTAGATGAAGACGAAGATGAGGAATATGTTGAAGGCGGACAGAAGCCACCTGCTGAAGTTCGGAGAGCTCCTGTAGCCCCTGTTGCTCCGCAAGAAGAACAGCAACAATCGTTTGCATCACGTGCGACCAGTCTGTTAAATGATGCAGAGCTATTTACACAACCAAGTCTATCTTCACTCAAAACGATTGAGCAGTATGGTGATGAGAACTTTAATATGGTGCAATATGAAGAAAATGTAGAACAATTGCTGGATCAACAAGAAGAGATTCCACAATGTCCGCATTGTCAGGAATATATGTTGCTTGCAGGAACACAAGAGATGGGCGGAACTGGATTTACTCCTTTGCCTGCAACAGCTAATAATGTTGCGATCTTACCTTCTACATTTAAAGTCAATGTATATGTCTGCCCAAGTTGCTTCCATGTTCATCAAAGTCTGTGCGAAGATGAGCGTGTAGCGATTATTGATAAAATTACCAATCTTAACGAACAATAAGCCATTCAAATATTATATAAAAAGCTCTTATTCTCGACCCGATGATGGTTGAGGATAAGAGCTTTTTGCTATCAATTACACAACAATATCGTCAACTGTTGCAGGGGAAGGCTTGGTTGTACGTGTTAAGCCAAACAGTTCTAATTCAGGACGTTCGATTCCAGTGATTGTATCCGCTAGTAATTGTGCTGCAATAGCGCTATAGACTGTTCCATTACCACCATATCCTTCTACAAAGTAACAGTGAGGATAATCTGGATGTCCACCGATATAAGGCAATCCATCACGGCTGGAACCAAATACAGCTGCCCAAGCATAATCGATTGACAACTCGCCTACATTTGGAAATAACGTCTGTACTTCTTCCAGTAATTTTTGCGATTGTTTTACCATTCGGACGTCACGCCATTCAGGATCAGTAAAAGGCTCATCCAATCCACCGACTACAATCCGATTATCCGCAGTGGTTCTCATATAAAGGTAAGGACGAGTCGTTTCCCAGACCATACTTTGTTCATGCCAACCTTCCCAGCTTTCTACAGGATTAGTCATAATCGCATAAGTGGTTTCTAGAAAAGCACCGCGTTCTTTTTTCATTTCTTGGGTCGCATAACCTGTTGCATAAATTACAGTACGGGCACGAATAGCGATATCGCCTGCATAACAGGTCACTCCTGTATCGTCTGCCACATGATTCGTAATTTCAACACCTTCATATAACTGTGCTCCATGATTCATCGCATCTGCCATCAATGCATGGATAAAGCGATATGGATTTACTTCAGCGTCACCATGAGTGTACAATCCGCCAGCTTTTTGAAAAGAGAAACGCTTCGCAATTTCTTCTTCATTCCAGTATTCTGCTTCAAATCCAAAACGTTTTAGATTTTCATACTCTTCTTTGAGCGCAGGTACATCTTCTGGATTACTTGCATAATATAGACTACTGCGTGGGATTAATTGGGCATCGATCGGTAATGTTGGAGCAATATCGATCAGATATTCCATCGCTTGCTGGCACAAGCGGTAGAATAGTACACCATTTTGTTCGCCAAATGTATTAATACAGGAAGTCATCATTTTATCATTCGTATATTGAAGTAAACCGGTATTGGCAACAGAACTACCTTGACCGATTTTTGATTTTTCAACAAGTACTACATTGATACCTCGGTGTGCAAGTTCACGTGCTGATAAAGCTCCACCCATTCCGCCACCAATAATAAGTACATCACAGGAAATATTGTCATGTAACGCTTGATATTTCGGAGTTTCAGATTCAGGTAAAGTTTTGTCCCATGCGGTACGGTTAGTGTGCAGATCCATAATGTTTCGCTCCTCAAGGTATAATAATGTACTACCTATGCTGACTGTCTAAGTAATAAGATTAAGTAACCTGATTGTTATCCACTTGAAGCAGTTCGCTCAGATAATCGTTTGACAGAAGTATAGAAGCACGTCAGCAGAAGGCAATGATCAAATCAAAGGGTTGGCAGAAATGGGCGATTCATGTCATACTTATGATTAATCTTGCGCACTTGGAGGCTATTACGTTATGAAAGAATTGAGCGACCTTAAATTACAAATATTAGATTTGTTAAAAGAAGATGCAAGACGCACACCACAACTTCTTTCTACCTTACTTGGTGTCGATGAAGCAGAAGTGACTCAAGCGATTCGTGAATTAGAAGATGAGCATGTGATTGTGAAATACACATCTGTGGTGAACTGGAGTAAAGTCGATGATGAGAAAGTCACAGCATTAATCGAAGTACAGATTACACCGGAACGTGGTAGAGGATTTGAAGGAATAGCAGAACGCATTTATTTGTATCCACAAGTAAAATCGGTCTATTTAATGTCTGGCGCCTATGATCTTCTAGTTGAAGTTGAAGGAACCAATTTGAAAGAAGTAGCAAGCTTCGTTTCAGATCGTTTATCTCCTATTGAATCGGTACTGTCTACCAAAACTCACTTTATACTTAAAAAATATAAGCAGGATGGCATTATCTTCGAAGAACATGAAGATGACCGTCGCCTGATCATTTCTCCATAAACGTAACCAATATCGTTATACCCATCTATATTAGATAAGAGTAGAAGAAATCGCGCTTAGATTATAAAGCGCTGAAGGAAGAGGATTGCCATGATTGTGAATAATGAACAACAGATCGGATCATCCAAGTCGATGACTTCTTACCTTTCTCCATTGGTTCAAGATATTAAGCCTTCCGGTATTCGGAAGTTTTTTGATCTGGTGAGTGCGAGTAAAGATATTATTACGTTAGGTGTAGGGGAACCTGATTTTATTACACCGTGGCATGTACGTGAAGCATGCGTCTATTCGTTAGAGCGTGGATATACACGTTATACGTCTAATGCCGGAATGCCTGAACTTCGTGAAGCTATTTCAGGTTATCTGGAAAATGAATTTAAAACCGCATACGATCCCAAAGACGAGATTCTGGTTACTGTCGGCGGTAGTGAAGCGATCGATTTAGCTCTTCGGGCGTTAATTACACCGGGAGATGAGATTCTAATCCCTGAACCTTGTTATATCTCTTATTCACCGATTACAGCGATTGGTGGAGGTATCCCTGTTGGTATTGAGACCTTTGCTAAAGATAATTTCAAATTAACAGCGGAAGCACTTGAAGCACAGATTACGCCACGTTCCAAAATTTTGATTTTGTGCTATCCAAGTAATCCAACAGGTGCGATTATGACCTATGAAGATTGGTTGCCGATCGCTAAAGTAGTAGAAAAGCATGATCTGATTGTAATTTCAGATGAAATTTATGCTGAACTGACGTATGGTACCAAGCATGTTAGCTTTGCATCTGTACCGGGTATGCAAGAACGGACGATCTTGGTTAGTGGATTTTCCAAAGCTTTTGCAATGACCGGCTGGCGGATGGGTTATGCTTGCGGACATCGTGATTTGATTTCAGCGATGCTCAAAATTCACCAATACACAGTAATGTGTGCTCCTGTAATGGGACAAGTGGCAGCACTTGAAGCTTTAACAAATGGATTAGGTGAAAAAGATAAGATGGTCGAGTCGTATAATCGTCGTCGCCGTCTGATTGTCGATGGATTCCGGAGTATCGGTCTGGAATGTCATGAACCTCAAGGTGCTTTTTATGCTTTTCCAAGTATTCAGAATACAGGGCTGACTTCGGAAGAGTTCGCGCAACAGCTTCTGGTTGAGGGCAAAGTTGCAGCAGTTCCGGGCACTGTTTTTGGACTAGGTGGAGAAGGATTTATTCGCTGTTCTTATGCTACATCTGTCGCACAATTAAGTGAAGCATTGGAAAGAATAGGTTCCTTTGTAGCTAAAATAAAATAATTGTCACATAATCTTCTTTTTTCCTTGAATTAACAATTTTCCTGCTTTCATTTGCTCGATCCTATGATATAATGGGTCTTTGGAAGCAGGAAATCATGTCTCAAGGGAGGGGATTGTTTGTATTGTGCCGAATATAATTTGCCAGAATATCGCGGACATATTATTGCTGAGAATAATGAAGTATGGTCAACGTCCTCAGGAGAGTCCTCACAGATACTTTCCCTAGAGGATGAAATTTATGTACTTCGTACGCGAATGGAACAACTATTTCTGGAAGAACAATCGTTCACATCGGAGTTAGTGATTGAGATTAGTATGTTATTAGACTTGAAAATTAATGAATATATGCGCTCTCATCAAAAACGTTAATCACGTTTAGGGTTCTTTTTGCAAGTGACTGATGAATCCATCATATGAGAAGTGCTTACTATAATTAGGTATAGCCTAAATCAACAGGGGGTCCTTACAGAGGAGCTTCTTTTTTTACGTCAAATAGCTGTGGTATGATGGGATATAGTGAATTGAAGGAGGAACGTTCGGTGAAATTGTGGATAAAAGGATTACTGTTAAGCATGAGTATAGTATTTCTGCTGACCGCTTGTGGTGGAGATCAACCGAAAGATCCTAATCAAGTGACTGTCTTTATTATGGGCAGTGAAGGATTCTCGCAAGAGCTAGCAGAACAAGTCAAACAAGAGTTGCAAACCAAGCTAGGTAGCACGATGAAAGTAACTGTGAATACAACACCGATTTACTCCGCTGAAAAATTAACGCTAGAATATGTGGATCGTCAGGATGATATTATTATTTTGCCAGAGAACGATATGAAAGCTTATTCGGTTAATGGTGGACATGTGATGTTGGATAAAGATTTTGATTCCAAAAAGTATTCGCGTGGTGTAACGATGGGTAGCATATCTGAAGAAGATGTAGATCAACAAGAAAAGCATCTATTCTCGATTCCTGTCGATCAAATGAGTATGTTCAAAAAAATCAAATATACACCGGATAATCTGTATGCAGCGATTCCTGTTTTTGCAGATTACAATAAATCTCTCAAAATCTTAAAAGCTATGACAGAATAATATCGCTTTATCATCGAGGGGAGGGCTACAAATGAATATTTATACACGCACAGGTGATGAAGGACAGACTTCAGTAATCGGTGGTAGAGTAAGTAAAGACGATGCTCGTGTCGAAGCTTATGGGACGATTGATGAACTCAATAGCTTTGTAGGTCAAGCACTGGCAATGGCAGAAGGAGAATCTCTTGCCGATGTACGAGAACAATTGTTAGCGATTCAGCATGAGTTGTTCGATTGCGGAGCCGATCTAGCTTTTGTATCATTAGACGAAAGTAAATATAAAGTCCATGCGGAGTTAGTAGATCAACTGGAACAATGGATTGATCAATATGAGACTGAAAATCCTCCAATAGAGCGCTTTATTTTGCCTGGCGGACATCCATTAGCCGCTTCACTACATGTGTGCCGTACCGTATGTCGGCGTGCGGAGCGACGAGTGGTTACCTTAGGTGCAATAACAAATATTAATATAAATGTGCGTAAATACTTAAATCGACTGTCGGATTATTTTTTTGTGATTGCTCGTACTGCCAATGTACGTTCAGGCATAACAGATATTGAATATATCCGCAGTCAAAAAGTATTTCGCCGTGATTGAGGGATTATTGTGATTAATGCTAAGCACGAAACGAATGATTATTACGATCCAATATTGTATATTATACAACCGCAAGATCAAGGTATGATTCTTAAAAATATTATGCAAAAGCGGATGGGAATTTCACGCAAATTATTATCCCGTCTCAAAATGACGGATCAAGGTGTGATGCTCAATGGTCAGCATGTCTATGTTAGTACCAAAGTGCAGGCTGGCGATAAGTTAGAGATTCGGATGGAACGTGAACAATCCGATGATATTCTGCCACAAGCTCAGCAGATTGATGTGATCTATGAAGATCAGCATCTATTGATTGTGAACAAAAAAGCAGGCGTAATTGTGCATCCTACCAGTGGACATTATACCGATACGCTGGCAAATGGTGTTGTGCATTACTGGCAAGAACGTGGAGAGAAATTCCGTTTTCGTCCTGTCCATCGTTTAGATCAGGATACATCGGGTGTGCTGGCTATCGCTAAAAATCCATATGCACATCAACACATTTCCGAGCAAATGATCAATCATTCGGTTCAGAAAAGGTATCATGCGTATGTGCATCATATTCCGACTGTATCGCAAGGCAGAATAGAAGGGGCAATAGATCGTGATCTGATCGAACCTCATATGCGTGTAGTCACTCCAGATGGATATGCCGCAGCCACTCGGTATCAAGTGCTAGAATCTTTTGTAGATCGAGATATAGCCTTGGTTGAATTGGAATTAGAAACGGGACGTACTCATCAGATTCGAGTACATATGAAGCATATTGGTTGTCCACTTGTAGGAGATCGGTTGTATGGCTATGCACGACCAGACAAGAACTTAGATGTATCTACATCGATATCGCAACTTGATCAACTGGCAGGTAGACAGGCATTACATGCGGTTGAATTAGGTTTTGTTCATCCTGTTACAGGCGAAGAGATGCTTTTTCAAGCCCCTTTACCAGAAGATTTGGCTAACTTGGATGCGGAATTGCGAGGACTGGAATCAAAGGACTAAAGGAGTGTAAATCGAATGAGTAAATTAACCGTATATCAATATCCACAATGCAGTACATGCCGTAATGCGATCAAATGGCTACGTGCAGAAGGGCATGAATTGAACTTGATTCATATTGTAGAGTCTCCACCAACAGCAGAACAACTGCGGGAATTGGTTGAACACAGTGAACTGGAACTGAAGAAATTTTTCAATACCAGTGGTGAAGTGTATAAAAGTCAGAATCTCAAAGAAAAATTACCATCCATGGGTGCTCAAGAACAACTACAATTATTATCCGAAAATGGTAAATTGATCAAACGTCCGATTGTGACGGATGGCGATCGAGTGACTGTAGGCTTCAAAGAAGCAACGTACGAAGAAACATGGAAAGCGTAAAATCGGAACTTCTATTTTGGAGTAAACACAATGATCTAGATAATGATAAGATTACCTTTTAAGCAAAAGCCTTTTACTGAGCAGTCATCTGCCGGTTCAAAGGCTTTTTTGTTTTCGATTTTGGTACACATATACAAAATTAAAAAACAATAATATATAATATATTGGAGTCGCTTTAGATCTGAACCTATAGCATAATCAATTAGGTCTAAAGCGATTGTTATACATGTTGATCAATAAAGGATGGCGATTATGAGCAAATTAGAAATTGATTGGAGTCAGGCATTACCGATACATATGGCATCGCTAGCAGAATTGAGAGCGGTTGTTCTTCGTGACGATCTTACCCGTCTGGGTCGGTTTGATGAGTATAAAGTTCGTCAGCGCTTTCGTGATGCTTTTGAACCTAATGATACATGGTTGATCGAAGTAGAAGGAAAGATAGCCGGTTGCGTGGCTTTAAAGCCGGATACGAATGATTATACGTTAGAGCATTTTTATATTGATCCTGTCTATCAAGGTCAAGGGATAGGAAGTCAGACTCTTGAACAATTGCTATCGCAATCGCATCTGCAAGATAAAGTAGTTCATCTTAATGTGTTACAAGGTAGCCCGGCTAGAAGGCTATATGAACGCTTTGGATTTACACTGGATCGTGAAGATGAAGTAGATATATTTATGAGTCGTACGATTTGAAAAAAATAGTATCATAATAAAGAACATCATCCAGAATAGTGGTAAAATTTAAAGGTATGTGAATACTTGTACAGTATCGCAGAAATTCGGTATGATATACTCAGATTGGATTCATCTGTATTGAAGAGAGAAGGTAGAAGTGAAGCTAATGAAAGATCAAAAAATAATGCTAGTCGATGGAATGGCGCTGTTATTCCGAGCTTATTATGCAACAGCACAATCCGGTTATATTCGTCGTACAAAATCGGGTATTCCTACTAATGCCATTTATGGATTTGTACGCTATCTATGGGACGCTGTGCAACTGTACAATCCTACGCATATTGCTTGTTGTTGGGATGTCAGTAGTAAAACATTTCGTACCGAAGAATTTGCCGCTTATAAAGGCAATCGTTCGGCTGCACCGGATGATCTGATTCCACAGTTTGATTTGATTTTGGAAGTGACTGAAAGTATGGGCATTCCTAATCTGAGTGCACCCGGATATGAAGCCGATGATTGTATCGGTACGATTTCCCGTGAACTGGAAGCAGATATGGAAGTTCTTATTTTGACAGGAGACCATGATCTATTACAGCTAGTGGATGAACGGACTAGCGTCATTATTATGAAAAAAGGCTATGGTAATTACAAAGTCTATACTCCTGAATCGTTAATGGAAGAAAAAGAATTAACACCTTCTCAGATTATTGATATGAAAGCGTTGATGGGCGATGCTAGCGACAACTATCCAGGAGTCAAAGGAATCGGTGAAAAAACAGCAACTAAGCTGGTCAAAGAATACGGTACAATCGCAGGTATCTTAGAAAATCTGGATCAATTAACTCCATCGATTCGCAAAAAGATCGAAAATGATCTAGAGATGCTTCATCTATCGCATCGTCTAGCAGCGATTCATCGTGAAGTGCCTGTGGTTTGTTCTTTGGATGCGAGTCTGTTGCTTTTGGAAGATGAGATTATCCTAACTAAATTTGAAGAATTAGAGATCAAAAGTCTTTGTTCGATGTTAGGCGTAGGTGTATTTTAAATGAAAATACAGTCTCGTCTAGGTATCGGTGTTCTCACTCTAATGATGATTCTGTGCTTGCTTCCTACTGCTGGTTCTTCAGCGGTAGCAGCAGGATCTGGAATCAAAGCTTCGACTCAAAACGTATCTGCTGCTGGACGTACATTTACAGTCCAGACGGTGCATATTCCTAAAGGAACTTCAACAGGAGTAGGTCTAGCTGATCGACAAGTTGGGCAAACGTCTTCATTATCTTCCATCGTTAAAAGCTATAACGCTCAAGCAGCGATCAACGGTGCTTTTTTCGAAGCTTATGGTGGCGCACCTGATCCTTATGGAACGTTAATTACAGGCGGACGTATTGCTCATCTAGGCAGATATGGAACCACTATTGGCTTTTTGGCGAATGGTACAGCTCTTATGGATTCGTTACGGCTTTCTATAACAGGAACCGTTCAATCTACCAATGGCAAATCTTCTAGCTGGTATGCTATCTGGGTGAATCGTCTACCGGGAACGTCCAGTACTTCGATTATCTATACACCTGATCGTGGTAAAAACACAGGATTTACAGGAGGCATTGCAGTAACGGTAGCGAATGGCAAAGTGATTCGTAAAGGCAATAATAACAAAGCACCTATTCCAGCTAATGGATATGTGCTGGTGTACACAGGTGATCAGAAATATGCGGCTGATCGATTTACAGTTGGGGCTACAGTGCAACAGAATATTGCTTATCAAGATATCAATGGTAAAGATATTCCATGGCAAAAGGTAGTCACTGCGGTCGGTGCAGGTCCTCGCTTAGTAAAAGATAGTCGAATCGCTTTAAATGCGGCGGCAGAAGGATTTCAAGATCCCAAAATTTTGACAGATTCAGGTGCTCGTAGTGGTATTGCTATTATGGCAGATGGATCAATTATGCTAGTGACAGTTCCCGGAGCAACGATGAAGCAATGGGCAGCTATTATGCAAAAGCTTGGAGCCAGACAAGCGATGAATTTAGATGGAGGCGCTTCATCGGGCATGTATGCCAATGGAAGTATCAAGACTGCACCCGGGCGATTACTAAGTAATACGCTAATTTTTGGTGCTAGCGGTTCATAAGTAACAGCGTCGACATAAGCTCGACTTCAATATCATATATGATCCACATAGAGCATTTCTGTACTAATCTATTTGAATACTAATCTATCCTTATCGGATAACTCAAAGGAGATATGTCATTTATGAAAAAATTAGGGGCTATTGAAGCAGGCGGTACTAAATTTGTATGTGGAATCGGTACAGAAAATGGGGAGATTCTAGAAAGAGTCAGTTTCCCAACCGAGACACCTGAGATTACGATGAAAAATGTAATTTCCTTTTTTGAAGGCAAAGGAGTCGAAGCGATTGGTATCGGTTCTTTTGGACCGATTGATCCGATCAAAGGAAGCCCGACGTATGGATACATAACGACTACACCGAAGCCACACTGGGGACAATACAATATTGTTGGACATATGAAAGAACATTTTGATGTACCAATCGGCTTTGACACCGATGTGAACGGAGCGGCATTAGGAGAACATAAATGGGGTGCAGCGCAAGGGTTAGATAGCTGTATCTATATCACTGTAGGAACAGGTATTGGTGCAGGCGCTGTAGTCGATGGTAAAATGCTACATGGTCTATCGCATCCAGAAATGGGACATATTCTAGTTCGTCGTCATCCAGACGATCATTTTGAAGGCTTCTGCCCTTATCATGGCGATTGCTTAGAAGGTGTAGCTGCTGGCCCTGCGATTGAAAGACGTTGGAATGTTAAAGGTTCTGAATTAACAACGGATCATCCTGCATGGGAAATGGAAGCTTACTACCTTGCGCAAGCCTTGATGAACTATGTATTGATCTTATCCCCGCAAAAAATTGTAATGGGTGGCGGCGTGATGAAGCAAGATCAATTATTCCCACTCATTCGTGAAAAATTACAAAAACTATTAGCAGGTTATGTACAACATCCTAGCTTGAATGAACAGATTGATCAGTTTATTGTTCCTCCACAATTGGGAGACAACGCTGGATTGTGTGGAGCTCTTGCGTTGGCTGATCTAGCATTATCAGGAGAAACGGGTGCAACCCATGGCGAATAAGAAAAAAGTAAATCCGGCAATCAAAAGACAGCAACAGCAAGAATACAAACAAAAAGAAGCGTTACGCCAAAAGAAGTTAATGCGTAATCTGATTATTGGAACAGTAGCTGTTATAGCAGTCATTGTGTTATTGATTGTTTTTATACCGAATAACAAAACAGCGGAAGCGACTACTTTTGATTACAGTCAGCTTCCGGTGAAAGGTGAAAAAACAGCTCCTGTCAAAATTGTAGAATTTGGCGATTTCAAATGTCCAATTTGTAAGCAATTTAACGAAATCATTGTTCCGCAAATTCAAAAAGATTTTATCGCTAATGGAACAGCAGCTATGTACTTTATGAACTTCCCATTTTTGGGACCGGATTCAACCACAGCTGCATTAGCTGTAGAGTCTGTTTATCATCAAAATAATGATGCATTCTGGAAATTCTTTGATGCGGTTTATACCAATCAAGGAGATGAAAACACAGAATGGGCAACTACCGATTTCCTTGTGAATTTAGCTAAAAAAGCAGATGCCTCTATTGATACCACTAAGCTTCGTCAAGATATTGAGAACAAAACGTATGCTAAAGAGATACAAGCTCAATATGATAAAGGAAAAGAGTTAAATCTGCCGGGTACACCATCAATCTATATCAACGGAGTAGAATATACAGGTGATTTGGGAGATTATACAGCACTCAAAGCAGCTATCGAGAAAGCCAAAACTGAAGCTGGATCGGAGGGCTAATCCTATGAATACAGAAACGCCTCCATCTTTTTTAGCACGGTACTATTTATTTCTAGCATGGATAGTAGCTATTGTAGCCACTGGTGGAAGTCTGTATTTGAGTGATGTGATGTTACTGGAGCCTTGTAAATTATGCTGGTATCAGCGTATTTTTATGTACCCACAGGTAATTTTACTTGGAATTGCAGCATATCATAATGATCGTCGTATTGTCAGATATTCAATGCCACTCATTATTCTGGGTGCTTGTGTAGCGATTTACCATTATGCAGAGCAACATATTCCAGCATTAAGTCGAATTTTACCATGTACAACAGGGGTTCCTTGTAATAAGCCTTATTTTGAGTGGTTTGGTTTTATTACGATTCCTTTTATGGCACTGATCGCTTTTATTTTGATTGCGTTATTGCTGTGGAGAGGTAGTCGTGCAGCAGACGCTATCGTTTATGAAGATGAAGAAATCGAATAATCATTACATTTTGAAAGCAGTACAAAGTCTTCTTTTTAGCATCTATTGTTGAAAAGAAGGCTTTTTTTATAAACATGATTTTAATCAATTTTGATGGATTTGATGTAATCAGTACGTTTAAAGGTTAACTATAGTAAGAGAATACTGTTCAATAACTAGAAAAAAGTGGAGGAATGTCTCATGAGAGAAGGAAATTCAATATATGAAGTTGAGCCGTGGTCGATACGTGAATCTTCTTTTGACCCTGCTCACAACCGTAGAGGAGAAACTATTTTTACAGTCGCTAACGGGTATCTAGGGATGCGTGGTCATTTTGAAGAAGGACTGGAAGGTGCAGGTATTAATGCACTGAATGGTACGTATTTGAATGGATTTTATGATTCAGCAGATATTACGTATGGAGAAGAAGCTTTTGGTTATGCACGCAAACGTCAGACGATGCTCAATGTCACGGATAGCAAAATTATTGAATTGTTTATTGATGGGGAACAATTTAATTTATTGAGTGGACGTGTGATTGAATACGAACGCATTTTGGATATGCAAAAAGGGATATTATCCCGTCATGTTGTATGGGAAAGTGGTACAGGGAAGCAAGTAGAAGTGAATACTCAGCGTTTAATTTCTTTTGATAATAAACATGTAGCGATGGTTCGTTATACGGTGAAGCCTGTTAATTTTACAGGTGAAATTAAACTGGTATCTGCATTGAATGGTAAAGTAACCAATGAAATATCAGCAGATGATCCGCGAGCAGGATCGGCTTTTGGAGGGCAAGTATTACATACGGTTCAGTCGTATGAAGAAAATACGTTTATGGCTCTAGAGCAACGTACGACAGAAACTGAGTTTCATTTATTGTGTGGCGCAGAGCATACGTTAGATTACGAATATACGTTATCTACGATCCAAGAAGATGAGCGTATAGCGAAAGCATTTACCATGCAAGTGGACGAAGGACAATCGGTTACACTCGATAAATCGATCGTTTATTATTCGTCTAAAGATTACGAAGTCGATCACTTGCTGATTTTGGCTCAATCTACATTAAAAGAAGTCAAAGCCAAAGGCTGGGACGCTTTAACGATAAAACAAAAAGAATATTTGGATGAATTCTGGGAAATTGCAGATGTGAATGTAGAAGGCGATGAACTGTTACAACAGGGATTACGATACAATGCATATCAATTATTCCAATCTGTAGGTCGGGATGGCAAAACCAATATCAGTGCTAAAGGGATCACGGGAGAAGGGTATGAAGGACATTACTTCTGGGATACGGAAACGTATATGTTACCATTCTTCTTATATACCAAGCCTGAGTTAGCTTTACGTCTGTTAGAATATCGCTATTATACATTGCCCAAAGCAAGAGAACGTGCAGTTGAAATGGCAGCAGAAGGCGCATTGTTCCCGTGGCGTACAATTAATGGAGAAGAAGCTTCGGCTTATTATCCGGGGGGAACAGCTCAATTCCATATCAATGCCGATGTAGCTCATGCGATTATTCAGTATGTTGAAGCGACAGGCGATCAAGACTTTTTGCAGACCAAAGGGTTAGAGATGTTGATCGAGATTTCAAGATTTTTCTTATCTGTTGGGAATTGGATTACAGGCAAAGGATTCTGTATTAATGGAGTGACAGGCCCTGATGAATATACGGCGATTGTGAATAACAACACGTATACCAACATTATGGTCAAAGATGCACTGGAATTCACTGTACATGAACTAAAACAATGGGAAGAATTAACACCAGATTCTTATCTAGCGATGCACAGTCTTATGGGATTAACAGAAGAAGAGTTAGCAGATTGGTCTCGTGCAGCAGATGAAATTTATATCCATCGTCAAAATGGATTGATCGGTCAAGATGATTCTTTCCTTGATAAAGGCGTATGGGACTTTGATAATACACCTGCTGAAAATTATCCGTTGTTGCTACATTATCATCCATTAGTGATCTATCGTCAGCAAGTGATTAAGCAAGCCGATCTTATTCTTGCATTCTATTTGCTTGGCGAGAAATTTACTAAATTGGAAAAAGTAAAAAACTATGCCTATTATGAGCCTTTGACCACACATGATTCTTCATTGTCTGCGGCGATCCATGCGATTATTGCAGCCGAACTTGGTAATATGGATCATGCATATAACTTCTTTATCGAATCAGCACGTATGGATCTGGATGATATTCATGGAAATGTCAAAGACGGTATTCATGCGGCTTCGATGGCAGGTAGCTGGCTGACAATTATCGGCGGATTCGCAGGGATGCGTCAGTATGATGGTCGTTTGCATTTTGAACCGAAATTACCTCCAAGTTGGACAGAATATTCATTCCGTGTTCAATTTCAGGATCGCCTTGTCAATGTAAATGTCGAAGGCAATAAAACAACATATAGTATTGTACGTGGAGAACCATTGACAATAGAACATTACGGTCAAGAATATATTATTGCGATGACCCAACCGCTTGAAGCAAACAATCGTGATCTGTGTGCGATTGTATTCGGATTAGAAGGTGTGGTTACTTCTGTCATTGATGAAGAAGCAGATGCCGAGCAAAAAGCAGAGTTGTTACCGGGAGTCGAAGACTTACTACAACATTTTGCTGATCATAATATCGCTGTTGTGCTTGCATCCGATCGTCATGATGCAGAAGAAGTAGTAGAACAGCTAGGAATTCGCCAACACTTTAACAGAATCATTACAGCAAATGATGTAGCTTATGGTAAGCCTGATCCTGAGATTTTTATCAAAGCGGCAAATGCTGTTAATATTCATCCGTACCATACGATGGTGATTGAAGATTCTACTGAATCTATCCAATCTGCTCGCCAAATAGGAATGAAAACTATCGCTGTGAGTTCCCAATCTCGAATCGATAGCGCACACTTCACAGTGCCAGGACTGGACGGACTTAACCTAGAAACAATGATCCGCTGGATGCAACTTCCTTAGTCCCGCGCTTGGCACCATAAGCGCGACCAAGTACAATCAAAAAATGATTTTTGCGCCAGCAAAATATCTTACAACCAGCGCTTGGCACCATAAGCGCGACCCATAAAATGAGAAAGTGATTTTTGCGCCAGCAAAATATCTTACAACCCGCGCTTGGCACCATAAGCGCGACCCAGTACAATCAAAAAAAGCTGTCCTTTTTCATCACATGACGATGAATAAGGGCAGCTTTAATCTTTTCAGATCCAATCTTTTTTGCGGAAGGTGAAAAACATCGTTAGACCTAACGTGATCATAATCCCGATAACGAGCGGATAACCGAAGCGCCAATGTAATTCAGGCATATCTTCAAAGTTCATCCCATAAATACCGGTAATCACAGTCAATGGCATAAATATCGTTGTAATAGCTGTAAAGACACGCATAATTTCATTCGCTCGATTCGAAATACTGGACTGATAAGCTTCTCGTAAGTTACCCATCAGATCGCGGAACGTATCGAACATCTCAGAGACTTTGACAGCATTTTCGTATACGTCACTGAAATATTTTTGCAATTGATCGTCAATTAAGCGTAAGTCTTTTTTGTTCAATGTATTGATTACTTCACGCTGTGGTCCCAATACACGCTTGAGCCATAGAATTTCTCCACGTAGACCAATAATTTCATTCAAATGCGACTTTTTGGTATGCATCAATATATTTTCTTCCAACAGTTCGATCTGATCTTCAATCCGATCACCAACAGCGAAGTAATTATCAACCACCAGATCGACTAATAAATACATAAATTTATCGGCGCGACTCACTTCTTCTTCCCATAAAATAGGTTTGAGTACACGTAACTCATTAATTTTCTGCTTGGTGACTGTAATAATATAATGCCGTCCTAGAAAAATATTCAAGGCGCGCAAAAAAATCTCTTCGTTATCAAAACGAATACTGTTCACGACAATAAAGTAATGACTTTCATAAATCTCGATCTTCGGGCGTTGTTCTTCTTCACTTAGACAATCTTCTACAGCCAGATCATGGAGCATAAAGAGCGGTTGTAATTCAATCAAATCTTCCAAATCTGCATCGATCCAATAAAATCCTTCTTCAGGTGCAATCAGTGTGTCGGTAATATTTTCTACTGGAGTGAATGCTCCAGCATTGACGTGCCGAACTTTCATTGTGTTCTACCCCTTTATTATGAAATGAGCAGGGAAAGAAGCGGCAACCGCACACTTATTTACAAAGCTTCGCTATAATTTATGAAAAACGGAGAAGATTTTTCAATAATGGCGCGTTACTCAAGTGCCCTATGGTTGTCGTTTGTTTCCTGCAATTTGTCCATCCGTCCTGCTGCCAACTGGGCCTCGGGTCGCCTTCCATTTTGAAATTCACCTCTTTGTTATCTATATATTTATGAAAACTATGAAAAAACGTCAAATACTTGTTAAGTATACCGTGGTCATGGAAGCCTTTCAAGCTTAAATAAGAATCCTGCTTGGAAATCAACCAATACAGTTACCAACAACCTATTTATCGGTTCAAAACAAGACATTTTTGACAGCACTTGACGACAGACGGTAGAATAGTATAAATTATGGTATAAGAAAAGTATTGAATTAATGTAATTACAAATTGAATAAGCAAATCTTATCAAGAGCAGGTGGAGGGACTAGCCCGATGAAACCCGGCAACCGGCGGTATGACCGCACGGTGCTAATTCTTGCAGAGATATAAGTTTGAGAGCATTATTTTAGACTTAATATCTGCTGACAGATGAGAGAGGCGTCTATTATATACGCGACAATATCGCAAATGACCTTTCTCAAGTATCAGGAGAAAGGTCATTTTTGTATATACGCATAATGAAGCTTTCTCCTGAATGATAAGAAATACACACATCCAAGGAGTGAATGAAGATGCCAATTAAGATTCCGGATAGCTTACCCGCCAAAGAAGTATTAACAGGTGAAAATATTTTCGTCATGGACGACAGTCAAGCTTTTCAACAGGATATTCGTCCATTACGGATTGCTATTTTAAATCTAATGCCTACGAAAGAAACAACCGAAACCCAATTATTGCGCTTGCTAGGAAATAGTCCGCTTCAAATCGATATTTATTTATTACATGCGCAATCGCATACATCGAAGAATACATCTACTGAATATTTGAACTTATTTTATAAAACGTTTGAAGAAGTCAAACATCTTCGTTTTGATGGTCTGGTCGTGACGGGTGCTCCTGTAGAAACGATGGATTTTGAAGATGTGAATTATTGGGAAGAGATTCAAGATATTTTTGATTGGAGTAAAAAGAACGTCACTTCAACCATGCATATCTGTTGGGCTTCACAAGCAGGTCTTTATCATCATTTCGGCGTACCTAAAGTAGATTTGGAAGAAAAATGTTTTGGTGTATTTCCACACACTTTAAATAAAGAAAATGTAAAATTACTACGAGGATTTGATGAGTTATACTTTGCGCCTCATTCTCGTCATACCGAAGTACGTCATGGAGATATTGCCAAGATTCCTGAATTAGAAATCTTATCAGAATCAGAAGAAGCTGGCGTATATCTAGCGGCAACTAAAGACGGCAGTCAAATTTTTGTGACAGGGCATTCGGAATATGATTCATTGTCACTGAAATGGGAATATGAACGTGATATCGCCAAAGGAATGGATGTCGCACCACCGAAAAATTATTTTCCAAATAATGATCCATCGCGTACACCACCATCCACATGGCGTGCACATGCGAACTTATTATTTTCCAACTGGCTGAATTATTATGTATACCAAGAAACACCGTATGATTTGGAAAGTGCTAAAGCTGAAGCTGGTAATTACTGTATCTAAATTTGTGATAAACCCAATCGATTGTTATTCCAGAGGAGGAATTATAGTATGACGGATCATCATTCAAGCGAACGAACTCTTAACATTGAAAGCAGATTGGCACAGATCGGTTCTATCAATGAACCGACAACCGGAGCGATTAATTTTCCTATTTATCAATCGACCGCATTCCGTCATCCCGCTCTTGGTAAAAGTACAGGCTTTGATTATATTCGTACAACCAATCCAACTCGCGCTGTACTTGAACAAGCCGCAGCAGCATTAGAATCAGCAGATGCAGGATTTGCCTGTAGTTCCGGTATGGCTGCTTTGCAAACGATCTTTGCGCTGTTCGGTCAGGGAGATCATCTGGTCGTATCGCTTGATCTGTATGGCGGCACATATCGTCTTTTGGAACGTATTTTATCCAAATTTGGAGTAACTGCTTCTTATGTAGATACCAATGATCTAGAAGCATTAGAAAAAATAGTTCAGCCCAATACCAAAGCTGTATTTATCGAGACGCCAACCAATCCTTTAATGATGGTAACTGATATTCAAGCCGTTGCTACATGGGCGAAAAGTCATCAATTGCTGACGATCGTTGATAACACGCTGTTGACTCCTTTTTTCCAGCGTCCGATTGAACTGGGAGCAGATATTGTGATTCATAGTGCTACCAAATATCTAGGTGGACATAACGATGTATTAGCAGGATTGATTATGACCAAAGGGGAAGAGTTATCTGCTGAAATGGCTTTTCTACACAACTCAATCGGAGCTGTGTTGTCCCCAACCGATTCGTATCAATTAATGCGTGGAATGAAAACATTAGCATTGCGGATGGAGCGTCATGAATACAATGCAACAGCAATGGCTAAGCATTTAGTAGATCATCCACAAATTGCCGAAGTGTTTTATCCAGCATTACCAGATCATCCGGGCTATGATGTCCAGAACCGCCAATCTAGCGGAAATACAGGTATCTTTTCGTTTAAAGTGAAAGATGCACGTTATATTGAACCGATTTTGCGCAGTATTCAATTGATTGCTTTTGCTGAAAGTTTAGGCGGAGTCGAATCGTTAATGACATATCCAACAGTACAAACACATGCTGATATTCCAACAGAGATTCGCGAAGCGATAGGTGTTGATGATCGTCTTTTACGCTTTTCTGTAGGGATTGAGCATATTGACGATCTGATCGCCGATCTAGATCAAGCGCTGGAAGTTGCACGTATTGAAGTAGAAGGAGTGTGATCGAGTATGGCTTATTCTTCAGATCATTCATCTTCTCGCAAAATCGATACTAAACTAATTCATTTTGGGGCTGCTTTTGATAAAGCAACAGGCGCATCGAGTGTACCGATCTATCAGGCGTCTACTTTCCACCAAGAAGATATCTCTAATCCGCCACTTCATGATTATAGTCGTTCAGGTAACCCAACTCGTCAAGCATTGGAAGATTATATTGCTTTGCTAGAAGGAGGAGCCAAAGGATATGCTTTTGCTTCAGGAATGGCAGCGATCTCGACTGCATTTCTGATTCTATCTGCTGGTGATCATGTGATTGTGACTGAAGATGTATATGGTGGAACGTATCGCTTTTTGACTACAGTATTGAATCGAATGAATATTGAGATTAGCTTTGTAGATATGACCGATCTGGATCAAGTGAAACATGCACTTCGTCCGAATACAAGAGCGGTCTATATGGAGACTCCTTCGAACCCTACATTGAAAATTACAGATATCGGTGCTGTAACGGCTTGGGCGAAAGAACATCATTTGCTGACCATGGTAGATAATACGTTTATGACCCCTTATTATCAGCGTCCGATTGAAATGGGTGTCGATATTGTTCTGCATAGTGCTACCAAATTCTTGGGTGGACATAGTGATGTGCTTGCAGGACTTGCGGTTGCCCGCACACCTGAGATTGGAGCTCAACTGAAGCATTTACAAAATGGACTGGGAACAGTACTTGGCCCTCAAGATTGTTGGTTATTGATTCGTGGCATGAAGACACTTGCCGCAAGAATGAATCATTCTGAAAAAAGTACAGCCAAGCTAGCACAATGGTTGAATGAGCGTGATGATATTGAAGCTGTCTATTATCCGGGATTAGAAAGTCATCCAGGAGCAACTATTCATGCTTCTCAATCTTCAGGAGCAGGTTCTGTGCTTTCTTTTGATGTAGGTTCAGGCGAGCGTGCCAAAAAAGTACTTGATAACGTTCAGATCCCTTTAGTCGCTGTGAGTTTAGGAGCTGTTGAAAGTATTTTATCGTATCCAGCAACAATGTCTCATGCTGCTATGGGTGAAGGAGTACGCAAAGAACGTGGAATAACGGATGGGCTACTGCGCTTCTCTGTAGGCTTGGAAGATATTGACGATCTGATTGCTGATCTGGAGCAAGCTTTGCAAGAGTAACAAATACAAACCAAAAAGAAATAGACCGCCTGTAGCAAGGAACCGGTCTATTTCAACAAATTAGATCTACCTGAACTGCCGACTGCTCTTAAAGCAGACTGTTGCCAAGCAGGAAAGATGCGCTAACATCTTTCCTGCTTTTTTTATAGCATACATCTAAAAATCGACAAGCATCTAATTCAAAATATAATGTTGTATATAGTCATACTATATCATACTCTAAAATGAAAATAAATTATTTTCAAACTCTAAAATCGCTAAATCCCTTTATTTAATCAGCATTTATTGTATATCATATGTATAATTATTCTTAAAAAATATCACCTTCCTGTCACACGACACGACTATTTTTCATTTGTGAAATATGGTACGATAAATGTGTTGTCATTATTTCAATTTTTAGATATGCATTTTGTGCCTAAATGGGTTATATATAGGACAATGCTCAAATTCACCTTCAGACACCAGTAAGATGTCTGAATAGGATAAGGGAGGCTGCAATATGAGCGCGGTAAACCGTATCTTGGAAAAAGCCGAACGGGGCGAACGCTTAGATTTAGAAGAAACTATTATGCTATATGAGTCCGATGAGATCGAGAAAATGGGTCATGTAGCCAATCAATTAATGTTACGCAAAAATCCAGATCCGATTACAACCTTTGTAATTGGGCGTAATGTTAACTATACGAATGTCTGCGACGTTTTTTGTCGTTTCTGTGCTTTCTATCGTAGCCCGAATTCGAAAGAGGGTTATGTATTATCGGATGAAGTGATTTTGCAGAAAATTCAGGAAACCGAAGATGTGAACGGAACTGAAATTTTGATGCAAGGTGGAGTGAATCCAAATCTTCCTTTTGAATACTATATCGATCTATTGAAAAAGATTAAAAAGAACTTCCCTAACATTACGATGCACTCTTTCTCACCTGCTGAGATTATGAAAATGAAAGAAATCTCAGGCATGTCGCTCGAAGAGACTGTACGTGCAATTCATGAAGCTGGACTTGATTCATTGCCAGGTGGCGGTGGAGAAATTCTAGATGATCGTACTCGTCGTAAAATCAGCCGTTTGAAAGGTTCATGGCGTGATTGGATGGACGTTATGCAGACCGCTCACAAAATTGGGATGAACACAACAGCTACGATGGTTATTGGATTCGGAGAATCGATGGAAGAACGTGCACTTCATTTATTACGTGTACGTGAAGCACAAGATGAATGTATCCGTAATGGTTATGATTCTGAAGGCTTCCTTGCTTTTATTTCGTGGACATTCCAACCGGATAACACCAATATGAAAGCTGAAAAGCAAACTCCAGAACAATATCTTAAAAATGTAGCGATTAGTCGTATTGTGCTTGATAATATCAAGCATTTCCAATCCTCATGGGTAACGATGGGACCTGAAGTGGGTAAAATGTCACTTCATTATGGATGTGATGACTTCGGTAGTACGATGATGGAAGAAAATGTAGTCTCTGCGGCGGGTACCACGCATAAAGTGAATATTGAGCAAACATTGCAGATTATTCGTGAAGCTGGCAAAATTCCTGCTCAACGTGATACGAAGTACAATATCCTTAAAGTGTTTAATGATGAAAGTCAAAAAGTCGCTCATGACTTTATTATGCAGAACTAATCAACAGATATAAATAAAAAAGCTCAACGATCCTTTTAAAGGGATCGCTGAGCTTTTTTTGTATTTCATTTAACTATATAAAAGATATTATTGTAATACTGAAGTTATATTATTGTGGAATACCTACTGCTAATTCATCAACCACTTCTTGCACCGTTTGGATTTGCTTGATTGGTGTAATCCCAGTCCCCAAGGTAATAATACCACCTTCACCAATACCATCAAGCATCCCTATACGTATAGCACTCGAACCACCAGAAGCACTGGCAATTTCTTCTCGAGATGCGCCTTGCTTGTCCATTTCGACTAATTTCTCAACAAGTGGGGTAGATAATGAACGATAATATGCTGGCAAAGTACGGTAAAGTAATAAATCAGATGCAGATGAATCGACGATCTTTTGCTTTACAGATTGTGCTGCCGGATTTTCAATCGTAGGAATAAAGCGACTTCCCAAAAAGACACCTTCCGCACCTAAAGCAAAAGCACTGGCTACGCCACGAGCATCACCAATTCCACCCGCAGATACCACCGGAATATCCAGCACATCGACAATCATAGGAGTCATAGCAAATGTACCAATAACACTGGTTGGTAAAGTACCACCTTCATCAAATCCTGTCACTACATAGACATCTACACCCATAGCTTGAGCAGATTTGGCATCTTCAAAAGTTGGGGTTAAAGGGCGGTAAACAATTTTAATGTTGGCTTCTTTTAATGGATTTAGAATCTTTTCAGATAATGTTCCTTCAACACCATTGAGAAGAACGACTTTTACATCTTCTTCAATAATAATTTCCAAAATAGGCCAGGTGTACTTCAAATCTCCATCTACAATAATTGTGGAACCAAATGGCTTATCGGTTAGTTCTTTGGTTTTACGAATCTCACGGCGCATCCGTTCTGCCGTTTCTTTTGGAGAAGTGGTTATCGTTGTCTGACCTGCATTAGGACCAAGAATCCCCAACCCGCCTGCATTACTTACAGCAGCTACAAATTCAGCATTTGTAATCCAGCTCATCGGTCCTTGTATAATAGGTTTCTCAATTCCAAGAATATGGGCTACACGATTGCTCATTTTATTCATCCTTCCACTCAAGTGATTCACTATAATAGTTAGCCTATTAATGATTTAGTCGTATGTAGACTAATAAGAAGCTGTAAAATCATCATATATTTGAATGTTTTGTTTGAGAAGAAGGCAATTTTAATGAACATAGTACATATTTTTGTACTTTTAGATTGTTAGCGAGATGTTTTGAGAAAAATAGAAATACAGGATGTTTAGAGAACTTTCATATATTAAAAAGAAACAACGATGTATGGTAGATAGACTTTAAAATCTACTCTATATCTTCATGTTCAAAATCATATGCACGTTCTACTTTACATACTTTGACCGAGTACGATTGATACCATTTTGCTTTTCCTCGATCTTGAGCGATTTGATGAACAGGGTTACTTTTCCACTGACGAATATCTTCTAGCGTTTTCCAATAAGAAATAGTCACACCTGCACCTGAAGATTCACGATAGCTTTCAATTCCTAAGAATCCAGCTTGATCTTGACCTAACAACTCCATTTGATCAGCCATTTGTCCATATCCTTGATCTCCTATAGTACGTTGACTGGTAAAAATCACAGCATAATAAGGTAACTCCACATTGCTTAATAATGCACTCATATCCAAATCTCCTTCGCTCATGATCTTGTATTGATTATACATAGCGTATTAACATAAATATAATGAATGTTTATAATAATAAGTATGAAAAAAATTCAAGTATAAGGTGATCAAATCATGAATCTTCATAAATATCAGATTTTTAATACTGTTGTAGCATTGGGTAGTTTAACGAAAACAGCGCAGACGCTTAATCTTACTCAGTCTGCGGTAAGTCATGCCATCTCAAGCTTAGAAATTGAACTGGGATTAACGTTGTTGATCCGTAATCGGTCAGGAATTCGTTTGACGGATAGTGGAGAACGAATATTAAAAAAGATCAAAGAACTTTTGCAAGTTAATGATCAGTTATTAGTAGAAGTCGATGCGATCAAAGGATTAGAGACAGGCACAGTGACTCTTGGTACCTTTTCAAGTGTATCTATCCAATGGTTGCCTCAGATCATGCAACAGTTTCAAGAACAATATCCTGCTATTGATATTCAATTATTGGATGGTAACTATGATGAGATCGAGAATTGGATTATAGATGGACAGGCTGATTTGGGATTTGTCCATTTGCCTGTTGCTTCAACGCTTCAATCGATAACGTTGTATCAAGATCAGATGTTATGCGTGTTATCTGCTTATCATCCTTTAGAAGCGTATGATCATATTGAACTTGAGCAACTTGTACAAGAGCCTTTTATTATGCCGATTGCAGGATGCGATACAGATGTGCAGACGATTTGGAAACAAGCTCATTTACAACCTTCTATCAAATACCGTCTAGAAGATGATCATGCCATTACGGCGATGGTCAAGCATGGTCTGGGTGTTAGCATTTTACCGAAAATGATGTTGGATTCGATGTATACGCATGACTTATGTCTAAGACCACTAGCAGGAGAGCATTATCGAATAATCGGTATAGCGGCAACTTCTTTTAGCAATTTGTCTCCGGCGGCTCAGAAGTTTAGCGAATGTATTCAATCAGCGCTCCAGATCAAAGCTATTAGGTAGATAATAGGGTTGGCATGCAATTAGTGTTATAATATATAAGCACGTTTTGAAGTAGCTATATAATAGAACATCAGTGAAGGAGCTCTTAAAGTTATGAAATTAATGTTTATTTCTGATATACATGGATCGTTACACTGGTTAAGACGCGTACTCGAAAAAGCTGAGGTTGAACAACCAGATCAATTGATTTTTTTAGGTGATTATATGTATCACGGCCCTCGTAATCCATTGCCAGAAGAGTATAATCCATCTGAAGTTGCCAATACATTGAATTTATATAAAAATAAAATTATCGGTGTCAGAGGGAATTGTGATTCTGAAGTGGATCAGATATTGCTTGAATTTCCGATGATGGCAGACTATATCATGTTGTATCATGAAGGAATGCGGATCTATGTGACCCATGGTCATGGATATAGTATTGATAATCTACCTTTGTTACAACCAGGGGATGTATTTATTCAAGGGCATACTCATGTGCCTGTAGCAGATCTGCAAAATCATATTTATGTGCTCAATCCAGGTTCGGTTGCTTTGCCCAAAGAAGACTACCCTAATTCATATGCTATTCTTGAGCATGGTACATTTACAGTCAAAGACTTTGAGGACAATATGATCAAATCAATCTCATTCTCTTGACGCTTGACCGATACACTTTTATAATGATGAAGCAATGTATGATCTAAATTCAAAAAGCATCGATAAAGATATGAGTTATAGTGATCGTCCTGTACAGAGAGAAGGAAAGTAGTATGCTGTAATTCCTTCCTGTGACAGCTATAATCTTACCCCTTTAGAGCTATAAAGTTGAATCCGAATCTATGATTCAGTTCGGTATTATATTTTATCGGATCATCTCCGTTATCAGATGTCGAATGAAGGGTCTGTATCAAGAAAATTATTCTGATAGCAGATCGAATCAGGGTGGAACCACGGGTACATATACACAGCACTCGTCCCTTGCGGGATGGGTGCTTTTTGCTGTTTTTAATTGTAAATATTACGAATAAAGACAGTTAATACATGTGCATGCAGATTGATCAATAGATCTATACTTTCAAGGAGGAAATAACATGGCGATTCAAATTAGCTTACCGGACGGTTCTGTTCGTGAGTATGAGGCAGGTAGTACTATTGGCGATGTAGCCAATTCCATCAGTAAAAGTTTATTCAAAAGTGCAGTGGCAGGTAAATTGGACGGTATCGTTGTTGACTTAAATACACCGTTACATGACAAAGCATTAGTAGAGATCGTGACTCCAGATAGCGCAGAAGGCGTAGAAGTGATTCGTCACAGTACAGCGCATTTATTGGCACAAGCGGTGAAGCGTTTATTTGGGCAAAATGAAGTGAAATTAGGCATTGGTCCTGTGATTGAAGATGGGTTCTATTATGATATGGACTTGGAACATCCTTTGAATCCAGAAGATCTACAAAAAATCGAAAAAGAAATGGAACGTATCGTTTCTGAAAATCTTCCGATTACACGTCGTGAAGTCAGTCGTGAAGAAGCACTTAACATTTTCCGTGAGCTTGAAGATCCGTACAAAATTGAATTGATCGAAGCATTGCCAGAAGACAGTGTAATTACGATTTATGATCAAGGTGAATTCTTCGATCTATGTCGTGGACCACACGTACCATCGACTTCTAAATTAAAAGTATTTAAATTGCTAAGTGTAGCAGGTGCTTACTGGCGTGGAGATAGCAAAAACAAAATGTTACAACGGATCTACGGAACAGCATTTAACAAAAAGCCAGAACTAGAACAACATCTTCATTTCTTAGAAGAAGCCAAAAAACGGGATCACCGCAAATTGGGTAAAGAACTGCAAGTATTTACATTTTCTCCGCTTGTAGGTCAAGGTCTACCGATCTGGTTGCCTAATGGAGCGAAATTGCGTCGTACACTAGAGCGTTATATCGTTGATTTGGAAGAAAAATTGGGTTACAGCCATGTGTACACACCAGTACTGGGTAACGTAGAATTGTACAAAACTTCCGGTCACTGGGAGCATTATCAAGAAGATATGTTCCCGAAAATGGTATTGGATAATGAAGAATTGGTTCTTCGTCCGATGAACTGTCCGCATCATATGATGGTGTATAAGAGTGATCTGCGTAGTTACCGTGATCTACCGATTCGTATTGCTGAATTGGGTATGCAACATCGTTATGAAATGTCAGGCGCATTAACAGGTCTACATCGTGTACGTGCGATGACACTAAATGATGCTCACTTATTTGTTCGTCCTGATCAGATCAAGCAAGAATTTGCACGTGTGATTGAATTGATTATGGAAGTATACAAAGACTTTGGTATTACTGATTACCGTTTCCGTCTATCTTATCGTGATCCTGCGGATACAGAGAAATATTTCCCTAACGATGAAATGTGGGAAAATTCGCAACGTATGTTACGTGAAGTTGTAGAAGGTCTAGATATGCCTTTCTATGAAGCAGAAGGCGAAGCTGCATTTTATGGTCCCAAATTAGATGTACAGATTCGTACAGCATTGGGTAAAGAAGAAACATTGTCGACTGTACAATTAGACTTCTTGTTGCCAGAGCGTTTTGAACTTGAATATATCGGAGAAGATGGATTAAAACATCGTCCAGTTGTTATTCACCGTGGTATTTTGGGTACAATGGAGCGTTTCACAGCCTTCTTGTTAGAAAACTTTGTCGGTGCATTGCCATTATGGTTGGCTCCTGTACAAGCTAAAGTGATTCCAGTATCCGGTGCATTTGAAGAATATGCACGCAAAGTGGAAGAGAATCTTCGTCGTAGTGGCGTAACTGTAGAATCCGATCTACGTAACGAGAAATTAGGTTACAAGATTCGTGAAGCACAACTTGAAAAAATACCGTACATGTTCGTTGTCGGCGAGAACGAAATGAATGCTGATTCCGTCTCTGTTCGTAAACGTGGCGAAGGCGATATCGGTATGATGTCCGTAGAAGAAACAATCAAGATGTTACGTGATCAAATCGCAGATCGTACTATTTTTTAAATAAATTATCAATTGCTATTCTGTTATCATTCATAACCTGTTACACTAGCCCTAATTCAGTGATTATTCACTAGTTAGGGTTTTTCTCCGCCTATAGACGGAGATGAAGTTCATTCTGATGCCACTATTGTTCTATTCCAATTATGAGTACACTACATATATAGAAGTAGAGAAAGCGAGGAATGATAATGAATAGACATTTATTCCGCAAAACATTCTGGGGTATAGGCTTAATCGGAATTGGCGTCGTATTTATGTTAAATCGAATGAATTTTATCGATTGGGGCATCGGCGATGTGATTTCATTACTATGGCCGTTGATCTTATTAGAAATAGGATTAAATGAATTATTATTCAAATGTAAACGTGATATCGGCGGCTGGATTATGACCGTCTTAGGCATTTACTTTTTAAGCAGAAATATCGGTTGGATTGATTACTCGTTAATAGATGCGGTCAAAATGATGATGCCTATGATTCTGGTATTAGGCGGATTGTATTTGATCTTTAATCGACATCAACCGAAGAAGAAATCGTCTAAACAGCCGTCACCTGATGAGCTATATGATGTGCCACCGCCACCACCGCCTGCGTCTCCTTTAGATGACTGGTTTGAACAAGAAATGGAACGTAAAGGCAAAAAAGTTCCTACAACAGATCATAAAGAATTTGTAGAACATGTCCCTTTTCAATCTCCATCACAGCGTTCTTCTTATGAGATGCCACAACAACCTTTTCAGACAAAAGTAAATTTAAATAAAGAAGATATGCGTTCTTGTCGAAAAAATAAAGATGCACACCGTGAACAATGGAAACAGCATCGTCATGAATGGAAAAAACATCATCGTAGAAAATGCGGTTATGATTACGATCATGGCTCTGATCCTTCGGTAGAGAACAAGTCAGGATTTATCGGTGATGTGCATATTGGTAAAGATTATTTTGAACTTAAACCGATGAATATTTCTCATTTTATTGGCGATACCATGTTAGACTTAACCAAAGCACAAATAGCTTATGGCGTGACTCGTATCGAAATTTCTGCTTTTATTGGTGATGTTAAAGTCTACATTCCAAGTGGAATCGAAGTAGGCATCAAAGCACAAGGCAATTCGTTTATTGGCGATATGAATATTCTTGGACGTGAGCGTGAAGGTATGATGAGTCATATGGATGGTGCAACGATAGAATATGAAGAAGCAGGCAAACAAATAGAACTTGTCGTTAATGCTTTTATCGGTGATATTCAGATTAGTCGGGTGGGTTAATGGATGAGGACAAAGTGGTTTAAAAATATCAAATGGGAATTAATCGGCTTTTTTACAACAGGTGGATTGCTGACCGTTATTATTATTTTTCTAGCCATCAGACAAGGGTACATTGTACTTAGTGTGCCCTACGTCTGGTATTATTATATTGCAGGGATTATTTTGATTTGTATGGCAGCAGGTTATGTAGCCGGGCAACGCGTTCAGCGTCGAATTGATTATGTACATTTGAAAATGGCTCAAGTCGGCAAAGGAAATTTCAGTGTACGGATGGACCCTACAGAAGATGAATCCTTTAATCGAGTGCATGAACAATTCAATACAATGATGAGTACGGTAGAACGGAAAATGCGTATTTTGCAACAACTAGGTGAAAAAGAAGTGATGGAACGGGCGATCGAAACCGAGCGAGCCGTATTGGAAGAAAGACGACGCATGGCTCGTGATCTACATGATTCGGTGAGTCAGCAATTATTTGCGATTCATATGTCAGCTTCATCTTTACCAAAAATGTTAGAAAAGAACGAACAACAAGCCAAGCTTGTAATGGATCAGGTTATTCAAATGTCACAGCTTGCTCAGAAGCAGATGAGAGCACTGATTACACAGCTTCGACCGCTAGAACTTGAAGGGCGCTCATTAGCAGAAGCCTTAGAATTCTGGTTTCCCGATTATTGTCGCCATAATGGGCTTAAAGGAATACAAGATATTGAATTAACAGGGCAACTGACGGAAGCAAAAGAACGTCAGCTTTTTCTTATTGTACAGGAAGCGCTTGCTAATATTATCAAACATGCAGATGCTACGATTGTTAGTCTATCGTTACAAGAAGATCGTCATCATGTTGCTCTACATATTAGTGATGATGGCAAAGGGTTCAACAGTTCTATGCATAAGCAAGGTTCTTATGGATTAACGATTATGTCAGAACGGGCTGAGAAATTAGGCGGGCAAGCTGAAGTGATCAGTCGACCAGGGGCAGGTACGACAATACGTATCCATATTCCCAAATTTGATATCCATGAAGAAGAGGAGAATCATAATGGAGAAAATAAAAATTCTATTAGCGGATGATCATGATATGGTACGGATGGGTCTCAAAACATATCTGATGTTAGAAGATCAATTTCATATTATTGCAGAGGCGGCTAATGGTAGAGAGGTACTTGATCTGCTGGAAAAAAGTACAGTTAGCGAGATGCCTGATCTGATTTTGATGGATATGATGATGCCTGTTATGAATGGAGTAGAAGCCACCAGATTGGTATTGCAGAATTATCCACAGATGAAGATTGTGATCTTAACTAGCTTTTTAGAAGATGAGTTAGTTGTAGAAGCGATTGAAGCAGGTGCAGTTAGTTATATTTTGAAAACTGTATCGGCAGAAGAGTTGATCTATGCGCTACAAGGAGCAAGCCGTGGTATGCCTGTGATGACCGGTGATATTTCTCAAGCCCTCACTAGAGGAATCCGTCAACGCAGCACTGTACAAAATGAAGCTTCTCAATTGACTGTTCGTGAACGTGAAGTGTTAATGTTGATTGCTGAAGGAATGAGTAATAAAGAAATCGCTGAAGAATTACATATAAGTATCAAAACCGTCAAAACGCATGTCAGTAATCTATTGATGAAATGCGAATTAGACGATCGTACACAACTGGCTATCTATGCTCATCGTAAAGGTTGGGTTAGTCAGCATTAAGTTCACACACATACAATATGAAGCCAATTCCCTGTGATCATGATATATTAACTTACTCATCTAGGATTTATTTTCTTTTTAATTGTTTTTAAGGTGAGATTAAGGTTAATAAGCGAATATAAGGATGTAGCAAATAACACATCCGGTTATTTTAATATCATGGGAACCTTGGGAGGTTGACTTCAATGGACGAAAAGAACAAAAATGATTTGAATAATGGCTTCAATCCTGATGGCCAAAACAATGATACAGCAAACGGCAATACCAATGACTCAAATGAAACAAATAATGCTTCATCTGAACAATCATCACATTATTATTCGTATGGTCCTTTTCAATCGTTGAATAAAGATAAGGACGCTGAAGATGTTCGTCAAGAACCTGTACAGGAAGCACGCAAAGTGGAAATGACTCCACCGCAACCTGTTCGTCCAGTTTATCCACCGAACTCGGCTCAACCACCACGTACAGACCATATTGATTATTTGAATGGCAATCATTCAGATGATAATAATGGCAATCGCAAGCCTAATCAATTTCAATATAACAAACCTAAGACTTCTGCCAAAACAGTAGTTGCTTCTATATTAGCAGGTATGTTGATTATGACAGCAGGTATGTTTGGAGCAGATCGTGCTAATTTGTTCACTCCAGAATCGGAATCAACAACGACAACTAATGTTGCTCCTGTTTCAGCAGTGACAACCGATAATTCGGTGACTCAAGCAGCATTGCCTGCGGGATCAGCAGATGTAGCTGAAGTAGCGAAAAGCGCAAGTCCAGCTGTTGTCAAAATCGAGACTTTATCCAAAGCAGGCTCCAATAGCGGCGGAACCAATCCTTATAATGATCCAGCCTATCGTTTCTTCTTCGGTGATCAAGGCGGAGGAGGAAGTGAAGGCGGTAGCAACGGTGGAGAAGGTAGTGGTGGATCTGGCGGTTCATCAGGTTCTCTAACTCCGCTAGGTATTGGATCTGGCTTTATTTTCGATAAATCTGGATATATCCTAACTAATGCTCATGTGGTTGGAGAAGCTGACGTGATTCAAGTTACGCTTGAAAACAACAAAACACCATATGAAGCTAAATTGATGGGTAAAAGTACAGATCTTGACCTTGCTGTACTCAAAATCGAACCAAAATCTGGAGAAACATTCCCTTCTGTAACGCTAGGTAACTCTGACAACGTATCTGTCGGAAGCTGGTTAGTTGCGATTGGTAACCCTCAAGGATTTGACCATACTGTAACAGCAGGTGTACTTAGTGCGAAAGAACGTACAATTACAGCATCTGATGCTTCGAATGGACAATCTACAGATTATACTCATTTGTTACAAACCGATGCTTCGATTAACCCTGGTAACTCGGGTGGTCCGCTTCTGAATATGAATGGACAAGTAATTGGTATGAATACAGCAGTAAGTGAAGATGCTCAAGGTATTGGATTTGCTATCCCTTCTAATGTGATCTTAAATGTAGTGGATCAATTGAAAAAAGGTGAAAAAATCCCTACCACTCCAGTTCCATTTATCGGTGCTTCTCTGATGTCATTAACATCTGAAGTATCCAAACAGTTGGGTATTGATACGACTGAAGGTTCTGTAGTAACTGAAGTATTGTACAGATCTCCTGCTTATCAAGCGGATCTTCGTTCATATGATGTAATTACAGGAATCAATGGAACTAAATATACGAATAGTCAGGACTTAGTAGCAGCTATCCAAAAACTAAAAGTGGGCGATTCTGCAACCCTAAACGTTATTCGTAATGGTAAAACGATGGATCTTAAAGTAACGATCGGTAATCGTAATGACTTTGATACGACTTCTCCTGGTGCAGGTGGCGGCGGTACAGGTCAATAATCAGGTATGACTTTGTAAATAGGTATTAACTTCATCTTAAACTATGATGGATTCCAAAAGATCATATGTTATACAGAAAGGCGGAAAGGGCATACCTTTCCGCCTTTCTTATGACTGTATCGACAAATAAGTATTCATTGTTACAATAGAAGAAATAACGATAATCATGTTAGATCAAAAAGACATAGTAAAGGGGTAAGACCGATGAGAGCAACTATTTTAATTATTGATGACGATGAAAAAATTATTTCTATGTTACGTCGCGGATTAGCTTTTGAAGGATATGAAGTGTTGACCGCTTCTAATGGAGCAGAAGGTTTAAAACAAATGTTAGAAAATGATCCGGCTTTGATGGTATTGGATGTCATGATGCCACAAGTCGATGGATTCGAAGTATGTCGTCGTGTACGAGAAGCAGGCAGTTCTGTGCCTATTTTGATGTTGACAGCGAAAGACGAAGTAGAAAATCGTGTCAAAGGGCTAGATGCTGGCGCAGACGATTATTTGGTTAAACCATTTGCATTAGAAGAAATGTTAGCACGGGTAAGAGCATTGTTACGACGCAAACCTGAATCAGAAGCTTCTACGAGCACACGCCTTGCTTTTGAAGATTTAACGATTGATCCAGATGCTCGTGAAGTGACTCGAGATGGAAAACGTCTAGAATTAACGGCTAAAGAATTTGAATTACTTCATTTATTTATGCAAAATCCAAAACGTGTGCTGTCCAGAGATTTGATTATGGATAAAATTTGGGGTTATGACTATAGCGGAGAATCAAACGTGCTTGAAGTTTATATTGCTATGCTTCGTCAGAAAACAGAAGAGCATGGTGGCATACGTCTGATTCAGACGATTCGTGGTGCCGGCTATATTTTACGAAATAACAGCTAGAGAATGAGGGAGCTGACAGTATGTCAATACGCTTAAGGCTGACGGTATGGTACTCGGGGATACTGGCAGTGACTTTAATGCTTTTTAGTATAGCGATTTATGGATTTGTGTATTTCAATACGTATCAAGATTTACAGAATCGTCTGGTGGATCAAATTAGCAAAACACAGATTATAGTGAGCGAAGTAAATAATGAGCAGATTGATGTGTTTTTATCACCGAAAGATCATGACCGTTTGGCAGACGCTGGCTTTCGGGTAAAGCTCAAAAATTACACCAATGGAATTAACAACAATATCAACGGTACTTTTTTGCAAGCTCCTGCTTCTAACAAAATACCTAACGAATTAAAGCAAATTCAATATAATGATCGTACCTACTTAGTCGCTTATGGTGGTATACCGTATGAAATCGATAATCAAACAAAAATGGTGGGCGTTTTAATGGTCGCAGCAGATATGACCGATGCTCGTCAGTTATTTGATGATCTGCGGGTGACGTTGATTGTAGGATCATTAGCGACATTGTTTATTGCGTTTACGTTAGGTCTATTTCTAGCGCGCAAGTCCATGGCTCCGATTGAAAAGGTTATTGATGCGGCGAGTCAGATTCAAAAAGGAAAAGATTTAAGTGTACGGATCGATTATGATGGACCTCATGATGAGATTGGTCAATTGATTAGTACAGTAAATGGAATGTTAGGCAGAACCGAAGTATTTTATAAAGACTTGGCAGAAGCTTATGCTGCTCAGCGCCGGTTTGTATCTGATGCGTCCCATGAGCTACGTACTCCATTAACTACGATTCGTGGTAATGTTGATTTGTTGCAAAAAGCATGGAATAAAAAGCCTCATGAAGCTCCTCATTTAGATGAAGAAAGTCTAAAGCAATTGTCGATGGAGTCGATTAACGATATTGCAGATGAATCCAAACGGATGAGTCGCCTTGTAAATGATATGCTTTCGTTAGCTCGGGCTGATGCCGGGCAGACAATCGTGATGGAGAGCTTGCCTGCTGGCGCTCTTTTGGATGATGTGATGAGACGTGCACAGTTTATTCCTCACAAAGCAACATGGCAACCAGCGAACACTGTGGCTTTAGACGACTATCATATTTATGGTAACAAAGATTATTTGCAACAAATGTTGTTTATTTTTATTGAAAATGCTTTTAAATATACCAAAGAGGGTACAGTATCTCTAGATACCGTGTTGTATCAGAATCAGATCGGGATTCGAATCAGCGATACCGGAATCGGTATGGATCAAGAAGAAGTGCCTCATATTTTTGAACGATTCTATCGAGCAGATGAATCGCGTGGAGTAACGCCGGGAACAGGCTTGGGCTTATCTATAGCCAAATGGATTATTGATGAGCATGCGGGTTCTGTAGAAGTGGTCACCGCCAAAGGCAAAGGAACAACCTTTGTGATCTGGCTTCCACTGGCAGCTGTACCAGCCCAAAATAAAGCTGAACCTGTATTTGATGCAGAGCCTGAGACCGAGATTCCTGATCCCCCAAAACCAGAATAGACAACAGGTAGCAAACAATAGTAGCTTTTTGTGACTGTGTTTGCTACTTTCCTTTCCCGTGCCCTATCAAATGGGTTATAATGAAGTTGCTATTGCTTCTTTTGCAAGTTAAGCCAACCCTAGAAAGCAGGTGTACCCCTTCATGGAAATTGTAAAGATTGCGCCGCGTGGGTATTGTTATGGTGTAGTAGATGCTATGGTACTTGCTCAGCAAGCTGCCAAGAACCTTGACTTACCACGGCCTATTTATATACTCGGTATGATTGTGCATAACAGTCATGTCACTCAATCGTTTGAAGATCAAGGTATTATTACTTTAGATGGACCGAATCGTGTAGAAATTCTAGAGCAAGTTGAAAGTGGAACAGTAATTTTCACCGCTCATGGCGTTTCTCCTGAAGTTCGCCGTCTGGCTCGTGAAAAAGGATTAACTACTGTAGATGCGACATGCCCTGATGTTACACGTACGCATGATCTGATCCGTGATAAAGCAAGCGAAGGTTATCAGATTATCTATATCGGTAAAAAAGGTCATCCTGAACCTGAAGGTGCGATTGGTGTTGCACCGGATCAAGTTCATTTGATTGAAAAAGAAGAAGAGATTGATCATTTAGAGATTCCAGCAGGCAAAATTGTGATTACCAATCAGACCACAATGAGCCAATGGGATATTCGTTTGATTATGAAAAATCTTCTGGAGAAATTCCCGGGAGCAGAAGTGCACAATGAGATTTGCTTAGCGACTCAGGTTCGCCAAGAAGCGGTAGCTGAACAAGCCGGCCAAGCAGAGCTTGTAATCGTTGTAGGTGACCCACGTAGTAATAACTCTAACCGTCTAGCACAGGTATCTGAAGAAATCGCAGGCGTTACTGCTTATCGTATCTCTGATATCACAGAGCTCAAACGTGAATGGTTAATTGGTAAAAGTAGAGTGGCTGTTACAGCAGGTGCATCGACGCCAACTCCGATCACCAAAGAAGTGATTAACTATTTAGAGAAGTATGATAACGATGACGAATCCACATGGGAAATGGTAAGAACCGTAGATCCTAAACGTTTGTTACCACCTGTGCGTGAGAAAAAAGGCAGAACAACCAATCAACCTGTCCGCCACTGATGGACACTGTCCACGAATAGATATACAAAAAGTGCCTAACCCTTGATGGGAAAGGCACTTTTTATTTTTTTATTCTTTATACTATGCGTACAAGATTTTGTACTATGACACTGCTTGACATGTCTTATAGAGTGCTGTATATTTACTTTAGTGATTAAAAGCTTGAAAGCGAACAAGCGTCTAAGTGATGATGCAAAATACAAATAAATATCTCATATTTCAGTCATTTTATATAGTTGTCTATTTAGGTGTATATCATCACCAACCCCACAATGAGAGGAAGATCAAATATGATCGTTATCGTATCGAACCAAACACCGCAGGAGCAAGTAAAAGAGATTACCAACGTGATTGAACAAGCAGGATTACAAGCACACATTTCTCGTGGAGCAGATCATACTGTAATCGGACTTATTGGAACAGCTGAGCCTCGATTAATGGAACATTTAGAGCAGATGAAAGGTGTAGACAAAGTAATGAAAATTTCCAAATCCTACAAATTAGCCAGTCGTGACTTCCATCCTGAAAATACAGTTATCCAAATTGGAGATGTATCGATTGGTGGCGGAGAACTCGTCGTTATGGGTGGTCCTTGTGCAGTGGAATCCGCAGAACAGATTGATGAGATTGCTCGTCTAGTCAAAGCGGCAGGTGGACAGATATTACGCGGGGGAGCATTTAAGCCTCGTACAGGACCATATAGCTTCCAAGGTGTAGGTGTTGAAGGATTGATTATGATGGCAGAAGCAGGGAAGAAACATGGACTGCTGACGATTACAGAAGTCATGACGCCAGAGTATGTTGATATCTGCGGACAATACGCTGATATTTTGCAAGTAGGTACTCGTAATATGCAGAACTTTGATTTGTTACGCAAATTAGGAGAAAGCCGGAAGCCTGTATTGCTCAAACGTGGATTCAGTTCGACGTACGATGAATTTTTGAATGCGGCTGAATACATTCTAGCAGGTGGTAATCCTAATGTAATGCTCTGTGAACGTGGTATTCGTACGTTTGAGACGTACACTCGTAACACGCTTGATCTGTCGGCTATTCCTGTTTTACAACAATTGAGCCACTTACCTGTGATTTCAGATCCAAGTCATGGTACAGGACGTCGTGAACTGGTAGAGCCTATGACCAAAGCTTCAGTAGCAGCAGGTGCAGATGGTCTGATTATCGAAATGCATACCGATCCAGATAACTCGATGACTGGTGATGGTGTTCAATCTTTATTTCCGAATCAATTTGCCAAATTATTGCGAGAGCTAGAACAGTTATCTCCGCTTTTGGGCAAAACATTTGCTACAGCTAAAGCACCAGCGGCGTTTTTTGAATCCTCTGTGCAAGTATAGTATATTTAAATTAACCGAATATTATTTAAAAATGAGTTGATTTGAATAAGGATACGTCTGCATAAAAGTAAAAATGGATTTTAAATAAAATACCTGATTTTCATGTTAGGTATGGCTGGAATATACTGCTAATTCAGAAAATGATGTAAGGTTTAAAAAACAGCTCACTCATTCCGATTTTTAATTGACGGATTGACGAGCTGTTTTCTTTTTTGGTAAGCTATGAGTGTAAGCATATCTTACATAAATTTTAGAGATATGTAAAAAGGCTATTGACGATGTAAGGTTTTACGATTTATAATGACGACAGAAAAAAAATCGAGAGAATGAACATTCGACATCGAAAAAGAGTGTAATGTTCGGAAATTTGGGGAGGAAAGTACAAATGGCGGTAGAAAACGTATTGAAGCTTGCACAAGAAAACAACATTGAGTGGTTTGATTTTCGTTTCGTGGATTTGTCTGGTCGTGCTCACCATATCTCATTGCCAGCTAGTGAAGTGGATGAGGATACTTTTGTAAATGGTGTTGCGTTTGATGGTTCTTCAATTCCTGGGTTCCGCGGTATTGAGGAGTCTGATATGGTTATGATGCCAGATCCGGAGTCCGTATTTATCGACGCTTTTACTGCTCATCCAACGTTGAACATTATGTGCAATATCTTCACCCCGGACGGCGAGCGTTATGAACGCGATCCGCGTGGTATTGCAGAGAAAGCTGAAGAATATCTGCAAACAAGCGGTGTAGGAACAGCAGCATTTTTTGCTCCTGAATCCGAGTTCTTTATCTTTGACGATGTACGCTACCAAAGCGATGTGAATGTATCCTCTTACTCCGTTGATTCTAACGAAGCATTCTGGAACACGAACCGCAAAGAAGATGGCGGTAACCTTGGTTTCAAAATCCGTAAAAAAGGCGGATATGTTCCAGTAGCTCCTGTCGATTCTCAACAAGATATTCGTAGCGAAATGTGTCGTTTGCTTGAAGAAGCAGGACTTCGCATTGAACGTCATCACCATGAAGTAGCTACGGCTGGACAAGCAGAGATTAACTTCCGTTTTGACACATTGAAATTAACAGCTGATAACTTAATGAAATACAAATATATCGTGCATAACACAGCACAACAATATGGCAAAACAGCAACGTTTATGCCTAAACCTTTGTTCGGTGATAACGGTAGCGGTATGCACGTTCACCAATCTATTTTCAATGGTGATACTCCTTTGTTCTACGAAAAAGGTGCTTACGCAAACTTGAGTGAAATGGCATTGCATTATTTGGGCGGTATCTTGTACCATGCTCCAGCATTGATCGCATTGACTAACCCAAGTACTAACTCTTTCAAACGTCTTGTACCTGGTTATGAAGCACCGGTTAACTTGGTATTCTCGAAAGGTAACCGTTCGGCAGCAGTTCGTATTCCTATTGCATCTGTAACACCTAAAGGTTGTCGTATCGAATTCCGTACACCAGATTCTACAGCTAACCCTTACCTTGCGTTCTCTGCAATGTTAATGGCTGGTCTTGATGGTATCAAGAAAAAAATGGATCCTCGTGAATTAGGATATGGTCCTTTTGACAAAAATATTTATGAATTGCCAGAAGAAGAAAAAGAAGGTATCCGTAGTGTTCCAGCATCATTGGAAGAGGCTTTGGATGAGTTGGAAAAAGACTTTGACTTCTTGCTTGAAGGCGATGTATTTACAAAAGACTTTATCCAAAACTATATTTCATTCAAACGTGCAGAAGCGAAAGACGTTGCAATTCGTGTACATCCACACGAGTTCAGCTTGTACTACGATTGCTAATTGTTACTTATTTCTAAAGGTAGATCGTAGAGATAATGTAATCAAAATCCTCCGGAACATCTTTTCCGGAGGATTTTTATATGAGTTCAAAAATAAAACGATTACATTCCTGTTTGTTCACAGAATTGGGTTCAACTCACAATTTCAAGTGACAAAAGACACTTGATCACCCCTAGAATAGCTGATATCATAGCGATAATCATTTAGCACAAACCTAACATACCAGCGCTTGGCACCATAAGCGCGACCCGTAAAATGAGAAAATGATTTTTGCAAAGCAAAATATCTGACAACCAGCGCTTGGCACCATAAGCGCGACCCGTAAAATGGAAAAGTGATTTTTGCAAAGCAAAATATCTTACCATCAGCGCTTGGCACCATAAGCGCAAAATGAAAGTGGAATGTTGAAATTGAAAGGGTGGAGAACAACATGACAAAAAGAGCGTACAATTTTAATGCTGGACCGGCTGCATTGCCTTTAGAAGTATTAGAGCGTGCACAAAAAGAATTTGTGGATTATCAAAATACAGGAATGTCTATTATGGAGATGTCACATCGTGGCGCAGTATATGAAAAGGTACATAGCGAAGCTCAGGATCGTCTGTTGTCCTTACTAGGCAACCCGGAAGGTTATAAGGTATTATTTTTACAAGGAGGCGCTAGCACTCAATTTGCTATGATTCCGATGAATCTATTAGCTGAAGGCCAAACAGCAAGTTTTGTAGCTACAGGCAGTTGGGCAAGCAAAGCATTAAGCGAAGCGAAGTTGGTCGGTGATACAACCGTTGTGGCTTCTTCAGAAGCAGATAAGTATATGAAGCTTCCTGATCTATCTCAATTGGATCTGCCAGCAAATACCGCTTATGTGCATGTGACTTCGAATGAGACGATTGAAGGCGTACAATTTACAGAGTTCCCGGATACAGGAGATATTCCTTTAGTAGTAGATATGTCGAGTGATATTCTAAGTCGTCCATTGGATATGAGCAAATTCGATATGATCTATGCAGGCGCACAGAAGAATCTAGGGCCATCAGGAGTAACCGTAATTATTGCGAAAGAAGAATTAATTACAGAATCTCCTAAGCATATTCCATCGATATTCCGTTACAGCACGCATACCAAAAATAATTCACTATACAATACACCGCCTGCTTTTTCGATATATATGGTAAATGAAGTCTTAAAATGGATTGAAGAAAAAGGCGGACTTGAAGGTATTCAGCGCGAAAATGAAGCAAAAGCAACACTAATCTATGATGCGATTGATAACAGTAATGGTTTTTACAAAGGGGCGGCTGAACTTGAAAGTCGTTCGATCATGAACGTTACATTCCGTCTAGCATCAGAAGAATTGGAAAAAGCATTTGTTAAAGCTTCGGAAGAAGCAGGATTTATTGGTTTGAAAGGTCACCGTAGCGTAGGTGGTCTACGTGCTTCGATCTATAATGCTGTTCCTTATGAAAGCTGTAATGCTCTGGTCGAATTTATGAAGGAATTTCAGAGTAAAAATGGCTGAATGTACTAAGGAATGACAGCCTTCCCCTCTGGGAAGGCTTTTTTAAAAAAAATTTCCAATTATTTTTGTCAAAAGCTGTCGCATTTTACCGAAATCGGTTATAATCAAAAAGAACTATATAAAAGGTGGAAATAAACCTATGGCACTACACATTGTACTCGTTGAACCTGAAATCCCGGCAAACACCGGCAATATTGCTAGAACATGCGCAGCTACAGGAACGCATCTGCATCTTGTACGTCCTTTAGGCTTCAAAACGGACGATTCTACACTGAAAAGAGCAGGTCTCGATTACTGGCATGCAGTCAATGTTGAATATCATGATTCTTTCGAAGAGGTTCAAAAGACCTACTCGGATCACCGTTTCTTCTATGCAACAACTAAAGTGAAAAATAGATACACTGATTTTCAATTTCAAGACGGTGACTTTTTTGTATTTGGTAAAGAAACAAAGGGATTACCACCTGAATTAATTGCAGCTAATGCAGATACAGCTATGCGTCTGCCGATGTCAGACGATGTACGTTCGTTGAATCTTTCGAATTCAGCAGCCATCGTTGTATATGAAGCACTACGTCAGCTTAACTTTTTGCATTTGGATTAATAGCATTTCATAACTCTGTATCAAAATTTTGGTAAGAATTAATAAAAGTTAGCAGGATTAAAGAAGTAAGTGGAGAAATAAATGAAAGTAATAAAGTATAGTGAATATATAGCTGATATTCCAAATTTTATAATCACTTATTGTCTTCACTACTTTAATCCACAAAGTATAAATATTAGCGAGGTGTATATTAGTATGAAACCAGCAGGCGTTGTACGTAAAGTCGATCAACTTGGAAGAATCGTATTACCGAAGTCGTTGCGTAAAAGATACCAAATGAACGAAGGAGATCCTGTAGAGATTTTGGTACAGGGCGACCATATTATTTTGGAAAGATATCGCCCGAAATGTGTTTTCTGTGGATCTATGGAAGAAGTAGGCGAATTCAAAGAACGTTATGTATGTGCTCAATGTATGGAAGAAATGAATTTAATTCCTAAAAATGCTTAATTTAATTAATAAAAGACATTTTAGATAAAAGAAACTCGTTTGTAGTCTCTTTATAAAATGGGCAATCAGAAAGAACCTTCCAGCACTGTATAGTGCATAATGGAAGGTTCTTTTTTGTCGTTCTTTATAGTATCTGTGGATAAATTAACTTGTTAGCACATTATTTGAAGAATAAAAAGTGTGTAGGTACAGGACGCAGATTCCCATCTGAAGGATGATTGATCACCCGACCATTCAAAATCAGTGAAGTCGATCCGCCACCATCCAGATTATACGCATCGACAACACCCATTTTGTATAATTTATTTTGCAGTTCAACCAGTGTAGCGCCTGAACTTCCATTTTCATTATAACCATCTGCAACGATTACAATGATCTGATCGTCTTTATATTTACCAATAACTGTGCGGGGTGCACGTAAAGGCGAAGCTTTCCATTTGGCAGGAATCGGTACCTTTTTGCCATTTTGAATCAATACCGGAACAAAAGAAGCACCAAACGAAGGATCTAAAGCATCCAGATTCGCTTTGCTTGTAAATTTACCGCCAATCAGTTGCCCTGTCTTATTCATACCGACAAAAAATAAGTCTTTGAATGTCGATTGAAAGCCATTGATATATTTGCCATTCAGTACCGTTGTACTTAAAGGATAACGTTTGCCACCACCGTCTGCAAAACCGCCAGCATTGATCCCGGCAATAGCTCCTGAACGCTGAACTGCTGTTAAGGTCGTTTCTGCGCCACCCCATGAATCTTTACCGAGGGTCATATTCATCGCAGAAGGCTCTTTCAGCTTAATTTTCATAGCATAGGCTTTGTATGTGCCCGGATTTAGACGATACAGCTCAATATTGATGCGCTGACTGTTCACTTTCTCAGAAGCTGCACCTAATTTGGAAGTGATTCGCTTATTGTAAATTTGTTCAGGCTTACTGGCTTGTGAAGAAGCAGTCTGCACAATATGAGACATCGTTGATGTGGTCTGATTGTATAGCTTGGTCGTGCGTTCAATAGACGATGAAGTCTGGACAGCTACTTTTTCAGCTTGTTTCAGGTGAGTTAGAATTTGTTGAGATTGATCGCTAAGATGATTGATTGGCGCATACTTTTCGATATCCAAAGGAACAGCTACCTGATTGGATTGAAGCAACATAATGACTAATAACCCGGCAAAAGGCGCTGTCGCTAACATCAATAACCGATTGATTTTTTTGGCACGTATACTCATTTCAATAAATCCATTTTCTTTTGTAAAGTATTGAGTTGCTTCTGTACTTCATTCAATTGAGTGTACAATTTGTTGCTGTTATCGGTTTTGCTGCTCGCATTATCTTTTGTAAAAGTAAGCAGTTCGTTAAACGAATCCACTTTACTTTGCAAAGCGGTCATTTCTTTAGACATTTCATTCAATCGACTTTCATAGTCACTTTGCAATAATGAAATCTGTCGCTCTGTATCAGCTTTGATCGATGTGATCATCTGTTGCTTCATATGATTGCTATATAAGTAGGCGATCGTTGCACCCAGCGCTATAATCAATATCCAAAATACCAGAAACCATTTGGCAGAGGACCCTTTGTTGTTCTGATGTCGCATCGTTGTACGGGAAGAAGACTCTGCTTTAGAATGCATATTTATTCACCTCTATAAAGCTTTTTATTTTTGACCAAAATCCATTTTAACATGTCCAATATAGCTAGTCTATCTTCCTAAAACTAATTTTAAATTTTACGTATCTAATTCTTCTATTATCCAATTCTCGCATGAGACAACATCCACAAATATCCAAAAAACGTTAAAAATCTAACGAAAGATGCCGATATCAAGATATAAGTTAATAATCAGTAACTAATAATGTTTTATAAAGGGGGAAGTATCAAAATGGAGGACATTTGGAAGGTTATCATCATTGATAATCATCCGGCGCTGATGCTTGGAACAAAAATGATACTAGAAGAGACAGCCCATTTGAGTGTTATCGGAACTGCAAGTTCTGTAAAAGATGGCGTCGATTTGGTAGCTAGTGTTCAACCTAACCTTGTTTTACTAGATGATGCATTACCTGAAGGATCGGTTCAATTATATTTGCGCCAAGTAAAACAAGCGAGTCGAGATAGCCATGTGATCGTGTTGACCAGCGATAATAATTTATCCTTATTTGCAGGATTAATGAGTATGGGTGCTAGTGGCATGTTATCTAAAGAATCTTCGCCTGCACAATTGTTGCATTTAATCAGTAGTCTACGTCAAGGATCAACCGTTATTCCTCTGTCATGGCTTCATCAAGGAGTAGTTCCTATTCCTGCTGAAATTCCTACCGATGGTTATTTTGATCTTTCCAAAATCGAACACACGATTATGATCCAAATTACACAAGGGTTTACATACGATAAGATCGCTTATATGATCCGTGTGAGCCGACGTTCTGTTGATAACTATTTACGCAAAATATATAACAAACTTGGTGTGAACAGCCGCGCTCAAGCGATTGAAAAATACACGTTATATTCGCATACTGCTTCGTTCAATATAGCAACGATGAACAACATGATCACACCGCCTGAAAGTATTGTTCCAGTAAAAGAGGTTGCTCTCGATTAAAGTTCAGGTGTATGATCTTGAAAAAGCATCGTACAGGAGGCTGGAGCGGTGGAATTTTCTTTTGCAGCAAGTGTGAGTAATATGCCTTCATTTTCAGTCAGGTCGATTGATAATAGACAGCGCCGAGAATCATGGATTTCGCTCGCTGAAGAATTACCAGCAGAAGAACTTTTTCCATTGGCACAATTAGGAGAGGCGGCAGGGGCTGTTTTTTCAGCAGGTCCGCTTGTTCTTCAGTATGGAGAAGCAGCTGGTTCATTAGCTTTGCGTAATTGGCTCAATACCCGCTGGCAAATCGATCAGAAATTAAATGTAGATCCTGAAGATATTTTGTTAACATCAGGTAGTCAGCAGACGATAGATTTGTTAGTGCGTATTTATGTGGATCGGGAAGATACAGTATTGGTTGAATCTCCGGCTTCACCAGGTTGTCTGCAAGTGCTTCGTCTACAAGGGGCAAATGTGATTCATGTGGATTGTGATGAAGAAGGTATGATTCCAGAAGATCTAGAACGATTGATTGTAGAACATGGTCCTAAGCTATTGTGCGCTTCGCCAAGCTTCGCTAATCCTACGGGAAGAGTATGGAGCTTAGAGCGTAGACGAGCCATCCTAGAGCTTTGTAAGCGATATACATTGTTGATCGCAGAAGACGATTCATACGGAGACTTACGTTATGGATTGGAATCGGTTCGTTCTTTCCGCCGTCGTTATCCAAGCTTGTTTCAATTGGATCGGGAGCAAGGAGGCAATCATGTTCTTTATATCGGATCATTTAGTAAAACGATCGCACCTGCTTTACGGGTAGGTTGGGCAGCAGGAGATCCACGATTGATCGAAGTGATGTCAGCTGCCAAGCAAACCGCCGATTGGCAATCCAGCTCAATGAATCAGGCGATTTTGTTACGTCTGTTACAATCGCCACGTTTCAATTGGGATAATCATATTACGATGTTGAATCGTGAGTATGAGATTCGACTCAAATTAATGCTTGAATTGCTCAAACGTCCTAACTGGCATGGAACCCAAGTAGATGTGCCTTCAGGCGGAATGTTTTTGTGGGCAGCATTGCCAGATCAGTTAGATGGCGAAGAACTGTTAACAAGAGCGATGACCAAAGGCGTTTCATTTTTACCAGGTGCCCGTTGTTATGCTAGTGATGAAGGTAAAAGTGCGATTCGTCTTAATTTTACCCATCCCGGACGAGATGAGTTATTACTTGGCATGAATCTGATCTCTGAATGCATTGCTGAAATGAGAACTCAAAGTCACTTCTGATTCTCGACAACATGCGCATATTGTTCCAAAGCAAGCTTACCGGCTGGAGTTAATTGATAACTACCACGAGCAACCCGCTCAAACCATCCATAATGATTGCGCTGCATTATCGTTGCTGTAATACCGACACCGCTTCGCTCACGCAATATCCGTGGTGATAGATAAAGGTCGGTACCAAAAGCAGAAGCGATTCGCAGCGCTTTTTCACGATAAGCGGTTATCAGAGGTGTGCCTGTACTTCCACCTAGATTGTAATCTCCGCTTCGTTCAGCAATTTCTTGTAACAACCTTTGTTTGCGACTTCCACGGCGAGCAGGACGAACAGGCTTAGAAGATATCGCTGGACTACATAATATCTCGACAAAGGGAGCTTTTGTTTTGTACAAAGTCACGACAATTAACCCTAAGCCCAATCGGTGGCACAATTCAGTGATTTCACTCCAACGCTGATTGTGCGCTCCTTTTTTGGCACGATTTTTTTCAACAGCCAGATAGACATTGGAGCTAAGCTTCAGTCGTTCGATCCCTTGTAGAAGTAAAGCGATATTGAATGTTTTTTTGATCTCAATAATCAGGGGTTCTTGATCTTGTTCTCGTATACCTACCAGATCGCAATGCCTTACTTCGCTTTTGATATCATATCCTTGAGCTGTAAAGAACTGTTTGATTGGAAGATAAAGTTCGGTTTCTCGTTGTACAGCCACGATGTTCTCTCCTTTTAAATACGTACATCTTTTATCCATAAAATAGCACGATGTTGAGTCTTATGTTCGACAGTATAGCATAGGATGATCACAAGATAGAAGCGCTACAAAAACAATACAAAAGATGAAATAGGTTATAAAAATAGTTAGTGATTGCGTACTCTATTTTGAATGAAATTTTATGTTAGGTATTAGCTATCTTTTACAATAAAAGGTAAGATACGAATAAAATCATAGAGATTGATAATCAATCAAAAAGGAGGTATTACACATGATCCAAGTATCCAAGCAGCGTCAACAACAACTTCAATATATTGGCTTAACAGAAGCTGATTTGCAATTACTGCATCATCATTATGATTTATTTGTCAAAGTCGTTGATGAGGTTGTTGATCACTTTTATAATCATATTGAGCAATATCCAGCCTTGCATGAGATTATTAAGCAAGCAGGTTCTACGATTGATCGACTGAAGCAGACACAACGAGATTACTGGATTTCACTAGCGGCAGGCACGGTAGATGAAGAATTTATCGAGCAAAGACTTAAGATTGGTCGTATTCACTCACGAATCGGACTAAATTCGGATTATTATCTAGGTACGTATATGACGTATACCGATATTGCAACGGTTGTATTAGAACGTGAAATTCCTGATCAATGGATCAAAGTACTACATGCGTTGACTAAGATGTTTAATCTGGATTCCCAATTGGTGCTAGAAGCATATGGTGAACGAGAGCAACACCGTATTCAAAATATGGTCAATCAAAAAGAACATATGCTGACGGCTGTCACAGAAGCCGTTAATCGGATCAGTGAGATGATTGTCAAATTAAATGATAATGCACGTGTGATCTCAGAATCAGCAGATCAAATGGCACATTCACAAGAAAGTTCATTGCAACAGATGGACGAGCTAGGGTATGAAGTCAAAGAGATTAGTAAAGTAGGAACAGTGATGCGTGAAATATCGGAGCAGACACATCTGTTAGGTCTGAATGCTTCAATAGAAGCGGCTCATGCTGGTGAATATGGTAGAGGATTCAGTATTGTAGCGCAAGAAGTACGCAAGCTAGCCGGATCATCACAGAATGCGTTACAAGATATCAGTCTGACGCTAAAAGTGATTATGAGTAAGCTGGATCAAGTACAATCTGAATTTGGCAAAAATGTAGAGTGGTCACGTCATCAAGCAGGGCGCTCACAAGAACTAGCGGCTTTTGCAGATATGATTCAACAAGTAGCTTCTGAATTAGAACAATTGCAACATACAGAGTCAGAAGATTCGGCAGTTACTGTAGGAACAGAGATGAATCCCAAGCTTTCCTAAAAAATTTCAAAATTAATTGCAATTAAAAACATAAGTTCTTTGACATTTGGATATAACGGTGTATAATAAGAAAAGTGCGATTAATTTTATGAACGAAGGTGATACTCATGAAAAAAGAAGGACATCCTAAATTCCAACAAGCTATTTTTCTTGATCCAAGTTGCGGATATAAGTTCCTGAGTGGAACAACTAAAACTTCCGGCGAAACTATGGAATGGGAAGATGGCAACACTTATCAAGTGATTCGCGTTGATACTAGTTCTGCTTCTCACCCGTTTTACACTGGTAAACAAAGAAACGCAGACATCGGTGGCCGCGTAGACAAGTTCAACAAAAAATACGGCTTGAAAAACTAAGACGTACGTTGAACACCATTTCAAAACGTTTTCGAACTGTTTTGAACCGTCATAAAAAGCGTACCTGTTCGTATCCTAGGATATGAATATGGTACGCTTTTTTTGTTGCCTTTTTATACAAAAGGTAAAGAATGATATGGGATGATCATGTTCATGTATTGTCATTCCCATGATCATCGTTGTGACTCAAAATTATAGGGACTCAAAATTGTATTTTGTCTTCTGGAAGCAATGAATGAATACGATGGAACCCTTCTTGTTCTAATCGTAGCGCCAGTCCATCGGTACGTGATTTGGTCGCATGAACAAGTAGTGCAGGTGGACTTTTGAGATCCAGTAACATTCGCCGTACATCAGGAAGCCCTTGATGGACTTTGTAACGGACATAATAGACTTTACAACCTTCACGTTCTGTATCGAGCAACAGTCTACGTCCGAAGCAACCATGCGCCAGATGCCCTGTAAAAATCACGGCATTATGTTCATTGTTTGCTATACGTTCATAATGTTGTTGTGCTTTGACCGATTGCATCATACCATCATCGGTAAATAAAATAAATTGCTGATATTGTGCAGGCAAAGTGGTGCGAGATAGTTCATCATCCATGACATACAGCAATGGGTGCTGAAGCAAACGTTCAATCCGTGCACATGCTTGTGAATGAAGCCAGTACGTATCGGCTGTAAATGAACGCAAGTTATTAAGTAGCCCTGCTTCGACAAGCAGGGGCGTGTTCGGATATTCTTCACTTGCCCATAACATGAGTTCTTGTCCCCGACCATAGACCGGTACAGGAAGCATCACCGATCCCTGCTGCCGAAGAGTCTCATCGATATGTCGCTTCAACTGGGTTAACTTATTATCTTGATGATCAGGGTCAACACCATACGCAGCATCAATAATTGCCATATCCAGATCAGGGAGAATACCCGGAATCGTTTGCGTTTTTGAGATTAATCGTGTCTGGTGCAGTGGACGATCGGCGGCTAACAACTGGGATTCTGATGTATAATCTCCAGAAAAGAAAATATATTTATCATGCCAGCATAACGCTAACCAGATCGAACCGGGTAAATGTCCTGCTCGACCCCAGCACACACTCAGATGAGGCAACAAAGGGCTCCAGCTCCCCGGTGGGGCGATATCTTCCAAATAACGAAATTGGATACGCTGTTGATCTTCATCATCGTAAGGGCGTGTTGCTGAGCGATGATCGGTATACTTTTTCCAAGCTTCAAAATAAGCAGGTAATTGCCCTACCGTAGCTCTAGTTGTCCAGACATCGCCTGTGTAACCATGTTTATATAACAAAGGTAATGCAATACAATGATCCTCATGAGCATGCGATAAAAAGACAGTCTGTAGACTAGCGACCATTTCATCCATATCAGGTGTGATCGGATATTGTCCATCGCCTTCTTTTTTGACCCCATAATCAAGTAACAGACTCTGCTCCCCCTGTTGGAGTAGATAACTGGATCGACCATGTTCACCTGCACCGCCAAGTATAGTGAGTTCCATCATGATACTTGCTGCTTCCGATAAGCAGGTAACGTTTGTAAAATCAGCAGTAAGATTGTAGTAATCCCTACTGAAACGACAGCCATCGCCATTCCCATCGATACAGCTCCTTGTTCAAATTGAGCAAAAATATACGTTGCAGAAGTCTGCATGGATGGTGGCAAAATTAACAGGGAAGCCACCAATTCACGATTAGCAATCGTAAACGTCATTGTCCAACCTGCGATCATACCGGGAAGCAGTAGAGGCAGTAAAATACGACGGAATACATATAAAGGGTGCCCGCCAGAGATTGCACCGGCTTGTAATAAAATAGGATCAATCTGTCCATTGTTCGCTTTGACATACTGTAACGTATACGGCAAGAACAAAATAATATACGTTAAGACCACCATGCCATATGAATTATAAAGAGGAATAGGCATCCACGGTGAATTCCAGAATAAGATCAATCCTACAACAATCACGATTCCAGGAACAGTATTCGGCATTAGACTGAATAGGTCGATTCCTTTTTGTGACCATCGTTTGCCCTGTCCAACTTTGAGCGCTAGAAATGTACCGATTAATACAGCAATCGTTGCAGCTACAAGGGAAAGGGTAAAGCTATTGATGAGTGCTTCCATACTCTCAGAACCAAAGCTTAATAAGTCTTTATAATGCTCTAACGTAAAGTTACCGACAGCTAGCCCTGTTCCGCGCAAGCGCAATAATGAAGCCGTAATCACAGAAAAGTAAGGAATACCAATAGAGGTAATCAGTAATATACTGATATACAACCAGCAGACAATTCCACTCCAACCACGCAGAGAATACTTTTTACTACGTGATCCTTTACCTCCTGTTAAGCGGTAAGAGTAACGACTACTTAATATACTTTGGATATACCACATCAATAGACATGCTGTTAAAAGTAAAGAAGCAAGTGAAGTCGCTTTGCCAAAATCAATCGGCCAACTGGAAATATATTTATGAATCTCAGACGTCATAACATAAAATCCGATTTTGCGACCAAAGGTAGCCGGCGTACCAAATTCAGCAATCGTTTTGACAAAGATTAATAGAGCACCCATCGCATAGCTAGACAATAATAACGGTAAAATAATGCGACGGAAACGATAGCCAAAGGAAGCACCGTGAACAGAAGCGGCTTCTTCTGTACTTCCACCGATCTGTTCTAACGTATTGCGCAGAATTAGATAAAGAAAAGGAAATAGATGTAGGCTCATAATCATGACCATGCCACCAAAGCTGAAAAAAGCAGGTGTGATTTTGGCTGAAGCGGGAAGAATCTGCTCCATATAGCCGTTCTTTTGCATAAATAACATCCAACCCATAGAACCAATATAAGGGGGTGTCATAAAAGGGATCAGAAAAACAACATCTAACCAACGTTGTCTACCAATCGCTGTTTTCGCCATCATCCACGCTAAAGGTAGCGCCAGCACTGTCGTCGTGACAATCACACAACATCCCAGCCATAATGTACTGAACATCACCGAAGTAAGATCACTTTGACCGAGCAGACGCAAAGGAGCCATTAGATCTATCACACCATTTTGGTCAATAGCTGTTCGGAAAATCATGAGGAGCGGAAATACAATTAGTACGGCGAGCAGCAAAAATGCCGCAGCCGTACTGATTTTTTGATAAGTGAATAGAGTTCGATTAGTATTTGTTTTCATCATAGGATCACCACTTATTTATATAGGTTCGTAAATTTGGTTGTTGTTTCTTCGCTGTGTTCGCCCATCCAATCCCATTTCACAGGATATGTTGGAATTTCACTTAAGTTGGCACGATTGTCAGCAGTGATATCGGTTCTTCCTGGTAATAGATAAGCACTGGTTACCATTTGTTGTGCTTCATCTGACAATAGGTAGTCGATAAATTGCTTGGCTTGATCAGCATGTTGACTTGTTTTGATAATCGCCGCAGGACGTGGACTAATGACTGTACCTTCTTTTGGATATACGATATCGACAGGTTCACCATCAGCTTTGGCTTTGTATGCCATGTAATCGACACCAGCAGCTACAGCTGATTTGGCTCCAGTAATGACAGGATCAAGTGCTTCTTGATTCGCACCTGCAATAGCAACTCCATTTTGTTGGTATTGTTCAAATAATGACCAACCTTTATCACCTTCAGCACTTAAATAACCTGTAATAAAATCAAGCGCAGATCCAGACAACGAAGGATCAGGAATATTCACTTTGTCTTTCCATTCAGGCTTCGCAAGATCTGCCCATGATGTAGGTGGAGTCGTGACTTCTTTGGTATTGTAGACAATGCCGAGAGCAGAAGCGCTATAGCTCACATATTTACCTTCTGTATCTGACCATTCTTTGACTAATTTATCGTGATTAGCTGCTTCTGGATAAGCGAGTGTCATATCTTCTTTTGCTAATGCTTGCATAGATGGAAGAGAAGCGAGAACAACCACATCGACTACAGGGTTGGCTTTTTCAGCTTCCATACGAGAAAGGATTTTACCTGTTGTTCCCTGGAACATTTCAACTTTAATTCCTGTTTTGGCTTCAAAACCTGCTTGAATTTTTTTGGCTAATCCTTCAGGTCCTGCACTATAGACAACCAGTGTACCTGCATCTTTTGCTGTAGATGAACCCGCAGTTGATGCGCCTGTCGAAGTGCTACAACCTGCAAGTGTTGTTCCCAAGATCGCTGTTAAAGCAAGCAGACTTCCTTTTTGCCACAATTGATTCCATTTCATTATTTATTCCTCCTAGAGTGGTTAAATCCATATTTAAATAGCTGATTACACAGAGACAGCATTGATCGTATGAACATGTTGTGCGGAAATATAAATATGGACCTGTTCACCGACAGTCATTCGTTCATCTTGATAAGCCGTCCAGAGTCGTTCTTCACCCATATCCAATAGAATTTCATAGCGATCACCCATATAGCTGACCTGTCGTATCATTCCATTATGTATATGTTCATCAGGCGAATGATTGCTCTGCCAGCGGATATGCTCGGGACGAACCATCTGATGTCCATTATCAATCCAATTGGAATGTCCAATAAAGCGAGCTACAAATAGATGAGTCGGTTGTCGATAAATTTGTTCAGGTGTTCCACGTTGTAAAATCGATCCAGACTGCATCACAATAATCTCATCAGACATCGCCATAGCTTCAGTCTGATCATGGGTAACATAGAGGGCTGTTACACCTAACTGTTGTACCAAATTCATTAACTCTGTTCGCATTTCATCACGTAAAATGGCATCTAATGCACTTAGTGGTTCATCAAATAGAATTAGACGTGGCTGCATTACAATCGCTCTTGCAAAAGCGACCCGTTGTTGTTGTCCACCTGATAGTTGATGTGGATAACGTTGTTCCATTCCTTGCAGACGTACTTGTTCCAGTGCAGTCGTGACGCGTGCTTGAATATCTTTTTTCTGACCGGAAGCACGTAGACTGAAAGCGACATTTTCAAAAACAGTGAGATGCGGCCATAAGGCAAATTCTTGGAATACCATGCCGAATCCACGGCGGTGTGGAGGGACATTTTTACGTTGCTTGGAAGAGTACAGAATATCATTCTCGATTCGTAGCTCTCCTTGATCGGGCGTTTCAAGTCCAGCGATCATACGTAATAATGTGGTTTTGCCACAACCAGAAGGTCCGAGTAATGTTGTGAATTTGCCAGAAGCGATCACTAGATCAGTCGCTTGTAATGCTTGTACACCATCAAAAGACTTGCTGATCCCTTGAATCGTTAATGCTGTCATTTTGTATTCCACCTATCTTTGACGCTTGTTCATCGGCATGATTACTGTGTGCGAATACTGCCCTGAACTACTTTCTATATGTAGTATATCTGCTCAATTTGCACGGGGTATGTGGGGAATGTAAACGCAACATTAAGTTTATAGTGTGTTCCTTTTGACAATCATCGAATGTTTCTATGGTACGGTGGAAGAAAAGCAATGATGGGGGTTATACGATGAATTTGATCAAATTTCAAATAGTAGAATTATTAGACCGACATCACAAAATCACCGCTGTCGCAGATGAGTTAGGGCTCAAGCAACCGACAGTTACTTTTCATATGAAAAGCTTGGAAAAAGAAATGGGTGTTGCGTTGTTCGAATCCAGGGGTGGCAAAGTAATGCTCAAAGAACCGGGTAAAGCGCTACTTCATTATGCAGTTAAGATTAACGCATTAGCCGCAGAATCGAGAAGAGTGGTACAAGAATTTGGAGCATTGGAACGAGGAAATTTACGAATAGGAGCAAGTTATGTACCAGCGACCTATTTATTACCTTCTATTATAGATACGTTCAGTCGTGCTTATCCGGGAGTGAGTATTTCGATTGCTGTAAAGCCTTCGCCTGTGATTAGAGAAATGTTGATTAATCATGAGATTGATCTAGGTATTATGCTGACTGAACCATTCGAACATCCTTCATTAGTCAAAGGATTAGTCGATGAAGATGAAATGGTGGCTATTTTCGCGCCGGATCACAAGCTGGCAGACTATGAAGAGTTGCATATGGACACGCTACGTCAAAGCCGATTTGTTCTTCATGGTAGCGAATCAAGTACACGCCAATTGAGCAATCGCTGGATGAGTAGTGTAGGTGTGGTATCCGAGCAATATATGGAACTCGATTCACCGGAAGCGATTAAGAAGTCGGTCATGCTAGGAGAGTATGTTTCTTTTTTATCCAAAATGGCTGTCGAAGAAGAGGTACATCAAGGATTACTCCATATGCGACCATTACCGAATACGCCTTTTCATCGTTATATTTATTATGTCTATAACAGTCAACGTCATTATTCAGGGCTTATTCATCAGTTTGTGAAATATTTTAGTTAAGTGCAGATATCAGTAGTATCGAAAAAGTGATGAATAGCATATAGAAACTATAGATATCTTTTACGAAATGATCTATATCTGTTGATTCCGCTATCATTCTTCACTGTTACATTGGAGTAGTAGTCAAATGATATTCCACAGACAGGGGAGAATTTGCAAATGAATTTAGGATTGAAGCTCAGTAAAAAAGCTCCATTGGTATTGCTAAGCAGTGTGTTGTTCGCAGGATTGTATATTCCACAATCTACATCTGTTGTCGATGCCAAAGCCGCCAATCTCATACCAACGTATGAGGTTAAATTTATGCTGGATGATGATATTCTGAACAGCGACCTAACGATTCAGTCTGAAGTGAAAGATGCTTTTGATCTACCTGCAACAGCGCAGAAAATTGCGGTAGAGTATTTTGATACTAGTGATAAGCAGTTAGATAGTGAAGGTTGGAATGTACGTTTTCGCAAAAAAGCAGATAAAGATAATTTTGAAATGACGTATAAAAAGCGTTACAACATTGCTAATGGAAATATTGATGCGGCGTTAACTCTAGCGAATCAACAAGGATTCGATGCATCAGATACGAATTATGAAGCTGAAGTCGATTGGGGTTATGGTAAGCAGACGTTAAGTCTTTCTAATGATAAAAAGTCTAAAGCAACCACATCAGGAGCCACATTGCCAGCAGATAGCAAAGCATTGTCTCTACTTGTAGATAATCTTCCAGGTAAATTGAAAAAGTGGAAAGATGGATCAAGCTGGGGTGAAAAGCAGTTAAAAGTGTCTCGTGCTTATGGACCTGTAGTAGCTAGTAAATATGAAGGAACATGGAACGGAATCGATGTGGATGTTGAAATTTGGCCAATTCGCAATGCTTCAGGAACAGGTACAGAGCCAGTGATAGAGATTTCGTTCAAAACTGATGATTACAATACAGCAGCAGCAGATCGTCAACAATTGATGAACTATTTGAATCAAGAAGGTTGGTTAGTACCACAAGATTCACTCAAAACACAATTGGTATTAGATCGTTACTAAGAACATCTATTTAAAAATAGACAAAAAAAGAAGCACCCTGCGAGGTGCTTCTTTTGGTTGTTCTATTAGTATCCGCTGCGTTCCATATTGCCCATACCTGCAAAGAATGCTGCACCGAAAACAAGAAAGATAACAATGTAAATAACAATAACGATTGCTGCCCATAACAGTCCTGCTTTGGCATAGTTAGCTTTGGTAGGATGAGTACCGCCACCAAAAGCCCATACAAATAACATCACTAGATTGACAATTGGAATAGCTAACAATAAAAGTGTAAGCATCCATTCTTTCACACTGATAATAGAAGCAGGTGCATCCGGTTGTGCAGGCGGGTAACCATTGTTTTGCGAATTATAATCCAAATTTTTCTACCCCTCTCAATTATGTACTGAATATTGTGGAAACATGTAAAGCATCTATGATTATACAACTGTTACAGATATGTGACAATAGAGTAATGCAAAAGAAAATAGTTATATTTTCCATTTTTATCGACAAATCTATAAATGTATAGAAACATTCGATCATGACTAGACAGAAATTATATTTGTTGTATAGTATAGTTAATTGATCGGAATTAAATGTTTTAATCTATTGTTAGCTATTTATTTGTACAAAACTATTGCAAGTTACTAAAAGTATCTTTATAATGAGATATATTGAATGTTTGATACAAGAAAGTTTTCAAATCTTGTTTTCATGGTTAAACATGAGAGTAGCTAAATTATACTAACAAACCAAAATCGAATAGAGATCTTCGGGGTAGGGTGCAATTCCCGACCGGCGGTGAACATTTTTTACAAGTGAAAAAATGGTAGCCCGCGACTCATTTTTCGTTTTATAGAGGAATGACTGATCTGGTGAGAATCCAGAGCCGACGGTAAAGTCCGGATGGGAGAAGATCAACCGATAAGCATGCCAGTGTATTGTAAAATACAGTTGCAGGTTTATTTGATCAAGCCCCCGTTTATTGTACGTTGATAACGGGGGCTTTCCGTATGAGATCTCATATTCAAATTCTAATCACGTAGGGAGTTTGAATCATGGAAAATGCAAGTTATAACATCAAAACAGCATCATCAGCTAGACAGCGTCATATTAAAAGTGGATTTTGGCTTGTTTTTGTAGGCGCCGCTTTATGGGGCGTAGATCCACTGTTCCGAATTATTTTGCTGAAAACAATGACTTCAACTCAGTTGGTATTGTTGGAGCATTTGATTGTTTTTCTAGCGGCGGCTCCGGTATTATGGGTGAACCGTGCTGAATTAAAAGGATTAAAAATGCGCCATATTGGAGCGTTATTGTTCTTATCATGGGGTGGATCAGCAATTGCTACGATTCTATTTACGATGGGATTGGCTCATGGTAACCTCAATGCCGTCTTATTATTACAGAAATTACAACCAATCTTTGCGATCGTATTAGCCCGTATTATTTTGAAAGAAGTATTACCGCGTGGATTTGGCTGGTTATTTGCTTTAGCATTAGTCGGTACGTATATTTTAACTTTCGGATTCGCGATTCCGATTGGTCATATGAGTGAATTTGTACAGGTCGGTAGTTTATTTGCTCTAGGTGCAGCTGCATTATGGGGTGGATCTACAGTTATGGGACGCTTAATGGTGGGACAGATGAAATATGAGACCGTCACATCATTGCGCTTTATTATGGCACTACCATTATTGCTTGTATTAACGTGGCATGAAGGTGCAGCTTGGAGCCTATCTGCTGATTCTGGTGGTATCGCAGCGGTATCATTAAATTTGCTAGGTCAAGCCTTATTGCCGGGCTTGCTCAGTCTATTGATGTATTATAAAGGATTGTCGACTACCAAAGCTTCGGTAGCAACATTGGCAGAATTGAGCTTTCCATTAGTCGGTGTCATTATTAACTGGATCGTATTTGGACAATTATTAACATGGGCTCAATTGGTCGGATTCTTGTTAATCTGGGTAGCATTATTCTTTATTTCCAGACGTCAACAACCATCTGATGCCAAAACAGCAGTACCTTCTGCATCATAAGCTCTGTTGTATCAAAAAGAATATGTTCATCTATCTATAAATAGTAACTTTAATATCAAAAATCCTGTCTACCTAGCGAAATTCTGCTATAGTAGACAGGATTTTTTTAGTTTGTATAAGACAGAGATGTCATAAGATATCGAATATTCAGTAGCTTGTCATCTCAAGCCTGAAAGTATTCTATATTTATTGAATACGTACTAGATCGAAGAAGTCTAACTCTCCATAACCATTTCCTTTACTAAAACGAATTGTATGATTACCTGCTGTCAACGATAGACGTTGCGTTGATAATCCCCAATTTTCCCAACCTTTATTCGTAATAAAAAAGTCTGTTGCATTATTGCTATCGACAGAAAGGCGCAGAGTAGACCAATCCAGTCCATCGGTGCCATTGCCTGTACGTGCAGCTAGCATATAGGTTCCTGTTGTAGGAACATTCACAGAATATTGTACATAACTGCCTGTTGTATCAATATGACCTGCTTTGGACGATCCTGAACCATTCGGGCTTGAAGAAGCATAAGCTGCTCCGCCAAAAGTTCCTTGCTCGCCTTCATAACGGTTGCGATCTGGTTCACCTGATGGAATAGCTATCTGTACATTCGGATTCAGTGGTTGACCAAATTGAGGTGTATTATCTGTATTCCAGCTGAATTTCTGAGTGCGAATTTCTCGGTTCCAGCCTGAATTGTTGAATTTGGCAGCATGATATACAATCCAATCTTCTTTGCCATCAGGAGAAGTGGTAAATGAAGCATGACCCGGGCCATAGACTCCATTAGCAGAAGAGAATACAGGTTGAGCACGTTTGCTCCAAGCCGAAGGGCTTAATAAATTGCTGTTCGTCTGTGCTGTAATTAAGCCTAACGCATAATCATTCGTCCAACTTCCACTGGCAGAATAGATTAGATTAATGTTGTTGTTTTTGATCACCACTTGAGGGCCTTCATTGACGTTAGGTTGATGATTCGTTTCCCATGCATACGTAGGACGAGCAATTTCAACACGTGCAGAATCAATCGTCCACGGATTACTCATATGGGCAATATAAAGATTTTGTCTAACATTATCGGTTCCTTCCCAACCTGACCAGATAAAGTACAATTGTCCGTTAACTGATAGTGGAGTGCCATCGATCGCCCAGCGGTTCGTTGTATCGGTAATTTGACCTTTATCTACCCAAGTGCCTTGCATGGGATTACTGCTCGTATTCTGCATGACATACATACGATGATTAGCATTATCTCCATCGTCTTTGGCATAGTAAATATACCAAGCTCCATTAAGAAAATGAATTTCAGGCGCCCAGACATTTTGTCCACCTGTGATAATTTCACGTTTTTCAGCAGCATCAATCCCGGTTAATGTTGAAGATTTCCAGATCGTGACATTGTTCCCTGTCGTTTTTGTGAAATAATAGAATCCATCGGTATGCTTATACATCCACGGATCTGCACCATCTTGCATAATGACATTATAAAACTGTTTTTGTACAGATGCTGCTGAAGCCATACTGATACTGGTACTCATAAGCAAAGTGAATAGCAAAAATAAAAATCCTCCTTTGATCATCAATCGACGACTGTTCATTGATTCAACCCCTTTGCATATTCTTAAAATAGAGAACGCTTACAATAGGAACTGTAACGCAGAATAGAGTTGTGGAACAGGACGATATTTTGGATGGATAGACATTCTATTGGAGATATTCAAGAGAGGGTCTGAATGAAGAGTTTAACCGTTTACACTTTGAGATCAAACAGGTACATTAGGCATAATTCGTACGCTTGGTTTTACTTAAGGATGAAGCACATCTACAAAGCGAGGTTGAATTAGATGATGAAATGGATCAAACAATCTTTATTTTCGATGACAAAGCTTAGATTATATAGTGTGTTGCTAAGCCTTATGATATTGATGATTGGACTGATAAGTTATGGAGTTTATCGTGGAGGATTATCATCGTTATGGGGTGATGGACAGAGCACAATATCCTCTACGGATTCATCTGCTCCCGAGTCTATTTCAATATCATTTTGGACTCCTTTTAGTGGGGGCGATATTTCATTTATGAATGAATTGGTACAACGGTACAATCGAGAAAATACTGATCATATTGTAGTCACGATGAAAAATAATAAATCAGATGATTACTATACCAAATTATCGACGGCGATCGTGACCGAAGAAGCACCAGATGTAGCGATTGTACATGCATCTATGTTCGCTCAGTATATCCCCGCAGGATTTATACAAAATATAGATAAATTCGCTGCAAAAGCGCAAGTACATTTTACAGACTTTAATCCATCAATTCTTGCAAGAACGATGGTCAATGAACAACATTATGCAATTCCACTGGATACTCATTTTAGCATATTGTATTACAACAAAAAGTGGTTAGCCAAAGCAGGCTTATATCAAGATGGTAAAGTACAGATGCAACCCGGAGAACAAGGATTTGTAGACTTTTTGCAGAAATTACAACAGCATATCCCACAAGATGTTGCTCCTCTAGCTGTACCCAATGTACGTATTGATTCGTTGTGGTTATGGTGGTCATTGTACGCTCAGATCAATGGAGGAGGACAATTATATACTTCGGATGGCACACGTGCTTCTGTAAATATGCCTGCCGCTAAGAAATCGCTAGAATTAGTCACTTCACTGTATGATCAACAATTGATTCCGCCGAATATCAATGATGCTTCTAATGAATTTGCACAGGGGAAAGCAGCTTTACTTTTTCTAGGCGTATGGTCTATTGGTTCATTTGAAAAAGTACCTGATTTGGATTTTGGGGTCATGCCTTTTCCACAAATCTATGATCATGCTGGATCATGGGGTGATGCGCATACACTTGCTTTTCCAACCCATCATGAACAAGATCCTCAAAAAGTACTTGCGGCGATTAAATTTGCCAACTGGTTAGCCCGGCATGGAGCCATATGGGGAGAAGCAGGGCATGTACCTGCTGTTCAAGCCGAAGCTTTATCACCTGCATATTTGTCGCTTCCATTTCGTAAAGAGTATGTTGCAGAAGCCAATCATGTCGAATATTTCCCCAGTCATCCGAAGCAAATTATGATGAGTGATGCGCTGATTAATGAATTGGAGAAAATCTGGTACGGCAAGCAAAGTGTTGATCAAATGTTAAATCATTTAGAGCCGTTAATTAACCAGATTTTGAAGGAGTAAGGGATGCAGATACCTATAAAACATTGGATTCGTCGCTGGAAAAATATGCGGTTAGTCACAAGGCTGATTATTATGAATATCACACTGATTTCGATTCCGTTAGTCATCTCTTCATGGATATCGAGTATTGGCTATTCTGATTCTATTCAAAACAATGCCGGGCAATATCAAGCGGATGTAGTGCGTGAATTTACATCGAATCTAGATGCTTATATGAATGAGTTGGTTTTATTGTCTATTTTGCCGTATCAATCTCCAGAAATGATGGAGTATCTTGAGCATGACAAGCAAGATCAAGTGATCGATCGATATGAAGATCGTCTACTATTAGAAAGTTTTGTACGACGGATTCGGGTCAATGGACGTGTAGATATTGCAGGGGTGGCTTTGTTTACCAATCATACGCATTCGTCTTATGTAGAATTGCCTGATAGTCCCGGTCGATTTGCAGAGTCAGGAGATCGAGAACGATTATTACCTGTAAATACAGCATTATCCGGTAAAGGATATTTTGTCGCTCCTCATGCGGTATTGTCTGATAATGGAACTATATATCAAGTGTTCTCAATTGCGCGTAAGATTCGTAGTCTGGATGATGGTCAAGAATTAGGTACACTGGTGATCGATGTTCCTGCTGAAGCGCTCACAGATCGAATTACTCATCTTGCCGGTTTTCCGACCTCATTATTTGCCATGATGGATCAGCATAAGCAATTGATTTATAAAAGCCCGTCTTTTCCTGTAGAAGATGCTACTTTGCAACAGTATGGAGGAGAAGGAACATTAACGATAGATAGTGGGCGACAATCCGTGTTGCTTACATATCAGACATCGCCTGTCACGCATTGGACGGTTCTTCAAGCAGTGCCTGTCGCTGTCTTGGTACAGGATGCCCGGCAGGTGAATCGGCAAATGATCTGGTTAGGTGGTATCTGTCTCATTATATCGGTAATTGTGTCGATTTTTCATGCGATGCGAATCACAAGACCGCTTAGTGTATTACGGGATTCGATGAAACTTGTAGAACGGGGAGAATTCGATATTGCTTTGCCAGTACATCAGACCGATGAGATCGGACATTTAAGTCGAACGTTTAATATTATGGTGTCTCGTCTAGGGTCATTAACCTATCGGTTATACGAAACAGAGATTCGAGAAAAAAATGCACAGATTGCTTCACTACAAAGTCAGATCAATCCTCATTTTCTCTACAATACACTGGGTTCTATCAGTATGTACGCTGAACTCGAAGGCAATCGTGAAGTGGTGCAGATGACCAATCATCTGAGTGCTCTGCTACGGTATAGTATCGGAAGCGATCATAGTGAAGTTACGATTGAACAGGAGCTAGAGCATGTACGAGGATATCTGTCGATTCAGCGTATCCGATATGATGAGCGATTGTCGTATACGATTCATGCAGATCCATTATTGCTACAACATCCGATAATTCGTTTAACGTTACAACCGCTTGTAGAAAATGCAATTATTCACGGCTTAGAACGAGGTCGTGGAGATATTTATATTCAGATAGAAGTGCATAGACAGAATAAACAGATTCAGATTGATGTGATCGACAATGGACCAGGTATGGAAAACGAATGGATTGAAGAACAACATCACCATATGGAAGCAGGGATATTGCCAGAAGGGCCGGGAGGTCATGGATTGGTTAATGTTCATCGCAGAATTGCACTCAAATATGGTAATGAGTATGGCATTACGTTGCATAATCGGGATGAAGGAGGGTTACAGGTGATCGTGACTATGCCTATCGTTGAGGTTGATCATATAGAGGAGTTGAAGAAAGGAGATACTGATCATGTATAACGTATTAGTTGTTGATGATGAAATGATTTTTCGTAAAGGAATCACCCATTTGATTCATGAATCTAATCTGGAATGGACAGTGATCGGTGAAGCGCGTGACGGACTGGAAGCACTGGAAATGATTCAGGATCAACGCCCTCATTTAGTAATCACCGATATACGGATGCCTCGTATGGATGGTATCCAGCTTCAAGCCACGGTAGCAGAACAGTATCCATCTATTCGCTGTATTGTGCTCAGTGGACATAATGATTTTGAATATGCACGTCATTCGATTCGCAGTGGAGCCAGAGATTATTTACTTAAGCCTGTTAATAAAGAAGAACTGTACACCGCTTTGGGCAAAGTAGAAGCAGAGTTAACCAAAGAAAATGAATCGCAATCGTTAGCAGAGCATATTCCTAGTCAGCAAGTGATCCGACAACAAATATTAAGCAGTCTGATTCATGGCAATAGTGCTTATGATGAAGGTGAATTATTGGATCAAGCGAATATTTCTTTTCCCCATACCGGTATATATTGTCTGATTGTTCAATTGGATCGAGATTCTGTCACAGAACAACGGTATCAACAGAATGATCCTGAACTGTTCTTTTTGTATATTCAACAATTTGTCCGTGAGATCATATTGGAGCCTTTACAAGGTTACACATTTATCGATCATCATCAAGTGGTTGCACTCATTAATAGTGATCACAGTGAACAGACAGCCCGGCAGATTAGATCATTGTCAGGACAATTAATTCGTAGCATTAAACGTATATCCCAGATGACCGTGACGATAGGTATCGGTGGTGGTGTGGCTGATCTCGAATCGGTACCCCAATCCTATCGTGAAGCAGAGACAGCTCTGCTCTATCGTTTGATTTCGGGTGGAGATCAAGTACTTGTCTATGAATCTTCCACAACAAATACAATGCCATTATCCAGATTAGAAGCAGCAGACCGACATTTTTTGGAACAATTATTAGCAGAAGAAAATGGACAAGAATTAACAAAGCAAGTCCAAGCTTTTATCGAACGATTATGTCGTCAGATCAGTAATCCTGAAGTGATCCAACAACAGATCTGCAAAATATTATTAGAGTGTTATGAGATTGCCCTTGATTATAACGTACTCAGTGAATGGCTGAATAAGCAGGATATGGGTGGGATATTACAAAATGTACTACTGATTAATGAACGCCAGCAACTTGCCCGTTACTGTGGAGATTTATTGTATTCGCTGTATGAGCTGATTCAGCGTAAAGAAGGACATGTGATCCACGCTGTAGATCAGGTAGTACGTTATCTGGAAGAACATTATGCTGAACCGATTACTCTCAGTCTAATGGCAGAAAAAGTCTATTTAAATGCTTCTTATCTCAGCAGTCTGTTCAAAAATAGATTAGGGCATTCATTTGTCGAAGTATTGACTGATATTCGAATTCGAGAAGCGATCAAGCGATTAATCCATAGTGATGAGAAGATTGCGACCATTGCTTATGATACAGGGTTTGTAAATATTCGGCATTTCAATAGAGTATTCAAAACAGAAACAGGTACCACACCCAAACAGTATCGGGATAGTCGTCGTCATTATCAACATCCGGTGTAATGAAGTAGCCACTATCTCATCATCGCTTGAACGCAATATGCACATATAGGCAACAGACCTAAATATATGTCTATACCATCGAAAAAAGCGTCATGGTTCCTTCTTGAAGAATACATTAAGATTTGAAATGTAAGCGTTATCTAAAAACGCACATTCTTCATTATTCGACAAGGGGGTTCTATTGATGAGAAAAACAAAATGGTTGCAAGCTGGTTCTATACTACTGGTTGCTATGTTTATTCTGTCGGCTTGTGCTGGAGGTAGTGCACCTGCTAGTAGTACCGAAAGTGGCAAAACAGGTGGTAAAACACAAATCTCATTCTGGACACCATTTAGTGGTGGAGATGGAGAATTTATGGCGGCAATGGTAGCCAAGTTTAATGAGGAGAATCCAGATATTCAAGTGGAACAGCTAAGTAATCGCTCGGAAGATTACTATACCAAGCTACAGACATCGTTAGCTTCGGATCAAGCGCCTGATCTAGCAGTATTGCACTCCTCACGGATGCCACAATTTGTACCAGCGGGTTATGTGACCCCACTAGATGATCTAGCAGCAGGTTCCAAAGTGGACTGGGATGCATTCAATCCTACGATTTTAGAATCGACGATTTACGATGGTAAACATTATTCGATTCCACTGGATACTCATGCGATCGTCATGTATTACAACAAGACGTATCTGGAAAAAGCAGGCGTACTCAAAGACGGCAAACCTGTATTCGATCCATCACCAGAAGGCTTTACCGCATTTTTAACTAAAATTAAAGATGCAGTTCCAGCAGATGTCGCTCCACTTGCACAACCAAGCGTGCGTATAGATGCGTACTGGATGTTCTGGGGCTTCTATAATCAGTTAACTGGTGGAGGGAAGTTCTATGATGCAAATGGCAAAGCAGAACTTAACAATCCACAAGCCAAACAAGCATTAGAATACGTGAATAGCTTGTATACATCCAAATTAATTCCACCGAATGTAAATGATGCGGTTAAATTATTTCAAGATCAGCGAGCAGCCGTACTCATCACAGGGGTATGGAGTACCGGATCATTTGAAAATATTAAAGATTTGGACTTTGCGGTAGTACCGATGCCACAAATCTACGATCAGCCGGCAACATGGGGCGATTCGCATACGTTAGCTTTGCCGAAGCACAGTCAAGAAGATCCAGCGAAACAGCAAGCTGCATTGACGTTTGCCAATTGGCTTGCAGAACATGGGGACATGTGGGCAAAAGCAGGGCATATTCCAAGTGTAACCAAAGTATTGGATTCTCAAGAGTTCAAAGACATGCCATATCGTAGTGATTATGCGCAATCGGCTGACTTTGTGAAATACTGGCCTCGTAATGAAAAACAAGGACAGGTTAACGACAATATTGTCAAAGAGTTCGAAAAAATGTTAGCAGGTCAACAAGATCCAGCGACCACTTTAGAAAAAGCAGATGCTTCTACCAACAAGATTACTGGAAAATAAAGATAGGATCATCACAAAAGAAGCGGAGCGACATAGACATCAAACCGCTTCTTTTGTCTGATCTAGCTGAAGAAAGGAGTCTCATCTATGGGCACCAAATCCTTATCACATCAAGGGTGGATCACAGGCATATTGATGATTTTGCCATATACGATTTTCTTTGCTCTTTTTTCTTTATTTCCGATTTTGTACGGTCTGCGCATCAGTTTTTATGACTGGTCTTTGCTAGGAGATAAAGTTTTTGTAGGCTTTGAAAATTATACGAATCTTATCCAAGACGAAGAATTTCGTAGCAACCTATTGCATACGATCGTATTTACATTGATTAGTGTGCCGTTGGTTAGTGGAATTGGCTTATTATTAGCGATTCTTGTTCACAGTATACGTCGGGGGCAGTCTTTTTTTCGGATCTCTGTTTTTATGCCGTATGTGTTATCTGTTTCTGTTATTTCTAGCATTTGGGTGATTTTTTTACAGCCGTACACCGGCTTATTTAATCAGATTTTACGTGGATTAGGTTTAATCCATGAAGAGATTTTCTGGTTATCGGAACCGACTTTAGCATGGGCGGCTATTATTATGTCTACCGTATGGTGGACAGTAGGATTTGTTTTTATTTTATTTCTAGCAGGGCTTCAAGATATTCCAGCATCTTTTTATGAAGCAGGGCAGATCGAAGGAGCGAATCGCTGGCAGACATTCTGGTATATCACATTACCATCATTATCACGGATTACGATACTTGTGATTGTGCTTCAGACGATTGCTTCGTTCAAAATATTCGGTCAATCCAAATTGATCACAGGCGGAGGACCCGCAGGAGCCACCAAAACTGTCGTATTTTCGATTTATGAAAATGGATTTCAGACGTTCCAGATGGGATATGCGTCTGCGATAGCATTTGTACTTATGCTGGTGATTCTAGTGATCTCTTTAATACAGACCTTTGTTTTACGTAGATTGGAATCTTAGAAAGGAGCGAATGTAGGATGATGGATCGAATCTATTATTATTTTATTCGCATTGTAGCTGTAGCGTTAGCGATCTTTTTTCTTATTCCTGTGATCTGGATGTTGGCTTTATCGTTTACGCCAGAAGGGCAAAGTGTATTTGCTAATGGTTTTCAGCTTTCATTTGTCAATTATCAGAAAGTACTGAGTCAGGCTCCGATCTTCGGGTGGATGGGTAACAGTCTGATGGTGTCTGTGATTACTACAGTACTGGTACTGATCTTATCGTCAATGGCGGCATACGCATTTTCTCGTATTCAATTTCCAGGTAGCAAATTTATGTTTCTATTGTTCTTATCTGGACTCATGATTCCAGCAGAAGCGACATTGATTCCATTGTATCTGTTTATGCGTGATTGGGGTCTACTGGGGACACGAACTTCGCTGATTTTGCCAGCAGTGGCAGGGCCGATGGGGATTTTTATTCTGAAGCAGTTTTTTGATGGATTACCGAAAGACCTTGAAGAAGCCGCACGAATTGATGGAGCAGGTTTTTTCAAAGTCTGGTATAGCATCTTTTTACCTTTGTCTCGTCCTGCGTTAGCTGCATTAGGTATTTTTAGCTTTATTGGAGCATGGAACGATTATGTATGGCCACTGATCTCGATCTCGGACAAAGCCTATATGACGATTACATTAGGATTACCGATGTTTCAGAGTTCGTATGTCCAGCAATATGCGCTTCCGATGACAGCTAATGCGTTAGCCGCTGTTCCAGTCTTAATCGTATTTCTTATTTTCCAGAAACAGATTATTAAAGGGATTGCATTTACAGGCGGGAAAGAATTATAACCACTAAGCTGAATATCAATAGCCGGATCAATCATACAGACAGGTATACTTTTAAAGGAGGAATTATGATGGTGAATATAACAACAACTCGTTCTGAATATCCTAGACCTCAATTCCAGCGAGCAGACTGGATCAATCTCAATGGAACATGGGAATTTGCTTTTGACGATAAACGTGTAGGCGATCAGGAGAAATGGCATCTTGATCAGCAAGCGGCATTCGATCAGAAGATTCAAGTTCCGTTTACTTTTCAAAGTGAGTTGAGTGGAATAGGAGATACTGGATTTCATGATCTGGTCTGGTATCGTAAATCGATTCAGATCCCGTCCGATTGGCAAAATAAACGTACGATTTTACATTTTGGAGCCGTCGATTATACAGCTACAGTCTGGGTAAATGGCAAATGGGCAGCCTTTCATGAAGGTGGACATACTCCTTTTCAAGCAGATATTACAGAGTTACTGGAAGAAGAGCACAATCAGATTATTTTGCGGGTAGAAGATTTTAGTCAAGATGTAACATTGCCACGGGGGAAGCAATACTGGAAAGAAGATTCAGCAAGTATTTTCTATACCCGTACGACAGGCATCTGGCAGACGGTATGGTTAGAAGCAGTAGACCCTGCTCATATAAGCAAAGCTAAATTTACAGCCGATATTGATCGAAATGAAGTTAGAGTACGCTTATTTTATTCTCCATCTACACGTCAAAAAGGAATGCGTACACGATTAACCATTTCTTTTGAAGGCGAATTGGTAGCACAGGATGAATTTGTAGTGACTCATCATGAACATACCCGCTCGATCGGTCTGCATGATTTTAACGATCATGAATTAGGACGTTGGTGGTCACCAGAAAAGCCACATTTATACGATATTCGATTAGAATTGATTGAGCAGGATAACGTAGTAGATGCGGTAGAATCATACTTTGGGATGCGTAAGATTTCGATTGAAAATGGAAAGTTACATCTGAATAATCGACCTTATTTTCTACGTCTGGTACTGGATCAAGGATATTTCCCGGATGGCATTTTAACCGCACCGTCGGATGAAGCTTTTATTCAAGATATTGAGTTGACGCAAGCGATGGGCTTCAATGGTGTACGTAAGCATCAGAAAATGGAAGATCCACGATTCTTATACTGGTGTGATCGCAAAGGGTTACTGGTATGGGGAGAAGCAGCAAATGCTTACAATTATTCGGAAGAATATGTACGCCGATTCACGCAAGAATGGCAAGAAGTGATTGAACGGGATTACAATCATCCATCCATTGTCGTCTGGGTTCCTATGAATGAAAGTTGGGGCATTCCTAATGTCAAAAATGATCAGCGTCAACAACAGCATGGACTGGCTCTCTATCATCTCACCAAGTCACTGGATGATACACGTCCTGTTATTTATAATGATGGCTGGGAAATGATGGATACCGATCTGGTAGCGATTCATGATTATGCATGGCAAGAAGAAGTGTTGAATGAACGTTATGCTTCGATTGAAAAGGCTGTACATAGTCTGCCAGGGAATCGAGAGATTTTTGTAGGGGGAGCGACTTATCAAGGGCAACCGATTCTGATTACAGAGTTCGGCGGAATCGCGTATAAAAAAAGTGAGTGGGAAGGCTGGGGATACTCGGGGGCAGACAATGATGAAGATTATCTACAGCGCTTAGCCGCAGTAATTCGTCCGCTACATCGTTCTCCGATTGTTCAAGGCTTCTGTTATACCCAGTTGACCGATGTCGAACAGGAGATTAACGGTCTGGTTACGTATGATCGTAAGCCCAAAGTGCCACTAGAAGATATTCGACGTATCGTTATGAATCAATCTTAAGATCTACCTATACCAAGTGCTGTTTGCTATCTTTTGACTGCTCAAGTCAGATAGTGAACAGCACTTTTTGTACATAGTTAAAAACATATTCTGTTCATCTAAAGATTGTCATAACCCCTAAACTATCCTATACTACAAAGTTGTTACTTTATAATAAGTGTACACAGTCAAATCATACTGGATTCAACCCGATAAAGGAGGAATAGTGTTGTCGGATAAAATAGACCTACCTTCTTCTCGTCATAGACGTGCAAAAGATCATTCGATAGAAGAGCTTGCCCGCCGTCTTATCGATCTATCCGGTGGTCCTGATAATATGGTAGAAGTCATTCACTGTACGACTCGTATTCGGCTCAAATTAAAAAATTACGATCAAATCGATGAAGCAGGACTTCGCCAGATCAAAGAAGTACAAAATATAAACAAACTGCCCGGACAACTACAGATTATTGTAGGTCCTGAGCTGGTCTATAAGTTACATCGCAAAATCAATCTATGGCTTCAACAGCATGAACAAACAGCATTAAAACCTTCTATTTTAGAGTCTAAAGAATCTGAACTGCAAGCTGAACCATCAATGCCATCACCAGATCAGGATCAAAGGTCAGGCATTATGCAGCGTATTATACAGGTAGCGACTATCTTTTCAGATATTCTAATCCCGATCTTACCGCTCTTTATTGCAGCGGGTATCTTATTAGGTCTGGTCACGATTCTGCAATCTTCTGACTGGGTGACAGAGGGTGCAGTCTGGTTCCGATTGCTTCAGTTATTAACAAGTTCTGCTTTTCAAATTATTAGCGTACTGTTCGGTTATCATGCAGTAAGACGATTTGGAGGTACACCTGCGATCGGGGCTGTACTTGGGATTGCAATGTCTCAACCTGATCTAGCGATACTAATAGGTTCTTATGATACGACGGTACAAAATATAGATACAATGGTTACCCCTCAATTTAGCTATCAAGGTGCAATGATGCCGATTATTCTGGCAGCACTGATTATGGCTTGGATAGAAAAAGGAATACGCCGTATACTACCGGCATCAGCATCTACACTTCTTGCTCCAGCCATCAGTCTGATTATCGGTGGGACGCTGGCTATTCTTTTGATTAGTCCGGTCGCCATATGGCTGGGAGAATGGATAGGTCAAGAGTTAGAATATCTCTTTATCTATGGAGGTACATTTTTTGGATTTATTCTGGGCGGTATCTATAGCACGATTGTATTAACAGGACTGCATCAAGGGATACAAGCGCTTGAGGTTGCTTTGATCGCTGACCCTCGTGTAGGCGTTAATTTCTTACTACCGATCTGGTCGATGGCAAATATGGCGCAGGGTGGGGCAGGTCTAGCCGTCTATTTAACCACTCGCAATAACGAACTACGAAAAGTAGCTCTTTCAGGATCGATTACTGCTTTTTTAGGAATAACAGAACCGATTGCTCTCGGGGTTAACCTCAAGTTAGGTCGTCCTTTTTTGAGTGCAGCCATTGGTGGGGCAGTAGGCGGAGCTTATGTCGGCTTTCATCATGTGATCGCTAGCTCATTTGGCTTAACAGGAATACCGATGCTTGTCTATATTATTCCGTTTGGCGAAATGAACTTTATCCATTATATGATTGGATTTCTACTCTCAGCTGGTATAGCTTTTATGACGACTCTATTGCTCGGTGCAGAAAAGCCAGCTTTTCGATATCATATTTCAAACATTGTTCGTAAATTCACAGGAGGACGTTATGAAAATTAAAAAGATTCTCAATAATAATGCGGTGGTCGTGGATGATCACGGGCAGGAAAAGATCGCTATGGGCGGTGGGATTTCTTTTGAAAAAGGCAAAAATGATATTGTAGATAAACAGCGTATTGAGAAGTTATTTATTCTAGAAGATCAGGAACGGTACGGTTATCTACAAGAGATGCTTCAGACGTTACCGGAAGAAGAGATCGCTGTATCTGAAAGTATTATTTCTTATGCTGAACAAGAGTTACAGATTTCTTTTAATGAACATATTCATATTGCACTAACCGATCATTTGTCATTTGCTCTTGAGCGTCTACGGAGTGGACTGATTATCCACAATACGCTTTTGGAAGAGATTCGCTTATTGTATCCTGCCGAGTTCCAGATCGGTCTTCATGCCAAGCAATTGATTACCGAGCGCTTGCAGATTGACATTCCTGAAGATGAAGTAGGATATATTGCGATGCATATTCATACTGCACGGATGAACGTAGGAGCTCAAGACACAGCAGCAGGTATGGCGGCAATTATGAAAGACATGGTCAAAGATATTGAATATATGTTAAATCAATCTTTAGATCGCAAGTCAGCAGACTATGAACGATTAATGAGCCAACTCAAAAGTATTCTTCAAGAATATCAAAAAGATCAGCCCGGAAGCGAACTGAATCAAGAGCTTATTCAGATTGCTGTAGAGAAATATAAAACAGTATATGAACAGGTAGAAGAGATGGCAGCGAATATGGAAGATGAATATGGTTATCTATTTACAGAGAGTCAATGCGTGTTAATTACTATCGAAGTGAATCGCTTGCTCGAAAGACTGGGTCATCATTCCCGTTAATCCAGCTTAATCCGTATCGAATATAATGATAAAGTAGATCAATCATGCGATTTTAATAGAGAATAACAAGAAAAATAAAGTTGTATCAAGTCTATATACCTGATTCGATAGGTTATGATATTTATTCAAAATCAAATTAGATCTAGGTATAAAGTATGTATATCGAATGACATATTACAAAAATGTAAAATTTGAAACAGTGAAAATAAGACTAAAATTTATGAAAATGAATGAAAAATTACAGAATTATCCTTTTGTGTCGCTTTTCCAAATTGATTCGTTCAGTCTATAGTGTCTTTACGATTTGCCCTATAGAATAAATGTCAGCAACAGCATATTCGGGTGTGTTACTGGTAAAGCAGGCAAGACCTAAAAACTCCGTGAGGAATCCGGGCGACAGGTGTCGTTCGTTCTTCAGAGGAATTTTTAGGTCTTTTTTGTGCGCCAAAACAGCCACAATTTGAAATTAGAGAGGAAGAACACAATGAAAATCAAGAATTTCTCAAGAAAAACAGCTGTTATGATGATGGCAGCAACGATGTTAACAGGAGGAACTTCTGTTTTTGCAAGTGGATCAGAATCCGATTACGGTAATGGGACACAGCCAACTCCACCAACACCTGTTGTAGAAACACCTGCATCTGTTTTTAACGATACTTACGGATTTACACATCTTACACGTTTTGATGCATTGAAAATAGCTAATCAGCAAACAGAGTCTCGCTATAAAGTTCCACAATTTGATGTATCCAAAATTCGCAATATTCCTTCTGCTGTAGGAAAAGATGCAAATGGCAATACGATTGATCTCGATGTATGGGATACTTGGCCACTACAAAATGCAGACGGTACAGTAGCCAACTATAATGGATATGAAGTTGTTTTTGGACTTGCAGGTGATCCTAAAGTATCCTCAGATACTTTTATCTATCTGTTCTATAAAAAAGTAGGCGATCAATCATTAGATGCTTGGAAAAATGCAGGTCGTGTATTTAAAGATAGCGACAAAATGGTACCTAACGATACAATTTTAAATAATCAATCCGAAGAATGGTCAGGTTCAGCAACAATGACTAAAGACGGTAAAGTTCGCTTATTCTATACGAACCGTCAGCCGTGGGATGTCGATAAAGGATTTTTCGGTAAACAAACACTAACAACAGCTCAAATTAATGTGTCTGAACCTTCTAATGGAACACTTCAAGTCAACGGTGTCGAAGACCTCAAATCTATTTTTGATGGTGATGGTAAAATGTATCAAACGGTGGATCAAGCATTCCGTGCAGGTGATTACTCCGATAACCATACATTAAGAGATCCGCATTATGTAGAAGATCATGGACGCAAATATCTAGTATTTGAAGCCAATACAGGTTCTGAGACTGGTTATCAAGGTCAATCCATGTTCTCCAACAAAGCGTATTATGGTGGAGATGACGATTTCTTCAAATCTGAATACCAGAAAGTAATGAACAACCCGAGCCGTAATTATATGACGATTGCGAATGGGGCATTGGGTATTATTGAATTGAACAACGACTATTCATTGAAAAAAGTGATGAAGCCACTTATTGCGTCCAACACAGTTACCGATGAGATTGAACGTGCCAATATTTTTGAAATGAATGGAAAATGGTACCTATTTACAGATACACGCGGTGCTAAAATGTTTGTCGATGGTGTAGACTCCGAAGATATCTACATGCTTGGATATGTAGCAGATTCAATTGATGGACCTTACAAACCACTTAACGGTAGTGGACTTGTATTGCATCAAGATCTGAACAAACGCGATATTACATGGAACTACGCTCACTTTGCGATTCCACAAGTAAAAGGTAATAAAGTTGTAATCACAAGCTATATGACCAACAGAGGATTCTATACTGATCATCATTCTACATTTGCACCAAGCTTTGAAGTAGAAATCGATGGTAGTGAAACCAAAGTTGTTCCTAATAGCATTTTGGAACAAGGTCAGATTACTTCTAATCAATAAGTTTAATGAATAAGTTCTTAATCTATCATTTCTGAGGATTCAATAGATTCACAGGGAAAGAAAATGTCTGCCACACAGCGGCATTTTCTTTTCCTTTATTGCTTTTATCCGTAGAACGAAATGTAGACGCCAAAAAGGAAACACTAATATATGGAGGTGCTCACTTGAACAACAGCAACCACGTATCTAAATATCGGCGGACACTCGTTGTTCTCAGTGTGTTCGGATGTATTATATTAGGTGCCTTACTCTACTTTTTCACACAGACTAGCGCAAAAGGAAGTACTCAAAACAGTCTTCCTCATAATAGTGCTTCTCATGGAACATCCGTCAGTAGCGAACGTCCTGATTATCATTTTACAGTGCCGGACAAGTGGAAAAATGATCCACAACGTCCTATCTATTTCAAAGGGAAATATCATTACTATTATCTCTATAACAAAGATTATCCGGATGGCAATGGTACCGAATGGCGCCATGCTACTTCTACCGATCTGATCCATTGGACAGATCACGGAGTAGCTATTCCTAAATATACAAATAAAAACGGTGATCCATGGTCAGGTTCGGTTGTCGTCGATACCAACAACACAGCCGGATTTGGTAAAAATGCGTTTATCGCAATTGTGACTCAACCTTCTGCTAACGGTGGAGCGCAAGAACAGTATTTGTGGTATAGCAAAAATGGAGGGAATACCTTCACTGCCTATGGAAAAAAACCGATTCTGTCGAATCCCGGTAACGCCGATTTTCGTGATCCCAAAATAATATGGGATGCCAATTCCAAACACTGGATTATGTTGATGGCAGAAGGCAATAAGATTGGATTTTACACATCCACTAACTTGAAAAAGTGGACGTACACCAGTGGATTCCTTACTGAAAATGTAGGCATACTGGAATGCCCTGATCTGTACTTGATGCAAGCGGCAAATGGAGCTTACAAATGGGTACTCGGTGCTAGCGCAAACGGACGTGGAGCAGGCAATCCAAATACGTATGCATATTGGACAGGAAGCTTTAATGGCAAGAAATTTATAGCTGACCGTCAAGAACCGAAATGGTTGGATCATGGATTTGATTGGTATGCTGCTGTTACTTTTGATATCGCAGGAGCTTCTAATCCTTATGCGCAACGTTATGCTTTTGGATGGATGAACAACTGGGATTATGTCAACAACACACCGACATTACAAGAGGGATTCAACGGTATGGATTCGATCGTTCGTAAAATAAGACTTCAATTCAATGGTCAATCTTATGATCTATCTTCTCAACCGATTGGAGCGATTAGCTTACTACCTGCATCTACCCAAAAAATACAACGAATGGAAGTAGAAGGTTCTGAGCCGCTTAATATCCGTGGATCTTCTTTCCAGCTGGATACAGACATTTCGTGGTCACAACTTAAAAATGTAGGATTGCGACTTCGAGAGTCTAAAGATCAAAGTCGTCATGTCGATGTAGGTGTCTTTGTAGAAGGAAAATATACGTATGTGAATAGAGCGTACACCGGTCACCCTGATACTCAAAGCAAAAGTCTAGAAAGTCAGACAACCTTCAATACCGATAAGAAAAAAGTCCATCTGAAAATATTAGTCGATAAGAACAGTATCGAAGTCTTTGTAGATGATGGTACAGTAGCTTACTCTAGCTTGATTTTCCCGAATAAAGAAGATCAAGGGATTACTTTATTTGCTGACGGTGGCAAAGCTGTTTTTGAAAATATAGTCGTTAAACAGTTTAAATAAACAATAAAGAATAATAAAAGCCGAACCTTATTGATTGTTATGAGATCAGAAGAGTTCGGCTTTTTTTCTAAGTTAGTATAGTAGAAAGGAGAGTGTAGCATCAATTTCCTATTTTCAAGCGCTGATCGCTACAATAAATTGTTCAAAATCATCCAATTGTTCTTCGATAATGCCTTGAATAATTTCAACTTGTACCCCTTGGTAATCATGAATAGCGATATTCCGGAAGCCGACCATTGCTTTGATACTTTGATTCAATTCTTTAGACAATAATCCATTGCGGAATAGAAGATCAAAAGCATCTCGACTGCTCTGTGGAACGCCTAGATTGCGCTCAGAAATGATATGTATTGCTAGATCAAGACAAGCCTCACAAGCCCGTTGAAGATTCAAAATAATCGAATCTTGCTTGGTATAGTTAAATAAGTTGTCTTCATCTCCAGCATACTCTTCATGAATACGTGCAACACAGCGACGAATCGTAGCCGTTTTGTTGAGTAAAATATCTTGATTCATAGCGTGCCTCTTTTCTTCATAAAGTGATCTAATATCGGTTGGCGCTTGTCATTCAGTTGTACATACTCACGGAAAGCTTGAATATACGACAGTTGTCTGATCAATGGCTTTTTTTCATATAATACGATCCCTGTACTGGCAATCTGCACTTGGAATACTGTACTTGCTTCTTCAAAATCGATCAAATCAACATCACGATCTAGCTGATCGGCTAATTGCTGTCCGATTCGAAATCGTTGATAAGTCGATCTGCGCACTTGAGACAAATAAGCAATATCAATATCGCTTTCAGCTCTTGTAGTGCCTTTGGCAACAGAGCCAAAAATAATAATCGTATGTGCTTGAACAAGACTACACAACTCCTGAACAATAAGAAGTTGTTGATGGGAAGATAAACACAGCTTAGACATAATAACAACTCCTTATTGTTCTAGATAGTGTGCTAGAGAGATCGATACTTTGCTAAAGATTATAATGATTTGGTAAACAAGACATGAGGAATATTGGATTCTAAAAATATCTCAGAAGATTGTACATATCCTAAGCGCTCATAGAAAGAAGCGGCTTGTGTCTGTCCATTTAATTTGGCTTGAGTCAGACCTTGTTCTCGCGCCAATTGCTCCATATGTTCAACCAGCATTTTGCCAACACCGTATTTACGATAGTCTTTCATTACGCAAATACGTTCTAATTTGGCAACACCTTCAACCACACGCAGGCGCGAAGTGGCAACAGGAGTCTCACCATCGTACACAATAATATGTGGGATGATAGTATTGGCATTATCCCACTCATCGTATTCTTCGTCCAAAGGTACACCTTGTTCATTCACAAAAACTGCTTTGCGGATAAACAGACAATGATCCAATTCATATTCATTCTCAACTTGCTTTATCAATAGTTCCATGTGTATGCTCCATCCTTTAGTTTATGATTTTCTATATGAGTTACATTTAATACCTTCTATAGAAATAGATATTCTTTGAAGAAGGAATAGACCGTCTTTCTATTTTAACGAAATGAATGTAAATGTAAACCGCGCTATTTAATTGCAGTCAGTATAATTCAGATTCTTTTTTATTGATTATAGTCTGTATTTATTAATAATTAACATTTGCACAACACATCAATCAATTATAGAATCGATACAAGGTTTGTAAGTGAAGTGGAAGGAGTGTCCAAATGATCGATTTTCCTTTACAAGAGGTACGTATTCGAGAGTTACAACAATGGATGGAAGAAGGAGAGCAGACTTCTGTATCGTTAACGTCTTTGTATATGCAGCGTATAGCTGAAATAGATCAAGATGGCCCTTTATTACGATCTGTGATTGAATTGAATCCAGATGCGATCTATATTGCTGCTCAAATGGATCAAGAACGAGCACAAGGACAAGTTCGTAGTGAACTGCATGGTATACCCATCTTGATTAAAGACAATATTAATACAGGTGACCATATGCATACCAGTGCTGGATCATTAGCGTTATCAGACTCTTTTGCTCCAGAAGACGCTTTTTTAGTACGACAATTACGGAAAGCTGGAGCTGTTATTTTAGGCAAAACCAATCTGACCGAGATGGCGAACTTTATGTCTTTCAATATGCAAAATGGGTACAGTGCCCGCGGAGGACAGACGCTTAATCCGTATGGCCCCGGACGATTGGATGTAGGCGGTTCAAGCGCAGGTTCAGGAGCTGCGGTAGCTGCCAATCTATGTGCTGTAGCAGTAGGAACAGAGACATCAGGTTCGATTTTGAATCCGGCAGCTAAAAACAGTCTGGTAGGTATCAAGCCTACACTGGGTTTGATTAGTCGGACAGGCGTGATTCCGATAGCCTATACACAAGATACAGCAGGTCCAATGGCTAGAAATGTAGAGGATGCTGCTATTCTATTACAGGTATTAGCTGGAAAAGATGAACAAGATGCGCCAACCCAGACTTCACCTGTTCCGATACCCGATTATACGTCTTATTTAGATGCAGAAGGCTTACGTGGAGCACGAATCGGTATTAATCGAGCTTATGTGCATGAGTTAAGCGACGAAGAAAAGTCGATTATGGAAGCTTCTATCGAAGCGATGTATCATGCAGGAGCCGTTATTGTAGACCATACCGATCTGGATCATATTGCTTCAGAAGACATGACTGTTTTATTGTATGAGTTCAAGTCGGCGCTTAATCATTATTTATCGACACTAGGTCCACAATCATCGATTCGAACACTTAAAGATATGATTGATTATAATCATCTTCATCATCAAGATGCACTCAAATACGGTCAAGAAATCTTGATCAAAGCGCAATATGAAACGTCAGGTAAATTAACTGAAGCTAAATATATTCAGGCTCGTCTAAGCGATTGGAATCAAGCACGAGAAGAAGGTATAGATCGTCTGCTTCGAGAGCATCAATTAGATGCGATCTTTTCCCCGAATCATACTGATGCACCCGCAGTAGGGGGTTATCCGGCAATTATTGTACCGGCAGGTTATCGCCGAGACGGTATGCCTTTCGGTATCAGCTTTATGAGTACAGCGTACAAAGAGCCCGAATTGATTCGAATCGCGTATGCTTTTGAACATACGGTACCTGCACGCAGAAGACCTATGTTATAAGTCGTTTATTCTATAAATAAAAGCAGTAATTCTGACTTCAGAGTTACTGCTTTTTTACGTGGTTATTTATGCAGAAAAATAACTAAAAAATTTAGTGAACTAGCTGTAAACTTTTTGCTGAATTTTGACGAAATAGTAAAATAGAACTATTTGTTACTTTATGATCTCAGACAACTAAGGAGGCGCTTATGAAAAGCGTATTAGCAAACAACGAAGAGAAACAAGCAACTGCTTATGAAAGATTAGCATCCAAACTTTTGCTATACACGTTAGCTATTATTTTGATCAGTTGTATTCCTATTTATGGAGCAATGTACTTTTTTCATCTGGTCGATTTGTATACATGGTTATATCTAATCGTTTGTGTATGTATTTTAGTTCCAGCGGCTTTCTTTATATTTAAAAAAACAAATCATTTATCCATAGGTAAATACTTATTAACACCGTTATCTTTTATCGCATGTACTTGTGTTATCTGGGTATTGCCTTCACAAGCTTCATGGTCAGCATTTTTGATCTATATCACTCTTTCTGTAGTGTACTTGAATATGCGTGTCAGTATTGTAGCTACCATATATGCAGTCGTGTTAGAAGTAATTCTACTTGTATTTGATCCATTGGTAACAGCGCTTCCTGTATTGGATATGATCGTATTATTTGCTGTTACGACGATGGTTGGTTCTGCTGGGGTAGCGATCTGTATTTTGGGTCAGAAGATGATGAGCAATTTGCATCAACAAAAAGAACAAATTGATAATTTACTACAAGAAGTTGAGCGTTCTGCACAAGAGTTGACACAATTCGGTGGACAATTGCAACGTAATGCAGAAGATACAGATCGTATCGGTAAAGAGTTAACGACAGGATTTAATGAAATTGCAAAAGGTATTGATTCACAAGCAGGTAGTATCGGTGAAATTAATACATCTATGCAAAATTCAGAAACGTTTATCCGCAATATTGGCAATACCGCAAATGATATGACAGAGCTAGCTGAACGAACAGCATCATTAACTCGCTCAGGAAATGAACAAGTTATTCGTTTGCGCGAAGGTGTGCTTGAAGTGGGGCAAACGATAGATAATACCCATGCAGCGATGAATACATTACGCAACTATGCACAAGAAATCTCTTCTGTATCTCAAGCGATTGAAAATATCGCTCGTCAGACCAATATGCTTTCTTTTAATGCAGGTATTGAAGCATCTCGTGCAGGAGAACATGGACGTGGATTTGCAGTTATTGCTACCGAGATTCGTGATCTAGCCAGTGAAGCGCAACAGTCTACAGTCTTGATTACAGATATCTTGCATCGTATTCATGATCAGACAGAAGTCGTATCCGGTCGTATTCAACAAGGTAAAGAAGCGATTGATGTAATTCAACTTTCTGCGGAGCAGACCGAATCTTCGTTTGGAGATATCATGACAGAAGCGAATACAGTATCAGATCGTTCGGTAGAAATTGGCAGTATGCTTAAAGAATTAATTGAAGGTATTCGTCATTCAGTACTCGAAACAGGAACGATCTCGGCAGTAACAGAACAATCTAGTGCGTCTATAGAACAAATGACGTCAAGCTTACAAGAGCAATCTACACGCGTGAGTCGTATTGCAAATAGTATTGATGAATTGAAACAATTGATTGATATCTTAAATCATTCATTGGATCAAAATAATGCTCTAGTAAAAAGTGACGAAATTGTGACTGAAAAAGCATCTTAATTTGTCAATAAAAAGACAAAATGTAGTCAGATTCATACACTTATTCGACAAAATATTTCCAATACGGTGTACTTGCTTTCTGTAAAACAAAGACCAAAAAGTCTTGTAAAACGATTGAACAAACACTACTCATGTGGTTTTTACATAGGGTAGTGTTTTTTTTGGTTGTAATTATGCAGGTTGGGTCTTTTGACCAGTTTCTTATTATAAGGATTGACTATTTCTGGAATATAGATGAATATATATGCATATAATTCCATTAATTGGTGGACGGAATTATCCGCTAGATGTCGCTATTTTTAGTCGGTATTTTCTTCGTATGTATGCGTGCTTGACCTGATTCTCACTACCTGATCTATATCTAGAAGGAGGAATTAGAATGCAGCAATCCCCAGTCACTGTAGAGCAAATTATTACCATGATTAGTGAGGTAAAACAAGACCCTTCCTGTTTGACACGTCTGGACCGCGATTCTGATATTATTCATGATGCCGGGCTTGATTCTATCCAATTGATTCATTTTATTTTACGAGTAGAAGATGATTTTAATGTTGAAATTGATTTTGAAGAATTTGATATGGAACATTTAGGTTCTATTCAAGCGTTCTGTAACTTTGTTAGTCTTGAAGCCAATCAAGGTCAGGCTGTAGAAGAACAGGTGAAAACGGTATAAGCGCTTACATAAAAATTAAAGCGCTAACACTTGTTGTGTATATACAACAGTATCATGAACATTATTTGCAATAAATACGTTTTGTATATCAGAAATTTTGCTTGTCACTTATTGGGCTTATGATGCGATGTGTCGTTAAAGGACAGTCTGCTTTGAACATTGAATTCAAAGGAAGAGGTGTTTTTTTTGCAACCAAGAAGCGAAGTAACCATTGACCGCAAAGAATTTCAGCTGATTAAACGAACCATTCGCAACGCTACTGTCTCTTACCGTAACCAGATCAAAGATCCGACGTACAAAACGCCAATCCCGCAATCATTAGGGATTAAATTAACGAACCGTTGTAATCTGCGCTGTACACACTGTTTTCAGTGGAATGAAGATGGCTATCATCATCAAATGGACAAAGCAGAGCAAAATATGGATCTTGATCCATTGATTTTCAAACAATTATTGGACGATACCAAAGAAGCGAAGTCTCGTCTATATCTATGGGGCGGAGAACCGATGTTTCACCGTCAATTTGGAGAAATTCTGGAATACATTCAGAATGATCGCCGTGAGATGACGATCTGTACGAATGGACTATTAATAGATAAATTTATTGATCCTATTCTAGATTTATCTGAAAATCTGGAACTGCTAATTGCTGTAGAAGGATTTGAATACGAGCATAATTTAATCCGTGGTAAAGGTACATTTCAAAAAACGATGGCACAAATTGATCGCTTAGTGGAATTGCGTGATCAAGGATTGTACAAAGGTAGAATTTCCGTTCATGCCGTTATCAACGATAATATGATCGGTCGTATGACTGAATTGCTAGAGTTTTTTGAATCGAAAAAATTGGACTTGGTGATGTTGTGCTTCCCGTGGTACATTTCCCGCGAAACATCGCTCAAAATGGATACGTATTTCTCTGAAAAATTCCAATGGTTGCGTCAGTTAGATGAGCGTCATATCAGCAGCTGGCATGCATTTAAATACAAAATCAATCCTGATCGTATGGATGCGTTGATGGAAGATCTACACAAGATCAATGATCGTGTATGGAAAATCCGTGTTCGTTACCAACCGGGTCTGGATTATGATGAGATCGACAAATTTATTCATGGTGATGAAATGACAAGCCGTTGTTCTAATCACTGTCTAGCATTAACTTCTCGTACCGATATTGTGCCAGATGGTAGCGTTATGCCTTGCAAATTCTTTTCCGAGTTTACGGTTGGTAATCTGAAAGAGAAGAGCCTGAAAGAAATCTGGGATTCTGAAGAATATGAAAATGTAAGACATATTATCAATAAAGAAGGGCTAACGCCTGCGTGCTCGAAGTGCAGTGTATTGTATCTACATGGTGCAGGTACAGTCAATTCGCTCGACTATATTTAAGAGCGGAGGGAGTTCATGAGACAGCAGTTATCGCTAATGGATGCATTGACCGATCATCGTGATCAAGGTCGCTTTATATGGATTTTTAATATCGGCGCTGAATCGGTCTGGCACAATATCAGCAAAGGAGTGAGCGATCCTCAGGAACAAGAAGTTGTGAATCGAATCGAAGAGATGAATCTTTTACTCTGTCGTAAGCAGGATATTATGATTTTGCGTAAACAACCTGACCCGGATTATCTAGATATGTTGGAAAATCTGGGTTTTGAGTTACCACGAATTGAGATTCCACAAGGGGAAAGTGATGATCCGTTTGTATCGATTTCACAACTGATTTTGCAAGATGAAGCCTTGTTAGAACGGTTGCAGATGTATGGGGTGCAAGGTCGTGCCCTGTATGGAGCAACCTATCTTGTTCCTTATGCAGTCACGCAATGGGAAGAAGAAATTGCTCATACGTGTGAAGTTCCTTATATTGGGGCCCCTTCGGAGATTTGTAAAATGGTGAATGACAAAATCTTTAGTCGCCAAGCAGCGATCGAGTTGGGTTTTCCAGTCAGTAGCGGAACCGTATGCTCAACCGTCGAAGAGATTCGGCGTGAATGTCTAGCTATAGGTACAGCCGATGCCGAAGCTCAAATTATTATCAAAGAACCTTATGGAGCTTCTGGCAAAGGGCTGTATTTATTACAAGGAACGCAAAAGCTCGATGCTACGCTGAGTGTGATGAGTCGTTTTGCACGTAAGCAAAACAATCCAGACCAAGCATGGTTAGTCGAACGCTGGCACAAAAAGCAAATGGATCTAAATTACCAAATTTATATTCATCCTGATGGTGATGTTGAAGTCTTTTCTTTGAAACGTCAGGTGGTGGATGGAACCGTCTATATTGGTTCCTATATGCCTTCAGGGGTAACCGAAGAGATTCGCCAACAATCTCGTCAGTATGCGATGGAATTGGGACATTATTTGTACGAAAAGCAGTATCGTGGTATTGCTTCAATTGATGCATTTATTGATGAAAGCGGAGAATTGATTCCGGTGATTGAGATTAATGGGCGATTCACGTTATCGACCTATATCTCATTATTACCGCAAATGTTCGGGCTGCGCATATTCCGTTCTCGTTATTTCCGGCATATTACCAAAGAACGTTTAACGTATCAGACCCTTTGTCAAACGTTAGAGCAACATAATCTTTTGTATACTTCTGCACATCCTTTTGGGGTGTGGGTGTATACAGCAGGTACATTGTCTGCAAGCAAAACAACGAACGGATACAATAACCGTATTTTTGCTATTGTTATTGCCGATAGCACAGAAGAAGCACAGCGACTTGAAGAACAGTTGGAGCGAGTGATTGCTGAACTGTAAATAGCTTAGAGTTAGTTAGATGTCAAAGGAGGTCAAACGATGGAAGTTAGTGAACAACAAGTCGTACCTTTACTTGCTCAAGTGTTAAAAATGGCTCCAGCCGATCTGGAAAATCTACAACCAGATGATGATCTACGAGAGTATGGTCTCAATTCACTATCTGCGGTTGAATTGATCGTAGAACTTGAAAATCATCTGAATATCATGATCGACGATGATAATTTATTACTGGAAGAATTATCGACATTACGCCGTATCGAAAATATGTTAGCTCATTATGTTTAAGCGATCATTATCCAAACAAGTGTTACCGGAAACAGTAGGAGCGCCAGGACAGCATTGCTTTTATGCTAGCCTGCACGCTTTACTACTACGTCAGGGTGTCTATACCGATGAAGCCGATCTATATTTTCTATGTAACGGGTTGTCGATCTCGTATAAAGGAAATTTTGAATCATTTGGTCTGCGTCCGATGGCGGATTTGTTATCCCAGTGGTCAGCGAATACACAGGTTGAAGTCAAACATGTGACGATCGATCCAGCATTATCCAAGCGAAATGATTTTTTGATCTTACAAGATTGGTCTAACGCATTGGAAAATGGAAAAAGTATACTTCTTCATTTACAAAGTCATTGCCTGAATTTCCATCCGGTATATCAGAATAACCCGAGCAAAGGACATGTGATCCAGCTATACGGGTTGGATATGAAGCAGGATGAGGCCTATGTATCCGATCACTTTTTATTAGAAGAATCCGGTCATGTGCTTAGTTACAATGGCAAGACGAATCTTACTTTGTTGCTAGAAGGTATTACTGAATATGCGTATCTCAATAGTGATCCTGCGGAAGAGCTTAGTGTCCAACAAGTGATTCAGGCGTGTGATCGTCATTTAGAACAGTTTTTGCAAGAAAGCTGGTCAGCATATGCCGTCTTATTCTGTGATCTGGATCGTCTGTTAGAGATGGAAGATGAATCATTCCGTCAGAGTTGCGATACTCTTTATTACCAGCTACGGATCGAAAGTCTGATGCATCTACTACAGTATACCGAGCAATTTATGAGTCGTTATGAAGGATTAATGGGGAGTGAGCATGGTGCTTATCAATTGCGAGAAGATATTCATGAACTCCGCCAGACATGGAAAAGGCATCTGCTTCAACTGTATAAAATAGGATTGCGGGTTAACCGAGAGAAAGTAACTGATTATATTCAGCATAGTTTGCGTTTATTAGCCGAATTAAAAACATTGTTAGAGCGGATGAGAATGACGGTATATCAGATCCGTCTATAGCAGTGTGCAACATGAAGGAGGTCGTGTCATCTGTCAGCGATAACGTTAACTCAACTATCCAAAACATTTGAATATTACAAAAAAGAACCTGGACTACGCAAATCATTTTCGAATTTATTCAAACGGGAAAAATTGCAGAAAGAAGCTGTAATTGATCTTAGCTTTGATATTGAAGAAGGTGAAATTGTTGGTTTTCTAGGACCTAATGGAGCAGGTAAAACGACCACACTCAAAATGTTATCCGGTATTTTGCATCCTAGTGATGGTCAAGCTTCTGTACTCGGGTATACGCCATGGGAACGTAAAAAAGAATTTAAACGTCAGTTCTCGATTGTGATGGGTCAAAAAAATCAACTATGGTGGGACTTGCCTGCTAGTGATTCATTTGAACTCAACAAATTAATCTATGATCTGGACGATACTGAATATAAGCGTACATTGGACGAATTGGTTGAACTGCTGGGTGTCAGTGAGCAGTTACATGTGCAAGTACGCCGATTGTCTTTAGGGGAACGCATGAAAATGGAATTGATTGCTTCACTTCTTCATCGTCCGAAAGTCATATTGCTCGATGAGCCGACGATTGGTTTGGATATTATTTCACAAAGTAAAATCAGACAATTTTTTAAAACATACAACAAAACGTACAATACAACGATTTTGCTGACCAGTCACTATATGCGTGATATTGAAGACTTATGTTCTCGAACGATGATTATTAATCATGGGCAACTGGTCTATGATGGTGATCTCAAAAGTGTAAACGATGTGATTGGTTCTTGGAAATTACTCAAAATCCAATTGTCAGCACCGGTATCGGAATTGTCTTTGAATGGATATGGTAAAATTCGTTCTCGTTCTGAATTGGAAGTGGTGTTCGAACTTAGCAAGCAAGATGTACTACGTAAATCCAAAGAAATACTGGATCATTTACCTGTTATTGATTTTACAATTGAAGATATTCCTTTGGAAGAAGGGATTGCGATCCTGTACGAAAAAGGTGGGTTGCCCCATGCCCAATAAAGTCTATCGCAAAATTTTACATATGGGGATTCAAAATGAAATGGAATATCGAACCAACTATTGGATACAGCTAGTTAGCTTTTTTGTACCGATGATGACACAATTTTTTCTCTGGTTAGCGATTTTTCGTTCATCTGGTCAGGGAACGATTGTAGGTTATACGTTTCAAGAAATGTTGATCTACATTATTATGGCAGCGGTCACTGGTAAGCTCGTTGCTGCGGGATTTGAATATGAAATTGCAGGCGATATCAAAGAAGGCGGACTGGGTAAATTTCTAGTCCAACCGCTGAACTATTTTGCTTATCGTATCTTAAAATTTCTAGGTGCCAAAGCAGTCCAATCGGTACTGGTCATTATTTTTGCCGCTGTAGTCTTGATCTGGTTGCGGATCGGTCTACACGTTCCTGTAGGTTGGGATAGTGCATTACGTTATCTGATTGCTTTACCAGGTGCATTGTTACTCAACTTTGTGATCTATTATGCATTAAGCGGAATAGCGTTCTGGTTAACCGAATCGACCGGATTATTTTATACCTTATCGCTCATTATTTATATCGCGAGTGGTAGTGTTTTTCCGTTAACCATTTTTGGAGCGACGATTGCCAAGATATTAGGGATGTTACCTTTTTCGTATATTGTCTTTTTTCCAGTCAATATGATTACTGGTAAATTAACCACAACAGAAGCAATTACCGGTATAGGCATGCAGTGGTTATGGATCGCTGTTATTTTAGTGGTCGCTAGATGGGTATGGAGTTCAGGGGTACGCCGTTATGTAGCGGTGGGAGGATAATAATATGCAGATGATCTGGAAAGAAGCAAAGCGCTATTCTCGTATTTATGGACGATTTATGAAATTCTCTGTGATGTCGCAAATGGAGTATCGTACCAATTTTATTACAGCTTTTCTGATTGAAACAGCGTATCTACTGATCAAACTGTTATATGCGATTCTGCCGTATCAGGTAGGAACCGATATTAATGGCTGGTCGCCGGATGCGATTTTGTTATATGTAGGCGTATTTACCATTATGAGCGGATTATATAGTGGATTGTTTTTTACCAATTTTACTCAGTTACCAGATAAAGTACGTACTGGTTCGCTGGATGTACTGATTACGAAGCCCATTTCTTTGCAATTCGCTGTCACTTTACGTCAATTTGAATTGGGTTATACGATCCCCAATGTACTCGGTGGCAGTGTGATGGTAGCGATTGGCTGGAGTCGAATGGGATTGCCTGTAGACTTTTATCATATTGGCGGATTTATCTTTTTTATTGCGATTGGTGTCTTGGTTGCTTATTCTGTCTTTTTGTTACCACAATTGCTGGCGTTTTGGACGGTACAGACTACAGGGGTAACCGATATGTCAAATAGTGTGTTTGAAACGAATTATGTTCCTATGGCAGTCTATGATCGGATTATTCAGCGCTTAGGTACATTTTTATTACCGGTGTTCGTTATTTGTAACTTTCCACCAATGTTTGTTATGGGTGGACTCAGTGCAGGCATGGTCTGGTGGGCAGTACTTGCACCGATCTGGTTGCTGATCATTATTCGTGTGATCTGGCGTTATGCATTACGTCATTATTCCAGTGCTAGTCAATAAACATCCATTTTAAAAAGGAGGAATATACATATGAATGAACGGATCAGCAGTCAGCCATTGCTACACATGGGTGCTTTTGAAGCTGAATTATACTGGCGTGAAGATGATCTTGCCACACTGCCTGCACTACCTGATAAAGAAGCTGAAAAGATTGTCACAGCTATGGATGAATTATTGTTTACTTTTTGTCAGCCGGGTGACCTCTTATTTACTCGTTATGCGATGGAACCTGCGCAACGTCAATATGTTCATCAATTGGGATTTAGCGTATATGGCAATACGCAAGATCTGGAAATGGATGCTTCGAAAATCAAAGATCAGATTCTTGCGGGACAAGATCAGACGATGGCGGCGATCAATCGGTTGAGTACAGGCAAGCAAGCAGGAATGTCTGCACGCCCTGTATCTGTTTTCCAATGGATGGAACAACAAGATGAACAATTAGCCGAGCAATTTCCATTATCCACGATGAGTTTGTCTCCTTTTGCATGGATTCCTCATATTGAAGAGTTGAATCAACGCTTCGGTATTGGCTATCATGCTCCTGAACTTGAAGTCGTCAAAAGGGTCAATACCAAACATTACTCTGCACAGATGAAGCAGACATTGAACTTGAGTGGTGTCGGTGTATTAGTAGAGAGCAGTGAGGAATTGGTTGAAAAAGGAAGCGAGTGGCTAAAAGAAGGTTCTTTTCTGATTAAAGATAATTATGGTGTGTCCGGTAAAGGGAATATGTTGATCGATTCTCCTGAACTGCTTGTTCGTATCGGTCACGGTCTACACAAACAAGAAGAAAAAGGGAAGAAAGTCCAATTTCTGATCGAAAAGTATTTGCAAAAAGAACGGGATTTTTCTTGCCAATTTCATATTGATCCACAAGGTCAGATTGAAATGCTGTCTGTTCAGTGGTTGGCAAACTCTCAATTTGCGTATCGTGAGTCATTATCTCCTGATCCAGCCTTTATGATGCGACTCGAACAAGAAGGTTATTTTGCATTAATGGAACAGATCGGTAAGCAATTATATCAGGATGGATACTTTGGACATGTCTGTATTGACTCCATGGTATTACAAGATGGAAGCCTTGAACCGATGGTCGAGATCAACGCTCGCAAATCGATGAGCCTGATCAAGCACCAAATGGATCAATACCTGCGTACCTACGGACAGGTCGGCAATATGACCAACTATAACGTCTCACACACAGGCGAAGTCTCGCACGAACAACTACTTCATTTGTTAGATCAAGCCAACTTGCTCTATTTACCGAATCGTCAACAAGGCATTATCCCATTAACATCATCAGCCCTACACATCAACCACCGTTTCCGTAATGATAACAAAAAACACAAAGGCAGAATCTATCTCTCAGTCGTAGCCAGCCATGACCATATCAAACAACAATTACTAACCCAATTCGAACAACTTCTAGAAACCAACCAATTCAGCATATTAAACTAATCAACCATATAATCATTGATCTATTTCATCTATAAATAAAGAATCTTCACCATCACATATTCGAATCAATGCCATAACATCTAATTATAATATTTATTTTACTGATTTCGCTGCTACCCCCACTCTGGGGAAGCAAGAATCATATGCTCTTAATCTCTTAAATAACATATTGTTCTCCCACCACCAGCGAAGGAAATCTATTATTCTGAAAGTCGCCTTTAAGACTAGGATATCGACCGCCCAGCGGTCCATTCAAGATATCCAAGTCTTACCAGCGACGCCAAGAATAATAGATGCCCGTAGCGATATACAACTCAAGAACAATATACCCCACTCTAAAAGTATTATTCTTTTCTTCACCACCCTCAAATGAAAGGATTGGATCATCATGACCGTAACGATATTATGCTCTGGGTTTGGACTTGGATTTTATACGCCGGGTTTACTTGTAGAAGCAAGCTTGAATCGTATGGGTATTCCAACCGAAGTGCTTGTGTTTGAAAATGTGATGCAATCAGATCAATTGCAAAAAGTAGATAAAAGTCGTCAAGCGTATCATGCTGACTTTTCGGTAGCATTGATGTCACAACGGATTCCACAAGATATTCGCAAAAGTATGGATGATGAGCAGATTGTAACGTTGTTACAACAGTGGGAAGCTGAAGGAAGAAAACATTTTATTTGCTTATCTGGTCATTGGATATACATTTTAGATCGCTATCGGGAGCAGATCGGTGAAGCCAATCTCCATGTAGACTTATTGTATCTGGATGTGATCGATTCTCCTTCTTGGAAAAGTGTACGTAAGCGCTTAGGTCAGCTACATGAGAGTTATCATGAAGTCTGGCTATTTGGTCATGACCAACAAGAAATGTATACGTATATTGATATTCCTTTATCTGATCCAGTGATTCCGTATAGTCAGCGACAACATCGACTGTTGGTGCATGGGGGTGGTTGGGGAATGGGCACCTATCGTGAACGGATCGCCGAGTTAGAACAAGTGGGTTATGGATTGGATATTATTTTGTACGATCAAGATGAACGGGGAAGTTCGGATCAAGGACAACGGTATTATCGGATGAATCCAGAGTGGCGCACATGGCAACAAAATGAAGAGGGTAAGCATACTTTTCCACCACTTGGAGAAGTGCAAGTTGATCAAGCCGTACAGTATGAATCACGAGCAGAATATCACATATTATGTGAGATTGAACGCAATGTACAAGCGATTGTCAGTAAGCCGGGCGGAGGAACATTAGCCGATTCATTTGCACTAAGTACGCCGATTATTTTTCTAGAACCTTTTGGAGAACATGAAGCTCGCAATGCCAGTCAGTGGGAAAAATATGGATTTGGATTATCATATGAACGCTGGATGAGTGAGTATGGTGGAGGCACAGATATTTTGGAACAGATGCATCAGCAATTGGTACAAGCTCGTCAGCAATTTCCAGCGTATGCCGATGAGTACATTCAACGTCATATGCAACTGCTTCACCCGACGATGGCTAAAGGTACACCATGATGAAATCTTCCGAAATGAGTGTACGCCAATCTTCTACACAGACGGACGAACATATTCTTTCAGCCCAAGTAGGGCATAATTCAGAAGCTACTGTCAAATTAGGGATTCTCGGGTGTTCGGGTATTGTGCCACGTGCTGTTCTTGATCCTGCACCCTATGTCGATGGACTGGACATTGTAGGTGTTGCTAATCGTACGTTGTCCAAAGCAGAATCGTTAGCAGAACATTATGGCATCGCTACAATCTACGGGGATTTGGAAGAATTGTTAGCAGATCCTCAGTTAGATGCAGTGTATATCGGGCTAAGTAACGAACTGCATGCCACATGGATTCGCAAAGCATTGTCTGCGGGCAAGCATGTACTGGTTGAAAAACCGCTTTGTCTGCATCCGCAAGAACTGCCCATGATTGGAGCGGCGGCACAGCATCATGGATTACAGGTGATCGAAGGGGTAATGGTAGCTCATCATCCGTGGCAACATACGTTACGTGAATGCATTGCATCCGGTGAATATGGAGCCTTAGTCCGTACAGTCACTCAACTGACCATTCCAGCCAAAGAAGATCATCATGATAATTATCGTAGTCATCCAGAACAAGGTGGCGGCTGTTTTTGGGATCTGGGTTGTTATTGGCTTCAATTTTTACAACAGGTGATCGGAATACAACATAGTGAATTTGAAGGACGTTCTTCTTTTGATGGGCCTAACGGTTGTGATTGGACATTTGAAGCGCAAGCTCAGTTAGCCGATGGCGTGACAGCAGAAGCTCTTTTTTCTTTTGAAAAGCCGTATAGTAGCAGACATGTGATCTATCTGGAAAAAGCGAAGATTACGATCAACGATTTTTTTCGCTGTAATCTAGGGTTTTATAAGCTGAAGCTCAAAATAGCGCTGATAGAAAATGGACAAGAAACAGGAGAAGTTCGATATCATACGTTTGAACCGATGAATTATTATGTCAATCAATTACGTTTTTTCCGGGATGTTATCCATCATCATCAGCACCATCATTTGTTTGCTGAATCGGTAGAGCGTATTCAATTGTTATCTCATATTCATGCTACAGCCAAAGCCAAAAGTGTTATATCTTGAGTCATAAGTACAGATATTTTGCGTTGCAAAAATCTTTTTCTCATGGAATGTTGTCGCATGTATAATGCCAAATGCTTAGGAGATGAACATGGATGAGCCATTTATCAGAAAACAATCCTTTATATGAAGCTTTAGAACAGTATCCGACTCCTTTTTATTATTACAATGGAGATCAATTAGCGGAACATATTCAATCGTTTCAACAATTACTACACCCCAAAGTTCAATTACATTACGCCTTAAAAGCAAACAATAATATTACCATTGCTAACCTACTGCGTGAATGGGGTTGTCATATAGAGATTGCTTCATTAGGGGAGTTGCGTCTGGCTGAAGCAGCAGGGTATTTGCCGGAAGAGATCATCTATACAGGGCCTGGTAAAAGTGAAAAAGAATTGCGGACAGCGATGGCTCATCAGATTCATTGTATTAATGTCGAATCGCTCGCTGAATTAGAAATGATCCATCAGATTGCGACTGAATATGAGTGTAAAGTGCGTGTCGGTATTCGGGTGAATCCGGATGGAGAAGGGATCAGTGGAGCTTCTATTCAGATGGCAGGAGTGGCTCGTCCATTCGGGATCGATGAGTCTCAATTAGCAGGTGTATTCGAGCGTGTAGCGGAGATGCCTTATATTCAAGTGATCGGTATTCAAGTCTATGCAGGTACACAGATTATGGATGAAAAAGTGCTACTCAGTAATTTTAGATATACATTGTCTTTAGCCGCGCAAATTCAAGCCAGATATCCAGTTCAACTGGAAATAGTCAATCTGGGTGGTGGATTTGGAGTACCTTACTTTTCCCATGAACATCCACTGGACATCGAATCGATTATGCAACAACTCACCGAATTAATTGATGAATATGTTGTTCATCTGCCACACAGTACATTTATTGTAGAAAGTGGTCGCTATTTACTCGCAGCAGCAGGGATCTATGTCTGTCAGGCACTATATACCAAAGTATCCAAAGGCGAGCATTTTGTTATTGTAGATGGAGGTATGCACCATCATGCAGGCGCTACCTTTAGAGGTAGAAGACCACGTAACAATTATCCACTGGAAATTATTCCAAGGCATCATATAACCGATGGAGAACAGACGCAGATCACCAGTATTGTAGGGCCGTTATGTACACCGGATGATTGTTTATTCAAAAATGTAGAATTGCCTGTGATTCATGCTGGCGATTACATATGTATTCTACAATCAGGTGCGTATGGATTAACGTATAGTCCTACTCAGTTTTTGGGTCATGCTACACCTGCTGAAGTTCTTTCTTATAAAGGCAAATCGTATTTGATTCGAGAACAAGGTGATCCTGAAGATTTATTATTACGGCAACAACATATAGTACCTACCACAGAATGGACGGCGGTTCTATGATGAAGTCAGAGATGAATACCACAACTCACCTTACACAGTCATTAACTCGTTACCCTGTGCAATCGTCTTCGCAAAAAATACTTCCTTTAGCCAAGCCACTTGTTAAAGGATATCAGTATCTAGGGTATGCTCTTTCTGTGGTGATGACACACGAGGAATGTTTACCATGGGTATATCATCAATTTATCCAGTTAAGTTCGCCTAATTACCAGTGGGTCGACTTTTATCATCCCCATGAATTTAGTGATTACCCCTGGCTAGAAACGAATGAGACTGATTGTGCCGATCTCAATGCCGAGCAGTTAATTGCGACATGGGTGGATATGATTAATCAAGACAAATATCTAGTCATGTTTATTGATGAATACTATTTGTCTCATACAGCATTTTACCAAGAAGAACATTATTCTCATGATATTATGTTGCACGGTTATGATCTCGAACAGCAGGTTTTTTGGGCAAGCGGGTACAATCGTGATTTTCAGTATGGAGAGTACAGTATCCCGATCGAAGAAGTGTTGGCTGCTCATTTTTCATTTCAAGAAGCAAATAAACGCTTGATTACGATTCGGTATCAACAAGCACCTGTACATTCTCCCAAAGTTATCGCAGTGGTGGTCTCGTTAGAAGGTCTGATCGAGCAGTTACAAGATTATGTGGATTCGCGTCCTTCATCATGGAGACGGAATGATATTCAGCAAGCCAATGCTCATTTTTATGGGATGGAAATCTATGATATTTTGCAAAATAGTATTCAGACATTTATCGAAAATAACAGCAAAGCAGATATTCGAGCTTTTCACATCTTTTATGAGCACAAAGCAGCGATGGAACAACGATTAATGTATCTGGCACAGACAGTAGAAGGATTACAAGCGATCTTCGATCAGTATCCGACGATGATGCCAGAGCTTCAAGAACTTACAAGGCAGTCGACGATTATTCGTAATCTATTGCTCAAATACAATCGAAGTCACAATACCGCAAGTCTTGAGCGTGCTTCGCAATTGCTGTATACGATGCGCGGGCAAGAAGAACAGGTATTGCAGACGGTACTGACTGCACTTCGACAACATATTCCAGCAGTATCGGTATTAGAGCAATCCCGTGAGCTCAAGCGCCGTGTGATGGATCGTCAATTGCGCCAAACATCAGCAGATCGATTAATAATATTAGATCAATTGGAACAATTAGATCATCCTAATGAGTGGATCGAAATTGTTATGATTATGGATCAGCAGATATGGGAGTTATTATCTCAGACAGACCCTCTACGTACAGATCGCTTGATTGCATTCTGGTGCGAATTGCTTGCACGTAAGCCATGGGTAGCCAGTCAATATGATACATTGCGTAATGTGATTGAGCGGATGCAGACGGTAGTTCAAGATCAACAAGTGAGAGCACAGTTAGATTACTGGTATACAACGATGACTGCAATTCGTTCTCAATAAGTAATGAATGATATCTAATGATTATGATTTGAATGCATAACAAATAAGCCTTTTGGTTCTCTAGCAGATCAGAGAATCGAAAGGCTTATTTTGTGAAAGCCACTCTAAATGAATGTGATGATGTCAAAGTATTGTTGGATTATTAATGAACGTTTTAACTATATATAGAAGCGACTATCACAGAGATTCTTTTAAATCGTAGGAGTTAGATGTTATGATTATAGAGTGTATAATACATAGTTATACAAATTGCATAAAAATAACTTTAAATTTTAACTAAATGTTTCCATATGTATAAAATCACGGAATCAGTTCGGTCCAATCCAGCATAATAAGTGGAAGAAGACTCAACGGTTCTCCTGCACAGACTGCTAATTGATACTTTGAATCGATCGGCAGATGACGGAAAAAGCTTGCCATATCGATAGGTTTGGCTGAAATTACTTGATATTCGTGGTTATCATTTTGTAGAACAGAGAATGAGTCTAAGGGCAAAGAAAGCCCTTTGCCTACAAATTTGATATAACTTTCTTTTAACGTCCATAATGCATAAAAGGTGGTTAGCTGTTCACTTTCCGGTGCATTCATTAATAATTGATATTCTGGTTCTGTATAAAAGCGTTGAGCGATCCCAAAGTCGATAGGACGTATTTGTTCGATATCAATACCGACTGGAACATTCCCATCAGCACATACGATCCATTCACCTGCATGGGATACATTAAAATGAATATCAGGTTGATTGTGTAGGTACGGTTTCCCGTATTTATTTTGCTCAAATTGAATCTGGTGATCTTGCAACTGATAGTGAGTACGTAATCGATGCAAAACAAGCAGTTCTCCTATTAAGCCACGTTGAGCATCTTGCTGTCGAACAAATTTCAAAGAAGCTTCTTTTCGTGCAGGTGATACGTTACGACGTAACACCTCCATATCTTCTAACGATAATAAATCCGGCAAATGTATTGCTGTTACTGTAATCAATCTCTAGTCTCCCCACTTTCCTATATCGATTTATAGTTATAAAAGAAATGACTTTATTGTCTAAATTATACAATACCATTTTCGAGGAGGAAATATAATGTCAGAAATCAAACATTTAGCGCATCAAACCGAGGATGGGTACTTTGTGCAATTAATTCCAGATGTTCAATTTGCTCGCTTTGCCAATGGTCAATCGTTAAAAATGAATATTTTGCGTCCTGTTTCTGATTTGCCATTACCGTTAATAGTCTGGGTCGTCGGCGGAGCATGGGTCGATATTGATCCTTACAAACATATCCCGGCACTGTCCAAATTAGCTCGTCAAGGGTATGTGATTGCTTGTGTGGAATACCGCACTGTGAACAAAGCACCTTTTCCTGCACAGTTAGAAGATATCAAAACAGCGATTCGCTTTTTACGTGCTCATGCACTGGATTATCATATTGATCCTGAACATATCGGAATCTGGGGACACTCCGCAGGTGCACATTTATCTGCATTAGTTGGTGTGACTGGAGAGCAAGCAGAATGGGATCAACAAGGACAATGGCAAGGACATTCTAGTAGTGTCAAAGCGGTAGTTGATTTTGCAGGACCGATTGATATTCAGGCTGATTTTCAAAGTGAATATGAATTACCGGTGATTTCTTTACTGATGGGCGGGCCGTTACGACATAAAATAGACACAGCCGATCAATCGAATCCTATTCATCATCTTGCTTCTCATATTCCTGCTCATGTGCCACCTTTTTTAATTATGCATGGCGATCAAGATCAGGTGGTACCTGCGCGTCAGAGCCAGTTTTTGTATGATGCTTTAGCAGAAATATCGGCGGAAGTTACATTGTATATTTTAGAAGGTGTAGGTCATTCGTCGACCACATTTATGACCCGAAATGATGTTTTAGAAATTGTTAGTGAATTTTTTGCGCGACATTTGAAAGGATCATGACCAATATAGGTTAATAGTAGAGTAGGCTGCTTATCAAGAGTCTAAACAGTTCATAATGTGCTTTTACATTAAGGGCATACGAAAGATTGAGAGGGATAGACCATTGGACAATCATGAACATGAAATTCTTCAAAACCTGATATCTGAAAGTGGGTCGTACCGATCTCTTTTTGAATATCACCCTGATGCGATATATGTTATGGACAAAAAGGGGAATTACATTTATACCAATCCAGGTGTCGAAAAGATTTCTGGTTATACTATAGATACATTAGAACATGTCGATAGAAGTAAAATTTTTGGAGCAGAGCGCATAGAAATGCGTTCTCCTTATCTGGCAGAGGTGTTACAAGGTAAATCTGTACAATTTCAGACTCACATTTATCATCGACAAGGACATTTGATTGACCTAGATGTTACATATACACCCATCGTTATTGACGAAGAAATTGTAGGCATTTATGGTATCGCCAAAGATATTACAGCACGCAATGATGTTGAACAAAAACTTGTAGAAGCTGAACGTATGTATAGACTGATTTCTGAAAATGCCGATGATCTGATCACTTGTTCCGATGCAGACGGAATGATTACCTATATTTCACCTTCTGTTGAAAAAATTCTAGGATTTCTGCCTTCTGAATTAATGCAGACGTTGTCTACTGATTTGATTTATGCCGAAGATATTTTGCAATTAGAACCTCCATTTCAATCACGCAAAGCGGTTCAAATTCGCTGTGTATGCAAAAACAAAACGTACAAGTGGATTGAATTAACGGTTAAAGCGATCAAAGATGAGAATGGAGTAACGGTTCAATATATGGGAATAGGGCGAGATATTACTGCTCGGAAAGAATCAGAAGAGCAACTTCGCAAAAGTGAAGAACGTCTAGCTCTGGCACAAAGTATTGCTGGATTTGGATGTTGGGATTGGAATTTAGATACGCAAGAATTAGTGTGCTCGGATAAGTTTCTCGAAATTCTTGGCATAGAATCACCTTCAGCTAAGTTATTGTATCGTCATTTTTTGACGATGGTTCATCATGAAGATCGGGATAAAGTACGGTATGCTTTTCGGCAATCGGTTGCTCAGGAACATGTGAATATTGAATGTCGTCTAGTTGATCAACATCATCAGATCAAAACTGTGCATATTCAAGGCACACTGGTGGCAGATGACAATGACGGTACGCGCCAGATTGTAGGTACGATTCAAGATATAACAGAAAGTCGTCTGATGGAAGACTTAATTCGTGAAAGTGAACGTCAATACCGGATGCTTTCTAACAATACATTAGATCTGATTTCTTCTCATACCGCAGATGAAGAACTTAGTTTTATATATACGTCAGCTTCTGTGAAAAAGCTTATTGGGTATGAAGGAGAAGAATTGATCGGTAAAAGTGCATTCTCTTTTTATCACCCTGAAGATTATCAAGCTGTCCGAGATTATATTACATGGATTACTGAGATGCCTGAGCATAGTAAGTCAAAGACAGTACATTATCGTTTTCAACATAAAGCAGGTCATTATGTCTGGTTAGAAAGTACAGCGACGTATACACCTAGTCAGATCGAAGGAATTGCCGGTACAGTGATTGCAGTCTCCAGAGATGTCACAGATCGTAAATTAGCAGAACAGCGATTACACGAGAGCGAACAGCGTTACAAGTCACTTGTGGAGTATAATCCATCAGGTGTATATTCATTTGATCTACAAGGTCGATTATTTAATCTCAATCCTGTTGCTGAAATTCAAAGTGGTTATGATCGAACACGATTGAAAAACACATACTTTGCTGAGCTGATCCATCCTGATCTGCGTGAAGAAGCTTTGAATCGTTTTAATAGAGCCAAAATGGGCATGCCACAAAACTACGAAACGGTGCTGGTGCATCATACCGGTCATCAAATTGAAGTGAATATTACCAATGTGCCGATTATCGTCAGCGGAGAAATCACCGGTGTATTCGGAATTGCGACAGATATTACAGAAAGCAAAAAATATGTAGAGCAGATTAAAAAAATCAGTGATGAATACAATTTGATATTGAGTTCGGTATCTGAAGGCATTTATGGAGTAGATGCAGACGGCAATGGTATCTTTTTAAATGCGGCAGCTTCTTCGATGCTAGGCGTGACCAAAGAAGAATTTATAGGATCACCTGTGCGTGACTTGTTAATGCATACACGATCAGATGGAGAGCCTTATGCGGCTACCCATCATCCAGTAGAGCTAACGATGCAAGATAGCATTTCAAGACGTGTAACCGAAGATGTATTCTTTCGCCGTGATGGATCTAGCTTTTTCGCTTCTTATCAGACCAATGCATTACGAGATCGGGAAAAGATTGTCGGTGTTGTGGTTGTATTCAGTGATCGAACCAATGAGAAAGCGATTATAGAAGCCAAAGAATCCGCAGAGCGGGCTGCTTACGCGAAGTCTCAATTTATCTCGATGATGAGTCATGAGATTCGTACACCGATGAATGGAATTGTTGGTATGGCGGAATTGATGCTTGATCTTGATCTGAATGAAGAACAAGCCAGTTATATTCATATTATTCGTCAAAGCGGCAATGAATTGATGCAGATTATTAATGATATTATGGATGTGCATCGCTTGGAAAATGGAAATGTCGAACTGGAAGAAGAGTTATTCGATCTTCGTGAATTAATAGATGATGTCTATCAATGGTTCTTGCCGACAGCGCAAAGTAAGTATTTGGTATTTGATAAGCATATTGAACAAGAAGTTCCGAAGTTAGCCAGAGGGGATATGCCTCGAATCAAGCAAGTACTGGTCAATATTATAGGCAATGCGATTAAGTTTACGGAAAAAGGAAATATTCATCTTAGCGCAGGCGTCTCGTATTTGTCTCAAGATCAAGGCATGATGCTGAATTTCCAGATTACAGATACAGGGATTGGCATACCCGCAGATAAGCTAAGTGAGCTATTTCATTCATTCTCCCAAGTACATCCGGTGATGAATCGTCGCTATGGTGGTACAGGGCTAGGATTGTTTATTTGCAAAAATCTTATTGAATTAATGAATGGAACGATTGGTGTAAATAGTCAGGAACATCAAGGTTCTACGTTTTATTTCAGTATTCCATTACAGTTAGCTTAATAAAAAAACCTGTTAAGAGACATGTTATCAAAGATGTCTCTTAACAGGTTTTTTGTATTTAAATGAGGTAGTTGTATGAAGAAATTAATGGTTATTTTTGGCATACATAATGGCAATTGTCTGTGGACCACAATGACTGGATATAACGCATCCTGCTTCTGTAATCATTACCTGACGCGCATCAGTCTGCTCTCGAAGTACAGCTTGCATGTGACGAGCTTCTGCTTCAGCAAAAGAATGAACTACAAAAATAATATCTTGATCAATCGCATGTCGATGAGCAAGTGTATTTCTAAGCAGTTGTTCGACAGCTTTTTCACGTTTACCTCGTATTTTGTAAGCAGGAACCAGTGTTCCGTGTGTAGTGACCTGAATGACTGGACGAATTTTGAGCAGGCTACCGATCAGATTCTGCATACCTGAACAGCGTCCACCTTTGTATAAAAATTCTAACGAATCAATAGCGAACTCGGTCTCGATCTTTGAGCGCATCGATTCAAGCAATAACACAATCTCTGCAACCGATTGTTGCTGATCGATCGCTTGTACCGCTTTCATCACTAACAAGCCAATCGAACTGGATAAATTCAATGAATCTACGATCGTTACTGCGCCTTCAGGAAATGTATTGGCTGCTAGATGTGCATTAGCATACGTGGAAGAAAGAGCGGAAGAAAGACTGATATAAATAATCGTATGCCCATTGTCAATCACAGGCTGAAAAGCATGAATAAAATCAGCAGGTGAAGGTGCAGACGTTTTGGGTGTTTGTCCGGTTTGTTTTACTTTTTCATACAATTCGGCAGGTGTCATATCCACACCATCCCGGTATACTTCATGATTAAAATTCACATATAAAGGCACAACACCGATTTGATTTTCTTCTAACCATGCCTTTGGTAAATCGCAAGTACTATCTACAAAAATACGAATAGATGTCATAATAATCTCCTGTCTTTCCATCGAGTCCAATTATCTATATCTAAATGCTGATAAGAATAGATTGTATTAGTATATCACGATTTACAGTACACAAAAAAGCAGATTGCCTCTTCTCTAAGAAAGAATAGAAAAGGCAACCTGCAACAAATAAGATTCATATGACAAAATAGAAATAAGCGATTGAGAGTAATTAATAACTGCTGTCTGAGAAAATACCGATAATAAAAAAGAATAAAATAAAAGCGGCTGGAAAAGCATTTAAAACAATACCGATAATTGCAAACACTTTACGACGTTGCTTGACACAACAACCAACAATCCCTAAGACCAGACCAGTACAATTAGCAAGGATTAATAATCCCCATATCAACACAAGGACAAGTAATCCACCTAATATTGCAGCCAGCCCTGCTTCGATACTCTGTTCATCTAACAGATTAAAAGAAATATCTGAATTTTCAACAGCGGCTACCATCATAATAACAGCAATTACACCTACAATAATATTAACAATAAGCGTAGATATTCCAATAATAAAAGAAGCGACACCTAACTTAGAATGAGGCCAGCGTTGCCCGGGTAGAGGAGCGTATGGATCATTAGGATTGTAATAGTTATCATTAGATGGTGGTACAAAGGTAGAAGAGCGATAATCATAAGGCTCTGATGTTGCTAAAGGATCTCTAAAATCATTGTCTTGAGGTGCATCCGTATCTTTTTTTAAATTAGGGAAAGATGAATTTCGTTTGGGATCATAAGGGTCCATGAATCTAATCTCCTTTACAATATATGTATGTACCGTTACTTTTTCATAATTTCCTCACAAATGCAAGCATCGGAGTAAGGTATAATTAAAAATAAAACAATTAGCAGGAGGCATATTCATGCAACGCACATATTTAATTATCGGTTCTATTCTAGGTATGATTGGAGTCGGCATTGGCGCTTTCGGTGCTCATCTATTAGAACCTATTATCGGGCCTCAACTGTTACAAACGTTCAAAACAGGTGTGGAATATCACTTTGTACATACACTGGCTATTTTGATTGTCGCTGTGCTCGCAGGAGTGATTGGTGAATCCAGTCTGTTGCGTTGGGCAGGTCGATTATTTACTATTGGAGTTATCATTTTCTCAGGTAGTCTCTATGTATTAAGTATAACTGGAATCAAAGTGTTAGGTGCAATTACTCCTATTGGTGGCGTATGCTTTATAGCAGGTTGGATCATGTTAGCACTTGTTGGAGCCAAATACGGTAAACGGAATTAAACCAATCTCATTATCATATATAACATAATAATAGCGTCTATCTCATTGACCGGGATAGACGCTATTTTGATATTCATTGTCAGAAGAAGCGGATCGTCAATAAGATAACGATTTAAGTATGTTGAAAATCATCAATCTCATTGAGTTTGAACGTATACACTTGTTTTTCATCTACATGATATACACTAATCGTTTGATTTTCATTATCAAAATTTAAGATACGACACGGAATAGAAAAGCGATCCCCTCGATTGTTGATCGTTAGACGTACCAATGTATTATCTTTGATGTAAAGGGCTAACCAGCTGTTCATATCATTTTCGATCTTTTCATGTAAGATCGCTGCTGATTTAGCTTCTTGTTTGTGCTTTTCTAATTTTTTGACCAGTGACGCAGTTTGTGCAGTAATTGATTTTTTACTTTCAGATATACTTGATATATCTATAGGCACTTGCTGTTTACTTGTATCTTTCAAAGATTTCTCTATCTTTTGTCCAAGTTTGATGCCAGAAACGACTCTAAAATCTGCTAATTCTTCATGATTATTTAGAATTTCAAGCAGTTTTTGAAGAGCAACAGCGTTGTTTCGACCAGAGATCATCAGGTCAACATTAAATAAAAATTCGGCTTCGTCGTTAGTTGGCTTTTTATCCATGATTCTCCCATCTCACTTATCCTATCAGAATGTTAAAAATTTTCACAATTCATTATAACCTACCGTTTTTAAAATAAATCATTTCAAGTACATATGCTTTTAAATCGTTTACAATTGCCTCAATAAGCAAAATTAGATAAACACGAAATGTAAGCCTTATCTATATACTTTTATCGGATGGGCTGTCGAAATATGTTACAAAAATATATTGCATTTAGGGGCAAAAAGACCGGTATCCTATCGGACCCGGTCAGCTCAACAAATTCATACGTGATGCAAAGCAGATATCATATTATACGAACATAATATGAGTATAGATTACACTTCAAATATATTTCTTAGACCTTCTTCATACGAAGGATAAACAATACCTTTTTCAGTGATAATTGCAGTTACGTATTCGTTAGGTGTTACATCAAATGCCGGGTTAAACACTTTAATATTTTGTGGTGCGGTACGTTTGCCAAAGCCTTCTGTTACTTCTTCCGCAGAACGTTCTTCAATCGGAATTTCAGTTCCATTAGCAGTGGATAGATCAATGGTCGATAACGGGCATGCCACATAGAAAGGAATATTATGTGCTTTGGCAAGTACCGCTACACTATACGTTCCAATCTTGTTTGCTACATCACCATTAGCAGCTACGCGGTCTGCACCTACGATAACAGCTTGAATCCACCCTTTGGACATTACCATACCAGCCATATTGTCACAGAGAAGCGTAACATCAATACCGGCTTGTTGCAATTCAAATGCTGTTAAGCGAGCACCTTGAAGCACAGGACGTGTCTCATCAGCATAGACTTTAAGATGAATACCTTTTTCATGAGCAAGGTACATAGGAGCCAGTGCTGTACCATACTTAGCTGTTGCGAGTCCGCCTGCATTACAGTGAGTCAATACACCCATACCATCTGTAAATAAAGGCAGTGCATGTTCACCGATCATACGACATACTTCTTCATCTTCGACATGAATTGCAATCGCTTCAGCCAACAGACCCGCATTACGATCAGCAGTTGTACCTGCTTGTTCTGCCAATTGATGAGCTTTCTTATTCATACGATCCAATGCCCAGAACAAATTCACAGCGGTTGGACGAGATTCAGCTAGATAAGCAGCTGTTTTAAGCACATGTTTGAGCCAGTGGTCTGCATCTTCGCCTTCATATTCCCAGGAGCCTAGAACAACGCCGTAGGCAGCAGAGATACCAATAGCAGGTGCTCCACGTACTTTCATCGAACGAATCGATTCAAATACTTGCTCTGACGTAAATAATTCAAGCATTACAATTTCATCTGGTAATAAACGTTGATCAAGCATCAACAATTTATCGTCGTCCCAACGCAATGATAACAAAGGTTCAAATGGCGCTTTAACTGGATTCTCATCCGATGTTGAAAATGATGGATTCATCTAAAGAAACACTCCCTGTCCTATATATCGTCAAACCAAAATCATATAATAGAAGATTTTATAATCGTAATCTCTACTATGATTTGAATAGCTTACGCTTGTTCATAACCAACACTTAAATAGTAAACGTTAAAATATAGGATATCGGAAAAGAAGGAATTTGCACAGTCTTTTTTCAATATCTATTTGTTTCGTAAATGAAATACAAGGGTAATTTGTAAACAGACGAGGCTGAGGATTGAAAGTCTCCAACATCCAATTTGAAAAGAAGAAAGAGGGAGATCTAATCATGACGAATACAACTAATAAAGGTCAAACTAAAAAAGTTGAAGAACTTCTAAATCTACAGGTTGCTAACCTGAATGTATTATATGTAAAAATTCATAATTTCCACTGGTATGTAAAAGGTGAAAACTTCTATACATTGCATATCAAATTCGAAGAATTGTACAACGAAGTAACATTGAAAATGGATGAAATCGCTGAGCGTCTATTGACTCTTAAAGGTTCACCTGCTGCAACGTTGAAAGAATATTTGGAACTAGCAACGATTCAAGAAGCGAACGGAACAGAAGATGCGCGTACAATGGTACAAACATTGATCGAAGACTTCGCTACAGTTAATGAGCAATTCCAAGAAACAATCGAATTGGCTGATGAAGCGGATGACCAACCAACAGCAGATATGTTGATTGCGTTCAAAGCAGATCTTGAAAAACACATGTGGATGCTTCGTTCATTCTTGGGTAACTAATCCCCATCTCAGATGTACTGCATAAGCTTTACCCTGCTACATTGAAGTCCTTCACATCTGCGATATAATAGGTGATAACAAACCGTTACAGAAAGTGAGGGCGACGATTGATGGCGGAATCAGTATTGGCTTTGAAAGAATGGGCTTCGGTTATTGAGGCGTTGGAAAAAGGTCACCAGATCTTATTGATGCGCAAAGGCGGCATTGTCGAAGAGACACGTCACTTTGAGCTGAAAGATCATGCCTTTTACTTGTATCCAACTTACGAGCACCAACGTCGCGAATTGCTCAAATCCGAATACAATCATTTGGTAGACGAATCACTTAACGGCTGGTCTCCTGATACGAGATCAGCTGATATTCGTCTGTATGCGGAAGTAACAGATGATTTAGAGATATTCGAGCAAGACCAGCTAGATGCTTTACTGGACCAGCATATCTGGACAGATACGTTTGCCGAAGAACGTTTGCATTGGAAAAGAAAAAGTCCGCTTCATTTACTGATTGTGCGGGTATATATACTTGAACGACCGATAGAGATCCCTGTGCAGGACCAGTACCTGGGCTGCAAATCATGGATTTCTATACCAAGTGGTCTGGTGACGAGCGAATTGACGCCGGTGCTGGACGCTGCGGAGTTTGAGCGAATGAGAACTGTCATTTTGCAAGCTTTGCAACAAGACGGGACATTCTACAAGGCTTGACTGAGTGATCGGTCAGGTCTTTTTTGCATGGCATAAGATTATCGGTTTCATTGCGACTACTTCAAATTTATTATAAAATAACTTGAGAATCGTTGAGAATCAGTTTAGAATGGTTCTAAGAGAGATTTATTCTTAGACTTTATCTAAATGTATTTTCGTTTTTCGTACATCAGGGATTTGTGTACTATACTCTCTGTTGACAGATATATAAGCTACAACCAAACTACTTATTTCACTGGAGGTCAAAACTATTATGGCAACGAATTTCGTCATTGAAGGTTTGAAAGCAACAATTGACAATAAGGAAATCCTTAAAGGGATTAACCTTTCAATGAAAGGTGGAGAAATCCACGCAATCATGGGACCTAACGGTACTGGTAAAAGTACACTAGCATCTGCTTTGATGGGACATCCTAAATATGAAGTAACTGAAGGAACTGTAACTTTAGACGGCGAAGACGTTTTGGAAATGGAAGTGGATGAGCGCGCTCGTGCAGGTCTATTCTTGGCTATGCAGTATCCAAGTGAAATTACAGGGGTAACAAACTCTGACTTCTTGCGTAGTGCAATCAATGCACGTCGTGAAGAAGGTAAAGAAATTTCATTGATCAAATTTATCCGTCAAATGGAAGGAAGCATGAAAGAGCTAGACATGAATGCTGAATTCGCACATCGTTACTTGAACGAAGGTTTCTCCGGTGGTGAGAAAAAACGTAACGAAATCTTGCAAATGTTATTGCTTGAGCCAAAATTAGTTATTCTAGATGAAATTGACTCTGGTCTTGATATTGATGCTCTTAAAATCGTAGCAAACGGCGTAAACAAAATGCGTAATGAAGATCGTGGATTCTTAATCATTACTCACTACCAACGTCTACTTGATTATATTACTCCTGACTATGTACACGTAATGATGCAAGGTCGTATCGTGAAATCCGGTGGACCTGAATTGGCTGCTCGTCTTGAAGCAGAAGGTTACGATTGGGTTAAAGAAGAACTTGGTATTACAGACGAAACTGTAGGTCAAGAAGCGTAAAACACTGCACGGAAGGAGGAGCTAATAACATGACATTGCAAACGATACTTCCATTAAATCTGGAAGCTCTTAAATCATTATCTCAACAAAAGAATGAACCTGCATGGTTGACTGAGAACCGTTTGAAAGCACTTGAACTTGCTTCCAAATTGGAACTTCCTAAACCGGAAAAAACCAAGATCGACAAATGGGATCTTTCGGATTACGGAACTTATCAGACACCTGTAAAAGTAGCAACATTAGACGAATTACCTCCATTGATCAGTGCATTGGTGGAAGGTAACGAATCCGATAACCTGATTGTGCAAAAAGATTCAGGTGCTATTTTCTCCAGTTTATCTGATGAATTGAAAGCTCAAGGTGTGATTTTTACAGATTTGGAAACAGCTGCTCGTGAACACGAAGAGTTGGTGAAGCCCTATCTAACAACAGTCGTTGCACCTGATGAGCATCAATTAACAGCTCTAAATGCAGCGATGTGGAATGGTGGAGCATTCTTATACGTTCCTAAAAACGTAGAAGTAAATATTCCTGTTCAAGCGATCTTTTTGACTGAAAATGCAGGTGCTACATTTGCACCTCGTATTCTAGTAGTAGCAGATACGAACAGTTCTGTAACTTATGTAGATAACTACATTTCATCAGGCGACGATGTTCGTGTGCATAACGGAGTGGTTGAAATTGTAGCAAAAGCGGGCGCTAAAGTTCGTTATGCAACAGTTCACCAATTCGGTGGTAGCACTACAGATATGAGTTACCGTCGTGCAATCACTGAAAATGATGCTTCGATTGAATGGATCATCGGTGAAATGAACGATGGCAATACCGTTACAGATACAGCAACAGTGCTTAAAGGAAATGGATCAACTTCCGATGCGAAAATCATCGCTGTAGGTTCAGGTTCTCAGCGCTTGAACTATACAACCAAAGCGGTTCATTTTGGTAAAGATACAACAAGCCAAATGATCACTCGTGCAGTGATGCGCGAATCTGCGAATGCGATTATTAACGGTATTACCAAAATCGAACATGGTGCAACTCGTTCGAATGGTGAGCAAACAGAGAAAGTATTGATGTTAAGTCCGAAAGCTCGTGGCGACGCGAATCCAATCTTATTGATTGATGAAGATGATGTTATGGCAGGACACGCAGCATCTGTAGGTCAGGTTAACCCTGAGCAAGTTCATTACTTGATGTCGCGTGGTATTACTCGTCCAGAAGCAGAGCGACTGATTATCTACGGTTTCCTGGCTCCAGTCGTATCGGATATTCCTTTGGAACGTTTGCAGACTCGTTTGCAGGAACTGGTTGAAAGGAAGCTAGGTCAGTGAACCAAGCTATCCGCGAGCAGTTTCCGATTTTACATCAGGAAGTAAACGGACATCCGCTTGTTTATCTAGACAATGCAGCAACCTCTCAGAAGCCACAGGTTGTCCTGGATGCGCTCAATCATTATTATGAGTATGATAACTCCAATGTACACCGCGGCGTCCATACACTGGGAACACGGGCGACTGACGCTTACGAAGGTGCTCGTGAAAAGATTGCTCGCTTTATCAATGCCGGACGTAGTGAAGAAATTGTTTTCACGCGCGGTACAACAACAGCACTGAATCTAGTGGCTTCGTCCTACGGTCGTCCTCGGTTACAACCGGGTGACGAAATCGTGGTTACACCGATGGAACATCACAGTAATCTGATTCCATGGCAGCAATTAGCCAAGGCGACAGGAGCAACACTTAAATATATTCCATTACAACCGGATGGCAATATTGATCTGGCAGATGTGGAAAAAGTAATTAACAGCAATACCAAAATTGTCTCAGTTGTCTATGTATCTAATGTGCTTGGCGTTGTGAATCCAGTGAAACAAATTGCTGAGATCGCACACCGTCATGGAGCGATTATGGTGGTAGACGGCGCACAAAGTACACCGCATATGAAAGTGGACGTACAAGATCTGGATTGTGATTTCTATGCACTTTCCAGTCACAAAATGTGTGGACCTACTGGATTTGGAGCTCTATACGGTAAGCGTCAATTGCTTGCTCAAATGGAACCGATCGAGTTCGGTGGCGAGATGATTAACGATGTGGGATTATACGAATCCGACTGGAAAGACGCTCCGTGGAGATTTGAAGGCGGTACGCCGATTATCTCAGGGGCTGTTGGACTGGGAGCAGCGATTGATTTCCTAACTGAAATTGGAATGGATGAAATCGAAAAGCATGAAGCGCATCTTGCGAATTATGCGATGGAACGTATGTCTCAGATCGAAGGCTTAAAAATTTATGGACCTGCTAAGCGTAAAGTCGGTATTGTGACGTTCAATCTGGATGGTGTTCATCCTCATGATCTAGCAACTGTACTGGATACGTTCGGGGTAGCGATTCGTGCAGGACATCATTGCTGTCAGCCATTAATGAGATGGCTTGAAGCAAGTTCGACGGCACGCGCAAGCTTTTACCTGTATAATAATGAACAAGACGTAGATCGCTTGATCGATGCGTTGGTTCAGACGAAGGAGTATTTTGGCGATGAAACTTGATGATCTCTACCGCCGTGTGATTATGGATCACTACAAAAATCAACGTAACCGCGGTTCATTTGAAGACGGAGCGATGACGGTTGAACTGAACAACCCAACCTGTGGTGACCGAATATCTCTACAACTTTTGGTGGAAGATAATAAAGTGAAAGATGCCAAATTTTCAGGAGACGGTTGTTCAATCAGTATGGCTTCCGCTTCAATGATGACAGAAGCTGTAAAAGGCAGAACTTATGAAGAAGCACTTGAACTTGCAGACCGCTTCTCTGCTCTCATGAAGGGCGAAGATGTGGAATTTGAAGAATACGAAGAGATCGAAGCCCTATCTGGAGTAAATAAATTCCCTGCTCGCATCAAGTGTGCTACGTTGGCCTGGAATGCCCTACGCAAGGGAATTGTTACAGAAGACAACTAAATGCTTCACAAATTAGATGGGGAGGCTACACAAATGGCTAAAACAGCACCAGAAATGGAAGAATATAAATATGGTTTCCGTGATGAGCATAAGTCGATTTTTCAATCCGGTAAAGGACTGAATAAAGAGATCGTAATGGAAATTTCTCGCATGAAAGATGAGCCTGAATGGATGTTAGAATTCCGTTTGAAAGCTTTGGAACAATTTGAAAAAATGCCTATGCCAGACTGGGGCGGCGACATTAGTGACTTGGATTTCAACGATATCCAGTACTATGTTAAAGCATCTGAAGGACAAGGTAAGACTTGGGAAGAAGTACCAACTGAAATCAAAGAAACTTTTGACAAATTAGGTATTCCTGAAGCAGAGCAAAAATTCTTGGCTGGTGTATCCGCTCAGTATGAATCTGAAGTGGTTTACCACAGCATGCAAAAAGAATTGGAAGATCAAGGCGTTATCTTTATGGATACCGATACAGCTTTGAAAGAACATCCAGAAATTTTGCGCGAATACTTTGCTACAGTTATCCCTACAACCGATAACAAATTTGCAGCATTGAACAGTGCAGTATGGTCAGGCGGAAGCTTTATCTATGTACCGAAGGGCGTACAATGTGAAGTGCCTTTGCAGGCTTACTTCCGTATTAACTCCGAGAACATGGGTCAATTTGAGCGTACGTTAATCATCGCAGACGAAGGCAGTATGGTTCACTATGTAGAAGGTTGTACAGCGCCGATCTACAGCACGAACTCATTGCATAGTGCTGTTGTTGAGATCATCTGTAAAAAAGATGCTCGTGTACGTTATACAACGATTCAGAACTGGGCTCCAAACATCTACAACTTGGTAACCAAACGTGCTGTTGCTGAAGAAAATGCAACCATGGAATGGGTAGATGGTAACATCGGTTCTAAATTAACAATGAAATACCCTGCGGTTATCCTTAAAGGACGCGGCGCTAAAGGTATGGTATTGTCTATCGCTGTTGCAGGTAAAGCACAACATCAAGATGCTGGCGCAAAAATGATTCACCTTGCACCAGATACAACATCTACGATTGTGTCTAAATCGATCAGTAAACATGGTGGTAAAGTAACCTATCGTGGTCTAGCATCATTCGGACGTAATTCCGAAGGTTCTAAATCAAATATCAAATGTGATACGCTGATTCTGGATAACCAATCCACTTCAGATACAATTCCGTACAATGAGATCAAGAACGATAACATCACTCTTGAGCATGAAGCGACGGTATCTAAAGTATCTGAAGATCAACTCTTCTACTTGATGAGTCGTGGTCTAAGTGAAGATGAAGCAACACAAATGATCGTTATGGGCTTTATCGAGCCATTTACAAGAGAATTGCCTATGGAATATGCAGTAGAAATGAACCGTCTTATCAAGTTTGAGATGGAAGGTTCTATCGGTTAATTCCTTTTATAGCAAGGAATCTTAAATAAAGAACGGGACAGAAAAGGGGCTTTGCCCCAATTCTGCCCCGTTTTTATTAATTTAAATATATAAAACCTGTATAATATATTTTTTATCGTATGGAATATTACATAGGAAATAGAATAAATGTATTACTAATTCTATCTAAATAAAAAAAGGAATGAACCAACATGAAAACCAGGCAAGAAGCGATAGATTACTGTATGGCATACGATAATGTATATGCAGATCATCCGTTTAAAGATGACAACTGGACTTTAATTAGACACCAGCACAACAAAAAAACGTTCGCATGGATTTTTGAAAGAGAAGATCATATCTGGATCAATGTGAAATGTGAACCGGGTATGATCGAGCAGTGGCGCGAAGAATATGAGTCTATCATACCTGCATATCATCTTAACAAAGACCATTGGAATTCGTTAATATTGGACGGTTCTATTTCGGCAAAAGATATGAAGTACTTAATCAGTACCAGTTATGAAATGACCAAGTAATATTCTGTTATGCAGTCCTTATCTATAAAGGCGAAGTAAATGGTTCGCATCTGGGAAATAAACTATCTTTATTTTCTTGTGTTAGGACGGAATGCGAATTTCTTTTTGCTCTTCCCAGCAGAAGCAGAAAAAGAAGTATATCCACCTACATACATCTGTCCAATCTGATACCCGTGTGCTTTGGCGAGTTCTGCGGGACTGTTATGTTGTTCTTGTTCTAACAATTTCAATAACACGTTAGCGGTGGCTCGTGCATCTTCTAATGCATCATGATGATTAAACGTAATCCCGTAATGATTAGAAATGATATTTAATTTATGAGAAGGCATATGTGCCAGTATTTTTTTGCTGAACAGGTACGTACAATGATATTCAAATGTAGGATAATCCAGTAGCGCATGATCCAGACAATAACGTAACACACTCATATCAAATGAAGCATTGTGCGCCACAATCGATTTATTTTCAAAAAAAGGCAATAGGGTTGGCCATAACTCTTGAAAAGTCGGTTGTCCTTTGACCATCGCAGGCGTAATCTTGTGAATACTGATATTCATTGGATCAAAATGTTGATTAGGGTTAATAAGCCATTCTTGTTCAAAAACGATTTGTCCTTGAGAGACTTCCACAATACCGATGGAACAGGCGCTAGATCGGCTGGAATTCGCAGTCTCGAAGTCAACAGTAACAAAATCCATAATGATCTACACTCCTATCTAAAGTGATGCTATATATTCTTTGTTGATTCATGATCAATTAGTACATCTTTTAATTATTTCATGTTTATCTTCAAATTACGAACTTTTTAGAACAATGAATAGGTGTAAATTGATTATAAACAATTAACATAGCCACACTTCTAAGATATAAAAACACAAAAATAGCTGAGAATATAAACTCACTCTCAGCTAAGTCTGAACAATGACATGAATAACTTACATAAAAATTTCTTCAATATCCAAATTCGATTGCATCGCCAAGTCTGTGAATCCTTTGTCCGTTTTGATCAATGGACGGAAGAAGTCAGATGGGTTAGTCATAATAATCTGACCAACTTCTCCAGAACTGAGCAATACTTGTTTGCCTATAAAATTAGGCAACATATTTCGGATAAACGTTTGCGCGGTTTCGGCGTGCAATTGACCAAAGCTCATTTTGTGTAGTTCTTTCAATACACGTAGCAATTCTTGTTTGGTCTGATACACTCGTGCTGTAGTCATAGCGCTGTATACATCCGCTACAGCTGTAATACGTGATAAAGGGTGTATTTCATCAAGGCTAAGTCCATGAGGGTATCCTTTGCCATCCATACGTTCATGATGTTGCAAAGCAACCATTGCACTGATCTTATCTCCTGTAGATTGCATAATGATATCATGACCATAAATCGTATGACGCTTCATTTCTTCGAATTCTTCTGTAGTTAGCCGACCGGGTTTATTTAAAATATGACTCGGTATTTTGGATTTACCTACATCGTGTAGATAACCGGCTTTGCCTGCTTGATAAGCTTCTTGTTCTGTATATCCCATCCATGTCGCTAAATAATAAGATAACATCCCTACTTGAAGAGAATGAGTATAGGTATAATTATTATCATCGTTGAGAAAAAGTAAAACAGATACGACATCTTTTTGTTCTTGTAATTCTGTAAGTAAAGGTTCTAGCTTGGCATCTACCTGACTGCCATCGAATTCTCCGCGCGCCGCAGCATTCAAAAATAAATCTTCAAATCCTTCTAAAGCGCTATTAAATTGAACTTTAGCATCTTGAAGGGGATGGCTAGATAAAGATTGGCTAATATCGGCAGGTTCTGAGAAAACTTCTTCAATGTCGACATCATCCACACCATGCTGTAGCAGCTTGGCAATATCTTCCCGCTGAAGAGTATGGCCCTTTTGCATAATATGAATGCCGAATGTATTGAATGTATCTCTAAGAAGCGTATCTCCCGGCTTCAAATCGGTAACATGCACTCTCAATAGTGGGCACCCCGTTTATTAAACAAATTGTAAATGTATCATATCAGGAAAAAAAAGCAGGATCAATGGTTAAAATCAGTTCCTATAGCTCAAGATTTTGGCTGAGTAGGGTTCCAAGGACCTGTCTGAACCCCTTTCCACTCTGAACCATCTGCCCAGATCTCTTTTTTCCAAATTGGTACGGTTTCTTTGAGACGTTCTATAGCAAATCGACTGGCTTCATACGCATCATTGCGGTGAGCAGAAGAGACAGCAATAATCACGCTGGTCTCCGCTATGCCAACAGTTCCTATACGATGACTGATCGCACAACGTGTTCCTGTCCATGTGGATGCAATATGATCTCCAATCTTCTGTAACTGATGAAGTGCCATAGGTATATAAGCTTCATATTCTAAATGAACAGTTTGCATAGCACCTGTCATTTCACGAGTGGTTCCGATAAACGTGAGTGTTGCCCCGTGATTGGGATCAATCACTTTAGCGATCACTTCTTCAGCTTGTAAGGGCTCACTGGTAATGAGGTATAAACCGTCCGCTGTCTGTGAAGTGCTAGGTTCTATTCCTGAGCCACCGGATACAGGAGGAATCAAAGCAATTTCATCCACAGGCTTAATGATATTATCGGCTAAAGCATACTCTTGATTAACAGCTGCGAAGGCTCCTTGAATCATTATTTTTGCATCAGGATATTGCTCAGACAAAAGTTCTTTCATTTGGGCGACTGATATGTCCTGAGATTGCGGAACTTCTATAATAACTTGCGATTTGCCAACACGTTCAGCAAGACCTGCAAATAATCGGATAGTATATTGTTGCATAGTATTAAACGCCTCCATGTGCTTTTTGGATCTCTTTAATATATCATAAGTTCATATAGCTATTATAACCCTAATTCAAGGGATCGGATGCAGGAGGATATACAAATGATAGACATGAATGAAGTTGAAGATACATTAACACTATTACACACGAATGATATCCATAGTCATTTTGAAAATATGGGTGCGATTGCAGCGATAGTAGCTGATCGTAAGCAACAATGTGGTGAAGATCAACTATTGGTACTGGATATTGGAGATCATATGGATCGGATGTCTATCGAGACAGAAGGATCGTCAGGTGGAGCCAATATCGATATTATCAATATGACCGGTTATGATGCGATAACGATCGGTAATAACGAAGGTCTGACGTATACACCAGAATTATTGAATCAAGCGTATGCGGGTATTAGCTGCCCGATTATTTGTAGTAATGTAGAAGAGATAGAGAGTGGTGTTCCGCCTGTATGGATGGAGACACATCGGATTATTCACAAAGGAACATGGAAAATAGGTCTTATCGGAGCAACAGCGCAATATAGCGATTATTATGAACTCTTAGGTTGGAATGTTAGTGATCCTATATCCAGTCTAGCGCCATGGGTAGCCAAGCTACGGGGCGAGGTAGATTTATTGGTTGTATTGTCTCATTTGGGATTACCGACCGATCAGAAGCTTGCGGAGCAGTTACCTGAGATCGATGTGATTTTGGGAGGGCATAGTCACCATGTGCTAGATCGTCCGCTGTGGATCGGGACAACGGTACTTGGAGCCGCAGGCAAATTCGGTCAGTATATCGGAGAAATGGTCTGGAAAAAAGATACACAAGGCGCTCGTGCTCATCTACTGGATGGTGGATTGATTCCAATCACTGAAAATATGGAACGAGATGTCTCTATCGAAAATGCGATTGTTCTTCATCGACAACGTGCAGAAGAACGTATGAATCGTACAGTCGCCATGTTAGAAGCACCTATTGAAATTAATTACGAAACAGAGTCTCCCTTTGGTAATTTGCTTGCACAGGCTGTACGTCAATTTACAGGGGCAGAGTTGTCGATCGTGAATGCAGGTCAACTACTGGCTGATCTGCCCGCAGGAGAAGTGACAGAAGGTCTGCTACATCGTCTGTGTCCATCGCCTGTTAATCCGTGTGTAACCTTGCTTCAAGGAAAAAATATCAAGTTAGCGTTAGAGCAATCATTGTTGCCTGAATTTACACACAAAACGATTATGGGATTTGGTTTTCGAGGTAAAGTATTAGGTTGTCTCTGTGTAGATGGCATTGATATCTCGTATGATCTATCACGACCTGCTTATGATCGTATTACTCATATTCAGTTAGGGGATCAACCGCTCGAAGTTGAGAAAGAATACAGTGTAGGTTGTCTGGATATGTTTACATTTGGGATTGGATATATGTCGCTTAGTGAAAGTAACGAGGTCAAATATATATTGCCTGAATTTATCCGCGATCTATTACGGATGCAGTTACAGACACCAGGAGCAGCGTTAGCGTCTGCCGAAAAACGATGGTTTATGGTATGATAAATGAGATCTTGCGTCATATTTTGCATATTTAATGAGTCAAAGAACGTTATGCAATACATGATTTAAGGTTAATACATGAAATAAGGTGAAAGCAAATGACAGTAATACAAAGAAGTGAATGGCCACTTAAAGAGTTATCCCCAAGTTATGATCCGTGGGACCCATTGCTATCACTTCGCAAGTTTGGACGTAATACGTTAACCAGTGTCGAGATGACGGTGACGAATCTGTGCAATATGCGTTGTGAACATTGTGCGGTTGGAGATTCACTGGTCATGCGTGAACCTGATATGATTCCTTTACCTTTAATGCTCAAACGATTAGATGAAGTAGAACATCTTCAGACGATCAGTATTACAGGTGGTGAACCGACTTTCCGCAAAAAAACGGTGGATGAAGTCATCGTGCCTTTGCTTAAATATGCGCGTGAGCGTGGTATTCGTTCGCAGATCAATTCTAATTTAACATTGGATATTGGTCGGTATGAGAAATTATTGCCGTACTTAGATGTGATGCATATTTCATTTAACTATACATCGGTAGATGATTTTCATGAGGTGGGTTTTGCGAATAGCGGACATCCTGTTCCTCGTGAAGTCGCTGTCAAAATGTATGATAAAATGATTGAAAATTCTCAAATATTAAGCAAAGCCGGTATGTTTATTTCGGCAGAGACGATGATCAATTATCGTACTCATCACAAGTTGCCTGAGATTCATCGATTGATCAAAGAAATGGGTTGTCGTCGTCATGAAGTTCACCCAATGTATGCGGCTGACTTTGCAGCTAATCTACCTGTAGTTTCACTGGCTGAATTCCGCACAGCGATTCATGATCTGTTGGATCATCGGGATCAAGACATGTGGATGTTATTTGGAACATTGCCGTTTTTTGCTTGTAATTCAGAAGTGGAAGATCGTCAATTGATTCAGCGTCTGCGTCGTGAACCTAATGTTACCGTCCGTAATGATCCAGATGGACGTAATCGGGTCAATGTGAATATGTTTACAGGTGATGTATTTGTAACCGATTTTGCAGCGATTCCAGCGTTTGGGAATGTGTCTCATAGTCAGCTTGACGATGTATTTAGCGAATGGAGTAACAATCATCCGTTAAATCAGACTGTCAATTGCCATTGTGATATTGCATCTTGCTGTGGACCGAATCTATTAGTTGCAGATATGTATTACAAAGATACAGATTTTAAATCAAGACAAGCTATTTTGTAATTCAATAAGCATTTTGCGTTATCCACTGAAGTAAAATAGAGACAACAACAGAATAACGCAGAATGCTGATTAACTATGGAAGAAATGGGGCGTTCTGGTTGGGCCATTCGGAGTTTGAGATAGGAACTTTAGTATTGAATTTGGCTTTGGTTTTACTGCTCGTATTTTTAAATGGCTTTTTTGTAGCTGCTGAATTTTCACTTGTGAAAGTACGCCATTCTCGCTTGACTCAATTAGAGAGTGAAGGCAACAAGCTTGCAGGATACGCGCTTAAGGTCAACAAGAAGCTGGATGCTTACTTATCAGCTACCCAATTTGGGATTACGCTGGCATCTCTTGGACTCGGTTGGATTGGTGAGCCTGCGATCTCGGAATTACTTGTCGAACCAATTATGTATAAGTTAGGATTCGGTGAATCTCCATTAGTTACGACGATTTCCGTTATTATTGGTTTTGCTGTAATTACATTTCTACATATCGTTATAGGGGAATTGGCTCCAAAATCATTAGCGATTCAGCGTACAGAAGGCGTATCGTTATTGCTTTCAGCACCATTATTATTCTTTTACCGTGTATTTTTCCCTTTTATCTGGGTATTAAATGCAGCTGCTAACGCTGTATTGCGTACAGTAGGTATTGAACCTGCTAATGAAGCTGAAGCCGCTCATTCGGAAGAAGAAATCCGGATTTTGATGAATCAAAGTGCCAAAAGCGGTGTGATTGATGAAGGCGAAATGGAACTGATGAACAATATTTTTGAGTTCTCTGATTTACTTGCTCGTGAAGTCATGTTGCCACGTACCGATATGACTTGTTTGTATACGAATTTGTCCAAAGAAGAAAATTTGGCGATTATCAATGAAACCAAACATTCACGTTACCCTGTAGCCGTAGAAGATAAAGACCGTATTATCGGTTTTGTGCATATTACAGATGTATTATTATCTCCTGTGAACCAACCGTATGATTTAGTGGCGTTGGCACGACCTATTTTGAATGTGCCTGAGTCAATGGAAATTAGTCATGTTTTACAGATGATGCAGAAAAATCATTCTCAATTGACATTGGTTGTCGATGAATATGGTGGAACCGCAGGGATTTTAACCGCAGAAGAGATTTTGGAAGAAATCGTAGGCGAATTGTATGATGAATTTGAAGATGAACGACCTGATTTGGAACGAGATGGGGATACCATTTCAGTCGATGGACGGATGTTGATCGAAGATGTCAATGAGTTAAGTGGTGTTGAGATCGATGATGATGAAGTCGATTCAATCGGTGGTTGGATGTTTAAAGAGCTTGAAGGTGTACCGGAAACAGGCGGTAAAGTAGAACTGGATGGTGTCACATTTGAAGTGGCTGAAGCAGAACGTCTGCGCATCATGCGTGTACGTATTTATCCTGTTCCTGAGATTGAAGACGATGATAACGATCATGACAATGATTCCGATTAAATAATAGTTGTGCTATACCATAAGTTAGATCTGATTTGAGGGCAGTGTTATGCTGCCCATCATACATAGAGATAGGAGCTACACTGATGAATGAACAGCCGAAGTTACACAAGCCTCAAGCGATGATGTTTGATATGGACGGTACTCTTTTTCAGACGGAAACGGTTCTTTTACCTGCCTATCACAAAACATTTGAAATATTAAAACAAGAAGGTCTATATTACGGAGAAACGCCACCGGAAGAAATTATTTTGAGCTGTCTGGGCATGTTGTTAGAACATATCTGGGAACGTGTTATTCCAGGTGCTGGAGCGCCTACAGTGGCACGAGCGAATGAATTATTGTTACAATTGCAATTAGACGAAATGGAAGCTGGCATCTCTGCAATTTATCCACAAGTGACTGAAACACTACAGTATTTGCATGATCAAGGTGTACGTTTGTTTGTAGCGAGTAATGGTCTAGAAGGCTATGTTAAAGGCGCAGCCGATGTTCATCAATTAACGCCTTTATTTGAAGGAGTATACAGTGCTGGAGAGTACAATACGGCTTCCAAAGTCGATCTGGTGAAATTATTAATGACTACCCATCATGTGACCGAAGCGTGGATGGTCGGAGATCGTTCTTCCGATGTTGAAGCAGGCAAAAAAAATGGACAGGTTGTGATTGGCTGTAATTATGCAGACTTTGGAGATACTTCTGAACTGGAAGGTTCGGACGTGATTATTACTTCATTTGACCAATTAATTACGCTTTATGATCAAGCAGAATAACCTGTAAAATAAGGGGTTTACCTCTATAGGAGTGTCCGTTATTTTACTTCTGTAACCAAATCAGTTAATCTGTAAAAGTTCAAATCGCAAATGATTGGGTACAATATAAAAATGATATTAAAGAAAGCAGGGATACAATAATGAATATTTATGACAAAGCTAATGAACTATCGAAATCGATCCGTGAAAGTAAAGAAGTAGAAGATATTACAGCTGCTATGAAACTGATCGAAAGTGACCCAGAAAGCAAACGTATGTTAGATGATTTCCGTACGCGTCAAATGGAAGTTCAACAACGTATGATGTCTGGGGATATGCCGAACCCGGAAGAAATGGAACAAATGGAAAAAGTATTTGAAGTGTTGAACTTGAACTTGAATATTCGTCGTTTGTTCGATGCAGAGCAACGTCTAAGTGTAATTATTGAAGATATCAACAAAATTATTACTGAAAGCTTGAGCGATCTATACGGCGGCGACAACGTATAATTCTTAACCATCTGTTTCAGTAAATAGCTATAATGAAATTATAACAGGTGAATAACTATCCTAAATTTAAAGTATATATTTTTTTGAATACATATGTATTTTTAAAAAGATATATCAAAATAGTGCCATCACAAGCGCCTCTAGCCAGATATCTATGGTTGGAGGTGCTTGTTTTTGTGCTATAATCAATTCAGAGTGATACAGATCAAGAACGGTGGTGTTACAGTTGGAAGAACAGGATGAGACGATTACAAAGCATGAGCAGTTATTGCAACATATTGAAAAGCTACAAGTAGGCAGTAAAATTTCTGTTCGCAAACTAGCCAAACATATGGGAGTGAGCGAAGGAACTGCTTATCGTGCTGTGAAAGAAGCCGAAAATATGGGAATCGTAGTGACCCGTGAACGTATAGGTACGATACGTGTAGAAAAGAAACCACGCGGAATCTCAGAGCAACTTACATTTGCTGATGTCGCTGAGATTGTCGGCGGTCAAGTATTTGGTGGAAGCGGTGGACTGAATAAAACGCTTGTGAAATATGCGATTGGTGCGATGAAAGTCGAAGCGATGATGCGTTATGTTGAAGCAGGAAGCTTATTGATTGTCGGTAACCGTGAGGATGCTCATTCGCTTGCACTGGAACATGGAGCAGCTGTTTTGATTACCGGAGGATTCGGCACGAGTACAGAAGTGAAAGCTTTAGCAGATCAATGTGATTTGCCTATTATTTTATCCCGTCATGATACGTTTACAGTGGCTTCAATGATCAACCGTGCTATTTTTGACCGAATGATCAAAAAGAAAATTATGCTGGTTGAAGATATTATTGCAGGTAAGCCGAAGCCAGAAGTGCTTAAAGCTTCAAGTACAGCTCAAGATTTTCGTGAAATGACTGAGAAAACAGGCTATGCACGCTTAGCGGTCGTAGATGAATGGAATCGAGTGATCGGGATTGTAGGACGAAAAGAAATCGAAGAACTACCCGCAGAACAGCCAATCGAAAAAGTATTAATTCGTCGCCCGATTACAGCGACGTTACAGACTTCGCTTGCTTCAGCCGCACAGACGATGATGTGGGAAGGTGTCGACTTTTTACCAATCGTCGATCGTAATCGCAAATTGATCAGCACCGTGACCCGTCATGAAGTACTGCAAGCGATGAGAGATGCTCAGCAACAACCGAATACAGGTACAGGTGAAACATTCGATCATTTGATCTGGAATGGATTTGCAGAAGAAAAAGATGAAGATGGTGGTATCGTATTTCATGGCTTTATTACCCCGCAGATGGCTACCGATTTGGGAACTATTTCCGAAGGGATCTTAACAACAGTCATGATCCAAGCAGCAACACGTACCGCCAAATTACTAAGCGGATTCGATTACGTGTTAGACAATATGAGTACGTATTTTCTACGTCCGATACAGATTGAAGATGCCGTAGTCATTCGTCCAATTGTACTCGAATCCAGCCGCCGCACATGTAAGTTAGAAATCCAAATGTCCTACGATGAACTACCCGTAGCCAAATGTATCCTAACCTTACAATCCATTGACCACTAGCACTTGGCAGTATAAGTGCGACCCATTTCAGTAAAAAGTGATTTTTGCAAAGCAAAATATCTTACGATCAGCACTTGGCAGTATAAGTGCGACCCATTTCAGTAAAAAGTGATTTTTGCAAAGCAAAATATCTTACGATCAGCACTTGGCACCATAAGTGCGCCTAGTCCAATAAAAAGAAGCACTACAGGATCAAATCACCTGTAGCGCTTCTTTTTTTACAAAATTCCTATTTCATATATCCATCCTAATCCCACTACAGCAACCCATCATCAGACCTGGAATTTCTCGACCATTCTTTTTAATTCTTGAGCGACATCAGATAATACTTCAGAAGAAGCAGCAATTTCTTCCATCGTAGCTAATTGTTGTTCAGTTGCAGCAGATACCGATTCAATCTCACCTACCGAGGTATTCGTAATGTCTGACATTTGATGAACCGAACGGATCACTTGCTCTGTTCCTTTTGAAAGTGTAGAAGAAGCATCTGATACACTTTGGATATTGAAAGTCACTTCTTGTACATATTGACGAATCAGGCCAAATGATTGTTCTGCCGTGTGCACAGCCGAAATACTTTGAAGTACTTCTTGAGAGCCTGCTTCTGTACGATCAACAACTGTGTGAATCTCAGACTGAATACTATCGATTAGAGCACTAATCTGACTGGCAGAAGAAGAAGCTTCATCAGCTAAGTTACGAATTTCTTTAGCCACTACACTAAATCCTTTACCATGTTCTCCTGCACGAGCAGCTTCGATTCCGGCATTCAGTGATAATAGATTCGTTTGCTTAGCGATCTGCGCAATCACATTGACAATCTGTCCTATCGTTTCTGAATGATTGTTAAGACTATGAACCGAACCGGAAAGCTCTCCGAAAATAAATTTCAATTTATTGATTTCCGTATCAGCCGCTTTGAGAGCGGTATCGCCTTCATTAACTTTGTCTGAAGCCATAACTGCTTTGGAAGCCACTTCTTGAGCACTACTTGCGATTCCTTGAATACCATCTGCCATTTGATTCACGGTGGTTGACGTATGCCCTACATATTCCATTTGACGATCTGAACCTTCAGCCATTTCTTGAATCGATAAAGCGATATGTTGAGAAGCGTTAGACGTTTCACCAGCGCTTGCTGTTAATTGTTCGGATGAAGAAGCAAGATGAAGGGATGTATCTTTTAAATGAGACACCATTTCTCGTAGACTGTTCGTCATCGTCGCTAGAGCATTAGATAATGCACCGATCTCATTCTTGGATTTGATATCCCATGTGGACGTAAGATCGCCATTTGCGACAGCTTCTGTAACTTTAACCAATTGCATAATCGGTTTGGTTAGACGAGTAGAGAAAATGTAACCCGCTATAATAGCAAGAATCAGAGAGATCACTAATATAATGATACTGTTCCGTAATAGAATAGTAGAATCCGCCATAATTAAGTTATACGGTTTTTCACTAAATATACTCCATCCGGTTAACGGATCTTTGGCATAAGAAACCAATACTCGATCTGATTTTTCACCATACGATAGTGTCCCTGCAATCCCTTGCGAAGCACTTTGGAAAGAAGGAGTATCCTTGATATCTTTATCCAGTGAATTCGTATCAGGATGAGCAAGAATTGTTCCTGTACGGTCTGCAATATAAGCTGTCTGACCGTTTGTAGAAAATTCTTTGGCATATGCACTCATATTATCTAAAGGTAAAGTCACTTGAAGCATACCACTTAGTGTGTTAGTCGTATCGAATACAGGGTAAGCAACAGTAACGATCTTTTTACCAGTCGTTTTGCTGACCAAAATATCCGAAATCACTTGTTTTTGAGTCGCCATCAATTGTTTGAAATAATCACGATCACTTGTATTGCTCAAATCGCCATCTGAACTTTTAGCAATTTGTTGTCCGTCGGTAGCGGTAAAGATAATCGCTTGAATTTCAGGATGTAATTTGCCGACAGATGATAATAAATTTTTAACTTGTGGTAATTGTTGGGGTATATATTCTTTGATCTCTGGATTCTCAGATAATTGTTGCAACATCTCAATTTCCGAATTAATTAAAGCTGTTGTTTTTTGAAGAACCAAATTCACATTCTGTTCATTCATGCTGTACGCATCTTTTTCAATCTTGTTGCTTGTACTAATCATACTGAACGTTCCGTACACCAGTAATGGAATAAGTGCGATTAACGACATAATCATAATCAATTGCTTTTTCATTGTTATTTCCCCCGATAGATAAAATCAATCAAATTTGATATTGATGATTTTATCGGTAAATATTTCAATAAGTTTAGAATTTTTGTCAGCATATGTCGAAATAAGCGTAATAACCCATCCTATCTAACAACAGATGCATCATTTATTGACGGATATGATAAAATAAGAAGTAATGGATTGTGATTCAAAACCGATCTGAAAATCAATGATTTTAGCGAAAGTAGGGAAGCGTATGACCCCATTTGTTCACCTGCATGTGCATAGCGAATACAGTCTACTGGACGGGGCTGCGCGCATAAGGGATCTTGTGAGCCAAGCCGCAGAATCAGGCATGACAGCAATGGCTCTTACCGATCATGGAGTAATGTATGGAGCGATTCCATTTTATAAAGCCTGTAAGCAACATGGTATTAAGCCCATTATTGGTTGTGAAGTGTATTACACTGCTGGATCACGTAAAGAAAAAGCAGCACGTAAAGATCAACCGATTCATCATTTATTGTTACTAGCCAAAAATGAGATCGGTTATCGTAATCTAATGAAATTAAGTTCGATTGGACATTTAGAAGGATTCCATTACAAACCTCGTGTGGATGCTGAAGTATTGCAACAGTATCATGAAGGTATTATTTGCCTGAGTGCTTGTCTTGGAGGAGAGATTCCCCAACATTTATTACATGAACAACCGGAAGAAGCCAAAAAAGCCGCTCTTCGTTATCAAGCGATTTTTGGTGAAGATTTCTATATAGAATTGCAAGATCATCATATTCCTGAACAGAAAAAAGTAATGCCGTTATTAATCAATCTAGCTAAAGAGCTTAATATTCCATTAGTCGCTACCAATGACGTTCATTATTTAACGGAAGAAGATGCCAAAACGCAAGATGTTCTCATCTGTATTGGTACCGGTAAAACGATGGATGATGAAGGTCGTTTTCGGATTCCAACGAATCAATTGTATCTAAAAGACAGTGAGCAAATGGAATCTTTGTTCCGTCATGTGCCTGAAGCGATTACGAATACAAACGTTATTGCAGATCGTTGTGACTTGGAACTGACTTTTGGCGAATCACTGTTACCGTCGTATTATCCGATTCCAGATGAATTATCACCTGAACGTTATTTGGAACAATTGTGTCGTACAGGATTAGAGCAACGTTATCAAGATACGATGTACTGGACAGATCCTCAAGAACGTCAACACATCGAAGAACGCTTAAATTATGAATTAAAAGTAATTGGTAGTATGGGATTTGCCGATTATTTCCTGATTGTATGGGACTTTATGAAATATGCACATGCTCAAGGCATTGTAACAGGCCCCGGGCGGGGTTCCTCAGCAGGAAGTCTGGTTGCTTATGTACTGGAAATTACCAATGTCGATCCGATCAAATACAAATTGTTATTTGAGCGTTTTCTTAATCCTGAGCGGATCACTATGCCTGATATTGATATCGATTTTAGTGATCTACGCCGTGATGAAGTGATCGAATATGTTGTTTCCAAATATGGAAGAGACCATGTGGCACAGATTATTACATTTGGTACATTAGCTGCGCGTGCAGCCGTACGTGATGTAGGACGAGCACTCAATGTTCCTTACGCAGATACAGACAAAGCCGCCAAGTTAATTCCTGCACAGGTTGGCATGACAATTAGCAAAGCGTTAGATCAAGTTCCCGAATTACGTGATCGTTATGAAAAGTCTGCACCTGTTCGTGAAATGATCGATACAGCGCTTAAGGTTGAAGGTATGCCACGTCACGCTTCTACGCATGCCGCAGGGGTAGTGATTTCAAGTGGAGTATTAACTGATATTGTGCCAATCCAAGAAGGTAGTGAGATTGCCGTATTGACTCAATATCCGATGGAAAGTCTAGAATCGATTGGTATGCTCAAAATGGACTTTCTGGGTCTACGTACATTATCTATTATGGAACGCTGTATGACATGGATAGCAGAACAAGAAGGACATCCTGTTGATTTCTCTAAGATTTCAGACCATGATCCACAGACCTACGAAATGCTAAGCCAAGGCGATGCAATGGGCGTGTTCCAGATGGAATCTCCCGGTGTACGGCGTGTGCTGCGTGATCTTAAGCCTACAGCCTTTGAAGATATTGTATCGGTGGTGGCTTTGTATCGTCCGGGTCCAATGGACTTTATTCCCAAATATATTGAATCCAAGCATGGTCGTACCGTTCCAGAATATCCACATCCCGATTTGGAACCGATCCTGAGCGATACGTATGGCATTATCGTGTATCAAGAGCAGATTATGCAGATTGCTTCACAGATGGCTGGATTTACACTGGCAGAAGCCGATTTGCTACGCCGAGCAGTTTCGAAGAAAAAGCGCGAAATTTTGGATGAGGAACGGGTGCATTTTGTTAAAGGAAGTATAGAACAGTCTTACACTGAACAAGAAGCTAATGTGGTCTACGATATGATTGTACGATTTGCAGATTACGGATTCCCGAGAGCTCATGCAGCGGCTTATGGTGTACTTGCTTTTCAGACGGCGTATCTCAAAGCGCATTATCCGGTACAATTTATCGCTTCGATGTTAACTGCTGTAATGGGAACACATCGTAAAGTAGCTGAATATGTATTGGAATGTCGTCGTATCGGTATAGAAGTATTACCACCTGATGTGAATACCAGTGGAGTGACATTTACTCCGGTAACAGCAGCGATGCAACAAGAGTTAGAGCAACAATTATTATCTAAAGAATCGGCAACTGATGATGAGAATGCGGAGGCTCAAGATACAGCTTCATCGTCAGAATCACCGAATTCATCACAAACTTCTTCATCTACAGGTAATATTCGCTTCGGTCTAGGCGCAGTCAAAAATGTCGGTACACAAGCGATTAATAGCATTATTAAAGAACGTCAAGATCGTCCGTATGATAGCCTGATCGACTTTTGCCGTCGTGTCGATCCCAAAGCGTGTAATAAGCGTGTAATTGAATCTTTGATCCAAGCAGGTGCATTTGATAGTCTACCCGGACACCGTGCACAATTATTAACGATGCTTGATGATACGATCAAAGAAGCTGCCAAATGGCGCAAAGAACGGGAAGAATTACAGATAGAAATGTTTGCCGATCTGGGATTTGTAGAGACCCATAATTGGGAAGTGTCTTATCCAGATGTTGCGCCTTATACAACCGGAGAACAACTTGAATTTGAACGTGAATTGTTAGGGTTGTATTTATCAGGACATCCGTTAGATGATTATGAGCAAGTGATCGAAGATAGTGGATTGTCCCGTCTGATGAATCTACATGAAGGCGAAGATGAAAGTATTGTCGCTGTAGCAGGTATGGTCGTATCGCTTAAACTGATCACAACCAAGCAAGGAAAATCGATGGCTTTTATGGAGCTTGAAGATCAGATTGAACGGTGCGAAGTTGTTCTTTTCCCTGAAGTGTGGCGTAAAAGTAGTGCGTTAGTAGATAAAGGATTACTGCTCAGTGTACGTGGTAAATTGCAAAAAGAAGATGAAGGATTCAAATTGTTAGCTGAAGAAGTAGTGACCTTGAGTGAAGAGTCTGCACGCGAATTAGCGACCAGAGCTCGTCAACGGATGCATATCGCCAAAAATAAAGCTACTGCACAGACCAAACAGACCAACAAATCGTCATCCACTTCAACCGCTAAGCCTTATACCAAAAGTACAACGTCTGCGAAAAGTGTAGCGCCGACTGAGCAAGAGACAGTTCCTTCTTCATCTGCTTCAGGTGTAGCCAGTGTAGTAAATGATGCACCTCATACCGACAGTCATCCTGAACCGGTATTGAAGCAACGTGTATTTATCAAAATTACCAAAGAAGCTCAACAAGCAGATAAATTAGCAGTACTCAAAAAGCTATTAGCGAGTCATCCGGGGCCTGTAGGTACGTTGTTATTTTATGAAGAAACGCAAAAATTATTTGATCTTAGTGAAACGTATAGCATCAAACCTTCACCTGAGCTATTTCAGGAAATGGAGCAGATGTTAGGCGAAGGCACAGTTAAAGTAAAATAAGTCTATTATGCTAGAGCACATTGATTGTCAACCCGTCAATGTGCCAATTTATCTTCACTTATCTTTGTTGCGATAAAAAAGTGTGGTATGTTATCATTATCCCATTATGTGGGCTTAAAGTGCTGTAACCGCTTCGTTATTCTTTTAAGTCCAATTAGGCTCGGTATAAATGAACAATATATGATATGAATTCCATCGCTGAGGAATACGTACATGGCTGGAGAGGTGTAGTTGTGTTTAGAGATTTATTTCAAAAGAAAAAGAAATATGCGACCATTCCATCCCAACGTTGGGGGAATGAAACAGAGTCTGGTGAAGAACCACAAGAGCGTCCCAAACGTGAGATTCCAGAAGGCTTAATGAACAAGTGTAGCAAATGTGGCACGATTCATTACAGCAAAGAACTGGAGAAAAACCTGAAAGTATGTCCTAACTGTGGTTACCATATGCGTCTGAATGCGATTGACCGCATTATGATGACAGTAGATGATGGACAATTTACCGAAATGGATGCTCGTATGGAATCCAAAGATCCTTTGAAATTCCCCGGGTATGCAAGCAAGCTTGAGCAACAGAAAATGAACTCTGGACTACGTGATGCCGTTATTACAGGTGAAGGTCTGATTGATGGTCAGCCGGCAGTACTTGCGGTAATGAGCTTTGACTTCTTTAGCGGAAGTATGGGTTCGGTTGTAGGTGAAAAAATTACTCGTGCGATTGAGCATGCAGATGCTCGTCAGATCCCGATGATTATTTTCTCCACTTCAGGCGGAGCACGGATGCAAGAAAGTATTTTGAGTCTGATGCAAATGGCTAAAACAAGCGCAGCTTTGGCTCGTTTTCAAGAAAATGGAGGACTGTATGTCTCTGTAATTACCGATCCTACGATGGGCGGAGTATCTGCAAGTTTTGCCATGCTTGGAGATGTGAATATCGCTGAACCGGGAGCATTATTCGGGTTTGCTGGACGTATTGTTATTGAACAGACGATTCGTCAGAAATTGCCAGAGAATTTTCAGACCGCAGAATTTAATATGGAACATGGTCAACTCGATATGGTGATTCATCGTAAAGAGATGAAGTCTACATTATCGCAATTGTTGGATTTTCACAGTGGAAAAGGGGGATTTTAAGTGGCAGGAGAGATGCCTTTTGAAATGCCTCTCGTTGAAATGCGTAAAAAGATTGACGAGCTGAAGCAATTCGGACAGGAAAAAGGAATAGATTTCAACGATGAGATTACACGTTTGGAAGAACGATATCGTCAGATGGAAAGTGAAATATATAGTCAGATTTCACCTGCGCAGAAAATGCATCTGGCAAGACATCAACAACGTCCTACTTCGCTGGATCTGATTTCGATCGTATTTAGTGATTTTATGGAGTTACATGGTGATCGTATGTATGGTGATGATCTAGCGATTGTGGGCGGTATCGCCAAATTGGATGGACATCCCGTAACGATTATTGGTCATCAACGTGGTAAAGATACCAAAGATAATATTGCTCGCTTTTTTGGCAGTCCGCATCCTGAAGGATTCCGTAAATCGATGCGTCTGATGAAGCAAGCTGAGAAATTTGGACGTCCGATTATTACATTTATTGATACCAAGGGTGCTTATCCGGGTAATACAGCAGAGGAGCGCGGACAGTCTGAAGCGATCGCTCGTAACCTATGGGAAATGGCGAAGCTACGTGTTCCTGTCGTCTGTGTCGTGATCGGAGAAGGCGGTAGTGGCGGTGCGCTGGCACTTGGTGTAGGTAACCGTGTACTTATGTTAGAAAATGCGATCTATTCAGCGATTTCTCCAAATGGTGCAGCATCCATCCTCTGGAAAGATGCGTCCAAAGCCGATCAAGCCGCAGAAGCGATGAAGATTACAGCGGAAGATTTGCTTCGTATGGAAGTTGTAGAAGACATCGTGCCTGAACCTAAAGGTGGCGCACACAAAGATTACGAAGCAACAGGTGAAGCGATCAAAAAGCATCTGCTTGTTCATTTACGAGAATTATCTCGAATGAATGCAGCTGAATTGATTGAAGATCGTTATCAGAAATTCCGTAAAATTGGTGAATTTACAGAGCAAGCGATGAGCACATTGCCAGCGAGTAGATCCGAAGTGAATATAGAAGATCAACCTCAAGAAGAATTGCAATCCGATGTGGAACCTATTCTTGGGAATGAAGAAGAAATGAAAGCTAAATCTTCACGTTCCAAGCGTCATTCCTAATTGAGCCTTTCCACAATTTCTGAGGAATTTTGACAATCTTCTATACAAAGTAGACAAACTGTAGTAAATTTAATTGTTGGGACTTGTTGAATGGCTTCGGCAAGTCATGTTGGGAAAACAAAATAAAGAGAGACCTTTAAAAACGGAGGAAAATCAATTATGCGTAAAACTAAAATTGTATGTACGATCGGACCGGCAAGTGAGTCTTTAGAAAACACGAAGAAATTAATTATGGCAGGTATGAACGTCGCTCGCCTGAACTTTTCTCATGGTGATTTTGAAGAGCATGGTAACCGTGTTAAAAACATTAAACAAGCAAGCAAAGAATTAGGTAAAACAGTAGCCATCCTGCTGGATACCAAAGGTCCTGAAATCCGTACCGGTAAATTTAAAGAAGAACCAGTAGAATTAGTTCAAGATGAATATGTAACTTTGACTACAGAAGACATTTTGGGTGACCAACATCGTATGCACGTGACTTACAAAGATCTTCCAAGTGACGTTGAAGTCGGTTCAACAATTTTGATCGATGACGGTTTGATCGGTTTGACTGTTGTTGAAGTTCAAGGTACTGAAATTAAATGCCGTATCGTTAATGGTGGACAAATCAAAAGTCGTAGAGGCGTTAACGTACCAGGAGTAAATATTTCACTTCCAGGTATTACAGAAAAAGATGCTAACGATATTATCTTCGGTATCGAGCAGGGTGTAGACTTTATCGCGGCTTCTTTTGTACGTAAAGCAAGCGATGTTCTTGAAATCCGTCAATTGTTAGAGAGCAAAGGTGGTAGCCATATCCACATCATCTCTAAAATTGAAAACCAACAAGGTGTAGATAACTTGGATGAAATCCTTGCTGTATCTGACGGTTTGATGGTTGCTCGTGGTGACTTGGGCGTAGAAATCCCTGCGGAAGAAGTACCATTGGTACAAAAACGCATGATCGAAAAATGTAATCGTGTAGGTAAACCAGTTATTACAGCTACACAAATGCTGGATTCAATGCAACGTAACCCGCGTCCTACTCGCGCTGAAGCAAGTGACGTAGCGAACGCTATTTTCGACGGTACAGATGCAATCATGCTTTCTGGTGAAACAGCTGCTGGTAAATACCCAGTTGAATCTGTATTGACAATGTCTCGTATTGCTGAAAAAGCAGAATCTGCTTTGAACTATCACGAGTTGTTCCTTAAACAAACACATGCACAACAAACAACAGTAACAGAAGCGATCAGTCAATCTGTAACAAACTCTGCAATGGACTTGAACGCAGCAGCGATCATTTCTTCTACAGAGTCTGGTCATACAGCACGTACTGTTTCTAAATACCGTCCGCAATCTCCAATTATTGCTGTAACCACATTGGAGCAAACAATGCGTCGTCTTTCTCTAGCATGGGGTGTGTTGCCTGTTAAAGGTACACAAGCTCATTCTACAGATGAGTTGTTTGAAATTGCTTTGCAAGGTGGACATGATTCAGGTCTACTTAAAGAAGGCGATTTGGTTGTGATTACTGCGGGTATTCCTTTGGGTCAATCCGGTTCTACGAACTTGATCAAAGTGGCTCAAATGCCTGCTAAATCGTAATAGAATATCAATCAATAGTGCAAGATAGCATCATATCAGAGAAAGCAGTGGATCATTCCATTGCTTTTTTTGATGATTTTTATAGACCTATTTAAATTTTGAAATGAGAGCAGAGGTACCACATGATGGCAAAAGAACGATTAAACTTACCTAGCGATTGGCACGGAATAGCTTTTCGTGTACGTTATCAAGAAAATGATCCAATGGGCGTAGTGTATCATACGAATTATTTGAACTGGTTTGAATTAGGACGTACCGAAATGATTCGGGATCTAGGATTCCGTTATAGGGATATGGAAGCCGCAGGATTATTATTACCATTAATCGATGCGTCATTGTCATATGGACATCCAGCAAGATATGATGATCGTGTAGCAATCTATACCCGTATAATAGAGTTTTCCAAGCTTCGTATAGATTATGAGTACAAAATCCACTTATTAGATGAACATGATACAGCCGTAGGGGATTCTTCATCTGCTGGAGAACGTCCTATTTTTAAAAGGGATGCAGAGTTACCGGGAACGCCTTTGACAAGCGGTTCTACCAGACATGTGTGGGTTAATAAAGACTTCAAGCCTGTACGACTTGATAAACAAGTGCCTGCGTTGTATTATGCACTTGTAGAATCTTTACAGATGTAGTCTGGTTGGATAGAGAAAGGAGAGGTACTTTTGGGTAAGGGCATCGGCAAATGGATTATTGCATTGATTATTATAGTGCCACTCCTAGAATGGTATGTTTTTTTACAGATGATTGAATGGATCGGTGGCTGGAACACCCTTATTCTTTTACTCACCACATCGCTGGTTGGTATATTGATGATGAGATTTGAAGGACGTAAAGTGATTGAAGATACCAAGCAACAGATGGACGCTGGCGAACCACCAGGACGAAGAATGCTAGACGGTCTATGTGTGTTTGTAGGCGGAGTGATGTTAGTATTACCGGGCTTTATTTTGGATATTATCGGATTTACGCTTGTATTCCCATTAACACGTCCAATTTATCGTAATCTGTTATTACGCTGGATAGAGAAGCGGATGAAAAAAGGCAGTATTACAATTCACCGTGGTGGTCAATAAGCTTACCTACTTTAGTCATCTTTTAGATGAATAGGCGCTCTATCAAAGGATCACAATCGATCATAACAAACAGGCAGTCCTTTAGATCATTACTTCTAAAAGGACTGCCTGTTTTAGTCTGTTTTTATAAGATGGTAATGATTATTTCTGATAGAAGAGTATGAAAATATAGGATTGAGAAATGGATTCTACATCCTTATGCAATGACTTATCTTGCTTTGCCATTCACAATATAGTTGCGCAGATCACGGAACACATTAGCACGATTGAGAGCAGAAACAATAACAAGCGTTACAGGCCCAATCAATAGTCCTAGAGCTCCAAATAGCTTGAGTCCTACAAACATACTGATTAAGGTGGCTAAAGGATCAAGACCTACACTACTCGCTAGCACTTTAGGCTCCATAATCTGCCGTACAACCAACACAATGACATAAAGTACACTTAGACCAATCCCCAGACTGAGATCACCGCTCATAAAGTTGTAGATCGCCCAGGGTATCATCACAATCCCTACGCCAAGATAAGGCAGTAGATCGACAGCACCGATCAGTAGACCAATCAACAAAGCCGATTCGACTCGTAAAATAAACAGTCCGATAATAACAATAATACCTGTGATCGAAATTAAAATAAATTGTGCCCGTACATAACCCAGCAATGCTTTTTGCAAATCACGCCAAATCGTCACCATCGTCAGTCGGATATTAGAAGGAAACCAACCTGAGACGATACGGGTATGCTTTTCCCAGCTATTACTGATAAAAAAGGCAGATAATACAATAACCACAATAATCCATGCAAAGTTAGGCAGTGCTGTTAAAAAACCTAATAGATAGTTAAGAATGCCCGTCACAATACTGCTTATCGTACTTGAAAGGCTTTGCGTAGTTTGATCAAGGTTGTTATTGATCGTATCCCCATAAGGGGTGTCTTTCAAAAATCCATTGATTTGATTCGTAATATTTTGTAGACTGTCATTTTTGGTCCATCCGACAAACATATCACGCCAACTATCCATATGATCGTTGAACGTCTGCATTAGTGTGATCGTTTGTTGAACAAGCCTTGTCACTAGAAAAGACAGAAGGGCTAACAATCCACCAAAATAAACAAGCAATGAAATCGAAACGGCTAACCAACGTGGAAAGCGAGCACGATTCTGCAATAACCGCACTAACGGATTCATTGCATAAGCAAATAACCAAGCAAGCAATAATGGATAAAGAAGCGGAAAAAGATAACGTACAGCAATAGCCGTAATCACAATAGCGACCAGTACCCATATTCCACGTAAAATCCGATTACGGATCATAATATTCAATGAATGGCTCTCCTTCTACTCAATATAGTTATAAATATGTAATCAGCATCATATATGATGTTAAACGGCAGACAAGACTTTTGAAACGAAAGGGCTTATAATTGATAATGTAAAGGGTTACAAAAAAATTCTTATGAAGCTGATAAAACAATTTGATGTCACAAACACTTCTCCTTTTGTTCACAACTCCGTCAAAATAAAGTATGATGAGAGAAGGTCCTTGGAAGGTTAGTGGTAGGTGTTTGGATCATTAGAACTCTTTTCAACAATTGTGAAGGACCTTACTAGCCAGTTTTTAAATTTTTCCATATTTAAAAATGTAAATGTTTTCATTCCCGTAAATGGGCAAAATCACAATCATTCCGTTCTGCAAAGGAGAGAGTAATATGACAGCTACTAAAGGATTGGAAGGCGTTGTTGCAGCAAGTTCATCTATTAGTTCTATCGTTGACGGCGTACTTACATACCGTGGAATCGATATTGATGAGTTAGCTATTAACGCAAGTTTTGAGGAAGTGGCTTATTTGTTATGGTTTGGCAAACTTCCAAATCAAGCAGAGCTAGATCAATTGCAAAAAGATCTAGATGAATATGCTACCTTACCAGAACCATTGATTGCGCAAATGAAACTTTATCCTAAAGATATGAATCAGATGGCAGCTCTTCGTAGTGCGATCTCTGCTCTTGCTCTATATGATGATCTAGCTGAAGACATGAGTCCAGAAGCTAATCATAAAAAAGTAGTCAAATTGCAAGCACAATTGCCAGCGATTGTAGCTGCTCTTGGACGTATTGCAAGTGGTAAAGAGCCGGTCGCTCCGAAAAAAGGCGTATCGATTGCTCATAACTTCTTGTATATGTTAAATGGCGAAGATCCTGAAGATACAGCAGTTAAAGCATTAGATCAAGCACTTGTTCTGCATGCGGATCATGAATTAAATGCTTCTACATTTGCTGCTCGCGTTACGGTAGCGACTTTGTCTGATATTCATTCCGGTATTACTTCAGCAATTGGCGCGCTTAAAGGCCCACTACATGGTGGAGCAAATGAAGCGGTTATGAAAATGCTTGAAGAGATCGGTTCGATGGATCGTCTAGAAGGTTATATCCAAGAACAACTAGACAACAAAGTAAAAATCATGGGCTTCGGTCACCGTGTATACAAAAATGGTGATCCACGTGCCAAGCATTTACAAAAAATGTCCAAAGAGCTAGGTGAAATGAACAACGATCTAAGTCTATACGAAATGTGTATTCGGATCGAAGAAATTGTAACGGGTAGCAAAGGACTCAAACCGAATGTTGATTTCTATTCAGCTTCTGTTTATACCATGCTAGGTATTCCGCGCAATTTGTTTACACCTATTTTTGCAATCAGCCGTGTATCTGGATGGTCTGCACATATTTTGGAGCAATACGAAAACAATCGTATTATCCGTCCTCGTGCAGAATATGTAGGACCTGTTGATCAAAAATATATTCCGATCGAACAGCGCTAAAATCAGTATTTCATTTCATATGCAAGTAGATATTTCTCATATGACCCAACGTCTGGTAAAATAAAGACAGAACTGTGCATGTCTGTGAAGGTAAGCATATACAAATGATTTGTACCATGCATATACCTGAAGAGGAGCCGGCGAGTAATTTATACCCAAGTGTATAGGGTATTCAAAGGTTTCCTTTTGATGTGTGTAAACGCCTTCTCTTACGATGCGACAGCCATATCCCTTAAGGAGGAACATAATTATGCCGAAGTTTGAAAAATACGAATTACCTACTACTGGTGAGAAAATTACAATCAATGATGGAGTTCTTAATGTACCTAACAACCCGATCGTCCCTTTTATTGAAGGTGATGGTACAGGACGCGATATCTGGAAAGCATCTGTACGTGTATTGGATGCAGCGGTAGAAAAAGCTTACGGTGGTTCCAAAAAAATCGCATGGTACGAAGTATTTGCCGGTGAAAAAGCGTTCAATACATACGACGAGTGGTTGCCAGCTGATACGCTGACTGCAATTCGCGAATATATTGTAGCGATCAAAGGACCTTTGACTACACCTATCGGTGGTGGTATTCGTTCATTGAACGTAGCTCTTCGTCAAGAATTGGATCTGTATGTATGTCTTCGTCCTGTTCGTTACTTTGACGGCGTACCTTCTCCTGTAAAACGTCCTGAATTGGTAGATATGGTTATTTTCCGTGAGAATACAGAAGATATCTATGCAGGTATCGAGTACCAAGAAGGTACAGAAGAAGTGAAAAAAGTATTGGCATTCTTGAAAGACGAAATGGGCGTTAACAAAATCCGTTTCCCAGAAACATCCGGTATCGGTATCAAGCCTGTATCTGAAGAAGGTTCCAAACGTCTGGTTCGTGCTGCTGTTCAATACGCTATTGATCACGAGCGCAAAACAGTTACTTTGGTACACAAAGGAAATATCATGAAATTTACTGAAGGAGCTTTCAAAAACTGGGGTTATGAAGTGGCTGAAGCAGAATTCGGTGATAAAGTGTTCACTTGGGCACAATATGACAAGATCAAAGAAGAAAAAGGTGCAGATGAAGCAAATGCAGCTCAAAAAGCAGCTGAAGATGCTGGCAAAATCATCGTAAAAGATGCTATTGCTGATATCGCATTGCAACAAGTATTAACACGTCCAAATGAATTTGATGTGATTGCTACATTGAACTTGAACGGTGACTACTTGTCTGATGCTCTTGCTGCACAAGTAGGCGGAATCGGTATTGCACCGGGCGCAAACATTAACTATGTAACAGGACATGCTATTTTCGAAGCGACTCATGGTACAGCTCCTAAATATGCTGACAAAGATCTAGTAAACCCAGGTTCTGTAATCTTGTCTGGTGTTATGTTATTGGATCACTTGGGATGGCATGATGCTTCTGCATTGATCTATAAAGGTCTAGAAAAATCAATCAACAACAAAACAGTAACATATGACTTTGCTCGTCTAATGGATGGCGCAACAGAAGTGAAATGTTCTGAGTTCGCTGACAAAATCATCGAAAACATGTAGGAGGATAACCTATGACCGTCATTAAGCGCAAAAAAATCACAGTGGTCGGTGCCGGTTTTACCGGTGCAACTACAGCTTTGATGCTTGCTCAAAAGGAACTTGGTGACGTAGTACTGGTTGATATTCCACAGTTGGAGAACCCAACTAAAGGTAAAGCGCTCGATATGATGGAAGCAAGCCCTGTACAGGGCTTTGATAGCCAGATTAAAGGGACATCTGATTATGAGGACACAGCATCTTCGGATGTGGTGATTATCACAGCAGGTATTGCTCGTAAGCCGGGCATGAGCCGCGATGATCTCGTGAATACGAATGCAGGAATCGTCAAATCGGTATGCGAACAAGTCAAGCAATATTCACCTGAAGCGATTGTGATTATTTTGAGCAATCCTGTAGATGCAATGACTTATGTCGCGTATCAATCTTTGGGCTTTCCCAAAAATCGTGTGATCGGACAATCCGGTGTACTGGATACAGCTCGCTATTGTACCTTTATTGCAGAAGAACTAAATGTATCGGTAGAAGATGTACGTGGATTTGTGTTGGGTGGTCATGGTGACGATATGGTGCCGTTAGTACGCTATTCTAGTGTAGGCGGTATTCCTATCGATACATTGATCTCCAAAGAACGTATTCAAGAAATTGTACAACGCACCCGTGTAGGCGGAGGCGAAATTGTGAATCTGCTTGGTAATGGTAGTGCTTACTATGCCCCGGCAGCATCACTTGTACAAATGACAGAAGCGGTTCTAAAAGACAAAAAGCGTATTTTACCGATTATTGCTTATTTAGAAGGCGAATATGGTTATAACGATCTCTTTATGGGCGTACCTGCTATTCTAGGGGGCGGTGGAATCGAGAAAATCTTTGAATTGGAATTGACCTCCGAGGAAAAAGCTGCTCTTGAGAAATCTGCTGATTCTGTCCGTAACGTGCTTAAAATCGTTAACGTATAATGTCTAAACAAAAAGGTTTCCACATTCTGTGGGAGCCTTTTTTGTTATGTTTTGATTTAAATTTAAGTACAAACAATTTTTACTAATATGACAAAAATTAGACACACAACCTTATAAAATCAAGACGAAAATATGTATTTTCATAACTTTATCCGTTAAAATAATAGAGTATAGCCGATTGATCGCTAGAGTGGCTATAGATAAAAAGAATGGAGGTTAAAGGATGGCAGAAGTATTAGTGTTTATACACATCTTAGGAGCATTGTCGATGGGCTTTTATTTGTTTTTACCTGTTGTGACAAGTAAAATAGCTAACAGTTCAGCAGAAGCCCAATCAGGCAGTATTGCTATGATTCGTACATTGAATCGTATCGCCCAATTTGGATTGATTGTGCAATTATTAACAGGTGGTTACTTAATGACCAAAGGCAAGTATTCAATCGCTTGGATGGTTGTTGTATTTGTATTATTTTTGGCAATCGCTGCGATTGGTGGAATTATGGGTAAGCCTTTACGATTAGCACTCGCCGATATCAATGAGAACAAAAATATTACACCCCACATCGGCAAAATTCGGTCACTAAGCATGATACTGGCTGTATGTCTGGTTGTTATTAGTTTCTTTATGGTATTCCGCGACATTATTTAATATTGTAGCGTAGACACATTTACCCACACATAGTAGACCATCTGAACAGATGGATAAGAACGTACACATAACTGGATATAGGCGACCAACCGTTACTTTTGAAGTAGCGGTTTTTTGTTGATTTGCTTGCTGAATGTTTCGGTTATTGAAATCAGGATATTTACCCTAAAATGTGTATTTCAATACATTAATTTATAATGAAATAGATGTTTAAACATGTATAGACAGTGGTAAATAATGGACGGAAGCAACAAATGGAATCATCTTATGCATGTGTGAATCATCCATTTTTTATATTCGAGAGGAGAATTAATTATGTCTAGCGAAGAACAAACATTACCTCCACAACATCAGGAAAAACAACCAGGAATCGAATCGGAAATGACTCCACGTCCAGAATTTAAAGCGCCTGCGTATCAGGCAGCAGGTAAGCTGAAAGATAAAGTAGCAATCATTACAGGTGGGGATAGTGGTATCGGCCGTGCTGTAGCTATTTTGTACGCTAAAGAAGGTGCAGATGTAGCGATTGTCTACAAAGATGAACATGGTGATGCAGAAGAAACCAAAAAGTTTGTCGAGCAAGAAGGACGTAAATGTATTCTACTTCCAGGTGATGTAGGCGACGAATCATTTGCGAAGCAAGCTGTAGAAAAAACCGTATCTGAATTAGGTAAATTAGATATTGTTGTCAATAATGCAGCAGAACAACATGTTCAACAAAGTATCGTAGATATCACTGCTGAACAGTTAGAACGTACTTTCCGTACGAATATTTTCGGTATGTTCTTTATTACCAAAGCAGCTGTACCGCATCTTAAAGAAGGTTCTGCTATCATCAATACGACATCAGTTACCGCTTATCGTGGTGAGCCTGTATTGTTGGATTACTCTTCTACCAAAGGTGCAATCACAGCCTTTACACGTGCTCTATCTATGAATATTGTAGAAAAAGGAATTCGTGTCAATGCTGTTGCTCCAGGTCCGATCTGGACGCCATTGATTCCTGCTTCATTTGACGAAGAAAAAGTAAGCAAATTCGGAGCAAGCCAACCGATGAAGCGTCCGGGACAACCGGAAGAAGTTGCTCCAGCTTATGTATATCTAGCAAGTACAGATTCTTCTTACGTAAGCGGTCAGATTATTCATGTTAACGGTGGCGAGATCATTAACGGATAATACAGACGTTATCTAGCATAGATTTGACAATAACATCATATTAAAATCACAAAAATATGGAAAGACGGTAGATCAGGGAGTTATTGACCTGTGCTATCGTCTTTTTTTGTATACAACACAAATATCATAGGATGTAGGAAAGGGACTTATTCTGCAACCTCTGGTATGATAATACTTGTCACTATAAGTGATCGATACATTGAAATATGTTAACTTTTGGAGATGAAGATTACGTCATGAGAGAACATGCAGCCACATTTACTCGTTTTTTTGAAAAGTATATGTTTTTGATTATTCCGTGTACACTGGTTTTGGGATTCTTTATATCGAAGCCATTGTTACCTTTTGTCGGTTGGATTCCAGGGTTATTTGCTTATGTTACTTTTGTGATGGGACTTGGTTGTGGACGAAAACATTTAAAAGGCGTATTGACCAAGCCTGCACCTATTATCGTCACTTTATTGTTAGCCCATATTGCCGCACCTTTAATCGCTTACGGATTAGGACTTTTATTATTCGGTAGTGCTTCTCCTTATACGGTAGGCTTGGTATTGTTTGCGGCTATCCCTTTAGGCGTATCTTCTGTCTTATGGGTCGGGATGTCTTTCGGTAATGTGGCATTAGCATTAACGTTAGTGATCGTGGATTCGGCACTTAGCCCTTTTGTCGTGCCTGTGCTAATCGAAGTGTTTTTCGGTGCAGATATACAGTTCGATACTTTACATATGTTCAAAGATTTATTATTACTGATTGTATTACCTACATTTGCAGGTATGATGGTCTATGAGTTATCAGGTGGGAAGTTCCGTGATTGGTCAGCTCCAATTACGCAACCGTTAGCCAAATTGTGTTTTGCAGGAGTCGTATTGTTAAATGCAGCGGCGATTGCTCCGCAACTCCAATCATTGCGTCGTGATCTACTATTAGTCGTGCCTTCTGTGATGATACTGGTCGCTTTATGTTATGGACTGGGGTATGTCGCGTCGGCGATTCTTCGTCGCAAAGGGGAAGGGCAGTCGTTACCTGTGACATTAGCCTATGCTTCAGGGATGCGTAATATTTCGGTCGGGATGGTGATTGCGATGGCTTATTTTAGCCCGCAGACAGCTGTACCCGTAGTACTAGGGATTATGCTTCAACAGCCGATGGCAACGCTCCAGTATTCTATTTTTATGCGTATTTCAAATTATCGTAAAGGAAGAGATGCATGAAGCCTTTCCGCATTCGTTTGACATTGATTCTGATGATCCTGCTCGGTGTACTTGGTCTAGCAGCGGCACTGACAATGGGTCAAATATTCAAAAGCTCACATATTCAAACACTCGAAGACAACATGGTTCGTGAAATTCGTTTGTTAGAAACAACGTTTGATTTTAGATCAACAGGTACAAGCGGTAAGCCTTCTGAAGATATTTTCAAATATTATTCTCAAGAAGCACATGAGATCGGGAACTTAACTGATTCACGAGTGACTTTTATTGAGAAAGACGGCACTGTAATCGGGGATTCTGAAAGTGATCCACATGCGATGAACAATCATATGGATCGTGAAGAAATTCGTGCTGCTTCAACGACAGGTGTAGGAAGTGCGATTCGCTATAGCGCTACACTGGACAAGAATATGCTGTACGTTGCAGCGCCTGTACAAGCAGGTAATGTGTTCAACGGGTATATTCGGTTATCCATGAGCCTTGAAGCCGTAGAGATCGGTGTACGCAATGCGTGGACAGTGATGGGGATTAGCTTGCTCGTCTTATTTCTAGTGGCGGCTGTTGTGAGTTATCGAGTAGCATCCGGTCTAACCAAGCCACTTGAACATATTACAGTGGTCGCTAATCGGATCTCTCGCTTAGACTATGGAGCACGAGTGAAATTGGAACGTCGTGATGAGATTGGTGAACTGGGTAAAGCGATAGACAATATGGCAGATAGCCTAGAAAAACAACTCAAAATTATTCGGGATAACGAAGATTTGTTACAAAGTGTACTGGCGAATATGACCGGTGGAATGTTGATGGTCAATTCATTAGGAAATGTTGCACTGGTGAATCGATTTGCAGAAGAAGTACTTGGAGTCACTTCTAAGCGTCTAACAGGCAAGTCGTATCACGAATTGAAACGTCATTATGAACTGACCAAGCTACTTGGAGAAGGATTGCGTCGTAAAGAGCGTATTCATGATGAACAGACCTTGTATGATCCAGAACCGCGCTTGATTCAGATCGATGGTGTACCTATGTTCGAAGATGATGATACGTACCGGGGCATGTTGTTCTTGATTCAAGATATCTCCAATATTCGTCGCTTAGAAAGAATGCGAAGCGAATTTGTAGCTAATGTATCACATGAATTGAAAACGCCTATTGCTGCTGTCAAAGGATTTGCCGAAACATTGCTAGGCGGTGGCGTGCAAGATGAACAAACTTCGCGAGCCTTTTTACAAATTATCTATGATGAAAGTGAACGATTAAACCGTCTGATCGGTGATATTCTGGAATTATCCAAAATTGAATCGAAGCGTTCGCCACTCAATTTCTCACCGATTCATTTACAACCTTTCTTTGATACCATTCGGGAGATGTTAAATTCTTCTGCTGCCAAAAAGAATATTACGATGGAAATGAATGTACCGGAAGAAATGTTTATGGAAGCCGATGAAGATCGATTACGACAGATTTTTGTCAATTTGATCTCAAATGCGGTAAACTATACACAAGACGGTGGTAAAGTAAGATTAACAGTCGAAGAGAAAGTATCTGAGAATGGCGAGGAACGTATTCTTTTCCATGTTAGAGATACAGGTATGGGTATTCCGAAAAAAGACTTACCACGTATTTTCGAACGTTTTTATCGTGTAGACAAAGCACGTTCACGTATTTCAGGGGGTACAGGTCTTGGATTATCGATTGTTAAACATCTTGTCGATTTACACCACGGCACTGTAACTGTGGAAAGCGAAGTTAATATTGGAACAACATTTACAGTCAATTTGCCGTTGTTACAAGAGGATGAACCAGATATTTAATATTTTATTACATCATTTTACACAGGGTTAACACAAGAGTGATATGCTGACATTGATGTATGAAATGCGAACCCTTGTGGGAGGTTATCATGGCTAAACGATTACTGGTCATAGAAGATGAATCAACGTTATCTCGATTGTTGTCTTACAATTTGACACAAGAAGGATATGAAGTCACTGTAGAAGATCACGGAAGTGCAGGATTGGATCGTGCGCAGAGTGAACCGTTTGAATTGATTTTGCTTGATCTGATGTTGCCAGGTATGGCGGGACTAGACATTTTGCGTAAATTACGCAGTTCAGGGATTCGTACACCTGTGGTGATTTTGACAGCCAAAAATGCAGAAGAAGAAGTAGTGGAAGGACTCAAAGCTGGAGCCGATGACTATATTACGAAGCCATTCGGTGTTTCTGAACTATTAGCACGTGTCGCTGCGGTATTACGCCGTGCAACCGGTAGAGAAGATCAACCAGAAGAAGAGTTATCCCATGAGAGTCGCATAGAACTGGGAGATTTAACGATTTACCCGGATAAATACGAAGTTACATTGGGTACACAACATATTACACTGCGTCCTAAAGAATTTGAAGTCTTGCTGTATCTGGCACGTAAGCCAGGTGTAGTCATGACACGGGATGATCTAATGAATGCCGTATGGGGATTTGATTATATCGGTGGTCAACGTACCGTCGATGTACATGTCAGCTCTTTACGCAAAAAGTTAGAACTCGATCCTGAATCGGTACATATCGATTCAATTCGTGGAGTTGGTTATAAATTAGTCGTACGCAAAAGAACAAGCGCTCAACATTCCATTTAAAATGGGATGTCGAGCGTTTTTTACATAATAAGCGAATTTTAACACATTGATGTTTACATTGATCCTTTAGTCTTAGGTTATGAGTCTAAAAGACTAGTTTACTTCGTTAGGAGAGACGATAATCAATGTTAGAGACAATGATACGTGAATCGCAAACCACACAACCTATTGATATAGCAACTCATCCCATACCAGTAGAACAAGTAGAAATTGAAATTACCCAAGAAACACAACCAGAAAGTGTAGCTATATTATCAGATGAATTAAGTCTACGACGTTATTTGATCACTGTACCTGCTATTACGGTGGAAGAAACCTGTCGAGAAACATATATTCGCTTTAAGCGTCAGACCCATCTGCCATGTATTGTTTTGTGCGATGAACAACAGCGTCCTGAAGGATTAATTATGCGTGAACAGTTTTATCGTCATATGGCAAGTCGATTTGCAAGTGAACTATATGATACTCGATCTACAGTCATGTTCAGTCAGCCTCATATTTTGGCAATGGATATCGATACAGAAGCTTCTATCGTTGTGGATGCTGCTCTTGCTCGTGAAGGAGACTCTTTTTATGAATGTGTCGTATTAACACATCAAGGTCTGCTAGCTGGAATTATCACGATCCGCGATATTATGGAATTATCTAACTATTTACAGTTGTCGACAGAACAAAGACGAATTTCTTCTTTGCAAGAGACTCATCAATTTGTAGAACAGATTGGTGATGCGGTGAAAGTAGTTCAACAAGCTGCTCAAGAAAGTCATCGTGAACTGCATTTGATGAAGCAACAGACAGTATCCGGTCAACAAGATCTCAATAAAGCCAATCAGCAATTTGAAGAAGTACAACAATTGGTCGTACGTCAACGTACATTAGCCGAAGATATGCTGCATTACACAGGGCAAGCAAGTAAAGTGGTACATGCTGTAACCGATCTTGCAGGTCAAAGTAATATGCTGGCACTTAATGCTTCGATTGAAGCGGCTAGAGCTGCAACAGCAGGCAAAGGATTCGCTGTGGTCGCCGAAGAAATGCGTAAATTATCTTCTCATATTACAGCCCTCTCTACAGATGTGAATCGGCTATTGACCGGATTAAGTGAGATGATTCAACAATCAGCTTCTTCTACACACACAACAGAGACCGTTATGGATCAAAGTATGGTGTATATTAAGCAAGCCAATCAATTATTTGGCAAAATGGCGTTGGAAGCAGAAGAAGCTTCTAAAAGTGCAGAGCAATTGATCCAATCGGCGGACGAAGCGGATCATCTGACAAGTATCGTGGCACAAGCTTTACAGCGTTAAATCATGAGCTTTACATTTTTTACATTCCGTTTACAATTCGAACTGATGGGATTTACAAATATGATTTATGATGAATAGATGTAAAAAACATTCGTTATCAAAAAAAAGAATTGAAAATCAGGGGAGTGTACCTTGTGTCAGCTATTATACGTGTAGAACAATTGAACCTGTACTATGAGAAACATCAGGCTCTTAAACATATTAATTTAAACATTAAAGAAAAAGCGATTACTGCTTTTATTGGCCCTTCGGGTTGCGGTAAATCCACTTTGCTTCGTACATTGAACCGTATGAACGATATGATTCCAGGCACACGTATTGAAGGTGTAGTAGAGATCAGTGGTTCTAATATTTATGGTGAAAATGTAGAAGTCGAAAATCTACGTCAGCAGGTTGGTATGGTATTTCAACAACCCAACCCTTTTCCCAAGTCCATCTACGAGAATGTAGCTTATGGGCCACGTCTGCATGGTGTAAAATCCAAAAAAGAATTGGATGAAATTGTAGAAACAAGCCTACGTCAGTCGGCTCTATGGGAAGAAGTGAAAGATTATCTTAAACGGTCTGCCCTTAGCTTATCCGGTGGACAACAGCAACGTCTGTGCATCGCTCGTGCGTTAGCAGGTCAACCCGATATCCTTTTAATGGATGAAGCAACTTCAGCACTTGATCCAATCTCTACCTTGAAGATTGAAGAATTAACGCGTGAGCTTAAAAAAGATTATACGATTGTGATGGTAACACACAATATGCATCAAGCTGCGCGTATTTCAGATCAAACTGCTTTTTTCTTAAATGGCGAAGTTGTAGAATCGTCAGATACACCGGAGATGTTCTCCAACCCCACAGATTCTCGAACAGAAGATTATATTTCGGGAAGATTCGGCTAATACCTACACCAAGGAGGACTTGTTCATGCCCAACCGGAAAGAATTCGACCAAAGTTTAGGAGAGCTACGTCGCTTGCTCACTGCTATGGGAGATCATGTAGTTCATGCTTTAGAAGAAGCAGTACTATCATTGCAACAACTCAATATCGAACAAGCTAAAAAAATCATTGGTAATGATCACACGCTTAATGAATTAGAAGAAAAAGTCATGGAAATTGGTTCACGTCTGATCGTTACCCAACAGCCAGTAGCCAAAGATTTACGCCGTATTATCGTAGCTTTCAAAATCTCTAGTGATCTAGAGCGTATGGGTGATCTAGCGCTTGATATCGCTAAAGTAACATTGCGTCTTCAAGATTCTACTTTAATCCAGCCATTAGTCGATATTCCTCGTATGGCTGATATCGTAGGACAAATGACCAAAGAATCAATCCAATCGTATTTGGATGAAAATACTGATTTGGCGTATAAAGTAGGCGTAGATGATGATCAAGTAGATCATATGTATAGCGGAATGATTCGTGAACTGCATAACTATATGATCGATCATGCCGTTGATGGCCCGCAAGTTATGTTGCTTAATCTAACTGGACGTTATATTGAACGTATCGGAGATCATGCGACCAATATTGGTGAAAGTGTTGTCTATCTGGTTACAGGTGTGCGCCCCGATCTTAACCGTTAATCAACACAATACGTCATATCATAGCTCTAACCCCCAAGCATCGGACACAAATCCGGTGCTTTTATTTTTTGATTAGAAGGGCTTGTGGTATCATAGAAAGAGCGAATATTAATCACAATCGTAAACCAGAAGATGGTTCAATATAGAGATGTTCTAACTACAGGAGGTTCTATGGAAAAGTTTCTTTTAATAGATGGTAACAGTATTATTTATCGTGCTTTTTTTGCAATGCAACAACCGATGACAACCAAAAGCGGACAGCATACTAATGCAGTCTATGGATTCACTAATATGTTAATTCGATTGCTAGAAGAAGAGAAACCAACGCATGTGATGGTTGCTTTTGACGCAGGTAAAATTACTTTCCGTCATACCACATATGGAGATTACAAAGGTGGACGTCAAAAAACACCGCCAGAATTATCGGAACAATTTCCATTACTGAAAGAGTTATTAACAGGGTTGGGAATTACGTATTATGAATTAGATACGTATGAAGCGGATGATATTATCGGTACATTATCACGGACAGCTGAGGAAAAAGGACGCAATGTATTGATTGTCAGCGGTGACAAAGATATGTTGCAACTGGCTTCAGATCATGTCAAAATTGCGCTTACTCGCAAAGGTGTAAGTGATATTGAACCTTACGGACCCGCAGAGATTGAAGAACGTTACGGCTTAACTCCAGCTCAAATTATTGATCTTAAAGGATTAATGGGGGATACGTCAGATAATATTCCGGGTATTCCAGGTGTCGGTGAAAAAACAGCGCTCAAATTATTGCATCAATTTGGCAGTGTAGAAGAAGTATTAGCGAACACCGATCAACTCAAAGGTAAAATGAAAGAAAAAGTAGAAGCTCATGCTGATGATGCTCGTATGAGTAAAGAACTAGCGACTATTTTCCGTAATGTTCCTTTTGATGCGACATGGGAAAGTATGAAATATGATGGATTTAATCCGGTGACTTCTATTGTTGCTTTGCGCAAATTAGAATTTAACTCGATTATTCAACGCTTGAATTTGTCAGAGCTTGATGGTGAAGATCTGCATGATCCTGCGCAAGTAGAAGCTTCTGAACTTGAAGTCACGATTGTAGGTGAAGAGCAACTTCCAGAACTGGAAAAAGTACTGAATACAGTCGAAGTATTGCATATTGAAAGTCATGGAGATAATCCACATCATGCGGAACTGGTGGGTATTGTATTATCTGCACCGGATCAGTATTACTTTATGACGCCTGAGACATTGTTAAGCGAGGGCGCAGCAGGTGTACGTGCATGGTTAGCTGATGGATCGATTCCGAAGCATGGACATGATTTGCATCGTGCAGACCTGGTGTTACACTGGATCGATATTCCATTTGCAGGAGCTTCTTTTGATGTGCAGATTGCAGCCTACTTACTTGATCCAACAGAGTCCGGGCAAAGCTTGAATGCGCTTGGAGCAAAATACGGTCTACCTCATATGCCAGAAGACGAGACAGTCTTTGGTAAAGGGGCTAAATATAAAGTGCCTGAAGAAGAAATATTGAGTCATCATCTGGCACGCAAAACAGCAGCTATTCGTGAGCTGGTTCCACTTCAACGTGAACAGTTGGAGCAAAATGAAATGACCAGTTTATTTGATGATCTAGAAATGCCGTTATCTCGCATCTTAGCCGATATGGAGAAGCAAGGGGTTGCTATCAATACCGATGAACTACGTGAACTAGGCAAAGAATTTGAACAGAAAATCAATGTCTTAGTGACTGAAATTCATGGAATGGCTGGTGTTGAATTTAACTTGAATTCACCGAAGCAATTAGGTGAAATTCTATTCGATCGTCTAGGATTACCTGTAGAGAAGAAAACCAAAACTGGATATTCTACCAGTGCAGATGTACTTGAAAAACTAGCACCTTATCACGATATTGTGCAGTTAATTCTGGTTTATCGCCAACTTGCTAAATTGCAATCGACGTATGTAGAAGGATTGTTGAAAGAGGTTCATCCGAAGTCAGGTAAAGTGCATACCTTTTTCCGTCAGACGATTACAGCGACAGGTCGCTTATCCAGTCAGTTCCCGAATCTGCAAAATATTCCGATCCGCCTAGAAGAAGGACGTAAATTACGTAAAGTATTTGTCCCTTCTGAAAGTGGTTGGAGCATTCTATCATCCGATTACTCCCAGATCGAATTACGGGTACTTGCGCATATGGCAGATGATCCAGGTCTAAAAGATGCCTTTTTACATGATATGGATATTCATACCAAAACAGCTATGGACGTATTCGGCGTGACCAAAGAGCAAGTCGATGGTAATATGCGTCGTTCTGCCAAAGCGGTTAACTTTGGAATTGTCTATGGTATTAGTGATTATGGATTATCTCAGAATCTAGGGATTACACGCAAAGAAGCAGGCGACTTTATCAGCCAATATCTTGAAGTCTTCAAAGGCGTTAGCCGTTATATGGACGATATCGTAATCGAAGCGAAAAAAGATGGCTTTGTGAAAACGATGCTAGAGCGTCGCCGTTATCTACCGGATATCAATTCATCTAACTTCAATCTGCGTTCGTTTGCGAACCGTACAGCGATGAATACACCTATTCAGGGTACAGCCGCAGATATTATTAAGCTAGCTATGGTGCATATGGATCAAGCACTTAAAGATCATAAGCTGAACAGTCGTATGTTACTGCAAGTACATGATGAATTGGTATTCGAAGTGCCTGCGGATGAAATGGAACAAATGAAGAAATTAGTACCAGAAGTGATGGAAAAAGCATTGTCGTTATCTGTGCCACTTAAAGCTGAAGTGAGCTATGGTGCGAACTGGTATGAAGCGAAGTAAATAGTCTATAATTAGAGGGTAGGGAACGTAGGGATGCTTGGAGGTGGAATAGTGATTCGTTCCGCCAAAGAGATGATCCTTACGATCGCTGTTAAAGATTGATTATATAAAATATGCATTTGACTTATTAAAATTTTTATAATGACTTATTTAAGAATATTATTGTAAAAGGTAAGGTGAAAGGTTATGCCGGAATTGCCGGAAGTAGAAACAGTTAGACGGACGTTAAACACCTTGGTTGCCGGCAAAACGATTGATCATGTTACAGTGTCTTTGCCACGTATTGTTCAATTACCGGATGATCATAAGCAGTTTGAGATTGAGCTTCAAGGGCATACGATTGAGAAAGTGGAGCGTCGTGGCAAATTTTTGCGAATCGTGATGGATCATTTGGTGTTGGTTTCTCATCTACGGATGGAAGGACGCTATGGAGTCTATACAAAAGATGAACCTGTCGAGAAGCATACTCATGTTATTTTCCATTTTACCGATGGTACAGAGCTTCGTTATAAAGATGTACGTCAATTTGGTACCATGCATTTATTTAAAAAAGATGAAGATTTGCAGTCTAAGCCACTGATGCACTTGGGGCTTGAACCGCTTGCGCCTGAATTTACAGCAGAGCAGTTTATCAATCTAATGAGCAAGCGTCGTACGATGATTAAGCCTGTGTTGCTCAATCAGAAGTATGTGGTAGGGATCGGAAATATTTATGTGGATGAAGCTTTATTTCGTTCAGGAATTCATCCAGAGCAGATCGCTAATACGTTAACAGCAGAACAATTAACCCGTCTACACGAAGCCATTGTATCAACACTTGCGGATGCTGTAGAAGCAGGTGGTTCTTCGATTAAGTCGTATGTCAATGGACAGGGCGAAATGGGGATGTTCCAGCACAGTCTACGTATTTATGGTCGCAAAGCAGAACCTTGTTATGAATGCGGAACACTTGTCGAGAAGACGGTTGTTGGCGGAAGAGGAACACATTTTTGCCCTGTGTGTCAGCCGCTACCTACTCGTCAGAAACATTGAGGTGACATCATGAATATCGGTTTAACCGGAGGAATCGCAACAGGTAAAAGCTCGGTGTCTGCGTGGTTATCCTCTAAAGGAGCCAAGTTGATCGATGCTGATCTGATTGCGCGTGAAGTGATGATGCCTGACCATCCTGTGCTTGCACAGGTGGTACAACGTTTTGGCGCAGACATGTTACAAGCAGATGGAACACTAAATCGTAAAAAGTTAGGTGAACATATTTTCACCCATCCTGAAGAACGCAAATCGCTTGAAGAGATTACTCATCCTGCGATTCGTGAATTGATTCAGACACGTACTTTAGAGCTAGAACAACAATATCCAGATACGTTAGTGGTTGCAGATATTCCATTATTGCTAGAAGCCAAAGGTGTCTATACGTTTGACCAGATTATGGTAGTGTATGTGCCTCAATCAGTTCAATTGGAGCGCTTAATAGCGCGCGATGGATTAACCGAAGAACAAGCATGGAAACGAATAAATGCGCAAATGGATATTGAGCAAAAGAAAAAAATAGCTGACATTGTAATTGATAACAGCGGTACCCTTGAGGATACGTATGCTCAATTGGAAGAGTTCTGGCAGAGTAAAGGTCTTTCATGAAGAAATTGGTTCGTAAAAGAATACTTTTACCACTGTTTATCCTTGTTGTGATCGTTGTTTTTTTCAATAGTCGCTGGTTAGGTTGGATTTATCCAATCGAATACAAAGAAGAGATTCGTGCGCATGCTGCTGCGTATGAAGTCGATCCTTTTTTAGTCGCTGCGATTATTCGAGTAGAAACGAATTTTAAACCAAGTATGGAATCCAAAAAGGGTGCCTTGGGTGTGATGCAATTGATGCCTAATACAGCGCAATGGATCATGGAGCAAGCACACTTAGATAATATGTCACTGGAAACAGTGAAGCATGAGATCGATCCTAATATCCAGATTGGTACATGGTATCTTAGACAGCTCAATCGTCAGTTTGATGGCAATAAGGTGGCTGTGATTGCGGCGTACAATGCAGGGCCTGGCAATGTGAAATCATGGCTCAGTTCCGGTAAATGGGATGGCACACTAGAAGATGCCAAAGATATTCCTTTTGGCGAAACAAGACATTATGTTCAACGTGTATTATATTATTATAAGCAGTATACTGAATTATACGATGCCTTTTAGATCGAACAAACACTATGTTGGATTCTGGAACACATATATTTGATAATAGATGAACTATATATGCGTGAACTTGACTGAAATGATGTCCGAATGAACGGTTGGCGAGAAAGGAAGTGACGTGAGCAATGAAATGTCCATATTGCAGTCACAATGGAACCAAGGTGCTGGATTCCCGTCCAGCCAATGATAATAAGTCGATTCGTCGTCGACGTGAATGTGAAAGTTGCAATCGCCGTTTTACGACGTTCGAAATGGTAGAAGAAACTCCACTGATTGTGATTAAGAAAGATGGTAGTCGTGAAGAATTTAGCCGTGATAAGATTCTTCGTGGTCTAATTCGTGCTTGTGAGAAACGCCCTGTATCTGTAGATCAATTGGATATGATCGTCTCTGAAGTGGAAAAAAGTCTACATACTACAGCGATGGCAGAAGTGGAAAGTCGTGCTGTAGGCGAGTTAGTGATGGAACAGTTGTACCCTGTCGATGAAGTAGCCTATGTGCGTTTTGCTTCAGTCTATCGTCAATTTAAAGATATTAATATGTTTATGAAAGAGCTCAAAGGTCTATTATCCAAAGAAGAGAGCGAAAATACGAATACCTAATCAGAGTTAAATAAGATTAGAGATCGTAATAACGTTAGAGGATACTTGATAGGCAAAAAAGAGCATCTTTACAGTCACATGTAGAGATGCTCTTTTTGGTATACATTTCTATAAAATAATGAATTATTCCTATCTACTAAATAGCAGATTAAACTCTCATCCTACTAACGATTGTGAAAATAATTCCGCACTTGTTCGATAAACAGTTGCTGTATTCCACTACTGTATTTCATAGAACAAAGTTGCAGGATGCCGATATTTAAAGGGTTATCTAACACTGGAAAAGGCAAGCGAGTATATCCAGAGTCTATGTGCAAGGAAGAAGGAACGATCCCAATTCCATTTAACTGTTCAGCATATAAAGGGATCAATGAAAGTTGATTTAGCGTATAAAATAAGGGTTCTTTCTCATATGTGCGGAACGCTTTTTCTACCTGTAATCGATACTTGCAAGACGATTGTCCAATAATCAATAAATGCGATAATAACTCGTCTATCGTTACCGTTTGAGCGGTAGCTAATGAATGACCTGCTGGTATAACAACAGAGATCGATTCTTGCGCTAAAGGTTCGAATGAGAAAAGATGAGAATATTCAGAATCAGCACATAACGCAATAGTGATTTTTTCCTGTTGCAAACATTCTTCCAAAAAAGCAGAATGACCCACTGTAATCTCGCAAGCAATTTTAGGTTTATATTGCCGAAATTCATTTAAAATGTGAGGTAAATGGTAGTCTGCCCATGTTTCTGTGACTCCAATGCGTAATGTGCCTATTTCTTCTTCGTTTAGTTGCTTGGCAATATCGCCTACATAACGCCAGTGCTGGATGAGCTGATCCACTTGTTCTGCAAATCGTTGCCCGGCAGGCGTGAGTGTAGCTTCCCAATTGCGATAAAACAAAGTGATTCCTAACTCTTTTTCTAATCGTTTAATCTGGTTGGTAATTGTCGATTGAGCATAATTTAGCTTTTCCGCAGCCTTGGAGAACGTTCCTTCACGCATGACTGTCTGAAAAGCAATCAATTCTGTCAGATCCATGATCCATCTCCTTTTGCTATCTTCATCGATAAAATGAATGATCTTTATGATTATTATCTATTATATAAATAGAATGATTCTAAGTACAATAAGAGCATACACAACCGCTTAGATATTTAAGAAATTTATTGATCAGATGGAGGATCAGAATTATGCCATTTACAAGAGTCAGTTATATGGAGAATCAGTACCATGCAGAGCAGTTGCAACAGATCAGTGGGGTCATTTTATCAGCACTGGTAGATTGCTGTGATGTACCGGTAAAAGATTGCTTTCAAGTATTTCATCATCATCAGTCAGAACAATTTATATATGATCCACACTATTTACAAGGAGATCGTTCAGATGGATTACTGTATATCCAGATTACGTTGAAGTCTGGTCGAGGGGTAGTCAAAAAGAAAAAGCTGTATATGCAATTAGCGAAGCAACTAGCAGAGCAAGTCGGCGTTCGGATTGAAGATGTTTTTATCATGTTAATCGAGACTGAATTTGAAGATTGGTCATTTGGAAGTGGTCTGGCACAAATGGTAAAGGAGAATGAGTAAATGGATAAGCACCTATTAGGCCATTCCAATATTCAAGTATCCAAAGTTGGTCTAGGAACGATGGCATTTGGAAGATGGATCGATGCATCTGCTTCACAACGTATTCTGGATCAAAGCCTAGCGCTAGGTATTCATTTTATAGATACAGCTAACTTTTATGGCAAAAGGCAAGATATTGATCATATTGGAGATGGATTAGGAGAGCAGATCATCGGTCAAGCGCTGAAAGGAAAACGAGATCAGGTGATCCTTGCAACCAAAGTAGGTATGCGTATGGGTCAGGGTAAAATGGACGAAGGGTTGTCTCGTCACCATATCATGCAAGAGATCGATCGTTCTCTACAACGTCTGCAAACCGATTACATTGATCTGTATCAAGTTCATGAATTTGACCCTCATACACCACTTGAAGAAACGTTACTTGTATTGCATGAATTAGTACAGCAAGGTAAAGTCAGAGCAATCGGGTGTTCTAACTTTGCTGTAGATCAGTTACGTGCTGCTTACAAGTTCAGTGATACGCATCAATGGACACCTTTTACTTCTATTCAATCTGAGCTTAATGTGCTGACTCGAGATATAGAGCAAGACGTGTTTCCTTATGCGGATCAAGTTGGAATCGGGAAGATTATTTACAGTCCACTGGCAAGAGGGATATTATCAGGACGCTATTCATCGCTACAAGATATTCCTCCTGAAAGTCGTATGGGCAAAGGCGAAGAACGAATGAAGCATTATTTTACAGAAGAGAATTTTACAAAAGTGGATAAATATCGTGTGATAGCAGAAGAAGTAGGGGTTACACTGGTACAGTTAATATTATGGTGGACGATAAAACATCCACAAATAGATTCGATGTTAATCGGAGCAAGTCGTACAGCGCATATCGATGAGATCGAACAGGTGATGTCATTAGGAACTATGCCTGTATCCCTATGGGAGCAGATAGCTTCTATAGATTGAATAGCACAGAGATTGAAATATAAAAAAGCCCATCCCGCAATAGACGAGACAAGCTTAGTAAACAATAAGTATGCGGTCAAGAGGACTCGAACCTCCACGGGGGTAAGCCCACACGGACCTGAACCGTGCGCGTCTGCCAATTCCGCCATGACCGCGAATATGTAACTTCCACATGTTCATGATGTTTGTCTGAGAAGTTAATGTGGGAGTGGTGAACAAATCACCGTAAGTAAGATTATATCGGATTTGAAAAGTGAATACAAGTTTTTTGCTGGTCTGATCCATACCATTCGTACAAAAATAAACAACGATGAATCGTATATACTGTTCCCTTGATAGTTCAAAGGAGACACCGATTCATCGTTGTTTGTTATATCAAAAAGATTTTAATCCATCGAGCATTGAGAAGAAAGACTAGATTAAGATGTACCCTGTACTTTTTTCAAAATCGTTTCTAATACATAGGTCTTAGCAGGAGGAGTATTATTGAAAAAGCTAGGATCCACAATATAAACATGCCCATTCTGTACTGCTGTTAACTGGTTCCATATTGCACCATCTGCTGTGGCTGTCATTCGCTTGGTCAAAGCGTCAGGTGTATCACCAGCAACGCCTGTAGAGATAAATAGATAATCTGGATTAGTGCTTTGCAACTGAGCAACTGTTGCCGGAGCCGATACCGCATCTGTTGGCAATATAGGTGGAGCTTTAAGCGCCATATCCTGATACATGACTTCGCCTACACCATTTTTGGCATTGTTGTATAACATCATGCCGTCTTTGGTGATTGAAGCCGCTGCTACTGTAGATGTTCCAATAATAGGCGTTAGCTTCGATTTACTTGCATTGGTCGCTTGTTGGAAAGCATTGAGATATTGTTTGACAGCTGTTTCTTTATCTACAATCGTTCCATAGTTATACAGTTCACTGCGCCAGTCGTTGGTTTGTGCGATATAGATCGTTGGTGCGATTTTGGACAATTCATCATAGACTGCACGATCACTATTATCAGTGAAGATTAGATCAGGCTTTTGCCCTTTCAATGCAGATAGATTAATCTCGGTACCTTCGCCTTCGATCAGTGAAATATTATTCTTTTCTTCATCTGTCATATAGATAGGAAAAGGATTGCTTTCCGTCGGCTTAGGAGCCAGTGCCACATTCACATCAATCGCATTCAGGTAATCCAGTGCATATTGGCTAGTGACTGCAATACGCTTCGGAGAAACCGGAATACTTACCGTTCCAAAAGAATCATTGATCGGCATCGTTTTGATCCCATTGGGATTGAAAATATCGGCACGCGTTTCTTTAGGCTGTCCGCAAGCCGTCAAAAAAACCAACATTAGGAGTAATCCCAATCCTGCTTTGGCATAAGTGGTATTAAAATTCAATGCTTTCGCCTCTTTTCTGAGTACTATACTTCATTATACCAATACACACAGAACCAAAGTCAACGCTTCCGCCCAACTGTCACCCGCTTGTCACAGACTGCGGGGGTAGAGGTGTGAATTTAGATTGCAGGAAGGAGAGAAAGAGGTGTAAAAGGATCTTTCTTGACGGGGTATAGGTAGATGTGATAAATTAATGTAGTTGTTGCTTTATGTATTTTTTCTCTCCACATGATTATGAGAGAAATAGGTTGAGTTATAACTAAACATGGGGCTATAGTTTAGGGGGAAAATAGGTCGCTGGCAGCGATCAGTCGGCGGTTCGATTCCGCCTAGCTCCATAAAATAAAAATCCGTTAGACACTTTTCGTGTTTAGCGGATTTTTTGCGTATAATAGACTCATTCCAATACATAAAACTTACAGGAGGTTCCAACCCATGTCTTACCAACAACTCACTTATACCATCGACAGCAACGGCACGATCTACGATAATGACTCGATCGAAGCATCTGTCATTTCCGATATCGTGCTCGATTTCCAAACAGGTATCTATGACTATGTTATTCTCACTCCAAGTCAGCCTATCGAACATAGTATCTACATACAAGCGGCTTCGGAACAACATGAAGGGGAAGGGATGGTGGTTGAGATTCGGTTGGTGCCTGAAGGAGATAAATCTGCGTTTCAACATTATGCGTATCATACATCCAATCACCAGGAGATCATTCAAATTCTTTTACATTACTGGACTCAGCAGAAATTACCCGATCTCACCAACTGGCATAATATCACTAACGAATTTTAAAGAAAGCGAAAAGAAACACTATACATTTTTAAAAATAAAAACTAAAATTCACTCTTAAAAAATAAATAATGTAAGCGTATACTTTTTCTCTTGCCAAATGAATCAAACGATGATATTCTTGCTTTAGGGATTGTTACTGCAAAGGCAAAACCCAGTACATGTAGCTAGGTCTGACATGTGTTGGGTTTTGCCTTTTTGCGTATAATATCTCTATCTAGAGCATTCAATATCGCTTTAAAGTAAGCGCTTACTATAAAGTGATACAGCAAGCTCAGGATACTCCTTACCCTCAAAAGAATAGAAATAGGATTGTTACTGGTCATGCAGGCAAAACCTAATCAGATCGTATCTACATCTACGCGATCTAGTTGGGTTTTGTCTTTTTTTCGTACCTCAATGCCAAAGGAGCGATAACCATGAAATATGAACAATTAGCCAAAGATATTATCCACAATATTGGTGGTCGGGACAATGTGAATAGTCTGACACACTGTATTACACGCTTGCGTTTCAAATTAAAAGACGAAAGCAAAGCCAATACGGATGTACTTAAAAATATGGATGGCGTCGTTACCGTTATTCAGAGTGGTGGACAGTATCAGGTGGTTATTGGGAATCATGTACCTGATGTGTACGCTGAAGTGAGTACCATTGGAGGATTTCAAGCAGATACAGTACAAGATACATCTAACGGAGAGAAAGTAAGCTTGTTTAATCGCTTTATTGATATGATCTCCGGCGTATTTACTCCGATCTTAGGCGTGCTGTGTGCTACAGGGATGATCAAAGGATTTACTGCATTACTGCTTGCATTACATGTGTTAACAAAAGAGTCAGGAACGTACGAAATTCTTAATGCATTAGGCGATTGTCTATTTTATTTCTTCCCAATCTTTCTGGGTTATACGGCTGCCAAAAAGTTCAATGCCAATATATTTATCGGGATGGCTATTGGAGCAACACTGGTTTATCCCTCGCTTAGTGGATTAACTGCTGGCGATCCATTGTACACTTTATTCGCAGGTACATTATTTGAGTCACCGATCCATATTACATTTTTAGGAATACCTGTGATTCTGATGACGTATTCGTCTAGTGTTATTCCGATTATTTTAGCTACGTATGTAGGTTCGAAGTTAGAAGTATTTTTCAAAAAAATTATTCCAAGTGTTGTGCGTACATTCTTGGTTCCGTTCTGTACATTGCTTGTTATTGTTCCGTTAACGTTACTTATTATTGGGCCGATCGCTACATGGGCAGGTCAATTGTTAGGGGCAGGTACATTATTTGTCTATAACTTAAGCCCGATTATTGAAGGGATGTTGATCGGTGCGTTCTGGCAAGTGTTTGTTATTTTCGGCTTACACTGGGGTCTGGTTCCGATTGTGATCAACAACTTAACCGTTATGAAATTCGATCCTGTTTTAGCAGGGATGTTTGGAGCTTCATTTGCACAGACAGGTGTTGTGCTAGCAATCTTACTCAAAACGAAAAACGTCAAACTCAAATCGCTTTCGATTCCTGCATTTATCTCAGGTATCTTTGGGGTAACCGAGCCAGCGATTTATGGAATCACACTTCCTCGTAAAAAACCATTTATTATCAGCTGTATAGCGGCTGCGGTAGGTGGAGGGATTATCGGCTTTGCAGGTACCAAAGCTTATATCGTAGGTGGATTGGGGATTTTCGGGATTCCAAGTTACATCGGACCAAGCGGTATAGATGCTGGATTCTATGGCATGTTGATTGGTATTGGAGTCAGCTTTGTGCTTGGATTTGCTATTATGTATGCGATGTTCCAAGACGACAAAGAAACAGCTAAAGTCACAGAATCACAAGCACCCAAAACAACGATCAAAATCGCTCAAGAAACGATTGCAAGTCCATTACAAGGAACAATTCTTCCACTTAGTGCTGTAGAAGATGAAGCATTCTCCTCAGGTGCACTGGGCAAAGGGATAGCGATTGAACCGTCTGAAGGCAAAGTATATTCGCCTGTGGATGGTGTATTGACTTCGATGCTGTCATCCGGTCATGCGCTGGGAATTACCAGTGATCATGGCGTAGATATTTTGATCCATGTGGGTCAGGATACGGTGAAGTTAAAAGGCAAACATTTTACACCTAAAGTGAAACAAGGCGATATCGTCACCAAAGGACAGTTGTTGATGGAATTCGATATCGAAGCGATCAAAGCCGCTGGATATATCGTAACTACACCCGTGATTATTTCCAATACAGCTAATTTCCAAGATGTTGTGCAGACCGACAAGCAAGCGATTCATTTCAAAGAAGATCTAATTACGGTCTTGATCTAATACAGATTGAATGTCATTGCTGAATACGTATACATTTTCTGTTGAATCAAAATAATCTCTACTCATATGTAAGTTCCAAGTGTCTGACAGTATACAGATCAACAGACACTTGGAACGATACTGATCACTATATAACAGGAGGAATGAATGATGAGCACAGTACAGCCTACATTTCCAAAAGGATTTCTATGGGGAGGAGCAACAGCTGCGAATCAATTAGAAGGTGGCTATAATCAAGGGGGCAAAGGGTTAAGTACATCTGATATGCTGACCGCAGGAACTCATACTACGTCTCGCAAAATCACAACAGCGTTAGACCCGACACTCAACTATCCAAGCCATGAAGCTATTGATTACTATCATCGGTATAAAGAAGATATTGCTCTGTTTGGTGAAATGGGCTTTAACGTATTTAGAATGTCGATCGCCTGGTCACGTATTTTCCCGAATGGCGATGATCTTGAACCGAGTGAAGAAGGATTGCAATTCTATGATCAAGTCTTTGCTGAGTTGAAAAAGAATAATATTCAGCCTTTGGTAACGATATCTCACTATGAAGCCCCATTTGCTCTAGCGCAGAAATATAACGGTTGGTCTGATCGTCGGGTGATTGATTGTTACACTCGTTATTGTGAGACACTATTTACAAGGTACAAAGATACTGTGAAATACTGGTTAACCTTTAATGAAATTAATATTTTGACGCTACCGTTTGGAACGTTTCTGGCTGGCGCAATGATTCCCAAAGGCAATGGAGAATTAGTCGATACATCGCAAGATGATCCACAAGCACGATACCAAGCGCTTCATCATCAATTTGTAGCTAGTGCCAAAGCCGTTAAGTTAGGGCATCAGATCAATCCCGATTTCAAAATCGGCTGTATGATCGCTTATATGTGCTCCTATCCGCTAACTTCGAATCCAGAAGATGTAATTTTGGCGCAACAAAAAGATAATTTAACGAACTTCTTATGTTCGGATGTACAGGTTAGAGGAGCTTATCCGGGCTTTGCTAAGCGTTATTTTGCAGATCAAGGAATTGAACTTGTGATGGAGCCAGAAGATGAGCAGACTTTGAAAGAAGGCTGTGTCGATTATTATACATTCAGCTATTATTCTTCGACTTGTGTGAGCGCTGATCCTGACCAAGAACAAGTAGGTGGTAATCTATCCATGGGACTCAAAAATCCGTACCTTAAAGCAAGCGATTGGGGATGGCAGATTGATCCACAAGGATTGCGCTGGTCACTGAACAATATTTATAATCGTTACCAGATTCCTTTGATGCTTGTGGAAAATGGTCTGGGTGCTGTGGATGAAGTGGAAGCCGATGGAAGTATTCATGACGATTATCGTATTGAGTATTTGAAGCAACATGTGATCGCTATGCAAGAAGCGATAGCGGATGGCGTTGACCTGATCGGCTACACGCCATGGGGCTGTATCGACCTTGTCAGTGCAGGTACAGGCGAGATGAAGAAAAGGTACGGATTTATTTATGTCGATAAAGATAATGACGGTAAAGGTACACTGGATCGCTCACGGAAAGATAGCTTTTTCTGGTATCAGAAAGTGATTGAGAGTAATGGAGCCGTGTTGGGATAAATATTAAAGATAATAAAAAGACCTGTTATACACTTTATAGAGTGTTTAACAGGTTTTTTTATTATCCCAGCTTGATATAATCATAGCTCTTTTACAAATCCAATAAAAAACTTCATTATAACGTTTCATAAGACGATATAGATACTGGGGAATAACCCTTTTTTTTGAAATGTAATACATACTGGAGAGGTTGGATATTTATTATGAAAAAAAGAATAATCTGTGTATTGGCTACATCTGTATTATTATCATCGTTTAGTTCAATAGCATCTGCTAAAGAATGGAGTACGTTATCTAATCCACAATGGACACAAAGTACAAAGGACGAATTTTTAGATGTAAAAAATGATATTCATCTTGCAACTGATCAGAAATTAGTTTATTTACATATGCAAGATGAGAAAACATACACAAAAATATGGAATTACGACACACTTAATGCGGTTGATCCAGACACAGGAAAGACAAAATGGATATTCCCTTTTTTTAAAGAAGGAATAGGTTATTTAACAACAGAGTATCCATTCATGTATGGTAAAAATGGAACAACATATGCTTATTTTGAATCTAATCGTTTATTGTATTCTATCAATGCTAAAGGGAAACAAAATTGGATGATTGAGCTTCCTGAACAACAACATCCAGATGCAGTATGGAATAATCCAGTTCACCTGATGAAAGATGGAACATTGCTTTATATAGTTCCTAAGTCTACTAAGACAGGAAATGAGACAACGATTGTCTATGGATATAATAAAAATGGCAAACAAATATTTAAAAAATTGATTTCTGGACATGTTGAAAAAGTAACAGATACCTATGTCATTGTCCAAAACCAATCTGTATCCTTTAATTATTTTAAATCCGATGTTTATAATACAGCAATGAAACGTTTATATCGCTATGAATTTCCAAAAGGTGCCACTACAGATATTGGATATACAACAGTATGGGATGATGGCACTGTACTATTTAGAGCTGATTTACCGAAAACAGGTAATCGTTTAATTGCTATTTCTCCGCAAGGAAAAGTATTATGGACTAGAGAAGTTCCAGGTAATGCAGAGATTAGAGAAGTAGGTAACTATTATATTGTTTATGTTGATAAAACAGTTTCTCTTTATGATTCGAAAGGATTTGTAGCTAAACACGCATTTGATCATATAGATGATGAAGTGCCTATTTATCCATCTGCTAGAATGACAGATGATCACAAAATTTGGTTGGATCTTGTGATAGAACAATATGTGCTTGATCCAAAAGATATGTCTGTTATCCAAAATTTTAAATTGAATAACGAAGATACTAAAATTATGCAATATGATAATAATATTGTTTATACATTAGACGAGTCGAAGAACAAAGTATCTAAATACCAACTGAAATAGTTTGAGATTGTCTATAATACTATTCTCTATAACAAAGAAGCTACTTGATTATTATAAGTAGCTTCTTTGTTAATTTGTTATTTAATACTGTAAGTTGAATCTAACATCGTTAGATGATATCATGAACCAAATAAGAAATGAACAAAATCTTACAGGGTTAGATAAGAGGGGTAAAATGGCTAAAAAAATAGCAGTGAGTGAAGCGAGAGTATTAGAAGCATCTTGGGAATTGTTAGCTCAAGATGGATTGGAAAAGTTCAGTATGCGTAAATTAGCAGACTTGATCGGGATTCAAGCGCCTTCGATTTATTGGTATTTCAAAAGCAAACAATTACTTTTTCAAGCTATGGCAAATCAAGTCGCAAGAGAAATTATGCTGAATATTCATCCGCGTGGAGATTGGAAAAAACAATTACATCATTATGCAGTCACGATGCGAGAACAGTTACGAATTTATCCATGTTCTGCTCAATTGCTAATGAGAACATTGCCTTTAGAAAGCGATTATTTGCAGTTGTTAGATCAATTTCTGCAACCGATCGAACCTCTTCCGCTGACAGATAAAGAAAAGTTGAACTATATCGTCTGTGTGATTAACTATGTATTGTGTCATGAACTCGATGAGTATGAACGTCAACAAGTCGCGATCGGTATTGGTGTTGAAGATGAGAAGTTATTAGACGGTTGGGCGCTAAAATCATTTGACCAGATTCCGCAAGAAAAAGTAAGTATTATTCACCGGATGTATACCAATGGTTTATTTGGAGAAGTTGGTACAGATGAGATGTTTGAATCGGGATTAGATATTTTGTTACGTGGCATCGAGCAAAAGGTTATAGCTAGTTCGTAAGATATCCATCGGAACATTAGAGGAAGATAAGCAAGCATACACTTTTGAGATAAATAAGATAATAATCCCTGCATCCAAAACCTCAACAGGCGATGGCATACAGGGATTATTTATGTTACTTTGTAGAAATGGTTATGTGGTAACTTTGGCAAATACAATAAAGAAGACCATCAATTCAGCCAACACGATATGTGGAGAAACCATAACCAGCCAATCAAAAGCGAATAAGACAATCAGTGTAAGAATCAGTCCAATCATCACTTTAAATCGTGGCTTGAAGTTATGGTAGCGATACCGATGGAATACGACCATTACAGCCACAAAGTAAATCAATACCGAAATAAATGTAAAGCTAAGAATAAATAGATACGACAGTTGCTCCAAAAATAATAATTGAATCGAAGCCGCAATCATACTCAGTGAAAAGTAAATAAACAGATGCCCATACATAATCGTTTGCCCGGCAGTTTGTTTTTCTTTATCCACATGCTTTTCGACATTTTCAAAATACTGCCACCAGATCGCAATAATCAATACAAATGCCATCGCTGCAAACAGAATAGACGAAGGTGTAAATTGATCAGATTGCAGTACAGATAGCATACTGATCACTGACTCACCTAGCAAAATCAACGTAAATAAAGCAAAACGTTCTAACAAGTGAGCGGTGTGAATCGGCGTTTTAACTAGATTTCGACGACCGATCAAAGGGACGATAATATCGACTGCTATCCCGGCATACAGAACAAAATAACGAATCCATGAATCGAAAAACAAAGAACAACATGAAATAACAATCCCTAGCCAGAAATACCTGCCAAAAAATCGAGCCGTTTCTTGGCGATGATGTTTCTCTTGAGTAGTCGTGATCATATACTGAATCACCATTAATGCTCGCAAACCGATATATCCAATCAGAAAAGGTATGTAATTTGAATCAAAATCGATATTAAGACTGGCTGTCATGATCAATACAAAAAATAATTGCACAATCATAAATATCCGGTCTTTGGTGCTGTCTTTTCCAAATCGATTGTTATATACGCTTTGCCCTACCCAAGCCCACCAGATCGGAATAAAAATAAGTAAAAACTTGGCTAACTGTTCCAAAGACATACCACCGTGTTCGACATGAAGTAACACATGGGTCGCTTTAGAGACTGCCGCTACAAATAGAAGATCATAAAACAACTCTAGCCAGGTTACCTTCTTTTCTAACATAAATTTCCCCCTTGTATATCCATCGTATTTTCATATCTATTGTATAGAATGGACATAAAAGTGTCAGCTTATTATTTTTATAAAGAAAATCCCGTTATCTGTAATGAAGCGATAACGGGTTGGTTTCTCAAAGCTTATTTATTTGTGGAATCATAACAATCGCAAGCTAGTATTTAGATCAGAATATAGTTGGTTTATTTCGAAGTCATAGATTTCTCGGATTCTCCTGCTTCACGACCGCTATGTTGAATCGAATCAGGAATAAATAGGTTACGACCCGGCAGTTTATTTTCCCACATGATTGAATTGTATAACCGTTCTGGATCAATTAATGGAGAACCCCCGTTAATCCGTGGAATCGTCATAAGATCGGTATCACGTGTGACTAATCCAAGTTCTGTTGTAAAAGCATAACGAATGCCTACTTTTTGGATAATCTTCTCGACTTCAGGCGTATGCAATCCGTAAGGATAAGCAAATGTATTGATTACATGTGGAGTGAGTGGACGAAGCGCTTCAACACAGCGTCGCATATCATTTTCAATGCGTGCTAGATAATGCTCATAGGTCTCGGTGACTCCGTCTTTTACCAGTGGAGCGGTTAATGCGTCTGTAGTATCGCTTGTTTTGTAATGTAATTTGTTGGTGTGAGCTTGCACTTCCATTGTTGGATCTGTGCTGGTCATATTTTTGATTTCTGCTTTGGTCATATGTGGAGTCGCCACAAGAGCGCCTTTGCTAAAGTCTCCTGTAATGACAAAGCTTACCCCTGGAATATGACGTTCTTTCATAATTGGATAGGCTGTCGTATAGAAGTTCTCATACCCATCGTCAAAGGTTACTAATACGGCGTTGTCTGGCACTTTGCCACCTTTCATAAATAATCGGAATTGTTCAAGCGAGATAAAATTCATATCTTTAGAACGTAAATAATCCAATTGAGACGCAAACAGAGCAGGTGTGATAATATCGCCTCCTTGCTTGATTGGATCGATATCATGGTACATCAGTACAGCAACTTTATTTTGATAACGATCTTTTTTGGCAATCGAAGCAAATTGTTCGACAGGTGGAAGCTGGTCTGCGGATAATGGTTCATTGATTGTTGTAGGGTTGGTTTGTGAAGAAGAGCTAGACTGATCTGCCGAGGCAGAAGTAAAGGATGAGAAAAGATTGCGATCAGAATACATAGCCATTGCGATAAGCACAATCGCTAGAGTTGTTACCAGACCGGTAACGACAAACACAGACGTTTTGAATAATTTCATACATAGATCATCCTTTGTTAGAAAGTGGGGGCATCATTAGCACTAATATCGGAAAATAAAGAGGGAGATATAATATGTGACTTGTAAACAATCATGATTAAGCGCATTTTAGTTGAGGTGGTAAGATGCGTTTTGCAGGATTATATCGTACACTAAAAAGAAGTGATCTCATGTTCACATAATAGTACCATCTCTATATCGTACACCATGCCATAATGGGGATATAACATATATACTTATTTTTAAATCAAATTTGAAACAAAGTAAACCTACACTATAGATCAAGTAATAAAGGTAGAATGGAGCTGGAATATGAACTACCGTAATATGGAAGAATGTGTGAATGATCTGGAAAAAAACGGTCATCTGATTCGGATTCATGAAGAAGTTGATCCTTATCTTGAAATGGCTGCGATTCATATGCGTGTTTTTGAAGCAGGCGGCCCTGCATTACTTTTTGAAAATGTAAAAGGTTCTCGATTCCGTGCAGTATCGAATCTGTTCGGAACTGTAGAACGGAGCAAATTTATTTTTAGAGAGACATGGGAATCCACACAAAATGTAATCGCTTTGCGTAACAATCCGATGCAAGCACTCAAGCATCCTTTTCAATATGTAGGTACAGGTCTATCTGCTCGTAAAGCTTTGCCTTTGAAAAAATCGAGTGGATTACCAGCAGAATTTGAAGAAATTCAGATTGAGGATCTACCACTGATCCAGAACTGGCAAGATGATGGTGGTGCTTTTGTAACATTGCCACAGGTATATAGCGAAGATCCCGAAAAGCCAGGCATTATGAACTCTAATCTAGGGATGTATCGTGTGCAGTTAAACGGAAATGAATATGAATTGAATCGAGAGATTGGTATCCATTATCAGATTCATCGTGGTATTGGTATTCATCAGGAGAAAGCCAATCGTCAAGGTAAACCGCTAAAAGTAAGCTGTTTTATCGGTGGCCCTCCAGCACATACCTTATCTGCGGTTATGCCTTTGCCTGAAGGAATGAGTGAGTTAACATTTGCAGGATTATTAGCAGGACGACATTTTAGCTATAGTTATGTGGATGAATTCTGTGTCAGCAACGATGCTGATTTTGTGATTACAGGCGAGATTTATCCGGATGAGACGAAGCCAGAAGGACCTTTTGGAGATCATCTGGGCTATTATAGTCTAACTCATGAGTTCCCGATGTTACGTGTACACAAAGTCTATGCACGCAAAAATGCGATTTTCCCGTTTACCGTTGTAGGTCGACCACCGCAAGAAGATACGGCTTTTGGCGCTCTGATTCATGAATTGACAGGTGGAGCGATCAAGCAAGAGATTCCGGGAGTCAAAGAAGTACATGCTGTCGATGCCGCAGGGGTACATCCATTGTTATTTGCGATTGGTAGCGAACGATACACGCCTTATCAGCAAGTGAAGCAACCAGCGGAAATTCTGACCATAGCGAATCGAATTCTGGGAACAGGGCAGTTAAGTCTTGCCAAATATTTATTTATGACTGCGGAAGAAGAAGAGATATTGGATTCTCATCATGTTGAACATTTTCTAACGTATATATTGAAGCGGATTAATTTGCACCGTGATATTCATTTCTATACGAATACGACAATCGATACTCTGGACTATTCAGGTACCGGGCTTAATACAGGTAGTAAAGTGATCTTTGCAGCTGTAGGTGAACCGAAGCGTGAATTATGTACAGAGGTTCCGGCGATCTTACATGATCTACCGCAATGTGGAGCGGCTCATCTGGTGATGCCAGGCGTAGTGGCTTTGCAAGGGGCTAGCTTTGTCGATTATGAACATACCGAGCAACAATTACAGGATCTATGTGAGAGTATTGCACAACGTGGTGAATTGCCTGACTGTCCGTTAATTATCCTGTGCGATGATAGTCCATTTTTAAGTGCGACGATCGACAATTTCTTGTGGGTTACGTTTACACGAAGCAATCCTTCTCATGATATGTATGGAGTGAATAGCTTTACCAAGCATAAGCATTGGGGTTGTGATAATGTCATTATTGATGCACGTACCAAGCCTCATCAAGCTCCACCATTGATTCCTGATCCTGACGTGGCGCAAAATATAGAGCGACTGTTTGCAGATGGAGCAAGCTTGAGTACATTAGCACGTCGTACTTCACAATCGTAAAAAGATGATTAACAAAGAACCTTTACTCTTAGTTATAGAGAAAGGTTCTTTTTGTTATATACATTTACGTGGTAGAAGAACGAAATAGTTAGTGCAGAAATAGAACCAATAGATAAAAAAACTCAATATGATAACTTATATACCATGAAAGAAAGAAAAATTATCAGAAAGTTAGTAATAAAGAACAATATGAAGCATTTAATTTAGAAATGATGACAATAAATCTATCATTAACTTTTAAAAAGAAGAATATTACATATATAATAAGCTTACAAGTTACATCTCATTACATTTAAATTTAAAATAAAATAAAATAATATATCACATCAACATCACATATTAAATGGCTTCAATTCATTCTAATAAGCAATAGATATAGAGCAGAGGAAGGATGAGAGAGTATGAGTTTGGCAGAACTGAATCAACGTGTGAAAACAGACCTTTCTTATCTAGCTTATGGAGGAGCAGATTGGGTACGTCCATTGCAACATCCAGCAGGTCATGTCTATGATGTCGTGATTGTAGGTGGTGGTCAGAGTGGTCTGGGCGCGGCTTTTGGATTATTGCGTGAACGGATATCGAATATTTTGGTTATAGATGAAAATAAAGAAGGGGTCGAGGGTCCATGGGAAACGTATGCACGGATGGTCACTTTGCGTACTCCTAAGCATTTAACATCAATAGATCTAGGGATTCCTTCATTAACGTTCCGCTCATGGTGGGAAGCACAGACAGGTGCAGAAGGATGGGCAGCTGTGGATAAAATTCCACGTGGAGACTGGATGAATTATCTACGGTGGTATCGCCATATTCTTGATTTACCTGTACGCAATCATGTACGCTTGAAGCTGATCGAACCGACCGAAGAAGGAATTCACCGTCTGCATATCGAGAATACCAACTCAGATTCAGTAAGCGTTAATGACGTACTTTTAGCACGGAAAGTCGTGTTGGCGACAGGTATACAAGGAGGAGGAGAGTGGCATGTTCCACCAATGATCCGTAATCATCTGCCTTCTCATCTGTATGCTCATACTTCAGCAGATATTGATTTTGAACCGTTAAAAGGCAAAAAAGTAGCTATATTAGGTGGCGGAGCTTCCGCTTTTGATAATACTCATTTCGCCCTTACGCAAGGTGTAGGCGAAGCTCATGTTTTTGTCAGACGTGAACAATTACCACGAATCAATCCGATTCGACAAATGGAAATATCGGGTATGATTGAACGGTTTGCCGCTTTGCAAGATGAAGATAAATATGCAGCAATCGGGCACTTTTTCAAATACAATCAACCACCCACCAATGATACATTTGAACGTGCATCTGCATGGGATGGATTTCATCTTCATTTGGGATCACCATGGTTAAAGGTTGAACAAGTAGGTGAGCAAGCTGTCGTTACCACACCTCAAGGAAGATTTTCGTTTGACTTCTTAATTATCAGTACAGGATTATTAAGTGATCCCGCATTACGTCCTGAATTGAAGTTAGTAGAGTCTCATATTGCACGTTGGAGTGATAAATATACAGCACCGGCAGACGTGGCTAATCCATTATTGGATGCTCATCCGTATCTTAATGCAGGGTTCGGTCTACAAAGTCGAGATGAAGCCGGTAAAGAACGACTGCATGGATTGTATGTTTTTAACTATTCTGCGTTGGTCAGTTGTGGATTATCGGCATCTGCGATTTCAGGCATGCGATTTGCGATACCGAAGTTAGTCGGAGCGATTGCGGATGAATTGTTTTTAGACGATCGAGCAGATATTTTACACAACTTCTTCGCTTACGCTGAAGATGAATTTATCGGACAATGGCCGAAAGTAGCCAATACCGTAGATGTATAAGTAAACTTTGAAAGTCTGTAACTTAATGATCGTTCTATAAAAAAAACCTGCAAACACGTTGAAATCGTGCTTACAGGTTTTTTTGTTTGTATTCATTTTCCAAGTGATCTACATAATCTTTGGCTTCTTTGAGTCCCCATCCACGTGCTTCACGAACTTCTTTGATCGCTTGAATCTTTTTATTGTCATGAGTCAAAAACAATATACGTTCTTCAAACGTAGCTTGGTCAATCATTGGTGGTGAATGAGGAGGATGAACTTCACTTGTTGAAGATACCGACTTGGCACGATAAGAGGTAGATACTCCTGCATTACCCGGCCGATTTTTGAGCCATTCTAGATCTGATTTTATTTCGTTGAGTTGACTTTGTAGACTAATGACACGCAGTAACAGAAATACGGATAATACAAGCGCAATCATCGCTACAATTTCATATGTATTCATGGTATCTTGCTCCTTTCTTTATATAGTCATCTACAAAAGTATAACATACATCAGATTAGGGGTCATATCAGCAGCTATTGCTTATCTTTTGTGAAATAAATCTATGAAATGTAGATGCGTTTTGCTACATTATCACGTAAAATAATACTGTGAATCACTTACAGTATGTACATACTTAGAAAAGAATAACCTGTTGATGAATGAAGCTATAGGGAGCGTATGAGATGGAAAAGTTATTACAGCAAGTAAGGGATGAATTGATCGCTCATGTTATTGTAGAAAGTTTTCATTTTATGGAGCCTGTACGAGTAAAAAATGCACCTCAGCCATGGATTTTACTCGGTGCAGGGAATTATGCAGCTGTATTTTATCATCCCGATTATGAAGATTATGCAGTGAAAGTATATGCAATTGGGAAGACAGGCTTAAAAGAAGAAGCAGCCGTTTATGAAAAGTTAGGTGTACATCCTGCGTATTCCGCTTGTTACTATGTAGGTGAGAATTTTCTAGTTCTAAAGCGTCTACGAGGTGTAACCGTCTATGAATGTATGAAACGTGGAATTCTAGTCTCTGAACAAGCGATCAAAGATATAGATGCGGCGCTCGATTATGCTATTTCCAAAGGTCTACGTCCTCATGATATCCATGGTAAAAATGTGATGGTTGAACATGGACGAGGGCTGATCGTAGATATCTCTGACTTTTACAAACAAGAAGAATGTAAAATGTGGACAGACTTCAAAAAAGCATATTACCGTCTATATTTGCCTGTCGCTTCTCGTATATTATTTCCAGTGCCAGGTATCATGTTGGAAGGTGTACGCAAAGGCTATCAAGTATATCGTAAACGAAAAAAAGCTCAACTAGCTAGACACTGACTTGATGTAGTGTCTTTTGTTTTCATTTATCCTAAATAAGGTATATAGAAGTAATAGATCATACAGAGTCTATAAAGGAGGCATTATCCGATGATCACTATCCCGGAACGAATCATACTGGCTAATCTACCGACCAAGATCGAAAAGTTAGAGCGTATCTCTGCGCAATTACAAGGACCTTCCATCTATATCAAGCGGGATGATCAGACAGGGACTGAATTATCAGGTAACAAAATTCGCAAACTGGAATATTGTATTCGTGAAGCTATCGACCAGGGTTGTGATACGTTGATTACTTGTGGAGGGATTCAATCGAATCATTGTCGTGCAACAGCCGCCGTAGCTGCCAAGCTCGGACTAAAAGCAATCGTTGTATTACGTGGTCATGATCCTGATACATACGAAGGCAATTTATTGTTGGATCATTTATTAGGTGCAGAAGTACGTTGGATCAGTAGTGAAGATTATCGAGATCATCGGATGGATATTATGCATACGATTGCTGATGAAGTATCAGCTAAAGGACAACAAGCTTATGTGATTCCAGAAGGAGCTTCAAGCGGAATCGGTGCATTTGGATATTTCTCAGCGCTACAAGAAATCGTCCAGCAAGAGCAAGAATTAGGTATCTCTTTCGATGCTGTTATTGTGGCAGTAGGCTCAGGTGGGACACATGGTGGATTATTGCTAGCTCAACAGTTACTTCCTACTTCACATCGTATTATAGGGATTAATGTGTGTGATGATGAAGATTATTTTATAAAAGCGATTACTACAGTTATTGAAGAAAGTGCTCATTACCTTGATCAATCGGTTACGATACCGACTGAAGCGATAGAAATCATAGACGGCTATGTAGGTAAAGGTTATGCTCAAAGTCAACCTCAAGAATTACAGTGTATTAAAGATCTGGCTTCGCTAGAAGGTGTAATTCTTGATCCTGTGTATACGGGGAAAGCTTTTTACGGGTTAGTTGAAGAAATTCGTAAAGGCACATTCCAAGACCTACAAAATATCTTGTTTATTCACACTGGCGGATTATACGGATTATTTCCTCATAGTAACTCTTTTGAATTTTAATATAGAAAAAGTCTGCTATACACATAATAATCTAGTGTTAGCAGACTTTTATAATAGATCGCAATAAGCTAAATTAAAATATTTATTACAAATTAGGATTATAGGAATTGCCTTTATTAAATATAATTATGCAGTAGGTTTGTCTACTTCAGGTACAACAGGAGTAGCTACAGCTGATTCATCTTCTAGTTCGGCTTCAATAGCTGGAGATACTTTGATTACAACAGCTGTAGGATCAGTAAGCACTTCAACGCCTTTATGGAATTCAAGATCAGATACTAATAAATGCTCACCAATACCAATTTTAGTAATATCGACTTCAAAAGCACTTAGCAAATCATCAGGCATACAACGAACATCAACTTCATACAATTCGACTTGCATAACGCCGCCTTCATAGACACCGATCGGTTCGCCAGAGAAATGAATAGTTACTTTAGTATCCATTGCTACATTCATATTCAATTGGTGAAAATCAATATGCAAAATCTTTCTTGTAATCGGATCTTTTTGAATATGTTGAATAGTAACAGGCTTTTTGCCTTTGGTAGGAATGTCTGCCATAAGAATAGCGCGAGGATTTTCTTTAATTGTTGCTAAAAATGATTTTTCTTCAACCATAACCGAAACACTACCAATATCTTTACCATATACAGTAGCAGGAATTCGCCCGCTAGTTCTTAATTCACGAATCTGCGATCCACTTTGTTGGCTACTACGTTCATTTAATACAATAGAGTTACTCATTTGTATTGCCTCCTTGGACATACAAGAAAATTTTACGCAAAAAAAGCTGATTAGCAATGGATGTCTAATCAGCTCGCCATGCGAACACATTTTCTTGTTGTTATGTATCATGTTACTACAAGTTTGTTGCTTGTCAAATATGTTGCCATACTAAGTTAATTATTTGACAACTTATCCACAGAGTGGTAAAGTTAGGGAAGCAGATAGGAACGGAAAGATACACATATCAGCTAAGAATATACATCATGACTCATTTTAATTGCTTATCCAATACGTACAGAATCAAATACAAATTTATTCGATCTTAAGAAATAAAGGTATCTTTATTTCTTTTTTGTTATCTCATTTTGGAAAATAATATAATAAAAGGGAGAAAATAACTATGAACAAAGAGATCAAAAAACGGAATATTGTATTTTTAGGAACCAGTCTACCAAGAGAATGTGGATTGGCTACCTTTTCGCAAGATATGCTTGATGAAATTCAAAAAATAAGCGATTTTAATCCTCCACATATTATGGCTGTAAACAATGACAAAACATATGAGTACGGTAGTCAGGTCATGGGGCAAATTAATCAGTTTGAACGTGCTGATTATTTGAAAGCGGCTAATGAATTGAATCAATCCAACACAGACGTACTGGTGATTCAACATGAATTCGGTATTTACGGCGGCGAAAGTGGCGAGTATGTTGTAGAACTTGCAGAACATTTAACCATACCGTTTATTATTATTTTCCACACCGTTCTATCTGAACCTAGCGATAAGCAACGTCAGATTATGAAAAAGCTAGCAGATATGAGTTATAAAGTAGTAACAATGGTGCAGAATAAAGTACAAGATTTGATCGAAGTATACGATATTGCTGCTGATAAAATAGAAATGTATCATCATGGTGTTCCGTTTGTTGACACAGGTAGTCGTACTGAATTGAAAGAACGTTATGGATATAGTGATCGTCAAGTATTATCTACATTTGGATTTTTGAGCCCGGGTAAAGGAATCGAATATGCGATTCAAGCGATGAGCGGTGTTGTCAAAACACATCCAGAAGCGCTTTATATTATATGGGGAAAAACACATCCAGTCGTGAAACAACAGGTCGGTGAAGTATATCGTCAAAAGCTAACTGATTTGGTCACTGAACTTGGACTTGAGAATAATGTCGCTTTTGTAGATAGACTGTTGACGCAAGAAGAAGTGGTTCAGTCGTTGGTCATGTCTGATATTTATTTGACTCCTTATTTGGGAAAAGATCAGGCTGTAAGTGGAACACTCGCTTATGGAATAGGATACGGACGTGTTATTATTTCAACGCCTTATCGTTATGCTATTGAAATGTTAGCAGATGGCAGAGGGATGCTAGCAGAGTTCAATGATTCAGCATCGTTAGAAACGCATATGTTGAATATATTAGATCACCCAGAGCTGAAGACAGAAATGGAAAACAAAACCTTGGCTCTTGGACAAACCATGATGTGGAGCGAAGTTGTGAAGTCCTACGCCAAACTATTTCGTGAAGTCATGTCTAGCAGTTACGGATTAAAAGGGAGTGCAGTATAAAATGGAAAACGTCATCGATTCAACGCCAACATCTACCTTATCTGCAGATTACTTACGACGCTTAACCGATGATACAGGGATTTTTCAACACACCAAATTTGGTATTCCTGACCGTTCGAAAGGCTACACTTCTGATGATAATGCAAGAGCACTCATCGCAGCGGTATTACTTTATAAAACCAAACAAGATCAGGCTTCCCTTGATCTTGTGCATACGTATCTAGCCTTTATCTACCATGCTCAAAATGAAAATGGTAGCTTCCGTAACTTTATGGATTACAACCGTACATTTATAGAAAAAACAGGTTCTGAAGATTGTCAGGGTAGATGTCTGTGGGCATTAGGTGTCACTATTGCGGAGCCTTCGATTCCAGATAATTTGCAAAACACATGTAAATTTATGATCAACCGTGCACTTCCATTTTTGGAGAAGATTCGTGCTCCAAGAGCGATTGGGTATGCTTTGATCGGATTAACAACTATGCTTGATACTCCAGGTGCGTTAACGTATACATTCCCATTTGCTACAGGTGAGAAATCAGGCGCTTCATTCTTACCACGCACACGAATCGAATCTTTGATTCAGAATATGGGGATTCGTCTGCACAATCTGTATCAAGGTCATGCTAGTGCAGATTGGCACTGGTTTGAAGACAAAGTGACTTATGGTAATGCAATGTTACCGTGGGCTTTGTTCAAAGCGTCTCAACATTCCAATACAGCTGCTTTTCAAAAAACAGCCCAAGAAAGCTTAGATTTCTTAGCGGAGTTAACATTTGTTTCTGAAGGTTATTTCAAGCCGATAGGTAGTCATGGTTGGTTACAGCGTGGTAAGCCTGCTGCACCTTATGATGAGCAACCGATCGAAGCTTCTGAGATGTTAATGGCTTGTTATGAAGCTTACAAAATACTTGGTGTACAAAAGTATCATGATCAAGCTTTGTTATGCTATCAATGGTTCCACGGTAGAAATTCACGTAATGAATCGTTGATTGATCGTCAAACAGGCGGTTGTTATGATGGAATTCATGCAGTAGGCTTAAATCTCAATCAAGGGTCAGAGAATATCGTCTCTTACTGCATGGCTCATGCGGTGATGGGCAATGAATAGATTTGCGACTATTCTTGCAGGTGGAGGAGGAACGAGGTTCTGGCCTCTTTCCCGGCAAGATCTCCCCAAGCAATTATTAAATATTAGCGGTAACGATATTATGCTAAATGATACGATTCAACGCTTTGATGGAGTCATACCTATGGAAAATACCATTATTGTGACCCATCGTTCTCAAGCGACTTTACTTGAAAGTATTATGCATACCAGTGTACAAGCTTCCAATATCCTCGTAGAACCTGTTTCCAAAAATACGGCTGCAAGTATTCTGCTAGCTGCTCTATATATCGAAAAAAATCATGGCGAATCTTTAATGATTGTGTTCCCTTCTGATCATCATATTACACAAGAAGAGAAATTCCGCACCAAGTTAGAAGAAGCGTGTCAAATTGCTATCGAAACAGACAAAATTGTAACGATAGGCATCAAGCCTACATTTGCAGCAACAGGCTATGGTTATATTTCGTGTAAAAGCGAACCGTTGATGAATACTCCTTGTCCTGTATACGAAGTTGCTGAATTTGTAGAAAAACCTACCTTTGTCAAAGCCAAATCTTATCTAGAAACAGGGCATTATTTATGGAATAGTGGTATGTTTATCTGGAAAACATCTACAATCATTGATAACTTCAAGCGTTTCCTACCTCGATTGTACAAAACAATGCTACCTTTGATTGCTTATCTAGGTACCGATCAAGAAGAAGAGATGATCAATCAGATTTATCCCTTATTGCAAAATATCTCGATTGATTATGGTATTTTAGAACGTTGTGATGAAGTGGTTGTGCTTGAAGGTGATTTTGGATGGAATGATATTGGAAGCTGGGATGCTTTAGGTGCGATTTTCCCACCGGATGCAGAAGGCAATATTGTGAAAGCCAATTATGTAGGCATTGATACACGTAACTCTATTATTTATGGTGAAAAGCGATTAATTACTACGATAGGTCTGGATCATTTGATTATTGCAGACACAGAAGATGCCTTATTAATCTGTGCCAAAGACCGTGCGCAGGATATCAAAGATATGGTGATCATGTTGAAAGAAAAAGGACTTCAGGAATATACCTGAGAAAGGTTGACTCTTACCTCATGATGAAATTAGATTGGGATATCAAAACGTGCCGGGAATTACTGTCAGAGTATACGCCTGCCGAACAAAAAGGAACCAAGCTTCATTTTACAGGAGTAGATGGTCTGGATGTCTATAATATTACAGCTCCTTTCTGGAATGATGGAGAACTGTATATTGCGGGACGTGTAGAAGCAAGAGATTCCGAAGACTCTGAAGTGATTTTTTTTGTACGTAATGGAGAGGTATGGGAACCGAAAGAAGATCTCACGCCTTTTCAATTACAAGATCCGTTTATTACGAAGCTAGACGATGAATTGATCTTTGGTGGCGTGGAAATTTATCGGAACCAAGAACCGGACCATAAGATTATTGGCTGGCGTACTTTACTGTATCGTGGCAAAACGATCCATGATTTTGAATATGCAGTGACAGGCCCCTGGAATATGAAAGATATTCGCTTAAACGAAATGGCTGATGGCAATATTGCTGTATTTTCTCGACCATTTGGTGTAGAAGGGGCAATCGCTTTGATAGGATTTGGTATTTTTGAATCTTTTCAAAATCTATCTGAATCTAATATTATTAGTGCGCCTGTATTTAAAGATCAATTCGATAAAAATGAGTGGGGCGGAGCAAACGAAATTCATTTGCTAAATAATGGACTATTAGGCATACTCGGTCATATTGCTTATCGAGATGAACATAAGATACTACATTATCATGCGATGTCTTTTGTACTCAATCCATGGACAAGGGAGAAGTCTGAACTGAAAATTATTGCTGTTCGAAATGATTTTCCAGAAGGCCCTGCCAAGCGTCCAGATTTAGTCGATGTTATTTTTAGTGGTGGATTAACACGTGAAGCGAATGATCGTGCCATATTGTATGTAGGGGCAAGCGATGTCGAATCTTATTGTATTGATATCCCTGATCCGTTTGTAGAGTATGAGCAGATTATTTTGACCAAACATTAGTGGGAAGTAGAATGACTATAATTCGCTAATCAATATAGAATATATATAAACAAGGCTATCTTACAATCAGATTATAGATTGTGAGATAGCCTTGTTTTACTTTGAGCTACAGTTCAATCGAGTACGATCGCTATCGCACGAATCCACCCTGCACTCGCTTTCTCAATGCCTACAAAATGTCCTTCCCAGATCAGACTGGCATCACCTGTTTCTTTGTACCGTTCAGCAATCGTCGGCAGAGGAGCATCCCAACTCCAAGCATGCCAATATCATAACAAGCCCGAAATTGATTTGTATAGAAACGCTCATGATAAGAGATAGAGTATAAAATGAACTGCCTAATAGAGTACTTTACAAAAATCATGTGTTGACCGATGAAAATAATAGTGAATCTTATAAAAGAATCCAAATCCCTCCAAATATTTATCAAAATGTGAACGAAAACAATCATGATTTGAATTTTTGTGGATTATTTTGAATGAAAGTGATTGTTTTTTGTTAGGTTTGTGATACGATAGTTGGAGTTGGAGGAATGATCATGCTGACAGAAGAACGCTACCATTTAATTCTACAGCGCTTACAGGAACGAAGCATTGTTAAATTGCAAGAATTAGTTGATATTTTAGGTGCTTCGGAATCAACCATTCGTCGTGATTTGATCGATCTTGAAAGTCGCCAACTGCTAAAGCGTATACATGGGGGAGCAGCCCTAGTTCATCAAAAAAGCCAGGAACCTGGTATGGATGAAAAAACATTCACAAACGTTCAACAAAAAGATATTATTGCCAAATTAGCAGCACAAGAGCTTTTGGATGGTGAATGTATCTATCTCGATGCAGGAACAACGACGCTTGCCATGATTCCTTATATTGAAGCAAAAGACATTACAGTGGTGACCAACGGATTGTCTCATGTTGAAGCTCTTGTTCAGCAACAGATTCGAAGTTATTTGTTGGGAGGTATGATGAAAATGCATACCAAAGCCGTTATTGGAAGTATAGCGCTCCAGAATATGGACAACTTCCGCTTTGATAAATGTTTTCTCGGAGCAAACGGCATAGATGCAGAGATGGGATATACAACGCCAGATCCTGAAGAAGCTTTAATTAAAAGACGTGCACATGAATTATCCAGTCAGACGTATATACTAGCAGATTCGAGTAAGATCGGTGAGATTACGTTTGCCAAATTATTTAATCTAAATGAAGCTGTATTAATCACCGAAGCTATGCCAGAACAATGGCAACGTTCGATTGCCCAAAAAACTAAAATAATCGAGGGATAACCATGATATATACAATAACGCTTAATCCTTCCATAGATTATATCGTGGAAGTGGACGAACTGAAGCTAGGTGACTTGAACCGAATGACACGGGATTTGAAACTTCCCGGTGGAAAAGGAATCAACGTATCTCGTATTTTGAATCGTTTAGATGCGCCGAATACAGCCCTTGGTTTTGTCGGTGGATTTTCCGGTCAATATATAGAAGATAAACTTCATGCTGAACACATTTCGACTGATTTTGTCCATGTGGCAGATGATACACGAATTAATGTAAAGCTGAAGCATGGAGAAGAAACAGAGATCAATGGGCAAGGGCCGAATATCAGTACAGAAGAAGCAGATGCGCTAGTTGCCAAATTGTCTCAATTGAGCAAAGAAGATGTTGTTGTTCTTTCCGGAAGTGTACCGCCTTCATTAGGAGCTCATTTCTACGATCGCTTAATTGAAGTATGTAAGCAGACAGGTGCAGAATTTGTGATTGATACAACAGGGCCAGCACTACTCAAAGCGCTTGCAGATCGTCCACTATTAGTGAAGCCTAATCATCATGAACTAGCAGAACTGTTCAGTGTTGTGATTGCGAGTCGTGAAGATATTATTACGTATGGTCGTAAATTGCTTGAACTTGGTGCGCAACATGTACTGATTTCGATGGCAGGTGATGGAGCTTTATTGATCACACCGGAGGAAGTGTATCATGCGAATGTGCCTAAAGGTACAGTGAAAAATTCTGTAGGTGCAGGCGATTCAATGATTGCTGGATTTACCGGTACATTGGTATCTACTCACGATCCAATAGAAGCCTTCCGTACAGGTGTCGCTTCAGGTAGTGCGACTGCCTTTTCAGATGATCTAGCAACACGTGAAAAAATTGAAGAGTTACGTCCACAAGTTACTATTGTTAAATTATAGAATCTGTTGATTGAATCCAACAAAGGAGTGTAACCCAATGAGAATTACAGATCTAATGATCAAAGAAACGATGATCATGGACTTACGAGCAACAACCAAAGAAGGCGCGATTGATGAATTGATCGCTAGCCTTGCAGCCAGTGGAAGAATCAATGACCAAGTGCTATTCAAAGAAATGATTTTGAAGCGTGAAGGCGAATCGAGTACAGGTATTGGTGGCGGTATTGCAATGCCTCATGCCAAAACAACAGCAGTGAACGAGCCTACTGTCGTGTTTGCAAAAAGTACAAGAGGTGTAGATTACGAGTCTCTTGATGGAGAACCTGCTCATTTGTTCTTTATGATTGCAGCACCAGAAGGAGCAGCTAATACTCATTTGCGTACACTGGCAGCACTCTCTAAGCTACTGATTGATAGCGATTTCATCGAAAAATTGATGAATACGACTAATCCTGATGAAGTATCGGCTTTATTTGATACTCAACAAGCAGAAAAAGAAGCTGCTGAAAAAGCAAAAGCGGAAGCTAAAGCAGCAAGAGAACAAGCCAAACAACAAGAAAATGCAACAGTACAACAAGCAGAAGCTACTCTTGAAGGCAAAGACAACAAACCATTTGTAGTTGCTGTTACTGCTTGTCCTACAGGAATTGCTCATACGTTTATGGCGGAAGATGCACTGATCAAAAAAGCGCAAGAAATGGGCGTAGAGATCAGAGTAGAAACAAACGGTTCTGAAGGTGCCCAAACCGTCCTAACCGATGATGAGATTCGCCGTGCAAGCGGAGTTATCGTAGCTGCGGACAAAAATGTAGAAATGGCTCGTTTTGATGGTAAGCCTGTTTTGCAAAGACCGGTTAGTGATGGTATCCGTAAATCCGAAGAATTGATTCGTAAAGCGATGAATGGAGATGCTCCTATTTATCATAGTGCAGGGGGCAAATCGTCTTCTGAAACTTCTTCTTCAAATGAAAAAACTAAAATTGGTAGCAAAATATATAAAGACTTAATGAATGGTATTTCTCACATGTTGCCATTCGTTGTCGGTGGTGGTATTTTACTTGCGATCTCGTTCTTAATCGAGCAGACAGCAGGCGAGAATAGCCAAATCTTTAAACTGTTACAAACGATAGGTGGCGGCGAAGGAGCATTCTTCTTCCTGATTCCAATTCTAGCTGGTTTTATCGCAATGAGTATCGGTGATCGTCCGGCATTAATGCCAGGTATGGTCGGAGGTCTGATGGCGGCGAACTCTAATGCTGGTTTCCTTGGCGGTCTAGCAGCTGGTTTCTTAGCAGGTTATGTAATTCTCGGTCTACGTAAGTTACTGGCTGGATTACCAAAAACGTTAGATGGTCTTAAACCGATTTTGTTATATCCTGTACTTGGTTTGCTGATTACCGGTACCATTTCGTATTATATCTTCGATCCAATCTTTGGTGGGATTAACACTTGGTTGGTTAACGTATTGAATAATTTAGGAACAGGAAATGCTGTTATTCTGGGTCTGATCTTAGGTGGAATGATGTCGATCGATATGGGTGGCCCATTTAACAAGGCTGCTTATGCGTTTGCAATCGGTGTATTCACATCGAGTGGTAATGTAAATGGTACAATGATGGCGGCTGTTATGGCGGGCGGTATGGTTCCTCCGTTAGCTATCGCTTTGGCGACTACATTCTTCAAAAACAAATTTACAGAGCAAGAGCGTAAGTCAGGTCTGACTAACTACGTGCTTGGATTGTCCTTTATAACCGAAGGTGCGATTCCTTTTGCAGCAGCTGATCCATTACGTATTTTAACATCTTGTATTATTGGTTCTGCGGTTGCAGGCGGATTAACACAATTTTGGGGCATTAATATCCCTGCACCTCATGGTGGTATTTTCGTAGCGGCATTAGCAAATCATGCTTTATTGTTCTTGTTAGCTGTTGCGATTGGTGCTGTTATTTCAGGATTAATTCTAGGTGTATGGAAAAAAGTACTTGTAGCTAAATAATAGTTTAACCCTTCAAGACCTTTGTCAAAAGATTAAGCTGATTACATATAGCCTCTGTTCTTTTGATAAAGGTTTTTTTGTTGTCAAAATGATGCAGTATAATGTCGTATTTTGTATTATGTGATCATTTCACACTATAAATTAAAAAAAATGAGCGAAATCGTGCAAATATATGTAAATATTAGGCAAGTTACTGACGATATATAATCTATAACTCCTAGAAAATGAATTAGTTCAAAAGAATTATAAAAATCTATTTACAGTCTATGAAAACGCTGTTATAATCAAAATCAATCAATAGTAATCACAAACGATCACGAAAATTGTCGAAAAAAATCAGTAAACGATCATTCTCGATCATGAGAGTGTGATGAACACAATATTAGCTAACATATGTAGACAGGTGGGTTGTCCCATGCTTTTTGAAGAAGAACGAAAGCATAAAATGGTTCAGTATTTACAAGAGAATCACAGGGCATCTGTTCAAGAACTAGGGGAAGCTTTTGGTGTATCCGATTCAACGGTTCGTCGGGATCTCAAAGAGTTAGAAGATGCAAAGCGTTTGAAAAGAACACACGGGGGAGCAGTATCACTTCAAAGTGTGAATTTTGAACCAAACATGGTCGACAAAGAAGATTCTTTTCGAGAAGAGAAAGAGCGTATAGCGAAGCGAGCAGTAGAGATGATTCATTCAGGAGATACCATCTTGCTTGATTCAGGAACAACCACTCTTCCACTAGCTAGAGAGCTTAAGAATATGTCGGGGATTCGAGTCATTACGAACTCTGTCATAGTTCTCAGTGAGCTTCGAGATTGTCGGAATATTGAGTTATCTATTATTGGCGGATTGCTGAGGCCAGACACTTTAGCCTTTGTTGGCCCGATTGCAGAGCGTTCACTGGATATGGTGCGCGTAGACAAAGCTTTTATTGCAACGAATGGTCTTGATCTCAAAGAAGGTGTCACTACCCCTAATCTCACAGAAGCTGCTATTAAGCGCAAAATGATTGAAATTGCCAAGCAAGTCATTTTACTCGCAGATCATAGCAAAATCGGTAATATCGCTTATGCTAAATTTGCAGACGTATCCGAAATTGATCATTGCATTATGGATTCAGAAGTACCGCCTTATGTTATTCATCAGTTGAGAAAGCTTGGTATAGGAGTGACGATCGCATAACTATATTCTTCTATTCAAAGCTTTATCATAGAGCAGATTTGTAAGCGTTTTATTCCGATATCATCAGCATTGCAAAACAGCAATAATATACTAAAGAATTATTGTGAACGCTTCAGTTTAAGCTTGGTTCAGGTTAGACCATTACTCATTATAAGGGGATATTACCATGAAAAAATTATTGGCTGTTACCGCTTGTCCAACCGGTATTGCTCACACGTATATGGCTGCTGAGTCATTGCAAAAAGCTGCGGATCAAAAAGGTGTACCGATTAAAGTCGAAACGCGTGGTGCAGTCGGAGTTGAAAATGGTCTAACCGCTCAAGAAATTGCTGAAGCACATGCTATTATTATCGCTGCTGATACCGATGTAGATGAAGATCGTTTTGCAGGCAAGCCAGTTATCCGTGTTGCGGTTGCACAGGGGATTAAAGTGCCAGGGGAATTGATTGACCGTGCACTTGCCAAAGAAGCTTCTAGTGGTCTTGGAGCTTCACCAACATCTACACCTGAAGAAAATGAAGGTCGCAAGCCTAATATGTTCTACAAACACTTGATGAATGGTGTATCCAATATGTTGCCGCTTGTTATTGCGGGTGGTCTAATTATCGCATTCTCATTCTTATTCGCTTTCACTAAAGGTGGAGTCGATCAAGTCGAAGGTTCATTCGGAGCTGCTTTGTCCACGATCGGTGGCGCTTCAATGGGACTTATGGTTATCGTCTTATCTGGATTCATTTCATTCTCTATCGCAGGTAAACCCGGACTTGCACCTGGTTTAGTTGGTGGTGTACTTGCTAAAGATATGGGCGCTGGCTTTATCGGCGGTATTATCGCAGGTTTTGTAGCTGGTTATATTGCACATTACTTGATCAAAACGATCAAAATGCCTAAAAACTTTGAAGGTCTTAAACCGATTCTAATCGTTCCAGTCTTATCTGTTCTTGCTATTGGTCTATTGATGGTCTACGTTATCGGTCAGCCGATTGAATGGTTGTTGACTGGTTTGACAGCTTGGTTAACGAATATGGGTGCAGGAAATGCAATTATGCTAGGTGCTATTCTTGGCGCAATGATGGCACTTGATATGGGTGGCCCTTTCAACAAAACAGCGTATACGTTTGCAGTAGGACTGCTAGGTGCTTCACTGTATACACCAATGGCTGCTGTTATGGCAGCAGGGATGACTCCACCACTAGGTATCTGGTTAGCAACCGTTATAGCTAAAAATCGCTTTACGAAAGAAGAACGTGAAGCAGGTAAAGTTGCTTCGGTTCTCGGATTATCGTTTATTACCGAAGGAGCGATTCCGTTTGGTGCAGCCGATCCGATTCGCGTTATTCCTTCCTTTATGGTAGGTTCAGCAGTTGCTGGGGCATTGTCCATGTACTTTGGTGGCGGACTACATGCTCCTCATGGTGGTGTATTCGTTCTCTTTATCCCGAATGCAATTGATCATTTACCACAATATGTATTATCTATTGTGATCGGTACAGTCGTTACAGCATTGATGGTCTTGTTGCTTAAACGCAAAGCACCTGCTAAATTATAAGTAATTATAATTCATTACAAGCGATCGGAAAGACCCTCTTTCCGGTCGCTGTCCATATTTCTGCTTAGTGGGTTCACAAATAATAATTAGATGAAGATGATGAGAAGGAGTGACACTAGCCATGAATATCAGCGAACTATTAAGCACAGAAAGTATTTTTTTACCTTCTACAGCAACTACACGTGAAGAAGCGATTCAACAAATGGCAGCCGGTATGAAAGCTTCTGGTGCAGTGACCAACGAAGCAGCTTATGTAGATGCTGTGATGGCACGTGAACAACAAAGTTCAACAGGAATTGGTTTTGGTGTAGCGATTCCTCATGGTAAATCAGCAGGTGTAGCCAAAGCAGCTTTAGCATTTTCACGATTTGCAGAGCCGATTGATTGGGAATCTTTAGATGATCAACCTGCTCAGATTGCATTTATGATTGGTGTACCTGAAGAGAATGCTGGAAATGAACATTTGCAGATTTTAGTGGCTCTTTCTCGCAAATTAATTCATGAAGAATTTCGTGCTGAATTGATCAATGCTCAAAGCAAACAAGAAGTGATTGATATTTTAACGCGTACGATTGGATAATACAGAATTAGATATAGTTATATGTAAATAAAAGCGTATTGCCTTTTGATCAGGTGATACGCTTTTTTTGTTGTCCTTTTTGATGATTCATGATCGATGAAGTGATAAGGATACATCACAGCTAGGCGTTTGAAAGTCATGGAGACGGTTAATGAACAGTATCTTACAAAAATAGATACGTATAGAACCAACTATAAAATAAAGGTGGAACATAATGAGCAAATGGATAGAGTTTACTCAAGCTTCGCGATTGCATTTTGTGCCTTTGATGATCATTTGTGTGGTACAAGGAGCTTTGGCAGCATGGATCTGGAATGACCAGTTTAGTGTGATCATTTTTCTATTAACGTTGATTGGCTCCAGTGCCATACATATTTTTTCGATGATGATTAATGATCTATGGGATTATCGTAGTGGTGTCGATGTAGCTGCTTATCAATCGGAGGAATCGATTTCAACCGATTCAGGGTATCTGACTACTGGGAAATGGAGTGAACAAACATTTGCCCGGGTGACATGGAGTATGCTGGCAATTACGATTATCTGTGCGGTAACATTATACTTTTTAAGCGGATGGGGCGTTTTATTACTGGGTGGCATAGGTGGATTATTGGCTTTATTTTATGTCGTTCCACCGGTCAAATACGGATATATTGGTAAAGGCAGTAGTGAACTTGCACATGTATTATGTTTTGGCGTTTTTCCAGTCATGGGTGCTTATTATGTGCAGACCGGTCATTTTGATATCCGATTATTCTTTTTGTCACTACCGATGGGATTGCTAACGACATTGACCTTTTTTAATCACCATTTTTTACATTGGAAAACAGATAAACAAGTTGGTAAGCGTACACTGGTAGTTGTATGGGGAGAACGCAAATCTTTTCGTTTTTCGATTGTTTTGTTATGTCTTGCACTGTTCAGCATTTTGATCTGTGTGCTTGTAGGCGGATTGCCGATCTACGGTATTCTTGCTTTACTGACAGCTATTCCATTGTGCCGTATGTACCAGCATATGAAAAACAAACGTAATTTACAGACGCATCAGCAATTACTATGGTTATCTTTACGAACTTCGCTTCAATGTGGAACTGTGATGATTCTGGTATTGTTGGTCGGTCGATGGATATGGATTATCTAATAATCGTATAGCCATTGAAAAGGTTAAACCGCAAAAAAAGACATTCTAAACCAATGTCTTTTTTTGTTTAAATACCGAAAATAGCTACTCAAACATAGACAGTAATATAAAAATTTTCTAAAATGTATGTACAAGTAGGATATTATGGAGCATAATTTAATTATTTATATGTACAAGTTCATTACTATTGTAAGCGGTATCTTTATTATAAAGAAGGAGATGACAACATGAAGCAACCAACAACCTCTATCAATGAACAAATTACGCTTTGGAATCAACAATCTGCTTTGGATGCAGGAGGTCAACATTTCAAAACAATCGGTATTCATATCGAACTTGAAGCAGGTGCGGTTCGCAAACTACCTGCATATGTGCAGACTGAAAGATATCAACAAGTGATGGTTGTCTATGATACGAATACGTATGAAGCAGTAGGACGACAGATTATAGATTTGCTACAAAGTATAGAGGTAGGTATTACAGAATTAGAACTGCGTGAAAATAAAGTGGGTGATGTGATTGCAGATGAAGCGACGATCGTACAATTGTTGCTAGCTGTAACCCCTGAGATAGATGCTATTATTGCAGTCGGTTCAGGAACGATTCATGATGTAGTACGGATTGTTAGTTATAAAATGGATAAACCGTTTCTTTCTGTACCTACCGCTGCGTCGGTCGACGGATTCACTTCTGCGGGAGCACCGTTAATCGTTAATGGAACCAAAGAAACGTTTCAAGCCAAAGCTCCACAAGCTATTTTTGCTGATATCAATGTCTTAATGAATGCGCCACAGACTTTAACTGCCGCAGGATTTGGCGATATGCTAGGCAAATGTACTTCACTTGCCGATTGGAAAGTATCTCGTGATCTCGGTAATGAACCTTATAACCAATTGGTCTATGACATCACAGAAGAAGCACTTAATCAATGTATTGAAAAAGTAGACTTGATTGCTTCAGGTAGTGCAGAAGGCATCTATACCGTGATGCATTCGTTACTTGCTTCAGGAATAGCGATGTTGATTGCTGATCATTCTCGCTCTGCTTCAGGTGGAGAACATCATATTTCTCATCGCTGGGAAATGGAACTGATCAAAGGTGGACACCGACAAATTTTACATGGAGCCAAAGTAGGTGTGGCTTCAGCACTTTTAGCTGATCATTATCGTCAATTAGCAGTTAATCATCCTGAAGTTAAAGCATTTGCCGCTTACAAACATATTCCGACCAGTGCACAAATGAAACAATGGTTATCTGCCGCAGGTGGACCGAGCGAATATGAGCAATTAGAAATGCCAGCTGAATGGTTAGAGCTTGCTTTACATTCGGCACATACGCTACGTAACCGTTATACAGGACTGAAATATATGAATGAACATCAATTGATCTAATAGTCTATGTTTATGGTAAAATAACATATCATATATCTTTATCAATCGTTCGGAGGAATTATGGCCGCAAAATACAGACAAGTTCGAGATGAAATATTATCATGGATACATTCATCCAAATTATTACCAGGTAGCCGACTGCCTTCAGAACATGAGATCGCTGATCAATTCAGTGTAAGCCGACAGACCGTTCGTCAAGCATTAGGAGAGTTGGTGCGAGAAGGTTGGTTAAACCGGATGCAAGGTAAAGGAACATTTGTTGCTGATCCTGCTGTTAAATCGGTCGATGATAACAAAACTGTCGGTGTCATCACAACCTATATCTCTGATTATATTTTCCCACAAATTGTGCAAGGTATCGAAACAAGACTGCGTAGCGAGGGCTACCGGCTGTTACTAGCAAGTACAGAGAACGATCCCACCAAAGAGCGGGAGTGTCTGGAAATGATGCTCAATCAGTCTCCAGCGGCTTTGATTGTAGAGCCTACTCGTAGTGGAGAACGCAGTGCGAATCTGAATTATTTTCTGACGATTGAAAATCGGTCTATTCCTTATCTGATGATCAATGCGAGTTACGAAGAAATGGATTCGGCTTGTCTACGAATGGATGATGAGCGTGGAGGTTTTTTGGCAGCTCAACATTTAATTGAGTTAGGGCATCGGCGCATAGCCGGTTTTTTCAAAACAGATGATATGCAAGGTGTGCGCAGAATGAAAGGGTTCGTAGCTGCTCATCGCAAGTACAGTATTCCGCTACAGCCATCACTGATCTTCACGTATAATACAGATGATAAAAGCACTGCACCGATTGCACAAGCGAAGCAGTTGATTGAACAATCTGCTCAAGAACGTGCAACAGGCTGGGTTCTATATAATGATGAGTTAGCTGTGAATTTGCTTCAAGTAGTACGTGAAGCAGGATTGTCTGTACCGAATGACCTTTCGCTAGTGGGATTTGACGATTCTTTTTTAGCGACTGCAACAGAAGTGAAGTTAACTACACTTAGTCATCCTAAGCATGCATTAGGCACAGCAGCAGCAGAAATGATTTTGCAGATGTTAGATGGAGAACAACGTGGTCTGGGTGAAAAGATACATACCCCTGAACTGATTATTCGAGAATCGACATCATCTCCAGCATAATCATTTATATAGAGATCAACAAGGAAGAACGGTTATCTCTTTAAGCTATTTTGTAATAAGGAGTGTACTTATGAAGACATTAGAACAAGCATTATCTACATTTGTAGAAACTCATCGTACCTTTGAGCTTCAGGGTCACTTTACTCCGATACAACCGGACACATTACAGCAACAGTGGCCAGACAACATTCCAAGTTCTGCTGAATTGGATTATTATCTGAGTCATTATGAACCGAATGATATCCTGATTGAAACAGGTTTTGCTCCGATCATTTTTTGGTCGATTGATCAATTGCAACAAGCATTGATCGGTTATCGTTGGGTAGGCATGTCTGAGCCATTTGAAGCAAGCGATACATGGCCATCTCATTGGGTAATTATTGCAGATGATCTGGGTAAAGGTAAGCCTATTCTGGTAGACACTCATCAAGAAGGCACACCTGTATATGCAGGCTATGACGCAGGGAACCCTTTTTTAATAGCATCAAATCTAGCCGATTTTTTTACCGCTATGACGGCATGGATTGAAGTGGTCTATGGATCATTTGATGTTTTTGAAATTACCGATGATGACAGTGTGGTTCTACCTGAATTTGATGCTCAGTTAAAGGCTGCGATTGAGCCTATTTTGGGAGCGGAGTTATTCGCGCATTTCTATGATTACTTTTATGGATGATATGTATATAAAAAAACTCCGCTTCTCACTAGATTCAGTGGGAAAGCGGAGTTTTTGTACTGCTTATTTGGTTGTACCTATACATTCAATGTGAGGATGCTAGATCATGCTTGAGATTTTTCGTCTTCGCCCAATACACAGTCAGCGAATAAGACAGATTTGGGAATACGGAAAAATTGCTCTGTTTTTTCTTGAAATGCAGGAGAAGGCAAAGTTGCTTGATGTAACCACTTGCGGAATGTACCTGGATGAACACCAATCCAATGACTGACATCGGTTACAGATAAATCATGAACCATACATAAACCTGTCAAAATGTGATTGCGTACCGGTGAACGAGTAATCGTTCTTTTCATAAAGCGAGAAGGTTCTTGCTGGCAAATCACAGGACTATTATTAATTACCTGCTGGTTAAACAAAATGTGATGCGGATATCCTAATTCCCGGCATACTTTTTCAAGATTAGCTTTGCCAGGGAGGCGGCCTTCATAGACCCAAGCACTAACGCTTCGTGATGAAACCGATAACCGTTCTGCAAGTTCAGATAGTTTGATATCGTTGACCATGAGTACAGCAAGCAATACACGATTGCGAATTTGACAACGTGTCGGTCTGCGGAATCGCTTTACTCGAACTCCTTTGCCGAGATACTTACGGTTGATCAGAGACCACGCCTCTATAAAGTGTCGTTCTGGTTGATTAGGCATATTTCCTCCGATTGATCTATTTTTTCGTGATATTAGGTTTAGTGTCCTTTCAACATCCTACAACACACAGACGCTCGTTTCAAGCTGACATGGACACTATTTTTAACCAATTAAGAATATTTATCAAATAAGAATGATTATAAGCATAATAACATATGCAAATCAGTAATATAGATCATAGCAGTATCTAAAAGTTGATCTATATGTTCTTTAATCCTTCTTTATATACTTCAAACGTTCTCACCTCAAAATCAATAAAACATACTCTCTTTACATCAACAAATGAATAGAAAAATAAACAGGATAAAGCTATCGAATATTTTACCAAATTAGTATGCGTTGTTATCCGCAGAGAGATTTTAAAATAGAACCATAAAATACAATTATATCTATATTTATCCTTTTATAGTTGTGTGTATCCATATTATTCATGAGCTAAATGATCAATTTTATAAAAAAATAAAAATAGAGCGTATGACTTGGTACGTCTGGGTTTCTAATCAATTGTGTGCAAGTATTTTGGTTCTTTTACAAAAAAATAAATTCATTTCTGATACATTTGTTGTTTAATGGGGTATTAAATAAGACGATAGCCGATTGCTTGACCAAATCGGTTGCAACATCTAAAACTACCACATAATCGTTTTATATTATTAGGAGGCCAATACTTATGAGTACAAATCACGAAAAACTTACAGCAACAAAAAGAGAAAGTTCAAAACGTTCTGAAATGCGTGAACTTCGTCTAAATGGACGCGTTCCAGGTGTAGTATATGGTCCAGATTTGGGCAGCGTACCTGTACATGTAGATTCCAAACAATTGCTAGCTCACGTTAAACGCGGTGGAGCAGAAATGTTCTCACTTGCTGTTGAAGGTGGAAAAGAAGTACAAGTATTGATTAAAGATGTACAACGTGTAGATGGTCGCATCTTGCATGCTGACTTTATGCAGGTTTCTGATACTAAACCAATTCAGGTAACAATGCCAATTGACTTCCACGGCGAAGCAATCGGTACTAAATCTGGTGGTGTATTGCAACACCAAGCAACAGAACTAGAAGTGAGCGGTTTGGCTAAAAACTTGCCAAGTAGCCTTGAAGTTGATATTTCCGGATTGGAAATCGGCGACAGAGTCATCGCAAGCGATGTTAAATTACCATCTGGCGTTACATTGGTATCGAACGAAGAAGAGATTATCGCTTCTGTAATCGTACCTCGTGTAGCTGAAGAAGATCTTGAACCTACTACTGCTGATGAAGCAGAAACAACTGATGCTGCTACAAATGATGCAGGCGAAGAAGTTCCAGAAGTGGGCAAAGAATAATAGTATTCATACCCGGTATGAATCTGTAATATAGCATGACCAAAAAGCTGGTACTCTTTATGAGTATCAGCTTTTTTTATCAGCGCATCTGTAATTCATTTATGATACGATAAGAAAGAAACTTATTGTCTATACAAAGGAGCTATTCTGTCATGATCAAACACATTGTTTTATTTAAGTTGAAAAATCCAACAACTGAAGTCGTAAATGAAACCGTAGCCAAATTGAGAAGTTTGGAAGGCAAAGTGGAATCACTGATTGCTTTGGAGATTGGCGCAGATATTTTACGTACAGAACGTTCTTATGATGTAGCTTTGACCGCTACATTTGAGACATTAGAAGGTCTACAAGCGTATCAAGTGCATCCAGAACATGTGAAAATCATTGAATACATGAATATTGTTAGAGAAAGTTCAATAGCAGCAGACTACGAATACTAAGGCGGTGTGACTCTTTTGTACTATATAAACCGTGAACAGATTGAACGAAGAATTGTAGCCCTAGAAGATGTATGTGAAGCATTACAACAAGTGTCTACGCATTGGGACAGCAGTCTTATTTCTGGTTTTGTTCAAGAGCGAGCCCTTCATTTAGCGATTGAATGTGTCACAGATATCGGCAGTTATTTGATTGATGGCTTTATTATGCGGGATGCTAGTAGTTATGACGATATCGTAGACATTATGCGTGATGAGAAAGTGATTGATCAACCGATGGGTGAGACATTGACTGCATTAGTACGCCTTCGTCGCCCATTGGTACAGGAGTATTATGATTGGAATCGTACAGAACTGCACCCATTAACGACTCCTTTAGTGCATGTGTTGAAAGAATTTGGTCAACGTGTGTATACGTATCTGGATCAGGAATTAGATTCGTTGACTGTAGTAAATGTAGACAGAGCATCAGGTAATTCTACGTCTACATAATATGGAATAAGATTGTAAATATCTTGTTTGAAAAGATAGCTTTGGAATTTACATCCCCCTGTTGATACGCTACAATAGCGTTAATACACAAAGGGATGATGTGACCCTTTTCGCTGACAAAGCGGATGGGGTCATTTTTATTTCAATTTAGAGCAAGGGGGTCATACGATGAAGTCCCATCAGGAACCATCGACCCGGCGCAGTATTATGATTATGCTCAAAACACAAGGACCTTTCAGTGTATCTGAGCTAGCACGGGAATTAAATATTACAGAGATGGCGGTAAGACGTCATATTCATACGTTAGATCAAGAAGGGTTACTGATCACCGAAACCGTACGTATCCCGACAGGTAGACCATTTTTGCGTTTTCGGTTAAGTGAACGGGCAGAAGAACATTTTCCACATAATTATCATCAGTTAGCACTAGATTTGTTGAGTGAATTGGATGAAGAAGATGTATCTCGATTGTTTGAAGGACGTAAGCAGAAGTTATTATCTCGTTATCAAAGTATTGCCGACACTGAAGATCATCAAGAACGAGTAGCGGCGTTAACAGATATTCAGCATAACGGTGGTTATATGGCTCGTTATGAACAACAAAGTGAGAATCATTATACGATTTACGAATACAACTGTCCGATTAACCAGATTGCTAATCGTTATGATATTGCTTGTCAGTGTGAACAGCAGTTATTTGAACAATTGTTGCAAGCTGATATAGAGCGTACAGAATGTATTGCTAAAGGTGGACGTTGTTGTGTCTATCAGATTCAATTTCAACCCCAATCATCGACAAGTTCTGAGTAAAAGCAGACAGCTTATAGGTCTGCTTTTTGGGTTGTAGCATAATGCTCAGCAGACAAGTGGGATATTTAAGCGGTGTATGGGTAATACACATATAGAAAACATAAGTGAAACGAAGGAGAGATAACAATGCCAAATCATAACAAATCGAAAAGTTTAACATGTGGTATTTTGACAGGACTATTGGTAGGAGGATCTACAGCACTTTTACTTGCACCTAAGCAAGGTCGTGAACTGCGTTCCGATATTTCTACAAATGCTCGTATTGCAGGAGCTAAAGGTCGTGAACTCGCCGAGTTGAGTAGAGAAGTTGTCGGTGTGGTCAAAGATTGGAAAGAACAGATCAATATTGCAACAGCAGAAGTAAAAGTAGAATTGGCTGCTCTCAAAGCAGAACAAGCAGACACACAAGGCCCAGAAACAAAAGGAAATTATAGCGTCTAAATCAACGTTACATCTTTCACTTGCGACTATGTGTGTATACGGTATAATAGGTACAGTTTACGAAAAGGAAGCGATATGTACGTGCAACAACCGATAGCTATATTTGACTCCGGTGTGGGAGGATTAACTGTTGCAAAAGAAGTTATGCGACAACTACCACGCGAAAAAATCATTTATTTTGGAGATACTGAGCGTGCTCCTTATGGACCTCGTTCCCTCGAAGAAGTTAGAGAATTTACAGAGCAAATTGTGAATTATTTAATGACCTTTCAACCTAAAATGATAGTGATTGCTTGTAACACCGCAACGGCAGCAGCCTTAGAACATATCAGTTCAAAAGTGTCTATACCGGTAATCGGTGTGATTCATCCAGGTTCAAGAGCAGCGATTAGTGCAACTAAAACAGGCTTTGTCGGCGTTATTGGTACGGTCGGAACGATTAATAGTGGTGCATATTCAGCAGCGTTGAAGCAATTATCACCGTTTATACAGGTATACAGTCAGGCCTGCCCTGAATTTGTTCCTTTAGTCGAACGTGGTGTATTTCTAGACGATGAAGCTTATGAGGTAGCACAGCAAGTGTTAGCGCCTGTACGTAGTTATCCGATTGATTGTCTGATTCTAGGTTGTACGCATTATCCATTTCTACATGAAGCGATTCAAGCTGCTGTCGGCCCTGATGTTAAGTTGATCAATTCAGCCGAAGAAACAGCACGTGAGATCAGTACTATTTTGTACAATAAAGGCAAGCTAGCGCTTACTGAAGAGTTGCCTGTCCATGAATTTTTCTGTAGTGGCACCGCAGAGATATTTCAACACATTGCCCGTCAATGGCTAGGAGAGCAGATTAAGCTTACTCCTGTATTGTGGCAAGTCTCACGAATGGTGTAGTATAGAGCATTTGGATCTCTGCATCTATTCAAAAGTACATAAAAAAGCTACCTTTACTCTTGAAGAGTTGGAGGTAGCTTTTTTGATGCTACTATTCATCTGTTCTACATTCAAACGATATGGTGATCTGAAAAGTTAGATATGCACGATAGATGCTCCTGTAACGACCTGTTGTAGCGCCTGTACGATTTGCGAAGGACTTTGGTATAACGAACGGTTTACTATAAAATCACGTCCTAGCGCAGCTGCATTGCGTTTGACAGCCAGTCTGTGAGTATCTTCTGTGATCGCTTCAATATCCCGAGCATGAGCCAAACCGAAAATACGACGAATGATCTCACTTCCTGCGAAGCCAACAGCATCTTCCCAAATATGTTGTAACTGATATTCCAGATAACCTTCAACCTGTGCAAAATCGTCTACGTTGTTCTGTCGCCATAGATTGGAGAACGTTATTGTAAATACGTCCCATACTTGAGTGATATGAAATAACAGTGCAGCTCGGTCACTTTCTTCACGAGCCAGTGCAGACAATAACGTATTAGCTATAAATAGACCTACATCAAACCCGATCGGTCCGTAAAAAGCAAACTCAGGATCAATAACTTTGGTTTCTTCGTCACTGGCAAAAATACTACCGGTATGCAGATCACCATGTAGCAAAGCTTCGGCATGGGTCATAAATGTCTGCTTCAACTTTGCCGCTTCTAATAAAAGAACTTGATCGTTCCATAATGCTTCTGCTGTAGGACGCAAAATATCTTCTACATCGTTAGTCTCATGGTTAAATAGTGGATACGTGAATACGAAATTTTCTGTAATTTTACACAATTCAGGATTATGAAATTGTAGTGCCAGTTCACGCTTCTCCTGCGGGCCCATCGCAAAGTCTGACGTTGCAAAAAGAGTCTTTGCTAGAAATTCACCAATATGGGTGGAGAGTAACGGATAGGTAGAACCACTGGCTAAGCCTGTACGTACAATAGTGAGATGAGACAGATCTTCCATAACGGTAATGGCATAAGCTGCATCGGTATAATAAATTTCCGGTACAAACTGAGGTACATGTTTGGCGAAATGTCGCAATGCTTCACTTTCGATCACTGCACGGTTCAAAGTCAAAGGCCAACCTTCTCCAATCACACGTACATAAGGAAGAGCTTGCTTGATAATAATGCCACGCTGAGCAGCAGGTTCTGTGATCCGAAATACCATATTAAGATTCCCATCACCAATTTCATGACAGACCAGATCGGCATTGCTATCGAATAACTCTAATTTTTTGGCAAGGGTGATTGCTGTATGTTCTGTAAGAGCTTCATACGATGGTTGAGAAAGGGTCATATCGAATATCCTCCTTTAAAAATCAAGTATTTAGTATGTCCTATAGCCGATCCAACGTCTTAAGTTATACTTTTTGACGTTTACGATGCACAAAAGTTACTGCCAAAGCGAGAACAAGTACTGCTCCTTTGATAATATCTGTAGTGTAATACTGGACATGAAGCATAGTCATTCCATTGACAAGTACTCCCATCAACACAGCACCGAAAAAAGTACCGATAACATTCGGACGACCTGCACCAAATACCGAGTAGCCTACAAACACGGCTGCAAGTGCATCCATTTGCATCGACGATCCTGCATCAATCTGACCGGAACCGACACGAGCTGCAAATAAAATCCCGCCAACTGCTGCAAATACACCGGAAGCTACATAAGCAAGGGTACGCACACGATTCACACGTAGACCGGATAGGCGAGCCGCTTCTTCATTACTACCTGTCATAATCATTTGTCGTCCGCCACGTGTATATTTGAAGAATAAGTGCATCCCAATCACAGCGACAAGCATTAGAATAACAGGGAAAGGAACACCTAATAATTTACCCTGACCAATCCATAGAAATGAATCCAACATCACACCGGGTGCTTTGGTTCCATCTTGAAATTGCATATTATTGTAGATCGAATACCCTTTTGTATACGTTCTATGAATGCCGCTAACTATATACATCACAGCTAGTGTAGCCAGTAGATCAGGAATACGAATTTTGACAATCAAAAAAGAATTTAATAATCCGACCAGTGCGCCAATAATCAAAGGAACAATCAATACCAGAATCAAAGGCATCTGATGCCAGACCATCATCGCTGCCACTACAACAGTCGTGAGCGATACGGTCGAGCCCGCAGAGAGATCGAATCCATCTACAGTCAGTGAAATCGTAATACCAATCGCAACAAATGTGACAATTGAGATGGAACGTAAAATATCGCTGATATTGTTGTAGGTAAAAAAGTGTTGATTATAAATAGAGAAAAAGAGTAGCACAAGCCCGATAAAGATCAAAGCTCCATAACGATACGAGAATTGAGCGATTTTGTGATTCATACAAGTTCCTCCCGGCCAGCGCTGGCATAATATAACAAATCTTCTTGTGAAGCTTCTCCATAGTTAAAAGATTTCATGATTTTACCATCACACATGACGAGGATACGATCAGCCAGCCCGATCGCTTCTTCAAATTCACACGTAAGGTATAGAATGCCTTTACCTTGACCAGCTAGTTCTCCGATCACTTTGAAAATATCCCGTTTGGCTCCAATATCAACACCTTTAGTCGGTTCATCGAGTATAAAAAGTTCTGCATCTGTCTGCATCCATTTCCCAATCGCTACTTTCTGTTGATTTCCTCCACTAAGATAGCCCGTTAACTGCTGATCCGATGACGTTTTGATGCCTAGCGATTGAATCAGTTGATCACCATGCTGTTTTTCAGCAGTTTTCGAGACGATACCCATATGGGTGATTTTTTTCAAAATAGGTAAGCTTAAATTATGCAACACCGATTCTTTGACCAGAATACCTTCTTTACGGCGTTCTTCAGGAACAAGCACAATCCCGGAAGTGAGCGCATGATAAGGCGTTTTGGAATGCAGGTTACGACCGCTTAATTGAATTGTTCCTCGTTCGGGTTGATCCGCGCCGAATAACAATTTAGACAATTCCGTTTTGCCGGCTCCAACCAATCCCACAACAGCAACGACTTCACCACGTCGAACTTCCAGATCAACCCCTTGTACATATCGACCTGCTGCTAGATCAGATACGGTTAATAAAGTGTCACCAATCGTTACAAATGTTTTGGGATATTCTTCTGCAAAAGCTCGACCGAGCATCGAGTGTACCACTTCATTAGCATTGGTCTCAGCTGTAGCCACAGTACTTACCTTTTTGCCATCACGCATAACTGTAATCTTATCGCAGACTCTAAAAATTTCAGGCAGTCGATGGGAAATAAAAATAACCCCGATTCCTTGTGCTTTCAAGCCTTCCATGATGGTAAATAATCGTTCGGCTTCTTCCGTACTCAGCGGAGCTGTAGGTTCATCGAAAATAACGAATTTAGCTTGTTCTGCCATAATGCGTGCGATTAATACCAACTGCTTTTCCGCTAAAGACAATTCACTCACCTGTTGACGAGCAGAGATCGCAAATCCTAACTTTTGCAAAATCGCTTCAGCTTGCTGATAAATAGATTTCCAATGCAGAATTGGACTGCCTTGAGAAGAAGTCAGATGACTGAGTAAAATATTTTCGGCGACTGACAACTGGGGAATAAGCGAAGTGTCTACTTCTTGATAGACACACTGAATCCCGGCTTGCTTGGCGGCGGCTGGCGAATCGATCTTGACTTGCTCACCGTTGATCACAATATGACCTTGGTCAGAAGTATAAGCACCTGATAAAATTTTCATCAATGTACTTTTACCTGCACCATTTGCTCCGAGTAGTGCATGAATCTCACCACTATTTACTGTAAATTCCACATCGGTTAGTGCAGGTACATTGGCAAATGACTTATAGATGCCGTTCATCACTAGACTACCTGTTGAGACATGTAGAGGAGTATTCATGGGATTGTTCCTTTCGCATCCATATCTGTATAGACAAAATCCGGATCGGTCTCCTAAGAAACCGCCGGAATGTGGGTCTACATTAAAGTAGGAATGTATGTTTTTGGATTATTGTCCAGCCACCGATTTTTCTAGTGCTTTTAATTGATCAGTATTCCCTTGATCACTTTCGCCCCAGCCTTTTACATATTCATTGAGATCTGCTGTCGTTACTTTTTTGTCTTTGGGTAGATCATCACGCTGTACATAGACAGGTTCCAATTCTACTTTTTCATCTTTGGTGTTGCCAGCGAATTTTTGGTACAAATAACGAACTTGTACACGTCCGATTGTTGTCGGGTCAACAGCTGCTGAAGCGATCCACGGACTATTTTTATCCTGAATCAAATTCAAATCTTCATCACTCAGATCAATACCATAGACTTTGATCTCATCACGTCCCGCTTGCTTGATTGCATTTGTTGCGCCTTTAGCGAATTCATCCCAAGCTGCCCAGACAGCTGTAATATCCCCTTTATTTGGATATTGTTTTAAAATAGCTTCCATTTGTGTCTGTGCATCCAATTGAGCATTGTCTGCTGTACCGAAAGCGGCAATTTCTTTGATATCTGGATATTTGGCTTGGAATGCTTTATACGAAATTTGACGAGATTCCATAGGAGGGAAGCCAGCAACCCAGATTTTAACGATATTGCCTTTACCATTTGCATCTTTCGCCAGTTGGTCTAACGTTAATTCCGCCATTTTCTGGTCATTTTGTGCCAGATTAGTTACGCCTTGTACGCCATCTAATGCAGAGTCAAAAGCAACGATAGGGATATTGGCTTGCACTGCTTTTTGTACGCCCATTGTAAGCGCACCTGCGTCTCCATGATCAAGTAAGATTCCATCGAACTCACCCTGATTTACAGCTGCATCGAGAGCAGAAGCCATTTTGCTCAGATCGTTATCTGCTGTAATGACCGTAACGGTTCCACCATATTTCGCTACTTGATTTTTTACACCATCTACATATTGAGCTGAAAAAGTTCCGTTGTTTAAACGCATAATGAGAGCGATATTTTTACCTTTAAGTGGTTGATCAGAAGAACCTGTAGCCGCGCCATCATTACTAGCCGCTCCATTACCGCAAGCACTTAAAGCCAGTACCAAAACTACCATTAATGTAAGCAAGCTAGCTAACTTTGAACTCTTTTTCATTTTCTTTTCCCCCTGTACATAATCGCTTTAAAGCTTTCAAGTAATTAATTATATTAAAATTTAATATAGAAGCTAAAACCAAGTATGTCAATGGGTTTTATGTAATTTGATGATTTTTGTCGAAAAGTACGCGATAAGAATAAACATTTACTATAAAAAAAGTATAAAATTAGATATCAATCAGTAACCTAAAGGGTAATATATAAGTAACTAAACTTTTAAATGCTTGATTGGTTGTCTAAACATCGTTGTCTCAACATTCTTTCGATAGAAAGGAGGTGAAAGCTCCTATGAAGTATCGAGTGTTAGCTTTGTTGATTGCTTTGTTTTTATATTATTTTACACATCATGATATTGCTCATGCCGATGGAGAAGTATCGAATCCTGATTCATCCACTGCTCAGACTTCATCGACGACAAATGAATCGGCGAAGTCCACAACAAGCTTAGTCGGTAATGTATTAAGTAGCACAACCAGTTCGATCAGTAATGTAGTCAAAGATACCGTCAAAGGTACAACAGATACTGTCGACAAAACAGTAGACAATGTATCCAACACTGTAAAAGACACAACCAGTCAAGTATCTACTACAGTAGACCAAGCCACTACAGATGCCACTACGATTGTCAAAGACGTTGCAGATTTACCTGCTAATGTCATTCAAGAAGTAGATAAAGCAGCTAATGGACAATCTTCTGATGTATTAGGTAGTGTAACTTCTACAGTAGATCAGACGGTGAACAATGTTACAGACACTGTGCAACATACTGTAGACAACACAACTAATACCGTTACAGGTGTCTTAGATTCTACCGTTAAAACAGTAGAGGATACGGTCACTTCTGTTGTAGATACAACCACAACGGTTATACCCGAAGTCGTACCTGTTGTTCCTGATGTGCCGGTGATCAATCTTCCGCCGATTGTACCGCAGCTTCCAGTAGACGTTCGACCTACTCCGGTACCGGATGATTCCGTAGCACCGAATCCATCGAAAGATACAACTGCAACTCACCATTCTCAGAAAAATAGTACTCAAGGTGATCCGGATAGTCATACACCAGCTATGCCACCGGTTCAACCTGCTGTCCCATCGGTTCATATTGCAACCCAGTCCCCATCGACAGAGGCAGTTCAATCTTCACCGATCAATGAGTCTAACGATAAAGATATACCAGCTTCAATTCCATCAATACCCAAATCTATTTCCAAAAATATTTCTACGATTCCAAGTCCAGTTCAAGAAAAAGTTCAATCTGTTCAGACATCATCAGATGCAACAGCATTGCCAGTAGATGAATTTGTATCTAAGGGATCAAATCCAGATACGTTGGCAATTCAGACATCTGTTGAACCAGAACCATCCAGTAAGCCATTCATTTCAGATGTGAAAGGAACAGAACCTGTTTCTCCAAGCGCAGCGATTTGGCTTGATATTCAAGGCGTGCAAGGATTAGTCGTTGCACATTCTTCAAGTTCAGCAGAATGGTCTAGTAACAGTAATCCTTCCAATTCGCAAAATGTATTTGTTAATAATCGTTTGGCAAATTGGAAGCATTATCGTATTCATCTTTTAACGTACCGTGCTCAATCCGAGCATGGCAGTAATCAATGGACACATGCACCACCAGGACAACCACCGCAAGAAGCTCCCTATTTTATTTGAAAAAATAAAAATTAAAGGGAGCGATTAACAATGAGATGGTCAATGAAAACAATGGTAGCGACAGGTTGTCTAGCGGCGGTATTGGGATGGTCACAAGGAACAGTATCAGCAGATTCAACAAATGATGCATTGCTGAAAATTGATCTTCACCATGAAGATTCTTCATCGAGTGCTGTTCATGTAGGTATTTTGGAAAATAAAGATACAACATCAACAGACTCTTCTGGATCGAATGCAGTAATCAGTATTGAGACAGAAGATACAATACTCGGTGATGAATTCAATGTTGATGTGTTACCAGAGCACAACAATACGACAACAGATCAACAAGATCACCAAGCTGCTGTAGAGGTGACAGGAACCGATACAATCGTAACGGACGACTTGCATATTGGTGTATTGGATCAACAAAATCAATCCACTGATAGCAATACCAACGACCATGAAGCTGTAGTAGAAGTAAGTGGAACTGACACTATTGTAGGAGACGACTTGCATGTAGGTGTATTGGATAACAGTGATTCTTCTACCGACACTACAGATAGTAATCATGAAGCTGTAGTGGAAGTGAGTGGAACGGATACTGTTGTAGGAGACGATTTACATGTAGGTGTATTGGACAATAGTGATTCTTCTACAGACACTACAGATAGTAATCATGAAGCTGTAGTGGAAATAAGCGGAACGGATACTGTTGTAGGAGAAGATTTGCATGTAGGCGTATTGGACAACAATGATTCTTCTACCGACACTACAGATAGCAACCACGAAGCTGTAGTGGAAGTAAGCGGAACCGACACTATTATCGGAGACGACTTGCATGTAGGTGTATTGGATAACAGTAATTCTTCTACCGACACTACAGACAGTAATCATGAAGCTGTAGTAGAAGTAAGTGGAACCGATACTATTATTGGAGACGACTTACATGTAGGCGTATTGGATAACAATGATTCTTCTACCGACACTACAGATAGTAACCATGAAGCTGTAATAGAAGTGAGTGGAACGGATACTATTATTGGAGACGACTTGCATGTAGGCGTATTGGACAATAGTGATTCTTCTACCGACACTACAGATAGCAACCACGAGGCTGTAGTGGAAGTGAGTGCAACCGATACTGTTGTAGGAGATGACTTGCATGTAGGCGTATTGGACAACAATGATTCTTCTACCGACACTACAGATAGTAATCATGAAGCTGTAGTGGAAGTGAGTGGAACCGATACTGTTGTAGGAGACGATTTACATGTAGGCGTATTGGATAACAGTAATTCTTCTACCGACACTACAAATACTAACCAACAAGCGGTTGTGCAAGTAGCGACAACTGATCTGATTGTAGATGCTATTGATCTTTCTATTTTGGAAAATAGCAGTCAGCAAAATGCAGCAGGTCAGACAGATCATTCTTCCCTTATTTCAGTAGGGCTTTTGGATAATGTGTTGCCTGGTATCAATGTGGCTGTACTGGAAAATGAAACATTTACTCCAACACCAAGTACAGAAGATCCAGATGACACCAATCCAGATAACAATACACCTACTATTCCTCAACAACCAGATAATGGTAGTGGAACAGAAGGGAACACAGGAAATAACGGGAATAATGGAAGCAATGGCAATAATAACGACAATGGTACTCCCGGTGGAACGAGCGGTAACGGATCTAATACTACTGGCGATACAGGTAATACCAATGATAATGCTACTGGAAATGCAGGTTCTAATAATGACACCTCAGGCACAAATAATGGAAATTCATCGGTAGGTAATAGTGGTAGCCCAACTGTCGGATCATCTAGTGATAATACAACCTCTAATCCTTTTCCTAACAATACTGGATTATCTACAGTGACCACAGCTTCTATTACTAATCCTATACCTGTAACGATAGAAGATACGCAAGGAACTGCATTCCCATCTGATAGTATTAACAATCATCAACCGAATCGTGTAATTACAGCATCTGCGGATATACCACAATCTGTAGCATGGACTACAGAATCTTCTGTTCAGCCAGCCAAAGGAATAGTGACTGCGGCGAGTATAGCGGCTAACAGCACAGATGTTACAGCAGATATGACCACATCTTCATTATCTGTGTTGCCAAAAACAGGAGAATGGTTAGATTCGACAATGCTTTACACGCTTGGTGCTTTGATGATGATCTTCGGATGGATCGTTCGTCGTCGTTCTTTACGTTCTAATCGTCAAGGACGGTGAATAGAAATGTCCAAATTTGTAGCTCGATGTGGAACGTTATTGTTAGTGTTAGGTATAGTGACTATTGGCTATACCTTGTATTCCAACTGGCATACGAATCAAGTACAAGCATCTTTAAAACAAACATTTGCTACCGGGTTGGATCAAAGTACAGAAGTAGAATCTAACATTCAATCGGTTTCAAATGAAACGGGTGCAAAGAAACAAAAAGCATCAATAACCACAACGGTAGATGGGTTAAAGGTACAGGGTATTCTAAGTATCCCCAAGCTTGATCTACAAACAGCAGTTGTCGAAGGTGCTGACCCAGAGCAGTTACAATCTGCTTTGGGTCATATTAGTGGCGGTGGAGAAGTGGGTAAGCTTAACAGCAATTATTCGATTGCAGGTCATCGTTCAAGTCGATATGGTCAGTTTTTTAACCGTCTGCATGAATTGAACAAGCAAGATTCTTTTCAATTGCAGACTTCTACAGGTAAATATGCTTATCAGGTATACGATATTCAGATTGTAGAACCGGATCAAGTACAAGCTCTTCAACCTGAACGAGGACAATCGATTGTAACGCTGATTACGTGCTACCCTGATCACTCCAGTCAATATCGCCTTATTGTCAAAGGTAAGCTTATACAACAGCCAGTTTAACGTATAAATAGAATATATAAGCTAATCACTTATCATCCGACTTCATAGGATTAAGCTTTCTTCGTGTCATTTAGCGAAGAAAGCTTTTTTATTTTATAATCTATAAATAATATCGGGTGTTGTATCTCTTTGAAACTTTTAGATGAGTTTACCGTAATACTAGAGCAAGACATCAAAAGTGTCTGTGATTATCGTTTTCTACAGAAAAGGGAGAGATGGATTGTGAAATGGAATCGATTTTTTTCGCTACAACAATGGGCACATGTTTTTAAAAGATTGCCAAGCTTATTAACCTCCCGGGAATTACCTCTAGGAGAAAAATTATTATTTCTTATACCAGTGTTAACGTATTGGGTATTGCCTGATGTGATGCCATTTATGCCTATAGATGATATTGGAGTCACTTTGTTGATGATGAATTGGTTTGTAAGTCGAGCGGAACGCAAAACAGCTTTTGTTTACGAGCAAAAGAAAGTACGCTAAATGAAGTGATTCCGTTGCCAATAGCAACATAGCTCACTTTGCAAAGTACACTTTTATGGTAGGATCAAATGAAGAGCGCTTGAGGTTCTAAGCGCTCTTAGTCTTGCGTATTATGCAGTGGAGCTATACAATAGTATAGGTTGAGTTTACAGAATAAGTATCTGAACCGATCATACATTTCATAACAAATGAAACCCAAAAAGTATTGTTGGGTTCATTTCTTTTTCAAAAAAGAATATAATGGTCGAATATTCCAAGTATAGTTCCTGCATATAAGCAGGCTAGTCGATGAAGAGGAGCTGATCTTATGAAAGTCAAAATTACCCGTAATGCAGCGAAAGTGATTCAAGCTGAATTGGATAAACCCGAAAATGAAGGTCTAAAATTGCGCGTATTTATTACCAATTCTCACGGTGATCATGTTCATTATGGTATGGACTTGGGACAACCTGAAGGTGCAGAAGAATTAGTAAGCACAGATAAAGAAATCGATGTAGCGGTTGATCCTAATGAATCTTGGTTAGATGGTATTAAAATTGATTATTTATATTTGCCAGAAGAAGGTTTCGTCATCACTAACCCTTCCAAAGGCAATCATGGCGATCACTAAGATCGTTTGAGAAGGGAAAGTATAATGGCTAACGATATTCGCGTATGTGATAAGTGCAATCATGTTCGCCTCAAAACAATGATTCCAAAGTTGGAAAAAATGGCTCCTGATGCTGAAATTAAAATAGGCTGTAAATCATACTGTGGTCCTTGTGGCAAACGTGCTTTTGTATATATTAATGGCCGTTATGTGAGTGCACCTACAGAAGATGAAGTGCTAGAGAAAGCATCTAAGTTTATTAAAAAACCATCTGTACAAGCGCAAGAACAGGTATAACCAGCAATCAACGGGGAACAACAGATTGCACCGATCGGTATGAAATTATTGAGCGATACGTGCTTTCTATTGCATAGCTGTATATCATAACCAAAAAGCCTTTGTAGATCTCACATTAACGTGATGATCCGCAAAGGCTTTTTTGATATTTATAAATATGATCTTAGAAGAACGATGTCAATCGATCCATTTCAAATGAATTATTTGGCAGTAGTACTGTCTTCATGAAATTGACGAATCAGATCGTACGTAATCAGTTCGTCCGAGACATTCAGACGCTTCTGCGCTTCATCATAGCTAGAACGTGCTTGCTCAATGTCAGTCACTTTACGTGTTTTCATATCGTAGGCAGTACCATGTTCAAATATACCATCTGCTGACGGAATATAGAATACGTTGCCATCGGTAAATGCACCTGTACGTAGTACCACAAGCTTATCTTCTTTCTGATTGAACATATCGTTACCCATCAGATAATAAGGGCTAGCGTTAATACCTAGTAAATGTAGAATCGAAGGTGTCATATCCAATTGCCCGGTAGGTTCATTATACGTTCCTGCGTGACTATCATCAGGTAAATGAACAAGCATAGGGACTTGGTTCATTAGTTGTTCCATATCCAGATCGGTTAAGGAGCGACCTAAGAATTCCTCCATCGGTTCTTTTTCTTTTAACGAATTATCATGATCTCCATAGAACATAAGAATAGTATCATCCCATAAGCCGTTATCTTTCATTTCTTGTTCCATTTCACCGAGAGCAGCATCGACATAGTGGAGAGACTGGATATAATCGCCAAATGTCGTTCCTGTCAGATCGCCCATATCCAATTCTTGTACAGAAGCAGGTAAGCTATACGGATGATGACTGGATAATGTAATCAAAAAAGAGTAAAACGGTTGTTTGAGTTCGACCATTTTATCAAGAGATTGTCGGAAAAATGATTTGTCACCAAGTGACCATCCTAGAGGTTCATCAATCGTAAAGTCTGGTTTACTGTAAAAGGTATCGTATCCCATATTTTGATACATGATCGATCGATTCCAGAAGCTACTTTCATAAGCATGGAATACATTGGTACTGTAATCTTTGCTTTTAAGTATTTTGGGCAACGTATCAAATTCATGATCAGGGTAACGGATAAATACAGAACCTGTAGGTAGCGGATGAAGAGAAGCATTAGAAGCCATATCTGCATCTGATGTACGACCTTGACCGGTCTGATGATAATACTGGCTGAAATACATACTCTTTTTCATCAAGCGATTAATATTAGGTGTGATCTCTTGTCCGTTATAACTTTGACCAATCACAAAGTTCATAAAAGCTTCACCTTGAACAACGATCACATTTTTCCCTTTGTAAGCGCCAAATAGGTCATCATCGCCTGTTTTGGATCTTGTTGCTTGTTTGGCATCGAACCATTGTTTAACTTCATCTGTTTTGTCTGTCGACAATTGATCTTGAGGACCAAAATGATCGTCTGCATACCGATAAGCATCATATCCATGAAAAGCCAGTAGACCTGTTACATTGTAAAGAGACATGTTCCACCAGTTCCCTACAAATAATCCAGTTGCCCATGTAGATGTAGCGAACTTAATCGGACCTATCGTTAAGACCAGACCAAGTACAAAAACAATCATTCCTTGTACCAATCGTTTGGAAAAACGTGTAGACAAAGATGGAGTATACACTGATGAATATCGACCACTTGATGAATAAGATCGATTGGAGCGTCTACGGATACGACGTCCTATTAGAAATGCTCCAACCAGAAGCAAAACGATCCAATCTGCAAACATCCATATATCTTCCATATAAATCAATTCCCAGATGCTATCACCTAGCGAATCCACTTGACCCGCTTGAAGTAATACAGGAATCGTTATGAAATCTTGAAAATAACGGAAGTAGACCAAATCTGAAAAAATCAAAAAAGTTAATAATACATCTAACACAATCAAAGCAATCAGTCGTCCACGATATGGCAAAAAGATCGTCCAAAAAGAGGCAAGCATAATAGAACCAATCGCTGTCACCACATCAAGTGGATTCATATCAATATTTTGCAAATGTAAATGACTATGCAAAATCATTAATTTAACCAGCATTAAGATTAGAAAAATTATATAATCTATTCGAGTAAACGAAACAAGCCACTTCAGGCGATCAAGCCAACTGCCACGCTCTGAACGAGAAGTTAAGTATGGCAAAGCCAGACCCCCTTACGTTTGAAAAAATAAATCCAATCTATACAAATTGTTATTTACGTTGTTGAAGCTTCAGCTTTAGGTTGACGTGGAGGCAAAGGTCCAAGATATTGAAGGAATTGACATTCAATCCGTCCATTGTATAACTTACGACGTTTGTCTGCTTTACGACCGAAATATTGTTCGAATTGACGAGTCGGACTGATTACGAATACAGACCAATCTGGTAAATAGATGGTTGCACGTCCTAGATCACGAATCATTTTTTCGACTTCTTTGACTTCACTTAGACGCTCACCATAAGGAGGATTCGTGATAATACAACCGAATTTTCCTTGAGGTTGTACACGAGCTACAGGCATAACTTTAAATTCGATCTCGTCACCAAGCCCTGCACTTTTTGCACAAGCTTGAGCGATTTCGATTGCTTCAGGGTCTATATCACTACCTACTAATTGCAAAGGAACATCATCTTTGACAGCATCATAGGCTTCATCACGAGCTTGTTCCCACAACTCATCCGGAATAATAGACCAACCTTCAGAAGGGAATGAACGACGTAGACCAGGAGCGATATTCCAGCCAATCATTGCCGCTTCGATCAGCAATGTACCTGAACCACAGAACGGATCATAGAGCGGACGATGAGGTCCCCAGCGACTAAGTAACACCAGTGCAGCTGCTAATGTTTCTTTAAGTGGAGCTTCAGTTGCATGTTTACGATAACCACGTTTGTGAAGAGAAGGACCTGTTGTATCCAACGTCAACAAAGCGATATCATCGTATAAAGACACATCTAGCTTGTACAATGCCCCATCTTCAGGGAACCATTCGGTGTTATACGTTAATTTAAGCTTTTCAACAACCGCTTTTTTAACGATACCTTGACTGGCAGGAACACTGCTTAACTGAGATTTCTGTGAACGACCGGATACAGGAAATTCACCGTCAGCAGGGATAAATTGATCCCATGGTAATGCTTTGGTTCCTTCAAATAATTCATCAAAAGTAGTGGCTTTGAACTCACCCATTTTGATCAATACACGATCAGCTGTACGCAACCAGTAATTGCAACGGCAAATATCAGCAAAATCACCGCTGAATGTTACACGTCCATTTTCAGTTTGCGTATCATCATAACCGAGTAATTTCAATTCTCTTGCGACTACAGCTTCAAGTCCCATCGGACAAGTCGCTATTAATTTCAAATCTTTCATTTTACAATGTCAACTCCATTTAAACTTGTAGGATAGTTCCGAAAACCATACAATCTAGTATAGGTGAATGAGGCTATACTTACAAACGTTTCTATGCCAATATAAATAAAATAAATAAGCATAATTGTAAGGTATATCGCTATTTTTAAAACGATATTGCGCTTATATACGTGATTGTATAGGATAAGGTACTCCGCACATATTGATTTTAATTTCTATTGTAACAGGTTAACGCCATGTAAAACCAAACAAAAATGATCAACATACTATAAAATGCTAAATCTTGATCATGATATCCAAAGGAGAAGTAAACATAATGACAGAACACTCGCCTTACAATGCTGAACAATATATGGATGAATTGCTTCAAGAAGATCCATTGTTAATTCAAATTAAACAAACGATTCGTGAAAAAGGAATGCCAGAAGTATCTGTAGCTCCAGGGTATGGACGATTGTTGACGATGTTAGTACAACTATCTCGTGCAGAACAAGTACTTGAGATCGGTGCGCTTGGTGGATACAGCGGTGTCTGTCTGGGTAGAGGCTTAATGTCTACAGGTACAATTACTTCATTAGAATTACAAGCTGATTACGCAGCTCTGGCTCAGCAACATATGACACTTGCTGGTTTGGGAGAGCAGGTTGAATATCGGATTGGTGAAGCAATTCATAGTCTGGAACAATTGAAGCAAGAAGGAAGACAGTTTGATTTCTTTTTTATCGACGCAGATAAAGGAAATTATTTGAATTATTTAGAATATGCAATTACGCTGGCTCGCCCGGGAGCTATTATTGCAGGTGATAATCTTTTACTACGTGGTCGTACATTGAATCCTGATAAAAATGGGCCTGCTGTTCAAGCCGTGCGTGAATTTAACCGTCGTATGGTGACTGATCCTAGATTAACAGGTACTTTATTGCCTGCTTATGATGGTTTAGCATTAGCGATGGTGAAATAGATTAGTATAACGTTATAGTTCATAAGAAAAGAACCCTCTGATTTCTTCAAGACATTCTATAGAAGAGATTCAGAGGGTTCTTGGTGCATCATATAGCGAGATGTATTGCGGAATTCTAATCACTTTTTATGATAATCGTTAGGGTTAGACTGGGAAGCGGTAGACGCATTGTGTTTCAGTGCACCTGGCTTCACATATAACTTGGTGCGTACCCATACCATATTGAGTAACAATAAGACCCCTGCCATAATAAATAGCCCTTCAATCCCGATAAATCCAGCTAACACACCACCCATCACTGCACCTGTCATATTTCCAAGAGCGGTTGTACTGCTGTTAAATCCAAAGGCTCGACTTTCCATACCATCTGGCGTGTAATACCGAATTAATGAGTTCACACTTGGCAATAATCCACCCATACAGATCCCCATCATAAATCGAACGATGATTAACTGCTCTACATTCTGCACAAAAGCTTGCGGAATTAGCATCAGCCCTGCTCCAATTAACGAGAATGTGAGTACCCGATGTGCCCCATATTTATCACTGACTTTTCCCAAAATGGGAGCCATGAGCATATTAGATAATCCGGTGACTGCACTGACAAGCCCTGCCCAGAAGGCGACATTTTCAGCTGTACCATGTAATTTCTGTACATATAGAGGCATTAGCGTCATCGGACTAATCATTGCAAATTGCAGAAGTAGTGTAACTGTAAATAATGCAGGTAATTGTGGGGTTAAGCTGAGTTCGCGGAATCCAGATAATACGGATACTTTAGGCATTTTAGACGCAGCTAAACGGTCGAATTTCTCACGTACAAGGAAAAGCGCTAACAATGTCGCCATAAAAATACATGCCCCTGTAATATAGAAAATCGATCGGAATCCAACAGTATCTGCCATAATTCCACCTATTAACGGACCAAGTATACTACCGGCTACCGTTCCCGACTGACTGATTCCCATCGCAAATCCCATTTTTTCTTTGGGAGTACTGCTAGAGATCAATGATATCGAAGCCGGATTGAATCCAGATATGGTTCCGTTTAATAAACGAAGGACTAATAAATGCCACGGTTGAGTTGCGAATCCCATGGCTGTAAATACAATCGCCATCCCGAATCCAGAGCGAAGTAACATGACTTTGCGTCCGTATTGGTCAGACAATTTGCCCCATAGCGGTTGAAACAAAAATGAAGTCACAAAGTTGGCAGCAAAAATAACCCCGGACCAGATCGCTATCCGGTGTTCACCTTGCACACCAATATCTTGCGATAAGTACAACGCTATAAAAGGAATGATCATTGTGGTTCCTGCATTAACCAGAAATTGACCAAACCATAATACGATCAAATTTACTTTCCATGCTTGCATCATGTTTCACTTCCTTAAAAAAGTCCATTCATATAGTATACCATAATTGAACACACTTTTTGAGGGGATAAGGTGATTTGATTGAGTAAAAATCACTTTTTATTGGAGTGGGAGATAGAGTGTTTATAGTGCCAAGCGCTTTATGTAAGATATTTTGCTGTGCAAAAATCACTTTTTATGGGAGTGGGAGATAGAGCGCTTATGGTGCCAAGCGCTGAATGTAAGATATTTTGCTGTGCAAAAATCACTTTTTATGGGAGTAGAAGATAAAGCGCTTATGGGGCCAAGCGCTTTATTCATCGGATTGTCATGGGATGTTCATGGTTGGGGAGTTGTTCCTGTACTTGAAAAAGGGCATAATTAGGAAGTGAGATTATTGACAGGAATATTGTTTATTATACAAAAATGACTGATTTTTATTGAACAGCGGAGGCAAAAAGATGACATATAATGATTCCTTTATACGCGCATGTCGAAAACAAGACGTCGATCGTTTGCCTGTCTGGTATATGAGGCAAGCAGGGCGTTATGATCCCGATTATCGCAAAATTAAAGAAAACTATAGTTTGCTCGAAATTTGTTTACAGCCTGAGCTTGCAGCAGAAGTGACCATGATGCCTGTGCACAAGTTAGGTGTGGATGCAGCTATTTTGTATTCAGATATTATGAACCCGGTGGCATCGATCGGAATAGATTTTGATATTGTCAAAGATATTGGACCTGTTATTGCGAATCCGATTCGTAATGCGGCTGATATTGAGCGCTTGCGTCCGATTCAGGTGGAGCAAGATTTGTCTCATATTTTAAAAACAATTCAGATCTTAGATAACGAATTAGAAGTACCTTTGATTACATTTGCAGGTGCGCCATTTACGATTGCTAGTTATTTAATCGAAGGTAGACCTTCCAAAAATTATATTCGTACCAAAACCATGATGTATAACGAACCTCAATTATGGCATGCTTTGATGCGCAAGCTTGGCGATATGGTAGCTACCTATTTGCGTGCTCATGTTCAATACGGCGGTAAAGCATTCCAATTGTTTGATAGTTGGGTAGGTGCATTATCACCGCTTGATTTTAGAACCTATGTATTGCCAACGATTCAGTATATTTTCGATCAACTGAAAGATTTGGATGTACCGAAGATTTATTTCCCGGGAGTGAGTTCAGGTGAATTACTACCAGAACTTCGTCAATTACCTGTTGATGTGATTGGTGTCGATTGGCGTGTATCGCTTGCTGAAGCACGCAGACGATTAGATCATAAGTATGCAGTACAAGGTAATCTTGATCCTTATTTGCTAACCGGACCGTCTACATTAATTCATCAACAAGCCAAATTGATTATAGATGAAGGGTTACAAGATCCAGGATACATTTTTAACTTGGGTCATGGTCTATTCCCGGAAGCTTCGATTGATAAGCTCAAAGAATTGACAGATTATGTTCATGAGTATTCAGCAGAAGTGCTTCGTCAACGCATCACTTCAAAGTAATAGATATAGTAGTAATTTAGAATAACGATATGAATTGAAGGAGCGAATAAATAATGAGTAAAAAAATTGGTGTTTTGGTTATGTCTTATGGTACGCCAGCAAGCTTGGACGATGTAGAAGCGTATTACACCCATATTCGCCGCGGAAATCCACCTGGAGCTGAACAATTAAAAGAATTAAAAGATCGTTATGAAGCAATCGTTGGCGGTGTTTTTCCTTTACGTGAAAATACAGATAATCAAGTTCTCGGTATGCAAAATATGCTGAATGAGCATACGAAAGATAGCGATTTGGAATTTGTGTGTTACCAAGGGCTAAAACATGCTTTTCCATTTATCGAAGACGGTGTGGAAAAAATGGCGGCTGATGGGATTACAGAAGCTGTCGGTATCGTACTTGCTCCTCATTATTCTACAATGAGCGTAGCTAGTTATATCAAACGTGCGAAAGAAACAGCAGAAAAGCACAACTTACCGATTTCATTTATCGAAAGTTATCATTTGCATCCTAAATTGATCGAAACGTTATCCAATCGTGTAAATGCTAAATTAGAGCTATTCGAAGAAACAGGTGCTACACGTGAGCAAGTTCGTGTATTGTTTAGTGCTCATAGTCTACCTGAACGTATTTTAACGATGGGAGATCCGTATCGTGATCAATTGATGGAGACATCCAAAGCGATTGCAGAACGTGCCAATGTTCCTTCATGGCAGTTCACATGGCAAAGTGCTGGACGTACAGCTGAGCCTTGGTTGGGTCCTGATGTGTTAGATACGATGCAAGAACTAGCGAAAGAGCAAGTGAAATATGTACTGGTAGCACCAATAGGATTCGTATCCGATCATTTAGAAGTATTGTATGATCTGGATATTGAAGCACAAGAATTAGCAACTGAGATTGATATGCGTCTTATGCGTATCGATTCACTAAATACGGATCCATTGTATATGGAAGTACTCGCAGACGAAGTCATTCGTAAATATAAAGAGGTGCATGCATAATGAGCCAATCTACTCGCCGTGTCGTTGTCATAGGCGCAGGGATGACTGGACTCAGTGCGGCTTACTACATGCGCAAGTTTTTACAAGAAGCAGAGATTACAGCACAGATCACGATTGTAGATCAAGACGATCATATCGGTGGTAAAGTGAACACATTACATCGTGATGGCTTTGTGATCGAACGTGGCCCGGATTCATTTCTCGCTCGCAAAACAGCGATGGTCGATCTGGCAACCGAGCTGGGGATGGAAGATGAATTAGTCACTACCAATCCAGAAGCAAAAAAAACGTATATCCTTCATGATGGTCAATTGCATCCGATGCCTTCCGGTCTGGTGCTTGGGATTCCTACTGAACTGAGATCCTTTATGGAAAGTGATCTGTTATCGATGGATGGCAAAATTCGTGCATTGGATGATTTTCTTTTACCTGCCAAAATGGACGGCAAAGATGAGTCGTTAGGTGATTTTATCGAACGTCGTCTGGGCAAAGAAGTATTGGAAAATGTAACCGAGCCATTGCTTGCAGGAATCTATGCAGGCGATACACGTAAGTTGAGCTTGCAAGCGACATTTCCACAGTTTGGTGTAGTGGAACGTGAATATGGCAGTCTGATCAAAGGAATGAATACAGGAAGCAAACCTGTAGAAACGCACACAGGCACCAAAAAAAGTGCATTTCTAACGTTCCGCAATGGATTGCAAAGTCTGATTAACCGTCTGGGTGAATCATTGTCTACAGCAGATATGCGTTTGAACACAGGTGTAGAGTCTATTCAGCCTCAAGCAGATGGTACGTATATCGTATTGTTAAATGATGGACAGCCGGTAGTTGCAGATCATGTAATTGTCACTGTACAGACATTTGCCGCTTCAAAACTATTGAAACCTTTGGTAGATACAAAAGCATTAGATCTAATCAATTATGTATCGGTAGCGAATGTCGTTATGGCTTTTGATCGCAAAGATATTCAGACGGAGTACGATGGTTCTGGATTCCTTGTGCCTCGTAAAGAAGGTCGTACGATTACAGCTTGTACATGGACTTCAACCAAATGGCTTCATACCAGTCCAGATGATCGCGTGTTAATGCGTTTCTATGTCGGACGTTCTGGCGATGAACAAGTGGTGGATGAATCCGATGAGCAGATCAAAGCTAAAGTATTGCACGATATGCGTGAATTAATGGGTATCGATGCAGAGCCTTTATTTACAGAAATTACACGTCTTCATCATTCGATGCCACAGTATCCTGTAGGACATATGGATAATATTTCTATGTTACGTGCTCAATTAGCAGCGCAATATCCAGGAGTATTAGCACTTGGAGCAGGATATGATGGAGTCGGACTACCTGACTGTATTCGAACAGCCAGAGAAATGGCGATGAGAGAAGCAGAACGTGTTACTTCTTTCTCTAATAGTCATTCATCTTAAAATGATATAAATAAGAATAGCCTTCTGTAATGTAAAGTACTCTGATTACACTCCTAAGTCGCATACATGATGCAATGTTATGGAGATGTCCAAAGAGACTTTACACCGCAGAAGGTTTTTTGCATCCTAGCATCACTTTTGCCGAACAACTAGAACCTGTTATAATAGACAAAGCGTAAAAGTAGGATTAAGCAATGATGTCATAAGATATCGTCCAATCGTCTTCAGGTATAGTAAAATATTGCAAGCATTAAAGGAGTTCTTTATGTATACGACAAGGTCTCAACAATCCCGTCAGCGTCAGCAAGAAAAAAAGCAGCGTCAAAAGCGGCTCCGTAACTGGATCGTATTTAACACTGTGCTGGTTCTGTCTATTGTTGCACTTGGCGGTTATTATTGGTTGCATGTGAAGCCACAAGAAGTACAGCAAGCCTCTACGTATCCGACAGAATATCCATTAGATCAGGCAACAGCGCCAGATTCGTATGGGAATGACCCTGTAGTGGATGACAATGATCATTCTAATCAGCCAGATGAAGAAGAAGCAGATCCGTCTCGTGCTACAACAGAAGCCGATACAGAACATCTAGATCAGACAGCAACCGATTCAGAAGCAATAGATATACCATCCAAAGACTCAACATCAACAGATCAAGCACCAGAAGAGACAACACCAGAGTCGTCTACTGACAAAGTAGAACCTCCCAAGTCTTCTTCAGATTCTTCCGAGTCATCTAATAAAGAACTTAAACCTGCTACCCGTACAGAACCATCCGGTCAGACCGTAACGCTTCATTTTGGTGGAGATGTGATGTTTTCGGGAAAAGTCGGTGAAAAGTTAGCCAAAGCAGGATATGATTATCCTTATCAATATGTAAAAGATTCATTTACTTCGGACGATCTGACCGTTGTTAATTTGGAAACGCCTGTAACAGATTCCAATACAACCGCAGCAGATAAAACGTATGCGTTTAAATCATCGCCTCAAGCACTCCCTCATATGGCAGACGCAGGTATCGATGCGGTGAATTTAGCGAATAATCATATTTTGGATCAAGGCATCACAGGGCTTACCGATACGATTGCTCAACTGGATCAAAGCGGAATCGCCTATGTAGGGGCTGGTAAAAATAGTGCTCGTGCTTATCAACCTGTGTATTTTGACCGTAAAGGAATCAAAATCGCTCTCTTGGGATTCAGTCGAGTTATTCCAGAAACAAGTTGGAATGCTGGGAAAGATCAGGCAGGAGTAGCGACCACATACGATTCAACCGCTGCTGAGGCGGCAATTCGTGAAGCCAAAAGTAAAGCCGATCTTGTTGTCGTTGTCGCTCACTGGGGTGTAGAACGTTCAGATACACTAGCTGATCATCAGAGTGATCTTGCACATACATTTGTCGATGCCGGTGCCGATCTGGTTATTGGTGGTCATCCTCATGTATTGCAAGGATTAGAGCAGTACAAAGGTAAATGGATCGCTTATAGTACAGGTAATTTTATTTTCACTCGTTCACTGGTTGCAAAAACATGGGACACCGGTGTGTTTGAAGCAAAATGTACAGTCGATGGGAATTGCAGTATGCAGGTTATTCCGTACACTGCGGAGTTAGGTCAGCCGGTACCGATGCCATCAGATAAAGCTCAAGCAGTACTCCAACGATTACAGACATTATCTAATCATATTCAATTTGATATCAAAGGAAATGCTATCGCAAATCCAGCCAATTAATAGATCCTAGATTATTTATAACAGAGGAGAATGTATAATGACTGCTATTCAAAACGTATATTGTGTAGGTCGTAACTATCGTCTTCATGCGGAAGAATTAGGAAATGAAGTACCGACTCAACCTATGATTTTTATGAAACCTTCTCATGCGGCTGTACCGTTAGAACATGCAGAATTGGTTTTACCTACAGACAAAGGTGAGATTCATTATGAAGCAGAGTTAGTGATTCGAATTGGACGCGATTATGCACCTGATCTTTCTGTGGAAGAAATGGTCGATGGATTAGCACTTGGGATCGATTTTACATTACGTGATGTACAAAGTGTTTTGAAGAAAAAAGGGCACCCATGGACAGCAGCTAAAGGGTTCAAAAACTCTGCACCGTTGACATCTTTTGTTCCATTTCCAGATGCTACAACATGGGCAGAACAACCTTTTGCTTTGCTCAAAAATGATCAGCAAGTTCAGCTAGGCTATACACGTAATATGATATTTTCACTCGAAACGATTATTGCTCATATTGGAGAAAATTATGGACTTGCAGCAGGTGATATTATTTTCACAGGTACACCTGAAGGTGTTGGACCTGTAGCGATTGGTGATACTTTCGAATTAATGTATGCGGGCGCTTCTGTAGGTAAGTGCCGGATCGCAGAATAATGTTAGATTGGATTATAGGTGCGGTCTGTGCTGGATTGATTGCTGGACTTGCTTATAAAAAGCAGTGGTTATCCGGTTCAGGCGCATATGCAGCGGCTATTATGGGTACCATTTATTATGGAGCAGGCAATCTACTCTGGTTTGGATTATTGATTTTATTTTTTATCAGTGGCAGCTTACTCTCCAAAATGAAAGGCGAACGCAAGCGCAAATTGGAGCAGGATTATGCCAAAACATCACGCCGAGATGCAGGGCAAGTATTTGCTAATGGTGGGCTGGGTATGATTCTGTGCCTCGGACATGCTCTAATACCTCATACAGCATGGATATACGCTTTTGTAGGCGTGATGGCAACAGTTACCGCAGATACATGGGCAACAGAGTGGGGAAGCCTTAGTCGCAAGCCTCCGCGTTCTGTATTGAATGGTCGTGTATTAGAAGCAGGTGCTTCTGGAGGAGTATCTGTTCGTGGTACATTAGCTGCGGCGATCGGTGCATTATTGATTGGTATTGCAGCATGGGCATTTTCATTATGGTCAGGTGTATCTATAGAATCAAGCAACAATGTAGTTAAAGATGGTATACTTACTATTGGTCTATTGCCACTCGTTGGATTGGTGGGCGGATTAGCTGGTTGTTTTGCTGATTCTTTTTTAGGAGCAACGGTACAGGTGATGTATCAATGTGAAGTCTGCGGTAAAGCTGTGGAAACCAAAGTACACTGTAATCGCCCAACGTCTTATTTGCGTGGATGGCCATGGATGAGTAATGATCTCGTGAATGGGCTTAGCTCTATTATTGGTGGAGTTGTAGCATTGTTATTTTTATGGGTATAGGAGAGTGCGCTAATGAGCAGCACCACAGGTGAAAAGTTAGAATTAATTTTGGATGCTGCTTACGATCTTTTTGGTTCCAATGGATTTTATGAGACCAAGATTTCAGATATCGCACACCAGGCAGGAATAGCCAAAGGAACGGTTTATTTATATTTTAAAAGCAAAGAAGAACTATTTATGGCTGTTACTCGTCGAGACTGTGAACATTTTCTTGACGGTTTAGATACTAATTTGCAAAATTGTAGTACGATGGCAGAACGATTGCTTGTGATTGCCAAGCATCATTCGATGTATTATTTTGAACGTAAGCATCGCACCAAGTTATTTTTCCGGACACCCAATAACGACCCTGAACTTATGGCGTATATGAAGCAGTTTATGTTGCGATATATGCAAGCGGTAGAGAAAGTACTCACAGAAGGTGGAGTCGCTCAACCCGTATGGTGTGCAGAATCGTATATTGGTATGTTAGACCGGATACGTATGGATATTTTATTCAACCCTGAGTTTCCGATGGAACAACTTCATGAACGGACAGACTTTGTTGCACGTCTATTTCTAGAAGGTTGTCATCATTCGCTGAATACTCAGGATCAAATAGACCGGGATCAGTCCCAAGAAGGTGAGTCACAATGAATATTATGACAGTGGAGTCAATCTCCAAAAGTTACGGCGAAAAAGTACTATTTGAAAATGCTTCATTTGGGATGGAAGATCAAGATAAAATCGGTATCGTTGGTGTCAATGGTACAGGGAAATCAACGTTTCTTAAAGTCATTGCAGGAATGGAAAGTACAGAAAGTGGACGTGTGACTATCAATAATGGATTACGTATTCGTTATTTGGCACAGAATCCACCATATGATCCGGAAGCTACAGTATTGCGTCAAGTATTTGATGGCGGCGGGGAAGAACTTCAAATTGTTGGTGCATATATGAATGTACTGGAACAATTAGAGACTCATCCTGAAGATGAAGCTGTATTAGAACAACTGATTCATTTAAATCAAGAATTGGAACGCTTAGATGCATGGTCACTCGAAAGCGAAGCCAAAAATATTTTGTCCAAATTAGGCATTCATCATTATGATGCTTTGATGGGTACACTATCAGGTGGTCAACGTAAACGGGTAGCTCTTGCGTCTGCACTAATTCAACCGTCTGATTTGTTAATTTTGGATGAGCCTACGAACCATATTGATCATGATTCGATTACTTGGTTAGAACAATTTTTGCAAAAGCGTCGTGGCGCATTGTTAATGATTACGCATGATCGTTATTTCTTGGATCGTGTAGCCAATGTGATGATCGAACTGGATCATGGTAGTCTATATCGTTATGAAGCGAACTATTCACGTTTTCTTGAACTCAAAGCAGACCGTGAAGAACGAGAAGCAGCATCTGAAGATAAGCGTCAAAATCTATTGCGTCGTGAATTAGCATGGATCAGACGTGGAGCCAAAGCTCGTACAACCAAGCAACAAGCACGTATTAACCGTTTTGAGCAGTTGAAAAATGATGGACCAGGTCGTCGCGATGAAGCGATGGACATGTCTGCGATTTCTTCTCGTCTAGGGAAACAAATTGTAGAGTTAGACCATGTGTCATTAACGCTTGGTGGTAAAGAGCTGATTCACGATCTGACGTATCATGCTGTTCCTGGAGATCGGATCGGAATTGTAGGTCCTAATGGACGTGGTAAATCGACATTGCTGAATCTGGTATCTGGTCGTCTGGTTGCAAGCGAAGGTAATGTGGTTACAGGACAGACCGTTAAATTTGGCTATTTCACGCAGGAGCATCAAGAAATGGATGAATCAATGCGTGTGATTGAATATATCAAAGATGTGGCAGAAGTCGTAGAAACAGCAGATGGTAGTAAAATCTCTGCTTCGCAAATGCTAGAACGATTCTTATTTACACCTGCATCACAATGGACACCGATCTCCAAATTATCCGGTGGGGAAAAGCGTAGATTGTATTTACTACGTGTACTGATGGGCGCACCTAACGTATTGTTACTGGATGAGCCTACCAATGATTTGGATATTACAACATTAACCGTTTTGGAACAGTATTTAGATGAATTCCCTGGCGTTGTATTCGCTGTTTCACATGATCGCTACTTCTTGGATCGTACGTGTGATCGTATCTTTGCTTTTGAAGGTGAAGGTCAGGTTAGTATTCATGCAGGAAATTATAGTGATTATGAAGAGCGCATTGCCGATCTTGCCAAAATTGCTAAAGCAGCTAATGCACCTGTTGTTGCACCCAAAGCAGTAGAACCTGCACCTGTAAAAGAAAAAGCACCTGCTCCAGACAAAAATGCTTGGCGCAATAAAGTCAAATTCTCATACAAAGAGCAATTAGAATATGAGCAAATTGATAAAAATATTGCAGATACAGAGCAGAAGTTAGTCGATCTTGCTAGTGATATGGAGAAAGCATTCAGCGACTCTGTAAGACTACAAGAATTGATGGCTGAGCAGACAGCAACTGAAAAGCATTTAGAACATCTGATGGAACGCTGGACGTATCTAACCGAATTAGCTGAAAAAATACAGCAAAGTCAGAATTAATTCCATTCGATCTCCAAAGACTGTTAGCGTATAAGCATCTCAGTGTGTATCAATAAGCATTCTATAAAACAAAAACCTTCTTTCTTATCATTTCTGACGAGAAAGAAGGTTTTTTTGTGTATTATTTTATTTAGTCGTAATATAAGCGCCTAATAATTTGGCTGTATTAATCACAGCATCTGTATGAGTACGTTCCATAGAATGCGAAGCATGTACACCAGGCCCGATGAGAGCTGCACGAATATTGTTGCCTGCACGAAGAGCAGCAGAAGCATCTGAACCATAATGAGGATATACATCTACAGCATAAGCGATCTGCTCCGCTTGAGCCAATTCAATCAATTTGCCTGTCATTGCATAATCATAAGGACCAGAAGAATCTTTGGCACAGATTGATACATCGGTTTCTTTACAGCTAAGATCGTCTCCGATACAACCCATATCCACAGCGATCATTTCATGAATACCTTCAGGAATATAAGCTGTACCATGACCCACTTCTTCATAATTGGAAATTAGGAATTGAGTGCGATACTGTGGTGTCCATTGATGAGTGTGTTGTGACTCTAATAATGCAAACAATGCGGCTACACTTGCTTTATCATCCAAATGACGAGATTTGATATACCCACTTGGTGTAACGACAGGACGAGCATCAAATGAAATATAATCACCAACTTGTATGCCTAGTTGCTGTACATCTTCTTTAGACGATACCAACTCATCAATTCGAACTTCCATATTTTCTTCTTCACGCTTAAGTCCACGTGCTTCATCATATACATGCACAGAAGGTTGAACAGACAGGATAGTACCTGTATACGTTTTGCCACTGCGTGTATGAATCGTGCAGTATTCATTTTCAATACTATTCATACTGAATCCACCTAGAATTGTAAAACGGATTGTTCCTTGCGATTTAATTGCACGTACCATTGCACCAAGTGTATCTACATGTGCACTGAGAGCAATCGTTTTGGAAGCATCTTGACCGTCTAATGTTAAGATCAGACCGCCTTTTTGATTATACTCGGTCGTAACGCCGAATTTGCCAGCTTCTTCTGCAATACGTGTAATAATATCATGTGTAAATCCAGTCGGGCTTGCCGTAGATAATAATTCTTTGAGCAGCGAAATAGTATATTCTTGATTGATCGTGATTGCCATTATAAAACGTCTCCTTAGTGAGAAAAATTGGTATAAAAATCATGGGTAAATTTATATTTTAAGCATAGTTCACATGAAAAAACCACTTACCTGTTGGCTGAAATCAGACAACAATCGATAAGTGGTTGAGTTCATCTTGATCAGTAAGTAATCTGTTTAGCTTTTCAGCTCTTATTACTTACGGTTTGAAAAAGAAGTTGCAGTCGTATCATTATCAGTATACATCGGCTTGAGTGGATCATTATCTACAGATGATGTAGTTAATGGAGTTCCAGCAACTGGAGCTTGAGCTAACTCAGCTTTCAGTAGTTTGATCTCACGCTGTAAGCGGTACTGACGATAGATACCATAAAATCCTACAATTAGACCACCTAACAAAGCGCATCCAATAATTAAAAGAATTAAAGGTACTTGTACTACATTAAAATAAAGATTTACCTGCACAGGATTGACATTGATTACCGCAAATACAGCTGTAATTAGCGCAAAGATCAAACCCAAAATAAGCATCCATTGCATTTTCAAAATAATAACCCCCTCAATTTAGCATAAGGCCGAATACATCCTTATCTAATCTATAAAACGCAATCAACCCTATTGTAAACATGTCTTTACAAGTATTAGGTGAATTTTGAAGGGAATGCAAAGTCTAGTTGTAGTTCACCAGCTTCAAATTCTTATTTTGCTAACTCTTCCATTTCTGTAATCAATGCTTCAAATACGCTCATAGCTTCGCGAATAGGAGCAGGAGTAGACATATCAACACCCGCTTTGGCAAGGATGTTAATAGAATAATCACTACCACCGCTTTGTAAGAAACCGGTATAACGATCTACAGCAGATTGACCTTCTTCCAAAATTTGTTTGGAAAAGCTTGTGGCCGCAGAGAAGCCTGTCGCATATTTGTACACATAGAAGCTATTGTAGAAATGCGGGATACGTGCCCATTCCATTTCAATATCCTGATCGACATGCATACCTTCACCATGATATTTCACATTGAGGTCATAGTAGATTTTGGATAGTTCTTGTGGAGTTAAGGACTCACCAGCTTCTGCGCGAGCATGGGTAATCATTTCAAATTCAGCAAACATCGTCTGACGGAAAACAGTTGTGCGGAATTGATCTGCATAATACGTTAACAGATACATTTTTTCTTTAGGATCTGTCGATTTTTTCAAAAGGTAGTCCATCAATAACGCTTCATTAGTCGTCGAAGCGACTTCTGCAAGGAAAATAGTATACTGTGCATTACGATAAGGAAGAGCATTATCTGAATAATAACTATGCAATGCATGACCCATTTCATGAGCCAGTGTAAACATACTATTCAGATTGTCTTTGTGATTCAGTAGAACGTAAGGATGGACACCATAAGCACCCCAGCTATAAGCCCCTGTACGTTTACCTTCGTTCTCATACACATCGATCCAGCCTTCATTATAGCCTGCTTGAAGCGCTTGTTGATAATCTTCACCGAGTGGTTTGAGACCTTCTGCCACAGTAGCTTTGGCTTCTTCGTACGTGATATCCATTTTGAATTCATCAACGAGTGGCGCAAATAGATCATACATATGCAATTCATCCACACCAAGCAATTTCTTACGTAATGCAATATAACGATGCAGTAGAGGAAGACCCTCATGAATCGTATCGATCAAGTTGGTATACACTTCTTTAGGAATATTATCTCCATAAAGAGCTTTTTCCAACACAGATGGATATTTACGTACATTAGCATAGAAAATATTTTTATTAATATTAGCTGTTAATGTAGCAGCAATTGTATTTTTTTGACGAGCATATGCGCTATAGATTGCTTTGAATGCACGCTCACGTAGTTCACGATTCGGATTTTCCAAAAATTGAATATAACGACCATGTGTAAGTTCCACTTCATTACCATTCTCATCTATAATGTTAGGGAATTTCATATCTGCATTATTCAACATTCCGAAAATAGTCTGTGGTGCTTGAGAAAGATTACCCACTTGTGCGAGCAAAGCTTCTTCTGCTTGTGTCAACACATGTGCTTTCTCACGCTTCATTTCTTGTAATGTAAAGTGATAAGGAGCAAGAACCGGAGAAGCAAGCAATTCATCCAACTTCTCATCAGACAGACCCAAGATTTCAGGTGTGATAAAGGAGAGGGCTTGACCAAGTTCTACGCCTAATTTTTTAACTTTTTGCGATAATGCCTGATATGTAGGATTGGTGGTATCTTCATCCTGATGCATATGAGCATACGCATATAATTGTTCGACTTGTAGACCAATACGATCTTCGAGCTCAAAAGCCGATTTGACCGCTTCAGGAGTGTTGAGTTTACCTTGTAATTGAATCGCTTCAGGTAATTCTTGTTTTACTTTGTCATAGGCTTGATCCCAAGCTTGTTGATCTGCGAACAGATCGGATAAATTCCAGCAATTTTCCTGTGACACTTCTGACCGTTTAAGTACTTGCTGCATAAATAAATCCTCCTCTTGAGCGATGATATGATAGATAGTTAATAGATCTACATCAAGCTATATTATGTGTTAGGGTTAACGGCAACCAAAAATCCGTAGATCATTAAGAAGAACGCAACCAGTAACATGACAATAGCAAAAATAGCAAGCCAGCGCTTTAAAGGCGCTGGAATGGTTTCCTTATAAGCAATCAGTACAAACCCTTGCAAAAAAGCAAGAATAATAAATATGACAATCGCTGTATAATTCATTGGAAAGGGTTATACCTCCCGAAAAGCATTCATAATTTCTTCCCATTCCGCTTCTGTTTCAAAGCGTTCTTTAGGAAAACGATCGCTTGCCCATTGCATCAAAGCAGGACGGCTCAAGAAATCATGCGTTTCTTCGCCCCATTCGTCAGAGATCTCTCTCAAAACGATTTTGCGTCCTTGAACTTCAATAGTCATCATGTTCCAATTGTCTTTTTTATAAATCGTGTGTTTTTTTATCATTTTAGTATTCTACTCCCTGTCCGTTTGCTAAAATCATACCCTTTGCCTTCATTAATTGCAAATCATATCCCTTGTTTTATTTGCTATTTAAGAACAGGTGCGTTATACTATGGTTATGCGTCATATATGGCGATATTCTAGGAGGTTTTTTGAATGAAAGGTACAGTTAAATGGTTTAATGCAGAAAAAGGTTTCGGATTTATTGAGGTTGAAGGTGGAGAAGACGTATTCGTACATTTCTCAGCTATTCAAAGTGATGGTTTCAAATCGTTAGATGAAGGTCAAGCGGTAGAATTCGACATTACTGAAGGTAACCGTGGTCCTCAAGCAGCTAACGTAATTAAATTATAAGACCGATATCTGCTTAGCAGATCACTTATATATTGAATATTCGTTTGAATGTTCATCCATATGTTAGTAAAAGCGTAAGTTCTCTTGATTCATTTCAAGAGACTTGCGCTTTTTTTATATGTCTATATGTAATCTATACTCTAAATAAAAACCCTGTACCTATTCTAGGCATTCCTAGAGCAGTACAGGGTTTTGTGCAACACATCAATTATGTTAATAAGGATATCTGATTATTATTTACGAATATCTGGCAATCTTAATTATTCACTTGAAGTCCAGAACGTCGTCCTGTACGACGAATAACCAGTGTAATGATAGCTAACTCAGCAGCAAGTCCGATCGACTGAGCAAGTGCCCCGATTACACCATTCCATGCAGGGAAGATAAAAAGTAGGATTATCAGCACGATAAATGTACATATAGCATTCGCCATCTGTGAACGAAACATTGCTTTGGTTTGTCCACGCAAAAGAATCAGTCCATTCGAATAATCTAACCATGGCATAACTAACGCGTACAACACAAAAGCTCGTAAAGTATACAGACTTTGTGTTAATAATTCACCGTTCACGTTCATAATATGTCCTAGCACCCAATAACTCATAGGCGTATAAGCGATAATAGCTAGCAAAGTGACAGGAATAAATCCAGTTAACAATCCAAAGCGGCGTACTTTTTTGGGATCGATATGATAGAAATTCAATACAATCTGATGAATATACGTAAAAAAGCTAAGCATTAATTGCAACAGACTGCTAGCAATTGCAAAGGAAGAAATCGCTAAAGCAATACCTTCTGTTTTACCAAGAACAACATTGATAGCAGGGCCAATCAACATCGCAACAAAAGATGAAAAAAGGAGCGGTTTGTAAAATTTGAATACATCTGCACGCGTTTCTACCGGATGATCGGCAAGTTTTTCAGGCATCTTTTTAGCGATATTTCGTCCTTCGCTATAGCTGACAGCTGCTTCGATAATCATACCTGTCAGAAATAAGATGGCTCCGATCGTACCACTTGTAATCTGATGATAATAAATAAAGTAAAGAGATAACGAGTACATACCTGCTAAACGGAATACCATGCCAATCGTTAACCATTTGGTACGATTATTGGTAATAATAATGCCTTGATAAATATTGCGAATCACTGAAAAGATACTCACAAACATTAAGATTGCATACACATTAATCACTAATGGAACCATCGAATCTTTGATTCCGAATAAAGTACTGAATATCCATTTTCCTATAGGCGTATAGACAATCAGTATGCCAATGGCTAGTACAAAGGCTAGAAAAATCCATGTCACTTTGAGCAAAGCTTTGAACGAAAGTCGATCTCGCACAAGCGCAGAACAGGTCTGCCGCAATAAGGTAGACGGTCTTTCTGTAATCGTCACTAGACTCATCGCTAACGCATAGCTAGCAATTACCACTTCAGCATCAACAGCAAATGCCAGCGTACGATTAATAATGACATGTGAAATAGTGACTAATGAGGCTGAAATCCCAAGAGGGATAAAAAATGAAAACAACCGCCTCCATGAGAGCGGTTCTGGTGTGGACATATGTAATCGTCTCCCTTTGTTCTATAAAAATTATCGTTAGTATATCATAATGATCTCTAAGAGAGCGTGATCTAACCAACAAAAAGTTACATTTTTTTAAAATTGTATCTATTTGTGCAAGTTTATTACTGATGATTATAGGTATAGAGCAGGGTGTGGAAAGTCAAAACAAAAAGTGGTGTTTTTAATCCGATTTCCAACATTGAATATCCTTTTTGTATTCTATTCAAAGACCACAGAGAAAATAAGAAATATATGCCCTTAAAATGAAGAAAAAAAGAAAGAAAACCCATATGTGGCGCGGTGTGATAAATTCAATTGTACGTTGTGAGCACTCTGAATATAATGTATGATAATACTGATAGGTTCAACAGACAACTATGTGGAGGAAGCCCATTGAATGATATGATGAAAGTCCGTTATCCGTTTCCGCGTAATGCTGTTTCTTTGATGAGACGCGTATACAAACACGGAATACCGGAAGTCCGTAAAGAGTTTGCTCGCTGGCGTGAACAGGCGAATTTGATACCTGATGCTGAACTACGATATCAAGCACTTGATAGTCTAGGTAACAAGCAATTTCACTGTGATGGTGGATCAGTATATGCCGTAGCGAATATGGCTCAATTTCATAACTTGCTACCTTTAATTGTAGCGTTTCAGACGATTTGTGATTATGCAGATAATCTATCTGATCGTCCTCAATGTACAAATGTTGAAGATTTCCGTTTACTCCATCAGGCTTTGCTTGATGCGATTGTTCCAGGCGTAGAACCCAAAAACTATTATGAATTTAATAGTGAAAGTGAAGTTGGTTATATGTCTACGCTGGTGAAAGCTTGCCAGGGATATATTAGTAAACTTCCAGATTATGATATTGTATATCCTTATTTGCGTGATCTGGTTGAATTATATTGCGGTTTACAGACATACAAACATATCGCTCCTGAACTACGACAACCCACATTGATGGAATGGTGGTCTGAGCATAAGCATCGTACACCTCAGTTATACTGGCATGAATTTGCTGCGGCAACAGGCTCTACTTTGGGCATATTTATGATGTTTTTGGCAGCAAGTGGTCTACCGGGTATGAATGATGCGGCAGCTAAGCAAGCGCATGCTGCTTATTTTCCAAATGTATGTTGTCTTCATATTATGCTGGACTATGTGATTGATCAGGAAGAAGATCAGCATTCAGGCGATCTTAATTTTTGCGATTATTATGATCCGTCTATTAAGGTCATTGATCGTATTGAGAAGATCGTTGATTGGGCGCGCGCAGATGTACAACAACTTCCGGGTGCTTCATTCCATCTTATGATTGTTGAAGGTCTAGTCGCACTATACTTAACAGACCCCAAGGTCAAGACACAACGAGAAGTGCGTGCTATCTCTAAACGGCTATTGCGAAAAGGTCCTCCTATGCGAGCCTTTTTTATCATTAATAGTCAAGTGATTCGCAAGTATCTGTAAACATAATGAACAAGGGGGCAATTTGAAATGTCAGCAGTAAAAAAAATTGCAGTACTAACCAGTGGAGGAGACTCCCAAGGAATGAACGCAGCGGTTCGTGCCGTTGTGCGTAGTGCTCTTTATTTTGGTCTTGAAGTATGTGGAGTTCAACGTGGATATCAAGGTTTGTTAAACGAAGATATTTTCCCGATGGATCTACGTAGTGTAGGCGATATTATCCAACGTGGGGGAACGGTTCTTCAATCAGCACGTTGTAAAGAATTCATGACACTTGAAGGTCAACAAAAAGGTGCTGATATTCTTCGCAAACACGGTATTGATGGATTAGTCGTTATCGGTGGAGATGGATCTTACCAAGGTGCGAACAAATTAAGTAAATTAGGTATTAAAACGATGGCATTGCCAGGTACAATCGATAACGATATTTCGTATACAGATACAACGATTGGTTTTGATACAGCAGTAGGTATTGTTGTAGATGCGGTTAACAAATTACGTGATACCATGTCTTCTCATGAACGTGTATCTATTGTAGAAGTTATGGGTCGTCATTGCGGCGATATTGCTCTTCATTCTGGTCTAGCTTCTGGTGCAGAGACTATTCTTGTTCCTGAAGTATCGTATGATCTTAAAGAAGTTGCAGATCGTATGCATCACAACTTTGCTTGTGGTAAACGTCATAGTATTGTTATCGTAGCTGAAGGTGCAGGTCGTGGCGAAGATATCGCAGAACAACTGCATATCCACTATCCTAACTTGGAACCTCGTGTAACTGTACTTGGACATATTCAGCGCGGTGGAACACCAACGCCTCGTGACCGTAATCTAGCAAGTCGTTTGGGTGATTTTGCAGTACGTAAGTTAATTGAAGGTGAATCCGACAAAGCTTGTGGCGTGATCAAAGGCGAAATCGTATTGACGGATATTGATAAAGTTGTAAATAGCAAAAAAGAGTTTGACCACGAAACATACGAGTTAGCACTTCGCTTATCTCAATAATTTAAGCCAGTCCTAAAACGGATAAATGTTTGAATCATCAACTTTAAAAAGCGGGCTAAATCTTACGTAATCTTCGGATTGCTAATATTTGCACGCTTTTTATTTTACCAAAAATTACTTTTAGATATCACTTTTGTAAAAAATATGAGAAGAAATGGTAAAATTTTTGAATTAAAGATTAGAAGTAACGTGTAAATTATTGTACTATAAGGGAGTAAGTCATTTATATCTTAACTCCGTAGGAACTGGAGAGACCAACTAGAAGGGGGCTACCATACATTGACGAGAGAAAAAGGAGCAAAAGGAAAGGAGAGCCGTTTACGTTTGCTACACGCTGCTGCTAAACAATTTGCTGTACATGGTTTTCATGAAACGAAAGTCAGTGCTATTGTTGCAGAAGCCAAGCTTTCACAACCCGCATTTTATTTGTACTTTGAAAGTAAAGATGCTGTGTTTGAAGAGCTAGTTAAGCTTTTCCATGCTAGACTCACTACAGTCATCAATGAAAGTCGTCTTCCTGAAATACATTCAACTGATGGGGTACTGCACCAATTATGTCATACGTTGACCTCAATGTTTGACTATTTTTATGCGAACCCGTATTTAACACGAATTGGATTTCATTTGGCACCACAATCGCAAAATATGAAGCAAGAATTGGTTCAATGGGTTGAGCAGATGTTATCGGGTGAACAACGTTCTGGACAATTTAAGTCTGAATTTCGGATGAATATGGTCTCAGAATGTTTGGTAGGTACAATTGAACGGATTGTATTTACACAACTTCTTCCTGGCAAAGTTGCACCAGAACAATTAGCGCTTGATATTGTAAATTTATATGTATCTGGAATTGGTATGAAACAAAGCAAAGTGTAGATGATAGCGCTAGGAGGTTCATTTTCATATGATTACTGTCGGTTTGACGGGTTGGGGAGATCATGATTCTCTCTATCTTACCAAAGAAGCAAATAAGAACAAATTACCCACTTATAGCTCATTATTCCGCACCGTAGAGGTAGATAGTTCCTTTTATGCGATCCAATCCCGGCGGAATATGGAAAAGTGGACTGAAGAGACACCTGGTTCTTTTCGTTTTCTTGTCAAAGCTTTTCAAGGTATGACAGGGCATTCACGGGGTAAAATTCCTTTTGATAGTGAAGCAGAGATGTTTGAAGCTTTTCGCTTATCGATCAGTACAATGGATCAAGCAGGTAAATTGATGGCTGCGCTATTCCAATTTCCACCCTGGTTCGATTGTAATCGAGAAAATGTAAAGACTCTTCGGCATATTCGTGAACTTATGGGAGATTACCCGTGTGCACTCGAATTTCGCCATCAAAGTTGGTACACGCCTGAAATGCGAGATAAAACGATCCAATTTATGCGTAAAGAGAACTGGATTCATAGCATCTGCGATGAACCGCAGGCTGGAATCGGTTCTGTCCCAATTGTTGAAGAAGTGACCGATCGTCAGTTAACAGTGGTTCGTATGCATGGCCGTAATGAATCAGGCTGGAATTCATCAGGACAACCGAACTGGCGAGAAGTACGTTATCTGTACCGCTACAATGAAGCAGAATTACAAGAATGGGCACAACGTCTACAGCGATTGGAACAGCAATCCGAAGAAGTCTGTGTGATTTTCAATAATAATTCAGGCGGAGATGCAGCAGATAATGCTCGGCAATTGATGGCGATGTTAGGACAAGAAGTACCAACGATTCCAGAAGAAAAGAAAGTCGATATGGAACAGATTGACCTTTTCGACTGGAGTGGACAAGAATAAATAAAAAGCGGCATTTTCCTTGGATAGGAGAATGCCGCTTTTGTTGATAAACCATCTTATTTGGAAGCAAAGTTCGTATCACGGATCGCTTGTCGTTGTACCCACAATAAACGAGAAAGCAACGTAATTGCTCCTACTGCAAGCCCGATGCTCAATCCTATCCAATACCCGAAAGCACCAAAATCGGTATAGTTTGCAACAATATACCCTACAGGTAATCCAATAATCCAATATGAGATAAAGGTTAAAAAGAAAGCCGGGTTAACATCTTTATATCCTCGTAAAGCCCCTTGTACAGGAGTAGCAATCGCATCTGATATTTGGTAAAAAGCAGCATAGATCATAAAGTGAGCAATCAGGTCGATCAATACCGGATCAGACGAGTACAGTGCAGAAACCGATTGGCGAAAAGCAAGTAAAATCACAGCCGTACATAATGATAATGCAAGAGCTAATCCCAGACCAAGCTTAGTATATTGCCTTGCATCCTTGAGGCGCTTTGCACCGACTTCATAACCGACCAGAATCGTCAAAGCTGTACAAATACTTAACGGAATCATATACAGGGTTGCTGCAAAGTTCTGAGCCGCCTGATGAGCTGCAATCGTCATTGTATCGTAGTTGCTCATAAATAGTGTTAAACCTGCGAAAATAGCAACTTCAAAAAAGATAGCAAATCCCATCGGAATACCTAATTTCAAGATTTCGCCCCATTTTTGCAAAGAAGGGGAGTGCCATTTTTTAAACATCTGATCTTGACGGAAAGGTTCAGCGAGATGAATAACCAATACGGCTATTAAAAACACACACCAGTAGGTGATCGCAGAGGCTACACCCGCACCAATTCCGCCCAATTTAGGAAATCCGAATTTACCGAAAATAAGTAAATAGTTAATCACTACATTGATCGGTAGCGCACATAATGTAATTATCATCGAAAATCGTGTCTGACCTAGTGCATCAATATAACTACGCAACACGGTATAAGCGAACAACGGCACGATGCCTGTAGATAAACATACAATAAATCCATGAGCGACTTCACGTACATAAGGTTCTAGACTCATTAGATCCAAAATGGGGTTCAATAATAGACCGCCTACAATGAGAATCACGATCGAGACGACTACAGATAATAACAAGGCTTGAACGACATTAAAGCTAATCTGCTTGCGTTGATTGGAACCGATCAGCTGAGACACAATAGGTGTAACAGCCACTAGAATACCACTAAGACCTGCTTGAATTGGAACCCATAAGCTAGAACCAATAGCTACACCAGCTAGATCTTCGGCACTGGCATGTCCCGACATATTAGTATCAAAAAAAGTCATCAATGATAAAGCAATCTGTGTGACGAGAATTGGAAACAATATTTTTAGAAACTGACTGAACTTTTGCAAAAGTGTAACTGTAGGGATCATAGTCTAACCTCATTTAATAGAATAAAGTAATATATGTATTCATCAATACAATCAAATAGTTACTATATAGGCATCATAGGCATCAAAATTATAAGTATCAAAAGTTGATTGTACAGGATAACGATTATTTTGAATAGTCAAAAAAAGAACCCGGAAAATGATCCGGGTTCTGCACTTTAAATGGTATAGCATTCCCAACATAAAATGATGATTAATAATCAGCATTGGCTGTATAACGGTTACCTGCATTCCATAGCAAGTACTCATCAATACCTTTTTCATGCATCGCACGAATCTGGTCGTTAACTTCTTTAGCACCATACGATGTATAGTGACCGCTACCTAACCAGCTTGCTGTAAAGTCTTGAATCCACGGACGAATAATCGGTGTTTGATCACCAAGTGGTTTTAACTTTTTCAATGTATCTTCCATCGAACCTTTAATCGTTGCATACGGATTTTTATCGGGATCTTTAACACCGAACCAACCTGTAGAGTAATGACTTGGATAGACCATAGGACTAATAACATCTACATTTTCTGAAATTTTAGTGAAATCTTGTCCGATACCTTCAGCCGCAGGAACAGAAGCTGCATAACCGAAAATATCAACAGAAACCCGTACACCTAGTGGAGCAAGCTCTTTACGAGCATATTGTACAAATTCAGCAATCACATCAACACGAGATTGTTTAGTTTTGGTAAATTTCAATTCAGCTTCATGATTTTCGAACCCTTCAGGGAAACGAACATAATCAAACTGAATTTCTTTGAATCCCATCGCTGCTGCTTCTTTAGCCAATTCAATATTGTAATCCCATACGTCTTTGTTATATGGATTTACAAAGTTATCGCCTTTAGCATTGCTCCATACTTGTCCATTGCTTTTTACAAAAGAAAGTTCAGGATGCTTTTTAGCAAGAATAGAGTCTTTGAACACAACGATACGTGCAATCGGATAAACATCATGCTTTTTCAAACGTTTCATCATCGCTTCTGGATCAGCAATAAATTTTTGCGGGCTACCCATTTCTTTCAACTTTGCATTTTTCGTCTTATACGTTATGTATCCAGCATCGTCTTTAAGATCAATAACCATAGCATTTAATGCTGTTTTGTCTAAAAGATCAAGCAGGGTAGTCATACGTGAACCACCAGCACTGTAAGCTGTAACGTATACGCCTTTTACTTTAGGTGCATCGACTTGCGGATCAATTTTGGCAGGAGGATTATCAGCATCCACCTCTGTTTGACTCATTTGACTGTGAATAGCCGCTTGATTCAAAGCGGATTGAAGAGTAGTTGTCTTTGTTGTACCTTGATCACTTTGACCACCACTAAGCGTTGTAGATGCGAGCAGCATAATTGCCCATAAGATTTCCATGTGTTAGCTCCTTCTCTGTATGTATAATCGTGACGTCATGTGGATTTACTTTTTAAGTATAACGGATGTCAATAAACTGTAAAGAACATAATTGTTACCGTTAGTATCTAAAAATATCCATCTTACATATTTAACCATGTCAAAGCATAGCTAAACAAGTATTAATCTTTTTTAGTATAAAACATAAAAATGCCACTCCAACCCTCTATAGAAGAAGGTAGAAGCGACATTTCTAATATCGTTATAAGTTAATCTTATTGCATGAATTGCTGGCTTTGATTTTCGCAAATACTGTGTTGAATAATTTCCATAGCATCCTCTGGCTCCAAGATACGCAACCCATCACGTAAAACAATAACAGCGTTCAATTCTTGCTGTTTTAGGGAAGGCATCATATCAGGAAACCATTTCATGACGATTTGTGACAATTTGACCGTTTCCATTTCCACAATAATCACCCTTTCCTATTCTGGAATCATTACGCTTAATGAACGAAATCATTCTAATGAGAACTTTAGGAAAAGCATGGCTGTGTATCAAATGTTAGGGACTGAACACAAACTGCAACTAATAAAAAGGTAGAGGTGGCGTGTTTTTAGTCTACTATATATTACGACAAAAAGCGACTTTCAGTGTATAGCAAAACAAAAATAGTTTACATTTTTTTAATAAAACATCAAAACAATATTTTTTGTCGTCTATTAACCTTTACGGAAAGAACCCATAACTCCGACCGTTTCGACCATATTTACAAAAGCAGCAGGATCAGTTTCTTTAATAATTCTACGTAATTCTGCGAGTTCATAACGTGTGGTTACTGTCATTAACATATCTTTAGGCGTATGCGAGAATGCACCTTCTGCTTTGATCATCGTTACCCCACGCTGAAGAGGCATTAACTTTTCTAACAATAGATCAGTATGATTAGATACGATAAACAAAGTTACTTTGACATGACTAACATGAATAAGATCTAGTACCTTACCTGCAATATAAATAGAGACCATAGAAGCAAGTGCAATATTCCAATTATTCGACCAGTAACCCATAGCGAGTACAACCAATCCATTTAATCCAACAATCACATTACCGACCGGGAAATCACGATAGCGCGTAATAATGGAACCAAGAATATCGAATCCACCCGAAGAACCGCCGACACGGAAAGAAATACCTACACCTATTCCTATAAGTACACCACCAAATACAGCAGAAAGGAGTAAATCAGGTGCTGCTGCTTCAACGGGAATAATAGTCATCATCCATGTGGTTGCTGCGACAGAGACAATACTGAGCAAAATGTATCGTTTGCCAAGCAAAAACCAACCTGCAATCAACAGAGGTATATTGTATACAAAGTAAAGCAGGCTAATATTAAGCGGTGTAAAATAACCGGTTAACATAGCAAGTCCTGATACACCACCACTTAATAATTGATGGGGAATCAGGAACAGGTTAAACGCAGCAGCTGTGAATAAGGAGCCCAGAAAAACAACAAATAGGGCACCGATTTTTTTTGACACAAAAATCACCTCGGGTTGTAAGTTAGTAAGTTATGGAAAGTATACCTGTTAATTTATAAGAAGTATCTTTCACAAAAGTAATTATATTATGATTCAGCTAGTAATCATTGTGTATTTTGTGATATAATGATTTAGATATTCTTGAGTAGGGATGTTTTGCTGAATTATGTTGACTATTCTATAAACGCAAGACTGATTTATTTCATCATAGAAACTATTGAACAAAGGTATAGTTTATACTAACTACTGAATTATTCAATAGTTCATAACAAAAAAAGAATAAGTGGCGGTCCACAAGGCCTCCTGCGATGCAGGTATATACTACTCATTTGCTACTTAAGAATACAAACAAGTTGGTGGATTGTCCACAATATAGAAGGAGCACGAATATTTTGACTAAATTTGCAGATTTCGGATTAGATGAAAAAGTACTACAAGCGGTAATGGAGCTAGGTTTTGAAGAATCAACACCTATCCAAGCACAAGCTATTCCAATTGCTATGAGCGGCAGTGACATGATCGGACAAGCTCAAACAGGTACAGGTAAAACAGCAGCATTCGGCATACCCCTTATTAACAAGATCGAACGTTCGGAAGATAAAATTGTAGCTTTGATCATGGCACCAACACGTGAGTTGGCGATCCAAGTAGCAGAAGAAATTGAGAAACTAGCTCGCTTTAAAGGTATCCGTTCATTGCCAATCTATGGTGGACAAGATATCGTTCGCCAAATTCGCGCTTTGAAAAAGAAACCTCAAATTATCATCGGTACACCTGGTCGCTTGCTTGACCATATCAACCGTAAAACAATCAAACTTGATGATGTACAAACTGTAGTATTGGATGAAGCAGATGAAATGCTTGATATGGGTTTCATGGAAGATATCCAATCTATTTTGAAACAAGTTCCAGAAGAGCGTCAAACCATGTTGTTCTCAGCAACTATGCCTGCTAACATCAAACGGTTAGCGCAACAATTCTTGAAAAACCCTGAACATGTTTCTGTAATTCCAAAACATGTTAGCGCACCTTTGATTGACCAATCTTATATCGAAGTAAACGAGCGTCAAAAATTTGATGCATTGTCTCGTCTATTAGATATGGAATCTCCTGAACTAGCAATCGTATTCGGACGTACTAAACGTCGTGTTGACGAATTGGCAGAAGCTTTGCAAAAACGTGGCTATACAGCTGACGGTTTGCATGGTGACTTGTCTCAGAATCAACGTGATAGTGTAATGCGTAAATTCCGTGATGGTAGTATCGACGTTCTAGTAGCTACAGACGTAGCAGCACGTGGACTTGATGTATCTGGCGTAACTCATGTTGTAAACTTTGACTTGCCGCAAGATCCAGAAAGTTATGTTCACCGTATCGGTCGTACAGGACGTGCTGGTAAAGAAGGCGCAGCTTACTCTTTCGTAACGCCACGTGAAATGGATCATTTACACTTTATCGAGCGTGTAACAAACCAAAAAATCGCACGTAAACCTCTTCCATCTTTGGCAGAAGCGATTGAAGGCAAACAACGCATTACAGCTGAGCGCTTGCTTGAGCTAGTACAAGACGATACAACACCTTTGAACGAATATAAAGGTATTGCTATTCAATTGTTAGAACAATATGATTCTGTGAACTTGCTTTCAGCAGCAATCAAATTGTTAACTGGCGAGAAAAAAGATGCACAGGTTGATTTGACTCCAGAAGATCCAATTCGTGCAAAACGTCGTAAACCAGATGTTCGTTCAGGTGGACGTAAGCCAAGTGGTAGCTACAACCGTGGTGGAAGTAGCACTGGTGGATACAAAGGTAACAGTAGCAGCAGTGGTGGACGCGGTGGATACAGCAGCGGCGGAAGCTCTAGCGGTGGCGGATATAAAGGTAACAAAGATGCTGGACGTGATCGTAACAAACCACGTACAACTAGCAGCGAAAACCGTCGTCCAGCACCAAAACGCGACGATTCTTTCAACGCATAAGTAAATAACATCTTTGTATAAATAGGAGAGTCAGGTATAAAACCTGGCTCTCTTTTTTTATTTTTAACCAAGGCGAATTAGCGAAATACCATACATAATCAATCGACACTGGTATTATAATGAAGAGTTAGGTATATTTAATATGTGTAGGTTTCAGAGAAAACAGCGATATGATGAAATGCTGATGCAGACGTGAGGGGGAAGTTGATTTGGAATTTAGAGGGGTAATGGGTGGAATATACAGGCTATCCGAGTGGATTATGCGCTTAGCAGGTAGTAACCTATTATGGGTTATTTGTTCTTCACCATTTTTATTTTTCCTAGTAATGCGATTTATTTTTGGTCAATCCGGGTTTACAGCGAATGATATTCTTCAAGCCAATTGGGGAATGGGAATTATGGCACCGTTCACATTGTTTCCGGCGACAGCTGCTCTTTTTACAGTGGTTCGTAAATGGGTGATGGGCGAAGGCGATGTATCGGTATTCAAAACCTACTTTAGAGGATACAAAGAAAATTATAAACAGAGTATGTTAGGTGGATTCTTCTATACATTATTATTTGTTATTATGTATGTAGACTATACCGTTTATATGACTCAATTCCCGAATCTACAATTACTTGGAATCGTGATGTTGATTTTCTTACTGGTATTATTCGTATCTTTGTTCAATTTCTTCGCTATGATTGCTCACTATCATATGAAATTAAAAGATATTGTTAAAAATGCGATCCTTTTATCAATCGTTAGACCGTTTCGTCTGTTCTCGACATTGCTCGGTACAGTAGCTTTATTGTTTATCGGTACCAAATATCCTGTGCTATTTGTTTTCTTTTTAGCTTCAGGTATCGCGTGGTTTGCATTCTTTAACTTCTATGGCATGTTCCTCAAAATGCAAGAACAGTCTGAGAAACAAGCACTAGCAGATGAAGAAAAAGAATTAAAAGCAGATGAACAATTAGTGATTGGGGATCAGTCTCCTGTTGAGCAAGCCAAACAAATCAATGTTGAAAAGCAACCGACTTCAATGAACGATAATGTTAAAAAAAGCTTGACTAAAAATAAAGAACGTTAACATAGCCCGAACAAATAGTCGTTAAAACTCATATTTTATTCCTTATTATCGTTCAAAAATAGATATTAGGAAAAAAATGGTGTAAAGGTTTACAATTCGCTACACGAGGTTTATAATGAATTTACATCCTGCAATGTACGTTTTGATTATCTGTTGTTTTGAACCAATAACAATGTCTTGGGAGATTCAAATTGAACTGTAGCTGACCAGCCCTATCCATTGGATGCGGGGACTTCAAAAACAGTTTTGCGATCACCCACCTGCTACGCAGGTTCGAAGACAATGTAATCAGACGGCATATGCGGGACTTTTTAGTAGATTCATCAGTAAGCAAGAGGTTGGTGTAGTGTGAATGACCGAATTATTGAATACGAGAGCGCTCTAGCTACAGTTCTGTAAAAGAATTGATAGAATAGGGCGTTTTTCGTGTGCGCTTACATAATATTAGTTTTATTATTCAGGTACTAATGATACACTTAGAATAAGGTAGGCTTCACATGTAAAGGAGGAAAAATCTTGTCGTTAAAGAGAACATTGGTGGGGATTATACGTAGCCAAGAAGGAACAGGCGATCGTGCCAAAGATCCTCAAATGAAAACAAGATATTACAATCTGTCCCGTGAAAGAGCATGGGAAGAAGTTTCTTCAACCCTCAAAAAAATTCCGGGTTATAAAGTACTGCATGAAGTTCCAAGTGTAGGCGAAATTATACTGGAGAAAAAAACAGGTTTTGGACGGACAATGGATATTACCGTATCGATTGTATCGGTAAGTCCTGTGCGTAGTGCCATCGATATTTATTCTGCTTCTCGTGGATCATTAGGTGATCTAGGAGCAAATTATCGTAATATCCTGAATCTTTTTGGTTCTTTGGATAAAAAGCTAGCACAATACAAAACAACCAGTACCTAATGAAGCCCATGCTTCATACATACGTATTTGGTATACGACTTCAAAGAAGCTTCCTATTCACATACCGTGAGTAGGAAGCTTCTTTTTTTGGAACGTTAACGATAGTCTACCGTAATACTAAGGATTAGATTCTTACTGCGCAATACTTATTGAAGCTAGATTATAGCAATTGTTTGACGGCTGCAACTGCTTTGTCATAGTCTGGATGTTCAGCCATTTCTGGCAAGTATTCAACATATTGAATAACATCGTTTTGATCAATGACAAAAATCGAACGCATATCAATTACAAATTCTTTAATCAATACACCATAAGCTTTGCCAAACGAGTTATCACGATAATCAGATAGAGTAACGACACGATCTACACCAGCTGCACCACACCATCTTGCTTGAGCAAAAGGAAGGTCTGCACTGATCGTCAGAACGATTACGTCATCGCCTAGTTCAGAAGCGGCTTCATTAAAACGACGTGTCTGTGCATCACATACACCTGTATCCAGAGAAGGAACCACACTAATTAATTTTACTTTACCTGTGTAATCGCTAAGTGTTGCTTGTTCAAGTAGATTTTTACTCAGATTAAATGCAGGAGCTTGATCGCCTACTTTAAGTTCAGGGCCAATAAGAGTAATAGGGTTTCCTTTAAAAGTAGCTATGCCTGTACGTTCTTGTACCATATCATATTGCCTCCTCATATCTTGCTATCATTTCGCAATCTTAACCAAAATTCATTATAATAGAGTGAGGGTAATAAATCAAAAATGCAGTTCACTACTATATTCAGTAAAGGAAGATCCTATGTTATTTGTCCGTTATGAGAATTGGAAAAGTTTTTTACGGTATTATCCAGTCACTTCTTTGATATTATTGATTAATGTTGCAGTATTTATCTTTTTAAGCTTTAATGGTGGTTCAACTAATCCACAGACACTAGCTGATTATGGTGCTGTCACCAATGTACCTATGTATGATCAATGGTGGAGAGTGATTACAGCTATATTTTTGCATAATGGATTCAGTCATTTGTTATCGAATAGCTTTGGACTTATTGTATTTGCTCCACCGCTTGAACGTTTAATTGGAAGTTGGCGTTATGTAGTTCTGTATATGGCGAGTGGTATTATCGGAAATGTAATCAGTTTGGAATTATACCAACAATCGGCGAATAGTGTCGTGGCTGTTGGCGCATCAGGAGCTATCTATGGTATCTATGGAGCATTTTTATATATAGCGTTGTTCCAGCGTCAAATTATGGATGAGGCTTCTCGTAAGACGATGTACACGATTTTAGGTCTGGGTCTTATTTTCACCTTCGTTGTTCCGGGTATTGGCATCTGGGCACATGTAGGCGGTCTAATCGCTGGATTCTTTATTTACGGATTGATGTTGCGATTGACTGGATTACGTGGACGATGGAGACGTTTGGCAGAAGCTTATGCCAAATCACTGTCTGAACAAGAAAATCAAAACAAAATGGAATGATCTTGTTCGATCTATACCACCAATCTTTAGTCGGTTAGATAAAATAAAGATAGAGTGTAAACCAACAAAAACCACTTTCTATACATCGAAAGTGGTTTTTGTTTGGAATCTATTGAATTTAATGATTAGACAGTCATCTGATGATAACGTTCTTAGTCACGGTTACCTGCAAACATAAAGACAAGGCGTAACAATTCAAGTACAGACAATAGCGCAGCCGCTACATACGTAAGAGCAGCAGCATTCAATACTTTACCTACACTACGTTCTTCTTCATTCGTTACATAACCTTCAGCAACCATAATATCTCTTGCACGGTTACTTGCGTTAAACTCAACAGGTAAAGTTACCAATTGGAATACAACAGCAGCCGAGAAGAAAATAACCCCAAGTCCCAAAAGACTAAATGAACTGAAAATAGCACCTGCAATAATTAAAAATGGTGCAATACCGGATGTGAAATTAACAACCGGGAAGATACGGTGACGAAGTGCAAGCATCGGATAATGCGTTTTGTGTTGAATCGCATGACCAATTTCGTGACAAGCTACAGATACAGCTGAAATACTGTTTTGGTAATATACATCTTCAGAAAGACGTACTACCCGATGAACAGGATCATAATGGTCGCTTAGCGTTCCACGTACAGGTTCGATAGGAACATCTTGAAGACCATTACTATCTAACATATGACGTGCTGCTTCATAACCGGTAAGACCTCGTGCATTAGGAACTTCAGAATATTTCTTAAATGTACCTTTAACTCTAAATTGTGCCCAGATGGTTAATCCAAACGCAAGAATAACTAAGATCCAAAAGAAAGCATTAATACTCATTTCTCATTCCTCCATAGTATAGACAAATTACATCATGCCTGAACTTTGACCTAGCAGGAATTTTAACGCCTCGATACAGGCGGCACTTTGAGGAATCAGATTAACAAATGCACGTTTGGCTTGATTAGGCTTCATTTGTGAAAGTAAAGGTTCGAGTTCACGTACTTCGCGTTGCAATTGAAGCATGTGTTGTTCCAACTCGGTGAGTCGTTGCGTAACCTGTTCTTCGTCTGAAACCCGATCCCAGGCGTGCAGTTTATCTCTAATTTCATCAAGAGTGTATTTGTCCTGCTTTAACTTTGTTATACGTTCCAATCGTATTAAGGTTTCAAAACTATAGAGCCTATAGTTTTTTAAGGAACGACTTTCTGGTTGTATCAATCCGAGCTTAGTGTAGTAATCAACTGTACGTTCACTAATGCCGGCTGTTTTGGCTAATTCGCCGATCCGATAAAGTTTCATATCCCCAAGGTATCCACCCCCATTTATAGTCATGATCAAAACAGGATCCCTTGAGTTTGCATCCTGTTTGTTTATATTACAGGAATACAAACGTTGCAGTCAAACCATACAGTGTAACGTTATGCTTGCTTTTACATATTCTGTCACACTATATGAAGGAAGACTTAAATCTAGTATAATCACGATCCCTTAAATTTAGATGAAAATGATCTGAATACTATATAAATAGTATAAAAAGTAGTCATTATCATAAATATAAAAATACGTATAAAAAATAGGATCAAAATCGCTCAAAAGCTTGAATTCACTGCACTTTGACGATGTTAAACGGTAAAGAATTAAAGTAAGAGTAGATGTAAGAAACAAAATATTTTCAAAAATTGAAAATTAACTCTTGTCATTCTTTCATTATTCTGATTATAATGACATTAAGGATTTCACGACATGTGAAGTAATATTACATAAGGAGAGTGGGTTATATGAGAAAAAAATGGGCCGTTATGGGGTTAGCGGCATCAACCCTTCTTGCTTTTCCATTAAGTGCTTTTGCATCAGCTGAGGTTACAACAGCTGAGGTATCCACAGGACTTAACACGTTCTTCGTGTTCCTGGCGTTCGCACTGGTGTTATTCATGCAAGCTGGTTTTGCACTGTTAGAAGCGGGTTCAGTACGTATGAAAAATGCGGGTCACGTTGCAGGTAAAACAATTCTTACACTGGGTATTGCACTCATTGCTTTCTGGGCTTTTGGTTTTGGTCTTGGATTTGGTAATGGTAATGGATTTTTCGGGTATGAAGGATTTTTCTTAAGTGGTGAAGGAATGATGGGGTCGTTTGATGCACTATCTGGGCTTGGTATTCCAATCTCAATGATGTTCCTTTTCCACCTTGCTTTCGCAGCAGTCTCCTTATCTATTGCTTTTGGCGGATTTGCTGAACGTGCGAAGTTAAGTGTGTATATTATCTTCGGTATTTTGTTTACGGTTATTATTTACCCGATCATTGCTCACTGGGTATGGGGTGGCGGGTGGTTAGGCGCTATGGAGATGCAGGATTATGCAGGTTCTACCGTTGTCCATTTGACAGGTGCAACAGCAGGTCTAGCCGCTACATTAATGCTTAAACCTCGTCTTGGTAAATACAATAAAGATGGTAAGCCTAATATTATTCCAGGTCATAACCAGATTTATTCTGTAGTCGGTGTATTTATTCTCTGGTTCGGTTGGATGGGCTTTAACCCGGGTAGTGCGCTATCTACATTAAATGATGGATTCTTCACTTATGTGGCGCTGACAACTAACCTTGCAGCCGCAGCAGGTGGTGTAGCCGCTCTATTGATCTCATGGGTTGTTTTTGGTAAAGCAGATATTCCAAGTATGTTAAATGGTGTGCTTGCTGCACTTGTAGCGATTACCGGTTCTTGTGCTTTTGTCGATGTATGGGCGGCTATCGTAATCGGTCTGGTAGCAGGTATTGTAACCTTCTTTACATCACAATGGTTTGAAAAAGCAGGAATCGATGATCCAATCTATGCGTTCTCTGTTCATGGTATTGCAGGTATGTGGGGAGCAGTCTCTACAGGATTCTTCGCTACACCGGAATTAGTAGAAAAAACAGGCGTTGGTTCTCCAGGATTGTTCTATGGCGGTGGATTCCATCAATTGGGTGTTCAGTTGCTAGGGATGATCGGTACATTTATCTTTGTTCTCGTGATCTCTCTTCTTATCTTATGGATCATGAAATCGATCAATGGTATTCGTGTTACTGAAGAAGAAGAAATGATGGGTCTAGATATTAGTGAACATGGTTCTTATGGTTATCCTGAGCAAATGAGAGCATTAGGTGAAGATGCGCGCAAATAACGCTCTTTTCTCCAACATCATGAAGAAAGAGCAGTAGGGGATGAAGCTGATGAATGAATATTCTTTTGATCTTCCCTTGCGTGATCTTGCCGATGCTGATACTCCGCAATTATTGAAAGAAAAACGCATATCGATGCAGACCGAATTGTATCAAGCTTTGCCGGATAGCGACACGCGTCAGTGGGTAAAGAAGGTCAATGAAATGCACGATCATGTAATGCAACAGGCAGTAGCCATTTGTGAAAAACAATTAAGTGAGGCGGGCTACGGTCCGCCTCCTGTTGCATATTCTTTTATTGTTTTCGGTAGCGCAGGGAGATTGGAATCTACACTTTGGAGCGATCAAGACAATGGATTGATCATAAGTGATGAACCTCATGAGGGCAAAGAAGATTATTTCAAACAATTTGGCAGTACACTTGCAGATATATTAGAAGCGATAGGTTATGAGAAATGTCAGGGAAAAGTGATGTGCTCTGAGCCGATGTGGCGTAAAACGCTAACCGATTGGCGTACTCAATTGAATACATGGCGTAGTGATCTCAGTTGGGAGCCTGTTCGTAATTGGATTATCGCTTCCGATATGAGGCATATGGCAGGGGATACTGAACTTTCAAACGCATGGTTAGATACGTTATATGGAGGGATCAAAGAAACACCTCAATTACCAGCGGCAGTTTTGCGAAATACGGTTCGTCATAAAGCAACACTCAATGTATTGGGTCAGGTCGTGGCTGAACGATTTGGCGAGCATGCAGGTGATTTCGATGTAAAGTATGGTATTTATATTCCGCTTGTTAATGCATCACGTTATCTGGCATTACAGCATGGTATCTATGAATCTTCTACATTAAAGCGATTAGAACGGCTTATTCAATTAGAAGCAGCCACGTTATCGCTACTGGAAATGATGCAAGAAGCTTTTTTAACAGCACTGCGTATGCGTAATTCTACACCTGTACAGCAAGTGGATGGATTGTATATCGGTACTGGATTTATGCCGCAAAAAGATTGGAAACAAAGACCTCTTTTCCATGAGCTTCGAGATAGTCTGGGAACAGTGAAAAAAGCACATCGTGTACTTCAACGGCAATTACGCTTTTTAGAAAGGAGACGCTTATGAAAGAGCCAGTGAAAACAGCGAACAATGGTTTTTGGCGCAGTCTGCGTAGTGGTGGTGTTCCATCTGCTATTGCTTCCGTATTCGGTGCTCCTTCTGCACAGCAAATGGCTTTTATAAGATCTCTTTCTCGTGAACAGCGTCGCCCTGAAGTATTGTATATGCCACTGAGCAAGTTAGAGACCGTCGTTTTCGATCTGGAGACGACGGGATTTCATGCTCAACATGGAGATGAGATATTATCTTTCGGAGCGGTCAAAATGATTGGCGATGAAGTGACAGATGAACAATTTTATACGTTAGTAAATGCCAAAACCAATGTTCCTGAAAATATTACAGAGCTGACAGGTATTACCCAGGAAATGATTGAAGGTGCACCTTCGCTAATAGACGGGTTGCATGACTTTATGGCTTTTGTCGGTAGATCGGTATTGATTGCTCATGGTACAGGGCATGATAAAGCATTTCTCAATGCCGCTTTATGGAAAACATCCAAAATCCAATTAACACATCGGATACTGGATACAATGATGATCGGCAAATGGCTTAAACCTTCACTTGGTAGTTACGGATTAGATGAATTATTGGAAGAAGCACGTATTCCGATTACACTTCGCCATCATGCACTAGAAGATGCCAAAATGACAGCTTCGTTATGGGGAGAGTACCTTCGTCTAATGCGTCATAAACAGGTGGATACACTCGAAGATTTGTATGCTTATTTGAGTAATTTCTAAGATTGATTTCAAAGAAATTAATATGATTTAAACCAGTCTCAATGCGCAAGATTGCAATGTATACAAAGGTGTATCTGAGGCAGTTGAATCTGCTAAATTATCCGTGATCACTTGATAACCTGCTATAGCCAAAGATTGCGTATTGTAGGTATACAAATGGTCTTTGTGTACATGATCTTGATCTGAGATCATAAGCCATGAACGATCTATCCATTGTGGCTGATCAGATAAAGCAGTAGATGATGATCCAATTAGATAAATAGGGGTCAAAGCACCAAATTGCTGTAATTGAATAAGATCTGTGGAAGAAGGTATAGGAGCAGACAATGGATGGGAATGAAAAATGCCGATCAAGTCAGTCTCTTGATAACAACATTGAACCCATTCGATAGGGTCAAACACGAAGTGGTGCAGCGGGTCAGGTGCAACGTTGCGTAGCTTCCGATAGGATTCGATGCGCATACCTCCCGCTGCTTTTCTACCGAGCAATACCCCGCAGACTTCTGAGGATAGGGAACTGCTCATATGGTCGGTCAGTAGCTGTAGGGCTGTTGGACGAATGGAGATGTCAGTCTCCCTATCTGTGCGCAGCAGGTCTGCCATTGTATTTACCCCTCTCTTTATTGGACTCTCCATGCAATCAGGAGAGTCACTTTTTTTATTATAATAGATATGTATTTGTAGAACGTTTCATAAAATAAGGCTCTGCGACCTATATCCAAAAGATATACGATCCAGAACCTTATTTTTGATATTCATCATATAACTAATAGATACAGAAGTGGATCACGCTCTCTAACGCTATGAAGCATTACAGTGCGAAGTTATCGTAAACATCTTACAATCTCTTATTAATGGTTCACGATCCCATGAATAGAAGGGCCGTTAGATAGATTCTGATCAGGCAAAGCTTGTCCAATAAGAGCATAACGGATACTGTCTACCAATGCTTCCCAACTGGCTTCAATAACGTTAGCAGATACGCCGACCGTACTCCAAGTATTACTTAGATTCTGTGATTCGATCAATACACGGACTTTAGAAGCGGTTGCGTCTGCTTCATCTAATACACGAACTTTATAATCGGATAGATGCATTTCACGTAAATTCGGATAATGTTCAACCAAAGCTTTACGAAGTGCATTATCCAGTGCATTCACCGGACCATTACCTTCAGCAGCAGTGTAGATACTGTCTCCACCGATTTTGAGTTTGACAAAAGCTTCAGATACAACAGCAGAACCTGCATTTTTTTCTACCAACATTTTGAACGATTCAAAAACGAATAATTCTTTAATTTCACCATTGGCTTCACGTAGCAACAATTCAAGCGAAGCATCTGCACCTTCGAATTGATATCCTTGATGCTCCAAATCTTTGATTTTACCAATAATCTGTTTGGTATTTTCATTTTCAGGGTCAAGGATCAGATCCATTTCTTTCGCTTTAGAAAGGATATTGCTTTGTCCTGCTAATTCAGAGACAAGAATACGCTGTTTGTTACCAATTTTCTCAGGTTCGATATGCTCATAAGTTCTAGAATCACGCAAAATAGCAGAAACGTGAATACCTCCTTTATGGGCAAAAGCAGCATTTCCAACATAAGGCTGATTAATAGGCATATGCACATTCGCAATTTCGCTAACATACCTTGCTGTATTCGTTAATTGAGCCATCTGTTCGTTACTGATACAGGTATAATCCATTTTTAATTGCAGTGTAGGTAGGATAGAACAAAGGTTAGCATTACCACAACGCTCACCATATCCATTCATTGTGCCTTGAATCTGTCTTGCTCCGGCTTGAACAGCGCTTAATGTATTAGCTACAGCTAGTTCGCAATCGTTATGTGTATGAATTCCTAGAGGAGCGCCGTCAAGTTCAAGATTTAATCTGGATACGATTTCATAAATTTCATGTGGAAGTGTACCACCATTGGTATCGCACATGGTTAACCAATCTGCACCTGCTTGGCGTGCTGTACGTAATACTTCTACTGCATATTCAGGATTGTTTTTGTACCCATCGAAAAAGTGTTCAGCATCAAAAATGAGTTCCATTCCTTGTTGCTTCAAATAGGAGATTGAATCTGCAATCATCGCTAGATTTTCTTCAAGTGTAGTCTGAAGTGCTGTATGCACATGAAAATCCCAAGACTTACCCACTAATGTAGCGGCTTGTGCACCGGATTCGATCATGCGTTTGAGATTATCATCCTGATGGGCAATACTCCCCTTACGACGTGTACTACCAAAGGCTGTGATTTTGGCATGTAATCCAAGTGTCTGTACTCGTTTGAAAAACTCAATGTCTTTGCCATTGCTTCCGGGAATACCGCCTTCAATATAATGAACACCAAGCTCATCAAGTTTTTTGGCGATTTTGAGCTTGTCATCTGCGGACAAACTGATACCTTCACCTTGAGTACCGTCACGAAGCGTAGTGTCGAAAATCGATATGGACTTTGACATAATGGGGAGTTCCTCCTTCATTTGTGCAAAAAAATGAATAGCTTTTTTTAGTGTTTCGTTAATCATTTGTGAAGTGGGGTGTCAATAAAGCATTGTTTTTTAGTATAATTTATTATTATATCACCTCACTTATGTAAGGGATACGATAATTTTGATTTTATTTAGTTTACTAGGAGGCAGTACATCATGCAATTACATATTCAAAAAGTTGAACAAAATAACAAGGTATTCACCCTTTATTATACGTCAGAACAACCTTTACCGTTTGATCCACACGATGTGGTCATGGTATCTGCTGGTGATTATGTAGTCGCAAGTGTGCATGAATTAACAGCAGATGCGATTCAGCTATATATTTCAACAGACGAACCGCTAGAGTGGGGCGATCAAGTTGTGATCCAACTGGCATTTTCACCGACAGTATCGATTGTAGGGAGTAAAGAGATTATTGCCAAATTAGGGCATTTTCCTGACTTCGAACATGGGGTAATAACTGATCATACTATTGGTAAAGACAAAGTGGAGTTAGATGTTCAATTGGCAGAACCTTTTGCAGATCATACGATCAAGCTTACTTTTTTGGAAGCGACTGAGATTGAATTTTCAGCACCGGATATGGAAAAGAATGAAATCGCTGAGATGGATTTCCGTTATGATGAAACATTGATGGTCGTTGATATTGAAGCAGCAAGAGGCATGTCAGGTAGTTTCTTCTGTGGAGGCATCAAAGCAGAGTTGAAATCGTAAGCTCTATGGAAAGGTTACCTCAGACTTAAGAGGACGACTTTTGAAGAAATATATCTGTAAAGAGATAAAGGGGGATAGATATGCCTAATTTGGAAGATTATAATCAACCGTTATCCGATCACATTGTAGCTATTGTAGAACAAGGAAATCGTTCTCACGAAGATCATAAATGGGATCAAGCGTTAGATAAATATACAGAGGCTTGGGAGTTGCTTCCAGAGCCTATAGCGCACTGGGATCTCACAGAATGGATTGCTTCATGTAAAGTAAGTATCTATATGGATCGTCAGGATTATCAACAGGCTCATAAATGGGCACTGCTTGCTCTAGAAGCAGTAAAAGATAATCCTAGACATACTTCAGCCCGAATAAATGTCGGTATAACCTGTTATGAGACAGGGGATACGTCCGAAGCATATACATGGTTTGAACAAGCCTATCAATTTGGTGGTACACGTGCTTTTCAAGGATTCGATCGCAAATATCTGCAATTCTATACACAGATAAAACAAACGGAAAAGGAGGAGACCCAATGACAGTTTCTTTAGATCAATTAACTATTCAAGATATTCCATGGAATCGGATCACTACGCCTTACGGGAGAGCGACAGAAGTTCCTCAAATGATCGCCAAAAGGAATTACAGTGGTCTATCCGATATCGTAGAACATCAATCGACATTATGGCAGGTCACACCATGGCTACTATTCTTTTTGTTAAAAGAATTATCTCTTCAATCACCAGATGAAGTCAGCGCAGCAGAGATTGATTTGTATGCAGGAGTAATTGAAGCTCTTTCTGAACACGAACAGTTGGAAGATACAGAGCAAACACTGGATGCAATGCCTCTTTTATTAGAAGAAACGTATCTTTGGGATAACGATGATCAAGATGATGAATTAGAATGGGAAAATGAAGAACCTCGCGGATATGATTCAGAAATCTTTTTCAATTATTATGTTTACAGTTATCTACTTCTGAAGCAAGCTCTACCTATATTTGAAAATATCTCACGTCATACGACAGATCAAGATATGCAAAATACGTTGCAGGACTGTATGGAGTACTTGGAATAAGGAGGATGGATTGTGCAGTATATCAAGTCGTTATTTGAAGATGAAATATACTATTTTGAAGTGGATGATCAACGGGTAGCTTATCGCCAGATTGTGATAGCAGAAGGTCAATCCAAAGTATCGATTGCGCCTGATTTTATGCTCGCTGAGAAAGAAGTTGATTTTGAACCGGATGAACAGATTGGTCTAATTGAATTTGAAATAATATGGGAATCTGCAATCTCATCCTATCGAAAGCAGTGGGATTATTACAAACAACAGTACTTGCCCGGTGATTCGGTAACTGGCATATTACGTATGTTCTATCCGCAAGGTTGTCTTATTCAATTGAATGAGCATGTGTATGCAATTGCCGATACAACAACATTGCCTGAACAGATGAATGGACAACCGATCGGAGTAGGATTAACGGTAACCGGTATTGTTAGTGGTTATGATGAGCAGAATCTATGGGTACAATTGGATCAATGTACGATCCACAGCTAGTCTATATCGGTGAAAGGAGATTATACATAATGAGTGAGCAGATTCAGACTCAACTCATACGAATCTATGATAAGTTGGAGCAATTGCGGATACAGGATAGTACATTTCAAGTATTCGGTGCTTTTCATCATCAGTATCGACTAAATACTGTCCAAACTGAAGCTGAAATCATTGCGTTTGAACAACAACATCAAATCGTATTACCTGCGGATTATCGAGCATTTTTGTTACAAATCGGTAATGGCGGGGCAGGGCCTTATTACGGATTAGAACGGCTAGCAGATGGCATCTATGAATCTTTAGATGATAAAAATGAAGCATTCGGACTGGTGAATATTTCGGCTGATTTTCGGTTTACTGAATCGTGGAATCTATTGTCTGCTGAGGAAGAGACAGAAGATGAGATTGATGAAGAAGCTATGTATGATGCCAAATGGGCAGATGGAATGCTGAGAATTAGCAATTATGGTTGCGGTGTATCGATTAATTTGATTGTACGAGGGAACAGTTACGGAGAAATATGGGTAGATGATCGATTCAATGATGGAGGAATATATCCAGATCATTATTTTGATAATCCCAATCGCTTACATTTTTTGGACTGGTATGAACTCTGGTTAGATCAATCGTTATTGAATCCAAGCAGGTAGGAGGGGTTTGAAATTGAATCCATTTATAGAGCAAGACGATGAGCGGGATGGACCGTTGCGAACGATAGAGGTTAATCAAGCGGAGATTGTTGCTTTTCAAAAAGCAATGTTGTATCTGAAATTTGCTTGTGAAGAAACAGATTCACTATTGTATGCAGGTAGTGATTCGCTGAATAGTCTACTTTATAAAATCATGAAAGCAAGTGATATGGCTGAAAGTTCGGTTTCATTTTATAATCAATCGTCTCTGATGAATGAAACATTTGTTGAGGAAAAGTTGAAGCGTCTAGAGCAAGAGCAACCCTATGTGAAGTCGTCCACTCACGAGCAGACTCAACAATGGATGAAGTCGTACATGTATCCGTTCCCATATTCTGGTGAAAAGTAAATTGCAAACAGATGTCATTTCATAAGAAATGAGGATGTACCAATGAAAGCTATTACCTATAAGCATAGTAAAGCTGATGGACTACTAGGATATGAATTATTGCCTGCACGTTATGGTGAAAAGTGGAATCAGATCGAAGCCGATTCTGTTTTTATTTATGCGGGTGATTTTGATTATTTGATGCCTTATCTGAAAAAGCATTATCCGATTGTTGATCCGGTGACCAAAGATCGATATGGATACTTTGATACAACAGGATTTAATCCGATCGCCAAAGCGCTCTGGACCAATATATTAGCCGAAATGAAAGCTTATCAGACCAAAGATCGTGAGCTCAAAGCTTTTATTCGCTCACTGGTTACATGGTTAGAGATACAGTTGGAATGGGCAGATGAGATTATTATTTTCGGAAATTTATGAGGTGAGTCATCGTGGGTTGGGAATACGGTATTCAATGTATAGAACATGATAGCATAAGTAAAGAACAGCAAGCCAAGCAGTTAATGGAGCAGTTAAGACAGGATTTGGTTACGTTAGATCTGGGTGATATGGTGATAGAGCAGGTAGACGATGGGTTGGTTATCACAGATCCTTCTCATACAGAGTGGCCGCATGTGGCACAGATTCAAGTGGAGCAGGCTGAGCTAGCCATTGAATCTATAGCCGAAGGCGAAGTGTATATTTATTGTTTGTTTCATCGACATGACGCACCTGTACGGCGAATGATTGATACCATCCAAACAATTATTTCTACCGAAGATAAGTGGATTGAATTGTAAATGATCATAAGAGTACTGGAAGAGATGAGATTGTAATCAGGATCAGATGTGCACATTATGAAATGAGTATAACCAAGAGAGGAGCAATCCAATGTCTAACCAAATTCAAGTCATTACAGACACAGCTACATTGTGTATTTACGATCTTCAAGCCCTTAAACATCGGTTAGAAGATACATCCGATTGGTGGTCTATTCCTGAAGATGAATTACTAGAAGTGAATTTAGGAAATGTTGCTTTTCTCAATGTAGGCGCAGATGGCTTATACACGATGCAACAGGTAGAAGATATACAACAACCAGCCGTACAATTGTGGATCAATGTTTCTTCGGGTCAATTGTATGCAGGAGCAGCAGAAAATGTAACAGGTGGCGATCTAGAACCTGAAGATGGAGACAGTGGACAGTATATAACGCTTGAACCTGGTGTCTATCATTTGAAAATAGCACGAAATGAACAACAGATTGAGTTTGCGCTGTTACGGACTGAGCATCAGCAAGCTACGAACGAGTTCAAAGATTTGATTCGTATAGGATAAGTAATAAGGAGATGAGCCCATCAGAGGACGTATTAATAAACGAAAAAAGGAGTTAGGAGATGTTTAAAAAGGTAAAGTATAAAGCAGGCGATATTTTTATGATTCCAATGCATGATCATCGATTTGCGATTTGTCAGGTGATTAGTGCTCTGCATGACCGATTTAAAAAGGTATTTTCATTTGGTGTGCTTTCTATTCAAGAAGATGAAGTCTATCACGGGGAACAACAGTATCTTTTATTTACAAATTATCGAGGATCTTTCTCCATGATCGTTACCGCCTCTAAATTACTCGCAAAAGGAACATGGCAAATCATCGATTATGCTCCATTATCGGCTGAACAAGCGTCGTTGCAATATTTCTCCGTTTCTAACCATCTATATCATAATGACGGCTACATCAGAATACTTGAAATCAGTGAATTACAAGATTATCCTCCACTTTCTGTAGCAGGATATGAATTAGTACAAAAGTATCTGGCTCAGTATCCATAAGGTTGAAATTGATTCATCTCTATTCAGCTCCAATACATACATAATAAAATGTCGAACGTTTGTACTTATTTTTAGAGGGATAGGATAGGCTAAATGATACAGTTACGATATAATAAAACCATACGATATTTATTGTAAATGATTCGGATCATCGAGCAAAGGGAACAGGGTACACTCTACACAGGCAAGGAGGATGATCAACTTGAGGCATCATGCCAATTACTACCCTGCCAAAGGAAGGGTCATTCTGCATGTGGATATGAATGCTTTTTACTGTTCTGTTCATACGGCGGAAGAACCTGACAAATATCAAGGAAAACCAACTGCTGTTGCGGGTAGTGTTGAACTTCGTAAAGGAATAGTGGTAACTTCATCGTATGAAGCTAGAAATCGTGGCGTCAAAACAGGTATGTTAGTTAGAGAAGCTTTACAAAAATGCCCGAATCTGATCTTAATTTCGCCTGATTTTTATTTGTATAAACAATACTCGATGGCATTTATGAATATTGCCTATAGTTATACGCCAATGTTGCAAGCAACCTCCATTGATGAATGTTATCTAGATATCACCGGTTCAAGTCAATTCGGTACACCTCCACAGATTGCTGAACAGCTACAACAACGGATCTGGGACGAATTGCATTTGCCGTGTTCGATAGGGATTGCTCCTAATAAATTACTGGCAAAAATGGCTTCTGATATGAAAAAGCCTAAAGGAATTTCGATTTTGCGTATACGAGATATGCCCAAGTTGTTGTGGGATAAGCCATGTGGACAATTATTTGGTGTAGGTGGTAAAACATCTGCCAAATTGGTAGATATGGGTATTCGCACGATTGGACAACTGGCGGCGGCAGATGAAGCTCGCTTAACAGCTAGATTTGGTGTAATGGGAAGCTGGCTCAAACAAGCGGCTAACGGTATTGACCATTCACCTGTTGAGATTGATCGTGAAGTCAGTAAGTCGATAGGGCATACCACAACATTACCCGCAGATATTCAAGCACGTGATGATATCAGAAGAGTAATGCTCAATCTAAGTGATCAGGTGTGTCGCCGATTGCGTCGTCAGAAATTAATAGCACAGACGATTCAGATTACGATTCGTACACCAGATATGAAAACGATCACCCGCTCCAAATCGCTGGCTGTTCCTACCGAAACCGCTGATGAAGTCTATCGTGAAGCTTGCGCATTGTATGATCGCCATTGGGGAGATCGTGCGCCTGTACGATTGCTGGGTGTATCTCTTCAGAATTTGCAACCGAAAGAAGAAGCGGCTCTACAAATGGATTTGTTCGATTATAGTCGTCAACCGGTCAAAGAACAGTTAAATGAAGTAATGGATAAATTACGTGACAAATTTGGCGAAAGTGCGATTTTGACAGCAGGCATGTTAGGTAATGATCCTTCGGTATTGATTCGCAATCACAAAATCAGAGGAACTTCGCTGCAAAAAGATAGAGTTATCTTACCAAGTATGGAAGAATAGACGCTAAATAGACATTAAAATAAAAAAATATAGTTTAAATTTTAGGGAATCTTGGATTAATGCAAGAGGTATGTTACAATTTGTGTATTGGAAATTGCTGGTTATTGATTTGAAATTATCGATTTTTTATATTATATTGTGAGTATATGTACACTGGTGTCGGTTCTCAAAAAGACAACTGGTAAGTAACGATAGGAGGCATATATAAAGATGGGGAAATATAGTTGGGTTGATAAAGATACATGCATCGCTTGTGGTGCTTGTGGAGCAACAGCTCCAGACGTTTACGATTATGATGATGAAGGTTTGGCAGAAGTGATTTATGATGGTGATGCTAACCGCGGTATAATGGCAATTCCAGACGATATGTACGATGACTTGCAAGATGCTTGCGATGGTTGCCCTACAGATTCAATCAAAATTGCTGATGAGCCTTTCGCTCAATCTGAATAATTTAGATTGTATTTATAATATCATAAATACAGGGTCCGAATAAAAGGCGTTGCAGAGGCACATATGTGTCTCTCAACGCCTTTTATCATCTTTTTAAAGCCCCTTGAAGAAATACACAGATTAGCCGATATAAATAATATTGTAGTACATTTTAAATCTAAAGTAATTATCCCTAAATGGTACATACTATAGAGAAAATATAGAATATTGGAGCGCAGTGTCCATGCTGGAGGTAATGAATGAAAAATCTACTCTATCTAAAGCGATATGTCAAAATGCATCCCAACAACAGAATGGGCTGGTATTTGTTAGGTAAAGAATATGAAGCAGATGGGCAAATGGGTAAAGCTAATTACTGTTACAACAAAGCTGGAGATGTATACGAAGCGTTTGAACATAGCAAAGTCCCTGCTGATATTTTGAAAGATTATGAAGCCAAGCTCATGGAAATGGCTGAAAAAAGAGATCATAAAATACGTCGTTGGCGGCGTAGCTTATTCGCATTATTATTGCTTTTTCTGATTATGTTACGTTCTGTAGACGCTCCTCACGCAACAGATGATCCTCTTGCAGATCACTTGGCTTCTCAACCAACCAAGTTACCTACTCAGGTAGCCTCTCAAAAACAACCGAAAGAAACGTTCAAAGGATACTCTGTGCCGCTTAGCTTTACAGCTGAAGCATCGGGGATTCATAGCAATGCTTCATTATTGGCGGTATCCAAGTATATGCAACAACAATTGTTCCAAACAGCACCTCAAGTAGCCTCAGTACTAGGTATGGAAAAGCAAGATGATTGGTTGATATGGAAAGACAATATGCCTGTATTATATACAATGGCTGCAACCAAGCAACCCGGACAAATCGATCTACAATCGTATGATCCAGAAGCTTGTAAGTGTAAGCCGGGAGAACTGGAACGTTATACTAATGAATCTGCGGCATGGGTACAGCAACAAGAACAATGGATTGTGATGCAGACTGCGATTACGAATTATATTACAGCTAAAGGGAATCTTCCGGCGCAGATCAATCAATTGGATGCTCCTTTTCCCGGTAACTGGTTAGCAGGTAGTTCGGATACGATGAATAGCACATTTACAGCATTGAAAAAATGGCAAAGTCGTCCGGGACAAAGTACAGGTGATAGTGAAAGTACCAGAGGAGACAAAGCTTTCTCCTCTACACTGGGTAATCATCCTTATTTTACAAAGCCACTTGAAGTGATCGTAGACAGAGAAAAGCATCGCTTGGCGATTGTAAGTGGATCGATTATTTTACGCAATTATGAAGTCGGGCTAGGTGGAAGCAAAACGCCTGAAGGAACGTTTAGAGTATCCATTAAAGTGATCAATCCAAATAGTAAATCCAAAGGAGAATTTGGAAGTCGGGGTATGCAGTTATCGGATACAAATTATGCTATTCATGGTACCAATGATCCGGATAGTGTTGGGAAAGATGAATCGCTAGGTTGTGTGCGGATGGATCAAGCCGATGTTGAAGAATTATTCGATATGATTCCGTTAGGTACCAAAGTGACGATTGCGAGTAATGTGTTGCCGGGTGATCCTGCGATACCGACTGTACGTTTCAAGACAAATCGCACTCAAGATCAGACTGATCCTTCCCGTCATTATCATTGGTTGAATTAGGATGGTTCCTTGTAGTCACTGGTTTGATTCATTATAGACCGTTTGAGTTTATGTACACAGTGGACGCTCTTTTCAAATGAGAAGAGCGCTTTTCTTTTGTCACAGAACAGGATAAACTGGTATAGAGAATGAATGTACAGGTTAATATACTATATTCCTTGTACATTCATGCATAAAGGCTTTTTGTAAATGCCAGGAACGGAGTGAATGTGACTTGCTTTATCGCAATGTTTTCAAACCTATGTTATTTCGGATGGACCCGGAAAAAGCACATCATATGGTTATTGGAGGTCTGGGCGCGGGAGTGCGTATACCAGGCACATTAGCTGCTATGAAGTCGATGTATGGGGTGACAAGTACACCAGATATGACGACTGAATTGTTTGGACTTTCATTTCCTAGTCCTGTTGGTCTTGCGGCAGGGTTAGACAAAAATGCTCAGGCTGTTCCAGGATTGTCTGCGTCAGGTTTTGGATTTATGGAAGTCGGAACAGTAACACCCAAAGCACAATCCGGTAATGAATTGCCACGTTTGTTTCGCTTGCCTTCAGATGAAGCGCTGGTGAATCGGATGGGCTTCAATAATGAAGGGGCAGCTGCTATGGCAGGAAGACTGCGTTCATTGTCTTCAAGACCTATTCCTATAGCAGTCAATATCGGTAAAAATAAAGTAACGTCTAATGCAGATGCAGCTAGCGATTATGAAACGTGTATTCGCACATTGTATCGATATGCTGATTTTTTTGTAGTTAATATTAGCTCACCTAACACACCTGATCTGCGAAACTTGCAGCATGGTGATGAATTAAAAGATTTGCTCAGACAAGTGATGGGTGAAATGAAACGACAAGCGAAGCAAAATGGCATGTCCAAATCGGTACTGGTCAAAATTGCACCGGATGTCAACGATAATGAACTTGAACATATGGTGGATACGATTGCTGCAAGTGGTGTAGCAGGTCTAATTGCTAGCAATACTACGCTATCTCGTGATGGATTGACTCATCAGCATGCGAGTGAAGCAGGTGGACTAAGCGGCAGACCACTAACCAAGCGATCCACAGAAATCATTTCTCAAGTGTATCGTCAGACTGAAGGTAAACTGCCAATCATAGGTTGTGGAGGCATTTTCTCAGGACAGGATGCTTATGACAAAATCAGAGCGGGTTCTAGTCTGGTCGAGATTTATACTTCATTTATCTACGAAGGACCGGAAGTGACCCGGAAGATACATATGGATATCCGGGAGCGTATGCAACGTGACGGATTCACACACATTTCCCAGGCAGTGGGAGCAGATCATCATTAATCCAATATACCCTCGACTCAAGGAAGAGGTCATAGACTAAGGAGGCATGAAGATGGACGGAAGAGACTGGGGATTATTCTTGCTTCCCTATGAGCAAGCGGTTGAAGAATTAAAAGTCAAGTTCAAAACAATGCGTTCAGAACTTAAAAAGCGTCAGGAATATGCACCGATTGAATTTGTAACCGGTCGTGTCAAAAAAATATCGAGTATTCTAGATAAAGCCAAACGTCTAGATGTACCGATGGATGAACTTGAAACTGGAATCGAGGATATCGCCGGCATCCGTATCATGTGCCAATTTGTAGAAGATATTCGTTGGGTTGCCCAGTATGTACGTTCTCGCAAAGATTTAACAGTGTTATATGAAAAAGATTATATTACTAACTTCAAAGATAGTGGATACCGTAGCTTCCATATGATTGCTGAATATCCGGTGCAGACCGCTTTCGGACAAAAAATGGTGCTTGCTGAGATTCAGATTCGTACACTTGCGATGAATTTCTGGGCAACGATTGAACACTCTTTGAATTATAAATACCATAACAGTCTACCGGACGATATTCGTAGTCGACTCAAAACAGCGGCAGAAGCGGCGATGGTGCTCGATAACGAAATGTCCAGTATTCGTGAAGATATTTTATCCGCTCAGAAAAGCTTTGAAGATGATTCTAGTATTGTGCATCGGATTCTGACGGATATCCACAAGTTGTACTTCTTCCATCTGATTGTAGAAGCGATTGCTTTCCGCAAGCGGTTTGATGAATTATGGCAAGAACATGATTTTGAAGGGCTCAAAGAATTATCCAGCGATATCAAAGTCATGCTTCGAGCAGAGTCAGTTAAAGTAAGTGGAGAAGAAGATGAAAGCCAATTTTGAGCCGCTGTATGTAGCATATCTGGTCTACTTTAATCGGGATCGCGATTATTTTGAATGTCATGAAGTGCTGGAAGAGTTATGGCTAGAGAAACAGCGAGAACCGGTATATCAGGGATTGCTACAAATTGCAGTTGCACTCTTTCATTTCCGCAATGGAACAGTGAATCATACCTATAATAAAATCGCTGGTGCTGTCAAAATGATGAAAAGCAGTTATAACAAATTACTGCCGTATCAACATCATGCACTCGGCATTAATATGGAAAAACTAATGGCAGATGTGCAATTGTATATTGAGCGACTAGAACATTATCAAGAACAACCTTTTGACTTTTATGACCTCAATATCCAAATTACAGACCCATTATTGCAAAAAGAAGTAGACCAAGCGTATCAGACCATTCAACCGAATCTACCGTTACGCACAGGCTACGAACGAGGTCCCAAATCGAAAGAACTCTAGCGCTTGGAAGTAGAAGCGCGACCCAGTCCAATCAAAAGTGATTTTTGCAAAGCAAAATATCTTACTCTAGCGCTTGGCAGTCAAAGCGCGACCCAAGTCCAATCAAAAGTGATTTTTGCGAAGCAAAATATCTTACTCTAGCGCTTGGCAGTCAAAGCGCGACCCAAGTCCAATCAAAAGTGATTTTTGCGAAGCAAAATATCTTACTTTAAGCGCTTGGAAATATAAGCGTACACACTAAGCTTGCCACTATGGCAAGCTTTTTGGTATGAGTAGCTTTAAACTATGGTAAAATAAAATAACGTTTGTCTGGATTTATGCAGATCAATCGATCTATTATCAACCTCAATTAAAGGAGAACGACCCAATATGGCTTTGCAACTCCCGCCGCTATTCGTGCAGCGGATGCAAGATTTGCTCGGTGATGAATTCCAGTCTTTTATGGATAGCTATCAACAATCACCTCATGCAGGCATACGCATCAATACACTCAAAATCACCGATCAGGATTTTCAACATATAACACCATTCGCATTACGTCCGATTCCGTGGTGTCCTACCGGATATTATGTAGAAGAAGGAACAAGACCGGGTAAGCATCCGTATTATCATGCAGGACTTTACTATATTCAAGAGCCTAGTGCTATGGCTCCTGTGGAAGCGCTAGATGTACAGCCGGGTGATCGGGTACTTGATCTATGTGCCGCTCCTGGAGGCAAGTCTACGCAGATTGCAGCGGCTCTACAAGGACAAGGGATATTAGTGACCAATGATATCAGTGCAGATCGTACCAAAGCCCTTGCTAAAAATATGGAATTATACGGTGTTCGTAATGCCGTCGTTTTGAATGAGACACCCGAGCATATCGCAGAGCAGTTTGCAGGATTTTTCAACAAAATATTAGTCGATGCGCCTTGTTCAGGTGAAGGTATGTTCCGTAAAGATGAAGATATGGCACGCCAGTGGGTCAATCATTCGGTTGAACGCTGTGCAATGATGCAACAAGATATTTTGAATATTGTAGCTAAAATGTTAGCTCCCGGTGGACGAATCGTATATTCGACGTGTACGTTTGCACCTGAGGAAAATGAGCGTAGTATCGCTGTATTTCTAGATCAGTATGCTGAATTTCAAGTGACTCCACTACAAAATGCAGAACATTTTGCACCCGGTCATAGTGATTGGGCGCAGCAAGTAGAACATGAATTACAAGCAGGTACTTCCATGTTGAGTGGGACTGCTCTGGATGTAGACCATAATGAATCTTATCAGCCTGTATCTACAGCATCACTCGAACAGACAGCGCATAGTGCTCGATTATGGCCACATCTAATCGAAGGAGAAGGGCATTATATTTGTGTGCTGGATCATCAAGGAGAAGCGGAACCTGTAGCAAATCATCCTATAATGAATATTAACCCACAGTTTACATTCTCCAAAACATATACGGACAAACCGAAACGTGCCGAAAAACGATCATCTACGAAAGACCAACACGATTGGAAAAGTGATCGCCGTTCAGGTAAAAAAAGCAAAGACTATCGTTCCGATGCAAAAACTCCATCAAGCGATCACAATGAATCATTGTCGATGACAGAAGTGATTCAAGAATTTACAGATCGTGAATTGAATCTAACATGGTCGCAGAACTGGATTCATTTTGGTGGACGTATTTATCAATCACCGATAACAGAACAGCAACTCAAAGGGCTTAAAGTGGTCAGACCGGGTTGGTTTGTCGGTACGATAAAGAATGGACGCTTTACACCGTCTCATGCTCTTGCTACTGCGCTTCAGACCACCGAAGCCAAGCGCTGTATCCAGCTTCAATCAAACACCACTGAAGCTATTTCCTACTTAAAAGGAGAAACATTAACGATCGAAGAACAACGTGTAGAACGTGCTACAGATATTCTACCTAAAGGCTATGTATTAGTCTGTATAGACGGTTATTCAGTAGGATGGGGAAAATGGTTAGAGGGTATGCTCAAAAATGAATATCCAGCAGGATGGAGATGGACATAAAATTTATGAAAACATCAGTTAAAAAGCAACGCGTAGACAAAATATTAGGAAATCTAGGTTACGGTACACGAAGCGAACTCAAACGTGCCGCCAAACAAGGACGCATCAAAGTCAATGATGAAGTTGTCAAAGATAGCGGATTACAGATCGATCCTTATCAAGAAAAGCTAGAATTTGATGGAGAACAAGTGAATTATCGTGAATATATTTATTTGTTGATGAACAAACCGCAAGGAGTAATCTCCGCTACTGAGGATCGTCATGACTCTACGGTGGTGGATTTATTGGATATCGAATATCAGGTATTTGAACCGTTTCCTGTCGGTCGCTTGGATAAAGACACTGAAGGGTTGCTACTGATCACCAACGATGGTCGCTTAGCCCATGAACTGCTATCTCCACGCAAACACGTTCCCAAAACGTATGAAGCTGACGTACTGGGAGAAGTGACCGAAGACGATATCGTTCAATTTAGCAAAGGGGTTACTCTTGAAGATGGTTATGTAACGTTGCCTGCTGAATTACAAATTCTTAATCACACGCCAAGTCCAGAAGGAACCATGTCCCAGATCCGCCTTACCATCTCAGAAGGCAAATTCCATCAAGTAAAACGCATGTTCGAATCTGTAGGCAAAAAAGTAACATTCCTCAAGCGCGTCTCTATGGGCGCTTTACAACTAGATCCGACACTATCAACTGGAAAATATCGTGAACTTACCGCTGAAGAGTTAGTTCAGATTGGACGAGGAACTGAACAATAAATTTAAGGACAGGTGAACAATGACATACCGTTTAATTGCACTCGATATGGATGGAACTCTTTTAAATGATCATCATGAGATTTCACCACAGACCGCACAATCGATCAAGCAAGTAGCCGCTCAAGGCGTGGAGATCGTATTTTGCACAGGTAGAACACCCATTAACTCGATTCCATACATGGAGCAACTCGGATTACACGAAGATGGTTATGTGATTGTCCATAATGGGGCAGCCACTGTTCATGCAGGTACCCGAGAAATCGTGCATCAATTTCCGTTAGCCGCGCAAGGGCTTGATCCCTATATTCAGTACTGTAAGCAACATGATATTCATTTTGATATCAATACAGCATTTGGGTTGTACGTGGATTCAATTGATACATTACAAGCAGATGCAGGTAAAATGTATGATAACTTTCTAATGACACCTCAAGTATTACCACCGTGGAGTGAATTTACAGAGCCTGTGCTCAAGCTAAGTGCTTTTGCTACAATTGATCAATTAGATCAAGCTTATGCAGAATGGATAACATGGAATCCAGAGTTCAATATGTTGCGGAGTGGTGAGTTTTTTATCGACCTCATGCATCCTCAATCTTCCAAAGGGTCTTCGCTACAAGCACTGGCTGAAAGTAAAGGGATTGCCTCTTCGGAAGTGATAGCGATCGGTAATTATTTTAACGACCTTTCGATGATTACGTATGCCGGACTTGGGGTTGCGATGGATAATTCTCCTGCTGAAGTCAAAGCCGCGGCAGATGAGGTTACGTTATCTAACAACGAAGATGGTATTCATCACATTTTGGTCAAGCATGGACTGATATCTGTTTAAATTTTGATTAGCCGCTCTGTATTTTGAGCGGTTTTGTTGTGTTGGTTGACTTCAATACATGGTACAATCAATAATTATCAGCATACAGGAAGGAGGAACAATTTTGAGATTGTTGCAAGCTTTGTTTTTTCCTCCTGAACAGCCAGGGGGCGTATCGTCCATGATCCCTTATTTGCAGGAACGGTTCAGTTCTGCACGCTGGGAAATGGAATTATTTTCTTTGCCCAAACGGATTCGCAATAAAGGAAAAGAAGACGTTGTTTTTGAAACGTTTGATTGGACGATCTATAGTGAAAGTCCTATAGTAACGAAGTATATTCAGACGTATAAAGATTACCGCTGGTGGGCGAAAATGCGATTGAATAAACCGTATGATCTTATCCATTCTCATCATCCATTAGTCGGTATGGTGATGAAAGAAGTATTTCCAGATACGCCGCTGGTACAGACCATTCACTCCAGTTATGAACGTGAACTGATTTTGAATGGTAAAATCGAACGTGGTGGACTGGAAGATCAATTTTTGACATCATTGTACCGAGAACTAGAACATAAAACAGATATTTTGATGACGGTATCTCATTCGTTCCGTCAATACTTAGCGCCTTTTTTAGATCATCCTGAGCACGTCAGAGTGTTACCGAATGGATTCGATGAGAAACGATTCAAGCCGATCGCTCATGAAAATGAAGTGGCTCAGCTTATCACCGTATGTCGCCTTGTCCCTGCGAAAGGTCTAGACACACTACTTGAGGCTTGCGCGCTTCTCAAACAGCGTGGACAAGCGTATGTACTGCATATTATCGGGGATGGTCCAAGTCGTACTGATCTTGAAGACTTAGCGAAAAAGTTAGGTATTTATGAAGAAACGATTTTTTATGGATATACCTTACATCCAGAAGAATTTATGCCTTTCTTTGATATTTTCGTTCTGCCTTCGCGTGCTGAAGCATTTGGTTCCGTGTTTGCTGAAGCAGCCCTTTGTTGGTTAGCATTAGTTGGAACCGATATTGGTGGTATAGCCGAGCAGATTGAAGATGGTGTCAATGGATTATTAGTTCCACCGGAAAATGAAAAGTTGCTTGCAGATGCGCTTGAAAAAGTCATCAATGATCCTTCGTATCGTTATGAATTGGCACGCACAGGCTGGGAAAAAGCCAAAACACAATATTCATTAAGTCACATCGTCAATGAACTCAAAAAGTTATATTTGGAATTTCAACCTGAAAATTCAGTAGAATCCATGTCTCAGTTATCGGTATTACCGAATGAGCCAGAATAGAAAAAAGTAAATCACAGCTTTGATACATGATATGATGACACTAAAGAAGCACCAGAATACCGGTGATGGGGGACGGAGAATATGGAAGAATTAAAACAACGTATTTTGGCAGAAGGATCAGTTATGTCTAACGATGTACTAAAATTAGATGCCATACTGAATCATCAAGTCGATCCGCAACTGATTATGCGTATGGGCAAAGAGTTTGCGGATTTGTACCGGACAGAAGGGGTTACCAAAGTGGTTACCGTTGAATCTTCAGGGATTCCGGTCGCTTTCACAACAGCTTTTGAACTGGGTGTACCGCTTGTGTTTGCACGTCGTAAAAAGACATTGCTTGCTGATCCCGATTCATTGATCGAGCGTGTGCCTTCATTTACCAAAGGGATTGTGACCGATATTATGCTGTCCCGTCAATTTGTGACCGAGCAAGATCGTATTCTATTTATTGATGATATTATCGCAAATGGAGATGCCGCTCGCGGAATGATTCGCATTATTGAACGCTCCGGTGCAACATTACTAGGCGTAGGTATTGTAATCGAGAAATGCTTCCAAAGTGGAGCACAAGCGATTCGTGATCAGAATATTCGTCTGGATTCACTGGTCAAAATCACTTCACTTCAAGATGGACAAATTACATTCGGGTGATCCAAAGTGGTATCATACACGTAGTTACCGTATAGATAGACAATTACAAATAAGTTCTAGTTGAATCAAATTTGTTGCAACAAAGTCTTATATTCGGTAAAGCAGATTCCGATATGTTACAATATAACCCATATTCGTGCTTGGTGATCTAAGCGCAATTGTCACTACATTTACAAATATCTTGAACCTTTTGTTGAAAATGTGAGCAATCTCTTTCCAAATGGGGTATATTTGTCTTATAATAAAGATATGTTATCGAGGGGAGGCAGACCAATGGGGAAAGAACCGATTACTGAAGAGTTCTTCATCAAAAAACTAGCCGATGCAAAAATTCACTTCGAGCGTGCTTTGGATTGTAAGCACACTGAATTTGATGACCTGTATCCCTATATGATTGAACATCCTCAGTTCTTTTGGTATAAACGCTATGTTGCCTGGTCAGAACTGTTGACCATTGTAGGATTGTGTAAAGACCTGGATTTTGCATGGGAGCAAGAATTTTCAGCTCACCAAGTAGAATATGTAGAACAACGTGTGATGTCAGCTAAAGTGCTTGATTTTTGGTTCGAGAAAAACGATACCAAAGAACCTGCACAGCGTTAATCCGCTTTAGGAAAATCCTTTGTCGTTACAGTCAACTAGAATCTACAGACATTTCAACAAATTATCAGACCTAAATGGGATTTCATTTAGGTCTTTTTTTGTACAGATAAATATAATCGATAAGAGGGTGAATTGATGATTACAGATGATGAATTAGATGCATACCGTGTATCCGGTGAGAAAGTCCGTGTCGTGCGTGATGATATTCGAGAAAATGATATTCGTGGCATCGTTGTAGCATGGGATGATGAGCAGGTACTGATTCGCCGTCCTAACCGTAACGTTGTTAAATTAAGTCGTAGCTATATCTATCAGCCTTCCAAAGAAGAACGCCGGAGTCCGCTAGATGAAATGGACGATACTACTCAGCCAGCATCTGAGGAATAAAGCATCATCCAAATAAAAGCAGTCAAAGAGTTATATAAAGTCACACAAAAAAGCATCTATGAACATCTGCCGACAAGACAGAGATCATAGATGCTTTTATTATATAAAAGCCATTCAAGGAGTTGAATGAAAATGCAGACTAGCGAAATGTGTGGTTTCACTAAAATCAATGGATATGGAATCTAGACGGTATTTAGATAGTAACCCCTAGAATAACTGTAATTAACCAAGTGTACCTGTACGATAAGGACGATAACCTGAATAACGAGAAGGTTCCCGTAGCTTCGTGTTATTAGACACTGTTGCAGGATGTGGAGAACCTTGATCTTCATAAGACGAAGGTGTATGAGTAGCTGGAACAGGAGACAATCCCAGATAAGCACGCATCCGTTCATTCGCTTCTTGATGAAATTCAGTTATTCCTAACTGAAATACGCCATGATGACCACTACAAAGAATCTGAGCTTCAATATGAGTAGGAGATTGATTAATCTCATATAATCGTAAATTATGACTACGCAGATCACGACGAACTTCTGACAACAATAGATTAGTGCGGTCAATACCGCTACGAATCACTTCCATATATAATCCGGCAGACGGCAATTGATCACTTTCCTCTAACGACTTTGCATCACGATCAAATTTCTTTTGAATATAAACAAGCAGCAGATAGCTTTTTACCAGAGATCGCTCTTCTTCAGATAAAAATACAGCCATTCATATCACCACCTAGTATAAGAACTTATGTTCTTATTATATGGTATAACTTGTAAAGATGCAATACTTTGTTCGTAAAAAAGGCGAACAAAATAAAATAATATTCGCTGTTAGCAGAATTTCATATTTTTGGAATACTCTATTTGACAATAATCACCTATATTCTATAATCAACATCATTATCTACTTTGAAAAGCCGAAAGCTAACCTTCTTAGTGTTCATAAAGGTCAGTTTTGGTGAAATTAGAAGAAGAGACTATTGATCCGCCATTGCCGATTCCTAATAACTAAGATGAATAGTGGGCAACATTTACAATATAGGGAAGTACACATTCAGGTACATAGCGGAGTAATAGGATCCATTCGACCAACTATTTGATGAATTGGAAGGGGAAGATCTTCATGACAGAACGCATATTTATCAGCCCGGGAAAATACGTACAGGGTAGAGATGTTACCGACAAAGCAGGAGAATACGTCAAAGGCATTAACGATGGCAAAGCATTAGTTATCGCTGATGATATTGTCTGGGATATAGCAGGGAACCGTGTATTGGAAAGTTTGGACAAAGCTGGCGTACAATACACCAAAGCCGTATTTAACGGTGAAGCTTCAACAAATGAGATTAACCGTCTAGCAGGACTTGGTAAAGAAGGTCAGGCAACGATCGTTATCGGTGTAGGCGGTGGTAAAACGTTAGATACCGCCAAAGCGGTCAGCGATCAGTTGGGTGGGTACAGCGTTATTATCCCAACAACAGCGTCTACCGATGCACCAACCAGTGCACTTTCGGTTATTTATTCAGATGAAGGTGTATTTGAAAGTTATAAATTTTACAACAAAAATCCTGACTTGATTCTAGTCGATACCAAAACGATTGCCGGCGCACCACCACGCTTCTTATCTTCGGGTATAGCAGATGCACTAGCAACATGGGTAGAAGCTAGAGCAGTAATTGAAGCTCGCGCGACAACCATGGCAGGCGGTCTAACAACGATTGCGGCTGAAGCGATTGCTCGTAAATGCGAAGAAGTATTGTTCGATTATGGTGTACTTGCTTATGAATCAGTTAAACGTAAAGTGGTTACACCTGCGCTTGAATCGGTAGTTGAAGCCAATACACTACTCAGTGGACTTGGATTCGAAAGTGGAGGTCTAGCTGCGGCACATGCTATCCATAATGGATTTACTGTATTGGATGGAGAAATTCATCATATGACACATGGTGAGAAAGTCGCTTTTGGTACGTTGTCACAGTTAGCTCTTGAGAAACGTTCTATTCAAGAAATCGAACGTTATATTGCTTTCTATATCAGCTTGGAATTGCCAGTGACATTGGAAGATCTACATTTACAAGATGCAAGCGATGAAGATCTTTATCGTGTAGCTGAAGCGGCGACCAAAGCAGATGAGACGGCTCATAATCTGCCTTTCCCTGTGACTGCGGATGATGTGAAAGATGCGATTATTGCGGCGGATCAATATTCCAAAGCATACAAAGCTAAATTAAAAAATCAATAAAATTATAGTTTAATACATTACACCTTGAATGATGCATACGGTAGTACATTTATAACTATGTAGTGCATCCACTTTATAATATAGAAGTCGGTGTATAATGACGAACATTTTAATATGATAAATAAAAGCCTTCTTTTGCCATAGATTTGGTGAAAGGAGGCTTTTTTGCTTTCATTATTCGACATTTTCTGATAGGGTAGAAAAGATAGGATATAAGAATATAGAGAAGAAAACGTATTTTTTTATCTAGTAAATAAAGATGGTTGCGTAAGTGCAGGAAAGGTTGTTGATATGAAGAAGTTTGCATTGGCATCGTATCTGATGTATTTTCTAGCAGGATTAGTGGTGACTACCATTGGAGCGATTATGCCGCAGTTATTGGGGCATTATAATCTAAGTTATACGGAGGGTGGAACACTGGTATTTATCGGTTCGATTGGATTCTTGATCGGAGTTCCATTGTCTGCTTATATGATGCATCGATTTGGCGAAAAGGTTACACTGGCAAGTTCAGCGCTTATTATTGCGGTCACCCAGAGTATGATGCTCACTTTACCAGAGTACTCATGGATTACAATATTGAACTTTTTTAATAGTCTCAGTGTATCTGCGATTGAAGTTGTTGTAGCGGCTCTCGTGATGGAGAGATTTGTGAGTCGGCGAGCGGTGACGATGAGTTATTTGGAAGTATCGTTCGGTCTTGGGGCGCTCGGTATGCCTGTTTTTGCAAGCGGTTTTATTGCACTAGGGCACTGGCAGTGGGTATTTGCAGTTACTGGATTGATCTCGCTAGTGATGGGGATTGTATGGATGCGTATTCAATATTCCCGAGAAGAAGAGACATCATCCAATCAAGCAGTCGATGCCGTAGAAGTTGCGCCTTCAGCTACGGTAACAGGAAGACATAAAATAGTGTTATTAAGCATATTTTTGCTGATGATTTTTGTGTATTGTGGAATAGAAGGTAGTCTGAATAATTTCTTATCTTCTATCTTTATTAGTTATTTTGGCAGTTCGGAATACTATGCTTCGATTAGTATTGGAGCGTTCTGGGGAGCCATGGTTATCGGGCGACTGGCAACCAGTTGGATCATTCGCCGGGTGAATTATAGTCGCTTCCTATTGATCAGTATGTCACTGAGTCTATTGATTCTGCTGGCATTTCTCGTATTCCGTCAAGAATGGGCAGGCTATCTATTAGTACCATTGTTAGGATTTACGATGTCAGGTGTGTACTCGATTACGATGGTCTATGCGAATCATACTTTACCTAATATGGCTCGTACAGTAACCAGTCTGATCACCGGATTTGCAGGCTTTGGTAATGCTGTATTCCCTGTGCTGATTGGCTATACATTGGATCGTGCACCGATTCAAGTGTCTTTGATGTTAATTGCAAGTTATGCTGTGGCTTTCTTAATTCTATTGCTTATTATTATGGGCAATTATCGCAAATGGAAACGCGTAGATGCAGATGAAGCAATCAAGATATAACGTAGTCCAAACTTATATTTGACTAGATCCAATCTTAAAGCTGTTCAACATAAATAAGGAGGCAGAATTGGTATGAGTAATCTAGGGGTATGGGAAGATGCAGAGCCGGGAGTAAAACGTTGTATTCTGAATGCCAATGGTGGCTTAATGATGATGGAAGTTCATTTTACCAAAGGCGCAGAAGGATACCAGCATCAACATCCTCATCAACAGATGAGTTACTGTCTGCGCGGTTCATTTACATTTACGATCGACAATGAGCAGACCACAGTCACGCAAGGACAGTCGATTAATATTCCTCCGAATGCGTTACACGGAGTCATTGCACTTGAAGAAGACTCTGCATTGTTGGATGTGTTTACTCCGATTCGAGAAGATTTGTTAAAATTGTAAATAAAGATCGAGCTATCTCTTTACACTTGATGAAGAGGTAGCTATTTTTATATCCTTATTCAAGAAGGATGCACGAATAGAACATATAGAAGTATCCCTGATGTCGCTGGATTGATATGGTAAAATAAACAAGCATGTGCATGTAACCTTTATTTCTAAGTTTAGATGAAGATTAGAGAGATATAGGGGTTACTTTTACTTTCATTTTACGTTATATTTAGAAAAATTTACAAATAGATGCATTAAATTTAAAATTTTAAACAAACTTGTGTGATATAAATGGTAAAGAGAATACTTGTTACCTATAATGTGTATATGACGTTATAAGTTAACAACGTTCATCCAATACGAGCTACATAGGAGGCTGGAAAATGAAAAGATTTTTGTCCACAGCACTACTTGCACTCATGTTAACGGTTGTCTTCTTTACCGGCTCACAAGTTACACCTGTTGCACAGCCAGAAAAAGCTTCAGCAGCAACGTGTACGATTATCAACACGTTCACAGGTGTATCGAATTACATCAAAGCGAATAAAACATTGCCATGTAACTTTATTACGAAATCGCAAGCATCTGCGCTTGGATGGGTTTCTTCTAAAGGAAACTTAGCAACAGTCGCTCCAGGTAAAAGTATTGGTGGAGATGTATTCAGCAACCGTGAAGGATTACTTCCAACAGCAAGTGGACGCACATGGCGTGAAGCAGATATCAACTACACTTCCGGCTTCCGTAACTCCGATCGTATTTTGTACTCCAATGACGGTCTAGTGTACAAAACAACAGATCACTATGCTTCATTTACGAAAATGTAGAACATAAACGTTGTTCATACGCGTATGCCAGAGCAGATGATTGCTTCTGGCATATAGCTATGAATAGCACTTTAAGATGTAAAGGATGATTAAAGATGAACATGGTAACAATCAATGGCGAGGACTTTCATACCATCGCTGAACTACACGAGACACTCCAACAGAAGTTAGAACTGCCTGAATTTTATGGAAAAAATCTAGATGCTCTATGGGATTGTTTAACAGGCATGATCGAATTGCCCTTACAGATGGAGTGGCTAAACTATGATGTAAGCCGTGAACGTCTAGGAGACAAAGCAGATCAAGTACTAGGTGTACTAGAAGAAGCTCAAGCGGAAGGCAATGGATTCCGGATATGGGTAAGGGATCAAGTGGAAGAGTGAATATAGAAGATTCGGATCGGCAAATATAGAAATGAAGAAAAAGCTGTGCTCACAGGAGCGACAGCTTTTTTTGATGTTTGGTTATAAGTAGAATGCTAAGTAACTGCTAAAAACACTGCGAAAATCGTATTATTTCAAATAAGTTAATTCTTGCTCAATGATAGGTAAATTAAATAAGAGCAAATGCCGTTAATAACAATAGTACTTATTAGTAACAAAATATACATAAAAGGGGTTTGTACATGAAAAAAGTATATGAATTGATTATTAAAGGAGTGCTTGTAGCAGGGCTACTTGTGCAGTGTTTGGCTGTGTCTACATTTGCTTATGCGGCTGATGAGGAATGGTTAGTCACACCAGCAAAATTAGAAGCATATTCACTACAAATTAATACGGAAGGTAATCAACAAACCATTCAAACACAGGGTTTTATGCAGGATGGATTAATGATGGTATCGGCAGCAGATTTATTGAATAATACGGGGTTCAAAATAGAAGAGAGTGATGCTTCAAAAACTAGCTTTTTGGTAGAACGAAATGAATTTCTTTCAAGTACTATTTTTAATTCTTTTAGATTTAACAAGGATAACTTTTCGATAGACATTTTTATAAAGGAACAACATAGTGAATTTTCAATTAAAGAATCTGTGGGTATGCCCACTCATGCAACTGTTATGAATGGCTACTTATACATACCTCTTGAGTTCATGACCACTCTACTGAATTATGATGTGAAATATGATTACTTAACAAATGTAATTGTAATTAATTCTTGGAATAATAAGAAAGAGCAAGTGAAACAAGTCAAGGAATTTGTGAATCGTTATATGAATGGAGCATCAGGAGGATATAGTTCAGATTTATCACTATATACCACAGCTTTTCTAGAACATGATGAGGATATGATTGATACGGCTTTTTCTAATCAACAATTGCCAGAACCGAACCTTGTACTTAAAGATTGGAATATTCGATATTTATTTTTTATATCTCATGATGAAGTCATGGTAAAAGTTCCTTACTTAGAAGTTGGTAAAGCATCAAAAAAAGTAGGTGGAGTATGGCTTCGTTTAATACGAACGGATAGCGAATGGAAGGTAGACAGTTCAACCTCTTGGGCTCAACCTCTTTATTTAAATGATATGAAAGCGAAAATAAAAAAGCTTAAAATCAATAAACCACAAAAAGTAAAAGCAATCAAAAAAGGATTGTATAGTTCATTTAATCGGGCAAATGCTAAAAAACAGACAGTAGAAGGAACTGAAGTCGAATATAAAACTTTTCCTAAGAATATTGAAGTACTATATGCAGATGATGAGATTGCATATGTATACACAGAATATAACTGGTCATTTAAACAAACAGATGAAAACTTAAATAAATATTATATTGCTTCTAATAAAGATTTTATTACTATGCAGAAAAATATAAAGGGACAATGGAGTTTTAAAATGCGTTACAATTTAGAACTCGAATATAGCATTCCAAGTACCCTCATAAGAGGAAATTATTCTAATTATAAGTATCAGTTTATGGCGTTTGATAATTACTATCTACAATGATTCTATTGTGAAATCTTATATTTCATTTTTTTAAGTATAGAATAAAAATTAAATGAGTACTTAATCGTTTTGAAAAGTTCTATAGCAATTAATTAAGGAGAATAAAATGAAAATTTGGAAAATTGAGCCTAGTCATGAGAGTATAATGTTGGTTTCTTTAGATCAAGAAAAGTTTATGAAATTTGAATTTCCTTATTTCAATGGAGAACTATTACCTTTATCTTGGCCTGAATATCCAGTAGGCACAGTTAAGAAAAAGTACAAATATAGTGATTTTGCTGTTTATATATCAAGCATTCCTGTAATTAGTGAAAAGGTATTTAATATTGTTAACCCCCTTGTTAAGGATTTAATTGAATTTCTTCCTGTTCAACACCCTGATTTTAATTTCTACCTATGTAATATTTTTAATGTGATTGATTGTGTGGATGCTGAAAAGTCTATTCCTGATACGATCTATAGTGGAATAATCAGAAGGTATAGTAAAATCTCTTTTGTAGAATCTATTCTAAAGGATAATGAAAAAAGACATATATTTAAAATACCTGGACTTGCTGATTTAACTTATTTTGTATCTGATGAATTTAAAGAATTGCTTTTAGCCAATAATATCAAAGGTATAGATTTTATAGAAATTTGGGATTCTGAAGCTGATTTTGAATTAGAGCAACAACATGAACAACGTATAAAGGAAGAATATGATGCTTACATTATTAAAATTAATAATCAGCCACATGATCCATTAAGTTGGAACGAAGCCATTGAAAAATTAAAACGAGGTAAAGCAGCAATTAGTGCAGATTGGAAAATTCAATACAATTCCAAAGGTGAGATTTTAATCGGACAACTGAATAGAAATCTAGAATATGAGTTTTTTAGTCCTGTTTATATACCACCTATATTGCTTGATCTTAAATGGCAAGAAGTAGAAAAATAAAATTTATAATATTTGCGGTTGAAGTACAATAATCTACTTTAACTTTTCTATATTGTATAGAACCGTACGTGTATGTATTGAAAGCCAGAATAAAAGATAAGCCTGTCTCTCTATTATGGAGGAATAGACTTATTTTATTTATAAGGTACAAGTTAACATCAATCAACTCTAATTTATACTATAGAATTTGCCGTTAATAAGAATAGTACTTATTAGTAACAAAAAAATACATAAAAGGGGTTTGTACATGAAAAAAGTATATAGATTGATTATTAAAGGAGTGCTTGTAGCAGGGCTACTTGTGCAGTGTTTGCCTGTGTCTAGAGTAGCTTACGCAGATAATAAAAGTACGATAAGTTCTTCAAAATTAGAAGCATATTCACTACAAATTGATACGGAAGGTAATCAACAAGCTATTCAAACACAAGCTTTTATGCAGGATGGATTAATGATGGTATCGGCAGCAGATTTGTTGAATAATACTGGATTCAAAGTAGGCAGACCACTAGGTTGGGAAAAAAGGTCTTTGGTAGAGCGAAAAGAGTCTCTTTCAACTACAATTCTTAATCGTCTAATATTTAGAGATGGTGATCATGTTATAGAAATATATATCAATAATGATATATATGATTTTGCAGAAGAGTATATAACAATGCCAACGACTGCAACTTTTAAAAATGGACGTTTGTATATACCTATTGATTTTGTAGCTTCTTTATTAAATTATGATGTGAAATACGATTTTTCAAAACATATCATTAATATGAATTCTTGGGATAACAAAACTGAACAAGTAAACCAAGTCAAAGAATTTGTGAATCACTATATGACAGGATCATCAGAAGGATACAGTCCAGATTTGTCATTGTATACTGCTGCTTTTTTAGAACATGATGAAGGTTGGATCGAAACAGCTTTCTCTGATGAACAATGGCCAGAACCACACCTTACAGTAACAGATTGGACAATTAAACATCTGTTTTTTATATCTCATGATGAAGTAATGGTGAAAGTTCCTTATCTAGAGATGGGTAAAGTATCACGAAAACCCGGAGCAGTATGGCTTCGCTTAATAAGAGTGAATAATGCTTGGAAAGTAGATACTTCAACATCTTGGAATCAGGCTCTTTATTTAGATGATATTCATGATAAAGTGAACAACCTTAAAATGAATGAACCTGAGAAGGTAAAAGAAATAAAAAAAGCATTATATGCTTCATTTGAAGTTGCCAATAGTAAGAAGCAAGCAATTGAAGGAGGAAAAGCAGAATATAAAACATACCCTAAAAATGTTGCAGTATTATATGCGGATGATCAGATCGCTTATGTATATACGGAATACAATTGGTCTTTTAAACAAACTAATGAGAATTTAGATAAGTATTCTATTAGTTCAGATGAAGATTTTATTACTATGGAGAAAGATGCGAATGGACAATGGAAATTTAAAACTCATTATGGTTTAGGATTAGGTCATCATATTTCTGGAAGTGTCATAAGAGGCAATTATACTAATCACAAATATGAATTTATGTCTTTTGATGATTATTACTTGAATGATCCTAGCGTGAAATCTTATATTTCATTTTTTTAATATAAGAATATTAATCTAAGATATCTTTTGAAATTTTAAATAAATGAAAATGTAATTAATTTTAAATATATTTAGGAGGAAAAATCATTGAAAATATTCAAAATTTCGCAAGAATCAAATATTATTCATGAATTAACAGTTACTAATTTTGAGAATCTTACTCATAAAAGAGAACCATATTTTATAAAAGAAGAAAAAATGAAATATTATGCTGTCTGTCCTTCTTGTAATAATCCAATCCAAATTATTAATTTATATCCTCAAAAAAAAATTGGAAATGAAAAGTCTAAACCATTATATGCAAAACATTACAGTAAAGATATTAAAAATTTAGCAAAATATGATCAAGAAAAATATAACAATTGTCCTTTAAAATCTCCTATTTCTTTTAGTGATAATACAAAACAAAAAAATAAGAATAAAAGTAATGAGATTCTAAGTTTAATTAAAAACTATCCTGAAATATTATTAATGTGTATCAGGACTATAACCAAAATAAATTCTTCTAATAATAAATTTATAGATATGATAGATAAATTCATAAAATCTGAAGGATACTATTATAAATATATAAATAAATTTAATCTTCCATATGCTTTTTTAAATATGCAAAATAATATAAATTTATACTATTTGAAGCCAGAAGAACTCTTTACAGAAAAATTTAAAAAGATTTTAGAATCTAAAAGTAAATTTTTTGAGTTGAGTAACTCAAATCAGTTTGTCAAAAAAGAATCGATTCAAGAGTATGCTAGTTTAGAAGTGTATACATCTAATCATAGTATAAAAAATTCAGAAGAAACTTTAAAAATTATAATCGTTGAAATTAAAGGAAAAGAGAAATATATATTGGATTCCCAAAAAGTATCTATAGATAAGTTTAAATTTATAGATCTTACTTCTAATGATTCCAATTATTTGAAAGATTATAGTTTAAGAAAAATGGTAGATAAATATATAATATTTTAGTTTTATATTTTATTGAAACGAGGAGTAGCAATTGGATGAATCAGTTAAACAAAAGCGAATAGCATTAGCATTATCGGGAGGAGGTTTTAGAGCTTCATTTTTTCATATTGGTGTACTAAGCGAACTTGCTAGATTAGGTCTTCTCAAACATGTGACAGCAATATCTACTGTTTCTGGAGGGTCAATTATTGGAGCATATTATTACCTAGAACTACAAAGATATAAAAATAAATTAAATAAAGACTTAGTCGATCAAGATTATATAGAAATTATTGAAAAGATATCAATTGATTTTTTTAAGAAAGTAAACAAGAATCTTAGAAATAAGTTTTTTATTCATCATTTAGGAGATTTATTTATAAGAAATAAATCTCTTGCTGAAAATCATAACTTAGTAGAATTATTAAATAAATATTTTTTTGATGAATTTTCATTTAAGGATAAAAATGTAACGATGGATCAGTTGTGTCAATCAGAAGGTCTCCCTAAATTGATTATAAATTCAACTAATGTAAACTTTGGAAAGATATGTTGTTTTACTTCGGATTTAAAAGATGCCGAAAATAATTTTTTTAAGTTTGCTGAAGAAATATCTAAATATCAAGCAAATAAATATAGATTTGACTATAAAAAGTTAACTATAGGACATGTTGTAGCAGCTTCTTCATGCGTACCGGGCTTATTTCCTCCAATGAATATATTTTTGGATAAATCCATATTATCATTTATAGATGGTGGAGTAATAGATAATTTGGGAATATCAGCACTTATGGAAGAAGACTACGACCAGATTATTGTTAGTGATGGATCCTTGCATATTGATCAAACCCTTTATTATGAAACTTCACCCTTAGATATGCTAATGCGAACAAATGACATATTAATGGATCAACTTAAAAAGCATAGTATTGAGAATACTAATTTTCAAAAAAATAATTTGACATTAATAAGTATTAGAAAAGGACTCTTAAATGAACCTCCTTCATTCAAGTTAGGGAGTATGCCATTAACAGATTATGGCATAGATCAATCAGTACAATATTATTTATCTAGAATAAGAACAGATTTAGATACATTCACAAATATCGAAGCAGAGTCTTTAATGCTTAGTGGAATGCTTATTACCAATCATATTTTATTAGAGAAACCATTAAAATCTAATTTAAACAATTATACTTATTCTTTTCAAAAAAAAATCATAGAAGAGAATATAAAAAATCCATCAGAAGAATATTTAAAATATCTTAATGCTGGAAGTAAAAAAATCAATAGAAATAAAAAATACAAATCAGATCCATATAAGCTATATATCACTTTTTCAAAAGAATTTAACTATCTCAAATTCTTTATAATATCAACTTTTTTAACTTTGGCTTTATTGTTTTTTTTCTATATATTTAAAGATGTATATTATATTCCTACAATCCTTGTAAAGATCACAAGGATCATATCTTTACTTTCATTCATTGCATTAGCCTTTAATCTTTACATTCCCTTATTTGGTTTAATAATATTATTGTATTTTTATGTGCAAAATAAATTATTTTGTTGGAAATCAAATAGATTTTATAAAAAATAATCAATTTTTCAAAAAATCATATTTTAATCTAATTAAAATTTGTCTTTGTTAGAAAAATATTTTTAAATTTGATCCCATCTTTTAATCCCTGCTCATACATCACCGACTCTGCTATACCTTGTAGCAGAGTCACTACATTACAATAATCTATCAACAACTTCATTCCTTCTGGTTTCACATATGTACATAACTCGGTAAACAGCCGATCACTATCCAACATCAACTTCTTATACTCTTCTGATCCATAAATAATCGTATTCGCTATACTTTCCATCCGCATTGACTTGAATTGATTAAAATCTTTTTCAAAATCATTCATAATACAAACCTCCACAAAAGTGATGCTATTATCGTAGCATCGCTTATTTTAGCTGTATACGGTCACTCTGATGGCAAAGTGATGTCACTCGTAAAGTTTGGTATACTGTCTTTTTACACTTAAATTTAACAAAGGTGGCACATTACATGCTATGGATTAGTGGAAACATCCGATTTGAACTCAACATCTTACATTATGATTATCCTCTAGAAAGAGTGGAATGCTTATATGACGACTGGCTAACGGTGCAGTTGATCGCTCAAGATGAGAATGGATTACAGTGGGAAGCGAGTAGTTCTTGTATGTTTGCTAAAGAATTACAGGACTTACGAGATTGGTTCGGTTCGATACGAGTACAGAATGTGGTGTGGCAGACGTTCTATTTCATGGAACCTGAATTAAGCTTTACATACATTCCGGATGGAACAGTAGAAATAGGCATATCTCAGTCTTTTTATCCTAAAGCCTTAATGGAGCATGGTAGACAAACGGTAGATAAAAGTTTAATTATGGAATTGCCTGAAGATGTTTTGTATGATCTCATACAGCAACTGGATAACATGATTGTAGAATTTCCACAACGTTCGACCAAGCAATAAGGCAATCTTATAGAATATCTTATACATACATTTTAAAATAAGGCGGTACATCATATGTTATGGATAGATGGTAAGGCAAGAGTAGAAATCAAGATTTTAGGGTATCAATATGAAGTTATAGAAGAATGGTATGACGATTGGCTAACCGTACAGATTATCGCTCAAGATCAAAATGGGTTTCAGTGGAAAGCCATCAGTCCGTCTATGATGACTTCGGAATTGAAAAGTTTGCGAGATTGGTTAATTTCGGTGCGAGATAACCAGATGACATGGAAGTTCGCAGCATTTATGGATCCGGAAATTGAAGTTTCTTATATCGAAGAAGGGCAGATTGAACTTAGCTTAAGTCATGCGTTTTATCCGCATAAGCTAATAAAACTAGATCAAGGTGAATATGAGAAAAAGTTTATTATCTCGTCTACGAAAGAAGTATTACAAGAAAAGATTGAAGAAATTGATGAAATGCTAAAAAAATTTCCAGAGCGATGCAGTCGATATAACAACTAGATCAGATCAAGCGAAAATAAACGCGTAAAAGTGCAGTAGGTAAAAAAGAAGATACAGAATCACTTTCTCCAAAACTGAATCCAAAATTACCCTGACTTAGATCAAGTAGAGAAGGCTGTTTTTCAGATGAAGCAGGTAATAGACCGTATTGTTTCATCAGGCGTTCTTTGAGTGCTGGATCGACCTTACTAGATGATTGTGCATACATCGGTTGGAGTTGAATATTTATTGCGGATAAAGCTATAGTAAGGCTTAGCATTAATTTTACGAATTTCAATTTATTTCTCCTTATATCTGCATCAGGAGAATTCTAAAACTTTAAAGTCCTGAATGCTTAGTACTGTAATCAGGCTAAAATAGACCGTGTGTTACGCAAAATGGTTTGCATCGATTTTGTTTGAATAGACAAATGATCTACAATAGAAAAGTTACGTTTTTTAATATCCAAGCTTTTCATTTGATCGGTTAAAACAACGCCTTGAAATCGAAGACCAGCAGGGAGTTCAACTTCAAAAGGATAATTCTTTATTTGATTTGTAATCGGACATACGACAGCAAAACCAGTAATTTGATTAAAATTTTCTTCTGATAATACGATAGCAGGACGGCGACCAGCTTGTTCATGACCCGCTTGTGGATCAAAATCAAGCCATATTAAATCGCCACGAGTTGGAATTTTCAAAGTTTCTCGTCTCCTTCAATACCCCAATCTACTTCTTTATGGCGGGGAGATTCTGGTTTGATTTGAGCTAAAAGATTATTGAGGTGAGCTTTCAAATCTTGATTAGATTCTTCCTGTTGAAGAATCGGACGTAGAAGAATTTCATTATCATTGGTAATAATCATTTCTATTTCTGTACCTTCAGACCAATTTAAACGCTTAATTAGATCTGTAGGGATACGTATAGCACTACTGTTTCCCCATTTGCTAAGTGTAGCTTTGGACATATTCATCACCTCATTTTATTTTATAAATATAGTATAAGATATTTAGATTGTAATGTATATCTATAGGATATACATTTAAATTATATAAATTTTATGAAGTATAAAGGAATATTTAAATAAACATCTAGAATAAGATTTATAAATAGGGGGTATTTTTTTGAAAAAGATATTATCAGGTATTGTATTAATCCTTGTATTGGGTGTTATCTTTATCACCCAGTTACAAGATGGATCGTCTACAAATACAAGTACCACAGCATCTAATCAGACAGCACAGGTTGATTCGAATAATTCGCAGACACAGAATGAATCTTCGATTAAACCGACAAGCAATACTAGCCAAACCTCAAATAACCAGAGTAACAATAACCAAACGAACTCCGCAAATACATGCAAAGTTATCAATACCTTTGATGGTGTTGCCGATTATCTGAAAGAATATAAAAAATTACCTTGTAACTATATCACCAAGTCCAAAGCAGAATCGTTGGGCTGGGAATCGTCGAAAGGTAATTTGAATAAAGTAGCACCCGGTAAAAGTATTGGTGGCGATTATTTTAGTAATTATGAAAAGCTGCTGCCAGCTTCCAAAGGACGCAAATGGCATGAAGCCGATATCAACTATACATCTGGTTTTCGGGGAGCCAATCGGATATTGTATTCTACCGATGGACTGATCTACAAAACAACCGATCACTACGATTCATTTCAGCAAATCCAATAAATACGTCTGTACAACTTCAACTTCAACTTCATATTCATCTATCGAAGATCGACAATCATTGTCGGTCTTTTGTTATAATGATAGCGATCTTATAGCTACATTGATGTATCGAATCCAGAATGGAGTACAGAAACAACAAGTCGAAAGGAAGAACCAAGATGACCAATACTCAGATGCAAGAAGCGATTGAATTACGTCAAAATGGACAATTAGAAGAAGCACGCACGAAATTACTCCATTTATTATTGGAAGATCCCGATGATCCTGTGTTGTTATATCAGGTGGCATGGACGTATGACAATTTAGGATTAGAAGCACAAGCCATGCCTTATTATGAACAAGCTCTTGCTAATGGACTACAAGGCGAAGATCGTCAGGGAGCGATGCTTGGACTAGGTAGCACGTACCGCACATTGGCTCATTATGACAAAGCAGCGACTCTTTTCAAGCAAGCGATTCAAGACTATCCGGAGGCACGAGAATTTAGAGTGTTTTATGCAATGGTGCTGTACAATCTAGAACAATATGCAGAAGGCATGCAGTTATTAATGACTGAACTAGCAGAGACAACAAATGATAAAGGGATTGAACGATATCAGCGAGCGATTTTATTTTATGCTGATAAGTTAGATCAGGTATGGGAATAAGCCGGTATAGACAGAGTACATATATAAATAAAGGAGTGGTTGGATATGCATACATGGAGTATTCGGGCAGTTACCGCAGACGATCAGAATTTTTTGTGGGAAACGTTATATTTGTCTCTTTATGTGCGTGAAGGAGAAGCACCATTTGATCGGGAAGTGATCTATGAACCACATCTGGCTAAATATGTAGAAGATTGGGGTCAAGCTGGAGATGTTGGTTATATTGCAATCAATGACCAGCAACAACCGATTGGAGCTGTGACGGCTAGAGTATTGCCAGCAGACAATCAAGGGTACGGTTATATTGACGAGGTAACACCAGAGTTAGGATTAGCCGTATTGGATGAGTATCGTGGACAAGGGGTAGGTACAGCGCTTATGCAAGCATTACTAACTGAATTACGACAACAACAGATTGCTCAAGTCTCATTGAGTGTAGATCCGAGCAATCCCGTTGTACGCTTATATGAACGTTTAGGATTTGAAAAAGTAGCTGTCGTCGGTACATCGATTACGATGTTATTGGTTTTATAATTTTTTACGATTGAGCGCAATAAACACAAATTATTATTCAAATATAAGCATATTATTAGATAATCATTATTAGTATTATTCATTATAAAGATGTCTCATTTTGATGTATACTTCTATAGGGAAATAAACATCTGTAGAGGGGTTATCATTTTGTACAAAAATCTAAAGTTATATTTCAACAAAAGTTCAACACAAGCTCGTTCTCCACTGAAGGTTAGTATGTGGCAGGCTATTTTAGCTTTTATCGGTGGATTTATCACTATATTTATACTGGTGAGTCTTTCAGAAGGGTTGCATTTGTCTTTATTGATAGCTCCTTTTGGCGCAAGTTGTGTACTGGCTTTTGCACTTCCAGAGGCGGCTGTATCGCAACCTAGAAATATTATTGGTGGACACTTTATTACTGCTTTATGCGGTTTGGTGATATATCACTGGTTAGGGAACGGCATCTGGGCTTTATCTTTAGCAGTTGGACTGGGTATTGCTCTTATGATATTAACGAAAACGACTCATCCTCCTGCCGGTGCAAATCCGATCGTTGTCATTACCGCAGCGAGTTCATGGTCTTTTCTAATTACGCCGGTGTTAATCGGTTCTATCGTGGTAGTCTGTGTTGCCTTGCTATACAATAACTTAATCAAGCATCGAAAATATCCGACATTTTGGCTATAAACAAACAAAGGAACTCATCTATTGCGATTTCTATAGATAAGTTCCTTTGATATTTATTTATCTGAGAATAGGAGTCATTATGCGTAAAATAATAAGTGGTTTATCTATAAGTAGTATGATCTTGCTTGCTAGTTGCACCGCACCTGCACGACCTAGCGTTGAAGTTCCGAAAGCTACTGTACAGTATAAGCAAGAAGTACAAAAACCGTTATTACAAGATATTTATACATATGAATTTGATAAGATTGAACCACAACACCAAAAACTTATAGACGAATGGCTACAAGAATCTCGTGCAGATAATAAGAAGAATCAGGTTTATTGTTTTAGTATTGGCGTAGAAGAAGATGCCAATGACGGCTACAAGTATATGTATGTATTTGGTAAAGGATATCGAACGTTTGAGACAGCATTTATGTATTCACAAGATAACCAACTTAACAGTAACGATACGAAGGCTCAAAGAGAAACAAGTCAAATAACAGATGAAGGTAAAGGCACTGTTTATTTTAAAGGAGTGAAAGGGGATCCCACAGATGAAACATTACTGCGGATTCATTACAATACCAAATATGTTAGTGCTACTGGATTAGTAGATAAGTTTTTTAAATAAAAGTGCAGGTAAGCATGTGATCATATATGCTTTAACCTGCACTTTTTGGAGCGACCAATTGAATATCTTCTAACTTGGGATGGCGTATCCAGTCTGAATGATAGCGGATAAAATAAAGCTGATCGATCTGTACTAACTGCATAATATCTGGTGTTGTTTTGAGATTAGCAGTGTCTTGAACTTGTTGAACCACAATACCTTGATCGGTCACGCCGACCACGCGGAATACACCTTCTGTTGTCTTTATACTGCTTACATATAGAAACGTCAAAGCCACTACCGCAATAGCAATCAATGTGATAATCTGGCGTGTACGTCTGATCGGCTTGCGAAGAATGGGCATATCTATCACCTCTTTCACCTAAAAATGAGATATAACCAGTATAGTCGATAGCGAAAGATACTTCTACGTTAGACCATTTTGAACTTTAATTTGCCTGTACAAAGGGCATCCAACATAAAGTTCTGCAATCCAAAGAAACATAAAAGAAAAAACTCTCTAAACCATATAGAGAGTTTTTGAATAAACCTATATTTTTTTCCTATCCTTATAAATTCGATTACTGTGGAATATTTCCTCCAGCAATACGATCTCCTGAATTTCCTGTCGGATCAGTCATCTCATCATCTGGAGCAGCATGAATAATAATGGAAGCCCCTAAAAGAGTGTGTTCATTTCCTTTTTCTAGACTGGCATTTGGTAATACCATTGTAGTATTAGCTGTACCATCTGCGGCTACTTCTAAGTTAGGTAGATCACCTGTATGTTGTCCTTTGGGATTGAGTCGTCCATGTTCATGTCCTTCTGGATTCAGATGTGATCCTGCTGTAGCGAAGTCGTTATTCGTAATAGCTGATTGGTGAACATGAATCCCGTGTTTACCTGCGGGTAGATTTTTGACATTCACTTTGATATTCACATTATTCTGATCTTGTGTAAGGATGGCTGTTCCTATCGACTCACCTTTGCTATTTTTGATCTCTACCACTGGACTGTTAACAGAAATCGTTGCAGATTGAGGTTCCCAGTACATTTTGTTACCTAGAAGATCGCTCACATGGCGAATCGGTACATATGTAGTACCACTATATCTAAAAGACTCTGGAACCATACTACCCTGATTATTGTATTGTGCTGAAGTGGTTTTTTGTTCACCATCTACATAAAATTTTAATGCCTCTGTATTCGGAGTCACCGTTGTAGCATCTGCTGCAAATGAAATACCTGAAAAAAATAAAGCTCCACCTAGAAAAGAAAGGACGAGATGTTTTTTACCTAAAGGTTTTTTCATTACAATTATTCCTCCTGTAATTAAAATAGGTTCTTTTTACATTTATACCCTTAAAATTACATTGTAAGCAGAAGGACTCAAAGTTATCCGGAATCTATATACATAATAATATTTAGCATATGTAACCATTTTATTATAAATAAAATATAAGTTATCGATTTAGATAAGAAAGGGGAAGACATACATATTAGAACGAAATCGAATCAAATCGGTATAAATATATAGAAATAAAAAAATAGTAGAATGATTAAATAATCATAATAAGTATTAAAATTATACGTATAATAGAATAATTTCATTAAAATATACACCATTTGTGTTAAAAATCGTATAAAATAACCGATCATTTTAAAATCCCTTAATTGTATATAATGTTAAAAATTAGTTGATAATACCTTGAAATTGTAATATATTATTTCAGGAATTAAAATTATATCCAAAGGGAGAAATGGTGATGAAAAGTATTTCGTTAAAGTTTGTTCTAGTTTTACTTGCAGTATTTATGCTTCAGTTCAACCATGCTTCAGCTGCATCTGCTAAAAGTACACTGAACGTTGGCGAGACATTGGCTAAAGGTCAGATGTTATCATCCCCAAGCGGTAGATTTAATTTGGTCATGCAAAATGATGGCAACTTGGTATTGTATCGTGATGCTGGCATTCCAATGTGGGATACGAATACTGATGGTGATGTATTCAAATACTATGACACATTTTTAGGTCGTGAATTTCAACGATATCCAGAAGCATTAACACTTCTCCCTAACACACTACGCGTTACTGATCCTTCTAAAGGTATCGTATTTTGGACAGCAGATGTGAAAGGATGGAGTAATGCACATTATAAAGGTAATGTACCTGCTGGATTAATTGGAGATAGCCTGGTGGTACAAGATGATGGAAATGTTGTTCTTTATGCTACTGGCAAAGGTCCAGTATGGGCTTCGAATACAGGCGGATATTAATACATACACGAGAGCCGTGTTTAGCGGCTCTTTTGTTTTGCTTTATATTGTATAATGAGTTTAAATGGACAGAACATTGTAGTTTGTCGCCAAAAGTAAATGCGTTGAGGAGGTTACAGGTGATGCGCCAAAATATTTATGATGACCCGACTTTTTTTGAATATTATAAAGAGTTACGGAGCACAGGGATTACTTTTAATGATTTTGTAGAGCAACCTGCTTTGAAAGCATTATTGCCGGATTTAAAAGGATTAACAGTACTTGATATGGGTTGTGGATTCGGTAAGTTAGCTTCATATATGGTAGAACAGGGAGCAGCGCATGTGACCGGCGCGGATATCTCGAGCAAAATGTTAAGTATTGCACCCAAGCTTCCAGAGATTACATATATTCATGCACCGATAGAAGAATTGAATTTTGAAGCTGAATCTTTTGATCTGATTGTCAGCTCTTTAGCTTTTCATTATGTGGCTGATTATGATCGCCTGATGGCGCAGATTGCGAAGTGGTTACGTTCCGGAGGAACATTGGTCTTTTCAACCGAGCATCCAATAACCACAGCCAAGTTAGATATGGAGGGTTGGGTAGAAGATGAGCACGGAGAGAGATTGCATTATGCGATAGATAATTATGGGGAAGAAGGGCAACGTAGCACTCACTGGGTTGTTGATAATGTGATTAAGTATCACCGGAAAGTATCTACACTGGTAAATGGTATGATTGCTCATGATTTGATCGTACAACACATCGATGAACCGGAGTCTATTCCAGAAGGTTTGGAGAAAATGCCGAAGCTCACACAAGAGCGTCGCAAGCCTTCTTTTATTTTATTCAAAGCGGTAAAAAAGTAAATGAATAAAGGAAAGTATAAGTGGATGATTGAATGTCTGCTGGTAACGCTAAAGATCAATATAGATCTATAACAAAGGAGAGCAATCTCCTTTTTATTTTGGAAAATGTTAATCTAGAGTAATAAAATGACCGATAGATAAAAAGAAATACCATTATAATAGACGCAGAAAGAAGGTCAATTATGCATTTTTATGAAATTGATATTGCTAAAGTTATGAAAAATCGACAACCATTTATGTTGAATCCTACAAATTATATTTTGACGACAGATGATGAATTGTATCAGTTACCCGAGCTACCAGCAGGTGTGCCTTACATAACGCAGGAACAGATGATAGAGCAATTGTATAAACAAAGTGTAGATGAAATAGAGCAATTTATATCTTCTGAGTATAATAAAGATGTGTATATAATTGCTATTGCTACTAGTGAATATTATGATTTTCAATTGTACATAAATACAGAGGAACGATTTAAACGTTCTCAAGAAAAATATCTTACAGAAGAAAAAGATATAGTGGAATTGAATTACAGTAAGTATAATTTAGGGAATTTCTCTTTTGATAATCAACTTCATAATGATGAAATTTTAGATATTTTAACTGGAGTACACGTAATTGAGGACAAGGTATGTGACTTTGAAGTCGATGAATTGTATGTTCCGTTGTATGAAGGAGATTTCAATAATATTTCAATAATTATAAACGAATCTCTTATTAAATTTGGTCATTATATTGCAGTACAAGAAGTAGCCAAGCGTTTAAAAGATACAGATATTGAAGCAAAAATAAATAAGACTTCTGATTTTATTTTTTTTGGTGCTATTGGTGATGCCGGAACTGATCGAAGTATTATGATGAGACAAACTGTTGAACGTGAAGTACTGTACAAAGCTCTTCCTGAATTACATCAAGGTGATTTTCAATTTGAACAATTGAAGATGGACTTACAACAACGTTCATTTAATGAACAAGTCAATTACTGGCTTCAAGAGATCAAGAACAATGAGAATCGGATAGGTCAAAGTGTTTTTGAACATTATTACAAAACAGAATATCATGCAATTGAAGCTTTAGCCGAAAATCTAGATGATATTGCGAATGATCTATTACCTGCATGGAAAAAAGAAGTAACCAATTATATAGAGTCAGGCGAAGAATCAATAGCACTATTTTATCTCAGTTACGTACTTAGTGAATTTGAAGAAGAAAAGCAAATATATATCACAGAAATCCAAGATCATTTGAACATGATAGAACAAGCAGAGCAACTACAAGAGGAATCTCAAGGCAATATAAAAATGATTCGTGATATTCTATTGGTAGAATAATTAAATTTTCCGGTAACAATATAGTATTAAAATAATGAAAAAGAGAGAGAAATCTCTCTTTTTTTGTGTTCTTAAAAAAAAAAACTGTTTATACACTCTGATTGTCTTATATATATGAATATTTAGATAGCGAAAAGGAAGTGTCATCATGGAGGAACATGAATGGGCGGTGGCTGCTTGTAAAGGGGATGAGCAAGCATTTTATCATCTTGTGTCGTCACATCGTCGAAGGTTATATGGGATTGCTTACAGTTATATGCATAATGAAGCAGATGCACTAGATATTTTACAAGAAACCACATATCGAGGATGGTCTAAATGTCATAAATTAAGTCATCCAGAAGCTTTTATTCCTTGGCTTATTCGAATTCTGATTAACTGCTGTATGGATGAACTGAAACGTCGTAAACGTAATGTTCCTTTGTTAGAAAGACATATGATTGGTAAAGTATCTGAAATGGTACATGATGACAAACTCGATTTGGAACGTGCTTTGGATCGTCTCAAGCCTAATTATCGACATGTATTAATTCTTAAATACTATGATGATATGACTCTTGCTGAAATAGCTAAAGTATTAGGGAAATCAGAAGGAACAGTTAAGACATGGCTTCATCAGGGACTCAAACAAATCAGAACCAAGATTGATATAGGAGGTGAAGTTAGAAATGAAAAATTCGAATGAGTTGCAGCTACATAAACAAGCTCAAGAGATAAAAGAGATTAGTAAACAAGTGGCAGAACAACATTTAGAAAAATCGATCATGCAAGGTATAGAACGTGCTAACCGCCAAAAACAACAAAAGTCGTGGCAATGGAAACGTCCTATTTGGATCACTACTATGGTAGCTATTCTAATATGCACAGTGGGAGGAATATGGATTTCGCATGCTCCAATATCTAACACATCTGTCTCTTTGATTCGTTCGGGATTACCTGATTATATGAATACATTATATAGGCAGAATGGGTTAACCAAATCATTAAAAAGTGCAGTAGATCATGGACTATATCAGCCTATTAATCAAAAAGTAGAATCTGAAAATTATACTTTGAGTATAGAAGGCGTTGTCGCAGATAGTAGCAGAGTGATGATCTTTTATACAGCGAAAAATCGAATCAATGATCAAGGTCGAGCGGAGATTGATAGTGAAGAACATCCTATCCTGATGAATCAGTCGCAAGGTATGAATGTCGGCAACTACTTTGACAATATTGTTCTGCCTGATCAGGATAAACTGGAAAATAAAAGGTCAAGTCATGGCTTATTAATTTTTGATTTTGCAAGTTGGAGTGAAGTACCTGATCATATAACATTATCAGCTAAAGTGCATAATGGATTTTATAAAAATAAAGAAGAAACATTAAATATCCCGTTTCAGATTGACACACAGAAATTCGAAGGCTTGAAAAAAGAAACAATATTTAATAAATCGTATACTGTTCAAGGATATACATTTAAACTACTCAAAGTGTCCCAGACACCTTTACGCACAGATACCGAGTTTGCATGGGAACCACAATCTAAAGGAACACTTCAAGGTATCTATTCTAACGTATTTGCTTATGAGCCTAGCGGGAGAATTAAAAGTCCTTTTGTGATTAATAAGTACACTACGTATAAAGAAGGAAGTGCTACTCATTTTATAAATTATAGTGAAAGTAATTATTATGCTTCAGATCAAAGATTATGGGTGGATATCGAAAAAATCAAGCCTGCTTTGGCTAAACCTATATCAATTACTATAAATACTGAGGAAAAGAAAATTCAAGCTACAAGAGATAACAAAATTGAAGTTTCTTCTGTAACACAACAAGATAGTCATATTAAAATAGCATTATCGTACGCTGTGAGTGATCCAGATGCTACTTATATTTTTGACATGAAATCTACTTTTAAAGATGGACTTGGAAAAGAGTATCCTTTAGAAGGAAGGATGCTTTATGGAAACCAAGAAGGACAATATGAATTAAGCTTTGAAAACAAATTTTTAACACAACCGTTAACTTTTGAAATCTTAGACTATGGTGGAGCACTTCTATATATGAATACACCTATCGAAGAGCAAATTAGAAAATAAATCAAAAAACCATTCCTACTTTCTAAGGAATGGTTTTTTTGATCTTCAAGAAGCCAAAAGTTATCAACATCTAATCATTTATCTTCGCTTTTCAACCAACTGTAATGCATAATCTAAGCTTTCTAAAGTCATAGACACCAGCCCATGCATATAATCTTGATCAGGCTCTTTCAACATGTGAAGTTCTGCCATATGTTCTAAAGGAATGTATTCCAGACAAGCGTTGTACAAATCTTTAACTTGTTCTGAATGTATTTGATCGCCTGTTAAAGCAATCTTTTCCGGATTAATTGTAGCGATTAAGCTGATTAGCATTTTGGCGGCTAAAGGAATAAAAGTCGAAGGCTGATGAAGTTGAGCATATTGTTCTTCTCGTGTTATGCCGAAAGGGAGAAAAGAAATTTCACCTGCAAATCGAGTATTTCCTTTGTGAATATGCCCATCGATCATTAATCCTGCACCGGGAAAGCTTCCTTTGATAAAAGTCACTACTGCTATCGTTTTATCTTGATCATACTGTTGTTTTTGATAAAATCCATAAGCGGTCAGATTCATATCATTTTCAATAATAATATCGATGCCATACTTTTCGTTCAATTGAGATTCTAAAGGAACCCCAATCAGTTCTGAAGCATCACAGATCTGTATCATCCCTTGATGCGCTACACCCGGAATCCCTATCCCAATCGCTTTGATATTGCCATAGGTATGAATCAATCGTTCGATCAAATGATCAATTATTGTCGCATTCACAGAAGACACCTCTTCATGCCCGCTTTCGATATATTGACCTATGGAATTAGCTACAGTATACGTCAGCGAGTGCCGAGTTTCTTCTGCTTTGATATAGATACAAGCAATATAAGAAAAGTGAGCATTATACATAAACTTCTTCGCAGGACGACCACCATGAGAATCTTCTTGTTCATGTTCTAACACTTCACCCGTTGTTAGTAATTCATTGAGTATTGTTCCACAGGTAGCGATACTTAATCCTGTAGCTTGAGCTAGATTAGCTTTGGTCGCTGAAGTGAGCGATTTTAGAGTTTTTTTAATCACTTCTGTATTGATTTGTTTTACATGTATCGTGTTATGGATAAACGGTTGTATGGATATCACCTCTATCGAATTTTGATAATAGTTATTAAAAGTATTATAATAAGTAATATTATAATTTAATACCCCATCATTGTCTAATGAATTAAGCAGATACAGGTGGATATTCAAGGAGGCAATCGTATACATGGCAACAGACAAAGAAAAGATGCTGGCCCAGAAATTATATATGGCTGGTGTAGGCGAATTAGCAACAGATAATAAGAAATCTCGGATGCTTACTCGATTATTTAACAACACAACCGAAGAGCAGTGGGAGTATAGGACTGAATTACTTCAGCAATTGTTAGAATCCGCAGGTAAGAACGTATTTATTGAACCACCATTCCGTTGTGATTATGGTTGTCATATTACAATTGGTAATAACTTTTATGCTAATTATGATTGTATTATTATTGATGTTGCCAAAGTAAAGATAGGCAACAATGTGTTTTTTGGCCCGCGAGTAGGTGTGTATACAGCAGGGCATACTATTGACCCTGATGTACGCAATACCCTTTTAGAATTTGGTAAAGAAATCACGATAGGCAATGATGTCTGGATCGGAGCAAATGCAGTGATTAACCCGGGTGTAACGATTGGGAACAATGTAATAATCGGTTCAGGCTCGGTGGTCACCAAAGACATTCCAGACAATGTGATTGCTGTAGGAAATCCTTGCAAAGTCTTACGAGCGATTACTGCTGAAGATAAGCAATACTGGGAACAGCAAAAAGCAGAGTATGAAGAAGATATTGAGCATTAAGATTAGACTTGAATCGGTAAGCTATAGGCAATACTAGATCCATACCAAAAAGGCATGAATACTCTGATGAATCCCAGAGTGCTCATGCCTTTTTATTTTGTTTCTATCTAGCAATCGATACGATCTGCTGATTGCTTATCATGTAGCGCTAACCAACCATTTTACACAATACGCTTCCGAATCCAACCCGAGATCAGATCGGTTAAGATAACCAGTACGATGATTCCTAACAGAATCACACCTACACGATTCCAATTACGCATATTTAGAGCAAAAATCAGTGGTGTTCCGATACCGCCAGCGCCTACTAGACCCAGTGTTGTAGCTGAGCGAATATTAATCTCGAACCGATACAACGAATACGAGAGAAATTGAGGAATCACTTGAGGCAATACGGCAAACCATAGAATTTGTAATCGCGTGGCTCCAGCAGCCGTTAAGGCTTCACTAGGGCCTGTTTCAATACTTTCTATCGTTTCTGAAAATAACTTGGCAAGCATACCGATCGAATGGATACCAAGTGCAAGCACACCGGCAAAAGAACCCGGGCCAACAGCTTTGATAAATAAGATCGCAACAATCATTTCAGGAAAGACGCGAATTACACTAAGACTGAACTTACCTGTTCCTGAAACTGGACGACGACGACTCATATTAGTTGCTGCCCAAAAAGCAAAAGGAATACAAAGAAAAGCAGAAATAAATGTACCTAAGATTGAAATGACTAAAGTATCAAGTAGTCCACGTAATAAATCTTCACCCGCAGGATCATAAACAAATGACCAATCAGGATGCATAAATCCATCTAAAATAGAGAGGGAGACACTTTTGGCAGTGGATTGAATCCCTTCGAATTTGAGACCATTAAATGCCCAGATATACACAACAACCAGAAAAATAACCCAACACCACGGACGAATTTTGTGCCAGAGTGGCTTAGCAGGTAACGTATGATTCATAGTAATTTCCTCCGCAATACAGTACTTCCGTAATCAATAACCAGTACAATCACAAGCGTTAGCAAAATAATCATAGCTGCGCGATCATATCGGAATAATCCAAGAGAGCGATCCAGTAATAGACCAATACCACCAGCACCCACTAGACCTAGAACAGAAGCTGCTCGTACATTAATTTCAAAAGCATACAACAGATAAGACATGTAATAAGGCAACGCTTGAGGAATTACGCCAAAGACGATTAATTGAATTTTATTGGCACCTACAGCCGTCATAGCTTCCATAGGACCTGGATCAATCGCTTCGATCGCTTCAAAAGTAAGCTTAGCAATAAGTCCAAATGAGAAAAATAGAATCGCTAACATTCCGGCAAATGGTCCTATCCCGAAAATCGCTACAAAAATCGCAGCAAACAATAGATCAGGAATGGTACGCACTAAATTCAGAATCAAGCGTACAGGCAAAGAAACCAAACGACTTTGTACAATATTGTAGGCACAGAGTAACGATACAGGGATTGCTAACAATCCACCTAGCATCGTACCGACCAGTGCAATCTGTACGGTTTCAACCATCGGCTTCCAGATCGTAGGCAAGTAACTCCAATCGGGTGGGAACATTTCACTTAACAAAATGCCCATTTGTGGTAATCCACGTATCAATTGATAAGGAGTAACTTCAGTCTGAATACTACAAAGGACAAGCACGACTATAAAAAATAGCCATGTCAGTATTTTTTTATATTTCTTAGGAGCCGCAGGGGCTTCAATCATCATATTCATAACGGTTCTCCAGAAGTCGCTTTGATATCTGCCGCATCTGGAATCACAGTCACGATATCTTCGCCAGGTGCATTAGCGCCTAATACTTCATCACGATGGATCGGGCGTCCGTAAATATGAGAAAATACATCATCTGTAGCTTCTTCCGGTGTTCCATCGAATACAATTTCTCCTGCCCGTAACCCGATAATCCGAGTCGCATATTCACGTGCCAAATCTATAAAATGCAGATTAATAATCGTAGTAATTTGAAGTTCTTGATTAATACGTTGAAGATCATCCATTACTTGACGAGTCGTTAACGGATCAAGAGAAGCTACCGGTTCATCGGCTAGAATAATCTGTGGTTGTTGTGCTAACGCTCGTGCGATAGATACCCGTTGTTGCTGTCCACCGGATAACTGATCTGCACGACTATATGCTTTTTCTTGCAAATTAACGCGTGCTAACGCATCTAAAGCAAGTTCATGGTCTTCTTTGGGGAACATACCGAATACAGTGCGTAGTGTAGAATGATGACCTACACGACCGGACAATACATTACGCATTACAGTCGAACGTTTCACTAGATTAAAACTTTGGAAAATCATACCGATCCCACGGCGAATACGGCGCAATTTGGCACCTGAAGCCGAAGTGATCGATTGACCGTTAATCTGGATATCACCTTCGCTAATATCGATCAACCGATTGATCGAACGAAGTAAAGTTGATTTACCTGCGCCGGACAGTCCGACAATGACGACTAATTCGCCTTCGTTAATCGTTAGATTGATATGGTTAAGCCCTTTGGTTCCATTAGGATACACTTTGGAAACGTCATTGAATGTAATCATGATTTGCCAACTTTCTATATTCAGAATAATGTACTTCATTAGTCGCATCGTACCTATAGATGAACTCAACAAGCAGATTGCTATGTAAAATAGCAAACACCGTCCGAAAAGAAGGACGGTGCTGCCAAGTGCTCACTACATTCTTTGTTTACTTGGTTGCTTGACCTACAGCTTCTGCATATTTACGAACAGGATCGAAGTTTTTATCGTCGCCTTTTTCATAACCTACATGACTGTAGATTTCTTCAATAATTTTGCTACCTTCTGGATCGTTACCGATATCGATAAAGGCTTGACTGATTTTGTCGCGCCATGCTTGATCCATATCAGAACGTACGCTGATCGTATCGTTAGGAATAGGAGCAGTGAAGTGAAGGACACGCGTTTGTTCGAATACGTCTGGAACATCTTTTTTAACATTGTTACGAGCATCTTGGAAGATCGCTACGGCATCAACTTGTCCATTAAGAAGAGCCATTACAGCCGCATCATGACCTTTGATCGTGATACCTTGTACGTCTGTATCTGGATCAATACCTGCTGCTTTCATTTCAGCTGCCGGGAATACATAACCTGCGGAAGAAGTCACATCTTGCCATCCCATTTTTTTACCTTTTAGATCAGCAAGTGTTTTGATGTCCGAATCTTTTTTAACGATAATCATTGATTTGTAAAAGTTTACTTTATCTGTAGTCGGTTGACCTGTTTCATCATTTACACCGAAACGAAGAGCTTGTAGCAATAAGTCTGCTGCTTTACGGTTGTCATGAGCAAGTACGTAAGCATTCGGTGGTAAAAATCCAACATCAATTTGTTTGGAAGCCATTGCTTCTACGATTGTATTGTAATCAGGAGACACTGTTACTTTGACAGGAATCCCTAATTTGTCGCCTAGTAATTGTTCAAGTGGTTTGGCTTTGGCTTCAAGCGTGTCTGCATTTTGTGAAGGTACGAATTGAACTTTTAATTCAGTCGGTACATAGCTAGAAGACTCTGCTGCATTACCTGTTCCTGTAGATGCCGCTTGATTACCACAAGCTGCAAGTCCTGTTGCCAGAGCAACGGTCATACTTAACATTAATATTTTTTTGAACACTTTTATTTCCCCCTAGAAAAGTAGTCTTACTGGTTGTGTAGGTAAAGCTGTGCATGATATAGACCGTAGGCACCGTTTGAAGTATGCAAAACTCCCTTATGTAATCATTTGTAGGTTAGATATTTACTATTTACGATAAGCTAAGGTATAACTATGATAGTTAATATCACTTTTAAAGTTGTTATACATTTGTAAATGGTGATAAACAACCCACAAAATTTATTCTACGTTTTTATTGGGAAAGAAGGGTCAGCGCAAATGATGACTTCTGTCAATTATTTGTAAAATATTAAACAGTGGTCAAATGTTTTGTAAAATGGTTACTATTATGAGTGTGAAAGAAGGAGTATAGAATGAATACCAAGCAACCGATCACAGCTCAATTGCGTTTATTAGGAACAACTGATCTGCATGTGAGTCTGACAGGATATGATTACTATCGTAATGAAGAGACTGTAGATATTGGACTATCTCGTACAGCGACTTTGATTCACCAAGCACGTAAAGAAGTGGAAAATCATATGCTGTTTGATAACGGAGATATTTTACAGGGAAATCCATTAGGGGATTACGCAGCTTCCAGTCTGTTCTGGCAACAAGATTCTTATATAGAAGCAACAAACAAAGTACATCCGATTCATCAATTAATGAATACGTTATCGTATGATGCAGCAACCGTAGGCAATCATGAATTTAATTATGGATTGGATTATTTACAGCAGTGTATAGAAGGTGCCCAGTTTCCATATACGAATGCTAATATTTATCATGCTTCTAAGGATTCAGCAACAGCTCAAGGATCAGATAGATCACCTGATACATTGTTGCCACCTTACTTAATTTTAGAACGACAAATTGTAGACGATCATGGAGATATACATAATATTCATATCGGTGTGATAGGCGTAGTGCCTCCTCAGATTATGCAATGGGACAAGGCTCATTTAGAAGGTGAAATCACAGTGCAAGATATGGTGAGAGCGACACAGTATTGGATTCCACAGATGCGTACAGCAGGGGCAGATCTGATTGTGATGCTTGCTCATACTGGATATGTAGACTCTGACGATACAACGGTTCTCAGTGAAAATGCTGTTTTACCGCTAAGTGAGATTGAAGGGATCGATGCGATCTTTTTCGGGCATGCGCATAAGTTATTTCCGGGCAATGAATTTGCTGGTAAACAAGGAGTGGATCTAGAGCAAGGTACAATTAACGGTGTGCCTGCGGTAGAAGCTGGCGTGTGGGGGAGTCATCTAGGCATCATCGATCTGCAATTGCACTATAAGAATGATGTGTGGAGTGTAGAACAAGGTATATCGCAATTGCGTGCGATTTATGATCGTGAACAAGGAGTATCTACTGTAGAACCAGATCTAGAATTAGAACAGATTGCTGCTATTCCGCACCAAATCATATTGGATCATATTCATACACCTGTAGGAGAAAGTACGATTCCGTTGTACAGTTATTTTTCATTAGTAATGGATAGTGCTTATGTACAAATTATTAATAACGCTCAAATCTGGTATGCACAACAAGCATTAGCAGATACATTGTACAGTCATCTTCCTATCGTGTCGGCTGCTTCTGCTTTCAAAACAGGTGGACGGTATGGACCACAATATTACGCTTATATTGAAGCTGGCAAAATGACACTACAACATACATCGGATATTTATAATTACGCGAATACGTTATGCGCAGTACGTCTAACCGGGGCAGAGATTCGTGAATGGTTAGAATGGTCAGCAGGGCTTTATCAGCATATTGATCCACAGGTTACTGAAGAACAATCATTGCTTCATCCCGATTTTCCTTCGTTTAATTTCGATATCATTGACGGAATGACGTATCAGATCAATGTGTGTCAGCCACCACGGTATAGTGCAGCAGGACAATTATTGAACAAAGATGCTCATCGTATTGAACAGTTACGTTATGAAGGCAAAGACGTAGAGGATCATGCAGAGTATATCGTGGTGACCAATCAATACCGGGCATATTCGACTCCATTTGCTAATCCTGATGGAAATCGTGTTATTTTAGATGTGCCTGTAGAGAATCGAGAAGTATTGATTCAGTATATTCGTGCACAAAAGGTGATTCATCCAGAAGCAGATCATAACTGGTCGCTTACATTAGGATCATCCTCTGATAAAGAACTGGTATTATCCAAGCCGATCATTACTGTTCCTTCTTCACCGGATGCACAAAAAATCCTATCCGCTCATCCACATTTAACGTACGCTGGAATGAACGGAGAAGGATTTGCTATTTACCGTATAGAATTATAGTTCAGGATCAGACTCAGGTAGTGGTGTACCTGGTTGTAGAATACTCTTCATATAATGCCGAAGAGTAAAGTCAATAATGTGCTGTTTGTACGGGGATATACTGTTTTCTTTTTTAGACAGTGTATCCTTTTGCTGTGCTTGTGGTTCGTCTTGCTCTTGACCAATCCGTTCGGAAAAGCTAGATAATGTCGTAGTTAATCCGTGCAACATCGCCCAGAGTGAGCGTACAATGATATCTGCTTCGACATCTACAATATATTGTTGATCAATTGCGATCTGTACCGCTTCATGGAGAAAAGTATATCCATTAAGTCGATCGTTCACATCAAGTTCTGCATTTGATACGGATTCTAGATTGCTGATAAACATAATATCATAATGATCAGGATGCATAATCCCATATTCTACATACGTTTTGGATACTAGAAATAGGCGTGCTGGAATATCGTAACCATGTTCTTCTAATTGATTCGCTTGCTTCGTTAACACAGTAAAAAATTGAGAATAGACTTCACGCAATAACTCCTGCACAATGGCTTCTTTATTCGCAAAATAGTGATAAATAGTGGTCGGTGAATATTCGATACGATCTGCAATTTTACGCATTGATACGTGAGCATATCCTTCAGTGACAAAAAGAGTACGTGCCGCATCCATAATTTTGCTTCGTAATTGTTCGTTATCTCGTTCTCTTCTAGCGTGGTGCTTCATGATCGTTTAATTCCTTTCTAAAAATAACAGTTAGCTATACAAATGTAGTACATAAATGGTTAAACAAAATAAAAAGTTATTAATCAGTAATATTTTTCGAGAAAAAGAGGCTACGGTTTATCTATCATACTGCAATGTATCACACTCATGCCAATCGCAAATCTGTAAATCTCCTATATTTTGATAAAAAATGACAAAGGTAGTAATGTATATTTCGGCATATGATCGACATTTGTAAAGTGATAAATGAAGCTTATACAAATATTTAATCGCTTACATGATAAAAAATAATTGGGAGTACTGTCGATATTGCTTTAAAATACCATTATAAGACGAATATGATCCTATCCCAATAGTGGAGGTTAATATTATGGAAATATATACTAACATTTTATCCAGTGCACGTAAGCAGTTTTTATATTACAAAACGCTCGGTGATAAAGCGATGTCACAATTAGAAGAAGATCAGTTATTTGTTATTCCCAGTGAAGAAAGTAATAGTATTGCGATGATTGTAAAACATTTATGGGGCAATATGCTTTCACGATGGACAGAAATATTTACAACCGATGGTGAAAAGGAATGGCGTAATCGAGATGCTGAGTTTGAAAATGATCTTGCTACAGCGGCTGATGTGATCAGCAAGTGGGAAGAAGGGTGGAAGTGTTTATTAGATACGCTGGACCAAGTTGAACCTCAGCAGTTAGAACAGATCATCTATATTCGTAATGAAGGGCATACTTTACTTGAAGCGATCAATCGACAGCTTGCTCATTATCCATATCATGTTGGACAGATTGTATATATTGCCAAAATGCTCAAAACCGGTGAATGGAATAGCTTATCGATCCCACGTCAAAGTTCTGCCACGTATAATCAGAACAAATTTGAACAAGAAAAAGGCATTCGCCATTTTACAGATAGTGAACTAGAACGATAATGAACAATAGAGAAAGGATAGGAAAGATAGGGCGATGTCATGTATACTAAGGGATAACACATCAACAAGGAGTGCTTGAAAATGACAAACGCTAATATAGGAACTTGGGATATTACACTAGAGGACGATAAACATGATCAGGTACTGCGTTTGCAATTTGACGATCAGATTCAATTGCAGAAATTTATTCTTTCATTAACGGTAGAACAATTACTCACTTCTCATATTTATGATCCAGACCAACGGAGTATGAACGGGAAGACCTATCTATATCATTGTTTTGAATAGATAAAACGATCTGGAAAATGGAGGTATACCGATGGAAATGTTATTTCGCTATAACTGGCAAGTACGTCAAGAGTGGTTCGATTGGTGTGAATCCGTATCGATAGAAGAATTGCTCCAACAACGTACCGGCGGCGTAGGCAGTATTTTGTATACGCTCTATCATATTGTAGATGTAGAATATAGCTGGATTAATGACCTTAGAGATCAACATGGCTTACTCACTGATTTTGAAGACTACCATACAGTCGCTCAATTACGGGCTTTGTCCGATCAATTGCATGTAGAAGTAGGCGGATATATACAAGCATGGACATCCGATCAAGAAAACCATATTCTTCACAATATACGCAAAGACGGATCAAGCGAATCATTGACCTATGGTGAGGTGATGCGTCATGTGATTGCCCATGAGATTCATCATATCGGTCAGTTATCCATTTGGGCACGAGAATTAGGACGTGAGCCTGTCAGTGCCAATCTGATTCGTAAGGGGCTGACTGTATAAAGGAGCTAATGTATAGACTTCTTGAGGATAAATAAACAGAGCATGTCTACGTTTGTTGGTTCTATGATCAAGCTATCGGTATAGGGGGAATATAGTGTTGTTGAAACGAAAGATTATTGAAACCCAGTCTCATTGGGGAACAACATGCAGACATATACATATTACACAAGGTTCCTCTACACTTGTTATTTTATTTCCAGGTAAAAGCTATTCTTGTGATCGTTCTTTATTGTATTATGCGACCCAAAGTGCTTTAGAAAAAGGAAACGATGTTCTTCAATTAGAGTATGGTTATCAGGCAGCTCGAACTGAACTGGAATCCGATCAAATGGATATTTTGGTTAAAGAGTGTACAGAAGTGATCCGTCAATCCAATGCATACAACTACACCAATTACACCAGTATTAGCAAAAGTCTGGGGACGGTAGTAGCAGGAGGCGTATTTGACCAATACAAAGCATTACCTGTACGTCATCTATTTCTAACTCCGCTCGATCAGACATTGCCTTATATTACTCAGTCGCAAGGATTATTGCTATACGGTACCGATGATCCGATGTTCAGTCAGATCAGTCGTGAAAAAGTAAAACATTTGCAACAGATGGAGACGATTGTATTGCCAGAAGCTAATCATTCTTTGGAGTCGTCCAATACAGAGAAGTCGCTACAATTTTTGAGACAAGTGGTTATCCATTATAATGAATTTTTATAATATCAGAGAATTATACCTATAGATTATTTATCTGATTATCATTAAAGCTTTTTATATACTTTGGATGGACAGTTATCTTTCAAAGGAATAGAAGGCTTTTTGGTGTAGATATGTATTTAAAAAATGAAAATCGAAGCGTTTAGATTCATAAAAGCAAATACTATGTTATATTTATAAATGAGAATTATTCTCAATAAATAAAAGGAGTGAAAACATGTATTTATTATCATTACGCAAAGTCTTTCCTGTATTCATCCTTATCTTATGTATAGTTGTAGCAGGCTGTGGTGCTACAGGTTCATCTGAATCATCAATGGTTACAAGTCAAACCGATGCTACACAGACTCAATCGGTAGAGCATCTATTCGGAACGACAGCGATTCCATTACATCCTAAGCGTATCGCTTCATACAATCTTGAAGATATGTTGCTTTCGCTCAAAGCTCCATTAGTATTAGGAGTATCTGTGGGTGAGAATTATTATTTAGAAGATCGTCTCAAAGCGCAGCAAGTATCTATTCTAAATATGGATAGTGGCTTAGCCAATCTAGAAGCTTTTGCCGATGTACAGCCTGATCTGATCGTAGCCAGTGCCACGATTGATCGAACTACATATGATCAGTTAAGCTTAATCGCTCCTACCATTGTGTATGATCGTGAAGATTGGAAAAATTCTATTGTCAAAATAGGTAAGGCATTGGATCTGGAAGATCAAGCTCACCAAGTCATTACCGATCATAATCGTCAGGTTCAACAAGCCAAAGCTACTATTACGGAGGCTGTCGGCGATAAAGCAACGATCGCTTTTTTACGGACAACAAGTAAAGATATACGTCTGTATCTGCCAGGGTATCAGAATAAACAAGGTCAAACGTTACCTGGCTATGCAGGCATGTTATACAACGATCTTGGATTGCTACCGATGCCACTGGTGTATCAATTGCAGAAAGACAATCCAGATAAACAAAATGTAAATTTATCGACAGAAGTACTTCCTGAAGTCAAAGCTGATTATGTGTTTGTCACATCAGGCAGTGCAGGAGGAACAAGCGAAGATTTACAGAAAGATCAGTCTGAATTTGCCGAATTGCAAAAATCACCGATCTGGCAAGCACTACCCGCTGTGCAAAACCATCATCTGTATTCTGTAAATGCCAAGTATTGGATCAGTACGGGTCCGATCGCAGATGAATTGAAAATCAAAGATGCTGTCAAACAGCTAACTACCTCGTCATAACCTCAACAAAATCAGAGAGGAGCACAACTTTTAGGTCGAGCAAAGCGTACACACTATGACTGTGTTTTTCGATCAATCGCATATTTGATGTGTATTCGCCTTGCTTGTACGAAGGCTGAACTACTATAATAGATAGTGCTGCATATTATCGGCTACGTGAGCATGCGTTATAATGCTACATCTGATTTAGGAGGATTTTACCGTTATGACATTTGTTAAAAAAAGCAATTGGGTATCGTTAGCGACCAAATTGTTAATCGTTTCTGCACTAACCGTTTCTATTGTTCCAGCTTCACATATCGCACCCAAAGCTCAAGCAGCAAGTACAGAAAAGCCCGCAGTAATTACGATTGCTGGCAAAGAAGTCGCTTGGGATACAGCACCATTTGTAACCAAAGGAACAACACTGGTTCCTTTACGTCAAGCTGCTCGTGAATTAGGAGCCACAGCACAATGGGATGCGTCAACTCGTTCTGTTGTTATGTATAGTCATGGAGACAAGGTTGTACATACACCCAATACGAATAAGATTACTTTAGATGGATATGAGATTGAAATGCCAGAAGTATCTCGTAACGTATATGGTACGATGATGGTTCCAGCACGCTTTTTATCGGATTCACTTAAAGCGAATTTGACCGTAAGTTCTACACCTGAAGTAACGACGATTAATTTGACACCCGATCAATCGACCGTATATGCAAGCTCTGCCAGAACGGTAGATACGTATTTACAATCTCAAAATTATTCGGGTCTAGCTCTTGTTGCATACAAAGGTAAAGTGGTTATGCGTAAAGGATACGGATTATCTGGTGGCGAAAAAGCAACACCTCCTGATGGTAAATCTCGTATTGCTTCATTGAGCAAATCATTTACCGCATCCGCAGTGATGAAATTAATCGAAGATGGTAAAGTAAAGTTAACCGATCATCTATCCGATTATATTCCAGACTTCCCGCGTGGGAATGAGATTACAGTGCATATGCTGTTATCACATACCGCAGGCTTTAACTCTAACTTCACCCGTACAGAAGGAATGACGTTAGAACAGACAGTAGATGAGATCAAAACCAAACCGTTACGCTTTGAGCCAGGAGAACGATTTAACTATAGTAATCAAGGTTATGTATTGCTAGCTTATATCATTCAACAGGTATCCGGTGAATCGTATGGAGAGTATATCCAACAGAAATTTTTAGATCCTTTAAATATGAAAGACACTGGCGAGACAACACCAGCAACCAAAACGATCACTGGATATGTCAAAGACGGCGATACTTGGGATGAAGCAGGATATTATGTATCTCAATCCGGTACAGGTACGTTTTATTCAACACTGGATGATATGATGAAATGGTACAAATCATTTGATAATCATACGATTCTAAGTGAAGATACCGTCAACAAAATGTTTACAACATATTCCGATCTGAAGCCATACGGTTATGCATTCTTAATTAAAAATGTAGATGGCAAACGCACCATCTATCACAATGGTAGTGGTACAGGATATGCAACAGGATTTACGCATAATTTGGATGATGATGTTCTGGTTATTTTACTAGGTAATCATTATGGAATGGATATGCAGAAAATGCTGGCTGATACACAGACTTTAGCCAATAAAGCACTTGTGAAATAATAGTTTGATCTACTCATGACAAATAATTTATCTATAATAATGAATAAAAAACCACTTTCTGGATCATTTAAGAAAGTGGTTTTTTTTATATTCTCCTAATCATTAATGTGTATAATTGGTAAAGTAGAATATGTAGATTACAAATCAGCTATATCGAAAAGGAGCTATTCCATGAAATCGATTATCAATTACGCGCACAGAGGAGCTTCCGGGTATTGCCCAGAAAACACAATGGCGGCTTTTGAGAAAAGTTGGAAATTGGAAGCAACCGGGATTGAAACTGATGTACAAATGACCAAAGACGGACAGCTTGTCTTGATTCATGATGAGAGCTTGAAGCGTACTACAGGGTATGAAGGTCAGATTAAAGATTTAACATACGATGAAATTAAAACATTAGATGCAGGTTCATGGTATAGCGAGGAATTTGCCAATGAACATGTTCCGTTATTAAGCGAGTTATTGTCCTGGATCGCACCGACAGAGATGATGCTTAATATTGAGATCAAAAACAATATTGAACCCTATATAGGTATTGAAGAAAAATTGGTACGTATGATACAAGAGTATAATTTGACTGATCGTGTGATTATTTCAAGTTTCAACCATTATACATTACAGACATGTCATCAATTAGCACCTGAGATTCAAACAGGCATTCTGTATATGGAAAATCTAGTCCATCCATGGGATTATGTCAAAACATTTGGCGCTTCAGCTTTACATGCTCATTACAGTGCAGTTACATCTGACGGGGTAGCACAAGCAGAGCAAGCCGGAGTGATATATAACGTATGGACGATCAATGATCCTATCGTTATGCGCGAACTGATCGACATGCAAGTCGGCGGTATTATTACCGATTACCCTGATATTTTAGCAGAATTATTAAAAGAGAAAATTATGATATAAATGTAACCTCTATAGCTATACATTTCAGAGCGCCTAATGCCGTTATCATACGGAAGGGCGCTTTTTGTCATATTTCGACAAATTCCATGAAGCCAGACTTTCTTTACGTAAAAGAACCAGTTACAATAAAGAATACTGACATGGATAAGGCACTGATTGGAGGTCCTGATGAAAAAAATTCACCCGGGACGATTTCTGAAATTAAACATGATTCGCCTGCTTCGCTTAAAAAAAGGAGCACATCAAGTAGCTATTGGTTTTTCAGTAGGACTATTTCCAAGCTGGTATCCTTTAATTGGTATCGGTCCCATACTCTCATTGGGATTAACCCGTTTATTCAAAGGAGCGATGCCAGCCGCTATTTTCGCCGCTTCACTGGATTCTTTTGTATGGCCTTTAACGTTTTTTCTGAATTATCATACAGGACATTTTTTAGTGACATTATGGCGCTCTGCGCGTCTTCCAGCAAGTATGCCTAATATTGATATTCCAGACTGGCCAGAAGATTATATGCAGCCGATCCATCAGTCTCATCATTGGCGGGATGCAGGAGTTGATTTTATTACAGGAGCCGCTGTAAACAGCATTATCTTTGCGATTATTATTTATATTGTGATCAAATGGGTGATGGTAAAGTATCGTGTACCGCTACTGCGTAGACTGCGAGGTAAAAAAGTTCAACCTTCTGCTTCACAAAAGGACTAATCTGGGGTAATACTATATATTCCACTATTTTTACAACTATTATACTCAAAGATTAATCTACTCGAACCCGTATCATTAGAAGGAGGAACACATGTGAATTTTGGAGCCCGCATGCTCAAAACCGGAATCGCGGTTACGCTTGCTTTGTACATTAGCTCCTGGCTTGATCTGACGCCACCGGTGATTGCTGCGGTTGCTGCTATTTTTGCAATGCAACCATCTATTTACCGCTCTTTCCGTTATTTTCTGGATCAGATTCAGACCAATACATTAGGAGCCATACTAGCACTACTTGGAGGAATGTTTTTCTCCAATGAGCCAATTGCGATTGGCTTGATGTGTGTTGTGGTGATTATGATTTGTTTGCGTCTCAAAATGGGAGATACGATTGGCCTAACATTAGTGACTGTTATTTCGGTAATGGAAGCTTCCGGTCAATGGCAATTTGCACTTAATCGCTTTTCACTCAGTATTATTGGTATCGTGTCTGCCTTTTTGATTAATATACTGGTTGCACCACCGAAGCCATTAGAACAGTTTAAAGGGCAGATTGAGAATACATTCGCTAAATTATCTTTGTTGTTACGAACAGCAGTGTCAGATGAAATTAAAGAGTCTGTTTTCCGTGAAGAAAAAAAAGCGCTAGAAAATTCGATTCAGTCTTTAAGTGATAAGTACAATTTGATGGAAGAGGAACTGAAGAAATTAAAACGAGCTTCTTTCAGTCGACATCGACACATTGTAGTCAATAAACAAATGCTAACAGCGCTTAGGAAAGGGGTAGATGTACTAACTGCTATAGAGCAACATTATTTTCAAGCAGAACGAACTCCACAGTTAGATGATTACTTTGACAATCATCTGGAACAGTTAATTAAGTTCCATGAGCATATTTTGCTGAAGCTCGATAATAAGATTAAAAATGATGGACATGAGGCTGAAGAAGTTGAGCAAGCCAATGATCAATTTTTGGATACCATGATTGATCGCTATCAAGAAAACTTTAGTGGCGTGTTAAGGTTGTCTATTGTAGCAGCTGTGATGTATGATTATGGCTATCAATTAGAACGCCTTAATCGCTTAGTAGATCATACCAGTTCTAAGCATGATACTATTGAAAAAGAAAATGAAGAGAAACAGGACCGCAGAAATTTCCCGACTTGGCCTTGGAAATCATAATAACCAAGTCGATACATCGAAGATGACTGTTTAAAAGGAGACTTATGGGAATGACGAATATCCCCTACACATTAGAGAACTCAATCGGTTACAAACTTTCTATTGCTACACGTCTTGCACACAATCGCTTAAATCAATATTTCCGTGATGGTGGCTATCCGGTCACACATGAACAATGGATTTTGATTTCATTTTTATGGAGACGGGACGGGCAGACACAGAACCGTCTTGCACGCCTATCTCGTAAAGATCAGCCTAGCGTATCGAGATTGATCGATAATATGATCAAACGCGGGATGGTGGTACGTGTACCTCATCCTGACGATCGTCGTACCAATCTGATTTATTTGACAGATTACTGCCGTAGTATTGTTGACGATCTAGGTGATAAAGCCAGTCAGACCATTGAAGATGTATTTAATGGTTTTACAGTCGAAGAACGTAATATCACCATCAAAATGCTTGACCGTATTATCGATAATTTGGATTAATTCCTGTATTTTGTATTAGTTTTCTCTATTTAGGTTAAATAAATAGTAGAGCGAAACTTAATACCAAGGAGGAATTAACAATGATATCTGTAGCAGAAAGACAAAAATGTCTAGAAGCTTGTCTGGAATGTATGGAAGCTTGTAATCAATGTTATGCTGCTTGTCTGGAAGAAAAAGATTTGGATATGATGAGAGGCTGTTTACGACTGGATCGTGAATGTGCAGATATATGTGAGTATGCTGCCAAAGCTATGACTTCTCAAAGTCCATATATGCAACAAATTTGTGCATTATGCGCGCAAATCTGTGAAGATTGTGCTCAAGAGTGTGCCAAACATGATCATGACCATTGTCAACGTTGTGCAGAAGCCTGCCGTCATTGCGCTGAAGCTTGTCGGAGTATGGCTGCATGACAAACGATTGTCATACTAAATATCTACAAGAAGGAGAGAGTGATTCTCTCCTTTTTGCGTTGCTCTTTTACTCATAATCATTATAAGAATGAATAGATCAATGATGAAAAGTAGTAGATTTATTTGTAACGAGTGAAGATTAATTATACAATATAGAATATGAGCTAGAAGATGAATCAGGAAATATACAGAAGTGCGACACGAAGTCGCCGGCAAAAAACAGGTTCAATCACACCTGCTTATTTGTCGGCGTTTCCTGACGTTTACGACAAAGGAGAAAAAGATATGATTGCCAAAACAGAAAAAGATATCGAAGGATTAAAAAAAATAGGTCGAGTGGTCGCTATTATCCGCGATGAACTGAAAGATATGACGAAGCCAGGAATGCGTACGATAGACCTTGATTTACATGCAGCTAAGTTGTTAGAACAGCATGGCGCACTATCTGGACCTAAAGTGACATATGATTTCCCGGGCTTTACTTGTATTAGTGTCAATGAAGAAGTGGCTCACGGTATTCCAGGGGATCGTGTGATTCAGGAAGGCGATCTGGTGAATGTCGATGTGTCTGCTTCATTAGATGGTTATTTTGCTGATACAGGCGTATCTTTCGTTGTGGGTAAAGGCGATCCGCTTCTGACTCAATTGTGTGAAGCTTCGATTTTGGCATTTGAAGCAGGGGCTCAAAAAATTCGTGCAGGTTCTAAGCGAAGCAATGCAGGTAAAGCAACATATAATACCGCCAAAAAATTAGGATTTAAAATTATTACCAACTTAACGGGACACGGGATTGGTCTATCGTTACATGATGATCCTGAATATATTTTGAGTTATTATGATCCAACAGATAATGGGCTATGGAAAGAAGGCTCTGTGATTGCTTACGAACCATTCGTATCGACCAAAGCAGAAGAAGTAGCAGAAGGTAGCGATGGTTGGACACTCAAAACAGATGATGGTAGCTTTGTAGCTCAATATGAGCACACGATGATTATCACTAAAGGCGAACCTATTATCTTAACCAAATAAATCATTTTAAATCAAATAGAACCATCAAAAAAAGCCGCATTGCTGGACAACTCCAGACATGCGGCTTTGGTATTTGCAATTTGTAATAGATGAGCGTACAATAAAAATTGGTCTGCAAAAGAACATAAATATACCAAAATTATCAATACAGAATTAACATAACATAATTAATATATATTGTCAAATGTATATTTGCATAGAACATTCAGAGATAGATAAAGGAGATGATCCAATATGGCGATAGATGATCAAGATTGGAAAGACGAACAAGCACGGGTAGATGACGTAACCCGTCAGATTAATCGCAAAATGGCAGTGCTTGAACAAGAAGTAGGAGCAGCACGTGGCGATGTTGTCGGTATGCGTAAAGACTTCTGGGATGAAGTAACTGTTAACTTTAGTGAACCGGATGATGTAGGTGAGACTTCAACCAGTTTGCGTCAGCAATCACAGGTATTGACCGAGATTGAATTAGCTCACAAGCGTTCCAGTGTAACTTTAGACAAATTACGTCGTTTATCAGGATCACCGTATTTTGGACGGATCGACTTCAAAGAAGTAGGTGAGCCTGCAACCGACCATATTTATCTAGGTATTGGTTCTTTTCTCGATGATGATGAAGAAACGTTTCTGATCTATGACTGGCGCGCTCCGGTATCGAGTCTTTATTATGATGGTGCTCCCGGGCCAGCTTCATACCGTACACCTGTAGGGAATATTGAAGGGAATATGGAATTAAAACGTCAATTTGTTATTCGTGATGCCAAGATTGATGTTTTATTTGATACAGGAGTTACGATCGGTGATGAATTGTTACAGCAAGTACTTAGTCATACCGCAGATAATCAGATGAAAAATATTGTAGCTACCATTCAAAAAGAACAAAATAGCGTAATTCGTAACGATCGTAGTCGTTTACTGGTTGTACAAGGAGCCGCAGGCAGTGGTAAAACATCAGCAGCGTTACAACGTGTAGCGTATCTGCTGTATCGTTACCGTGATAGCTTGCGCGCGGATCAGATGGTACTCTTTTCCCCGAACTCTATGTTTAACAGTTATGTATCTACTGTATTACCTGAACTTGGCGAAGAGAATATGTTACAGACAACATTTCAAGCGTATCTAGAACGTCGAATCGGAAGAGAATTTGATCTGGAAGATGTTTTTTCACAAATGGAATATCTTTTAGCATGGAAAGACGATCTGGAGCATGATGCACGTGTACAAGGAATTCGCTATAAATCATCAGCAACTTATCTCAAAGCGATTCGTCGATATACAGAGCTATTGTTAACCGAAGGGATGGTATTCCGTCCGATTCGTTTTCAAGGTAAAGATATCGTGACCCGTGAACAGATGTTAGATAAATTTTATGGATTCGATTCCGCTGTCAAATTAGGTAATCGTATCGAATTAATGCGGGATTGGCTACTTAAAGAAGTTAGTTTATTTGGACGCAAAGAACGTAAAGAAGCTTGGGTAGAAGAACAAGTGCAATTGATGAGTACCGATGATTATCATCGTGCCTATACCATGATGCGTCGGAAGCAAAAAGGGAAAATGCCTTCTTTTGATGATTTCCAATTAGAAGCCGAATTGGCTGCTCGAATGGTCGTTAATGATTGGCTCAAACCACTACGTAAATGGGTGAAAAGGCTTCGCTTTGCAGATATCAAAGCAGTCTATCGTAAGATGTTCACAGACGAAGTATTATTTGCCAAAATCAACAACGGTCAATTGCCTGAAGGTTGGGAAGACTTTGCCAAACAAACCGTTAGTCGTTTGGATCAAGGTGAATTGGGATACGAAGATGCTACACCTTATCTGTATCTGAAAGAGCAACTACAAGGATTCCGTTCTAACCATGCGATTAAGCATGTAATTGTCGATGAAGTACAGGATTATTCACCGTTCCAGTTGGAATTTATGAAGCGATTGTTTCCACGTGCTCGCATGACAGCTTTAGGCGATCTTAATCAAGCGATTTATAGCCATAATTCTGTTTTTGATGAAGAAGATCCTTTGTTAGAATTATATGGTAAAGAAAATAGCGAGATTATTCGTTTGACCCGTAGTTATCGTTCTACGTATGAAATTGTAGACTTTACACGGGGCATGATTAAAGGTGGAGAGCATATTATTCCATTTAATCGTCGTGGAGATAAGCCACAAGTATCTCTCTATGATGATCGTGAATCGATGCATACCGATATTATTCGAGATATTCACGGGCTACAACAGCAAGGTTATCAGTATACAGCGATTATTTGCAAAACGGAGAGTGAATGCGAAGAAGCCTATCATATGCTTAAAGAACAGATCACACTGCGTAAGATTACTAAAAACACACCTGCTTTTGAAAAAGGAACCGTTATTATTCCTGCTTATCTAGCTAAAGGTGTAGAATTTGATGCAGTTGTATTATATGATGCTTCCAGTCAACAGTATCATCGTGAAGCCGAACGCAAATTATTTTACACGGCTTGTACACGGGCGATGCACGTATTACATTTATATGCGATTGATGAAGTGACTCCATTTATTACCGGTATGGATGCAGATCGCTATGTGCTCAATGATCATCGTGGTTAATAGATAGTAAGTGAAAAAGGAGAACTTTTGTGTCATTTCGCAGAGGTTCTCCTTTTTTACATCTACTTATTTCATTAGCATTGTCACTCAATAGAATTCTTTTGCAACTCAGTAATGAACGAATTGGAGACACCATTGGTCTGTTTGCGATATTGTGAAGGAGTCGATCCTCGATGTTGCTTGAAGACAGAGATAAAATAACTCAAACTATCAAATCCAACTTCAAGCGAAATATCGACGATTTTGCGATCACTGCTTTCTAACAGTCGACAAGCTTGCTGGGTCCGATAACGATTGATGTAATCGATAGGGCTTTTTTGAGTTAAACTTTTGAAAAAGCGACAAAAATGTCCTTCGCTCATATTGATCTGTTCTGCTAATTCACGTAAACGTAATGGCTGTTGGTAGTTATCATGGATATGACCGAGTACTGTTTTGAGTCGTTGTACTTTATCGCTCGGCGCAGGAATAAGAGCCACTTGAGTATCCATATGCTCAATCATTTGGGCAAAAATTAGATAAAGATACGCTTTGGTAGTCAGTTCGCATGTTACGGTCTGCTGTTTATTGATATCCACAATCTGATTTAGCAATGTCAACACTTCCTGTTCCCAGACTTCTTGTCCTCGAATATGAACAGGCAACACCATTTGCTTACGTAACAATGGATCTATAAATCGCGCTTGTATCATGTCATAGCCTGCACTATTTAACAAAGACATACTAAATACAGTCGCTACAAAGCTACAAGATTCATGTTCCATCTGATATGCAGTATGAATCTCACCACTATTCACAAACACCGCTTCACCCGCATGTACCTCATAAGGAATCGTTCCAATTTGAAACAAAGCACGACCTTTCGTCACCAAAATCAATTCTGGTTCTTCATGCCAGTGACACTCCAAAACAGTCTCTTCCTCAATATCATCCATCGGATACACACTCACCGGATACATCAGACTCCCATGAATCCGATTTTCTTTTAACTCTTCCCGCAATTGCTCCTTAATCATCCAATCACCGCCTTAAATCATATAATATTGTGCAATAGAGCGATTTAACGCTCCGTAAATGGATTATTCTTACGATCGCTGTTGTGAGCTAATCTCTTTTATTACCGCTCTGCGGTAGAGATTAGCTCACAAAGGCGAACGCTTCGCTTCTTCAGAACAATTCCATTTGCTCCGCTGTAGAAAGTGGTCATTCATATAAAGGGATATCTCTAAAGGTCAACACTTCATCAATTGGAACACCAGCTTTGATTACATCCATTAAGTCCTCAAAATGAGGGCTTATATACAAAACATTTTTATAACCAGATATTATCCTATGATCTAATCTATGAGCAGATATGATACCTGCAATTTTATGAGAGTATTCTTCCTTAAAAAAGAAACCGCCTGTATCTCTTATGATTTTAATTAAATTATTACTAAAATCATAAATTTCTTCTCCATAAGCTGCTTGAGAGAAATCTATCTCATCAAACTCATTAGCTTCTGTAACAATCAAATTAATATTTTGGTTGTCATTATCAGTTTCAAAAGCACCTATAGCTTTTTCAAGATTTCCTTTTATTTGTTCAGAACTTTCTTCTGTTATATCTATCATTGATAGGTCACTAGAAATACCTAAAGTTAGATTGTTTAAGTTTTTCTTATTTGGTGGGAATAAACTAAATTGTAATTTTTCATCTATTTTAGAAGGATAACAATACATCTCGTTATCTTTGAAAAAAGATATATTTGAATTCAAATAGCTAATAAATTCAGGTATATCTACTTTTTTAAAACGTATATTTTTATGGATTGTTATATATTTATTAATTTTAATATGAGTTAATTCATTTTTTAAATGACTTATCAATTTGTTTTGTATATTATCTCTTTTACTAATAGATAAACTTTTCATTTGGATAGAATACTTAATGTTAGATTTTGTATATACGAAATCAATTGGTCTGTTACTCTCTGAAGGTTCGTATTGAATGTTAATACCAGCATTATAGTTAATCAATTGCGTAAGAAAATTATGTTCTGCTATAGCAGCAAGAAATGTATTCTTTTTTACAGCATTTGATGAAAGGTGAAGATTCATTTCAGATAATCCATGATTATCTATAAATGTAATCTGATCTTCAAGAGCTTGTATTGATTCATCATCACTATACACTTTATTAGCAGTCAACATCTCTCTTGCCGATTTCATTTCTTTGTTCTTATTCATTTCCTACCCACCACCTTATTGAAATTTCCTGCATTCTTGTGAAAAGCGGATGATCTCCTACCACGAGCGGAGGGAAGGAGGCGGTGCTGAAAGAGCGAAGCGATCGCCTTTGAAGAAAAATGCGACTGCTTTAGCAGTCATTCAAAGCATTTTTCTTCACCAGCGACGACAAGCACTGCCTCCTTCACGCAGCACCTCCCATCAAAGATCCCCCACCCTCATCAAATCAGCCCAATATCAATATCCTTACACATATGATCAAAATAAAAGAAGAAAAGCGCTTTCTTTATCAATATTATTATAACTATAGCAAAACGATTTGCACAAATACATTTTTATAACCAAATCAATATTATTGGGGGAAATGACATGAAATTTACAGATGGCTATTGGATGACACGCAAAGGGTACAGTATGCAACATCCAGTGGATATTCGCGATATCGTAACCAAAAATGATGAATTAACGTTATACGCAGCAACTAAGAAAATTGTACATAAAGGCGATACGTTAAATGGGACATTGCTCAAAGCATCTTTGAGTTCTCCTATCCCGAACGTGATTAAAGTGCAATTTAACCATCACAAAGGTGGATTAAAAAAAGGACCTGAATTTGAATTGGCTCAATTGGAGACCGATATTCAAATCGTCGAAGATGACGATCGTACTGTATTTCAAACAGGCGATCTGACAGCAACCATTCGTAAAAATAGCAATTGGGGAATCAGCTTTGATTTCGCAGGTCGTCATTTAACAGGTAGTGTACACCGGGGTCCAGGTTATATTAACGGTCCTGAAGATACGGTCTTTTTCCGTGAGCAATTGGAATTAGGAATTGGCGAATATATTTATGGCTTAGGCGAGCGCTTTACACCATTTGTCAAAAACGGACAGGTTGTCGATATCTGGAATGAAGATGGCGGTACAAGCAGTGAGCAAGCATACAAAAATATTCCATTTTACCTTTCAAGCAAAGGATATGGCGTATTCGTTAACCATCCAGAGAAAGTATCGTATGAAGTGGCTTCTGAAAATGTATCTAAAGTACAATTCAGTGTTGAAGGCGAAAGCTTAGAATATTACATCATTGGTGGTCGTAATCCAAAAGAAGTGCTAGATAATTACACAACATTAACAGGCAAGCCTGCATTGCCACCAGCCTGGACATTTGGACTATGGTTAACGACTTCATTTACAACTGATTATGATGAAGCAACAGTAAATCATTTTGTCGATGGTATGAAAGAACGTGATCTTCCATTATCGGTGTTCCATTTTGACTGTTTCTGGATGCGTGAATACCAATGGTGTGATTTTGTCTGGGATGAGCGCATGTTCCCTGAACCGGAAGCGATGCTGACACGCTTGAAAGAAAAAGGTCTCAAAATCTGTGCATGGATCAATCCGTACATCGCTGAGAAGTCATATTTATTTGATGAAGGTATGGAGCATGGTTATCTCGTTAAACGTGCAGATGGTAGTGTATGGCAATGGGATCTATGGCAAGCAGGGATGGGTCTGGTCGACTTTACCAATCCAGATGCAGTGAAATGGTATAAGAGCAAGTTGAAAGTGCTAATTGACCAAGGCGTAGACTCGTTCAAAACAGACTTTGGTGAGCGTATTCCAACTGATGTCGTTTATTACGATGGTTCTGATCCTGTGAAAATGCACAACTATTACACTTTCTTATATAACAAAGTGGTATTTGAATTATTGGAAGAAAGCTTAGGCAAAAATGAAGCAGCATTGTTCGCACGTTCGGCTACAGTTGGTGGACAACAATTCCCTGTACACTGGGGCGGCGATTGTTCTTCTACATTCGAATCGATGGCGGAATCGCTACGTGGCGGATTATCTCTAGGAGTATCTGGTTTTGGATTCTGGAGTCATGATATTTCAGGCTTTGAAATGACAGCTGCACCAGAGGTCTACAAACGCTGGGTTCAATTCGGTATGTTGTCTTCGCATAGTCGTCTACATGGTAACGAATCGTATCGTGTCCCTTGGTTGTTCGATGAAGAGTCTGTCGATGTGTTACGTGCATTTACGAAGCTCAAATGTCGCCTGATGCCTTACCTATTCGATGCGGCTGTAAACGCGTCTGAGCAGGGTGTACCGATGATGCGTCCAATGGTACTCGATTTCCATGAAGATCCAACGACTCATACATTAGATCGTCAGTACATGTTCGGTGATTCTCTATTGGTAGCTCCGATCTTTAATACCGAAGGATTAGCGACTTACTATGTACCTGAAGGCAAATGGACGAACTTCTTAACAGGTGCTTCTGTACAAGGTGGACGTTGGTATAACGAGACATTCGACTTTATGAACTTGCCTTTACTGGTTAAGCCAAATAGCATTATTGCTCTAGGTGCAGAAGAAAACAAACCAGATTATGATTATACCGATGGTGTAGAACTTCATATTTTCGAATTGGAAGAAGGTCAATCCACTTCAATCCGTTTAGTGAATATGCAAGGTGCACAAGAAGCGATCGTAACAGCTTCTCGTCAAAATAATACGATTGATATCGCTACAGAAGGTACACTCAAATCGTGGTCTGTTGTACTACGAGGTATTATAAGTGTTGGCGCAATCGTAGGTGCAGAGCAATCTACTGTTGAACACGGTATCCGATTGCAAGCACAAGACCAGAAAGTAACGGTAACGCTGTAAGCTAGTACTCTTTATAGAGTCTGTTTCAGTATCCACAAAAAAAGCTTGTACATTTGAGATCATTCAATGAATTCAATGAATATGTGAATATCATATGAGGCTTGTGAAAATAATCAAAAAAGACTGCTTCTACATGATGTAGAGGCAGTCTTTTTAATATGTGCAGAGGGAAATATTTCATTTGAATCTAAAATCGATATTATTTAATTTTGATATGAATACTGTGCTGTGTCTGAGCAGGTGTTCCTTTGGCTTTGATCATATAGACAATACCTACAAGGATATATAACACGATAAACAGAGCGGAGAAGCGGTACATAGAAGTATAACTGGTAATCCCTGCAATAGCTCCTAAGATCATCGCACCGAGCGCTACGCCCATATCCAGTGAGTTGAGGAACATCCCGTTCGCCATACCACGTTGATGTGGATTGACCACTTGAATCATCCATGTCTGCATGGTTGGTTGTAATGCTCCCCATCCTAGTCCATAACATATCGCTGAACCGAATAAGCCAAGCGTAGAGTGTGCAAAAGATAACAATAATAAACCGGCGATTAATAAGACAGCACCGGGTATGATCAGCGCTTTAGGGCCTTTGCTATCATAGATTTTGCCTGAAAACGGACGAACTGCAATCACAGCCAAAGCATTAAATAAGAAAAAGTAACCTGGATTAGCAAGATGAGCTTCTTTACCGAATAAAGCGATAAAGCTTACCAATCCACCATATGTTAATGACATTAAGAAATTCAAAAGACTGGGTAATAATAATTTTTTCTCGAATTTAGAAGCTTTAGCAGGAAGCGATGGAGTATCGATTGTCTCAACAACTATTCCTTCTGAAGCTGCTTTGGCTTGGGCAGCTAATTTGCGCTGATCTGCTATGATTTTTTGCTCAGCAATCTTTTTATCTTGCCCTTTAACAAGGCTATAAGCAAGCGGGAACAAAATAAGAATAAATATCGAACCAATAATAATCAACGGTGTAAATCCATATTGCTTTTCAATACTCATCCCGATCAGTGGACCCATCGACATGGAGATTGTAGTCGACAGACCAAAGTATCCCATACCTTCACCCATGCGCTTGCGTGGGATAATATCGGATACCATCGTTGGAAAAGTAGTACTATACATCCCAAATCCAAATCCAAAAATAACACGCATCACCAATAATAAAATAATAGTAGCACTAAAATAGTATCCAATCGTACCTAGCAGTGCGATCAACAATCCACCAAACAAAATCACATTCCGTTTACCCAGTTCTAAGGCTCTCGCTGAAAATAAACGGGAAACGATCGCTGCTAATGCCATCAGACTTGTACATAGACTGACATAGAAGTCGCCTGCATTATAATGTTCACGCATGTATAAAGGTAAAGAAGATAAGATCATATGCAGATTAAGAAAAACAAGTAAGTTACATGCAGTTAAAATTAAAAATTCTTTCGTCCAAAGACGAGAAGGGGCGTCTGCATCTATATCTGCTATCTCTGTTAACGGTTGATCCTGTTGGGATGGAAGGCTATCTTTTGATAAAAGGTTCTCTTTGTTAGTATGTTCCATAGTCTATATTTCTCTCCATTTCTTTTGCCAATCCTAATTCTTGTGACGCGGTACTTCAGGTGTATCTTCGGCATGAGGTTCTAACTTATTGCGTAATAAATGCAGTAAATGATGAAGTTCTTTGAATTGCTCAGGTGTAAGTAGGTTTGTTAAGTCTTGATTATGTTTTTGTTCAATCGCATAGATTTTTTCCATTAATTTACGCCCAGCAGGCAGAGGGTAGACAAGAAAAGCTCTACGATCTTGAGGGTCCATTTCTTTACGAATTAGATTTTTGCGGTGCAATACATCCAATATACGAGCCGTAGTCGGTTGATCTTTGAACACATGCGAAGCTAGTTCTTTCTGATTCATACCTTCTTGCGCACAGACATAATACAATACACTCCATTGTTCAGGTGTAATATCATGTTCTTTTAAATGATAAGCCAAAGACTGACTGACTTTACGATAAGTCGTTCCTAACACAAACCCGATCGATTCTAATTCTTGCACGATATACCCACTCCTTAGCGCCTGCAACTAAAAGCGCGACTTTTTGTGATTGAATAAGAAAGTGATTTGTACGAAGTTAAATATCTTACTTCTCATTAGGTAAAGGCATCATTCAATATAGATGTTATAACAATTATATCTAAGACAATTAAAATTTGCAATAAAAAAGCAGGAATCCGAAGATCCCTGCTTATAAAGTATAATCACTTATACTTGGATGACTTATTTAGTTCCAGCTTCTTCTTTAACTTCTTCTTTAGCTTGAGGAACAGATTCCCAGTCTTTCAAGAAACGTTCGATACCACTGTCAGTCAATGGGTGTTTCCATAGAACTGGAACCAAAGTACCTGGAATAGTAGCGATGTGAGCACCAGCAAGAGCAGCTGCTTCTACATGACCTACATTACGGATACTTGCAGCGATAATTTCTGATTTCAAACCATAAGTGTCTAAGATTGAACGAAGATCGCGAATCAATTTCATACCATCAACAGCGATATCATCTAGACGACCTACGAATGGGCTGATGAATGTAGCGCCAGCTTTAGCTGCCATCAAACCTTGTGCTGCGGAGAAGATCAAAGTTACGTTTGTTTTGATACCTTCTTTAGAAAGTTGGTTACAAGCGTACAATCCTTCTTCAGTCATAGGCAATTTGATAACAACGTTTGGTGCCCATTTTGCGATTTCGTGAGCTTCTTTCAACATACCTTCAGCATCAAGGCTTACAACCTCTGCGCTTACTGGTCCGTCAATAATCGCACAAATTTCGTCGATTACATCTTTAAATACACGACCTTCTTTAGCGATCAATGAAGGGTTAGTTGTTACACCATCTACGATTCCCAAACGTGAAATACGTTTGATTTCTTCAAGGTTACCTGTGTCTAAGAAAAATTTCATTTCTCTTTTCCTCCTCGTAAAATTCTATAATTTGTAAAACGTTAGGCATCCAGCTGCAATTTGTAACATGTATCTACAACACGCCTAGAAATAAACACCTATCATTCTATTAACCAAAATGATCGATATGTACACTTTTAAGCGATTGTTTATTATCCAAGACAAATTGCTGAAAAACAATGTCTATGTATCATTTTTACCATATTTAAAGGATTCACACAACTCTACGTTTTGGTTTTGGGGGGAATTAGAGGTGAACCAAAGACAAACCCAAATCGATATGTTGATTTAAAAAATATCAATAGACCATATATAGTATAAAAATGACCTTATTATTGTCAAAATGAGACTTTCAAAAGAATAAAAAATATTTTTTAAAATGATAGATTCATTCTTAAATATACAATGATTATCAATAATGCTATTCACAAACAACTTCAAAATGACGAAATTAAATTATGAACAATTTATAGTATGAGGAGTGAATCACTTGTCTAATGAGTCTTCAAATCAAATAAATAATAATGGCAATTATGAAATTTCAGGTCATGGATCAATCAGCATTGTAGATATGATGGTTATCTGTATGCAATATTTCGAAAAAATTGTAGGTAACGATATTATGTTAGGTGTATGTGACTTGAAAGAGTTTAAATATTATCGTCCTGCTAAAGAATTGGATCTTGGTTTGCGTCCAGGTACACCGATCTCGCCAGACGATAATAATTTACGTGCAGCATTGGTAGATGGAATATCTTCTGTGAGTCGTGTACCTGCTTCTGCGTATGGATTTGAATTGGATGCCGCTTCGGTTCCAATTAAAGACGCAAATGGTAAAGTGATCGGTGCTTTGGCAACAGCGTACACGTTACAACACAATGAGCTGTTAGGTAACTTCACTATTGATCTAGAAACGATCAGTGGACAATTAAGCGATATGGTTCAGACGATTGCTGCTCAATCACAGCAATTATCTGCAACAACAACAGATATTCAGTCCAACACCCGTCAAGCAGTTGAAAATTCTAAAGATGTGAATAAAGTCGCTGGCTTTATCCGTGAAATTTCAGAGCAGACCAATTTGTTAGGTCTGAATGCAGCGATTGAAGCAGCCCGTGTAGGAGAAGCAGGAGCAGGGTTTGGTGTCGTAGCGTCTGAAGTACGCAAATTGTCTGTCGATACGAAGCAAGCGACACAAAATATCGAGAAATCATTATCCAGTGTGCAACAATCGATTCAATATATGGAACAAGAAATTTCAGCAATTGCTACGTCTTCTCATGAACAAGCACACTTAGTGAATGAATTTAGTGAAGTGGTAGATAGTTTAACTCAAATGAGTCATAAATTTAAAAAGTTTACTGATGAATTTTTGCAATCCCGTCTGTAAAATATAGATATATTCACATAGCAGTTTCTTGAGTATTATCAAGAGACTGCTATTTTTTTGGTTATTCTTAAATATGGGTAATGATAAAAGAATCTAGTCAATGAAAGGAAGAAGCTAATTTATGAGTGCTATATTTCGCAACGATTGGGCAGATGTACTAGAAGATGAACTGCAAAAGCCTTATTATTTGGAACTGCGTCAATTTCTAGCGCAAGAATATCGGACAGCAACGATCTATCCAGATATGTATGATATTTTTAACGCACTGCATTACACTTCATTAGAATCAACTCGGGTCGTTATTTTGGGTCAAGATCCTTATCATGGTCCAGGACAAGCGCACGGGTTAAGCTTTTCAGTCAAGCCAGGCGTATCGATTCCACCTTCATTACATAATATTTATCAAGAGTTACATGATGATCTAGGGTGTGCTATCCCTAAGCATGGTTCATTGATCCATTGGGCAGAACAAGGAGTTTTATTATTGAATGCTGTACTGACAGTCAGACGTGGACAAGCGGCTTCGCATCAGAATCAAGGATGGGAGACATTTACAGATCGTGTGATAGAAGCTGTAAATGAACGTGAGACACCTGCTGTATTTATTCTGTGGGGAAGCCATGCACAGCGTAAAGGAGCAGCGATCGACCGTAGTAAGCACCATGTGATTACCTCTACGCATCCCAGTCCTTTTTCAGCGCACAAAGGATTTATGGGCAGTAAGCCATTTAGTCATACGAATCAATTTTTGGAATCACAAGGGATGGAACCGATCGATTGGTGTATAAAGGATTGATTTGCAGAGCATGTAAGCGTTACAATCATAGAGGTTGATCTTTAGCAGAATGATGCTAATCTGTCCTACTATTTTACAGATGATTTGATCCAAAGGAGGATTTTGTCGAGTGGAATACCGTGTAGAGAAAGATACAATAGGCGAAATTAATGTACCTGCTGATAAATTATGGGGTGCACAAACACAGCGTAGTAAAGAAAACTTCAAAATTGGTCAAGAAAAAATGCCGAAGCAAGTGGTCTATGCATTTGCTTTGCTCAAAAAAAGCGCAGCACTGGTCAATCAACAATTAGGTAAATTATCCGCTGATAAAGCACAAGCGATCGCTCAAGCCGCAGATGAGATTCTAACAGGTCAATGGGATGAACACTTCCCATTAGTTGTCTGGCAGACAGGAAGCGGTACACAGTCCAATATGAACGTCAATGAAGTGATTGCACATCGTGGTAATCAGTGGCTTGAAGAACAAGGCAAAACAGATCGTCTACATCCGAATGATGATGTGAATATGTCGCAAAGTTCGAATGATACTTTTCCAACAGCATTACATGTAGCTGGTGTATTGGCTGTAGAAGATCATTTGATCCCTGCGATTGCTAAGCTTCAACAGACGTTTACACAGAAATCAGAAGAGTTCAAAGATTTGATCAAAATTGGACGTACTCATTTGCAAGATGCAACGCCACTTACACTGGGACAAGAGATCAGTGGATGGGAAGCGATGCTGGCGAAAAGTACACGTATGATTACACATAGTGTAGAAGAAATGAAAGAACTTGCTATCGGAGGCACAGCGGTCGGAACAGGAATTAATGCACATCCTGATTTTGGACGACTAACTTCTGAGAAAATTTCAGAATTAACAGGCAAATCATTTGTGACGGCTCCAAATAAATTCCATGCGTTAACAAGCCATGATGAAGTGGTCTATGTACACGGCGCTGTCAAAGCACTAGCGGCTGATCTGATGAAGATTGCTAATGATGTGCGCTGGTTAGCAAGTGGACCTCGTAGCGGTCTAGGAGAGCTTACAATTCCTGCTAATGAACCGGGTAGTTCAATTATGCCGGGTAAAGTCAATCCTACTCAATCCGAAGCGATGACGATGGTCGTTACGCAGGTGATGGGGAATGATGCAGCGATCGGTTTTGCGGCAAGTCAAGGGAACTTTGAATTGAATGTATTTAAGCCGGTAATTATTTATAATTTCCTCCAATCGGTTCAATTACTTGGTGATGCATTGATTTCATTCAATGATCATTGTGCTGTAGGCATTGAAGCGAATGTTGATCAGATTAAACATAACTTGGACAATTCATTAATGCTTGTAACTGCACTTAACCCGCATATTGGTTATGAAAATGCAGCGAAAATTGCCAAGCATGCACATCAAGAAGGGCTATCTTTGAAAGAAGCTGTATTACAAAGTGGATTGTTGACGGAAGAAGAATTCGACAAATACGTTGATCCTTCTCAAATGATTCATCCCAAAGCGTAATTGCTAGAGTGAGCGAAAGCAGATCGTGAACTACAGTATTGTATAATAAAATGATTCCACGAAGCCTTTTTCAAGTGATTTCTGAATTCATCTTCAGAGTTACAAGAAAAAGGCTTTTTTCTGTTGAGCGATAGAGTGCAATAGATGCGTAAGCTTTAGTTCATATCCCAATTATCAGCGTAATTGTGAATATATTCGATACCGTTTGAATTTTGTAGACACAGATTCGCCATAAATACTTGCCAAGTGAAATTGAATAAGCTACAATATCGTTACAAAGTTAATTGATAATAATTATCATTATCAATCGAACACTAAAAAATTGAGATTAAGGAGGGCCCGTGTGAATATATTATCGGATTGCCTCTCACAACTGACAGAACATCTTCGTGGTGATTCATCAGTGAAAGGGCTATTGATCACTGGTTCGGTCGCTTATGGATATTCTTCACCTCATTCAGATATGAATATTATGATTATTGTTTCAGATCAAGAATTTGAAGACCGTTTCCAATCCGGTTCATTGCATTATGATGGAGCCGAATGTAAGGTAGGACGTTCTTTGCAAAATATAGATGGCAAATACATTAGTATGGCGTATTTGGAGAAAGTAGCTCGCTGTGGTAGTGAACCTGCACGGTTTGCTTTTCTAGGTGCTATTGTCGTATTCTCAGATATTCCAGAACTGCGGGATGTATTAAACACGATCACAGAATATCCTATGTCTCTGAAGCAAAATAATATCCATCGGTTTTATGCTCAATTTGAAGCATGGTATGGAGAATGCAAACAAGCGTTGAAGCGTGATGATACGTATTTGCTACATCAAGCAGTGATGAATATGGCGCTATTCGGTGGCCGTATGGTGCTTGCACATAATGAAATGTTGTATCCCGGACATAAGTGGATGATGCGTGTACTAGACAGTGTGAGAGAGAAGCCTGAGCGGTTACGTGAACAGATTCAATCGTTGATGTCTGAACCGAAAGAAGCTGTGATTGAGCAATTTTACCGTCATATTACCGAGTTTCGTAATTGGGGAATTGGTGAGATGAAATGGGCAGACTATGTCATTCGAGATAGTGAGCTTCATTGGATGCAAGGTAGCTTGCCTGTCGCTGAACTTTAGACGTTTGCTCTAGTGAAACAATAAAAGAACAAAATAAAAGCGTCGTGTCTCTGGCTGAGAACGGCGCTTTTATTTTTGGATGAGCACAGGTATAAAACCGTGGCTATTTGGATGCATATTATTATCTGATGTGGATCATCACAATACTATATGAATAGTTTAGGTTGTAGTAGATATAAGCTGCGTCATCTAGTGCAAACAGGGACAAAGTATTCTCTATATGAACATGCCAGCTTTTCAAGGGAAAGTGGACATGGGATCATTACTTAGAAGCAAGAATAGAAGCTTTACCTAATAAATGCTGGAAGCTGATCATACCGTTACCATACAGATTGTCTTGACCTACTGCTCCCAAATCAATACTGCCTTGGTTTAGAGCCTGACGAATCTGTGCATTAGTGCTACCTGGATAAGCTTGTTTGAGAATAGCAGCCATACCTGTTACAAATGGAGCAGCAACCGATGTACCACTACGAAGCTCATATTTACCGTTACTAGATGTACTCACAATATCTACACCTGGTGCTGTAAGTTCGATATCAGAACCGCTAGAAGAAAAATCAGCACGTTGTAGATTGTCGTCTATAGCAGCTACAGCGATCACATGGCTAGATTTAGCTGGATATTGAACCGTATCTGTTGCTGCACTAGCTGTACCTTTATTACCAGCAGCTGCGATAAGCAAGATGCCATTTTGATCAGCAGAAGCAAGTACTTGTTCAACGGCTGGAGAACCTTCTGGAAAAGCGATCGACATGTTAACAATATCCATATGGTTCTGAATAGCCCAGTCTACACCTTTAGCTAAATCTTCTGTTGAACCATTACCTTTGCTATCCAAAATTTTGACTGCGTAGATTTGAGCGTCTGGTGCTTCACCTACAAGACCTTTACCATTCGATTGAGCGCCAATCACGCCTGCTACAAATGTTCCGTGTCCATTATCATCTGCATAAGATTGAGTGTAACCCACTTCAGATACACCACCAGCGATATTCAATTCAGAGTGAGCAGAAATTCCTGTATCTAAAATAGCGATTTTTACACCTTTACCTGTGTAACCACTATCAGAAGCCATTTGAGCATCAATAGTACCGTATCCCCATGAAGCTTGTTCATTTCCTTTTACATTTACTGTTTTGATATTTCCACCAAAAGCTTGAGCAGCCGAAGTATAGGTTGTATTTTGTTCGATACTTGTAATGCCTGATTGTGTAGCAAGATCATTCTTTTGATCATTTGTAAGATTGACAGCAACCATATTTAGATGGTTAAATGCGTGAAGATCATTAGTAGATTGATCAGCTACTTGTGCAATCTGTTCTTTACCTTGATCGTTAGAATAAGAAACGATATAACGTTGAGTAGTTGTATCTGTAGTATTCATAGTTGGTACATATAGTGACAACGTAAGTGGAATAGCGATAGTGGCAATAAGTGCCGTTAATTTTAGTTTGGAGTTTTTAAAGTTCATTAGTCTTAGGTCTCCCTGCTTATTATAGGTATTAAGTATTATATATTTAACCATATTATACACTTTGAAACATATTAATACAATAATCGACAAAATAAATTTTGTTTTATTTTGTCTTAATATGTCGTATTATGTATTATTTATATCGGTACGATTTTGAGAAAGTTTATAGTTTTCAATTAAGTTGTGCAAAATATTTCAAAAAAATAAAAGACCCGTTCAATAAACCGGGTCTTTTACCTAATTATTTAGACGCTTATTTTATCATTTTATCTATTCATATCACTAGAAATCATTTCATCGACAGTGACATCAGCTACATCACGTACAGGTGCAGTAGGGAAGTAACCGATACTTGATGCATAACTCAACATAGCTGATATAAATTCATAATCAGGTTTGGGACAGAATACTTCTTGTTGCTCTAACAACTTGGCAGTCTCAGGATTAGCGAGTCGGTAAGGAGAATCTTTAGCGCCATCACCATCTAATTGACCCATTGCTAACAAAAGAGCATCTGCTTGCTTCTCGATAGAAGAATCTAACAGCCATTCAGCATATTCTTTAGCTGGTAAAACATCAATCGAATATCCAAACGTTTGGATCATTGCAATCAAATCATCGTAATGAACTTGTTGTGGGTTACAGATATGGAACATTTGACCTGCTGTATCCGGTTGAAGCGCCAGATGAATAATTGAACGACCTGCATAATCTATCGGTGTAAAGTCCATCCATTGATTTGCAGCAGGGGCTTTACCTAATAACAGCATCGCTTTGATCATACGATACATTGCATTACTGTCTATATTACGTTGGAAGCGACCAGTTACCGATTGGCTAGATAAGTTACCTGCGCGATAGATGTTGACAGGGATACCACGTTCTCCAGCTGCAAATATTAATTTTTCTGCTTCTAGCTTGCTGTTAGTGTACATATTTTCAGTTTGAAGATCGTCAGCAAGGATGCCGGTTTGTTTTACTTGATCCCATTTGCCTTCTAATGATAAATCTTCAGGAATGCCCATCGTAGAAATATGATGGAAGCGAATGCCTTGACGTGTACTAGCGATCGCTAGTAATTCTGCTGTTGAATAAATATTAGATTTGGCAAATTGTTCTGTATCCCCGAAATGTCGAACATCTGCTGCACTATGGATAATCGCATCAATATGCTCTGTAATCATTTCATAATCGCTATCGCTAAGTCCTAGATGCTTACTTTCTAGATCGCCTTCTACAGCAGTTACACGTTCTTCAAAGTCACGTAATACTTCTTGTCCGAAATACAGTTCCATTGTGCCTTTGAGACGTTCTATACTAGCTGCACTACCTGTTTTACGTACAAGGGCATAGATGTGAGCATTACTTTGTTGCAAAAGCTCATACAGCAAGTGTGATCCTAGATATCCTGTAGCGCCTGTTAATAAAACATGAGTGGTGTTCAGCAATCCTGAATAACTGGTTTGAATACGAGCAGGGAACTCCACCAGATCAATAGTGTGTTCAATCGTTGGGCTTGTTGCTTCAATATTCATTTTATCGTCTAACTGAAGAGCATATTCGGCTAACTGGATAATCGTTTTGTAAGCGAACAGATCTGCTATTTTGAGATTAGGAAATTGTGGTTTTAACAATGTAAGAACATGGAGTACTTTCAGAGAATCTCCGCCAATTTCAAAAAAGTCATCGTGAATACCTATTTGTTGCTTATTTAAAACGCCTGACCATGCATCTGCTATCCATTGTTGTGTTTCGTTTTGTGGAGCGACATAATCGGTAGCTGTTTCTTGCATTTCGATATGATCATAAGCGATCAATTTTTTGCGTTCTGCTTTGCCTGTTGGAGAGATAGGAATCTCGTCTAACTGACATACAAATCTAGGCACAAAATAAGAAGGCAGTCGATCAGACAAAAATTGCTTAATTGCAGCTGGAGATAATGCTGTACCATCAATCGTTGTAAAGTAAGCGACTAGCATATTTTGACCGGTTTCATCTACTTTAGGAACCACAACAGCATCTTGCATATTCGGATATTTGTTCAGGCTATCTTCAATTTCACCGATTTCGATACGATGACCTCGAATTTTAATCTGAGAATCGCGTCTACCTACATATTCAATCGTACCATCTGCTAACAATTTAGCTAAGTCACCCGAACGATAGATTTTTTCACCATTACCGGATGGGTCTGGCATAAAGGCTGCGGCTGTTTTTTCAGGTTGATCCAGATAACCATGAGCAATACCTACAGTTGAAATATAAATTTCTCCAGGAACGCCTACAGGAGAGAGCATTTGAAATTCGTTCATGATATAGACTTTATAGTTATCAATAGGGCGTCCAATAGGAACATTTACAACATCTTCACTAAGTGTAGTATCTACTTTATGCATAGTTGCACAAACCGTACATTCAGTAGGACCATAGGCATTGACCACTTCAATCGGTTTGCCTATTTTCTGTTGGAACGTCCGTACACGTTTGCCATACAACGCTTCTCCAGCAGCAGCAATCAATTTAAGACTGGCTAATCTGGCATAACCTTCGTCAGACAAATAAGCAGATAACTGATTAAAGAATACAGTAGGTAAAGCTGTTACAATTGTTGTTTGTGTACGCTCAATGGCAATTGCAAATTCTTCGATAGACACTCTTTCTTCAGCATCTAATAAGAATAAATGTGCACCATGGAAAAGGGCAGCAATTGTTTCCCAGACAGAGCCGTCAAAGCTATAAGTAGCAAACTGAGTCATCACATCTTGAGAAGTTACATTAAATTCTCTTTGCAAAATTTCGCCTAAGTTGACTACGCCACGATGAGCAACCAATGTACCTTTAGGCTTACCTGTAGAACCAGACGTATAAATAACATAAGCTAGATCATCAGGTAATACAGTAATATTCGGATTGACCAAAAATGCTGGATCAGATGTTAAGTTCAGATATTCAATATCAAGGATGCCTCGTAATGTGGTAATACCTTCAGTCAGTTGAAGAACTTTATTATTGTATTTGTGCTGAATCAATACAAAAGCAGATTGGGTATCTTGTACAATATAGTGATTGCGTTCATCAGGATGAGAAGGATCTACAGGTACATAGACACCGCCAGCTTTCATAATACCTAGTAAGCTGATCACACTGTCCAGACTGCGATCAATATACATCGTTACAAATTCACCCTGTTGCAGTCCTTGTCTTAACAACAAATGTGCAACTTGGTTAGCGCGCTGATTCAACTCTTCATACGTATATTCTGTCCCTTGAAAAGAAATAGCAGTATGTTGAGGATATTTATTTACAGCAGCTTCAAAAGCGCCATGATACGTTTGTTGATCTTGATAAGGGAAAGCAGTGTTATTCATTTCTTGATAGATCGCGTGGTCTTGAGCATTTAATATATCAATAGAACCAATAGCAAGTGCTGTATTATCTAATAATCCTTCTAACAAACGGATATAATAATCCGCAAAGCGTTCAATCGTTGCTGCTGTTAGTAAAGAATCGTTATATTCAATCGCAATAGAGAGTGAGGTGGCATGAGCTTCTAATGTCCAGTTCATGACTTGTCCAGGTTGTGCAGGAATCTGCTGTCCAAAATGAAAAACCGTTTCGCTTTTTACAGGAGATGTAGCTGGGCTTGCATCGAGTTGTGAAGCAACATAGTCGACTAAAGACTGAAAATAAGGATAATCTTCGATAGAAAGAGAAAAAGGGAAAAGTCCAGTTGTTGATCCAGATACTGCATGAATCTCGTGTTCCCCCGAGATTCGATAAAGCCATCCAAGGTAAGCAGAAAACAGAACAGCTTGACGCTCAATAGGATTGACTAATGTCCCGATGTATAAAGCAATTTTGGCACCTAGGTCAAAACGATAAACAGCAAACGTATCTTTCTGTTGTTGTCTTGCTTGATCTAGTGGAATTTGCAAAGCAGGTAATTGAATATATTCGTTAGGTGTAAAGGCATTTTCCGACAGTGACATAGAACATCTCTCCTTTGAAGTTGATCGCTGTAATGGTAGATATGAGAAAAGAGTAAGCGATATATGTGAATTAAATGTGATCTAATGATGAAATAAAATATATAATTTTCTTAAAATAAAGATATTAGGATAGAAAGTGAATGCCGTCCACAAGTTCTGTGGAAGGCATTCTTCCCTAAATCAGATTAATCTATTTTGCGTACATGGAAATGAGAGATCAATTCTTGAAGTTGTTCAGCCATTGTTGAAAGTTGGTTAGCTGCATCTGTGGTCGAGATAATCGAAGATTTTTGACCTTCAACGTGCTGAGATACTTTAGCGCTATTTTCTGCTGCAACACTTGCTGTTGTTTTAAGGTTCTCTGTAGTTGCTGTCATTTCTTCTGTACCTGCTGAGATTTCTTGAGTAGCACTAGAAATATCTTGAATTTGCTCGGTTACTTGTTTAGTTACAGATTGAATTTCGGCAAACAGTTTGCCAGTTTGGTCAGCAATAGATAGACCATATTCCACTTCTTCTGTTCCTTTTTTCATTGCAGTTACTGCATTTTGGATCTCTGTTTGAATCTCAGTGATTAAAGTACTGATCTGGTTCGCAGATTGAGCAGACTGTTCTGCAAGGTTACGAACTTCTCCAGCAACCACTGCAAATCCACGTCCATGTTCACCTACACGTGCTGCTTCAATCGATGCATTCAAAGCAAGCAAGTTAGTCTGACCGGAGATTCCTGTAATAATACCTAGAATATTACCGATTTCTTGTGAACGACTTTCAAGCAATTCAACTGCTTTGGAAGTATCATGTACAGAACGAGAGATCAATGTCATTTGTTCTGTTACTTGGTTAACGACTTTATTACCTTCTACTGATTTTTGCTCCATTGAATACGCTTGGTCTGCTACGTTGGAAGAGTTGTTAGCAATCGTATGAATAACGGTTGAAATTTCTCCCATTGCTTTAGCTGTATCTTCTGTAGCTTCTTCTTGATATTTCATACCATTAGCGATGTCTTGAATATTGCTAATCAATGTTAATGAACGCTCACTATTGTCAGATGAAGTATCCATTAGCATTTTGGCAGATTCAGTAACTTGTTGAGAAGCAGATTGTACATTGACGATAACACTGTTCATTTTTTCAACCATTTGGTTAAATTTGTGATTGATAATCCCTAGATCATCTTTACCTGTTTTGATATGAATATCTAGATTACCTTTACTTACATCTTCAATTCCACGAATCAATTCGCGAAGAGGAGCTAGTGTTCTACGAACTACAAAGAATTGAAGTAAGAAGATAACGATAAGGAAGAGTACCATGATCGTAATACCACGCACTAACAATTGATTCAGACCTTCTGGTACAGCACTTGCATCTGCATCTACTCCAAAGTAAGCAACAACTTTACCGTCACCATTTTGAATAGGATACAAAATAGTCGTCCATAGTCCAAGATCATCGGTGTAGAAACTTGTAAAAGTAGGTTGCTTCGTTTTGAGCATTTCTTGAATTCCGTTTACGATTTCAGTAGGTTGTTCGTACAAATATCCGATATCGATATTTCCCTGTTTTAAAGCTTCCATAACTTTAGTTGGCACAGCGATCAATGATGTTTTATTACCGTCTGCCAATTCCGTCCCGAAAATGTAAGCTTGAGAAATGTTAGGATTATATTTGTTGATATTATCTAAGTAGCTACGGATTTCTGTTTGTTTAGCACCCTCATAACTTTTTTCAGCCACAAGTTTTTCAACATCAGCAAGAGTAATACCTTGTGCAAAAGTGTCGGTTACCGCTTGAACTTGACCATGAAGTTGATTGATTAAGATCGTTTTCTGGGTAAAATAACTGCTTACCAACAAGATGACTCCGATAAGTATGATACTAGCTGCTGAGATTAATAAATTTTTAGCGAAAAAAGATAGTCTACTGATTTTCTTCAATGCTCTCACTCCTATTTTTGGTTGGTGAATCTAAGGTTGCGTGACTCCCTATAAAGCTTATCGGTCAACGTAGTCAACAATCTAAGATTTTGTAGATGGATAAGGATTGTTGTGAGCCTGTTTGTTGACAACAATCAATAAGAAATAAAATAACAAATCAACTAATAGAGAACTAAGCAAATTAGGTATTTAGTATGACCCATAAATCGGCTTGTTTCGAATAATTTGTCGCTTTATTTCCATAAAGCTGTAAAAAATGGCACAGTAACACTCATTTCTATATGTCGGAATTTGTATTCCAATAATTTATAGTAGTTAGTAATTTTCTTTAACTTTATAAACATAGTTCTATAGAATTGAACCAAAAGACCTAAAAAATATTTAGAATTATATAGTTTTTGTCATTTTTTGCAATAAGAAGGATAGAAATTAGAGAGGAATTGCTTTTGTAATTCTGAATACATTCAGATAAAATAGGATATAAGATGATTACGCATGATATTTTCCTAGCGGTTCATTAAGTACCCATTCAAGCATATTGGACATATCTTCGATACGAGCAAGTTGTTCATTGAGCGAGGTATAAGAAGCAGTTTCAGGCGTTAGACCCTCAAGGCGTGTCTGGATATTTCTTTTCTGCAATGTCAATTCGTTGAGTTTGGATTTGATCTGATTTTCGGTTCGCATAATAGTAAGCTCCTTTTAATTTGTGAATGTGTATAGTATGATGCTGAGAATATTCACCCGTATTCAGTATAGTGCAAATGTTACATGAAATCTATGGATGAGACTCATTCTGTTATTTCATATCCATAACATCGTATCCAATAAATTATTAGACTAAATAATGGAGTGAACAGGTCATGAATATCAAAAAGTTAGCGGCGGAGAAAGCAGTGGATTGGGTAGAAGAAGGGATGATGGTTGGTCTAGGTACAGGTTCTACAGCGGCTTATGCTATTGAAAAAATTGGTGAACGTGTGAAGCAAGGACTACATATACGTGCAGTAGCAACCTCTGTTCAATCAGAAAATCTAGCACGGGAGTGGTCTATACCCATCATTCCTTTTGCTGAAGTAGGAGAAATTGATCTTACAATTGATGGTGCAGATGAGGTCGATCCTAATCTTAATCTCATTAAAGGGGGCGGAGGCGCATTGTTACGTGAAAAAATCGTAGCCGCTCGAAGTCGTCAAGTGATGATCATTACAGGTGAAAATAAAGTGGTACAGAAACTGGGCGCTTTTCCTTTGCCTGTAGAAGTGGTTACTTTTGCTCATGAGTGGACGATTGAGAAATTAGCTAGCTTTGGATGCAAACCTGTATTGCGTCAAACGAAAGATGGCGATGTGTTCAAAACAGACAATGGCAACTATACAGTAGATTGTCATTTCAATGTGATTGAGGATGCAGCACGATTACATCATCAGTTGAATAATATTCCAGGTGTTGTAGATAATGGATTATTTATTAATATGGCTAGTGCAGTTGTTGTTGCTTATGAAAGTGGCGTTATCGAAGTATTACGTGCACCTGCTCGTCGTTCATAAATATAATAAAGCAAGCTAAAAACTAAAAGAAACTGTCTGATAGAGGAAGTGATCAGATGGTTGCTTTTAGTTTAACTGCTATCAGTACACTATATAATTTATAGTTGACAAAAGTGTATTTATATATTATCTTTAAATTAAGATTTATGAATTGATACTATTACAGTATCCAAATAAAAGGAGAGATTTCATCCATGTCTAAAGTTCTTTTTGTTAAAGCGAATAACCGTCCTGCTGATCAAGCAGTCAGCGTACAACTATACGAAGCATTCCTAAACAGCTACAAAACTTCTCATCCACAAGACGAAGTGGTAGAACTTGATTTATTTGCTGAAAATATTCCTTACTATGATGCATTTGTTCTAGGTGCTAACTTCAAAGCTTCTCAAGGTATGGAAGTATCTGCTGAAGAGCAAGCGGCTGTTGACCGTGTAAACAAATACTTAACTCAATTTTTGGGTGCTGATAAAGTGGTTATTGCATTCCCATTGTGGAACTTTGCTGTTCCTGCTGTATTGCATAGCTACTTCGACTACTTGTCTCAAGCTGGCAAAACGTTCAAATATACTGCTGAAGGTCCTGTAGGACTTGCTGGTGGTAAAAAAGTAATGTTGTTACACGCTAGTGGTGGCGTATATTCTGAAGGTCCTGGCGCTGATATCGAATTGGCTGTACGTTATGTACAAACATTGCTTGGCTTCTGGGGTATTACAGATGTTGAGAAATTCATCATCGAAGGTCACAACGCATTCCCGGATCGTTCACAACAAATCGTTGCTGATGGTCTTCAAAATGCAGCAACAGTTGCACAAAGCTTCTAATTTAAACGTATTTTATTGAAATAAAATCATAAAGCGTCTGCGTATATTTTTCTGAATTTAAATGAAAAACATCGCAGGCGCTATATGTTTAGAATATAACGATTATGATAGTTAGGAGGTTTCATAGATGAAACACTCGTCGATTCAACCGAATCCAGATATGGAAAATGATGAAGAAAAAGAATCTCTTCATTTGTTAATTATATTGTCACGTGCTTATCAGGCTGTAATGAATCAGGTGAATGATGATATTCAAAGTTATGGTCTGAACCCAACTGAGTTTGGTGTATTGGACTTTTTGTATCACAGCGAGAATCCACAGCCATTGCAGAAAATAGGGCAAAAAGTACTGATTTCTAGCGGGAATATCACGTATGTGGTCGACAAGTTAGAAAAGAAAAATATGTTATGCCGTCGTGCTTGTGATAATGACCGTCGTGTTATTTTTGCAGAGCTAACTGAAGAAGGCAATCAATTTTTTGAGAGCATTTTTACAGGTCACAAACAAGCTATTATCAAAGCTACACAAGGGTTAAATCATGATGAGAAATTAGATATTATTCCATTACTCAAAAAGCTAGGATATGCTGCCGCGAACAAAGAAGTCTAATCAGTGATTATACCACTGATTAGGCTTTTTTATTTGAAATTGATAAAACCTATCGTTTTGGTATGAATAATCGTTGACCTCTGTTCCAACAGAGAGTATATTAAATAAAAGTCACTTTTTGTCGCCTTATTAAATGGTCTAAAGTTCGTACCTTATACCATTCAATTAGAACAATTAACACTATATCCTCATTACTTTTTAAATCAGGAGGAAGACATGCGAACTTATTTTCCACAACAATTTGAGAAAGTTTCTCCTAAAAAAGTTAGTGATTTTATTTTCGACCAATTAGAAGAATCGATTATTTTAAAAGAATTACTACCTGAAGAACAACTTCCCAATGAACGAGATATGGCGGTTATGTTCAATGCTAGCCGATTAGCGGTACGTGAAGCTCTTTCTCGATTAGAAGAAGAGGGATTGATTGAAAAGCGTGTCGGGGCTAAAGGAGGAACCTTTGTTTTACCTTTAACGCTCAATTCTCATCATCGTCACCGTGAACAGATTGCGAGTAATTGGGAGTCATGGAGCAAAGTATTTGAATACCGTCTGATTATTGAACCAGAAGCTGCTTTTCTAGCTGCACAGCATATTCAAGTCGAACAGTTACATCAACTACAGCAGTATCTAGAGATGAGTATTGAACAAGATTGTTCACGCGAGTTATTTCGTGCGCTGGATGTGAAGTTTCACCTGATGATTGCCAAAGCATCTGATAATGCTTATTTTGAAAAAGCAGTACGAGAGATTCGTACCAAGATCAATCCTGCACTTGATCTTATGCCTTATAGTCAAGAAGTACGGGTACGCAATTCAGATAGCCATTTCGAATTGTTAGATGTACTGCGTGCACATGATGGTGAACGCTCTCGAATATTGATGCGTCAACATATTGAACAGTCTGCCTCTTCGATCTATCATCGAGTATTTGATCATGATATCCGAACTCAAGAAAAGGAGAGTGAATCCTTATGAATCATTCTGATCCGCAAGGGATACAAGTGAGACTGTCGCAGTTATTACCTGCTGCGCAGTCTATGCAAGAAAAATTAACTACATGGCGACGTGATCTACATAGACATCCTGAGATTGGTTATGAGGAAGTTCGAACCTCAGCGATTGCAGCAGAGCATTTACAAAGTCTAGGGCTTGAAGTGCAGACGGGTATAGGCAAAACAGGTGTTGTCGGACTGTTGCGTGGTATAGAACCCGGACCAACAATTGCACTTCGAGCAGATATGGATGCTTTACCGATACAAGATGCCAAAGATACGAGCTATGCTTCGCAAACCGCCGGTAAAGCTCATCTGTGCGGTCATGATGCACATACAACCATTTTAATGGGTGCAGCTCAATTACTAAGTAGTCTGGGTAGACCGATATCCGGTAATATCAAATTCGTTTTTCAACCGGCGGAAGAAGGGCTAGCCGGAGCCGATGCCATGATCAAAGATGGGGTACTGGAGCATCCGCATGTGGATGCAATGACAGGCTTACATGTTTATCCGAGTTTGCAGATCGGTGAAGTATCTGTTTGTAAAGGAGTCGCTTTTGCTTCAGCTGACTTTTTCACACTTCGTATTATTGGTAAAGGAGGACATGGAGCACGTCCGCATGAAGGTATTGATGCGATAGCCGTATCAGCGCAAGTCATTTCTGCCCTGCAACATGTTACCAGTCGAATGATCGATCCATTAGAAACAGCTGTTGTCAGTATCGGACAGATTCGAGGAGGAACAATGGCAGCTTCGATTGCTTCTGAAGTTGAAATGGTAGGCACAGTACGCACATTATCTGCGGATATCCGTCAGCAAATGCCTACGAAGATTAAGCAGGTTATTGAAGGGATTGTAGGTTCCTTTGGAGCTGATTACGAACTCGATTACCACATGAATTATCCTGTCGTCAAAAATGATAATCAAATGGTTGATTTTTTGACTGCTACTTGCGATCTGATGGCAGAAGGGCCGGAGTGGCAATATACTCGACCTTCTACAGGTGGCGAAGACTTTGCTTTTTATGCTGAACAAGTACCTGCTGTGTTTTTCCGTTTAGGGACAAGTAATGGACAACCTGAGACTTCATATCCATTGCATCATCCCATGTTCGATCTTGATGAATCTGCACTTCCTTATGGTGTAGCGATGTTGTCTGCTATGGCATTACATTATTTGGATCAACCGATCCGTCACACGCATCAATAAAAAAAGTACGATTTAAAAGGGTGGAGTGGAGAAAATGAAAACAAAATCATGGATAACCAGTGGATTATTATTGTTAGTGGTCGCGATTGTATTAGCAGGGTGTGTTAGTAGCAAAGAATCATCTACAGATTCAGCTACGAATAGCAAAACATTAACGATCGGGAATGCGACTGATATTGAAAGCTTTGATCCACATAACAATAACAATACCTCTAGTGAAGCTGTACTGGTCAACATGTTCGATTATTTAGTCAAAAATGATAATGAACAAAAGAAAGTGCCTGTGCTGGCTACTTCATGGGAACAAGTAAACGATACAACATGGAGATTCAAGCTACGTGAAGGCGTTACTTTCCATAATGGTGATCCGTTCACAGCCGCAGATGTGAAATACACGATTGATCGTGTAGCCAAAGATAGTGCGCTCAAACAAAACTCGTATTTCAAATCTATTAAAGAAGTAAAAGTAGTCGATGATTACACCGTTGATATGATCACAGATGGTCCTGATCCACTATTATTAAATCGTTTGTCCAAAATGGGAGCAGGCATTCTACCTTCAAAATATATCAAAGAAAAAGGAATCGATGCTTTTCTTAAAAGTCCAGTCGGGACAGGTCCTTACAAGTTCAGCAAATGGACAAAAGATGACCGTGTAGAACTGGTCAAAAATGATAAGTATTTTGGAGAAGCACCTAAATGGGATACGGTTGTGTTCCGCTCAATCCCTGAAGCTTCTACCCGTGTATCTGAATTGTTAGCAGGAGGCATTGATATTGCTTCAGGTATTCCTTCTACCGATGTAGAACGTATTCAGAGCGAAGAAGGCAAACAAATCGTTAAAGCTCCAATCCAACGTGTACTTCAATTAATTTTGCGTGAAACAGAGGGTAGAGTCACAGCTGATCCGAAAGTACGTGAAGCAATTGACTTGGTGATTGACAAGCAAGGGATTGTAGACAGTATTGCAGGCGGAGCAGGGATTGTGACTCGTACATCTGTTACACCGGGTAACTTTGGAGCAGATCCTTCGCTATACAAACAGACATTATACGATCCAGCCAAAGCGAAGCAATTATTACAAGAATCCGGTCATACAGGAGCAGAACTGAATATGACGGTCTCTTCTCAATACAAAGAATATGCTGAAGTGGTAGCGGCTATGCTGAATGAAGCAGGATTTAAAGCAAATCTGGAAGTGCTAGAACCAAGTGCTTTTAGTGAACGATACAGTTCCAAATCATTCAAAGAAATTTTTATGATCGGCATAGGTAATTCATTATTTGACGCATCCAATAACTATAATCGTTATCTCAAAACAGAAGCAGCAGGGGAAACGGATTATAACAATCCTAAAGTTGAAAAGTTATTACAAGATGCGCTTGTAAATATGGATCCAGCATCACGTGAAAAACAATATCAAGAGGTACAACAGATTTTGGCAGAAGATCGCCCAGCAGTGTATTTGTTCCAAATGGAAGGAATTTATGGAGCAGATAACCGTGTGAAATTTACGCCAAGAAGTGATGAAATGTTCTATGCAGATGATATTACACCTGTGAATGGATAAACAAATTAAAGCAGGGATAGCCATATGTCTTCCCTGCTTTTTGTTATAAAAATCGGCAAAAGTTCAGTATATACGAGGTACGGAGGTGATTGGATTGAAAGGCTATATTATAAAGTCACTGCTTCAGGTGATTCCGGTATTGCTACTGGTATCGTTAATTGTATTTATTTTAGTGCGGGTGACCGGTGATCCTGTAGCGTTAATGTTACCTGAAACGGCTACAGCAGAAGATCGCGCTGTGCTTACAGAGGCACTCGGATTGGATCAACCACTGTATAAGCAATACATCACATTTCTAGGAAGCGCATTGCAAGGAGATTTTGGAACTTCTTTTCGTTATGGAGAATCTGCTTTACCACTGGTTTTAGAACGATTACCCGCTAGCTTTGAGTTGGCGGTAGCAGCGATGATTTTTGCGATTATTATGGCGATTCCACTCGGTATTTTGTCTGCGGTCAAGCGTAATACATTTACCGACTTATTGATATCAGGTATTTCTGTGATTGGCAAAGCAATGCCTAACTTTTGGATGGGGATTATGCTGATTTTATTCTTTTCAGTAATGTTAGGTGCTTTACCTGTCTCCGGTAGAGGAGGAATAGAGCATTTGTTATTGCCTGCTTTTACTCTGGGGATTGGAATTGGTGCACAGATGACCCGCTTGGTGCGTTCCAGTATGCTTGAAATTCTGAATCAGGATTATATTTTGACTGCGAAGAGTAAAGGGTTACGTCCATTTATTATTATTATGAAGCATGCTTTTCGTAATGGCTTAATTCCTGTTGTCACGATTGTAGGATTGCAATTTACCAGTCTGATCGGTGGCACATTGATTACTGAAACCGTATTTGCTTGGCCAGGACTAGGGCAATTGTTAGTAACAGCAGTAAACACGCATGATATGGCGATTGTACAGGCTTCTGTATTTGTGATCGCATTGATTGTCATTATAGGAAATCTATTGACTGATATTTCGTATCGCCTGCTTGATCCTCGTATTAGATACAGTTGATCAGGAACCAATCGGCAGAAAGGATGGGGTAGACATGCCTGATCAAGGAATGATCCGTCAGTTATTAAAAAGTAAAACCGGCACATTGGGGTTGCTGATTATTGTAGCGGTTGTATTATGTGCTTTATTTGCACCGTGGTTAGCGAGTCATGATCCAGCTTCGGTTGCTCCTTTAAAACGACTCAAGCCACCGGTATGGTTAGATGGAGGCGAGTCGACTTACTGGTTAGGCACAGATAATCTAGGTCGTGATATCTGGAGCCGAATTGTATATGGAGCTCGGGTATCCTTAATTGTTGGTGTAGGAGCAGTATTGGTGTCCGGCATGATCGGAGCTGTACTGGGATTATTATCTGGATATTATGGGAAATGGATTAATGCCATTATTATGCGGGTTGCAGATTCTTTTCTAGCGATTCCTTCGATATTATTAGCATTGGTTGTATTAGCTGTGACTCAGCCGGGATTGATCACTTTAATTATCGTGATTGGATTAACCAACTGGGTATCGTATGCAAGAGTCATTCGTAGTGAAGTATTAAGTCTTAAAGAACGTGATTTTGTCAAAGCGGCACAATCGGCAGGCGCAGGGCAAGGTCGCTTAATTTTCCATCATATTTTACCAAATGTGATGTCATCGTTGATCGTTATTTCCAGTATGAATGTAGCGACAACGATTCTAATGGAAGCGTCGCTAAGCTTTCTCGGATTAGGGATTAAGCCACCAGATGTATCATGGGGTGGAATGCTGAGTGATGGCAGACAGTATATTGCAACCAGTTGGTGGGTCGCTACTTTTCCAGGATTGGCGATTACATTTACAGTATTGGGAGTTATCTTTCTTGGAGATTGGTTGCGGGATAAATTAGATCCTCGAATTACAAATGATCAATCGTAAAGACCCTTGCCAATATCAATATAACGATCCCTATAACAATTATGAAGTATAGATAAGAACGTGATAAGTGAAGGAGACTAGGGTGATGAGTAAAAAGGCGATACAACCAGAAGATTTGTACGATTATCAATGGGTAAGCGATCCTTCTATTCATCCAGATGGATCTATAGCTTATATGCATAAAATCATTGATCGTGAACATAATCAGTACAAAACGCATATTTATTATATTTCAGCAGATCGTAAACACACCAAAAGGATCACTGATGGCGATTATGATACAGCGCCTAGCTGGTCACCAGATGGACGATATCTAGCTTTTATTCGTAAAACCGATAAAAAACCTCAATTGTGGATACTGGATTATACTTCTGGATCTATGACTCCATATAGTAAGCTGGAACGTGGTATTGGATTCTTCCGCTGGTCACCAGATGGACGTTCTATAATTATGACTAGCCGAGTAATAGGTGAATATGAAAAGCAAGCTCATTTACCTGATCGTGGACATATTGTAGAGCGAACGACGCCCAAAGCAGAAGGTTCTGGATTATGGAATGGAACGTACCAACATTTATTTTTATTAGAATTACAACATCGTCAAATAAAGCAATTAACAAGCGGTGAATTTGATGCTTCTTATCCTGTCTGGTCACCGGATGGAACCGAAATTAGTTACCTTGCTCAAAAAAAACCTTCTATTATATATAGCGATATGGATCTAGTTTTTTATAATGATTTGTATACTTTAAATATGGCTTCTGAGCAGACCGAATTACAAACCAGACATGACCTTACTATCAGTCAATTTGCGTATGCACCGGATGGACAGTCATGGACATGTATTGCTAATAATCGAGAATATGGAAGTGGAACTCAGAATCAAGTGTACCGTGTGGATCGTTCAACCGGGCAGATAGACTCGCTCACTCCATACTCTGATATTCAATTCGGTAATTTTATACTGAATGATATGAAGTCAGCTGCGGCTATTCCAGGACCGATCTACGATATAGATGGACAATCTGTCTATGTACTAGGAACCTATCAAGGAAGTGTAGATATTTACCGAATCACTAATCAAGGAACATGTACTGCAATCACCACAGGTGGAAAAGATATTCATCAGCTGGTAGTTGCTCCACAAGGAGATCGATTTGTTGCATTGATAGCAGATGCTAATCATCCTTATGAATTGGTAGAATTACCAGTTGATCCAGTAGCTCATCATCTATCAAGTGATCCCTATCGCTTAACACATACAGCAGATCTGTGGTTATCTCAACATGAAGTCTCTATTCCAGAATCATTTTGGTACACCCATGAAGACGGAATTAAGATTCAAGGATGGTTGATGAAACCTGTACAAGTTACAGACAATAGCGATAACATACCACTGATTTTACAGATTCATGGAGGGCCTCATGCTATGATCTCTGATGTGTATAGCCATGAGATGCAGACATTAGTATCGCAAGGGTATGCAGTGTTAATGCTTAATCCGCGTGGTAGCTTTGGATACGGTCAACATTTTGCACAAGCATGTCGTCAAGATTTCGGTGGTGGTGATTATCGTGATCTTATCGAAGCTGTTAATCATGTATTACAGCATCATCCTCAATTAGATGAACAGCGATTAGGGATATGCGGTGGTAGTTATGGAGGATTAATGGTCAATTGGATTATTGCTCATGATCATCGTTTTCGTGTGGCTGTCACACAGCGCTGTATTTCCAATTGGATATCCTTTTATGGAATTAGTGATATTGGTATTTCGTATACAGAAGGGATCGTAGGTGGGAATCCATGGGAAGACTTTGATCAGTTATGGTCGCAATCTCCTCTTGCTCATGTACAGCATATCAATACACCACTGCTTATTATTCATGGTGAACAAGATATGCGTTGCCCTATCGAACAGAGTGAACAACTGTATACCGCTCTAAAACGGCAAGGAAAACAAACCAAAATGGTACGTTATCCTGATTCAAATCATACAGTGTTAAAAAGCGGAAAGCCTAGCTATCGTGTTGATCTACTGAGCCATGTCAACGACTGGGTGAAGCAACATATTCATTTCCCAATAGAGGTGAATCCATGAAAGAACCATTTCTGGAAAAAGTGAAGTTGTCATTACCAGTAGGTCTGTGGATTGAGAACTGTTTGAGCAGTGGAATACCTGCTGCTCAACTGCTCGATTTTATTCATCACAAAGACTTTGCAACCATTGTATCCAAAGTAGATGATCCTAATATGGATATGCTGGATCGCCTACATATCGCTACTGAAATGAACGATCCGTGGGAACGAGCGATGATTGAAGGATATCGCTTCAAATTTATTCATATTGGTGGAGTGAAACGATTACTCAAATTGCGCTTTCAATTACAAGAGCATAAAGATTATAGCCAACATGAAAATAGGTTGTCTGGATTGAGATTGACTTCAGATCAGAAGGATATGCTAGAGGAACGAATAGGTATTCAATGGGAAATGGTAGCTGAACTGCAAACGGATTCATATTCTACAACTATACAAATACGTTTAAAAAACGAAAGCTGTTGATTTTTGACAGCTTTTTCTGTTTTTTTACATTTATCTAAGGCTTAAAAGTGGGCTTTATGTATAAAATGCAACCTATAGAACTTGCTTAATTCATCAATCTATGGGAAAATTTCACCAAGGTATACATTCTGGATATGACAATAAGCTGAATAATAAACAGCAGTTGTAAATACATCTTACGATCTGTGCAGGCGAATTGATCCTCGTAAGGTCTTTATGACAGGGAGGTCACACGCATGGCACTACAACAAGAAGGTACAGCAGGACAACAGTTAATCTCAGAAGCGAATCGATTTGCAGAAAAGGTCACACAGATGCAATATCGTCAGCAACCTGATTTGATACAACGATTCGGACCGAACGGCAGAATACGAACCAAACAAGATTCTTTATATACCCTTAGTTATTTAGCTGAAAGTGTATTGATGAAGAGTCCAAGTTTGTTTATGAATTATATTTCATGGCTTAAAGTGCTTTTAAATGGATATCGAGTATCCGAACAAGATTTATTAGTGAACTTGAATGCCATCAAAAAAGCGCTCCAAAAAAGTTTTGATCATCCCCATAAGTCCAATGTGATTGACTATTTGGATATGGGTATACAGCATGTTCAAACAACTGAATTTCAATCATCGTATATTGTGGAAACCTCGTTATTAGGAAAAGAAGCTAAGCAATATTTAGATTGCTTACTACGTACAGAACGCAAAGAAGCCTACACGCTGATCGTACACCTTCTTGAAAACGATACTCCTATCAAAGACATATACATTCATATATTCCAGACTGTACAATATGAGATCGGTCGATTATGGCAGACTAGCCAAATCAATATTGCACAAGAACATTTCTGCACAGCTGCGACTCAAAGCATTATTTCACGTCTGTATCCTTATTGGATCAGTGCGGGACAAGAGCGATATCGCCTGGTTGCGGCTTGTGTAGGAGAAGAACAACATGAGATCGGAATTCGCATGTTGGCTGATTTTTTTGAAATGGAAGGCTGGGATACTTACTATCTAGGTGCTAATGTTCCAGATCACAGTCTTTTACAATCGATAGTGCAACATCAAGCGGATATTATCGCTATCTCTGCAACAATGACCTTTCACGTTCATTTAGTGCAAGACTTGATCGAAAAAATTCGCGCTGAAGAATCAACCAGACATGTCAAAATCATTGTCGGCGGATTGCCGTTTAATATTGACAGGGAACTGTGGAAGCGAGTTGGGGCAGATGGTTTTGCACCTGATGCAAATAAAGCTGTTGAAGTAGCGACAAGCTTAGTAGCCCTGAACCAATCAGGCAGCCAGCCCTCGGTAAAAGGTTAAATAGCCTTTAGAAGGGAAGATGAACGCAATGACGAATGCTGAACAAGAAATCACGATTTTGCGTAAAACGATCGAAGATCTTTCCCATAAGATGATCAAAAGCAAATATCAAGAAGAACAAATTCTGTCTGAATTTTCGGCAATGAATAATGAAATGGTTACGTTACAACGTCAACTAGCCAAGACCAATGCTGAATTAAATGCAGCCAAAGAAGAAGCGATTCATGCGAATCAAGCTCGCTCTCGTTTTTTGGCAATCATGACTCATGAGATACGCACACCGATGAATGGAATGATCGGAATGTCAGAAATTTTGATGACTTCTGAATTATCGGATGAGCAAAAACAATCGGTGATGTTGATTCAAGAATCCGCTGAGTTACTGCTCAGTATGATTAACAATATGCTTGATCTTTCCAAAATGGAAGCAGGCAAAATGAGACTGCAAGAAGAGCCGATTGATCTACGATTGTTATTGGATCATATTATTCGACTAAGCCAGCCGAAAGCGCAAAAAAATCAAAACATCATTTCTGCTTTTATCGATTATCGAGTAGAAAATGAATTGATCGGTGATGGAGGTAGAATAAGACAAATTTTGCTTAATCTACTGAGTAACGCTAATAAATTTACTAATCAAGGAACCATCGAAGTGAGTATACAACTCAAACACAATAGTGCAAATTCACAGATTCTTCACATTGAAGTTACAGACACCGGAATCGGCATTTCAGAAGAGAATCAAAAAAATATGTTTCAGCCTTATGCACAAGCCGATCAACCTGGAAAAAATAATGTAGAAGGAACAGGGCTGGGGCTCTCCATATGCAAGTCATTTGTAGAGCTGATGGAAGGAACGATTGATTTGAAAAGTGAAGAAAATAAGGGATCAACTTTTTGGTTCGATATTCCGCTCAAAAAAGTTCAAACTTCTTCGGATACTCCAGAATTGATCTCTAATCATTTGGGTGGTCAACAAAGCGAACATCTGAAATTGCCTTCAAGTCTGCATCACAAGCAGACAGATAAATCGATATTAATTGTAGAAGACAATCCGATCAATCGTCAGGTTATTCAATTGCAGTTGAAAAAAATGGGTATGGAACAGGTGCATACAGTGAGTAATGGACAAGAAGCGATATCCAAGTATTTGGGTCATACGTATCATCTGATCTTAATGGATAATCGTATGCCTATTATGGATGGTCTGCAAGCCACTCATAAGATACGTGAGTTGGAAACAGCAGAAATGCGTTCTCCTGTACCTATCATTGCGTTAACAGGAAATACAAGTCAGGAAGATCGTCAGAAATGCTTGGATGCAGGTATGAATGATATTTTGACAAAGCCTGTTAATCTGGAAAGTTTAACGATAATGATGCGTAAATGGCTGCCTGATATTGTTCATGAAAAAGCATTAGATATGAGTGTTATTCAGGAAATATTAGATCTCAATGATGATGGAGATCCAGAGATATTACGGACACTGATCGAAATGTACAAAAGTGAGACACCTAACAAGCTAGAACGATTACAAAAGTTAGTGCTTCGTAAAGATGCAACTGCACTGTCTGAAGCAGCACACGAACTGAAATCAGGTAGCTTGAGTATAGGTATTCAATATATGGCACAATTACTGCATGAGATTGAAAGTCTTGCTAAAGAAAACGACTTGCGAGGTGTTCAGGAGCTTGTACAGTTACTGGTACCTGCTTATGAGAAAGCATGTCGGGAACTAGAACATCTAATCAAATAAAAACGATAGTACGGAGTCTGCACAAAGCAGGTTCCGTTTTTTGTTTTGATTGGAGGTTTTTCTTTTACATATATGTCTATACAAATAAATTGAATGCTTCCTTTAGAAAGGATAAATAATTGGGTAATGGTATATATACAAATTCGAAATAAGGGGCGATATGGATGTGCGCAACATTTGATACAGCTAGAGAATCAGAGTCAGATTACCACGAAAAGTTTTACGAAGAAAATAAATTATTTGAACCGGGTACATGGATGGCAGGGCCTACACCGATTGTAATGGAGTTATTAGAGCGACTGCAAAAATATACACCGGCTCCTAAAGTGCTTGATATGGCTTGTGGTGTAGGTAGACATACGATTCCAGTAGCGCAACAACTCACTCAAGGCGGTGTGGTCGTTGGAGTCGATTTGTTAGATTCTGCGATAGATCAATTGAAAAAATATGCAGAAGAATATAAAGTGGCTGATCGAATTGAAGCGGTGACCAGTGATGTGGAAAGTTACGAGATTGCCAAAGAAGAATACGATTATATGATCGCTACCGGATGCTTAGAACATGTATCTTCTGAAGAATCTTTGCAAAAAGTGATTGCGAATATGCAAGCAGGTACTCGTACAGGTGGTATTCATCTGATTTCGATGACTTCTTCCGTCCAACAGGTCGATCAACAGACAGGAGGAGCAGAAGAAGGTAATATTGAATTGAATTTGACCACAGAGCAATTGGTAAGTCTATTACATCAATATTATGAAGGTTGGAATATTATCGAGCGCAAAGCGGTAGCACAAGCGATCGAAGAAACGAAAGACAATAAAGAAATCGAACTTCAAGGTAATTGGATCACATTTGCTGCTTGTAAAGAAGATCCACAACCTCACCCTGAAGTGTTAGAACAAGTCGGAAAAGATACAGATATATAAGGATATGAAATGAAATCGTGTAGCGGTTTGACACATCATGTAAAATAGAGAAGTAGTCAAGCAAACCGTACAGGAGGAATACAGTGTGTTAGAACGGATCGATGGAAGATTAGAACAACCTCAATTACAGGAATTATTATCGTATGCAGTGTTTCCTGATCCTCAAGTGTTGGAAGCAGTGATACACCAATATAGTACACAGGATCATATGCATTTATACGGATACCAAGAAGAAGGCGAATGGATCGGTGTTATTGGTTGCGCAGAAGAAGGCGAAGCACCATACACATTGCGTGTACGTCATTTAGCGATTACACCAGCCGAACGTGGTAAAGGCTATGGACGTGGCATTTTACTAGAATTATTAGAAACAGCAGAGCCTGCTGTTCTATTGGCTGAAGCTGATGATGAAGGTGCAGAATTTTACCGCAATATTGGATTTACTGTTATTGGCAATGGTGAATTGAATGCAGCTTCAGAACGCTATATCTGTCGTTATGATGTTGAAGAAGACGATGAGTAATTACAGTCGTTAAAATCGTAATAAGGATTATCATATAATCTTGAACTGAACTACTATCGTTTGATTTATTTCACGCAATAGAAGATTATTGTATCTGAATACACTCTTTTGTCCTTATTAACCTAGATCTTGCCCTATGCAGATCGAAGTTATAGTGGATAGAAGGGTGTATTTTTTGTTTAGATCGAGTCATAAGAGAAAAGGTATAAATAATCGTTATACTAATGCAAATGATTTGTATGTTATAATACATCACAATATTATTTGGAATTTCGTAGAGATGTTAGCGGAATAGGAGGTACTCGTATGCAATTAACGGTTCAAGAAGCGCTCGCAGTGTACCCTCTATCTGAAGCGCGCCTTGTTGCGGGTGCCCGGGGAACATCACGACTGATGAAGTCAGTGAATGTTATGGACGCGCCAGATATCGCCGACTGGATCAAAAGTGGAGAAATGTTATTTACAACTGCTTTTATTATGAAAGACAGTGAAGAAGAAGCGATCAAGCTGATGCGTAAATTGAATGAGCGTGGTTGTGCAGGTCTAGGAGTCAAGTTAGGACGATTCTGGGAAGTGATTCCACAAGCGATCATTGATGAAGCCGATCGTTTACAATTTCCACTGCTTGAGCTTCCTTTTCAATTTACCTTTTCCGATCAGATGAATGCTCTTTTTCAAGCGGAACATGAACGGAGTACCAAACTGTTGCAATCGGTTTTACATAAGCAAAAGCGTCTTATGCAGTTTGCGCTTAATCAGGATCAACAGGGAAATGTTTTTGCTGTACTGGAAGATATTTTGAAATATCCGATTGCGATTATTGGCTCCCGCGGACATATTCTCTATAATGGTGGCGAAGGCGGAGACAATGTACTGCAAGGATGGCCGTGGAAAATGTCACCTACCCGTGTGAAATGGAACCTTGGTAGCTGTTACCGTGTACCGATTATGAAGCGTAGTGAGCAATATGGATTTTTGCTTGTTTTCACAGATAGCTCGATGCTCCTGAAAGAAGAAGAGGAGTTATTTCAGCAAGCGGCAGAAGTGTTAGCCTTCCATATGGATACTACTTACCGTGAACATGTGAATCCAGGTGTGCAAGATAAGATGCGTACACTGATTACACAATATCTATCCAAGCGAATGTCTCTGGATGATCTTACCGAGGGTACAGGACGATTAGGTGTTCAGTTATTCACAGGTCCTTATCAATGTGTATTAACGACCCTTGAACCTCAAGCTTTTTCTTCTGAAAAGCGTCTTGCACAGATTCATCAAGAGTTACAATATAATCCGCTCATGCAGTTATTTCCTTCTCAGCATTTTCGGATTGAAGAAGGTATATTGTCGATCTATGCTTGTCCATCCGAGCGTGATTATGGTGAAGAGTTGTCTACGTTTTTGATGAATCGGTTTGAAGATATGGAATCACTTAGTCATGATGGAGGTAGTCCGCGCTTTTGGATCAGTAAGATTAAGACGGAACCCAGTTCATTACGTGAAGCGTATCAGGAAACATTGGAGACACGCAAGTTAGCGAAGCGATTTGGAATGACGCATATTGCTTTACAATTTCAGACATTGGAATTTGCGTATGTATTTCAACATGTACCGGAGAATATTATGGAGACGTATTGTCATAAGATACTGGAACCGTTACTGATCAAAGATAGCGATCCCAATCAGGTACTTATGAATACCCTTGAAGCTTTTGTTGAAAATGATGGATTGATTAATGAAGCGGCTAAGCAGTTGTATGTGCATCGCAATACAGTAACGTATCGAATGGATAAGATTGGTGGATTATTGCAGATGGATTTCAAAAAAACAAACGATCTACTCAAGCTTAAAATGGTATTTACGTTCCGCAAATTTTTGAAAGATAAACAGCAGTCTTAGCCGATAGCAGATTAGGGTAGTATTGGATAAAGGTTACCGATTTCTTTGGATGGCTATCTGGTTGCTATACGTAAAGAATAGACTTTTTCTGTTTGCTGATTATATCTAGGTTTGCTGATTATATGTAGATGAACCCTTGCCTTCTGTTAAGGGTTTTTTATATTATTCACAAAACACCACTTCAATGTTATGTTATATAACAAATTTATAGGTGTTTAGTTGATATGTTCAATAACCTTACGTAAAATGATAAAAAAGAACGAACGAAAAGAGGAATAATAATGGAAATGACACAGAAACCATGGCAGTTATGGTCAAAAGAAGAATTTTTACAGCAATTTGGCGGATTATATGAACATTCTGCTTGGATTACAGAGCAAGCATGGGAGCATCAACCGTTCAATACTTTACAAGACATGTTAAATACCATGAAAAATATAGTGGCTGAATCCAGTCAAGAAACACAGTTAACGTTATTAAGACAGCATCCAGATCTGGGAACCAAAATAGAAATGAGTGAACATTCACAATCGGAACAAGCAGGAGCGGGATTGACTGGACTATCAGCAGAACAATTTGAACAGCTAGCTGAACTCAATCGCAATTATACCGACCAATATCAATTTCCATTTATTCTAGCTGTCAAAGGAAAAAGTACAGATCAAATTCTAGAATCCATGCGTCAACGAACCGGTAGATCAGCTACAGAAGAATTTCAAACTGCTCTTGGACAAGTACATACGATAGCAGGATTAAGACTTCAAATGTGGGCAGAGGAGCGTAATCTATACAGAAAGCAGGTGGAGTGAGTGAGCGGTAAAATAACAACGCATGTATTAAATTTGGCACAAGGTATACCCGCACAAGGGGTTAAAGTCGAACTTTATGATAGTGCAAAGCAAGCATTATTGGCTACCGCAATCACCAATGCAGACGGACGTGTCGATCAACCATTGTTATCAGGGGAAGATATACAAGCAGGAGTGTACGAATTGATTTTTTATGTAGGCGATTATCATCGAAATATCGGTACAAGCACAGAAGAAACATTACTGTGGGAACAGATTCCTTTACGTTTCCATATTGTAGATACCGAGCAAAATTATCATATTCCCTTATTGGTCGCTCCCGGTGGATATAGTACATATCGCGGAAGTTGATCTATTTGAAATAAGCTGGATAGCAGAGGCATACATGATGTTAGCCCATGGGAAGTGAAAAGGAGTGTAGAGCATGCAACCAGAACTGGATTTGATTATTGCTGGAGGAACAGTCGTATTATCAGATCGTGTAGCAAAACTAGATATTGGTATTCGAAATGGAACTATACAATCGCTCACTCCTCCTATGACATATGGAAATGAGATTACTGTTATCCAAGCAGAAGGGTTGCATATTTTACCAGGCACTGTTGACATTCATGTTCATTTTAATGAACCCGGATTAGGTAGCTGGGAAGGATTCCAGACAGGTTCGGCTGCCCTTGCCGCAGGTGGAATGACAACTTATGTCGATATGCCACTGAATGGAGTACCTCCAACTGTAAATGCAGAACATCTTGCTACCAAAAAGACAGCGGCAGAACATCATTCTTATGTTGATTATGCGCTCTGGGGTGGTCTGGTCGAAGGCAATGTAGCGCAACTAGCAGAGCTATCTGTAGGCAGTGTAGTCGGGTTCAAAGCATTTATGTCAGAACCGGGCGGCGAAGGGGAAGAGATTTTCACAAGAGCAGATGATGATACGTTATTAGCAGGGATGAAAGAAATCGCACGCTTAGGTCATGTGCTTGCATTACATGCAGAAGATGAATCGACGGTATCTACACTTGCACATCAAGCGATAGCCAAAGGGAAAACAGGGGTTAGAGATTATCTGGATTCCAGACCGATTGTTGCGGAAGTCATCGCTGTACAACGTGCGCTAGATTATAGCCGTCAGACAGGTTGTGCTTTGCATTTTGTGCATATCAGTAGTCGTGAAGCTGTTGATATCATTACAGCCGCTAAGCAAGAAGGGCTGAATGTGACGGTAGAGACGTGCCCTCACTATTTAGTGTTAACAGATCAAGATATGGAGAATAAAGGTGTACTTGCGAAGTGTGCTCCACCTTTACGGAGTGCTGAAGAACAATCTGCTCTCTGGGATGCTGTATCTCTGGGACTAATTGATATTATTGCTTCGGATCATTCGCCTTGTCCTCCAGAAATGAAGCAATCCACTAATTTTTTTGAAGCATGGGGCGGTATTTCGGGAGCACAAAGCACATTGTTATTAATGTTAGAAGAAGGATATCACCAGCGACAGATTCCTTTGCCAGCGATAACGAATATGTTGTCGAAGAATCCGGCACAACGGTTAGGCTTGGCACAGTCTAAAGGTCAGATTGAAATAGGTTTAGATGCTGATCTGGTGCTTGTTGATCTGAATCAACCGAATACGTTAGATAAAGAGGATCTTTATGATAAGCATCGTCAAAGTCCGTATATCGGATATTCTTTTTCTTCGACAGTGCAAAAAACAATTGTACGCGGACATATTGTTTATGACCAATCTTCAGGATTAACAGATACATGTGTAGGGCAGTTTATCGCTTATCAGACAGGAGGAGTGATTCATGGCTAAGCAAGCAGCTCCTATGATCGAAAATTACAGTGCAAAATTACACGATATGTTAGAGTGGCTGGCTCAATTCGGAGCTGACGAGCAAGGCGGAGTCACACGTTTACTTTATACTCCTGCATGGTTAGAAGCACAACAGTCTTTATTTACTTATATGGAAGCACAAGGATTAGAACCCTTTTACGATCAAGTCGGAAATCTAAGCGGTCGATTAGTAGGAAAACAAGCTGAACAATTACCGATTGTAACGGGTTCTCATATCGATACGGTTGTTTTTGGAGGAAAATATGATGGTGCACTTGGCGTTGTAGCCGGTGTGCTGGCACTGTCTTATTTAAAAGAAACATATGGACAGCCTTTACGAACGATTGAAGTCATATCACTGGCAGAAGAAGAAGGTAGCCGATTTCCTTTAACCTATTGGGGTTCAGGTAATATAACAGGATCTTATCAAGCGGATCAAGTTCCTATGGTGCAAGATCGGGAAGGGATCAGTCTCGAACAAGCGATGAAACAAGCCGGATTTGGAACTGATTCGAACTATTCAACGTGTAAACGAGAATTTGCTGCTTATATCGAACTTCATATTGAACAAGGATTTGTACTGGAGCGGACAGACCATCAGATCGGTGTGGTGACAGGCATTGTAGGACAACGCCGGATCGAAGTGAAGGTACTCGGTGAAAGCAATCATGCAGGAACAACACCCATGCAGTGGCGTAGAGATACTTTGGCAGGAGCAGCATTAATGATTAGTCATGTGAAACGTTCGGCACTGGAGTGGGGTGATCCTCTGGTAGCTACAGTAGGTAGTCTACATGTTTCACCAAATGTACCAAATGTGATTGCAGGCGAAACTACATTTACATTGGATATCCGTCATCTGGATCATCGTATATTGAATGATTATACAGATGCTTTATATGAAGAAATTTCGGCGATTGCTCAGCAAGAGGGATTAACATTATCGTGGAAAGAACATCTACGTGCTGAACCTGTGCCGATGCATCAAGCGATGATTGATGATTTGCAACATGTATGTGATCAAGCAGGCATATCATCGATGTTACTTCCGAGTGGGGCAGGGCATGATGCTCAGATTTTCGGCGTGGAATGTCCTTCTGCTATGATTTTTGTACCTAGTCGGGAAGGAATTAGTCATAATCCATTGGAATATACAGCCGAAGCTGATATCGTACAGGGCTTCAAAGTGCTAACCGAATTGCTATATCAATATGCTTATCGAGGTGAATACCATGAAGCGTTATAAAGACTTATCTCCGCCCCCGCGCACCATTATGACACCGGGTCCTGTTGAAGTCGATCCGCGTGTATTGCGAGCAATGTCGATGCCTATTTTGGGACAATTTGATCCGGCTTTTACCGATATCATGAATGAGACAATGGAAATGTTACGTGAATTATATATAACGGATAATCAGTGGGCTTTTCCTGTAGATGGTACTTCACGCTCAGGTCTAGAAGCCGTTATGGTTAGTTTGATTGAACCGGGTGATAAAGTATTGGTTCCGATCTATGGACGATTTGGTCATTTATTAACGGAAATTGCTGAGCGTTGCGGTGCAGACGTTGTGACGATTGAGACCGAATGGGGAACGGTATTTGATCCTCAAACTGTACAGCAAGCTATTCTACAACATCGTCCTACAATTGTAGCAATGGTCCATGGGGAAACGTCTACAGGATGTATGCAACCTTTACCAGAGATCGGTCACTTTTGCCGTGAGCATGATGTGTTATTTATTGTCGATGCGGTTGCAACCATCGGAGGTGTTCCTTTTTATACCGATGAATGGAAAGTGGATGCGGTTATGGGAGGAACACAGAAGTGTCTATCTGTCCCTTCAGGTATGGCACCGATTACGTACAATGATCGAGTGGAACGTAAGATTCAGAATCGTAAAAGTATTGAGCGTGGACTTCGTCCTGTAGACGATATTCCTTCAGCCGTCCTATCCGGTCATCATCGTATTGCTAGCAATTACTTTGACCTTGCTCAACTGCAAGATTATTGGAGTCCAAAGCGACTTAATCATCATACTGAAGCGACTTCGATGTTGTACGGATTACGTGAAGGATTACGGATTTTATTAGAAGAAGGGCTTGAAGCACGTTTTGCACGTCATGCGGAAAATGGAGCTGCGATCGTAGCCGGTATTCGTGGTATGGGCTTAGAATTATTCGGTGATGATGCTGCACGATTGCCTGTAGTAACATGTATTTATATTCCATCAGGTGTAGACGGAGAAAGTGTACGCTCGATGTTATTGCATGATTTTGGGATTGAGATCGCCAGTTCATTTGGCCCATTACAAGGTAAAATCTGGCGGATTGGGAGTATGGGATATAGCAGTAGTCGCAAAAATGTACTCCACGTCTTGGGCGCTTTAGAAGCAGTATTGATTCATCATGGTGTATCATTGCCAGCAGGACAAGGAGTGCAAGCGGCGCTTCGTGTCTATGCCGGTCAGAAAGAGGTGACGTACCAGTGAACATTATGCCCCAATCGCGTAGAGGAATGGTTGCAGCACCGCATTATTTAGCAAGTCAGACAGGTGCATTTATTTTGCAGTCCGGTGGTAATGCATTCGATGCTGCGGTTGCGGTAAGTGCTGTACTGGGTGTCGTTTATCCACATATGACAGGACCTGGTGGAGATGCTTTTTTTCTGATTCATGATGGGCGTACAGGCAAGATTGAAGGGTATAATGGAAGTGGGCGTTCCGCCTCCAAAGCAACTCCTGAATGGTACACCAAGCAAGGGTATACTTCTATTCCAAGCCGTGGCCCTTTGGCTGCTGTAACGGTACCGGGTATGGTGGATGCTTGGGAGAATGTCTGGAAAAAGTATGGACGATTATCGTGGGCTGAGATTATGGCTCCTGCGGTACGTTATGCCGAAGAAGGCTTTCCTGCTTCACCTAGTCTAGCACGCTGGATTATACGTGATCTGGAATGGATACAACAAGATTCTCATCTTCAATCCGTATTTTGCCCTCAGGGTATTCCACTTGTAGAAGGCGATATTGTTGTTCAGCATAAGCTTGCTCAGACGCTTCGATTGATTAGTGAGCAAGGAAGTGAATGCTTTTATCGTGGCAGTATCGGACAGATGATCGGGGAAGCGACAGAACGAGACGGTAGTGTGCTCACAACCGCTGATCTAGCAGCCCATCAAGGCGAATGGGTAGAACCTGTTTCGACCACTTATCGAGGGCATGAAGTCTATCAAATGCCACCGAATACACAGGGATTCTCGGTATTGATGATGCTCAATATTCTGGAAAATGTAGAACTATCGTCGATTGCTCGTTTTTCGCCTGAATTTTATCATCTTGTAGTTGAGACCGTCAAAAAAGCATTTCAAGATCGTGATCGTTATTTGACTGATCCTGCGTTTAGAGAGATTCCGCTAGAGCAATTACTTTCCAAAGACTATGCACGCAAATTATGGTATGACATGCAGTATCGTCCACAAGCGTCTCCCCATCTATCACCAGCGATGGGTCAAGATACAGCCTATGCGGCTGTCACAGATGATGAAGGAAATACCGTTTCGTTTATTCAAAGTCTTTATTTTGATTTTGGATCGGCTTATGTACCGGGAGATAGTGGAGTCATTTTACAAAATCGTGGATCATTCTTTTCACTGGATGATCGTGCGCCTAATGTCTTGGAGCCACGTAAACGAACGTTCCATACGTTAATGCCCGGGATGGTTACCAAAAATGGTAAGCCTTATCTGCTGTTAGGTACACAAGGTGGAGAAGGGCAACCACAGACACAGTTGTCTATTTTGACCGGGGTGATTGATTATCAGCTTAATATCCAACAAGCCATAGGATTACCTCGCTGGCTCTATGGACGAACATGGGGCGATATGAGCGATACGTTGAAGATCGAAAGTCGTTCGTACGAAGATATTTATTCACGTTTAGAAGCATACGGTCATATCGTTGAACCGATCCGTGATTATGATGCGGTAATGGGCGAAGCACAGGGGATTATGATTAGTGAACAAGGCGTATTTAGCGGTGCGGCTGACCCTCGTAGTGATGGGATCGCGATTGGCATATAACGTGGTATAGAGACAGAGAGGGGTAAGCAACATGGGAAGCATCATGATAAGACAAGCACAGATGGTCACAATGAATGCCACTGAAGAAGTATTTATCGGAGATTTATTGATCGAAAATAATAAAATTGTCAAAATGGCTCCTTATTTAGACGATCATGCGGATCAAGAAATAGATGGACGAGGCAAAACATTGCTTCCCGGATTTATTCAGACTCATATTCATTTGTGTCAGACATTGTTCCGTGGTCGAGCGGATGATATGGAGCTAATGGACTGGTTGCGTAAGCGTATCTGGCCACTGGAAGCGGCTCATGATGAAGAATCCATTTTCTATTCGGCTTTGCTTGGTATTGGAGAACTTATTTCCAGTGGAACGACTACCATTTGTGATATGGAAACAGTGCATTATACCGATTCGGCTTTTCAAGCGATGGCGCAGAGTGGACTACGTGTGATCTCGGGCAAAGTGATGATGGATCATGGAACCGATGTACCTGAACCTTTACAAGAAGATACCGATGAATCTCTACAAAAAAGTGTAGATTTACTGGAAAAATGGAATGGATTCGGCGGTGGACGTATTCAATATGCATTTTGTCCACGATTCGTTGTTTCTTGTACTGAACGATTGTTGACCGAAGTTCGTGATCTTTCAGCACAATATCATGTTAAAGTGCATACCCATGCTTCTGAAAATCGTGGCGAAATTTCACTGGTTGAACAAGAGCGAGGCATGCGCAATATTGTCTATCTCGATCATATCGGGTTAGCGAATCCACGTCTGATTCTGGCACACTGTGTCTGGCTAAGCGAAGAAGAAAAGCAGATTTTATACAAGCGTGGAGTTAAAGTAACGCATTGTCCGGGTTCCAATCTGAAGTTATCTTCAGGAATTGCCGAGATTCCAGACTTAATGAATCGTCATATTCATGTCGGTCTTGGCGCTGATGGAGCACCCTGTAACAACAATCTAGATATGTTCCAAGAAATGCGACTGGCGGCTTTGATCCAAAAGGTTCCTCATGGGCCTACAGTGATGGATGCTAGAACGGTGCTACGTATGGCAACGATGGGTGGCGCAGAAGTACTTGGTATGGCCAAAGAAATCGGTAGTCTCGAAGTCGGTAAAAAAGCAGATATGGTACTACTGGATTTAGAAGATTATCATACATTTCCTTCATATGATGTGGATGTCTATTCCAGAGTGGTCTACTCCGCTACACGTAGCAATGTAGATACTGTGATTATTGATGGTAGCGTAGTATTAGCGAATCGCCGTGTCAAAACAATTGATCGCAGTATTGTATTACGTGAGTCTGATCGTTCGATTAAACGTTTAATGACACGGATTTAAAAATTCATAGTTACATTCAAAGGAGATGGAGACTCATGGATATGAAAGACCTGTGCACAATTGCATTATCGCAACATCAACAACACATACGTACAGTTCTGGCTACTGTTGTCCATGTAGAAGGACATGCGTACCGCAAAGAAGGAGTCTCCATGATTCTGACGGCTGATGGACAGCAATTTGGAAGTATTAGCCCGGGTTGCTTAGAGAGCGATCTTGTAGCTCGCGTCGATGCTGTCTGGGACAGTTCACAAGTCTGCGTCGTGGAATATGATATGCGACCAGCAGATGATCTATCCTGGGGCGAAAATATCGGCTGTGGCGGATTATTGAATATTTTGTTAGAGCCAGTCAGAGGTTCCTTTTTGAATGTGATCACTGAATTGTATACCCGCTTAAATCAAGGTGAAAATGTCGTATTAACTCGTTCTTTTCAAAATAATGGCGACCAGATTGATTATCAGTTATCTCATCAACCGTTGATGCTTGCTCATAATGCAGATTTGAGTATAGTACAAGTTCCTTCTTCGGAAAAGGAGCAGTATACATTCGTACGCACGTATCGACCTAAGCCACGTCTAATTCTGATCGGTGCTGGAGATGACAGTAAACTTGTTCATTCTTTGGCACAGGTAGCTGGATTTGACGTAGTGATCGGAGACTGGCGTGAAGGATTATGTACAAATGAACGTTTTCCCGGAGCGACCTGTGTTGTCGGATTTCCACAATCATTGTATGAACAGATCCAGCCAGGTGAACAAGATTATGTGATATTAATGAGTCATAATTTCCCACGTGAACGAGAATGGATTGAGTTAATGATAGACCAAGATTGTGCTTATCTAGGAATCATGGGTTCTAAAGAGCGGACACGTCGTCTGATGGATCAATTACCTGCTTATGCTAATCTCCATTCGCCTGTGGGCTTATCGATTGGAGCAGATGGCCCTGATGAAATAGCGATTAGTATTGTAGCCGAGTTGATTGCTGTCAAACGCGGGCGTGTGCTTGTACCGAGAAAGGAAGTTATGAATGAACATTACCGCATTAGTGCTTACGGCGGGTAAAAGCAGTCGTATGGGCAAAGACAAATTAAGTCTACCGTTAGAATCTATACCCTCTAATCAAAATGCAACGCCTGTCATGACGATTGGAGGGAAGGTACTGTCTACTGTGCTCCATACCGAGCAGATTCAGCAGGTTATCACTGTCACAGCACCTTATTCTTCATCACAATGGCAACAGGAGATTCAAGATTGGATACAGCAATACCCTTCTAAAATGCAAAATGTAGTATGTGAACAAGCACATTTAGGAATGTCGTATTCGATTCGTTGTGGAATGAAGCAAGTACGGTTATCTTCAGCAGATGCCGTACTTATTTTACTTGGTGATCAACCTTTAATTACATCGACTATGTTGACTGAACTAATGACTATTTATCAGCATCAGCCGGATGTAGATTTTATTGCTTGTGCCGATCATGAAGGAATAAAGCCTCCTGTTATTTTTCCTGAACATATGTGGACGTATCTAGAAGAACTGGAAGGTGATCAAGGCGCTCGTAAGTTACTAACAAATCCTTATTTTTATAGCAATATCGTGAGATATCCCGATCATTTCTTCTGGGATGCAGATACACCTGAAGCATGGCTACAGATCCAACAGCATCTAGCTCAATATTAATATTTTCATTTTATGTTATATTATATTACATATAAGATCGTATTTTATTTATTTAAAGGGCGTAAAGCACAAAATAATGCCTTTAATTTAGGTATAACACAAATATAGGTTAGAATAATTGACATAAATCTATGATTTCATTAAAATTTGTTCAACGGATAGATGATAAAGGCTCACATATCATCATCGAAAGTAAGGTTTGAACAAGTGGAGGTGACATCATGGAAATGAATATAGAGACAAGCAGGATTCCTGATCCTTTTCCATGTCAGGTGTGGGAACCGGCAGATATGGAAGAAGCCATGATGATCAAACGTCAATATGGAGCCAATGCCGCTTTTGTAGCAGGTGGAACCTTATTGCGTACTCAGTGGGAAGGCGGCATCGTAAGTAAACATGAGCATTTAATAAGACTCGATACGATTGCCGATCTCCGTGGTATTGATGAGAGTGATCAGCATATACGCATTGGAGCGTTAACAAGACTACGCGAATGCGGAGCAGATACGTATATAGCGAATCATGGAGCCACTCTATATGAAGCTTGTCGTCATATTGCCGCTCCTTCTATTCGTAATCAAGCAACGATCGGGGGCAATATAGCTTCAGCAGTGGGTGATGCTATTCCCGCTTTGTTAGTGCACAATGCTTCACTTCATTGGGCAGATATCGGAAGCGAAGTCGACTTGATCCAACAAGATATCGTCGATTGGTTAGATGTAGTGAAAAGCGGTCGTAGAAGTCTAGATGCTATTTTAATGGGTATTGTATTAGAAAAGCAGTCTACTGAACATCAACAAGAAATCACTTTTTTTCGCAAAATTGGACGGAGAGAAGCATTTACGCCATCGCTGGTTACGGTGGCTTTTCGTGCCATGGTCGATCCGTTAGGGCACTTCTCACAAGTTAGAATAGCCGCAGGTGGTGGTTCAGGTATTGCGATGCGACTATCAAGATGTGAACAGTTATTAGAAGGAAATCGGTATCATGCAGAAATGATCACTTCGATAGCTCTATTAGCAAGTGAAGACTTTGTAACATACAGTGATCCTTTTGCTAGTGAACAGTATCGTCAACAAACAGCAGGAAAGCTGCTAGCAGCTGGATTATGGGAAAGTATTCATTCACAGATCGAAAGGAGATGACAGAGTATGCTATTGAATCGGGAGAGTAGTGGGGAACGCTGGCGCAAACGACGGGATGGTAAAGAAAAAGTAACTGGTGAATTGCGATATTTAACCGATATGACCGCAGAAGGCATGTTATATGGACGTGTTCTACGCAGTATTCATCCGCATGCACGTATTTTGTCATTGGATGTGTCTGAAGCCGAAGCCTATGAAGGCGTTATCGCAGTGATTACTCATCAGGATGTCCCCGGACTGAATCGATTTGGTATAGCTACCCCTGATCAACCTGCTTTATGTGAAGATACGGTTCGTTATATTGGAGATGCAATTGCAGCCGTAGCCGCAACGTCATTAGAGATTGCTGAACATGCGCTGTCTTTGATCCATGTAGAATATGAAGTGTTAGAGACGATTACCGATCCGACTAGAGCACTGGAAGAATCAGCTCCAAGGCTTCATCCCCAAGGCAATGTTCTTCATCGTACGCAAGTGAAGCGTGGAAGTACAGATACGGCTTTAGCGGCTTGTGCGTATGTGATGCATCAAGTCTACAGTACACCCAGACAAATGCATGCGTATATGGAAACAGAAGGCGGTTTATTTGTCCCTGAAAGCGATGGTCGTCTGACGGTCTATGCTCCAACGCAACATGGTTATAAAGATCGGATGCAAATTGCGCGTATTCTAGGTTGGGATGAAGAACGTATTCGTGTGATATCCAGTCCAATTGGGGGTTCATTTGGCGGTAAAGATGAATTAAATGTACAGCCGTATGGTTCATTATTAGCATTGAAAAGTGGTCGTCCGATCAAAATGCATAATTCACGTCAGGAATCGGTTCGGGCTGGACTCAAGCGTCATCCGATGAAGATTGAAATGAAAACAGGCATGGACGAAGAAGGCCGTCTTATCGCTCATTATGTTCGTATTGTGGCAGATACAGGAGCATATGCGACACTCGGAGCACCTGTGCTTAATTTTGCAACAGAACACTCTATGGGGCCCTACCGTATTGAGCATGTGGATGTAGAAGGCGTATCGGTCTATACCAACAACGGACTATCTGGTGAATTTCGTGGATTTGGTGGCAATCAGGCGATATTTGCAATGGAAGGGCAAATGGATCGGTTGGCTGAAATGATTCATATGGACCCGTGGGAATTCCGAATGATGAATCGTCGTCTGCAACATGATCCTGGGCCATTAGAACAACGTATTTTACAGACCAATGGTCTTGAACAAGTGATGCAAGCATTGGCTGAATCCAAGCTATGGCAACGTAAGTTACAGTTAGCTAGCTCAGCAGATTCTGAATGGCATGATAACGTTGAAGTGATGAGCGGACTAAGTGAAGAGTCATCCACGTTCCAGCCTCCATGGATTAAGCGTGGGATAGGGGCGGCACTGGCTATGCATGGTGCAGGCTTAGGATATGGGATTGATGACCCCGCTGGCGGGCGTCTTGCACTCAATGAACAAGGCAAGATTGAAGTTTCATTTAGCTATGAAGAATTCGGACAAGGATTAATTGCTACATTAGAGATGATGTTGATGGATCTCTTCCAGTGTGAACCTGATGATCTTAGTATCGTTATAGGAGATACGGATCGTGTACCTCATAGCGGCTCAAGTACAGCTTCCCGTTCGACGACGATGGCATGGATGGCTTTGCAACGACTGAAGACTCCTTTTCTTCAAACGATCTTAAAAATAGCTACGCAAATCACAGGTGTACCGTCGGAGCAGTTAACCACAGGGGTTAAAGGGATACGATTATTGACCGATGACCCGATTCTTTTAGAAGAATCTGAACCTGTTATCACGTATCTTGAAATTGCAGAATATATGAGTCAATCCGGTCAACAAGAACAATTGATTTTTGATACCGAATTCGCTTATCCAACTACGCCGGATGCTGTAGTCGGTGGACATTATTTATATACGTATGCCGCTGTTGCCGCCGAAGTGGAAGTTAATACATTAACAGGACATGTGAAATTGTTAGCGAATTATCATACGGTTGCCGCAGGACCGGTCATTAATCCGATGGGATTTTTGGGACAAATTGAAGGCGGTAGTGTGATGGCATTAGGATTCACACTTACTGAAGATGCAGTGATGGATCAAGGGCATTATTTGACTAAAAATATGGATACGTATCTGATTCCTACAATCAAAGATATGCATACCTCTCTTGAAGTAGAAGCGATCGAAGATTTGCCAGAAGGAGACACCTTTGGTCCACGAGGAATAGGCGAGATAGGTTCAGTGGCGCTTGCACCAGCGATTACAGCTGCGATTCGGGATGCTGTCGGTGTATGGGTTCCTCATTTACCTGTTGCTCGTGAATTACTGATTCAATCAATCGAAACATGGCAAGAAGAAGGAGTGAGTCCACGATGAAAACAACAAATACAACCTGGCAAGCGACTGTGAATAAAGAACATCGTGAACTGCAAATTGATCCTTCGCGTCGTCTATTAGATATCATCCGTGGTGACCTCGATCTGACTGGAACCAAAGTCTCTTGTGAAATCGGTCGTTGTGGTGCTTGTATGGTCTTGATTGATGGAGAACCTGTTAATTCGTGTCTGACGATGGCTTATCAATGTGCAGGCAAAGAGATTACGACTATTGAAGGATTACACGGTGAACACGAAGATCAATTACATCCGATTCAAGAAGCTTTTTTAGAAGAAGGTGGATTTCAATGTGGATATTGTACACCCGGTATGATTATTTCAACCAAAGCTTTACTGGATCAGAATCCTCTTCCGAGCGATCATGAGATCAAAGAAGGACTATGTGGTAATTTATGTCGATGCACTGGATACGGAGGAATTATGCGAGCTGTCCAAAGTGCCGCTACCAAATGCCAGCAACAAGATATCCAACTGCCGACTCAACAACAAATTATTCGTTAACGCTAACCATATCAACAATGATACTGACCCACTTCCTATCCTATAGAAGATCAATCCTTTTCTTGAAGCAGATCACTGCGAACAGGAAAAGGATTTTTGGTGTATACACTTATATCTTTTACCCATACAAAGATAGGATATAGAAGCTACCTAGCTATTTATAAGGTAAGAATTACAAGAATCAGTGCTGTTTAAGTAAACGTATTCCTGAACTTTTGCAATCCGTTAAAATTTGGATTGGTAAGGACACCTGAATTGTTATATTATTAACAAACAGGTAAAAGGTTAGAGGTTAGCTTTCATCGAAAATAAGATGCAATAGGCTGATAAGATTGCTGAATAGTATACAGACAACGTAATAGATGAAGCATGGTCGTGTTGCATTTCTATTGCTCACATATTTTGGCTTGAAAAAAGTCAGTGTCTGCACCTAGAGTTCTCAACGATATGGACTCAATCAGCTTCTCCATTACCCGCATTATAAAAGGCAGCAAGGAGGGGAACCCTTGGAAAGCGAATATATAGATTCCATGGAACAACTGGCAGATCATTATTTTCCATCTGGAAATTGGCATATGGTTGAAGGTAAAGGCGGTATGAATAATACCACGATGTTTATCGATCACGCGTCTAGTCGTTATGTGTTAAGACGTTATGAGACACACAACGAGCCTGAGAAAGTTCGTTATGAGCATGAAGTATTATCTGCACTTCCTGCTGTTTTGGTTGGGCTAAATACACCAAAGCCTGTCAAAGATACCAAAGGGCAGACAATCTATGTTACACAACCAGTCAATGAAGATGATTCTCGTAGCGCTGGCAGAATAGCAGCGTTATTTCATTATATGGATGGGCGGACGCCTCAACTTAGAACAACAGAAGAGATTTTCCACTTTGGACAGGTCACCGGTCAATTATCAGCGGCATTGGCACAGATTGATATTGATCTGCATCCAGTGTATCCGCCTTATTATCGTTTAGGTCAATCGTATCCTTTGTGCAGTCCGGGTCGATTGGAAGCGTTCTGCGCTCATCCACCAGAAGATTTTAACAGTATTGCAGATATTCTTTATCGGATTGGAGAACGCCTTGGAGAGCAGTTGATGCGGATTACACGTCTGGTATCATTACCACATCAATTAATTCATGGGGATCTAAATGCATCGAATATGCTTGAATCCGCTGATGGAGAGATTACCGCTATATTGGATTTTGAATTTGTTACACGTGATCTACGGGCTATGGAGCCAGCGGTATGCTTATCAGATATGTTGCAGACTGTAGAGTGGAATGGAGCAGACGAAAAGCAATGTACTGCTTTTTTACAAGGATATGCTACTCATGTTCAGTTATCAGATCAGGAGACTGAAGTGATCCCATTGCTTATTTTATTACGTCGTATTGATGTATTTATGCACTTTTTAAGCCGATATTTCGAAGGGATCGATGATGCTGATGTGGTGATTGCTCAAGCCAAGCGTCTTGATGCTGGACTACAATGGTATGAAAAAAGTGGACCGCTTTTACAATTATTATGTCGTCGTATATTTAAGTAATGCATTGAGACTTGATGACTACTTCGTCCAAAGTGAACACAGAAATAACGAATGTTGAGAATACTCTCGATGTTCGTTATTTTTTTATAGCCAATGACTACAGAATACGTCCCGATCGTAGTTGAAATAAAAAAAGGATCATAATAAATATATTTTAGTTGACTATTTTTATAGATTTGATGCTACAATAGGAAGCAAATAAGAGTCATATTTTGTAAAATGTTAACGTGAACAATATTGATGCAATCATTTAATCGAAAATATAATCATCATATATAAATCAGGATGGAGGCGTATCATGTCGATCGGAAAATATATTGCACCTTTGCGGTTAGAAATGAATAGTCAGGATGAGCGTCGTAAGATCGAAACTATTCGCCAGCTTCCGATTAAAATATTGCAAATAGGTGGAGGTAACTTTTTAAGAGGATTTTTTGATTGGATGATCTATGAAAGTATTAATCAAGGGAAATACCATGGCAGTATTGCTCTGACTCCGCCTACACCAAATGGAGCTATCAAATTAAAACAATTAGCAGAGCAAGATGGGCTGTATACATTGATCACGCGGGGATTACAACAGGGAGAAGTGATTGAAGAAAAGTCTATTATTCCTGTGTTCAAAACGTTTATCGACCCTTATACCGAATGGGAACAATTTCTACAATTAGCGGAATTGGAGTCTTTGGATATCATTATCTCCAATACGACAGAAGCAGGATTAGCCTATGAACCGATCCACTATACAGAAGGAGAACCGTTACTTAATTATCCTGCACGATTAACCGTATTTTTGTATCGCAGATTTCAACATTTTGCAGGGAGCTTGGAACACGGGTTGTTAATTTTACCTTGCGAATTAATAGAACATAATGGTGATCTACTCAAGCAATATGTACTTCGTTATGCGAAAGAATTTGGATTGGGTGCTGATTTTGTGACATGGATCGAGCAGTCCCAGCGTTTTCTCAACAATCTGGTGGATCGAATTGTACCCGGTATGCCACCTGAAGAAGAATATCAACGTCTGGCAAATCAGTATGGTTACGAAGATCCATTTATCAATACAGCAGAACCTTATCATCTATGGGCGATTCAAGGGGAACCAGAATTGGACAAGCGTTTACCATTGGCACAGATTGGACTGAATGTGCATTGGGTGAAAGACCTTCAACCTTTTCAAAAACGCAAAGTACGTATTCTTAATGGAGCGCATACTTTAATGACTCCTGTAGGATTATGGTATAGCAAAGTCACTGTTCGTGATGTGATGGAAGATACAAAGCTTAGCGATTGGGTTATGTCTACGATCACTAAAGAAGTGATTCCAGCATTAACATTAGATGAAAAAGAACTGCATGCTTATGCAACAGCAACATTCGAGCGTTTCCGTAATCCCTATCTGGAACATCGTCTGCAAGATATTGCACTGAACAGTCTAAGCAAATTTAAGACTCGAATCTTACCAACATTGAAAGCGTATTCAGAAAAATATAACCAGTTGCCTGCTGAGATCGTGTACTCCTTTGCAGCTTTGATTTTATTGTATCGGACACAATCAGTGGAAGATGGACAACGGTATCAGACGAAGATTCCATCAGGCACACTGATTACTATAAAAGATAATGAACGCTATCTACAGCGCCTTGCAGAACACTGGCAACAACCACAATTAGCAAATGTTGTTGCGTCTATTTTGGCAGATCAACAGATCTGGGATGAAGATTTGACTGAAATTGAAGGATTAGCGAAAGCCATCGTATCGAATATTCGAATATTGGAGGAACCACAGCTATGAATACTATAATCAAAGATTGCATCACTATCCAAAAGCAAGATGATGTTGTGATTGCGCTTCGAGATGTGTCTCCCGGCGAACTCATTATGCTGGAAAATGGAACCATCCTGTCTGTTAGTGATCTTGTTCCACGTGGTCACAAAATAGCAGTACATGAGATTGCTCCTGATCAAGATGTAATGAAATACGGATTTTCAATCGGCAAAGCCAAAGAGCACATTCAGCCCGGACAATGGATTCATACGCATAATCTACGTACAGGTCTATCAGGAACATTAGATTATCGTTATGAACCTACACCGACATGGATGCCTACAATTGTTCCTGAACATTTACAGACATTTGAAGGATATGTACGTGAGAATGGCGAAGTCGGTATTCGTAATGAAATCTGGATTATTAATACTGTAGGTTGTATTAACAAAGTCTGTGAAGCGCTCGCTCGTATTGCTCATGCAGATATGCAAGGACGGGTTGAAGGGGTCTATCATTTTCCGCATCCATTTGGTTGTTCCCAATTAGGTGATGATCTGGAATACACGAAGCAATTATTAGCTTCACTTGTACTTCATCCCAATGCAGCGGGTGTGCTAGTTATCGGACTAGGTTGTGAAAATAATCAGATTGAACAATTTGCCGAAGCAATCCCATCAGAATATGCGCACAAAGTCCGTTATCTCAAAGCACAAGAAGAAGATGATGAGATGGAAGTAGGATTAAACTTACTGGAAGAACTGGTCATGCAGGCAGAGCAAGTACAGCGCCAACCGGTTCCTTTATCCAAATTAAAAATAGGCTTAAAATGTGGTGGCTCAGATGGTCTATCAGGCATTACAGCTAATCCGTTAGTCGGTTCTATTGCAGATCTTATTGTCTCTGCTGGAGGAACAGCAATCCTAACAGAAGTACCGGAGATGTTTGGTGCAGAGACAATATTGATGAATCGTGCGCAGACACCGCAAGTGTTTGACGAACTGGTTGAATTGATCAACGGTTTTAAGCAATACTTTGTGAATCATGGGCAAAATATTTATGAAAATCCGTCGCCGGGAAACAAAGCAGGAGGCATCACTACACTGGAAGAAAAGTCTCTGGGTTGTACGCAAAAAGGTGGACATTCTCAAGTCATGGATGTACTCAGATACGGTATGCGTGTACAACAATCCGGACTAAATATTATCGAAGCACCCGGTAATGATCTGGTATCTGTCACAGCCCTATCTGCGGCAGGGGCACACATTGTGTTATTTACGACAGGAAGAGGAACGCCATTTGGTGGACCTGTACCTACACTCAAAATCGCTACACAATCAGATCTGGCTTATCGAAAAAAACATTGGATTGATTATAATGCAGGGCAACTATTAGAAGGTAAAACGATGGAAGAAGTATCTCTAGATCTATTAACATCGATTGTAGATATTGCTTCAGGACGGCAACAAACGAACAGTGAAAAACATGGTTTCCGCGAAATAGCTATTTTTAAAGATGGCGTTATTTTATAAGCAAATGACGGTTTAAATATAGATATAGCCTAGAAATACGAACGAAAAAAAGCGATACGTAAATGTAATTAAATACATTTTACGTATCGCTTCATTCGTGGTAAAATAAGGATGTTAATCGATTATCATGTCATATATTACCAATTGAGATTAATATTACACTGAAATGGATTTAACTGCTATAGGAAGCACTAAGAATAAGAGAACCACGCGCAGGAATTTCGATAGAAGAACCTGTGTGATGAGGATCTAGCAAATTAGTCGTTTGTAGATCGTGTAGTTCTACTGTAGCAGCTTCCGCATTATGGTTGAGCAAGAAAATGAATTGTTCGCCGTTTTTAACACGTCTTCCAGCTTCAACACCTGCTGGAGTATCAAGCACAGGTTGAATGCCTTTGTGATCGGCAATAAATTTCATGAGACCGTCAATAAAAGCTTCTTCTCCATCAGAAGCGATATACCATGCTTCACCTTTACCATACGTATTACGGGTAAGTACAGGCATTCCTTTGTAAAAGTCATCACCATAGTGGGCAAGAACTTCGGCACCTTCGGTATGAAGCAGATCGCAGAGCATGCCGCATTCATAATCGCCGTTAAGATCACCTAAAGGAGTATCCATTACGATTTGGTTACGCATCGTAGGAAGCAGAGCATCTGTTTCTTCTACCCAGATACCAAGCAACTTACGTAGTTCGCCAGGATAACCACCCAGAGCAACCAAATCAGTCTCGCCTACAATGCCGCTAAAGAATGTCGTGACAAATGTGCCACCATTTTGCGTAAATTGTTCTAATTTATCAGCTAGACCTGGTTTGACCATATAAAGAACAGGCGCGATAACTAATTCGTAGGCGCTAAGATCAGAATCTACACCCACTACATCGACCTGAACATTACGATCATAAAAGGCTTTGTAGTATTTATGTATCTGATCTACATATTTGAGCGCAATCGTAGGACCGCTTGATTTTTCGATGGCCCACCAGTTGTCCCAATCAAACAGTATAGCAACTTTGGATTCAATACGCGAATCAAGTAATGTGTCACCCAAAGTCTGTAATTCGCTTCCAAGTGCTGCGGTTTCACGGAATACACGTGTATTGGAATGTCCAACATGTTCAATGACAGCACCATGGAATTTCTCACATGCGCCTGCTGAACGACGAAGTTGGAAAAACATAATAGTATCTGCACCATGAGCGACAGCTTGGTAACTCCATAAGCGCATCACACCCGGGCGTTTAAGTGAATTGTAAGCTTGCCAGTTCTGTTGACTAGGCGTCTGTTCCATCAGCATAAATGGATCACCATTTTTGATACCGCGCATCAGATCATGAGCTAAAGCGGTATAACTAACCGGTGTGTCCAATCCTGGATAGTTATCCCATGAGATAATGTCCATCTGTTTCGCCCATTTAAAATAATCTAAAGGTTTGAAAAAGCCCATAAGATTCGTAGTAATTAATGCTTCTGGAACAATAGTTTTAATCGCATCATATTCCAATTGATAACACTCTAGCATGCTGTCCGAGTTGAAACGGGAATAGTCAAGAGACATACCTTGGAAGTTCGTATTATCGTCTCCCCATTCTTCGCTCAAATTACTTGGCAGCACAATTTCATCCCAGTCATAAAAAGTATGACCCCAGAATGAAGTGTTCCATGCGGTATTCAGTGCATCTAATGTATCATAGCGCTTTTTGAGCCATACACGGAAAGCACGTTCACAATTGTCACAATAACAATCGCCACCGTATTCGTTAGAGACATGCCATACTACAATTGCAGGATGATCTTTATAACGTTCGGCAAGTCGACTAGCAATTTCTGTGGAGTATTTACGATACGTCGGGCTATTAGGGCAAGAGTTATGACGACCGCCGAATTTACGCTTACGACCATCTTTATCCGTACGAAGAACATCAGGATATTTTTTCGCCATCCATGCCGGATGTGCAGCAGTACTGGTTGCAAGACAAGTATAGATACCGCTTTCATAAAGGCTATCGATCAATTGGTCTAACCATTCAAATTGATAATGAACTTCATCGGGCTGATTACGTGCCCAAGAGAATACATTGACTGTAGCAATATCGATTCCAGCTTGTTTGAATAGTTGTAGATCTTCTTGGTGTGTCTGTTGATCCCATTGTTCAGGATTATAATCGCCACCGTAAAAAATTTTGGGAAGTTTACTGCTAATCATGATTGTCACTCCTTGTATAAGAATAACTCTATAGTAAAGCAACTCGTTCCCTTATAGAATATAATAAAATGTGCTTAGTGTATAATAATATGGAGATTGGAAGTGAAAAATATGTATGTAACTATACCGGATCGTCGCTTTTTTACAGAGCTTAGAGACTTGCAGTTACCTATTCATATGGAGAGTATCGGGTACAACGCCGATCAGGAATCTATTGATCGTCCAGATGGCTATCCTTGTTATCATTGGATTCAAGCTGTTAATGGAGAAGGCGAACTTTATTTTGGTGGAACCAGCTATACAGTCAAAGCAGGATCAGGTGTATTATTGGCACCCAGAGATGCTCATGGGTATCGTCCGATCAGCGGGGTATGGGAGACCGCGTATTTAACATTTGGAGGACCTCAGTCTCTCGCTATCGTATCTACGCTTGGATTATCACATTCGGCTTATTATGAATGGGATCGTGGATGTGAATTAGAGACATTTACCAGTGGACTACTGGGTCAGATTCGTAGTGATCGTGACTTATCAGGGCTAGATACCAGTTCGGATCTATACCGCTTTTTAACATTGCTCAAAAAGCATGGTCGTGTGAATAATCTGCCTTCGTTATCCCATACAGTAGAACGATTGAAGCCACTGATGTCCTTTATGGAATCCCATTATGACGATCCTAATATTGGTCTTGAAGATATGGCAGATCAAGTCGGTGTAAGTGCGAGACATTTGAATACTTTATTCCGCCAGACATTTGGAATGACGGCGTATGCTTATTTTATTTTACTTCGTATTCGTAAAGCCAAAGAATTGATGACACTGTATCCTCGCATGACGATTAAAGAAGTAGCAGGTCAAGTTGGATTTAGAGATTCCAGTCATTTTGTAGCTACATTCCGTCGATTAGAAGATGTTACACCGGAACAATTCCGTAATTTGTATTGAATAATAGGTTAGATTATCAATGAATCATGAAGCGGATAGGTCCGATCTGCTTCAATTATTGAGTTGATTTTATTAAGCGCTTACAATATATTGATAACCAGTGATAGTTCAGAAAGGGGATCAAAATGTGAGTGTAGAAAAGATATGGATCGATGGAAAAGAAGATACAGCTACCACAGAAGAAAGAGCTTATTTAGTACCGTTTATTGTAGAGTATTCGGATAAAGTGGTCATTGTATTGCCCGGCGGAGGGTATGAACATCGGGCAGACCATGAAGGTGCGCCTGTTGCAGAGTGGCTTAATCAAAATGGTATTTCTGCTTTTGTACTTCATTATCGTTTATCACCCAAACAGCAACGTATTCCATTAGAAGATGGTCAACGTGCTATTTGTTATGTACGCGCACATGCCGCGCATTATGGCATTCATCCGTCCAAAATCGCGATATTAGGATTTTCCGCAGGGGGTCATTTAGCAGCGATGACAGGTACTGTGTACGAAGAACAATCGGTGACGGTAGCAGGAGTTACTCAATCGATTAGTTCGAGACCGGATGCTATGATTTTGTGCTATCCGGTTATTACGATGGAGCACTATGGACATGAGGGTTCTCGATTATCTTTATTGGGAGCAGAAGCATCTCCTGAACAGATTCGTGCTCATAGTGCAGAGCAATGTGTTACAGCACAGACACCGCCTGCTTTTATCTGGCATAATACAGATGATGATGTTGTACCCGTCCAAAATAGCTTGCAGATAGCAATGGCTTTAGAGCAACATCATGTTCCATTTGAATTACATATTTATGAGAGCGGTGGACATGGACAGGGACTTGCTTTGGAGCACCCAGTTATGGGAAACTGGACCAAGCAATGTATGATTTGGCTTCATCGTCAAGGATGGTAATCACTGTACTTGTAGATGACCCTATTTTTGTCAGTCTAGAGGAGATGGATAGAGATGAAAATTGAAAAAAATAGCACCTTATTGATGATTGGTGACTCGGTTACTGATTGTGGACGTGGACGACCTGTAGGACAATACTGGGAGATCGGTGACGGTTATGTTTCTTTAGTCGATTCTCTTTTGCAAACGGTTTATCCTGATTATAATATTCGTGTACTCAATACAGGTACAAGTGGAGATCAGGTCAAACATCTCAAAGCTCGCTGGGAAGAAGATGTGTTCAAACACAATCCAGATTGGGTATCTATTATGATCGGGATCAATGATGTATGGCGGCAGTTCAGCCATCCACTTGAAACGGATTGGCATGTATACTTAGAAGAATATGAACAGACATTGCGTGAACTGGTACAGCAGACATTGCCTAAAGTCAAAGGGTTAATCTTAATGACACCTTATTACTTATCAACGACTACTGAAGATCCTATGCGTGCGACGATGGATATTTACGGAGAATCTGTGAAACGTATTGCACAAGAAACAGGGGTGATCGTTGTAGATACTCAAGCGGCTTTTGACGCATTGTCTGCTTATGTGTATCCAGCTTCATTATCGAATGGATGGGATCATGTTCATCCGAATCAAAATGGACATTTAGTGCTTGCTCGTTCATTTTTGCAAGCTGTTCAATATGATTGGAGCCGTTCTACACCATAATTGAAAAGCAAGGAGGGTTACGTATCAAAACATATACAGCAAATATCGTTATCGATGCCAAAGCCAAATTAGGTGAAGGACCCAGCTGGGATCAACAATCTCAACGCTTACTCTGGGTGGATATTGAAGGTTATCAATTGCATATGTATTATCCTTCTACCCATGAAGATCGTACTATAGATATTGGAGAGCATGTTAGCGCAGTAGTTCCGTATCTGGAAAATGAAGTGATTGTCGCACTTATTAGTGGGCTATATCGCTTAAATCTGACCACAGGCGAGAAATTCATTATTCACGATCCTGAAGAAGGCAGACCGGGTAACCGATTCAATGATGGTAAATGCGATCCAGCAGGGCGTTTCCTTGCAGGAACAATGAGTTTGAATGGAGAATCCGAGCAAGGTGCTTTTTATAGCTTAAATACTGAAGGCAATGTTTCTTTGCTAATAGATGAAGTTTCTACATCGAATGGATTAGCATGGAGCGCAGATCATAGTACGTTGTATTATATTGATACGCCAACACTTGAAATTGTGTCTTTTGATTATGATATCAATGAAGGTACCATTTCGAATAAACAAGTCGTTGCTACGGTAGACGAAAGTGAAGGATATCCGGATGGAATGACGATCGATGCAGAAGGCATGTTGTGGGTCGCTCGCTGGGGGGGTCAACGTGTCTCACGTATTGATCCAACCAGTGGCAAAGTGATTGCAGAAGTCTCCTTGCCTGTTAACTGTGTCACGTCTTGTGCTTTTGGTGGTGAGCATCTGGATGAGCTTTATATCACAACAGCACAAGATGATGATAGTGCAGATCAACCGCTAGCAGGTGGTTTGTTTATGGTTAAGCCAGGAGTGAAAGGGATGCCAACCGCTTACTTTAATCAAGGGAAGCGTGCAGTAAATCTTGAGCAATCTGTGACTTCAAAAGAATAGAAGATATTTTATACAATAAAGCACAAATATAACGTAAAACAGAGCAAAAAGCCTCAATCGATCTAGATTGAAGCCTTTTGCTCTGTTCCCAAGTCTGCTGATGACAGACAAGGCTACATATTCGGCATCATAAAAGATAAGAAAAGTGATCTTATACAGAATTACGCGCGAATATCTAGTGATCCTCCCAAATTCGGGTGAGGTGCTTGTTTAAGCATTTCTGCCATTTGTTGACCTTGTTGCTCAGCCATGTCTTTAGATAACGAAAGTACTTTGATACCAACAGCTTGCGAAAGCGAACTTTGGCTCATTGCCGTGGATAATGAAGCGATATCCATGATAGGACCTCCTTTCGTTGCCTGTATTGGAAATGAAGGCATACCTAATCTATATCGGACAATCTCTATAAAATATAAATCCAAGCAAAATAAAATTAATCTTATTTTCAGCTAATCATCAGATTAATTTCATATCAAGCGTTTAATATACAGACATACCCCTTTTGAAATAAATATAAATATAGACCCTGTCGATAATCGATGGGGTTATTTTTTTGGGATTTTATGTTAGGTATTTGTTAACTTTATATAAAATGTAATCGCAGATAAAGGCAATGATTAAATATTACTCACAATTTATGTTTGTTAAATTTACATAAACCTATTTTAAAAATCACAAATTGCAGTTAAAATAATCTCATATCCTATATTATTTAAATAAAAAATGGAAGGAAGTTGATGTATGAAAAAGATTTTGTTTACAGCTATGACGTTTATGATGTTAGTAACGGTGTCATTTTTAGTGCAAGGTGAGGGCAAAATACATAATACGATATACGCAGCAGCAGCCTATGATTACACACTTACTTTTCCAACCAGTCGTTACCCTGAGACAGCAGATCATATCAAAGACGCAATTGCAGATGGACATTCTGAAGTCTGTACGATTGATCGGGATGGCGCAGATCAAAGACGTGAAGATTCATTAAAAGGAGTACCTACCAAATCCGGTTATGATCGTGATGAGTGGCCGATGGCGATGTGTCTTGAAGGCGGTACAGGAGCTGATATCCGTTATGTCACACCTTCAGACAACCGCGGAGCAGGATCATGGGTGGGTAACCAATTGACTAAATATCCGGATGGAACCAAAGTGAAATTTATATTGCAATAATGAACTTTATAGCTCGTAGTCAATCGATTTTAAAATACAGAAGGTCCCTACATTGCTTGTAGGGGCTTTTTGATATATACATCATCATATCTATATCTAGCATGCTAATCTAAGCTGAGGATACATTCCTTTTGAACCATAGACATGATATGATACGATAGCTTTGTACATCGTAGAACTGACATATGAAGCCAAATAGATGGTGATACGAAATATCATAAAGACAGGTGAACACAAGATGAGAGTCATATCAGGCAGTGCCAAAGGGCGTCCATTAAAAGCTGTACCCGGTAATGGAACACGTCCGACAACAGACAAAGTAAAAGAATCGATTTTTAGTATTATTGGACCTTATTTTGATGGTGGAAAAGTATTAGATCTTTTTGCAGGTACAGGCGGTCTGGGGATCGAAGCACTCAGTCGTGGTATCCAGCAAGGGGTATTTATAGATTTGGAACATAAAAGTATAGAAGTGATTCGTGGTAATCTACAAGTGGCTGGCTTGACCGAACAAGCTGAAGTGTACCGTAATGAAGCAGGACGTGCACTGAAAGTATTAGCCAAACGTGAAGCCCTATTTGATCTTGTATTTCTTGATCCTCCTTACAAAATGAAAAATGGGATCGAACTGATGAACGAAATGCATGAACGAGGATTGTTAGCTCCAGCAGCAACGATTGTTCTAGAGTATGAATCAGGACATGATTATCCAGAAGAACTAGAACATTTCGTGTGTATTCGTCATGTGGTTTATGGAGAAACAGCGATTAATGTATACGAATATGAACCACAACAACAGGGAGGACAATCATCCAATGAGTGAACATGGAACCAAATCACATCTAGCGGTTTATCCAGGGAGCTTTGACCCTGTAACGATGGGGCATATGGATATTATTCATCGTGCTGCCAAGCAGTTCGATCATCTGGTGGTAGCTGTTTTGAATAATATGAGCAAAAAGCCCCTATTTAGCGTGGAAGAACGGGTTGAATTGTTAAAAGAAGTCACCGCAGATTTGCCAAATGTAACCATTGAAAGTTTTCGCGATCTGTTAGCGAATTACATACGTGAACGCCAAGCGCAGGTGATTGTGCGTGGTATTCGTTCAGTGACTGATTTTGAGTATGAATTACAAATGGCTTCGATCAATCGTGAACTGAATCCAGATGCAGAGACTATTTTTATGATGACCAATCCGAAATATTCTTATTTAAGCTCGAGCGTGGTTAAAGAAATCGCTCGTTTTAATGGCAACGTATCTGAATTTGTACCGCCTATTATAGAAAAACATTTAAAACAAAAGTTCAGTGAAGGTCCGGATAGCGAGTAGTTAGATCGCGAATATGGAATTGAGGACATAAGCGTGGGATAATAAGAGTAGCCGCCAAGTGAGGCTGTAAAAGAATCAAAGGAGAGAAAAACATGCCTGGCCGATTATTAAAATCCCCGATGAGCCGCAAACAATCTTTTTTGTATATTATTTGTGTTGTTATTCTGGTCTATGTACTGGTATATATGCCAACTCCTTATATGATCAATGGACCTGGTAGTGCCGATGAATTGAAGCCAATCGTAAGTGTGGCTGGTGGTCAGAAGGATGAAAAAGGAACATTTATGCTAACCACCATATCGGTCACTTACGCCAATACAGCGATGTTGATCGCTTCTTTATTTGATTCCAATGAAGAAATTGTTCGCAAAACAATTCAAAGTAATCGTGCTGAATATGAAGCAGAACAATTGTATTATATGAGCAGTTCACAATCGTATGCGATCGCTGCTGCTTACAAAAAAGCAGGTATTCCTTACGGTGTAGAACCTCAGTATGTATTTGTGGTTAGTGTACCGGATGCTCGTACTTCTATTCATGCCGGGGACAAATTTATTTCTATAGATCAGCAACCGATTACATCGTTTAAACAACTGGAACAAGTATTACAAAGCAAAAAAAATGGCGATCAAGTGCAAGTGGTGCTTGATCGTGCAGGTAATCAGATTACTCTGCCTGTGAGCTTAACTCAATTTAAAGATAGCAACGGACAAGAACGTGTCGGATTTGGCGTATCGATCGGTGAAGTCCAAAAAATCGCGCCTAAAGATGCGGATCATGAAGTTCATTTTGCCAATACTAATATTGGTGGGCCTTCGGCTGGATTGATGTTTACATTAGAAATCTATAATCAATTAACGTCAGGAGACTTAACCCGAGGACATCGTATTGCAGGTACAGGAACGATTAATCCTCAAGGTCAAGTTGGAGAAATTGGTGGTGTTCAGCACAAAGTGGTCGCAGCTCAGCAAGCAGGAGCAACTATTTTCTTAGTGCCTAAAGGCAATTATGCCGATGCCAAAGCACAATTAGCCAAAATGAAATCTTCGATGCAACTGATCTCGGTAAGTACGTTAGATGATGCACTTAACGCATTGAATACCTTATCAACTTCGTAATGGTTTTGTTTATTTTGACATCATTATATTCTAATCGGAGAGCGTCTATAATCCGAATATAAAGTAGAAGATTGCTGTACAGCAAAGCAAGAAGCTTGAATAGCAGAAGCGCGAATATCTAGCTCCATATGAACATGATCGGTATCTGTCGGTTTGGTAATCACCGGTAGAGAAGCGGTCTTTTTCATTTGTCGTAATAATTCTCTGCCTGTGTCTGTAAAGCCAAGTACACGAATATACCCGGGACCTTGTTCCAACTGTTCGATGCTCAACACCGACTTCGTATGACCTAATAATAGATGTGCAATAAGCCGTTGTAGACGTGTATAAGTATAACGTTTGGTTTTGAGTGCTGTCATCAGATCAGTAATACTGTAATTTTGTAAAGTAGGTAATATTTTTTTGAAACGATATTCCAACCCTTCACTCATATCATAATACTGTGCAAGTTGTTGTGGTGAATGCGTGGTAATCTGCTGAAATAAAGATTGCCATAACTGATCAAGCTTTACAGGGCCACGACCTGCGGCTATTTCGCGCTCAATAATAGACATCGTACTTGCGGGCAGATACGGTGTTGCTTGCTGAACATCGCTAAATAGAAGCCTGCGTACTGCTGTAGCGCTTGCAATCTGTTCATGAGTCGGTTGAAGATCATGATATTGCGATTGTTCTCGCTGGATCGTCTCCGGCAGTATAGAACTATTTAACCGATTCAGCGCAATCATATATTGAAGTCCAAGTGTATTATTAGGTTGATCTAACAAAGATGTGGCTTGATCTGGTATACTATAGAGACTGGCTACTGCTTGACCAAGGGCCGCAGGGTAGCTTATCCCTTCTTTAAGATGATTCTGGATAAGTAGACGCAGTTCAGGTGATTCGTTCGTTAGCAGGTCTGCTAAAGCTTTTAATGGGGACAGAGAACCAGACTCACTACCGAACACTAATGAATCTACAAGACCTGTCGCTTCAAGAAGTGAAACTGCGCCATAAGCGAACCACTCAGCAGGTTGTACAGTATAAGCAGAAGGTAACTCGATAACCAGATCACATCCAGCATGTAGTGCCATTTCAGTACGTGCCCATTTGCTAAAAATAGCCGGTTCGCCACGTTGTGTGAAGCCACCACTCATCACAGCAACGATAGCATCACATTCTGTTTTTTCGCGTGTCCGTTGTAAATGAAGTAGATGTCCATAGTGAAGTGGATTATATTCGACGATTATTCCTGCGACTTTCATAGATAGGCTCCTTTTTAAAACTCAAGCATTGATATTGAATATAGGTATCAGTATAAACGAAAATAGGTGTTAACCAAAATACCTTAACAAATATTCATTGACAAAGCTTGCGTATAATCGGTATAATAATTTTTGTTTGTTTGGAGTGATAATGATGCAATTTCAATTTAGAAAATTGGCGCAAAGCGATCAACCGATAGAGTTTCATGACACGCTTGACATGAGTTCCATTTTAAAGGAACATAGCGATGTTCTGTCTTATACACCTCTCCAAGTAGATGTGAAAGCGGCGCAAAGAGTCAATGAAGTGGTTGATGTACAAGGAACACTGAAACTTGACTTACAGATGGCGTGTGTACGTTGTCTGAAGCCTGTGGATTTGAACTTACAGTTCGAGATTCAGGAAGAATTCAAGCATGGTGAAGAACCAGAAGATGTAGCTGAAGATAATGATACACTGTATGTGAATACAGATACCGTTGATTTAGCTCCATATATGGAACAAGCTGCTGTACTTGAACTTCCGCCTGGAGTATTATGCAGTGAAGACTGCAAAGGTCTTTGCCCGACATGCGGAGTCAACCTGAACGAGCAGGATTGCGGTTGTGACAACACACCTATCGATCCGAGAATGGCAGGACTCAAAGATTTCTTTAAGTGATTTAATGATCATGTAATATGTTCATTGGATAAGATTGATTAGATGAAGGAGGTGGGAACAATGGCAGTACCTCAACGGAGAACTTCCAAAACACGTCGTGATAAACGTCGTACACATTTTAAATTGGCAGTACCTGGTTTGGTGAAATGCGAGCAATGCGGAGAAATGAAATTGGCTCACCGCGTTTGCAAAGTATGCGGAACATACAAATCAAGAGAGATTATCAAACAATAGTCTTTCACAAAGGTAGTACTTCATCATTTGGTGAAGTACTATTTTTTTGTATATTTATAATTTGGTATATCAAACACAATGTTCACAGAAAAATCGTGTTTAGCGGATAACCTAGACCAGACACTTTCTTTTTAGTTCAATATGCTTTATACTACATTCTTAGTACCAGGTTCTAAAAAATGAACGGCAACATGAAATTAAACTAAAACCGAATAGGTTTACATATATTTTTGAATACAGTAGTATCCGGATAGAACTTTTCAAGTTGTATCTTTAATTTTAAAATCTGTGTGCGATTTGCGTAACACGAAGGAGGTGCGTAGCCATCGAACGTTTGCCCAAACGGCAGCGCCAACAACGGCTCGTGAAGATTATCGAAGAGAATCCGTTTGTGACTGATCAAGAATTAACCAGACAATTAAAAGTCAGTATTCAGACGATTCGTCTAGATCGAATGGAACTTGGAATACCGGAGTTGCGTGAGCGAATGAAATTGATGGCTGAGCGCTCCTACGATCAGGTAAAATCACTTCCTCTAGATGAAGTTATCGGAGATGTTGTTGATCTGCAACTCGACAAAAGCGGAATCTCTATTTTTGAGATTCGTGAAGAACATATATTTTCTCGTACACAGATTGCACGTGGACATCACATTTTTGCACAGGCGAATTCATTAGCGGTCGCTGTGATCAATGATGCGATTGCTTTGACAGCATCGGCAGATATCAGATTTGTCCGCTCGGTTCATCTGGGTGAAAAGTGTATTGCCAAAGCATATGTGCAGTCTAATCCTGCACGTAAAGGAAAAGCCAAAGTAGAAGTACTGACGTATGTTGGTGAAGAAATGGTATTCCAAGGAAACTTTACAATCTATCGTTCAGATGGTGAAGAACAGCATGAAGGAGGAGTAGATCATGATAATCGCCATTGATGCGATGGGCGGAGATCACGCTCCAGACAGCAATGTATTAGGTGGACTCGAAGCCGCCAAAGAATGGAAAGATACCGAGATCATTTTAGTTGGAGACGAGACTCGTATTCGAGCACTACTGACAGAGATTCCATCCAACTTAAAAATAGTACACACGACTGAAATTATTGAAGCAGAAGATGAGCCCGTCAAAGCTGTTCGTCGTAAAAAAGACGCTTCAATGGTTGTAGCAGGTCGCATGGTCAAAGAAGGCAATGCTCAAGCGATGATCTCAGCAGGGAATACAGGCGCACTGATGACAACAGGTTTGCTCGTTGTTGGTCGTATCAAAGGCATTGAGCGTCCTGCGCTGGCGCCTATGATTCCAACGATCGACGATGGCGGAACACTTGCGCTTGATCTTGGAGCTAATATGGATGCAAAACCAGAACATCTAGCACAGTATGCGCTGATGGGTAGCATTTATAGAGACAAAGTTCATGGTATTACTAACCCGCGTGTAGGATTATTGAACGTAGGTACAGAAGCCAACAAAGGCAATGAATTAACCAAAGAAGCGTACCCATTACTAGAAGCATTGCCTATTAATTTTGTAGGAAATGTAGAAGCTCGCGATGTACTTAATGGAGTCTGTGATGTGTTGGTCTGCGATGGTTTTGCAGGCAACATTATGTTAAAGTCACTTGAGGGTACAGCATCAGCGATGTTTTCACTGCTCAAACAACAATTTAGCAAATCGCTCAAGACCAAGATTGGGGCAGCATTATTAATGCCCGAACTTCGCAGTCTCAAAGGCAAGCTGGATTACAAAGAGCATGGAGGTGCTCCTTTACTTGGATTGAACGGACTTGTTCTCAAAAGTCATGGTTCATCTGACGCTGGAGCCATTAAGCATGCTGTTCGTCAGGCAAGAATAGCGATCAGCAATCAGTTGGTTGAAAATATATCTAAAGAAGTTATACAATAAGCATCTTGCGTCATGTTTTATCCATCCCCACCGTAATGACGTGGAACGAAAACGATGAGGAAATTAGTGGGAAGAGAGTGACACCAATGATTAATGTTTTACCTATCGGTATTATCGGAACAGGAAAATATGTTCCTGAAAAAATATTAACAAATGCAGATCTTGAAAAAATGGTTGAAACGAATGACGAATGGATTGTCAGTCGTACAGGTATTCGTGAGCGTCATATTGCAGCTCCAGAGCAAGCAACTTCTGATTTAGCCTATGAAGCAGCACTCAAAGCATTGGAATCAGCAGGTATGGATGCAACAGAATTGGATTTAATTGTAGTAGCTACGATTACACCAGATACATTTTTCCCTTCAACCGCTTGTATTTTGCAAGATAAATTAGGTGCAAAAAATGCGGCGGCTTTCGATTTATCAGCAGCGTGTTCTGGATTTGTCTATTCACTAGCATCTGCAACAAGTATGTTGCAAATGGGTTTATATAAAAATGCTTTGGTTATTGGAGCAGATACGTTATCACGTATTACAGACTATACCGATCGTAACACTTGTGTGTTGTTCGGTGATGGTGCTGGAGCAGTGATTATCGGTGAAGTGGGCGAAGGTCGTGGATTTAAATCATTCGATCTTGGTGCTGAAGGTTCTGGTGGCGAATTATTAACAATGCCAGCAGGCGGTTCAAGATTGCCAGCTTCCGCAGAAACGCTAAGCAACAATCAACATTATATTCGTATGGGTGGACGTGAAGTCTTCAAATTTGCCGTTCGTGTGATGGGTTCAGCAACCGATGAAGTTCTTCGCAAAGCAGGAATGACTAAAGATGATATCGATATTTTGATTCCTCACCAAGCGAATATCCGTATTATTCAATCCGCGATGAACCGTCTAGAGTTGTCAGAAGATCGAGTGATGATCAATGTTGATCGATATGCGAATACTTCTGCGGCATCTATTCCACTAGCATTAGTAGAAGCTGTGGAACAAGGACGAATCAAAGAAGGCGATCGTGTCGTTATGGTTGGTTTTGGCGGCGGTCTAACTTGGGGCGCATCTGTATTAGTGTGGTAATCCAACGAATCTGATTGGTAACAGATAATAGGGAGGAGATGATTCCTATGGGTAAAATAGCATTTGTATTTCCAGGTCAAGGTGCTCAAAAAGTAGGTATGGCAAAAGACGTTTACGATGCATTACCTCAAGCAGCAGAGTTGTTCAAAACAGCTGATGAAGTATTAGGTTTTAGCATCAGTGAACTTGCTTTTGAAGGACCTGAAGAGCAATTGAAACAAACAGCGAATACACAGCCTGCTTTGTTAACGGCAAGTATCGCTTTGTTTGAAGCTTTAAAATCTAAAAATATTACACCTGATTATGTAGCAGGTCATAGTCTTGGAGAATATAGTGCTCTTGTAGCCGCTAATGCTTTGGATTTTGATCAAGCTGTAGCGATTGTACGTGCACGTGGTCAATATATGGAGCAAGCTGTTCCATCCGGTCAAGGAGCTATGGCTGCTGTACTTGGAGCAGAACGTGAACCTTTAGCGGCATTGTGTGCTGAGATTTCAGCTACAGGACATGCAGTGGAACTGGCTAATGTGAACTGTCCCGGACAGATTGTAGTATCAGGTTCGGTAGAAGGCGTAAATGCTGTAGCAACAAGAGTGAAAGAAATCGGTGGCAAACGTGCGATTATGCTTGAAGTGAGTGGGCCTTTCCATTCTTCTTTGATGAAATCAGCAGCAGATCAATTATCTGAGCGTTTACAAACGGTATCTTTCCGTGATGCGACTGTACCGGTTGTGGCGAACGTAACAGCCAAAACAGTGACTCAGGGAAGCGATATTCAAGCGTTACTGGTAGAACAGGTATACTCTCCTGTATTATGGGAAGATAGTGTTCGTTTTCTGATTCATGAAGGTGTAGATACTTTTATCGAAATTGGCCCTGGTAATGTATTAACAGGATTAATTAAAAAAATAGATAAAAATGTACGCTTGATTAATATAAGCAGTCTGGAAAGTATAGAAGCACTTCAAGTGGAAGTTTAATCTTCCCTCCAGAAGCCGGATCAGATGATTCATTTGAAAAGGAGATGCGTATGTTATGAGTAAGCCACTTCAAGGACAAGCTGCTTTGGTTACAGGAGCTTCACGAGGCATAGGTCGTAGTATTGCGATTGCACTAGCAGAAGCTGGAGCAGATATCGCAGTTAACTATGCGGGTAGTGAAGATGCTGCTAACGAAACCGTACGTCTGATCGAAGAGTTAGGCGTCAAAGCTTTTGCTGTTCGTGCTAATGTAGGAATAGCTACAGAAGCCGAAGCTATGGTCAAACAAGTTAACGAAACTTTTGGTAAAATCGACATTTTGATTAATAATGCAGGAATTACCCGTGATAACCTGATCATGCGAATGAAAGAAGACGAATTTGATCAAGTCATTGAGACGAACCTCAAAGGTGTGTTTAATTGCCTCAAAGCGGTTACACGTCCGATGATGAAACAACGTTACGGTCGTATTATTAATATTTCTTCTGTAGTAGGTGTACTGGGTAACCCTGGACAAGCCAACTATGTCGCAGCCAAAGCAGGTGTAATTGGTTTAACCAAAGCATCCGCAAAAGAATTAGCTTCACGTGGCATCACAGTGAATTGTGTGGCGCCCGGATTTATTGCAACAGATATGACGGATGAACTGAGTGAAGAACTGCGTAACAAAATGCTAGAAGGTATTCCGCTTGCACGTCTCGGTCAACCCGAAGAAATTGCATCGGTTGTTTCTTTCTTAGTATCACCAGCAGCTTCTTACATGACAGGACAGACGCTTCATGTGGATGGCGGTATGTACATGTAAAAGAAGTACAATATCTCTTTTAGGGATATGTGGCTTTTTACGTGTGATTTTCGTATAATACTTTGGAAGAGGAGGTGAAACGGATGTCTGATGTTTTGGATCGTGTAAAACGCATCGTTATTGACCGTTTGGGAGCTGACGAAGCTGAAATTAAATTGGAATCATCTTTTAAAGATGATCTTGGCGCAGATTCGCTTGATGTAGTGGAACTTGTTATGGAATTGGAAGATGAGTTTGACTTGGAAATTTCTGACGAAGATGCGGAGAAAATTACGACCGTAGGTGAAGTTGTAACTTACATACAATCTCATACCTAAGGCTTAACTAAAGTCCCGTTACCTGCTTGTTAGCGGGCCGGGACTTCTCCTCATTTTGGCGTCTTTTGGATGGAACAAAAAATATACACATGCAGTCGATATAGAGGTGAATGTGTTTGAAGCATAGAGTAGTAATTACAGGCTTGGGAGTTATGACTTCCCTTGGTAAAGACAAAGATACATTTTGGAATAATATCATTACCGGTCAATCCGGTGTAAGTACCATTGAAAGTTTTGATGTCAGTGGTTATCCTACGCAAATTGCTGCTGAAGTGAAAGACTTCAATGCAGAAGATTATATGGAACGTAAAGAAGCTCGCAAAATGGACCGTTTTGTTCAATTTGCAGAAGCAGCAACGGTTGAAGCTTTGAAAGACAGTAAACTTAATATTGCAGAAGATACAGATCCTGAGCGTGTTGGGGTTATTATCGGATCAGGTATTGGTGGTCTAGGTACATTTGAAGATCAGCATGCTATTTTGATGCAAAAAGGACCAAAGCGAGTAAGTCCATTCTTTATTCCTATGATGATTGCGAATATGGCTTCTGGTCATGTATCTATTCTTCACGGCGCTAAAGGACCTAACTTGGCTCCTGTCAGTGCGTGTGCAAGTGGTAGTCATGCCATAGGAGATTCATTCAAATTTATCCGTGATGGTGAAGCAGACGTTATGATTACCGGTGGTGCTGAAGCAACGATTCGTCCTTCGGGATTGGGTGGTTTCTGTGCGATGCGTGCGATGTCTACACGTAACGATGATGCAACAACCGCAAGTCGTCCGTTTGATACCGGTCGTGATGGATTTGTAATGGGTGAAGGTTCAGGAATTATGATTCTTGAATCACTGGAGCATGCTCAAAAACGTGGAGCTCATATTTACGCTGAAGTGATTGGTTATGGACTAAGCGCAGATGCTCACCATATGACAGAGCCTGATCCTGATGGTCCAGCTCGTTGTATGAAAATGGCGATTCGTAGTGCAGGTATTGCACCGGAAGATATTGATTATATCAATGCTCACGGTACATCGACTCCTGTAGGCGATAAGTCTGAAACCAAAGCAATCAAATTAGCATTAGGCGATCATGCGTATAACATCGCTGTAAGTTCGACCAAGTCGATGACAGGTCACCTTTTAGGAGCAGCTGGTGGTATTGAAGCTGTAATCTGTGCACTATCTTTAGAAAATCAGATTATCGCTCCTACGATCAATTTGCATAATCAAGATCCTGAATGTGATTTAGACTATGTGCCGAATGAAGCGCGCAAAGCAGATTTGAATGTAGTAATGTCCAACTCTTTTGGATTTGGGGGGCATAATGCCTCAGTCATCCTGAAGAAATTTGAAGTGTAAGGAGTCAGTTTCTTGAACGGAGATGTGAAACAGCTACAACAGCAAATTCAAATCCAATTTCAAAACCGTCAATTGCTCAAACAGGCGTTCACACATGCTTCGTATGTGAACGAACATCGTTTTAGTCAACATCAAGATAATGAACGTTTGGAATTTTTGGGTGATGCGGTTTTGGAATTGACAGTGTCGGAGTACCTGTACAATGCATATCCTGAGCGTCCTGAAGGTGAACTTACGAAGTTGCGTGCAGCGATTGTATGCGAGCCTTCGTTGGTGAAGTTTGCGGAAGCGCTCGACTTTGGCAGATACGTTTTGCTTGGCAAGGGAGAAGAATTGACAGGCGGACGTCAGCGTCCAGCACTGCTCGCTGATGTTTTTGAATCTTTTATTGGAGCATTATATCTGGACCAAGGCTTAGAAGCTGTGAAGTCTTTTCTAAACGCACATGTATTCTCAGGCATTTCTCCAGGTGGGCAGTTCCAGATGATGGACTTCAAGACCGAGCTTCAGGAGTTAACTCAGCATCACAATATGGGAGTACTGGAGTATCGTATTATTGAAGAGAAAGGCCCTGCACATGAGCGGGAGTTTGTCTCGGAAGTATGTATGGGAGAAGAGAGTTTAGGTCAGGGAGCCGGGCGTTCTAAAAAAGAAGCAGAGCAACGGGCAGCTGCCGCGGCATTGAATCGGTTGAAGTTGAAATAAACCGTTCTCTTTTCTGACAATTACAGGACAAACAAAGAGCAAAGAGCAGTCACAGCCAGCTTGCGTGAATCAAGAGGCATCGACCGCTTTTTGCTCTTTTTCCATTGATGAAGCAGCAGGTAATTATGCTACAATAGCAGTAGAGGTGAACAACGAACTATGTTCCTGAAAAGAATAGAATTAGCAGGATTTAAATCTTTTGCGGATAAGACAGAAATGGAATTTGTGAAAGGTATTACCGCCGTTGTCGGACCAAACGGTAGCGGTAAAAGCAATATATCTGACGGGATCCGCTGGGTGCTTGGTGAGCAAAGTGCCAAGTCTCTTCGTGGTGGCAAAATGGAAGATATTATTTTTGCAGGTAGTGATAGTCGGAAGGCAGTAAGTTATTCAGAAGTGTCGCTTACACTTGATAATGAAGATCAGACGCTACCACTCGATTTTGGCGAAGTTACGATTACGCGCCGTGTACACCGTAGTGGAGATAGCGAATATTTGATCAACAAACAATCTTGTCGTCTAAAAGATATTACTGAGCTGTTTATGGATACAGGGATAGGGAAAGAAGCTTATTCGATTATCGGGCAAGGACGTATCGAAGAAATACTAAGTACTCGTTCGGAAGATCGTCGGGGTATTTTTGAAGAAGCATCTGGAATTGTGAAATACAAGTCTCGTAAAAAAGATGCGGTTCGTAAATTAGATGATACCGAGCAGAATTTGTTACGTATCTATGATCTTGTACATGAATTAGAAGATCAGATTGAACCCCTAAAAGAACAATCTACCAAAGCGATTCATTTCAAAGAACTCAAAGAAGAGCTTAAACATAAAGAAATATCGCTCTATGTTCATGGTATCGAACGGATTCATACCGCATGGAGTACAGCAAGTGCCAAAATGGCTGAACTGGAAAAAGTACAGCAAAAGTTAGCAAGTGTTGTATCCGGTCATGATGAGAAGCTTGAAAGTGAACGTGGTGCTCTTCGTGAAGCAGAAGAAGCTGTAGAGCAACTACAAGGATTACTGCTTCAATATAGCGAGCAGACGGAGAAATCAGAAGGTCTGGGTGAATTACTCAAAGAACGCCGTCTAAATTTAGAACAAAATCAAAAGCAATTAGGTGTAGCTTTAGAGCGTAGTGAAGAACGTACCAGTCAGCGTACAGGAGAAAGTCAACAATTACAGACCAAGTTCGCTACCTTAACGAAGCAATTGCAAGAACTACAGCAAAATATTACTCAAGAAGAAAATAGCCTGATCCAGATTAATGGTGGTATCGGACAACATCAGGAAGAAAGCTTGAAAGGCGAATTGCTAGAACTGATGAATACGATGGCACAAGCTCGTAATGAAATTCGGTACGCAGATCAGCAGACCGAGAATACACAACGCCGTATGGTACGAGCAGAAAGTGAATCTGGTAAATGGAAAGCCGAGAAAAAACGTCTTGAAGATAGCAAAGTTGCTTCTGCGTTACAGACGGATAAATTAGCTAAAGAAATTGCTAAAATACGTGTTGATTATATTCAACATAGTGAGCAATTGCATAAGTTACAGAAGTCTGGCGAAGAAATGCAGACAGCCATTCGCAAATGGGAGCAACGTCGTGAAGCATTAGTGTCTCGCCGGGATACGATGCAGGAAATGCAAGAAGACTTTGAAGGCTTTATGCTGGGCGTTAAAGAAGTGCTCAAAGCTTCACGTAACTCACAACTGCACGGAGTACACGGGGCTGTAGCCGAACTCATCACCGTGCCTGAGAAATTAGAACTGGCAATGGAAACGGCGCTTGGTGCTTCAGTACAGCATGTGGTGATGGAAGATGAAGAAGTATCGCGTAAAGCGATAGCATTTTTGAAGCAACGTCAATTAGGCAGAGCTACATTTTTACCTCTTGATGTTATTCGTCCACGCAAAATGCAGGATAATGACAAACGACTTGCTGAAAGTGCAGAAGGTTTTGTCGGGATTGGTGCTGAACTGGTCGACTATGATGAGCGTTATGCATCGATAGTCGGTAGTCTGATCGGCAGTGTAGTCATTGCAGAGACGTTAGAGCAAGCCAACCGTATCGCAGGCAAATTAGGATACCGTTACCGGATCGTGACGCTTGAGGGCGATGTTGTCAACGCAGGTGGATCGATGACCGGGGGTAGTCAGCACAAAAAGAATAATAATTTACTTGGACGTAAACGCCAATTGGATCAGTTGGGAAATGAGATCACTGAAAGCGAGTCTCAAGTGAAACGTCTGCAAAAAGAAATTATTGATGTGCAGAAGCGTCTGCAAGATCATGAACATCGACTGGATCAATTGCGAGCGGATGGGGATCGTAAGCGTACAGAAGAACAACAGGTCGCAAGCGAACTCAAACAAATCGAGCATGAGTTACGTCATGTGAATGAACAATATGAATTGTATGGACAAGAGACAAGTAGCTATACTGAAGAACTTGCAGGGATTGCCAAAGCTCGTAAAGATGCAGAACAGAAACTAATTGAATTGCAAAAGCAAGAGCAAGCGATTCAAGATAGTATCCAAAATGCAGAAAAAATGCGTAAATCGAATGAGTCTGCTAAAGAACAGTTGCAAGAAAAAGTAACTGATCTCAAAATTCGTGAAGGTAAACTGAGTCAAGAAATCTTCTCACTAGAAGAACAATTATCCCGTTCACAGGAAGAATCACAAGATTATGGTCAAGAGTTGGAGAGCAATCGAGAACAACTGGCTGTTATTCTTAAAGATTTGGAAAAAAATGAGCGTGAACAAACGAAGCAACGTACTGATTTGGAACGTCTACGCCGTAAACGTACAGAAACCAGTGAACAACTTGAATTGAAACGTGCAGAACGAATACGACTTCAACAAAAGTTAGAACTGGAAGAAAACGAAACACGCGAACAGCGTAACGAACTCAAAACCGTTGAAGATGAATTGCGCAAAATAGAAATTCAAGTCAATCGCTTGGATGTAGAACTTGAAAATATTTTAGCCAAATTGCGTGAAGATTACGAACTCACTTACGAAATGGCAAAAAGAGATTATGAATTACCAGAAGATATTGAAGTGGCTGAAAAAGAAGTGCGTCATCTGAAATCCAAAATCATGGATCTGGGTGAAGTAAATCTAGGAGCGATCGAAGAATATCAACGTGTGAATGAACGTTATGAATTTTTGACGCTTCAACAAAACGATCTGGTCGAAGCCAAAACAACACTATATCAAGTCATTCGCGAAATGGATGAAGAAATGTCCAAACGCTTCAAAGTCACATTTGATGCGATTCGTGGTCAATTTGGTACGGTATTTAGTAAGTTATTTGGTGGAGGTCGTGCAGACTTGGTATTGATCGATCCTGAACGCATGCTTGAAACAGGAATTGATATTGTCGCCCAACCACCGGGTAAAAAGTTGCAAAATCTACAATTGCTTTCTGGTGGCGAACGAGCATTAACAGCGATGGCATTGTTATTTGCCATTTTACAAGTTAAACCTGTACCGTTCTGTGTACTCGATGAAGTAGAAGCGGCACTGGATGAAGCGAACGTAGTGCGGTTTGCACAGTATCTAAGAGAGTTTTCAGGATTAACACAGTTTATCGTAGTGACTCATCGCAAAGGCACTATGGAAGAAGCTGATGTGCTATATGGAGTCACGATGGAAGAAGGCGGCGTCTCGAAGCTGGTTTCTGTTAAATTGGACGATGAAGAAGCAGATATCGCTTAATCTATTTACATTTTGATAGGCTTATTATGGACTATATATAATTGATCATCTGGAGGAATCTCATGAGCTTTTTTAAAAAGTTAAAAGACAGCATTTCTACAAAAACAGAAACAGTAACTAAACAGTTCCGCGATGGTTTAGAAAAAACACGTAAAGGGTTTGTTGAAAAAGTATCAGACCTTGTAATTCGTCGCAAAAAAATTGATGAAGAGTTCTATGAAGAATTAGAAGAAATTCTTATCGGTGCTGATGTAGGCGTAAATACAGTGATGGAGCTTATTGATGATCTTCGTGAAGAAGTTCGTATTCGCCGAATCGAAGATGCTGCTGAACTACAACCTGTATTATCTGAGAAGTTAACGGGCTTACTTCGTGGAAACGAAAATACAGGCTTAAATATGCAACCAGGTGGAATTACAGTTATTTTATTTGTAGGTGTCAATGGTGTAGGTAAAACAACAACAATTGGCAAAATGGCACACCGTTTCAAACAAGAAGGTAAAAAAGTGTTGCTTGCCGCAGGAGATACATTCCGTGCGGGAGCTATTGAGCAATTAGAAGTATGGGGCCAACGTGCAGGCGTAGAAGTGATTAAGCAACAATCAGGCTCTGACCCAGCAGCAGTGATGTATGATGCTGTACGCGCAGCTAAGCAGCGTGGAGCAGACGTATTGTTATGCGACACCGCAGGACGTTTACAGAATAAAAGCAATCTAATGGATGAGTTGAACAAAATCTTCCGTGTAATTCAACGTGAAATTCCAGATGCTCCGCACGAAGTACTGATGGTACTTGATGCGACAACAGGTCAAAATGCACTAAGTCAAGCCAAACTATTCGGTGAGAAAAGTGGCGTAACGGGTCTGGTATTGACCAAATTAGATGGAACCGCTAAAGGTGGAATCGTGGTAGCCATTCGTCAAGAATTAGACTTACCGGTTAAATTTGTAGGTCTAGGCGAGAAGATTGATGACTTACAACCGTTTGATAGTGAACAGTTTGTTCATGCTTTATTTGCAGGATTGATTCAAGAAGAGGAAGAAGCTGAAAAGACGGATTCCAAAGAGTAGGGCCAGATTGCCAAAGTAGCATCTTCATACAGAACTGAGTTATAATAGCAGTAGAAATCAAACGGAAATGAGATAACTCTTATCCGATTTCTACTGCTTTTTATTTTCGTTATCAGATACGATCTAGAGTTATTTACATAACATTTAAGCATCAAGTAGATCATATAGCATGGGGATAAGATTGGATCGAAGAAAGGAAGTGACTTATGGCTCTCACACATACGTATAGCCGTAAAGAAGAAGTAGCAAATGCAGTAACTCATGGTATAGGAGCTGCTCTTAGTATTGCTGCATTAGTTATTTTAATTGTTTTTGCTGTACTTAAAGGTACACCATGGCATGTAGTAAGCTTTACGATTTATGGAGTCAGCATGCTGTTGTTGTATACCAGTTCCACCTTAGTACATGGATTCAGAGAGGGCAAAGCCAAAGATTTATTTGAAATTTTTGATCATTCAGCCATTTATCTATTTATTGCAGGGACATATACACCTTTGATGTTAATTGTTGTTAAAGGGGCACTGGGTTGGAGTATATTTGGAATCGTATGGGGCATCGCCATTTTAGGATGTGCATTTAAAGCATACTTCGTCAAACGTTTTCTATTTATGTCGACGATTTTCTATATCTTAATGGGATGGTTAATTGTTATCGCATGGGAACCATTGACAACGAATATGGCAAGCGGTGGAATTATTCTACTTGCTATTGGTGGATTAATGTATACGCTGGGTACGATCTTTTACGTCTGGCGTGGATTTCCTTTCCACCATGCGGTTTGGCATCTGTTTGTGCTCGCAGGTAGCATTTTGCATTTCTTTATGATTTTATTTTATGTTTTGCCGATTCATTTGTAATAGATAAATAGACGTAAAAAGTTCATATTTTGGGCTTGCATGATCGATATTTGAAGCTCATTTATAAAAGTAATAAGATGTTAAGTAATTATGCTTGACATCTTATTTTATTTTTTGCTATGATATAGAACGTTGATGAGGTGTAAAGTGTTTTTCCTTGACGGAGGGAGTGCCCCATATGAGTCAAGAGAATCGGCTCGATAAAACGACCCGAATTAATTCATTATTTGATTTCTACGAGCTTCTACTTACAGACAAACAGCAGATGTTCCTTAAATACTATTTTCATGATGATTACTCTCTAGGAGAGATCGCCGCAGAGTTCAGTATTAGTCGACAAGCGGTGTATGAGCATATTAAGCGTGCAGAGCAAGTATTAGAAATGTACGAAGAAAAGCTTGGTCTGATGGAAAAGCATTATCGCCGTGTGCGTGATTTAGAAGAGCTCAAATCGACATTGTCTTCAAGTGGAGTGACGCATGAATATCAATCGCAAATGATGGATATTGTAGAGCGCTTGGAAGCCAACGATTAATTCATATATACTTATACATGTAAAGAAGTACGATATAGATATACAGACCATATATTATTTAACGTGAAATAAACGGAGGTGAAGACACATGGCATTTGAAAGCTTAACAACACGACTGCAAAACGTATTTAGCAAACTTCGTGGTAAAGGTAAAGTATCTGAAGAAGATGTAAACGAAGCAATGCGCGAAGTGCGGTTAGCGTTACTTGAAGCAGACGTTAATTTCAAAGTCGTAAAAGAATTCATTTCCAAAGTGAAAGAAAAAGCGGTCGGTAAAGATGTGATGGAAAGCTTCACACCAGGCATGGTAATTATCGACATTGTTAATAAAGAGCTTACCGAGTTGATGGGTGGAACACAGTCCAAACTTGCCAAAGCAGCGAAGTCACCAACCGTTATTATGATGGTCGGGTTGCAAGGTGCTGGTAAAACAACAACCTCTGGGAAACTAGCCAAAATGCTTCAAAAGCAAAATCATCGTCCTTTACTGGTTGCAGGCGATATTTATCGTCCGGCAGCGATCAAACAGTTGCAAGTACTGGGAGAGCAAATCAATACACCGGTATTTACAATGGGAGATCAGACAAGTCCAGTTGAGATTGCTCGTCAAGCTTTGCAAGAAGCCAAAAATAACAATAATGATTACGTGATTATTGATACAGCAGGTCGCTTGCATATTGATGAAGAATTGATGGATGAATTGCGCCAGATTCATGAATTAGTGAATCCGGATGAAGTTCTGTTAGTTGTAGATGCGATGACAGGTCAGGATGCAGTCAATGTAGCCGAGAACTTTAACACTCAATTGCAATTAACAGGTGTAGTCTTAACTAAGCTTGATGGAGATACTCGTGGTGGTGCAGCATTGTCTGTCAAAGCCGTAACAGGGTGTCCGATCAAATTCACCACTCTTGGTGAAAAGCTAGATGCAATGGAAGCTTTCCATCCAGAGCGTATGGCTTCACGTATTCTAGGTATGGGTGATATGTTATCCTTGATCGAAAAAGCTCAAATGAATATCGATGAAGATAAGGCAAAAGAAATGGAACGCAAAATGCGTAATGCCGAATTTACATTCGAAGATTTCTTAGAGCAAATGGATCAAGTGAAAAAGCTTGGACCGCTTGATCAGATTATGGACATGATTCCAGGTATGGGAAAAATGAAAAACCAAAATCTTCAAGTTGATGATAAGCAAGTTGGACGTATTGAAGCAATTGTTCAGTCGATGACTGTTCAGGAGAAACAACATCCAGAGGTAATCAATCATAGTCGTCGTAAACGGATCGCTACAGGTAGCGGAACTTCTGTTGCAGAAGTAAACCGTCTGATCAAGCAGTTCGATGAAATGCGCCGTATGATGAAGCAGTTCTCGGATATGATGGATCCTAAGGGCGGCGGCAAGAACAATAAAATGATGAAACAAATGCAAAAAATGGGTGGCAAGGGAATGAAGTTTCCTTTCCGTTAAACCCAGGAAATGCAATGTATATATTATTGAACTAATTTGAAGGAGGTGAATTTTCGTGGCAGTACGTATTCGTCTAAAACGCATCGGTGCTCATAAAGCGCCTTTCTATCGTATCGTGGTTTCCGATTCTCGGTCCCCTCGTGATGGCCGTTTCATCGAAGAAATCGGTACTTATAATCCAGTTGCAGAACCTTCTGTAACTAAGATTGATGAGGAAAAAGCTCTTCAATGGCTTCAACAAGGAGCACAAGCTTCTGATACCGTTCGCAACTTGCTTAGCAAAGCGGGCGTTATGAAAAAGTTTCATGAGCTTAAACAGCAAAAATAATTGCTGATTCGGAGGAGTATCTATGGAACAATTAGTAATGGTTATTGCTAAAGCTCTCGTGGATCATCCCGATGATGTAAAAGTGAACGTTGTGGAAAAAGAGAACTTGATCGTATACGAACTTAGCGTCCATCCGGACGATGCTGGTAAAGTGATCGGCAAGCAAGGACGTATCGCCAAGGCTCTCCGCACGGTCGTTACATCAGCAGCAGTCAAGACTAATAAACGGGTGACCGTTGATATAATGTCTTAAAAATATACGAAAGAGGGTTAGGATGATGTCCTAGCCCTTTTTCGTACATTTTCAATCAAAATACGATCAAATATAGATTACAGGTTAGAGGAGAATAACATGACTGAACAATTTTTAACTGTAGGTAAAGTAGCAAATACACATGGTATCCGCGGAGAACTCAAAATATATCCGAATACCGATTTTGCTGAAATTCGTTTTGCTGAAGGCAAAAAACTCTGGATGATTAATGAAGAAAACGGGAATAAACTTGAAGTTGAAATCGTAAGTTCTCGTTTGCAGAAAAATATGTATGTGGTTCGTTTTAAAGGATTTGGCAATATTAACGAAGTAGAGAAATATAAAGGCTGGACATTAAAAGTTTCTAAAGATGATATCATCGAGTTAGAAGAAGATGAGTTTTATTTTCATGAAATTCTAGATTGTGAAGTCTTTACAGAAGAAGGCACCAAAATTGGTAAGATTGTAGATATTTTAAAACCGGGTGCTAATGATGTATGGGTCGTTCGTCCAGATAAAGGCGAAGAAGTATTGATTCCTTATATTCATGATGTGGTGCTTGATATTAATGTTGAAGAGAAAAAGGTACTGATTCATGTGATGGAAGGTCTTTTGGAATGATGAAGATCGATGTGCTGACCTTATTTCCGGAAATGTTTACCGGTGTATTTGGTTCTAGCATTCTGGGTAAAGCCGCTGCCAAAGGTATTGTGGAATTAAATGCGATTAATTTTCGTACGTATTCTAAAAGCAAACATGGTACGGTAGACGATACACCTTATGGTGGAGGCGGGGGAATGGTGCTCAAGCCTGAGCCTATTTTTGATGCTGTGGAAGATTTGGCACCTGCATCAACATCTGTATCTCCACGTATTATTTTGATGTGTCCACAGGGGGAGCCTTTTACCCAACGCAAAGCTGAAGAATTGGCTCAGGAAGAACATTTGATATTTATCTGCGGTCATTATGAAGGATATGATGAACGTATTCGTGAGCATCTGGTAACCGATGAGATATCAATAGGTGATTATGTGCTTACTGGCGGTGAAATACCGGCTATGGCGGCTGTAGACAGCATTGTACGCCTTTTACCAGGGGTATTAGGGAATGCTAACAGTGCGGTGACCGATTCGTTTAGCACAGGCTTGCTAGAATATCCACATTATACACGTCCAGTCGAATATAGAGGGATGAAAGTACCTGATATTTTATTATCCGGTCATCATGCTAATGTAGAAAAGTGGCGCCGTGAACAATCCTTACTTCGTACATTAGAACGTCGTCCAGAATTGTTAGAACAAGCTGATTTGACAACCAAAGAACGCCAATGGCTTAACAATCAGCGTAGTTAACTAAATATACCTAAGAATTTCGCTGTATGAAGATCTGTAGAGGTCGATTATGGGGAAATTCTTTTTTGTATCTCTAGGTACATATTGGAATTGGATAAGCCCAATGAATAGGAGTTTGGACACCATGAATGATTTGCGACAGGAATACGTGCAATGGTTGGATCGATTAAGTAGTGACTTGCGTAGTCAGGGATATGCTTCAGTTTTAAATAAAGAATTTGTAGAACAGGATGCTACGATTGTGATCAATCGTTTGCTACCGGAATTTGCCTATCTTATGTATATTGAAGTCGAATCGTACAAAAAATATTTTATCGCTGATTACAGTGGACGTAATACAGTCGTGAAATTAATTGATCGTAGTATTGATCACAAAAAGACAGCAAGAATACGAGCGTTAGAAAATAGTCGATTAACAGATCATCTTACTTTTGAAGAAGAAATCAATCGCTTGAAAAGTCTACAACATCTACTAGAACAAAGTGATTTTGAATAGTTAACCATATAGATAATGAATCAAAGATGATTTAAAGTGGATATATCTTTTAACTTTTTTTGAAAAAGTGTTGTTATTCTATAAGGATCTATGATAATATTAGACTGTTGTGTGAATCTGATGGTCCTCTACGATCAATGATGAGGAATTATTCCCTGAGACGTATGAACATCTGTGTGGAAGGAGGAAGTTATTAATGAATATCATTCAAGAAATTACTCAAGATCAACTTCGTAAAGATATCCCTAATTTCCGTGCAGGCGACACTTTAAAAGTGCATGTTAAGGTAATCGAGGGTACTCGCGAACGTGTTCAGTTGTTCGAGGGAGTTGTAATCAAACGCCAAGGTGGCGGCATCGGTGAAACTTTTACAGTACGTAAAATTTCTTACGGTGTAGGTGTGGAAAGAACTTTCCCAGTAAATTCACCTAAAATCGATAAACTAGAAGTAGCTCGTCGTGGTAAAGTTCGCCGTGCGAAATTGTACTATCTTCGTGAGCTTCGCGGTAAAGCAGCTAGAATTAAAGAATTGCGTCGTTAATCCTTTTGGATACGCGATTGAGAAGGGCTTGGTGAAACAAGCCCTTTTCGTTATTTTTACGCTGTTATTTAAGATAATGATTCACATCCGATTCCGCCGGACAGCCTTTATACACGGCTGTAGACGGGATTTTTGTATTTCTTGACGAATAGAATCCTTCAAAATTTGGTTTTTACAAAATTGTGTGTAAAATAGATAGAGTGAAATCGTATAGGTACTTGGTATACGTAGCATAAGGATTAGTCCTAGTATGTTAGTCGGTACATATACAAAGCGCCAATTAAACCAGGAAAGAAGGCATGGCCTATGGAGCAAGACACAAAACCATCTAACAATGAAGTACATGCAGCAAATACGACAGAAGTACAAGAACCTGTCAACACAGGTACTCCAGGTTCAGGAACGATACAACCTGAGAAGAAAAAGAAAAGCGAGACAAAAGAGTGGATCAAAGCGATTGTGGTTGCTTTGTTACTTGTTGTCGTTATCCGCTGGTTCTTGTTTGAACCGTTTATTGTAGACGGTCCATCCATGCAACCGAATTTTCATACGGGTGAACGTGTGATCGTGAACAAAATTCTATACGATATTCGTACTCCGCAACCTGGAGAAGTAGTTGTACTGAAAGTTCCTTCACAAAATCGTGACTTTATCAAACGTGTTATCGCTGTTGCTGGAGACACTGTTAAAGTTGAAGGTGATAAAGTTACTGTCAATGGTAAAGAAATCAGTGAGCCTTATATCCAATCGGCATTGGATAATGCACATGCACAAGGTAGCGATTATAATATTAACAATTTCCCAACAGAGAATTTCCCGGATGGAACTGTACCTGCGGGTCATGTATTTGTTATGGGAGATAATCGTTCCAACAGTCAAGACAGTCGTATGATCGGTTATATACCGCTTGGAGATATTATTGGACGTGCAGATGTTATTTTCTGGCCGTTTAGTGATGCGAAGTGGGTTGAACAATAAAGCTGCCTAACATATACGGACAGCTAATTTAAAGAAGTAAGGGGGAAAACCGATGGCTATTCAATGGTTTCCCGGACATATGACAAGAGCACGTCGCCAGATCGAGGCAAAGCTTAAATTAATCGATATGGTTATTGAACTCGTGGATGCACGTCTGCCACTCTCCAGTCGTAATCCAATGATTGATGAGATTTTGCAGGGCAAACCGAGAATGATTATTTTGAACAAATCCGATTTGGCTGATCCCAAAGTGACAGCAGAATGGGTTGAATATTTTAAAGAAGAAGGACATGCTGTTCTTCCTTTAGACTCTGCAAGTGGACAAGGGATCAAAGAGATCGCGGAACGTTCTAAAGTCTTGTTGAAAGACAAGCGTGACAAACGTGCTGCTAAAGGCATGAATCAACGTCCTATGCGCGGATTGATTGTAGGGATTCCAAACGTAGGTAAATCGACTTTGATCAACCGTCTTGCAGGAAAAAGTATTGCTTTGACCGGTGACCGTCCAGGTGTAACCAAAGGGCAACAGTGGATCAAAGTCGGTACAGAAATGGAACTGTTAGATACACCGGGTATTTTGTGGCCTAAATTTGAAGACCAAATTATCGGTTATAAGCTAGCAGTAACAGGCGCTATTCGTGAAGAAATTCTGAACGTAGAAGATGTAGCTTATTTCGGAATGAAATACATCTGCAAGCACTATTGGGATAATATCGCTGAACGTTTTGAATTATCTGAACAACCACAAGATTTTGAAAACCCGAATGAAATCGTAGAAATTATGGAAGAAATCGGTCATAAACGTGGTTGCTTAATGAGTGGTGGACGCATTGATTTAGAAAAAGCGTCCAAAGTTATTTTGCGTGAGTTGCGTGCAGGTAAAATGGGACGAATCTCCATGGAGACTCCTTAAGTATTGGAGGAATCATCATGTCAGAATTGTTAAAATATGAACGTGAATGTATTACAGAAGGATATCACCATATTGCAGGTGTAGATGAAGTAGGACGAGGTTGTCTATTTGGAGATGTGATTGCGGCAGCTGTAATTATGCCTGAAGGTGTAATCATTGAAGGCGTAAATGACTCTAAAAAGCTGTCTGAGAAAAAGCGTGAGCAACTCTATGATCAGATTATGGAGCAAGCACTCGCTGTAGGTGTTGGTTATGTAGACGCAGCAACGATTGATGAGATTAATATCAAGCAAGCTGCCAGGCTAGCGATGAAGATCGCTTTGCAACAATTAAGCGTATCTCCTGATTACATTCTCGTGGATGCTGAAAAGGTCGATCTTGATATTCCGCAACGCTCGATTATCAAAGGTGATGCGAATAGTCATAGTATTGCGGCTGCGTCGATTATTGCCAAAGTCACTCGTGATCGTCTGTGTGTGGGTGAATGGGAAGAACAATATCCAGGCTATGGTATTGCTGGTCATAAAGGATACGCGACCAAAGTTCATCGTGCTCAGATTATTGCGCAGGGGATTACACCATTACATCGCAAAAGCTTTTTGGGCAATTTATTACTCGAACAACCCACTTTATTTTAGACATCAAGGTATTGAATTCTAAGATAGAATGATTTATTATGCATCTATATTACTTTATGTGAAGATATCAATAGATATGCTATGGGAAGAACCCGCATCTTACAATAAAGAGCGGGTTCTTTTTTGTATAGACATATCCTCATCATTAGACACTTTTTAACCGATAAATAAGATAACCAAGAGGACGAATCGTAAATCAAAATATACATAAGCATCGACTACAAATGGTCTTCATAATGTTGAAGTTATTTATAGTCTACTTGTTAGTGATACAAAAATAGAGATCATGATGAACTAGAAAAGATGATAGGAGGGATGACTATGAATATTGGATCACTATTCCGTGGGCTTATAGGCGATAGCAAGCCAGGTGAAGCACGGCAAATGGAGTTGAAAGAAGGTCAAGTCGTCCGCGGAGTGGTGACAAGCGTATCGGAAGATGGGCAAGAAGCAGTTGTCCAGATTCAAGGTGTGAAGGTCAGAGCCAAATTAGAGACACCTTTACAACAAGGAGCAACTACATTATTACAAGTACAAGCTCCTGATTCAGATGGGTTACCTGTTTTAAAACCTGTAACAGGCAATCCATCGAATCCTTTATCTAATGCGTCGATGGGAGAAGTATTAGAATCTTTTAACTTGCCAGATACCAAAGAAAATCGTGAAATGATTACTCAGATGAGAGCGTCGGGTATAACGCTTAATGCCGATAACGTCAAAAATATACAATCAACACTGTCTCAAAAGCCAGTTGGTGTACCTGTAGGTGAATGGGTACAATCTGCGGCTGTAGCGATTCAGCGGGGTCTACCTGTGACAGCACAGAGTGTGAGCGGTCTACAGCAAGCGATATTTGGACCTCCTCTTCATGATCTGTTAAGCAATCTGGATAATCTGGTTCGTGCTACCGTGACACAAGTACAAGAAAATGCAGTGAATCTAGGTAAAGGTACAACTAGCGATCAAGCGCCAGAGAATGTAGCATCGAATCCATCGACATCTAATCAGGCAGTTCAAGGAAATGCTAATCCCGCACAAAATAATAATCCCACATCTGTGTTACTGGGTAAATTACAAACGGTACTGGATCAATTGGGAAGTATCGTTGCACAATCTGCCAATCCAGATACAGATGTTAATAGTGGCAAAATGACTTTACCATCTGTACCTAATCCAAATGGTCCTCAATCGCCAACAGCACCTGTGACCACAACAGCCAATAATCCAACACAACAAGCACAAGGATCAATGACAAATGCTTCTACAACGATTAGTCCGTCAAACACTGCGGAGGATGCTCCATCAGTTCTGGCTAATTCTACAAATACAGCAGCAACAGGTAGTCCAAAAGCTCAAGCAACAGAACCGTGGTTGGGTCGTGTGTTGAAATTGCTTGGAGCAGAGCATGAACAACAAGTAGCACGTGCAAGTGTAAATAATACAGCCCCTGAAACTGTACCTACACGCTCTGAGCAGACAACCACATCTTTGGGAGCTAATGGACTTACACAAGCATCAACAGACCCTACAACGGCTCGTAATGCTAATCCGGCTCTTCAGTCTAATATGAATATGGTTAATGGTATGCCAAATCCTACATTAGAAGAACTATTGCCTGCACCTACAGCTCGTGTTGCTAATCCGAATGGACTCCAACAAATCGCAACAAATCCAGATCAGATAGCTCCAGATGCCGAATTGCAAAACACCATGAATCCGAAACAAGTGACTGCCAATGCACAGGCGCAAGCAGCAATTAATGCGCAGAATACACCAACAGAAGCAGATCCTTTACTGAATCCTGCACTTCTAAATAACCGTAATAGTGTAGATGCGACAAATCCAGCTCATATTGCACAACAAATGGCTTCGAATACGGATGATGCTGTTAGCAAAGTTCAAGATACATTAAAAGGAATCTTACTTCAATTGACAGCCGCAGATGATGTTCCTCCAGCGTTGAAAGAAGCCGCGCAACAGCTAGTTCAGCAATTAACAGGTCAGCAATTATTGCTAAATACAGATCGTACTGCTCCTTTTGCACAGGTCACGATGTTTGTTCCATTTAAAGGTCCAGATGGACAGGAAACAGCTTCTGTACAGATTCAATCTCGCCGTGGCCCTAAAGGGGAATTAGACGCTTCTAATTGCCGACTATGGTTTGACCTAGATATGCATTCATTAGGACCTACTCTTGTCGATGTGCATGTCGTAGACAAAATCGTTACTCTTAAAGTGCATAATGATCTGGAACAACTCGCACCTCTTGTTGAAAGTAAACGTGAAGAAATGGCTACAGCGATGAGTGCATTAGGTTATCAATTGTTATCTCTTAAAGTAGATGCCATGCCTGTTCGATCCATTGCTACTAATGAAAACAGTACAGGTATGTCAGATCATGATCTTTTACAACGTTATGCACCGCCTGATTACAAAGGGGTGGATATGAAAATATGAATAAACCCAAAGACGATATGGCAATGAGAGCCAAAAGAGCCGTTGCCCTTAAGTACGATCCAAATCAAAATTCAGCTCCGATAGTAGTAGCCAAAGGTAAAGGAAGAATTGCCGAAAGTATTCTAGAAAAAGCGCAAGAAGCAGGAGTAGCTGTGCAACAAGATGCGGCGTTAGTTGAAGTATTGTCGAAGCTTGATCTTGATCAACAAATTCCGGGTGAATTGTTTGAACTGGTTGCTGAAGTGCTTAGCTTTATTTATCGTGCAGATAAGAATTTGAATCGAGGCGGTCATGATTGGTGAAAACAGATGATCGCAAATACAAAGGACGTATTGCCGAAGATACCGCTGCTTATTATTTAGAACAACAAGGCTATCAGATTGGTTATCGCAACTGGAGCTGTCGTAGTGGTGAGTTGGATATTATTGCTTTTTACGAAGGCACGATTGTGATTGTAGAAGTGCGAAGTCGTACAAGTGATGTATATGGCACGCCCGCTGAATCTGTCGACTGGCGCAAACAAAAACAAATTCGGGAAACCGCAGAAGTCTATGCGCATCACAAAGGGCAGTCACATTTTCCTTTTCGCTATGATGTGATAACGATTCAGATGAATCATTCCTATCAAGTGGTAGAGTTGGAGCATATCGTAGCTGCTTTTGTATAATGAGTTGTAAATAAAATCTATTGAAAATAGAGGAAGCACCCTTTTTCAATAAACCGGTAGTTCTATCCGCACTGTAATCAGTTGCGAGATTAACAAGGTTTTTGGAGAAAGGGTGTTTTTTTATTATGTATGGTAAATTATTTAGTGCTTGTTTACATGGAATCAATGGAGTTATGGTGGAAGTCGAGACAGACTTATCGAATGGTCTGCCCATGGTTGCGATTATTGGATTACCCGATTCAGCGATTCGAGAATCGATCGAAAGAGTGCGTTCTGCGATTAAAAATTGCGGATTTACTTTTCCTAATCAACGAGTGACGATCAATCTGGCACCCGCAGATTTACGCAAAGAAGGTTCAGCCTTTGATCTTGCGATTGCGATGGGTATTTTGACAACAAGTGATCAGATTGTTTTGCCGGATCAAGATCAAATCTTGTTAATTGGAGAATTAGCATTAGATGGGACTTTGCGACCTGTTCCGGGGGTGTTGTCTATGGTCGATACCGCTCGTCAGCATGGGTTAAAAGCAGTATTGGTTCCTCAAGAAAATGCAACAGAAGCTGCGTTAGTAGAAGGTATAGAGGTATATGCTATTCATCATCTAAATGATTTGTTTGCTGGTTCACAACATGATTCCGATAGGAAAGCAAATCAGCCTGTATCGCAAGATCATATTGAATCTTTCCACATGTCTTTACCCGGTCAGCCTGAGATTAAAGTAAAACAGATTCATGCTCATTCTTCTCCCAATGAACAGAAACTCGCTACAGCGATAGATGATTCGATGAATAAATCGAAAAAGAAATCAGATCCACGCAAAATGGTCATTCTGTCCCCATTACGTGTACAAAAGGTCAAAAAAGAACATATCCAGCATCCCACGTCATCGATGCAAGAAGATTATGGAGATGTATTCGGACAGCAACATGTGAAGCGAGCATTAATGATTGCTGCCGCAGGAATGCATAATATCTTATTATTAGGTCCTCCCGGTACAGGAAAGACGATGTTGATTAAACGTCTACCTACTATTTTGCCTGTCTTAACTGATGCTGAAGCACTGGAAGTGACTAAAATTTTTAGTGTATCAGGACGATTCAAAGACTCTAATGCTGGCTTAATCTCTGTGCGTCCTTTTCGCGCCCCTCATCACAGTACAACAGTTACAGGATTGATTGGAGGGGGAAGTATACCTAAGCCGGGAGAAGTCAGCCTGGCGCATCAAGGGATATTATTTTTAGATGAATTGCCAGAGTTTCCAAGATCGGTATTAGAAGTATTGCGACAGCCGCTCGAAGATCATCAAGTGACGATCAGTAGAGCACGAGCTGTATTTTCATTCCCCGCTAATTTCTTATTAGCAGGTTCGATGAATCCTTGTCCTTGTGGATATCTAGGGAGTACACATGCTGCTCATCCTTGCACATGTAGTCATAGTCAGATTGCTCGCTATCGTTCCAAAATCTCAGGTCCATTATTGGATCGAATAGATCTGCAAATAGAAGTGCCTCGTCCTACCGAGCAAGATTGGCAACGAGCCAAAGAAGGAACAGAAGATACAGGCTATGATTCGGCAAGTATGCGTGCTGTCGTAGAGCAAGCACACCAGATTCAATTGAATCGCTATCAGCATTTGGATATTCATTGGAATAGTGAATTATCAGGTAAATGGTTACGTGAATATACCTTTTTATCTGATTCTGCTAACCAACTGTTAGAAACGGCTTTTGAACAATTAGGAATGAGTATGCGAGCTAGAGATCGAATTTTGAAATTAGCTCGAACGATTGCTGATCTGGAAAATATGGAGCAGATTGAAGCGGTTCATATTGCAGAAGCGATTCAATATCGTCAATTAGACCTGAGTAATCCGATGCATGGATAAGTAGTAACATATATTAATGTAAAATAGATAAAAAAAGTGAACAGGAGGAATGACTTATCTCATTCCTTCTGTTCACTTTCTTGCTAATTGGGATAAGACAGTCTATTTAACTTAAGTAATAGATAGCATTTAAATATTGTAAAATAGATCGTGACTCTTCTATAGAAGTACGTAGTGCAATATAGCCATCTGGACGAATCAATAGTAGTTCTTCATTTGATATATTGTAAATTCGATAAGCATTTCCTGCTTTATCAATGATATGATCTGTTCTCTCTGTGTGTGATGGAAGTATAGAATATAAGCGAAGCTGGTCATGAGTAAGGTTTTCCAATATAGAAGAATCGGTATGATTTACAAAAGCTAAAACTGTCCAGTGTGTACCACGTAGCAGATCAAAAATAGTTCCGGAAAATTTTTCACTTTGCAGAATATCAGCATTAGGAGCACGATCTCCAGGTAGTAAAAGAGGAATGTTTTTTCCAGTAAATGAACGAGTAAGAGAACTGGAGCGATAGGAAATAGAAAGCCCGCTTGTTAGATCATCGGATATTGTACTTAGAGATTGAGATAATGACCCACTTTCAGTTACTGTTGCAGTAACTGCTTTTATTTTCTTAGAACTATCTTGAAGAACAGCTTGAGCAATTGGACGGCGCTCCTCATCATACGTATGGAGTAAATGAGTATCAGCTCCTTGAAGTACGGCGGCTAGTTTCCATCCAAGATTATACGCATCTTGCATCCCTGTGTTCATACCCTGACCTCCTGCTGGAGAATGAACATGTGCCGCATCACCAGCAAGGAAAACTCTATGGCTATGATAACATTCAACCATCCGCACATTGATTCGGTAAATAGAAAGCCAGGATGCATGAGTGAGCTTAACACGCCCAGTACCAGCTCGTTGATCCAACATAGTCTGATACAATTCTAAAGATGGTTCTGCTGGGTTTTGAATTTCTGCTGAAATAGTGGCTTGCAGTTGCCAAATATTCGATTTGGGTAGTGGAGTTATCCCTAACATTCCTTCTGAAGATGTCCAAATATGAATACGATCACGATCTAGACCTTCTAATTGTATATCTCCCAGATACCACCGCTCATCATCGTATGTCTCGCCAACTAATGGCAATTGAATAAACTTGCGAATATTACTTTTACCTCCATCTGCACCGACTACATAACGAGCATGAATTTGCTCTTCGCCTTGCGATGTCTTGACAGTTACTGTTACTCCATCCAAATCTTGAACAAGCTTTACAGCTTCTATCCCTAACTCGACTTGACCTCCAAGAATAACATAGCAATCACGTAATGCTTTTTCTACATCAAATTGAGCAATCCAGACTGGATGACGATAGGGTGTCTCAAACTTGCTGCTAGCGGCAACAGTAATAGATGGCTTATCTATACTTTTACCATCAGCAGTATAATAACGAACAGGCAAATCGACAACACCTGTATCTAAAATGTAGTCAATAGCTTCCAAATCATCAACGACCTCAAGGGAACGAGGTTGAATAGCTTTGGATCGAGATGCTACGTTATATACAGTGTTTTTATCAATAATGCGGTGGCTAATATTTCGACGGGCAAGATCGCAAGCAAGTGTAAGTCCTGTAGGTCCAGCTCCAACAATAAGCACATCAATAGAAGAAAAGATCGTTTCCATGTATAGAATCCTCCTTGGGATATAGCAGATAATGAATTATACTACACCGTGCAGTGTAATAAGTAAAGTGGAACTTTAATCAATTTTTGATAATATACTTATAAGGGGGGAATTTGAGAATGAATACGATAGAAAATAAAAAAGTTCGTAAAGGTTCTTTAGATAAACGAACTAAAATTATTGCAGCAGCACGAGAACTTTTTCTATCTGAGGGATTTAACCAATCCAGTGTTGATGCTGTTGCTCATAGAGCAGGAGTTTCTAAACGGACAGTGTATGATTATTATGGGGATAAACAACACTTATTACTTACGGTTATGGAAGAAACCAGTGCAACTGTTCTAAATATGATTGAACAAGGAATTTCAGATCATCTTTTGGAATTTGATGATTTGGAGCAAGCTCTTATTTTATTTTGTGAACAAATAGTTGTCTTTGCCAATGGTTCGTCTGATTATAAAGCTTTGATCCGTCTAGCTATGGTAGAGGTTGCTAATTTGCCAGAATCTTTTTATGAAGATATGGATCGTGCAACAGAAGAAGGCATTATCAAGAGGTTTATAGCGTTTGGAGAAAATAAATTACTGAATATCCCTGATCCTCATATGGCTACCAAGCACTTTGCTGCGCTAACGATTCTGCTGGTATTTAATCAACCCAACCCTAAGGATTTGGATCAAAAGCAAGTGAAACATATCATTACTGAAGGCGTACGCGTTTTTCTTCGCGCTTATGCACCGATGATGTAATGATGTCATAAAAAAGAGAAGTGGCTATTATAGCTACTTCTCTTTTTTTAAGCTTTTGTGATGTCTAGCATAAATACATCAAATGTATAATCACTAAAGTATTTTTTATTGAGATATTGTCTGAAGTAACCACCAGACATCAATTGTGGATCACGAACATCTGTGATAATAATTTCGATATCTTTGTCAGCTACACTATGTAACATCGCTTGAACTTCTATATTTAGCTGTTCTTCACTCATAGCAATAATATACTGATTCAACTTTTCAGCAACAGTCGCATAATATTGTTGTTGTAACTGCGATTTTTGTTCTTTTTCTAATTTCAATGTGTGCTGGCGCTCTAGCTCCATATCAAGTTCTGTTTTCTTTTTGCGATAATCATTTTTCAGCGCAGCGACTGTATAAGCTGGAATATCATGTACACGTCCACTCAGTACATCGATTTTGACGATATCTAGAATTTCAGTGATATAGTCTTTTTCGTACGCTTTTAAAATCGTTTGGATCGTTATCATCGTTAATCCAAATTCTTTTTTCAAACGATCGCTTAAACGATGAGCTGTATGAGGTTGTACCGAGGATACCGCTTCAGTAGCTGGAAGAATCGTGACATTTTGTTTAGCTTTTGTTTTGATTGTAAATACAATTTCATCTACTTTACGACCGCTTTTACGTTCCACATAACTAAATTCGATATCTGTACTTTTGTTGATTTCTTGCTGTGCTTTGGTGATCACACGCTTTTTAAAGTCCGAGTAAACGGGATATTGATCTTCGATACCTAGTAGTTCTTTTAAACGTTGAACTTTAAGAGTACGCTGACCTAGTTTCTCATATTGTTTTAAAAGCTCATAGATGCGCATAGAATAAGCACTTTTAAGCTTTAGAATATCGTTTAGACGAAATGAAGTGAATTTTTCCTTCAATTGAAGAAGATAAGGTTTTAACTTGGGCGAAAATTCGACTTCAATTATGCCCTCATTTGGAAAGTATTCCGCAGATGCCAACCAGTTTACTTGTAAGTTTTCATTTATGTAAAAAGGATGGGACATTAGATTTAGTGTGTATTCTTTTACTTGTGCATAAATATTTTTATTTTTCACACCTGCTAATTTGGCAAATTCACTAATCTTAAATCGGTATCGTTGAAATTCTTGATCTTCCGGCGAAATAATGCTGATCAGTACATAAATAATGCGTAGTTCAACTACACTCATTTTTAAAGGCATTTCAATAAGATCATTAGACTTTGTAACCAGATTATTTTTCTTCATATGTTATATAACCTCCAAGACGTTCCTTCATTATAATAGATAATCTATGATAAAAGTAGCTTAAGCAGCACAATATCTTACTTTGAGTTGTTTATCTTATTTTACATATCTTGTTTTTATTGTTTTAAATATTTTACTTGTTTAGAGTCGATGATATCTGTTGATAGTCCTAGCTTGCCAGCCTTAATATCGGACAAAAATAGGGTAAATTATGGACAGTTTTAGGGTCATTTGTAGACGAAAATAGGGCAGAAGTCAGACAGATTTAGGTTCGAACTATAGACAACTTTAGGGTAGAGTGCGACAAAAATAGGACGAACTATAGACAATTGTAGGGCATACTATGGACAAAATTAGGGTGTCAATCAGCCATAATCACAGTGATTATTAGCGTTATTTTGAAATGAAATGCGACAAAAATAGGGTCATTGATCAAAATTATTATTTTATTATGGACAAAAATAGGGCAAATAAATAGGAACCCAAGTATTGACCCTATTTTTGTCCATAGTAAAGCAAAATATGTACTGATTTTGCTCAATATAGGTAAAAGATAGACAATAACTCAAATATTCACCCTATATATGTCCGATTTCATCAAAGATTAAAGCGATAGTGAATAGTTACTGAAGTCTTTTATAAAGAGTTCATGATTGTAGTATAGATCTAAGGATACTAGACTTTATTGAATCAGTACTCAGATGAATTGCTATAAATACGCAAAAATTAATGTTAAAATATAGAATATGAATACAAAAAGACAGGAGGGGCAATAATGCAGAATAAAGCAGATCGTCTAAAAGGCGCTAAAGTTCCGCAAACGCCTATATTAGAGCAAGATTTACAACGTCGCTTACCTCCGGGACAGACACTTACTGAAAGTTTTCCGATTTTGCATGAAGGTAGTGTACCTGAATATGATATGAATTTTTGGAATTTGCGTATTTTTGGCGAAGTTGAAGAAGAGCAAGTATTTACATTTGAAGATTTGCAAAAGTTACCAGTCACTCGTACTGTCAGTGATATTCATTGTGTGACTCGCTGGTCTAAATTTGATACAGCATGGGAAGGTGTCAAATTTTCTGATCTAATGAATGTATTGAAAGTCAAATCAGAAGCAAAATATGTAATGATTCATGCAGATCCTGATTATGAAACCAATGTAGCTTTGAAAGATCTGATGGACGAAGATGTATTATTAGCTTGGAATTATGATGATCAACCGATTACTGCCAAACACGGGGGGCCATTACGGATGGTTGTTCCGAAATTTTATTTTTGGAAAAGTGCCAAATGGGTGCGTGGTATTGAATTTATGAAAGAAGATCGACGTGGATTCTGGGAAGATCATGGCTTTCATAATGTAGCTGATCCTTTCCAAGAACAACGTTTTTCTTCCGACGAATATGAAATGCCAGAAGATGAATGGAAATATTGTGAAGCTGACTAATATTTAGGAGCTGATAAATATGGTTATAGTATGGTATTTGTTATTTATGGTATTGCTTTCTGCCCCAGGAATTTGGTATCACATAGCGATTGGTAAACGTATAGCGCATGAAGAAAAAAAAGCAGGTCGAGATCTGACGTATGAGATCAATCCTTTTACAGGTGGAAGAGAGTAATTATCCAAATAATGGTGAGCAGCAAAACAGAGCACTCTTAGAATGCTGGTAATAATAAATACAGCAAAAAGAACCGTTTTTTATAAACGGTTCTTTTTGTTTAGCTCATTTAATATTATAGTCTGTTTTTAAACAGTATAATAAAGAGTTTGGATCAAATACTCACAATGAATTAGGTTCAAGAAGCTGAATCTAACTTACAAGCTATCTACAGCTTTTTGAAGTTTAGCGTCTAACATTCCTTTTTCTTTGCTACCTTTGTTTAAAGAAGGCTCAAACCAGTATACCACTACAGCATTACCTTTAGTGTAAGTGGATTTGTTAAGCAAATCGTAAGGGGTTTTGCTTGTTTGAGTTTTCAAATCTTCCAACCCTTTTTTAGCATCGTCAGCTGATTTGAAGCTATAAATAGAAACAGTTTCCTGTTTATTCAAGTCTTTATCTGTTACATAACGAGTAGCTTTTACATCATTCAATACCCAGCTATTTTGCTCATCTGGAGCAGAGATCAAATCGATCTTTTGCGCTTTGATGGCACTTGCTACTTTCTCAGCAGAAACATCTGTTGCAGTGCTATCAGTAGTAGCATCTGTAGTTGCTTTGTCTGTGCTTTCTGTAGCAGGGTCTGTCGTAGTTGCGTCTTCAGTTGTAGCCATTTCATTGTCAGTTACAGCGGCACCTTCATCTGTTGTTGCTGTAGAATCAGTGGCTGTAGATTCATTGGTTGTTGTTGGGGTTGTCGTGCTAGCTGGTGTTTCTGTGTTGCCATTAGAACAGCCGGCGGTCGCAGCTACGACGGTGAGTGCAAGTAGAAAAGTACTGATTTTGAGTTTCATAAATTGGACCTCCTGTGTGTTAAGTTCATCTGTAAGGCGATGAATCTTTTGAATATGAAAAATAAATAACGTTTTTCACTATAACATACATACACACAACAGTCGATTTTGACACGAATCTTACATTTTGTAAGAACCATGAATCCATAATTATAATTAGAAAATATCAGTCATAGCAACGTTTTGGAACGTTTGTAATAATATCATATTTTCTGAAAATAAATCAAAATAGAACAAAAATGTTTTATTTGCATAGAAAAAAGAAGCAGTTAGGGGACTGCTTCTTTTGTAATATTCTCAAAATCGATATTCTAAACTCTATATTAAGGGGGTAGAGTTAGAAAGGGTTTATAGGGATAAAGTACAAGTTGGACAATCTAATATTAGATAACGTTTAGTTCTACAGCGATATTACCACGTGTTGCGCGAGAGTAAGGACATACGTTATGAGCTTCTTCTACTAATTTCATAGCTACATCACGCTCTACACCTTTAACCAAAACATCCATTTTAACAGCAAGCGCAAATCCGCCATCTTCAGCTTTACCGAAGCTTACAGTAGCATTTACTTCTGTACCTTCGTGTTTGATTTTTTGCATACGAGCAACCATATTTAGAGCACTATCAAAACAAGCAGAATATCCTGCTGCAAATAATTGTTCAGGGTTAGTACCAGCACCGCCAGCGCCGCCCATTTCTTTTGGTGTTGCAATATCTAAACGAAGTTCAGGGCTAGAAGATTCAACATAACCTGCACGACCTCCAACTGCTTTTACTGTAGTTTCATACATTTTTTGTTGGATAGTTAACATGAATAACTCCACCTTTTTATATAATTTATTTTACAAAATTAAATTTAACACAATTAATATGAAAAGTAAAATATTTTTCGCTATCTTTATGTAAATCAGTAGATTTTATGATATAATCATATCTATAAAGTAGATTTCGCACACTCTTGTTAGTCGTTCATTTTTTTGTATTTGGGTAAAATATTAGTTAAAGAAAAATATATTTTATAATAATTATAGGTAGGTGATATAGCATGACTACAGATTCTAACGAGTATCCACATCCGCAGTTAAAGCTTGAAAATCAACTTTGTTTTGCTATTTATGCTTCTTCTCGCGAAATGACTAAAATGTATCAACCGCTATTGGATCGCTTGGGAGTGACTTATTCTCAATATCTCGTAATGATCGTGTTATGGGAGCAACAAGAGTGTACAGTTAAAGAATTAGGAAATGCTTTGTATTTGGATTCAGGTACATTGACTCCTTTGCTTAAGCGTTTAGAAGCCGCTGGCTTGATTATTCGTAAACGTTCTACAGAAGACGAGCGTAAAGTGCATATTACATTGACTGAAGCAGGTCAGCAGTTGCAGGAACAAGCAGTTAATATTCCACAAGATGTTATGGATGGAACATGTATGAATACGAAGAAACTTGAAGAATTGCTAGGCGAATTTAAACAGTTGCTTCATAATGTACACCAAACGAATATCGAAATGGCGAATAACAAGTCTTAATCTATACAAAATACAGGTATCTTGTGTAACAGCATATCGGTTGAAATAAAGCCCTTTTATCGAATTTTGGTAAAAGGGCTTTTGTTTTTTTACTTTGATAGCGTATACATGATATATTAAGTAAGAGCTAGCTTACTCAAGATAACTTCCAGTAAATGGAGTAAATTGGCGAAATTTTTAAGGAAAGCGTTTTAAAAACATGTTACAATATTGAAGGTTATTGATTTGCCGGGGGCTCTTGCCGGAATGCATTCATGTTGATAGGAGGATTTATTGAATGAATATCCATGAATATCAGGGAAAACAAGTACTTAAACAGTACGGAGTAGTTGTACCGGAAGGTAAAGTTGCTTTCACGGTAGAAGAAGCTGTAGAAGCAGCTCAATCACTGGGCAGCCCAGTGTGTGTGGTCAAAGCTCAAATTCATGCTGGTGGTCGTGGTAAAGCTGGCGGAGTTAAAGTAGCTAAAAGTCTGGACGAAGTACGTACTTATGCTCAAGAGATTTTGGGTAAAGTGCTTGTAACACATCAGACAGGTCCTGAAGGAAAAGAAGTTAAACGACTTCTAATCGAAGAAGGCTGTGATATTCAAAAAGAATATTACATAGGTGTTGTTATCGACCGTGCTACAGGTAGAGTCGTGATCATGGCATCTGAAGAAGGCGGCACTGAAATTGAAGAAGTCGCTGAGAAAACACCTGAAAAGATTTTCCGTGAAACCGTAGACCCGGCTATTGGTCTACAAATGTTCCAAGCTCGTAAACTAGCATACGCAATCAATATTCCGACAAAACAAGTGAACAAAGCAGCTAAATTTATGACTGCATTGTATACTGCTTTTATCGAAAAAGATTGCTCTATCGCAGAAATCAACCCGCTAGTTGTTACTGGTGACGGTGAAGTTATTGCTTTGGATGCAAAATTGAATTTTGATTCGAATGCGATCTTTAGACATCCTGATATTCTTGAACTTCGTGATCTGGATGAAGAAGATGCAAAAGAAATTGAAGCTTCCAAATACGATCTAAGTTATATCGCTCTTGATGGTAATATCGGTTGTATGGTTAATGGTGCAGGTCTGGCTATGGCTACGATGGATATTATCAAATATTATGGCGGCGAACCGGCTAACTTCCTTGACGTAGGGGGCGGTGCAACAACGGAGAAAGTAACAGAAGCATTCAAAATTATTTTGTCCGATAGTAGTGTAAAAGGTATTTTCATTAATATATTTGGTGGTATTATGCGTTGTGATGTTATCGCTAACGGCGTAGTTGAAGCTGCCAAACAAATCGGTCTGGATCGTCCTTTAGTTGTAAGACTTGAAGGTACGAACGTAGATTTAGGTAAACAAATTCTCGCCGAATCAGGGCTAAACATCGTTGCCGCGGATTCTATGGCGGACGGAGCACAGAAGATCGTAGCTCTCGTATAAAATCCAGGACCTAAATTAAGTGATAGGAGCTGTGTCTAAACAATGAGTATTTTGGTAGATAAGCATACAAAAGTCATCACTCAGGGTATTACCGGGGCAACAGGACTCTTTCATACTAAGGGTGCGCTAGATTACGGTACTCAAATGGTTGGCGGCGTAACACCTGGTAAAGGTGGAACTGATGTTGAGATTACACTGGAAGATGGCAAAACAGTTAAATTGCCAGTCTTTAATACGGTTGTAGAAGCTAAGGAAAAAACAGGCGCTACAGCAAGTGTTATCTATGTACCTCCTGCATTTGCAGCTGATTCTATTCTTGAAGCAATCGATGCTGAACTAGATCTGGTTATCTGTATTACAGAAGGTATTCCAGTGTTGGATATGGTTAAAGTATCCCGTTATCTAAAAGGCAAAAAAACAGTCTTAATCGGACCTAACTGCCCGGGTGTTATTACACCAGGCGAATGTAAAATTGGTATTATGCCAGGTTATATTCACAAGCCAGGTTATGTAGGTGTTGTATCACGTAGTGGTACATTAACGTATGAAGCTGTTCATCAATTGTCTACTCGTGGAATCGGTCAATCATCTGCTGTAGGTATCGGTGGAGATCCAGTTAAAGGTTCAGAATTTATTGATATTCTGAAAATGTTTAACGAAGATCCGAATACTCGCGCAGTCATTATGATTGGTGAGATCGGTGGTACAGCAGAAGAAGAAGCGGCAGAGTGGATTGAAGCGAATATGACGAAGCCTGTAGTAGGCTTTATCGGCGGCGCTACAGCTCCTCCGGGCAAACGTATGGGACATGCAGGCGCAATCATTTCCGGTGGTAAAGGTACTGCTGCTGAAAAAATTGCTAAGCTAGAATCTTGCGGTATTAAAGTAGCACCTACTCCTTCTGAAATGGGTTCAACATTAGTTGAAGTTTTAGAAGAAAAAGGTCTTTTAAGTGAGTGTACTACGCACTAAAAAGGGACTTTAATACTCCTATATAGACTTTTTACAGTCTGTTCTTTATAATGAATGTAATTAGATAGTAACGGACGTATAAGGTAAGCAACCTTTGTATTCTCTTGAGGAGACAAAGGTTGCTTTTTTTGCGTTCATTTAGCTTTTTTTACCTCAAAATGACTTAGAATAATGGAAGAAAATACCTAAAAATGAAGTAAACGCTTGCAAAATAGTTAGGTTTACGATTAAATGGAGAAGGACGATTTGTTCCTGCTCCTGAAAAGGAGATCATTACAATGGATGATAAATGGATATGGCTTGGACTATGTGAAGCTTCTGGTATAGGTTGGAAAAGAATGAAGGATATATTGCAGAATCATGTAGATCTGCGCGAACTGCCGGAATGGGATGCCGGAAGCTGGCGTGGATTAGGCATGCCTGAGAAAGTAGCTCAATCTTTACCTGAACAGCTACAACCAGAGTATCTCCAAACCAAAATAAAGAAGTATGAGGAGCAAGGAATTCATATTATCACGATGCTTGATGAGGAGTATCCTACTTTAATGAAGGAAACTTTTCAACCGCCATGGATATTATATGCTAAAGGACGGGTAGAACTGCTATCTAGCTTCTGTATCGGTATGGTAGGGACAAGAGTTCCGACCGCTTATGGACGCAAAGTTGGTGAGTTACTTGCTGGTGAAATGGCAGAGCGTGGTGTTACGATAGTCAGTGGAATGGCGAGAGGTATTGATAGTGTATGTCACGAAGCAGCGCTTCGAGCGAATGGACAGACTATTGCTGTTCTAGGCACAGCGATTGATACTATTTATCCTGCGGAAAATCGCTCATTGTATCATCGAATTGCTGATCAAGGACTTGTATTATCCGAGTATCCGATAGGTACCAAATCCTCACCCGGGCTATTTCCGCAACGTAATCGCATTATATCAGGGCTCTCTTACGGGTCTGTGGTTGTTGAAGCTGATGCTAGAAGTGGTTCTTTGATTACCGCTGATTTTGCCATGGAACAGAATCGTGATGTTTTTGCTGTACCTGGGCCAATCACTTCTCCCAAAAGTCAGGGGACGCTTTCTCTACTGAAGCAAGGAGCCATTCTGGTTACCTCTACAGAAGATATAATGAAGGAATATGATTCAAGTTTAATCAAACGGTGTGATAATCCGTACGAAATGAAAGAAAAATCCAGTCAAATGAGTGCTTCAAAACCTCCAATTTCAGACTTTTCTGCAAAATTCGATTTGACAACAGACGAAAAAACGATATACCTTATATTGGAGCAGGGTGATGCAACGATTGATGAATTACATATTCAATCGAAGTTTGATTTTGGACTTTTGCATACCGTTCTGTTATCTTTAATCATAAAAAAACAGATCAGTCAACGCTCTGGTGCGCTATATACCTTAATATAAATAATATAAAAGATAGAAATGATGAAAGGGGGACGAACCTAATGGCAGCAGATACACTGGTTATTGTAGAATCACCGGCAAAAGCAAAAACAATCGGTAAGTACCTGGGTAGTAAATATATTGTTAAAGCATCTATGGGACATGTTCGCGATTTGCCTAAAAGCCAAATAGGTGTTGATGTAGAACATAATTTTGATCCTAGATATATTACGATTCGAGGCAAAGGTTCTATCCTCAAAGAATTAAAAGATGCCCGTAAAAAGGTGAAAAAAGTCTATCTTGCAGCCGATCCGGATCGCGAAGGTGAAGCAATAGCATGGCATTTGGCTCATGCGCTTGACGTTGGCGAAACCGAAATGTGTCGCGTTGTATTTAATGAAATCACCAAACAAGCAGTAAAAGACGCTTTCAAAACACCGCGTCAAATTAATATGGATCTTGTAAACGCTCAACAAGCACGTCGTATACTGGATCGATTAGTAGGGTACAAAATCAGTCCATTGTTATGGAAAAAAGTAAAAAAAGGTTTGTCCGCAGGTCGTGTTCAATCCGTAGCTGTTAAAATTATTATTGATCGTGAAAATGAAATCTCTGATTTCGTAGCTGAAGAGTACTGGAGTATTACTGCGAAATTAACGATTAATGATACAACGTTTGAAGCGAAGTTCAACCGCTTAAATGGCGAGAAAAAAGAACTTCATAATGAAGCCGAAGTGAAAGAAATTCTAGCGGCGATTGGAGATTCTTCTTTTGAAGTATCCAATGTCAAAGAACGTGAACGTTTGCGTCATCCATCTGCACCATTTACAACATCTTCTTTACAGCAGGAAGCCGCTCGTAAATTAAACTTCCGTGCAGCCAAAACGATGTCAGTAGCTCAACAATTATACGAAGGTATCGATCTAGGTAAAGAAGGAACCGTTGGTTTGATTACCTATATGCGTACCGATTCAACCCGTGTAGCTGCATCAGCACAAGAAGAAGTGAAAGAATTTATTTTAGAAAAATACGGTAAAGAGTTCGTTCCTGATGAACCACGCCAGTATTCTAAAAAAGCAGCAAATTCACAAGATGCGCATGAAGCGATTCGTCCAACTTCTGCAATCCGTGAACCGGATACATTGAAGCCATTAATGAGTCGTGATCAATTCCGCTTATACAAATTGATCTGGGAACGTTTTGCAGCCAGTCAAATGTCTTCAGCTGTTTTGGATACATTATCTGTTGATATCACAGCAGGTCCTACAACCTTCCGTGCAGTAGGTTCCAAAGTGCGTTTTCAAGGGTTTATGAAATTGTATGTGGAAGGTAATGATGATGGTAAAGAAGAAGGCGACAAATTCTTACCACCACTTGCTCAAGGCGATCAACTTCAAAAAGAAGAGATCGAACCCAAACAGCATTTTACTCAACCGCCTCCGCGTTATACAGAAGCACGTTTAGTGAAAACGTTGGAAGAGTTAGGTATAGGGCGACCAAGTACGTATGCACCAACACTCGAAACGATTCAAAAGCGTGGTTATGTAGCGATTGAAGAAAAGAAATTTATGCCTACAGAACTGGGTGAATTGGTTATTCAGTTGATGGAAGAATTTTTCCCTGAAATATTGAATGCTGAGTTTACTGCGAATATGGAACAGAATTTGGACCATGTTGAAGAAGGTGAAGAGAACTGGGTTCATGTTTTGAGCGAGTTTTACGAGTCTTTTGAAAAGCGCTTAGAATTTGCAGAAGAAGAAATGAAAGAAATCGAAATTGAAGACGAAGTGTCTGATGAAATTTGTGATAAATGTGGATTACCACTTGTATATAAATTAGGACGTTTCGGTAAATTCTTAGCTTGCTCAGGCTTCCCAGATTGTCGTAACACGAAGCCTATTATCAAAGATATCGGCGTAACCTGTCCAACGTGTAAAGAAGGTCATGTCGTCGAACGTCGCAGTAAAAAAGGCAGAGTCTTTTATGGTTGCGATCGTTACCCTGATTGTGATTTTGTATCATGGGATCGTCCATCGCCTAAACCTTGTCCAGTCTGTGAATCGATGATGGTCGAAAAACGCAACAAACAAGGTGTGAAGTTGCAATGTACTCATTGTGATCATACGGAGATGGTTGAAGAACAAGAAGATGAGGCATTAGAGGTGGATTGACGTTTAGTTGCTAAGAAGTAGGATTTTGAGACTTTTTCACGTATAATACGTATCATTAAATAAAGTGTGGATCATTGTATCCACTTTACCTATAACTTGTATCTTATTTATTCATTTAAATAGGGTACAAGTTATAACTATTTAGATTAAGTGCATTATGCAGGAGGTTTTTTATTGTGTCAGATATTCAAAAAGTAACGGTTATTGGGGCAGGACTTGCAGGTAGTGAAGCGGCTTGGCAAATCGCAAGTCAAGGTGTGCCTGTCACTTTATATGAAATGCGTCCTGTTGTAAAAACACCAGCGCATCATACGAATCAATTTGCAGAATTAGTATGCAGTAATTCATTACGTTCGAATACATTAGCAAATGCAGTAGGGGTAATGAAAGAAGAAATGCGTATGCTGAACTCTTTGGTACTTGGAGCAGCGGATCGTCATGCCGTTCCAGCAGGAGGAGCTCTTGCTGTAGACCGTGATGGGTTCTCTGGTGAAATTACATCTACTCTGCATAACCATCCGTTGGTGACTGTAGTCAATGAAGAATTACAACAAATTCCTACAGACGGTATTGTAGTTATTGCTACAGGCCCGCTAACTTCACCTGCATTGTCACAGCAAATTCAAGCTTTATTAGGTGAAGAATATTTCTATTTCTATGATGCTGCGGCACCTATCGTTGAAAAAGATTCTATTGATATGAATAAAGTCTACTTAGCTTCACGTTATGATAAAGGTGAAGCCGCTTACCTGAACTGTCCGATGAATGAAGAAGAGTTTAATGCGTTTTATGAAGCACTGATCGAAGCAGAAACCGCTCAATTAAAAGATTTTGAAAAAGAAATCTATTTTGAAGGTTGTATGCCTATTGAAGTGATGATGAAACGTGGTAGACAAACTGCTTTATTTGGACCGATGAAACCTGTAGGTTTAATTAATCCTCATACAGGTGAATTACCTTATGCGGTTGTTCAATTGCGTCAAGATAATGCAGCAGGTACGTTATATAATCTAGTTGGATTCCAGACGCATTTGAAATGGGGCGAGCAGCGTCGTGTATTTTCAATGATTCCTGGTCTTGAAAATGCGGAATACGTTCGTTTTGGAGTAATGCACCGTAATACATTTATCAATTCGCCTAGACTGTTAGAAGATACGTATCAGCTTAAAAATGATCATCGTATTTTCTTTGCTGGACAAATGACAGGTGTAGAAGGATATGTAGAATCTGCGGCTTCTGGATTGATAGCAGGTATGAACGCAGCACGTCTAGCTAAAGGGCAAGAATTGCTTCATTTACCTTTGGAGAGTACACTAGGAAGTATGGCTCACTATATTACACATGCTGATCCAGATCATTTCCAACCGATGAATGCGAACTTTGGTCTGCTACCTAAACCAGAAAAACGTATTCGTAATAAAAAAGAGAAAAACGAAATGCTGGCGCATCAAGCTTTAGAAAGTATTAAAACATTTTTTGAGCTAGAGCCATCAGAAGTTACACAATAATTAACGTTTGACTATGTAAAGGAGGGGAAGTATAAATGGATCTCTCATTTCACGCTACAACGATATGTGCTGTTCGTCACAATGGTAAAGCAGCTATCGCGGGTGACGGTCAAGTTACATTCGGACAAAATGTTATTATGAAGCAACATGCCAAAAAAATACGTCGCCTCTATCGCGGACAAGTACTCGCTGGATTTGCAGGTTCTGTAGCTGATGCGATTACGTTGTTTGAAAAGTTTGAAGAAAAGCTTGAAGAACATCATGGTAATTTGCAACGTGCTGCTGTAGAGCTAGCGAAAGAATGGCGTTCTGATCGTGTACTTCGCAAACTAGAAGCTTTATTGATCGTTATGGATCAAAGTGGAATTTTATTGATTTCAGGTGGCGGAGAAATCATTGAACCTGACGATGATGTGATTGCTATCGGTTCTGGAGGCAATTTTGCATTGTCTGCGGCTCGTGCACTTAAACGTCATAGTAAAGATATGGAAGCTAAAGATATCGTAGAAGCCTCTTTGCATATCGCTGCGGAGATTTGTGTATATACGAATGATAATATTATTGTAGAAGAATTGTAAGAGGGACCGGTGCTACTGCGTACTTTAGTAACAGGTGCGACGAAGCACCGGTTTTTATATAATCGTATCTTTGTTTAATAATGATCATTAATATCAGTTCACTACTTTTATCGATATGGAGGTAAGATCATGACAACCACTGCTTTGACCCCTAGAGAAATAGTTACCGAATTGGATAAGTATATTGTTGGACAAAAAAACGCTAAAAAATCAGTTGCGGTCGCACTTCGTAATCGTTATCGTCGTAGCCTATTACCGGAAAATATGCAGGATGAGATCGTACCTAAAAATATTTTAATGATCGGTCCAACAGGTGTAGGTAAAACAGAAATTGCTCGTCGCTTAGCGAAGTTGGTTCATGCTCCGTTTATTAAAGTAGAAGCAACCAAGTTTACTGAAGTAGGTTATGTAGGAAGAGATGTTGAATCTATGGTACGCGACCTAGTAGAAACAGCTATTCGTATGGTGAAATTAGAACGTACTGAAAAAGTAAAAGATCAAGCAGAAGAAATGGCGAATGAACGTATCGTCGAAATCCTAGTACCTTCTGGTTTTAAAAATAAATCACAACGTAATCCGCTTGAAATGCTATTTGGTAATCAAAGTCAGCCTGAAGAACCTCAGACGAATTTTGAACAAGAGGGTTCGATTCAAGATAAAAGACGTAGAGTGCGTTTTGATCTGTTGGCAGGCAAGTTAGAAAACGATGTGATTGAAGTTGAAGTTGAAGATTCTATGCCTTCTTTAATGGATATGTTTGCAGGTCAAGGCAATGATCAAATGGGCATGAATATGCAAGAAATGTTAGGTAGCTTTTTACCTAAAAAAACAAAAAAACGTAAACTCCCTATTAAAGATGCTCGTAAAATATTAACGCAACAAGAAGCGAATAAATTGATGGACATGGACGATGTGAATCAAGAGTCGCTACGTCGTGCAGAACAGACTGGTATTATTTTTATCGATGAGATTGATAAAGTAACCAGTTCTGGGCGTGGTACAGGACCTGACGTTTCGAGAGAAGGGGTACAACGCGATATCCTTCCAATCGTTGAAGGTTCTACCATTATGACCAAATATGGTCCGGTCAAAACCGATTATATTTTATTTATCGCAGCTGGAGCTTTCCATACGTCCAAGCCTTCAGATTTGATTCCTGAATTACAAGGACGCTTCCCGATTCGGGTAGAATTGGATAGTTTAACTCTAGAAGACTTTGTAAATATTTTAACAGAGCCTGAAAATGCGTTAACAAAACAATACATTTATCTTTTACGTTCAGAAAATATAGAGTTAGAATTTTCTCCTGAAGCGATCCGTGAGATTGCTTCGATCGCCGCAGCCGTTAATCAGAATACTGAAAATATTGGTGCACGTCGATTGCATACGATTTTGGAAAAACTGCTTGAAGATTTATCTTTTGAAGCACCTGAATTGACGTTAGAAAAAATGATTATTACCCCTCAATATGTTCAAGAGAAATTAAGAGAAATTGCTCAAAACAGAGATTTGAGTCAGTATATTCTGTAAATTTCTATGGCTATAGTACTTGTACTAGTCGCTAAAGACTAAAATTGAATAGGAAATCATCTTTTTAGGAAAAAGGTGGGGTACTGTTTCTCAAAGTTCCCCGCCTTTTTCCTATATTTTCATACTCGCGAAAGTTGTATGATGAGTACAGAAAGAAAAACACAGTACAAGATCAGTTGAGATGATCCGATATAGTAAAGAACACGTATATATTATACTAGCCAATTTACAATGAATACGTTATGATTGATTCATTTTCGCAAACATGCAAATTCTTTTTCCCCAGCATGCACTATTCTCTAAAAAGCACATTTAGTCAAAAATAAAATGGATAAATGAAATAAAATTCACAAAACCTTAAAAAATTATTTTTCAGTAAGTAATATGCACTAGGCTATATGTCGCTAAATCGTGCTAAAAGTTGTTCAATTAACTAATCTTCTTAATTTTTATCAGGACGCTATAGATGATAAAAGACCTAAAATATTTAAAATTAAATAAAACCTTTAAAAGTTAAGTTAGTTAATTTCGTGCATAATCGACAAAAATTACATGGTTTAATTCATCTTAAATGGTATTTTCTTCATGTAATTTGGAAGAATTTTTTTAAAACAAGACAAAAAGACTCAGTTTTTGTCAAAAGATAGGGCTTTATTCTCATTGTGTTATGTCCAATTCTCTAGGAAACTTATGGTATAAGATTTTAGGAAGAATGACGCACAAAACAACTTCAACTACGAACATGATTTGCAATGATTTTGTCGAAAAAAAAGGAATTATGATAAAAATATGGAATTTACTTTCCAGATCAGCATGGATATTGAAAGGAGTGATGTCAATGAACCTTTTAAATGATGTTGGATTTAAAAGATTAGAAGGAGCAATGGGAGCAGCTACACTCAGACAGCAAGTTATTTCAAATAACATTGCCAATGCAGATACTCCTTATTTTAAAAGATCAGATGTATCTTTTGAAAATATGCTTAAAAGCCAAATGGATGATTCTCAGATGCCATTTAGTGGTAAAGTTGAAGATAAAAGACATTTTCAATTAGGTAATACAAATTCTATTCCTCAAGCAATGGTCACTAGCAACGAAAGCACAGTCATGAATAACAACTTAAACAATGTGGACATGGATGTAGAAATGAGCAATCTTGCTGAAAACCAACTTCGTTACAATGCTTATATTGAACAAATTAATCATCAGATTAAAATGATGCGAACCGCTATTCAGGGAGGAAGCTAATCCATGAGAATTAGTAGCAGTTTTGATATTAGCGCTTCTGCTTTAACCGCACAACGACTTCGGATGGATGTCGTCTCCTCTAATATTGCGAATGCAGAGACAACAAGAGCTCAAGTCGTCAATGGTGAAGCTGTTCCTTACCGTCGTAAAGAAGTTGTGTTGTCAACAAACAAACCTTCTTTCTCAGATACACTTGATTCCGCAATGAATGGAAGCCGCAACGGAATTAACGGTGTTAAAGCTTCAGCGATTCAAGAAGATCCAGAACCTTTCAAACTTGTATATAACCCGACTCATCCAGACGCAGACAAAGACGGCTATGTGAAAATGCCAAACGTCGATAATTTAAAAGAAATGGTGGACATGATATCAGCTTCGCGTTCATATGAAGCTAACGTAACTGCACTCAATGCTTCTAAAGCAATGATTACCAAAGCACTACAAATTGGTAAATAAACGATCAAAGATAGAAAGGCGGGGTAAATAATGATAGAGAACACAATGTTCAATGCTGCATCCCCTTTAAAGATGACAACGGGAATGACGACGCAAGCCAAAGCAACACCTGGTGAAGCGATGGAACAATTTGGTTCTTACTTAGAAGATGCTATGAATCAAGTTGGACAACAGGAGAAAACAGTTCACCAGATGAACGACAAATTCATTTTAGGACAAGTGGATGTTGATCAAGTCATGGTCGCTGCCGAGAAATCGCTACTGAGTCTACAAATGGTTTCTCAAGTTCGTAACAAAGCGCTTGAAGCGTATCAAGAAATCATGCGTACGCAATTGTAATCAATTATATGTTTCATAGCATAGTTTCGAGTGGGGTGACAGTGTGAATGAGAGAGTTGCCCAGTATAGAGATAAACTTGTCCAATACTGGAAGAATTTTAATAAAAACCAAAAAATATTACTAATCTCAACGCTGGCGTTTATTATTCTAGCTATTGTTGTACTAACAATTCAGTTTTCTAAAGTGCAATATGAAGTAGCATTTCAGAATTTAGATTCTACAGACTCGGCTGCGATTATGGAATACTTAGATGGACAAGGTATTCCTTACCAGTTAAATCAAGATGGTACGAGTATTTCCGTAGCGAGTGAAAGTGCTGCTAAAGCAAAAGTAGCTGTAGGATCGCAAGGGTTGATGCAGAACGGAACGATCGGATTTAGCGAATTTAACGCTAGTTCTTCTGCTATTGGTATGACAGATAATGAGTTTAACGTAAAATATAATAACGCTTTGAATGGTGAAGTATCGCAATTGCTTAAACAAATGAACGGAGTAAGCAATGCAAAAGTATTAGTGAATTTGCCACAAGAAAGTCTATTTGCTAGCACAGAAGATGAAGACACAGGTACAGCTTCCGTAGTGATGCAGTTCAAGCCAGGTTTTCGTGTGACGCAAGAAGCTATCGACGGGTACTATAACTTAGTAAGTACAGCTGTTCCTCACTTACCGATTGTGAATATTACTATCACAAATGGTACAGACGGTAGCGAATTAGTATCCACTGTTAAAGGTGGCGGTCCTTCTGGACTTGCAGGTGCAGTACAAGAAAACATGGCTTTACAGAAAAAGTATGAAGCTGATATTGAAAATAATGTAAGACAGTTTTTGGGAAGATTGCTAGGACCTGAACGAGTAAATGTATTGGTTGCTTCGAACTTGAATTTTGATCAAAAAAATTCAAAAGAAGATCGTGTAGAGCCTGTCGATGTTGAGAATATGAAAGGCATCGAGATCAGTGCTCAACAGATCCAAGAAAGCAGTACCGGTTCTTCCACTCCTGATAGCGGTGTTGCTGGCACAGGCGGTACAGATACTCCAACTTATCCAGGTGGCTCATCATCAGGTAGTAATGAATCAGAAAAATCTCAAAGTACAATCAATTATGATGTCAACAAAATTCATAATGAAATTGTATCCAGTCCTTATTTTGTAAAAGATCTAACAATCAACGTTGCTATTGATCCTTTACCTGGACAACCAGCAGACCAAGCAACTTTGGATAATGTCAAAGGTATGCTGGAAAGTATCGTTAGAACTTCGTTGTCAGAAAACGGAGTGACCTATGCAGCAAATGATGCTGCTTTAACATCTAAAGTAAATGTGTTCTCACAAGCATTCGTTACAGACACAACAGATGAAGGATTTTTCGCTAACAATATGACTTGGATTATTGCAGCACTTGCAGCACTTGTAATCGCAGCAGTGGTGTTCGTAATCTACCGTCGTCGTAAGCAACAACAAACAGGAAACTATGAAGAAGATATGCTGTTACCGGTAGTAACTGAGCTTCCTTCGATTAGTTTGGATAACTTGACGAATGATAGTCAAGTACGTAAACAACTTGAATCACTTGCCAAAAAGAAACCAGATGAATTTGTTAACTTATTACGTACATGGCTTGCTGATGAATAAGAGGTGAATCGATGGCAAAGGGAAGTACTCAGGCGCTTAACGGAAGACAGAAAGCAGCCATATTATTAATCTCACTCGGACCGGAAGTATCGGCTCAAATATTTAAACATCTACGTGATGAAGAAATAGAACAATTAACACTCGAAATTGCTAACGTACGCAAAGTAGAAAGTAGTGAAAAAGACTCGGTAGTTTCCGAATTTCACCAAATTTGCTTAGCACAAGAATATATTTCTCAAGGCGGTATCAATTACGCCAAAGAAATTCTTGAAAAAGCGTTAGGTGAAAATAAAGCGCTTGAAGTGATTAACAGACTAACAGCTACTTTACAAGTAAGACCATTTGATTTTGCTCGTAAAGCAGATCCTAGTCAGATTTTGAACTTTATCCAAAATGAAAATCCACAAACGATTGCTCTAGTATTGTCTTATCTGCAATTCGAACAAGCAGCAGCTATTCTTTCTTCGTTACCTCAAGAAAAGCAAGCTGAAGTTGCAAGAAGAGTTGCGATGATGGACAGTACATCACCAGAAGTTATTTCACAAATTGAACGTGTACTAGAACAGAAACTATCAGCAACAGTTACACAAGATTATACAAATGCTGGTGGTATCGAATCGATTGTTCAAATCTTGAATGGTGTTGACCGAGGAACAGAAAGAACGATCCTGGATTCACTAGAAATTCAAGATCCTGAACTTGCTGAAGAAATCAAAAAACGGATGTTTGTTTTCGAAGATATTGTCAATATCGACGATCGTTCGATTCAGCGGATTGTACGGGATGTGGAAAACGCCGATCTTCAATTGGCGCTCAAAGTGGCAAGCGAAGATGTACGCGAATCTGTATTCAAAAATATGTCCAAACGTATGGCTGAGACATTCAAAGAAGAAATGGAATTCATGGGTCCTGTACGTTTGAAAGATGTAGAAGAAGCTCAGACTCGTATTGTAGGCATTATCAGAAGACTTGAAGAGTCTGGTGAAATTATCATAGCGCGCGGTGGAGGAGATGATATCATTGTCTAATTTGATCAAATCATCCCAGTACACTCCGGTGGAAGTGCTTAAAAAGCTCGACTTTAGCCGTGATTATTACAAACAATCAGATCTAAATCATCAAGAATCCTATATTGTTCCTCATTCACATGCTTATGATCAACCGCATGTGGATGAGCATACGGTTCGCTTGAAAGAAGAAATGTTAACAGATGCCAAAGAATTTGCAGAACGTCAAGTACGCGAAGCGGCTGAAGAAGCAGAACGTATTCTCCAAAATGCACAAGAAATGATTGCAGCTTGGTGGGAAGAACGTCGTCAGCAAGATGAGCACTTGATTGAAGCGATTAAAGTACAAGCTTTTCAAGAAGGTTTTGAAGAAGGAAGAGAACGTGTTGAAGCTGAAATGCAAATTCACATGACTGAAGTGATGCAAGAAGCACAGACAGTTCTCGGTCAAGCTTATGAAGCTAAAGAGCAAATTATTCAAGAAGCAGAACCATTCTTAGTTAACTTGAGTTGTGGTATAGCTGAAAAAGTGATTAATAAAAAGCTTGAAGAACAAGAAGATTATGTGATTGATTTGATTAAAAGAACACTCGCTCGCAAGCGAGAACAAGGTGTCATTACATTGTGTATTAGTCCAAGTCAATTCGATTTTGTACATGCTGCTAGAGAAGAGTTAACACTGTCAATCGACTCTCAAGCAGAACTTCAAATTTTACCGGATTCGACGGTAACCGATCGCGGCTGTGTCATTCGATCAGCATTTGGTAGTGTGGATGCTCGTATTGATACTCAACTAAGCGAAATTAAAAAAGAATTGGTTCGCTTAGCGCTTCATGATGAAGAGCGGGGGAATGGAAATGCAGGATCTTAATTCTTCACGATATTTAGAATATTTAAAGCAACTTGATCCGGTTCGTATCAACGGTAAAGTGACTCAGGTGATAGGATTGATGGTTGAGTCTGAAGGGCCGGACGCAAGCATTGGAGATGTATGTTATATCTATCCAACAAAAGGTATTGCTCCATTACGAGCTGAAGTAGTTGGTTTCCGGGATAACAAAGTTCTGTTAATGCCACTCGGTGAGTTACAATCGATTGGTCCAGGATGTGATGTTGTCGGTACAGGGAAGCCGCTTACTGTTCAAGTAGGTTCAGAATTACTAGGTAAAGTGCTAGATGGATTAGGACAACCTTTAGATGGTTCATTGATTCCAGCAAGAATGACCCATTATTCTACCTTTAACACACCACCTAATCCACTTTCAAGACCCAGAGTTCAAGATCCTATCAGTATAGGAGTAAGAGCGATTGACGGACTGTTAACCATAGGTAAAGGTCAGCGTGTAGGTATCTTCGCTGGTTCTGGTGTTGGTAAAAGTACGTTAATGGGAATGATTGCTCGTAATACAGAAGCAGATGTGAATGTAATTGCACTTATTGGAGAACGTGGACGTGAAGTACGCGATTTTATCGAACGCGATCTAGGTCCAGAAGGGTTACAACGTTCTGTCGTTATCGTGGCTACATCTGATCAACCTGCACTCATTCGTATCAAAGGTGCTTTGATTGCTACAACGATAGCTGAATATTTCAGAGATCGCGGAATGAACGTGATGTTTATGATGGATTCAGTCACTCGTTATGCTATGGCTCAACGTGAGGTAGGATTGGCTGTCGGCGAACCACCTGCAATGAGAGGATATACACCATCTGTATTTGCTGGATTACCCAAGTTGTTAGAAAGAGCGGGTACAGGACCTACAGGCTCTATCACTGCTTTCTATACCGTACTGGTAGATGGTGATGATATGAATGAACCGATAGCTGATGCTGTCAGAGGAATCTTGGATGGTCATATCGTGCTGAATCGCTCTATTGCTAACAAAGGACAGTTTCCAGCGATTGATGTATTAGCCAGTATCAGCCGGGTAATGAAAGACATTGTAGAAGAAGAACAGACAGATGCAGCAGATAATATCAAGCGACTGATGTCTGTATTTAAAGAATCAGAAGATTTAATTAATATCGGTGCTTATCAAAAAGGATCCAGTCCTGATATTGATGAAGCGATTGAACGTATACAAGATATCTGGAGATTCACCAAACAAAAAGTACATGAAAAAACGACACTTTCTGGAGCACAAGAACAGATGATTGCCGAATTTGCGAGGAGCTGATAATTTATGAAATTCCAGTATACTTTTCAAAAAGTTGTTGATATCAAATCGAGTGCAAAGAACCAGGCAGAATGGCTATTATCTTCAGCACTGGGAGAACTACAAGCACAGGAACAAACATTAGATCAACTGCTGGAAGATCAAGGCCGCACGTTGGAAATGATTAATCAAGCGATTGAAAATAGAGCGCCTATTTCTGAATTGCAAGATTTACAACGTTATGTCGTTTATCTCGATCAATGTATCTCACGCAAAATTATCGATATTCGTGAAGCTCAGGTAGAAGTAGAACACAAAAAACTTCATTTAACTGAAAAAATGGTTGATGAAAAAGTATGGTTACAAGCCAAAGATAAAGCAAAGACTAAATTTACTCATGAGCACATGGTTCGTGAGCAAAATGATCTCGACGAAATGGCTACAGTGCGTTATGTAATGAACTCCAAGTAATATATACACCAATTGATACCAGTATGACGCTAATTAGAATTAAGTATGTTTGGCTCAAGGAGGTTTACCGTGGCGAAGAAAAGTCCAGAAATGGAAGTGGAAAAGGAATCAGGTGGAATGGGAAGATTCCTTTTTATTGCAACTCCAATTCTGTTTACCCTTGTATTAGTAGGCGTAATCGTTATGTTATTCAACGTAGATTTACGTAAAAGTATGTTTAATACATTAGACCAAATTCCTATAGTGAAAAATTGGGTGCCTTCTGCCGATAAAGAAAGTAGTACAACAGCAAGTGCGACTCAAACTGAAAGCAACGATGCAACCGTCAAAGCATTAAAAGAAAAATTGGATGCAGCAAATGTGGTAAATACAAAACAACAAACAACTATTGACACACTAGAAGAAGAGAAAAAAACTAAAGAATTGGCGGATGCTACTGCGGCAGCCGCGGGTACAGCTCCACCTACTGGATATCAAAAACAGATCAAAAATCTTTCTAAAGTCTATGCTGAGATGAGCTCTTCTAAAGCAGCAGCGATTATGCAAGTCATGACTACAGATGAACAGGTTTTGATTTTAAATGAAATGAATGCTACGGATCAAGCAGGTATCTTGCAAAAAATGGATCCTAAAATAGCAGCAGAAACATCTTTGGCTTTGAGAAATGCCAAACCAACACCTGCGAATGCGCCTACTGTAGCGACGACACCAGCGTCTACTTCTAGTACAAAATTAGATGCAGAAGCGATGGCTCAGACATTTACAAGTATGCCAGCAAGTAGTGCAGCAACATTGTTATTACAAACAGCTAAAGTGAGTCAGACTAAAGTGCTTCAAATTTTGAACACGATGGATGATTCTACACGTTCTAGTATTTTGGCTGCAATGTCTACAACAGATCCTACAGGCACTGCACAGATCGTCAATAAATTATTAGGTAACTAATGATGAATAGAGTCGGAAGCATTTCCTATTGTGTCGATATAGGTCACAGTTGGGAAGTCTGTCTTATTAACCTTTTCCTTAAAGGAGGTGATAATAAATGAGTATGATACTTCAAAACTTATTAGGTAATGCGGGCGCAACGACGGCAACCAAAGCATCAGGTACGAATGTTACTTCGGCTCCAGGCTTTAATCAAGCTCTTGTACAGGTAATGGGAGTAAATGGTACACCAACTAATCCATTAGTAGAAACGGCTTCTGGAATTATGGGTACTGCTGCTTCTTTATTAGAAACACTACAGGCGATGATTTCTGGTGGACAACAATCTACTGATGTCACAGGTGATGGAACAAATGGGGAACAAGTTGAGAAAGTAGGTAAGCTTCTAGACGATCTATTGGACAAACTGCAAGATATGGATCAAGCCATTACAACAGATCCTGCTCTTGTTCAATCTTTACAAGGTTGGTTGACACAAGTTCAACAAGTTTTATCAGGTTCTTCAGAATCAACATCTCCAACAGAAGGAACAGATGCACAAGACGTAACAGCTTCTAACGTTTTGGATACAGCACAATCCGCTATGAACAATCTGGCTAAAAACCCAGAAACACTTCGATTTGCAGTAGCAGATGCTGTGACACAAATTGTAGATACTTTACAAGCTGTCAAAAATGGTACACAAGCAGCTAATCCTGAACTAGAACAATTGCTTACAGGACTACAAACGATGTTGCAAAAAGCGAGTACTCAAACACCTGATGCAGTGACAACTTCTGTAAATAATCAAGGAGCTATCATTACAGCCCCTAAAGATGAAGCGAAAGCAAATACAGCGGCACAGATCACAGTAGTAGATGAAACGAAGAAAGCTGCTGAACAAGGTGCAGTACAAAGCATTATTCAAAATGCTGCAAAAGATGCTAGTGGTGAGCAAGGAGCTGCGTCTGATCAAGCGGATGAGCAACCTGAACCAGTTGTAATGACAGTAGGACAATTTGCAATGCGTGCGGAAGCCGTACCTAATGCAAAAGTTGTAGTACCAACAACAACTGTGAATATTCAGAACTTTCCAGATGAAATGAGTAAATTTATCGTTAATAAATTAGATGTCCAACAATTCAAAGATATCTCTGAAGCAACCATTTCATTGAATCCTGAAAACTTGGGTAAAGTGGATGTCAAAATTACAATACAAAACGGTCAAGTCTTAGCTCAATTTATTACTGAAAAGCATATGGCAAAAGATATGTTGGATCAACAAATGTCTCAATTACGCTCAGCGCTTCAATCTCAAGGACTTCAAGTTGAAAAGCTAGAGGTAACACAAAGTTCTTCATTGCAATCTCAAATGTATAACGGCGGACAGGGATTTGGTTCGAGTGCAGGTCAACAACAGTCTGGACGACGTTCCAATGGACGAGAAGAACAGAATGATGATGCAATCCTTGCAGCTGAATTGAATGGTGAGTTAAAAGAATGGCGTGAAGAAACAAAAGCCGCTACAGCATCGAGCACAGTCAACTATGGTAGCACTTATGTAGCTAAGGCATAAACGAACGGAGGTGAATTTAATTGGCAGATGCAATTTCAACATCCAATATGTGGCCTAATTACTCTGCAAGTAATGTAAAGAAAGCAGCCGAAACAAACAAAAGCGAGTTAGGTAAAGATCAGTTTCTAACGATTCTAGTCGCTCAATTAAAAAACCAGGATCCAATGTCTCCAATGGAAAACACTGAATTTATCGGACAGATGGCTCAGTTCTCCTCATTAGAACAGTTGATCAACATCGGTAAAAAAATTGATTCTGTAGGTTCATCTGTAGATAGTTCACTAGGAGCTTCTTCCCAATTGATCGGTAAAAAAATCACTTGGCCTGAAGAAAAAACAGATAGTGCAACAGGTGAGAAAACAACAACATATCAATCCGGAGTTGTAGGATCGATTGTTATGAAAGCTGGCGTGCAATATGCGCAGGTAGGAGAAAATGCTGTTCCGCTTAGTATTATTGCTATGGTAGAAGCAGCTAATGCAACGACAACACCAGCCAAACCTGATACGGCTACACCGACACCGGCGCCAACAACACCATCAGGCGTAACAGAGACACCAACAGCACCAGTAGAAACAACAACACCGGCAACAACGACTGAACCAGCTGCAACAGTGCCTACGCCTACCACTGAAGAAACGTCTACTGAATCTTCAGGAGAACAAGCAGGTACACCTACAGGAGCAACACAGACAACACCAGAACCTGTAACGGATACACCAACACCGGCTAGTGAAGAAGGTTCATCATGAGTGGTCCTATCCAAGTAGGTCAGTTATATCCGACTAATCTCAATTCCGGTCTACTGGGACGTACCAAAAATGTAAACAATGAAACGTCAACATCTGACTTTCAAAACATTTTAGATAACAAATTACTAAAGTTCAGCAATCATGCTTCTAAACGATTAGAGCAACGAGGAATCGAACTTAGTGCCGATCAGTTAAAAAGTGTTAATCAGGCTATAGATAAAGCCGCTGCAAAAGGGTCCAAAGAATCACTGATTCTGATGCAAAACAATGTCGCTTTAATAGTGAATGTACCCAATCGGACCGTTGTTACCGCCATGGATGGCAAATCAATGAAAGATAACGTTTTTACTCAAATCGACAGTGCTGTAATTATTTGATTGCTGACTTGGACCATTATTGGAAAGTCAGGAGACTAGCCGACCGACTGAAGCAGTCTCATCCCACTAATTGAACATCCATAGGAGGAAACACAATGTTAAGATCTTTATATTCAGGAATTTCAGGTATGAAAGGCTTTCAAACTAAATTAGATGTTATTGGTAATAATATTGCCAATGTAAATACAGTAGGTTTTAAACAATCTCGCGTAATGTTCCAAGATATTTTGAGTCAAACGGTTAAAGGAACTTCAGCGCCTACAGATACAGCTGGTGGTGTAAATGCTCAACAGATTGGTTTAGGTTCATCCGTATCTTCTATTGATACTCTTCACTTAGCAGGTAGTGCACAAACAACAAATAACCCTACAGACTTACGTCTAGATGGTGATGGATTCTTCGCTGTTAAATTGACTGAAGAGCAAGAAGTACCTTATCTAACACGTGCTGGTGACTTCCATGTAGATGCTAACCGTAACCTTGTAACTTCTGATGGAGCTTTTGTAGTCGATAGTGACGGCGCTCCTGTCGTCGTTGGAGAAGAAGCAACTTCATTTACGATTCAGCAAAATGGTCAACTATTATACACATTGGCAGATGGTACGACAGCTACAGGTCAGACTTTAGCAGTTGCTAAAGTAACTAACCCTGAAGGTTTGGAAAAAATCGGAGGTAGCTTGTATCGTGTAACACCAAATGCGATTTTAGATGGAGAAATTACTCTAACTACAGCAAATAATGCTGAAACGGGTACTGGTGCAATCGTAGCAGGTCAGCTTGAAATGTCTAACGTTGATTTAACAAGTGAATTTACAGAAATGATCGTCGCTCAACGTGGTTTCCAAGCGAACTCTCGTATTATTACGACTTCTGATTCTATTCTTGAAGAAATTGTTAACTTGAAACGATAATTAATGAAAGGTTCGAGAAGGATGATATTATCCTTCTCATCCTTTTGCTGTATAAGGACATTTTTTGAGGAGGGGCAAAATGATCCCTGTAACAAGATTAAATGGTTCGCCAATGTGGCTTAATTCACTCTTAATCGAGATGATCGAAGAAACACCTGATACGTATGTCACATTAACTACAGGCAAACGAATTATCGTTTTAGAAAAAGCAGATCAATTAAACAAACTCATCCACGAATACAACAAAAGTATAGGCACATTAACAGGAACTATTAAAGTGCAGCATATGGAGGAATTATCATGAAAAAGTTACTACCTTGGCTCGTTAGCGGGGTATTGGCAGTAGGATTAATCGGTGTAGTAGCCTATTTCTTAATGGGAAATATGTTCGGAGAGAAAGAACCCGTAAGTGCTGCCGCCGCAGCTGCTGCTGAAAAAGAAGCCTTATCTAAAATGACAGCTTCTGAAATAGCCGAGGTCTCTTCAACAATAGACGATATCAAAACAAACTTGGGTGATCCTTCATACGTAGTTAATATGAGTTTCTCCTTCCAACTTCAAGATGGTAAAACAAAAGAGGCTTTTGAATTGATCAAAGATTTGAAAGTAAAACCATTGATCATCAAAACACTTGCTGATACGAACCCTGATGCGTTAAATGGAGCAAAAGGAAAAGATGCTCTAAATGACAAGTTACTCAAATTAATTAACAGTTCTCTTCCAGAAGATGGAGGTAAAGTCGTAGATATTGAGATCACTAATTTTATTGTAAGTGCGATTTAATCTTGGAATAAGATGATCCTCATTACAAATAAACTAGCAAGGGGGGTGAGATTATGGTAGATGTATTATCCCAAAATGAGATAGATGCTCTTTTAGCAGCACTTTCTTCTGGTGAGATGGATGCAGAAGAACTGAAAAAAGAGGATACACAGAAAAAGGTTAGAGCATATGATTTTAAACGGGCTGTCCGTTTTTCTAAAGATCATATTCGAAGTTTGACAAGGATTCACGAGAACTTTGCCAGATATCTGACAACCTATTTTTCTGCTCAACTTCGTACTTTTGTTCAAATTAGTGTGGTACAGGTAGAACAACTTCCGTATGATGAGTTTATTCGTTCTATTCCTAAAATGACGATACTTAATATATTTGAAGCTGAACCGCTTGAAGGTCGAATGGTCATGGAAGTTCATCCTAATATTGCTTATGCAATGCTAGATCGTTTGCTTGGTGGTGTAGGTAATGCTCCTTCTAAAATAAACGCGTTGACAGAGATCGAGACGACAATTATTGAGCGAGTATTTAGCCGTACATTCGATAGTTTGCAAGAAGCTTGGAAAACGGTGATCGATCTTACACCGCGAATGGAAGCATTAGAGACGAATCCACAATTTATGCAGATTGTCTCACCCAATGAAACGATAGCCTTGATCTCACTAAGTACCAAAATCGGTGACACGACAGGGATGATCAACTTATGTATTCCTCACGTGGTTATTGAGCCGATTATGACGAAGTTATCTGCGCATCACTGGTTCGTTTCTCAGAAGAAAGAGCCTGCTCCAGAAGAAGTAGAAGCTCTACAACATCGTGTGAATCGTGCTACATTGCCTGTTATTGCTGAATTAGGAGAATCTAATTTATCAATTCAGGAGTTTATCGGCTTATCTATAGGTGATGTGATTTCACTGAACAAGCCTGTACATGATGCACTATCGATCAAAATAGGAAATAAAGTTAAATTTATTGGCAGTCCGGGAACAGTAAAAGACCGGGTAGCTATTCAGATTGATGAAATTGTGAGTGAAGGAGTGGAAGAATTTGACGAGTAAGGATTATTTGTCACAAGAAGAAATCGACGCTTTGCTTAAGCAGTCTGCAAGCGATGAAGATACTTCTTCGTCATCGTCTGTCAAAACGGTGGACGACTTTTTGACTCCTATGGAGCAGGATGCTCTTGGTGAGATTGGTAATATTACTTTCGGTAGTGCAGCAACAGCATTATCTACACTACTTGGACAAAAAGTAGATATTACAACTCCTCAAGTAGGAATTATTACACGTCCTGAGTTTGAAAATGAGTTCCCTAAACCTCATGTTGCTGTTCATGTTGAATATGTAGATGGATTTCAAGGGATAAATTCATTAGTGATTCAAAAAAGAGATGCACAAGTAATCGCCGATCTGATGTTAGGTGGCGAAGGAGAACCAAAAGATGAAGAGTTGAATGAGATTCATATCAGTGCGGTTCAAGAAGCGATGAATCAAATGATGGGTTCCTCAGCAACATCGATGTCGACTATTTTTAATCGTTTTGTTAATATTTCACCACCAGGAATTGATATCCTTGATGTAAGCAATGATCAAGGGGTAACGATGTTGCCTAATGATGAGACCTTAATCAAAATTTCATTCCGACTTTTGATTGGTGATTTGATTGATTCTACAATTATGCAATTGTTAACAGTCGAATTTGCTAAATATATGGTAGATATATTAATTAATGGAGGTGCTGAAGAAACAGTAGCCGAACCAGAAGTTCCAGTCGCACCACCAGCACCTACGGCTGCCGTACCACCTCAACAGGCTCCACAGCAACCTATGGCACCGCCTAATATGCCACAACCAGGTATGCCGGGTATGCAACCGGATTATAGCCAACAGCCTCCATACGGAGCGCCAGAACAGCCGTATCCGCCTTACCCACCGTATCCGCAATATCCACCAGGGTATGCGATGCCACCACAGGCTTACCCGCCTCAGGCTTATCCACCACAGGCTCCACAGCATTATGGTGGTATGGCTGGAAGAGAGGTTAATGTTCAACCTGTTCAGTTTGCAAACTTCCAATCACCGTCTGTGACGAACATGGATGAAAATAATTTGAACTTATTGATGGACATACCGCTCAAAGTAACCGTAGAATTAGGTAGGACCCAAAAGCAAATTAAAGATATCCTCGAATTGTCTCAGGGCGCAATCATTGAACTAGACAAATTGGCAGGTGAACCGGTAGACATCCTTGTAAATAACAAACTGATTGCTAAAGGCGAAGTTGTTGTTATTGATGAAAACTTTGGTGTTCGTGTTACGGATATCATCAGCCAATGGGACCGCATTCAAAAAATACAATAATGATCATTTAGGGAGGATTTTAAATCAATGGCAAACCGAATTCTTATCGTGGACGATGCAGCTTTTATGAGAATGATGATTCGCGACATTTTGAGTAAAAACGGATATGAAGTAGTGGGGGAAGCACAAGATGGCTCACAAGCTATCGAGAAATTTAAAGAACTGCGTCCTGATTTAATTACTATGGATATCACAATGCCTGAAATGGACGGTATCGCTGCTCTTAAAGAAATCAAAAAGCTGGATGCAGCTGCAAAAGTAATTATGTGCTCTGCGATGGGTCAACAAGCAATGGTTATTGATGCAATTCAAGCGGGAGCTAAAGATTTTATCGTTAAACCCTTCCAAGCTGACCGTGTTATCGAAGCAATTAGCAAAACGCTTGGCGTGTAGGAGATTATTCCCATGTCAGGTGAAACAGCCACAATGGGAGGAACAGGCGATTATTTCCTAAGCATAGTCTGGGTTATAATCGTCTTGGCTGTAATTATAGCCCTTATCATTTTACTACTTAAATTTCTTGGTCGTAAAAGTCAAACCTGGTTATCACGTCGTGCGATACGCACGATCGGCGGGGTAGCGATGGGGCCAAATAAATCATTACAAGTTATAGAAATTGGTAGCAGCATATATTTGGTAGGTGTTGGAGATGATATCACATTAGTGGATAAAATTTCGGATCCTGAAGAAGCTATGCTGATTATCCGTTCATTTCAAACAGAAGCAGTGGAGCAGAAAAATATTCTTTCTCCACTAATCTCCAAAATCAGTGCAAGATTTCGTCCAAAATCGGATGTGCAAGAAGAGGAACTGGGAGAAACTGAAGCTTTTCAAGAAGTATTTGAAAGTAAACTTCGCCAAATTCCTAATCGTAAACAGAAGATGGAAGAGCTGATGAAGGAGGAAAACTCTACAGATCGGTCGAGGGATTCATGAAAAAAAAGCTGATTATAACGCTCGTACTGCTTTTTATCGTTAGTCTGACATCTGTAAGTTCAGCATTTGCCACTGCCGATCCGATACCTAATATTGATATTCAGATCGGCAATGATAGTGGCTCAGGAGATGCAGCACCAGCAACTAGCTCGTTATCTATCCTGTTGCTGCTTACCGTTATAAGTGTTGCGCCAGCATTCTTAGTCTTAATGACTAGCTTTACCCGTATTGTTATTGTGCTCAGCTTTGTCCGGACTTCGCTCGGGACTAACCAGATGCCTCCTAACCAGGTATTGGTGGGGCTGGCTTTATTTTTAACTATTTTTATAATGTCGCCGGTACTATCCACTATGAACCAAACAGCGCTTCAACCTTATTTGAAAGGTAGTATTACACAGACTGAGGCTTTGAAAGCTGCTGAAATACCGATTAAAGAATTTATGTTTAAACATACACGTGAAAAAGATTTACTTCTTTTCCTCAATTACACTGGTGCAGAAAAACCAAGCAATATCCAAGATATTCCGCTTACGGTTATGGTGCCTTCTTACGCAATCAGTGAATTGAAAACAGCTTTTCAAATGGGCTTTATGATTTTCATACCGTTCTTAGTTATTGATATTGTAGTCGCCAGTGTACTTATGGCGATGGGTATGATGATGCTACCGCCGATTATGATTTCATTACCGTTTAAAATTTTACTGTTCGTTCTTGTAGACGGATGGTATTTGGTCGTTAAGTCCCTCTTACTCAGCTTCAATTAGCGAAGTTAGAGATGTTCCTAATTAAGGGAGGTTAATCATGAGTTCGGAGTTTATCATCGGTATGGCGGGACAGGCAGTGTATACAGTACTCAAAGTCAGCGCACCGATGCTTGTACTTGGACTTGTAGTGGGTCTGTTAGTCAGTATTTTTCAGGCTACTACGCAAATTCAGGAGCAAACGCTTGCCTTTGTACCTAAGATTGTGGCTGTTATGCTTGCACTTCTGCTATTCGGTCCATGGATACTGAGTGTTCTAGTAGATTACACGTATAATATTCTCGACAATTTATACAAATATGTCGGTTAGGCTGATTGCTTATGGAGATGTTACAGCAAAGTTTTCCTGTTTTTTTGCTTGTTTTTTGTCGAATGATTGCTTTTTTTGTAGTTTCACCCGTTTTTTCATCAAAAGGAGTGCCCAACACATTTAAAGTAGGCATTGCCTTTTTTATATCCCTTTTAATTTTTTTGATCAAAAGTACAACAGTAACCGTATCAGAAAGTCCAGAAATTTATGTTCTACTGGTTATCAGAGAAGTCATGGTTGGATTGATGCTTGGTTATGTTGCTTATTTAATGTTTGCTGTTATACAAATGGCTGGTGCGTTTATTGATATTCAAACGGGTTTTGGTATCGCTAGTGTACTTGATCCGTTAACAGGCGCATCTTCACCATTGTTTGGTAATTTGAAGTACATGATAGCAATGCTGCTGTTTTTGAGCATGAATGGTCATCATTATTTGATTCAGTCTGTACTTTATAGTTATGACTGGATTCCAATTGATTCTGAGATCATGAGTAAAATGATGGATGGATCGATTAGTGAATTTCTTATTCGAACATTCAGTAATTCATTTTTAATTGCTTTTCAAATGGCCGCACCTATTGTAGTAGCTATGTTTCTAACAGATGTAGGACTTGGATTTCTAGCACGTAGTGCACCGCAATTTAACATTTTTGTTATCGGTGTGCCGGTGAAGATTATTCTTGGACTATTTATGTTAATGCTGTTAACTCCAAGCTTTGGCTATCTGTTCGAACATGTTTTTGCTCAACTATTTCAAGCGATGCAATCGTTATTAAAAGTAGTAGGTAACAGACCACAATAAACTTCGTATGGAAGGAGGTTGTGAATTGGCATTCAGATTACGGATCAATCTGCAATTATTTTCTGGAGAAAAAACAGAAGAAGCAACATCTCAGAAAAAGCAAGAAACGCGTAAAAAAGGTCAAGTAGCTAAAAGTATGGATATACCCGGTTCTGCGGTATTGCTAGGTGGAATATTTTCTTTGATGATGTTCAGCAGTTTTTTTATGAAACGAATTGAATGGCTATTCACAGATTCTTTTCTACATCGTTTAACGATGGATGTTACTGTAGCTAATATTATGCAGATGCTTGGTCAATATGCGATACAGATTATGATGTTGGTTTCACCTGTATTCGGGGTTGTTGTAGTACTTGCATTAGTCGCTAACTATGCACAGGTTGGCTTTTTGCTAGTCGGAGAGCCTATACAACCTAAGTTCAGCAAGCTTGATCCGATTAAAGGATTTAAAAATATTGCTTCTATGCGTTCAGTCGTAGAATTTTTGAAATCAATACTCAAACTCTCGGTCATCGGATATCTGGTTTATCAGACATTGTCTGGTGCTTCTCATGAATTATCCAAAACAGCTTATATGTCTGTTGAAGCCATTCTTCACTATACGGCTGGATTAACAATGAGCTTGGGCATAAAAGTAGGTGTTGCTTTACTTGTACTTGCTATCTTTGATTATATGTATCAGCGATATGAGCATAATAAAGGAATACGGATGTCCAAACAAGATATTAAAGATGAATATAAAAAGGTGGAAGGGGATCCGTTGATAAAAGGGAAAATTCGTGAAAGACAGCGCCGTATGGCGATGCAGCGAATGATGCAGGACGTTCCCAATGCTGACGTTATTATTACCAACCCGACTCACTTTGCAGTAGCTTTGAAATATGACAATGGTCAGATGGCTGCTCCACAAGTGGTGGCGAAAGGTCAAGATTACGTCGCCCTGCGAATAAGAGAACTTGCCAAGCAACATGGTGTTGTCGTGATGGAAAACAAACCGCTCGCAAGAGCATTGTTTGCTAGATCAGAAATAGGAGATTCTATTCCGGGTGATCTTTTTCAAGCGGTAGCAGAAGTTCTTGCTTATGTGTACAAGATGAAAGGTAAAAACAAGTAAACCAGGGGATCGGAGGGCTGGATAGCATTGAAAACTAAAGATTTGGTTGTGCTTGCGGGTGTCATAGGAATTATTATGATGATGATTCTTCCGATCCCGACATGGCTACTCGATGTATTGCTGATTGTGAATATTTCCCTGGCAATGATTATTCTTTTGATTGCAATGAATACAAAAGAAGCACTGGAATTTTCTATCTTCCCGGCTATGTTGCTCATAACCACATTATTCCGGCTAGCTTTGAATATATCTACAACAAAATTGATTTTGGGACAAGGGGATGCAGGTTCAGTTGTTGCTACATTTGGTAGCTGGATTGCAGGTGGACAAATCGCTATTGGATTTGTTGTTTTCCTTATTCTCGTCGTTGTACAATTTATCGTTATCACTAAAGGTTCTGAACGGGTAGCAGAGGTTGGAGCACGTTTTACGCTCGATGCTATGCCTGGTAAGCAAATGAGTATTGATGCGGATCTAAATGCAGGTCTAATCAATGAACATCAAGCTAGAGAACGTCGTAGCAAAATCGAACGTGAAGCCGATTTCTACGGAGCGATGGATGGTGCAAGTAAATTTGTAAAAGGGGATGCTATTGCGAGTATTATCATCCTCTTAATTAATCTAATTGGTGGATTTATTATTGGGATGACTGTTCACGGAATGCCATTCGCTGAAGCACTTTCAACGTATTCTGTTTTAACTATTGGTGATGGTCTAGTCAGTCAGATTCCAGCATTACTGATTTCAACAGCTGCGGGTCTAATTGTTACAAGAGCTTCTTCTGAAGGTAACTTGGCAGACGATATTACAGCACAATTATTCTCTTATCCAAAATTGTTATATATCGTAGCAGGCGTAATTACACTGTTAGGTATTTTTACACCGATTCACTTTTTAACTACATTCCCTCTAGCGATTCTGTTAGTATTCGCTGCTCGGAAGATGCAGTCTAATCTTGACTTAAAAGTAGTCGAAGCCGAACAGCAACAAGAAGAACAACAGATCGAAGAAGTACGTAGTCCTGAAAGTGTTATCAACTTACTACAGATCGATCCGATTGAATTCGAATTTGGATATGGTCTGATTCCTCTGGCTGATACACAGCAAGGTGGCGATTTACTGGATCGTATTATTATGATTCGTCGTCAATGTGCACTTGAACTAGGTCTTGTGGTACCTGTTATCCGTATTCGGGATAATATTCAATTAAAACCAAATGAATATGTCATCAAAATTAAAGGAAATGTGGTAGGTGGTGGTGAATTACTACTAAATCACTATCTCGCTATGAGTCCTGGGTTTGATGATGATTCGATTACAGGAATAGAGACTTTAGAACCAGCCTTTGGTTTACCAGCTTTGTGGATTGATGAATTAACAAAAGAACGTGCTGAATTATCTGGTTACACTGTGGTTGATCCACCTTCAGTTGTGGCTACACATTTAACTGAACTGATCAAAAAACATTGTCATGAACTACTAGGTCGTCAAGAAACAAGAGCATTGATTGACAACTTGCGCGAGAATTATCCTGTGCTTGTAGATGACTTGATTCCTTCGGTGTTAGCAGTAGGAGATATCCAAAAAGTATTCGTGAAATTACTAAGAGAAAAAATTTCTATACGGGATATGGTTACAATATTCGAGACACTTGCCGATTATGGAACATATACCAAAGATCCAGATGTATTAACTGAATATGTACGTCAAGCTCTATCCCGACAAATTACGCAGCAATTTACAAGCCAGGGTGAAACACTACGTGTGATTACAGTAGGACCTAATCTGGAGAAAAAGATTGCCGAAAGTGTACAGCAATCTGAACAAGGAAGTTATCTGGCTCTTGATCCGGTATCGACCCAATCGATGTATCAGAAGATGAATGAGCAAGTGAATCGTCTTTTGCAAATGGGACAACAACCGATCGTGTTGACTTCGCCAGCTATACGCATGTATCTGCGTCAAGTGATTGAACGCACGATGCAGGATATTCCAGTTCTTTCTTACAGTGAACTTGAACCTAACGTTGAAATTCAAAGTGTCGGGGTGGTGAACTTATGAGGGTAAAACGATATATCGTTGATACAATGCCCGATGCGATGTTAAAAATTCGAACTGATCTTGGTAGCGATGCAGTTATTTTAAGTACCAAAGAACTTAAAACAGGCGGCTTTCTAGGGATGTTTCAGAAAAAAAAGATTGAAGTGATTGCAGCCGTAGAGAAAGAACAAGCTACTGAACCAGTAAAAGCACAGCCGGAGATTAATATTCCGGCTGCGGTGCCTAAACGTGTAGTACCAGACGCCTATCGTAAATCAAGTGAAGCTTTTGCTGAATCGATGCGACAAGCATTAGCAGGAGAACCAACCGATTCAGCTGAAGGTAACTCGGTAGCTTCAACACCATTCTCGGCTCCACTGGAACCAAGCATTTCAGACCAAGCCCAATCTTCTTTACGTCATGTTCCATTCGTTGCTGAACAGCCAGTGTATAAGGCTCCAGAATTTAATGGTGCAAGTCAATCGGATCAACAAGACAAATTATTTGAAGAATTACGTGAAATGAAAAAAATGATGGCTGACTTAAGTCGTGAGAAAGAAATGGCGACGTTACCAACATCATTGATTGAAATCGCAGACCGTCTTAAAAAGCAAGGATTAGATCAAGAATTGCTTGATTCATGGTTAAGTGAAGCTATGGGACAATTTCCAGCTCCAGAATTAATTACCAATGTCGATGCCAAAGCAGCTATGAAGTTTCAGATCGAACAGTTTACGCAATCACGCATCGGTGGTGGGATTGATCCGGCTACCAAAATTGTATATGTCGCAGGTCCTACAGGTGTAGGAAAGACTACTACAATCGCTAAGCTGGCTGCTGAACAGTTATTTAAGTATAAACGTAAAGTAGGTCTTATTACTTCGGATACGTACCGTATATCGGCAGTAGAGCAGCTTAGAACGTATGCCTCTATTTTAGGAGTACCTTTAGAAGTGGTTCAATCTCCTGGAGATTTGCAGCGCTCACTACAACGTTTAGCTGAATGTGATCTGATTTTGATGGATACAGCGGGTCGTAATTACCGTAATGAATTACTGGTATCTGAATTACAAAGCTTATTAGCTCCATTGGAAAATAGTGAAACGTATCTGGTTTTATCTTTTACTTCCAAAACAGAAGATATGAGAACGATCACAGAACATTTTAGTAAGTATCCATTGGACAAAGTGATCTTTACCAAAGCAGACGAGACAGGAAGTTATGGTGCTTTGTTCAATCTTCTTCAGGAATATCCATTGCGACTCTCTTATATGACCAATGGACAGAATGTACCTGACGATCTATTGATGCCAAGTCCAGACTTTCTTGCCAATCTATTGCTTGGAGATATATTGCCATGATGGACCAAGCCCAATCACTAAGAAATTTGATGTCGTCCAAAACGGTGCAGGCTCCTAAATCAGAACCACGTAGTGCGAAGTTTATCACGATCACTAGCGGTAAAGGTGGAGTAGGCAAATCCAATTTCACGCTTAATTTTGCACTTGCTCTTCAACGGCTCGGGCGAAAAGTGTTGGTATTTGATGCAGATATTGGAATGGCGAATATCGATGTACTGATGGGTGTACGATCTAAGTTTAACTTGTCTCATCTACTTAGTGGAGAGAAACAGATCAATGAGATTATTGAAAAGGGAGCAGGATCATTACCTTATATCGCTGGTGGATCCGGGCTAACCTCATTGTTCTCTTTATCCGATAAAGATTTAATCTACTTTACAGACCAGATTCAAAAAGTAGCAACAGATATGGATTATATTCTGTTTGACACTGGAGCAGGTTTGTCGAAAGAAACACTACAATTTATCATGTCAGCTGACGAATGTATTGTAGTGACGACACCAGAACCAACTTCGATTACAGATGCGTATGCATTAATCAAAGTGGTTCACGGAATGGAAGAAGATGTTTCTTTCAAATTAGTCGTGAATCGAGCTGAAAGTGAAAAAGAAGCAGTACAGACTTCAGATAAAATTAGATTGGTTACCAGTCGCTTTCTGAACTTAGAAATTCCTCTTTTGGGATTTGTAAGCGATGATTCTCATGTGAGTCAATCCGTAAAAAAACAAGTTCCTTTTTCAATCTACTCTCCCGGATGTATTGCATCCAAAGACATTCAAAATTTGGCTCAACGTTATATGGTTGCACCAAACGCAAGTCCAGAAGGAACCTTAACAGGAATCAAAGGATTTATGCAAAAATGGCTTAAACGTACTAAATGATTCTGTAGGGAACAGAGGTGCTGATATGACAACTTATAAAATATTAGTTGTTGACGATTCTCCTTTTATGAGAAAAATCATTTCGGATTTAATTGAGACAGATCCTCTGTTTCACGTGATAGATACTGCAAACAACGGGCGTGAAGCTGCTAAAAAAGTAGTCGAACTTAAACCCGATGTTGTTACAATGGATGTAGAAATGCCAGAAATGAATGGGCTAGAAGCACTAAAAATTATAATGTCTCAGCGTCCTCTGCCGATAATTATGTTATCAGGCATTAATGAGCAGGGTATGCGTGAAACAATTATGGCTTTGGAAAATGGTGCTTTTGACTTTATTCGTAAGCCTTCCGTCAGTAATTCGCAGGATATTGAAGAGGTTGGGCAACAGCTACGAAGACAACTTCATACCGCTGTTCATGCACTGGAAAGAAACCGCAAAAGAGCTGAACAAAAAAACATGGCGGCTGACGTTGCTCCGTCGCCATATCTGCAAGACAGTCAAGAGCTGCAAGAAGAAGGCAAACAACCTTCAACAGAACCTCAGGCAGCCCCTTCTGAGAAAAAAACATCTAAACGTGACATTGATAAACGTCTGGAACAAGGTCGTCCAGAACGGTTTCAGGTCAAACCAGCATCGCCAACACCGAATACAACTGCACGTCCTTCACGTCCAGAAGTAACAACAGACAAGCAAGCACAAGACAAACGTCCTGTAGCACCTAAGCCTGCGGATCCGCGTCATGTGTCTAAGCCTTCCTTTGTTACTGGAACACCGGTTAAAAAGCAACCGGAGATACCGACTAAGCCTGTTCGTGAAGAAGAACCGAAACGCACCAAACCAGTGGTTACTCCACCGGCGGCTTCTTCTTTCAAAAAAGAAATCGAAAAACCAGTAGCACCTGTGTCACCATCAATGTCTACTCCGGCTGTAAATCGCCCAGCAGGCGTTGAACGCAATACAGCTCCTTGGCGTCAGTTGGTAGCAGTTGGATGCTCTACCGGCGGTCCTAGAGCGCTTAAAAGCTTATTAGAAAATATCCCGGCTAACTTTCCTGCTCCGATTGTGATTGTTCAGCATATGCCGCCGAATTTTACACGATCTCTGGCCCAGCGTTTGAACAGTTTAAGTCGTATTACTGTCGTTGAAGCAGAACAGGGAATGGTTCTTCAAGCAGGTACAGCTTATATTGCTCCTGGCGGTTATCATATGACTGTCGCTCGCAATCAAGGAAGTTACCGGATACAGCTTACACAAGAACCACCACGTAATGGACATCGCCCTTCAGTGGATACGCTTTTTGCCTCTATCCAACCTTTTACCGAGCTACAGCGTCATGCTGTATTAATGACAGGTATGGGAAGCGATGGCGCAAGAGAAATGAAAAATTTATATGATAGCGGTATAAACTCTACAATCGCAGAAAACGAAGATACCTGTGTAGTGTACGGAATGCCGCGGTCGGCCGTAGAGCTTGGATGTGTCAATCACCTCCTGCCATTGCCGGAAATTGCGCCTAAACTTATACAAATCGTTAAATAGTTTACAACAAGCTATATGCTATCTTATGGAGGAGGTGTCTCACGGTGGACATGAATCAATATCTAAACATGTTTATTGATGAGTCGAACGATCATCTACAATCGTTGAACGAAAAAATGCTGGAATTGGAAAGCAGCCCGGCTGACCTTGGGATCGTCCAAGTTATTTTCCGCTCAGCACATACACTTAAAGGTATGGCAGCAACAATGGGTTTTGAAGATTTAGCAGCACTAACGCACCAAATGGAAAATGTACTTGATTTGGTACGTAATGAAAAATTAGCAATGCAAGAATTTATTTTTGATACATTGTTTAAAAGTTTGGACGCTTTGGAATCAATGGTTCAAGATATTACACAAGGCGGAGAAGGTAAAGCAGATGTAACCGCAATCGTAGAATCTTTACAAGCGATTGTACGTGGAGACATGGCACCAGCTGTATCTAAAGCAGTATCTGCTACACCAACATCATCAACACCAGCTGAAATTGTTCAAGAGAGCAAAGGAATCCAATTGGATGAGTTCCAACAATCTGTTATTGAACAATCGATGTCTGAAGGTCATCAAGCGCTTTACCTTGAAGTCTTTATTCGTGAAGATTGTCAACTAAAAGCGGTTCGTGCCTATATGGTGTTTGATATGTTAGAGCGTTTCGGTGAAGTTATCAAATCTGAACCTTCTACACAAGATATCGAACAGGATAAATTTGATCGTAGCTTCTCTCTGTATTACATCACGCAAAAAGATGAAGCTGAACTCAAAACGATGATCCTCGGCGTATCTGAGATTGAAAATGTAACGATGACACGCTTGGATGCAGAATCGTTGCGAGAAATGTCTGCTACAGCAGCTAAATCATCTCCAATTTCTTCTGAAATCTTGCCTGTAGAAACAGCATCTGTTGCTTCAGCTCCAGTCGTTGAAGAAGCTAAAGTCGCAGCAGCGCCACCAGCTGCACCAAAAGCGGCTGCCAAAGCAGCGGTTGCTGCTCCATCTCGTACAATCCGTGTAGATATCGATCGCTTGGATGTTCTTATGAACTTGTTCAGCGAATTGCTTATTGACCGTGTACGTCTAGAACAGCTTGCAAGTGAAGTGAAAGTACCTGCACTAACAGATGCTGTAGAGCATATGGGTCGTGTAAGTAGTGATTTGCAAAATATCGTACTCAAATTGAGAATGGTTCCGGTAGATACTGTATTTAACCGTTTCCCTCGTATGGTACGTGATTTGGCTAAATCATTAGACAAAAAATTAGACTTAATTATCACAGGTGCTGAAACAGAGCTAGACCGCACAGTTATTGATGAAATCGGTGATCCACTGGTTCATTTACTGCGTAACTCAGTTGACCACGGTGTTGAGCCTATTGCAGATCGTATTGCAGCAGGTAAAGATGAGACAGGCGTTGTCAAACTAAGCGCATTTCATAGTGGTAATCATGTATTTATTGAGATTGAGGATGATGGACGTGGAATCTACCGCGACAAAATTCTTCAAAGTGCAATCAAAAAAGGCGTCGTAACTCAAGAGCAATCTGTTACGATGAAAGATGAAGAAGTATATCAACTTCTTTTCGCACCAGGATTCAGTACAGCTGAAGTGATCTCTGATATTTCTGGACGTGGTGTTGGTCTAGACGTGGTTAAATCCAAAATTTCATCACTTGGCGGACATGTAACTGTGTACTCCACACCAGGTAAAGGAACCAAGTTCTCTGTACAACTTCCATTGACATTGTCTATTATTTCAGCGATGTTGATTCGTGTAGGTTCAGAGAAATATGCGATTCCATTAACTTCAATTGTGGAAACAGGTATTATCAAATCCAAACAGGTACGTGATTTGCATGGTAGTCAATTAATTCCTTATCGTGAAACGCATATTCCGTTACTTTCATTGAGCCGTGTATTCGAAGTTCCAGACTTTGATGAGCGTGAAGAAGAAGAAACAGAAATTGTCGTAATCCGTAAAGGTGACAAACTAGCAGCACTAGCTGTTGAGAACTTTATTGGTCAAAACGAAATCGTACTGAAAAGCTTGGGCAAATATCTTCCAGATATTCAAGGGGTTTCAGGAGCAACGATTCTTGGGGATGGCCAAGTGGCTTTGATTATTGATCCGAACGCATTTATCAAGTGATGTAGTTTATAACAAGGAGGATTTACCCATGGCAGAAGATATAAAAGTTATCGTTTTTAAGCTTGCAAAAGAAGAATACGGTATTGAAGTAGATAAAGTACAAACGATTGAACGTATGTTACCAATTACACGTGTACCGAAAACATTTGATTTTGTAAAAGGTGTTATCAATTTACGTGGTGTTGTTATTCCGGTTATTGACCTTCGTGGACGTTTTAACCTTCCGGAAAATGAATATAACGATCAAACACGTATTATCATTGTAGACGTAGATACCACTCAAGTTGGATTTATCGTTGATTCTGCTAATGATGTAGTGGATCTAGATCGTGGTCGTATTGAGAAACCGCCTGAAGTTGTAGGTGGAGTGAAAGCTAGATATCTTGATGGAGTTGCTAAGCTGGACGAAGAACGGCTGCTGATTATGCTTAACCTTGCTGAAGTCTTGAACCGAAGCGAAGTCAGTCAACTAGAAAATATCGAGGACTAAACTTATGAACCTTTTTGATGATCTTGAAGGGTTCAAAATGGATGTTCTAAAAGAAGTGGGAAACATAGGGGCAGGCAATGCAGCCACTGCCCTTTCCCAACTTTTAGATAAACCGATTGATATGGCAGTGCCTAAAGTGCAGATTTTACCTTTTGAAAAGATTGCGGATAAAGTTGGAGGACCTGAACAAATCGTACTTGCTGTTTTCTTTCGTGTAGAAGGTGAAGCACCAGGGAATTTGTTCTTTATTCTAACTCCTGAAGCGGGTAAAGGATTACTTCATCGTTTAGCAGGAATTGAAGCAAGTGAAGAAGAGTTTTTCAACGAAATGGAACAATCTGCATTATCTGAGATTGGAAATATTTTGGCAGGCTCGTATCTATCTTCATTAGCTGATTTCACACAACTTTCAATGACACCGACTGTTCCTGGCTTAGCAATGGATATGGCGGGTGCTATTTTAAATTATGGTCTGATCCAATTCGGCGAAATGGGCGACGATGCACTGTTGATCGATACGACTTTCTTAGAAGGAAAAGAAGAAGTGGAAGGGCAGTTTTTCTTGATTCCGGACCCTGAATCTTTTGATAAAATTTTTAAATCATTAGGAGTTCCATTGACTGATGATTGAAGAGCAAAACATTGTTAAAGTGGGTATGGCGGATTTAAACGTCGTGAAAACATCCGGAATTATTCGAACGACGGGACTTGGTTCTTGTGTGGGCCTAACGCTATATGACAAAAACATTCAACTTGCAGGGATGGCTCATGTGATGCTTCCTTCATCGGATATTGCTAGAGACGGACAATTGAATATAGCCAAATATGCAGATACAGCACTTCCAGAACTTGTTCGCAAAATGACAGCGTTGGGTGCTTCGCGCTCACGAATCGTTGCTAAAATGGCTGGCGGTGCTCAAATGTTTAACTTTTCTAGTGGTGGTGATCACATGCGAATTGGTCCTCGCAATGTGGAAGCGTGTAAATTGTTTTTAGAAGAATACAAAATTCCATTGTTAGCTGAGGATACTGGCGCTAATTACGGACGAACGATAGAAATGGATTGTATTTCTGGGATTTTGTTCATAAGAAGCGTACAAATGGGTAAGAAGGAATTATAGCCTATGGTAGGGAATATTAAAATTAATCTCTGGTTAGGCTTAATCGGTTTTTTGATTACCTTTTTTGCTTCTATCGAAAACAATTTATGGACCACTAGCTTATTTAGAGGCGTTTTAGGATTTGCATTATGGTTTTTCCTGGCATTCGTGCTGCGCTTTGTTCTTGGGATTCTAGCCAATCCTGCAGGTGCAGCCACGAATAAGCCTTCTACTCCAACTTCTTCGGAAAATGGACAACCTGATTCTTCCGTAGATGATCCAAGCAGAGGGGGCCAATTTGATGTAGTAACGCCTGATCAAGATCAGGAGTTAAGCGATTTGCTAACACCGAAACCAACAGACACAGTGGACAAGGGTGGCTTTGCACCTCTTAATCCGCCAAAACTGGTTTCAAATAAGCAACAAGATCCGGAGGAAATGGCGAAGGCTGTTCGTCACCTGACACAAAAGTAAGGAGGGTGAAAGCAATTGAGCGAGCAAAAGGCAGCACATCTAAATCACTCAGAATTGTGGGTACAATGGAAGGAGTATGGAAACGTAGAAGCCAAAAAGAAGCTGATTGAAAACTACTATGGCACCGTTGAATATGTTTCCAGCCGCCTTGCAATTGGATTACCCAAAAATGTTTCTAAAGATGATCTGATGAGTAATGGGGTCATGGGTTTAATTGATGCTATTGAAAAGTTTGATTATAAACGTGGACTTCAATTTGAAACGTATGCTTCTTGGAGAGTACGTGGTGCCATATTGGATGGTCTTCGTCAAGGAGATTGGGTTCCAAGATCGGTACGTGAGAAAGCACGCAAAATTGAAGACGCTTATCAGCAACTAGAGCAAAAATATTTGCGTTCCGTATCCGATGCAGAGATCAGTAACTATTTGGATATTACGGAAAAAGATTTTCAAAATATGCTTCAAGATGTAGCTGTAATGACGATTACTTCTTTGGAAGATCCTATTCGTGAAGAAGAATCAGAAACAAGAATGTCTTTGATTGTAGATGAGAAAGCCAAAAATCCAGATCGCGCTGTAAACGATTTTGTACTTAAAGAATCGCTTATGAAAGGGATCGAAAAGCTTACCGAGAAAGAGAGAACGGTTGTATCACTGCTCTATTATGAAGACCTATCACTCAGTGAGATTGCTGAAGTCATGTCATTATCACCATCACGAATCTCTCAACTTCATTCCAAAGCTATTCTACGTTTGCGTGGAGCACTGGATAAGCAAAAAGGTCTATTAATGCAAGACATGTGAGACGCCGCTACTTGTATGAAAGGGTGAATTAGGCGTGACCTCTCAATTAGCAATAGACCCATATTTAAAAGTTATCTTTTCTGAAGACAAATCTATCGCTTATCTTGAATTTACAAAGTTTGATGAAGAATTTGAATGCACAGCCGAACAACTGGAGGGATTTTTGCGTACGCAAGGTTTGAGTCATGGGATCGATTCAATAATTTTACAACAAATTTCTAGTCAGCCTGAAGCTTATACTTTGGACAAAGCAATCGTTGCTCAAGGGCAAAAGCCGGTGAATGGAATAGATGGAAGAATTGAATATACCGTATCATTTGATGATGTAGGTAGAAGACCACTTGAAACTCAAGATGGTAAGGTAGATTACAAAGAATTAGTCCAACTTAACAATGTTCGTAAAGGGCAAATGATCGGTAAGAAAATCGATCCATTACCTGGAGAAGACGGAATATCGGTTGCAGGTGAACCTATTCCTTACAAACCGGGCAAAGAAGCTCGATTCAAAGTTGGTAAAAATATTGTGTTAAATCCAGAACATACCGTTATTTATGCTGCTTTAGATGGTATGATATCATTGACCGAAAAAAGTAAAATTAACGTATTTCCTGTCTATGAAGTTAACGGAGATATTGATTATCATACAGGCAATATCGACTTTGTAGGTACGGTCGTTATACGTGGTAATGTGTTATCTAATTTTCGTGTCAAAGCATCGGGTGATATTCGTATCGTTGGTGGTGTAGAAGGTGCAGAACTCGAAGCAGGGGGTTCGATCGAAATCACAGGTGGAGTTATCGGTTATCATAAAGGGTTAGTCAAAGCTGCGGTAAATGTGAAAAGCTCATTTATTCAAGATGGAAATGTAGAAGCAGGCGAAGCGGTTATCGTATCTCAAAGTATTATGCATTCCAATGTACGTGCAGGTAAAACGATTGTATGTAATGGACCTAAAGGATTAATAGTAGGTGGGCAATTACAAGCAGGTGAAACAGTTGTTGCGCGAACAATCGGAAATAGCAGCTTTACGGTGACTGATATTGAAGTAGGTGTTCTTCCTGAATTACGTAATCAACTGGGTGTACTACGCAAAGAATTAAAAACCCATGTAGAGAATTTGGAAAAAACAGAAAAAGCACTTCATTTATTAGATCAACTTGCTTCTGCTGGACAACTTGGTTCAGATAAATTGGCTTTGCGTATTAAATTATCAGCGACTAAAAAAAGCCAACTGCGTGAACATGATGAAATCAAAGAAAGTATTTGGGAAATCGAAAGAACACTAGAAGAATCGGCGAAAGCTAAAGTTGAAGTCATTCATACTATCTTCGGTGGTTCTAAAGTGGTTATCGGTAGATATACTAAATATATTAAGGATACTTCAGAACGAGTTAGCTTCACATATGATGATGGTGATATTGTGATGGTTTCTAACCATTAATTAACCATAAGGTGGGGTGTTTGAGATGAGCTTACGAAATATTGAATTGCAAATTGCTATTCCTAGAACCAGTGAAGTGGGTAAAATTCAACAAGCACACTTGTTACGTCCGGCGATTGATCAGACTTTACTGGCTGAGCAAATCAATGAGCATACAGAACGTATGCGTAACCGTAGCGGAGAAGTGAACGAGTCGTCATCTAACTTTATCCATGATGGAGAACCTGGAGAACATCACCATACGGCTAGTGAGCATCATTCTGACGAACACCCTCATCCAGAAGTGAAGCCAGCGGAACATCCTTACAAAGGTAAAAATATCGATTTGTCTTTCTAAAATTTAAACCACACAAAAGGTGAGTTGAATGAATTTGCCAGGATGGATATATATTGTTCTGATCGGAGCAGTCGCAATTGTATATGGATTTTTGTTACCCAAAGCTCGTAATGTAGCAGCAACAGCTCAGTCTATGGCTACAGTAGATAAAGTCGAGGATACATTAGAACATTACATGGCTGAGATCGAGAAAGAAAATGAAGAAATTATTGATCTAGTCTCTAAAATTAAGCAAGAGTCTACTGCCAAGCAGTTAGCTCTTCAAGAACAATTAACAGAGATGAGACAACGCCTGATCCAGCTAGAGCAAAAGCCTGATCCTGTTATCATGCCATCTGCTGTTCCACCTGTAGCTACCATGCAGAATCCTGCATATACGCAAACACAGGGTACAGGAACACAAGGAGACGCGTTGCGGGAATCAGCTGCACGAATGGCGCAACAGTACAGTGAACCGGTTGTAGAAGAGCAACCAGACACGACAGAACGTATTCAGGATCGTTATCAAGAACTGTTTGCCCTTTATGAAAATGGGAAATCTATTGATACTATTGCCAAAACTGTAGGTTTACAGCGAGGCGAAGTACAATTGATTTTGCAGTTGGCTAAACAGGAGGATCATAAGTGATTAAAAATCGTTCTTTAATAATGGGTATAGGTGTAGGAATTATTATCGGTGCTGTTTTGCTTCAGCTTTTTAATATTGGTAATGGTCAGACCATGTTAGATGGTACCCAGTTAACCGCTGAACAGATCAGAGAAGCAGCACAGACTCAAAATATGCAGGTGTATGATTCGACAGAAAAAGTGTATAGCAGTGATGAATGGAAACAGTTGCAGCAAGAAGAGAAGCAAAAAGAAGAAGCCGCTAAAGCTCAAAAGGCAGAAGCGAGCAAGACAACAACCAAAGAGCCGACTAGCGAGCAACCAACAACTCCAGAAAATCCAGCCACACCAGAGTCGACAGAAACCAAAAGTACAACGCCAAAAACAAGCACTCCAAGTTCTCCAACGCAACCGAATACACCGACTACGTTTAAAATTACAAGTGGAGAAATGCTAAATGATATAGCTTATAATTTAAAAACAAAAGGTGTTATTGATAGCCAAAAAGAATTTGTGAATCGGGTCTCTGAACTTAAAGCCAATACGAAATTACAAATCGGCACATTCAATTTGAGTGCAGGTGAAGATTTGGATTCAATTATTGATAAGATCACGCATGAGCCGTCTCAATAATGTGATTGCTGCATTATAAGGCGGCTTCACGTCTGAATATGATGACTACTACATATCAATCAATTTGGGTGTTGCACAATATGTATTTGATATGATATATTAACTAATGGTGTTAAAACACACGCATTCTGATTTCAGGTAAAGGTGCTTTTCAGACGAAAAGTTTTACCGAAAGTTGACGTTTGCGGAGGCACACAAAAAACCAAAATAATAGGAGGTACATGGATATGGCAGTTATTTCCATGAAACAGCTTTTAGAAGCTGGCGTACACTTCGGTCACCAAACACGTCGTTGGAACCCGAAAATGGATCGTTACATTTTTACAGAAAGAAACGGAATTTACATCATTGATTTGCAAAAAACAGTGAAAAAAGTTGATGAAGCTTACAACTTTGTAAAATCCATCGCTGCTGACGGCGGTACAGTATTGTTCGTTGGTACGAAAAAACAAGCTCAAGATTCTGTTAAAGAAGAAGCTGAGCGTTCTGGTCAATTCTACATCAACCAACGTTGGTTGGGTGGAACTCTAACTAACTTTGAAACGATCAAAAAACGTATCAATCGTTTGAAAGAGTTGGAAAAATGGGAAGAAGACGGTACTTTTGAAGTTCTTCCTAAAAAAGAAGTAATCTTGCTTCGCAAAGAAAAAGATCGTCTTGAGAAATTCTTGGGCGGTATCAAAAACATGAAAGGTTTACCTAGCGCATTGTTCATCATCGATCCTCGTAAAGAGCGTATCGCTGTTGCAGAAGCACGCAAATTGGGTATTCCAATCGTAGGTATCGTTGATACTAACTGTGATCCAGACGAGATCGATTATGTTATTCCTGGTAATGATGACGCGATTCGCGCTGTTAAATTGTTGACTGGAAAAATGGCTGATGCTGTGGTTGAAGCTAACCAAGGCGAGCAAACTGCATAATTATTTCTATTCATATGTCTTTAAATGAATGACAAAATAAAAAGGGTGGTTGGCAGGTGGATAACCTCTCACTGCCCTTTTTTTAAGATGATGTATAAAAAACTAAATTTCTAATTATATGGAGGTTACAACAATGGCAGTTAATGCTAGCGCAGTAAAAGAGCTTCGTGAAAAAACAGGCGCAGGAATGTTAGATTGTAAAAAAGCGCTTGAAGAAACAAACGGTGATATCTCTAAAGCAGTAGACGTACTTCGTGAAAAAGGTCTTTCTGCAGCAGCTGGTAAAGCTGGACGCGCTGCAACAGAAGGCGTAGTTGAATCTTACATCCACGCTGGCGGTCGTATCGGCGTATTGGTAGAAATCAACTGTGAAACTGACTTTGTTGGTAAAACAGACCAATTTAAAGAGTTTGCACGCGATATCGCTATGCAAATCGCAGCAGCTAGCCCATTGTATGTTCGTCGTGAAGAAGTTCCAACAGAAGCACTTGAGAAAGAAAAAGAAATTTTGAAAGCTCAAGCGTTGAACGAAGGCAAACCAGAAAAAATCGTTGAAAAAATGGTTGAAGGCCGCATCGGTAAATACTATGAAGAGTATTGCTTGATGGAGCAAACTTTCGTTAAAAACCCTGATAAAACAATCGATCAATTGTTGAACGAAAAAATCAGCACAATTGGTGAAAATATTTCTATCCGTCGCTTTGTTCGTTATGAACTAGGTGAAGGTCTTGAGAAAAAACAAGACAACTTTGTTGAAGAAGTTATGGCACAAGTAAATCAATAATCGCTACTAGCGAACTAAAGATTTACAATAACCGGAACACGATTTAAGAATAGAACAGAAGGAAGGGACACAGACTGTGTTCCTTCTTTTGTAAAATCTTATCATTCCGAGAACCTCATGGCAGAGCCGGAACAGGCAGTATCAGCGCCCTATCCGGCTTTATCACCATCAGGACTAATTTTCACAAAGTGGAGGGTATACAATTGAATAAACCTGTATTTAAAAGAGTTGTCTTGAAAGTCAGCGGTGAATCATTATCGGGTCAAAACGGATACGGTATTGATGCCGATACAATCGTCTCAATTGCCAATCAGATCAAAGAAGTTGTCGCATTGGGTGTAGAAGTTGCGATTGTATGTGGAGGAGGCAACATCTGGCGTGGAATCGCGGGCAGCGCAAATGGTATTGACCGCGCAACAGCCGATTATATGGGTATGCTTGCCACTGTAATGAATTCTTTAGCTTTGCAAGATGCATTAGAGCAGATTGAAGTGCCTACTCGTGTGCAGACTTCTATTGCAATGCAACAAATCGCAGAACCTTATATCCGCAGAAGAGCTATTCGTCACTTAGAAAAAGGTCGAGTTGTTATTTTCGCAGCAGGTACGGGTAATCCTTTCTTCTCTACAGATACAACAGCTGCTTTACGTGCTGCTGAAATCGAAGCAGAAGTTATTTTGATGGCTAAAAATAAAGTGGATGGCGTATACTCAGCAGATCCATTTAAAGACGAAAATGCTCAAAAATTCGAACAACTTACATACCTGGATATCTTGAATCAAAATCTAGGTGTAATGGATTCTACAGCTTCATCGTTGTGTATGGATAACAATATTCCACTCATCGTGTTTGCGATTACCGAAGAAGGAAACATCAAACGGGTCGTGCTCGGCGAGAAGATCGGGACGATCGTTAAAGGGAGTGTAGATTAATGCCACAATCAATCAAAACAAGTGCAGAAGAGCGCATGGAGAAAGCTATTCAAGCTTTAAGCCGTGATCTGTCCACGCTTCGTGCTGGTCGTGCTTCATCTTCTATTTTAGATCGTGTACAAGTTGAATATTACGGTGCTTTGACACCTCTTAATCAGTTGGCAAATATCAGTACACCGGATTCACGTACATTGATTATTCAGCCTTGGGATAAATCTTCTTTAGCTGAGATTGAACGCGCAATTATGAAATCAGACTTGGGTCTTACACCGGCTAACGATGGTAACATTGTTCGTCTAAGTATTCCAGCTCTAACAGAAGAGCGTCGTTCTGAATTGGTTAAATTAACTAAAAAGTTTGGCGAAGAATCCAAAGTAGCGATTCGTAATATTCGTCGTGATGCTAATGAAGATATTAAAAAGCTTGAAAAAACAGACATTTCTGAGGATGAATCACGTCGTCATCAAGAAGATGTGCAGAAACTTACAGACAAATTTATTGCAGAAGTTGATAATGTACTAGCTTCAAAAGAAAAAGAGATTATGGAAGTGTAAGAGACTTACGACCCCTCCGAATAGGTGGGGTTTGTCTCTTTTCACTACTCGCATGGAGGAAAAGTGATGCTCAAGCGTGTTCGCTCGTGGTGGAAAAAGGAAGAGATACAGGTTTCCTCCGAGCTTTCGCAAGATAATATTCCAAAGCATATCGCTATCATTATGGATGGCAATGGACGATGGGCGAAAAGTTTGGGATTACCGCGTGTAATGGGTCATCAGAATGGTATGAAGGCTGTAAAGCGTGCCACAATTGCTGCGGATGACTTGGGAGTTCAATATTTAACCATGTATGCCTTCTCTACTGAAAATTGGAAAAGACCCAAAGAGGAAGTCGATTTTTTGATGAAACTTCCTGGTGAATTTATAGCATCTGAATTGGATGAGTTGATTGCAAAAAATGTACAGATTCGTTTGATGGGACACAAAGATGTATTACCCCCTCATACGATTGAGCCTTTAGAAAAAGCGATTCGTGATACTGCTAATAATACAGGACTGGTTCTTACTTTTGCTCTGAATTATGGAAGTCGTGATGAAATTACTGAAGGTGTGAAAGAAGTCGCTCAAGCTGTACAAAAAGGTACAATGCGTATCGAAGATATCACTTCTGAAAGTTTTGAACGTGTTTTACAATCTTCAGGGATGCCTGATCCTGATTTACTTATACGAACAAGCGGAGAACTTCGCCTGAGTAATTTTATGTTGTGGCAACTTGCCTATACAGAATTATGGTTCACTCCTATTTTTTGGCCAGAGTTTGGCAAGCAGCATATGATCGAAGCGGTATTAGAATACCAGCGTAGAACTCGCAGATATGGTGGTTTGAAATGAATGGTGATCTCTGCATAGGCAGGGAATATTCATTTGTTCGGATGGAGGATGGATTGTGAAAGAGCGGATAATCACTGGCATTGTAGCCGGAATACTCTACTTAGGGCTTTGCCTGCTCGGTGGCTATGCTTATCATGGGCTGCTCGTGGTGATGGCTCTTATTGGATATTATGAATTTGTAATCATGACAAAGTCGGCTCCGTTCGGAGCACCGGCAGTGATTGGTTATATTAGTGTGCTATATATGCTTTTACCATGGACATTAATGAATCTTGAACCGCCGTTGTCTGTTGATCACAGTATGTGGATTGTGATGCTGTTATTATTGTCCATTACTGTTATTTCCAAAAATAAAGTGGATATTAAACAAATGGCATTATTGTTCATCGGAGCCGTTTATATAGGTACAGGGTTTGCATATATTGCAGATACACGTCAGACACCAGACGGACATGGATTATTTTGGACGTTTATGTTGCTAGCTTCGATTTGGGCTAGTGATATTGGAGCTTATTTTACAGGAAAAATGCTTGGCAAAAATAAGCTATGGCCTTCGATCAGTCCCAATAAAACGGTTGAAGGTGCGATTGGTGGAGTCGTATTTGCTATTATTGTAGCTGTTATCTTCTCACTGATATCACCAGAACTTCTTCCAATGACCAATGCGATATTAATAGGTATAGCAGCGGCAGTCGTAGGACAAATGGGTGATTTGATTCAATCGGCATACAAGCGCATCTATGGAATCAAAGATTCTGGAAAATTGTTACCAGGTCATGGTGGTATTTTAGATCGCTGTGATAGCTGGTTAATGGTATTTCCACTGGTTCATATTGCGTTGCTTTTACCTTTCTAAATGATACGGATTTAAATGATAACCTATTGTAATCTAACGGGGTGCACAATGAAAAAATTAGCGATTCTTGGCTCTACAGGTTCAATCGGTACTCAAACATTAGATGTTGTTCGTGCGCATCCTGAAGCTTTTGAAGTTGAAGGACTAGCAGCAGGTAATAATATAGAATTGTTGATTCAGCAAGTATTGGAGTTTAAGCCATCTAAAGTTTCTGTAGGTTCTAAACAATCAGCAGAGCAGATCAAGCAACAACTACCTTCTCATATCGAAGTATTCTATGGGGAGCAAGGATTGATTGAAATTGCAGCAGGAACAGATGCAGATACCGTTGTTACAGCAGTTATGGGTAGTATGGGGCTTCCATCTACACTTGCAGCGATTGATGCAGGCAAAACGATAGGATTAGCGAATAAAGAAACATTGGTAACAGCAGGTCATCTAGTTACAGCTCGTGCTAGACAAAAAGGCGTTCAATTGTTGCCGATTGATAGCGAACATTCAGCATTATTTCAATGTCTAAATGGAGAACCCCGTGAACGTGTACATCAATTAACGTTGACTGCTTCGGGAGGTTCATTTCGTGATCGTACACGAGAGCAATTGAAGCATGTGACTGTGGCTGATGCACTGAAGCATCCTAACTGGTCTATGGGTTCCAAAATTACGATTGATTCTGCAACGATGGCGAATAAAGGACTTGAAGTGATTGAAGCACACTGGCTATTTGATATGCCTTATGATCAGATTTCAGTACTGTTGCATCCTGAAAGTATTATTCATTCATTTGTAGAATTTGTAGATACCAGTATTATTGCACAATTGGGTAATCCAGATATGCGTGTACCGATTCAATATGCATTAACGTATCCTGATCGTCAGCAAGCTCCTTCTTCGCGTCTGTCGTTAGCTCAGATCGGACAGCTTAATTTCCGTGAAATGGATTACAATCGTTTTCCTTGTCTAAGCATGGCTTTTGAAGCAGGACGTTTGGGCGGAACAGCACCGACAGTATTTAATGCAGCGAATGAAATTGCAGTAGCTCGATTTTTAAATGGAGAAATTCCATTCTTATTGATCGAAGATATTATTGCGGATGCTCTACAACAGCATGAAGTGATTGCCAATCCAGAGCTAGAAGTCATCTATGCTACCGACGCACAGACTAGAGCAAGAGCCAGTGCATTTTCAGTATTGTAAAAGGAATGGTATGTTGTATAGATAATGTGATAGTGGTTTTGTATCATGACGATTATGCCTATAACCGGGATTATCAACAGAAATGGAATTTATTTCTTGATGTTCGCCATGCTCTGCTTGTATCAGACCGTACAAAAGTGATAATCTAAAAGTGCAGACCTTCGGTCGCAAGCGAAAAAGGAGGATTTGGCGATTTGGAGACACTTCAAGTAGTAGTTATGACGGTACTCATGTTTTTTATTATTGTTACAGTGCATGAGTGGGGGCATTATTATTTTGCCAAGCGTGCAGGAGTATTAGTACGCGAATTTGCTATTGGCTTCGGCCCAAAACTGTTTTCATATAAAAAAGATGAGACTGTATTTACATTGCGTTTACTGCCGTTTGGTGGTTATGCCCGTATGGCTGGTGAAGATCCTGAACTGGTTGAGATTCAGCCCGGACAGACGATCGCTATTCGTACAGCCAATGAAGTCGTTAAAACGATTTTTGTAGATCAATTAGATAATCGTAAGAATGTTATTCGTGGCGAAGTACAATCAATTGATATTATTGATGATCTCAAAATTGTATTAGATGTTGATGGTGATATTCAAACATTTAATGTAGATCCCAAAGCAATGATGTCGATCAAAGGGCAAGATATTCAGATTGCACCGCGCAATCGTCAGTTTAATAGTGCAACTGTAGGTCAACGTGCATTGTCTATTTTTGCAGGACCTGCAATGAACTTTATTCTTGCTTTTATTCTTTGTCTGATCTTGGTACGTATGACAGGTGTACCTGTTGAAAATCCAACAGGGGTTATTTTGGGTCAGGTCACTTCGGATTCTCCAGCTCAATCTAGTGGGTTGCTAAAAGGCGATCTAGTGGAGAAAGTCAACGGAACCGAAATTGCAGGAGATTCTGTCAAAATGATTAGTTTGATTGAATCTTCGGCTGGTAAACCTATGGAGTGGACGATTGAACGTGGTGGTCAAGAACAGACGGTTACTATTACTCCTAAAGCAAATGAAAAAAATGTAGGTAAAGTAGGGGTCGCTGTAGAACCTCAAACTCGTTCAGCTTCTTTTGGTGAAACATTTAGCTATGCAGGCGAACGCTTTATCGATATGAGTACAACGATTTTAACAAGTTTAAAAATGTTAATTTTTGGACAGTTCCATTTAGATGATCTAGCAGGACCTGTAGGTACGATTCAAGTTACGACTGAAGTCGCAAGACAGGGACTTGATAGTATGATTCTTTGGACAGCACTAATTAGTACCAACTTGGGAATATTCAATCTATTGCCTATTCCAGCATTAGATGGAAGTCGTTTGATTTTCTTGTTGGTGGAATGGATACGTCGTAAGCCACTTGAACCAAGCAAAGAAGGTCTGGTTCATTTAATCGGATTCGGTATGTTATTCTTGCTGATGATCGCTGTAACCTATAATGATATTGTACGTTTAATTAAAGGTTAATATCTGTGCTGTAGCGTATAGACAGACATGATATACTCAAAGAAAGACCACGGAAGCAGAAGGGTGGAAATGCAACATGTACGCCTCAGCGTAAAGTTGAAGGATGTTGCAGATCATCACTCTTTTGCTTCTTTGTCTGAAATCATTCAACAAGCACTCACAATCATGATACAATAAGGTAAAATGAGCGACTAATAATAACAGATATCGATTCTGATATTATTCAGATCTGCTCGCTAAATATTTGGTTACTTACAGGAGGATATCCATTTTTATGTCGAATGATAAGCAGGACAAACAATTCGTAACTGAAATTACACCACAAAGCGAAGACTTCTCACGTTGGTATATTGACGTGATCAAAAAAGCTGAATTAATGGACTATTCACCTGTACGCGGTTGTATCGTTTTCCGCCCGGATGGATATGAAATTTGGGAGCATATTCAGCACGATTTAGACCGTCGTTTTAAAGAAACCGGTCATCGTAATGCGTATTTCCCATTATTTATTCCAGAAAGCTTTTTTGAAAAAGAAAAAGAACATATCGAAGGATTTAATCCTGAATTGCCTTGGGTAACTGAAGCAGGTGGAGATAAGCTAGAAGAACGTTTGGCTATTCGCCCTACATCAGAAACCATGTTCGGACATATGTATTCTAAATGGATTCAATCTTACCGGGATCTTCCAGTATTGATTAACCAGTGGGCTAACGTTGTTCGTTGGGAAAAACGTACATTGCCTTTCTTACGTACAAGTGAATTCTTGTGGCAAGAAGGTCATACTGCTCACGAAACAGAAACAGAAGCACGCGAAGAAACAATGCGTATGCTTGAAGTGTATCGTGATTTTGTAGAAAGTTTCTTAGCGATTCCTGTAATTACAGGGCAGAAGAGTCCTTCTGAGAAATTTGCAGGCGCACGTGACACGTATTCTATCGAAGCGATGATGAAAGATGGACGTGCTGTACAAGCAGGTACTTCTCACTTTATGGGTACTAACTTTGCAGAAGCTTTTGAAATTCAATACTTAAGTCGTGATAATACACAAGAGTATGCACATACCACTTCTTGGGGTGTAAGTACACGTCTAATCGGTGCGCTTATCATGGTGCACGGTGATGATCGTGGATTGGCTTTGCCTCCTAAAGTGGCTCCAAAACAAGTCATGATTATTCCAATTGGACCTCCTAAAACACGTGATATGGTTGTAGGACGTGCAGATGAATTATTTGCTGAATTGAAAAAAGCCGGAGTACGTGTAGGTATTGATGATCGTGCCGATGTACGTCCAGGTTGGAAATTCAATGAATATGAAATGCGTGGTATTCCAGTTCGTTTGGAAATTGGACCTCGTGATATGGAAAATGGAGTATGTGTATTGGTTTCTCGTATCACAGGCGAGAAAAAACAAGTGGCTCTTGAAAATATCGTAACTGAAGTTCAAAATATGTTAGATCAAGTACAACAAGAAATGTACGATCGTGCGCTTGCTTTCCGTGAAGAAAACATGCACCAAGTCGATACATTGGATGAAATGAAAGCTATTATGGAAGAAAAACGTGGCTTCTTTATCGCAGGCTGGGATGGTACGATCGAATCCGAAGCGAAAGTAAAAGAAGAAACAGGAGCAACGATCCGTAATATTCCTTTCCAATTAGATGTACAAAAAGAAAAATGTCTTGTTACAGGTGAACCTGCGAAACATACTGTTGTATTCGCTCGTGCTTATTAAGATATCTTATAGATCTAGACTGTTATCTATCTAGATCGGATAAATGTATAATTCAATTTCTAGCTGCTGTTGGTATAGGGCTGAAATGAACATATAGCTAACGATGTAAAGCTATTGAAGCAGGCAAGCTTCCAACAGAGTGGAGTAGACGGCAGTCTGATACCAACTTTAGTGGAGGCTTGTTGCTTTTTGGAAAGGGGGATCTTATGAGCGTTAGTGGAGAGAAAAGAACACGGTTCGAACTGTTAATGAACCAGGCACAAGTACCTGCTGGATTAATGGAGCCTCATTTTGCAGATGGTATGATCGATCGAGTAGAGATTAGTCGTAGCAATAAAGAATGGAAAATCGTGATTGCGAAAGAAACATTAGTAGCAGCACCAACCTATCGTGCGTTTTGCTTGCATATTCAAGAAAAGATGGGGCATATCGCCAAAATTCGCTTTCTGTTTCAATACGATGAAGCTGTCGATGTGGTACAGATTGTAGAAGAATATTGGAATATGTTTTTGGAATGGGTACAACGTGAAATCCCTTCTGTTAATGGATGGATGACACGTGCTAAATATATGGTAGACGATCATACAGTTACGGTGACGATGAGTGATAACATGTCACTAGAACTTGCCAAAAAGAAACAAATTGATCAAGCTATCGTACGCTTTTATCAAGATTATTTTAACCTTACATTACGGATCAAGCTTCAAGTGGGTGAAAATACGACTGAAGCTGTAGAAGAATTCCATGTACAGCGTCGTAAAGAAGAACTGGAAGAAATCGAGAAATTGATGACCAGTATGGAATCCGAGTTCGAAGAAGATACCGATGCAGATGGAGAGCCTGTACGCTTACAAGTTGGTTATGAGATCAAAGAACAACCTACACCACTTCAAGATATTCAAGATGAAGAAAAGAAAATTACGATTCAGGGAACTATTTTTGGCTTAGAAAGCAAAGAGCTTCGTAATGGTAGTACATTATTTACGTATTTCTTAACAGACTTTAGTGATTCCTTGCAAATGAAAATGTTTGCTAAAAATAAAGAAGATCTTAAAATCATGAATCTACTAGCCAATGGAAAATGGGTAAAAGCTCGTGGTAGAGTAGAATACGATCGCTTTATGACTATTCCAGAACTTGTCATGATTCCATCGGATCTAAGCGAAGTTAAAGCTCCTGCTGGACGCAAAGATGATGCTGACGAAAAACGGGTTGAATTTCATTTGCATACAACAATGAGTTCAATGGATGGTATTACCCCGATTGATCAATATGTCAAAACAGCCGCGGCATGGGGACATTCTGCCATTGCAGTTACCGATCATGGTGGAGTTCAATGTTATCCTGAAGCCTACAAAGCTGCTAAAAAGCATGGTATCAAAATGATGTACGGACTTGAAGCGAATGTAGTGAATGATGCCGTAGCGATTGTACTCAATCCTCAACCGATTGATTTGAAAACAGCTACGTATATCGTTTTTGATATAGAAACAACCGGTCTATCGGTTACACAGAACAAAATTATTGAAATTGCAGCGATCAAAATGGTAGATGGCAAAGAGTTAGATCGCTATGCGACTTTTGTTGATCCGCATGAACGTATTCCTTACAATATTCAGCAGTTGACTAATATTACGGATGAAATGGTTCGTGGAGCACCAGAGATTGATCAAGTGATTCGTGAATTTGTAGAATTTGCGGGTGATGGTATTCTAGTCGCGCATAACGCACGTTTTGATATCGGCTTTATTCAAGCTACACTGAAAAATCACGATTTACCAGAAATGGAAAATCCGGTGTTAGATACTCTTGAATTAGCACGTTTACTGTATCCAACATTGAAAAATCATCGTCTAAATACATTAGCTTCGAAATATAAAGTCTCTTTGGAAAGCCATCACCGTGCGATTGACGATACACTAGCACTTGGAGGCATTTTGTTTGGACTATTGAGTGATGCGGATAAAGAACGTCGCTTAACTCGTTTGGATCGTTTGAATGAATTTGTAGGGCAAGATTTATCCAATGTGCGTCCTTTTCATTGTGGTATTTATGCATTGAATGAGATTGGCAAAAAGAATCTATTTAAATTAATCACTTTATCACATACTCAATACTTCAAACGAGTAGCTCGTATACCTAAATCGGTATTGACTGAATATAGAGAAGGATTGTTAGTTCTCTCTGGTTGTGAAAAAGGGGAGTTCTTCGAAGCCGTTCTTAATAAATCAGTAGAAGAAGCCGAGGAAATTGCTCAATTCTATGATGTATTAGAAATTCAGCCGCTAACGATGTACATGCATCTGGTGGACAAAGGATTAGTAGCAAGTCCACGTGAGTTAGAGATCGCTGTGAACAAAATTTATGATATCGGAGCTAAATTAGACAAACCGGTAGTCGCAACAGGAAATGTTCATTATTTGGAACCGAGACAGAAATTGTTCCGTGATATTACGATTAACGGGATTACTGGTTTTAGTCCGCTTAAAGATCAGCGTAAACCGGATGCTCATTTACGCACAACGAATGAAATGATCGAAGAATTCAGCTTTATGGGTGAAAGCAAAGCCAAAGAAGTCGTTGTTACCAATACACAAGCATTAGCAGAACGTTTTGAATCGTTTGAGCTGTTCCCTGAAAAATTGTTTACACCTATTTTGGAAGGCGCAGACGAAGAAATTCGAAATACTTGTTATGATACAGCGAAGTCGATCTATGGCGAAGAGTTACCAGATGTTGTTGTAAAACGTCTTGAAAAAGAATTAGAACCGATTATCAAGTTCGGATTTTCTGCCAACTATTTGATTTCCGAGAAACTAGTTAAAAAGTCTAACCAAGATGGTTATTTGGTAGGTTCACGGGGTTCTGTAGGTTCTTCTGTTGTAGCTACGTTTCTAGGTATCTCTGAAGTAAACCCATTGCCTGCTCACTATATCTGTACCAACCCAGAATGTAGACATAGTGAATGGTTTTTAGATGGTAGTATCCCGAGTGGATTCGATTTACCCGACAAAGACTGCCCTGATTGTAATGGTAAGCTTAAAGGGGAAGGTCAAGATATTCCGTTTGAAACGTTTTTAGGATTTAAAGGGGATAAAGTTCCCGATATCGATTTGAACTTCTCAGGGGATTATCAACCGAAAGCTCATAATTACACCAAAGAATTGTTTGGCGAAAAAAATGTATTCCGTGCGGGTACCATTGGTACAGTAGCGGAAAAAACAGCATTTGGTTTTGCTAAAAAATATGAAGAATTGCATCAGAAGAAATGGCGTAATGCTGAACTTAGCCGCCTAGCTTCAGGATGTACAGGCGTCAAACGGAGTACAGGACAGCATCCCGGCGGTATCGTTGTTGTACCGGATTATATGGATGTAGAAGATATTACACCTGTTCAGTTCCCGGCAGATGATGTGAATGCAGAGTGGAAAACGACACACTTTGATTATCATGCTTTTGAAGCCAACTTGCTCAAGCTAGATATACTAGGACATGATGATCCGACCATGATGCGGATGTTGCAGGATTTGACAGGTGTAGATCCGACGAAGATTCCGATGAATGATCCCAAAGTCATGAGTATGTTTAACTCGACAGAAGCATTAGGGATTACAGCAGAGCAATTACGCAGCCCTGTTGCTACTTATGGTGTACCTGAGATGGGTACTAAATTTGTACGCCAGATGTTAATTGAATCGCTACCTTCTTCCTTTGCCGATTTGTTGCAGATATCAGGTCTGTCTCATGGAACAGGGGTATGGTTAGGAAATGCACAAGATTTGATCAAAAATAATACCTGTAATATCAAAACAGTAATCGGTTGTCGTGATGATATTATGTTGTTCTTAATTTACAAAGCAGGTATGGATGCCAGTCTTGCTTTTAAAATTACTGAAAGTGTACGTAAAGGGAAAGGGTTGTCCCAAGAGTGGATTGATGAGATGAAGAAATGCAAAGTACCGCAGTGGTATATTGATTCCTGCCTCAAAATCCAGTACATGTTTCCGAAAGCCCATGCTGCTGCTTATGTTATTTCAGCAGTGCGGACGGCTTACTTCAAACTGTATTATCCAATTCAATACTATGCGACTTATTTTACAGTACGGATCGAAGACTTTGATCCTGATCTATGTTGTCAGGGATATGAAGCGATCTATCGTAAAATTGTCGAGATTGAACAAATGGGATTCCAAGCTCCAACCAAAGAAAAAAATATGATTCCTATGTTAGAAATGGCACTTGAAATGACAGCACGTGGATTCAAATTCCAACCGGTGGATCTGTATCGCTCTGAAGCGACTACATTTACAGTGGATGGAGATAGCTTGATTCCTCCATTTTCAGCTGTACCGGGGATTGGTGATAATGCAGCACGTAATATTGCGGCTTCTCGTCAACACGGAGAATATCTGTCGATTGAAGATTTCCAACAGAAATCCAAAGCGACTAAAACGATCGTGGAATTGATGACGCAAATGGGTTGTTTCCGTGGCTTGCCAGAAAGCAATCAGCTGTCTCTATTTTAAATCAAGACGATGCGTCATGTACCAAGCATTAACACCTTGTAGTCAAGGTTATTTACTTGTCACTCCTTTGGAATTATGATATAATTTTAAGGTGATAAGGAAGATAAAACCGTTTTGTGAAGAGTGGGGAAACCCACTCTTTACTCTTTGGTATACGGTTGTTGAATACATTTACAGGAAATAATGACGCAGAAGATCGAACCGAGAGAAGTAAATTGGTTCGATTTTCTACAAAAAGCGGCAATAATGAATTGGTTCAACAACATGTTTTGTATATAGGATTTTAAGGTGATGGAGGGTTGAATTGTTTGAGCACACCGAAGATTAAAACGACCGTAGAAGAAATGGTACAGCCATTTTTGAGTGAGCATGGCTTCGAGTTGGTCGATGTGGAATATGTAAAAGAAGGCAGTAACTGGTTTTTGCGAGTGTTCGTGGATAAGGACGGCGGTATTGATATCGAAGATTGCAGTCGGATCAGCGAATATATGAGTGAACAATTGGATGGCAATGATCCGATTACGGGAGCTTATTTTCTAGAAGTATCTTCTCCAGGTGCAGAACGTCCACTTAAGAAGAGTGAAGATGTTGCAAAAGCAGTTGGCAAAGATGTTTTTGTAACAACGTATGCAGCTTTGGATGGACAGAAGGAATTTGAGGGACGATTGCTTTCATTTGATAATGAAGAATTACTGATCGAAGCGGGCAAAAAAACTCACACTATTCCATATGAAAAAGTAGCCAGCGCAAGACTGGCAATCATTTTTTAAACGGTAGTTTTTTGAAAGGGGGAACTTGAAGCACATGAGTATGGAGTTTATTGAAGCAATGAACGAATTGGAAAGAGAACGAGGAATCAGCAAAGACATCGTGTTCGAAGCGATCGAGGCTGCCCTAATTTCCAGTTACAAGCGTAATTTTAATGCAGCACAAAATGTACGTGTTGATATGAACCGCAATACAGGAGTTATCAAAGTATTTGCACGTAAAAATGTAGTGGAAGAAGTCTTGGATGCACGTACAGAGATTTCTATAGTATCTGCGCACGACATCAACCCGAACTTTCAGTTGGAAGATGTTGCTGAGATCGAAGTGACTCCGCGTGACTTTGGACGTATTGCTGCACAAACAGCGAAGCAAGTCGTAACTCAACGTATTCGTGAAGCAGAACGTGGTTTGATTTACAATGCTTTTATCGACAAAGAAGAAGATATCGTAACAGGTATCGTTCAACGTCAAGATGCACGTAATATTTATGTGGATCTTGGTAAGATCGAAGCTGTACTTCCTCTAACTGAATTAATGCCTAACGAGAAATTCACAATGAATGAACGTATCAAGGCTTATATCACTAAAGTGGAAAATACAACTAAAGGTCCTCAGATCATTTTGTCACGCACACATCCAGGATTGCTTAAACGTTTGTTCGAACTTGAAGTACCTGAGATTTTCGATGGTGTGGTTGAAATTCGTTCTGTAGCACGTGAAGCAGGCTTCCGTTCTAAAATTGCTGTCTTCTCACGCAACGAAGAAGTAGATCCAGTTGGTTCATGTGTAGGTCCTCGTGGTATACGTGTACAGATGATCGTTGGTGAACTTCGCGGTGAAAAAATCGATATCGTTCGTTATTCTGATAGTGTTGAAGAGTATGTTGCTAATGCTCTTAGCCCATCCAAAGTACTGGAAGTTCAAGTATTTGAAGATGAGAAAATGGCACGCGTAATCGTTCCTGATTATCAACTATCTCTGGCAATTGGTATCAAAGGGCAAAATGCTCGTCTTGCTGCCAAATTAACAGGATGGAAAATTGATATTAAGAGCGAGACACAAGCAGAAGAAGAATATGGTCGTCCAAAAGAAGCTAGCGAAGAAATGCACCAAGATTCGATATCGGTTGACTAAACATTTTCATTTGTATGCCTGATAGGACTTTCCCTCAAAATGGCAGGGGACAGGTGCCGCTTTGGATGTTGATGTTATGATAACAATATGGGGAGTTCGAAGGGGGACATGAGATGATGATAAAAACCAAGAAAGTACCGCTGCGCAAATGTGTAGCTTGCCAGCAAATGATGCCTAAGAAAAGTCTAGTGCGTATTGTACGTACGCCAGACGATCAGGTGGAAATGGATTTGACCGGTAAAAAATCGGGACGTGGTGCGTATATTTGTGGCAACATGGCCTGTTTTCGTTTGGCACAAAAGAGTCGTGCGTTTGATCGTGCACTCAAAGCGCCTGTTAGTGCGGAAATATATGAGCAGCTTGCCCATGAATTTAGCAGTGTAGAGAACGATTTTTGCACAGTACAGGAAAGAGGCGCTAATGAATAACGAACTATCCCTACTCGGGCTTGCGATGCGAGCCGGCAAAGTGTTATCTGGAGACGAATTGGTTCTCAAAGCGATTCGTTCTCAAGAAGCCACCCTTGTCGTATTAGCTGGAGATGCTTCAGATAATACACAGAAAAAATTCCGTGATAAATGCGGAAGTTACAGTATTCCGCTTCTTATCGGGTATGACCGTGATCAGCTCGGCTCAAGTATTGGTAGAGATGGACGAGTCGTGTTGGCTCTGACAGACAAGGGTTTCGCAGAGTTATTCCGCAAACGAATGGGGAATTCCTCGGAGGTGGAATATATTGAGCACACAGGAGCAGAAGGATAAACTGAGAGTTTATGAATATGCGAAATCTCTCAATATGAGTAGTAAGGAAATCATTACGATCTTGAAAAGACTGGATGTACCGGTCAATAATCATATGAGTGTTATGGAAAATGATGCTGTATCCAAAGTGGAAAAGTTTTTCAAAGATATCAAATCAAATGCTGCGGATAAGCATGTCAATTCAACAACCCAAAACGCGAGTGCGGATCGTACTCGTGAAAAAATTCAACAGGAAAAGCAGGTAGGTATGGATACGAAAACGCAGAACAACTCAAATAGTGGGAATAACAAACCCCAAAACGGTTCCTCTAGCAGTAACCGTAGTAACTCGTCGTCTAGTCAATCAAGTAACCGTCCAAGTACGGGAAGTAACAACAGCAGTTCTAGAACATCTTCAACATCAGGACAAAGCAGTCGCCAACCAAGCAGTGCTTCTCGTCCGCCATCTCAATCCAGTTCTCAGAACCGTCAGCCTTCAGGTCAAGTAAGAAGCGCTGGTCCTACAGGTAACAGCAGTACAAGTAGCAATGGTAACCGCAATGCTAGTGGCGGTACTGGAAGTAGTAATGCTGGTCCTAAACGCAATAACAGTACTGGTGGCGGTCAAGGCGGAGGCAATCGCTCCGGTGGCGGCGGTAACCGTTATGGTAGCAACAACAATAGTAACCGTAACAGTGGACGTGGTGGTAAAGGTCGCGGTAAAAATCAATATAGCAACCAACCTCCTCGTGAGAAAATTGATAATACACCTAAGAAAATCATCGTTCGCGGTGAAATGACTGTTGGTGAAACAGCTAAATTGCTTCATAAAGATGCTTCAGAAGTTATCAAAAAGTTGATCACAAGTGGCGTAATGGCTACGATTAACCAAGAGCTTGATTTGGATACGATTCAGTTGCTTGCTAGCGACTATGGCGTAGAAGTTGAAATCAAAATCGCAGTTGAAGATGATCGTTTTGAAACCGTTGAAGAAGTCGATGATGAAGCTGATTTGAGCACACGTCCTCCAGTTGTAACGATCATGGGTCACGTCGATCATGGTAAAACAACATTGCTTGATGCTATCCGTTCTACGAACGTAACTGGTGGCGAAGCTGGTGGTATCACTCAGCATATCGGTGCATATCAAGTTGAAATCAACAAAAAGAAAATTACTTTCTTGGATACACCGGGTCACGAAGCGTTTACAGCTATGCGTGCTCGTGGTGCACAAGTTACAGATATTACAATTATCGTAGTTGCAGCAGATGATGGCGTTATGCCACAGACAGTAGAAGCGATTAACCATGCGAAAGCAGCGGGTCTTCCTATTATTGTTGCTGTAAACAAAATTGATAAACCAGGTGCGAACCCTGATAAAGTAAAACAAGAGTTAACAGAGTATGAATTGGTACCGGAAGAGTGGGGCGGAGATACAATCTTTGTTAATGTATCTGCAAAACAACGCGAAGGTATTGAAGACTTGCTTGAAATGATCTTGTTGGTTGCTGAAGTGAACGACTATAAAGCAAACCCTGACAAACGTGCTCGTGGTGCGGTTATCGAGGCAGAGCTAGATAAAGGTCGCGGTCCGGTTGTACGTATTCTTGTACAAAACGGTACACTCAAAATCGGAGACGCATTTGTTGCAGGTAACTGCTTCGGACGTATCCGTGCCATGGTAAATGATAAAGGTCGCCGTCTTAAAGAAGCAGGCCCTTCTACACCAGTAGAAATTACAGGTCTGACTGAAGTTCCTTTAGCGGGAGATCCGTTCATGGTGTTTGAAGATGAGCGTAAAGCTCGTTCAATCGCTGACAAACGTGCGATTACACACCGTCAGTCTGAATTGGGTGCTAACACTCGTGTAACATTGGATGATCTTTTCCAACATATCAAAGATGGTGAAATCAAAGACCTTAACGTAATTATCAAAGGTGACGTTCAAGGTTCGGTTGAAGCTCTTAAAGGTTCATTGGAAAAAATCGAAGTCGAAGGCGTTCGCGTCAAAATTATCCACCGTGGTGTAGGTGCGATTAACGATTCTGATATTATCCTTGCTGCTGCTTCTAATGCGATCGTTATTGGTTTTAACGTTCGTCCAGATAGTCAAGCAACGCAAACCGCTGAGCAAGAAAAAGTAGATATCCGTCTACATCGTGTTATCTATAATGCTATTGAAGAAATCGAGCAAGCTATGAAAGGCATGCTGGATCCAGAATATAAAGAAGTTGTTGTTGGTCACGCTGAAGTACGTAGCGTATTCAAAATCAGTAAAGTTGGAGCTATTGCAGGATGTATGGTTACTTCCGGTAAAATGGTCCGCGCTGCTGAAAGCCGTCTGATCCGCGATGGTATTGTTATCTTTGAAGGTAAATTAGATTCACTTAAACGTTTCAAAGACGATGCTAAAGAAGTGGCTCAAGGGTATGAATGTGGTATTACATTAGATGGCTACAATGACCTCAAAGAAGGCGACATTATCGAAGCATTCATAATGGAAACCGTAGAGCGCTAAGTGCGAGGTGAAAAAACATGGCTAAAATCCGAACAGGTAGAGTCGGAGAACAAATCAAAAAAGAATTAAGCTTGCTTATTCAAAGTGAAATGAAAGACCCACGTATCGGTTTTGTAACGGTAACAGGTGTAGATGTCACTAATGACCTATCACAAGCTGAGGTATACCTTAGTGTGATGGGTGATGAAGAGCAAAAAGCGAATTCTGTAAAAGGTATCGAAAAAGCAACAGGGTTCCTTCGTTCTGAATTGGGCAAACGTATCCGTTTGCGTCACACTCCAGAGTTGATTTTCAAAATCGACGAATCGATTGCTTATGGTAGTCGAATCGAAGAACTTTTGGGTGAGATCAAAAAAGACGAAACGAACGAGTAATTTTAATCACTTTTACAAGGATCAAGCCATATAGCTTGATCTTTAAAGGAGACGGCGATGCAGACCTATGAACAAGGGCTTCTGAATGCGAAAGCATTTATTGAGGAGCACGATGATTTTCTAGTGGTTTCGCATGTTCAGCCGGACGGAGACGCAGTCAGTTCCACTGTAGTAGTGGGCTGGCTTCTGTCTTGTCTAGGCAAAAAATTCACACTGGTGAATGAAGGACCGATTCCCAAAAGAATGCACTATCTAACCTTATCTGATCAGATTATTGATCAACAAGAGGATGGTAGTGAACGTCAATATCAACATATTATTTGTGTAGATTGTGCAGATTTCAAACGTGTAGGTTTAGTTAGCCATTGGATGAGTGATACAGCTTCTATTTTAAATATTGATCATCACCCGACCAATGATAATTATGGCGAAGTTAATCTGATCAAAGCAGATGCAGCTGCAACTGCTGAAATTTTATATGACTGGATTGAATGTTTTGATGTGAAATGGACCAAAGAAGCGGCTGAAGCTATCTATACGGGTCTGTTAACAGACACAGGCGGATTCCGTTACTCCAGTACTTCTCCTAAAGTAATGGAGATTGCTTCACGATTATTGGATCTTGGTGTAAATGGACCGGATTTAGCAGAAACATTGCTAGAAGAAGTGACTTTACCACAAGTGAAAGTATTAGGGATGGCATTATCGACATTACAAATGTGTGAAGATGGCAAAATTGCTCATGTCCATGTTACACCTGAACATATGATTATAGCTGGAGCCGATAATGAAGACTTAGAAGGTATTGTTAACTATCCTCGTAATATTCAAGGCGTCGAAGTGGGCATCTTTTTTAAGGTAATTAATGATACTGCTGTTAAAGCAAGTCTCCGTTCTGCAGGTAAAGTCAATGTGGCAGCCGTTGCTCAACATTTTGGCGGTGGAGGTCATATTAAAGCTGCAGGTTGCCGTTTGGAAGGGACTCTGGAAGAAGTTACAGCACAGGTGATCCAGCAGGTGAAGGAGTCATTATGAATGAATTTGATGGAGTGCTTGCGGTACATAAACCGGCGGGCTTCACTTCTCACGATGTGGTTGCCAAAGTTCGGCGTCTTGTAAGCATGAAAAGAATAGGACATACCGGTACACTTGATCCAGCCGTAACAGGTGTATTACCATTATGTCTGGGACGTTCAACACGAATTGTTGAATATTTGCAAGAAATGCCCAAAGAATACGTAGCTACACTTCGATTAGGATTAGCTACAGATACCGAAGATATGACCGGTACGATTACAGAGCAGATCGATACAGTAGATGTATCGGAAGAACAAGTGCGTCATGTACTGGGGCAAATGATTGGAACGATCTCTCAAGTACCCCCGATGTACTCTGCGATTAAAGTAGATGGTAAACGTCTGTATGAATTAGCACGAGAAGGCAAAACGATTGAACGCAAAGCGCGAGAAGTAACGATCTATGAATTGGAAATCATTGATTTCAAAGCAGGGGATCATCCTGAAGTTTCTTTCCGAGCATTATGTTCAAAAGGAACTTATATTCGTACGCTTTGTGTAGACATTGGACGTGCTCTGCATGTACCTTCGGTGATGGTTGAATTGGTTCGCACACAATCAGCGGGTATTTCACTCGATCAATGTGTAACATTTGAACAAATTGCAGAAGCTGTAGAGCAAGGCGTATTAGAACAACATTTGATCAAGCCAGATCAAGCTATGTCTAATCTACCTTCTTATACAGTAGATGCTTCGGTATATAAGCATACACTACAGGGTAAACGTATCAGCATCGATGCGATTCAGCCACACGATGAATCACAACTTCTAGCTGATATGACAACAGAGTCACCTGTATTTAAATTGTATGCACCAGATGGGATTTTTATCGGTATTTTCCGTTTGGAACAACCCGCACAAGAAATTGTACCTGTTAAAGTATTTTTACCGTAACGAATCCATTGTGGAATTGCAGGTGATATCGTAATGAATACAGTACATTTATCTTATCCATGGCCTGAAGATGTAGTGAAACATGCTTCCAAACCACAAGTACTTGTGATTGGACAGTTTGACGGGCTTCATCTTGGACATGCAAGTGTGATTGATCACGGTATTCGTCTAGCTAGACGACTGGGTGTTCCTGCTTCTGTGATGACTTTCAATCCTCATCCCAAAGAAGTGATGGGAAAAGGCGATTATGAAGGTTATCTTACACCGCTTGCAATGAAGGAAGAATTGTTGCGTGCGATGGGTGTAGATACATTATATATCGCTGAATTCAATCATGCTTTTTCACAGGTCACACCACAGCAATTTTATGAACAAATGTTATGCCCATTACAAGTTCATACGGTAGTGGTCGGCTTTGATTTCCATTTTGGATACAAAGGCGAAGGGAATCCAGATCTACTACGTACATTGGGTGAAAATGTATTGTCTGTAGAAACAGTTCCTGCTTTTTTATTAGAAGGAAATAAAGTAAGTAGTTCGGCTATTCGTGGTGCTTTGCGAGAAGGCAATGTCGCTCATGCGTATAAGCTATTAGGTCGTCCTTACCAGATTCGTGGTAAAGTGGTTGATGGTGATAAGCGTGGACGTACGATTGGATTCCCGACCGCTAATCTAGAACTGGATGGAAATTATGTAGTGCCGTCTTCTGGAGTATATGCAGTTCGTGTACTTGCTGAAGGGGCTTGGCGTGCTGGTGTTATGAATATCGGATACAAGCCTACGTTCCAAACAGGAGAGACACGACCTAGTTTCGAAGCTCACATTCTTGATTTTCAAGGCGATCTCTACGGACAGCATCTAGCTGTGGAATTAATAGATTATATTCGTCCCGAGCAGAAGTTCAGCGGAATTGAAGAGTTAGTTACTCAAATTCGTAAAGATGCAGACGGTGCACGTTTATTATTATCGAATCTTGATCATGAATCATAAGAATACCGTTGATATTTAATATCGACTTATGCTATACTAATCAACGTTGTCATTCTAATAAATGACAGTCTTCAAAACCTTGGCTTGGTTATACGATCTCACCGTCGATAACGAGGCTAACGGTTATTATGAATTACACTATTAGGAGGTGAATAGGATGGCATTAACACAAGAACGCAAGCACCAATTGATCGAAGAGCACAGAACTCACGAATCCGATACAGGATCTGTTGAGGTGCAAGTCGCTATCCTTACTGAGAACATTTTGAATCTGCAAACGCATTTTCGTGCTCACAAGAAGGATCATCATTCCCGTCGTGGATTGTTGAAAATGGTTGGTCAACGTCGTAAGCTTTTGGCTTACATCAAAAAGACTGACGTTAAACGTTATAGTGCATTGATCGAAAAATTAGGTCTTCGTCGCTAAAATTAAAAAGTATGTCCAAAGCAGCCTGGTTGTTCAGCCGTATGGTCTTTTCGGAGCCGACGGTGACGGCCGGGTTGCTTTTTGTAAGTAGAGGTATTTTTGCAATTTTTATACTTATTAGTGATCATATAAGCATAGAGTCTAGCGGTGAGATTTCCTGGAAGCAGGGAATCATCACCTTTTTATAGAATACAAATAATGGACTTAAAAAAGGAGGAATTTCATGGAACAGCGAGTTGAAATGCAGCTCGGAGGAAGAACGCTGACATTTGAAACAGGTCGTTTAGCTAAACAAGCAAATGCAGCAGTTATGGTACGTTACGGTGATACAGCAGTTCTATGTACAGTAACGGCATCATCAGGTCCTAAAGACTTAGACTTTTTCCCACTTACCGTAAACTACGAAGAAAAATTATATGCAGTAGGTAAAATTCCAGGCGGATTTATCAAACGTGAAGGTCGTCCAAGCGAGAAAGCAATCTTGGCAAGCCGTTTGACAGACCGTCCTATTCGTCCGTTATTCCCTGAAGGTTTCCGTAATGATATTCAGATTGCGAACCTTGTTATGAGCGTGGAGCAAGATTGCGAGCCTCAAATTGCAGCAATGATCGGTACTTCAGCAGCATTGAGCATTTCTGATGTTCCTTTTAACGGTCCTGTAGGTAGCGTAGCAGTTGGACGCATCGACGGTCAGTTTATTGTGAACCCAACAGTAGCTCAACAAGAAGTAAGTGATCTTTATCTTGTGGTTGCAGGAACAAGAGAAGCGATCATGATGGTTGAAGCAGAAGCGAACGAAATGCCTGAAGACGTTATGTTAGAAGCGATCATGTTTGGTCATGACGAAATTCAACATATCGTAGCAGCGATTGAAGAACTTGTAAGCAAAGCTGGTAAACCTAAAATGGAAGTTAAACTTCATACGGTGGACAGTGATGTGAATGCAGCAGTACGTGAATATGCTCAAGCTCGTTTGGTTGACGCTGTACGTGTAGCTGAGAAACAAGCTCGTCAAGATGCTATTGATGTAGTTAATGATGAAGCTGTAGCCTTTTTTGAGGAGAAGTACATAGAGACTCCTGACCTCATGAAGGATGTTAAAGAAATATTGCATGATATCGTAAAAGAAGAAGTACGTCGTCTGATTACTCATGAAAAAGTACGTCCAGATGGTCGTGGTTTAGCTGAAATTCGTGCGATTGAGTGTGATGTGAACTTACTACCAAGAACTCACGGATCTGGATTGTTTACTCGTGGACAAACTCAAGCATTGAGTATTTGTACATTGGGTGCACTTGGAGACGGACAAATCTTGGATGGTATCGCACCAGAGTCTTCTAAACGCTTTATGCATCATTACAACTTCCCTCCATTTAGCGTAGGTGAAGCTCGTCCACTCCGTCCACCAGGTCGTCGTGAAATCGGTCACGGTGCTCTAGGCGAACGTGCATTGATGAAAGTTATTCCTTCTGAAAAAGAATTCCCATATACGATTCGTCTAGTGTCTGAAGTATTGGAATCCAATGGTTCAACTTCACAAGCAAGTATCTGTGCAAGTACGCTTGCGATGATGGATGCGGGTGTACCAATTAAAGCTCCTGTAGCCGGTATTGCAATGGGTCTTATTAAAGATCAAGAGCATGTATCGATTCTAAGTGATATCCAAGGTATGGAAGATCATTTAGGAGATATGGACTTTAAAGTAGCAGGTACGGCTGAAGGTGTAACAGCTATTCAAATGGATATCAAAATTGATGGAATTAGCCGTCAAATTTTATCGGATGCATTGTCACAAGCACGTGAAGGACGTTTGTTTATTCTTAGCAAAATGATGGAAATCATTCAAACGCCAAGAACAAGCCTTTCTGCATATGCTCCGAAAATTATGATTATCAATATCAATCCAGACAAAATCCGCGATGTAATCGGACCGGGTGGTAAAATCATCAACAAAATTATTGATGAGACTGGCGTAAAAATTGATATCGAGCAAGATGGTCGCGTATTTATCGGTTCTTCGGATGAAGCGATGATCAAACAAGCTCAAACGATGATAGAAAACTTAGTGCGTGAAGTGAAAGTTGGCGAAACGTATTTAGGTAAAGTAAAACGTATTGAGAAATTCGGTGCATTTGTAGAAATTATTCCAGGTAAAGATGGACTGGTACACATTTCTCAACTCTCTACAGAGCGTGTAGCTAACGTAGAAGATGTTATTGCTATCGGTGATTCGATTACGGTTAAAGTAACTGAAATTGATAATCAAGGTCGTGTAAATCTTTCTCGCAAAGCAGTACTTGTTGCTGAAGGAACAGCTAAAACACAATCTTAAGTTCATGTTTTGCTATTTATTTAGCAATGCTGAGATAAAGTAAACAATTCAAAGAGCCAGAAGATTTTATTCTGACTCTTTTTTTGTAGGATTTTATTTTAAATACTAAAATGAGTACGTTAAAGATAGATCTACAAGCTCTGCACATATAGCGAAGTCTTGAGCGGTTTTTAAAAGTCTGGTAGGATAGGTATGCATTTATCGAATGGGAGGCCCTCGCATGGAACGAGTTCAACTACACAATGGTCTACGAATAGTTATGGAAAAAATGCCGACCTTCCGTTCTGTCACGATTGGGATCTGGATCAAAACAGGTTCACGTTATGAAAATTTAGTGACCAATGGAATTTCACATTTTATCGAGCATATGTTATTTAAAGGAACAGAGCGCTTTGATGCGCAAAAGATTGCTGAAGTATTTGACGGTATCGGTGGCGATGTGAATGCTTTTACCGCCAAAGAATATACATGTTTTTACGCTAAAGTATTAGATGAGCATTTATCCATCGCTGTCGATATTTTATCGGATATGTTTTTCAACTCATTGCTTGATCCGGAAGAATTGAAAAAAGAAAAAAATGTTATTCTTGAAGAAATTTTAATGTATGAAGATGATCCAGATGATCTGGTACACGATCTAGTCACGATGTCTTCGTATGGGGATCATCCATTAGCTTATCCTATTTTGGGAACCGAAGAACGTCTTCATCCTATGGGTAGTGAAGAGCTTAGAGCCTATATGAAAGAACATTATACAATCGAAAATACAGTGATCAGTGTCGCTGGTAATATAGACGACAGTGTGATCCCTTTGTTGGAGAAACATTTCGGTGCTTTTGATAATCATGGAACCAAGCAAGACTTAACCATACCTGCTTTTGCAGGCGGGCAGATTTTTCATAAGAAAAAAACAGAACAAAATCATATCTGTATGAACTTTCCTGGTGGTAAAATAGATGATCCACGGTATTACGCTATGGTGCTTCTGAACAATACGCTGGGCGGAGGCATGAGTTCACGTCTTTTCCAAGAGATTCGTGAAAAAAGAGGATTGGCGTATTCGGTCTATTCTTATTATACAGCTCATGCAGATAGTGGATTATTTACGATCTATGCAGGAACAGCACCGAAGCAGACCAAAGACGTTTTTGAATTGACACATGCTCTGTTACATGATGTCAAAGTCAATGGCATTACTGAACAAGAGTTATATCAAGGGAAACAACAACTGAAAGGCAGTCTTGTATTGAGTCTTGAAAGCACAAGCAGTATTATGAATCGTCTGGGCAAAAATGAAATTATGCTTGGCAAACACAATACAGTCGATCAGACATTACAATATATTGAAGAAGTGACGATGGAAGATATTCGCTCGGTGATTGATGATATGTTTGCAGAGCCTTATGCGCTGGCAATGGTAGGTCATTCTGAACGAAGTCTTGCTCATGTTAGGAGAGATGAACTTGTCTATTAATGTTGAAATTATGGCTTTACCCGGCAGTGAAGGATTAGAATTACCCCGCAAAATGTCTGAACTGGCTTCTGGATTCGATCTGTATGCTGCGGTAACAGAGCCGATGGTATTAGAACCAGGCAAAAGAGCATTGGTACCAACAGGACTAGCATTAGCGATGCCTGCTGGACTTGAAGCACAGATTCGCCCACGTAGTGGACTTGCGTATAAGCATGGAATTACATGCCTCAATACACCGGGTACGATTGATGCAGATTATCGCGGAGAGATCAAAGTGTTGTTGATCAATTTGGGTGAAGAAGCTTTTGCGATCGATCGTGGTGAACGTATAGCACAAATGGTATTCCAGATTGTACCTGAAGTGGATTTGATTGAAGTACAACAATTATCAGAAACAGTACGCGGTGTTGGTGGTTTTGGACATACAGGAACGAAGTAAAGCTTTACATGATTAAAATGTTTTTGCGAAAACAGTTGAAAGATGTAACAGGGAATGATATTATTTCTACAATTATTGCAGAACACTGAAATTATAATCCAGTGAAAGCTGGCTAAAAGTTGACGGTAGTCTTTGCGACTGCCGTTTACGTTTACATTCAGATGTAAATGAACTTTTTGAAATCGAAGGGGAGAGATATGCCAGATGTCTAATCAATCGTTTAATGTAGCTGTCGTAGGAGCGACAGGAGCAGTGGGTCAACAAATCGTAAGATTGCTTGAGGAACGAGATTTTCCGGTAAAAACATTGAAGTTATTGTCTTCTGCGCGTTCTGCCGGTAAAAAGGTGCTCTTTAAAGGTCAGGAAGTTACAGTAGAAGAAGCGACACCGGATAGTTTTGACGGTGTACATATCGCTTTATTTAGCGCAGGAGGAGATATCAGTAAGGCACTCGCTCCTCACGCCGTCAGACATGGCGCTGTATGCATTGATAATACAAATGCTTTCCGTATGGACCCCAATACCCCTCTCGTGGTTCCTGAGGTCAATAGTGACCGTATAGCAGATCATAACGGTATTATTGCCAACCCTAACTGCTCTACAATCCAGATGGTTGCAGCACTGAAACCACTTTATGATCGTTATGGTATCGATCGTATTATCGCTTCGACGTATCAAGCGGTATCTGGAGCAGGGAATCAGGCGATTGATGAATTGAAGCGTCAAAGCAAATCGGTACTTGAAGGCGAAGAAGTGACTCCGGATATTTTGCCTGTAGGCTCATTACCGGTCAAACACCAAATTGCTTTTAACGTGATCCCTCAAATCGATAAATTTCAGGACAACGGATATACATTGGAAGAAATGAAAATGGTAAATGAAACGAAAAAAATTATGGAAGATGAGTCGATCCATGTAACGACAACTTGTGTACGTGTGCCTGTTGTCTATGGTCACTCGGAATCTGTATATGTAGAATTAAAACAAGATTATGATCTAGATGAAGTGAAAACATTGTTGCAACATGCGCCAGGTATTACTTTAGTTGATGATCCAGCGAATCAAGCGTATCCACTAGCTACAGAAGCAGCTGGAAAAAATGATGTGTTTGTAGGACGTTTACGTCGTGATCTAGGTCATGAACGTGGTTTGAATATGTGGATTGTATCTGACAACTTGCTTAAAGGTGCAGCTTGGAACGCCGTGCAAATTGCCGAGATTATTGCAGCAAAAACACCAGCAATTAGCTAACGGAGGCGCATAGTTATTATGTCTACTGTGGTAGAAAAGCAAAATATTTTAGTGCAGAAATTTGGAGGAACTTCGCTGTCTACACCTGAAGCGAGGGTCCATGTACTTCGTCATATCAAACGCGAGCTTGCCGAGCAGGTCAAGCTCGTAATCGTAGTTTCAGCGATGGGACGTAGTGGTGATCCTTATGCCACCGATACATTGCTTGAAAGTACTGTACTTAACGGCAGTATCCCTTCTCCACGTGAACGTGATTTGTTAATGGGATGCGGAGAAATGATTTCGGCAGTCACGTTAAGCGGTATTTTAAACAGTGAAGGAATCGCTTCGATTGTTCTGACTGGAGCACAGGCTGGATTTATTACCGATGATAATTTTGGAAATGCACGTATTCTTGCTGTACGTCCAGATCGTGTGAGTCGTGAACTGGATAGTGGCAAAGTCGTGATCGTTACAGGATTTCAAGGACAAAGTGAAGCAGGAGATCTCACCACATTAGGACGTGGTGGAAGTGATACTTCGGCTACAGCTCTTGGAGCAGCACTACATGCCGATATGGTTGATATCTATACTGATGTTAATGGTATATTGACGGCTGATCCACGTATTGTAGAAGATGCCAAGCCACTTGCTTATGTTAGTTATAACGAGATTTGTAATATGGCATATCAAGGTGCCAAAGTGATTCATCCTCGTGCTGTAGAGATTGCAATGCAAGCTCAAGTGCCTGTACGTGTACGTTCTACATTTGCAGATACAGAAGGCACACTTGTTACACAGTCTGAACGTTTTGCAGATACACCAACAGGTGTTGTTGATCGTCTGGTTACAGGAATCGCTTATGTGAATAACGTTACACAGATTACAGTCGGTCAACAAGAAGGTGTCGAACATCTTCAATTGAAAGTGTTCCAAGCCATGGCTGAAAATAGTATTAGTGTTGATTTTATTAATGTAACGCCATTTGGAGCTGTATATACCGTATTTGATAGCGAAGCAGAACGTGCACTTGCAGTATTAGAAGAAATGGGTCTGCAACCTACAGGATTATCAGGTTGCGCAAAAGTTTCTGTGATCGGCGGCGGAATCAATGGAGTACCTGGAATTATGGCTCGAATTGTAGCTGCTTTGACAGGACAAAATATTCCGATATTGCAATCAGCCGATTCGAATACAACCATATGGGTGCTTGTGAAAAAAGAAGATATGGTGCAAGCTGTTCGTGCACTACATTCTCAATTCCAATTGCATCTATAATCATGTGCTGAATACAGGTCATCGGATAGCTCCGTATTTGAAGGAGGAAATAGAGTGGTAGACTTTGGAAGATTAATGACAGCGATGATTACCCCTTTTAATGAACAAGATGAGATTGATTGGGATGCTACAGCAAGATTAATCGATTATTTAATTGATGTTCAAAAATCAGAATCATTAGTAGTATGTGGTACAACCGGTGAATCGCCTACACTTAGCGATGAAGAAAAACTGCAAATGTTTGAGTTTTCGGTTAAACATGCAGCAGGACGATGTAAAATTATCGCTGGAACAGGTAGTAATGAGACACGTCATTCGATACATTTGACCCGGGAAGCTTCCAAATTAGGCATAGACGGTGTATTGATTGTGGTTCCTTATTACAACAAACCTAATCAAGCTGGTATATATGAGCATTTTAAAGTGATTGCTCAAGCTACAGAACTTCCGGTTATTATGTACAATGTTCCAGGTCGTACAATTACAAGTATGTCTGTAACAACAACACTTAAGCTTGCCGAAATTTCCAATATTGTTGGAACCAAAGAATGTGCTTCACTTGAACAAGTTACCCAGATTGTTGCTCATGCGCCAGAAGGCTTCCAAGTCTATTCAGGTGATGATTCTTCAGGTTTACCTGCTCTGGCTGTAGGGGCTCATGGTATTATCAGTGTAGCTAGTCATGTGGTAGGTGCAGAGATGACTGATATGATCGAAGCTTATCTTGCAGGTCGTCCTGTAGAAGCAGCTAAGCTGAACCAAAAGCTGTTCCCTATTTTCAAAGGGTTATTTGAAAGCCCTGAGCCGCTTCCTAATCCATCTGCGGTGAAATATGCACTATCTAAACGTGGCTTTGGTAATGGTAACGTTAGACTGCCATTATTACCGCCTACCGATCAAGAACAACAATTTATCGATCAATTATTTGTATAAAGTAGATGATCGATCATATAATCGTTCTAGACATAAAAAAGTTGCTCTTAATTAGGAGCAGCTTTTTTATTTTTAAAGCGATAAATTTTTACGCATACATAAGAAGCTAGAAATAAAATATTGGAAATGAATAGATAAAATTTGAATGAAACAGGGCAGTTTATAAAGGCTTTAGCAGACTCAAGCAAACATGACTTGTGTTTTTGTTTTTTAATCATGTATAATAATCTCAAGTGACTGGGTGCGGTATAAAGAAATAGAGGTTTGCTGAATGGGTACTTTGTCAGGCAGAGTATTTGTGCAACTCAGCAGACGGTCAACGAACCGATAAAGCTTTCGGGTGCTGATTCCTTGCGGAATCGAAACGGTTTGATAGATATCCGTTTTGAAAAAGGAACCCACCTTTATCGAAAGTTTTGTAATTATTGTATATACACATTAAATTTGTTTAAAAATATTTAGTAATACGTCCAATACTTATAGGAGGTCTAGATAACATTGTCGAAAAAAACGAATAACGAAAAACTGACGATCTTTGCTTTGGGCGGCGTTGGTGAAATTGGTAAAAATATGTACGTCATTCAATATGGTAATGACATTGTCGTAATTGATTCAGGTCTTAAATTCCCAGAGGAAGATATGCTAGGGATCGATATCGTTATCCCTGATATTTCATACCTTACAGAAAACCGTGACAAAGTACGTGCTATCATTTTGACGCATGGTCACGAAGATCATATCGGTGGTTTGCCATATGTATTGAAACATTTAAATGTACCTGTATACGGTACCAAATTAACGATTGGATTAGTGGAGAACAAGCTGAAAGAAGCAAATCTGCTTGGCGAAACTAAACGTATTCTGATCAATGAAGATTCAGAGCTTAAATTAGGTAACACCCTCACTGCTACATTCTTCCGTACGAACCATAGTATTCCTGATTCTGTAGGTGTATGTGTCGCTACTCCAGAAGGTAACGTTGTACACACAGGTGACTTTAAATTTGATCATACGCCTGTAAATGGTGAATTCGCTAACTTGCAACGTATGGCTGAAATTGGTAGTAAAGGTGTTCTTGCACTACTATCCGATAGTACAAATGCTGAAAAACCAGGCTTTACACCTTCAGAACGCAATGTAGGTATTGTGTTAGAAGATATTTTCCGTAAAGCAACACAACGTGTAGTTGTCGCTACATTCGCATCTAACGTTCACCGTATTCAGCAAGTAGTTAACGCTGCTGCTGCAACAGGTCGTAAGATCACAGTTATCGGTAGAAGTATGGTAAATGTAGTAGGAATCGCTTCTGATCTTGGATACCTTGAAATTCCAGATGGTATGATTATCGAGCCAGAAGAAGTCAACAAAATGGCAGCAGATCGTGTAGTTATCCTGTCTACAGGAAGTCAAGGCGAGCCGATGTCAGCACTTACACGTATGGCCCGTTCGACACACCGCAAAGTCGATATTTTACCGGGAGATACTGTTATTATTGCAGCTACACCTGTACCGGGTAATGAAAAATATATCGGACGTACGATTGATGAATTGTTCCGCTTAGGTGCAAATGTTATCTACAGTGGTTCTAACTCAGGCGTCCATGTATCAGGACACGGATCACAAGAAGAGCTTAAATTAATGCTTAACTTGATGAAACCGAAATTCTTTATTCCTATTCATGGTGAACACCGTATGCAACGTAAACATGCTTTACTAGGTGAAGCTGTAGGTATTGCTCCAGAAGATATCTTTATGATTGATATTGGTGATACTGTTGAGATTCAAGGTGGAGTAGCACGCAAAGCCGGTAAAGTCACTTCTGGTAACGTGTTAATCGATGGATTAGGCGTAGGTGATGTAGGAAATATCGTTCTTCGTGATCGTAAACTATTGTCACAAGATGGTATCCTTGTTGTTGTCGTAACGCTTAGCAAGCAAGATGGACAGATTGTATCTGGACCAGACATCATCTCTCGTGGATTCGTATATGTTCGCGAATCTGAAGGATTGCTGGATGAAGCGAACCGCATCGTAACAAGCACATTGCAACGCTTAATGAGCGAACGTGTTAATGAGTGGGCTTCACTTAAAACAAGTGTTAAAGACTCTCTTGGTCGTTTCTTATATGAGCAAACGCGCCGTAGACCTATGATCCTTCCGATCATTATGGAAGTCTGAGTTCATGAAATATAGAATAAACGGGTAAGAGGCAACCAGTCGCCCCCGTTCATCACATGGTATATTGGACGGTCCCATGTGATGAACGGGGGTTTTGCGTTTTTTTTAGAGAGCGAAATCGTCTCAATTTGCTTGGTATATGATATAATAGTGCATCGGAGGTGGTGACAGATGGCGAAGCCTACAACAACCCAGAAATCCAAGTCAGCGCAAAGTTCACCACGAAAAAAAGTGGTGTCCAAAACTTCTTCAGCGACTCGGAAAACAACAACGACAACCAAGCGTAAACCTGTTGCTCGGAAGCGAAATACCAAAGCTAAAGTATCCGCTTGGGCGACATTAAAATATGAAGTCTATGGTATTATTTTGATTACATTTTCGGTGATTGCGTTATCCAGACAAGCCGCAGTGGGTGAATTTCTGCATTACATAACAGCCTTTATTTTAGGCAAAGTCTATTTCGTATTACCTCTGGTAGGTATTTATATTGGACTGGCTATTATGCTAAGACGAAAATGGCCACGAGGATGGAACGGCAGATTATCTGGATTGGTATTATTGACCTGTGCAGCTACACTGATCAGTATTTTAATGTATGTGCCAGCAGAACAATTAACTTTGTTGCCAGCAAGGCAAACAGCAGGTGGTTATATTGGTGCTGTCCAGATGTGGTTATTTATGATGTTGTTCGGCGTGATCGGAACGAAACTTATTGCTACGGTTATGGTAATTATCAGTCTGATGCTGATTACTCAGTTGTCGGTCGCTGATCTAGTACAACGTATTCGTTTGCATGTTAGACAATTCTCTTCATGGAGTCAGGAAAAGATAGAACTGATGCAGATTGCCAAAGCAGAACGTCAAGAAGAACGTGAACTGCAAGCAGCAGAAGCAGCAGAGATGGAAGCTTATGAAGATGAGCTAGAAGACGAAGAAGAGGAAGCACAACGTACCAAGTCTAGTCTTTTTCCTTGGAAACGTAAGCGTCAAACCGAAGAAGCGGAAGAAAATCAATATGCTGCGATTGATGCACAGTATGAAGAAGCAGAAGCTAGACTTGCAACCGCATCTGTTGTGACTGCTATGCCTACTCGATCGAAAAGTCGATTATCTGCAAAAACCGAGCTTGATGAACAAGCTAATCTATCGACTTCACCTGCTGTAGCATCTACGCCAGAAAGTGATATTTGGGATAATGTAGATTCCGAAGGATCACTAGCTGAAAAGCCTCCGATTATCCGTGACTTTTTTGCACAAATGCAGTATGAACGTGGAGAGCAGAGTGAAGAAGAATACAATAGCGAACATGCGACTACAGATCATTTATCAACAGATATAGAAACAGAAGCTTTAACAGCTATTCTTCAGGCAGATCAGAATGAACAGGCAGTCATGCCGTTGCATCTGGTAGAAGAAGATCTAACCAATACAGATGCAGAATCAATAGAAGCTGAGACTAATAACCCTGTAGAAGATCAGCAGAGTTCCGGTATTGCTTCAGGAGTAATAGAAGGTAGCACGATCGTGCCTCCGCCTGTACCACAGCCTAAGCCTTACAAATTGCCTTCATTTGCTTTATTAGCGAAGCCGAAGAATATTAGTACTGCTAATGATCAAAATGACTATATGGTGATTGCACGTAAGCTAGAGACTACACTTGAAAGTTTTGGAGTACGTGCCAAAGTCGTTGAAGTCGTTCGTGGACCGGCAGTAACCCGTTATGAACTGCAACCTGATGTAGGTGTCAAAGTAAGCCGTATTGTAGGATTAACCGATGATATTGCATTAGCACTGGCTGCTAAAGATATTCGGATGGAAGCACCGATTCCAGGTAAAGCCGCTGTAGGGATAGAAGTACCGAATAACGAAGTAGCGATGGTTACTATGCGTGAAGTGATGGAAACTTCGATTTTCCAAGAGTCAGAAGCCAAATTGTCTATTGCTTTCGGACGAGATATTGCAGGACAGACGATTGTAGGGAACTTGGCTAAAATGCCCCATTTACTTGTAGCTGGAGCCACAGGTTCAGGTAAATCTGTATGTATTAATGGTATTATTACAAGCATCTTGTACAAAGCGAAGCCAGATGAAGTCAAATTCTTAATGGTCGATCCTAAAATGGTAGAGTTGAATATTTATAATGGGATTCCGCATCTGTTAGCACCGGTCGTGACTGATCCCAAACGTGCTTCATTAGCACTGAAAAAGATCGTTGTCGAAATGGAAAAACGGTATGAGTTATTTTCCAAATCAGGTACCCGTAATATGGAAGGCTACAATAATCTGATGAAAGATAATCCAACGGCTGTTTTACCCTATATCGTGGTAATTGTCGATGAGTTAGCCGATCTGATGATGGTTGCTGCTGGAGATGTGGAAGATGCAATTGCACGTTTAGCACAGATGGCACGGGCAGCAGGTATTCATTTGATTATTGCAACTCAGCGTCCTTCAGTCGATGTTATTACAGGGGTCATCAAAGCTAATATTCCTTCACGGATCGCATTCGGTGTGTCTTCACAGATCGACTCACGGACTATTCTGGATATGGGTGGAGCGGAGAAATTGCTTGGTCGCGGGGATATGCTATTTATGCCTGTAGGTTCTTCCAAACCGACTCGTGTACAGGGAGCCTTTATGTCTGACGAAGAAGTAGAAGCGATTGTTGCCTACTGTCGTGGTCAAGGAGATGCCCAGTATGTAGAAGACTTGGTTCCTGAAATCGACGATACGGTGAATAACATGGATGAACAATTGGATGAATTGTATGATCAAGCTGTGCAGATTGTAGTAGAAGGTAAGCAAGCTTCGGTATCTCTATTACAACGACGCATGAGAGTAGGGTATACTCGTGCAGCACGTCTAATCGATTCTTTAGAAGCTCATGGAATTGTAGGTCCTTATGAGGGCAGTAAGCCTCGTGAAGTCTTGATTACGATTGAGCAATATCAGCAGAAGTTAGCTAGCAATTCATAATCGATGTAGAACAGGTAGTGCAAGAGGTGATCTATCCCAGAGTGGATTTATCATCTCATCTACCCTTAATAATAAATAAAAAGAAGCGCCACTCCTAAGTATTAGCGAGTAGCGCTTCTTTTTTATGCGTATTAGATGTTCAACGAACGAAATCTTATGAACCGTTGTAACGCTCTAAAATACTTGTTTTGTTGGAGCTATCATACACAAATCCATAAATCTTTTTGTTCATATTGCTATACGCGCTATCAATTTCTTCAGCAACGCTATTGAACAATGTATTGGTTTGGTATGAAGTTAATGAATTCCAATCACCTTTGTTAGCATAGATACGGAATACGATTTCTTCATCGTTGTCGTTAGACAATTCAATCGACAATTTAACACCTTTGTACGTACCAAAGTCGTTATTCAATGTAGTTTGAACTGTACTTAGATCAACATTTGAACCAATAATGATACTGTTACTGCTATTGGTTGAGAAAGTTAGCAACTTAACAGAGTTTTTGGTAACTACGGTTCCTGTTACTGTAGCTTCATCATAAGTGCTGTTGTCATGAATAGCATCTACGATATTTTGTAATAATGTTCTGCGGTTCGAAGTAGACAAATCGTTCCATACACTTTCAGTGACTTTGATATTCACTTTCAATTTGTCTGAATTACCTGTTAATTCAATATTAGCACTTGTACCTTTGTAATCAGCATAAGAATTGTTAAGTGTTGTTTGTAACTTATTCAATGTTGTGCTGTTTGAATTGGAGTTCGTATTATTGTTTTTCAAATCTGTAATTTGAGTGTTTAAGCTTGTGATTTGCGCTTGCAATTGAGCAATCGTTGTATCTTTTGTAGTGTTTTGCGCTGTTGCTGTATTCAATTGCAATTGTAGATTTTGGATTTGAGAATTTAACGTATCTACAGTTGTTTGAGGCACTTGAGTTGTTTTGTCAGCTACATTTACGATTTTGTTCGTATTGTCCCAAGTTACTTTTTTATCAAATACATCACCCATCATACGAAGTGGAATGTATGTAGTACCGTTAACCATGAAAGGTTCTTGGCTAGCATCTACAGTCACTTCTTGGTTGTTGTAAATGACTTTAATGTTGTTGTACATCGCTTTGAGTTGCTTGGTCGCTTGAGAAGCATATGTGCTATTTACAAAAATACTGCCGGAAATAGCAAGAGCGGACACAGTAGCAATAATCACAGGTTTTTTTCTTAGTTTCATGTTGTTCGTCGAGCTCCTTTTTTTCTAGATTTGGAGATATACTTTTTTACTATACGCAATCTAAAGTATGACCCCTTGATAATACTGCTTGTTTTGCCAGATAGACTGAGCATGACCATTCCTCATATAGTATGACGAAGTGTATCCAAAATATGTTGCTTTAAATCTGCTGATCTCCAGAAATTCGACATCAGACCGTCTATATTCCTTCATCAGAGACTAAATTTTATCACAGATGGAGGGGTGAAAGAAACCCAATGGCTTTTTTGAATACTTTGACTCATATAGCGCTATAACGAAATACCTGTCATCTCGTTTGCTTCTTGTATTTCGATTAGTATAAAATAAGTAGAGTTAGAGTATCACCAAATTGGCTTGATAAAGGAGTTTTGACGTTGAATAAGACCGGATTCGAACGCGGTGAAGTGAATGGAATACGTGTACATGTAATGCCAACGACACGATTCAAAACATTTGCCGTTTCACTTTATATGGGAACCCCCCTTGCAGAAGATACAGTTACTCCTACAGCTTTGATTCCTTTTATTTTGCGTAGAGGAACAGCCAAGTATCCAGAAACAACACAATTTCGTGAAGCTTTAGAAAATATGTATGGTGCAGGCTTTGGATTTGACGTATATAAAAAAGGCGATTATCAAATGGTGCAATTCCGTATGGATACGATCAATGATTCGTTTGTATCCGCAGATGAGTCGCTGTTAAAACAAAGTATTTCGTTTTTAGGCGATGCAGTGACTAATCCTGTGCTTGAAAATAATGCATTCCGTGAAAAATATGTGACTGCTGAGCGTGAGAATGTTCGTAAACGCTTAGAGTCTGTAGTGAATGACAAAATTCGTTATGCAGCTGAACGTTGTATTCAAGAAATGTGTAAAGATGAGCCTTACCGCTTAAATGCACTGGGTCAACTTAGTGATCTAGATCAATTGAACGGTGCTAACGTCTATGAACGCTACCAGCAATGGCTTGAAAATAGCACGATGGATCTGTATGTGGTAGGCGATACTACGTTAGATGAGGTTCTAGAGCTTGTAAGTAGTCAATTTGCTCGCAAAACCAATACCTTACATGCTTACAAAATATCTATTCCACGTTCTGCTGGTGCAGAAGTTAAACATATTGTTGAAAAAATGGAAATCAGTCAAGGTAAACTGAACATGGGATTACGCACACCGATTACTTATGGAGATAACCGTTATGCATCTGCATGGGTAGCAAACGGTATTCTTGGTGGATTCCCTCATTCCAAATTGTTTACCAATGTACGTGAAAAAGAAAGTCTAGCGTACTATGTCGGTTCACGATTTGATCCTTACAAAGGAATTACTACGATCCAATCAGGTATTGAAATACAGAACTTTGATAAAGCACTAAATATTATCAAAGAACAATTGGCTATTCTGCAAGCTGGTGAAATCAGTGAATCAGAGATCAGTCAGACCAAAGCAATGATTCGCAACGATTTGTTAGAATCTCGTGATTCTGCTTATCAAATGATCGGTTATGATTTCAATGGACGTTTTGCAGATAAAGATCGTCCGGTAGAGCAATTGTTGTCTGAAGTAGAATCGGTTACAAAAGAGCAGATCCAGACTGCGGCAAGTGTTTTGACACTGGATACGATTTATTTCCTTACGACAGAACAGAAGGAGGCATAATTATGGAAAGCATCCGCTATGAGCGTTTACAAGAAACATTATATTTCGAAACAATGGATAACGGACTACAAGTATATGTGCTTCCCAAAGAAGGATTTCAAAAAACATATGCTACATTTGCAACCAAATATGGCTCTGTAGATAATCATTTCCAAGTAGAAGGACAAGAAGAAGTTAAAGTACCTGATGGTATTGCTCACTTTTTGGAGCATAAAATGTTTGAAGAACCTGATGGTGTGGATGTATTTTCTAAATTTTCAGTTAAAGGAGCTTCTGCTAACGCATTTACTAGCTTTGAGCAGACTGTATATTTATTTTCAGCAACAGAACAGATTGAAGATAATCTAGAAACATTGTTGAATTATGTACAGAATCCTTATTTTACCAAAGAAAATGTAGATAAAGAAAAAGGTATTATCGGTCAAGAAATTCAAATGTATCAAGATAATGCAGACTGGCGTGTGTATTATGGATTGCTTGAAGCTATGTATCAAAAAAATCCATTACGCATCGATATTGCAGGTACGATTGAATCGATTAGTACGATAACTAAAGATACATTGTACGAGTGTTACAACACGTTTTATCATCCTTCGAATATGATGCTATTCGTAGTAGGTGGAGTTGATCCTGCTACAGTTATGGAGCAAGTACGTTCGAATCAAAAAGCGAAAGATTATCAACCACAAGGTGCAATCAGTCGTTTCTTTGAAGAAGAACCTGTAGCTGTAGGAGAAGCATGGCACGAAGTTCGCTTGCCTGTATCAGAGCCTAAATGTCTACTAGGTCTAAAAGAAGTCAAAAATGGTCTTACAGGTGAAGCTCTACAACGTCGTACATTAACAACCAAGCTGATGCTCGATCTATTGCTAGGAAACAGTACGCAGTTGTACCAGACTTTGTATGACGAAGAATTGATTTCAGATGATTTCGGAAGTGATTATAGCAGTACAACCGAATATGGCTATTCGATGATGGGTGGAGATACCCGTGATCCTAAGCTACTTGTCAAACGTCTGCAAGAAGAGATTAATAAAGTGGTTGCTACTGGCTTTAGTCAAGATGCATTTGATCGAGCTTTACGTAAAAAAATCGGTGGATACTTGCGAATGTTAAATTCTCCAGAAAGTATTGCACATGAATTTACACGTAATCGTTTCCGTGATAGTGACTTCTTTGATATTCTTCCTATCTACGAATCATTAACGGTTGAAGATGTAAATGCTCGTTTGCGTGAACATATGAACTGGGATCAGCTAGCTGTCTCGGTGGTTGTTAGTCCGTGAATCAGTCCCCATCTGTAGCAGCAAGTAGCAAGCCTTTTTCACAAATGACCGTCTTGGTTACAGGGGCAAGTAAAGGGATAGGGGCTGCGACAGCCAAACGGTTTGCGATGGCTGGAATGAATGTCGCTGTTCACTATCGTAGTTCGCATGAAGAAGCGAATGATGTAGCTCGTGTCTGTCTGGATTACGGTGTGAAAGTACTGACTATTGCAGCAGATTTACGCAGTATGGAACAGATTAAGCGGATGCGTGAGAAGTTGGAACAGCATGACATGTTGCCTGATATTCTGGTAAATAATGCAGGTATCGCTCATTATGGAATGTTGACTGATATGACAGAACAAGATTTCGATGATGTGATTGCTACCAATCTCAAAAGCGTTTTTCTTTGTACTCAAGCTTTTATGCCGCATATGATCCATCAACGGTATGGACGTATTATTAATGTGTCGAGTATCTGGGGGATCACAGGCGCTTCTTGTGAAGTGTTGTATTCAGCAAGTAAAGGTGGAATCAATGCTTTTACCAAAGCGTTAGCCAAAGAGCTAGCGCCCTCTGGTGTGACTGTGAATGCGATCGCGCCGGGTGTAGTGCGTACAGAGATGATTGCTCATCTGGAACCTTCGGAAATTGAATCGTTGGAAGAAGAGATTCCAGCAGGACGAATTGCTGAACCAGATGAAATTGCTTCGATGGTTTACTTTTTGGCGTTGCCTGAATCGGGATATATGACGGGACAAGTAGTCAGCCCGAATGGTGGATTTTTGACTTGAGGTTGTTAAGGACGTAAGATATTTAATACGATGAAGGAGCTTCTATATTTAGATATAGAAGCTCCTATTCATATCATGATATAATCGTGTAGTTTGAGTGATGACGAAGTTGTTACTGTCTGCTTCTTGCCTTTCTATTTTATTTTATATATCATTAACGTGTTAATGACTTTGCATTGAACAGCAGAAAAGGGTCGGAGTTCGTACAGACTATCTGCTTTGATGACTATATAGTAGCACCGTTGTAAAAATAAATGTTTGATCCATCGACATAGGATTCGAGCTATAAAGTATTCATGCGATAGAAAGGTTAGAGGTGAACGTGGAACTAAAACAGTGGTATTTGGAGTACAGGATACATAAAAATCGTCCTGGTCTATTGGGAGATGTGGCGTCTTTATTGGGTATGCTGAATGTTAACATTTTGACCATTAATGGTGTAGAGGGTAAGACCCGTGGTATGCTATTAGAGACAGATGATGATGAGAAGATTCGTTTGCTTGGCGATATGCTCGCTAAAGTGAGCAATATTACAGTGACGGCTTTACGTCAACCCAAGCTTGTTGATATTCTAGCTGTACGTCATGGACGTTATATTGAGCGTGATTCGGATGACAAGAAGACATTCCGTTTTACAAGAGATGAACTGGGCTTGTTGGTTGATTTCCTTGGTGAAATATTTAAGCGTGAAGGCAATCAGATTATCGGTTTACGTGGAATGCCACGTGTTGGCAAAACAGAGTCGATTATCGCAGGTAGCGTATGTGCGATGAAACGGTGGACATTTGTATCTTCGACTTTGCTTAGACAAACGGTACGTAGTCAATTATCTGAAGAGGAGAACAATCCAAACAACATCTTTATTATCGATGGGATTGTGAGTACGATTCGTTCCAATGAACGTCATCACCAATTGCTTCAAGATATCATGGCGATGCCAAGTACCAAAGTGATCGAACATCCCGATATTTTTGTGCGGGAATCTGATTATGAGTACAGTGATTTCAACATTATTATTGAATTGCGCAACAATCCGGGAGAAGAGATCGTCTATGATACATTCACGGAAAGTTATGCGGATGATATATAAAAAAAGTCAAAAACATTATAACCAGGAGGTAATAGTATGTCAGATCTAGGTCGGCAGTTAAGGGATGCCCGCCTTGCGAAAGGTTTATCACTTGATGATGTGCAAGAAATGACCAAAATACGTAAACGCTATTTGGAAGCTATTGAAGCAGGAGATTTTAAAGTACTTCCAGGCAGTTTTTATGTACGTGCATTTATTAAAACGTATGCGGAAGCGGTAGGTCTTAGTGCGGATGAGTTGTTACAAGAGCATCAAGACGATGTTCCAGAGACCGAAACAGAAGCAGTGATGGAACCGGTAGTGCAACAAAGGCGAGCGGCAAGAAGAACATCTTCAGGATCGGGACGAAGCGGTAAATGGTTATCAACAACATTGATGTGGATATTCCCATTATTGATCGTCGTATTGGTCTACATTTTCGTAGTGCGTACAGATAACGGTGCTCCTGAAGTGGCAACAAATAACAAAGGTCAACAACAAGAGACAACACAACCAACGACCACGACACCACAGGCAACAACTAAACCGGAAACAACAACGCCAACAACTCCAGAAAGTACAACGACAACACCACCGACTGGAGCAGGTACAGATCAAGAACAATCTACACCTGAAGCAACGGGTACGGATGAAGAAGCTACAGATCCTACAACGACTACAGATACAGCTTCTCAACCTGTGATTACACAAGCAGGTAAAGAAGGCAGAAACACTATTTTTAATGTGAATTACACAGGTACGACACCGCTTAAAGTAAGTATCAAAGCAACGGGTCAAAGTTGGCTTGAAGTATACAAATCAGCAGATTCTAGCGGAGAACGTTTATTTTTCAATAATACGGAAAGTGGACAAGACCTTTCTTACGATCTAGCGGATACAGGATTATATATCAAGTCTGGTAATTCTCCAGCTACCGATATTACAATCAATGGACAACCGATCACAGATGGTAAAGCAACTTCACGTATTGTTTTGAAATTAGTGAAAGAAGCTCCGGCTACAGAAACTACGGATTCTACGGGTACATCGACAGATTCTTCTACAGATGCGACAACAGATGAATCGACGACTACAGAGACAAGCGGAAATTAATGGTTAGTCACACAAAAAAGGACATACCTTCAAGCTGCCATTAGACAGCAGATTAAGGATGTCCTTTTTGTGCCATTAGACTTGTAACAACATATATTCTATAATTTTACCTAAAAGGGGGAAATCACATGGCAGAGAGTTCATTCGATATTGTCTCGAAAATGGATATGCAAGAGATGACAAATGCGATTACGCAAACAGAGAAAGAATTAGCAAGTCGTTTTGATTTTAAAGGAAGTAAAAGTACTCTAACGTTAGAAAAGGAAACATTAGTTGTGGTTTCTGATGATGATTATAAGTTAGGTGCTTTGATTGATATTTTGCAATCCAAAATGCTCAAAAGAGGATTGCCTATCAAAAATATAGACTATGGAACAATAGAGTCTGCGTCGATGGGAACGGTTCGTCAACGACTCAAATTAAAACAAGGTATTGATCAAGAAAACTCCAAAAAAATCAATACGTTAATCCGTGATGCAAAATTGAAAGTGAAAAGTCAGATTCAAGGCGATCAGATTCGGGTTACCGGAAAGAATAGAGATGATTTGCAAGCAGTAATCCAATTGCTTCGCAAAGCAGACCTTACTGTGGATCTTCAATTCACGAATATGAAATAAATCAGGTATCACCATGGTTGTGATCGAATTGATGGAGGCAGTAAAAAGATGAAACAAAAGATGCAGGCGGGAGCAATTACATATCATTGGTTCGCTGTTGAAAATAGATGCAGTAAGGAGGATACACAATGAATTTACCTAACCGCATAACGCTTACCCGTATTTTCTTAGTACCGGTGATGATGTTGTTCCTGCTCGTTAATTTTTCGTTTGGAGAAGGGCTTTTAAAAATTGGAGCATCTTTTGAGGTTAGTTACAACGATCTTATTGCGGCTTTGATCTTTATTATTGCAGCAAGTACAGATGGCATTGATGGACATATTGCACGTAGTCGTAATTTAGTCACCAATCTAGGGAAGTTACTTGATCCTTTGGCTGATAAATTATTGGTATCTGCGGCATTGATCTCATTGGTGGCTCTTGGTAAATGTGAAGCATGGATGGTTGTGATTATCATTAGCCGTGAATTTGCAGTAACAGGACTTCGTCAAATCGCATTATTGGATGGCAAAGTCGTTGCAGCTAGTAATTGGGGCAAAGCCAAAACGATTACACAAATTATAGCGATCTCTGCTTTAATGATCAATAATTTCCCATTTGCTTTACTAGGTATTCCATTTGCGGAGATTATGATCTGGGCAGCTACACTAATCACAATCTATTCCGGTATTGATTATTTTGTCAAAAATAAATCGTTACTTCATTTTTCCAGTTAAAATAACCTGTTTCTGTTCATCAGAAAATAGGTGATATAACAAGTAATATAGTGTAAGCGGCGATAGGGTTTTCTCTATTGCCGCTTACTTTTGCCATAGTCACAGTACTTTGTATTCATTTCGAAGCATTTACATCACAGAGCAACCCTAATAATAAGGAGGCACTTGTAATGAAAGCAGAAATTATCGCAGTAGGTACAGAACTATTACTAGGTCAGATCACTAATACGAATGCCAGATATTTATCTCAACAATTATCCTATATGGGAATAGATGTTTATTATCAGACTGTAGTAGGAGATAACTTAAATCGACTCAAACAAGCGATTGAACTTGCAAGCAGTCGCGCAGATGTTATTTTATTTTCGGGCGGAATTGGACCTACTCAAGATGATCTGACCAAAGATGCATTAGCTGAAGTTTTAGGAAGATCAATCTATATTGATCCAGCTTCTATGGAGAAAGTCGCTAGCTTTTTTGAAGGCAGAGACATTACAATGACTGAAAATAATCGTCGCCAAGCTCTTGTGATTGAAAACAGTCATGTGCTTGCTAATTCTACAGGATTGGCTGTAGGAATTGCGATTGAAGATAAAGAGAAATATTATATCGTTCTACCAGGACCTCCCAAAGAATTACAACCGATGTTTGAAAATGAAGCGAAACCTTGGCTTCTTGAGCATGTGCTCACAGATGAACATCCTATTTATTCAAAAATGCTTAAATTTGCAGGTATTGGTGAATCTGCTCTTGAAGATGCATTAATTGATCTGATCAGTGCTCAGAGTGATCCTACGATTGCACCTTATGCCAAAGAAGCAGAAGTGACTATTCGTCTGACCACCAAAGCAGCTACAGAAAAAGAAGCGATGACCAAGCTGAAAAATATGGAAGCTCAGATTCGTGATCGTTTGCCTAATCATATGTATGCTGATCAAAATATAAGTATAGAAGAACAAATTTTATTAATGATGACAGGTATGAAGTTAACCCTAACTGCAGCAGAAAGTTGCACAGGGGGTCTACTGATGCAAAATCTAACTCTTATTCCGGGAAGCGGAAATGTATTTCTGGGTGGAGTCGTCTGCTATTCCAATGAAATGAAAGAAAAAATGCTAAATGTCCCTCATGAGTTACTAGAAGGCGAGAATGCTCCAGGAGCAGTTAGCCCAGAAGTAGCAGAAGTGCTAGCGGATGAAGCTAGAAAAACATTAGATACAGACTTTGCTGTATCGATTACCGGTGTAGCGGGTCCAGGTTCTTCGGAACGCAAACCTGTAGGTTTGGTATATGTAGGGCTAGCAGAACGCAATCAACCTACACAGGTATTTGAATTGAATATCCGTGGTAATCGTGAATCGATCCGTGTTCGGGCTGCCAAAAGTATCCTGTACCGTTTGTGGCTTCGTTTAAGTGAACTTCAGAAGGAATCTGTAAAATAGTACACTTTAAATAAAACAACCTGCATCAGACGTACAAGAGCCTATGAAGCTTATTGCAATTCCTACGTCTGTTATGCTAAAATAACCGTAGACGGAAGAACCGCAGCAAATTTATTTGTTGCGGTTTTTTTTATGTTTATAGACCCAAAATCAAGCAATACATGCATCTATTTGAAATCATTATTTATTACCAATAAATGTAATTAAGTAATGATTTCATGCCAAAAAGACGAATATATGTTCGAAAAAAGCTTGGCAAATGAGAAAAAAAGTAGTATAATTAGAGTATAAATAAGAAGAAGAGGGACGTGAGTTTATTGTCAGATCGTCGTGCAGCGTTAGATATGGCGCTTCGTCAAATAGAGAAGCAATTTGGTAAAGGTTCGGTTATGAAACTTGGAGAATCCACTCATATGCAAGTTGAAGTTATTCCTAGTGGATCTATTGCTTTGGATATTGCTTTGGGAACAGGCGGTATGCCAAGAGGACGTATTATCGAAATATACGGACCAGAATCTTCAGGTAAAACAACAGTAGCACTTCATGCTATTGCTGAAGTTCAAAAAGCTGGAGGACAAGCAGCATTTATCGATGCAGAGCATGCTTTGGATCCTCAATATGCTAAAAACTTGGGTGTTAATATTGATGAGCTATTATTATCTCAACCAGATACAGGTGAGCAAGGTCTAGAGATCGCGGAAGCTCTTGTACGTAGTGGCGCTGTAGATATTATCGTTATCGATTCTGTAGCAGCATTGGTACCAAAAGCAGAGATCGAAGGCGAAATGGGTGACTCTCACGTTGGTTTGCAAGCACGTTTGATGTCTCAAGCATTGCGTAAATTGTCTGGTGCAATCAGCAAATCCAAAACAATCACGATCTTTATCAATCAGCTTCGTGAAAAAGTTGGCGTTATGTTTGGTAACCCTGAGACAACTCCTGGTGGTCGTGCACTTAAATTCTACTCTACTGTACGTCTAGACGTGCGTCGTATTGAAGCAATCAAAAACGGTAACGATGTTGTCGGTAACCGTACACGTATCAAAGTTGTTAAAAACAAAGTGGCTCCTCCATTCAAACAAGCTGAAGTGGATATCATGTACGGAGAAGGTATCTCCAAAGAAGGTAGCTTGATCGATATTGGTGTAGAACACGATATTGTTAACAAAAGTGGTGCTTGGTACTCTTACGAAGGTGAGCGTATGGGTCAAGGTCGCGAGAACTCTAAGCAGTTTTTGAAAGAAAATCCACACATTGCAGATATCATTGAACAAAAAATTCGTGTATCTAGCAATTTAACAACAGTGGTTGAAGAACCATCAGCTGAAGAAAAAGAAAAAGAAAGTCTTGAAGAGCAAGAATTATTCTCTAAAGCAACTGAATAATCACTTTAAGATGATATATGCTTAAATCCTGTAGCGCCCAGGACGTGAAATACGTTCAGGGCGCTTTTTTATTTATATTTAATAAAAGATTCATCTGATCACTATACACTGATTTAAAATATAGATAGACGAAAGGAAACAATTATGGCTGATTATCGTCGTTATGCTAAAAAACCGTCCAATACTAATACTACCTCTGAACCTGAGGCTGATGAAGAATGGGATATCTATGCAGATGAAGGAGAGCGTCTAGATGGGTTCCCTGATGAGGGTGAAGTAGAGATTACGGCTGTAACCCCTCTACGTAAGCCTAGGCATCATTATAAGTTAACCTTCGGTGAGTTGAACCTTATGGTGCATGAAGATGTTATGATCAAGTATCGGCTGTTAAAAGGCATGTCCTTTTCTAAAGAAGAACTAGAAAATATTGTGATCGCTAATGAACGTCAAACGGCTTATGCAGAAGCACTGAATTATTTGAGTCGCAAAGCACGTACTCGAACAGAGATTGCACGCAAGCTTAAAGAAAAAGAAATTCATCCTGAGATCATTGAGACGACTCTTGTACGATTACAACAAGAGAAATTAATCGATGATGAGTTATATGCTCAACAGTGGGCCAAACAAAGAGTGAATAGCCAGAAAAAAGGTAAAGTATGGATTAGACAAGAATTACGCCAAAAAGGTGTAAACAAAGAAAATATAGAGCAAGCTTTGGAAGAAATCGATCCTAATGATGAAATCGCAAGTGCTACAATACTAGCAGAAAAAAAATGGAAATCGACTTCGGGAGAAGTTTTTGATAAAAAAAGAAAAACGATGGCTTTTTTAATGAGAAGAGGATATTCTTCGGATATTGTAAGGAAAGCCCTAGATGCTGTTCAACAAAAGCCAGAAGATGATTGGGAATAACCACTAAAATCCAAATATAATAAAACCGAATAACCGCGTCATTTAGGGTAACAAACTTGACATCGTTAAATACGGTTACTGCAATTGCTTGACAATGTCTTTTGGCAAATAATAAAATGTACTTGTGCAGATTGTCATTTTTACGTCATCTTTTCCCGGCAGGTGATTAGATGAAGTGGGTAATGAATTCTGTAGCAAGACATTTCTGAAGAATTTTAGAATGTTTGATCTCCCTATGAAAAGGGAATTAGCACATGTACCCGCATGAGCAATGGAACAAATGTATAAGGGACGAATCATCGATTAACCAAATGAACATGTAATTCCCAGGGAATACCTTGGAGGAATCAGCGAGGAGGTGAACAGAATGGAAGTTCTCTGGACCACAATTCTCGTTGTTGCCGCATTATTCTTTGGGTTCTTGGTCGGATATTTTATTCGCAAGTCTCTTGCAGAAGCTAAAATTTCTAGTGCTGAACAAGCTGCTATCCAAATCGTAGAAAGTGCGAAGAAAGAAGCAGAAGCACAGAAAAAAGAAACAGTTCTGGAAGCAAAAGACGAAGTGCACAAACTCAGAACTGAAGCTGAAAAAGACATTCGTGAGCGTCGTAATGAAAATCAACGCCTGGAAAGACGATTGTTGCAGAAGGAAGAGTCGCTGGATAAAAAAATTGAATCACTAGAACGCAAAGAAGAACAAGTGGCTAACAAAGAGAAACGTATTGAAGAGACTCAGCAACAAATTGAACAACTTCACACCAGTCAGGTTGCGGAACTCGAACGAATTTCTAATCTGTCTATGGAAGATGCTCGAGGTATCATTTTGAGCAACGTGGAGCAGGAAGTTCGCCACGAAACATCACAAATGATCAAGGATATTGAACAACAGGCGAAAAATGAAGCAGACAAACGTTCTCGCGAGATTATTACTCTTGCTATTCAACGTTGTGCTGCGGATCATGTAGCCGAGACTACCGTCTCTGTTGTCACCTTGCCTAATGAAGAAATGAAAGGCAGAATTATCGGTCGTGAAGGTCGTAATATTCGTGCATTGGAGACACTTACAGGTATCGATTTAATTATCGATGATACACCGGAAGCTGTTATCCTTTCTGGATTCGATCCGATTCGCCGTGAAATTGCCCGTACCGCTCTTGAAAAATTGGTAGCAGATGGACGTATACATCCTGCAAGAATTGAAGAAATGGTGGATAAAGCACGTCGTGAAGTGGATGAGCGTATCCGTGAATACGGTGAGCAGTCTACATTTGAAGTTGGCGTACATGGACTTCATCCAGATCTTATCAAGATTTTGGGACGTCTCAAATTCCGTACCAGTTACGGTCAAAACGTACTCAAACATTCCATGGAAGTGGCTTACCTTACAGGTTTGATGGCTTCCGAATTGGGTCAAGATATCACTTTAGCGAAACGCGCAGGATTACTGCATGATATCGGTAAAGCACTCGATCACGAAGTGGAAGGTTCTCATGTAGAGATTGGCGTAGAGTTGGCTAAGAAATACAAAGAACATCCAGTTGTAATTAACAGTATCGCGTCTCACCACGGCGATACGGAAGCGACTTCTATTATTGCGATGCTTGTGGGCGCAGCAGATGCATTGTCTGCCGCAAGACCAGGTGCACGTCGTGAAACATTAGAAACGTACATCCGTCGTCTGGAGAAACTAGAAGAAATCTCTGAATCCTTTGAAGGCGTAGAGAAATCATATGCTATTCAAGCCGGACGCGAAATTCGCGTTATGGTTCAACCGGATAAAGTGGATGATGCAGATAGTTTCCGCTTGGCACGTGATATTACGAAGATGATCGAAAATGAACTGGATTATCCAGGACATATTAAAGTTACTGTTATTCGTGAAACGAGAGCAGTCGATTACGCAAAATAAAGAACGATGCGAAAAGTGACCTGGCAATCAGGTCACTTTTTCTCTTCGTGGACGGAGGAATTATCATTAAAGTTATATTTATTGGAGATATTGTTGGAAGTACAGGTCGTAAAGCGATTAAAGAGACGCTACCTCGGTTAAAATCAAAGTATACCCCGGACATCATCATAGCTAATGCCGAAAACTCAGCTTCAGGTCGGGGCATTACGCGAGGAATCGCTCGTCAACTTTTTGAAATGGGTGTACACGGTATAACGATGGGTAACCATACATGGGACAACAAAGAGATTTTTGAATTTATAGATGATGAACCCCGTATGATTCGTCCCGCTAACTTTCCTCCAGATACGCCTGGACGTGGATATACGATTATCAAAGCCGGCGGTAAGCAGCTAGGTATCGTGAATCTGCAAGGTCGTACATTTCTACCAGCGATCGATTGTCCTTTTCGCAAAGTCGATGAGATTATGGATGAATTGAAAGGGAAAGTGAATTGTGTATTAGTTGATTTCCATGCAGAAGCCACTTCAGAAAAGATTGCGATGGGATGGCATTTGGATGGTAGAGCTTCTATGGTCGTTGGTACACACACTCATGTCCAAAGTAATGATGACACCTTGCTACCTGGCGGAACAGCTTATTTGACCGATACAGGTATGGTAGGTTCATACGAAGGTGTACTCGGTATGCAGCGTGATGCGGTATTGTATAAATTCCAGACACAGTTGCCCGCTCGTTTCCAAGTGTGTGAAGGCAAATGGCATTTTCATGCTGTGTATGTGGATATAGACGATCAGACAGGCAGAGCGAAAAAGATTGAAAAGATTCGTATGTATGAAGACGAATGGCATATGGAATAGTTTCAAGTCCCAGCAGAGTGTTTAAAATCTTTATAAATTTTATGTGAAATATCATTGATTTTTGATTTTATGCAGCAGGAACCAAAAGGATGTTGTCGAATATTATCTACTAATCATGGAATCAAGCCATCATTCATTCCCAGGGGAGGTACTTATCATGGAAGTATTAAAAGTTTCAGCAAAATCCAACCCGAATTCTGTAGCAGGAGCATTGGCAGGGGTATTGCGTGAAAGAGGTGCTGCTGAACTTCAAGCAATTGGAGCAGGTGCACTGAATCAAGCAATCAAAGCAGTCGCTATTGCCCGGGGATTCGTAGCACCAAGTGGAGTTGACCTGATTTGTATTCCAGCCTTTACGGACATTGTGATTGATGGAGAAGACAGAACCGCCATGAAGTTGATTGTAGAACCTAGATAATAATGCTGCTATCCTGAACGTAAGTGGATGCCTATAATGATCCTATTATAGAGTGTAAATCTTGCAACAGAGATGATAGGTAAAAGTAGCAATTCGTTTGGATACTTGGGACCTGTAAGCTTGTTGGTTAAGCTTGGAGGTCTTTTTGCTGAGTTGCTTTTCATTTTTGATATAAAAGATGTATAATAAAGTAGCATGCATTTTGCAAATGTACGAGTATGTGCGTTTTGTTACAAAGTGCAAATGAAATAGAGAATATCGAAGGAGTGAGTGATCACATGAGTAAAACTGTACCTGTAGGCGTGTCTGCACGTCATATTCATCTAACTCAAGAACACATTGAAGTATTATTTGGTGAAGGATACCAATTAACAGAATTTAAAGCGTTGTCCCAACCTGGACAATTTGCTGCTAATGAAACTGTTGCTGTTGTAGGTAGCAAAGGAAGTTTTGAAAAAGTTCGTATTTTAGGACCTGCTCGTCCAGCAACACAATTGGAAATCTCTCGCACGGATTCTTTTGCTATTGGCGTAAAAGCTCCAGTACGTGAATCTGGTAAAATTGATGGTACAACGGGTGTACTTCTTAAAGGACCTGCGGGTGAAGTACAAATCGAAGAAGGCGTGATTGTAGCTGCACGTCATATTCATTTCCATACTTCTGATGCAGCAAAATGGGGAATTAAAGATCAAGAGTTGTTGAAAGTTCGCTTGTCTGGTGAACGTGGTCTTGTTCTAGAAAACGTCATTGCACGTGTATCTGATTCTTTTGCATTAGACATGCATATCGATACAGATGAAGCCAATGCTTCCGGTGCTGCTACTGGCGACACTGCTGAAATTATCGATTAATAATAGCTTTTTATACAGCAAGCCTATTTCGCTCTTTTGAAATAGGCTTTTTTGTTATGCTTTTTTATGATACATTCCTTATTAAAATATAGCGTGCAATGGAGGGAACTAGATGCGATTAAGAAGTATGCTCAAATGGGTATCGTTAGGGATATTAATCTATACGCTAAGTGCAATGGTAAATACGACAACATCAATGAGTATAGCCGCGTCTAATACCTTAACAGATGAACAAAATGCGCATCAGCAAGCACTTTTTCACAAATTCGATCAACTGCATACAGAACAAGTTATTCTAGTCACAGCTGCAAATAAGAAGACATTCAAAGGCACACTTCAGATATACAATAAGCAAAATGGAAACTGGAAACTGCAAATCGCTGCTTTACCCGTAGTCCTAGGGAAAAACGGAGTAGGCAAAATTAAAGAAGGGGATGGCAAAACACCTCTAGGTACCTATTCATTAGGAACTGCTTTTGGCACAGCGTCCAAGCCTACAGGTCTGAAAGTGAATTATCAACCTCATACTTCTCAAGATTACTGGGTCGATGATGTCAGTTCTAATGATTATAATCAAAAGGTGACTGAATCAGGCAACCCCAATCAACGCTGGGCATCCTATGAAAGAATGGATAATCCGCTGTATAAATACGGTATGGTTGTGAATTACAATACCGATCCAATTATTAAAGGCAAAGGCAGTGCGATCTTTATGCATATCTGGCGAGCATACAATCGACCTACCGATGGCTGTATCGCTTTATCTGAAGCCAATCTATTAAAAGTGTTACAAGCGATCGATCCTACGAAGTCTCCTAAGATTCGGATCGGTACAGTCAGTGCTCGCTAAATGTCTGGTTAACTAGTTAAGAATATTAGCTGTTATACGGGTGGATGAGGTATAATTTGACAGCTTTTTATAATAGAGTAAGCATGATATAATTAGCAGTAATGCTTTTTTGAGATGTTGGAAGAGGCATACAGAACTTTAGAATGATGCTTACAGTGGGGAGTGGCAGCATGTCAAAAGAAATTAAGGATTATTCCAAGTATTTTGATTTTTCGGATGCTAAAGTGATTTCAGAAGATGAAACTGGCAAAAAAATTCGTATCCGAGGTCGGGAAATCCATATTATATCTGAACCGAATCAACGTGAAGAAAAGAAACGTGGTAAACAAGATGTTCAAGTCGTGTACGAAGAAAGCATCCCAGAAGACATGCGTATGATCGGAATTGGTAAGCATTATCTGGTCTATACATTTGGTTGTCAGATGAATGAGCATGATTCGGAGACTATTAAAGGCATGCTGGAACAAATGGGCTACCAAGCGACTGAAAGCCGAGAAGAAGCAGATATTATTTTGTTAAATACGTGTGCTATTCGTGAAAATGCAGAAGATCGTGTATTCGGTGAATTGGGTCATCTCAAAACATTGAAACTAGAAAACCCGGGCTTGTTACTCGGTGTATGCGGATGTATGTCGCAAGAAGAAGGCGTCGTTAACCGTATTATGCAAAAGCATGGATTTGTAGATATGATCTTCGGTACACATAATATTCACCGTCTGCCTTATTTGATCCAAGAATCGCTATTCAGTAAAGAAATGGTCGTCGAAGTCTGGTCCAAAGAAGGAGACATCGTCGAAAATTTACCGAAAAAGCGGCAGGGTATGCGTGGTTGGGTAAATATTATGTATGGATGCGATAAATTCTGTACGTATTGCATTGTGCCTTTTACACGTGGTAAAGAACGCAGTCGTCTTCCGCAAGATGTTATTGCTGAGGTGCGTGAATTAGCACGTCAAGGATTTAAAGAAATTACACTACTGGGTCAAAATGTAAATGCTTATGGCAAAGATTTGACAGGTATGAATTATACATTTGGCGATCTAATGGATGATATCTCTAAAATTGATATTCCGCGTGTTCGCTTTACAACATCGCATCCAAGAGATTTTGATGATCGCTTGATCGAAGTACTGGCTAAAGGTGGCAATCTAGTCGAACATATTCATTTGCCTGTGCAATCAGGTAGCAGTGCAGTGCTCAAGAAAATGAGTCGTAAATATACACGCGAGTTGTATCTAGACTTGGTGGGTAGAATCAAAACAGCGATTCCTCATGCGGTGCTGACTACAGATATTATTGTAGGGTTCCCCGGGGAGACTGATGAGCAATTCGAAGAAACATTATCACTTGTGCGTGAAGTAGGATTCGATTCAGCATTTACCTTTATCTATTCACCACGTGAAGGTACACCCGCTGCAGTGATGGAAGACAATGTACCGATGGAAGTGAAAAAAGAACGTTTGCAACGCTTGAACAAAACAATTAAAGATTATAGCTTGATCGGTAGTGAGAAATTCTTAGGTCAAGTCGTTGAAGTATTGGTTGAAGGTGAAAGTAAAAATAATGCTACTGTGCTTGCAGGACGCACACGTTCTAACAAACTGGTGCATTTTGAAGGTTCAGCAGATATGATCGGTCAATTCGTACATGTACAAATTACTGATTATAAAACATTCTATATCAAAGGCGATCTGGTTCCAGAACCGGTTATAGCTTATTAATTAAATTTGGAACGTGAACGGAGGATTGTCGATGGAGCATCATGATCGCAATGTTGAATCAACGACAGGCGGAGCACCACTTGAATTGAATACACAGGGTCTTTTTATTCGTGAAGATATTATGGCAAAAACAAAACAATTAGCTGCATTGATCTCGGAAAGTGAAGAAGTGGATCATTTCAAAAGAGCAGAAAAAATGATTCAAACTCATCCACGGATCGAAGAGTTAATTCGTACCATCAAAAAAAAGCAAAAAGAAGTGGTTGCTTTTGAATCGATGAAAAACGAAAAAATGATTGCTCGAATTGAAGGCGAATTAACAGCGTTACAACAAGAACTGGATGATATTCCTTTAGTATCGGATTATCAAGAAAGTCAGGTCGAAATTAACGATATGTTACAAATGGTTATTTCCGTTATCCATGATACCGTTTCTGAGAAAATTAATGTAGAGAGCGGTAAGGATTCACCTCCATCGTCCTGCAATGACTAGAACAAATTCAAAGACGCGGAGCCTATAGCCGCGTCTTTTTGTATTCCGATATCTTTTTTCGTTGTAGTGGATAGTCATTGTTAACAATCACTCATTGCTCTTGATTCTACATGCAGAAAGAAGTGAATGGTCATGGAATCTTCTGATTATAGTTATGATTCTGTGTTAATCCGTGCTCAATCCAATCACGAAAGTATACCGATTACCTTGTTAATGCTTGCTGATCCTGATCTAGAAGCTATAGAACACTACAAAGCCTATTGTCGTTGGTGGACCGCAGAAATAGCGAATCATATCGTAGGCGTCTGTGGAGTGCTTCAACGTGCAGCACAAGAATGGGAAATTATGAACATTGCGGTAGAAGTAGATTATGAGACACAAGGGATTGGTAGCAAATTACTAGATGAAGTATTACAGCAGTTAAAACAGTACAAAGCTCAAGTGGTTACTGTGGCTACAGGTAATTCGAGTCTAGGAGCACTTGCTTTTTATCAAAAACATGGTTTTCGCATGATACGAATCGAGCATGATCATTTTATTAGACATTACCAGCAACCGATTATCGAAAATGGAATTGTCTGCCGTGATCAAGTGCTTTTACAAAAAACATGGGCATATTCTAACTCTCTGTCTTCTGTATATCCCTATACCAAAGAACCTTATCTAGCAATGTTAGTGTCTGTACGTATTGCGCAGATGAAAGATTCAGGGGCTTTGGTTCGGATGAAGCAGAAATTAGATGAACAGACTACATTTATGCTTCTTGAACCAGGAGAACGGAATCTGAATGAAGCCGAACAACGAGAGATGATTCGCTATGCACTGCGTAGTGCCAATTCTAATATTTTTCTAGCTGAATACGAAGGTCAGATTATTGGATATTTGGAAGCGATTGGTGGCAAAGTTGCACGTAATCGTCATAGTGTATATATTGTTGTAGGTGTACTTCAAGAGTATGCTAATCGTGGGATTGGACGACGATTATTTCAGACGATGATTCATTGGGCGCAAGATCGGCATTTACATCGTCTTGAATTGAATGTACAAGGCAGTAATGAACGCGCTTTACATTTATATCGTTCATTAGGTTTTCGTATCGAAGGGATTCAAAAAAACGCATTAGTGGTTGAACATCAGTATGTAGATTTGATACAAATGGGATTGTTATTGTAACAACCGTTTTGAACAGGAGGAGCATTTTTTGACACATTGGGATGAAATATTAAAAAAAAGCGAACAACTATATTGGGGATTATTGGGGTGCCGTCTAATCGCAAGTGAGCAAGATTATATTACGATTGGACTCACGGCGACTCCACAACATCTTAATCATATGCATATTGTGCATGGTGGTGTGCAGATGTCGATGATGGATCAGGTGATGGGGATGTTGTCGATGGCGATTCAAGATGGGCAACCTTGTGTTACAACAAATATGAATACGCATTTTGTAGAGTCGATGAAAGAAGGCGAATTATTCGCAACAGCTAGAATTCTTCATCTTTCAGGAAGAACAGTAACTTTACAAGCTGAAGTTTCTAACGAACAAGGCGTTGTAGGCGCTATCTCGACAGCTACATTTATCGCAACTCGCAAATAAAGATTGACCTGCCTTAGAGAATCATTCATAATGATATTATCAAAAAGATAAAATGAACAGTGGTGATAACGATGACGGATAACAGCAAACAGCATTCGTATGATGTCAAAAAGTATCGTACGCCCGATGGCGCACCCGCCGATATTGTCATGTTTACTTTGACCAAAAAAGAGCGGAAGACGTTTACCAAAACATTACCTTTGCGTGAACTGAAAGTAATGTTGATTCGTCGTCGCTCATGGCCTTTTGCCGGAAAATGGGCTTTGCCTGGTGGATTTTCACGTGATGATGAGTCTTTATTTGAAGCCGCACAGCGTGAACTCAAAGAAGAGACAGGAGTCGACGGTCGCCATCTTGAGTATTTGGGTGTCTATAGTGAGCCCGGGCGTGATCCTCGTGGTTGGATTATATCGCATGCGTTTTTTGCTTTAGTAGAAGAACAGGTGTTGGAAAAACGGCAAGCTGCTGATGATGCGGAAGAAGTCGGTCTATTTACGATTGAAGAAGCATTAGAAAAGCTAGAACTTGGATTTGATCATCATGATATTATTCGTGATGCGTATATGCGAATTCAAGAACAGATGCTTAGTACAGTGATTGCCAAAAAGTTTTTGCCGCCTGAATTTACGTTAAGCGAATTGTATCAGGTGATCAAAGCGGTTGTACCTGACTTTGAAGAACCGAACTTTATTCGCAAAATCACTTCAACACGTAGCCGTAAAGGTATTATTGAAGAGGTGCATGATGAAGAGGGGAACTTACTAAGTTCGAATCAGTACTCTCAACGCCCAGCACAATTGTATCGTTTTACAGGTCTTGTACCTCGTCTTTCGATTTATTCGTAAGGATATGCTGAATGATTGTTTGTATTTCAATATCTGGAGGTCTATATCATGAAAGCTCTTATTGTGATCGATTATACTCGTGACTTTGTAGATGGTGCTTTACCTGTAGGACAACCTGCAATCGATATTGAACAGCGTATCGTTGAATTGACAGAGAAATTTGTTAGTACTCATGATTATGTAGTGATGGCTGTTGATATGCATGAACCGAATGATGCGTACCATCCAGAGACCACTCTTTTTCCACCACATAATATTCGTGGTACAGCTGGACGAGAATTGTATGGTCGGTTAAGTGAAGTCTATGCAGAACATCAACAGCAGATCGTCTGGATGGATAAAACGAGATACAGCGCGTTTGCCGGAACCGATCTTGAATTGAAATTGCGTGAACGTGGAATAACTGAATTGCATCTCATTGGCGTATGTACCGATATCTGTGTACTGCATACAGCTGTAGATGCTTACAATAAAGGGTTCAAATTAGTGATTCATACCGATGCAATAGCAAGCTTTAATGCACAAGGTCATGTATGGGCAATCGATCATTTTGAGAAAAGTATAGGTGCACAACTTATTCATAGTTATTAATGTGCAATGATTCACAATTCTGCTTGTGCAGCAGAAAGACGTGCAAGCAGAATTGCTTTAGCATGATCAACAATGAAGAGGTGACATGGTGATGAACGAAATGGGACTGGCTTTACATACAGATAAGTATCAGATCAATATGATGTATGCTCATTGGATTAACGGTACACATCATAAGAAAGCAGTATTTGAAGCTTATTTCCGCAGACTTCCTTTCGGTAACGGATATGCCGTCTTTGCAGGTCTGGAACGGATTGTGAATTATATAACCAACTTGAGTTTTCGAGAAGAAGATATTGCTTATCTGGCAGAACAGGAAGAGAACTATGACGCGAAGTTTTTAGAAGAATTGCGCCAGTTCCGTTTTCATGGCAATTTGTTTTCGATGAAAGAAGGAGCCGTTGTTTTTGCAGATGAGCCATTGATTCGTGTAGAAGGTTCGATTATTGAAGCACAGTTGGTAGAGACAGCTTTGCTTAACTTTATGAACTATCAGACGCTAATTGCCACCAAAGCTTCACGGATCAAGCAGGTGGGCGGTACGGATACGTTGCTAGAGTTTGGTACAAGACGTGCTCAAGAAGCCGATGCGGCGATCTGGGGAGCTAGAGCGGCTTATATCGCAGGCTTCCATGCGACTTCAAATATGTTAGCAGGGGCTAGATTCGGTATTCCTACCAAAGGTACACATGCTCATGCTTGGGTACAAAGTTTCGGTAATGAACAAGAAGCTTTTGATCGTTATGCGAATGCGATGCCAGATGGAGTCACTTTGCTAGTCGATACATTTGATACGTTAGGTAGCGGTGTACCTCATGCGATTAAGACCGCCAAAGACTTAGAAGCTCGTGGCAAAAAGATGATTGCTATTCGTCTGGATAGTGGTGACCTTGCATATTTGTCGATTCAAGCTCGCAAAATGTTAGATGATGCAGGATTATCTTACGTCAAAATCGTTGCTTCTAACGATCTCGATGAAAATACAATCTTGGATCTAAAAGCGCAAGGGGCACGAATTGATACATGGGGCGTAGGAACACAGTTAATCACAGCATCAGATCAACCTTCTTTGGGTGGCGTATACAAATTAGTCGAGTGCGAGATTGATGGCGAAATGGTACCTACAATCAAAATCTCGGCTAATCCCGAAAAAGTATCGACACCGGGAACGAAAGAAGTCTACCGCATTATCAATCCAACCAATGGTAAAGCTATTGCGGACTATATCTGTTTCCCAGATGAAAAAGAGCCGCTTGAAGGCAAACGTCTTAAATTGTTTAATCCAGCGCATCCTTATATTCGTAAATATGTATCTGACTATAAAGCTGTTCCTATGTTGGAACCTATTTTTATCGAAGGTAAGCAAGTCTATACGATGCCTAATTTGGAAGAGATCCGGGCGTATCATGTGAGTCAACTGGATGAATTCTGGCCAGAATATTTGCGTAAATTAAATCCTGAGATTTATCGTGTAAATGTGAGCGTCAAAGCTTGGGAAATGAAGCAGAAATTGATTGCACAATATTTACCGGAAGAAGAACTTTAATCAGTACTAAACCAGAATCTGAACCTGCCTTTTTTATAAAGGTGGGTTTTTTGGTTATATTACGTAAGAGAGTACAGTGAACAGAATGTAGCATTTATCGCTGTCAGGCTTTGAAGGAATCCTTATGATAAAGAAGGAAAGATAGAAAGGATGAGTTAGATGGAACAGACATTTCGTGCGTTTGTATTAGAACAGTCAGATCAAAAAGTAACCGGTGAGGTTCAACAATTACAACTTCATCAATTACCTGAAGGATCTGTCACCATTAAAGTATCGTATTCAGATGTCAATTATAAAGATGGACTGGCAAGTATAGCAGAAGGCAAGATTGTGAAGCAGTACCCGTTTGTGCCGGGGATAGATTTGGCAGGAGAAGTAGTAGAGTCAAGCGATGAGCAGTTTCAAGTAGGCGATCAAGTGCTATGTACTGGATATAAGCTGGGTGTCAGTCATTATGGAGGGTACAGTGAGTATGCTCGCGTGCCTGCCGAATGGTTGATTAAGCTACCTCAAGGACTAAGTGCTAAAGAAGCAATGATTATTGGTACGGCTGGATTTACGGCTGGAATGTCTGTAGATGCGTTAATTCAACATGGAATCAAACCTGAAGACGGTCCGATCCTTGTCACAGGATCTACAGGTGGTGTGGGAACCATAGCTATTTCGATCTTGAGTGCATTAGGATATGAAGTCTATGCAGCAAGTGGCAAAGCCGATCAAAAGGACTGGTTAACCACACTGGGAGCGTCTCAAATCATTTCAAGAGAAGAAGCGGAGCAGAAAGTAGACGGTCCATTAGGTAAATCCACTTGGGCAGGTATTATCGACCCTACAGGTGGTAAAGGGCTAGGAGAACGGCTGAAATCATTAAAATATCGTGGTGTAGTGGCTGTATCGGGTATGACAGCAGGTAACGATTTTGAAAGTTCAGTCTTTCCCTTTATTCTACGTGGAGCACATCTGATCGGCATTGATTCTGTATTTTGCCCTATTGAGATCAGACAAAGAGTCTGGAAGCACCTAGCAAGCGATTGGAAACCAACTACAGCTATTCATCAAGCGGTTACAGAATATACGCTAGAACAAATACCACAAGCGTTAGAAACGATTCTAGCAGGTAAAGCAGTCGGTCGTCAGTTGATTAAAGTTACATCCTGAGGTGTATTTCATCTGATCACATTAGGTATAAAGTAAAAATCAAAAAGCACACTGCATCGATAAGCGGCAGTGTGCTTTTTTGCTATGGCATGATATCGATAGTGTATGCCATCTAGGATGGGAGATCATTTATGCTTCTGTGTTGGCATATGATCCTATAGAATCTATTCCATTATTTTTTATAAATTTCTCGCATCACATGTCCCAATTCAGGAATAATAATGCGTTCCATCGCTAACTTCACCGCACCTCGTGAACCGGGCATCGAAAAGACAGCAGTTCCTCCGATAGTACCTGCAATCGCACGGCTCATAATGGCAGCTGAACCAATATCTTCAGTAAAACTCAGAAAGCGAAAAATCTCTCCAAAACCAGGTAATTCTTTCGTCAAAAGACTTTGTACTGCTTCAAACGTTACATCTTGCGGAGCTATCCCTGTGCCACCTGTTAACAAAATAGCTTCGACTTCTGGACGTTCTGCGGCATCATGAAGCAATTCACGGATACCAACATAGCTATCTTTAACGATGGTATAATCTATAACCTGATAACCATTCTCTGTTAAAAGGGACTGTAATAATTGTCCACCTGTATCGGTTGCTTCAGTGCGAGTATCTGACACAGTAATGACCATACAACGTACAGTATCTGGTGCTTCTGCGCGATGTTCATCTACGGATCTCATGGTATTTATTCACTCCTTTATTCTCATTCAAGCATCCCTGCCATTGTAACATAGGTTGTGATCGATCATGAACACTTGCCATGTCAGTGTATAATATAAGAGTAGCCCTAAATTAATAAATCAAAGAACCATGCACGAGGAGGATATCAATGACAACACCTGTATATATTTTGTCTGGATTTCTAGGCAGTGGCAAAACCACCATGCTTCAACATATGATTCAAGAATGGAAATCCCTTGGCAAAACACCTGCTGTGATTATGAATGAGATCGGCGATGTCAATTTGGATGGGATGATGGTCGATCAAGATGTGGCGATGGCTGAATTATTAAGTGGATGTATCTGCTGTTCGATTCGTGCTGATCTAAGTATGGAATTATATAATTTAATGGAAACCGAAAAGCCTGACGTGATTATTATCGAAGCTTCCGGTGTGGCGAATCCAATCGAAATTCTAGATGCGGTTACAGAGACTTCATTGTACAACCATATGGAATTGAAAAATTTGATAACTGTAGTCGATGCAGCTCATCTATGGGAATTGTATCAAGAGCAGAAAGGCAAAACATATCGTCTGATGCAAGAGCAGATTCGGTGTGCTTCTGTATTGATTTTGAATAAAAGTGATCGTGTCGATGCAACAACCATTACAAAGTTAGAAGCTATTCTACGTGGATGGAATGCGTATGCACCTATTCATACGACAGTGCGCTGTGAAGTGCCGAGTACCATCTATACAGACCTTTCATCGATCGTCGATGCCAAAGAAACATTAGCGCAAAATAAACAGACTTCAACTTCGACTGAACACAGTCATGATCATACCCATTCCGAGCATATGCATGGTTCACATAGTCATGTGATGGCGTATACCCATTATTTTGAGCACCCGATTAATAGTGAAGCTTTTGAGAATGTAATCCGGTCTTTACCGACTGAAGTTTATCGTGCAAAAGGGATTCTAACATTTAACGACACCGCAAGTCGTTTTTTGTTCCAATATGCTTATCGTGAAATGGACTTTATGAAGATTACGCCACAAAAAGCAGTCCCTGATGTTGCTGTTTTTATTGGAGAGCATTTCGACAAAGAGTTGATAAAGGAACAGTTGTTAGCATTAGAAGAGCAAGCTGCTAAATTATCGTAAGTACACAGTTTCAATATGAGTATAGCCGGGGTAATAGTTCGATATAACTATTACAATCTCAACGGAGGTCATACTAATGATGACTAATCAAAAATTATACCATGCTCATATTGAAGCTTGTGTCGAGGCTATGAATGCTTGTAATCTTTCGTATGTAGCTAATTTGAAAGAATATAATCTTGAGAAATTGTGTGACTGTATACGTATTACTCGTGAATGTGCAGAGATCTGTTCTTTTACAGCACAATCGCTAAGTCAAGGTAGCCAATTTGCTGGTGAAATTGCTGAATTATGTGCTAAAGTCTGTGAAGCTTGTATTGATGAATGCTCCAAACATGACAATGCGCACTCTCGTGAATGTATTGAAGCCTGCCGTCGTTGTGTAGACATGTGTAGAGATTTGATGGTAGCTGTATAATCTACTACTTTATACATAGACAGTAAGGATAACCATAACTATTTTCAGAACCTTTGCATATTTGCGAAGGTTTTTTATTGCAATTTTTAGGTTGCGTAAACCTAACACCGTATGTATAATACAATCTAAACTTTACATTTATCATTCATGAACGAGAGAGTAGCCATAACGATCACTGTTTAAGCAGCGAACCGGGAGAGTGAAAGCCGGTAAAACATTCGTAGGTGAACCGCACTCGGGAAATGACTTATTCAAAAGGTGAACACGATCATGGATCTAATTTATCTGTATAGATAAGTCCGGCTGACACCGTTATCGTTATCAAGCGACAGTAATGGGATGATGGAGCAGATACAATAATGGTAGTATCCACATATACATACTGTACAAAGAGTGGTACCGCGGGAATGCTTATTATAAGCGCTCGTCTCTTAAGTGATAACTCACTTAAGCAGATGAGTGCTTTTTTTGTATTTTGTACATAGTCAAACCAGTATCTAGCAAAGATACAACATGAATAACCACATGAATTTTAAAATATACGTAAAGGAGAATTTACAGATGAAATTAGCTCATTTATTCAAACAACAAGTCGCTTCGATGTTACAACCTGTAACCTCAATGACTGAAGAAGAATTGATTCAAATGCTTGAAGTTCCGCCAACGATTGGTATGGGTGATCTGGCATTTCCTTGTTATACTTTTGCCAAAACATGGAGACGTTCGCCTGACCAGATTGCGACAGAAATAATAACAGCAATAGAACAACCGTTAGCAGATGCTCATATTCAGGCACAAGCTGTAGGTGCTTATATCAATTTGACCTGGGATCGTGCTTATTATGGAACTGAGATATTATCCAGTCTAGAAGAGCAACAAAATACAGAGCTTCAGATAGGTGCAGGTAAGCGGATTGTAATCGATATGTCATCGCCTAATATAGCCAAGCCTTTTGGAGTAGGACATTTGCGTTCAACCATTATAGGAGCGGCTTTGCATCGGATCTACCAAGCCGTAGGGTATGAAGCGATTCGAGTCAATCATTTAGGAGATTGGGGAACACAATTTGGTAAATTAATAACCGCTTACTTACGGTGGGGCGATCCAGAGCAATTGAAGCTGAATCCTATAGGAGAATCGTTAAGAGTATACATTCAATTTCATGAAGAAGTTGAACAGAATCCTCGGTTAGATGATGAAGCAAGAGATTGGTTCCGCAAATTAGAACAAGGCGATGCTCAAGCTGTAGAACTATGGCATTATTTTGTAGACGTAAGTATGCAGTCGCTTCAGAAAATGTATCAACGGCTAGGGGTAGAGTTCGATGCTGTACTTGGTGAAAGCTTTTATAACGATAAAATGCCTGCTGTGATTGCGCAATTGCAGCGTCAGCAATTACTTGTCGAAAGCGATGGAGCACAGGTAGTGAGATTAGATGAACAGGAATTACCACCATGTTTGATTTTGAAATCAGATGGGACAACGATTTATCCGACCCGTGATCTGGCGACTGCTATTTATCGCAAAGAAATAATGGGTGCAGATCAGTTGATCTATGTGGTCGGCGGAGAGCAGACATTGCATTTCAAACAGGTATTTGAAGTGCTTCGTAAAATGGGACACTCATGGTCAACAGATTGTATTCATGTGCCATTTGGCTTAATGAAAGTTGATGGTAAAAAGATGTCTACCCGTAAAGGAAAAGTGGTCTTTTTGGAAGAAGTATTGGATCAAGCTGTAGAACGAGCAACACAAATTATTGCTGAAAAAAGTCCTGATTTGCCGAATAAAGAACAGGTGGCTGAGCAGATCGGTATTGGTGCGATTATTTTCGGGGATCTCAAAAATAATCGTCAGAATGAGATCGATTTTTCATTGAAAGACGCTGTAACTTTTGAAGGAGAGACAGGTCCCTATCTTCAATACACCTATGCTAGAATCCAAAGCATTTTGCGAAAAGTACAAACAATGAATACTTCACAGCATAACCAGACCACAATCGAACTGGAAACAGATACAATGAATAGAGAATGGAGTCATGCGAGCTGGGCTTTACTGATCCATTTATCAAGATACACACACGAATTGGAACGAGCAGCAACACAACATGAACCTTCTATTATCGCTAGATATACACTAGAAACCGCCAAGTTATTTAACCAATTTTATAACAAAGATCGGATCGTGGATGCTCCGCTGTCTGTGAAGGCTCAGCGTATGTCACTTACTATGCAAACAGGACTTTATTTGAAAAGGCTAATGACTTTACTTGGACTGCAAACGCCAGAACAGATGTGATTGCTGTATAATTGATGTGCAACAAATGAGAACTTCTATACGTCTAGGGCATTGTAAGGTTGAATAAAAACCAATTTATTCGACAGTAGACCTATTCAATGGAGGGATGATTACAAATGTGGAATCATAAGAAAAAAGCAGTAGCTGTATTAACATTATCATTGGCGATTGCAGGAGCAGGAAGTGCAAGTGCTGCTTCTACATTTACCGATGTGAAAGACAAAGATAATCAAACAATCATCAATATGTTACATGATAAAGGAGTTATTAATGGCGTGACTTCTACTCAATTCAAGCCAGATATGACACTTACACAGCCACAAGCGATTCAGATTTTGGTTAAAGCTTTTGAATTAAAAGGGGATGTAACAAAACCGGGTGATGATCTAGTTCGTAAAGCATGGTATACCGACGCTTTACGTATTGCTGAAGCTAACAATATATCGATCCCTTCATTTGATGCTGAGAAAAAAGTAACTCGTGAGCAATTTGCAATCTGGTTACATGAAGCAATTAATGTGACAGGTAATTATCCTACAACCAAAATGTTTGCAGTCTTTACCGATCAAGATCAAATTAGTAAAGAAGCTTCAGGAGCGATTCAAGATTTGGTCAATATGAATGTGATTGATCGTAGCTCTGTAGGTAAAGCATTTATGCCTACCAAAGAAATTACACGTATGCAAGCCGCAGAATGGGTATACCATGGTGTACAAATGGTAGATCGTTATAACAAAGCAAATGATGATACAACTACTCCTGCACCAGGTGAAACGGGTGATGATCAAATGGGCAATGAGCCAGAACTAAGTGTTGCTCCAGCAGAGACAGCGGATCAACAAACAGTAACACTAACTGTACAACTTCCTAACCCGGGTTATTCAGTAGAAATTACTAAAGTACAATTAACCGATGATAAGCGTGCAGTGGTTAGTTACAATGTGAAAAAACCAGCTCCAGGTGAAATGAATCCTCAAGTGATTACAGAAGGTAAAGTAACAACAACGATCCCTGAGGGATATACACCTGAATTGGCTAAATAAAACTCCATTCAATAAGCATAAAGCATAAAGTATAAAGTATAAACAAAAAGACCTGAGCCACTGTATAGGAATGTACAGTTAGACTCAGGTCTTTTTTTATGATGTTTTTTCTGGGGTGTAGGTCATTTTACAGTTTCTACAATATAATCATGCACCGTTTATGGTTTGATAACAGGAGGTTCAGTAATCTTTTTCTTTTCATATAGATTAGAGCTTACTTTGAACCAATCAAATAAATGAGTCACGATTACTTTAAGTACAGCATAACCAGGAACAGCTAACAAAATTCCAATCACTCCGAATAATTTACCTGCTGTCAAAATCACAAAGATAATTGTAATCGGATGAACTTTAAGAGATTTACCCATGATCTGTGGCGAAATGAGTTTACCTTCTATTAATTGTACAATCGTCCATACAATCACCATTTTTAATAACATAAATGGAGAAGTCACTAGAGCCACTATCAATGCTGGAGTAATCGCAATAGCAGGTCCCAAATAAGGAACAATACTTGTACAAGAAGCCATAATAGCTAGAATTAACGAATAATCAAGACCGATAATCTGATAGCCAATATAAAGTAAGATCCCGATACATACACTCACAATAATTTGTCCACGAATATACGAACTGATCTGATGATTCATTTCAGACATTACTTTACCGGTTTGACTACGTAAAGTCACAGGAATAAATTTCATAATGAAATTCGGTAATTTAGCGCCATCTTTAAGTAAGTAAAATAAAATAAATGGAACGGTCACAATCGATAATACCGTTTCCGTTAAAGCTCCCAAAAATCCACCAATACCAGTAAACGTCTGGTTAATAATAGAAGATCCTTTTTCCGATAAATTCTGTACCAGATCATTCGGATTGATACTGAACGTATGTTGTATTTGCTTGGATACATCTCCACCTAACCAGTATTGAATCTGATTCACAATACCATCGTAAAAGGATGGAATATTACGAATTAATTCTCGAATCTGCGTCTGAATCACAGGGATGACAAGGCTAACAATTAATACAATCAGACCGATAATAAGAAGATAAAGTAAAATGATGGAATATATTCTTTTTACTTTGCGTTTTTCCAGAAAATTGACTAATGGATTAAATAAGTAAAACAGAATACCGCTCAAAATAATAGGCAAAATTACAGTTTTAATTAAAACGAAAAGCGGGGTAAAGACATAAGGTATTTTGGAAAGTACAAAAATGTTTATTGAGATTAACAACAATACTAGCAAAAAAATGACAAACCGATTGTTTAGAAAAAATAATTTGAATCGCTCGCTCCAAGGTCGAGTTCGTTCCATGGCCATTCATCCCCTTTAAGACATTATGCTCTAGTTATTTTATTTGAAAAGCATTAAGTTAACAATAGCTTGCCGCAAGCAAGAGAGCAAGTTACATATGTAAGGATATGAAAAAAGACACAAAAACGTTTATTGCGTCGAAAGACTCATAAAATTTACTTTGCTATGACTTTTGTCACAACGATATTGCTTATTATTTGCTAAAATTTAAATTAATAAGTGACTCAATCGTACAAAAGTGAGTATAGGTAGAAGCAAAGTATAACTCATCTCTTTACTCATTATCCAACATATGACCTTATTTATTTCTACTCCAAATCTTAGATCTATGAGGTGTATCATGAAATTATCATTAGGTTCAAAGTTAGTTTTAAGTTTTATCGGTGTATCTATTATTACGTATGGAACAAGTGCCTTTTTTATTTTCTATTTGAAAGCGTATTTAGCAACAGAAATGAGTGATTGGTTATATGTGTCTATTATATTGTTGATGGGCATTACTTGGAGTGGGATATTAGGATTTGCGATTTCTAAATTTTTAACTAAACCAATCGTTAATCTATCCAAAGCAGCCAAGCGTGTATCCGCAGGCGATCTGATGGTAGATATCCCAGAGCGTCGTGAAGAAGATGAAATTAAAGTATTGAATGATGCTTTTCGCGTCATGGTGAACAATATTAAAGATATTATTAACGATATTGCTAGTAATACCACGACCACATCTCATAATGCCGAAAATCTCAGTCATTCGATTACCGAAGCGACCAGTCAGATTGAGTCTATGGCAACAGTAGCAGATGATATTTACCGTGGTGTAGGCAAGCAACGTGAATCTTCAGAGTCTTCACTACAGACCGCAGAACAGATGTTGGAATCTTTTCAAGAAATGAAAGAAAAGTCGTCTCATATGCGTGCCTTGTCTGGTAATATGGAACAATCAGTAGAAGCGACCAAAAATATCTTTTTATCACTCAAATCAGGCATGAGCACATTATCCGAATCTCAGACACAAGCGGAACAAACGGTACGTCTGTTAGATCATCAAGCTTCTGATATCGGTGCTGTTACAGGAACAGTCAAAGAATTAGCAGAGCAGACTCATTTGCTAGCGTTAAATGCTTCTATCGAAGCGGCTCATGCTGGGGAACATGGAGCAGGATTTGCTGTCGTTGCTACAGAGATTCGTAAATTGGCAGAACAAAGTAACGATTCAGCACAGAAAATTCATAGTCTGATTATGGCGGTACAAGCTCAGATTCATGAAACGGTGCAGTTGATTCATAATCAAAATGAATTGGTACAAAATGAAACCTCCAACACGCATAAAGTAGAGTCTACACTGATCGAATTTTCAAGTGTAGTGTATGAGTTTATGTCTGCGGTTCAATTGATGGAAGACTCTATTACAGAACAAACAGATCGTGTAGAACTCACGTATCAGAATGTGCATACGATTCGTCAAATGGCAGATACCTTTTATGAGGGAGCCAAACAAATTTCCATGGCAACTCACGAAGAAACGGCTATTATGGAAGAAATTTCTTCATCTTCTGATGAATTAAGCACAATGACCAGTCGCTTATTAGAAAAAACAAAAGCGTTCTCATTGTAAAATTTGAAATAAATTAGTAAAAAAGAAGCCTGCATAATCCATTGATCTGGATCATGCAGGCTTCTTTTTTATGTTGTGCGTCCAGCAAGATGAGCAGGGACTTGAACTTCTTTGTCTTTCGCAGACTCGGTACCATCAGCGACCATATTGGAACCGGAACCGACTTGCATCCGGTACATCTGACGATAACGTCCATCTATTTCCATTAATTCATCATGACTACCACGTTCTACAATTTCACCACGATGCAAGACGAGAATCTGATCTGCACTGCGAATCGTAGATAAACGGTGAGCGATAATGAAAGTGGTACGTCCTTTTTTCAAAACATCCAAAGCGGATTGAATCAATGCTTCTGTCTCTGTATCAATATTCGCTGTTGCTTCATCCAGAATAAGAATCGCTGGATCAAAAGCAAGTGCTCTAGCAAATGAGATCAATTGACGTTGCCCCGCAGAGAGTGTACTTCCTTTTTCCATAACAGGTTCATCATAGCCTTTAGGAAGATCAGACAGAATCTGTTCTGCACCGACATCACGTAAAGCTTGTTCGATACGTTCACGCGAGATCTGTTCATTTTCCAAATTGACATTAGAAGCAATCGTTCCTGTAAATAGATAAGGATCTTGAAGCACGATGCCCATATGCTGGCGTAACCATTGTTTCGGCAATTGTTGAACATTTTGACCATCGATTGTAATCGTGCCTTGCTGTGGATCATAGAAGCGGAAGAGCAGGTTAATGATCGAACTTTTACCAGAACCGGTATGACCGACCAGGGCTACAGTCTGACCTTGCTTCGCTTCAAAGCTAATGTGTTTGAGTACAGGATCTTTTTTGTAAGCAAAAGTTACGTCTTTAAATTCTACATTCCCTTGATAACGAGGCATAGCACCATCGGTCACTTGCTCGCCTTTTTCATCCATTAACTCGAATACACGTCCTGCGGATACCATAGATAAATCGAGTGCAGCTAATTGATTGACCATGCCTGTAACCGGTTGGAACAATCTTCCTAATACATCGACAAAAGCGTACAGTACTCCTAATGAAATGACACCTTCGACTCCGCCTAATGCAGAAGCACCGAAATACCATAACACAATCGCAAAAGTAAGACTGCGCAAAACGTTAACTAGATTATGGGAAGTAAACGCATTTAGATTTAACATTTTATTCTGATAGAACAGGTAATCGTTATTCAAATTCTCAAATTCTTCTTGAGTCTGACGTTGCTTACGGAATACACGAATAATCGACATTCCTTGAATTGATTCATTGATAATAGCATTAATTTCACTCAGTCTGGAACGAATAATCGTATTATATTTGGTTGCTATTTTACGATAAAGTACGATCCATAGAACGAGTAGAGGGATTACAAACAAACAAATCATACCCAGACGCCAGTCTAGTAAAAAGAGTGCGATATAGACACCAATCATATAGACAATCCCTGAACTAAAGTTAGCTAGTACAGCGACAAATAAATCTTTGACAGCTTCAGTATCATTCGTAATCCGGGATACTACTTTACCTGCTGGCAGATTATCGAAAAAAGGAATTGGCAATCGCTGAATATGAGCATACAAGTCTAAGCGTAATTGCTGAATGACTTTGTTGGCCGACGATTGGAGCCAGTACGTTTTCCCAAATTCCATAATAATCGTGATCAACAAGAATACAAAGTACCAGCCAATTAGCTTATAAATACCCGGCAATTCAGGTTGATAAAACGAAAATAATTTGTTAGCTGTCAAAGGAACAGCTGGATAAGAGGCTGTACTTTGATTATTTTGAATCGTTAATACCCCATCTGTAAATGTTCGTTCACCTTTCGTTGAAGGTACAGAACCTTCGACAAAATAAAAACTGGTTCCACTCTGGATCACATGAGCCTGTGCTCCTTTAGTTTCGCCTTCTGTCCAGAAACCTTCACGTTTGTAATAGTTGCCGTTATACAGTACAGCATTCGTACTGGAAGAAGTCTGATAAAAAGGTTGTTCAATTGCGAATAAATGATTATCAATAATATTTTTAGCGATAAAGGGACCTGCAAGTTCAGCCCCTACACCGATCGCTAACATGACCAATGCTATAATAAAAGTTTTTTTCGAGCGTAACGCATATTGGTAAAGCCTTTTGGTAATGGTTTTGTTATCGAGCTTTGTTGTCGGTTGCTCGTTGTAATCTTGAGTCTCCAATGCAGACACCTACCCCTCTAAGGAATCCGCCAATTGCTGACGTTCATATTGCTCACGATACCAGCCATCCGACTGTAGCAATTCAGCATGGGTTCCTTCTTCAATAATTTTTCCGCGATCCAGTACGACGATATGATCTGCATGTTCTACCGCTGAAAGGCGATGGGTAGCGATCAATGTCGTTTTACCTGCACGTTTGGTACGAATATTTTCAATAATTCTAGTTTCTGTACGAGCATCGACAGCGGATAAAGCATCATCGAGAATCAGTACTTCAGGTTCAGAGATAAATGCACGAGCAAGCGATACACGTTGTTTTTGACCGCCTGATAAAGCCACGCCACGTTCACCCACAATCGTATCTAGACCATCAGAAAGCGTATGCAGATCTTTATCAAAAGCTGCTGTATGAATCGCATTCAACACTTCATCATCGGTAGCGTCTGATTTACCGAAGCGAATATTTTCACGCACACTACGAGAGAAAAGGATTTGTTCTTGCGGAACATAACCGATCCAACCGTGTAATTGATCTTTGGCAATATCCTGAATAGGTACATCACCAATCGTAAGATTTCCTGCTCCTGTAGGATATTCATAGAGCAGTTGTTTGAGTAGCGTGGATTTACCACTACCCGTTCTGCCGACTACGCCTAGAGTCTCACCTGCACGAATCTGTAGATTTAGATGCTCTAGATTATCGACAGTGGACGTAGGATAACGGAACGTGACATCTTTAAATTCAATTTTATGAAGGGAAGGAACATGCACAGGTTGAGTAATATCATCTACATCAGGTTTTACATAAAGAACTTCGTTCACACGATCTAGCGAAGCGCTACCACGTTGCATCAGATTGATCAATTCACCAATCGCAAACATCGGCCAGATCATCATTCCTAGATACAAGTTGAAAGAAACCAGATCGCCAAGTGTTAACTCATTATGGAACACCAGATAAATTCCGTACCCGAGTGCAATAATATAACTCAATCCCACAAATAGTCGAATTGTAGGTTCAAATAGCGCATCCACCATAACGACTCGTAAGTTTTTGCGATAGACGTCGTCAGTGATCTTTTCAAATCGGTTCTCATCAAAACGTTCTTGTACATACGCACGAATAACACGTACACCAGCAACCGATTCGAGTACCTGATCGTTCATATCACCGAAAGCATCCTGTGCCAGTGTATAACGTGCATGAACCACTTTACCGTAAATCGCCATAGCCAGTGCTATAAAAGGAAGTGGAAGAATAGCCGCAATCGTTAATTTCCAGCTAATTACGAATCCCATCGCTAACAGTATCGTTAATAAAAAGAACGTGGAATCGGTAAGAGTTAACATGCCGAATCCTACAGTCATAGACACCGCACGTAGATCATTGGTGGCACGAGCCATCAAGTCACCTGTACGATTTCGTTCAAAAAAGGGCGGAGTCATACGTAGCAAATGAGCCATAAAGCGAGTACGTAATAGACGTTCTACCAGATTTGATCCACCGAATAGACTATGCATCCATACATACGTAATTCCATAGATCACAACCAGAATAGCTAATGTGACGGAAATATAATAAACCAATGAAGACACGGTAATCGTACCGCCTGAAATCTCATCAATCGCACTGCCTAGTAACTTAGGAGGTGCTAATTCAAGTACACCGGCAATGATCAATAAAATAATACCGATCAAATACCGCTTTCGTTCGCGGCTGAAAAACCAGCCTAAATTTTTAAAAACAGCAAACATATACTCACTACCTTTCTGTCGAACACTTGTCAAAATCCACATAAAAAGACACGTCGTCTGCAAACGCAAACGACGTGTCTTGTATGGACATCATATAGCGCGATTGCTAAGCAACCGCCATATGACAAATAATTATCATGTTGGATAGAGATCAAGCGTGATTTAAAGTACGCAATCTACTTGAAGGATTCCATCTGCTGGGGTGCTCCGATATTTAATTGTGATAAAGCTACGGGAACATAGGCGTGGTTATGTACATTCATCATTTTATCCATGGAGATTCACCCTTTCTTCTTCAAAGTAGTATGCAGATGGTAATAACTTCTAAATTAGTACCTGTCTGCTGTTGATTGTATCACTGCAATTTTTGCATTGTCAACGTAAAATTCATAAAATCTTCATATTTTTTTAATATATAGCTATTTTGTTGCAAAGAAATGAATCAAAAAAGCAATAAAGATATCATGTTATAATAGGATAGAAAATAGGGTAAAGGTAAAAAAGAGAGGTGGTATAAATCATGAGTATAGCCGTATCTGATGAAGCCGCACGCTGGTACAAAAAAGAATTGAGTCTAGCTGAAGGCGATGCTGTTCGCTTTTATGCACGATACAGCAGTAACAGTGAAATTCATCCAGGGTTCTCACTAGGCATTTCTGTTGAACCACCAGTGAGCCCGGCATTAACGCAAGATGTAGAAAATATCCATTTCTATATGGAAGATCAAGATTTGTGGTATATCAACGGATATCGCCTGAATGTTGAATATATTGAGCATGAAGACGATATTCGGTATGCGTACATGCCTGAATCTCAATAAGGCTCGCTGTATTATTGGATCATCGATTCAAAAAAAGCTTCTTCCTTGTTATGAGGAAGAAGCTTTTTTTACGTATTTTACTTGGAATAATTTAAATCCATTTAGACAGTAGGTGTGCCTTCAAGAGCAAATGCGAAATCTTCGATATCGTATACTTGCACAGGAATTTTGGCTTCAATAATTCGATGAATCATTTCAAATTGATCGGTCAACATCGGTGCTTCTTTTTTTAGCGCAGAAAGAATCATTTCCGTTTCAATCGGATCAAAAGATTCGCCATAGTGAGCATTATCCATCGCATTAATGATTTTTAATTGGACTTTTTCACTGAGTAAAATAGCCGAACTTTGAGCCCATGGAACTTGAAGAGAACGTTGAATTTTCTTTTTGTTCAAGGGTTCTTCAAAATAAGCAATCAATTGCTGAATTCTTGTTTTGACATACTGATTCTCATTATCTTCATTCATTAACGGTTCAGTACTTTCCGCAAATTCATATAACTCCATAATACTTGTGTAAGGCACAATATATTCTACCGGTTTTTCCGGATCAAGCAGTTGACCATAGATTGCGATCATAACCGCTTCAATAACAAAAGTTTGAGACATAGGTGTATCCTCCTGGATGATGCTAACACATTCAATATAAGCATTTTATCATCGATTCATATTTAGAAAGTATATCATACCTAAGCCTATCGGATAAGCATAATCGTTGAATGTGGTTGGTTATAGTCATTATAGAGGCTACGATTTGCCAATTAGTAGAGATAATAGACCTGCGGCAATCAATGGACCTACAGGTACACCTTTGAAAAAGGCTACGCCTAACAGTGTCCCTATTAACAATCCAGCCACTACAGTAGGTTGATTAGTCATTAATATCGTGCCCCGTCCACCAAGATAAGCCACGAATAAGCCAATTCCGATCGCAGCAAGTGATTTCCAGCTGAGAAAAGAAGAAAGTATCGTATCCAGTGAAATTTTACCACTTGCAAGTGGGGTCATTACACCGATCGTCAAAATAATAATACCAATTGTTAAGCCATATTTCTGTAACCATGGAAAGGCTTGATGCCAGCCCAATACGCGAATAAGCAATAAGACTAGCATAGCAATCGTTACGGTTGAGTTATTACCAATAATCCCGAGCGCCGCTAGAACTAACAAAATCAGTGCAGGTGTATCGATCGCAGCCATTTTGATAAGATCACTCCTTTCTTGACATCTTTAAATAGCAAAATGCCCGCATAAGCGGACACCTTTACATTTAAATGATTACCTTTTTTATCGTGGATAAATTTTTATTAATGAGCCAGTTGTTTGTGAATATGATTCGCAATTTTGTTACCATGACGACGACCTGTCTCAATAAAGACTTCATTTGCATTACGACCAGAGGCGATAACGCCAGCTACATACAAACCCGGAATATTCGATTCCATCGTTTCCAGATCGAACTTCGGTTTATCCATATCGTCACTCATTTCAATCCCAGCAGATGTGAGTAATTTACGATCAGGATGGAAGCCTGTCATAGCAAGGACGAAATCATTCTCAATCGTTGCTGTTTCGCCATCATTTTGCGTGATGGTAACTTGAGACGACGTAATCTCTGTGACTTTAGAGTTCAAGTGAAGAGTGACATTGCCTTTCAACACCTGACCTTCAAATACAGGACGTACCCATGATTTGATATTTTGAGAAAGATCGCTACCACGGTAGACCATATCGACATGAGCACCGACACGTACGATTTCAAGAGCAGCATCGACAGCAGAATTACTTCCGCCAATAACAGTTACCCGCATACCCGCATAAGGATGAGCTTCACGGAAATAGTGAGTTACTTTATCTAATTCTTCACCCGGAATACCTAGATAGTTCGGATGATCAAAATAACCTGTAGCAATAATAACTTTACGTGCTTTATATGTTTTGTCTTCGCCATGACGATTGGTTGTCTGAATCTCAAACGTACCATCTTGTCGTGGTTGTACTTCCAAAGCTTCCGTATAAGGCTGTACACGTAGATCGTAATGACCTGCTGCACGGCGATAATAAGCTAAAGCTTCATGACGGAAAGGCTTGTCATACGGAGTAGAGAACGGCAAATCTCCGATTTCTAACAATTCAGCTGTACTAAAAAATTGCATATTCGTTGGATATAAGTAAATCGAATGTACCATATTATACTTTTCAATCAATAATGTCTTCATGCCTAAACGTGTGCATTCGATTGCAGCAGATAATCCGCAAGGTCCAGCACCAATAATAATTACATCTTCCATCACAGTGGTCTAGCTCCTTCCATAATCTCTTTTCTGTATAGACGATCTTTGTCCGTTCAGATCGTTATTAAAATAGAACCATATTTATCCTACCTTAATATGTTATAAAATTCTAGCTTGCTTAGGCACATAGACACAATTTAAGATGCAAAACGCACAAATTTGTAAAAAATTGAATCAATTCATGTTAAATGAGGTACAATGATAGTAAGCACAAAAAAGTTAGCAACTTTCTTTAGAGGTATCTGAAAACGTTTTCGCACTCGATCGCTTAGTTATCCCAGAATGAGGGAGGAGAGACCGATATGTCTGTACTTGGACTATTTAAAAGAAAAGACAAAGAAGACGTCAACAAGTTCCCGTCGGTTCATGTAACACTAGACGAATTGCGCTGTGCAGTATTGCAATTTGAACGTGAAATGGGTAATGGGATTAATCGTACCGTACTAATGAAAGAAGATAGCAGCTTGGACTTGCCACGTATCGCTCGTTATTTAGGTGGAGTGAGTGATCAGAAGTTCTATTTATCCCGAGAGACTTTTGAGATTTTTGCAGAAGAAGACAAGTCTATTCCGTATCATTTGGATCGTGTACAGCTTGCTGTAGATGATTATATGAATGAAACTGGAAAATTACCGATTGTAGAAGACTCTGTGTATTTTGAAGTGGATTCTCGAATGTTGTATCAACAGCATTATTTGCATGAGCTTCCTGAGTTCAAATTGTATATGACCGATCAAGAAATGATGGTGACCCATCGTCAGCCTGTAGCGTTACCCGATGTCAAAGCACAGGAAGATCGTTCTTACGTATTGTTGTAATTTATAATGAAGTTTAACTAGGAACATTCACAGATCAAAGAGAGTAGATTCTCTGCACACTGTATATTGATAAAAACCCGCTGATATCTAAGCGGGTTTTTTGTTGCATTTGCTTAAGGTACAGTTCAAGCACTGACACAATCTGCTATACTTTTAGTAAATGATGTATAGAGATTACATATAGGAGTGAGAGAGATCATGGAGATTAGTGCAGTTATTTTTGATTTGGACAATACATTAATGGATCGAGATCATACGTTTCGAACTTTTTCACAAAAATTCGTTGCAGATTACTTGGGTCATGTCGATGAACAGAAAGCCAGAGATATTGTAGGGTATATGCGGATTACTGATGCAGACGGCTACCGGGAAAAACAAGGTTTTTTTGAAGAATTAGTTGAGCGTTTGCCCTGGTTAGAAAGACCGAATGCAGATCAATTATTTGCGTACTATAAAGAACATTATATGAAAGAAGCCCGTCTTATGAATCATGCCCTTGAAGCGATCCACGCATGTCAGGCTCAAGGATACAAATTAGGCATATTAACGAATGGACACCATGAAATACAATACGGCAAAGTAGAACACTTGGAATTGGAATCTTATTTCGATGTAATTCTTACTTCAGGTGAAGCAGGGATCAAAAAGCCAGATCCGAAGATTTACGAGATGATACTGGAAAAGTTAGGCACGACGGGGGAAGAAACGGTATTTGTAGGCGATCATCCTACGAATGATATCTGGGGAGCTTCTCAATCAGGGATGAGAGGCATTTTCCTGCGACGAAGTTTTGAGTGGGATCAGCAGTTAGGGATAGAACCGTGGCATGTGATTAATGAGTTGAATGAGTTGGAAGACATTTGGCAGAAAGTTAAGAAGTAGTATTGGGATAATAAAAATTAAATTAGCATCAAAAATTGGAACTAAAGACCTTCTAAAAAAGGTCTTTTTTTGTTTTAAATGAAGAAATTACTATTTTTTGAAAATAAGATGTGGTACTATAGTCTTGTTTGTTAGATTGCACCTTATTTTACAATTAAATGGGTTGAACATTAAAATGAAATAAACACCAAATAACTATGAATTATTTGGAGGTCTTTTAATGTGTGAAATAAATTTTTGATAAAATTTGGAGGAACTACTAATGGAATTAGAAAATAATCCAGTTACTAAGCGTTTAATTGAAAAAACTGAACGAGAATTAAATCATTTTTTAGATGATTTAGCTACACAATCAATAAACAAAATGTCTTCTTTATTTGCTGGATCTGGTGTATCCCGAAATTCTGGACATTCGACTTGGGGATATTTATTTGAATCTTTAGCCGCCGAATTAGAAATAAAACTTACAGAAAATACAGATTTATATAAAGTCGCGCAATATTATGCTAATAAATATACAGAGCCGCAATTAAGAAAAAAAATTAATGAGCAGATCAATAAATTCAAACCTGGAAATGAAATTTTAAGTGAATTAATTGATGTGAATTTCAATAATATTTGGACAACGAATTATGATCCTTTAATTGAACAAGAATTGGATCGTCGATTTATTCCTCGTAATGTTATACATAATGAAAAAAACTTAGTCAATATTGATCGAAACGAAAAAGTGAATGTTTATAAGCTTAATGGTGATATTTCTGACTTAGAAAAAATGATATTAACTAAGAAGGACTATGATCACTATTCAAATAGTCATACTTTATTTTTAACATTTTTGAAAAAAGAATTAATTTCAAATACTTTTCTTTTTGTTGGTTATAGCTTTACAGATTCCCTTGTTCTCGATTGCCTTAGTTCAATAAATCATTTACTTGGAGGAGTAGGAAATACGCATTATGCCATCATGCTAGTAAATCAAGAAACAACGATTGAATTTGAGCATATGGTAGACGATCTCAAACAAAGATATAATATTCAAGCTATTTGCATAACAAAAGATAGTATCATTCCTCTTTTAAAAAAATTAAATGCTAGAATTAGGGAAAAAAAGGTTTTTATATCTGGTGCATATGACAAAGTCAAAAATGAGGTAGTGACCCAATCAGATCAATTATCGCAAGCTTTGGTTACTTCATTACTTGGAAAAGATTATAGAATATCTACAGGAGTAGGAAAACGGTTAGGCACTCTAATCACTGGATACTCTTATCAATATTTGGCGGAAAAAGGTTTTCAAAATAAGGAGAAATATCTTTCAATGAGACCTTTTCCTTTTCATAAAGATCTTTCACAAGAGAAAAAACAAGAATATAGAATCAGCATGTTACATGATTGTAGTGCCGCTATCTTCTTATTTGGTCAAAGTAAGAAAACTACAGAACAAGGTTCTATTGAAAAAACAGGACATTACAGTGAAGGTGTTTATCAGGAATTTTTACTTGCAAAAGAACGCAATATGACGATTATTCCTGTTGGAAGTACTGGATACGAAGCAGAAGTGATTTGGAAAGAAGTTAAGAAGAATATTAATGAATTTCCTTATCTTTCACAAACAATAAATGAACTAATGACAGAGAAAGATCCTGAAAAAATAGCCAATATTATTTTACACATCCTTAACGAGGTTGCCGAGAACAAACGTGCTAACTAATAATAAGAAAAGGCTCTCGATCATTAGTATGTCTCTTAAGTCTACTTCTAGTGAAAGTTTTGTTTCGTTAAATAACTTTTTGAACCCAGCTGTATAATAAGCAGGGGCGTTACTTAAATCGTAATTACATTCTATATAAGAACAGCCAGCATATAGTAAAGCTATTCGAGAATTGAAGTTTTTTTCATCTAATTCCAAATAAGATCGGAGTAAGATTAAAATATAAGGATCACATTCTCTTTTTTTCATCCTTTTCTCTAAAGCATGAAAGTTGCGACTTTCATGCTTGCTCAAATCATCCGAAAGAAATTTACAAATAATATGGTTGCAGGTTGAACGAACATCAATAGAGGGAGTAATTTCTTTATAAACTAAATTTTTTAACCAATCGTATTTTGGAGGAATTTCACTTGCAGAAAGATTAAAGAATATAGGAAAAACATGCATATTACCTTTTAAATATTGTTCATACATTAAATCGATTTCTTCATTGGCACAATAAGACTGAATCGAATTCGGACTTAAAATTATGATTCCATATGAAGATGCTTCGACTCCTTCCACAAAATTTTTATAATTGCGTTCGTCACCTAGAAGCATCTGATCTCGATCATACCATACAGGAATTCGGTAATTTCTAATATGGTATAGGATGGCTTCTACTATATTATGGCGATCCTTGCTTGAAAAACAAAAAAATATCATAAATTTCTCCTTTTGCTATGTAATCATGGAATTTAATTTATTTCACACATTAAAAGACCTCCAAATAATTCATAGTTATTTGGAGGTCTCTAATCGATTTCTAGGATTGAATTTTGTTAATACAGCGCGCTTTCTTTTGACGGATACCTCTGTATAAATCTCGGTTGTACTCACACTAGAATGTCCCAAGATTTCTTGAACAGCTCTCAAATCTGCTCCGTTTTCTAACAATTGAGTAGCAAAAGAATGACGGAGATAGTGGGGTGTGGCACTTTGATTGATTTTTGCCATTTCTTTATATTTACAAAAAATATCTTCAATACCGTAGATCGATAAGCCATTTCCATACTTATTTAAAAATAAGCAGTCATCTTTTGGATCAAAAGCGTCTCTTACTTTAAGCCAGTCTTGGATCTTATCAATCAGTTCTTTGCTAGATAGATAAAGTAGACGTTCTTTACGTCCTTTGCCAAATATCACAACCACTCGATTGCGTAGATCGAGATCTTTTAGGCGAATCTGTACTAATTCCCCGATACGAATACCTGTTGAAAAGAGTAAGTCGATAATGGCATCATTGCGGATACTTAATCGAGTACTGAATGCGGTTTTGAGGCGATTTCGATCATGTTCTGGAGCAGATAATAAACGTTTGATTTCATTGGTCGGTAACGTTTTAGGAATACGTTTTGCTGTTTTAAATCGCTTACCGAAATGAATTAATGGAGATTGATCGATCCAATGTTTTTGAGCTAAAAATAAGAAAAATCCTTTAAAGGATATGTATTTCCGTTTGATGGTAGAATCTTTTAATAGATTCAAGTGACTCAATGTATTGAAATACAAATAGATTTCGGCTTCAGTGACAGTTTCAATCTGATTCTCTACTAACCAATCATTGAACATGTTCAAATCAGATTGATACGCTTTGATCGATTTTGGTGATAAATTTTTTTCGATCAATAAATAATTGACATACTTTGCAATATAATCGTTCAAATCCATCCGAGATACTAACAATTTCCATCCTCCAGTGTCTACACCAACTTCAATTTTTTCTGTACATTCCATATCTTTAAAATACAGATTCTCCATTATACCAAAATCAATCGCTTTAAAATGGATTGATTTATATGAATTATGATTGAGGCTTTTAATGCATGCAGATTGATTGCAATCGTTAAAGGTCTTTTTAGCATGTCTACAGATTTAAATGAGATTTACATACATAAGCATCTACTTTGAATTTACCTACTATATAAACTGTAAACCTACAAAGTAAAAGCCCATCCTATTTTGTTTGTTACATATTAAATCTATAAACAGATTATTTTCAACCTTTACCAAAACCTATATTTCGACATATTTTGCGAAGATAAAAGGTTCTTATACTCAGAAGTGTTAGTGATGTAGACGTCTAAACAACTTGGAGTACTAACGCTTATAGTCATGATCGTTTTGACAGATTACATATGTGCAGATCGGGTGGAGAAAGGAATGAATTATGAAGTGGTATGTACAGGCGTTAGGTAAACGCAAAGTAGTAGAGTTTTTACTGTTGATTGTGTTCGTTGTTTTCTTTCTAGGGCCGCTGCTCAATCTATTGATTCTAGCGGTATCTGGAAAATGGCAGTATCCTGCGGCTTTACCGCAAAGCTGGTCATTGCAATGGTGGCAATTTGTTTTGAGTCAAGATGATGTATTGCAGTCGATCTCTCTTTCCTTTTTGATCGCCACTGTCGTTACCGTATGTTCGATCATTGTATGTGTGCCTGCGGCGTATGCATTTGCTCGTATTTCATTTCCGCTGAGTAAATGGTTTTTGTTTTCTTTTTTACTGACACATGCGTTTCCCAAAATGGGGCTTTACGTATCGATTGCAGTTCTATTTTACAAATTCGGGCTAATGAACACCTTTGTTGGGATTGTGCTCATTCATATGGTCAACACATTGATGTATATGACATGGATTCCGGCTTCTGCTTTTCGCAGTGTACATCAAGCGCAAGAAGAATCAGCACGTGATGTTGGAGCAGGACCACTTCGAGTATTTTGGAAAATTACGTTTCCGATGGCTTTCCCGGGTATTATGGTCGCTTCCATTTTCACTTTTCTTGCTTCCCTGGATGAAGCGCAAGGAACACTGCTAGTCGGGATTCCTGATTTTAAAACAATGCCGATTATTATGTATTCGATTATTGCAGATTATCCCAATACAACAGGTGCTGTGTTTTCAGTCATTCTGACATTACCTACAGTGATCTTGCTAGTGGCGGCACGTAAGTTTGTAAGTGCTGATGTGTTATCCGGTGGATTTCAAGTGAAATAATCGATTTGATACATGTTCTAAATGAAATAAGACATAGAGAGCAGGAGGAGCTATGAATACAACAGTAGAGTCGCAATTATCGATTCGGAATTTGAGCAAAGTATTCAAAACAGGCGATGGTGTGAGAAATATTTCGCTAGATATCGCCAAAGGCGAAATGGTGACATTGCTCGGCCCTTCCGGATGCGGTAAAACAACTGTTTTGCGTTCGATCGGCGGATTTTTAGAACCGGATCATGGAGATATTTTGATTCGTGGAAATAGTGTATTGAATTTGCCTCCTGAAAAAAGACCGACAGCGATGGTATTCCAAAGCTATAACTTATGGCCGCATATGACGGTGTATGAAAATCTAGCATTTGGTCTCAAAATTCGCAAATATAAAAAGCCCGATATTGAACGTGAAGTAACAGCGGCGTTGGAATTGGTACAACTCAGTAGCGCAGCAAGCAAAAACCCTACCCAATTATCTGGTGGACAACAGCAACGAGTCGCTTTGGCTAGAGCTTTATTGTTAAAGCCCGATGTGTTATTGCTAGACGAGCCCTTTTCAGCATTGGATGCCAAGCTACGGATGGAGATGCGTGAAGAATTGCGTGATATCCAGACATTAACAGAGATGACGATGGTATTTGTCACGCATGATCAGGAAGAAGCCTTGTCGATCTCAGATCGAATTGTAGTGATGCATGGCGGGCAGATTGAACAGTTATCGACACCACAAGAGATCTATGATGCTCCGCAATCGTTATTTGTAGCTAGCTTTATCGGTCGTATCAATGTATTGAAGGGGGTGAGTGATGGACAGCATATTACAGTCGGTGAATTACGTGTACCGAATCCCAATGTAGCATTACCGATTGGAGATTGTATCGTTGCTGTCCGTCCAGAAGACATTTATCTGTCAGCGCAAGCAGGGGGCTTAGAAGGTCAGATTCGTCAGGTGATGGTACTCGGTCATTATGCAGAAATATCAGTCAATTATGAAGAAGAAACGTTAAAAGTATTTGTGCCTCGCGAACAAGCAGCTACCTTACATCCAGGTCAATCCATCTCACTGATGTTTCATAAAATGAATGTTTTTCCAGCCATCAGTGTATCCGAAGTAGCACCAAGACAAGAAGCTCACGCTTAAATCATTTTAAAAGCAGTTATTTTAAAGGAGGATGTTCTTGTGTTTAACAAAGCTAAAATGAGTATGCTATTGATTCTTGGATTATGTCTAGCAATGGGGTTGGCAGGATGCGGTGGCAAATCAGCTACAGAAGCAGCAAGTGCAAGCAGTAATTCTTCTACACCATCGACAGAAATTTCATTATATACCGGTGGTTCTCTCAATGTAAAAGAGTTATGGGAAACGTTGATTCCAGCTTTTGAACAAGCCAATCCAACGATCAAAGTAAAATTGGTCTATCTTCCTTCAGGTACAGGTGGACAATCAGCACTGGATCGATTGTTAGCTGCCAAGCAAAGTGGACAAGCCAATGTGGATGTTGATTTGTATGAAGGTAGCTTGGATGATATCTCAAAAGGCAACAAAAATGGAATCTGGGCGAAACTGGATACAACAGGTGTGCCTAATCTCAACAATATTGATGCTAGTGTACTTAAACAAGTAGATGATATGGCTGTGCCTTACCGTGCTTCTTCTGTCGTACTGGCGTATAACAGTCAAAATGTACCTAATCCTCCCAAAACAGCAGACGAGCTATACGATTGGATTCGTCAACATCCTGGTAAATTTGCCTATAACGATCCATCTACAGGTGGAGCAGGTAGTTCATTTGTAACTACAGCGATCTATAACTTTTTGCCTGCTGAAGATATGAACAGTAGTGATCCTGCTATCGCCCAGAAATGGGATCAAGGATTTAACTTATTGAAAGAACTAGGACCTTCTATGTATCAACAAGGAGTCTATCCGAAAAAGAATCAAGGGACTCTAGATTTACTCGCTAACGGTGAAGTTGATATGGTTCCTGCATGGTCAGATATGGCGCTTGAACAGACTAGCAAGCAATTACTACCTGACACGACTAAGCTGACGCAGATTAGCCCTGCTTTTACAGGTGGCCCTTCTTACTTAATGGTTCCCGAAATGTCGACTAAAAAAGAAGCTGCTCAAAAATTGCTTGATTATGTCCTGACACCAGAAGCACAAACGATTGTAGTAAACAAAATGTATGGATACCCGGGAATCAAATGGGATCTGATGTCTAAAGAATTACAAGATAAATTTGCAAGTGTCTCCGCTTCATACCGCCAATTTAACGGTGGAGATCTTCAACAAGAGATTTACAAACGCTGGCAGACAGATGTCGCTGGTCAATGATGATGAATGCTAGTGTGAAAAAAGGGATACTAGGGCTTGCTCTAGTCATCCCTTCCTTTCTTATTTTGTTTTTTGTCGTGATTGTGCCTATTGTATATGCTATTCGAGAAAGTCTAATTGATGAAAATGGTAGTGGATTCGGATTAGCCAATTATATTCGTTTATTCACTGAACCGACGATGCGTAAAAATATTATATATACCCTAAATGTAACGATTGTGTCTACTTTATTATCGTTAGTGATTAGTTACTCTTTAGCTGTCTATTTACGTTTTGGTCATGGTTGGGTTGTGAAATGGATTAACCGATTGTACTTTATTCCGATGTTCGTACCCGGTGTTATTGCGACTTACGGTTTGATCACGATGTATGGTAATCATGGTTGGTTGTCACGGCTACTGTTGTTGATCGGAATCGATACTTTTCCCCAAATTATCTATGATTATAACGGTTTAGTGCTTGCCAACCTGTGGTTCAATATTCCATTTGCTACAATGTTGCTTAGTTCTGCTCTGGCGGCAGTCCCTAACTCGGTAATCGAAAGCGCGCGTGATGCTGGAGCGAATATAGGGCAATTATTTTTCCGCTTTGTATTACCCCTTTCATACAAAACGATGTGGGTAGCTATCACGTTTATTTTTATGGGTGTGATCGGAAGCTTTACTGCTCCTTTTCTAATCGGAGCTAATTCACCTCAAGTATTAGGTGTAGCGATGCAACAAGTCTTTTCTAATTATCAGGAGACACATACAGCAAGTGCTATGGCTGTGTTGATGTTCTTACTATGTTCTGTCATGGGGTATTTCTATATTCGAACGATGGGGAAAGAGGGATAATCGTGATGAATAACACTCAAAGCCACTCTACCGTTATCAGTACTATACAACTGAATACATCATTAGAACGTTCACAACGTTGTTATATGCAATGCGAAGTGACTGCCAAAGGATTCGTAGAACTTCATTTGAAAGCAATGAGTAATAGTCACTGGCAACAGAAGAATCATGAATCTGCAATGGTTCGTATATATGTGAATCAACAGTATAATCAAGATTTGATTTTGTTTTATGGCAAAGAGTCTTTTGTATATACTCGCCTGATTGGGCAATTAGAAGCAGGTACGTATGAGATCGAATTAGAGTTTCGTGAGCAAGAATCACCTTCCAAAGTGAATCTTGTTTATTTGGAGCAGTGTGAATTTCACTGGATCAGTCCTGCCTCTTCATCAGCGCTCGTTTATCAGCATACTCCGATTCTGTACGGACGTAATTTGTCTCATGATTATGAAAGCACATTTACAGATACACCACTGCTACTGATGTACTGGATGCAACAGAAGGAAAGTCGAACCATTATTGAATATCATATGGTTTTTAGTCATGAAGATGAAGGCACACCGTCAGGTTTATTGATGAGTAAGTGGGGCAGAACAACAGATATTGAATGGATGTATCGGGTGGAACTTGATCTTGCAGGTCATCTTCTTACAGCGACTTATCAAGGCCCTAATCACGTCACAACTGCTTTTCAAGGAAATACCGATTGTGGAGGTCTACCTATTTTGCAAGCAGCAACAGCCAACGGAAATTTTGTGGATGAAGTTCGTTCTGATTATCGGTTGATTTTGCCACCATCGTATCGCTGGTATCCTGAGCAAGAACCTCGTGAGCAGATTATGAGTGATTATCCATTTACGTATCAGGTCACCAATTGGGAAATGAATCGTCAGTATATTGTAGAACGTAATCACGATGCTTCTTCATGGAAACTTGGCGATCAGCGTCAATATTTGTTTATCCAAAGTTCCAAGTTTGCTTTAGATGTCTATAATTCACGAGCAGACGTACAGCAGACTTGTCTTGATTATCAAGTACGTTTGCAGGGACAAGATGAATGGTTTTCTTCTAGCTTTGGCGATTTACGAGTAGCTGATTTTCGTGCTGCTTATCAAGGTCCTGATTTACATTTTTCGACGACCATTAAGTTGCGTTCTGGTATATACGTAGATCAGATTGCTGAGATTCGAGTCACTCTTTTACCAGAAGGGGTTAATCGTATAGGGGTGAAAGGGATCTATGCCTTTATGCTTGATCATGAATATGTACCGACTAAAGGGATTCAAGCTTCTACACAGGTCGAACTCACTTCAGATGCACCTACACAGACATTATGGAGTTGTATGACACTTATATAGAGATAAATGCGATAACATAGCGACCCAGACAGATCAGTGAATAGGAAAGGGGATATTTATACATGGAGAAATGGTTGAATGTGTCTGGTCGTATTGATTCATCCGCTACACAGACTCATATTACGTATACTTTTCCAATACTAGAACAGTCCTCAATGATTCGGATTGAGTTCAACTATACACCCAAAACATTAACAGATACCCATCAGGCCAAAGAAATGATTGAATCTGCCATGTTGAAATATGGCTATAACGATCCACAAGTGCAAGACTGGCAGAAGTATGCGCCTTTACACAATCTGATTACTCTTTCTATTGATGATCCGCAGACACATCGCGGTCAAGCTCATCGGCAAGATCCGCAACAGACACACTTTTTATCAGCAGATCATGCTTCTCCTGGATTCTGGAAAGGATTCAATCCAGTAGGGCAATGGAAAGTAACGTTAAGTATTCATTCTGTTGTTACACCTGAATGTGATTATCAGCTTGAAGTATGGGGGAACTAACAAAATGAAATGGATACCTTCTGAATTACATACCCATACACTGCATAGTGATGGACAACATACATTAGATCAACTTGTTCAATCGGCGCTAGCTCTAGGCATTGATTGCATTGCGTTAACCGATCACAATACACAATCAGGGCTACAAGATCGTCAACGTGTACAAGCAGAGACAGGTATTCATATCGTGCCCGGGATGGAATGGACGACTTTTTATGGACATATGCTTACACTCGGTATTCACGATTATGTAGATTGGCGTAGTTATGGTATTTATGATATTGAACAAGGGATAGATGAAGTACATGCACAAGGTGGACTTGTGGGGATTGCTCACCCATTTCGTATTGGTAGCCCTATCTGTACGGGTTGTTACTGGGAATATCCTATCTATAACTGGGAAAAAGTCGATTATATTGAAGTCTGGTCTACCTTAATGCCTGCTATAAAAAAGGATAGTCAGCGTGCATATGCTTGGTGGACATCTTTACTTAATGAAGGGCATCGTATTACAGCGACTAGCGGGCGGGATTGGCATCGAACAGAAGATCATGATGCACCTGCGGCTATTACGTATTTGGGCACAGAAGATGAAGATCAGTTGTGGTATTCATTAGATATCGTACAGACTTCCGATACACCGTTTACCGATCATGTAGAGTTGGAGCCTAAAGATAATTCGGTTCTTACAGCTATGCGTCAGGGAGCAGTCACGATTACGATGGGGCCACTACTTACATTTACAGCTCATGTAGTTAATCCTATCCATGATAATCATGCGAAACGGTATAGCATCGGGCAAGAAATCGATTGTCCACAAGATCAAATCTTAAAGTTAGAAATAGCATTAGATACAATCTGTCGTCAAAAACATTATCTGTTAGTGGATCAATCGTTACGCTTAGTGGTGAACAGTAATCAAGGAATATTGTTCGAACAACAGATTCCTGTACAGACAGAAGTCTATGATTGTGAATTGGTACAAGCAGAGGCATTAAGCTGGGTACGTGTAGAGTTGTATGGGTATTTTGCCGACATGTATAGCATGATTGCGTTCACGAATGCGATTTATATTACACATTCATCTTAAATATATAACTTATTGCATGTGATCATACGTATAGAAAGGATGAATTGTACAGGATGTCTGCCAAGCAGGAAACGATCAAATCCCGTATCGAGCAATGGATAACAGAACATAATGTTCATGCTGGAGACAAACTACCCTCTGAATCCAAGCTGGCGACTCAATTTAAAGTCTGCCGTACGACCGTTCGTGGAGCTATACGTAAGCTTCAAGATGAAGGGAAATTAGTTGTCAAACACGGCAGTGGAACATTTCTAACTCAGGCCCTTCAACATATCCCAAGTTCACTAGATCGATTATATAGTATAGGGGATATGATTCGTTCAGCAGGGCTTATCGAAGATCAACGATTAGCTTATATTATATTAGAAAAGTGTCCTCCTGAAGTAGCCGAACGTATGGAGTTGTCTGTCGATGAACCGATGATTGTTTTAGAACGTTCACGAATGGCTAATGGAGAAATTGTTGCACATTCGATCAATTATATGCCTGTTCAACTGGTCGGTAATACATTTGATGAAAGTGTATTTACAGGTTCTTTATTTCAACATTTAGAACAACAGGTAGGCATAGAGATTGTAGGTGCCGATTCTGAATTAACGGTTCCACTGGCTACCGATCCTCATAGTCGTAAATTACTTGTGCACCCACAATCCTCTGTTTTATTGTTAAAGCAGACTCATTATGATGAAATGAATCGCAAAATATTATATTCATATGATTATGTCCGTAGCGATATTTTTACCTTTTGGATAAGACGAACACGATAACAATTTAAAAATTAATTGATAATCATTATCAATTGCGAAAAAGAATGCTATAATAACCATCTAGATGTAGTTTTACACTACTGAGATGGTTATTTTTTGTAGATATTTTACCTATATTTTGTAGATATCATACCTATATAATAAAGAAAGGAGAACTCTAGTCCAACGCTATCAACATACAAGTATTTTAGTGCGTTTAGTAAGAAATCGTCTGAGTACGTACGCATTATATACCTGTATTGATGAAGGTATACATACATTTTGAAGTCTATACAACCATAATGAACTACACATCAATGAGGAACAGAAAAGGAGACAGTAATGTTAAAACGTTTTTTTTCTTATTATCGTCCATATAGAGGACTATTTATTATCGATTTTGGTTGTGCTATTATTGCAGCTATTTTGGAGCTAGCCTTCCCACTGGCTGTAAATCGAGTGATTGACGATTTGCTTCCAGGCGGGGAATGGCGTGTGATTTTGTGGGCATGTATTGGATTGTTAGGCATATTCGTAGTCAGTTCGTTTCTGAATTACGTGGTTACCTATTGGGGACACAAACTAGGTATTAATATTGAGACCGATATGCGTAAAAAGCTGTTTGATCATGTACAGCGGTTACCATTTCGCTTTTTCGATAATGCGAAGACAGGGCATCTGGTATCACGTATGACCAATGATCTGATGGATATTGGAGAGATTGCTCATCATGGGCCAGAAGATTTGTTTATCGCTGTGATGACACTTGTTGGTGCATTTGCTTTGATGGCTAGTATTAATATGGATCTGGCGATTTTAACGTTTGTAGTAGTGCCTTTGATGATTTATTTATCGCTCTTTTTTGGACGCAAAATGTCAGTTGCTTTCCGGCGTATGTTTGGAGATATAGCTGATTTTAATGCCCGTGTTGAAAATAACGTAACAGGTATGCGTGTAGTCCAAGCTTTTGCCAATGAAGATCATGAGATTAGTCAATTTGCAATCAATAATGGACGTTTTCGTCGTACCAAGCTTGTCGCTTATCGAATTATGGCATGGAACTCGTCGATTAGTTATATTTTGATGAAATTTGTATCGATCTTTGTGCTTGTTTGTGGAACATGGTTTGTGATTGAAAAAGGCATGAGTTACGGTGATTTTATTGCATTTGTTCTATTGTCGAATGTATTTCTAGCGCCGATCAAGCAATTGAATTCAGTGATTGAGACATATCCTAAAGGAATAGCTGGATTCCGTCGTTTTGAAGAATTGCTAAATACCGATACAGAAATTCATGATCTACCTGATGCCAAAGAAGTGAGTGGGCTGAAAGGCAATATCACCTACAACAATGTATGCTTTGGATATGAAGGTAAAGATTATATTTTGAAAGGAATCGATCTTCAGATTCGTGAAGGAGAGACAGTTGCTCTTGTAGGTCCTTCAGGTGCAGGGAAAACAACGATTTGTAGCTTGTTACCACGATTTTATGATATTGCCGAAGGTGAAGTGACGATTGATGGCATCGATATTCGTCAGATGACTTTGTCATCGTTACGTTCACAGATTGGTGTAGTACAACAAGAAGTATTTTTATTTGATGGTACTATTCGTGAAAATATCGCTTATGGCAAACTTGGAGCGACTGAAGAAGAAATATGGACAGCCGCACGTCAAGCACAACTTGAAGAAGTGATTACTTCCTATGAAGAAGGAATGGATACGATTATAGGCGAACGTGGTGTGAAGCTATCTGGTGGTCAAAAACAACGTCTATCGATTGCTCGCATGTTCCTCAAAAATCCACCAATTTTGATTCTAGATGAAGCGACATCTGCATTGGATACCGAGACAGAAGCCGCAATTCAGCAATCGCTCAATGAATTGTCGCAAGGTAGAACAACTTTGATTATCGCCCATCGTCTAGCAACGATCAAAAATGCAGATCGTATTATTGTAGTGACCAAAGAAGGTATCGCCGAACAAGGTGCTCATGATGAACTGATTCAAGCGGGTGGAGCATATAGTCGTCTGCATGCCGCTCAATTTGGTACGTAAAAGGTAGTGAAGTAACACTCTGATGTAGCTCAGTCTATACAATCCTCAAGCCAGTATCTTTATTCAGAACAGATTGTTCTTGAGATCGATACTGGTTTTTGATGGGTTTGTTGAACACAAGCCACAGTAGTTACAATAGACGACTCTAATAAATAACTGATGGTTTACGTAGAACAAAAATAAGAATTGTTTTATGATACATACAACAAAGGAGGAGGAATATTTTATGCAATCAGAAATTTATTTAAAGCCACTTACACTGACGCATGCTGATTCATTATTGCAGTTACGTCATCGCAATCGAGATTATTTAAAAACATATGAGCCTGTTCGTCCGGAATCGTATTGGAGACTTGAAGTTCAGCAAGAAATGCTAATCAACGGGGAACTGAATTTTGAAGCAGGTCAAGGATATGTATTTGGTATATTTCAATCTGTTCATGATCAATTGGTAGGACGAATCGAGATTAGTGGAATTGCTCGTGGCCCTTTTCAAAATGGAAATATCGGTTATTTTGTAGATCAAGATCATCATGGCAAAGGGTATGCTTCGATGGCTGTTCAACAGTGTTTACAGTTCGCTTTTACCGAAGGACAACTTCATCGGTTACAAGCAGGTGTAATGCCATGGAATACGCCGTCATTACGTGTTTTGGAAAAGTCAGGATTTCGCCGTGAAGGACTAGCTGAGCGTTACTTACATATTAATGGCAACTGGGAAGATCATGCTTTGTATGCGATCACGATAGAAGATTGGCAACGTCTGAATCTTAATTAGAAATGAAACAAAAACTCCTTTGACAATGAGCACTTCTAAGCTCAATATCAAAGGAGTTTGATTTAACTAGTTAGCTAATTGAAACGTATAAAAATATTCTTATTCGATCATATCATTTACTATATTATTCTATTGTCCCTACATTGCCCAGCTTGCCTGTGAGTTCAATCGCATTGTACAACATAACTGCGGCTTCGGCACGGGTAATAGGTTCATCGGGATAAAATTTGTTTTTGGAATCAAGTGTAGCAATTTCTCTGTGAATAACTTGTTGTAGCATTTGCTGATCCATCGCAGTTAACGAATTGTCGTCTGCTATTTCTTCGTTGGCAGTCGCCGAAGCAATATTGTTACCACCCGATTCATTAATATCAGGATCGACTTGTTCTACCGCTTGCCAGAGCAATGTAGCAAATTGACCACGCGTCATCGCAGCAGTTACATCTACATCTGCCGGAATATCGAGTCCATTCAGATAAGCGACAATCATATCATTGCTATACCATGCCTCATTACTGATACGTGTATAGTAATCACTAGCTTCCGGCTTTTTGATAAATCGCATATTATCGAGATTGAGATCAAGCCCTTTAACAAGTGCGCTTACACCTTGTGCTGTATTTAATGCACGTTCTGGCGCATATTTCGTATCAGTCATGCCTGTCAAAATATGATACTCATCCAAATATTCAATCTTCTTTTTGTCTAATGTGTTATCCAGATCATCGAAAGCGGCAAAAGCTTGGCTACCTGAAGCAAATAATAAAACACCTGCAAGCCCTACTAACCATTTACGAACTATCATTGAACTCACCCCTGCTTAGATAGATTGGAATGCTTAGACTTTACAAAAGTTGGATTATATTTAGTGTAACTGACAGTTGAATATAAATCTATATGATGATTCCGATCACGAACTTTGATTTTTTGTGCAGAAGGCGTTACCTTATATAGAGGAACTTTTGTTCATCCGTCATAAATAACATATAAATAGAGTGGAGGAATCACACATGAACAACCAAAATGAACGCTTGCTTGTATTTGCAGGCTCTTATGCAGAATCAACAGATAACGGGTTATATGTATATAGTTTGGACGAAGCAACCGGTGAATTGACTCAGACTGATGCTTTTATGGGACTTAAAAATCCTACATTTGTAAATGTCGATGCTACCGCAGGTCGATTATATGCTATCGGTGAAGCTGCTTATTCTGATGGCACTAAAATTGGTGAAGCTTCTTCGTTTGCGATTGATCCAGCGAAAGGAAGTCTTCATTTATTAAATCGTCTAAATACTGTAGGTGCACCTACATGCCATATTCAGCGCTCAGCAGATAGTAAGTACTTGAGCGTAACCAGTTATCATGGAGGAATGGTAGGATTGTTTGCGATTCGTGAAGATGGTCAGATTGGTGAATCGTTAGATGTACAACAACATCAAGGACATAGCGTACATCCGAATCAAGATCGTCCACACCCACATTCTTCATTCTACGATCCTACAGGAAAATACCTATTGGTTCAGGACTTGGGCTTAGATCGCATTTATACTTATGCACTAAATGAAGAAGAAGGTAAGTTAGAGCGTGTAGCAGAGCAAGTGACTGCACCTGGTGCAGGGCCTCGCCATCTTGTTTTCCATCCGAACGGAAAATATGCGTTTGTGATTAATGAACTTAATTCAACGGTTACAGCTTATCAGTATGATGGAAGCAACGGTACATTAAGCGAAATTCATAGTATTTCTACATTACCAGCAGATTATGATGGTGAAAATGGTTGTGCTGAGATTACAATTTCCAAAGATGGTCGCTTTGTCTATGGATCAAATCGTGGACATGACAGTATTGTTCAATATGAAGTTGATCAGGCGACAGGAGAGCTTACGTTAGTACAACATGTATCGACTGAAGGCGGTCATCCAAGACACTTCTCTTTAACACCTAATGGTAACTATGTATTAGCGGCTAATCGTGATGGTAATAATATCGTTACATTTGCAGTAGATGCTGAAAGTGGTAAATTAACATACACAGGTAAAAGTATAGAAGTTTCCAAACCTGTATGTGTATGGTCTGTATACATGTAATTGCATTGCATCTTGATTAAATAGAATTCTATTTACATCATAATATCGATCAGAAAATCGTGTCTTCTAGTTGCTGGAGAGCATTCTAGGTAGACACGATTTTTTGCTATGAATCACATCTTCTTTTGGCGAGAATAGTCAGTAAAATGTTTCAATTTTGCGTATAGAGGTAAAGTACAGTAACTGCTATTCTTTCTATACTATAGACGATTCAGATATAGCCAAAGGAGAGATCAATGATGACTGAGCCAAGAAAAAACGATAAAATTGAAGAACAACAAGGCAAGCGTGATCATCCAGAACATTATCCTACTGAAAACGAAAGTTTGTTTGACCGTTTTGAGTCGGAACAGAATGTAGATCCTATGCCTATGGAAGATTTAAATATGGAGAAAAAAGAAGAAAAAGATAAAGATGCGACGAAATCTTCGTCTTCGAGTGAAAATGCTTATCCAGAAGGTATGGCTAAACGTTTAGAAGAACAACAAAAAGAAAAAGAGAACAATAAGTAAATCTACTTTAATAAATACACGATCTTCTAAATAAAGCAATTGATCAGCTGCTAGTTATAGGGTTGATCTTTTTTGCTACACAGATGTTGTAACACATAAATAGAGAGATTGTACTGAGGAAAGGTGAAGAGGATGGCATTTGGTATAGATCGATCCCAGTTAAATGATTGGAAACAACAGGTAAGTAATGGACAAATTGCTTTTTTGACTCACTATTGGATCGATAATCGATTCCCCAATATGCGTACAGTAACCAAAGTCGGTTGTGCTGATATTGAGAAATTGCAAAAATGGTGCAAAGACCATCAGTTAAACCCCCGGTATATCCATTTTCGTGATCGTTATCCTCATTTTGATTTGTTTGGAGTAGAGCAATTACGTATTTTGAGAGAAGAAGGACTTCAAGATCATATCGATCGCTTTAGAATTCGTTAACCTACATCTTGTATAACCCGCGATTCACAACACTACATTCGACAAAATAACAAAAAAATTTTAAAAGGTATTGAAATCGGTTACAAGCAGATATATAATAAGCGTGTAGAAACGTTTCGACAAAATGGTATAAAACAATACATTATTCATTTTATGCAGAATACACTATAAATTAGTGAATAAAGCGCATAAAATTAGCTATTTTAGCTAAAAATCCATAAAAATCCATTTTTTATATCTACATTTAAGGTGTTGGTAGAAAAGGGTAAATCATTTTTTTATGATTTTATCGAAACGTTTCGATTAGCAAATTAACACCAGGGGGGAAGTCAATGGGAGCAACGATCAAGGATGTAGCCGCTTTAGCGGGTGTCGCAGTATCGACTGCGTCCTATGCGCTAAATGGAATCGGAAGAGTTAGTCCTAAAACACGCGATAAAGTGATTGTTGCTGCTAAACAGTTGAATTATCAGAAGAATGGGATTGCTTCTGATCTTAAGCGTTCCAAAACAAATACGATTGCTCTACTGTTAAGCGATCTATCCGGTCCGTATTACTCTAGATTGATCAAAGGCGTGCAAGAAGTGAGCCTGAACAATGGATATGACTTGATTGCTTGTAGCTCAATTGGTGGAGAATCATCAACAGCTGTGAAGTTTATCAAAGAGAAAAGAGTAGATGGAGCGATTATCCTTGCTCACAATATTCCAGATCGTACGATTTTGGAATCGGCTCGTGAAGGATTCCCGATTGTTATGTTAGATCGAAGGTTAGAGCATGAAAGTGTTTGTTATGTTGAAGCAGATAATGAAAAAGGTGGCATTTTAGCTACTGAGCATCTGATCGAAGCAGGACATCGCAAAATTGCTTATGTATCCGGTCCGGCAAGCAGTAAGCACAACAAAGACCGCTATAACGGCTTTGTACAAGCGATGAATAAGCATGGCTTAACGATTGAACCACGCTGGAATCTGATCGGCAATTTCACAGAAGAAGGCGGTTATCGTGCAGTCAAATTAATGATTGCGCAAGGAGAAATTCCAGAGGCTGTATTTTTTGCAAATGATGAGATGGCATTAGGAGGCATTACGGCTTTGAATGAAGCTGGAATTGTTGTTCCTGATGATATATCGGTTATCGGTTTTGATGATATTGTGCAAGCCCGATTTTTGACACCGTCTTTGACTACAGTAAGACAGCCAGATTATGAAGTAGGGGCATTAGCTGTACATCTGATTTTTCAGATTTTAAAAGGAGAGACTGTAAGTCCGCAATACAAACTGGATACTGAGTTAGTTTCCCGGGGGACTGTACGAGCTCCTTTATAAGTTACATCTGATTCATCACAAGCAAGATGGATTGTAAGCATTTTCTATAATAATAAAGAGGTGAATTGAATGACAAAAACATGGAAAACCGTTGTAGCTTGTATGTTGATCTTTTCTCTGATCTTGTCAGCATGTGGCAACAAAGAAGAAGCAGCGGCAACAACAGCAGATGGCAAACGTGTATTGAAAGTATGGGGGATGGGTGCAGAAGGAACAGCACTTGCTAAGATCGTACCTGATTTTGAAAAAGCTAACCCGGATATCAAAGTCGAAGTGCAAGCGATTCCTTGGGATAATGCCCATGACAAATTGCTAACGGCTGTCGCTTCTAAAAAAGGTCCTGATGTTGTGCAAATGGGACTGGGTTGGATTCCTGAATTTGCAGATGCTGGAGCATTGCTAGATTTATCTTCTTACACAGAGAAATATCCAAATCTGAAAGTAGATAACTTCTTCAAAGGTGCTCAACAAACAATGACATACAACGATCAATTGGTTGGTATTCCATGGTATATCGATACTCGCGTATTATTCTACCGTGCAGATTTGCTAAAACAAGTTGGTTATAACGAACCACCAAAAACGTGGGCTGAATTGAAAGATGCAGCAACCAAATTGGCAGCTAGAGGCAATGGTAACTATGGTATTTTGCTAGATAGCCAGGATCAAGTATTTACACTTCCGTTTGCTTGGGAAAATGGTAGTGAAGTGATTAGTAGTGACAACAAAGCTCAATTTAATCAACCGCAATATGTAGAGGCTGTTAAATACTTGAGTAGCTTCTTTACTGAAAAACTAGCACCTTCTCAAGTCGATTTGAAACTTCTACCATCATTTGGTGAAGGTATTATCCCTATGTTTATCAGTGGACCATGGTCTGTACAACAGATCAAAGATGAATTGCCTGATCTAAAAGACGATCAATGGGGTACGGTTACGATTCCAGCTAAAGATGAAAACGGTAAAAGTGCTTCTATCTTAGGTGGATCTAGTCTATCGGTATTCAGCAGTGCAGCAAATAAAGACGATGGAGCTAAATTTATTTCGTACATGAATGAACCATCTGTACAAGTGAAATGGTATGAATTGACCAAAGATTTACCTTCTACAACCAAAGCATGGGAAGACAAATCACTTGCTTCTAACAAAGATATTCAAACGTTCCGTACACAAATGGATACAGCACGTCCAGCTCCATTCGTAAAACCTTGGGAAAGTATTGCTGATCTAATCAAAGCAGCGATGCAAGAAATTACAATCGGTGGCGCTGACGTTCAAGAACAAATGGATCAGGTGAACAGCCAGGCTGATGATTTATTGGCCAACTAATCTCATGATATCCACAGGGCAGAGGTGCTGCCCAACACAATCTTGATAAGTTTGAGTAGTATCCTTTGCCAAAGATTCATATGCCTTTACTAAATAAACGGGGTGAAATGAATGTTTAAAATGTGGAAATCAATGTTGGTATTGTTACTGATCAGTTCATTAGTATTAGCTGCTTGTGGAAATAAAGAAGAAGCAGGGGTGACCACAACTTCAGATGGTAAACGTGTATTGAAAGTATGGGGAATGGGTGGAGAAGATAATGCCATTTCGACACTGATCCCTGCTTTTGAAAAAAAATATCCAGACATTAAAGTAGAAACTCAGTTTATTCCATGGGATAACGCTCATGATAAATTGCTAACTGCGGTCGCTTCCAAAAAAGGACCGGATGTTATCCAAATGGGTACCACATGGATTCCAGAATTTGCTGAAGCCGGAGCATTGCTTGATCTGACTCCATACACAGAAGAATTTCCTAATCTCAAACCAGAGAACTTTTTCAAAGGTGCTCAAGAAACCATGACGGTTAACGATCAGTTAGTCGGTATTCCATGGTACTTGGAGACTCGCGTACTGTTCTATCGTACAGATTTGTTGAAACAAGTAGGTTATAACGAAGCTCCGAAGAGTTGGGCTGAACTAAAAGATGCAGCTACCAAATTAACAGATAAAAGCAAAGGAAGATACGGTATTTTGTTAGATACTCAGGATGCAGCATTCACCTTGCCTTATGCTTGGGAAAATGGCAGTGAAGTCATCAGTAGTGATAACAAAGCACAGTTCAATCAACCTGCTTATATCGAAACGATTGAGTATTTGACTAGCTTCTTTAAAGAAGGATTAACACCTAACGAGAGCGATATCAAATTATTGCCTTCATTTGGTCAAGGCTTAATTCCAATGTTCGTGAGTGGTCCGTGGTCTGCGAATCAGATCAAAACAGATCTACCTGATCTGAAATCAGATCAATGGGCAACAGCTGTAATTCCTCCAAAAGAAGAAGGTGGCAAAAGCGCTTCTATTTTAGGTGGATCTAACTGGAGTGTATTCAGTAGTGCAGCCAACAAAGATGATGCAGCTAAATTTATTGCTTTCATGAGTGATCCTGAAACACAAGTTGCTAAGTATAAACATGATCAGGATCTACCTGCCAACATGAAAGCTTGGGATAACGAAGTCTTTAACAATAAACCTATTGTTCAAACATTCCGTGACCAACTCGATACAGCACGCCCATCTCCATTTGTGAAATCATGGGAATCGATCGGTGATCTGATCAAAGCTGCTCTACAACAAATTACGATTGGTGGAGCAGATATCAAAGAACAGATGGAAGAAGTAAACACAGGCGCAGATAGTCTACTCGCAGAATAAGCACCTGCCAAAACTATATTTAAAATATTTACATTAGCTATTGTTCTCATCCGATTCCAGCTTAGATGAAATGATCTACGGTGAATCTGGATGAGATCGATAGTACACCAGAATGTCAAAACTTCTGTGAAGGAGGGAATCCAATATGCAAAACGCTTTGCAAAAATTAAACAAATATAAATATCCGTATTTATTTATTGCACCCACGCTAATTATTTTGTTTTTGTTTTCATTTATTCCTATCTTTATCGCTATTTTCATCAGTTTTACAAACATGAACTTATCGGGATTGGCTGACTTCTCGAATATCAAATTTAATGGATTTGATAACTTTGTTCGATTGTTCTCGGATGCAACATTCCAGAAGTCGATGTTCAATACTCTTATTTTTGTAGTCGTTGGTGTTCCTTCAGTTGTTCTTATTTCGATGGCCATTGCGATTTTGATTAATCAGGGTACCAGTTGGCTTTTCAAATCTTTCCGAGTGATTTACTACATGCCTTCGATTACAAATATCGTAGCTGTAGCTGTAATCTGGGGATATTTGTATAACTCTCAATATGGTCTCATTAATCAGATGTTAGGCTTTATCGGGATCGATCCTGTCAGTTGGTTACAAGATCCTGTTATTGCTAAGTTCTCACTGATTATTATGGCGGTGTGGAAAGCAATCGGTCTGAATATGATCATTTTCTTAGCAGCGTTACAAGGGATTCCGCGTACGTACTATGAAGCTGCTCAGATTGATGGAGCAAGCCGTTGGGAACAGTTGACTAAGATTACGGTTCCTTTGCTCAGCTTTGCTACTTTTTTCGTATCGATTACAACACTAATCGGCTGGATTCAATTTTTTGAAGAGCCGCTTGTTATGACCAAAGGTGGTCCAATTAACAGCACGATGTCTATGGCATTATTTATTTACAACACAGGGTTCCAACGCAATAACTTTGGTTATGCAGCAGCAGGTTCTATTGTTCTATTTGCAATCATTATTCTTGTAACAATGATCCAGTTCAAAGTACGTAAAAAAGACAGCGATGTAGAATACTAAGTTCTGTAGTCAGCTCAATAAACAGAACAAAGTATGAAGGGAGGTTCCAAAATGGATATTCAAGTCAAACCGGTCTACAAAACGATAGTGATTACGCTGCTACTTCTTGGGAGTATAGCGATGTGTATCCCTTTTGTATGGATGATTCTTGCATCCTTCAAACCAGAAAGTGAAGTTGTAGCCTTAACACCGAAGTTCTGGCCACAACAAGCTACGCTTGAGAACTATGTACGTCTATTTACAGAGATGAGATTTGCGACCTATTTGTGGAACACATTAGTTATCGTATTTTTCTCCTTTATTGGTTTATTTTTAAATGCGGCAGCAGGGTATGCATTTGCTAAGTTCGAATTCCCGGGTCGTAATGTTCTCTACTATCTTGTATTAGGAACAATGATGATTCCTTCTCAAGTTACAATGATTCCAGTCTATCTATTGCTGAATCAGATGAACCTAACCAATACAATGGCAGGTATTGTTTTGCCAGGTATGGTTAATGCGTTTGGTATTTTCTTATTCCGTCAATTTATGACAACCATTCCGGCTGACTTGATCGAAGCAGCACGATTGGATGGAGCCAGTGAATTACGTACATTCTTCCAATTGGTAATTCCGATTGCGAAGCCAATCTTTGCAGTACAAGGGATCTTAACCTTTATCGGCGGATGGAACAGTTTCTTGTGGCCGTTGATTATTGCCAATGATGAAAATCTATACACGTTATCAGTTGGATTATCATTATTGAAAGGTCAATATGGTGGTGACTTTGCTATTCAGATGGCAGGTGCTTCATTCATGGTTGTACCGATCGTTATTCTGTTTATCTTTATGCAGCGTCATATTATCGAAGGATACACCATTTCAGGTATGAAGTAATTTCATACCTGAATCATAATTACAATGCTGTAGCAGCACAAGAGACAATTCGTTCTACGAGAACGTATTTTGGATAGAAGAATACAAGTTTACTTTTTGGAGGGATATTGAATGTCAACAATAAAAAATCAAACACAACAAACAGGACTTTTCCAAAATGAATATGGTTATTTTACAGAAAATGGTCGTGAATATGTAATTACCAATCCACGCACACCACGTCCGTGGAGCAATATTATCAGTAATGGCGATTACTCCTTTATGGTATCGCAAGCAGGTGGCGGTTGCTCATGGCGTGGTAATGCAGGGCAGAACCGAATCACTCGTCTTTTCCAAGATGTGATTAAAGATTCATGGGGTAAATTTATTTATCTACGTGATCGTAACTCAGGTAAGTTCTGGTCAGCAGGCTGGAAACCCGTTATGGCAGAATATGAATTCTACGAAGTACGTCATGGTATTGGTTATAGCGTATTTACACAACAGGTGGATGGCATTCGCAGTGAGTTAACCGTATTTGTAGCTCCTGATGCACCACTTGAAATTATGCAGCTCAAAGTAACTAATAACAGCACAACAGCGCGTGAACTGGATGCAACGACTTATTTTGAATGGGCTCCAGGTTTTGCGCCAGATGAGCATCGTGAATTCCACAAAATCTTTATGAACTCTGAATATAAACAAGACCTGAACGCGATTCAGCTTGAAAAATACTTATGGAGCTTCCCGGATGAAAAAGGACGCAGTAACAATGTAAGCTGGCCTTATACAGCGTTCCATGCGGCAAGTGAAACCCCTTCTTCTTTTGATGCAGACAAAGAATCATTTGTAGGTATGTATGGAGAAGAATCTCGTCCACAAGCAATGATTGATAAAGAATTAGCAGGTAATAGTGGACGCTTTGGTGATGCTACAGCTTCTTTACGTGTAGCGATTAACTTAGAAGCAGGCGCTTCACATACCGTTGTATTTACAATTGGTGCAGCAGAGCAAGAAAAAGAAGATGCAGATGCATTGATCCAAAAATATACAACCGTAGAAGCAGCAGAACGTACACTTCAAGATGTACATGCATTCTGGAGTGAACTCATTGATGTTGAAGAAATTCACACTCCTGATCCAGCGATGAATATTATGACTAATGTATGGTTGAAGTATCAATCTATCTCTTGTCGTCTATGGGGTAAAACAGCCTATTATCAAACAAGTGCAGGATATGGTTACCGTGACCAATTGCAAGATTCTCAGATTTTCTTAACAAGCAAGCCAGAACTGATGCGTAAACAAATTCTTATGCATGCTTCTCAACAATTCCAAGAAGGTGATGTACTTCACTGGTGGTTCACGATTCGTGGCGGCGGTCCTCGTACACGTTGTTCAGATGACTTGTTATGGCTTCCGTTCATCATGGATGCGTATCTGAAAGAAACACAGGACTACGATATCTTAGATGAAGTTACTCCGTTCCTTGATGGTGGAGAAGCAACGGTATATGAGCATTGTAAATTGGCGATTGAGAAAACATTCTTACGCTTTAGCCCACGTGGTGTTCCATTGATGGGTGAACATGACTGGAATGATGGTCTAAGTGCGATTGGTTATGAGTGGAGAGGTGAAAGCTTCTGGGTAGGTGAGTTCTTATACCTTATCCTAGGTAACTTTGCACCAGTAGCAGCCAAACGTGGCGATCAAGTCTTTGCAGATAAAATGGTTGAAGTACAAGGTAGCTTAAAAGCAGCATTGAACAAATATGGTTGGGATGGCGAGTGGTATCTACAAGCGACCAACGATGATGGTTTAAAAGTAGGATCGAAAGAAAATGAAGAAGGTCAAATCTTCTTGAATCCACAGATGTGGGCTGTTATCTCTGGCGTAGCTGATCAAGAGCGTGGACAACAAGCAATGGATAGCGTAAGTAAACATTTACTACGTGATCATGGTGCTTTGCTATTGTACCCTGCTTATACTAAAGTTCGTCGTGATATCGGTTATATTACTCGCTATGCTCCAGGCTTACGTGAAAACGGAGGTGTCTATACGCATGCAGCTACTTGGGCAGTATGGGCGTATACACTGATTGGTCAACCAGAGAAAGCGTATGAAGCGTATAGCAAAATTTGTCCACCTAACCGTTCTGATGATCCTAATGGTTATGTAGGCGAGCCGTATGTAACACCAGGTAACTCGGATGGTCCAATCTCACCTAACTATGGTCGTGGAGGCTGGACATGGTATACCGGTTCTTCGCAGTGGTTACAACGTATGGCAACGAACTGGATTCTAGGCGTACGTGCTGAGAATGAAGGTCTATTGGTAGATCCAAGTATTCCGAAAGACTGGAAAGAGTTCACGTATCGTCGTGCTTTCCGTGGAGCTACGTATAATCTGCATGTAGATAATGCAGCAGGGGTAGCTCGTGGTATTAAAGAAATCAAAGTCGACGGTAAAGTAATCGAAGGCAATATCTTGCCAGATTTCCGTGATGGTAAAGAACACGAAGTTAAAGTCATTATGGGTTAATATGTTCTATCGATCTTGTCTGAATAGATCAAAGCATATGTAAGCATGAAATCATAAACAAATTATAAATAGCTCTGTCTGTTCGTGATACTGACTTGATCTGAAGTCGTATATTCGGACAGACAGAGCTTTTCTCTATATCAGCAATCTCGTTTTTTGAAAATAAATTATAGATGCATAAAAGATGCACAAAATATTTTACGAATAATGATCTGAAATGTTAAAGTGAATTACAAATAACCCTATCAAATTTCATTCATCCAATGTAAACATGAAGAAGTGAGTGTAAGAGGAGAGATACGATGAGTTGGCATATCAAAACGTTTGATGAATTAACATCTTTAGAAATGTATCGCATTTTGCAAGAACGAACAGCTATTTTTGTGGTTGAACAGAACTGCCCTTATCAAGAAGTAGATGGTAAAGATATCGCCAGCTATCATCTTTACAAAGAAGAAGAGGGTCAGATTGTTGCGTATTCAAGACTTCTTCCTTCCGGTGTAGCCTATCCAGAAGCTTCTATCGGTCGAGTGATTGTAAAGCGTGAATATCGTGGAAAAGGATTAGCGCAAGAGCTATTCCGTAAAAGTATCGAATTTATTCAGCATGAATTGAAAGAAGACAAAATTAAAATCCAAGCTCAGCATTACTTAGAGAAATTTTATAGCAGTTATGGATTTGAACCGATCTCAGAAATGTATCTAGAAGACGATATTCCTCATATCGATATGATGCGTATCACAACATCGTAATCGCAAATGATCTCAAAAGTGAACAAAAAAAGGAGGATGTGTGAAGTAGTGGTGACACTTTTTTGCATGTCCTTTTTGCTACGAAATCAATCTCAGGAAGATTTGGGTAAAAATAGTAAGCATTTAAATTGGAAATTCATACCTATGTATTGTAGAATGGGAAGAGTAAAGAGTAATTTAGTACGAATGAGGGGGCATGCACTGCTCAGTATTCAACTAGAATGTGCAGAATGATATATACAAAATGCGATATGTCTATTCTCAAAATCTCTGTTTTCCTGTATTTGGATTAAAAATAGCCGTAAAAGGGCTAAAAAACCTGAATAACTCTTTATGTGCAGCGTGAGAAAACGTTTTCTTGAAAAAAAGACGTTTTACTCGTTCATAGTCTAATTCTAGGCTATTTTGTGATCAATCATATAGAGGTATAATTAAATATGTTGCAATTCCGTCACAAATATATTCACAAAAAATTCAAGACGGAGGGAATCCTCGATGACAATCGACGAATCAAACCAACCATGGCTGTGGGAATCGTATTACGGACCCAATTTGGGGTATGTACAAGAACAATATGAACTGTACAAACAAGATCCGAATTCTGTAGATGAAGGATACCGTGAACTTTTTGAACGTTATGGAGAGCCTGTTGCTCCTGTTACCGTATCATCTGGTCAAACAGTGGTAAGTAGTAGTACAGAAACACCAGCTAAAGTAGACACTAATTTGCTTAAGAAAGCGGTTGCAGCCGAACGTTTAGTATGGAATATCCGTACATACGGGCATCTGGCAGCGGACATTGATCCGCTTGGACTAAGTACAGCGACTGATGTTCGTTTACTTGATCCAGAGCAATACGGACTGGGACAACGTGACCTTGCACAATTACCAGCATCATTGATCTGGGAAAATGCACCTCCTGAAGCAAAAGACGGATGGGAAGCTATCCAGATGTTGCGTAAGAAGTATACAGGTCCACTGGCTTATGAATTTGCACATGTACATGATGAAAAAGAGCGTAACTGGCTTAACCGTCAAGTTGAAACAGGATCGTCTACACTTTCATTGGATGACGAAGAACGCATTGAATTGTTCAAGCGTCTAGTGGAAGTCGAACAATTTGAAGAATTCTTACATCGTACATTTATTGGACAAAAGCGCTTCTCAATCGAAGGTAATGATGTCCTTGTACCGATGCTAGATTCAATCGTACGTATTGCTGCACGTAGTGGCGCAAGACATGTCTTAATGGGAATGGCGCATCGTGGTCGTCTAAATGTATTGGCTCATGTTCTTGGTAAGCCATACAGCAAGATTTTCTCCGAGTTCCATCATTCACCCAATAAAGACACAATGCCTTCTGAAGGCTCGATGGGTGTTACTTTTGGCTGGACAGGTGATGTGAAGTACCATTTAGGTGCACATCGTTCTGTTACTCCAGAAGGGCAAAGCTTTGAAACTCGTCTGACACTGGCAAACAATCCAAGTCATTTGGAATATGTTAACCCGGTGGTTGAAGGATTTACTCGTGCTGCACAGGATGATCGTACAGACAAAGGTTATCCTCGCCAAGACCCTGACAAAGCAGCAGCTATCATCATGCATGGTGATGCCGCATTCGCAGGTGAAGGTATTGTCGCAGAGACGCTTAACTTTAATCAGCTAACAGGTTATCAAAATGGCGGTACTATTCATATTATTGTTAATAACCGTCTAGGCTTCACAACAGACAGTGGAGATTCACGTTCGACTCATTATGCAAGTGATCTTGCTAAAGGATATGAGATTCCAATTATCCATGTGAACGCAGATGATCCAGAAGCTTGTCTACGTGCTGTAGCTATGGCGACTGAATATCGTAATTTATTTAAAAAAGATTTCTTGATTGATCTGATTGGGTATCGTCGTTATGGTCATAATGAAACAGATGATCCTGAAACGACTCAACCCATTATGTATGGCAAAGTGAAGAATCACCTTCGTGTAGCTTCACTATATGGTAACAAATTGGCGAAGCAAGGTGTTGTGGATGAAAAACGTTATGAGCAGTTCAAAGCTGAAATCCAAGATCATCTAAAATCGATCTACGAAGAAGTGAAAACAGATCATACTGAAGATTCCAATGCACCTCTAAATCGTCTGGAAGCAGATAGCAAAACACCTGAAGCTTCTACTGGAGTTCCTGCTAATCTACTCAACACGATCAACGAGGGATTGCTGAAATGGCCAGAAAACTTCAATGTGTATCCTAAACTACAGCGTATTCTGGAACGTCGTGCAACTGCACTTAGTCCAGAAGGCAAAGTTGATTGGGGACATGCAGAAACACTGGCATTTGCTTCAATCTTAGCAGATGGTAAGCCTATTCGGATTACTGGACAAGATGTAGAACGTGCGACATTTGCTCATCGTAATCTAGTATTGCATGATGCACAGACAGGTGAACCTTTCTGTCCGTTACATCGTTTGCCAGAAGCGAAAGCATCATTCGCTATTCATAACAGTCCATTGTCTGAAGCTTCAGTACTTGGATTTGAATATGGATACAATGTGTATGCACCGGAAACATTAGTAATCTGGGAAGCACAATACGGCGATTTCACTAATGCAGCGCAAGTTATTATTGACCAGTTTATCTCAGCTGGACGTAGTAAATGGACACAAAAATCCAGTCTTGTGATGTTGTTGCCACATGGTCATGAAGGTATGGGACCTGAGCATTCTAGTGCTCGTCCAGAACGCTTCTTGCAATTGGCAGCCGAAGATAACTTTACTGTAGCTAACCTGACTTCTGCGTCACAATACTTCCATCTACTTCGCCGTCAGGCACGTAGTACTCAGGAAGAAAATGTACGTCCATTAGTGGTGATGGCACCGAAAAGTCTAATTCGTAATCCGCGTGTTGCTTCATCACCTGCGGAATTTAGTGAAGGAACGTTCCAACCGATTTTGCAACAAAAAGGTCTGGGCGACAAAAAGAATGCTGTACAACGTGTGATCCTTTGTACGGGTAAAGTAGCGATCGATCTCGAAGAGGCTTTGGATAAAAACAAAGAAGAAGACTACTCTTGGTTACATGTGATTCGTGTAGAACAACTGTATCCATTCCCGAAAGAAGAAATCAATGCTGTTCTAGCAGAGTTTACGAACTTGCAAGAAATTATCTGGTTACAAGAAGAACCGCAAAACATGGGATACTGGAGATATACTGATGCACGCTTGCGCGATTTGGCACAAGAAGGTGTAGCGGTAAGTTATATCGGTCGTCCAGAACGTTCTAGCCCGGCTAGTGGTTATCAACATATTCACGCCATCGAACAACAGCGTATACTAGGATTAGCACTCAAACAAAATTCTTTACAGAACAACATATCCCTGGGAGGTAGTCGGCTGTGAGTGAAATTAAAGTACCCGAAATGGGCGAGTCTATAACCGAAGGAACGGTATCAAAATGGGTTGTGAAAGAAGGAGACACTGTCAGTCAAGGAGATGTACTGCTTGAGCTTGAGACAGATAAAGTCAACTTGGAGATCAGTGCCGAAGAAGATGGAGTTGTAGAGTCTATCACCAAGCAAGAAGGTGAAACAGTACAAGTCGGTGAATCTGTAGGTGTGATCGGTGCTGGAAGTGGAAGTAGCAAACCTGCTGCATCTGAATCCAAACCAGCTCCAGAATCGAAGCCTGAAAGTAAATCAGATGATGTCGTTACAATTAACTACCCAGCAAAAGGTGCTGAGCCTGCTGCTGAAAAAGCAACCGATAAATCGACAAATGCTGTAACAAGCAAACCAGATAATGGGGATGCTATCGGTACACCGGCTGCTCGCAAGTTAGCTCGTGAGCGTGGTATTGATCTAGGATCGGTACAAAGCAACGATCCGATCGGCAGAGTCAATCCAGACGATGTACGCAAACATGGTGACAAACCAGCACCAGCGAAATCTGAAGCTGCACCTGCTAAAAAACCTGTTGAGAACAATCCAGCTAAACCGGCAGATCGTCAACCGATGTCACGTCGTCGTCGCACGATTGCGAATCGTCTAGTTGAAGCTCAGCATAATGCTGCAATGTTAACAACATTTAATGAAGTAGACATGACAGCGATCTTGGATGTTCGTAAACGCCGTAAAGATGCGTTTAAAGAGAAATATGATGTAGGTCTAGGATTTATGTCTTTCTTCACCAAAGCAGTTGTAGGGGCACTTAAAAAGTTCCCTATGGTCAATGCTGAGATTGATGGCGATGATGTTATTGTGAAGAAATTCTATGATATCGGTATTGCGGTATCTGCTAAAGAAGGTCTTGTGGTTCCTGTTGTTCGTGATGCAGACCGTCTAGGTTTTGCACAAATCGAAAAAGAAATCGCAACGTTAGCTTCTAAAGCACGTTCAAACACATTAGGATTGTCTGAGCTTCAAGGAGGTACATTTACAATCACCAACGGTGGTGTATTTGGTTCCTTGCTTTCAACGCCAATCTTGAATGCACCGCAAGTAGCGATTCTGGGTATGCACAAAATCCAGCTTCGTCCGGTAGCAATTGATGCAGAACGTATGGAAAATCGTCCGATGATGTATATCGCATTGTCATATGATCACCGTATTATTGACGGTAGCGAAGCAGTAAGCTTCCTCGTTAAAGTCAAAGAATTGCTTGAAGATCCAGAAACATTGTTGATCGAAGGCTAATTTATTATCAAAAAAGGAACTTCCAGATCGTTGGAAGTTCCTTTTTTATATTTTATTTGTTTATGGATGAAGAATTGATCGGATTATTAGAATCAAGCGTTAGCGAATATATTGAGATTACATAATATTTTAAATAGAAAAAGTAATATCGTATTAATCCAACTCTATCATATGTCATTCTTTTCATTCGATACTGTTATTCAATATGTAAGCTTTTGGGTATATTGATTACAGGCTGAAAATAGATGCTTTTTTTTCTGAAACTAAAGTACGTCAGTCATTGTTTGATTCAATCGAAATTACATCTTTCTTAAGTGGAAAATGTGTCAATCGATGAACTCAATATATGTAAGTACATAGACAGAATAAGTGGCAATAACGTTTTAGGAATGAATAGGGAGAGATGATGATGGAAAAGGGAGCCAGTCAAAAGGCATTTTTACGTAAAATTATTTTGATATCTACATTGGGTGGATTGCTATTTGGTTATGATACAGGGGTAATCAACGGGGCTTTACCATTTATGTCAGCGGCACTCGGGCTGAACTCGTTTACAGAAGGATTAGTCGCAAGTATTCTGCTGTTTGGTGCAGCATTCGGAGCGATCGCAGGCGGACGGCTTTCTGATTACTTGGGACGTAAGCAAAATATTATCTATCTAGCAGTTTTGTTTTTCGTCGCTACCGTCGGTTCAACCCTTGCTCCTAACGTTACCGTTATGGTCATTTGTCGCTTCTTATTGGGACTTGCTGTAGGTGGTGCTTCGGTAACCGTACCTTCGTATCTAGCAGAAATGTCTCCCGCAAACAAACGTGGCGGTATTGTTACCCGTAATGAACTGATGATTGTGAGTGGTCAATTGCTTGCCTTTATCTTTAATGCCATTCTAGGAATAACGATGGGCGATAATACCCATGTATGGCGCTATATGTTAGCGATCGCTTCTATTCCAGCAATCTTCTTATTTTTTGGAATGTTACGTGTGCCTGAAAGTCCACGTTGGTTAGTGGCAAAAGGTAAAAATGAACGTGCATTAAAAGCACTTCGCAAAATTCGTACAGAAGAACAAGCAAAAATAGAAGTAGAAGAAATCAAAGCTTCCTTTGATGCAGAAGAAAGTACAGAAAAAGCAGGCTTTAAAGATCTTGCTGTACCTTGGATACGCCGTCTGATGTTTATTGGATTAGGTATCGCAGTTGTTCAGCAGATTACGGGTGTTAATTCGATTATTTATTATGGTACTGAGATTCTTAAAGATTCAGGTTTTGAAACTAAAGCAGCTTTGATTAGTAATATTGCGAACGGTGTAATCTCCGTAGCTGCAACGTTTTTGGGAATGTGGTTGCTAGGTAAAGTAGGTCGTCGTCCTATGCTTAGAACGGGTCTAATCGGTACAACATGCGTATTATTACTGATTGCGATTTTCTCAGCAGTATTGGAAGGTTCACCTGCATTGCCTTATGTAATCTTATCCTTAACCGTTACCTTCCTTGCTTTCCAACAAGGCGCGATTTCTCCGGTAACCTGGTTAATGTTATCTGAGATTTTCCCATTACAATTACGTGGGTTCGGAATGGGTGTGACCGTATTCTGTTTGTGGATTGTTAACTTCTTAGTTGGATTAACATTCCCTATATTGATGGCAGGTATTGGACTATCTGCAACATTCTATTTGTTCGCAGCTTTAGGATTACTGGCGATTACATTTGTACAAAAATATTTACCAGAAACCAAAGGCTTTACATTAGAAGAATTGGAAGAGAAGTTCCGAAATTATGGTAAAAAGAAACCTAAAAAAGCTAAAGTGAAACCTGCACCAGCCAAGTAAAAAATTACAGATTAATAGTAAATCATTGAATAGATCATTATATATAAATACTGAAGCGACTTCTAAGGTTCTGATAATCCTTATGAAGTCGCTTTTACTTTATTTTTTCGGTATGATTACCATACGTATACTTACAAAATACATAACTATCAAGTAGGAGGATAGATAGTGTTTACCTCTAAACCTGTGCATAAGCTTTCATCTGCGAGCAAAAGAGTACGATTTTATTACAGTGTAGCTATTATAATAACTATTGCACTTGGATTAGCATCACGAATATATGCTTCTACGTTACCTGATATTCTATCCGATCATGCAGGAGATGTGCTATGGGCAATAATGATTTATATAGGAATACGTATCATATGGGTACATAGAAGTCTGTTATTTGCTGCAATATTAAGTTTGTTATTTTGTTATCTAATTGAATGTAGTCAGCTATATCAAGCCATATGGATTAACGACATACGTCATACTATGCTTGGCGGATTGGTCTTAGGCAAAGGATTTTTGTGGATTGATCTGGTTCGAGATACATTCGGTATACTGCTCGCTGTAGGACTTGATGATATGATGTTGAAATTAAGGAGGGTCAGATGATGAATAAAGAGGATATCACCCGACAACTTTTACATGAATTAGAAGGAGAGAAAGAAAGCTTTATATTGCACTTACGAGTAGATCTCGACTGGGATCATGTACATTTGGTAAAAGTATTCAAATTGATGGTAAAGTATATCCAGCAATTAGAACCGACAGCACCTTTGGAACGGCATATAGCAAGTGGATTTTGGTTCTTCACGAATTTTGTCAAAGATTGGTCATCACATGACAATTTCCGCTCTCGCAATGCTTATCCAGAATTGTATTATCAGGGTATGTATGAATTAATCTTTTTACTGACAGATTGGTATTTTTCAGGTGAATGTCCATTTGTAGAACCAGAAGCGTTTGAACAAGAATGGAATCGTCTAACTTTACTATTAAAAGAAGAAACACAGTAAACCAAATAGCGTAACATCTCAAGGTAGTAATCGCCAAGATGATACGCTATTTTTTTAGCATAAATCACTCTATGCTATATGACAATACTGGATAGAAGGCGGGGAACATATACCTTTTACTTAGCTGCGGATTGAATATGTTCCCATAGTACGCTATTCACATATTGGTTTTCACCGGTCACATCTTCACCGAACCAATCGGGCTTTTGGAAATGTTCTACATCTGCTTCTTCTGCAAATTCTATTTCGATGGTTATAAGATCCTTTTGTACCGTATTATGATAAATATCCAGATCAAAATGATAGTCATTCCACTTCACTTTTTTACGTGTTTTAATTAAAGGGGTTACCTCTAACTTACCTATTAGCTGTTCATAAATACCAGCACCAATATCAAATTCTGTTTCTTCACGTACTAGTCCTTTGCCTACTTTATGGGTCATCGTGAATTGCTCTTGACCATTAATGACTAATTTGCGTACTCGCAACGTCTCAGATTCACTGGTAGCCAAATAGGTCTGATGAATTTCTTGTGTCTCTACAATATCCAAATCTGTAGGATAAGTATGTAATACGTATTTTTTTTCAATTTCTTTACCCATCATAAATCCTCCTGAGAATCGATTTTCTCTATTTTAACATATTGCAAAAGGTTTATTTACATAGTGATTGGTTATACCTATAATGATAGGGACATTTGCGGAAATAGGAAAGAAATATGTAATGGAGGTGAAAGTAATGAAGTTAGCAGAAGCATTAATAGTACGATCTGATGTGCAGAAAAGAATAGAGCAGATGAAAGTACGTCTGAGCCGAAGCGCTAAAGTACAAGAAGGTGAAAAGCCACCTGAGCGCCCCAATGAATTGCTAAAAGAAATGGGTCATTTGTTAACCGAATTAAATGTACTGATCAAACGAATTAATCGTACCAATGCACAAGTGATCTTTGAAAATGAGACAACATTAGCTGATGCATTAGCCGATCGAGATACGCTTGGGTTACGTCGCAATATACTGAATGATCTGATGCATACAGCCAGTATCAAGCAAGATCGTTATACCAAGTCAGAAGTCCGCTTTCTAGCGACCGTAAATATTGGAACGTTGCAAGAAGAGATGGATCATCTGGCCAAAACGTATCGTGAACTGGATACTCGTATTCAAGAACTGAATTGGAAAACCGATTTGATTGATTAAAGATCATACTGTACACACTTACAAGTTGGTAATCTATTATCTATAAGGCGAGCATACAAACCGCCAACTGGTTTAAGTTGGACCGTTGGGTAGAAATGAGGGGCAATTTCTGAAGGTTCGAGTCCTTTAATGATAAATTAGCCTTGTATTGTTACATGAGTACAACTCACCTATTATTGTTACTACCACATGCTGATTATAGATATAGACGAGGGCGGGTTCGGGGATTTGTAAGATCTGTTTACATAATAATTGAGCGGTAATATAATCAACTCAAAAATGACTCTATGATATACAGGGTCATGTTTTGAGTTGATTATTCTTTTATCCATTGATCAGAAAAGTTAAAATTAGAGATTTCTTCCCACTTCGTGTACAATAAACAAGAGACTGAGAATGATTATCATAGAGGAGGAAATTATAGATGAGTATTTCAGAAAGTATTCGTAATCGGCGTTCGATTGGTAAAGTAAAGCAGGACTCTATTCCACGCGAAAGTATTGAGCGTATTTTGGAAGCAGGGATCTGGGCACCGAATCATCGTCTAACTGAACCGTGGAAATTTTTCGTATTAGAAGGTAATGGACGTAATAAGTTAGCAGAAGCATTAGCTAGCGTAGCAGGTAATGGTGAAGTTACTGAAGAAAGTCTATCTTCTGCACGCAAAAAGGTAGAACGTGCACCATTAATTATCGCTGTAGCGGTAGAACCTGAGGACAATCCTAAAATTATCGAACTTGAAGAATATGGTGCAGTCTTTGCAGCTATTCAAAATATGTTGCTTGAAATTTACGAGTTAGGACTAGGCGCAGTATGGAGAAGTGGCGAGCCTTGTTATCACGAATTGATGGGTAAAGCTTTTGATCTAAGTGAAAAAGGTAAAATGCTAGGCTTTATTTATATTGGTGTACCGGAAAATAAGGATCAACAAAGTAAGCGGACTCCATTTGCTGAAAAAACAGTCTGGATTAGTGAATAAGGTAGGAGGAATACGATGATTACATGCTATCTCAAATATGTGATCGATCCTTACCAAGTGAAAGAATTTGAGCAATATGCGAAGATGTGGATACCGCTAGTTAACAAATTAGGGGGCACTCATCACGGATACTTTCTTCCACATGAAGGGGCGAATAATATCGCTTATGCTTTATTTTCTTTTCCGAGTCTTGCGGATTACGAACGTTATCGTCAAGAGATGGAGGTAGATGAAGAATGCCAGCAAGCATTTGAATTTGCTAATAAAAACAAGTGTATTATCAGTTACGAGCGTAGCTTTATGCGTCCTGTTTTCGAATAATCTTATTCCTATTTGAATAAAAAGCCTTTCACGATCAAGAGCATTCGTCGGAATCCGCTCTAATCATGAAAGGCTTTTATTTGTTAATCTATCAGCTTATTAGACATTGTATTGAAAATTAGCATCCTTTTGGCAATTAAAGCTTACCTGCGCTTACTTCTTGACCTAGCTTTTGACGAATATCGTCTGCGGCTTCAACCATTAATTTCAAAGCAGCCACAGTCTCAGGATGTGCACGAGTTTTTAATCCACAGTCCGGGTTAATCCAGAACAATTTCGGATCAAGTACACGTAGAGCGCGTTCGATCAACTGTACCATTTCTTCTTTGGCAGGTACACGAGGACTATGAATATCATAGACACCTAGACCAATGCCTTTATCATACCCATGAACTTCAAAAGAAGAAATCAATTCACCATGACTACGAGATGTCTCAATAGAGATAACATCGGCATCCATATCTTTGATCGCATCAATAATATCATGGAATTCGGAATAACACATGTGAGTATGAATTTGTGTTGTTTCTTGTACAGCGGCTGTAGATAGACGGAACGAACCTACTGCCCAATCCAGATATTCTTGCCATTTGCTACGTTTTAGAGGCAATCCTTCACGTAGAGCAGGCTCATCTACCTGAATCATTTCAATACCCGCCGCTTCAAGTGCTAGAATCTCATCTGAAATAGCGCGTGCGATCTGGTAAGACACTTTACTACGAGGAATATCGTCACGTACAAATGACCAGTTTAGAATCGTTACTGGACCTGTTAACATCCCTTTAACAGGTTTAGTGGTTAATGATTGAGCATATTTTGTTTCCGTTACGGTCATTGGTTTTACAAAATGGACATTACCATAGATCACCGGTGGCTTCACGCAACGTGAACCATACGATTGAACCCAACCAAAGCGTGTAAATGTAAACCCATCTAATTGTTCTCCGAAAAATTCGACCATATCAGTACGTTCAAATTCACCATGTACCAATACATCTAATTTCAACTCTTCTTGAATCGAAATCCAATCTTGAATCTGCTCTTCAATAAAACGATTATAGTCTGCTGGCGATAATTCTCCTTTACGCCATAATTGACGAGCACGGCGTACTTCGACCGTTTGTGGGAAGCTACCGATCGTCGTTGTAGGCAATAATGGTAATTTCCATTTTTCTGCATGTATCACTTGACGCTGTGCAAAAGGAACATTTCGTGTAGCGGAACCTTCATCTTGTTGTAGATGTTGTTCTTGTGGAGCACGCCATGACGAATGAGCAATACGTTCTACGGCTTCACGACTGCGATCCAATGCTTCTTGTACCGCACTTGCACCGATATTAGCGGCTTTCGTTAGCAAAGCCAATTCTTCTAATTTCTGATCTGCAAAAGCAAGAGCGTCTTTGATAATCGGATCAAGAGACGTTTCGCTGTTGGTGGTTACCGGTACATGTTGTAGACTGCAAGACGGCTGAATCAGTAAACGATCGGCAGGTACAGTTTGAGAAATAGTTTGAATCAATTCAATTTTATCTTCTAATTTGGAACGCCAGATATTGCGACCATCGACTAGACCTACGCCTAGAATTTTGTCTTCAGGGAATCCCCAATCATCAAGGTTGTTCAGATTTTGCTCTAATCCATGTACAAAGTCCAAGCCAATTCCTTGTACAGGTAGATCGATCAATTTACCAAAATCATCGACACCTTCAAAATAAGTCTGTACTAGCAAGTTCACATCAGGAGTCGCTTGATTGAACTGAGCATAAATGTCTTGCACCCATTGCCATTCTTCTGTAGATACTTCTAGCGCAAGAGATGGCTCATCCATCTGAACCCAGCGTACACCTGCTTTATTCAATCCTTGCAATATTTCAATATAAAGTGGAGCTAACTGATCCAGCCAATGCTTGAATTCAGAAGCATCATATCCTTTAGACAGTTTGAGGAAGGTATACGGGCCAATCACTACAGGTTTGGTCTCAATGCCTAATTCTGTTTTGGCTTCTAAGTATAGTCGCAGTGGACGGTTTTCTGTTAATTGTGGTGTGATTCCACCCAGTTCTGGGACAATATAATGGTAATTAGTATTGAACCATTTGGTCATTTCACCTGCTGTAGCATTGTCTGTCCCACGAGCAATATCAAAGTATTGTTGTAATGATACTTCACCACCTGTATAGCCAAATCGCTCTGGAACTAATCCGAAAGTGACCGCAGTATCTAGAACCTGATCATAATAGGAAAAGTCGCCTACAGGAATCAGATCTATACCTGCTTTGCTTTGTTTACTCAGATGAGCGAGACGCAAATCTTTCATCGTTTGTAAAAAGTCAGCTTCAGAAATTTTGTTACTCCAGAACGCTTCAAGTGCTTTTTTCCATTCTCGTTGTTCCCCTAGACGTGGATAACCGATATTGCTACTCAGTACTTTTGGCATTATTATTCCCCCTGAAAGTGGATTGTTTGTTACAATCATCATAGCGCATTCTGGTAGGATATGGTTATACGTTTTGCCTATATCCTATCATGATTACACGCTATAGCTAGATAGCCTTTTTGGTCAAAAAGTCATTTGATGGTAAGATGAAAGAGAAGACATATCTATACATAATTGAAGCAGGGAAGATGAAAGGAGATCATCATGAGTATTTTGTATTTATTTTGGGCGTTTTTAGGTCAAGCTATACTAGGGATATTGATTACAGGATTGAACCGATTCGGATTAGCAGCAATCTGGTTAGATTATGTACCTACTGTTATTGTAAGCGTTTTGTATTTTATTGGATTTATGAAATTAGAAAAAGTAAATCCACAATTCGCCAAAGGTAAAATAGCTGCTATCAGTGCGGCAGTACTTGCGATTATTCAGATCTTTTTACCCGGTCAAGCCAATGTATTACCTTTACCGTGGTGGCTGGCTATCGTATCGCTACTCGTTATTATTGCTGATTTATTTATTATTTATACCGTATGTAAAGGTATCGGTGAACTGGCAGAAGCACAGAACTTACCAGATTTCAAAAAAGTATCTTATCAGCGCTGGATCATTTATGTATGTAATCAGATTGTAGCGTTGGCTGTATTAGCGATCAGTGCTTTTGTATCCTCTACAAGTGAAGGCAATTTGGTTATACTAGCAGGATTACTAGGAGTTATATACGTTATTTTTGGTCTACTTGTGTATATCTTAATGGCTACATTCATCTGGAAAGCTCATAAACTATTAGATATCAAATAGGAGGAATTCTTAATGACTAACGTATTGGTATTAGGTGGCACACGCTTTTTCGGCAAAAATCTAGTGGAATTGCTATTGAAAGAACAGATCAAAGTAACACTACTGACTCGTGGCAAAACGGAAGATGAATTTGGAGATCAAGTGCAACGCTTAGTGGTAGATCGTGAAGATGCAGTAGCTTTGGAAAAGGCGATCGGTGATCAGCAATATGATGTTGTCTACGATAATATTTGCTTTACACCACAGCAAGCACGTGAAGCAGTGTCTATTTTCCAAAACAAAACCAAACGTTATATTTTGACTTCTAGCTTATCCGTCTATGATTTCGGCACAGGTATATGCCACGAATCAGATGTGGATACACATCATTATACAATTGATGCAGATCCAGAAGCAGAGCTTAGTTATGGAGAAGGAAAGCGTCAAGCAGAAGCTGTTTTTTTCCAACAGGCTGATTTTCCAGTAGCGGCGGTACGATTTCCAATTGTGTTAGGGCCTAATGATTATACCAAGCGGTTAGATTTTCATGTCGAACGTGTATTAAGTGGTAAAGTGATTGGCATTTCGAATCTTGAAGCACAGATGAACTTTATTCATGAACAAGAAGCCGCTGAATTTTTATTCTGGTTAGGCATTTCTTCTGAATTGACAGGACCTGTGAATGCCCGTTCTGACGGAGAAGTCCGTCTACGTGAATTGGTACAGTGGATAGAGCAGGGTACCGAACAACAAGCGATTATTCAAAGCGAAACAGATGATGAAGCACAGTCTCCTTTTGGTGTGCCTGATTCATGGATTATGGATACGTCCAAAGCGAAACAAGACGGATTTCAATTTTATGTATTATCGGAATGGATGCCTGCATTGATAAAGCAAATGGCTACACAAACAAATAGATAAAGCGATCACAGAATGGAGCTTGACGATGGTCAATGATATTTTTATAGGTGATATTCCTTTAGTAGATGGAGTGATTGAACAAGTCATTCTTTTACCCGATCAAGTGAAAGTATACTTCCGAACCGATCAAGGGATATCTACTGTATTTTCTTTAGAGCAAGTAGCAGGAGTATGGGATCGCCGCTCCGCCGGACAAGAAATAGGCGGTATGCGGACGGTTCCCTGGTCACGTAGCGATGCACAGATACGTGATGTTTTGATGGCACAAGTAGAACAAGGAGAATTGAGCGAAGAGTTATTAAGTAGTCTTTCAATCTATTCTTTCATTAGTAGCTGGGGTGAACATTCTATTTTGGATATAGCAGCTAGTGAAATACGGACTCAGCGTTAATCGTCAAATATGACTAGATTTATTCATACGACGATAAGCTGCAATCAGAAATGGTAGACCAAGCGCACAAGTCAATGCTAAAGGTACAAATATCTGGACACTGTGTGCTGCGCCTCTAGCATCAAGTAAAAAACCTCCGAGTATAGGGGCGCAGACACTACCCAGATTATTAAATCCAATCGTTCCAAAATACGTTCCTTTCCATTCTGGCTTGGCAATACGATCTATTAACATATCCATCATCGTAAATAACAATACTTCACCGATTGTGAAAATAACGGTAATTAACATAAAGGCTACACCAGTACTTGCTAATCCATATAGAAGTAAGCTCGTCGCTACAAACACATTGCCCACAATCAAAGAAACAACAGGCGCAAAGCGTGAAGCCCATTTTACTAATGGATATTGTACAACCAGTACAGTAATAGCATTGAGTGTTAACATATAAGCAAACCATGTTGTACCATTTTGTAAATGAGGAACCAATGCTAAATATTGCGGTAAAGTTGAATTAAGATGTCCATAACCCAGTACACAGAATGTGGTGCCGATCAATATGTATAAAAAGACTCGATCTTGAGAAATAATGCGTAATGCTTCTTTTAACGTAATCCGTTGTTCATTTGTTATTGAAGATTTGCTATGCACAGGATGTTTACCAAATTGAAAACTAAGGATAATCGTATAAAGTACATAGATACACCCTGCCATTACAAAAGCACTGCTTGATCCATCACGACTTAACCATAATCCTAACAATGGGCCGAAAACAACGCCTACATTAACCGCTGTATAGCGCATATTAAATACTAGCAATTTTTGCTCTTGTGGAGTCACTTCTGATAACAGTGCTCTAGAAGTAGGCTCGAATAAAGAGCGGCAAAGCCCGTTTAGCGTATTTACTATAAAAAACATCCAGATTTGATTGGAAGCAGCAAAAGCAAAAAATACAATACTCCACCCTGTAATTGATAAAATCATTACTTTTTTACGCCCGATCCGATCTGAGATATAACCTCCATAAAAGCTAGCAAATACCCCTACTAATGAACTGACAGCTACTGTAATCCCTGTTTGTGTAGGTGACGCTCCTAAAGACTGGGTAAGATAAATCGATAAAAAAGGAATACTCATCGAAGTCGCCATTCTTCCAAATAACGTTCCTATAATGATTGTCCATGCTAAAGGGTGAATATGACGTAACGATAATAAAGAGTTTTTCATAGAATAGAGGTACTCCTTTCTTATAGATGATACAAAAAATTATTTTCTCACCCTTATAAAAGGCTGTCAAGATCACTTACTATTCTATACTTATCTTTAGAAACGAATTGTCATATAATGGTATGAAATCGACAAAGGAGGAATAGAAATGACCGATGCAGTGTCTCAGTTTTATCAATCTTATAATGAAGATTCAAGATTCGAACGTCCATCTCGAGCAGTTGAATATCTAACGACTCTACATATGATAGATACATGGTTATCTCAGTTACCTCCAGCATCTGCGATCTTAGACAGTGGAGCAGGAAGTGGTGTATATGCTCTTCATTATGCAGCTCACGGGCACTCTGTAACAGCTATCGATATCACACCTAAGCATATTGAGCAAATTCAAGCCAAAATCGTGCAATCTAAGCAAGTATTATCTGTACAAGCAGAAATCGGTAATGCTATTCATTTATCTAATTATGCAGACCAATCGTTTGATATGGTACTTTGTCTAGGTCCTTATTATCATCTGACTTCAACTGAAGATCGTGCATCTTGTCTGTCTGAAAGTATGCGAGTACTCCGCTTGGGTGGAATACTTATTGTGGCTTATATTAATAAATACTCGATTGCACCTATGTTAGCAGTGAAAGAACAAGGTTATATGCGTCCTTCTGTTATAGAGAAAGTATTGCAAGAAGGTGTATTTTACGATGGTGAAGAAGATAGCTTCTGGACAGACTTGTATGTCACATCACCAGAACAGATGGAGCAAGATTTGCTGTCTGCTCAGGCTGAGATTGTCGATCATGCGGGAGCAGATGGAATAACGCATACTATAGATGGTTCGATAGATGTGATGGATAAAGATACATATAACACATGGATCAACTATCATTTTCAGACATGCCGGGAGCGTAGTATTTTAGGATTAAGTACGCATGGATTGATTGTAGGACGCAAAAGTTAAAAGTATATATATCTTAAAATTGTAAAATAGATATTATAAATAAATACATGTCAAAAGCCAGTGCCTTTAAAGGTTCTGGCTTTTTTTATATATCAATAATGATATATAAATTTGTTTTAAATGTTTGTTTCACCAAAGACAAGGGTAAAGTATACGAGAAGCAATTGCAATAATAGTAATATACTAACTAATTGTTATTATTCGATATTTATATATGCCTATTACGTATTAAGGCTATCCTAAGGAGGATATTATTATGACACTAGTACAATCGAAATATACACATTGGAACAAGCAATTTATAGCTGGAGAATGGGTAGAAGGTTCTTCTGACAAAATGATGCAAAATAAAAATCCTTATACAGGTGAAACATTAGTAGAATGGCGTTCTTCGGATGAAAATGATCTAGATAAAGCGTACAAAATAGCGCAAACAGAAGGTAAGAAATGGTCTAAAACGCCTCTTGCTGTACGTGCTAAAGTCATGCGTGAAGCGATGATGCAAATGAATGAACGTAAAGAAGAAATCGTAGATCTGTTGATTGCTGAATCAGGTAGTACCCGTCTCAAAGCAGAACGTGAATGGATGACAACAGTACGTATTTTGGAAGAATCGTCTTCGTTCCCTTATCGAATGAAAGGGGAATTGATCGGTTCAGATATCCCGGGCAAAGAAAACCGTGTTGTTCGTGAAGCTAAAGGTGTAATCGGTGTAATTGGACCGTGGAATTTCCCTCTACATCTATGTATGCGTTCTGTCGCTCCAGCACTTGCTGTAGGTAATGGTGTAGTGATCAAGCCTGCTTCAGATACACCGATCACAGCAGGATTATTAATCGCTGATATTTTTGAAAAAGCAGGATTACCTAAAGGAGTCCTTAGTGTTGTCAGTGGTAGTGGTAGCGAAATAGGCGATGCTTTTGTCAAACACCCGATTCCTAAATTGATTTCATTTACAGGTTCAACAGAAGTAGGACGTGGGATCGGTAAATTAGCAGGCGAACATTTGAAAGATGTAGCGCTAGAGTTAGGCGGCGACAATGCAATGATCGTATTGGATGATGCGGACATTGATAAAGCTGTCGAAGCCGCTGTATACGGTAAGTTTTTCCATCAAGGACAGATCTGTATGGCACTTAATCGTATTGTGATTGATGATTCAATCTATGATACTTTTGTAGAGAAATTTACGAATACAGTCAAAGGTCTCAAATTCGGTGACCCTGCTGATGAGAAAACGTTAGTTGGGCCTTTGATTCATGAGAAAGAAGTAGATCGTTTATTAGAAGTTATCGAACAAGCGCAAAAAGAAGGCGCTAAATTACTGTATGGTGGTAAAAGCAAAGGCAGCGTGCTTGAGCCAACTGTATTAAGTGAAGTGTCTCCTGACAATTCAGCAGCACAACATGAATTGTTCGGACCTGTTGCTTTATTGATTCGTGCCCAAAATGAAGCAGATGCGATTGAAATCGTCAATCGTAGTGAATATGGTCTGAGTGGATCTGTATTTACATCGAATATTGAACGTGGTTATCGTGTCGCTCAAGAAGTAGAAAGTGGCATGGTGCATGTGAATGATCAATCTGTAAATGATGAAGCACATGTGATGTTCGGTGGCGAAAAATCATCTGGTTTGGGACGTTTCGGCGGCGATTGGGCGATTGAGAAATTTACACGTACACGTTGGATTAGTATTCAACATGAATACCGTGAATTTCCTAATATTTAAATCAATCGACTCAACAAGTATTCTATAATGCAATCATAGATCTGTTCAACCTAAACGGCTTTATTATTCCTGCGTATGGATGATAAGGTCGTTTTTGCATGATCGTATATGTTAAATCATAGCTATATTTCCTAGCAAAAAGATCAAAAAGGGGTTTGAAAGATCTGAAATGCGGTTATTAATTCTTACCGGAAGATTTACCATAATCTTATTATGGACTGTATATTGGTAACGAAGCTTCTGGTGAATCGAGAAGGAGTTGAGCAGGTATGTCAATAGATCGTTTTATACTCCATAAATTAAGCCGTGAAGCCAATGAGCATACTCGTACCAATTTATTGCGCTTATTTGTTATCCGTATCCGGAGTGCAGAAAAGCAAGAAGCTGTTAGAAAACATCAATATATTAGCTAAAATGATTTTAGATTATCAATCACTTTAATGAGACATTCTCATCATTATTCTTTTGATTGTCTAGATAATCATGAGAGTTAATGATGTATATAGTAGATGCTTAGAGTTCACAAAAAAACATCCGTTCTCCTTAAAGGAGCCGGATGTTTTTTTATAGTTATAATGGTTGTGTTATTTAGCTGTTTGAGAATACTCGGCTTCTAAAACCATTGCTTCTGGCTCTACCCATGATTGAGACCAGTCCTGAATACCGCGTATAACAGATTCTAATGCTAATCCTTTTTGAGTTAATTCATATTCAATCCGTACCGGAGTCTCAGGGTATACATGGCGGACAACCATTCCTTCATGCTCTAGATCCTTCAGGCGTTCGGACAAAAGACGACCGCTTACCGGGAGTGATGATTGAATAGAGCAAAAGCGTTGAGGACCACCCATCAGTTGATAAATAATTAAGCCATTCCAACGTTTACTTAAAATCTGCATCCCCTTTTCGAATCGAGGACAAAGCATTGATGTATCCATCTATATCACCTCTTTTAATAAACCTATTATATCACATAATATACATTTGATACAGACTATCACTTCAGTAATTTAATAACTTTTAAGATATTTCTTTTAAAAGTACACTAGATTACTTAAAGTTAATTGGTGTGCAATTGATTTACCTGCATTTTTATTTAAAATGATCGAATTGCTCACAAAAAGCCGGTATTACATATAGATCCGTAAAGATCAGTATGTAACACCGGCTAAATGACAAGAATACACTATTTTATGTAATGACTAAGAAAGCTCAGACAGAAAGGGCCAAACGGAAATGTTCCGTTTTCAGGCCCAGCGTAATGTCTATAGAAGTGCATGGAGATTCATCTTGTTTAGTATAGAGATAAAGCTAAAGTATCGCTTTCACGATAAGTGTGCAAAATCGCTTCAGAACCCACAACTTCGATACTGATCACTGTATCTAGACATGTTTTAATCATTTTTTTACCATTTACAACTTTGTGTTCAATCGTTCTGCGTAATAGTCTTAACAGCTTGGACATTGGTTGTGTATTCTCGGCGTTAAAGTAAACCGGAACCATCTTGTTCTCTAAAAGAATTGTCGTTTTCACTATTAATCACCTCGTTTATTTTTATAAGTAATTTGAATTCAAAAGATTGTGTAGGTTTAGCCTCTCGACTAACTTGACTTTATTGTAATCACCTTTCCTTAAAGAAAACTTAAAATTACATGATTTTCACCTAAAACATTAGCATGAATTTTAAAGCAAGACACATAATGTTCAATAAACCTACATTACTTATAATAATCATTTATGGTTAAAAATGGAATATATTTCGGGAAACAATTGACAAAATTAAGCCTATAGTGCTACATTTGAATAGGTACTAAGAACCTGTATTCTATTATTTTCGTAAATAGTCGCCCTTTATATAGTTATAAAAGCTCACATGCCGGTATGGAAGGGAGAAGATAGTCCACATGTTAACTTTAAATTCTTCCAAAGAACTAATGATGACGTTGACAGACAAAGAATTGTTCTTTTTAGGCGGCATACTTGGATTCGATCAGATCATGGGTATAGACAATCCATTCCACCATAGTACTGCTGAAGAACTGGCTGATATATGGAAGCAAGCAAGTACATCTTTATTGCAAAAAGGATGCTTGATTATAGAAGATAATAATGAATTAGCGTCACTTCCACCAGATGCATATTTACAAGGAAAGTTTATCGGCACCTATAAGCGTGGATGCTGTATACGTTACTTTTGTGCTACAGATGCTAATAGTAAAGTCCGTGAAGGGCATAGCTATTTTACGCATGAAACGGTAGTTGATATTAAGCAAACGCCTACTTTACCGGGAAGCTATACGTTAACTGAATTAGGAAGTCTTAATAAAGCATGCACATTATTGTTAAAACGAATGAAATTAAGTAATAACAAAATAGGTGAAATGCCTGCATTAACATTTTCGCGGCAATGGTTTGATCAGTATTTTCGTGATGGTGAACCTATTCAATTAGAAAAGATGATTTCAGAATTAACTGAAATGACCGGAGATTCTGAAGGTTCACGTATTTTTGCAAAAGTGTTGCATAATTATAGTCTTCGTGCTGAGATTCAATTTTCTCAATGGGAAGAAGATAGTTGGCAACGTCAAGGCGCAGTGCTATTGGCTGATCAGAATACCAATTGGATTGTTCGTATGAGCAATCAAGATCATGAAGATTGGGTGATCGCTGTGCCTGTTGATAAAAAGCAGTTACGTCGTATGTTGCTTGATTGGGTACAACAACCTGATCCTGTATAATTGTAGAAGTAGATCCTAGGAGCCGGACAGGTGATATCTGTTCGGTTTTTTTATTGTTAAAATTGTTAAAAAAATATGAAAAAGTGATTCCATGAGTACCTATATTGGGTAAATTGTTGAAGCACGAGAGTGCAATACTTGTGCATACATATTTTATTTAAAAGGAGTGGAGTAAATGATGGAATCTACAATTAATATACATCGCTTTGCAGGTAAAACAGCGTTGGTGACCGGAGCAGGTTCTGGCATTGGTAAAGCGACTGCTCTTAAATTCGTAGCTGAGGGAGCGAATGTGATCTTATGTGATCTATCGCTTGAACGTATACGTGAAACAGAAGCAGAAGCAAATGCGATTCGTCCTGATGCAGCATTGGCTTTTGAGATGGATATTGCAAATGAAGAACAAGTGAAACATGCAATTCAGGCAGGAGCAGAACATTTTAGTGGTCTGGATATTGTTTTTGCTAATGCAGGGATTAACGGAGTACTTGCTCCTATTGATGAGATCGGATTCGAAGACTGGCAACGTACGATCAATACCAATCTAGGCGGTACTTTTCTGACGATCAAGTATGCGCTTCCTTTCTTAAAAGAGCATGGAGGCGGAAGTATTGTGATTACCAGTTCGATTAATGGTAATACCACATTTGCAAGCTTTGGTATGTCAGCTTATAGTACTTCCAAAGCAGGTCAAGTCGCTTTTGCTAAAATGGCTGCTCTTGAACTGGCTCAATTCAAAGTTCGTGTCAATGTAATCTGTCCGGGAGCAATCTCAACGAACATTGATCAAAGTACAGAAGTGAATGAACTGGTACGCAATATTGCTATTCCTATTGAATTCCCGAATGGTCGTCAACCTTTGGCAGGGCAATCGGGTTCAGCGGATAATGTAGCAGATCTGGTTACCTTCTTATCTTCTCCAGAAGCGGCTCATATCACAGGAGCGCAGATTACGATTGATGGCGCAGAATCGTTGTTGTGTTAATCTGTTGCTGACTCTCTAAATAGATAATTAATAATCATGTATATCATAAATAATGACCAAGAAGCTCTGTTATAGGAGCTTCTTTTGTTATATTATGAGGCTATTGAAATGATTACTGTAATAGATATAAATAATAATCAAAGAGGTGACAACCACTATGTTATCTTGGTTAGCTGAACAGAAGATTAACGAAGCGATACAACAAGGAGAATTCGATGATCTTCCGGGAAAAGGAAAGCCACTGGAATTGGAAGATTTATCTCATGTGCCTGAAGAATTACGTGCCGCTTATAAATTGATGAAAAATGCAGGTGTCATTCCAGAAGAGTTACAATTGCGACAAGAGATGTTAACCTTAACCGATCTGATCGCAGCTTGTCAGCATGCAGGTGAACGACAAGCTTTACATCGTAGATTAGATGAGAAAACATTGCGTTTACAGATGATTACAGCTCAAAGAGGATTGTATGATAATGCTTCTTATCAACGATATGAACATCAAATTCGTCGTAAATTCACTTAGAATAGTAATATGTGATTGAAAAAGGTTTGCTTGGAATATTTAATTCTCATTTTATTAGATAGCGTTTATATAGATAATCAGACGTTTACAGAAAGGAATTATGATTTGACTGAATTATTGAATTTACCAGTAGATGCGTTGATTCCGGACTTAAAATTATATTTAGAGCAACAAGGAATGGCCGTATTAACAGCGGAACCGGGAGCGGGTAAAACAACGCGTATTCCACTTGCTTTACGCCATGAAAAATGGCTAGAACATAAGCGCATTATTATGCTAGAACCTCGCCGTGTAGCTGCGATTGCTGCGGCACGCTTTATGGCGGCTTCCTTAGGAGAGCAAGTCGGTCAAACGGTTGGTTATCGAGTAGCTTTGGATAGCAAAGTAAGTAAGCATACAGTGATCGAAGTGGTGACTGAAGGTATTTTGACAGCAATGATCCAGCATGATCCTTCATTAGAACAAGTAGGTTTGATTATTTTTGATGAATTTCATGAACGGAATCTGCATGCTGATCTGGGGCTTGCTCTGGCGATAGAGAGTAGGTCTATTTTGCGTGAAGATCTAAGGATAGTCGTTATGTCTGCTACGATGAATCCACATCCTATTGCAGCTTTATTAGGGAATGCGCCTATACTTTCAAGTGCAGGACGAACATATCCTGTAGAAACTTATTATGTGGCAGGCGAGTCGATTTTTAATATGTATCAACGTCCATATTCTGATTGGGCTAAAAAAGTAGCTTCGACTATCCAAGAAGCATTACAGCAACATGAAGGAAATGTACTGGTCTTTTTGCCAGGTATACGTGAGATTCGATCGGTATATCGAGAATGTGCATCTTTAATTCATCTGATGGGTACTAAGGCAGAAATAGTCATTTTACATGGTGGTATGAGCGCATCAGAACAGGATCAAGTGCTTGCTCCTTCTATAGAACATACACGTAAAGTCGTATTATCTACATCGTTAGCAGAATCGAGTATTACAATAAATGGAATCCGTATTGTTATTGATAGCGGTCTGATGCGTACGCCTGTCTTTTCCGCTCGGACAGGGATGCAACATTTGGCAACAGAACGTGTATCTCAAGATAGTGCAGATCAACGCCGAGGCCGAGCAGGGCGACAAAATGCTGGCATATGTTATCGCATGTGGAGTGAAGAAGAACAATTGTATTTATCGCCTACTCGTTTACCAGAAATCATGCAAAGTGATCTGGCTTCGACGGCTTTGCAAATTGCACTCTGGGGAACAGATATTAATGAATTGAACTGGTTAGATCAGCCACCGAAAGCCGCTTATGAGCAAGCTTGTCAATTATTGATCCATCTGGAAGCTCTGGACGATCAGAAATGTATAACAGCGCATGGACGTGAATTAGCTAAGCTTCGTGTTCATCCTCGTCTTGCTCATATGATTGTAAAAGCTATTCCTTTAGGTCTGGTTCAACAAGCGTGTGATCTAGCCGCTTTGTTACAAGAACGCGATATATTGTCATTTCATGAAGCAGGTGCAGATTTGGAACATCGTGTACAAGCTCTTCATGGCAATACATCGTATACAGTAGATCAGGCGGCGGTCAAACGTATTCGTGAATGGAGTCAACGATTTGAGAAGCAAGCACGTTTAGTTGAAGTGGATATTAAGGATGCTCCTTCAGAACATCTTTCTTCTAAATTCCATACAGGGCTGTTATTATCACTTGCTTATCCTGATCGAATAGCCAAAAATCGTGGGAATGGTACCTTTCTATTACGTATGGGAAGAGGAGCTGTATGGAATAAGAAGCTGGCTCATTCTGAATATTTAGCAACTGCTTCGTATCTTGTTGCCGCCGAATTAGATGGTACAGGCACAGACAGTATGATTAGATTAGCCACAGTTATAAGTGAAGCACACATTCGAGAAGTCCATCAAGCTCATATTCAATTGGTCTCTCAAGTTCACTACGATGAAGAGAGCGAAAGGATATCTGCAAGTATTGATACTTGTCTGGGATCTATTACTTTGCAATCGGTGCCTGATCCTAAGCCTTCAGCAGAAAAGATTCAGCAGGCAATGATAGAAGCTATTCGGCGCAAAGGATTGGATAGCTTGAACTGGACCAAAACAGCTGTGCAGTGGAGAGAGCGAATATCTTTTATGCATCATCTTCAAGCCGATTATCCTGCTATGGATGATCAGACATTATTAGCAGACATGGATCAATGGTTACTCCCTTATATAGAAGGAATCCGTCGATTTAGTGAATTGCGTAAGGTAAATATCACAGAGCTGCTAACTCAGCAGTTATCATGGGAACAACGTCAAGCGATAGAGCGATTGGCACCTACACATATTGACGTTCCTAGCGGATCACGAATTCCGGTTAACTATCATGATCCATTGCGTCCATTTATCGCTGTACGATTACAAGAGTTATTTGGTTGTCTCACTACACCGACTATAGGTTATCATACTCCGCTGACGATCCATTTATTATCTCCAGCAGGGCGACCGGTGCAGGTCACGAACGATTTGAATAGCTTTTGGCAAGAAGCCTATTTTGAAATCAAAAAAGATTTGAAAGGCAGATATCCCAAGCATTATTGGCCTGAAAATCCGCTAACAGCTGAACCTACACATCGTGCTAAACCACGTCAATCTTAAATGCTAAGTGTCTAACTACAGAAATATGATTTTGTCAACACTTTTTTGGGGATTCCGATTGAAAATATGCCTTCAAGGGTAATAACTTCACATGCAACCTGATACCAAATTAGGTGATAAAAGGTTAATACTCGGGAGGTAACAACAATGGATAAGAAAATCGTAGGCGTATTTAATACAGAACAAGAAGCTTCTAATGCAATTGAACAATTAAAAGGTCAAGGATTTTCTACAGATGAAATCTCTGTGATTACCAAAGACCGTGAAGAATTACGTAATATTACAGAAGAAACAGATACCAAAGCACCAGAAGGTGTAGCAACAGGAGCGACTACAGGCGGAGTACTTGGCGGAACAGCAGGCTTGTTAGCAGGTCTTGGTGCGCTAGCTATACCGGGTATCGGGCCAATTCTAGCAGCAGGACCGATTGCAGCGACGATTACTGGTGCAGCTGTAGGTGCTGGAGCAGGTGGATTGTTGGGCGGACTAATCGGTATGGGTATACCGGAAGAGGAAGCTACTGAATACGAAGGTTATGTGAATAATGGTAAAATTCTTGTACTTGTAGAAGATGATGACCGTTATGACAATGTATATGGTGTATTCCGTAATAACCGTACATTGAATGAGACTCGTTACCGTACACAAGCAGACCGTCAAGCTACGCTAGACCAGTCTACAACAAAGCAAGATCAACCTGTAGGACGTACAGAAGAAGATCCGAACGCGTCTAAAGTTCACAAAGAAATAGATAAAGACAGTCTTAACGATGATAGTCAAGGATCAGACAACAAATTGACTTCATATTCTAATGGCGGTTACGGCGTATAATTGATTTTTCCTAAATTATATAAAGAAATATTCAAAAGCTTATCTTTGGTCAGATTTTCTGCCAGAGATAGGCTTTTCGTCATTATTCTACTAGATTCGCTACAGTAATTGCCAAAAAAACGTGCATTAGGTTATAAATGCCCTGTTAGATTATCGCTAGAAGAGGTATACTGACAGTGAAAGGGTATGTATTATGTTCCCTTTACTTTATCAATGAGGAGGTTATAATCATGGACGTACAGGATAAACTGACTCAGCCCACATCTGGTTCTGCAAAGGACAAAAAAAGAAATCGTCGTAAATGGATCAACAAGTTACGTAACGAACTTCGTCTTCCAGGTGCACCATCACCATCGCCTAGAAATGAATCACAACGCATGCCAACACCAACAATGTCTAACACTGCAAGCTGGGGTTGTGGATCACGTTTGACTTCATAAGACCGACTTATGAAGAACTATTGAATATTCCCTCAGGAGTAACATTATGACAAAAAAACCTAGATTAAGAGAAATCGAGATTTTGCGTGGTATGGCTTTTGCCGCTGTCGTGCTTCAGCATTCGATTGCTCATTTTTCTGTAGTCCCAGAATTGAAAATGGAGGATGGGGCTCGGCTTACTTTATTGCTATTAGCGGCCAAATTTGCAGTACCGGCCTTTATTTTCATCACAGGGCTGGTGCTTTTTTATAACTATGAAGGAAAAATCAATTATGTATCGTTTGTTCGTAAACGATTTAAAGACATTATTGTGCCTTATCTGTTATGGTCGGTTATTTATTCGTTTATGTTAGGTATTTACAATAATCCACCGTGGGAATGGATCACGACCATGATTCGCTTTTGGCTTACAGGTAAATCAAGTTATCACTTATGGTATATTGTGATGATTATTCCGATGTATCTGTTGTTTCCGCCTCTACGTATAGGTGTAAGAAAAACGATAGCATGGATTAATGGACAACGTTATCGTGCATGGATATTGATGATCGGGTTAGTTGTAGGATATGAACTTATTTTATTTGCAAGGCCTTATATTACCGATACAGCCACCATGTTAAATATTCCGATTCTTAGTGCATATTTTACAACCTATGCTGATCGTAATGTGATCTATTATTTGTTTTATTTTCTATTAGGTGCTTTAGCTGGACTACATATCAATGTGTTCCTGGATATCCTAAAACGGGTGAAATTTCCTGTGATAGTGATATGCGGGTTGTTTGCGGTGTATTATACAGGGCTGGTCTTAGGGCATTTTCCTCCAGAAGCTCCATTTGGTAGACGGTTTATCGCATTAACCTTATTAGAACCTGCCATGGGATTGTTCCTGATTGCATTTCTATTGCTAATCTATATTATAGCTTTGAGTATCCTATCTAGTGGTGGTACGTATCATCGACAATTATGGATTACACTAAGTCGATATTCATATGGTGGTTATTTGGCACATGCTTTGATGTTAAGAATAAGTTATATCATAGAAGAGTCATTATTAGCAGGAATGAATATTACAGTAAGAATGATCATCGTATGGATAATTACGCTCGTATTATCAGTATTCGTTACTTATGTGATCTCACATATTCCTTACGGACACTGGCTAACAGGCATGTCATTACGTAAAAAGAATCCAGTTAAATTATAGTAAATCCAAAGAAGCAGACATCTGATTACAACCGATGTCTGCTTTTTTAAGTTCTTATTTGTTATCCTTAAAAGAATAGAATGTATAAGGCTAAAGAGTGTCAAAGTTGAAATCAAATGATTAAAAAGTTTATAGTGTATTTACGGAATGAATATTCATTCCGCTGATATCACTCAAAGATTAGCTGATGAATGTAGAGCAAAATAGAGATAGACCATACAGAATAGAAAGGAGTGAATACGATGGAAGCAACACTTCACAAGCAAGATTTAATCTTGTCGGCTGCACTTCAATTATTTGCTGATCGTGGATTCGATGGTACGACAGTACCGGTTATTGCCGAAGCCGCCAAAGTAGGAGCAGGCACGATTTATCGTTATTTTGAAAATAAAGAAGCACTGGTGAATGTATTATTTGAGCAAGGGACGTTATCACTCACAGAAGCGACAGTAGGTCAATTATATCAAAATGGTGAAGATGTACGCACACAGTTCAGGCATTTATTTTATGGCATGGTACACTTCGCCAAACAAGATATCAATCATCTACATTTTATTGTCACACATGCACAAGGATGGTATTTGACAGCTGCGAACAAACAATTATTTGAACAGTTACAACATGCACTTTATGCCTTTTGTGATTATGGCATTGAGCAACAGATGATTCGTTCATTGCCATCACCTGTATTAATAGCGATCGTATTTGGTGCTTTCAAAGAATTGTATAATGCAGTACGTCTGGGCGGTGTAGTACTGTCGGCAGAATTGATAGAGCAAGTGGAGGAATGTTGCTGGAACGCGATAGAGCAGAAGAAATAAGGAGGAATCATAATGACCACCTATACAGATATTCCACAACCGAAAAAAGTAGGCTTACTCGGTAATTTACCCTTGATCGATGCTGAAGCTCCGTTGCAATCGATTGTAAAGTTATCTTATCAATATGGACCGATTTTTCGAATGGAGTTGCCCGGAAGAGAGCAAGTTTACCTTTCCGGACACAAATTAGTACAGGAAGCATGTGACGAATCTCGATTTGATAAAAATGTATGGGCACCTCTGCAAAATGTCCGTCCATTTACAGGCGATGGATTATTTACAAGTTGGACGCATGAACCCAATTGGAAAAAAGCACACCATATTTTGTTGCCAAGCTTTAGCCAGCGAGCGATGCAAGGGTATCAGAATATGATGGTCGATATTGCTACTCAATTAGTTCAGAAATGGGCACGATTGAATCCAGACGAAAGTGTCAATGTACCTGAAGATATGACCCGCCTGACACTGGATACGATTGGATTATGTGGTTTTAATTATCGCTTTAATAGCTTCTACCGTGATCAACCTCATCCATTTATTGTAAGTATGACTCGTGCATTAGATGAAGCGATGAGTCAATTGCAACGACTAGGTATTCAAGATAAATTAATGATTACGAAAAAACGCCAGTACAAGCATGATATTGAGCATATGTTCTCTACTGTTGACAAAATTATTGCTGAACGCCGCGAAGGATTGACCGAAGGCAAGGACGATCTGTTATCTCATATGCTTAACGGCAAAGACCCTGAGACGGGCGAGACATTAGACGATGAAAATATTCGCTATCAGATGATTACCTTCCTTATTGCTGGACATGAGACAACCAGTGGATTGCTATCATTTGCGATATATTATTTGCTCAAAAATAAAGATAAACTGCAAAAAGCATATGAAGAAGTAGATCGTGTATTGGTTGATCCATTGCCATCGTATAAGCAAGTCAGACAGTTAGATTATATACGAATGATTTTAAATGAAGCATTGCGTCTGTGGCCAACAGCGCCTGCCTTTTCACTATATGCCAAAGAAGATACGGTTTTGGATGGTCAATATCATTTAAATAAAGGTGATGCGGTCAGTGTATTGATTCCCAAGTTGCATCGGGATACTGAAGCATGGGGTGAAGATGTAGAAGAATTCCGTCCTGAACGATTTGAAGATGACAGTAAAGTTCCTCATCATGCGTACAAACCGTTTGGTAATGGGCAACGTGCCTGTATCGGTCAACAGTTTGCTTTGCATGAAGCGACATTAGTATTAGGAATGGTGTTAAAACATTTTGAGATTATTGATCATACCGATTATCAGCTCAAAATCAAAGAAACGCTAACCCTCAAACCGGACAATTTTACAATGAAAGTGAAAGTACGCAAAAATCCAACAGCTGTCGCTGTTATGGAAGAAAGTCAGCAAGAGCAAGAAAAAGCGCAAAAAATCGAAGCTGATCCCAAATTAGCAGGTCATAATACCCCATTATTGGTATTGTACGGTTCTAATCTAGGCACAGCTGAAGGGATTGCACGTGAACTAGCAGAAACCGGTCATTATCTTGGTTTCCGTAGTGAAGTCGGAACACTGGATCAATACGCAGCCAAACTACCAACAGAAGGTGCTGTACTAATCGTTACGGCTTCGTATAATGGCAATCCGCCAGATAATGCGAAGTACTTTGTGGACTGGTTGCAAGGAGTAGAAGCAAGCGCATTACAAGGTGTGAAATATGCTGTATTTGGTTGTGGAGATCATAACTGGGCAAGCACCTATCAGAAAATACCTCATTGGGTAGATCAACGATTGAATGAACTGGGAGCACAGCGTCTTTATGAGCAAGGTGAAGGCGATGCAAGTGATGATTTTGAAAAGCAATTAGATGATTGGAAAGAGCAATTATGGCCGCAATTGATGGGAGCATTCGATCTTAATTATGCGGGTGGTGACAAGAAAGAACACAGCAATCTATCGGTTAGTTTTGTTAGTGGGATGGTAGGTACACCACTCGCTGAGACCTATGATGCGTTCCATTCCGAGATTCTAGACAATCGTGAATTGCAACATCATGATAGCGGTCGTAGCACACGACATATTGAAGTGTCTTTGCCTGCCGAAGCATCCTATCGTGAAGGTGATCATTTAGGCATATTGCCACAGAATCCAGCCAGTCTGATTAAGCGAGTGACCGATCGTTTTCATTTGAAATTGTCAGATCATCTATTGCTTAAAGGTAGTGGACGTAGTGCAGCTCATTTACCATTAGAGCGTCCAGTAAGCTTGCCTGACTTATTAGGACACAGCGTCGAATTACAAGATGCTGCTACACGTGCACAGATTCGAGAAGTGGCTGCTTATACAGTATGTCCACCACATCGTAAAGAAATAGAAGCGTTATTAGATGAAGAAAAATACAAAACAGAAGTACTTGCTAAACGAATCACCATGCTGGATATAATCGAACAATATGAAGCTTGCGAAATTCCATTCGACCGTTTCTTGGAATTATTGCCACCACTCAAACCACGTTACTATTCAATCTCAAGTTCGCCTAAAGTTCATTCCGATCGAATCAGTATTACGGTAAGTGTTGTACGTGGAGCTGCGCGTAGTGGCAAAGGAGAATATCGTGGTATTGCTTCTAATTATCTTGCAGAACAAGCCATCGGTTCATCTATCGTTATGTTTATTCGTAGACCGCAATCAGGTTTCCAATTACCTGATGATCCAGCAACACCGATCATTATGGTAGGACCGGGTACAGGTGTAGCTCCTTTCCGCGGTTTTTTACAAGCCAGAGAAGTATTACAACAAGAAGGCAAAACACTGGGACAAGCTCATCTATACTTTGGTTGCCGTCATCCAGAACACGACTTTTTGTATCGTGAAGAATTAGAAAAATATGCACATAAAGGAATTGTGACATTGCATACTGCTTTTTCTCGTGAAAAAGAAGAAGTCAAAGTATATGTTCAACATCAAATGAAGAAAGATGCTCCTATGCTAATCGAACTGATAGATCAAGGTGCTCATTTCTATATCTGTGGAGATGGAACAAAGATGGCTCCGGATGTAGAGCTAACTTTGCGAGAAGCGTATCAAGAAGTACATGGAGCAAGTGAAGAACAATCCGTACAATGGCTAGACGACTTACTCAGCAAAGGTCAATATGCCAAAGATGTATGGACAGGGATCTAAAAAGTAGAATCAAGGATCTCAAAATAATCGTTAAACTACCTTCAAACAGAACACCTTCAAGATTTTATTCAGTTCTTTTGTATTCGAGCTGGATTGAATATTTGAAGGTGTTTTTTTTATTTATTATTAAATTTAATGACATGAAAAATTCGAAACAGTGAATAGAAGGATATAACAATCACAAAATGGATAGAACCGACGAGGGACAGCCGGAAATGAGCAACTCATTTAAACAGAATATATATGAGTACAGAAATATGTAATAATTATTTCAACATATGAAAAATTCAAAATAGAAAACCGAAAATCACGTATCAATGACTATATTCCAAAAATATGATCTCTACTTATGTCATTAAAGACTGCTTAACTTTTCAAACCAGTGAAAATTTCATATAATAGAACATGGACAGATGTTCTGATGGGATAACCCTTTGGATAACGGGTCACACACCAGTATGCAGAAGGGGGACGAGAAAATGGCGTTTATGATTGCACAACGAGCCTTTATCAAATTGTATCTGATTTCTATGGTTGAAGAACATCACGGATATGGATATGAGATGCTTGAAGAGATGAAAGCACGATTTGAGTCGTTTGGTTATTCTCCTCCACAGAGCGAAATTTATCGAGCTTTGCACGAATTGGTGCATGATGGTGTACTTTACCGAACGAAGCAATTAAAAGGTAATGATCCCAAAGTCGATTTTCAGGAGATTGTTATTTATCATTTTACAGATGATGGGCATGAGAAAGCGAATCTGTATAAGAAACAAGTGAAGGTCGATCTGGATCGATGTATCGGAATGCTCACCAAAGCCGCCACAGACAATTACAAATAACTACAAATGGGTATATAGTGTAGAAATGAGTTAAACTCCTTGCCGGAAAGTTAAAATCATTTAATTTAAAACGAAGGGAAGGAATACAATCATGACTGAACGTAAATTAAAGTGGGGCATTATGAGCACCGCAGGGATTGCTGTAAGCGCCGTCATCCCTTCTATTCATGAATCGTTACGTAATGAAACATTGGCGATTGCGAGTCGTTCGTTAGAACTGGCGCAAGTAGTAGCCGAACAGTGCAATATTCCAAGAGCCTATGGTAGCTATGAAGAGTTATTAGCTGATCCTGATATTGATGCTGTGTATATTCCATTGCCGAATCATTTGCACAAAGAATGGACGATCAAATCAGCAGAAGCAGGCAAACATGTATTATGTGAAAAGCCTGCGGCACTGGATGCGCAAGAAGCGGCTGAAATGGTGGACGTATGTCGTAGATCAGGGGTGTTATTTGCCGAAGGATTTATGTATCGTTACCATCCGAAGCATGCACGTGTCAGAGATATTATTGAATCCGGCGAGATTGGTACGATTCGTTCGATGCATGGACGATTTACATCTAACAATGCAGAAGATATTGATAACGTAAGATATCGCCGTGAAATGGGTGGCGGCTCATTATATGATTTGGGTGTCTATCCTGTATCTGCTGCACGTATGTATTTCGGGTCTGAACCTGTAGCTGTAACCGTACAAGGATTCTTTTCTTCTAAACATGATCATGTCGATATGATGGCATCCGGTCTGATTGAATTTCCAGGTTCGGCTTCATTAACCTTTGAATGTGGAATGTGGGCATATCCGAGCTGTGCTCTAGAAATTGTAGGTACCAAAGGGCGTATTAAATTACCATATGCTTTTGGACGCAATGACAGTGAAGATGAACCTCAAGTCGTCATCTATACCGATGAAGGCAAGCGCGGAGAAAATGTACAAGTGGCCAATCATTTTGCTCTTCAAGTCGATGCTTTTGCCGCAGCTGTAATTGATGGAACTCCATTACCTTATAGCCCGGAAGATGCAATCCGCAATACCAAAGTCATCGCCGCATGTCTAGAATCCGCCAAACGCGGAGAAAAAATCCGCCTTGTCTAGCGTTTGGCAGTAAAAACGCGACATCATCTAGTAAAATCAAAAATGATTTTTGCGAAGTGAATATCTGATATTCTATCCTACTATAAGAAAAGGGGAATTTGTTCATGTCTAATCTTACTAGCGCTTCCGAACAATCTTATCAAGGAGAACCTGCTATTGTACTTACTTATGCAGGGCAAGAAGCGATTGTATTGCCAGCAATAGGAGCGAATCTGATTGCTTATCGTGATAATGAAAAAGGATATCGCTTTTTACGTGAACCAAAAGAAGATGAAATGGATGCTTTTCGAGCAAATCCAGGTGTAAATGGGATTCCCGTTCTTTTTCCACCGAATCGTTATGAAGATGGAACATTTACATGGAATGGTAAAACGTACACATTCCCGATCAATGAAGTTGAAACGCATAATCATTTGCATGGATTTTTGCATACGATTCCTTGGAATGTGGATGTATATGAAGCTAATGCACAATCAAGTTCAGTCTTACTTAGTGTAAGTGTCGATGAGCATCATGAAGTATATAAATATTTCCCGCATTTGTTTACAGTGAAATTAAAATATACGTTGTCGGCAGAAGGGTTGTTGCAACAAATTCAAATTCGCAATGATGGTGCAGAAGATATGCCAGTTATGCTTGCTTTCCATACTGCATTAAATGCTCCGTTTGCACCGGATAGTAAGTCAGAAGATATGTCTTTCAAAGCAACGATCGGTGAGCGTTATCAAATGACAGAGCGTATGTTACCGACAGGTGAATTCCAACCGTTATCAGCGTGGGAAGAACAATTCCAAAATGATGGAGCGAATCCTTCAGGCGAAGAAGCAGATAACCATTATACAGCTGTACCACAACGTGGACGTAACTTTACAGAAATCACAGATACTCGTCTAGGTGTAAAATTAGTCTATGATGTTGGAACGGCTTATAAGCATTGGATGATCTGGAACAATATCGCATGCGGCGAATTTATTTGCCCTGAGCCACAGACCAATCTAGTCAATGCACCTAATGTGGATCTTCCAGATGATGAAAAAGGACTATTCCGTCTGGAGCAAGGCGAAATTTGGGAAGAAAGTTCCCGTTTGTACACCATCGAGAGTTAAGATAATACTACAATTCTTTGTTGCTTAAAGAATAAAAAAATGCTCAACAATAAAGAAATATCCAAAAACGCTATCGTCAACAAGGTAGCGTTTTTTTACTGTTTATATGAATTTACATAGAGTTGATATTCAAAGGGTTTAGAATTCACAAATGATCGGTATAGTGAATATGGTTGTTGATACATATATTTTATAATTTATAAAAAAAGGGGATTTACAAACAAATGAAACAAACAATGAAAAAAATGATCGCAATTGCAGCTCTGGCTGGAATTACTTTGACAAGTGGAGTGGCGCAGACTGCACTTGCACAAGACGATGTGAACACAGAAGTGAATCAACCGGCTAAAGTGAAAAATGTTATTTTTCTAATTGGCGATGGCATGGGGCCTTCTTATATGACCGCTTATCGCTATTTCAAAGATAACCCTGCAACCAAAGCAGTAGAAAAAACAGCATTCGATGCATATCTTGTAGGTGCACAGACAACATACCCTGATGATGATTCTGAAAATATTACAGATTCAGCTTCAGCGGCAACAGCGATGTCTGGTGGTGTCAAAACATATAATGCAGCAATAGCGGTTGATAATGACAAATCCAACGTCAAAACAGTGCTAGAACAAGCGAAAGAAAACGGCAAATCAACAGGTCTTGTCGCAACTTCTGAGATTACTCACGCGACACCAGCGGCTTTTGGTGCTCATGATCCGAGTCGTAAAAATATGGCAGGGATTGCAGACGATTATTTTGATGAGATGATCAACGGTAAGCATAAAGTAGATGTATTGCTTGGCGGAGGTAAAGACTATTTCGTACGTAAAGATCGCAATTTGACAGAAGAATTTAAAAAAGCAGGTTATTCTTATGTGACAGATCGCAACGGTCTATTGAACAATAATAGTAATCAATTGTTAGGGTTGTTCGCTCCAGGTGGATTGGATAAAGCCATTGACCGTACAAGTAAAACTCCTTCTTTGCAAGAAATGACGAGTGCAGCAATTAAACGTCTAGATCAAAATGACAAAGGATTCTTCTTAATGGTAGAAGGAAGTCAGATTGATTGGGCAGGTCATGATAATGATGTTGTCGGAGCGATGAGCGAAATGGGTGATTTTGAAAAAGCGTATCAAGCGGCTATCGACTTTGCGAAAAAAGATGGTGAAACTTTAGTGGTAGCGACAGCAGATCACTCTACAGGTGGAATGACTCTGGGTGCTGGTGGCGAATATAATTTCAAAGTAGAATCATTAAAAGCAGCTAAACGCACACCTGATTTTATGGCAAATGAAATTGCTAAAGGTGCAAATGTGAAAAGTACACTGAGAAAATATATCTCTATTCCTTTAACAGCAACTGAAATTCAATCGGTACAAAAAGCAGCTGTGAAAAAAGATGTAACTACGATTGATAATGCGATTGAGAAGATTTTTGATACACGTTCCTTTACAGGTTGGACAACAGGCGGACATACAGGTGAAGATGTGCCTGTATATGCTTTTGGCCCACAAAAAGAACAATTTGCAGGTCTGATCGATAATACAGACAATGCTCGAATTATCTTCTCTTTGTTAAAACAATAATTCATTTAATACATTGAAATACAAGAACAAGCTTTACAACTGCCTGATGCGAACAAAGCATCATTCTAAGGTAGAAGTAAAGCTTGTTTTTTTACGTTTTGCTAATATAAATATAGTCATATTCACTAAAAAAACTAAATCGTAATTATTTTGTTTAAATAGGTTGACAAGAGGAATAGCATAGGAGTAAAGTTATTCAGGTGGTATTCGTAAAAATTACGATAAGAACGGAAAGAATGGAAGGAGCGCTATATCTTGTTATTAGCTTCGATGCAAGACGTTATTTTTGGATATGATCGTGAACCGGTAGTGAATCGGTTGTCGATGGAAATATATAGTAATGAATTTTTGGCTTTAAGTGGCCCCAATGGTGCTGCCAAAACCACTTCACTCAAGTTATTGCTTGGTATATTGAAACCTTGGAGTGGACAAGTACAGATTAAGCGTAATGAAAAAGGATCCAAACCTGTGATCGGTTATGTCCCACAACAAGTATCCTCATTTAATAGCGGTTTCCCGAGTACGGTCTATGAATTAGTTCGTTCCGGTTGTCATATGAATCTTGGATTATTTAGACGTTTTGGTGCTCAGCAAGCGCAGTTAGTTCAGTCATCTCTTGAAGCTGTAGGCATGTGGGAACTTCGTGATCGTAAGATCGGGGAATTATCTGGTGGACAGAAGCAACGTGTCTGTATCGCACGTGCGCTTGCCCAAGAACCTGATGTGCTTATTCTAGATGAGCCTACAACAGGAATGGACTTGGAAAGCCGTAAAGGATTTTATGAATTAATGCGTCATCATGTACAAAAGCATGGACGTACAGTAGTTATGGTTACACACGGACTTGAAGAAGCAGAACCGTATTTGGATCGTATTATTCGTTTGGAGAGAGAGGAGGGTGGAGGATGGGCATGTTTGACTACGAGTTCATGCAGCGCGCGTTTTGGGCCGGAGGAATGATTGCTGTCATCGCTCCACTGCTTGGCGTATATCTGGTTTTGCGTAGACAGGTATTAATGGCTGATACGCTTTCTCACGTATCTCTAGCAGGTGTAGCGATCGGTGCTGTACTTGGTTTTAATCCGTCTATTGGTGGATTTATTGTTGCCTTATTAGGAGCATTGATTATCGAACGACTCAGACGGAACTTCCGTGGTTATGGTGAAGTATCGGTCGCTGTTATTATGACTGGTGGTCTGGCGCTTGCGCTGGTATTGATGAGTATGAGTTCATCACTAACCCGTAGCTTTAGCTCTTATTTATTTGGTTCTATTGTTGCGGTCAGTAGCACCCAGTTATGGATTATCGGAACCGTATTTGCACTGGTTATTATTTATTGGGTCACGATGAGAAGACCACTGTACAATCTGACTTTTGATGAAGAAACCGCTCAGATCGGTGGAACGCATGTACGCTGGTTATCGCAGACGTTTGCAGTATTAACAGGAATGACAGTAGCTGCGGCAATGCCGATTGTAGGAGTGTTATTAGTCTCTGCATTGATGGCTTTACCTGCGGCATTAGCTCTTCGCTTTGCCAAAGGATTTACTTCGGCGCTAGTGATTGCTGTAGCTATTGGTCTGATCGGTATGTTTGGAGGATTAACCACTTCGTATTATGTGAACACGCCTCCAGGAGCAACAGTGGCTCTATTATTGCTAACATTCTTATTAGTAGGCATGGGTATCCAACGTATCTATTATCGTCTGAATCGTAACAAAAACGATGGATATGCGCCGGATATTGATAGTCGTCGATTCTGGCAACGTCAAAATCGTAGTGAACAAAACAGCAAAGTCAAAACACAAGTTTTGAATAAAAGATAAAGCTTCATCAACATCTATGATCAATATAAAAATAAGAGTGGACTAGGAGAGGTGAGAGATTACACATGAATATGAAAAAGAAGAGTTGGGTAACACTGCCTTTGATCGCTTTGTTAAGTATGAGTACATTACTTGCTGCTTGCGGTAATAATTCGAATTCAGCATCACCTACGACAGACGGTAATACTGCTTCAACAACGACTGGTAAGAAACTGCATATCGTGACTAGCTTTTATCCGATGCAAGAATTTACGTCTAAAGTTGCCGGCGATCTTGCAGATGTACAAGTGTTAGTACCAGCAGGTACAGAACCTCATGATTGGGAACCGACAGCTCAAGATATTGCTAAAATGACAGATGCAGATATGCTTGTCTACAACGGTGGCGGTGTCGAATCTTGGATTGATCAAGTAAAAGATACATTAGGCGATAGTGGCCCTAAATTAGTCGAAGCCAGTCAAGGTATTCAAATGATGGAGAGCACAGAAGAAGAACATGAAGGCGAAGAAGCAGGTCATGCAGAAGAAGCTGATCATGCGACAGAAGAAGGTCATGATCATGGATCTCTTGATCCTCACGTGTGGCTATCTCCACTTCAAGCACAGACTGAAGTTCGCAATATTGAGACAGCTCTAACAACACTTGATCCAGATCACACAGCTGATTACAAAAAAAATGCAGATGCTTATATTGCAGAACTTCAGAAGTTAGATGCTGAATACAAAGCAAGTCTTTCTAAAGTGAAACGTAAAGACTTTATTACACAACATGCGGCATTTGCTTATCTTGCTCATGATTATGGCTTAACTCAAGTACCGATTGCAGGTCTTTCTCCTGAACAAGAACCATCTGCAGAAGCGATGGCGAAAATCGTAGATTTTGCGAAACAAAATGATGTTAAAACGATTTTCTTCGAAACGCTAGTTTCTTCAAATGTTGCTAAAACGATCGCTGATGAAATAGGTGCCAAAACCGATGTACTGAATCCTTTAGAAGGATTAACCAGTGCAGAAACATCTGCTGGTGAAAATTATGTATCTGTTATGCGTACCAATCTAGCAGCTCTTGAAAAAGCTTTAAACGAATAAAAAGTACTGCTATATCTCAATATGGACAGCTTTAATATGGAGTTAAGCATAAAGACAGTTCCTACGATATTCCTGTAGAAGCTGTCTTTTTTTGCTATGTTAACAGATATGAGCATCTGCTAGTAGATGGCTAATCACATCCACTTTAAATCTTTTTATGAACAATTTTACATAATTTATAGGTAGGAAGATTGACTTCAAACGTAACGGGGTATAAAATAGTAAGTATAAGAACTAGAGAGTTTCGTGAGTACTATAAAGTTTTTGAACGTTTCAATAGGGGTTAATGTGTGAAAGTATAGTGCAGAAGAGGTTATTGATTATGGTAGAAGAACGGAAGCGCGTGATCCTTATCGCTGGAGGTCAGTTGTTTGCAGAAAAAGGTTATTTCTCAACAACGGTGCAGGATATTGCAGAGCAGTGCAATATGTCCAAAGCTTCGATTTACAAGTTATTTGAATCTAAAGAAGATATTTTGTTACACATTGTGAAGCAAATGCATGAAGAAATTTTGCTAGCGGCTAATCGATTACATTTTGAAGATCATGTATCACCTAAAGAACAATTTACTCAGAAGTTAGTGGTACAGTTTCAAGAGTTTGTTTTAAAGCATGAATTTTTCTTGGTGCTAAATCAGACGATGCCTCTGGAATTGAGTGCGCAGATTCGAGCAGCTATGTTGCAATTCAAGCGTACGATGTTGAACTGGCAGAAGGAAGCGATTCTTCAGGCATTTGGAGATAAGGTGGAACCGATTGTATGGGACTTATCGTTGTGCATGCAAGGAATCGTCAAAGAATTTATGTTTTTATTACGATGGAACAAAAATACGAATTTTGAGCTGTCTGCTTTATCTGAATTTGTTGTAGAAAGTCTAGAAGCCATGATTCAAAAGCATCTGAATCGAACACCACTGATTACCGAACAAATGGCACAGCAGTTTGATTTGTCTGACCCAGATGTACGACATAAGTATTTTGGCGAAAGTGAATGGCGCAAAATCATACGTGAACTCAGTACAGCGATTCATCAACGTTCACCTGAATCGATTCGCCCGGATCTGATAGCCGCTACCGAACGATTAAACACGGAACGTAAAAAAGTCATACCGCAAACCTTTATGATTGAAGCATTAATCGCATATTTACAGAAAAGGGAAGAGCTTCAGCAGGAAGTCGCTCAACTACAACATGTATATCGTGCAACATGGGAGGAAAAGAAACATGAATAATATTTCAACACCGAATAAGCCGAAATTAAATATTACGCTTATTGTCGCTATTATGCTGGCAGGTGCATTTGTAGCGATATTGAACCAGACCCTACTTGTAACAGCATTACCGCATATTATGAGTGATCTTAATATTGATGCAACAGCTGCTCAATGGTTAACAACGATTTTCATGCTCGTCAACGGGATTATGATTCCAGTGACAGCGTACTTAATCGATAAATTTTCAACACGGGCGTTATTTATTACGTCTGTTGGTTTATTTGCGTTAGGAACACTCATTGCAGCCGTTTCGCCTAACTTTGGTACATTGTTAGTCGGTCGTGTTGTACAGGCAGCAGGAGCAGGTATTATTATGCCGCTGATGCAGACTGTATTTTTAGTGATTTTCCCAAAAGAAAAACGGGGAGCAGCCATGGGGATGATCGGTCTGGTCATTTCATTTGCACCAGCGATTGGACCTACACTGTCCGGTTGGATTGTTGATTCATACTCATGGCGTACACTGTTCTACATTATTTTACCGATTGCAGTGATCGACCTTGTGATAGCTATCTTTGCCCTCAAAAATGTAAGTGAATTGAGAAATCCGAAATTGGATATGACTTCAGTAACATTATCTACATTAGGATTCGGTGGTCTATTGTACGGATTCAGTAGCGCTTCTAAAGGCTGGAATGATCCTACAGTGATTATTAGTATTCTAGTCGGTGTAGTCAGTCTGTATCTATTTGTCACTCGTCAGTTCAAATTAAAAGAACCATTATTGGAATTCCGTGTATTTAAAGATCGCGTGTTTACAGTTTCAATGATTATTACAGTGATTGTATTTACAGCGATGATTGGTGCATCCACATTGATGCCTTTATATATTCAAAATGCTCGTCATATGACAGCTCTACATTCAGGATTGATTGTTTTACCCGGAGCGATTCTGATGGGGATTATGTCACCGATCACAGGTCGTATTTTTGATAAATACGGTGCTAAAGTCATCAGTACGATAGGATTGATCCTGATGGCAGGCGGAACGATTCCATTTGCTTTCTTAACATCAACTACATCGATTACGTACATCACGATTATGTTTACACTACGGATGTTCGGTATGTCGATGGTATTGATGCCAGTAACGACAGCAGGTCTGAATCAATTGCCTACCCATTTGTTATCTCACGCATCTGCGATGAACAATACGTTACGTCAAGTCGGTGGATCGATCGGAACAGCGGTGTTAATTACTATTTTGACCAATGCTAGTTCTTCATCTGCTCTATTAGGAAATAGCACTGAAAATGCGTTGATTCATGGTACGAATATGGCGTTCTTAGTAGCTTCTGGATTATCTGTATTAGCATTAATTTTAATCTTCTTCTTAAAAGAACCCCCACGCAAAAATACAGAGAAGCAAGAAGAGAAAGCCAAAGCTTCTCCAGTAAATAGCAAACGCAAAACGATTTCTCAATCTTAAACAGTGCTTCAACATTAACTAACAATACCTATTGTGCAGAAAGGAATATGCTGTAGTAATAGGTATTGTTAGTATACTTAATTATTTTTAGTATATTACTTGCATAAAATTGAATTGGTTACTATAATATATATAGTCACATTAAATAATAACATGTACGATATAGAGAATAGGAGAGATAGCCTTGAATACAAAATATAAATCTTTATTTGAACCGTTCCAACTGAATGATGGTATTGAATTAAAAAACCGTATTGTTCTTGCTCCTATGACACATTTTTCTTCTAACACAGATGCTACTGTTTCTGATGCAGAGCTTGAATATTATGCACGTCGCACAGGTGGCGTAGGTATGGCTGTAACAGCTGTTGCTTATGTAACTAAAGGCGGTATCGGTTTCCAAAATCAATTTGGTGCTACAGGTGCTGAATTTACAGAAGGTCTACGCAAATTAGCAACAACATTGAAATCTAATGGTGCTAAAGCTGTTTTGCAAATTTTTCATGCAGGTCGTCTAAGTCCGGCTGAATTGGTTAATGGTGATGTAGCCGCTCCAAGTGCAATCGCAACAGATCGCACAAATGATGGTAGCGAAGCTCCAGCTCCTCGTGAATTAACAGCACAAGAAATCGACGATATTATTGTTGATTTTGGTAAAGCAACAGCGAATGCAATTGAAGCTGGATTCGATGGCGTAGAGATTCATGGCGCAAACGGATACTTAGTGCAACAATTCTTTTCTCCACATGCGAACCGTCGTGAAGATAAATGGGGCGGAAGCTTAGAAAAACGTCTAACGTTCCCATTAGCAGTAGTGGACGAAGTACAACGCGCAGTAAAAGAACATGCTAAAGGACCTTTCATTGTAGGATACCGTTTCTCTCCAGAAGAACCAGAAACTCCTGGGATCACAATGGCAGATACATTGGTATTAATCGATGCATTAGCTGAGAAAAACTTGAGCTACTTGCACGTATCTCTAATGGAATATGCTTCGACTCCACGTCGTGGTGTAGATGACAAACGTTCTCGTCTTGAAATTATTCAAGAACGTGTAGGCGCTAAAGTTCCAGTAATCGGTGTAGGTGCTGTTAACACACCTGAGGATGCATTAAATGTTATCAATACAGGTGCACCACTAGTAGCACTTGGTCGTGAATTGATCGTAGATCCGGATTGGGTTGAAAAAGTAGAATCCGGTCGTGAGTCTGAAATCGATTATTCATTGACTAAACAAGACCAAGATCGTTTGGTTGTTCCAGATCCATTGTGGAATTCTATTATGACAATGACAGGCTGGTTCCCGGTTAAAGATGCAGAAGAATCTAGCACATTAACGAAGTAAGCTATAAATATACAGACTGTTCTTTTTCTGCTACGGTAGAAGAAGAACAGTTTTTTTGTGCGTTGGATTGATGACGATATAGAATAAAATAGAAGGAGCATGACGATGATCTATGATTACCATGTACATACAAATCATTCTTTTGATTCACAGGCGGTTATGAATGAAGTATGTGCAGAAGCGGTACGATGTGGCATCCAAGAGATTTGTTTTACAGAACATTATGCAGTTAATCCAGTACTGCCTACGTACGGGCATTTGAATTTTGAACATTATATACATGAGATTGAAAACGCTCGTGAGCGATATGCAGGGCAGTTGAAGATTAAAATAGGAATTGAATTGTGTGAACCTCATCATATGAAGACACAGTATCAAGCAGCATTAGCTAATCAACCACTCGATTTTATTCTAGGGTCTGTACACAATATGGATGAGTGTAAATTAAGGCTTTTTTTAGCGCAAGAAGGTATTAATCATTATGATCTATATTTTAAAGAAGTATTAAAAATGGTAGAGTGTGCAGATATTGATGTGATGGCTCACTTGGATTTATTAAAAAGATATGCAGTAGGAACGGTAGGCAATTACAAGTTAGAAGATCATCAAGAAGTTATTGAAGCGATACTGCAAACAGCGATTGCACGCAATATTGGTATCGAGATTAATACATCAGGTTGGCGAAGTGGGGTCGATCAATCGTTTCCCTCTTCAGAAGTATTGCAGTTATATCGACAGTTAGGTGGAGAGTTACTCACACTTGGTTCCGATTCTCACTTTGTAGAACATACAGGAGCAGGTATAACAGATGCGATAGCGTTGGCGAAACAATGTGGATTTCAGTCGATCTATACGTATCACCAAAGACAACCTCAAGCTATAGCCTTAGATTAAACATTTTATCAGGATGCAGGCTACAATAAATAGATAGGGACTAGGTATGAATAGACTACTGATATCATGCTTTAGATCAGGGTAATACGATTAATTCAAATAGATATAAAAAAAAGAAGCTCAACATCGACAAGAGCAATACTCTCGATGTTGAGCTTTTCATATCATATAATACAATATTCTTTAATGTACCTTACACAATCGGTTCTAAATAGGATAACTGAAGCACGATTGTATTACTGACTATACGTATTGCCTTGCTCATCTACATAAACAGATTTTACAAGAGTACGGCGGTACGGGTAACCTGCTTCTGTATATCCATCGATATCGGTTGTAACGACATAAATAGAAGGAGTATTCGCTACAGGCGTAGTTACCGATTCTTGAGTAGTCATTGAGCGGTTAGCACGCTCGGTAGGTGGTGCAAGCTTAGTACCATCAGGATGATAATAGTTCACCGTGTAATTCAGGTGAGTACGTTGTTCGTCCAGACCTTCGGTATTGACGTTCATACGTAACTGATTATTGCTAAGATTAGTTTTGAGTTCTACTTGCTCTGCACCCGGTGTATACACAGCAGTCATAAGATAAGCACCTTTACTTGCACTGGTCGCTTGTACTTTCCATTCTCCTGCTTCAGGTTGCTGTAGTGTAGCGATCTGATGATAAGCTCCTGGGAAAAATTCATCATCCGGATTCGATTGTACGTTAATATTTTGCTTTTTCCCACTTGGTGAAATGAATTGTAAATCAGTTAGTGGTTGATCACTGAGCCAATCGAGCGAGATCGTTTTAACATTGTTTTCTACAGTTAATGTCTCATGCGCTACACCTTGATGTTCTCCGCCCCGAATATAATATTGTCCATGACCGTCTTCAGAGGTCACGTTATATGGATCGACAGGAGGAGTCGATTGTGAACGGCTTGGCATAGTTGGATTGGTGGCCGATGGCTGGGTCTGATAGGTGTTTTCTGTAACAGAAGCAGGTGTTTTGAGACTGGCTACAGCGGCAGGAAGAGTACCGATATATGATTTGAACAGATCAAATGTGGATGAACCTGTACGTACTGTTTTATGATTCCAAGCCCCGGACTGAATCAAAGTTGCGCTGGGCAATAGAGCGCTATCTGTAGTCACTACACCATCGTTACTACCGAACAGCGATAAGTATGAACCGCCAAAAGTATATGAAGCTTTACCAGAACCCGACCATTTGTTACCACTCATTGTGTAAAAAGGAACTTTGTTTACATCAGGGTCTTTTGCCATTTCAGATCGAAAATAATCCATATAGGAGGTCTGAAGTGAACTGGTACCCGGACTTTGTGATCCAACAAGATCGGCAAGCCATCCAGCCCAACTGCTATAAGCAAGATCTGCTAATTGAGAACCATGATGAGGTGTACTGAGTGTAATGACACGAGAAACATAAGGATAGGCATTGTAACGTACCAATGCGGATTGAGTATCTACTCCGCCTTTGCTATGAGCGACAATGACTACTTTTTTGCCAAAGTATTTGCTGATCTCTTGAATTTTGGTGGCAAGCAATTCTCCATCTTTCCACATATCTTCCGGTGTACCTGTAATATCATACATATTGATAAAAGCCGTTTGATATCCATTTTTGTAAGCATACTCATACATATCATTATCTTCATACCAGACATTGGCTTTGCTGGTTAGACCATGAACAAACAAAATCGCAGGCTTGTTCGGAGAAACGTTGGCAGGCGTCTGTCCTGTTGCCCAAGCCCCGGGAGAAGGAGCAACAACAGGAGTGGTAGGAGCCATCCATGCTTGTTGTGGTAAAGCCGTTAATCCTAGAATAACTGTAAAAGATACCCCCAAAATCGTATACTTGATATTCATTATATTCCTCCTGTAATGTGGTCTGGATAATGATATTATCCTTAAGCAAATTTTAATTTCTAAATATTAGAAACGATACTCATTTATGTATAAAATATTTTTACAAATCGATTCTATATATTGGAAAATTAATACATAATTGATCGACGGTTAACACAATAATGCTTATTAAAATAAAAATTTTAAGTTTTTTGCGTCTGAAATGAAAAGATGAGAGGTATATTTCTGAGAATCTGGTTATAATAGAATTCGTAAACAATCCAAATTCACTTCGTACGATAGCTAAAGGGTCATCCATTGTTAGTGATCGATCTCAATAGAATGATCAACATCAATAGGATCGCTGTTATCATCGTCCAGACCGTTCATCTCTAATGAACGAAGATTGGGTTTGAGAAAGTATGTAACAAAAAGTACAAGCGCAGAGAAAGAAGGGGCAAAGTGCATGAATAAGTTAGAAATGTTGCAAAATCCAAAACAGCGTAAATTGCTGGTCAGTGCTGGATTTAGCTGGATGTTTGATGCGATGGAAGTAGGTATGATTTCATTTATCGCTGCTGCACTGGCAAAAGATTGGAATCTAGCACCGCAACAAATCGGTTATCTGACCAGTATTAACTCGGTTGGTATGGCTGTAGGTGCTGCCACAGCAGGATATCTAGCCGATCGTTATGGACGTAAGTCGATTTTGTTGTGGACCTTGTTGATCTTCTCTATTGCGAGTGGATTATCTGCTCTAGCCACAGGATTCGGCATACTGTTAGTGTTACGGTTTATCGCAGGCTTTGGATTAGGTGGAGAACTCCCAGTAGCTTCTACATTGGTGTCTGAATCGGTATCTGTACAAGACCGCGGACGAGCTGTTGTATTACTGGAAAGCTTCTGGGCACTCGGTTGGATTATTTCAGCGGTCGTTGCTTACTTTGTTATCGCACAATATGGCTGGCAATGGGGCTTTATTATAGGGGCTGTACCTGCGCTGTATGCGTTATATTTACGCCGGGCGATTGAAGATTCACCGAAGTTTGTTAAAGGTGGAGCAGGCAAACGTGCTTCTTTTGTAAAAGGACTCGCAGATATCTGGAGTAGTGAACATCGCCGTACTACGATTATGGCGTGGATCTTATGGTTTACAGTTGTGTTTTCTTATTATGGTATGTTTTTGTGGTTACCATCCGTGATGGGATTGAAAGGTTTTACATTGATCAAAAGTTTTGAGTACGTGCTTATTATGACATTGGCACAATTGCCAGGTTATTTTACAGCGGCTTATTTTATTGAGAAATTTGGACGTAAATTTGTATTGATTGTGTACTTAATTCTGACTGCTGTCAGTGCTATCTGGTTCGGATTTGCGACAACAACAGCTTCGCTTTTGATGGCTGGTATTTGTTTATCCTTCTTTAACCTGGGTGCTTGGGGTGGATTATATGCGTATACCCCTGAATTGTATCCGACCAAAGTACGCTCAACAGGCGTAGGGATGGCTGCTGCATTTGGACGTGTCGGCGGGGTTATCGCTCCATTTCTAGTCGGAATGTTAGTCGGTAAAGGGGTAGCTATTAGTACCATCTTTACGATCTTTTTTGTTACGATTCTGATCGGTGTAGCGGCAGTTGCTTTTCTAGGTAAAGAGACCAAAGGATTAGAATTAGATTAATCGGTTAGGGGAATCATAATGAAATATTCGTTTATGACTGATATGGAACTTCTGCTAGCTTATGAAGGCATTCGTAATACCAAATCTCGTTATTGTCGGCTGATTGATATGAAAAAGTGGGATGAATTAGGGAGTGTATTTGCTTCGGATGCAGTAGCTGATTTTAGTACAGAAGGCAATCCGATTCCTGTGTTAGAAGGTCGAGATACGATTGTCAAAGTGTTCAAAGACCTTGTACATCCTGCGGAAACGGTACATCAGGTACATAGTGCTGAAATTGAAATGATTTCGGCAACCGAAGCGAAAGTCTTCTCGCCGATGGAGGATTATGTAACTTTTCCAGAAGGAAGCGAAAATATTTCTTTTCACGGGTACGGTTATTACGAAGAGACATTCGTAGCGATCGAAGGTCAATGGTATATTCAGCATACAAGGTTGGATCGCTTGAAATTTGATGTCATCTAGTCTGGTGAGCAAGCTTACAGGGATGGTATTGTTCTTGTAGCTTGTAATTAGGAACATAAAAAGCCTCTATAAGCTGGAACTATAGAGGCTTTTTATGTTGAATTTTTTACGAAATGAGTTGTTAATGTGGTGCGAACAGTCTGTCTATTTACCCTAATCATTGCTAATGTGTTCGGTATATCAGAATTAGTGGTCTATATCCTCGAAGATAGATAAGATGAATAAAGCAAACTTATGTTTCTAATCATCGTCACTGAACAGTTCATCCAGCATTCTTTTCGGATTTTCCAGAAATCGTCTAGTGATCTGGTAATGGTCGGTATCTTGATAGTGAATAGGCTCTAGCCGATCTTGATCGAAGCTGATAATCTCAGCATCAGGGTAGCCGAGCAGAATCGGCGAATGGGTCGCAATAATAAACTGCGAGCGTGGCGAAAGGTCTTTAATAATTCGCATTAAAGACAGTTGTCTGGCAGGAGAGAGAGCGGCTTCAGGCTCATCTAAGAGATAGATAGATTTTTCGCGCGCATTGGTAAACTTTTGCGTGAACAATGTTAAAAATGATTCTCCATGCGATTGATGATGAAGAGACTTGCCACCATAATTTTTAATACTGTCTACATCATCAATATGAGAAGCGAACTGGTAAAAAGATTCGGCTCTCAGGAAAAAGCCATTTGTTAATTTGGGGAGCCATGACAAACGCAAATAGTCCCCCAAAGCAGATTCGGCTTGATCGACTTCATAACTGTTATTACGTGAACCGCCTGCTGTATGAAACCCACATTGATACGCTATTCCTTCCAAAAGCGTCGATTTCCCTGACCCATTTTCCCCGACAAAAAAAGTAACTGGATGATCGAAATGAAGCTGATCCAGACGCTGAATAAGAGGAAGCGAAAAGGGATAGGTATTGAAATCTACGATTTTGTCTTTTAGCAATGTAACTCGTTTAAGAGACATGATGAAGTACTCCTTTTGATTAGACATATATGAGTGATACATATCGAATCGTTGAAATGAATAAAAGTGCAGTAACCTATGAGTACAAATAAGCAATCATCAGGCACTACACTTATAAGACGTACACAAAGGTATTTTTGATACAAAATGTAGATATCATAGTACCGTTTATTATAAAAAATCAGCTAAAATCTGATCTTGATCTAGCGGCGTAATCACTTTTACATCGGGTAACAGTGTCTTGTCGTTCATCGAACGAATCAAAGCATCCTGATCCAACTCTGCTGTGAAAATGATATCAGCTTCTTCAATATGTGGAGTCAATGTTCCATGAGCCTCAGCGTGAAGATGGAACAACTGATACAGATTCGGTCGAATCAATTCAGTCATTGCTCGTCCGATCAGTGCAGAGCTCATCCGGTTTGTTGCAATATTATTAACATCATCAGGATAATGCTCCAGAGCGATATCTGTCCACAACATTTCACATCGTTCTACATCGACAATAACTGGAATACAGATACGGGAATTAGCCGCAATATCTATACGATTTTGCACAGTAGATGCTTCAAAGACTTCACCTGATTGTGGCACTTGACGCATCATCCACCCTGCATAACATTCAGGTAAATCTTTGAATACTTGTGATGTAAAAGCATTCACAGACATCTGAATATAGCGCACTCCCGATTCTCGGACAGAAGGAAGATGCAAGTCGATATACTCTGCCGCCCCTTCAGGAGCCGTAACAATATCCCCACTATGAGCCGCTAAAAAGTGATCGGAACGCAGATTCATATAGGAAATATGCTCTATTCGTTGCCATTGATCATCATACAGAATAGCAGATAGATCAATATCTACGCGATCACTATGTACACCATTTACCCATCCTTCTTTCCACCATACAAAAAAGCGCAAGGTATCGCCTTGATTCAGTGATATCCATGAACCACGTGTTAATGTACGTAATGACTTACTAGCAGAACGTACACCTAAAGGTACAAAATGTCTTTTCAACTGAGGATCGATATAGATTTGTCCCAGATCTGGCTGTTCAGCAAATTTGTCGATCAATGCTTGCTTTGTGACTGCAATAATCGAAGACGTTACCTGTTCAGTTAAAGGAACAAGAGGTTGAGTAGATACAAATAGCTTAGCTGTATTGCCTTTTGGGAAAAAGTGACGTCTAGGTAAGGTAGAAGAACGCTTTTCAAAATGAGCCAGTACACTTAATAAAATAGGTGTAGCTACTTCGGGAGCGATCATCCGATATCGATTCAACAAAGCCTCCATATCAACACCACTACGAATCAATCGATCCAGACGACGTACAAATTCACCTGGACGCTGACTTAATAGCTCTAAGATATGCTGATCCTGATGAGAAGCAAAAGCTTGTTCCACTTGGGAATAAAATGTTTTTGGACGATCTCCATGGCGCAGAGCATCAAAATGTATCGCTGTTTGTGGAAAATGTTGACGGTATTCGCCCGGGTGAAGTCTTTCGCCTAATCGAATCCATCTGCCTTCATAACGGAACATATCTTCCAGCGGGTTACTGATATTTTCCAACAAGGCTAGGATTAATTTCCGCTGAGCACGTGAAAAAGAAACAAATCGAGTATTTGTTGCAAGACTCACATCCCCATTAGACAAAGCAGTAGCGATGCGCAAAATATCGGTAGCTGTCTGCACATGAGTATATAGCCATTCTTTATCTATTTTACCCGCAGAAATTAATGCTGCCATAAAGATAGCAGCATTCTCTTTATTAGGGATCACATCAGGTGTACTTTGTTGCCAGTGAGGTTGATGATTCGCAAACCAGACCAAATGCTCACGACTTGTTACAGGAAGTGCAGAGACCGCACGAAGTAAATGTTCACATATTTGGTCAAATTCTTCTTCTGTTCCTAAATGAATCACACGTAAAGAGACTTGATCCAATAGCATAATCTTCGGTTGTTCATCTTCAGGGGTACTATGACTCTCAGGTAAAATGCCTGTCCAATAATGAATAAGAGCGTTTATGTATAGCTCTGCATCTGACATTTGCATCACTTGATCGGGGAATCGAGGGTACATCATCCGATAATTCCGTTCAAAACCTGTCATTTCACAGAGTTCTTTCACTAATTTCTTATACCACGCAGTAAAAGTAGTTACTGACCATGTATTTAATATATCTAATACTGCTGGCGAAAATGTAAACCCTAGCGGTTCTAAGTTGGTCAATGCTGTAGCTAATACATTAGCAGGTAATGGAGATTCTTGTTGCTGAGTATGTAAAATTACTTTTAATTCACGTTGTAAATAAATCGAAAATTGATCCATCGGCGATATTCACTCCTTAAGCGCTTAATAGGATAAGCACCAACCATTGTTATACAAAAACAAATAAAAAAATCAGGAAACAGGTGTCCCTAATAAAGCAGCAGTTGGATTAGAAGGAAGGGGCACCATAGCCTGATTGTTCTTATTATAAGGAAGTTAAAAATGAAAAGCAAACGTTACCAACTTCATCATATCTTCATTCACATTTCAGACATAAATTTAAAAATAGTACACTATTCAGACAAAAAATGTTTTATAATGTGCTCATGCAGGTAAAAAAAGGTAATACTTATATTCTTTTTCAAAGATATCGATCTATGCTTTGGAAAAGACTAAAGTAGAAGCAATGATAAGATGTACACCTGTGTATTATTGTTCATTTGGAATACAGCAAGTTCATACTTTTTCGAAAGGCGGACTATCCATGGCAGACGATAATCAGAAGCAACCGCAAGCAAGTGAACATGAAGAAGAATTAACGTTAACGAATCGTCAGGGACATCCGGTTACTGACAATCAGAATGTAAGAACCGTAGGTAATCGAGGTCCGATTACGCTAGAGAACTACAACTTTTTAGAAAAAATCTCTCATTTTGATCGGGAGCGTATTCCAGAACGTGTTGTTCATGCTCGAGGCGCTGGAGCACATGGCGTATTCGAAGCATATGGAACAGCTGGCGATGAACCGATTTCCAAGTATACTCGTGCCAAACTTTTTCAAGAAAAAGGAAAGCAAACGCCTGTTTTTGTACGCTTTTCAACAGTGGTACATGGCAATCATTCACCTGAAACATTACGTGATCCGCGCGGATTTGCGACAAAATTCTATACCGAAGATGGTAACTGGGATCTAGTCGGTAATAACTTAAAAATATTCTTTATTCGTGATCCTTTGAAATTCCCTGATATGGTTCATGCCTTTAAGCCTGATCCTGTTACGAATGTACAAGATATGGAACGCTTTTTTGATTTTCTGGCAAATAGTCCAGAGTCTACACATATGGCAACATTCCTCTTTTCTCCATGGGGAATCCCTGCGAACTACCGGCAAATGCAAGGTTCCGGTGTAAATACCTACAAGTGGGTCAACAAAGACGGAGAAGCCGTATTGATCAAGTATCACTGGGAACCGGTAGAACAAGGGATTCAGAATCTAACGCAAGAACAGGCGAATCAAGTGCAAGGGTTAGATTTTAACCATGCGACAGTTGATCTGTATGATGCGATTGATCGTGGAGAATATCCAGAGTGGGAATTGTGCGTACAGATTATGAGCGATGATTATCATCCTGAGCTGGACTTTGATCCGCTTGATCCGACCAAGTTATGGCCAGAAGATCAATTCCCATTTCTTCCAGTCGGCAAAATGACACTGAATCGTAATCCAGTAGACTATTTTACTGAAGTCGAGCAAGTGGCGTTCGGTACAGGGGTACTGGTAGATGGATTAGACTTCTCGGATGATAAATTGTTACAAGGGCGTACATTCTCTTATTCGGATACCCAGCGTCACCGGGTAGGAGCGAACTATCAGCAATTGCCGATCAATGCACCGAAGTCGAATGTCGCTACCAACCAATCCGGTGGGCAAATGCGTTATGAGCCAGACACAGCGCCGAAGCAGAATCCTCATGTAAATTATGAGCCTTCTTCTCTGGGTGGTCTGAAAGAAGCTCCCAAAGCAGGTGCTGATCATGAGCCTCATTATTATGATGTAAATCTAATGCGTCAGAAGCTAGATCGTCCTAACGATTTTGCACAAGCAGGAGAAACGTATCGTAACTTTGAAGATTGGGAACGTAATGAGCTAGTAGCCAATATTGCAGCAAATCTAGCGCAATGTGCTGATGTGATTAGCGATAAATTTATTGCAAATCTACAACAAGCGGATACCGAGTATGCACAGCGGGTAACAGATGAATTAGCTAAAATTAAAGCTGATCCTTCGAACAAACCGTTACATCGTGCCAACAAAGCAGCCAAATTAGCTCAAGAAAAAGGTCATGATGCTAAACCGTACTAATATGTACGAACATGACAAGCTTTTATAAATAAGATAGAAATGAAGTTATCTGTAAGCTCTCTATCGTTTTCGCTGATTAGTGCGGGACGATAGAGAGTTTTATTTATGTTGATATATAGTCGAATAGGAGCAGAGATTATATACTAATCGTTTAGTCTACTATGAGAAAGGTTTAATGATAAGCAAGACGATATACATATAGCAAAGGCGGAGAATACAATGAAAATTATTATTACACGTGAAGAAGCTGTTCAAAAAGGAATATGGGAAAAAGTAATGCAGATGTTCGGTGTGGATCAAGATGATGATACGTATGCCAATGAACAGTTTATTTTGACCGAGGAACAAGCCAAACAATTGCAATTAATCTGATCGTCTAAGATACTATCTAATGATAATAGATCAATCAGCAAAGCAGAGATCCAATAACTATTTTAAACTTCAAAAAGAAAGGCTACTCTTTTCGTTAAGAGTAGTCTTTTTTATTGCATTCTATCTCTATAAGATTATATTTCCAAAATAAGTTATAAAAGGTATTATGAACCTTAAACCTAGTTGAAAGAAATGTTGTTATCCTTAAATATGTAAGCGTTATCTTTTTGAGAAAGTTTACTTTATTCGAAGGAGTGTTGGCATGAAAACATGGAAAGTGCTAGGAACAACAGCGATGGTTACTGCTTTATCTTTATCCATTGTAGGGATAACTTCTGCGGAGGCGAATACGATCTCTTCTACATCTGTAAATGATCTAACCTCATCTAGCTCTACAGAATTAGCATCTGCTACAGCGGCTATTCCGGCAGGAGCAATCGTTGTGGATCAGAAAGGTTCAGGTCAGTACCAAACGGTACAAGCAGCCATCAATTCGATTCCAGCTAACAATAATCAACAGAAAATAATTTATATCAAAAACGGTACGTATACTGAAAAATTAACGATCACTCAACCCCGGATTACATTACAAGGAGAAAGTGCGACAGGGACTATTCTTAGCTACAATGCCACCAATGTCAGTAGTGGAAGTACAACCAATAGCGCAAGTACTACGGTCAAAGGCGATTATTTTCAAGCCAAAACGATTACTTTCCGCAACAATGCAGGGATCAATGCTGGGCAAGCTGTAGCTTTTTATAATAATGCAGACAAAGCGATCTATACCGATGTTCGTTTTCTAGGGCATCAAGATACAGTTTATACACCGGGTACAGGCAGGCAATATTTCAAAAACTGTTATATTGAAGGAACGGTTGATTTTATTTTCGGATCGGCGACAGCTGTATTTGATCAATGTCAGATTCATAGTCTAGGTGCAGGCTATGTTACCGCTGCTTCTACAGGTGCAGATACGAAGTATGGCTATGTCTTTTTAAATAGTCGTCTGACCAGCAGTGGAACAGCCAATCAATCAGTATACCTCGGTAGACCGTGGCGTCCTTATTCAGCAGTGACGTATATCAATACCGATATGGGAGCTCATATTCAACCTACAGGTTGGGATAACTGGCGTGATCCAGCGAATGAAGCAACAGCTCGTTATTATGAATATGCAAGCAAAGGTGCAGGAGCGAACAACAATGCACGCGTGAAATGGGCAAAATTCTTAACCAATGAGCAGGCAAAAGCAATCACTATCCAAACGGTACTTGGTGGAACAGATCAATGGAATCCTACACAAACGAATTAGAATGATTCTTTTAGATCAGATCATCCTATATCAATATCGACTTATGCTGTTTTTGTAAAAAGGAGTCTGGCATTCTGCTTGGTAGAGGATGTTCAGATTCCTTTTTTGAGTTGTCACCAAAAGTACATATCAAAAGCAGATAATACAAGCTTTTTTTGGGTAAAAAAAGAGTATAAACCCGTTGTTATATGTTATTTAAAAAGATACATATCAACATTGGCATAATAGAGAGCAGACTGTAATCACAGATAAAGGAGTGTTGGAATGGAATATTATCGTCAGGAAGTTGATCAAGTACTTGAGGAAGTGGAAAGTTCGACACAAGGATTATCGAATCAAGAAGCGAAGCAGCGTATTGAGACGCAAGGATACAATGAACTCAAAGGTAAAAAGAAAACATCAACATGGAAGCTGTTTTTAGAAAATTTCAAAGATCCCATGGTTATCGTATTATTAGCAGCTGTAACTGTGCAACTTATATTAGGGCAATGGGTAGAATCGATTATTATTTTCTTTGTGTTAATACTGAATGCGATTATCAGTGTTGTACAGACACGCAAAGCAGAAAGTTCGATTGATGCACTGAGGCAAATGTCTGCGCCTGAAGCTAAAGTGATTCGGGATGGAAAAAAGCAAAGTATCGAAGCTAGAGAATTGGTCAGTGGAGATATTGTACTTCTCGAAGCAGGAGATTATGTACCTGCGGATGGACGCTTACTAGAATCAGGTAGTCTCAAAGTCGATGAAGGGATGCTTACTGGAGAATCCGAAGCTGTAGATAAGCATATTGATCTTATTCATGAGGAAGCGCCGATTGGAGATCGCCGCAATATGGTGTTTAGCGGTTCACTGGTCGTGTATGGACGGGGCACAGTTGTGATTACAGGAACAGCATTAAATACCGAAATAGGTAAAATTGCTGGATTGATCGAAAGTGCAGAAGCCAAGCAGACACCACTACAACGTAAGCTTGAAAGCTTTAGTAAAAAATTAGGTATATTTATTTTACTGCTATGTATCGTTATTTTTGGCGTAGAAGCAGGTCGGATCTGGTTTTCAAATGAAGTAGTCGATATGACGGCAGCTATCTTGAATGCATTAATGTTTGCTGTGGCGGTAGCAGTAGCAGCTATTCCAGAAGCTTTATCGTCTATCGTGACGATTGTGTTGTCTGTCGGAACCAATAAAATGGCAAAACAACATGCTATTATTCGTAAATTACCTGCGGTTGAATCACTTGGTTCTACGAGTGTTATCTGTACCGACAAAACAGGTACCTTAACACAAAATAAAATGACGGTAGTTGATTACTTTCTACCAGATGGAAGTACCGATGATTTCCCGGATGATCCTCAGCAATGGTCGGAAGGCGAACGCCGATTACTGCATATCGCTGTATTATGTAATGACTCGAATATCAATGATGAAGGTAAAGAGTTAGGTGATCCTACAGAAGTCGCTTTGATCGCTTTTAGTAACAAAAAGAATAAAAACTACAACGAAATTCGTGAAGAATTTCCGCGTCAAGGTGAGCTCCCATTTGATTCCGATCGCAAACTGATGTCTACGATCCATATGTTTGATGATCAAAAAGCAATGCTCACTAAAGGTGGGCCGGATGTGTTAATCGGTCGCTGTACACAAGTATTTGTAGGTGACAAAGTCGTTCCACTAACGGACGAGATTCGTGAGCGTATGCAGACTGCTAACGAAGACTTTTCGAATCGTGCTTTGCGAGTGTTAGCGTATGGATACAAAATTATTCCTAATGATCAGACTCAAGTCGGTATAGAGGATGAGCAGGAGCTTATTCTTGTTGGACTAAGCGCTATGATCGATCCACCGCGTGAAGAAGTGGCTGGTTCGATTGCAGAATCCAAAAAAGCAGGTATCCGCACAGTAATGATTACAGGAGATCACAAAACTACAGCGCAAGCGATAGGTAGAGATATTGGTCTAATGGATGATCAAGATATTGCGGTTACCGGTCAAGAACTGGATCAAATGTCTGAACAGGAACTCGATCATCAATTGGAGAAAATTGCTGTCTATGCACGTGTATCTCCTGAAAATAAAATCAGAATCGTTCGTGCGTGGCAGAAAAAAGGTAAGATTACAGCTATGACTGGAGACGGTGTCAATGATGCACCGGCACTCAAGCAAGCTGATATTGGTGTCGCTATGGGTAGCGGAACAGATGTAGCTAAAGATTCAGCAGCGATGATCCTGACCGATGATAACTTTGTATCTATTGTCAATGCAGTAGGTGTAGGTAGAACGGTATTCGATAATATTAAAAAAGCGATTGCCTATTTATTTGCAGGCAACTTGGGTGCGATTATAGCGATTTTGTTCGCTTTGATTATGGATTGGATCAATCCTTTTACAGCGATTCAATTACTGTTTATCAATTTAGCGAATGATTCTCTACCTGCTATTGCATTAGGCATGGAAAAAGCAGAACCTGATGTGATGAGCCGGAAGCCAAGAGATATCAATGAAGGTATTTTTGCAGGTGGAACGATGCAGGCTGTGATTACACGTGGTGTGCTGATCGGTATTGCAGTGATTTTGTCACAGTATATCGGTTTACAACACTCACCAGAAATGAGTGTTGCGATGGCATTTACAACATTGATTCTAGCAAGAACGTTCCAGACTTTTGCTGCTCGTTCCAATGTACAGACCGCATTTGGAGTAGGATTGTTTAGCAACAAATATGTATTGGGTGCAGTAGCCCTATGTCTGTGTCTATATGGAGTCACATTACTTCCAGGGGTACGCGATATTTTCTCTATTCCTGTAGAGTTTGGTGTACAGCAATGGGCTGTAGCTACAGGGCTTGCGTTAGGAGCAGTATTGTTGATGGAAGTGGCTAAATGGATACGTACTAGAGTGACAATGAAGCAACAATTGAACAATGCTTGAGATCGATAGAAGAAGCATGATAGATAGTGTTAGAACCCATAAGAAGGTGAAGCGTATCATACGTCTCACCTTCTTTTTCATTGCTTAAGATAGGGGATAAGGTTTATTTGTCCCATACAGCTATGGTAAAATGAAAATAGTAATATAAAATCCATTTTTGAGATAAAGAGGAATAAATATAAAAAGTGTATGATAGTACTTACTGGAGGTGAACACCACTTATGTTAAAAGGTAAAAATATAACAGGTAGGCTCATAGCCGTGATGTATTGCTTGGTGATGTTTGAACTTTTAGTTCGGGCACCAGAAGGTCAAGTCGCACATCATCCAATGTGGTATTATTCAATGATTCCGTTAGGAGCAGTTGTTATTTACACTATTTTCGATAAATTTATTAAGTTTGATTTCTTTAAAGAAGACGAGCGATAATGACCGACAAAAAAACAGCCTGTTATCAGAGCATCTAAATGCTTGATTACAGGCTGTATGTTGTAACAATAGAATATATCAACAATTGCTAAATGATGCTGTATAGATTAAAAGGATGTCTGAAAAAGGTTACTCTTTATTAGATTTATCGTCATCTCCAGCTGCTTTTGGAGAAGGTTTGGCTGTCCATTCATCGGCTTGTGTCTCGATATTGGAGCCATCCTCTTTTCTCTTTTTCTCCATCAGTGTATCTTCTGAATGAGTTTCGGGTTGTTTGTTTTCTTCTGTCATGATTAACTCCTCCTCGTATTGAAATCAGTATAGTGTTCCTTTCTATATATACCCGTTCTCGCTTTGGACAAACATTGTTTTGGATTTGATTGTGATCGACTATTGATTCTGCCATAATAAAATCAAGTGATAAATCGATATTCTTTTTTATGAAAGCGTTATATTTCTAAGGAGGAGATCAGATGAAAGATATACATATTGGCATGATTGGGTATAAATTTATGGGGAAGGCGCATAGCAATGCATATCGCAGTCTACCGATGTTTTTTCCAAAAGCAGCAAAGCCTCACATGTCTGTTATCTGTGGTCGTGATTCCAAGCAAGTGGAACAAGCCGCAGAGCAATTTGGTTGGGCAGAACATGTAACAGATTGGCAAGATTTGATCGCTCGTCCTGATATTGATCTGATTGATATTAATGCACCGAGTAATATGCACAAAGAAATTGCGTTAGCAGCCGTACAAGCGGGTAAACATCTCTTTTGTGAGAAACCGTTAGCTTTATCACTTGCTGATTCACGCGAAATGTTAGAAGCCGCAAACCAAGCAGGAATTGTGCATATGATTGGGTTTAATTATCGTTTCTCACCTGCGGTACGATTAGCGAAAAAGTTAATTGATAGCGGGCGGTTGGGAGAAATTCGACATTTTCGTGCATGGTTTCTACAAGACTGGTTGCTTGATCCTCATTTCCCATTAGTCTGGCGTCTGCAAAAAGAAATTGCCGGTTCTGGTTCCCATGGTGATCTTGGCGCTCATTTAATAGACCTTGCGCATTATCTTGTAGGGGATATGGAAGAAGTGATCGGAATGAGTGAGACATTTATCAAAAAGCGTCCCCTAGCTACCGAAATGACAGGCTTAAGTGCTAAAGGAAATCAAGATGGTCCACAAGGCGATGTAACGGTCGATGATGCAACATTGTTTATGAGTCGATTTGTAAATGGAGCTTTAGGCAGTTTTGAAGCCACTCGATTTGCAGCAGGGCACCGTTCGACCAATTCATTTGAAATTAATGGCAGTCTGGGTAGTGTAAAGTTTGATTTTGAACGAATGAATGAATTAGAAGTCTACTTTACATCAGACGAAGCAGATACACAGGGATTCCGCCGGGTATTAGCAACAGATGATGTTCATGATTATATGGATGCATGGTGGCCACCCGGGCATACGATTGGATTTGAACATACGTTTATTCATGAAATGTTAGAGCTGGTTAATGCTATCACTGAAGAACGGCAAGCTTCGCCTAACTTTGAAGACGGAGTGAAGTGTCAAGCAGTATTAGAAGCAGTCGAACGTTCGATTGAAGAACGTCGTTGGATCAATATCGCTGATATGTAGAACTACAGCAATGGGCAAGACCATTAGCGATAAAAAGGAGGGACATTCGATGACAACTCACTGGGATGAATCACAAGTACCTGATATGCAAGGCAAAACGATCGTTATTACAGGCGCCAATAGTGGTATAGGATACGAAGCGACTCGTATACTGGCTGGTCGCGGAGCAGAGATTATTATGGCTGTACGCAATTATGAAAAAGGTCAACAAGCCCTTCAAAATATTCAGAATGTTCATCCTACCGCCAAATTACAATTAATGCGTCTGGATCTGAGTGAATTAGCCAGTATTCGTAATTTTGCCGAAGAGTTCAGACAGAAGCATCATCAATTATCGATTTTAATTAATAATGCAGGTGTGATGATGCCTCCTTATAGCCGTACTCAAGATGGATTTGAGTTGCAATTCGGTAGTAATCATTTAGGGCACTTCGCATTGACAGGTTTACTATTACCTCATCTGCTTGCTACACCTTCAGCTCGAATCGTAACATTGAGTAGTATTGCGGCGTATGCAGGTAAGATCGATTTCGATAATCTGGATGGTAGCAAAGGATATCGAGCATTTAAATTTTATAGTCAAAGTAAGCTTGCTAATATGCTATTTGCTCGTGAATTACAGTTGCGTCTAGCACAGCATCAAGCGGATGTGATCAGTGTGGCTTGTCATCCAGGGTTTACACATACCAACTTGGCTTCACGTGGTTCAGGCAAGCCTGTGAGTGGCATATTTGGATTGTTATCTCGTTCTTTCGGACAACCTGCATTAATGGGTGCTTTGCCTACCTTATATGCGGCGACTTCTCCAGCAGTACATGGCGGAGAATATATAGGGCCAGATGGTAAAGGTGGACGCAAAGGATATCCCAAGTCAGATGATCATATTGATAAGCTATATCAAGCCGATCTTTCTAAGCAATTATGGACGCTGTCTGAATCATTGACCGGTGTTCACTACGAATGGAAGCAACCTGAATTTGCATCATTTTCATAATTTTTGCACCATCCATTAGAATTCTAAGGAGTGTTAAAGATGAGAAAAGCATTGATCGTATGGGGTGGCTGGGATGGGCATGAGCCTGAACAAGTCTCTCGCATATTTGCAGATATACTACAAGAAGCTTCTTTTGAGGTAGAACTAGCGAATGATCTAGAAGCTTTTAGAGATGCCGATAAATTACTTGGGCTTGATCTGATCGTACCTGTGTGGACGATGGATGACATTGAACAACAATTAGTAGATCATGTCTCTGCGGCTGTGCAACAAGGTACAGGACTAGCGGGTTGTCATGGAGGCATGTGTGATGCTTTTCGTAAAAATGTCGATTGGCAGTTCATGACAGGAGGACAGTGGGTAGCACATCCCGGAAATGATGGAGTAGAGTATACCGTCAATATCAGCCCAAGCTCTAGTCCGCTTGTCGAAGGGATCGCTGATTTTCAAGTGAAATCAGAACAGTATTATCTTCATATTGATCCTGCTATAGAAGTGCTGGCGACGACAACTTTTCCAATTGTAGATGGTCCACATCGTCTTAATGGTCAAGTACAGATGCCTGTCGCTTGGACAAAGCGATGGGGTACAGGCAGAGTGTATTACAACTCGCTAGGTCATCATGCCGATATCGTAGATATGCCACCTGTCAAAGAAATGATGCGTCGTGGATTATTATGGGCAGCCGATGGTAAGACCAGAGCGCAAGCAGGATCTCAAGCTACAGGTCAAGTCTATTCAGGTATGGCAGATAGTCAGTAAAGTGTTATTCTGCGAAAGCGTACTATCTATTTATAAAAAGGAACTTCCAAAATCAATATCACCATACTAAGCCATTGTACAAAATGCTTTATCAGCATATGACTCTGTTTGTTCTAAGAGAAATAGACTGAAGCAAATACAATGGCTTTTTATATGTCAATTAAGCAGTTAATAATCTTTATAATACTGTACTATTCTCCGTAAAATTTTGAGTAAGCGTTAACATTTTTAAAATGTAACCCGTTTATTTTTGTTTATAAACTTTTCAAACGTATTCAAAGATGATATACTCCTATCAAAGCAAAACAAACATATCCAAATATCTATCCAAACTTATTCATTAATGGAGGAATATCATGATACCGAATCAGTGGAACACAGGACAGGTTGCAAAGATTACAGAAGGTGTAGATCAACTGGTATATCGTTCTAATCTTATTGGTTCAGATCGCCGTGTATGTAACTGGGGTGGAGGTAATACATCTAGCAAAGAAATCACAACTGATTTTCGAGGTCGTGAGATTGAAGTGATGTATGTCAAAGGCAGTGGTTCTGATCTAGCGTCGATGGAAGCCAAACATTTTACAGGATTACGACTTGATGATATTCGTCCATTATTTGAAAAAGAAGAAATGCCTGATGATCAGATGGTGGCTTATCTCGCCAATTGTATGATCGATGCCAAAGCACCTCGTCCATCGATTGAGACATTATTGCACGCATTTTTGCCTTTCAAACATGTTGATCATACTCATCCTGATTCGATTATCGGTCTGTGTTGCGCAGATAACGGCAAAGAAATAGCTCAAGAGATTTTCGGAGATACCTTTGTCTGGGTTCCCTATATTCGTCCGGGATTCACATTGTCCAAAATGATCGCTCAAGGCGTACTGGATCATCCCAATGCTGAATTGGTCTTGATGGAGAAGCATGGTCTAGTCACATGGGGAGCTACACAGGAAGAATGTTATGCCAAAACGATCGAAATGATTAATAAAGCTGCAACCTATATCGAACAAAAAGCTTCAAAACAACCGTTATTCGGTGGCGAGAAAGTTCAATCTCTAGAAGCTAACCAACGCCGTGAACTGGTTGCTCACATTATGCCAGCAGTACGTGGAGCAGTAAGTGACAGCAAACGAATGATTTTAACATTTGACGATGCTGAAGATGTACTTTCTTTTGTAAATGCGAACGATGCAAGTCGATTATCCCAAGTAGGCGCGGCTTGTCCAGATCACCTTGTACATACCAAAATGACACCCTTATTTATTGACTGGCAACCAAGTGCTGAAGATCATGAAGGACTCAAACAAGCAGTCATTCAAGGCATTACCAATTATAAACAGAAATATCAAAATTATTTTGAACAAAATGCCCATGAAGGCGATGTGATGTTCGAAGCCGCACCACGAGTCATCTTAATTCCGGGAATCGGTATGATCAATACAGGCAAAAGCCATGCGATGTCTTTAGTCAGTGGAGCATTATATCATCGTGCGATTGCTGTAATGCGTGGAGCGACTTCACTTGGACAATTTGTGTCCCTGAGCGAATCAGAATCATACAATGTAGAGTACTGGCCTTTAGAATTATATAAATTATCGCTTGCGCCTGCCGAAACGGAATTTTCACGCCAAATTGCTCTCATTACAGGTGGAGCAGGAGGAATCGGAAGCGAAACGGCTCGTCGACTGGTAAGTGAAGGTGCTCATGTAGTGCTAGCAGACTTGAATCTGGAAGGTGCACAGAAAGTAGCAGATGAGATTAATGCTCAATACGGCCCTCATCGTGCACTGGCTGTCCAGATGGATGTCACCAGTGAAGAACAAGTTGCTCAAGCGTATGCAGAGACAGCTATTCATTATGGTGGAATCGATATTATTGTAAACAATGCAGGTCTTGCCACTTCTAGTAAATTTGAAGATACCACACTCAAAGAGTGGAATCTGAATATGAATGTTCTGGGTACAGGCTACTTCTTGGTCGCTCGTGAAGCTTTTAAAGCGATGAAAGAACAGGCACTAGGCGGCAGTATGATATTTATCGGCTCCAAGAATTCAATCTATGCAGGCAAAAGTGTAACCGCCTATAGTTCTGCCAAAGCACTAGAAGCTCATCTTGCTCGTTGTATCGCAGCAGAAGGTGGCGAACACGGCATCCGTGTCAATACCATCTTACCTGATGCTATTTTACAAGGATCAGCAATCTGGAATTCCAACTGGCGTAACGAACGTGCCGCCGCTTATGGTATCGAACCTGATCAATTAGAAGAACACTACCGCAAACGCACCACATTACTGGTCAACATTTATCCAAAAGATATCGCTGAAGGCATCGCCTTTTTCGCTTCATCCAAAGCCGAAAAAACAACAGGTTGTATGCTAACCATCGACGGCGGTGTCCCAGCCGCATTCACCCGTTAAGCTGTGCAGTTAAGATGCAATCCAATTAATGATAAAAATCAAAATCATACTTTTAAAATCGTAACAATAAATAAACTCATTCTTATCATTCAATAATAGGTATAATATGGAAATAAACATGGAAAATTATACAAGCAATACCTAATAAGCATTTCTAAAAATAAAATTAAAACTCTATCTCAACAAAGCACCCTAAGTAACTCTAAATGATCTCCCAATAAAGTAACATTAGCTACCCACCAACCAACCTTTAAAATCTTTACTTCATAGGTATCTCTCCCCTCTGAGCGAAGGGAATATTATTGTTCTGAAAGAGTGAAACGATCGCCTTTGAAGTCATATCCCTACCGCAAAGCGGAAATCAAAGGGATATGACTTCAACAGCGACGACAAGAACAATAATATTCCCATAGCGTTCTCCCACCCAGATACCTATCCATAAAATTGCCAAAGGAGCCCACAAAATGAATGCCTATGCCTTATTTGAAGAACAACAACAGTCCCGAGGAATCGACCTGAACACTGTCCGTTCAAGATTGAAAGCGCTACAAATCGAAACTCCATCATGGGGATATGGCGATTCAGGAACTCGCTTTAAAGTATTTCAAAAAGTCGGGGTGCCACGTACCCCATTTGAGAAATTAGAAGATGCCGCCCAAGTACACAAAGTAACAGGGGCTTGCCAATCCGTAGCTATCCATATTCCGTGGGATCAAGTAGATGACTATAGTCAATTACGTAGCCATGCAGAAAGTTTGGGACTGACAATCGGAGCGATCAATCCCAACCTTTTCCAAGATGAAGATTATATGCTGGGTAGCGTCACTCATGCAGATTCAGCGATTCGGAATAAAGCGATTGCTCATTTGAAAGAATGTGTAGATATCGCAAAAGAAACCAAATCTAAAGATTTCAGCCTTTGGTTTGCCGATGGTACCAATTATCCCGGTCAAGGCAGTATTCGTCAGCGTAAACACTGGATGCTTGAAGGATTGCAAGAAATGTATAAAATCCTTGATCCAGATATGCGGATGTTGATTGAATATAAATGTTTTGAACCTGCTTTCTACCATACGGATATAGCGGATTGGGGGATGGCGTATAATTTGTCGCTCAAGTTAGGCGAGCAAGCACAAGTACTGGTTGATACGGGTCATCATTTACCGGGGGCCAATGTGGAGCATATTGTCTCGTATTTGATTGATGAAGGTCGTTTGGGCGGTTTCCATTTCAACAGTTATAAGTATGCAGATGATGATCTAGTTGTCGGTACTATGAATCCGTATGAGTTATTTTTAATCTTTTATCAGATTTTGGATGCACTGGATAGTCAGGAACAACTATTGGTAGATACCGTGAATAAAATGCTCTATATGATCGATCAATCTCATAATATCGAATCCAAAATTCCGGCGATGATTCGCTCAGTGATGAATGTGCAGACGCAATATGCCAAAGCGTTATTGATTGACCACCAAGAAGTAGCCGAAGCACAGCGCAAAGGTGATGTATTAGGAGCAGAAGATGCGGTGCGTAAAGCTTTTGAATTTGATGTGACACCATTGTTACATTCGATTCGTGAAGAAATAGGTGTACCAATTGATCCGATGAAAGCATATCTAGCTGATAATTATGGTTCTTCGATTCTAGCGAGAGGCAAAGGTGGTGCAAGCTGGTGAGTATCCTTGCTTACGATCTAGGAGCAGGCAGTGGACGAGCGATTATAGGTAGGCTGACCGATAACCGGATCGTGACTCAAGAGATTCATCGCTTTACCAATCAGCCAGTCAAAGTAGGCGACCGTTTACATTGGGATATTTTGCGCCTTTATCATGAAATTCAGCAAGGACTGATCATTGCCAAGCAAGAGCATATGTTGCCAGAGAGTATCGGTATTGATTCATGGGCAGTCGATTATGGATTGATTGGACGACATGGCGAACTGCTGGGGAATCCATACCATTATCGCGATTGGCATACCCATGGAGTGATGGAGAAAGTACAAGATCACTTATCGAAACGTGCTATTTTTGAAGCGACAGGCATTCAGTTTCTTTCGTTTAATACAATTTACCAATTAGCTGCATTACGCCAAAGTGATTCACCGTTACTGAGCGAAGCCGAGCGCTTTTTGATGATTCCTGATCTATTGCGTTATTTTATGACGGGTGAAATGATTAATGAATTTACGAATGCGACGACCACACAGCTCTTTAATGTGATACAAGGAGATTGGGATCGCAAGTTATTATCCAGTATCGGTATTCCAGCTTCATGGTTCCACAAACCGGTTCAACCTGGATCATCAGCAGGGCGTATACGTTCTTCATTAATGGTTGATCTAGGGATTCCAGCGATTCCAGTCACAGCTGTAGCAGAACATGATACCGCTTCTGCTGTGGTAGCTGTACCCGCTTTATCAGGTTCTTTTGCCTATTTAAGCTGTGGAACATGGTCGCTGATGGGAACAGAAGTGAAGCAACCGATTATTCATGAGCAAGCGATGAAATGGAACTTTACCAACGAAGGCGGAGCTTATGGCACGTATCGTTTGTTGAAAAATATTATGGGACTGTGGATTTTTCAAGAATTGAAGCGTGAAGCTGAGCGGGAAGGGCATCACTATTCATTTGAACAATGGATTCATCATGCACAGCAAGCTCCTGCTTTTGCGGCTCTGATTGATCCAGATGATGTATTGTTTCTTCATGCGGGAGATATGCGTTCTCGGATTCGTCAATATTGCCGGCAGACTGGACAACAACCACCTGATACGTATGGAGCGCTTACGCGTTGTATTTTTGAAAGTCTGGCTCTGAAATATCGTTATGTGCTAGAACTGACCGAACAGTTATCTGACCAAACATTTGAAGGATTGCATATGGTGGGTGGCGGTATTCAAAATAAACTGCTGTGTCAGTGGTCAGCAAATGCGATCGGTCGTCCGGTGTGGGCAGGTCCTGCTGAGGGAAGCGCAATTGGCAATTTAGCGGTACAATGGATAGCACAGGGGACATTCAAAGACATGCAGGAAGCAAGAACCGTAATCCGGGATTCTTTTCCTATCGAAATCTATGAACCGGAGCAGGTACAAGCTTGGGAAGAAGCTTACGGGCAATTTCTGCGATTGATCACAGTGTCTACCCAATAACGATACGGAGTGTGGCTGATATGTTGGTGGCAGAACGATACGACATGATTATAAGACTGGTCAATGAAAAAGGAAGTATGCGTGTAACGGAACTGAGTGAACAGTGTCAGGTGACCGAAGAGACGATCCGGCGTGATCTGGATCGCTTAGAACGTCAAGGATTACTGCGTCGCTCTCATGGTGGTGCAGTCAGTATCAAAGACGAGCAACCGGAGACTCCTTTTTCCGAACGTGAAATTACGTATGCAGAAGAGAAACGGCGGATTGCTCGCGAAGCTATTAAGCTGATTGAGCCGCAAGATCGAATCATACTGGATGCAAGTACAACCGCATGGTATATGGCAGAAAGTCTACCTGATATTCCATTGACTGTACTGACCAATTCGATTCGTGTAGCAACACAACTTAGCAATAAAGAAAAGATTGATGTGATTTCTACAGGTGGATTGTTATTATCACGCTCGCTATCCTTTGTCGGACCCTTAGCCGAGCGTTCACTGGATACGTATTATGTAGATAAAGTATTTCTGTCGTGCAAAGGAATCCATGCCGAACGAGGCGTTAGCGAATCGAACGAGATGCAAGGACGAGTGAAGCAAAAAATGGTCGGTATGGCGGATAAAGTAATTTTGCTAGCAGATGCAAGTAAATTCGGTGTTCAAGCATTTACCCATGTGATGGACTTGAGTGAAGTTCATGAACTTATTACCGATCGCCGTCTATCTCCTGAAAGTATAGCGCAATATCAAGAACAATCGATTCAAGTGACGGTTGTCTAAATGTATCCTTGTCAATAACGATGATGTAACAAGAAGCTAATGACACAATGATATACGCTTATGAATATGCAAATAAAAGATGGCAGTCGTAGAAGATATGGCTGTCATCTTATGTATAGAGGGAAGAGGTGTGCAGAGTGAAAGTATCGTTATTTATTACTTGTCTGAGTGATGCTATCTATCCCAAAGTCGGTGAAGCGATGGTACGTCTATTAGCTGCACATGGTATACAGCTTGATTTCCCACCCGTGCAGACCTGTTGCGGTCAGCCTTCTTACAATAGTGGGTATTGGGATGAGACAAGAAGAGCCGCACGGACGATTTTGAGAGCGTTTCAATCTAGCGACTTTGTGGTATCTCCGTCCGGTTCTTGCACCTATATGATTCATCATTATCCTGAATTATTTAAAGATGAACCGGAATATTTAGCGCTAGCTCACGAATTGGAAAGTAAGACGTATGAATTTACGCAATTTCTGGTCAAAGTATTGGGAATTACCGATATCGGAGCAGCATTTCCTTATAAAGTCACATATCACCCGTCCTGTCATGGTAGTCGTCTGCTTGGAATCAAAGATGAACCGATCGCCTTGTTAAATCATGTACAAGGATTAGAACTGGTACCGCTACCTTTTGCTGAAGATTGCTGTGGCTTTGGCGGTACATTTGCTGTGAAGATGGCAGATATATCAGGTGCGATGGTCACTGAAAAAGTCGATCATATCAAGGAGACAGAAGCTGAGGTATTGGTCGGTCTGGATATGGCATGTCTGATGAATATTGCAGGCAATCTTAGACATCGTGGTGAACAAGTACGGGTTATGCATCTAGCTGAACTTCTATATGAAGGGGTGAATATACGATGAATCCAGCATCTTCTACCCGTGGTACAGTCAAAGAACGTGCAGATATTGCGCTAAATGATGATTTTCTGCGAAATGCAGTGCGTTTTACAACCGATCGTCTACGAAGTGGTAAAAAAGTAGCTTCTACCGAACATGGGAACTGGGAAGAATGGCGTGAACGGGGTCGTCAGATTCGTTTGCATACAATTGCTCATCTCGATTATTATCTCAATCTATTTGTAGAAAATGCTCGTAGTAATGGAGTCCATGTTCATTTTGCGGATAATGCAGTAGAAGCGACAGATATCGTCATGACGATCGCTAGACAGAAAGAAGCACAGTCTGTTATCAAATCCAAATCTATGGTGTCAGAAGAAGTGCATATTAATCAAGCGCTTGAATTATCTGGTATTGAAGCAATTGAGAGCGATCTCGGTGAGTATATTATCCAATTAGCTGGCGAAGGCCCTTCTCATATTGTAATTCCAGCTATACACAAAAATCGTTACCAGATTGCTGAGCTTTTATCCGAAGATGCAGGGGAAACGTTAGAACCGGATACGACGATTCTGGCAGGTTATGTACGGCGCAAATTACGGCAAAAATTTCTGGAAGCCGATATCGGGATGACCGGATGTAACTTTGCGATCGCAGAGACGGGTTCGATGGTGTTATTTGAAAATGAAGGTAATGCCCGTATGGTAACTACGGTTCCTAAGACGCAGATCACATTAATGGGGATGGAACGTATCGTTCCTTCATGGGCTGACCTTGAAGTGATGGCGACCCTTCTGCCGCGGTCGGCTACCGGACAACGCTTAACCATGTACATGTCTGGCATTACTGGACCCAAGCGTACCGTAGATGCTGATGGCCCAGAAGAAATGCATATTATTATTGTAGATAACGGTCGCTCACAACAGTTGGGTGATCCTGAATTTCAAGAATTACTCAATTGTATCCGTTGTGGGGCATGTCTGAATGTCTGTCCGGTCTATCGTCAGATTGGTGGTCATTCGTATGGTGGAACATATAGTGGACCGATCGGGGCTGTGTTAACACCAGCGCTGAATAAAAATGTAGCTGAATGGGATGATATCGCCAGTGCATCCAGTCTATGTGGAGCCTGTTATGAAGCTTGTCCGGTCAAAATTCCGCTCCACGATATGCTTGTTTCTCTACGCAGGCGCAAAGTGGAGCGAGGTCATGGCGACAAACTTGAAGCACTCGGTATGAGAGGGTTTGCCACATTAATGGCTAATTCGAAGCGATTTGCACTAGCTATGCGTTTGGGGAAAATTGCCCAAAAACCATTTGTGCATAATAGTGGTATTCATCTCAAACTAGGGCCACTTAAAGGATGGAACACGTACCGTGTAGCTCCAACGTTAGCGAATCATTCTTTCCGTGATCAATGGAAAGAACTATCTGCGGAGACTACGGCTCAACCGAAAACGATAGACCCTGCGGTACGTCAGCGAATGGAACAAGTACTTGCAGATCGCCAACATAACAAGTCCACAAGCAGAACAGGAGGAGAATCACATGAGTAACACTAATCAACCTTTTTCTGTTAAGCCACCCGTGGTACCCAATCCTGAAGGTTCTCATCTTACGCCAGATCATGAACAACATGATTCATCGCAAGCAGATTGGCTTGATGAATTAGAGCAGAAGTCCAAAGCCAAACAGCAGACATTTATGAACCATATTGCAGATCGTCTACAACGCCCACGAATCCAAGAAGCACCGCAACATCCTTTTCGCGGGGCACCAGAGATCTGGCAAGATTTCAATTGGAATGAAGCTGAAAAGATCGAAAAATTCACAAAGCATTTTACCGAAGTGGGTGGTAATGTATTACGGATGCAGACGTTGGCAGAAGCAGGTGCATTTATTGCTGAACAAAGCCATCTATTGAATGCACAGTATATCGTCCGCCAACAATTACCGGAGACAGAAGCATTAACTTTGGAAGCGCGCCTACCCCATGTACAAATATCAGCGTGGAATAGCCATACAGAAGAAGCATGGAAAGCAAGAGCCGCCGAAGCGGATATCGGAATTGTCTTGGCTGATGGAGCCGCTGCATATACAGGTACAGTTATGGTAACGTCTTCTGCATCACAAGGTAGATCGGTGAGTTTATTACCGACCGTCTGTATCGTGTTACTCCCGATCGAACGCTTGCAGACACGCTTAGGCGAACTACTGATTCCATGGGATAGTAAAGGTAGAGAGACTCTACCTGCTGGTATTCATTTTATCTCAGGGCCTAGTCGTTCTTCTGATATTGAAAATGAATTAACAATCGGGGTGCATGGTCCCGGGATTGTATATACATTGTTGATCGGGTGATAGCCATAATTATATATCTCATATAAAAAGCTGATCACTATAGACTGTGATCAGCTTTTTATATGATTTGGCAACAGCAAACTGATATATTCCCATAAGTACCCATACAATTAAAATAAACAATATAATCATTAACGTTATTTTCCACTTTTTGCGTTGAGATGAGCGTTGTTATTCCATGATTTACAGCTCCTTATGAATGGAGTTTAACGTATAACTCTCAAAATAAATTGTAAACTATACATGTTTCATAGAGTATGGATTTACTCTAATAATAAATTATCTTTAAATCGGTTTACCCTATTTAAGCTATCGTTTGTGTAAAAATGGGTATATGAATAGAAGTCCTATTTTTACAATAGATGGAGGGTTATACGATGAAAATGTCAGGAAATACAATATTAATTACAGGTGGAGCATCAGGAATTGGTTTGGCTTTTGCAAAACGATTTATGGCGCTGGGTAATACGGTTATTATCTGTGGAAGACGTCAAGATTGGTTGGATGATGTGCAGAAACAATATCCAGCATTACATACGATCGTTACAGATGTAGCTGAAGAAGCTCATCGTGTGGGATTAGCAGATCGTGTGTTGACTGAATTTCCCAAGCTAAATATGATTATGAATAATGCAGGTATACAGCGCAATTTCTCGGTTCACGACAACCAAATTAGCTGGGCGGCTCATCGTCAAGAATTAGCCATTAATCTAGATGCGCCGATTCATTTGACGACTTTATTTCTACCTCATCTTCGTCAACAAAGTCATGCGGCTATTATCAATGTCACTTCAGGACTTTCTTTCTCACCCAAAGCATCTGCACCGATCTACTGCGCGACCAAAGCAGGGCTACATTCATTTACATTATCATTGCGTCAACAATTAGTAGGCTCGCCGATCGATGTCGTAGAGATTATCCCGCCAGGTGTCAATACTGATCTAGGTGGCGTAGGGCTACATGATTGGGGTGTACCGGTAGATGAATTTGCAGATAGCATCATGCAACGAATTGAAGCAGGCGAAGTCGAAGTAGGCTATGGCAGTTCTGAGAAATCACGCCTCGCTTCACGAGCAGAATTGGACGAAATATTTCAGAAGATGAACAGTCAGTCATCACCACAGATTTTGTAATCAACAGTCTATCCTCTCTTATAATATTGCTATATGTCTATAAATGATGAATCAAAAAAATAGAAACCTAGCTCATCACAGGTCAACTTGGCGACTGTGAATGAGCTGGGTTTTTGAGCGTAACCAACCAGAATACCAAAGCAAGCAGACTTACACCAGCACCCAGATAACATACTCCACTCCAACCTGCATAACTGTACATCATCGTGGAAGACATAGAACCAATAGCACTACCGATTGAATAGAAGATCATATAACTTGCGGTTAATCGACCACGTGCTTCAGGCAAAATAGTGAAAATCATACTCTGGTTTGTCACATGGACAGCTTGTACAGCGAGATCAAGTAACACAATCCCGACAATCAACCAGTATAGTGATGATCCTATATACGATAATGGCACCCATGAGAGTAGTAGCAATACAAGGGCGATGCCTGTAGTCCATTGAGCTTTGCCTTGATCGGCTAATTTGCCTGCTCGAATAGCTCCAAGTGTACCTGCAATTCCTGCTAATCCAAATGCTCCGATCGCTGTATGACTGAGCGAGAATGGAGGTTCACTTAAGGGCAATACCATCGAAGTCCACAATATACTAAAAACGATAAAGATCAACATTGCTAGTATGCCTCGAATACGTAATATAGGCTGTTGAATATACAAATCTAACATAGAACGAAGAAGTTGGGTGTACGAGAGTGATGATTTAACTTGCTGATCACTTGGCAATATTTTGAACAAGACACATGTAATCAAAGTCATCAAACAAGCAGATACCAGATAAACAGATCTCCAACCCGCCAAATCGGTTAGAAAACCTGCAAGTGAACGGGCAAATAAAATTCCAATCACTACCCCGCTAGTCACGATACCTACAATCTGTCCACGTTCTGTAGGCTTAGCAAGTGAAGAAGCATAAGCAACCAGTGTCTGTGTGACCACAGCAAGCAATCCAACAATAGCTAAGCCTGCAAAAAGAATATAGATCGTTGGCGCAAATCCTACGATGACAAGCGCAATCACAGATAACCCCATGTGAATAATAATTAGACGTCTGCGCTGAATCAGATCCCCCAAAGGAACAAGTAAAAACAATCCTAGTGCATAACAGATTTGAGTAACTGTAATTACAACACCGATCAATGAATGAGTAATACCAAATTCTGAAGCTAACGCATCTAACAAGGGTTGCGCATAATAAATATTAGCAACAGCCAACCCACAAGCAACTGCAAATAAGAAAGCCATAGAACGAGAAAATGAAGTATGTACTAATGTTTTCTTCATCGATAGATCATCCTTTTATAATATATTTTAATTATACCGATTGGTACAAAATGATTCGCAAGCAATATAACCCCTTTACAAATCAATTGTCAATAGAAATAAATTCACTTTGACAATCAAATCGATCATCTATAGAATGATAATATACTGATTGGTACAGAAAGGTTGGGTATATAATCATGGTACGGAAGCGTAAATTTAATGAAGAGCAAGCTTTAGAGGCAGCGATGCAATTATTTTGGGAAAATGGATTCGAAGCGACGTCTTTGACAGATCTCACCACAGGAATGGGGATTCAGCGTCCTAGTCTGTATGCTACGTTTGGCGATAAGCAAGAATTATTTGAAGCTTCTTTGCGCAAATATAATCAATGGCATGCAGTATCAGTTCGTCAGCAATTACAGGATCATGTATCAGTACAAGAAGCATTTCGTGCTTTTTTTGAACAGATTGCTAGAGAAGGGTATGGAGGGAAAACGAGTAGAGGATGTTTTTGTATCAATACGATGGTTGAACTAGCGACTCATGATGAAAAGATTGAAATTTTGACGCGAGAACATCAGATGTATTTGACAGTCATTTTTCAAGAGCGTTTGGAACAGGGAGTGCAAGCAGGGCAATTACCAAAAAGCGTCCATACCAAGTCACTGGCACAGACGCTAATCGTATCGTTAATAGGGCTTACAGTGATGTTGAAGTCACGACCAGAACGTTCGTTTATCGAACATTCGATTACAGGCATTTTGTCTTTGTTAGAGGATTAATTTTATATAAATGAGATATGCGAAATACAAATCAAAAGCGTCCATACCAAGTCACTGGCACAGACGCTAATTGTTGTGTTTACTTATTATCGGTTGTATCTGAACTGGAATCATCGTTGCTAGAAGAGAGTTGCTTTTGCACATACTCATGTAACTTTTGTGGATCAACACCGATCACCGAAGCTCCTTTGACTTTGATTTCTTGCAGTAGATGATTCGGTGGAATCTGTAATTTTTCGGTTTTATCCAGATTAATATCTAAGCCAAGTGAAGATAATTTGATCATATTGTTGAGAGACAGATTGGTATGCAGATAAGGCGCAATCGAACTCAAAATACTTGGTAATTTGACGATAGACGTAGAGCTTTGTAGTTCTGCTGCAAGAGCAGTCAAAAACTTACGTTGTCGCTCTGTACGCGTGAAGTCGGATGTAGCATCATGACGGAAACGGACATACTGAAGGGCATGAGTTCCATCTAAACGTTGTAAACCTTTAGTCAAATGAATATCATAGCGGTGCTGATCGCCACCATCGGTATAATCCATATCTTTTTCCACATCGATCTCGACACCACCGATCGTATCCACTAATGTCTTAAATCCTTCAAAATCAATCGTGACATAGTAATCAATCGGAATTCCGAGCAGACCACTGACTGTTTCTTTAGCCAGCTCGACACCCCCGTACGAATAAGCCGCATTCAACCGACTGCTTCCATGACCCGGAATATCCACATACGTATCTCGTAAAATAGACATCAAATACGCTTTTTTGGTGATCGGATCGATCGTAGCCACCATCATAGAATCGGAACGTCCATTACTATCAACATCCCGAGTATCTGTACCCATTAGTAAAATGTGGACAGGCTCTTTGCCATCCCATTTCGGAATAGATACAGGTGCAGCCTGATCTTGATCCATAGAAGGAGAACGGTACGTATCATCTGCGATTGAAATTGTATGAGCAAATTGGTAAATCGAATATGTATAATATCCAACTGTACTGACACTTATGATAAGACAAATGCTAACAATCCATTTCCATTGTTTCCATATCTTCTTTAACAAATGACCAACCTCACTTATCTATATAGTTAAAACGTCTTTATAAATCATATGGATGTATCGACATTTTGTCAATATTTTAGACGATATACATTATAAATAGATGGTTAATGATTATTAAATAAGTCGAAAAGAACTATTTATATACATAATGATTACAATATGAATATATAAAAAACCCTTTTGAAAGTAGAATGATATCTACTCTCAAAAGGGTCTATATAAGATGTGAACTAAGCCAATAGTATTCTTTATGCCAAAAATACATCTAAAAGCGAAGCTGTATATTCATGGCGTTCTTCATGATACAGATCGTTTGATGCAAATTGATCTACAACTTGTCCATGACGCATCACCAGAATACGATCACTCATTTGATACACCGCAGCTAGATCATGAGAAATAAACAAATATGATAAATGAAGCGATTGTTGAAGTTCTTGCAGTAATTTCAGTACAGCGGCTTGACTCGTCACATCTAGACTGGCTGTTGGCTCATCTAAGATGATCAGATCAGGTTCAGTACTGATTGCCCGGGCAATGGTGACACGCTGTTTTTGCCCGCCACTTAATTCATGTGGATAGGCTGATAACAACTTGGTAGGTAATTGAACATATTCAAGTAACTGTGTAGCGATCTGCTCTCGATTACGAATCGTTGGCGATACAAAAGAAGGACGTAGTGATGGTTGTAAATCTAACGGTTCCATTAATGAATCGATAATCGTGAGCTTAGGATTAAGTGCGGCTGTAGGATGCTGAAATACAGCTCCTATATGTTGCCTTGCCTGACGCAAAGAATGACCTTTAAGCGAATGATACAGTTGTTGCCTAAATTCAATCGTACCTTGATCTAACGATTCTAAACGTAATAGACAGCGTGCCAGTGTGCTTTTGCCACTACCACTTTCACCGACAATACCGACACATTCTCCTTTATCTATCGTCAAAGATACATCAGATAATGCAGGAGTAGGGCGATCGCTATAGATTTTAGTAAGATGATCTGCTTTCAAAATAGGTGTAAATGTCGTTGTCATCATGTGTTCACCTGCTTATTTTGTAACTCTAATCGGTAGCGAGAAGGTAATTTGGGAATAGAAGATAAAAGTTGAACTGTATACGGATGTGTAGGATGGAAAAAGATGCTGTGACTTTTTCCAGATTCTACGACTTGTCCGGACTTCATAATAAGTAATGTATCGGCAGTACGTTGGACTTGACGCAGATCATGCGTAATCCACAAAATAGCGATTCCTGTTTCTTGCTGGATTCGTTGAATTAACTGAATAATAGAACGCGATGTTAGACTATCTAGCGCTGTTGTCGGTTCATCTGCAATTAAGACTTTAGGAGAAAGCAACAGCGCTGTAGCAATCGCAGCACGTTGTAATTGCCCGCCACTGAGTTCAAACGGATAGCTATTGTAGACTTGCTTGGCAGGTAATTCAACTTGCTCTAAATGCGCTAAACAGGAATGTTGGCGCTGTTGACGGGATAACGATGTATGAGCACGTATCATTTCGTCCATTTGCTTACCAATTGTAATAAAAGGAGTGAACGCACTCTGATAATCTTGAAATACATAAGCAATCTCACGCCCACGAATATGCCGAAGTTCAGGTTCTGATAAATGAAGTAATTCTTTACCTTCTAATTGAATACTGCCGTGAGCATGAAGATCGGCTGAAAGTAAACCACCAATGGCTAGACTGGTCAATGTTTTACCACTTCCACTTTCACCAGCAAGGGCTAACCATTCTCCACGATGTAACTGAAGATCTAGCGGATGAACCAGTGTCTGTAATTGATGATGAACCGTCAGTCCACGTATAGATAACATGGATTACACCCCTTTGCGGAAAAGAATAGAAGACATTGAACGCTTGGCTGAATGGGATTGAATATGCACATCGTACCGATCACGTAGAAAATCACCCCAGCTATTGGTCAACAATACAGTGATGACTATACATAATCCCGGGAAAATCATAAGATGTGGAGCGGTCTGGAAATACGTTTTGCCTTCACTTAGCATAGCGCCCCATTCCGGACTAGGCGGTTGTGGACCTAGACCGATATACGACAGTGAAGCGATCATCAGAATAATTTTACCGATATCGAGTGTAGCCAGTACAAGCAGATTACCGATGGTATGTGGCAAAATATGCTTTACAACTAATTTCCACGGCTTCATACCACTGATTTCTGCTAGTCGGACATAATCTTTTTGGCGTTGTTCCAGTACAATACTCCGTACCAAACGAGCATAACTGACCCATTTGACAGCTGTAATCGCAAAGATCAAGTTCAATAATCCAGGCCCTAATAATCCAGTTAATATTAAGGCAAAGATATAATCCGGTAATGTCATAAAAGCATCTATGATTTTTTTGAATGCTTTATCTAACCAGCCACCGATATAACCGGATAACAGTCCAAAAGGAACACCGATCAATAAAGATACAAACAGTATCGTTAGACTGATACCTACAGTGGTACGAGCACCTTCCATAATTCGAGATAACAAATCTCTGCCTAGATGATCTGTACCTAACCAATGGATAGCGCTGGACGTCTGAAGTCTATCACCCATCTGAATTTGGTAAGGATCGTAAGGTGTCCAGACTAGAGCGACAATCAGAAATAAAAGAAATAGAGTTAAAAAAGAGTAACGTAATCCTATGCTTAGACTCATCAGGAAGTCACTCCTTTTTTACGCGGATCGATCGCAATAGCTGGATTGATGTAGCGATAAGACCATTCCACGATCATATTCAGTAAAACAATAAAAATACTCATAAATAGCATATAGCCTTGAATAATCGGATAATCCCGCGCTGTTATGGCATCGACGATCCATTTGCCTAGACCGGGATACGCAAATAGCACTTCAATAACGACGGTTCCTCCAAGTAGACTGCCGATACTTTCACTAAAAACAGTCAGTAGTGGAATTAGACTATGACGCATAAGATGAAAAGTGAAAATACGCTGTTTACCTACACCACGCGCTTGAGCAGAACGAATAAATTCCTGATGACTACTTTCCAAAATACTCGCCCGAATCAACCGCACATATACCGCAGACATCGCAATTCCAAGTGTAATCGAAGGTAGAATAAGATGTTGCCATGAACCTTCACCCATCGAAGGCAATATTCTAAGCTTAACCGCAAATAGATCAATCAATAACAGACCTAACCAGAAGCTAGGAATCGAAGAGCCAATCAGTGCAAAGATTCGGCTCAAATGATCTGTCATACGACCACGATAAAGGGCAGACAGAATCCCTAGCGGAAGCGAAATCATAATCATCACTAACAATGAAGTGCCTGTCAGCATAAGGGTATATGGAATCTTCTCGATAAATTCAATAAATACAGGTCGTCCAGTCATATAAGAGTTACCTAGATCTAACGAAAATAGATTTTGAAGCCAGTATCCATATTGAACAAAAACAGATTGATCCAGCCCAAGTTGTTCACGCATCTGCTGTATCTGATCATCCGTCACAGCTACATCATCGACTCGTAACATGCTACGAATGGGATCACCCGGTACTAATTGCAGTAGACAAAAGCTAATAAACGATAAGATCAGAAGAAATAACAATAATCCTGTTATTTTCTGTACAAAAATACGCATATTAATTCACATCCAGATCTTTCGTTAACATATAATATTCGCTTTTGCTTGTGACCCAGCCACTGACACGTTTCTGATGCGCCACAAAGTTATTCGGATGAATAATATAAGAGTGTAGCAAGTTGCGATCGATCATTTCTACTGCTTGTTGGGCAATCTGATTACGTTGTTCTACATCTACCGTTTGGTTCAATTGTTGGATTAATGTGTTGAGTGCTTGGTCTTTGACTTGTCCATAATTCAGCCCACCTGTTGGTGTATAGACTGAGTTGAGGAGATAACTTGCATCTCCACGTGGCGCTGTAATAAAGCTATAGATCGCCATATCCCAATTTTTATTTTCGGCTAGATACTCATCTGCATTATCGACCTGCTGAATATTCAGCTTAATGCCTAATTGAGTAGCATTGGCTTGTAAAAGCTGAGCAATAATAGGCAATTCAGCACGTGACTGATACGTTACAAGGTTGAAAGTTAAAGGTGCCCCGTTATTAGTCACTTGTCCATTGGTTACCGTATATCCAGCTTGAGCAAATAACGTACGTGCACGTTCTATATCAAATGGCTTCGCTGTGTATTTTGGAGAAAGAGGTGAATCTGCTAAGAAAGGACCTTCCGCTACCGAAGCTTGACCTGACATAACAGCATCTACAATTTCTTGACGATTTAATAATGCGTCGATCGCTTGTCTAACAGGTAATTTGCCAAGGTGTGGATTCTCCATATTATAAATAAGCTGATGTGCACGTAATCCAGGCACAGATTCAATCACTAGATTAGGATCCGTTTGTAATTGAGACAGACTTTCTACAGGGAAGCGATAGACTACATCTGCATTACCCGATTGTAGTGCCAACAGACGAGCATTCGCATCTTCATTAAAAGAGAAGGTTGCTTCATCTAACTTAACCTGTCCATTCCAGTAACTCGGATTCCGCTTCACATCTACTTCTATACCGGGCTTGAATTGGCTCAATACAAAAGGGCCGGTACCACTTGGTGTACTTGCATCGACAGACGTATCAATAATACCCGTATTAGGATGTACCAGTTCAGAAGGGAACTGAGGAAGAGGGGTGTCGGTAACGATCTGCAAAGTTTGCCCATTAGCTGTCATTTTCTCAATATGTAGCGCATTACGAATCGCTGGATTTTCTTGAGTGACACGTTCTAATGAAGATTTAACCGCTTGTGCATCGACAGGAGCACCACTGTGAAAAGTAACATTTGGACGAATCTGGAATGTCCAATGTTGTCCATCTTTACTTTTCCAAGAAGTGGCTAACCACGGTTGTAGTTGTTGCTCATCATCAATCTTAACTAGCGTTTCGCTAATCCCTGCACGAGAAGCGGTATAGTTTACATCGGTATGAGGATCAATGGTATTGCTTTGCACATTGAATAAAAGGGTTAGCTTTTTGGTGTCTGTCGCTTCACCCGAAGTAGAAGAAGTCTGTGAAGTACAAGCACTTAACAATAAAACAAATATAACGAATGAAATCGAATAACCTATTTTTTTGGACAATAATGATAACAAGAAAAATCCCCCTTATATATAGTAAATCTGTAAACGGTATGACTAACGATGTACATATTGCACAGTGTTTTGCTTGCTGAATGAATAACTACACTTCATAAATAATAATCGTTACGATTACGATTGTAAACTAAAAAATATAAATATTAATTAACGTATGATCTTATTTTCATATGTGTAATACGGTGAAAATGATTTGACAAACTAGAAATAAGAGGAGTACAGTGTATTCATAGATTTAATAGTAATAATTACGATTAAAGAAATGCGAGGTGTAAATCATGACTATGATCGAACAAGCGTTTAAGATGCCTGTTACTGTGTTGAGTGGTTATCTAGGGGCAGGCAAAACAACATTATTGAATCATGTATTAAATAATCGAGAAGGCTTGAAAGTCGCAGTCATCGTTAACGACTTGAGTGATGTGAATATTGATGCTGATCTTATCCGCGATGGAGGCGGATTGTCTCGAACAGATGAGAAATTAGTCGAAATGTCTAATGGGTGCATCTGCTGTACACTGCGTGAAGATCTATTAGTAGAAGTAGAACGGCTAGCCAAAGATGGACGTTATGATTATCTGTTGATCGAATCGACAGGCATTGGCGAACCAGTTCCTGTTGCTCAGACATTCAGTTATGTAGATGAAGAACAGGGTATCGATCTGACGCAATTTACCCGTCTGGATACAATGGTGACCGTTGTCGATGCTCAAGGATTCTGGAACGATTATCATTCACGTGAATCTCTTGCAGATCGTGGACAAGCCGCAGGAGAAGATGATACACGCCGAATAGTGCATCTGTTGATTGAGCAGGTAGAATTTTGCGATGTGTTGATCTTGAATAAATGCGATCTGATTGAACCTAATGAATTAGAACGATTAGAAACTGCACTTCGTGGACTGCAACCGAACGCCAAAATCATCCGTTCCACATATGGTAAGGTCGATCCGCATGAGATCTTGAATACAGGGCGATTCGATTTCGAACAAGCCAGTCAATCCGCAGGTTGGATACAAGAAATGATGAAAGAAGAACATACACCGGAGACCGAAGAATACGGAATCAGTTCATTTGTGTACAAGCGCAAAGTTCCTTTTCATCCAGAGCGGTTATTGCAATGGATTACAAAATGGCCCCAAGAAGTGGTTCGTGCCAAAGGTATTCTATGGATGGCTACACGTAATCGGACAGCCATATCATTCAGTCAAGCAGGCAGTTCCAAGCAATTATCACCAGCAGGCTTATGGATTGCAGCGCTGAGTGAAGAAGAACGACAGTATCATCTAGGCGATAATTACCGGCTACCAACAGATTGGGATGAGGTATGGGGAGATCGAGTGACCAAGCTGGTTATGATCGGAATCGATCTGGATCGTGCGCAGATTGAGCAGTCTTTGGATCAGGCTTTACTGACGGAAGAAGAAATGAATTCTAACTGGAAAAAGTTCAAAGATCCTTTCCCACAATTAGGTCAATAAGCAGGACATTGGTATAGCAATATAAACAAAATCAATAACAAATCAAATGAATGATAAAAGGAGTTATTATATTATGGCTAAAAAATCAAAAGTCGTTCGCCAACAACAACGTGAAAAAATGGTCGCCAAATACGCAGATTTACGTCGTGAACTGAAAGCAAAAGGAGACTATGAAGCATTGCAAAAATTACCACGCAATTCTTCTCCAACGCGACTCAAAAGCCGTTGCCAGATTACAGGTCGTCCAAGAGGATATCTACAAAAATTCAAAGTATCCCGTATCGTATTCCGTGAGTTAGCTCATAAAGGTCAAATTCCCGGTATTACCAAATCTAGCTGGTAGAAGTAGAATGCAATATTCTAAAACATAATTTTTGCACTACCGCATCCTATTAGCCTGAATACATTAAATAGAGTTAAATAGGATCTAGTAAAATAAATCTACTGATTAGAATGAACTTTAATTTTGCTGATATCTTACTAAAAAGGTGCACACTTATACGATATTATACGTAGAAGTGTGCACCTTTTTGTTGTTAATATATATTCATCATACTACTCAAATCCGCACCGAATCAAAGTCCGATCGGTATCAAAATAAAATACAGGAGAGTAGCCATCTAATTCGAGAATACCTTCAGTATCGATCAACCATAGATCAAAGTTTCCATAATAGGCGATAGCAATAGTTTCAAGTATAAATAGATTAAAAAAGTCTTGCTTCTTCATACTGGCTTGATCTTCTTCTGTTCCACTTTGCCATAATTCTTCTAATCCCTGTTGATAATAATCTTGTAGTTGTTCCAGAATTGGGTGTACTACAGGAAGCACATCCATTAATTCCTGACGCTGTTGTACATGGATAATCACTTCAATCGGTTGCTGTTGAAAAGATGTTGTTAACACACTGGTATAGTATTGAAGGCTAACATTAAATTGAAGTTCGCCTAAAGTAGCATCATGATATGTATCTTCTAGTCCTTTTTGCTTGAATGGAATTTTAAAAAAGTCGTCGGTAAGATTATGTTGATAACGTACAGAATCCTGATCTACAATTATTCGTTGCATTAGAAATTGTTCAGGAGTCGCTTGCAATACTTCATTAGATTCACTATATAACATAAAAGAATCTTGTTCATACGCAATCTGATTGACATAAAAAGCAGTCGGAATAGCGAATGTTGAAGTCATACCTGAGCCATTAGGCTGATAAGTAGCAATATAACCTTTTTGATTGCCTGAATCGTCACTTTCAATGATCAATAATGTGCCCTGTTCACCTGTTATTAAAATAGGTAATTCTTTTAATTTGGTCCAGGCAGTCTGATCTCCGAGACAAGCATCCGTAATCCACTGCATGTGTACAATATTATCTAATATACTCACAGTGTTCCTCCTTCAAATAGAAGTCATATAACCACAGCACTACTTAGAAGTATTGTATAGTAGATTACTTTTCACTTCAACGTATACGTTACTTGTTGCTCATCTTCAGAGTCTTTACCGTAAGTGAAATAGAGCCTGTTATGGATACGCTTGACATAAGTTAAGCGGTCATCAATACCGAAAGGCATGGTCGTAGGATCGACTAATTTTTGTTGTTCAGTAGTAAGCAATTCTTTATATAGAACAACAGAGTGACCAGTTTTGCGGTCAATTAATGTAAGATGAGAGTCACTGATCGCCTGTAGTAACACAATATCAGACTGAAGAGATTCAACGACATACCTATCTTTTTTACCCGCCAGTTTGACCAAATCTATATTTTCTAATACATTGCCTGTACCATCTTCAATGATTCGTAAGTTCTGACCATCGTTAAGTATAATATTGCCATTATACATTGTACTATTGGTGTGTTTATTTAAATGATAATCCATAGAAGATTGACGGATTAAAGATCCATTTTTAAATATCATGGTGAAATCTTCATGATAAATATGAGGTTCTCCTGAAGCATTTTGGATACGAATGATCTGTAATCCTTTGGAGGTAGAACTTACATCTATATTGGAAAATTCAAAAAAATCTAGAGCGTTATGAATCGAAGCGATTTTAACAGGTTTATGATTGCGGTAAGAGCGGTACAGATCGCCATTGATCTTTTTCATCGTGTACGTGTTACCTTGATATACATCTGTAATCACATTAAATGCTTGCAATTGATCAGCAATAATCACATGATTTTGTGGATTGACGCGTAGAGAATGCCCGCCAAGAAATTGTACAACAGCACGAATAGGAACATAGATATCCTTTTGTTTGGTGATAGGATTTTGTATTGTAAATGGTGCGGCATTCATCGTTATAGACTTACTATCGATTGTTGCTGTATGACTGCCTATACGCAAGACTATTTCTTTCATAAAGCCGTCAAAAGTCGCTTGTTTTCTATTCTGATCCCAATGTAGCTTTAACCCTAATCTACCTACTAACAATTCCTTAACTTCGATAAAAGTAACACCATTACGAGTGATAGTTGCCCCACTAGAAGAGCCAAAGTAATTATTCTGATCTTGAGCATAATTAAATTCATAGGTAGTAACAGGTACAGCAGGTTTGGCATATATAGGTGTGAATGTAGAAGCTAGTAAGATAGACGTAAGCATAGTCGTGAAAGCTATTTTTTTGTACATTACATTAAATTCCTTTCTGTATTAGAATAGACAACTTACATACTATAATTGACAATTAAACAATAAAAAAGATAAATTATATATAAATAGTAACTCATATCATATAGAAAGGAGTTTGTTTAACGATACATAGAATGTATGACGAAAGATTAATTTAGCTATTTAAGCTATAGAGAGCAGGGTAATAATAATGGAAAAAAATAAATCTACATCAAGCTCGGACGTTAGGAAAAAATGGGATAAGCATAAGAAAGTACGTGTTATTACAATTGCCGTACTAGCATTAATTGTAGTATTCGTAGTAGTACCAATTTTTACTTATTACAATGTAGAATCAGAGAGTACTCAAGCAGTCAGCAGTCCAGATAGCAATGTTGTAAATAATACGACATTAACGCCTGTTGATCCATTACCTTTCGTATTAAGTTCTAAAGTAGGAAGAGCAGAAGGGGTAGGAGATTCTGTTTTTAAGAGAGAGTCTGGCATTCCTATGTTAAAAAAAGATGATCCCAAAAGCCTACCACAATCTACTCAAACTGTATTGGTTGAGCGCTTATCGGGTACACAGATGTCCAAGCCTTTTACAATAGATAAAGGGTATCGTTATGCGAAAATCTGGGTGAAAAACAAAGGGAAGCAACGAATTGCTATATCCATATCCAAAGATTCACCAACAGGTGCGCTTGTGACTGAACGTGTAGTTACTATCGCAGGTGGAACCAACTGGTCGATATATACAACTAAGCCTTGGGAATCCGGTACGTATTATGTCAATTTCACTTCTAACGGATCACCGATCCAAGGTGTTGCTGTAGCTAGAGTGGGCGCAAGATTAGCCGAATTGAATTCGTAATTTTGACTATTGTAGCTTATTGCTCGTAAGAATTTAATACACCTCAGATAGATAGGAAGAACGTTCAACGTTATCTTATATCTATCTGAGGTGTGTTTTTATTTGGAAATATAGCGATGCGAGATGATGTATAGCTTCCAATATCAATGAAGTAGAATGATCTACGATTTTAAAGTATAGGTGAAATGTTTTTCCTGATTAGAGCCAGTACGAAAAGTAAAATAGAATGTATGATTGACTCTTTTATCCAATTGAAGATAATCACCTGATCCAAAAGAGTCGATATCCACATCTTCGCCAATCTGTTTTTGCCACGAAGTATCCAGTAGTTCTTTGTATAATGTGACAGATTGGTTAGTATTACGATCAATGAGAAGCAGTCGTCCTTTGGATGCTGTACGCATAAGGATGGCATCATCGTACAGACCTTCTACAGCATATTTTTCGTTACTGCTACTACCAAGCTTGACCAGATCAAGATGATCGACAACATTTCCTGTTCCATCTTCAATCATTCGCAATATTTTCCCATCGCTTAGCACAATCTTACCTTGATACCTAGAAATGTCGGAGTCGTTGATTCTGGTAAAGTCTGTATATGCTTTTCGGATCAACTTCCCTTTTTGGAAAATAAGCTTTACTTGTTGATTATGAATATGTGGTTCTCCATACGCATCATTAATCGTAAGGATCAACAATCCACCCGCAGTTGACTCAAACTCCATATTGACTGAATCGAAATTGATCCCGAGTGAGACTAACTTCACCGGAGTCTGCTTCCCATGAGCTACATATAAGTCTCCGCCGTCTTTTTTTAGCGTATATGTAGAGCCTTTGTAGACATCTGTGATGACATCATAAGACTTGATGTTATGGGCTGTGACATGGACTTGTTGTCGATCCACTTGTATATGATCGCCGCCAAGCAGTTGTACAGCAAAGCGAATAGGGACATAGACAGCTTCAACATTATTTCTTTTGTCTTTAGATGTAAAAGGCGCTGCACTTAAGGTGATGATTTTCCCATCTAGCATAGCTGTACGGCTTCCTAAGCGGATAGCTACTTTTTTCATAAATCCGTTAAGTGAAGCACGCTGACCTGTCGAATCCCAAGCAAACGTTAATCCAGCATCTTGGGCTAACTCACGGATATCTACAAAGATGGTACCGTTCTGATTGATCGTAGGATTCACAATAAACCCTTTAGGATCATCAGCAAAATAAAAAGTATATGTAGTTGGAAAGGAAGAACTAGATGCTAGTGCAGGATTACATAAAGATGATTGCAACAGTAGAGTAGACGATAATAAAGCAGAGAAGATCATTTTTTTATTCATGGTAAGGATTTCCTTTCTTGGTTGTGTTAAGGTGATTATGTATATGGACGCATATGAAAGGAAGAAGTTGCATGATAAAAGGTATTAAAATAAATACATTAGTAAAGGAGAGAGGAATATGATCAAAGTAATAACAGGATGCAGTTTGTTTCTTGCTTCGATTTGCATTCTTTGTACAGGTTTTATCATTTCGGCAATAGGCTCATCTGATCGTACAATGAATTCTAATTTTACGTATAGCATTTTGAAATATTAATATATTGTGGATGGTAATACCGGTTGTATTGTTTATTATAGCTTGCATCGTTACATATAGTGGTACAAAGAATATTCTAGTGGGTACAAAGAATATTCGTATAATTAAGTAGAATCATAACAAACAGAGTAAGTAATAGGTATGACTTTATCTTGATCAGACTACTTATATCTCATGTTATCTATATGTTTAAAATGGAGTTTGGTTTTTGCTGTAGTGTATATTGTATGGCGCATTTTTAAATATAGAGTCTTGGATTCTGGAGTTTCGAAAGATGATGATACTAAATGAAAGTCTTAAAATTAATGTAGATACTTTTAGAGCATCTTAAGCATTAAAAAGAACTAAAATAAATTATGAGAAAAGCATCTTGAATTTGAAAAGGGACTAATTTACTATTTTGAAATTAGGTCTTATAGTTTATTTATCTAGACTTTATAACTAAAAATATATTATTCTATATATGTAATAAAAATCTAATTATTACATATATTTTATCTGATAAATTTTAGGAGGATACTAAGTTGGCTAACGAAATTTTAGATGAAAGTAAAATGACCAAATTACTAAATTGGAGCTATGAAAAAGCTATGAATGGCATCCCTGGTGCTGAAACAGTAGAAGAGTTATCAAGAAATTACTTGAATAAACACAATTCAGTTGAAGAAGCTATCGATAGTTTAATTCGGTGGCAAAATGCTAAAGGAATTACAAGCGGATTTCTGACTGGATTAGGAGGAATAGTGACTCTGCCAGTGGCAATTCCTGCCAATATAGCATCTGTAATGTATATTCAAATTAGATTGATAGCTACGATTGCTCATATGCGCGGTTATGATCTAAAAGATGATCAAGTAAAGACATTTGTTTTTGTGTGTCTTACTGGACAAGCGGCTTCAGATGTTTTAAAACAAGCCGGAATAAAAATAGGAAATAGTTTAGCAAGAGAAGCTATTAAAAAAGTTCCTTATGAAATTATTAAAGCAATCAATAAAGCTGTAGGAGTTAGATTAGTTACTAAGTTTGGAACAAAGGGTCTTGTAAATTTAGGAAAAGCTGTTCCGTTGCTTGGAGGTATTATAGGAGGAGCAGTAGATGGAATAGGAACAAACACAATTGGTAAAACAGCTAAAAAAGTATTTAATAATTCTAAATCAGGAACGATGATTTAATATTATGAATAAGCAGAGAAAATTTCAAATAAGATTTTCTTTGCTTATTAAATAAGTCAAATAATAATTCTGAAATTATTAAATTTTGGAACATAGAAAGGATAAATGAATGAAACTTATTTATACATGGATTGAAAAGTATCGAAATCTAGAGAAGATTGGCTTAAATTGGGATAATGAATTTGAAGTTGAATTCACAGAAGATACGCAAACAATAAATATTAAAAAAAATGATGATTACTTTAATCTTTTTTCTGATTACTCTTGTATAGAGAATATTAAAGTGATTGTAGGAAAAAATGGTACGGGAAAAACTAATATAATGCATTTATTAGGAAATGGAATCAATAATTGTGATCTTCTTAATCCTAGTGTTAGTGATTTATTTTTAAATATTTATCACTATAAAAATAATGAATATATTATTGAGGGAAATGGAATGATTAATTTAATAATTAATCATTCCATAGATAATCATAAAACTTATTGCATATTGGCTGAATACGAAGATAAAGAAAAAAGATTCAAATATAAGGAGCCTTTTAATGGTTATAGAAATGAAATAAGTTTTGTGATTTACTTTAATCGCTTGAATTCTATTAGTAATATACCTAATAAAAGAGATAATATAAAAAGATTTGCTTTTAGAAGAACAGAAAATAATTTAATACAAAAGTGTGATTTTATTTATAATATTAATAGTTCAGATGTTCAGCAAAAAAATATTTAGAACAAATTTTTACTTTTCAAAAAAATATTAATTTGTGCATTAATGTCCTTAATTTTAATATTGTTGAGGAATTAAAAGAGATTTTAGATAAGATAAAAGAAAATCAACCTAATAAGAAGAAAAGTTTTATTATTAAATTTTTGAAATCTTACATCCATAAAATCTTTAAAGAAATAATTACAGTTAATGAGGAAATAATTAATATTAATGAACAAACAGTGGAATCAATTATTAAAGAACTACATGTTATAAAACATTTTGACGATCAAGCTTATTTAGAAGAAATTTGTGACAAATTATCGAAAATGCTACTAAAAAGACTTTTAAAAACTGATTTTAAAAAGTTATATATTGATAAAGAAAATACACATTTAAAATTATATGATAAAGCTTATAAAGAATTTATTTGTTTTTTTAATAAAATTGATGAAAGATTAATTGAAGATAATATTGAGTTTGAATTTACGAAACATTTTGAATATATTAAAGAATTTAGTAAATTATATGACAAATACGTATCTAAAGAATCTGGATATATACATGCTGATTTTAGTAACTTAAGTACAGGTGAAGAAGATATAATCAATTTGTTTTCTGTAATCTATCATGCAATAAACATTCAAACGTTAAAAAATAATAAACATGTTACTATTTTACTAGATGAACCCAATAATTTTATGCATCCTGAATGGAGTAGAAAATTAATATTTATTCTTTTAGAATTTTTAAAAGATGTTAGTAATAAGTCCAAACAGAAATATACAATTATTTGTACCACGCATTCTCCCTTCTTATTATCTGATTTGCATACAAATCAAATTATTGCTCTGGATACAAATAAAGAGAAAAAAGTTGTAATAAAATCAAATCTTGAAAAAACGTTTGCAAGTAATATCCATACTTTATTTTCAGATAGTTTTTTTATGGAAACAACTATAGGAGAATTTGCTAGGCAAAAAATCAACTTTTTAATTAAGCGTCTTAATGACGACAATTCAAATAAAGATAAAAAGTTATCAGAAAATGAAAAAAGAGATTTTAAATATATTATAGAACTTATGGGAGAGCCTTTAATTGCATTAAAGCTAAACGAAATGTATATGAAAGCAATTAAGGACGATCAAGAATCAAAAAATAATTTATTAGAAGAAAATATTAAACTCAAAGAATATATAAAGAAATTAGAAGTAAGAGAACTCGAAAATCGTTTCAGAAGGTCGGATGAGAATGATAAGAATTTATAATGATAAATTAGATGAACTTGCTGAAATACATTATTTAGCTGTGAGAAATCAATTATACAAAGATTTTAAGCAGAATAAAAAAACTAAAAAATTGAATGTAAATGAGATAGAAGCCGAATTCGACGCTAACTTAAAAAAAGATGGAATTTCTAATACTTTGTATGAAATTATTACTTCAAAATTTGATGTACTTAGTGAGATGGCAAAAAATAATGTGAACTATAAAAAAAATAAAATTTTCCAAAAAATGTATAATAAATTCTCTGGTAGAGATGATGCTCATATTGGACTTCGTAAACCAAGAGGAAAACCTAGAGCAAATTACAATGCAAACACTATGGTAGAATCTTTAGGATTTAAAGTATGTCCATTATGTAATAGGAATTATATAAATAATACCAAAAGGATAAGTAAAATTGGAACGAATGGAACTGAATATACTATTAAAAGAACTTGCCAATTAGATCATTTCTATAGTCAATCACAGTATCCATTGCTGGCTATGTCTTTCTACAATTTACTACCTGTATGTTCTAGTTGTAATCATGCCAAAAGTCATACTCCACTTTTAATCTCACCTTACTCTATAGATAAAATAGAACATTTAATTACATTTGATTTTAACATTGATGATATAAAAGCAATAAGTCATCAAGATCATGTTAAGGTATCTGTCAAACCCGATCCCTCTAATGAGAAACTTATTAGAGATCAATTAAATGTACTTGGAATTGAAGAACTATACAAAAATCATAATGATATTGTTTTTGAAATTCTGCAAAAATATCATTATTATAATAAAACTAAAAGAAAAGAATTGCAGTCCTTTGAAGGGTTATATGAAAATGAGCAGGAAATTAAAAATATATTATTTGGAAATTATAATGATATAGACAATTTTCATCGTAAATCCTTATCGAAATTAACTAGAGATATTATAAATAGAATTGAGCAATATCCTTCAGATTTAATTTAAAAATAAAGAAAGCACCAACATCATATAGTGTTGGTTCTTTCTTTATTTTTCTTTATCAGTCTGGCTTTTCAATTGCCGTAATGTCTGAATAACAGCCTCAGCAATTTGCTTTTCCTCTTCTGTCCATCCAAGTGTATGATCTATGTAATCCTTGTTCTCATTATCAACTCGTTGTACATCTTTTCTGCCTATTAAAAAATCAGCATCTACATTAAAGTAGTCAGCAATGGTTTTTAATTCATGGTCTTCTACAGGTCTTTTTCCGGATTCAATTCTGGATAATACGCTATTGTTTATATGAATTAATTTAGACAAGTCTAATTGACTAAGACCAGCTTCTTCTCTTAGTAATTTAATTCGTTCTCCGGTCTTCACAGTAATCACACTTCCTTTCTAATATAGCAAATAAATAATATCACTTTTCTAAAATAGAAAATTATTTATTGCTAAATTAGAAAAATAGATTTAAAATTTGTAATGTGAAAGACAAAAATTAGATATTTTTTTGCTGATACAGCAATAATGTGTATCTGGAATTATTAAATATTATAGAAGAGTATTCTCTAAATCTTCAAAGCGAAGGCAACAGAATTGTCCTGAAAGAGCAAAGCGCTCGCCTTTGTGATTGGATATCTTCCGCGATAAGCGGTTAATCCAGATATCCAATCACAACAGCGACGATAAGGATAATCCGTTGACGAAGCGGAGTATACCCATACTCGAACCCTTAGCACTCTTTTCTAAAAATACATATTAACCCAATCAAAGGAGCACTTAACCATGTGGATCAGAAGCCAAGACGGTACAACATTTATTGATGCAACTGTCCTCACTTTAGAACTTGAAACCGCCGATCATAAATTCGTAATCTCTGCGTATGCTGGTAACGGCTCTGTTGAATCTGCTTTTACTGTAGGCAAATATGATCAAGAGCACCAAGCTCAAGATGTACTACAGCGATTTGCAATTCATTTGCAGACAGGAATGACAGGTGCTTTTCAAGTATAATGTAGCTTGATACATAGATGGAATGCGATAGTGTATCAATATAAGAATTATACTTTTGCAGGAGGAATAGAATTATGTATGATGCAAGAACCACTATCGAACAAAATTTCAAAGGGAGCGAAGGAAGCTTTATTCATGATCTTCATGAGAAGAATATGTTCAATATAGCGGCATTTAAAGAATATGTAGATGCGATTACTCAACTTACAGAGCAGTCACAAGATTATCCTACGTTAGAGCGTTCTCTTATGGATCAGGTGTTTTTTACATACAGTTACATACTGAAAAGTGTGATTTGGCATCTGGATATGAACGATCAGTCGTCGATAGAAAATATGAGTGATGAACAACTTGCTGAAATGGTCGAACGATTGGAAACTGTTGTTAGAACATTTATTCAAGGGAATACCAAATAGGAGTCTGTAATAGTAGGCTCTTATTTTCTATGCTGAAGCGTAAGTGATTTCACTAACATATACTGCTTTTTAACAGTTCAAAATATTCTGCATCTCTACGATATTGTCCTATTCATTTAAATAATTTATAACAGCATTTGAGCGAAGCACACTAAGCATATGAATGTTCTTTTCTATAATACATACTCATCCAATCTTCCTTTCTTAGCTAGTTATCAACTATACTGTATATATTACCAATAAAAAGGAGTCATACAAAATGATACAAGACCCAACGTTTTGGAAATATGTCAAAGATGCAGAGCAGGAATTTAGTGGATGGGATTTCTCATGGGTTACAGATAGTGGAAGAATGAAAGTACAACCGTTATCATGGAATTTTGAACAGATGATCGTACCACATATCAGACAATCTCAATCAATGTTAGATATGGGAACAGGTGGCGGAGAATTTTTATCAAGCTTGCAACCGTTTCCACCATCTATCTATGCAACAGAAGCTTATGCTCCTAATGTACCGATTGCTAAGGAACGGTTAGAACCATTAGGTGTACAGGTTGTGCAAATTGATACCGATGATTATTTACCATTTGCCGATCAACAGTTTAATCTCATCACCAATCAGCATGAAGCGTATAGTCCAAGTGAAGTAAGACGTTTGTTACAAAAAGATGGATGGTTGATGACTCAGCAAGTAGGTGGACTGAATGACCAGCAGATTAACCAACATTTACATAAGCCTCTTAACCAAGAATTTATAGATTGGAATCTAGCAACAGCAGTCGCGCAACTTGAAAAGAATGACTTTGAAATAGTGTACCAAAAAGAAGAATTTCCAACTGAACGATTTTACGATATTGGAGCTTTGTTATATTATCTCAAAGCGATTCCATGGCAGATTCCGAACTTTCAGATCGAAGAACATATGGATGACCTATACGCCATTCATTTATTAATTCAAAAGCAAGGCTACTTTGAAGTGAAGCAACATCGCTTTGTGATCCATGCACAGGCTAAATAGCTTAGTGAACGCCAATTCGTTATAATGAAAGAGTATCGTCTTGATATGACTCAATAAGGTTAGAATGTGTTAAATAGTATACAAACCTTTGATAATAACGATTCATCCAACTGGAGGAATATCGATGACCACTATTCAAACGACAGGCTTAGCTAAAAGTAAAACGACGCAATGGCAGACGGTCTTACAAGAGCATTATGATAAATTTTTGAGTTATGGTCAGAAAGCAGTGAAAGATTTTGATGATGAAGATGTACATCAAGCACGTGTGAATTGCCGTAAGTTGATGACTTTGTTACGTATTTTGGATGCTTCGGATCAAGCAGGATTGATTCCTTTGTTGAAAAAATCACAAAAAGCACTTGGTAAAGTTAGAGATGCCGATGTGATGATCGATGCTTTCAAAGAACGTAAAGAAGATGCCAAAGCAGATGACCATAAAGATGAAGCTGATCTTCTCAAAGCAGTTATTAAAGCCCACAAACAAGAACGCAAAGAGTACCGCACCAAGCTTGCCAAAAAATTACCTAAGCTCCAAGGCAAAATACTTAAAAAGAAATGGAAAACATTGATCGAAGATCATCTGGAAACGTTAGCGGCGCAAGCAGATGTGAATCGGATCATGCGTGAACTTGAGATTGCTTATGAACAACAAAAGCGTACGTATCGCCAGACCGCTAAAACAGAAGGTATAGATTCTGTTGAAGCACTGCATGAATTGCATCAATTGCGGATCGCTGCTAAAGAAATTCGGTATACCGCGTCTGCTGCTGAATTTGCACTCAGTTCCAAGTTCCGGGATTCGGAAGAAGTGTACAAAAAGATCCAGACTCAATTAGGGCATATTAATGATAAGCGAGTATGGGTAGAAACATTGGAAGATTTCAATCCCAAAAAGCTAAAAGTCGATGAAGACACATGGAATACATTTATGAAGCAATTACAACAAGAATTGAATGAAGCCATACATGAACAACAAGCTCTTTAAAATATAGTGTGAAGCAGTAAAGGGACTCCCTTTGGAACCTATTACTTTTTTTAGAACAGTTTCGGTTATATAGATAAAGAAACGTTTTTTTATTAAAGGAGCGATAGATATGTCCAAGCGACCATTGAACTGGGTACTGGCAACAGGAGATAAGATTGATCTGAAGAAGATCGATCCTAAAAGCACTGGCGAGTACACATCCAAAGAAGATACGGAAAAAGAAACTAAAGAGCTGATGAAACGATTTGAGAAGTTACAAGACAAGTTATTCTCAAGCAAGAAAAAATCGCTTCTTTTTATTTTTCAAGGCATGGATTGCAGTGGGAAAGATGGCGTAATTAACAAAGTCTTTTCGATCTCTCATCCACAAGGTGTGCAGACGCATAGCTTTAAGACACCAACTCGTGAAGAGTTAGATCATGACTTTCTCTGGCGTGCTCACAAGTTAGTCTCTGGACTGGGTTATATTACAGCCTTTAACCGTTCTTACTATGAAGATGTATTGATTACACGTGTGCATAAATTAATTTCAGATAAAAAGGCACAGCAACGATTTAAACAAATACGACACTTTGAAGAAATGTTAGACGATAATGGCGTGAAAGTAGTCAAAATCTTTTTGCATATTTCTAAAGAGTTTCAGCTAGAGAAATTAATTGCACGTATCGAAAATCCGAAAAAGAACTGGAAATTCGATGAAAGTGATCTGTTAGAACGTAAATCTTGGGATGATTATCAAGCGTATTATGAAGATGTGTTTACTCATGCGGCAACCAAAGACCATCCGTGGCATATCGTTTCTGCTGATAATCGTTGGTATCGTGATCTAGCTGTTTTACAAATTGTAGTACGCACACTGGAAGATTTGGATTTGTCTTATCCTGATCCTAATCCGAAGTTACAAGATCACTTGCCTGATATGTATGCAGAACGTGAGAAATTATTGAAAGACAAAAAATAAGTACGATTGATCATAAATTCAATGAACTATTTCAGTGATCTATAGCCAAATTACGCATACAAACTGAATGCTGTGTTATATACTGTTGGATTTTACTAACAGCCATATAGCCAGCATTTTTTAATAGCTGATTACCTAGAATAACTCTATTTTATTAAGAAAAGAGGGGAATCGTATGGAACATTCAGATAAAGAGCGTCAGATTATTGTAACCGGTGGAGCGATTATTCGAGATCAGCATAACCGCATATTATGGCAAAAGCGTGCGGATTCTAACGATTGGGGTCTACCGGGTGGTGGTATGCATGCAGGCGAGACGGTTGAAGAAACCATGATACGTGAAGTGAAAGAAGAGACTAGCTTAGAAGTTATTTCTTCTACCTTGTATGCTGTGTATAGCGGAGAACGATTAAAGTATACCTACCCCGGTGGAGATGATGTGGTATTTGTAATGTTTATTTTCGATGTAGTGGCTGATCTGGAAGACAAGATCGCTTCAGATGGAAAAACGTTGTTATTTGAAGATGATGATCATGAGTCGGTGGCATTTGTATTTTATCCGATAGAAGAAATGAATATCGAGCAGATTAATCCTGCACAACGTCCATTATTTGAAGATTTGAGTCAGCAAGATCAGCAACAGGGAATACTTCGAAACTAATTGTAATATAATAACTACAGGTATAGATGATCAAAACGGAATAGCATAACATAAAAAAACTCTGTCCCCTCTAAACATACCTATAGCAACATAGGAATGAAGAGAGGAACAGAGCTTTTTACGTTTACATGTTAGCGACAGAGAGTATACGTATTACCATTTCAACGTAACAACCGATTTACCAGGAACGGTATAGTTGGTAGACTGACCATTCCATTGCACTTTAACTGTTTTGGTTGCTGTCTGAGAATTGTACAATACAACCACTTTTGTACCATCTGGATTTTTGAACGCTACATTTTGGATATCGTTAGATGAATTGGTATCAATACGTGTAGCTCCTGTAACGACAAATTTACTGAAATGTCCTAAAAGGTAATATTGTTTGTTATAGGTGACTTTATCTTCTGGATTACTGTTGCTGTTATCCGAGTTCTGGATCGTAATCATACCTTTGTTGGTATTGTAATCTCCGATTACACTAGGGCCATCTTTTTGATCTAGAGCAGCATTCCACAAGATAATCGATTTGGACCAGTTACGAGTAATCCCGATAAATTCATTGATCATATTATCGAATCCTTGAGTGGAGCCGTCCACTTTGTCATTCCAATCGCCAAATCCACCTTCTGTAAACCAGATATCTTTATCTGGATGCGCATTATGCATCGAAGTCATAGCTGTGTAGTCGCCGCCGTAATGATGGAAAGCACTACCAGCTACAGCACTGGATTTGCCACTATTTTTAAGCCCTACAATAACTGTATTCGGGTAAGACCAGTTATCATAGTTATGATCATAAGCGATTACTTTTGTGTTAAGACCTGCATTTTTAAGAGCTGGGCTTAAGTAGTCACCGATCATACCGATCTGATCTTGCTCATTCATATTCATGCCCGGATAACGTCCAGGTTCAAATAATGGTTCATTTTGCGGAGTGACTGCATAGATTGGAATCCCTTGTGCTTGATAACTTTGAATAAATTTCACAAAGTAATTAGCATAGGTAGGGTAGTATTGTGCTTGTAATTTACCTGTACCGTTTTTGTCATTGGTTGTATATTTCATCCAAGCTGGAGCGCTCCATGGAGAAGCGATAATTTTAAGGTTTGGATTTTTGGCAAGCGCTGCTTTGGTCATAGGTATAATATAAGGTTGATCCCTTGCAATCGAGAATTGGCTGAGAGAAGTATCTCCTGCTGTATCATCGTAAGTATACGTACTCCACGCAAAGTCACTAGCACCCATCGTCTGACGTAGCATACTCATGCCTATACCTGTATTGCCGAAAAGGCGTTCCATCACTTCAGCCCGTTTGCCACTACTAAGCTTGTAATTCATTAACCATGTAGATGAATCTGTTAAAGAAACACCGAATCCATCCATGGTTTGATATGTTTTGCCTTCATTTACATTGATCGTATAGTCTGCATTGCCTGTGGTAGTTGCGAAATTAATATTCGCTTTCTTTGTAAGACGTGCACCTGGGCTTAGTCCGACAGCAGGTTCTGAATTGGGATCAGCAGTCGTTAACCAGACTTCTACCGATTCATTGGCTGCATACGTCTGTGCAGGTACCGATAATAATGGTGTAATCATCAACGAGCTTAACAAAACAAGATTAAGGCTTTTTTTGAACATAGACATGAACATATACACCCTCTTCACATTTTTTTGTAAGCGTTTACTAACTTCGGGATTGATATTAGCAAAATAAACTTTTTTTTACAATTATTTTAGAGGGTGTAAGTGCCAAATCGTAGGAATACACAGATAAACCATAGAATCGCCTATACAAATACAAGATAAGAAGACGACAAAAAACCTCTTTTGCTTGAGAACGAATAAGAAATAAATCTTATATCGATCTAGCCGAAAGAGGTTTTGAGATCAAATAATATATACATAAAGTTGAGTATAGATGTTTATTTAGCTGTTAACGCATATTGAGCACGTTCTGTATTTAATTTAACATGGGTATCATCTATATGATCAATGCGAAGATCATGTAAAGCAATTTCATACGTATTTTGCGGAAGAGGAACATTATCGCCATCTGCATTCGATGTAGAACCTTCTCCGTGCAAAATCAAAGAGCTTTCTACATAATCGTCAATCGCATTATCTTCACTGCGAATATCGACTTCAGTGACTGTGAAATGAACTTCATCGGTATCATCTAATTCATGTTTTTCGATAATGATGGTACGTTTAAGATGATTATTCAACCAGTCTGATAGTGTTTGTACGTCTTTTTCGTGTTCCATGATTCATCATCCTTTTGTATTAGAAATAGTATTATAAAGCAAGTTAGGTCTTGTAATGCTTTATTTACCCTTTCTGATGCTTATGGAATCGGGTGATATGTAATTCGGGAAATGCACGAATAGGCAATCAAGTGGGACTTTTACCATATTTACAGGTGAAGCAGAATAAGAGATACTTTTTTTAGTCAGTATTTTGTAGAAAAGTAAATTATTTTACAGTCTATAAATATAGTTGCAAAATATGATTCAACAACCTGATAACAGAGTAAATTAGAGAAAGAGATCACGCTCTGGATAGATAGCTATCCGGGTAGGAGGTTAATCATGAACAATAAGCCGAGTCAGGCATTTAATCAAGATATATATACCATGGTAGAGAAACATATGATGTATTGGAATCCGATGAATCTGATCGAATGGTGCTTACCTGATGAATATTCGATTGAAATCGATCATATTGTCAAAATACTTCCTTATATGAAGTCCGCTGAAGAATTAGGCAACCAAGTCTATTGGATTATGCAAAAATATTTTGGAAGTCATTTCGCACGTTCAACCGAGGAATGTCACCATATTGCAGACAAAATATATAAAAATCTAGAATATATAAATAGCTTGAATACGTCTTTTGTCTCGTTTAATTTATATTTTAATTCATTTAAAGGGATACGTAGAGATTAGGCGGTAAAATGAGATTCTAATAGATGTAGTGTAGTTACTGATAAATATACTTTGAAGAGCCATTGAAGTGTAGGAATATGGACACGTGTGTTGTAGATTGTTATGATAAACCCAACCGAGCACAAGGGAGGGTAATATGAACAAGTCTAACGATACAGCGAACATAGAACAATCTACAACCTATATTACATCGATTGAAGAATTAAGAGCATTTACTGGAGTTCCTCATGAACATATTATCAAAAAGACGGTTGCGTCTATTGATCCACATATTGCTTACTACTTATCACTATCATCACTATTTTTCTTATCTACCTCTGATCAAGAAGGCAAATGCGATGTTTCTCCACGTGGAGATGAGCAAGGGTTTGTGAAAGTGTTGGATGATCAACGGCTTATTTTCCCGGAACGTCATGGTAATCGGCGTGCAGATTCGTTGTTAAATATACTAGGCAATCCTAAATTAGGTATGATTTTCCTGATTCCCGGTATGAATGAAGTGTTACGTGTTAATGGGCATGCCCGAATTACCAAAGACAGTGCATTGCTAGAGCAAATGAATTGGACAGGCAAAACGATGGGGCTTGGTATTATCGTGGAAGTGGAAGAATGTTTTATCCATTGTCCAAGAGCGCTCAAAACAGGAAACGCCTGGCAACCAGAAGAATGGGTAGATGCTACACAACATCCGTCTACCAAAGATATGTTTATTGCTCATTTGAAAATGAACGGTATTGTTTTGTAAATGATATAAGCATGGAAGCGAAGAATGGAGTGATTGCAGTCCATTCTTTTTTGTTGTATAAAAAGAAATGGGTTTACAGCTTTATTATTTTATGTTATTCTTGCCGAAATGAAAACTATGTCTTAATACCTATATTCTCGCGAAGCACGCGGATTATTCCTTTTCAGGGAGTAGTCCGCTTTTTTGTGATTACATATGAATTTAACAGAAATATATGCTAACTAAATAAGTACTTGGAAGAATCCTATTTATCCCATATAATGATGCAAGTGGTATACCATTTAGTCTTAAATACCTAGATTAGTTTACCAGCAGAAAAGATTACGATTGGAATAGAAATACAGCAACTACATATCACAATTTGAAAGATAGAGGAGTATTTTAAAATGAAAAAATTAATCAGTTCCGTATTCGCAGTAGCTACACTTTCGGTAATGTTAAGTCCTTTGATGCAGACCACCAATGCTACTACGTTCAAAGATGTTACTTCGTCTCACTGGGCAAAAACAGCAATCGATGAAGCTGTATCTAAAGGATATTTCAAAGGATATGCAGATGGTACATTCAAGCCGGGTGCCCAAGTCACACGTGCCGAGTTTGCCGTTTTGCTAGATCGTGTGTCTGTGAATGAGAAAGCCGAAGGTAAAGGCAGTTTTGCAGACCTTGCAGGCAATTGGAGTGAAAAAGAAGTGAATGAAGTGGTAGCTAAAGGATTTTTGACTCCTTCTGATTATCCCAATGGATTCAAGCCGACCACTCCCCTTACTCGCAAAGAAATGGCAAAATGGATGTCTTCTGGTCTAGCAACAGCTAGTACAGATTATAAGCAAGCCCTTACCGATACTGTAGATACAGTCGTACCGGTAGCCGAATATTTTAAAAAAACCATGAGTAAAAGCGAATACCCTTATGTATCCCTGATGATGGGAACAGGTCTAATGTCTGGTTATGCAGATGGAACTTTTGGCGGCGGACAAACCACTACACGCGCAGAAGCAGCTGTTATTTTGGTGCGGTTAGCCAATGTACAGAAACAATCAGCAGATTCATTTACAGGATTGAAGGAGTTAAGAGCTGTAGGTACGACAGGAACGAATATGAACGTATTAACTGATCTCAAAAATGGAAAAACTTCTTTTAAAGATGTTAAGAGTAAAAGTACGAAATTTCAAAATGGTTCTGGAAGCTTGGTTATGAATTACTTTATTATTGTAGATTCCCGTGACTGGAATAATATAAAAGGTATTTATCAAAATGTTTTTCTAACAAAAGAAGATAAAAGAGGCGATGAACAAAATTATTATCGAGTTTATGAAAATCAAGTTATTTATCCAACAATAAAAAACTTTAATTTTGATCATTATATGAATAGTGGTTTAGGTAGATTAGTAGTTAGTTCAGCTATCAGAAACAATCTTCCTAAAAAATTTGGTTATCATACTTTACCCACTGAGAATCCTCAAAGCGCATTTGAAAAATATATAAATAATGAAGTGGGAATGGACATTTGGGTGAAAAATTCTATTCCAGTTGAAAATCCATTTATCACATATAGTACTTCAGATGGTTCCATTTTTGGAATTACAAAATAATATGGAGCTGAGAACCATGAGTAAAAAAATAAAAATATTATGTACTTTATTTATATTATTTTCTCTAATGAATATATTTATTGGACCTAACAAAATGTATAGTGAAGCTATAAATATCGGTGATTATCCATCAGATATAAACATATCGCCAAGTAAATCAGCCAAAATTCAAACTTTAACTATTCCATTAACTGGAGATAATGACCCTAATCCAAAAGTCATATGGGTACAGAGTGATACAGAAATATGGAGTGCTTCAAGAAATGAAGGTGCTGATAATTACACTACAGGTACTCATGGTCGTGGAAGTGAAGCTTTCCCATTAGCAAAAGAAGTGAAATACAAAATTACTTTAGAAAAATATCCACCTAAAAGAATGCTTGATTCAAATTTTAAGCCATATGATCAAAAATATATCAGTGATCTAGTTTTTGAAAAGATAGAATTTGATAAAAGCCAATCTTACAATGGTATAGGTGAAAAAAGTCAGTATAGTTATAAAGGTATAAGTGCAGAATTTAATAAAGGAGATATATTTGCACTAATAAGAACTGAAACTGGTTATCCATATACACCACAAATAGCCTATAAATATGATACACGTCAAGATGGTGCTGATAAACGGTGGGTAGAATATTACACTCCACTACTAATCAACTACACCGGACATGTCATCGAAAAGAAAGAAATTCAAGTCAAATCGGATACAACATTGCAAATTGACGATACGGAACAACTAACTGCTGAAGTACGTACGAAAGCTTACAATGAACAAGAATTTACAGATAATTGGATTGATGTCACACATCGAGATCAGACGAAATGGGAATCGTCTGATCCTGCGATTGCTAGTGTGGATCCTGCTACAGGAGAAGTAACTGCCCATGCTACAGGAACAGCGCAGATTACAGCATATTGGTCAAAAGATCCGTGGAGTCTCAAAGATAGTGCTACTATCACTGTAGGTGCAGCCGAAGAGCCACCGACAACAGGTCCTTCAGCAATATGTACGATTCCTCAAGCAGGTCAGCAATTAACTGGCAATTACATGGATCCAATGGTATCCGCGATCATCAAAGCCGATCGACGAGGAAGCGAAATGTTCGATGTCGCTCAAGGGATTCCGACCTCGGAAAGTCTATATGGTAATGTATTTGCATTGAATTATCTTTCTCAACATACCTTTACAGAATATACAGGGGAATGTACATATCGAATATCGGTTAAACGAACGTACAAATTAAAATGGGATGATGGAGAGAAGAAAGATACCAAAACAGTTAATTATTCTTTTGATATTCAGCGACCGTATGCATTTTGGAAAATCGATCAATTGGGAGTATACGGAATTAAGCAAGCTACGCTGAATAACTATGCGTTTGCAGATAATAAGATTATAATTTCTCCTAACAACTATATACCGCCATCTTATTCTGTTTTAACTACAGGTACCTATTATGCTCCTAAGAATCCTGGTAATCAGAATGGAGGTACCAAAAACTTAACGAAAAGTGGAAGTAGCCGTCCTAGCATTCCAGATGAAAGCAGCGATATGAAAAGAAAAGCTGAAAATGCTGTAGATAATGTAGAAGTAGAAAATGATAATCTGAAGTTTAACAATGACATCATTATGGATAGTACACGAACGATCAAAAAAGGGCCAACCCCTAAAGCACTGTCTATGCCTACTATGATTAGCAAAGATACGCTTTATAGTGCTAACCATATGATTCCCAAAACCAAAACGAATCTAAAAAATGCACCAAGTACAGGTACGATCGAATATAATCTTTTACCGGGAAATATTGATGGCGGAGCTAACCAGACATTCCCGATTAATGGCATCAATACGGTTACTGTCCATACCCCTGTAGTCAATTATTCATTGGTGTCTGATGATCAGAAGCATAATCAGAAAACAGTACCTGATGCGTACAGTTCAGCGCTTATTTTGGATCGTCCTTTTTCAGTGCGTATTCCTACTGTTGGACAGCATGTTAATTATCCGGGTTATGGCAATCGAGACTATGCGAAGTATATACGTACAAAGCAGGTTCAATTTCCGTTTGACACTTATAATAAAGAACAGACTACATTTATTCCTAAAAACACATGGGTAGATGTACCCGTTAATCAATTGGATACAACATTCTTTTTGCCAGTCTGGGTAGATGAAGGTAAATACGATATTTTATTCCGTACGATTGCTGAAAATGCACCATCTTCGTTTACCGTACAGCACAACGCCAATGTAACATTAGATAACCATGTAGCTGTCGAAAGTGTACCAGTAGAAGTGATCGGTCGTGTCTATGATTTTCATATTACTGATATTGCAGATTACAACTGGCAGATCGTATTCCATCCGTGGCAAAATCTAGCTGTACCTGATGGAACATCGTATTGGGTGGGGGAAAATGGTATTGATGGAGCGCCTCGTGGAAATACAGCGCCTTATGTAATACCAGTACGTCAGGGAAGTCATCCCTTTTACAGAAATCTAGCAGTCAAAACGGGATATCACTTTAAATTTGATTTGAAAACAAAAGGGAATATGTTCGGTTCAAAAGATGGCATTCGAATTACACCTACATTTCGTTATGTACCACGGCAAGGTGGCACTCCTTTTCCAGTTGATGTGTATTATTCAACAGCGACAGAGAATTTGATTAAAATAGGATCGCCTCAAGATACAGTGCAACGGTATACCATTTTGAATGATCCAACACGTCATGTACCTGAAGAAGAATTGAAAAATACGGCTTTGTATATGTATGATCTTCTTTTACAAAAACAAGCACTGCCGTCTAAAACACCAAATAAAGTGGCTCATTCTCAACCGTCTACACCATTGACTTCATTTTGGAATACAGCATGGGAACGTGCATTATCGTCCATCTGGCAAGATCTTACCGGACTCTCATGGGAAACGGTAGCGACTCAAGATGAACAATCACCTTTGTCCGTCATATCGGTTACTCCGACTAATCCAGAAGAAGCGATTGCAATGTTCAGCAAAGCCAGTCATACGCGCAAAGTCAATATCGGTAACTTTACCCATCTATTATTGACTCAGCCATTACGTACATTAATCGGTCCACAACAACATTTACCTCAAGGAAATAATACAATGCGTTCTTTGGCTGCTATACAAAAGTGGTATGGAGAATATAGCTTGCCGTCAGATGTATATGTAGTCAAACAAGGGACATCTTTGCAAGACGTTAGCGGTTCTACAAATACCAATCGACAACAATCTGCTGAACAAAGTACAGATAGTACCAACAAAAATAATCCAGTAAATAACGGTGCCAAAGGATTAGATGAACATTCGTCTGTCTTTTTAACCGATGGATATATTGTGGTTAACTTTGATATTGAAACGATCCAACAAGGAGATACCGATCATCCTCATCTACAATATATCCATGCACCACTTATGAACCAATGGCAATTGGAAGGATTTCAAAAGCAATTTAATGATCCTTGGGGATATAATTTTCAACTCAACGATGGAGATGTACTTTTCTATCATACAAATAAAGGCAGTCGTAATGATTTTCAATCGTCAGTTACGCATTAAAATATAAATCTATAGCAAATGATAGATGATAAACCATCAACTAAATGCAGAAGTCTAAAGGAAAAATGAAGCACAACAATCAAAAGAGGGAAAATAAAAAAAATGACGAAAGATCGCAGATTTTATAATAAGTAATGTTCGTTAATTAGCGATAAATATACTTTTATTAAAAAATAATAAACATATAAAATCAATTTATACGAACTATTATTCAAATTAACACTTGACCGTTCGCTTATTTTTTTGTAAGATACCACTGTAGCCAATAGAGATGTATAGGCGCTACAGTGGTATTTTTACGCAATGTTCTTAATTAGTACTTAGTATGAATACATCTTACTCGTACAATTAAGAATAGAAGTTACAGCGCAAATGATTGGATGGTATTCAATGACTTGTTGATCCTACATTTTAATGATTTTGATATCTAATATATTCGTATATCCCCGAAAATAAGGTTTGGGGGTTTCTACAAGGGACCATAAATTCCTGACTACGAATAGTATGCTTTGGCATATCTATTCAACAGTCAGGATTTTTTTGTGCGTTGACCCCATATTACTCAACTCAGGAGGACATTATGAACCATTATGATTGTATTGTTGTAGGCGCAGGACCAGCAGGGATTTTTGCATGTTATGAATTGACTCGTCAAGCACCGGATTGGAAAGTATTGTTGATCGATAAAGGGCATGATATTCATCGTCGCAGTTGTCCGATTATGGAAGAGAAGATTCAATTATGTCCACCTCCCGCAGGTAAAAAAGATTATGCTGGCTGTCTACCCGCTTGTTCAGTAACCGCAGGTTTCGGTGGAGCAGGCGCATATAGCGATGGTAAATTCAATATTACTACTGAATTTGGAGGATGGTTAACCGATTATCTTTCCCCTTCGAAAGTAATGGAATTGATTCGTTATGTGGATGATATCAATCTAGAACATGGAGCTACTCGTAATATTACCGACCCTACAACAGATACTATTCGTGATATTGAGCAACGTGGATATGCTTCAGGTTTGAAATTGCTTCGTGCCGAAGTTCGTCATTTGGGAACCGAGCAGAACTTGGAAATTTTAAAATCTATTTATAGTTATTTAACTTCACGCATTGATATGGTATTCAAAGCAGAAGTAGAAGATATTATCACGACCAAAATCGAAGGTAAACACCGCATCACAGGTATCACTACCAAAAAAGGAGAGACCTATGAAGCACCGATGGTGATGATTGCTCCCGGACGTGATGGTTCTGCATGGTTAACCGACATTTTGAAAAAACGTCGTCTAAAAATGTACAATAATCAGGTGGATGTAGGTGTGAGAGTTGAAACGTCTGATGTGGTGATGCGTCAGATCAATGAACATTTATATGAAGGTAAATTTATTTTCAATACTTCGGTTGGGACAAGAGTAAGAACATTCTGTAGTAATCCTTCCGGTCATGTGGTCGTTGAGAATCATAGTGGTGTGATGGCGGCAAATGGTCATTCATTTAAAGATCCGGTACTTGGTTCTGCGAATACGAACTTTGCTCTACTGGTATCACACAAATTTACAGAGCCATTTGATAAGCCCAATGAATATGCTCGTGAAATCTGCCGTCGTGCTAATGATCTATCGAGCGGTGGAGTGATTGTACAGAAGTATGGTGATATTCTTCGTGGTCGTCGTTCGACTAGAGAACGGATTAATGAGGGATTCCTTGAACCTACACTTAAAGAAGCGGTTCCCGGCGATCTAGGATTGGTCTTACCTTATAACACAATGAAAAGCTTGATCGAAATGGTAGAAGCGTTAGAAGGTGTAACACCGGGTATTGCTTCTGAACATACATTATTCTACGGTGTAGAAGCTAAATTCTATTCTGCTCGTCCAAAGTTAGATGAACATTTAGAAACTGAAATTGATGGTCTATATTGTGGTGGTGATGGTGCAGGGGTAACCCGTGGACTAGCACAAGCAGGGGCGGCAGGAGTATGGATTGCTCGTAATATGGTTAGCAAAGCAGGAGCAACCACAAAAGTACATGCTACTGTAGTATAAATAAAATAAATGTGGCGGTATGATCATCTTATTCTATAGATATATAGATGCGGATAGATTCATGACAAGAGATCAGATCACTTTTGATAAGTGCATCTGATCTTTTTTTAATTCATTATAGTTTGATATAATCAGTAGAAGTTGAACAACGAAAAGAGGTTAATATCGTGCTATATCCATCACCATCTTCATCTGACACACCGGATGAATCGAATCCAGAACATGCCGCTTCCTATATCTATACTTATGCTTGTCATGAAGATGAGTATGAGCTATGTCAGTTAGAATTACGTTCGTTATTTACCTATAGAACATCGGAGTCCACATTGCATGACCGTTATCTTGAAACGAACATGGCTATATCTCCCAATCGTAGCCCTTTTATCCACTATCGGATAGCTGTGCAATATGAAGCTAACACATTAGAACAATTGGAAATGATAGTACAGAGCATCCAATTACAAGAGCAGACGTTCAAATTAATGTGCCTTGATGCAGAACAGTTATTCACCTATGATGAAAAACGTTCGATAGAACGCCAAATAGGCATGAATATTCGCGGCAACGCTCAAATGAAAAATCCGCAAATCATGCTAGGGATTACATTTGCCAATCATCGCTGGGTAGTAGGAACATGTATAGCTTCTGAACCTGTTTGGCTTCACCATAATGATAAGCCCAAACATTACTCTACAGCACTCAGTACACGAGTCGCTAGAGCCGTCGTCAATATTGCTGTTCCACAACCTACAGGAATAACAATGATTGATCCTTGTTGTGGCATAGGAACGGTGTTGATCGAAGCTTTATCTATGGGTATAGACATTATAGGTTATGATCTTAATCCTTTAGCAGTGCAAGGAGCACGAGAAAATCTATCTTATTACGGTATGCCAGATATTGTGAAGATAGCAGATATGCGAGGATTAGAAGGACGCTATCATGCGTTAGTTTTGGATTTACCTTATAATTTGTGCTCTGTGCTAAGCAGTGAAGAACGATTAGATATGCTTGCCAGTAGCAAACGTCTAGGAGAGCGTATTCTTATTCTGGCGACAGAACCTATAGAAGATTCTATCGAAGCTGTAGGCTTACAAGTGATCGAAGTCTGCCATATTCGCAAAGGAAAATTTGTACGCTATCTATTTATTTGCCAATAACATCAAGTTCATATGAGACTATAGATGCAATTTTTACTATTTATTCGACCATTGGATAAAAAAACTATAAATTGTGTGTGAAATTTAGTAACATGTAAACAACCGGTATGTGCCGGGAGCTTACATACAGAGAGGATGTATACCCTATGAAATTTAGTGAATTTCCTTACGAACGCCCGAATTTGGATGCGGTTAAAGTTACATTTGATGAATTGTTAAGTCAATTTGTAAATGCAACTACGTTTCAAGAGCAGGATCGTGCGATGGCTGAAATTAACAAGTTGTTCAATACGTATTCAACTCAAGCACAACTTGTCTATATTCGCCATTCTATTAATACGAATGATGAATTCTACAAAGCAGAGCAAGATTACATGGATGAAATCGATCCTCTGTTTCAAGAGTACATAGACACGTATTATAAGGCACTGGTTACTTCTGCGTTCCGTACCGAATTAGAGCAAAAATGGGGTAGCCACCTATTCGCATTAGCTGAAATGAAACTTAAAACATTCCATCCGGATATTATTGCAGATTTGCAACAAGAAAATAAGTTAACGACTGCTTATGCTCAATTGATTGCATCGGCTAAAATTCCGTTTGAAGGGGAAGAACGTACTCTTTCTCAATTAGCACCGTTTGGTTTATCCAAAGATCGTGATATGAGACAACGTGCAGGCGAAGCTCGTTATGGATTCCTTGCTGAACAAGGCGAAGAATTGGATCGTATTTATGATGAGTTAGTTAAGATTCGTACAACGATTGCTCACAAGCTAGGATACAAAACATTTACAGCATTAGGATATGCACGTATGGGACGTACCGATTATGGTCCTGAACAAGTAGCTAATTTCCGCAAACAAGTTCAAGAGTATATTGTCCCAGCAGCAGCGCGTTTGAAAGAACGTCAACGTGAGCGTTTGGGATTAGAGCGCTTGTCTTATTTTGATCAAGAGTACTCTTTCCCTACAGGTAATCCGACGCCTAAAGGTGATCCTGAATTTATTATCCAAAACGGTGCACAAATGTATAAAGAATTGTCGCCAGAAATTAATGAATTCTATGAATTTATGATGGAACATGAATTGATGGATTTGTTAAGTAAAAAAGGTAAAATGGGTGGCGGTTATTGTACCTTTATTAATGACCACCAAAGTCCATTTATTTTTGCTAACTTTAATGGAACATCGGGCGATATTGATGTACTGACACACGAAGTAGGGCATGCTTTCCAAGTCTATGAAAGCCGTCATTTTGAAGTGCCTGAATACACATGGCCGACCTCAGAAGCCGCCGAAATTCATTCGATGAGTATGGAGTTCTTTACATGGCCATGGATGGAATTGTTCTTCAAAGAAGATACAGAGAAATACAAATTCGATCATTTATCCAGCGGGTTAATCTTTATTCCTTATGGAGTCGCTGTCGATGAATTCCAACATATTATTTATGAAAATCCAGACTTCACACCAGCAGAGCGCAAAGCGGCTTGGAAATCGGTAGAAGAGAAGTACCTACCATTCTGGGATCAAAGCGATAATCTATATCTGCAAAGTGGAGCTTACTGGCAAAAACAAGGTCATATTTATGAATCGCCATTCTATTATATTGACTATACACTGGCTCAAATCTGTGCTTTCCAATTCTGGAAACGGATGAATGAAGATCAGAAGCCAGCATGGGATGATTATCTTCAATTATGTCGTGCAGGTGGAAGCAAACCATTTACAGAGCTTGTGAAAGTAGGCGGGTTGACGTCTCCATTTGAAGACGGTTGTGTAGCTTCAGTGATTGGTAATATTGAAGATTGGTTGAATAAAGTAGACGATAAGAAATTGTAAATTCTACTAACCAAGCGATAAGATTTTCATATCAATAAATGTATATATGTACAAAAAGGCTGACTGCGATCTTTGATCCATGTCAGTCTTTTTTTTGCATTTAACAAATCAACAGCACAAAATGATACTGTGGCTAACAATTGACTTGTAAGATGGATAACGTAACGTGATTGCTTGGCAAATATTCTTTTGGTGCGATGAATGTGCATGTATACTAACCGATGCTTTACATATTTTATATATTGAGGGGGCTAACGATGTCTATCGATCAGTCTATGCATATGCCTATTCGTTGGATCGTATCAGATGTAGATGGCACTTTACTAGATACACACCAACAGATATCTCCTTATATTCAGCAACGTATTCGTACATTTACAGAACGTGGAGGATACTTTACTTTAGCTACAGGTCGATCACTAATGAGCGTACAACCGTTTATAGAATTATTGCATCTAACCAATCCTCTGATTCTATACAATGGAGCCAAGATCTATGATCCGCTACAAGCTTGCTTTCTTGAAGAGCAATTTGTCTCTAAATCGCATGTACAGTGGATATTTAATCACTACTATAGTATTCGTCAGCCCTTTGATCTGGACTTGCTTGTATTTCATCAGGAACAGATTTACTGCACACGAATTACGCCTAGAATCCAGTGTTGGATTGATAAAGAGCAAGTGGAAGTACAAGTGATTACTTTGATGGGATTAGAATATATTGCTGAACAAATTACTAAGATGATGTTACTGGGCGAGCCTCAATCGTTAACTCTTTTTCAGCAACAGATTGAATTTCTAAATACCGTTAAATCAGAACATGACATTTTAGAAATATTGCCTTTTGGGATAAACAAAGGAACAGCCTTACAACAATTAATTACAATGACAGGTAGTCAGCCTGATGAAGTGCTAGCTGTAGGGGATCATTTGAACGATGTAGAAATGATTAAGCTAGCAGGGCATGGTGTAGCGATGCAAAATGCACATTCAGATCTCAAACAAGTGGCCAATTGGATAACGGTAAAAACAAATAATGAAGAAGCATTGGTTGAAATTATTGATCATGTTGAACAGAGCTGGACTGAACAATATAATCCAGTAATTAGATAAAATGTGAAGCAAACCATCTTTTTGGCTATAGGCTAAAAGAATAGGTTTGCTTCTTTTTTGTGCTGGTTTCTGTATTTTTGTTATGCTAAGCTAATCGTACATTCGGATAGATCAAAGGAGAGTGCATTATGGATCGATTATTTCAAAATCACCGTATTCGGGCTAGACAATCACTGGAAGGCCTATGGGACTTTGGTAAAATGAGAGCGTTATCAATAGACGAATTAGCTGAAAATACAGATTATGACTACAAGCTTGCTGTACCCGGTTGTTGGGAAATGCATCCTCAATTGTTGACTTATCGCGGACAAGGGATATATCGCAGATCGATTTATATCGACAATACAGCCCATGTTCGGCTGTTATTCAAAGGTGTGAGTCATACTGCTAAAGTTTATTGGGACGGACAACAAGTAGCTGAGCATTATAATGCTTATACAGCATTCGATACGACTATTATGAATGTAGAGCCGGGTGCTCATGAATTGTGTGTAGAAGTCGATAATTCATTTGGTCAACATTCTGCCCTTCATCTTCCTAATGATTACTATACATATGGAGGTATGATTCGTCCGGTCATAATAGAAATACTTCCGTTACAAAGTTGCTCCATTCAATGGGTTCAATTTACACCTATCAAAGAAGATTGGACAACAGATGAAGAAGGAAACTGGCAAGCAAATGTGCGGATAGCTCTACAGTCTCGTGCAGATCATGATATTAAAGGGCACATCCAATTTGAATTATCGCCGCTTCAGCAATCCACACTCTGGAAGCAAGAATTACCAGAAATCACGCTAAAAGCTGGACAATATTTGGAATTTACGCACACGTTCACATTTTCGAATATACAGTCATGGAGCTGTGAGCATCCTTATCTTTATGAATGGCAGACTTTATGGTATCAGCATCAGTCGCACACGATAGAACTTGTAGATGATTGGGTGGAACGGGTAGGATTTCGAACGATTAATACATATGAAGGGAAGTTGTTACTGAATCACCAACCTATTGTGTTAAAAGGGTTCAATCGCCATGAAGATCATCCGATGGTTGGTGCTTCTTTTCCTATCGCATTGATGGTACAGGATCTAGAATTAATGATTCATACAGGTGCAAATGCCGTTCGTACGAGTCATTATCCAAATGATGAACGTTTTCTTGATCTATGTGATGAATATGGAATACTGGTATGGGAAGAAAATCATGCTCGTGGATTGAGTATCGAAGATATGCGTCATCCGCAATTTATAGAGCAGTGTGAACAAGTAAATCGTGAAATGGTCACTCAACATTACAATCATCCATCGATTATCATATGGGCCATTCTAAATGAATGTGCAAGCGATCAAGAAGAAGGTCGAGTTCATTATCAACATCAATTGGAGCAGATTCGTAGCTTAGATCATAGTCGACCGCTTAGCTTTGCTTCTCATCATCGGGAAAATGAGATTTGTTTTGATCTAGCAGACATTGTATCTTTTAATCTCTATCCAGGTTGGTATGGGGATGAAGATCCCGGGGAATTATGCGATCTAGCACGCCAATGGGCAGATCAAGCAGGTGGAAAAGGGAAACCGATGATAATGAGTGAATTTGGAGCAGATGGATTTTATGGCTATCGTTCACCTAATCGTGTCAAAGGCACAGAAGAACGACAAGCAGATATTATTGAAAGTAATTTGAGAGCATATAATGAGCGAGCATATATATCAGGGATGTTTATCTGGCAATTCTGCGATTGTCGTGTTACGGAAGAAGGCATCTGGCCGATGATGCGAGCACGTACACAAAACAATAAAGGAATCGTAGATGGTTATCGCCGTCCCAAACTTGCATATGAAGTGGTAACACGATATTTTAAATAAGAGATGAATGCGTTGGATGGAGAGTGGAAAAAGTAATGAACAATATAGCCCAGCAACTGTTAGCACAATATTTAGAACCTTATCATCCAGAACAATCTATACCTGATTATCTTGAATATACCTTTGACAAAAATCATCAACAAGATACATGGCAACACAGTCTGAATGTGGCAAAGCAAGCGGTAATGTTGGCAGAACGGTATGGAGCAGATCAACATACCGCTCAATATGCAGGGTACTTACATGATCTCAGTACACTATTGACCGATCATGAGAAAGTTATACTAGCAGAGCAACTAGAGATCGAAATATTAGCTGAAGAACGACAAGTTCCTTATGTATTGCATCAGAAATTATCCAGCGGGTTAGCCGCGGAATGGTTCGGTTTGGATGAGCCAGATCTGTTAAGTGCGATTACTTGTCATACGACACTGCAAGCTGAGCTTGGCACGATGGATAAAATTCTATTTGTAGCCGATAAATGCTCTTGGGCATCAGAAGATTCGGCTCCTTTTATTCATCAGATGAAATCTGCCGCAGAGCATTCTTTAGATGATGCGATTGTAGTGTATTTGGATTATATCTGGCAACAACGAGAGCAGATGGTACTTCATCCATGGCTCAAAGCGGCAAAATCGGTTTTTGATATGAAGCAAACCGGGCAATTATTAAGTACATTACCAGCGCTCTCACAACCTATTTCTTGGGGACCGGTTACAGCAAGATTCCAACCAATTACTTCGCTAGATGAAATAGATATTGCACAGATTAGTAACATATCGATTGTACCGATGGTAGGCGATCAAGTGGTGATCATGCAATTGGAAGATGGACGCTGGGAATTGCCAGGAGGGACATTGGAAGAAGGAGAACATTATGTAACTGCTCTTGAGCGTGAAGTTATGGAAGAAATGGGGGCAACCCTTATCGATTATCATGTTTTCGGCTATTTTCAATGTATCTCTTCTGCCGAGACTCCTTATCGATCGTATATTCCACATCCTTCTTTTATTCGTCTTACTGTCTATGGACAGGTACAGCTCAATCATCAACCGTTTAATCCTCCAGATGGAGAACAAGTCTCTGTAGTAGATGTGGTGAGTATTGAAGAAGCAATCAAGCGCTTATCCACTACCGGTAGACAAGACCTTGCTGACTTTTATCAGATAGGATATGACATCAGCTTGCGTTCGTGATGAATAGTAGATGATAAAATAATCTAATATTAGAAAGGTGGAAATGTATGCATATTCGTACAGTATGTCTTTGTTTGCTACAGCAAGACCAACGTTTTCTTTTTCAACGAATTGAAAACGTACATAAAAGTAAAACGATGTATCGCCCTGTAGGTGGAACGATGGAATATGGCGAAAACAGTTTAACAGCAGTAACGCGAGAAGTAAAAGAGGAGATCAATGTTGAGATCATTGAACCTATATTGCAGTATGTAATTGAGAATCATTTTAAGTTTACAGAGCAACATCAAGATTCAGGAGAAATTAAAGAAGTATTAGGACATGAGATCAATTTTATTTATAGTGCACAAGCAAAAGATCCTTTGATTTATCAGCAAGATATCGTATACGGAATAGAAAGTAATGAAGTAGCCTATGAAGCAGAATGGAAAACACTGATGGATCTGAAAGAAGACCTTAATGCTTTGGTTGTGCCTGAAGGATTATTAGAACTATTGCTACAAATGGATATAGAGAAAAAGGTTGGTTCTTCCTTATATCATCAGATTCATTGATCTATTATTAGAATCATATTTAAAGTGAGTACAAAGAAAGTGTAGGTCTGTATGATCAGAAAAGTGTCGTTTATTTTATTATGTATATACACGCCATTGTTGCTGTATTGGATGTTTTTCGGATTTGGAAGAGAGTATGACCCTCAAGCAGCTTATCGGTATAATATCGTTCCTTTTCATACGATTACTGATTTTGCTTTGATGCGAGTAGGTGGGCGGATCGATCAGTGGATTAATTTATTCGGAAATATTGCTGTCTTTGTTCCGTTTGGAGTATGTATTCCTTTGCTAAAGTCATATACTTGGCGGGCATTTATGATTCGCTTCGCATTAGGTATTCTCATTATCGAAATTGTACAGATGATCAGTAAACGTGGAACATTTGATATCGATGATCTGATTCTAAATTCGATCGGGGCAACGATAGGTTGGTGTCTATGGCGCTATATATCTACGTTTAGACAAAGATCATTATAAAGAAAAGCATCCTGTTTGATAACAGGATGCTTTTTTAATTCATAATATATAGTTTTGCAAAGTTGCCTATGATGTAGCCTATTTAGATAGAAACGGGTTGATTCCCTGTGTTCGTGGGCTTGCGGAACATAAAGTAATATAACAACGAAGAGATCGTATACAATACGCCTGTGATACTAAACGCAATCGCATAACCCCAATACGTTCCATAGCTAGTGACTAGATACGATTGTACAGGTCCCATACTTGCCCAACCTAACATAAATACGGTCTGCATTAATGAATTGGCAATACTACGTCTTTTGTCAGACACACGATCTACCATGATAGAAGATTGCAAAGGATTTGCCGCATTCATCAGTGCTTGTCGGAACAAAAAGCTAATTGAAGCGATAATCAATACATTTGTAAATCCGGTTAACAATAAGAACGGTAACGATAGCAATTGAAACACAACCACCGCTCGTACTGGACCTATTCGTGCTGCCAACGAAGGGCCGAGTAACATCGATACAATCGTCATTAATTGTCCTAACGAAATCAATATACTCATTGAAGTTAACGAAACTGCGAATCGATTGGTGAAATACAGATTTAAGTAAGGCACAACTAACCCCGAACCTAATCCTGTTAATAACTGAGCGAGTAGAAAGCGACTGATAAATACAGTATCTGAATGAGCAGTCGATGGAACAGATTTAGTCGCAGTCGAGACTGCTATTGGCTCAGGTTCGGATTGCTTGGTCTCTAGTGTTTTAACTTCAAGTGGAGCAGGTACCGCGGATGAAGCATTTTCCCGAATCATCGCCATCGGGATAAAAGCAGCTAAAGTCGCTATACTCCCCAGTAAAAGCACTAACTGTAGACTTAATATGTACGTGAGTCCTGTAAATTGTAGAATATCGGCAAGCACACCACCGCCTGTATTACCCAGTACCTGAGCTGCAAGTGTAAGACAAGCCAGATAACTGAACATTCGTAGACGCTTGGATTTCTCTACATTTTCAGCCAAAAAAGGAATAGCCATGACTTGAAAAATAGAAGCAAATATTCCCGAACACACAGCTAAAACTAATAAACTTTGTTCATTCATCGCAAAAGATCTACCGATAAAAAATAGACCACTGGTCAAAGCACCCAGCACTAGTAACTTTTTACGGCTGAATCGATCGCCCATTAATCCGACAGGTATAAATAAAATAGCAGTAGCTAAGGATTGAATACTAATAATACGTCCGTTCATCACATCGGGGTAACCTAACCCTTGAATATACAAATTGTAGAGTACACTGAACATCCCTGTACCTATTTGATAAAATAAATTAGCCCAGAAAAATAACCGCACATTGTGCGGCCAACTACGTATTTCGTTCCAGATCGATATTAGTACACGCACGTCATATGCCTCCCCTGTTGGATGTATCCGCAATCAACCTTCGTAGTATAACAGTTTGTTGTTGATTTATAAAGGGAAAGAGCCGGATACATCCATACTTACAGTAGAAGCTTATGAATAACGAAGTAAATTTCTCTCAATTTCTTTGCTAATCTGATAAATTAAAAAAGGAGCACCGATAATAACGGTGATCGGCATCACCGCAATATCAAAAATCGGATCAATCGTATGTGATAAAATATCCAATCCAAGAATCAATACTGCGCCATAAATCGATGACCCTAGAATCAACCAGCGAATCGGCGGTTGATGAAAGAAAAAGCGCAATATGCTTGGAATAATAATGCCCACCAGTCCAAGCGGCCCAGCTAACATCGTCGATATGCCTGTCATCAGAATCACCATCAGCATACAAATGATCGTTGCCCAACTTAATGAAAAGAAACGAGTTGTTGCTGAGTGGGATGGTACACGTAGTGAAAGTAACCAACAGATTACTATTGCGCCTACAGTGACAGGTAACAGCACCCAGATGGTAAAGCGTGGGTCACCTAATATAGTAGGATTCACCAGATGATCGATATAATCAATAGTAGAATAAGAAGAATATATAATCATAGAGATCACTGTAATTAAGAAGACAGCTGCGATTCCGCCACTGATCTGGCGTAATGATTTTACTTTCCATGGAAGTAGATTGCCGATACTATAAGCTACGAATCCACCTATAGCTGCGCCTGCAATCGCCCAGACCATAATCATCCACTGACTTAGTGAAGGTAGAAAGATAATAATAATGCATAATGCTAGCGCTGTTCCTTGAGTCAAGCCCATAGTGGAAGGAGAAGTCATTGTGTTACGCGAAATATACTGCATGACTGTGCCGGATACGGCTAGACAAGCTCCTACAAGAATACAGCCTAATGTACGAAAAAGTGATCCAGTTTGTGAATACATGTGTTCTCTGTTGATGATTAATGAAAAATAACATTCGATGATCACTAAAATAACTCCAATAATCAGTACCATCATCATATAATGAGGTACATGCTTAGGAGTTACAGAAGTAGTAGGAATCGCCGTCGAGCGAGACATAAAAAAATTCACTCCTTTATGAGATTGAGTATTTGTGCCAATCTAAATTATGTAAGTGCTACATGATCCATCTGATAAAACGTCTATCTATAGATGCTATTTTGTAGAGTACCTTATCTATTATCGGAAAGAAGATTGTTATTTTTCACTGTTTGAGCAAAAATTTACATAATTGATGAAAATGAGCTATGAAATGCAAAGTAATACAGCTTTTATATGGTAAACTTTGTTAATATGAAAAAGAAGGATAAGGTGAAAGAGTTAATTTGCAGACAGGTGGGATAAAACAGTGAATACAATCAAATCACAAGAGCAAATTATAAATATGATCGTCACATGGGCAGAACAGACAACCAATATTCGTGCTGTTGTTTTGGCAGGTACACATGGTAATAATCAAGTTCATAGTAATCCGTTAGCAACCTATCATATTCAATGTATAGTGAATGAACTGAATACAATGATCTGGCAAGAAGAATGGTTGCATACATTCGGAGAACCGTTGACTACATTACAACATATTCGTCATCATTCGGTGACTGGAGCGGTTGCTTGTACTCAGAATGTATTGTATACCGATGGTATCGAAATCGAATTTCAAATCTATCCTGTGAGTGAATGGGAGAATCAGATCGACAATGAATCTGCTTTCACTACACCGATATACCAAGTATTGCTGGATAAAGATCATCGTATACAACATTCAATCGTGGTACTTAATCAACAGTCTGTACGTCTAAATAAACCTGCACGGCAAGAATATGAACAGATTCAGCATGAATTTTGGTGGTATTGTATGCAAACAGCCAAAAGCCTTTTGCAACAAGAATTGCTTTTCGCTAAATATCAGTTGGATCATATTCTACGAACTCGTTATCTTGAAAAAATGTTAGATTGGTATGCAGGTAGTCAGCATGAGTGGGATGTGATGTATCATCATGATCGGGCTGGATATCGACAACAGCTAGAACCTGAATTAGCGCAAGCATTAGCACAAACGTATGCAGGCAATCTGTTAGATGATAACTGGCAAAGCTTGCTTCAGATGACAAAGCTATTCCGTAATCTATCGGTATATGTAGCAGAAGTGACAGGCTACGAATATGATCATGAGCAAGATCAGCGCATGATTCACTATTTGCATCAACTTCAAAACCAATAAGTTTCTATCTGTATGATTAATCAATATAGAACACAAAAAGACTGCATCCCAAGATTACTGAGGACGCAGTCTTTTTGTTATTTAACGTAATGTTTGTTGAACTGTACCTGATCCATTAGATACTTGAATATGAGCACTAGCCCCATTAATTAATGTAAGTTGAGGAGGAATATGTCCAATATCTACATTATAGATCACAGGAATCTGTTGTTCTCCGAATACAGCTTGTAATGCATCTTGAAGTTCGAAATTTTTGACAGGTGTATAGCCAGCAGGTCTACCGATCAGCACACCACGTGTATGCTGGAACCAACCCGCTTGATTCATTTGCCAGAGATGACGATAAATATCACCCGCATTCATTTCACAACTTTCCAGATACCAGATAAATCCTTCTTCTTGATCATAATGTTGGATAAAATCGGTCACAGGAGCCCATGGTGTACCGATCAGTGGAGTAAGCACATCCATACAACCACCTATCAATCGTCCTGACAATTCAAGAGAAGATTCTGGTTGATCTTCTTGTCCGAGAATCTTCCATTCTGTAGGCGTATCCAGATTGAAATTAGGCTTCGAATAATCGCTATGCGTCTGATGATACGTAGAAGATGATTGCTCGACGCTTTGTCCTGATGCAGCAGATAAAAGATCCTGCCAGCGAATCGTCAGATTATCATCCGCTCCTGAAATATCAACCACTCCAGGTCCATGAGCTGATGCATATCCTGTCATCATCGTATACGTAAAGGTTAAAGTGCTAATATCTGAAAATCCTAGAATCCATGTAGGTGAGGCTTGACGAATCTTTTCCCAATTTAATAAGGGCAAAATATCCATTAGAAATTCGCCACCCCATGGAGGAATAATGGCTTTGATCTTATCATCAAGCAGGAATTGCTCTAACTCGGCTGCCCGTTGTTCTTTAGGTAAGCTTACACATTTATCATTAGTCCATACACTGCTACCGACACGTGTCTGATACCCTAGTTGATGCAGATACGCTGTAGACCGGTGTATTAAATGATGAATCTCTGGTTCTAACCCACTGGATGGAGCAATAATACCGATAAGATCGCCTGCCTGTAAAGGTGCAGGATAGTTGATGTGCGAAGCATACAAATCTGAATGATGGGTCATAATGGTTTAACCTCCCGACGGTTCTGAATACGATGGTAGTTACACGAAATATAGAGTATGCCTATCTTCATTATATGCGATAACTAGCAAAAGGTTCTCCATTCTTGTTTGAACGGCTCATTTCATCTAATCGAGCATCGACTTCATCACTAATGACATAGTCTAAGCTATTCAGATTACTTTCCAATTGATCTGCATGTGTAGCGCCTACAATGACTGTAGCAACAGCAGGACGTTTGAGTAACCATGCTAAGGCAAGCGTTGTAGGTTCAGTGGAGCGATTTTGTGCATACAGTCGTAATACTTCACCTAGATTGAGACGTTGGGTATTAAAAAAGCGCTGGAAAGAAGGATCTGTATCTGCACGCGAACCTGAAGGAGAAGGTTGCTTATCTGAATATTTACCAGTAAGAATACCACCAGCAAGAGGGAAATAAGGAATAATGCCTAACCCTTGATCCAGACATAAAGGAACCACTTCTTGCTCCGGTGTACGATCTGCTAAAGAGTATGAGGTCTGAAGTGATACATAGCGATTGAGATTGAATTGATCACTGATACTTAATGCTTTCATCAATTCCCATGCCGCATAATTCGAAGCGCCGATATACCTTACTTTACCTGAACGTACCATATCATCTAGTGTACGTAATGTTTCTTCTAATGGAGTATACGGATCGAACGTATGAATTTGATACAGATCTACATAATCGGTCTGCAACCGTTTGAGACTTTGATCCAATTCGCGTTCAAGATGATAGCGAGAAGAACCACGATCATTAGGGCCTTCACCCATTGGAAGACCAGCTTTGGTCGTTAATACCACTTGTTGACGTTTACCACCTTGTAGACCTTGACCAATAATGCGTTCTGAAGCTGTGCCTGCATAGATATTAGCGGTATCAATAAAATTAATTCCCCGATCTATAGCAGTATGTAAAATACGAATCGATGTTTCTTGATCTGCACGTTTGCCAAAAGAATTGGTGCCCAGACCCAGTTCAGATACTTTTAATCCACTTTTTCCAAGGTTACGATAGTTCATAGGTATACTCCTTTATGTGATTTATTCTTAGATGTATCGATGTGGTGAGTAATCGAGCATGAAGTACAAATAAAGTCTGTAACCGTACCCTTGACGATTATTTTACTTATTATACCAAGCGAATAGAGTAGCGTTGTCCGGGTTCGGATCGTACATCTACAGGGGTATTGAAAAAAGAACTGAGTTGCTTGGATTCCACCATCGCTGTTGTATCACCTGAAGCAAATACCGCTCCATCGCGAATCAATAATGTTTTGTTAAAGCAAGGCATGATTTCTTCGATATGATGCGTAACATAGAGTAATGTAGGCGCATGATCTTGCATCGCTATCGATTGTATCCGATGCAGTAATTGATCACGTGAAAAAATATCAAGCCCTGTACAAGGTTCATCCAAAATCAGCAATTCTGGCGACGCCATCAAAGCTCTAGCAATCAGAATACGTTGCCGCTCTCCTTGAGATAAGGTATCATAAGTGCGTCCTACTAGCCTTTCGGCATCCAATTGCTTCATAATAGATAAAGCTTGTGCATGATCTTGTTCTTCGATCTGATCGTAAATACCAATCGAAGCAAATTTGCCACTAAGCACAATGTTCTCTGCTTTCTCATGACCATGTAATCGTTGTTGCATCGATGTACTGACCCAGCCGATTTTTTTGCGATGTTCTCGCAGATCGACAGCACCGAATTGTTCATCAAGCACGTTAATACTACCTGTGGTCGGCCAAATGTAACCATTCACCATATTCAGTAATGTGGTTTTGCCCGAACCGTTGAGACCGAGTAAGCACCAATGTTCTCCGGGCTGTACTTGCCAGGAAATATCGTTGATAATCATAGTCTGATCTCTGCGCCAGCTGGCGTGTTGTATATCAATAATCATATCGCTCACTCCTCATAAGTTTGGAAATTATTATAGCATTAAATGATTTATACATTGAAATTAATCAGAGAAGGAGACTACATAATATGTCATTTATAAACCATTCTAGTAAAGATGGAATCATCGGATTGTTAGTTGGAGACGCTGTAGGTGTCCCTTACGAATTTTTGGATCGTTCAATCATAGCTCGTCAGCCTGCTGTAGATATGATCGGTTATGGTACTCATCAACAACCAGCAGGGACATGGTCAGACGATGGAGCATTGACGGTCGCATTATTAGTTAGTCTTGTTCACCATCCACAATTGGATACGATCGATTTGGGAAGACGTTTTATTCAGTGGTATCGTCAAGGGCTCTGGGGTGCACATTATGAAGTATTTGATATTGGGATTGCGACCCGAAAAGCCATTGCACTTATAGAAAAAGATCCGAACCATCCAGAACAAGCAGGAGGTCATGACGAGTATAGCAATGGCAATGGATCATTGATGCGTATTCTGCCTTTAATTTATAAATTAGTCGATCAAGATGCGAGTACACGTCTGGATTGGATTACACGTGTATCTTCTTTAACGCATCGTCATCCTGTATCTATTCTTGGGGGTATTATTTATGTCGAAATAGGTATCCAGTTGTTACAAGCTTCTTCACCGATGACGATCAAAGATGGCTATCAAAAGGCTTGTCAGATCATTAATAGTGAATATGCCGATTATCCAGAAATAGAACGGTATCAGCGCTTACTTAGTGGCTCGATCGATCAGTTTCCTATAGAGGAAATCTCTTCAAGCGGATATGTAGTGCACACATTAGAAGCCAGTATATGGGTACTTCTGCATACTTCAAATTATCGGGATGCGGTATTACAAGCAGTGAATCTAGGTGAAGATACCGATACAACAGCCGCTGTAGCAGGAGGACTAGCTGGAATACATTACGGTTATGATCAGATTCCTAGCGATTGGATCAAGCAATTGGCTCGATTGGAAGAAATGCTAGAGTACTGTGAACAATTTGACCAGCAAGGAGAATCATAATGAATCAGAATTACAATATCTGGGGTACCAAAGTATGGACAGGCAAAATGGTTATGTTGATCACGTTATTGATCGCTACAGGGTTTTGTGTGGCACTAGGTATTCATTTACGAGATTATACAGGGCGAGATATTTACCGTTATCTAAACTGGGACATTTTTCTAGGCTGGGTTCCGATTGGTCTAGCTTTGTGTATAGATGTATTGGTCAAGTTACGTCAGTCTTGGATCAAAAATATATTGGTGATTGGAGCAGGAATTGTCTGGTTATTGTTTTATCCTAATTCAGTATATCTGGTAACAGACACATTGCATCCGTTTGTTCATTTTGAAGTTCCATCAGGACAACGCTTTTTATTTCATTTGGAATTCTGGTATCATCTGTTTTTATTTTTTGTCGCGGCTATCTTAGGATTGGGATTAGGTACGTATTCATTGTCTTCGATACAGCAATTAGTGAGTGAACGTTATGGTGTTGTACGTTCGTGGATATTTGCGCATATTGTTCTGATTCTAAGCAGTATCGGTATCTATATTGGACGGTTTATTCGTTGGAATAGTTGGAATGCGATAACACATCCCAAGTCAATCTGGAAAGATGTGATAGACATTGTGACTGATCCGGTGCAATTACATTTTATGTTTGTTTTTACAGCAATGATCTGGGTGATTAGCCTGATCGGGTATTTTATGATGCGTGGCGGAATGTTTATGACAAGGCGAGGATGAAGCAGGATGTATCGATATAATTTATTTACTAAGATGGTCATGTTAATTGTGATTATGCTGATTCCTATTATGATTCTGTATATCTACTCTAACCGTACAACAACAGAAGTACTCAGCCGGGAACTGAATCAATCGAATATTAATCAATTGAACTTTTTTCAGACACAGGTTAATACCAACATCGAATTATTATCATCATGGCCGAATTTGTTAATTCATGATCCGGATATTGTGAGTTTTAATGATATTTATTTACAAAATGGATATCTAAATCTTGATGCGATCACATTGGTCAAGCGTATTCAAGGTAAATTAGCGATTCAAGAAAGTTCATCGAACTGGCGAAGTCATTTGTCGATCTATTCGCCAAGCCTGATGCGGTTAGTTACAGATAACGATATGAAAGACTATCGTATCAGTCAAGCTCAACGTTGGGCGAAGCCCGGCTGGCAAGTCACTTCATTACATGATAATAACAGAACCACATTCAATTTCTCATGGACAACCATTTCTCCGTATACTGCCAATACTCCAGATTTGCGAGATGCAAGTACCGTGATACGGGTGGAATTTGATAGTAGTAATATTCAAGATATGCTTGATAAATTCAAAAGTGATGGTCGACGTGATCCTTTTTACTATAATCCAGAACTGGGTGTCGTCTATAATCGTTCAGCTGATCATGTCTTAACAGATGAATTGATCGGTCATCTTAGAGAAAAGCCATTACAAGCTTTAGAAAGTCGCACGATTGAGATCGCGGATCAACAGTACATGGTGAATGCTGTTCGATCTGAAGTAACCGGTTGGTACATGGTAGACTATATTCCTTTGGACGATGTGTTACAGCCGATCCATAATTCGAATCGATTATTTTATTTGTCGATGATCGCTCTGTTATTAATGAGCTGTCTGGCTTCTTATCTTCTATACGCACAGGTACAGGTTCCGATTCGTCAGTTGATTGCTGGGTTTGATCGGTTAAAGCAAGAAGATTACTCGGTGCGTATACGACCGAAAGGTAGAAGTGAATTTGCTTATCTATCGATTCGCTTTAACTCAATGGTGGCTCAGATCCAGTCTCTATTTGAAAATGTGTATATGGAGAAAATTCATGTGCGTGAAGCGAGGCTAAAGCAGCTACAGTCACAGATTAATCCGCACTTTTTTTACAATTGCTTTTCATTTATTACCAGTATGGCGAAGCTGAATAACCAGCAAGCCGTTATTGCGATGTCCAAAAATTTGTCTCAATATTATCGATATACAACCCGTCAAGAACGTGATCTGGTTCCGATGACAGAAGAAATTGATTTTGTCCAAAATTATTTGGAAATTCAGCAGATGCGTATGTCCAGATTGAATTATAATATTCATTTGTCAGAAAATATCAAACACATCCTGATTCCACCGCTGATTGTACAACCACTTGTTGAAAATGCAGTGATTCATGGCATTGAGCGGTATTCGTCAGCAGGGTTAATCACTATTCATGGTTGGTGTGATGAAGAACAGTGGTTTTTGAGCGTAGAAGATGATGGAAAAGGAATGGAACCTGAAGCTTTAGCACATCTACAGCAGAGTCTATCCGAACCATTAGGCGAAGAAATGGGCTGTGGACTATGGAATGTACATCAACGATTAACATTGCGTTTTGGCGAGCAATCTGGGGTGCATTTGTCACCATCTGAATTAGGTGGACTTAAAGTGACTCTCAGTTGGACGCAAAATAAAGGAACTAACATTCAGGAGTGAACCGTTAATTATGAACATTTTACTTGTCGATGATGAATCTTATGTTACAGAAAGCTTAGAACTCACGATTCCATGGACAGAATTAGGGATAGAAGACGTGTATCGTGCAGATTCAGTAGATCAAGCACTGACAACGTTGAAAAAATATGATATTGATATCGTAGTGACTGATATCCGTATGCCTGATCGGGATGGACTCGAGTTACTGGCTGAAATCGGAAATACATGGCCACATATTCGTACACTGGTGTTAACTGGTTATTCTGATTTTGAATATGCACAGAAAGCGATTCGTCTCAAAGCAGGCGATTATATTCTCAAGCCTGTTGATGATGATCCATTTATGGAAAGTATTCGTCGTGTAGTGAATGAGATTGAAGCGGAGTGGGGACAGACAGATAAATATAATCAGCTGGCTTATCAGCGTCAATCGGAGCTTGAGTTGTTGCGAGATGGTCTGCTAAATGATCTACTGCTTGGCAGAGAAGCTTCTGATCGTAGTATGTTATCTCGCTTAGAAACGTATGATATTCAAATTAAGCCAAATCATACAGCGCAGATGTTATTTGTTCCTCCAGGGTCGTATACCCAAGATCAGACAGAAGAAGCAATTCGATTGTTAGAATATGCGATTGGGAATATTACAAATGAGATTCTAGGTGCGCATGGAGGAGTCTGGTTAGGGAGAGCACCACAAGGAGGTTTGGTGATCTTATGGCAGTATGATGCTCAGATCTACTCGGGTTATAAGCTACACATACGTGAACTAAGAGATAGCGTACATCGTTATTTGAAAACGAATTTGTCTTTCTGGGTTAGTGATCCTTTTGTATTCCCGGCAGAAATGTCATCGACCTATCGTCATATGATGCGTTTTGCCCATCTGGCTTATGCAGCAGCAGAACAAGGCATTCATTTTATTCAAGAACAGCATCAACCGTTAGAGCGTCCATCTGCTATGAAATTTATGGAATCGCTCTACAAACCGCCAGCGCTTATTCATCTGTTAGAATCTGCACAATGGAATGCCGCTAAGCAAAAGGTCGATCAAGTGCTTGATACGATGGAGTCCTTACCCTTAACCCATGAACATTTGTATGAAGTCTATCTGGCAGTGAGTAATGCACTGGTGTATATGGCACATCATCATGGCTACAAATTAGCAGCTTCGGATTCAGGAGGATTAGACCCTTTTTCAGCGCAACAGATTACAGGTTCACTCAGCAAGCTTCGTCTATGGTGTAATAGTGTGCTGACCCGGATTGAACTGCAAGGAACACCTTCAGCATTAGAACCAAGTCGTAGCCGCATTGTGAAGCAAGTGCAAGAAATGGTCGCTGAAAGTCTAGGGCAAGATGTATCCGTCAAAACGATTGCAGATCGTGTATTTCTTCATCCCGTGTATTTGTCTAAAATCTATAAAACAGAAACAGGTGAAGGACTGGGCGATTATATTATTCGGATTCGGATGGAAAAAGCATTATATATGCTCAAACACACCAATAGCAAAATTTATGAGATTACCGCAGCGTTAGGTTATCAAAACCCCCAATATTTTAGCAAATTGTTCAAAAAACATTACGGAATGACTCCAAATGAGTTCCGTGAAACATAAATGATTGCAAAAGGTGCAGGAATGTTATATTCGTGACATAGGCGATTGATGTTCTTGCACCTATACTTAAGAAGTAAGCAAGAAGCAACATACAATATGAACGAACGTGAGCAATAATAAGCTTGAATGTAAAATAAGGGGGAGCAACATGGGAATCAAGAAAACAGCAACAATCGTCATGAGTACACTACTTGTAGCGGCAAGCCTAGCAGGATGCGGAGGCGGAAAAGAAAGCGCACCTGCGGCGGTCAATACTGAAAACGTATACAAAGAGAAATACGATCCTCCAGTAACCATCACCACAGTGTGGGGAGTAGATCCAACCTTACAATTTAAAAATGGAGAATCTGCTGAAAATAATGTAGCAACCAAATGGGCAAAAGATAAATTCGGTATTGATGTCAAATCACTCTGGTCTGTAACCGATACGAACGGTGCATTTGCAACGAAAGTCAGATTGGCAATGTCTTCAGGACAAGAAATGCCAGATGTCGTGACAATCGGTGATACGGATTCGCAACTTGCACAAGATTTGATCGATTCCGGTATGTATAGCGAAGTTGGACCGTTGTTCGATAAATACGCTTCAGATACGTGGAAAAAAGCAATGTCTGAAGATGCGAATGTATGGAATCCTTATATCCGTGATGGTAAAAAAATGGGTATTCCTGTACTTGATTATGCATACAACCATGATTATGTATTGTGGATTCGTCAAGATTGGTTAACCAAGCTAAATATGAAAGCGCCTACTACTATGGATGAGCTAGAAAAAGTAATGGAAGCTTTCAAAAACAATAATCCAGATGGATTAGCACCAGATAAAGTAATTCCACTCAGTATCGGATTCAAATCTTCTATGAACACATGGATGGGTGATCCTTCGTGGATCTTCGGAGCTTATGGAACGATTCCTCAACAATGGAATCTAGGTTCTGATGGTACATTGCAATACGGTTCGATCCAACCCGGTATGAAAGAAGGTCTGGTGAAGATCAAAGAATGGTTTGATAAAGGATACATTCCGAAAGAAGCAGCACTATGGGATGAAAACAAAACTTCTGAACCAGCAGTTGCAGGTACAGCAGGTATTTTGCCAGGACCTTACTGGATGAGCGGATGGCCTTTACAAGATACTGTGAAAAACGTTCCAAGTGCAGTATGGAAACCCATCACGATCCCTGTTGGACCGAATGGCAAAGCGATGCGTCATGGTACAACAACAACGAACGGCGTAACATTGATCAATAAAAACATGAAACATCCTGAAGCATTCTTTACGTACCAAAACTATATGTTTGATCAATTAGCTAATCCTTCAGCAAATAGTGAATTTGATAAAGGTCTATTCAAAGGATATGACTACGATGTCGATTCTTCAGGCAAATTGTTGACAGGCGAAAATATCCCGGGCGGTTATGTGAACAGTGTACGTTACTTGTTAGTTCGTGATGGCGCACGTATTCCTAATGCTCAAATGGATGCTTTGATTAAATTAGCAGATGGTGGTAAAGCAGAGACTCGTCTAGAACGTGATATTCAAAATAACTATGGGCCTTTGACACCGGAAGCGGCTAAAGTATTGATGTCTCAGAAAGACAGTTCTTATCCAAATATGTTTACAGGTCCAACAACACAAAGCATGAAAACAAAAATGGACTATTTGAACAAAATCGAGAGTCAAACTTTTAATGAAATCATTTACGGTAAATCACCTATCGATTCATTTGATACTTTTGTACAGACATGGAAAACGTCAGGTGGAGACGAAGTAACCAAAGAAGTAAATGACTGGTATAAGAGCGTTCATAAATAATCTTAAGTAATACATTAAGAATGATCGAAATGCAATAAAAGGATATGAGAAAATAACGACTCTATCCAGAGTCGTTATTTTCTTCCTATCTACTGATTACAACCATAACAGTAAGCAATATATAGAGAAATCGAAATATAGAGGAAAAACGATATAAAAGGTATTAGGAGGAGAGAAATGAAAACACTTAGAAAAACTTGGCCGTTTCATGTGATGTTACTACCATCTATGATTTTCTTGCTTATTTTCAGTTATGTACCGATGGCAGGTATTGTGATGGCATTTCAAGATTATAAGCCGTGGTTAGGATTTACAGGTTCCGAATGGGTAGGACTGGCTAATTTCCGTTATTTATTTGAAAGACAAGATAGTATACAAGTAATCTGGAACACATTAGTGATTGCTGTACTCAAACTGATTTTTAATTTATTTGTTCCCTTTATTTTTGCGATTTTATTGAATGAGATTCGTCGTGTTAAATTGCAACGTACCATTCAAACATTAGTCTACTTACCGCATTTTCTGTCATGGGTTATTTTGGGCGGAATCTTGATTGATCTATTAGCAACTGATGGATTCGCTAACCGTATTTTAAGCACATTTGGTGTGCAACCGATCTTCTTTCTCGGGGATAATGACTGGTTCCGGTTCACAGTCATTGCATCTGATGTATGGAAGGAATTTGGATACAATACAATCATTTTCTTAGCAACACTGGCAGGTATCAATCCTTCTCTTTATGAAGCAGCAGAGATGGATGGAGCAACTCGACTCAAACAAACCTTGTACGTTACGATTCCTTCAATGATTCCAATGGTAGCTGTAGTAGGTACACTAGCACTTGGTAATGTATTGAACGCTGGATTCGATCAGATATTTAACTTATACAACCCGCTTGTCTATGCTAAAGGCGATATTATTGACACCTTTGTCTATCGTACAGCGATCTTGAATGGTGAAATGGGCTTTGGTACAGCTATTGGATTGTTCAAATCTGTGATCAGTATGGTTCTTATTCTCTTGTCTTACCGTTTGGCGTACAAATGGGCGAACTACCGTATATTCTAAAGGTTATGTATTAACCTCAGTACAACATCAACGGATCATTTAAAAAGCGAAACATAAAGGAAAGAGGGAGAATATGTATTTCAAAACCAGAGGATATCGTGTTTTCAATGTATTTAACACGATTTTGCTTATCCTGTTATCGATTATGTGTATTATACCTTTAGTGCATGTATTAGCGATTTCACTCAGTTCCAAAGCAGCAGCAGATGCTAATCTAGTCGCTTTGTGGCCAATCCAATTTTCATTAGAAGCCTATAAAAAGACGATGTTTAATCCAGTATTTTTACATTCTATCTGGATATCTGTCTTACGTACCGTAATTGGTACAGCGATTACATTATGCCTAACCTTCCTAGCCGCTTACCCATTGTCTAAAGACAATTCGGTATTTAAAGGACGTAATATTTACTCATGGATCTTCGTATTCAGTATGGTATTTACCGGCGGATTAGTACCGTTCTATATCGTTATTCAGAAATTAGGCTTGATCGATTCATTCTGGGTACTGGTATTGCCTGGTGCAGTGAACACATTCCTGGTTATCCTTATGCTTAACTTTTTCCGTGGTATTCCCAAAGAACTGGAAGAAGCATCATTTATTGATGGCGCAGGACCATTCCGTACCTTGTTTACCATTTACTTACCGATCTCATTACCATCAATCGCAACCATTACACTATTCAGCATGGTGTTCCATTGGAACTCTTGGTTTGATGGATTGCTCTATCTAAACAATGCCAGCCAATTCCCACTAGCTACATTTTTACAAACCGTTATTATTCAACAAGATATGAGTTCTATGAGCTCCAGCCCGAAAGAAATGGAATTGATCTCACAAACAACCGTCAAAGCCGCCCAAATTTTCATCGGCGCAGCACCTATCTTAATCGTCTATCCTTTCCTACAAAAATTCTTTGTTAAAGGGATGACTCTAGGCTCGGTAAAAGAATAGTAACCATTCATTATTACATGGTAACGCTAGTTTATGTACTACCCCATCAATATATTGAAAACCAAATAAACAAAGATATTTATCGCTGTCAAAAGGATATATTTTAAATAATTATTCTTACTAATCATGATGTAATTAAAAAGTATAAAAGTATAAAAAGTAACCAAAATCTTTTAAACATCTATCCTTACCCCTGCCACTTCCATGCAAAGGGCGCACTTTATCTTTTAAAAAGTTGCTCCCTTATCAGAGCGCAGGGAACAAAATCAATTCTGAAAGAGCAAAGCGTTCGCCTTTAAAGTCAGATATCGACTGCCTAGCAGTCAATCAAGATATCTGACTTTACCAGCGACGACAAGAATGATTTTGTTCCTGGAGCGGTCTAACTCAAGCAAATATTTAACCATTAAAGGAGCCCATCATGACAACAATTGAATCCACTTGGAACCAAATGCTTCACGGAGCCGATTATAACCCTGAACAATGGCAACATCGTCCAGATATTTTAGAAGAAGATATTCGTTTGATGAAATTAGCCAAATGTAACGTAATGTCTGTAGGTATTTTCTCTTGGGTCGCATTAGAACCCGAAGAAGGTGTATATAACTTTGAATGGCTAGATCGCATACTGGATAATTTTGCAGCGAATGGAATTTCAGCCTTGTTAGCCACACCGAGTGGAGCACGTCCAGCTTGGATGTCTGCAAAATATCCTGAAGTCTTACGTGTAGAAGCGAATCGTGTACGTAATTTACATGGATTCCGTCATAATCATTGTTTTACTTCACCAGTTTATCGTGAAAAAGTCGATATCATGAATACCAAATTAGCAGAACGCTATGGAGAGCATCCAGCAGTAATCGGATGGCATATTTCAAATGAATACGGTGGCGAATGTCATTGTGATTATTGTCAGGATGCCTTCCGTACTTGGGTGCAAAACAAATACACAACACTTGATACTCTAAATGAAGCATGGTGGACGAACTTCTGGAGTCATACGTATACCGATTGGTCTCAAGTAGAATCACCTGCTCCACATGGTGAGACTCAAGTGCATGGTATGAACTTAGACTGGCGTCGTTTTGTTACCGATCAGACAGTAGATTTTTGCCGTCATGAAATCGAACCTTTGCGCAAAATCAATCGTTTACTGCCTGTAACGACTAACTTTATGTTTACAGGGAATTTCGATGGATTGAACTACTGGAAATTCGCTGATCTGTTGGATGTATTGTCTTGGGATAGTTACCCAACATGGCATGATCAAGCAGGAGATGAAGTACAGGGAGCAAGTATTGCATTTATGCATGATATTGTTCGTTCGATCAAACAAAAACCTTTCTTATTGATGGAAAGTACACCAAGCTTAACCAACTGGCAAGAAGTCAGTAAAAATAAACGACCTAATATGCATATGTTATCTTCACTACAAGCTGTTGCACACGGGTCAGATTCTGTGCAGTATTTCCAATGGCGCAAAAGTCGTGGTTCAAGCGAAAAATTCCACGGTGCTGTAGTCGATCATGTAGGACATGAACATACACGTGTATTTAAAGATGTACAAGATGTGGGGCAAGCGTTATCCAGTATGCAAGATATCGTCGGCAGCCATGTGAATGCAGAAGTCGCAGTAATCTACGATTGGGAAAATCGCTGGGCAATCAAAGACAGTCAAGGTCCTCGTAATATCGGTATGAAGTATGATGAGACTGTACTTAATTGTTACCGTCCTTTCTGGGAACGTGGTATTCCTGTCGATGTGATCGATATGGATCAAGATTTGTCCAAGTACAAAATCGTTGTAGCCCCTATGTTATACCTGGTACGTGAAGGGGTAGACGAACGAATGGAGCAATTTGTAGAAGCAGGCGGAACACTCGTAAGTACGTACTGGTCAGGTATTGTAAATGAGACCGATTTATGTTTCCTTGGCGGATTCCCGGGCCCTTTACGCAACGTACTAGGGATCTGGTCAGAAGAAATCGATGGATTGCATGATCATGAGCGCAATCATTTGAAAATGTCTGATAACAATGAATTACAAATGCAAGGAACATATGATGTGAAAGAACTTTGTGATCTTATCCATTTGGAAAATGCACAAGCATTGGCTGTATATGGTAATGACTTTTATGCAGATCGTCCAGCACTAACAGTCAATACATTTGGAGCAGGTGAAGCTTACTATATTGCAGCTCGTACAGACTATGATTTCTTAGATGCATTTATCGGAAAATTAACAGATCGTCAAGAAATCAAGCGTACATTAGCAGGAAATTTACCTAAAGGTGTCACTGCCCATTCACGTATGAATGAAAAAGATGAATTTCTGTTTATTCAGAATTACACTTCTGCTGCACAATCTATTTCATTGGATCAACAGACCTATTATGATCTATTAGAAGATCAAGAACATGTTGAATTACCTAAAGAAATAGAGATTCCAGCATATGGAATTCGTGTACTGAAAAGAAGCCTATAATAGATCAAAGTAGGGAAGGAATGGATCACTCATTCCTTCCTTATTTTTATATGTATTTTAATTTTTATCTTTAATCTGATATATAATTGTCGTAAAAATGCTTTAAAAATAAAATATATGTCGAAACAATTAAAATAACATTGAATATTGTTGAGCTTTCATATATATTGAAATCTGAAAGAAACACATATCGCTATAAAGAGAAAGTTAAACCGTTTACATTTATTGTTTATTATTCAAATTATCAAGAGGGGGAGAGACATGCCGACCATACATGATGTCGCCAAACATGCTGGCGTCACTCCAACAACAGTATCCCGTGTACTCAATAACAGGGGTTATATCAGTGATAAGACTCGTAAAAAAGTGTACTCTTCGATGGAACACTTAAATTACCAACCTAACGAAATTGCACGTTCTCTCAAAAACAAGCAGTCCAATATTATTGGATTAATTGTGCCGGATGTATCCCATCCTTTTTTCGCAGCATTTGCCAGTCAGATTGAATATTATGCTTATGAAAATGGAATGAAGGTATTGTTATGTAACTCTCATCTAGATCCGGTTAAAGAAAAAGAATATATTGATATGATGCGAGGTAATCGAGTAGATGGCATTATTATGAGTAGCCATACACTGGAGACAGAACAATATCAGAATGTGCAAAGCCCTATTGTTACGTTTGACCGGCAAATAGGAGATATTCCTTACATTTCGTCTGACAATTATATGGGAGGAAAGCTGGCAACCGAATTGCTTATTAAGCAAGGATGCCGAAAGATTGCTCATATTTGTGGAAACTTACAATTGAATTTACTTGCAAATGAGCGAAGTAAAGCTTTTTTGGATGTAGTCAATGTACATAATGTTGAACATATTGTTATCGAAACAGATACGAATGTCTTTCATAACCAAGAATATCAAAAAATGATTCGTCAATTGTTAACCGATCATCCCGATCTGGATGGCGTTTTTGCAACCAGTGATATTATTGCAGCTTATGTGATCAAAGAATGTATAGAGCTAGGCATCAAGGTACCTGAACAAATTAAAGTTATCGGCTATGATGATGTCAGTATCGCACCGTGGATCACACCTTCTTTAACAACGATTCGCCAACCTATAGAAGACATAGGGAAATTAGCGATTAAGTTATTAAGTCAACAAATAAACAAAGAAGAATATGTAATCAAAAATCAATTAGATGTTGAGCTTATTGAAAGAGCTTCCACCCTGTAGTGTGGAGGTTTTTTATAAAATGTATGTTAACCGATTGATAGGATGCTTCAGGCAATCTATACTCTTATTATGACACCATGTCACTTATAGATATCTACTCGAACCATATTTACTTTTCTTATTAAATAGAAGAAAGGAAGATAAAAAATGAGTTATAGTATCGAACGTGCCAATCATTTTGTTGCTGATTCCAAACATTTGCTAGTCGATCAATATCGTTTGCATTATCATTTTATGGGTGAATTTGGATGGATCAATGATCCTAACGGTTTTGTTCAATATAAAGGGGAATATCATTTATTTTATCAATATCATCCGTATCAACCAGTATGGGGACCCATGCATTGGGGACATGCAGTCAGTAAAGATTTGATCGAGTGGAGACATCTACCTGTCGCTCTGGCACCGGATCAAGAATATGATCGTGATGGATGTTTTTCAGGAAGTGCGATAGAGCATAAGGACAGTCTATATCTACTATATACAGGGCATATTATGACAGGACCTGATATTACCAAAGACTATTATCAAGTTCAGAATCTAGCGATATCACAAGATGGTATTCTGTTTACAAAAGATGCTCATAATCCAGTCATTAATACCGATCAAATTCCTGCACATACCAGTCAAAAAGATTTCCGTGACCCTAAAGTATTTGAACGGAATGGACAATTTTATATGGTGCTTGGCTCCAATGATGATCAAGGTAAAGGATTGATTTTACTTTATCGCTCGGTGGATCTTCATACATGGGAATATATGAATGTGATGGCACAAAGCGACGGTACATTGGGCGACAACTGGGAATGCCCGGATGTGTTCGATTTGGATGGTGTAGATGTATTAATGATGTCTCCACAACGAATGTCGCCGCAAGGAAATAATTATCATAATTTACATTCTACCGTATATATGTTGGGTAAGCTTGATACTGATACAGGCATTTTTGATTATAAACAGTATATTCCGATTGACTATGGCTTTGATTTCTATGCTTGTCAGACCACACTCGATCAGCAAGGTAGACGTATCATGATCGGTTGGATGGATAGCTGGGAAGCATTAATGCCTACCCAAAATGGACATCACTGGGCAGGAGCGATGACGTTACCACGCGAAGTTATCCGTGACGGTGAACGCTTATTGTTCCGTCCTGTTGCTGAATTGGAACAATATCGCTTAGAAGGATTATATGCAGAATCATTTGAAGTACAAGGACAACAAGTGCTGGATTACAGAGGCGAAAGTTACGAGATTGAACTGAATATCGACGTCAGCAAATCCGAAGAATTTGCTATACATTTACGTACCGGTGAAGCAGAAACAACAGTACTCAGCTACTCGCCTTTGGAACAATTATTTCGCTTTAATCGTGACCAATCGGGTATCGGACCAGGCGGTGAGCGGATCGCTTCGCTAATTACACCCGAAGGTCAACTACACCTACGCATTTTTGTAGATTTATCTTCAGTGGAAGTGTTTTTACAAGATGGCGAAAAAGTAATGACCGGACGCATCTATCCACAACCAGAATCACAAGGTATTGCGTTATATTCCAACGGTATCACTCAAGTACAATCTTTACACATCTGGAACCTAGTCCAACCCGAACAGATATAACCTATTTCATCTAAAAAAGAGCTATTGTGCTGTCAACAACACAGCCTAAATAGCTCTTTTTCCTTCTACATATTCCGCCTGCTCATTAAATAGTTCCTATCAATAGCGACGACAAGGACAATACTGCCCCTGAAGTGCTCTCCCTTTTCAGCACGAAACCGACCCAGCTTTTAGTTCAAAAACGCATCTAAAGCAATCGTCACTTTCCCTTTAGCATCAAAAGCACCTTTAGTATATTCGTACCACGTACCGTAAGACTGAGGTTCCCAATAGAACACACCTAATCCTTTACCACCAGAGACAGAACGTGTTTTGTTCAAAATATCGGTCAAAAAAGCTTTAGACGTTGCCGGATCACTAGCATCCATACCGACTTCACAGACCATGACTTCTTTGCCATAACGAGCGACCATATCATTCATATTGGTTAACGTTTGTTGATTCAAAGTTTGCCAATTATTTTTCTCTGGATAAAGCGACATTCCGATGACATCGTATTTAGCACCATTCGCTTTGAGTCCATCAAACATCCAGCGATACAATGAATTATCATAGCCGTTAGATAAATGAACAATCACTTTTGTACTGCTATTGACTGCTTTTGTCGCATCATACCCGGAATTGATTAACCAGGCGAAATTTTTCATATTAGCAGAAGCACGTCCTTCTTCCCAGAGCATACCGTTGTTCGTTTCATTACCAACTTGTACCCATTCTGGCGTAACTCCTTGCGCTTTGAGAGCAGTCAGCACATCATACGTATGATCATAGACAGCTTTCATTAATCCGTTAAAATCTTTGCTAGCCCAATCTTTAGGCTTGGTCTGATGAGCAGGATCAGCCCAGACATCGCTATAATGGAAATCAATCATAATACGGAAACCCATTTTTTTAGCACGAACCGCTTGTTTGATCACATCTGCTTTATTAGAGAAATTTTTAGCAGGATTAACCCATACACGTAGACGAATTGAGTTCATTCCATGATCTTTAAGAATTTGTAGAGCATCTTGCTTAACGCCAGCATCATTATAAAAAGCCCAGTTATACGATTCCATTTCAGATAACCAACCAACATCAGCACCTTTGGCAAATGTAGCCGCATCTGCTGTAGAAGTCAGTGGAGCGACACTATAGCTTAATCCTGTTAGAATAGAAAGACTCAATACAACCCCAGATATACGTTTCATGATTTTACCAGACCACTTGAACATAAATAACCTCCTCAGTTCTTTTTGATTGTATGCGTTTACATTAAACGTTTTAAAAAGATTCCTTTTGCGAAGGAACAAGATTTATTGTAGCTTGCAGGTCAAAGGAAAGGTACCTATAAAAACTCAATATTTTAGCACTTTTGACAATAAAGATTCGTTAAATGAATATTTCTATAGTTAGGTGAACATCAAACATCATATCTATATAAAGATAGCTTTTACACAATATGTTAAAAAATATATATTGATTATTTACAAACGGTAGACATACACTTTATGATAGTACTGTTACTACATAGTAAACATTACGTATAAAATGCCTTTATTTGCTAACAAAGTTGTTCTTTTTATAAACGATTTTTCTTTTTAAAAGGAGTTGTATACCCAATTGGCGAAATAAATAACAAGAATGTTATAAAAATGTGTCGATCGTTTAAAGGTTATGTCTGAACTTACCGATAAATAATGTATTCAGTATTTCCTTTACCCACACAATAGAACTCATCGGATAGGCACTTGTATCACAATAATGACTGGGATATCGCATCATACATAATGTGAACCAGGGAATGGTAGGGATGATATGAAAAGAATAAGTTTATGGATGCTAACTCTGATCATGATTTTGATGGTAGTCTTGCCTTCGACAGGACATGCTGCCATTACAGCGAGCACTCATATTAATTTGGATGGGCAAGAGTTAGCTCTACCTGCAAGCGGACAAGTAGAGACAGTAGATGGAACAGTGATGGTACCGCTACGTGTTATCGTAGAACAATTAGGTTACAAAGTGAGCTGGTCGAATAAGGCACAGACAGCAACGATTAAAAAAGATAAAACAACATTACAACTTGTAGCAGGTAGTCATGTGGCTACGGTCGACAATAAATTGATTGATCTACCTGAAGCGCCTTTATTGCAAAATGGAACAACGCTTGTTCCGCTTCGGTTTATCAGTGAAAATACAGGAACAACAGTCAAATGGGACAATACAGTCAAAACGGTTTTTCTAACTACACCTAAAAAAATAGAACCTTCTGTACCTGATAAGACTCCAGATACGACAACACCAGCAGATACAACCAATGCTTCTGCTTTGCAAGCGATTAGCTTTAGTGATAGTCGCTTAACAGTGACGTTAAATGGAACAGCATCACCTAAATACAGCGCACTGACGAATCCGAATCGTATCGTGCTTGATTTACCGAAAACTGCTTTTTCAGATTCATTTTTAAATGGAAAAGTAATGAATCTAGGTAATGTAGGAAAAGTCGATGTAGCAGGTGATCCAGATGTAGCAGGTATCCGTTATTCATTATTTAGTAATGCACCATCTACAGTGCGTGTCGTGATGGATCTGAATAACGCACAGAAATACAAAGTGATCAATAACAATAAAGGTGTAGTCATTGTCGAATTAGATGGTGCAATTAAACCAGCATCTACAATCAACAATGGAACAGGAACGACCACCAATAACGGAAACACACAGGTATCAGGTAATCCGAATACGTCTACCGATCCTGTAGTCACTAATCCAGACGGTTCAACATCTCCTGCTTCTGATCCTAATAACGATCCGAATACGACTCCAACTGATACACCTTCGACGGCTGTCCCTGTCACACCCGGTTCTGGACCAGGGAAAGATGGCAAGAAATTAGTCGTTATTGATGCAGGTCATGGTGGTAAAGATTCAGGTGCAATCAGTCTGACAGGACGATATGAGAAAAACTTTACATTGCCAGTCGTACTCAAAATTCAAGCTTTATTAGAACAAGAGCCGAATATCGATTTTGTGTTAACACGTAGTGATGATAGTTATCCTACTTTGCCAGATCGTGTGAAGATTGCCAATGATCTGAATGCCGATGTATTTGTATCGATTCATGGAAATAGTACAGATTCTGCTGTTTCTCCAAGTGGTACAGAAATGTATTACAGCCGTACAAGTAGCTTGAGTCTTGCACAAATCGTGCATAAACATGTGGTAGCAGCTCTAGGATTATCGGATCGTGGTATTCATCAGAAGAGTCTTCATGTGACACGCGAGACGAAAATGCCTGCTATATTGATCGAAGCTGGATATTTAAGTAGTCCGAAAGATGAAGCTTTAATGTATACCGATGCCTTTCAAGAACAATTAGCAGAAGCTGTTGTAGCAGGTATTAAAGAATATTTAGGGGTAGAATAACGTTATCTTGGAAATGTATTCGACCGCTACTGTTTCATTATTAAGATGGAGTGGTAATTAACCACGGTAAACTAATGACGAACTTGTCATTTTTGTGGTTAATACATAGACTCTACACATCAGGAGACATCAGACCAATCGCAACAGAATTTTCAAGGAGGGCATCTATGAAACGAAATCTTATTACTCTGGTGACAGCGGCTGTGTTGCTCACTTCTACGCCTCAAATGATGGAAGCAGCAGCAACGCCTGTACCGGTAGGCAAAGTGAATCTGCCAGTTAACTTCCGTTCAGGTCCGTCAGCAGATAGTACAGTGTATGGTACACTCCAACCTGGAACGAATATTAAAATACTTCGAGAAGTAAATAGTTATTGGTTACGAGTCAAAGTAGGCGTAAAAACAGGCTATGTATCGGCAAGTTATATCAACTATACACCTAAGCCAGCAGACGCTGAGACGATAAGTACACCAACAACGTCTACCAATACAGTATCCAGTCAAGAACAATCGTCTTCTAAGCTTCAGACACCAAAAGATACACCAACGATCACGCAAGCTAGTGCGCCTGCGTCCGTATCGCCAAGTACACCACCCGTGACAACAGTACCTCGTACCAATGATCCAGGTACAGGCATTATCGAACGGGGTGTTAATTTTAGAGCAGAGCCCAAAACAGGTAGTGCTGTATTACGAGTGATGCCTGTCGGTGAAACGTTCAAAGCTTTGGAACAACCCAGTGCTTCTTGGATCAAAATCAAAGATAATACAGGCACCATCGGTTATGTATCGACAGATTACGTATCGTATACGTTACCAGCTTCAGCTACACCTGTGCTTACAAGCTTACCTGTAGATGCAATTCCAGAAGTGGATGATGTGCCATTCCAGCCACCTGTAACGGTTACACCACCACCTACACTAGCAACAGGGTCACCTTTGGATGAAGCGACTGCTGATCTTATTCTGGGTAGTGCATTAGCTTTACAAGGAATTACGCATTATGGTTATGGCAAAAATGAAGCACCTACATTGTTTGATTGCTCTTCATTTACACGGTATGTATTCGCACAAGCAGGTATTGATCTGGCTTGGGGAACACAATATCAGAAAAATGTAGGCATCGAAGTTGAACGTGGACAATGGCAAAAAGGAGATTTACTTTTCTTCTCAGGTGGAGATCCAAATGTGATTTCTCATGTAGGCATATACGCTGGCGATAACAAGCTAGTTCATAATAGTGTGAGTTTGGACGGTATCGCTATTTCTAATCTAGATCTTGATTATTGGGTGAAGCACTATGTAACGGCTCGCCGTGTTTTGCAATAGTTCAAAAGAATGTAGATTAGTTCATAGATCAAGATAGTAAAAACTTGTTCTCTCTGCCTTAAGTAAGGTAAAGAAAACAAGTTTTTACTATTTTCGACAAAATATATTGTAAGCGTTACCAAAAGAGTGTATACTACCTGTAATATAAAGGATTGTTACTGCTCTAGCAGGCAAAACCTAATTTGACGATAGAAGAACACATTACTGTGTATCCTCTGTGGTTGGATTAGGTTTTTTTACGTTCATCTTGATCTACATAGCTATAGAGCTAGTGCTTTTCTTTGTATACATCTATAAATCAAACGATTTGCCAATCAAGGAGGTATTCAAATGATGAAGAAAAAAGTTCAATGGTTGTGGTTGCTTGTATTCATGTGTATATTATCTAACAACGGTATCGTAGAAGGAGCCGTTCAATCTAACCAAACAAAGAGTGATACGATGAACTACAAATATGAAGAAAATGTAAATCAACCTACAAGTGTAGGTATATTTAAAGGGTTACAAGCAGGTAACAATAATACATTAGTATGGTCAGGTATTCCCTATGCTCAAGCTCCTGTAGGAGACTTACGCTGGAAAGCACCTCAACCGATCGCATCATCTCCAACCCAGCATTATAATGCTCTCCAAGCAGGCAAAATCTGTACTCAATTAGTAGATGGGAAAGTCGTTGGTGCTGAAGACTGTCTATATCTTAATATTTATCGACCACATACGTCTGCAACCGACCTGCCTGTGCTTGTCTTTTTGCATGGTGGGGGAAATGTAACAGGAAGTTCGGCTGCTCTGGAAGCGCAGTCTTTAGCTACTAGCACGGACTCGGTTGTTGTGACTGTGAATTATCGCTTAGGCTTATTAGGATGGATTCATAACAAAGCAATACAAAGTGGCGATCCAGCAGAAGATTCAGGCAATTTTGCGCTATTAGACCAGATTGCAGCCTTGAAATGGGTACAGCAGCAGATTGGTAGCTTTGGCGGTGATGCCAATAATGTAACATTAGGCGGTCAGTCTGCCGGAGCGCGCGATGTATTAGCATTAGTCATTTCGCCACTAGCCAAAGGATTATTTACCAAAGCGATGCCTTTAAGCGGAGGAATGACCACAGCTACACCAGCGGAAGGACAAGCTTATTCCAATACTCAATTAGCGAAAGTATTAGTTCAAGCAGGTAAAGCTGCTACTGAAAGTGAAGCGCTCACGTATCTTAAAGAAACAGATGCTGCTACATTACAACAAACGCTACGTTCACTGGATAGTAAGCAACTGGTTCAAGCTGTAGGTAGCGTTATGATTCGAATGTCTGAATTTCCGCATTTATTTGCAGATGGATATGTTCTACCGAAAAATGGATTCGATGTGGTACAAAGTGGCAAATACAATCGTGTACCGATGTTAATTGGTAGTATGAAAAATGAGTTTAATGTGTTTGCTGCTTATGATCCTCAGTTTAGCGACCATTTTACCAAAAATACATGGGACAAAGCAGAGCAGAAGCAGTTCTGGCAAGCGACCGAATATGGAAGTCAATTATATTCCGCGTTTAATGCCGATCAAGTAGCGAATACATTTACCCAAGATAGTAAAGCATTACCGATCTATGTGTATCGTTTTGCATGGGGAACCGATGTAGATGGATTACAAGCACCTGCCAAATACCTAGCAGCTACTCATGGCGTAGATATGGACTTCTTAAGTGGTAACTTTGCGCAAAGTAATTATGGATTATTATTTAAAGATCAATTTTACAAAGAAGATAATCAAGCAGGAAGAGTACAATTGATGCATCGTTACCGTCAATATATTCGTCATTTCTTGCATGATCAACCTATTCATAGCGGGGCATTACCTGTGTGGCAATCATGGCAACAATCAGGACAACTATTGCAATTCGATGCGAATAATAAGCAAGCCAATATCAAAATGATTGAGCCAGCACCAACATCAGCTACAATGAAAAAATCGATTCAATCTTCATTATCGGAATCTGCTCAGTCTGTAGTATGGGACAACGTATTAAAAGGTAGATTTTTTATGGAGTCACAATATTAGAACAAATGAGATAAACTAGAATGAAAAGTACTGAATCAGCAGAGGTTACTCGCTAATCAGTACTTTTTTTATTATAATAAAAAGTTTGAATATCCTTCTACTTGTTTAAATTTAGCTATAATTATATGATAGATATAACTAATGGATGAACTTGACATAAATCTTTGGGAGGCACCATGAATATAAATCCTAAAACAGCAGCAGTCGACTGGGAGTATGTAGTACAGAATTTAAAATCTTCTGTAACGATTGCAGATGCACGAAGAAGAGACTTTCCGCTTGTTTTTGTAAATAGTCATTTCACAGAATTGACAGGTTACACTAAAAACCAAGCGATCGGATATAACTGTCGTTTTCTACAAGGGGTAGATACCGATCCAGCAGCGGTTAAAAAGATTCGTGAAGCATTGAATAAACAAGAATCTGCTGTCATCGAGATTTTGAATTATACAAAGAATGGAACTCCTTTTTGGAATGAAATTAATTTAGATCCTATTTTTGATCGAAATGGTGAATGCCATTATTTTGTAGGAATTCAATTTGATATTACAGATCGCAAAACAGCGGAGCAACAAGCCAAACGTGCAGCCGAATTAGCAGAAGCTGCTAATCGTGCGAAAAGCCGTTTTATCGCTAATATGAGTCATGAGTTCCGCACACCATTGAACGGTATTATCGGAATGACCGAATTGATCTTGTTAAGTGAGATTGATCAAGAACAACGCGATAATATGAAAATTGTTCAAAATAGTGCAGAGACATTATTAACACTAATTAATGATGTACTGGATTTCTCTAAGATCGAAGCAGAAAAAATGAATCTTGAAAATATCGAATATAATATTCATGAGTTGATGGATATTACGATCAAAGCGCATCGTCCGTTAGCGTTAGAGAAAAAGATTGATTTGCTTCTTCATATCGGTAAACGTGTACCTCAAATCGTGCTAGGAGATCCGCACCGACTGAAGCAAGTGCTGAATAACTTGATTGGTAACGCTATCAAATTTACAGCAGAAGGTTCGGTAAAGATTTCACTTGAAGGACAAGAATTATCTGAAGATAAGTTGATGCTTCATTTTAAAGTTAAAGATACAGGTATCGGCATTGCAGAAAAAGACATGCCTAAATTATTTAAAAGTTTCAGTCAAGTAGATGATTCACAGACTCGCAAATTTGGTGGGACAGGTCTAGGACTTGTTATTAGTCAGCAAATTGTTGAGTTAATGGGTGGACAGATCACGGTGGATAGTGATCCGGGAATCGGCACAATTTTCCAATTTACGATTCCAATGGGTTATGCTCATACGTCTACGAGTGAAGGGATGAACAAAGAATACACGCCTTTAGTACAAGATATCGAACCACCAGAAGATATGGTTGCTGAATCCAACCCTAATAGCTTAAAAATACTATTAGCTGATGATGACCGGATTAGCCGTCTTATTACGATGCGTATGTTAGAAAAGCTGGGGCATCGCGCAGAATTTGCAGAAAATGGTCTAGAAGCTGTTCGTGCATTAGAAAAAGATTCGACTTATGATCTGGTACTGATGGATATTCAAATGCCTGTAATGGATGGGCTTCAAGCTACAGATGAGATTCGCCATTCCAGTACGATTCAGAATCGAATGATTCCTATTGTTGCCTTAACAGCTCATGTATTCAAAGATGATCAGGAACAGATCTCAGCTTCAGGCATGAACGGTGCTCTATCTAAGCCGTTACCTATTCAAAAGCTAGCTGAAATGATTGACTCGGTAAAACAAGAACTACAAAAATAAGATCAAAAAACCGCCTCTTGATTAAAAGGGGCGGTTTTTTTTGATCTTATCTATTTGGATATTACGAATTGAGTCTACTTCAGATGCTGTACTTCAGCTATTAAGCATTTCTATTAATCTTCAATAGTCGACAAATCACCCGTAGGTAATTCTAACTCCCAAGCTTTCAAGACACGACGCATAATTTTACCACTGCGTGTTTTGGGAAGTTTGTCTTTGAATTCAATCTCACGTGGAGCCGCATGAGCAGATAATCCTTCTTTGACAAAACGAGTGATCTCTTGCTTCAATTCTTCGGTAGCTGTATAACCTTCTCGAAGCGAAATAAAGGCTTTGATAACCTCACCACGCACAGGATCAGGCTTACCGATAACTCCTGCTTCGGCAACTGCTGGGTGTTCTACCAGTTTACTTTCGACTTCAAATGGACCTACACGCTCACCAGAGGTATTGATAACATCATCAATCCGTCCCTGAAACCAGAAGTATCCGTCTTCATCCATATAAGCAGAATCCCCTGAGATATACCATCCCGGAATACGTGTATATTCTTCAAATTTGGCAGGATTATTCCAGATTTTGTACATCATCGAAGGCCATGGTGTCTTAATCGCCAAGTTTCCCATTCGTAGAGGAGGAAGGATATTACCAGCATCATCAATAATAGCTGCTTCTACGCCCGGAATCGGACGACCCATCGAACCAGGTCGGATATCCATACGTGGGTAGTTACAGATAAGCTGTGCGCCTGTCTCTGTCATCCACCATGTATCATGAATCCGTTGACCATAGACACGATAACCCCAGCGAATAACTTCAGGGTTCAGCGGTTCGCCTACGCTTAATACATGACGAAGTGAAGAGAGATCATATTGCTGAACAACTTCATCTCCAGCTCCCATTAACATCCGGAAAGCAGTAGGCGCACTATACCAGACGGTCACTTGATAGCGTCCAATCGTCTCATACCAATCTTGCGGGCTGAATCGTCCTCCACGCACGATGTTAGTCACTCCATTTAACCACGGTGCAAAAATACCGTAAGACGTTCCTGTGACCCAACCCGGGTCAGCAGTACACCAATACACATCATCCGCTTGAAGATCGAGTACAATCCGTCCGGTGTATTCTTGTTGAATCATCGCACGATGGACATGATACACGCCTTTAGGCTTGCCTGTAGAGCCTGAAGTATAATGAAGGATTAGACCATCATCAAGATCTACCCATTCGACCTCTGCTTCAGTAGAAGCTTTGCTCATTTCTTGGGCAAAATCAATATAAGGAGCAGTAATTTCTGCTGCTTCCCCTACAAGAATCACATGTTGAAGTTCTGGCAAATCAGCACTTGGAACCCGTTCAACCAATTTGGGGGTTGTAATAATAGCGATAGCACCACTATCTGCCAAGCGATCTCTAACTGCCGTTTCCATAAAAGCTTCAAATAAAGGCCCTGCAACTGCACCGATTTTGATAATACCGAGTAGTGTAAAGTACAGTTCAGGTGTTCTCGGCATAAAAATAAAGACCCGATCACCTTTACCGATCCCTAGTTGGCGAAGCATATTAGCAGCACGATTCGATTCTTGACGTAATTGTTCAAAAGTATACGATTCACTACGTACTGCATCACTGTAATGAAGAGCGATATGATCACCACGTCCAGAAGTAGCATGACGATCTATCGCTTCATAAGCCAAATTCACTTTTCCCGATTCATGCCACGAGAACCTTTTTTCTACATCAGCCCAGTCAAATGTACGACTGGCTTCTTCATAATCCATCATATTGGCTTGTGTAGCTTCTACAGCAATAGTTTCCACGTTATCTTTTCCCATAATGACCTCCATGATTACTGAGATACGATCTTGTGTTGCGATTACCATATATAGCGCTTACAAAAAACAATACTACGATTTCACAAATTGTTCAATTTTATATTTTCCTGTAGTATAGCATAGCGAAATATCCTTTTCTTTACAAATCACTTTTACATCATAATCATGAAAAAAATCATAAATTTACATTTTGACTACAAAAGATTACAACTTTGTAGTAATATATAACGAATGAAAATGATTCGTATTGAATAACTTAACTATTTTAGACGAACATAATAATTCAAAACGAATAATTATGCTAGTGATTGAGTTCTTTTAGAACCAGTATTCGATGTCTACCCTAATAGTCAAGCAGATTAAAAGGAGAGATGTGTACCTAGAAATCTTAAGCATTAACTATACTTTTTAACTTAAAAGGAGGTTTATCACGTAATGAAACAAAGTACCATTTCTCCCAGGCAAACGATTGGCGAGGTAGGCATGATCCGAGCTATCGCTTGTATGAGTGTTGTATTATTACATTCGATCAAATTCACTACAGGTGAAAGCACAGAAGGTGCAATTCAATTTGGACTGTGGACTCTGGCTGGACTGCTTTCGTTTGGGACATCTACATTTGTCTTTATATCCGCATTAGTCTTAGCTTATTCGTATCCCAATCATTTGCCTAAGCAGTTCTATAGTAAACGAATTAAATTTCTATTGATTCCATTTGCTTGTATGGCTGTCTTTTATGCGATCATGTCGGGTATTCTAAATGGATGGTCAATTCCCAAGCTAGTTGTATTTAATTTACTGGGAGCTTATCACGGATGGTTTGTATTGGTTATTTTCCAGTTTTATATTCTACATCAACTGTTTAACAAATATATAGACCGCTTTTCAGCGAAGTGGGTACTTATGATATCGCTAGTAGTGAATGTAGGGTATTTGGCTTTCTTTAATCTGGTAGCACCGCCTAGCAATAATCAGTATATTGCCTATATTTGGGATCGAGGATACTGGATGCCATTTACAGGTTGGGTATTTTACTTTGCACTTGCTTATTATTGCGGTAAAAATTATCAGACTTTTATGCAGTATATTGAAAAATACAAAGTATGGATCTATGCCGCATTACCTGTATCGATTGCATTGATTCTGTACAATAATGTATATTCTAGTTTTGGATTTGGCTCAAAACGAATGGACATGATCTTATTCACAGTATTATTGATTTTTGTACTCTTTTTAGCGTTCCGTCATGTAAAAAAAATGCCACCTATCTTATCTGCGATTAGTCAGTATTCATTCGGCATTTACTTGTTACATTGGTTCTATCTACAAATGATGGATCTCGCTGTGGAATCTTTTCATTGGTCACTAGGATATTTGGAGATTCCTTTGTTATTTATCGGAGGGATTGCTTGCTCGTATCTAACGATTAATATATTGAATCGGATGAAAATAGGTAAATACATCGTAGGTCGAGTGAATGTGCCGAAGTCAGCTACAACACTATCCAATCGCAAGTTGGCTACAGAAATTAAATCATAATATATTCAATATAGATATAGAGCAGACCTTCTTAATGACTAAGAAGGTCTTTCTTTGTAGATCGACACATACATTTACTGCAAAAGTCGGTATAATCAAAACTATAAAGAAAGCGTTATCAATAAATACACAATAAAACATAACCTATTCAATACTCTAATACAGAAAGGAATCTCAGTATGGAGCATTTGAAAATCCCACAAACGGAAACACTGGTGTCTCCTCGGTGTACATTAATATTAGAAGGGCCCGTCTCTCCAGAACATATTCGTACCAAGCAGATGCATCCCCAACTTGATGCTTTTCGTCGTCCACCTGAACAGTGGGAAGCATTGATTGAAATTGCGGCATTGGATGAAGGACGTATTATTATGGCGTGTGACGGTGATATGATCGTCGGCTATGTTACTTTTCATTATGCTGATGAATATGAACGATGGTCTGAAGGAAATATGGAAGATTTGATCGAGCTAGGTGCAGTTGAAGTAGCTAATGACTATCGCGGACTAGACATTGCTAAGAAATTGATCCAGCTTTCTTTTCGAGAAGAGCAATTGGATCATATGATTGTATTCACTACAGAATACTATTGGCATTGGGATCTTGAAAGTACAGGGCTTAGTGTCTGGGATTATCGCAAAATGATGGAGCAGTTAATGAAAAATGTAGATATGGTCTGGTTCGCGACAGATGATCCTGAAATATGTTCTCATCCTGCCAATTGTCTTATGGTACGTGTAGGTAAATATGTGCCGCAATCTTCTGTAGAAGCATTTGATCGCTTACGATTCCGTCAGCGATTTATGTACTAATTAGGAGCGATAGAAAGGAGAATCGATAGATGGACAAAGCAGCATATATGTATCATCCTGATAGTCTAAAATATGTTTTTCATCAGAATCATCCATTTGATCAGCGTAGATTAACGTTGACTCGTGATCTGTTGCAACAAGTGGATGCTTTGTCTATAGACCAAATCTTTGTGCCGACTGAACTGCCCGATCATCATTTGTTACAACAAGTTCATATTCCTGAATATATCGATGTTGTAAAGCAACTAAGTGTAGAACATCCTGCCACAAAAGCGATGGATCATGCTGCACAATATGGTCTTCATCAAGGCGATACTCCTTACTTTGCAGGTATGCATCAGAGTGCGCTGTCGATTGCTGCTGGCTCGGTAACTGCGGCGCAGATGGTGATGGATGGTCAGGCGACACATGCGCTTCATTTGGGCGGTGGACTGCACCATGCGATGCCACAGAAAGGGGCAGGCTTCTGTATTTATAATGATGCGGCACTTGCTATAGCTCATGTACGAGAAGCTTATGGAGCTAGAGTCCTCTATATTGATACCGATGTGCATCATGGGGATGGAGTGGAGATGTGCTTTTATACCGATCCTGATGTATTCACGTACTCGATTCATGAGACCGGTAAGTATTTATTTCCGGGAACAGGAAGAGTTGAAGAACGAGGTGCAGGTGAAGGATTTGGATTTACAGTCAATCTACCCCTTGAACCGTATACAGAAGATGATTCGTGGTTAGAATGTTTTGAGACAACACTGCATCAAGTGTTAGAACGTGCTCGTCCTGATCTCATTATTAGTCAGCATGGATGCGATGCTCATGCACTTGATCCTTTGTCTCATTTGCATTGTTCGATGCAGATCTATCGGGAGATGCCTCGTATGATCCATGAAGCGGCTCATCAATGGTGCGAAGGACGGTGGGTAGCCCTTGGTGGTGGTGGATATGATATCTGGCGTGTGGTGCCTAGAGCGTGGTCATTGTTATGGCTTGAAATGAGCAACCATCCACTACTTCAACAGATTGATCAAGAGCCATTACTATCACTACCTGAGGTCTGGCTAGAACGCTGGCAAGCAGAAAGTCCTGTCGATTTACCACGTACATGGCTAGATGATGTCACACGCTGGGAGCCTATTCCAAGGCGAGATGAGATTACTTTATCCAATCGCAAAATCTGTGAAATAGCGGCTACTTATCTAAAATAATAGCAGAATAGAATTGCTAGTATCCAATTGTGTTATAACTGGTATAAAATAGCAATAAGCCAGCTTGTAACAAAATCGTAATCACTTAAAAGTGGCGAAATGCACATTTTCGGGTATATATATTTTGCCGGGAGATTGGCAGACGAAGGATTTTCACATACAACGTGTAAAAGGGTAAGGTAATATGAACAGTAAGCAGGGAGAATTACCCTATGTGTAGAAATAGATACTATAATCAAGTAATGAGGTAAATCTATCATTCATTTATAGTATGGAATGGTCTGCCGATCCCGAAAGGAAGAGATATGTATGTGCTATATCCTATCACCAGCGAATGTATACCCGGATCGTTATTGGTTTAAGTACAATTTCAATGATTCGCCGGATCATTTGAGTTTCAAAAAAGGCACACCTCAACGAGATTGGGCGAAGACGCCAAAGTTCCATTTGCAAGGAGATATCGATCTTAATCACTTAATGCATTTTGATTGGTTTATGAGCGACGGTCCAGATTTGGTCGGACCCAGGCTAGCTAATGTGATTCGACAATATGCAGATAAAGATGTGCAATTGGTAGATGCAGAAGTCACTGTGAACGGAACACCGCTGAATGGATTTCAGGTGCTCAATATTTTGACCGTTATCAATTGTCTTGATCCCGAAGAATCTGTACATATTCCACTACTTCCGGGTATTCATGGAAGTCCAGTACATTACATTTCGGTGGCTTTTCAACCGGATGGGCTTCGAGGTCATGGACTCGTTCGTTCGAACGAAGATATCAGTCTAATAGTAGCTTCTTCTGAATTCGTAGAAGCGTGCCGTGCGCAGAACATAGCTGGTATTGTTTTTAAGGAAAATCTGTAGTATTTATAGGTGCAACATGCCTTAATAGGCGGTCTCCTTCTTTTTTGGAATACAAGGGTATCGTTAAATGATTCATTGATTCTTAGCGTTACATGTCTCTGCAAATTATATGATAATCACATGAAGGGGGCTTTTCCATGAGTAAGAAAGAAGTAGTAGCAATGTTGCTTGCCGGAGGTCAAGGCAAAAGACTCAAAGGTCTAACAAGATTCCTGGCAAAGCCAGCCGTATATTTTGGTGGTACTTATCGTATTATCGATTTTCCTCTTAGTAATTGCGCCAATTCACGTATTGATACAGTAGGTGTATTGACACAATATGAACCCATGGTCCTTCATGCATACATAGGTGTTGGTAACGATTGGGATATGGATCGCAAAAATGGTGGAGTCTTTGTATTGCCGCCACATGAACGCGAAGAAGGTAGTAGCTGGTATCAAGGAACAGCAGATGCGATCTATCGCAACCTTAATTTCGTGGAAAGATTCGATCCTGAACACGTTCTTATTTTATCCGGTGACCATATCTACAAAATGGATTATGGCAAAATGCTGGATTACCATAAAGAAAAAGACGCAGATTGCACCATCTCTGTAGTCAATGTCACGCTGGAAGAAGCAAGCCGTTTTGGTATGCTGAATACAGATGATGATCTTAAAATTTACGAGTTTGACGAAAAACCAGAACATCCAAAAAGTACTCTTGCTTCTATGGGAATTTACTTGTTCAAATGGGATGTGCTTAAATCTTATCTAATTCAAGATGAGACGAATCCAACATCTTCTTATGACTTCGGTAAAGATATTATTCCTTTACTATTAGATGATGACAAAACATTGTACGCTTATCCATTCGAAGGCTATTGGAGAGATGTCGGTACAATCCAAAGTCTATGGGAATCCAATATGGACATGTTATCCGAACATCCGGAATTGGATTTGAATGATCCAAACTGGCGTATTTTCACACGTAGCCCGAATCAGCCTGCTCAATACATTGCACCTGAAGCTAAAGTCAGTGATAGCATTATTAACGAAGGTTGTATTGTACATGGTGAAATTAATCATTCAGTTCTATTCTTTGGCGTGGAAGTCGGCGAAGGTAGTATGATTACTGATTCTGTTATTATGCCTAATGTTAAAATAGGTAAAAATGTCCGTATTCACCGCGCGATTATTGATGATGGTATGGTATTACCAGATGGCACACAAATCGGTGTGGATCGTGAAGATGAGAGCGAAATCTTACTAATAACGAATGAGTCATTATAATATAGAGGACGGTGATGGGAATGAAGGGCTTCGTAGGAGTTATCAACCTGGATCATGAATTAGACCAATTAAATGAATTAACATATTTCCGTTGCGGTGCAGCCGTTCCATTTGGTGGACGCTATCGTCTGATCGATTTTGCTTTATCAAATATGATGTATGCAGGTATGGAAGATATCGCATTATTTGTTCGTCGTAAATATCGTTCATTGATGGATCATCTAGGCGAAGGTAGACCGTGGGACTTGGATCGTAAACGGGGCGGACTCTTTATTTTGCCACCGGATTGGCATGATCCAACCGACACTTCACTTGGGGATCTGCAACATATTCATAATAATATGGACTATTTCCATCGCAGTTCTGGTGATATCGTAGTGAACAGTGGAACACAGCATGTGAACAAAGTAGATTTCAATGAAGTCTACAAGTATCACAAAGAAAAAGGTGCTGATGTCACTGTTGTTTACAAAAAAATAGCTGAATTGGAACCAGAGCATGGCCCATGTCGTCGTGTAGAAGTAGATGAGAATGGATATGTGTCCGGTTTTCACCATGAACGTGATCACAGCAATGTTTATCTAGAAATCTTTATTATGGATAAAGAATTGTATTTGGATCAAGTTCGTTACTCTATCGCTCATGGCAAAAGCTATTTCTTCCGTGATGTGATTCAGCACAATCCGAATGGTCTGAAAATTGCAGCTTATGAATATACAGGCTACAATGCAGTCATCAATTCAGTGGAAAGTTATTACAAAAACAGTCTGGCTCTATTGAACCCGGATAACTATATGAAATTGTTCCATGAAAAACCAGTACAGACGAAAATTAAATACGAAGCACCAACCAAGTATTTAGAAAGCGCTAAAGTGACCAATTCACTTTTGGCAAATGGATGTATTATTGGTGGAGAAGTTGAAAATAGTATTCTGTTCCGTGGAGTTAAAGTGGAAAAAGGCGCACGTGTTGTCAATTCGGTTATTTTGCAAAAATGTACAATCGAAGCAGGCGCTGTTCTGGAAAATGTTATCTTGGATAAAGATGTTCGCATTTCAGGTGATCGCACATTGATTGGTGATGTGATAAAACCATACGTTACAGCGAAGAGCACTTCCGTCTAAATACAGAATAGAAATAGAATAGAGGAGGAACGCCCTGTTGTTTACAAGCAAAGAGTCATTCAAAAGTATATTTCAGGATAATGTAGTGTCCAAATTAGGAAAAACGTTAGAAGAAGTATCAAGTGAAGATGTATATACGATTCTAAGTCGCATGATCCGTGAATCAGCGGGAAAAGAATGGGCAGCAACGAACCGCGAATTTAAAGATAATGAAGAAAAGCAAGTCTATTATCTATCACTTGAATTTCTGATAGGACGTCTACTAGGTAATAACCTACTCAATATGGGTGTCCTTGAAATTGTACAAGAAGGTCTGGAAGACTTAGGGGTTTCTCTTTCTGAAATAGAAGAACAAGAAGCAGATGCAGGTCTAGGTAATGGCGGTCTTGGCCGCCTTGCTGCTTGCTTTATGGATTCACTAGCTTCTCTGGGATATGCAGGGCATGGCTGTGGTATTCGTTATAAATACGGTTTATTTGAGCAAAAAATAGTGGATGGTAATCAAGTTGAATTACCAGATAACTGGCTACAAAAAGGAAACGAATGGGAAGTCCGTCGTGACGACCGTAAAGTAGAAGTTCGCTTTGGTGGTAATGTTCAAGTTCATGAAAAAGATGGCGAACTTGAATTCTCTCTTCATGATTATGAGGGTGTCTGGGCGATTCCTTACGATGTTCCGGTGATCGGATACAAAGGTAACAAAGAATCTTCCCACATGAATACTCTTCGTCTGTGGAGTGCAGAACCAATGCGTGAGATGGCAAGTCGTAGTTCTTCTTCAGGAGGCAACTATTACAGCTATCTGGATTACAATCGTTCGGTAGAGTCGATCTCCGAGTTCTTGTATCCTGATGATTCCCAATATGAAGGACGACTGCTTCGCTTGAAGCAACAGTATTTCCTTTGCTCTGCTGGTCTTCAAAGTATTCTGCGTACCTATGATAAATTAGGGCTTAGTTACGAAGAATTGCCGAAAAAAATAGCCATTCATATTAACGATACGCATCCAACACTGGTTATTCCTGAACTCATGCGTATTTTATTAGATGAAAAGGGCTATGGATGGGATACCGCATGGGAAATTGTGACGAAAACGGTCTCCTATACAAACCATACGATTTTGAGTGAAGCTTTAGAAAAATGGCCGACTCATATGGTACGTGAACTATTACCACGTGTGTATATGATTATTGAAGAGATCAATACTCGTTTTTGCGGAATGTTGATGGATAAATATCCAAACGATCCTGATCGTGTAGCGCACATGGCGATTGTTTTTGATGATCAAGTGAAAATGGCACATTTGGCGATTGCAGGTAGTCATAGTATCAATGGTGTAGCTGCATTGCATACCGATATTCTGAAGCAACGCGAAATGAAAAATTTCTACGAGCTATATCCAGATCGGTTCAATAACAAAACAAATGGGATTACGCATCGTCGTTGGTTGATGCATGCTAACCCTGAATTGTCTCAGTTGGTTAGTGAATCGATCGGTACACGCTGGATCACGCATCCACAAGAAATGGTTGGCATTTTGAAATATAGCGAAGATGCTAGCTTCCAAGAACGGACAGCTCAGATCAAGCTGAATAATAAGCAAAAGTTAGCGTCGTATATTGAGCAAAAATACGATGTTAAAGTAAATACCGACTCGATCTTTGATGTACAGGTTAAACGCCTGCATGCCTACAAGCGGCAGTTCTTGAATATTCTTCATATTATTCACCTGTACCATCAGATCAAAGCTATGCCATCACTGGATATGGTTCCACGTACGTTTATCTTTGGAGCCAAAGCAGCACCAAGTTATTATTTAGCAAAAAGTACGATCAAGCTAATTAACAGCGTAGCTAACGTTGTGAATAATGATCCAGATGTGAAAGACAAACTGAATGTCTTTTTCTTAGAGAATTATTCAGTGTCTTTAGCAGAAAAGATTATTCCGGCGGCTGATGTTAGTGAGCAAATCTCGACAGCCAGTAAAGAAGCATCCGGTACAGGGAATATGAAATTTATGATGAATGGTGCTCTAACCGTTGGTACATTGGATGGTGCTAACGTGGAAATGCATGAGATGTTAGGCGACAATAACATGTTTATTTTCGGCTTACATGCAAATCAAGTGATGGATTATTACCAGCATGGTGGTTATAATGCTCGTGATATCTATAACAGCGATTCACGTATTCAAGAAGTCATGAACCAACTGATTGAACGTGGACCATTCACTAATCATAATAATGAATTTGATATTTTGTACCGTTCAATTCTGGATATGAACGATGAGTATTTCGTATTGAAAGATTTCTCTGCCTATACAGAAGCTCATGTTCAGATTGATCTCGCTTATCGTAATCGTAAAGAATGGCTGAAAAAATCTATTCACAATATTGGGCATTCTGGTAAATTCTCTAGTGATCTGACGATCGGGCAGTACGCGTCAGAAATTTGGAAAATCAAACCTGTAGATCGTCCTTAATATTGCATATGGATTGAATGAGCTGAATATAGTTAGTGAATGAAGGGAATCCTTCTTGGTATTGTGATTGTCTGCGGATGATTATGATAGTGGGGAGGGTTTCCTTTTTCTTTTATGCGGTGAAGGGACAACGCTACGTAAAAGGATTATCCTCTCGATCGCTGTTAAGAATGGATATTTTGAACAACTGCTATCGCAGTAAATATCCATTCTTAGTGTATGCTTACGAAGTAGTTTTCTTGCGAAAACTTGTAAGGCTAACGCTACGCTTCTTACGGATAATTCCTTTTCCTTCGCTAAATCAGTGTCTACATCCAAACAAGAAACACTTATTTATTATGGTTATACTAAATCATTAGACTTTTTGCTGAAGATAATGAATATAATTCAGTTTTATCTGAAAAAGATGCAATATATCTAACACCAGAGTTACAAACTTCCACTGAGCGCAGGGAGCGATATAGTTCTGAAAGAGCGAAGCGCTCGCCTTTGTAAATGGATACCTACCGCAAAGCGGTTGATCAAGGTATCCATTTACAACAAGCGACGGCAAGAACAATACCGCACCCGGAGCGCTGTAACTCTAAAACACCCCCACACCCATCCGTTCCCCACCCGTACGATTCTTCTGATACTGCTTCGGCGTAACCCCCGTGTACCTTTTGAAAATCTTCGTAAAATAACTCTGATCATGGAACTGCAATAACGTCGAAATTTCCGCTAGTGAATAATGAAAGAGACTGATTAATTTTTTCGCTTCATCTATACGTTGTTGCTGAATGTAGACAACAGGCGAACAGCCGATTTCTTTTTTGAATAACTGCGATAAATAATCAGCATTTAGCTTTGTTTCTTTTGCCAAATCTTGTAGATGAATCGGTTCGTACAGATGGCTGAAAATATAATGACGTGTGAGATTAACTTCATGCGAATATCGTTGCTTTTGACCTTCCAGTACGCGATCCACAAAGTCAGCATTACATCGTTGAGTCGTCATATGCACTTGAGCGGGATTTTCACATTCTTCAACTGCTTGAATATAAAAGTCGCTTAACGTATAAGCAATTTCAGCATTGACTCCGCCATCCATCGCTGCACGTGTGACGAGCGTAACCGAGCAGATGCCTAGATTTTTTTCGTTACGTAACAAGCTTTTTTTGGACAATACGCCTAATTTTTCAGTAGGAAAGCCTAATTCCCACTGGATCAAATCTTCTTTGCGACCTTCTCGAATATATTGAAGAAAGACACGTTCCATTTCTGGATTATGATGATAACGATCCGAGGTCGAGTATTCTGGATCATTCTCATGATGTGTTAAGGATTCAGATGAAGCTAGACGTGGAATAGAGTCCAAATACACACGGTGAATAGACGTAGCAGGAATATGCAGGTTATGTTGAATCAATTCGGCAATATCTAATTCTTGCTGGTACAGCATAAAATAAATCATGACCGCAGCATTATAGATACGTTCTTTGGAGATCAAGGGAACTTTTTTATAAAATGCCCATACTTCATCTTGCTGACGGAATGATAACTGATGATCTACAATAATGCCTTTGATCAATTCTTCCGGCACAATCGCATTGAAAAAAGGACCTGCGATCAGTGCACCTGCCATCGTGGTAGAAGTAGTATGCACTGTAGAAGATAGATCAGAAGCGGAAACATTCCTATTTGCATCACTACTAACATTTTCATCTGTAATAGCATCTGGATACGAATGTAAAGGTATAATGAGATACTGTTCTACAAAATTCGTCGCATGAATTAGCGGATACTTGCCCTGAATATGTTTGGTCAATAATTGTAACCCTTCACTTTTACTTGTATACAAAGGGTTAAAGTTCTGCGCAGGGTATTCTTCAATCAGTACAGCATGCTGATCTACAAGATAAAGTGGAATCTGATACTCAATATGTATACATTTCATCATAAATTTAAGGGTATTTAACCAGTGACTATTCATATCATTGCCCAACTCCAATCATTTTTGCTCGATCTTTTTTTATTATCGAATAATAAGGTATTTATTATTTTACTAAAAAAATAGGAATAATACCATAAATATAATGTCATAACGCTTACATTAGAGCAGTACACTATATACAAATAGAGAATAGCAATTGGAAACGAGGGCATACGAATGATAGGAATATGGAACAGTACATCACAATTACAATCATCCAAGTGGAAATTTTTATTTGAGGTTCAGCAAGAGTCTCCTAAGCCAACACCACAGGATTACTCTTTGACCGTGCAAATGGAGCCATTACCACTTGCTCTAGATATCAAGCACATCCATGTAGAAGGCAATACGTTGAAAGCTACCGGAAGTGTGGTTGTGTTGCCGCATGGAGAAGGCGAAGCTACGATTGAAATGGTATTTGAAGAAGATTGCTTTACTGGCTTTATTTCACTACCTTTTACAGGAGTGATGAAGCTTGATGGTACAAGAGGTAGAGGACAATCGTTAAGCGAAGAATTGATTAACGTCGTTGCTCCTTATCATAAAAATAATGTTATCAAGCGCACTCCAGAAGATATTCAAGCTCGAGTCGAACAGTTGCTTGGCGAAATGACGATTGCCGAGAAAATCGGGCAAATGAGTCAGTGTATGGCTTCTGATTTTGCTTTTGGTGGCGATATCGAAGCAGAATCGGCAGACGTTCTCGTGGAACAAGGACGTACAGGTTCGATCTTAGGTGCTTTTAATAGTAGTCGTGTATTTGAATTGCAAAAAACAGCTGTAGAAAAATCTCGTCTAGGTATCCCATTGATGTTTAATGCGGATGTTATTCATGGTTTCCAGACGATTTTCCCTGTACCGTTGGCATGGTCTTGTAGTTGGGATATTGAAGCGATTCGTGATGCTTGTGCAATCGCAGCCAAAGAAGCAACCGCTACAGGAATTACCTATAACCATGCACCTATGGTTGATATTGCACGTGATGCTCGTTGGGGACGCGTAGTCGAAGGTTCAGGTGAAGATCCGTATCTAGGTTCTCTTATTGCTAGAGCGCAAGTAGAAGGCTTCCAAGGGGCTAGTTTATTTGACAAAGAAACATTGATTGCTTGTCTGAAGCACTTTATTGCTTATGGCGCTTCTGAATCCGGTCGTGATTACAATACTGTTGATATTTCAGAATGGATGTTGCGTAATTTGTATTTGCCTCCTTTCCAGGCTGGTCTTCAAGCAGGTGCGGCTTCGGTGATGAATGCCTTTAACTTTTATCAAGGGATTCCGATTGCAGCTAGTGAAGTAATTTTGAAAGATTTACTGCGTGATGAATTAGGATTCGACGGTATCTTGATCTCTGATTATGGTGCAGTAGAAGAGATTTACACGCATGGTGTAGCGAAAGATCGTAGTGAAGCTGCTCGTCTATCGCTTAATGCAACTATGGATATCGAAATGGTATCGCAAACGTATGAGCAATTTTTACCACAGCTTGTAGCAGACGACAAGATTCAAGAACAGCAATTAGATGATGCTGTAAGACGTATTTTGACTTATAAATATCAGATCGGTATTATGGATGATCCTTTCCGTTATGTGCGTCCAGATAAAGAAGTCGAGTATCATTTCAACGAAAACCATCTACAAGCTAGTCGTGAATTGGCGCAGAAATCAATCGTTTTGCTCAAAAATGAAGCTCAAACGTTACCGCTTCATGTGGCTGAATCGAGTGCACGCATTGCAGTCATCGGACCTTTCGGAGATAGCAAAGATTTGTTAGGGCCTTGGCAGTTTTCCAAATATGGAGCAGATACAGTCACTCTATTAGAAGGATTACAAGCCAAAGGGATTCAAGAAGATCGTCTGCTATACAGTGAAGGTTCCAAAGTGAATGAATCGATTGCAGGTGGAATTGAACGAGCACTTGAAGTGGCTAGTCATGCCGATGTGATTTTGTTAGCACTGGGTGAAAATAGTGAAATGTCCGGTGAAGCGGCTTCACGTATGGATATTACGATTCCTGAACCACAGCAACAGTTAGCAGAAGCGATTGTTGAATTAGCGAAGCAATCAGGTAAAGCGGTGGTATTGGTTCTTACCAATGGTAGACCACTGGTACTGGATTGGTATGAGCAACATATGGATAGTATTGTTGAAACATGGTTCTTGGGATCGCAAGCAGGACATGCGATTGCTGATGTATTAGTCGGCGATTACAATCCGTCTGCCAAATTAACAATGAGCTTTCCGAAGCAAGTGGGACAAGTACCGATCTATTACAATCACTTCAATACAGGTAGACCGGTTACTGCCGAAAATGAACACGAAAAATATATTTCCAAATATTTAGATGGTCCGAATGATCCTTTATATCCTTTTGGTTATGGACTGAGTTATAGCCAATTTGAATATTCTACTATCGAATTAAGCCGTTCTACTATGCAACGTTCTGAGTCGATTATAGCAACGGTTCAAGTGACGAATACCAGTGCAGTGGCAGGACAAGAAATTGTACAATTGTATATTCAAGATCTATACGGAAGTACGGTTCGTCCTGTCAAAGAACTAAAAGGATTTGAAAAAGTTACACTAGCTCCAGGTGAAACTGCACAAGTACAATTTGAAATCACAGAGGAATTGCTCAAGTATTGCAATGCACGACTGCAATGGGTAGCAGAAGCTGGAGAGTTCAAAGTGTATATTGGTTCCAATGTAAAACACGTACAAGTAGCAGGGTTTGAACTGATTGAAGCTTGAATTAAAAAGCTTTTCGCTGTAACATAGTAGTGAAGTAAGTGCTTACAAAAAAATGTTGCTAACATTTTGAGCGTATGTTACTATGGATTCACAGAAAACCAAAAACACGGATTGTTACTGATTACTCAGGCAAAACCGAAATTGACGCTCCAAGTCATTTTTGGTTTTGCCTTTTTGACTATTTTGATAGTAAAAGGTGATGGGAATGAAAATAGCACAAGTGCTGAATAATAATGTTGTCACAGTCATCAATGCTTCTGAACAGGAGCTGGTGGTCATGGGTCGAGGTATCGGTTTCAAAAAGCACCCTGGCGATCTGGTGGATGAGACAAAAGTAGAAAAAGTATTCAAGCTCGAAAGCAGGGAAGTCTCACAAAAGTTGATGACATTATTATCAGACATTCCCATCGAATACGTAGATTGTTCAGACGAAATTATCCGATATGCGCAGACGATACTCGGAAGCAAATTGCATGACAGCATTTATATCTCACTGACCGATCATATTCATTTTGCGATAGAGCGTTATCGACAAGGCATAGAGATTCGGAATGCGATTCTTTGGGAGATCAAAAAGTTATACCGTAAAGAATACGTAATCGGTATGAAAGCGCTCCAAATGATTGAAGACAAATTAGGTGTTGAACTGACTGAAGATGAAGGTGGATTTATAGCGCTCCATTTCGTGAACTCACAATTGAACGGTGAGATGAGCGAGACGATCAGTATGACCAATATCGTCAAAGATGTTCTACGAATCGTTACCCGACATTATGTTTTTGAAATGGATGAAGAATCATTAAGTTATTTCCGCTTTTTGACGCATTTAAAGTTTTTCGCACAGCGCGTACTGCATGATACAGTAAGCGATAGTGGAGACAATTCACTCCATGATATGGTCAAAGTCCAGTATCCTAACGCTTATGCATGTGCACAGAAAATTGAGTCCTACACCAGCAAAATTCACCAGCGTAGCCTTTCCAAAGATGAATTGCTGTATCTCACGATTCATATCGAACGGATTACCAAGGCTGAACAGACAGAACGATCAGAAGGGTAGTATCATGAACCAACTCACACAAGTAAATACATCAATGAATGGGATTGTGACTTTAATTAGGCAAAACCTGAATGTGGATAGATGATCATGCAATATGCTATAGAAGCATTGTATGTACTGTCAGTGTAGACTGACTCATTTATAGGCATTTAGGTTTTTTTGTATCCTAATCGTAATAGCCCTATATAAAAAGGAGAAGCTTACTATGGATAGAGAGAAATTATCACAAGACATACTGGATTTAGTCGGCGGTACAAGTAATATTGATCAGGTCACTCATTGTATGACCAGACTTCGTTTTAACTTGAATGATGATAATCTAGCCAACAAAGCTCAATTGGAACAAACACCCGGCGTAATGGGTGTCATGAAAAATGGCGGTCAATTTCAAGTTATTATTGGAAATGAAGTCGCCAATGTATACAAAGAATTAATCAAAAAGATACCTGGAGCAGGGCAGACTGAAAATACATCTTCATCCAAACCCAAAAAGAAACAGAATCCAATCAGTACGCTGTTTGATTTTATTTCAGGTATGTTTACACCGATCTTACCTGCAATTACCGGCGCAGGGATGATCAAAGGGATCGTAGCGATCCTTGTAGCCTTAGGCTGGATGTCTAACACAAGTTCTACTTACATTATTTTGTCAGCCATCGGAGATGGAGCATTTTACTTCTTACCCATTATTCTAGCGATTAGTGCTTCTCGTAAGCTGGGCAGTAATATGTATATCGGGGCAGCCTTAGGAGCCGCTATTATGCACCCGACGATCACCGCATTATTGGGTTCAGGGCAAGCGGTAACATTTGCTAGTATTCCAGTAGTAGCAGCGACATATTCTTCGACAGTTATTCCGATCGTGATTGCGATCTGGATCGCTTCTTATGTAGAAAAGGTAGTAGATCGCTTTACTCATGTATCGCTCAAATTATTAGTCGTACCTACGATTACATTGTTAGTTATGGTACCTTTAACATTGATTGCTATTGGACCATTAGGGTCTATTATCGGAAATGGATTATCCGGTGGAATCGCTTGGTTATTTGAAAATATGTCGATTGTCGCAAGTATTCTAATCGGTGGTACGATGTCATTGTTAATTATTACAGGTATGCATTATGCTTTGACACCGATTGTTATCGGTTCGATTACAACATTAGGATATGACTTTATTATTCCGTTGATGTTTGCCGCTAACTGGGCGCAAGCAGGTGGAGCACTAGGCGTAGGTCTTCGTTCCAAAAATGCTCAAACCAAATCGCTTGGCTTCTCTACAGGTTTAACCGCTATTATGGGGATCACGGAACCTGCTATGTATGGTATCAATATGAAATTCAAAAAACCATTTATTGCTGCTCTAATCGGTGGAGCGATAGGTGGAGCATTTATGGGTATCTTCCATGTTAAATCGTACGTGATTACCGGATTGGTGGGTCTACCGAGTGTAGCAGCATTTATCAGCCCATCGATCAGTACACTAATCTATGCACTATTGGGTGGTGTCGTTGCTCTAGTATCTGCAACAGCGATTACTTATTTTGCAGGAATTAAAGAAAAGACAGAAGAGTCTGCATCTACTCCAGTTGCCAATACTGAAGGCAATAGTCAGTCTGCAACAAGTCATCAGGTAGCAGCATCGAATGTCATTGATATTCACCAACCGACTATTCATCAAGTGGTTGCTACCGATATTTTCAGCCCTGTAGCTGGTGAAGTGAAGCCACTTAGCGCTGTCAATGATCCTGCATTTTCTCAAGAAATTATGGGTAAAGGGGTAGCGATCGAACCGACAGAAGGACGAATTGTATCACCTGTAAATGGAACAGTATTCTCTGTTTCCAAAAGTGGACATGCAATTGGACTTGTAAGCGACACCGGAACCGAAATGTTAATTCATATCGGAATCGATACGGTGAAGCTCAAAGGTCAACATTTTACACCTCATGCCAAAGCAGGAGAAACAGTGAAGATCGGGGATCTATTAATGGAGTTCGATCTCAAAGCAGTACGTGATGCAGGATATGAGACGATTACACCTGTGATTGTAACCAATATTAATGATTATAATGATCTACAATCTGCAACACAGCCTAATACACGTTCAGGTGAACTATTGTATAAATTAAGCTAATATCATAGCTAGTAACCAAGATAAGAAGTGAATAAGATTAGACTCATTATGAGCATATATTGAATCTCAAGCAATACTAACAAGCTAACCGAATATATGATATATGCTAAAAATATACACAAAAAGAGCTTGAACAATGTCATGGGTGATTATTTCCCGACATCGTTTAAGCTCTTTTTGCTACAGTAACATCATGTTGGCATTAAGCCGTTATAGTTGAGTTCAAATTACAGATCGCCACTGAATGCTTTGATAACCAAAATACCACCAAACACAATAGCAATACCCAGCACAGCATACCAGCGTTCTTTCACTAGATTATTCACGAGTAGACTCCTTTAAACCGTTCATTAGATTGAATTGGTATGGTTCTTATAACCAAACCATATTGTACCAAAATGAATTGTAAATTCAACCCTTTTATAGTTATAAAATTATAGAGAAAACAAAATTTTTTAATTAATATAGATGTCTATGTATAAGTTGCATAAAATATTAATCTATCTATACCCTACAGATAATGGTGATAGTAAATTAAATATGCAATTAATTCGTTATAATGATATAAATATTGTAAACAAAGTGAAATTTATTTTTGAAAATCTATTAGAGTAGAGGAAAAAAATGAAAATTTGGAAAATAACTAGTAGTGAAAAAAATATTGTACTGACTATAGGTGAATGGATTGATTTTTTAGATAATATCCGAGGTCAATCTCTCATTAAAGAGTGGATACCATTTGAAGTTTTTATTGAAGGAAGCAAAAAAAAGTATAAAGATTTTCCATCGTTTCTTCCTAGTGCACCCGTAATAGGTATAGAAGCAAAGAAAAAAATTGAAATTTTTTTGGAAGGAGAAGTAGAATTTTTACCTCTTATTCATGAGAACCACTCATTTTTTCTTCTTAATATTATTAATGTGATTGACTGTGTAGACCAAGATAAATCAATTGCTGATTTTTCAAAAAAAGGTAAAAAAACAAATTACAAAAAAATATATTTTAATAAAGAACTTATAACTACAAATAATAAAATATTTAAAATTCCTGAATTTCCAAGTAAGTACTGTTTTGTATCTGATGAATTTAAAGAATTTATTGAAAAATCTGGTTTGCATGGTCCAGATTTTGATTTGGTATGGGACTCTGAAATAGACCAAGAAACTGAACTTCATCAACAACAGAATTACAACGAATATATTAATAGTGTTAATAATAGTTTCGATCTCAGTATGTCTTGGGAACAAGCAATGAACTGTGTAAACCAAAACGAGGCTGTGGTCAGTGATCGATGGAAATTAAAATTAGATCAAGATCTTAATATTTTACTTGGACAATTAAATATGGATTTACAATATGATTTTGTCAGTCCAAAGTATATTCCACCGATTCTTTTAGATCTGAAATGGAAAAAGGCTTAGATGTTGAGTAAGGAACTTTAGCAGTCATATAGATCACCAAAAGTATTTTTGAAAAAAAGTATGTTATATGAAATGTAGTATTAGTAATTTTCTCTAAATAATTAAAAATAAAAAAGCCTTTCAGCGTAAAAGACTGAAAGGCTTTTTTGTATTATGATATCTACCTTCAACAACTTATATCGTTCTGATGACGCTTACTAATAACGCTTACATATACTGCTTATCAAGCTACATTATACTTTAGGCATAGCTACCATTCGTTCTTTGTTTTGCTTCGGGGTAACGCTTCCTACAGGCTCACGTTTGTTTTTATCATTGGATAGTCCAAAGATCGAAATCACCGTAATCAGTAATACGATGGCGCTCAAGAAGTAATACGTATTTTGGAAACCAATACTGGTGTACATGTTACCGGCAATACTTGAGAAGACCACAATAGCGGCTTGCTTGGCAAAGTTAAACGCTAACAAATAGATCGTAGCGGAAAGTCTGATATCGAACACGCTTGTAATGTATTTGAAAATGGATACTAACAACAATGGCATTTCAACAGCAGCAATCAAACGAAGTAATGATAAGCTGACAGTGTCTGTTGCGATAGCGGTTCCAAAAATACGCACAAACGTTAATAATCCGAAAAGTAACAGTCCGTTTTTGGCTCCAATTTTGTTAATAATAAATGGCATAAAGATCATCAAGATCGCTTCAATCGCTGTCTGTAAAGACACCAGTTCACTAAAGCGCTGTGTACCTAGATCAGGAGAAGCAAAGAATTGATTATAATAGTTCGGGAATTGCTGATCAAATACATCGTACACACTTGCTGTACCGACAATCAGTAGAGACAAGAACCAGAAATTTTTAAGTTTGAAAATCGAAAATACACGTTCTTTGGTAATCTCACTAGAAGCTTCGTTCGAATCCGCAGGTACACCGGCTGCACTTGCCGAAGGATCAACTTTGGCTGTATGCAATAGAATCCCCAATATAGCCGCAGAACAAGATGCGAACCAGAAAATACTGATAGGATTATACAGATACATCATTCCGCCGATTAAAGTCGCTGTAGCACCAGCAATTGAACCGAAAAGACGTACACGACCATATTCGATCGAACTGGCACGACTAGCACGTTCAATATACGCTTCAACGACCCCAACACCACCCTGGAAAACAGCACTAAGGTAAATACCGCCAATAATCGCGCCTACCCAGATATTATATTGAAGAAGTGGAATAAATAAAAAGGTAAAGAAGGGTCCCATAAATAAAGCAACAATAACAACAAACCAGAATAAGTTTTTACGGAATCCTAATTTGTCTGAAATCACACCGAAAAACGGTTGATAACATAAAGCGATTAACGAAATTGCTGAAAATACAAGTCCAGTATGGCTAGCATCAAGTCCTGCTTCTTCTTTTAACCAGATCGGTAAGAAAGCAAGTACAACTGCCCAGATTAAAAAGTAGAAAAAGAACAATCCGCCAAAATTCCAAAAATTCCATTTTGGTAATTTGATATTGTTTAACTTCATGATTCACTCATCTCCGTATCCATATCATTGTCTCTATTTATGAACAAACAAATCTTGATTTAAGAACGAACAAATCCTGCATCAGGCACAGGCTTGCCAAAGTTCGGTGTACCATCTTCATTCCATGTAATCACTTGTGCGCGTGTATGACGGTTAGGATCGTATAATGGATCGCCTGTAATTTCAGTGTAATTACGTCCATGATAGACAAGTACATCATGTTGATCGTCTTCAGTACGGGTAAAGCTGTTATGCCCGGGGCCGTATTGACCATTTTCAGCAGCACTTGTAAATACAGGTTGTGGCGATTTGTGCCATGAGTTCACATCTAACAGATCACTATTCTCATCAGCAGTCAGTAATCCCATGCAATAATTCTCATCGGTAGCGCTTGCAGAATACGTAATAAAGATTTTGCCATTACGTTTGAGCACAGCTGGCCCTTCATTTACAAGGAAACCAATTACTTCCCAATCCAGTTCAGGCTTAGTCAACATCGTTTGTTTACCTTTAAGAGTCCACGGATTTTCCATTTCTGAAATGTAAAGATTGGAATTGCCCGGGATATCATAATCACGTTGTGCCCATACATAATAAAGGGTGCCATTATGTTGGAAAGTCGTGGCATCCAGTGCGAAAGATTCCCACTCTGTAATGATTTGTCCTTTTTCTACCCATTGACCTTCTAATGGATTTGCCGCATCTGTCTCGATCACATACATACGATGATTAAATGTACCATTCACCGGTTCAGGAACATCAGCCGCAGCGAAGTAGATATACCATTTCTCATTAATGTAATGTAGCTCTGGAGCCCAGATCAGGTTGCTAAGCGGTCCGTGGTCTGGTTTGCGCCAGACGGTTACCGCAGGAGCATCAGCTAATCCTTGGATCGTCTGAGCACGTCTTACGTCTAGTCGATCATATTCAGGTACAGAAGCTGTGAAATAATAGTATCCATCTGTATGTTTGTAGATCCACGGATCAGCTCGTTGTTCCACAATCGGATTTTTGAATTCAGGTAAGTTGGTCATGATATCGTCTCCTTGAAGTGTGGTATAGCATTATCCTGCTTTATTTTCAGGTAACGCTTACAAGTTTGATTTAAAAAATATGTACGTACATTTATAGTTTATATAAACATTAATAATAAACTGATACATACACTAATTTTCTAAATAGTAGCACTTATTTAAACATATTTCAAGAATATAGATCAAAATAGATAATAGACCTGTCTATAATATGTATTTTCTGTGGTGAAATGTACGTACATGTACAGGAATAGAGAAAGTAGTAAAGAATATGAACCATTTGGTCGATAAAGGATATATACGCAAATGTCAGATTATATTGTTCGAGGAGCTAATCATTATGAAAATCGAATTGATTGTATTTTATGTAGCAGGTCAAGCTTATGCTATTAACTTTAATGAAATTGATGAAATTCAAACTGCTAAAAAAGGAACACCGTTACCCTTTTCAGAAGATTGGCATGAAGGATTGATCACGATTCGTGGAGCATTGTACCCGTTGGTTAATCTGCGTAAAGTATTGGCTGTGTCTTATGAAGAACCGAAAGAAACAGACAAAATGATTTTGCTTCGTCGTACTCGTGTTGCTCTACTAGTGGATGAGCTAGACAATACAGCGACTGTAGAAGAATCAGAGTTGAAAGAAAACCCGGAAGTAAATAGCCGTGATATTTTACCGAATGCTTTTGAAGTGAATGGTAAAATTATACCAATTGTGAATGTAGAGTCGTTGTTGTCGTACACACGTAACGCATACGTCTAAACATCTGCTTGAGTCATATCGCATCATGTCTTGCATATAAAAGTAAATAAAAAAAGCGCCGTCTGCTTATCGCAGGGCGCTTTTTTTATATTAAGATAGCAAAGATTCTGCTCCATCTACATACATTTCAGTACCACTAATTTGAATAAAATAAGTAGTCTAATTTATAAGGGCTTTTATGATTGAACTGAGAGCGTATTTATAGTTCAAATCACTAAATTTGTAAGCTTATACTTTAATTTCTATAGGCATTCAGGGTATGATAGAAGTGAAAATGAACACGTTAACATAATAGATTGAAGGAGGATATTATCAATGACATTACAGTCTGATCCACAAATCTATACGAACCCTATTATTCATGAAGATTACTCTGATCCTGATGCTATTGCGGTAGGGGATGATTTCTACATGGTGGCTTCTAGTTTTGCGCATGTTCCGGGATTACCCTTACTTCATTCTACAGATCTTGTACATTGGAAGTTGATTCATTATATTTTGCCCAAGTTAGAATTTCTAGAAGGTTCGTCTGATTATGATCAGCCTAGACATGGAGAAGGGGTATGGGCACCTAGTCTTCGCTATCAGAATGGACGTTTTTTGGTGTTTTTCAGTACGCCGGATGAAGGTGTCTTTATGTGCTCGGCAGAACAACCAACAGGCCCATGGACTGCTCCGCATATGTTGAAAAAAGTCAAAGGATGGATCGATCCGTGTCCATTTTGGGATGAAGATGGGCAAGCTTATCTTGTGCATGCTTTTGCTCATAGTCGTTCAGGGATTCGAAGTAAATTGCAAATGTTCCGTATGAGTGCAGATGGTCGTGAACTTCTGGGTGAAGGACAAATTGTGTATGATGGTGGATCGGTTCATCCTGTTATGGAAGGTCCCAAGTGTTACAAACGTGAAGGCAAGTATTACCTATTTGCTCCTGCGGGAGGAGTCAGTCACGGTTGGCAAGTTGTTTTGCGTGCTGACCATATTTTCGGACCCTATGAAGATCGAATTGTGTTGCAACAAGGAAATAGTGAAGTGAATGGACCACATCAAGGAAGTTGGGTAGAGACAGCGGCAGGAGAGTCGTGGTTTTTACATTTTCAAGATAAATATGCGTATGGACGAATTACTCATCTTCAACCGATGCAATGGGATAACGGTTGGCCTATTATCGGACAATATCAACAAGGGCAGACAGCAGGAGAACCTGTATCACAATGGCATATGCCTGTAACTCGTAATAACAATCCAGCTATCGAATATTCTTCAGAAAATCAAGCTTCGAATATCACATCTATGCAACCGTATTCACTTTATGAGGAACAGATCCAATTATTAGATGGAGCGACTCAGACTTTTGGATCACAGTGGCAATGGCAAGCAAATCCGCAACCAGACTGGTATGCTACCGATGATGAACATCAGGAGTTACGATTATATGCGTGTCCATTTGTATCTCGTGAAGTAGGATTATCGGACAAGGCGGTATTGTACGATGCTCCACAATTGTTGTTACAGAAGTTACCTTCATCCCATTTTACAGCGACGACCCGATTGCAGATAGCTCCCAAATCGATGACTGAGAAATTCGGACTCACTGTATTTGGACGAACATATACGTATTTAGCGATAGAGCAGAATGAAGATCAGCACTACCGTTTATCGTTAACACAAGGCTATAGTGATCAAGATGCTAAGGGGCAAGCGCTTGATCATCCGATTGAAGAAGACATTTGGCAGACAGATCTGCATGATCTACAGGTTAATCCTTCACAACCACATATATCTAATCCTATCTATCTGCGTGTATCAGTATGGTTAGATACCAAGCAAGTCGATCATCCTGCACCTGCAAGCACCGCAAGAGAAGATCAGATTCCGGTATCTATTTTGCATGCAGGGTTATCTCAATTTAGTTATAGTCTGGATGGTAGCCATTTTATTGATATTCCACATATCGAACCTATTCACCCCGGGCATTGGGTAGGTGCCAAAGTAGGCATATTTGCTGTGGATTTGAAAAAAAGAATAGAGCCATTTGAATTAACAAGTGATGATCAGGATACCATAGGATATGCAGAGTACAGCACATTTTTCATCGAACAACAGCATTAATAGATAGCCATAGATAAAATAAGCACATTTCAATTGTAAAGCCCCACCATTGATCTCTGATGAGTACAAGAGACGGATGGTGAGGCTTATTTTGTATATCTTTATTAAATTCTTAATATATAGAATCAATCAACAGACGATCAGATCGTAGAAAGAGCTTGAAATACATGATTAAATCCACGCTCTGAACGTTCCCATAATGACGTGATTGAATCGGTAGGCGGTTCTGGTGTGAGAATTTCTTGTGCCACCACACCCGTATAACCGATATCTTGCAAAGCTTGAACAAAAGAACGCAAATCAATGACCCCTTCAGCAGGATATAAGCGATCATTATCCAGCACTTGATCCATAGGAATATCTTTGGCATCGTTAATATGCACATGGACAATCTGATCTGCACGTAATTGACGAATATCATCCGCTGTAAATCCTGTTGTATAACAATGATAAGCATCGACCAGTAAGCCTACATTAGTCTGATCTATGGCATCAATCATTGTTAAGGTATCTTCCACACTATGAATAAATGGGTATTTCCAAGCAGTACGCAAGTGATGTGGCCCTACAAATTCTAACCCTAATCGAATACCATATGCATCCAAAATAGAAGCGATCTGACGTAAACGCACAATACTCTGCGCCATATAAGCAGCAGGTAATTCATCGGTAGCAGGTAAAATATATGTACAACAGCTTTCACAACCAAGTAAAGAAGCTTGATATGCTGTTGTAGCTACACGGGTTAATTGTTCACGAAAAAGGGATTCGGTCTGACTCCATTCTACAGGCAAGCCTATTGAACCCAATACGACATGATGATCTTTCAAAAGTTGTTGAGTTCCTTCTAATCCATACTTAGCAACTAATGTATCCGTACTCATATCGACAGCGCCAAATCCATACGTAGCCGCAGAACGGACTAATTCTTCAGGTGAAATGTGACCAAGTCCAGCCTGACTGATTCCTTTAATCATTAATAATCATCTCCCAATCGTGAATGATGGTTATAGTATTCGTGCCAAAGAGGTGGAAGTCCTTTATATCTATGGAAGATAAAAGGTATTTATTAGAGTGTTATTTTGATTCGAAAGAGCATTGGTTTATAATAGGGTGTATTCATTAAAGAAGAATGATCTCTTTCATCGAAGTTGATGCATAAAGAAAGGATTTTGCCCATAATGACCTTATTACGTCATAAAATAAGTTTGCTTCATTTTACTTTTTTGAGTGCAGTGATGGTATTGAGTGCGTGTTCGAGCACTTCAAAAACGATTGCACCTGAAGTATATTCAGTGCCACTTCAAAAAAATTCAGATCATATATCATCTACGACCAAGCCTACTGTAGAACCGACTACACAAAGTACGCCAACAGATCCGGGAACAACGATTGATTATGTCTTTTCAGCAGAAGGACAAAAGCCGGATCAGCTCATTATTAATTTAATCAATAAAGCACAGTCTACACTGGATATAGCTATCTACAATTTGTCACGAGAATCAATTGTTCAAGCGTTGGAATATGCGCAAAAGCGTGGTGTGCAAGTGCATATTCTCACGGATAAAACTAAAGTAGAAAAGAAATCACAAATCAAAGCGCTTCAAACATTAATAGAAGCAGGAGCAACGATTAAGATCAATACATTTGATGGTAAAATGCATGAGAAAATGTTAATTGTAGATCGTCAAATTGCTACTGTCGGTTCATTTAATTATACCGATGAATCAAGCGAAGAAAATGATGAAGTGTTAGTCGCTATTCATGATGCTAATCTGGCGGAAAAATGGTCAGTTATTTTTGAACATATGTGGAATGATCACAGTCGTTATGAGACTTGGATTGCGAATAATTAAACAATATGTCATTCATTTTCCTTTTATTAGATATTTGACTTAAAAAATGGTTTTTATTACAATGAGAAATATACTTCCTGATTAGGGGAGTATATTTTTTATATGTTTTTGTAAGCGTATACAAAATAAAAGGAGGCAATGTAATGAATCTATGGTCAATAAGTAAAAAATGGCTACCTCTTGTCTGTGGGTCTGTATTGTTCACTTCTTTATGGATGCCTGCATCGATCTCAGCATCTACAACAAATGATACTTCTTCAGCAATCCAGGTAGCGAATACCTCATCTTTTACACCCGGTGCGGTCTGGAATGATACGAATGGTGTACCTATTCAAGCACATGGAGGCGGAATATTATACAATCAGCAAGATGAGACCTATTACTGGTATGGGGAAGACAAGACCAATGGATACTTACCTGCACGTGGCGTTCATGTATATGCTTCCAAAGACCTTTATAATTGGGAAGATAAAGGATTAGCATTAACAGCCATTGAATCGGAAGATGATTTTACTAATGATCCAGTTATTTCTAAATTATATGCAGGACGTACAGATACTGCTAACATACTTAATGATATTGGAACGAATCGTATTATCGAACGCCCTAAAGTGATTTATAATGAAAAAACAGGCAAGTACGTTATGTGGATGCATACCGATGGGCCAAGTGCGACATCAACTGCTAATTATGCCAAAGCTCAAGCAGGCTATGCGCTGTCTGATTCACCAACAGGTCCTTTTGTATATGGAGAAGGATTCCGTATGGATCGAGCACCTAAAGATGCAGAGTACAATGGACAGCCCGATCAACCGGGGATGGCAAGAGATATGACTTTATTCAAAGATGATGATGGAACCGCTTATCTGGTCTATTCCAGTGAAGAGAATCTAACGATCTATATTTCCAAGCTAAACGATGACTATACCGACATTACAGGTTGGCACAAAGAAGGCAAAGCAGAACGAGATCAGGAATATCAATCGGTCTATGGTGAAGATTATGTGCGTGTATTCCCGGGAGCACAGCGTGAAGCACCAGCGATGTTCAAGCACAACGGCAAGTACTATATGGTGACTTCTGGAGCGACTGGCTGGGACCCGAATGTTGCTAAATATACAGTAGCTGATCATATCTTTGGTCCGTGGGCGCCGTTGAAAAATTTTGCACCAGATAGTCAGACTACATTTGGTTCGCAAAGCACACATATTATTCCGGTAGAAGGAGCACCTGGTAAATTTATCTATATGGGAGATCGCTGGAAAAAAGATAACCTCAAAGATTCACGTTATATCTGGTTACCTATTAAAATAGCAGACGATGGTGCAATTACATTATCTTGGCGTGATGAATGGACGCTAAACGATCTGTAATAATGTTACCAAATAGCATTTACATGTATTTCACATGATTCGTTATCGCCTTTAATCTTGAAAGAGTACGATTCATATATACTCTGAATCATAGAAAGAAGGCGATCGATCATGATTAGTCAGATGCTGAAGCCCCTGCTAAGACAAGCGAGAACAAATGAAGCTACGTCTTTGCAAGCAGTGGCGATACCTTCATTTCCAGATAGTCGTCCACCTGAAGACACGTTAACCCTTACTGATCTTCTTCGTAGTGCTCCTCAAGTCACAACCAAGCAGACATGTGAACAAACGCTTAAAGTCATGTCCAGTTATCCTGAAGCTGAAAGTATTGTAGTCTGTGATAAGCACAATCATCCAGTAGGTATCGTGATGTGTGCTCGCTTTTTCTTTCGTGTGAATAGACGTTCAGGCATGGATGGATTTCAGATGCAACGAATTGTGAAGTTGATGACACAAAAGCCTCTTATTGTTGATGTTCATCATAATGTAACTGATGTACAACAGCTTGCAGAGCAGCGTGCTGAATATTTCCGCAATGATAGTGTGATTGTTACCGATCAAGATCATCTGGTAGGTATTGTGACAGCCAATGATCTACGTTATGGTTATCGCAGTTAATAGAAAATGTAGATGATAACAGTAATTGGAGCTGTCCTTAAGGACGGTTTTTTTGTATGAACATTGATCATATTTGTTAGCAACGCTCTACTCACATATATGGTAAAATACATATAACCTATCCCAATTTGAAGGAGCAGATACATATGAAAATCGAAGATATTTTTGGGAATTTGCCTGTACTGGAAACAGAAAGAATGATTTTACGTCCGATTACGATGGACGATGCAGAAGATATGTACGCTTATGGTTCTGATCCAGAAGTGACTCGTTATGTCACATGGCATGCACACCAGTCGATCGAAGAGACCCAACAGTTTATTTCCTTTTTACTTGGAAAATATGAAGAAGGCGCTGTCTCTCAATGGGGGATTGAACATAAAGAATCCGGGCGCTTGATCGGTACAATGGGCTTTATCAATTGGAATACCAAACATTTTAAAGCTGAAGTCGGTTACGCTCTTTCTAGAGAATTTTGGAATCGTGGATATACTTCAGAAGCGATGAAAGCAATTATCGACTTTGGCTGGAATCAAATGAAATTGGTACGGATCGAAGCTCGTTGTATGCCTGATAATATTAATTCTGCACGAGTCATGGAGAAAGTCGGCATGCAATATGAAGGCTTAATGCGTAAAAACTTGTATGTTAAAGGACGTTTTCATGATGCCAAAATTTATGCGATTGTAGCTGATTAATCGGCAAACCGCATTCAAGAAGAGTTAGCTTCATTTGACTTGCCTGAAGAACAATTTGATTCCAACTATCAGAGCAAAGAATGATGCACTATTTTTTGTGAATAGAGGGGTTGGTTAGAGATGAGTACTATTCGATTTGCACCGATAGAAGAACAGCATTTGCCTGAAGTGTTGTCGATTTATAATCATTATGTAGAGCATACAACCGTATCTTTTCATACGGAATTGTTATCGTTGGCACAGATGCGCGCGCAGATTATGAATGTACCTGCTCATTACAAGTCTTATGTGATTATCGAAGAACAGGATACACAGGATAATTCTGTAGTCTCTAATGCTGAACCTACACCTGTAATCGCTGGCTACATCTTAATCACTCCACACAAAAATAAACAAGCATATGATGTTACAGCAGAAGTAACGATCTATCTAAAACCCGGTCAGACAGGCAAAGGATTAGGCGGAAAATCGCTCACTTTTCTAGAACAAGCAGGCGTTGCAAGTGGATTTCATGTGTTAATTGCAACGGTATGTACAGAAAATGCAAATAGTATCGCTTTATTTGAACGATATGGCTATGAGAAATGTGCTCATTTTCGTGAAGTTGGTTATAAATTTGGTCGGCGGCTCGATATTGCTAGTTATCAGAAAATTATTGGCTAGTAAATCGTTTTTTATTCATGATTTTGTGAGATCAATTATCATTTTGACGTACTGCTTTATTCTTTGACATCACTAAATGATAATCATTATATTTTGGAAACGAATAATGAACAGGATTTAGACCCGAGTACCTGAGTTTTTCAGGTACTTTTATTATAGGTTGTAGTCCTCAACTATAGACCTTAACTTGAAAGGGATTTGATCATGTTTTTGAAAAAGCAAAAGGTACATAAGCAAGGACATGTATATACGTATTATCGTATTGTAGAATCGTATCGAGATGAACAAGGCAAGAACAAGCATCGTACTGTTAAATATTTGGGTAAATTGTCTGACGAAGAAGTAAGTGCTATTACTGAGCAGTTAAAAGAAAATCGTTATCCATTTTCCAATCCAAACGATGTATCTATTCCTGAACACAAACAACATACGCATATCTTATCTCGTAAAGTATGGATTCCTTTGTCATTGACGATCATCACTTATCTACATCATCATCCTAAAGAATGGACAGTTGCAGAATACGATACTTTGATGATGATCAAAGAAGGACAAGCAGATGTCCAGCTTCAAGGCAGTCACTTTACGATCAAAGCGGATCAGATTTTATTTTGTCCAGCTGGAAGTGGTGTATTTCTATATAATAATTCTTCACAACCTGTCCAGCTATTGAAACTTATGTTCCAAAACGTAGATAAGCATGCATCTTCTTCTTGGTCTAGCGATGGTCTAGCTACGATCATACCTGTACATTCCCCTTTGGAAATGCAGCGCTTAGGCAAAGAATTACTAGCAACCGTAGATCAGCCAAAAGAACTGTCTGTAGAAAAAGAGCTGTATAGCCAACTTCTTTTTTATCAACTATTACATTTGATATGGAACCATCAGTCACCAGGGACAGAAGCAACTAATCTGAATATGATACAGCAGGCTACAGATGAGGTAAGGATGTATTATCGTGAAGAGATACGGCGTACGGTTATCGCTGCTCGCTTAGGGATTACACCTGAACATTTTTCTCGTATTTTCCGTAAGCATAAAGGTATTTCGTTTACCGATTATGTCTACCGCTGGCGAATGAATGCCGCCAAAAAAGACCTGCAATATTCTAGTGCAAGTATTAGCGAGATTGCTAGACGTAACGGATATCCGAACGAGCATTATTTTAGCCGTCGGTTTAAGTCTTTATTTGGTCTATCGCCCAAGCAGTATCAATCGTCTGAGAAGCAGTATGCTACGTGGAATTATCCTTTTACAGCGATGCTTCTTCAACTTGGTATGGTTCCCCAAGCAGGGTATTTGGAACAATGGAAATGGGAGAAGTATCATCAACATCTGGATCTAAGCACGATGATTGTATTGCATGATAGTCTAGAGCAATCTATACAGACGATGAATGATGTACAGCCGGATCTTGTATTTGCGTATGAAGATAATCTGGGTAGATTCATATTAGAAGAATATGTACCTGTACAAACTCTCTCTATTGAACATCACAACTGGCAACAACAATGGTTGTGGTTAGCGGAGCAGGTAGGCAGGCTAGAACAGGCACATCAATGGTTAAATGATTGGGATCGGCAAATACAGCAAGCGAGAGAACAATTATCCTCGTTTATCGGTATGGATGAAACAGTAGGTATCTACAAAATCGTCTCAGAAAAAATATATGTATACGGTGATCGGCGCAGTATGGGTGGGCCGCTTATTTATCAACAGTTACATCATCATCCTCCTGCAATCGTACAAGAAGATATTATAGATCAGAATTTGATCAGTAAAGAAGTGACTTTAGCAGAATTAAGTCGATATGCAGCAGATCATATGATTGTGATTTATTATCCAGTTGAAGGCACATCAGAAGTCGCTTTGGAGCCTGTAATGGAATCTTTAGAGTGGCAACAATTAGCAGCTGTACAGAATCGACAATGTTATACTATGGATCGCAATATTTTTTATGGATTTGATCCTTGTTCACAAGAAGCACAATTAAAATTATGGTTACAACAGTTCATATCATGATTGTCATGATAAATGATCATATTTGTGCATAGACGTTATACGATAGACTTGTTATGATTCCACCTGAGAATGATTATCAATTAAATCGCAGGGGGACATTATGAATTATTACAGATATACAAAAAAGACTATCATTACAGGTGTACTATTGTTATGTATAGCACTGGTATTGGGAGCTTGTAGTAGTCGTACAAGTACTACTTCAGCAACAGAGAGTCAACAGACGAACACAGAATCATCACAGTCTGCAACACGAACGATCGACACAGCTAAAGGGAAAGTGACTATCCCTACTCACCCCAAACGAATTGTATCTACCTATTACCATGGAACACTGATTGCACTTGGACTGACTCCTGTAGGGGCAAACAAAGAGTGGTGGATGGGCAGTCCATTTTTGAAAGAACAAGAACAATCGATTAGTGATATTGGTACACCCACTTCTTTGGAAAAAGTAGTTGAATTAAATCCTGATCTGATCGTTATTAACGATTTTGATGTCGAAAAATACGAAGAATATTCCAAAATTGCTCCAACGATCTATGTTCCTTATTCTTCCTACCATAATCCCAAAGAAGAAATACAATTATTCGGTACATTATTAAATCGCGAAAAAGAAGCAAAGGCATGGTTAGATCGCTATGATCAGACAGCTGAACAAGCACGTGAACAAATTAAACATATAGTAAAACCGGGACAAACTGCGGCACTTATTAATGTGCGGAGTAAAAAAATAGCTGTACTCGGTGAAAATTATGGGCGTGGCGGATATGCTATCTATGATGCGCTCCAATTAAAACCATTAGATATCGTGCAAAAAGAAGTGATTGATAACGATGCACAGATCAAAGATATCTCCCTTGAAGTATTGCCAGAATATGCGAATGCTGATTATATTTTTATTTGCTTTAATAATGATGCGGAACAGGTTGATAAGAGTTCTATTCTGGATAACCCTTTATGGAAAAGCTTGCCGGCTGTGAAAAAAGGACAGGTCTATATGTTACCTTATGACACCTATGCTTACTATGATCCTGAATCAATTATTGGTCAGATCGGATTAATCAAAGACATGCTGATCGATAAAAACAAATCTTAATGATATAGACTTCTTTTACAGGATATCCTGACTGCAATGATAGCGTCTCATGCCTATCGTTGTTCAAGCAGGATATCCTTTTTTGTCGATATAATTCATTAGCGCAACAACTGAATTTCGTGAACATCGCACGGTCTGTTATGATAAAGGATAAGTGAATACAGAGTAGCTATAGCAACAAGGAGGAACAGAGATTGAAGGAACATATTTTAATCGTAGAAGATGAACACAAAATTTCTCGACTGTTGCAGATTGAACTGGAAGCAGAAGGGTATGATATTTCACAAGCTTATAATGGAGCACAAGCATGGGATCTGTATCAAGAAAGTACGTATGATCTTATTTTGTTAGATGTGATGTTACCCGAAATGAGTGGTATCGAAATTTTGAGACGGATTCGTGGTGTGGGTGGCAATATACCTGTTATTTTATTAACCGCCAAAAGTTCTGTTGAAGATAAAGTAGCCGGTCTGGACTTGGGAGCGAATGATTATATTACCAAGCCTTTTCAAATCGAAGAATTATTAGCTCGTGTACGTGCAGCTCTACGGCAACGTCCACAGACTGTTCCGGTTATCGAAGACAATGATGGAGTCTGGTTAACCGCAGCAGACTTACGTCTTAACGAAGGAACCCGAGAAGTAATCAGAGGTGAGCAACAGATTGAGCTCACACCACGTGAATTTGATCTGTTAGCTTATTTGCTCAAAAATAAACGGCAAGTACTGAATCGGGATCAGATTGTCACTGCGGTCTGGGGATACGATTATTACGGAGATACCAATGTCGTAGATGTCTATATCCGTTATGTACGCAAAAAAGTAGATCAAGATCCTGAACGCGAACTGATTCATACAGTACGCGGAGTAGGGTATGTTATTAAAGATAATAGTTAACAGAAAGGATACAGGATGAAGCTAAGAAGTAAAATACATTTGTATTCTTCGGTGTTATTTGCCTTGTTATTTATTTTAACCAATGTGCTGGTCTATATTGTGTTTAGCCGCTTGTCGATCAATGAACAATTGGTACGAGTGGAATCACAGACCAACAAAACAGCGGACAATATTCGGCAAATCGCAGGTTCGATGACCACAGCCGATCTATTACGTGCTTATGTTCCTGTAGATGGAATGATCCGTATTGTCACTGAAAAAGGAAATAATTCATTAGTCGTAACTTCTTCTTCGGAACAAGAATTAAGTAAGCGCACCGTAAGCTATAGTAAAGAATTACAATCTCAAAAAATTACGTATAATGCGAATGGGTATGTATTCGTATCTATTCCTGTGATCTGGACGGACGGTTCTGTTGTGAATGTGCAAGTGACAGAAAGCCTGCATCAGACAGAAAATTATTTGCAGGTACTTCGAATCGTATTGATTACAGTCACAGGGTTAGCCATGATTCCGGTTATTTTATCAGGTCATATTCTAGGACGAATTATTATGCGCCCTATTGGAGCCATGACTTCAACGATGAGTGAGATTAAGCGAAGCGGGCGATTCAAGCGTTTGGAATTAGATCCTAAGTCCAAAGATGAATTATTAGAAATGGGTCAGACATTTAATGCAATGATTGATCTACTTGAGACCAATTATGATAAGCAAAAACAGTTCGTGTCTAATGCTTCTCATGAACTCAAAACACCGCTCACCATTATTGAAAGTTATGCCAGTCTGTTAAAGCGTAGAGGGATGGATCGTCCAGAGCTATTCCATGAGTCGGTTGATGCGATTCATTCAGAAGCGGTACGTATGAAAGAAATGACCGAGCAACTGCTGTTATTAGCCAAGCACAAAGAACAGTGGAATTTATCGATAGAACCTTTGCATTTAGCTGAAGAAATTGATCAATTGGTCAAAGGGTTCCATAATGCATATCAGCGTCAGATTGATGTTCGTATTTCCCCTGAATTGCTAGCCAAACCGTCGCTACTATTGATTCAAAATGATGCTGGTAAATTGCGACAATTGTTGTTCATTTTATTAGATAATGCTCGTAAATATAGTCAGAATCCGATCGTGATTGAGATTGAAAATGATCAACCCATGTCAGAGCATGCAGGTACAGTGAAGATACAGCGTAGATGTATTCGAATTATTGATCAAGGAATTGGTATTCCTCAAGCTGAATTATCCAAAGTATTTGACCGCTTTTATCGGGTTGATGAAGCACGTAGTCGTACCGATGTAGGAGGATCTGGACTAGGTCTGACTTTAGCTTTAGAAATAGCAGATGCGATTGGCGCTACGATACGTCTGGAAAGTGTAGAAAAAGAAGGCACAACAGCGATTGTCTCGTTACCTGCTATTTTTGTACCCACAACTACCGTGTTCTCAGCAAATTCTAATGAAGAGCCTGTATAATAACGATGCAATTAGAAATTATATTGAGGAAGTGATCCATAAATGCGACGAAGAGAGATGCAAAGAACAGCATCACCTGCTACTCATACAGTAGCAACTGTTATCAAAGACAGACGATGGTGGATTGCCGGAGCAGTCGTGATTTTATTAATTTTAATGTTTTTAATGACATTATGGTGGAAATCTATAGCACAAGCGAGCCCTGTTTTAACATCAACACAAGCCAAAAATGTAGTACTCAAGCAATATCCGGGTAAAGTAACAGAGACTGCATTAAATAATGGAATCTATACAGTTCAGTTACAATCGGATCAAGGCATGTATCAAGTTCAAGTCAACGGTAACAGTGGAGCGATTCAATCGATTCAACAGATCGGACAATCGACAGTAGCGACCACTACACCTAATAGTACGAATACAACAGATTCGTCTAGCTCAGATTCATCCAGTTCAACAGCAACCGAGCCAACGACTTCTACTACTACACCGGCAACAACAGATAGCAGCAATAGTACAAATACATCATCTGCTGAAGATTCGACAGATACAAGCGATACTACATCGACACCGACTGAATCTTCACCACCGACTTCAACTACTGAAAATAAAGATAGCAGTAATGACAACAGTGGAATAGCTAATAACCAACCACCGTCTAATGATCAGCCAGCTATGGGTACACCTGATCCGAACCAGCCGCCAGTCGGTGCGCCTGCGTCACCTGAAGATCAGCGAGATCGCAAAGATGATCGTAAAGACAAAGAAAAGCCTAAAGATAAGAACAATTCATCCAAACCTCCTGTATTGATTTTAAAAGAAAAAGATGCAGAGCGAATTGCACTGACTCAAGTACCCGGTAAAGTGGATGATACCGACTATGAAGATGATGAAGATAAAGGACAATCGTATTACTTGGTCGATATTGATACGCCAGATGAAAGAGAAGCTACTGTACAGGTGAATGCGATTTCTGGAGCAGTCATGTCTGTCACATGGGATGATGTTGACGATTCCGACAACGAGAACTAAGAAGAAGTTCATAATAATTAACGTTCTCATCAAATTCTAATCTTGTTGTAATCGACATCTCATTTGTAAGCTTTATATTAATAGCAGAGGCAAGAACAAGTGAAAAACATATTACAAAATTATTAGGAGGAACATAACATGATGAACAAAAAATTAGGTATCGGTGTATTATCAGCAGCAATCGCTTTGGGAACAATGGGAACTGTGACAGCAGCGACTACGAATAATTCAAGTAATTCAAATAGTGCAACAGCAACAACAAGCAAATTAATTGGTGAAACCAAAGCGAAGCAAATCGCATTAACGAAAGTACCTGGAGGTACGATTGATGGTGTAGATTTGGAACGTTACAATAATGGCAAAATGTACTATGAAGTTGATGTAGATAAAGCCAATTCTACTAAAGATGTAGATGTTCATATTGATGCAGTTACAGGTACTGTGTTGAAAGTGGTCAACGATGATAATGACGATGATGACAACGACAACCAGACGGCTACAAACAATGCCAACAACAAGGTAAAAACAGTCGCACAAGCTAAAGCCATTGCTTTGAAAGCTGTAAAAGGTACAGTGACTAAAGTAGATCGTGATAGTGATGATGGTCGAGTGACTTATGAAGTTGACTTGAAAATCGCTGGTGGCGAAGCAACTGTAGAGATTGATGCAGCTACAGGTAAAGTATTATCAGTCGATAAAGATTATGACAATGATGATGACAACGACGACTACGATAACGATTAATAGGTAACAAAGCTTATAACTAGCAAGCTTATAATTAAATAACGATAAGATCTAAATAAGCTCTTATTCTGAAAGTAATCGATATGATTATTTTACAGGGTAAGAGCTTTTTGCTAGACTAAATACATAATTTACTTAACTATTTAAAAAAGTAAGCTATACTTATTAAGGGTTTTATTCAAGAAAATAGATGACCGCCTAAAATTTATAACTTATAATACGTTAAACAATTACTTAATAGGTTAATAAATAGATAACTATTATTATCAATCTATAAAAAAGATAGTGCATATAGGAAGGAAGAAAGATGACTCATGCATAAAATTCGAAGAGAAAAAATAATAGAAGGTACCACTATTCCTGGATTTATCCGTAATGGACAATACTTTTATATCAATGTAGATATCTATGAAGATGGAATGGTGAATTGTTGGGAACTGGCTGATCTCAAAGGCGTGCGCGAAAAGATTGATTTGGAATGGTTAACACCACAAGTACCTGACGGAGAATCTATTTCCGTTTTTGGCTTAGGGGATTATCGCACGATTGGCGGTTCATGGAAGCACGATGCACAGAGCTATTATGACTACATAACGGAGTTAGTACAGCAATTGAATCCGGGTATGCATAATATCTACGAAGTTTCTTTTGCCGAAAAAATGAAAAAAGAGAAATATAAAATTGTAGAATCACCTTATGCCCAAGATTTCTTTGTAGAGTCTGAAGTAGGATATAAAGTCGTTACAGGAGAAGGATTTTTTATCTTTATGAAGTATGAAGGTATTGATTATCTGGTATACCTCACGGTATATAAAGACGGTACGATTGAATGTCAAAATGCTGTTTTTCAAAAAATATTAAAGTTAGAAGAGTTAGAAGAATTATTTAGCAACGGCACCTTTTTTACAGAACTCGTAGAACCGACTAAGATTACACTCGATCATCTCGGTGATGTAGTAATGGTCAATGGAAGTTACATTATAGATATTGAGGATAAATACAAGCAAGTACTCGACATTTATCAAAAGTTAAACAAGCATCCAAGCTTATATGATATTTGTAGAAATCGGTATTATGACTATTTAGAAAATCCAACAGTAGAGAATAAAGAATATCTACGTAAAGCTTATGAAGTGATTCCAGAGAATGAACGTCCTCGTGTAGCCAAAACGCAAGCTCAACATGAAGATTATATTCGTATTCTATATACGGATCAAAAAAGAGAAGTTTAAATACAATAAACCCCTTGTCCTGTAAGTGGATAAGGGGTTTATATATGGAACGAACAATCGCTGTGATGAGATCGCTCAATCTTGGGATTGAATGTATTCATGAGTCCATCCTTTATTATAACGTGTGATGTTCAAGCAGATCATGCCGATTGCGAAGCTCTAAGTGAAAACGGATGCTTTGCAGTAGAACTGGATTATTCTCAATCTCTGCTTCTTCAATACGTTCTTCTTTCACTGGATCAGGACTGCACAGAAATTGGGTCATCCATAGAGATAAGTTATTATCGTTATTCATAAGTAAACCCTCCTCGGATGAAATAGTAGTTGACTCAAAAAATCAGTAGATCAATACAGAAACTATAATGATCTATAACTTGTATGCTGTTTCTGTATAGTTATTATATCGTGCATACTTTAACGAAATGTGATGGCTAGCTTAAAATAACATTAAATTATGCTACAAATAAGACAAAATAAAGGGAATGATTGAATATACATCTATTTATTTCCTATTATTGTTAAATATTTATGTACCATCTCATGCTAGTGTTATATGGTATACGTTATAGATTGGATATCGGATGTATGTATTTCATAGCAAATAAAGCGACTGTGCCAGAACAATAATGTCTGGTTCAGTCGCTTTATTGAGTTCGTATGTGAATGATTATGACTCCGTATGAGGAGGGGAGAACATAGAGGACTCCCGTACAATCAGACGATGAGGAACAATATGACGCTGTGAAAGTAACGCATGATCATCTCCACGAATCGCTTGAATCAATGCTTGCGAAGCTGTATATCCAAGATGATAAATACCAATATCTATACTGCTTAGTGGTGGAGTCGATAATTCAGCAAGCGCAATATTATTAAAACTCACTATTGAGATGTCATCAGGTACTTTATAACCCAATTCATGGAGCCCACGCAAAATTCCAAAACTGACAATATCATCGACAACCACAAGTGCTGTTGGACGTTCAGGCAAATTCATAAAAAAGGACATTGCCCGATAACCACTTTCTTGCAAAAATTCTCCTTCCACAATCCAATCATCCCGTAAAGGAAGACCTACTTCTTGCAACGCTTGTCGGTAACCGCTCATTCGATCAAGCGATACGACGAGCTCAGAAGGACCACTTACAAAGCCAATCCGTCGATGCCCTAATTGGATCAGATGACGGGTAGCATCTGCCGCCGCTTCTATATTGTTGGTATCGACAGAAAGAACATTCGCATGTTGCTCACTGCGTCCAATCAGTACCGTTGGGAATTCTTTATCACTTAGGAAATCAACAACCGGATCATTTTGACGAGAATAAAGTAAGATCGCTCCATCAATACGTCCACCAAAAACTAAGCGAGACACGGCGTCTACTTCTTCCTTTTCACTAGCGCCTGAAGTGAGGACGACATCATATCCACTTCGATTCGCTTGGGTCACAATACCACGTATTAATTCCATAAAAAAAGTATTCAAAAACAACTCTTCCGCAGGCTTAGGTAAAATCACACCTAAACTTTTGGTTGTTTTGGATACTAGACTTTTCGCCATCATATTCGGATGGTAGCCCATCTCCTCCATAATCTCTCTCACTTTTTCTGAGGTAGCATGGCTGATTCGCGGATGATTAGACAATACACGCGAAACGGTAGAAGGAGATACGCCTGCTCTTTTGGCGACATCTTTGATCGTAACCGACATGTGTACCTCCCTGGTCATGGTTTTTGGGATATTGAGAACCATCACTATCTGTATTATCTATGTTAAAACATATGCTATACGGATGTAAACTGCAAAATATACACACTTCCAAAGAAAATAGGCGATATTTTATGATTTTCAGAGAAATAGATAGGATATAAGCAATTATATCTGCAAAAAGCCAGAATATGGCGTTAAATTGTTTGTGCAAACGTTTTTACAATTTCCATATTTCAGTTATGATGGATTTGCTGGATAAAGCGCTTACTTATAACATCATTTACCTTTAGTGGTGATTATTAGACTTTTATGGCTGAAGAAAAGGGTATCATATGCTAATATGAACAAACGTTTGCGCAAATGATATAGTCAAAGTACATAGGCAACAAACCCTTGATAACAGTACATAATTTTAGCGCTCGCCATCATACTATAGAGCGGAGGAAAAAAGAATGATGAATCGTAAAAAGTGGGGAATCATGAGTTGTTTATTAATTATGATGTTAATAGTGTCGGCATGTAATAGTGGTGGAGCAGGAACAACTACACCGGGAACAACCACAGATCCTGCAACAGCAGCCGATCAGCAAGAAATGGTACCTGAAGAAGGCGCCAAACTTACCGTATGGGATAGTGGCGATCAGAAAACATTTATCGAAGCAGCCGCTAAAGCTTTTAAAGAAAAATATAATGTAGAAGTAAGCTTTGCTGAAGTTGGACCAGACAAATCGATGGGTCAAATGGTAACAGATGGACCAGCAGGTGTAGGTGGAGATGTATTCGCCGGGGTTCATGATCAGATTGGTCAAGGGGTATCCGCAGGCGTTGTGTTGCCTAATGACTGGTTCGAAGAAGATACCAAATCACGCAATAGTGAAATTGCGATCAAAGCGTTAACGTATGACAATATGTTATATGGATATCCCAAATCGGTAGAAACCACAGCCGTTTTCTACAACAAAGACTTGATCAAAGAAGTACCGCAAGATTGGAATGGCGTAATTGATTTTGCAAATACATTTAACGATACAAAAGCGAATAAATTTGCGATCATGTGGGAAGTTGGTAACGGATACTATGTATTCCCATTTATCGGTGGATACGGTTCCTATGTATTCGGCAGTGATGGTACAGATGCAACAGATATCGGTCTGAACAATCCAGCAGCTATTGAAGCAACAACATTTATTCAAGGATTGAACAAAATTCTTCCGCTTAAAACATCAGATATCAATGCAGATATCAAAAAATCATTATTTACGTCTAACAAATTAGCAATGAATATCAGTGGTCCATGGGATACAGGTTCACTCAAAGAATCGGTTAAAAATATCGGTGTAGGCATGTATCCAAATTTGCCAAATGGTAAACCAATGACTCCATTCTCCGGTGTAAAAGCTTATTTTGTAAACGCTTATACGAAGTATCCGAATGCTTCTAAATTATTTGCAGACTTTATTACTTCCGAAGAATGGCAGACTAAGAACTTTGAAATGAATGGAGCTCTTCCATCCAATACCAAAGTAGCTGAAAGCGAAAAAGTACAAAGCGATCCGATTGCATCTGTATTTTTGAAACAGTTTGAAAATTCAGTACCGATGCCTTCGATCCCAGCAATGGCGCAATTCTGGTCTCCAATGGAAGCAGCAATGTCTTCGATCTGGAACGATAATAAAGATCCAAAAGCAGCACTGGATAATCTAGTTAGTCAAATGAAGAGTAATATCGAGACAGGGCAATAACAATGGGGAACGTATCGATCCATCCTGAGCGAACAACAGGTGTAGGAAGTGGGCTTATAGCAGCGATCTTGTCTGCGCTGATTATGGGACTCGGGCAAATGGTTAATCGTCAGTGGGCGAAAGGAATTATTTTCCTGATTGCTGAACTGGTAAGTGTCTATCTGATTATTACCAGTCTGGCGAACAATATCTGGGGGTTGATCACACTTGGTGATCAGCCTTCCCGTATGGAGAAAGTTGGCAGATTGTATCAGAACGTACCGGGAGATCATTCGATCTTTATGATGATCTACGGACTGGTCGCACTATTGTATATTGGTTTATTGATATGCTTCTATATTGCGAATATCAAAGACGCTTATCGTATTGGTAAAAAGCGCGAACGTGGCGAACGTGCCAATACATTCCGTCAGACATGGAAAATGATCGGTAATCAAGGGTTTCCTTATTTGTTACTGACTTTACCAGCGATTGGCGTATTAGTGTTTACGATTGTTCCGATTATTTTTATGGTATTAATGGCATTTACCAATTACTCGGCACCCGATCATATTCCAGCTAAAAATCTAGTCGATTGGGTAGGGTTCCGTACATTTACCAATCTATTAACACTCAAATCCTGGAGTCATACGTTTATTGGTGTACTTACATGGACGATTATCTGGGCAGTGGTTGCGACAGTCACTACATATTTCGGCGGTATTCTAGTCGCATTACTGATTGAGCAAAAAGGGATCAAATTCAAAGGCATGTGGCGTACGCTATTTATTTTGCCGTATGCAATTCCGCAATTTATCTCTCTACTAATTATGCGTAATCTACTGAACTTCCAATTTGGGCCGATCAACCAATACTTGCGGATGATGGGTCTGGGTTCAGTACCGTGGCTGAATGATCCATTCTGGGCAAAAGTGACCGTGATTCTAGTAAATATGTGGATCGGTATTCCCGTGTCGATGATTCTTGTACTGGGTGTACTGACAGCGATTCCGCGTGATCTATACGAAGCGGCAGAAGTGGATGGAGCGACAGGGTTCCAGAAGTTCCGCAATATTACGATGCCATTCGTATTGTTCCAGACGGCTCCGATCTTAATTATGCAATTTGCAGGCAATATCAATAACTTTAACGTGATTTTCTTGTTAACAAATGGATTACCAGCCAATGGAGATTATGCGTTTGCAGGTAGTACCGATCTATTAGTTACATGGCTCTATAAGCTAACTCTTGAAAATCAGCGTTATAACTTTGCTTCAGCGATCGGCATTATTATCTTTATTATTATTGCGGCATTCTCGCTCTATAACTATCGACGTAGCCGTTCCTTTAAAGAGGAGGATATGATCCAATGAGAAAACAACAACGTGTCAAATTGGTGTTCAGTTACATCTTGCTTGTACTGATCGCGATTGGCTGTATTTATCCAGCACTCTGGATCATTTTATCCTCACTCAAAGAAGGCGATTCGCTCTATAGTGAGACATTGATTCCGCAAAAATTAACATTAGAGCATTATATGGACTTGTTCCGTTCGCAATCGGACAAAGATTTGCCTTACTTAAAATGGTATTGGAATACGCTCAAAATTGCCATTACGAGTATGATTTTAGGAACGCTTTTCCAAGTGCTAACCGCATACGCCATGTCACGCTTCCGCTTTAAAGGCAGACAAACGATGATGTCACTTGTACTGATTCTAGGCATGTTCCCGGGATTTATGAGTATGATTGCAGTGTATGTTATTTTACTACAAATGAACTTACTGAACTCGCCGTGGGCGCTAGTACTGGTGTATACCTCTGGTGCAGCACTGGGAATGTTTGTGGCTAAAGGCTTTTTCGATACGATTCCAAGAGCATTAGAAGAATCGGCTTTGTTGGATGGTGCAAGTCATTTTCAAATCTTCAGTCGGATTATTCTACCGTTGTCGATGCCGATTATTACGTATATTGCATTGACGACATTTGCCGGTGCATGGGTTGACTTTATCTTCGCCCGTCTGATCTTACGTTCGAGGGAGAACTGGACATTGGCGGTAGGGTTGTATGAGTTGGTCAATACGTATTCAAGTACAGAGTTTACCCTATTCGCCGCAGGCTCGGTGTTGGTGGCGTTGCCGATTACGTTGTTGTATATGTTCTTGCAGCGGTTCTTGGTACATGGATTGACGGCAGGGGCAACGAAGGGGTAATTGGCAATAAAAAAGACAGGCTTATCTCATATGATTGAGATAAGTCTGTTTTTGTGTATTCGGAAGTAGTAATAGTAGAATAGAAGGGGAAAAAAGTTGGCTTTGACGATTAGAATATTGTGTCCTATGATGGGAATAGAAGTAAAGTGTATTGGCTTTGCAGTGAACGATTTTTTTGTCGAATCGGCTGTAAGCTAGACAGGGAAAGGGATTTGAACGTTTTTGAACAGTTGTCTATTTTCCTCATTGGAGGTTCAATGCAAAATGGAAAATTTCAATTGGGAAAAACGTTGATGTACCAAGGGTTTTTGAGTGTGAAATTTTGGGGTTTTATATGCACGTAGTGGGATTTAAAGTTATATCCAGCATTGATCATCAACACGTTGCCACGTGTTTTATATGCACGTAGTGGGATTTAAAGACCGGTACAACAGCCTGGTCGGTCAATATGGACGGAAGTTTTATATGCACGTAGTGGGATTTAAAGATCTTCTGTCTGTTTTACATCATCTATCGTTCCGATCGTTTTATATGCACGTAGTGGGATTTAAAGGAATTTTTGCAAACCGCTCAGTCGGGTGGCATTCCTGTTTTATATGCACGTAGTGGGATTTAAAGAATGTATGACCGTTCCGAATAGTACGTAGTAAATGAGTTTTATATGCACGTAGTGGGATTTAAAGACTACAAAAGGATCTTGCTCCTGGGTAAAAGCATTCGTTTTATATGCACGTAGTGGGATTTAAAGATATGTTGTAATAGTACTTTAACGGTGTAGAACTATTGTTTTATATGCACGTAGTGGGATTTAAAGTTATTATGGCAGATGGTCGTTTAGTTAAAGGGAAGGGGGTTTTATATGCACGTAGTGGGATTTAAAGTGGGATTGTGTGAGCTGTGCGGTCAGACATGGGCTGGTTTTATATGCACGTAGTGGGATTTAAAGAACGTTATAGTATTTCTGTCTAATTGTTTTCACTTCAGTTTTATATGCACGTAGTGGGATTTAAAGGCTGCACTAGCAGCTATTGCAATGCATGAAACAGGTAAGTTTTATATGCACGTAGTGGGATTTAAAGCAATCAGCTCGTGAGCGTTTATACGCTCCGCGCGAGTTTTATATGCACGTAGTGGGATTTAAAGAACAATTGGAAGTTTCACATTGAGGAATTAGCTTCACGTTTTATTTGAACATAGCGGGATTTAAAGGATGTAGGAGTGCTAATTCCTTTTGAAATTATTAAGTTTTATATGTACGTAGTGGGACTTAAAGACATAACAAGTGCAATTGGCTATATCTCTTTTTGGTAGTTTTATATGCATATAGTAAGTAGTAAAAGGGTGTGAGTAGGGGAAGGGTATCTCTGTTTCACCACTTTGCTTTATAATCGTTTTACATATTTAAAATCAAGTAGTTAATTGCTACATATAAAATGGCACATTTTCAAACGGACATTGAAATGAAAATCTAAATCTAAATTGCATGCTCAAAAGACTCGCCTATGCTTTAGTGCATATTAGTGAGTCTTTTCTGTATTTCTACTATTAAGTTCAAAACTAGTATTATTCGTTTTTCTCGATTACCATCAATTCGGATAGATCATCTATTTCTAGAGCATCAGCAATTTTGATGAGTGTTCTCAAATTAACTTGTTCACGGATATTACGTGACATTTCAGAAATGGCTGCTTGACGTACGCCCGACATTTCTGCAAGCTTCATCTGTGTAAGACCACGCTCTGCCATCAATTCATCTAATTTTATTCGTATCGTTCTCATTATGTAGTCCTTCTTTCCATCATATTAAACTGTTACAAATGCAAAATAAAGACATAAAGTCTTGAATTGAAGATTGACTCTATACTAAAAGGCGTATATAATCATTTTTATACTAATAAGCGGATAATAGTATTGATTATTTTATCTGGGGATATATTCAATCACATCTTTTACTTTGTGTTGTAGATTCATACATATTTGATTTCTCAAATTAAAAATTCGATTTATTGAATATATCCAGATTAGCTTATCTCAAATCATTAGTTTGCTCAAGAAATAGTTTTATTTGTTATGTTCAAATATAGTTTTAACTTTTAAGGAGACATAATCATGGAAAATATACTTCGTCACAATCAGATAAAGTCTGCTTTTCATCAATTCATGTCGATACGAATGGACGAGATTGGAAGCAGTCATCTAGCGAGTCTGGGAGAGTATCAGTCATTAATGAAAGATGTACACAACTTCTCGAACACATTTCTAATCAAGTTCCTGCTGAAGTAAAAGAACTCTTCTTAACCTACGAAGAAAAAATAACTTTAGTTCAAGGATTAGCAGAATCCACTATGTATGAGCAAGGATTAAAAGATGGATTACAACTTCATTACATATTTGAAGATGTGAAATAATTTTTGTATTTACAAAAAGACACATCGCTTTTGTCGGGTATGGAAGAATTGTAGGAGTAAGAAGGCAATACTCCTAATCTTTAAATGAGGTTTTATTGTAAGTGATTAAAGGGGTCAATATAGAATATACTTTCCTTTTTTTTAGTACTTTATTATAATTTGGTAAAGTCAGTTTATTACTATTTTGCAGTGATCGATTTTTTTGTCGAATCGGCTGTAGGCCAGACAGGGAAAGGGATTTGAGACTTTTTATACACTTGTCTATTTTCCTTATTGGCGGTTCAATGCAAAATAGAAAATTTAATTTAGGAAAAACGTTGATGTAGCAAGGGTTTTGAAGTGTGGAATTTCGGGGTTTTATATGCACGTAGTGGGATTTAAATGCTTCTAGCCCAACTGGTGCTCGTTTAGTATATAAAGTGTTTTATATGAACTTAGTGGGATTTAAAGCATAAATAGACACATCTGCAATCCAAGACAATAAGAAGTTTTATATACACGTAGTGGTAGTTAAATATATGTAATGTAGTCATAATTTTTATCAAGGTAAAAAAGAAGACAACTCCTATTTAGGAATTGTCTTCTTTTTGTTTTCCTTTGCGGTATTCAAAAATATCACTGACTTGATACTCTTGACCCGTAAGTTCGCACAAAGCGTCTAGCAGATTAGTAAGCATCACTAAATCGATCCGTTTTGTTTTATTATCGTGCATGTCATAAATCGTGTTAGGTCTTATTTTAGCTTCGCGAGCAAGTGTATTTCTTGAGATACCTGCTTCTTCTAAAACTTCAGCCAGTTTTATATAAATGGGCATATGTAGCACCTCCAACACCTCATTATAGCCTAAACATCTATAATATTGAATTAACGATTGAAGTTTAACTTTAGAAGCGTTATATTATCTTTAGGAGTTAAACTATAAATGATATGAGAGGTGTATAATGATTAATTTAGAAAAAATTAATATTAAAATGAACTCATATGGAAATGATTCGAATATAGAATTTATTACAGGATATATAATTGGAAAAGAACATGCCATGTTTATAGATGAATATAACACACTTTGGATCAGACGAGTTCAGCTATCTAGAAATGGTGATGTGAAAGAATATATTCATGATGTTGATTATGGAGGAGTCATTTTAGTCACTGATTTAAAAAGTAAAAAAGCTCAAGAAATAGAAAAATGGTTTACATATCTAAAGAGTATGAATGCTTTAGAATTTATCATGAAAGATTTCCTAGAACAAGGATCAGGAAATTTAGGATTAAGTGGTCTAGTGTATGATTTGAAAAACGAACAAGATTAGTTCAAAATTTTATGTTAAAATTAATCGTGCATGTTTAGTGATCTGAACAAGTGGGATATAAAAAGTCAAAACTATATCATAAGCAAACAATTTTATATGAACGTAGTGGAAAAAAGGAGTAAAGCAATGGATTTTAAAACCATTTGCTTTACTCCTTTTTGTATAGAAATGTTATTTATAAATTAGTGATTAAAAATCAACAGAAATAAACATACTTGTATTATCATCAAAACTTAGTATAATAAAAATATGATCCAAGTCAAAACTACATCTTATAAAAAATTATTTTTAAAATAAAGGAGGTAGCAAGATGAAAACATTTCAAAATTCGATGACTATTTATTTGATGATTTTGTTAACTATTGTTGTCATTATGATTTTGAAATAAAAAAGGACTACTTCAATTTAACAATTCAAGTAGTCCTTACGAATCCCACCGCCAAGTAAAGATTCGACCTTATTTCATTATCTATCATTTTACCTCATTTGTCTGTAATAAGCTATTTTTATCAAGGCATCTGAATTAGATGCCTTGATTATCTAAAGTATAGTGTAAATTATTTATATTTACACTATTATCTCAATAATGATAATATGGGACTATATTCCTTTTTATATAGTTCTAAAGGTCACTAACTAAATTTACCTAAAAGGAAGTGAACTTATGCGCTTGAGCGTAACATACGAAGTCGCACGTATAGCAGTCAGTTATCGGTTTATAGTGTTGTCAATCTTAAAAGAAGCACTAAAAAAATCAAATCGTGGCTATTATGAATCTCTTTATATTGAGAATGAAGGCAAAATGAAGCCGTTCGCCACAGCAGTATATTTGCGTGATTTTACATATGTAGAAGATGAGATTCATTTGAAAAGCCTCACCATCAATATTACCTCCGCAGATATGTCATTTATGCTTCACCTATTTAATGGATTGCAACGGCTAACAACGTATACTACCTATCATGAGACTTGGACACGCTTAAATATTCAGATGTTACCCGAGACTGAAATTCAAAGCGAACAGGTTTATTTTTCTACGTTATCTCCAATCTTAATCGAAAATAAAGAGGGGCAACCTCTTCATCCTGACCAACCTGAATACGTAACAGAGTTCGGTTATTATGCAGCACTCCGTATTCAAGAACTTACAGGACGTAAACCTTATCGTCCAATTGTAATCGAACCACTACAGATGAAGCGTGTGGTAATCAAAGAGTCTAATTCTACATTCCGTAATCAACATACAGGTAAGAAAAATTTGTATTTTACGGCTTATCGTGGACATTTAAAGTTAACAGGGCATCCAGATGATCTGCAATTTCTATATCAATCTGGCGTAGGAAAGCGAGCTTCACAATCATTTGGTATGTTGGAATATGTGAGAGAGGAGTGAATGTATTTGTCTGCTTCAATAGAAATATTTGCAGAAGATTGGATGATCACCGCGGGAATGATTGGATTAACACGATTATTTGATCGTACTGATATAAGTATGACTCCTTTAGAAGAAGATGTACCTAATATAATGACTTCTTATAGTATTCATTTGACTGAAAAACATATAGAACTTTTCTCTGCACGATATATCGAATGGTGGATCAAAGAATCTAGTGTTGTTCGCCGAGATGTCGGTAGAATGGAATGGTCAAAAAAGAAAGCTAATGGTGCATATAACAAAATTATAACGTCTCAAGCAAGCGATCCCAATCAGCTAATAGATGCTCAACTTCTGAAAGATCAAAATAAAGTGATCAAAGAGTGTGCAAAAGCGATTCGCAAAATCATGAATGATCAGTATAAAAAAGTAGAAAAATATTTTCCAAATACAGATGAATGTAACCAGTTAGCGCAAGTGATTGAACAATTAAATCAAGTTGAAGATTACCAAGATGCAGAGCAGATCGAAGTTAGTGTACTCGAATATGAGCGCATCATGGCTACCACTTTCATAGAAGAGAAGTTAACTCTTAATTATGTGAAAGCTGTTATTTTGGGTATATTTTTTGGTCAAGCTTCGATATTACAGCCGTCTTTCAATGCAAAATCCAAAGAAGAACATATTCAGCAGTTAAATAAAGACTTTGCTGATCCTGCACTACGAGATTTGCAGTTATATGAACGTCTTCATCAGGAACAAGAAGATGGATCAACTGTAGAATCAACTATTCCTGCCTTGCTTCAAAAATATAGTGATACGCATAAGCCTTATAAAGATTGGTTACGTGCTGTCAAAAAATTAAATAGTCGTCAAGATATTTTGCAATATTTTGATCAACATATATCTAAATGTTCCATTATAGAGGGTGTACCTGCTACACAATCTTATGAAGAACTTACATTTTCTCCTCTAGCACTTTCTAAAAAGAAAGCTGTTAATTTTTATTGGGAATTTGATAAAAAGAATCCTATTCCTATCAGTGCAATTGCTCGGCTACTGTTATTCTGCGTACCTATTGGTATGGTTGATTATAATCGACGTTTGGGGAATGAACATACTGAAGTCAATAAGCGCTTTTTCGGCATAGTTATGGATAATATTAATTTTAAAGGATTAGTAAAATTAAATAATATTTATCGCTTACAACGAAAAAGAACAAATTCTTGGAGTGAATCTATTATTGGTTTACTGGGAGAAATGAAACATAAAGCCGAAAATATAAAGTCTAAAAATTCATATTTATTCGTGGAATTTCATTCTGAATATCAAATGAAAAAAACATTGCTAGATTACTATCATATGCCTGCTTATATAGCTACATATCTGGCTGATTCAGGATACAAATTGAAAGATATTAGTGACAATCGTATTCGAGATTTGTATTTACGCAAAATTCTGCAAGGGCATGATCCCAAAAGGCATATCTATGAATTGTTGCGTCAAATGATTCGAGCTAATTTTTATGAAAAAGAATTGTTATCTAAAAGTGCACACATTGCTATTAATGCAAGGTACCATCTTTCACTTGCCAAAAAGGGGGAACTTCAATTGAGTGTACATGATAGCCAGATTAATGAGATCTATGAAGAAGGGGTCAAGCTTCGAAGACGGTTTGTATTTAGTCGCCCATTCGAATCTAATGCTACAAATACAGAACAAAGTGATTATAGAGCTAGTGGACGTAAAAAGCTTGAAGGTATTGTATATCGTCTTTTGAATGCTGTGAATGCAGGGGATAAGCAATCTTTTTTAGATACTACTTTCCGTATTTACTTATCGGCTAATACTACAGGAGCTCGTAGAAATGCAAATGGTACCAGTTCCCCACCTTTAGGCATTCCAAGAATCTTTGTCGATATTTTTCAAGAAGAAAAATTAGATTTTGAGACGATTGCTAATACCTTTATTGCCGCTTTATTGGGTAGTGAAAAAAGAAAAATAGACAAAACTAAAGATACATCAGAACATATGCGAGATGATGAACTAGAACAGAATTTTGCGCATACAGAAGGAGAGGTAGAAAATTAATGAGTAGAGCCCTCACATTTACGGTTATTTTCCGCGCAAATTCTCTTAATTATGGAGAAGGTATCGCTAATATTTCTGAACTAAAAAAGATTCATCGTGGTAACGGAGAAGTGTTAACATTCGCTTCGCGTCAAAGCATTCGCTACGATATTGTACGATTGGGAAACGAGTGGTTTGATTGGAATCTGAATACAGTAGATAAAGCTAAAGGAACTGTTCAATTTAAAGACAATATCACTATCGAAGACTCAGTGGAGATGGACTTATTTGGTTATTTGAAAACAGGTAATCCATCATTGAAGCGTCCAGCTACCGTTCGTTTATCTCATGCGATCTCTCTAGAGCCTTATCGCTTTGATATGGAGTTATTAACAAACATGGGTATGGCAGAGCGTATTCAGGAGACAGCTAATTTAGCGAATATTGAACAACACGAAAGTTTTTATACGTATACAGTCACGATTGATCTGGATCATATTGGTATAGACCATCAACCCCGATCTAATACACATGTTGAAATTGAAGCTACTCAAAAGAGTGCTCGATTGCATCAATTGCTGGATGTTCTTAAATTACTTAATCGCAATATTCGAGGTCGTCAAGAGACACTAGCCCCGCTGTTCATTATTGGTGGTATGTATCCTGTAGCAAATCCATTTTTCTTAGGGCGAGTCGCATTGAAGCCTCATAATAAATTATGGAATATTGAGACGAAGATGTTATCTGAGGTCGGTTCAAGCACATTTAAAGGGGAAACGATGCGTGATTCGACCCATATTGGTTATGTATCGGGCATTTTCCGTAATGAGAGTGAGTTGAAAAATGTAACATCCGAAGATCGAATAGGAACAGTAGAACAATTTTTTGAGTCGATCAAACAAGAAATCAAAGTTTATTTTGAGGATCGTTCGTAATGAAAGTGTTACGTCTCAAATTGTATCAACAGACCGCTTGTTACAAAAAACCATTTGCTTTTAAAGTAGCAGAAACGTATCCACTACCACCACATTCAACTGTAAAAGGAATGCTTCATGCGGTGTTGGAAGCTACAGCATTTGTACCTATGCAGATCAGTATTCAAGGAGATTATGATACGTTGATTCATGATTATCAGACGCATTACTTCTTTAAAGAAAGTGATACATCTGACTTTGTTTTAACAACAGATGGTTTGGGGTTTAAGCGCAATCTAGAAGACCTTTCAACAATGCCGATTTATACACATATGTTGTATGATGTGAACTTACTTATTCATGTACAAGCAGAACCTGATGTATTGGATCAGCTTGAAGATCGAATTAATAACAATTCTATGCATTTGAGTCTAGGACGTTGGGAAGATCTAGTACAGCTTAAAGAACCTTGTGAACAGGTAGAATTAGTACAGGCTACAGAAGATTTGACACTTACTTATAATGCCTATGTGCCTAAAGACTTCCTCGAATTAGATCAATATGGTTGTTATCCTTATCGCTTGAATTGGAAATATGAAATTGTTAATGGAGTCAGAGTATGGGAAAAGTTTAGGGTGGGTTATATTCAAGCTGGGGAAGCTATTGGATATCATGATTATCCCTATATGGTAGATACCGATCATGGTAAAAAGTATGGTGTATTTTTTCCAACAGTAGATTAGTATAACGTGCTGAAATATAAAGTAAATAAGATGAAATAAAAGGGACTTTGATATTGATCAAGTTCCTTTTATTGTATGTCAAAGGAGAACAAATCTATGCCATCTTCTTTTCTAGCCAAATCAGAGCCAGCAGAAACGATCCAACAACATACACAAGCATTAGAAGAACGTTATGAGCAATTATATAATTATTGCAAAGATAAGATATTACAAATGAGTTCAAGAGACTGGGAACTATTAAAATGGGCTGTCTCATATCATGATGTGGGAAAATATGATAATCATTTTCAAAGCATGTTAAAACAGAATTCTACTAATTCATCCAAGCGTATAAGAATTATTCAGCACAATTTTCTATCAGTATTGGCAATACCTGCAGGCTCTCTCAAATTAACTTTATCGGAACAATTAATTTTGTATCAAGCCGTTGCTTATCATCATGAACGTAATCGTGCAGAAACACCGGCTGAGGTTGCACAAATCTATCAAAGTTCTATTCTGCCTCATAAAGAGCAGATTGAGCAAGAATTAGGCATTGTTTTGGAAGCAGAAGTGTTACCTTCCTCGATCAGTAAAGTATTACCTAGTATGAGAATTAGTCATGATAAGAAGCCAGAACTCTATTCATCTTATCTTCTAATTAAAGGATTTCTACATCGGTTAGATCATGCTGCTTCTGCTCATGTACCTGTTGAACTCGATATTCCGATTCAGGTTGGAACATATGCACAACATTATATTGTAGAGCGGCTTAAATCAAAATTGAGAATGTTTCAGCAATTTGCATTAGATCATCAACAGGATCATGTCATTATGATTGCTCCTACTGGCGAAGGGAAAACAGAAGCAGGATTGATCTGGGCTGGAAATAGTAAAACCTTTTTTACGCTTCCTTTACGAGTAAGCCTAAATGCTATGTATAAACGTATTGTAGGAGAGCATGGAATTCATTTTAGCTATAAGTCTATAGATAATCATGAAGATCACTGGGGAGAGCAAGCTGTAGGATTACTTCATTCTACAAGTATGGAATATTTAATTCGCTTGGATCAAGAAGAACAATCTAACAACGGAGATCAGCAACAAGAGATTGATTATGCTCTTATGGATAAAGTAATTACACAATCAAAGCAATATGCAAATAAGTTGATTATTTCAACCATTGATCAGATCCTTCAATTTCCAATGTATTATTTGGGCTATGAGAAGGAATATTCTGTATTTGCATACTCGAAATTGATTATAGATGAATTACAACTTTATGACCCTCGACTAGCTGCTCTAATTATTCGTGCACTTGTAATGATTGATGAGATCGGTGGATCATTTATGATAATGACAGCTACATTGCCTAGCTTCTATTACGATGAATTAACCAAAAGGTTAAATGGTTCTTCCAAGCGCAATATTGCCTATAGCGGACATGATTTTATAGAGGATACTCTCCAACGTCATTACCTTAAATTACATGATGATCCTATTGCAGACGAAAAGGTTATTGCTGAGATCATTCATAAAGGTCAACAAGGTAAAGTTTTAGTTATCTGTAATACGATTGCTAAAGCAACTGAAATATATGAGAAGATCATCAATAATAGACATCAAGTAAATCCCACAAATACAGAATCATTATCTATACATTGCCAGTTGTTACATTCTAAATTTACTCAGCGAGATCGAGCATTCAAAGAGGATTGTATTCTTAAATTTGCTGGTACACTATCAAATGTATCTATAATAGTTGAATCTGAATATAATAATTTCGAGGTGTCTTCTTCTCATGGGATATGGGTAACTACTCAATTGGTAGAAGCGAGTTTGGATATTGATTTTGATCATCTGTATAGTGAAATGTCTTCATTAGATAGTCAATTTCAAAGATATGGACGTTGCAATCGTAAAGGTCAAAAGTCGATTACTGATTATAATATTCATATCTATACAGGAGATGTAAGTGGAGTAAAGTATGTCTATGATGAAGAAATCTATGAATATAGTGTAGATTTACTTCGAGCTTATGATGGACAAGTTCTTTTAGAATCTCAAAAGCAACAGATGATTGAAAATTTATATAGTCAGCATTCAGAACGGAACTTCAATTTTAGAAAAAAGTTTGCAGATTCTCTTTATGAATTGGAAAATCTAACAATGTATAATACTACATCTAAGCTTGCCAAAGCCTTATTCCGTGATATTCAAACAGTACAAGTTGTACCTAAACAATATAAAAATGATCCAGAATTTAAAAAATTACTTCAAACTTGGCGGAAAGCGAATCGTAAAAAAGAAATAGCTCAACGTCAATTAGCACGGATTCAACTTGAAGAATACTCAGTAAATATCAATCGTTATACAATTGATCGACAAGTGTTGTCTAAATCTATAATTATTCCTGACCTGTATTATGTCGATGCTCCATACGATAATCAAAAAGGATTAAGATTAAATGAAAGATCCCCTTATAGGCAATAATTTTGACCTTTATTGCTAAAGCGATTAAAAAAGAAGTGATTGGTGAAGATCGTTCATTTGATCGGCTCTTTTTGTGATAGTGTAGAATAGTATAGGTGAGAACAATTTACTTTTATTTTGCAGTGATCGATTTTTTTGTCGAATCGGCTGTAAGCCAGACAGGGAAAGGGACTTGAGCGTTTTTAAACAACTGTCTATTTTCCTCATTGGAGGTTTAATGCAAAATCAAATTTGAAGTTGATTGAAAGTGTTGATGTAGCAAGGGTTTTGCAGTGTGAAAATCCGGGGTTTTATATGCACGTAGTGGGATTTAAAGTTCTGTTGCATGATGGTAGCAAGCTCACGCACCAGGATGTTTTATATGCACGTAGTGGGATTTAAAGCAAGCACATAACCCGGTTAGAAGCCAGTCCAACGTAGTTTTATATGCACGTAGTGGGATTTAAAGTCACATCCTGTATGACTGGGTAGTCTGGACGATCTGTTGGTTTTATATGCACGTAGTGGGATTTAAAGTCACATCCTGTATGACTGGGTAGTCTGGACGATCTGTTGGTTTTATATGCACGTAGTGGGATTTAAAGATAGCCCAAAAATAAGTAAACGTCAGTGCATTAAGAATCCAAAAGATGACCTGATAAAAGAAAAATAAGCGATTCCCTTTTTATCAGGTAATCGCTTATTTCATATGGTTAATCTATTTTTCTAAACCCTAGTCACAACCTGATCCACCAACCCATAAGCCACCGCTTCTTCAGCCGTTAGAAAATAATCCCGATCACAATCTTGCGCAACCTTTTCCAAAGATTGACCGGTACGATCTGCGATGATTTCATTCAACTTGGCTCGACTGCGAAGCAAGCGGTCGGCATAGAGAATCACATCTGAAGCCTGACCTTTAGCACCACCAAGAGGTTGATGAATCATAATTTCACTATTAGGTAAAGCCATCCGCTTTCCAAGCGTACCACCCACGAGTAGAATTGCACCAAAGCTTGCCGCCATACCTGTACAGATCGTCGACACATCTGGTTTGATAAATTGCATCGTGTCATAGATAGCGAAGCCAGCCGATACCGAACCACCGGGGCAATTGATATACATCTGAATATCTTTTTGCTCGTCTTCGGCTGCTAGATGAAGCAGTTGAGCTACAATAATATTTGCCATCTGATCTTCCACTTCGCCAGACACCATAATGATCCGATCTTTCAGTAATCGAGAATAAATATCGTAACTACGTTCACCACGATCTGTTTGTTCCACCACATAAGGGATAGTTGTCATCTGAAGCACTCCTTGTTAAGCAGCCGCTATACGCATCTCAGAAGAAGAGGATGAATAGAACTGCTTGTGATACGGCAAAAAGGGCTGCATTGTATTAGAGACTGCTGCCGATGTTGAATGCTTAGCACAAGCCCATTGGGTATCGATAGCTATAGCTTGAACATCCTGACTGGACGTATTCATGCGCATCACCGTCAACTGCACGATTCTGGAAGCATCACCTGCATGAAGGGCTTGTACGTATTGATGTAAGAGCACCAGCGTATCCCTATCTTCGGCGAGCGAAGTGTATTCGTCTAAGGTGTCAGCTTTTTGATTCAGAATTGTTCTTGCCCGATACAGAGCTGCTTTGACAGCACCTTCAGTCGTCTCTAACATCTGCGCCGTATCTGCCGCTGAATAACCAAATAAATCTCGTAACATAAAAATCGCTTGTTGCCACGGAGATAACTGATTCATTAATTGTTGTATCGCGAGTTCAATATCTTGCGGACAGGATTCTGCTATATCGTGTACCGTTAGCTGATGTTGCTGAATATAATCGTCCACATAACGTTTTCTACGCATGATATCGATCCATGTGTTACGAGCCGTGCGAATCGTATAGGCTTCTGATTGTGCTATAGATAATCCTTTGCACTGAGCAGATAGAATTTTGAGACAGGTTTCTTGCATAAGGTCTTCAGCATCTGCAATATGATGGGTTAATGACAGACAGTATTTATACAGGGATGGAAGTTGCTCTTTCCAATACGCTGTCGTCTGATCTGTAGAATGTGTTGAACATAAAGTAAGATCTTGCTTGTGTAAAAGCGTCATCTATGGGGCGCCCCCTTTGTGATCAGAAATGCTTTGACTACAACGTTGTATATTTTGTAAACGAATAAGGTGATTCAAAAGATACGCAATATGTATAACGATAATTAAAATATGTACAAGTCTGGCTAAGAGCATACCGTAATCTCTTATTTTTTTAAAGGTTAACTCTAACGATTTATACTAAACCTATGCTAGTATAGTAAAGACGACATCAGATCGTAATGGGCGGCTAACGAGCGAATAGGAGTGAACATAGATGACACCGAGGAAAATACATATTATAGGCGCCCATGCAAGTGGAAAAACCCATCTGGCACGTCGATTATCTCGCAGATTGGGTATTCCTCATTATGCACTGGAAAATTTAGTGTGGAATGGAACAGGGGAGAAGAAGCGCAGAAATATACCTGCCCTGCGAGAACAACTCTTGTTAGATATCGTCTCGCAAGACTCATGGATCGTCGAGGGGCAGGATTATGAATGGTTAACGTTTAGCTTTGCTATGGCAGAGCAGATCATTTTTTTGACTCCGTCTCCATTGGTGCGAGATGGACGAATGATTTTGCGTTTTATGCGTCAAAAAATAGGAACAGAAGTCGATCAAGATCGATTCTCATTCGGTACGTTAATGAATATGATTGAATGGAATCATCATTTTGAACGACATACGAAGAAAAATATTATCGAAGCATTAGAGCCTTATAAGCACAAACTCATCATAACCAAGTATGTTCAATAAAGTAGAGTTCATAATGAATAACTATACGGTTATTCGTATTTTTTCAAAACGACAACAGCATTATGACCACCAAAGCCGAACGAGTTGGATAATCCAATCTGGAGATCGGCTTTTCGTGCACCTTCAGGAACATAATCGAGATCACATTCTGCATCAGCTTGGTGCAAATTAATCGTCGGTGGAATGATCCCATTACGTAGCATTTGAACCAGTGCTATCGCTTCTGCACCGCCAGCCGCACCGAGCATATGCCCTAACATCGACTTATTAGCAGTCACCGGAATCTGATACGCCTGTTCTCCAAATAATTGCTTGATCGCATACGTCTCCGAGCGATCTCCAACGCCTGTACTGGTCGCATGGGCGCTGATCACATCGACTTGCTCTGGTGTGATGCCTGCATTGCGCAATGCGGATTTCATGGCTTGATGAGCTCCACGACCTTCAGGATGAGTCGCTACCATATGATAAGCATCTGAACTGGCTCCATAGCCGATTACTTCAGCATAGATAGTCGCTTTTCTAGCGAGCGCATGAGATAAAGATTCCAGTACCACAATCCCAGCCCCTTCTGCCATTACAAAACCATCTCTGGATTGATCAAATGGACGACTGGCTGCGGTTGGGTCGTCATTACGTGTGGATAAAGCAGTTGCATTGCCGAAGCTAGCGAGAGCGACTTCATTGATCGCTGCTTCTGCACCACCTGCCAGAATCACATCGGCATCTCCATAAGCAATCATTCGCATCGCTTCGCCAATAGCGGTATTACCGATCGAACAAGCCGTAACAGGTGAAAGCGTCGGTCCCCATGTGCCAAGCCGAATACTAATCATCGCGGCCGCACTGTTAGCGATCATCATCGGAACCAGTGTAGGACTTACCCGTTCAGGTCCTCGATCTAATAAAATATGATCTTGATCCAACAACGATTGAATTCCACCTGTACCTGAACCGACATAGACACCGATTCGTTCACGATCACTTTCTTCGATATTTAAGCCCGCATGAGATACAGCTTGCTCAGCCGCAGCGATTGCAAATTGAACAAAGCGATCCATCCGTCTAGCTTCTTTTCGTCCAAATAAAGCATCCCCATCAAAATCACGCACCACACCTGCAATTTTGGCTTTGTGCCGTGACGTATCAAACGCATCAATCATACTAATACCCGATTGACCTTTCACCAAATTATCCCAAAATGTATTTATATCATTCCCTAACGGAGAAACAATCCCCATCCCTGTAATCACAACTCGTTCCATCCTTTTTTATCCTCCTAAGCGTTTGGGTTTGGCAGTATAAACGCGACCTCTACACTGTTATTCTGGCATGCAAAATATCCTATTACAAGTTACCGTTTATCCTAGTATAATAAGTAACAGGTTACTGCATACTTTTTAAACCTATCAATCCAATAACAAAATCATAGAACACTGATATGTAATGAAACGAGCATTAAAATCATATTCACTCTAAGGAGGGTATACAGTGAATCAACAGCATCGGTTACAAGCCCTATCTTCTTTTCTCAAAGCTCAGCGGGCGAAGATTTTACCTCAACAAGTGGGGTTAATTGTTGGCATTAGACGACGCACTCCGGGATTACGACGGGAAGAAGTCGCTCAATTAGCAGGTGTCAGTACAACATGGTATACATGGTTAGAGCAGGGCAGAGATATTCAAGTATCTGCTTCTGTATTGGAAAATATAGCATCAGCCTTTTTGCTAACACCGGATGAACGGAAATACTTATTTTCATTAGCGCTGGATAAAAGTGCATCGATCGTTCCTTTGTCCGAAGAACTTCCTTCTATTACACCTGCGCTATACAAAATCTTACAACAGCTACAATACTGTCCTACGATTATTTCTGATCGACATTGTCATATTGTTGGATGGAATGATGCCGCCAAACATGTGTTTCTCGATTTTGAAAGTATTCCTGAACCGGGGCGCAATATGATTCGTTTGTTATTTTCACGTAAAGAGTTTCGCCGTTTAGCGGTAAATTGGGATGACTTTGTAGGCGGATTTTTGGCGATTTTCCGTGCTTATTATGGTCAATATGTAGATGATGAGTGGTATGAGCAATTCATTGCAGAGATGAGTGAATTGTATCCTGATTTTTATCATTTATGGGAGCAAAGTAAAGTCAGTTCGGCACCTGAAGTTGTGATCGAATTCCGACATGCCAAAGCCGGTAAAATGCTGTTCGATCTTACCTCATTACAAGTACAAGGCAATACCGATCTACGGTGTAGTATTTATACGCCTTTAGAAGATTCAGCTACAGAAGTGAAGCTTAGAGCTTTAATGGAACGTAGCAAAGAAATAGGATTAGAGCTGTAAACACCTTTTGTAATTTTCCAGTCTCTATACTATAATTTCCATATATCCCATAGACAGATATACGGATAGAAAGAAGTGAAAAGAGGTGCTGTATTGTTAGAATATTATCCTTTAATCTGTTCATCCTTGATCGTTATTTTGTTGATTTTCCGTTCAGTATATCATCGATTCCAGAAGTATAATCGTGAAAATACAGGCTTATCCTTTCTAAGTGTTCTGGTCTTAATCCTATTTCTATCTATGGATGGACATGCTCCTTGGGAAAAAGATACAGCGTATATATTAATTATTATTAGTTCCTGTCTTTTTGTGCGATTTTTGAATTATTGGGTGGTTCAACGGAAGTGGACGGACTAATCATAGGGATTCTTTAATAACCTGATGTGACGGTGAATACCGGAGAACATCTTATAATGTAAGACAACAACATATAACGAAAGAAGGAGCAACGGATGAACTCTCTACAAGGGCAAGAACATGAACGGGACGTTGCCTATGCCGCTTTACAAAAAAAGATTATCCGAGTGTAGTGAGCAGGATGCTTTACAGTTAATGCGTAGCTTCGATCGTCAGATCACTTTCTGGCATAAGCAAAAGTCGAATATCCAAGAAGCCCGTTCTTTTTGGAAAACACCTTATCCTTATGTGGGCATTGGTGTAGGTATTATAGTGCCGGTCAGTGGATTTATGCTATTGATGTTATTGCCTTGATCGAAATATAGCTAGCTAGTAGCGCTTGGCACGATGAACGCAACCATGATAATGAGAAATGATGGTTACAACACAAAATACCTTATTTCAAAGGAAGATGACTTTATGAATTCGATGCCTAAAGCATTTCAAGGCGATTATATTCCATCCTTACTGGATAAGCATCAGATGTCTGTATTAGCACCATATTTACAGGCTACTCAGCGTTCTGTACTTCAATTAGAACGTGGACAGCATGGAAGTCAGCAAGTGGGAGTATCGCGTATAGGCGGTTATCCTGATCTACCTGCGTATATCCAGTGGCCTTGCACTAAAGGTGGACAATATATGACTTCACTGGCTCAATTGAATTTGTCACAGATCGTTAGCGAAGTGGGTGAAGATCGGTTGCCTGATTATTTTCCGCGTCAGGGAATGCTTTATTTTTTTGTGGGATTAGATGAACCCTCTTACCAGATTGAGCATCAGATTCTGTATATGTCGGAGCAAGATATGGGATCACTATACTATCGTGAACCAGCAGGGACGACAATATTGGAAGAAGATGAAGAACAACCGTTTCAAGCGTATGAAGTTCATGCTCAAGGCAAAATAGAATTTCCGAATTACGGATATTTAGAATATGATGCCTTAGCAGATCATGGTGTGTCTGAGGAACAGTATCTGGAGTGGATCGAAGGGTTGAATAATGAACCCGATGATGCAATTGGGAAAATGTTTGGTTATCCTGTATCACAACATGGAGACGATGAGATTGAAGCCATCACTTCGATACTGACAGGCAAGCATACATATGAAATACAGAAGCGCCGGGCATGGCTGGTTGATGTTTTGGAAGGCGATGAACAGAAAGCAGATCAAGAGATTGAAGATATGCTGATGTTATTGGAGATCGAAAGCGATGATGATATCGGTTATATGTGGTGGGATGCCGGAGTCATTCATTTTTTTATCCGCAAAGAAGATTTGCTTCAGTTGAACTTTAAACGAACGTATTGTTCTGTCTATTCTAGCTAAAGAAGCTGTGGGCGCTACTTTATATTATATTAGACATATTCAAATAGACTATCCCGTTCCTGAGTGTTTCTGAGGAAAAGGATAGTCTATTGAGGTTCAATCGTTATTTAATCGAATTGATTATGGGTTTGCTTTTTGTTGATCGGATAAGGAGATTGAACTGTTATTGCTTGAAAAACATGCAATTTCCCATTTTCCACTTGTCTCATTCGTGGGCCTTTGAAGCCACGTTTGACCAGTTGCTTACGCATATACAGCATTAATGCCCAATGACTCACGACAAGGATATGTTCTTCCTCTGAAGATAAAATCACATCTAGTGCACGATTGATACGTGCTTCGACTTCTCGAATCATTTTACGATATCTACGGCTTAGTAAAGGAGCCATTTTGAAAAGAACGCCCCATCCGATAAACGGAATACGTATATTCGTATTGAAGCTTGGAGGTGTGAGTTCACGCAACTCAGGCATTACTGTAATTTCGCCATCATAAATCGAACGTGCCGTTTTGATCGCACGCGGGAGATCGCTGGCAAAGCATTTTCCCCAATTAAATCCGCGCAAGTCTGTTGTACCATCATGGATATCCGCAATATCATATTCTTCAAGCCAAGCAATCAGTTCACTGACTGTGACAAACTGGCGAAGAGGAAATTCTTTATTTACTTTAAAATGGCGGACAAGTCCGATTGTCTTCGTCATGAGTCGTGTATAATTCCTCCAGAATAGTATGGTCTTTCTGTACCTGAACAAAAAATAAGTAGATAATTTTAGTTTAACATAGTCACGCAAGGACAGGGACGATATTCATTATTTATTTTAAAATAAAAGTACTGCCTTGCCAAATGACGTTTTGAAACCTGACACGTAATCGTGTATATTTAGTCATAAGCTTATAAATGAAGATTATGTTTGGTGATGAAAGGAAGAATACAATGAGTCAATGGGAATACCGTACAGTCAAATTACACACCGGAGGTTTCCTCGGTGGCAAAGTAGATGATGTCGAATTACAAGAGCAATTGAACGCCTATGGTTTTGATGGATGGGAGCTTGTATCGACATTTGATACCAGTCTGTCACAAGGTGGTTCACGAGAAATTATTTTGATTTTCAAAAGAAGTGCATTGCTTGATTAAGCCTGTAATTACATCTGTATTATGTACGTACAGATGTATACCTTTTTTTGGAAATGTTAATCGTTACCTTTAATATCGGTTAATACATATTATATTTGAGGTGAATCATGCTGCGAAATTAGGTATGCAGCATCAGCAACGGTATACTTTAATGAATGACGATGATGATAAGCACAAGGAAAGGCTCATCGAATAGGAGGAAACAACAATGATCGGAACATGGCTTGAAGAAATTAAATCCATATTACGACCAGAATTGAATAGTCTCGAAGAAGCGCTCAAAGCTTCTGCTGGAGATGAAGAAATAGAGCAAGCTGAAGCTACAATTGGTGTCTCTTTCACTGATGATCTGAAAGAACTGTATCACATACACAATGGCGAGTCTCGTAGTGGACCGGGGTTCTTTTTTGGCTTGCAATTTTTGAGTCTGGAAGAGATGGTTAGCGAATGGAAAATATGGTCAGAGCTTGAACCAGAGTACCAGACGATGGGAGATCATTATTCGATTCCATCAGGTTGGATCAAAGAGCAATATATCAATCGTCACTGGATTCCTTTTTGTCATGATGGAGGGGGGAATCATCTAGGGATTGATTTGTCTCCTGCTGAACATGGAGTCGTTGGACAGGTAATTAATTTCGGACGTGATGAAGAAATGAAATATGTGATTGCACGTAGTCTGGGCGAATTTATTCATTTTATGCGTGATACGGTTCGTCACGGAAATTATACGATTGAAGAAGATGATGGATTCAAATATTGGATGTATGGCCGTAATGAACAATCACGTATGTTGAAAGATGCTCAGGCCTATGCGCTTGCTGATCTACCCAAAGCCCATACGCCAGCTAATGAATCAGAAATACCGTTAAAAGAATGGTTTGAGCAGTTGGATGATAGCTGGCGAGACCGAATTATCAACAAATCCAATACTGTGGAAGAGTTCGCTCGTGCTCATCAAATCTTTTTGATTCGTGAACAACTAACGGATATCACACCACTAGAACGTTGTCATGAAGTGCGTGAATTGATTCTAAGTGTCAATGATATTCAAGATATTCGTCCGCTTGCGAATTGCCGTGAACTCAAAAAGTTATATCTTGTTCGTAATCCGATTCGGGATCTGACTCCATTACGAGGATTACCTTATTTGCAAATTGTGAATCTCGAAGGAACATTGATTGAAGACTTGGACCCTTTAGCCACATTACCACATCTATGTAATCTAGATTGCACAGATACGCGTATTCAAGATTATACGCCTTTAGCCCAGATGAAGCAGTTGACTACCCTTGCTCTTTCATCACCGTCACGTCAAGCGGTTCAAGCGTTATCTTCGATCACAGGACTGCGGGAATTGAAAGTATGCTCTCCTGGAGAATGGACAGCGGAGGACTGGCAACATATTAGTGAGTCGTTGTCTTTACGCAAGCTTCATATCGAAGATGCTTATTTTGCTGATATGAGTTGTCTACAAGCTTGTGACCAATTGGAAATGCTGACCATTCATGATACACGTATCTCTGATATCTCAGCGATTGCCGATTTGCCTAATCTGAAGCAATTGGAACTGAACAGTGGATGCCAGATTAGCAATATTGAGACGGTTTCCAAATCGGTTTCACTTGAACAATTCAGCGGATCGTTTGCTCAATTTCAGTTGTTAAAAGATACATTCGCTCAATATGTGAAATTCCACAAAATTGTAGGCGAAATGACAGATGAAGAAGAAGAAATCTGGCATAGTCATATACGTTAATGCGCTATATTTTGAATATAATATAAATCACAAAAAACTCTGTATCGCTAAAAAGATACAGAGTTTTTTTATTTTTTAATATTTTTTACCTAAAATGATAAAAATGTAGTTGACTATCAAATTTTATTTTAGGTATAATTTACTAATAAATAACATATATTTGAAAAAGTAGTGATATTTTGAAAACGAAATTAGTAGGTATAACAGTATTACTTGTGACATTAGGCTTAGGTTGGGGAGGAGTAACCACCCATGCACAGACTCCAGCAATACATAAAGATTTGGGGGTAACTACACCTCTAGTGCAAAATGTTGCGCCAAACAATGGATTGAACAACTCTAAAGATTTCTTGACTATCTCAAAAAGTGAATTATCACAATCCATCACGTTGCCGTCGTCTGCTCGTTCATTCAGTGTAGTAGCTGACGATACGTATGGAACGAATACTACACCGGATCAAGCTTTGTTTATTCAGACAGGACAAGCCTATCAAGGTTACATTGCTGCTGAAGGAGAAAGTCGCTGGTTTTATACTCAAGTCACTAATCCAGCGAAACTGACTTCTTTTTTAAGTGTAGTTAATTCGGCTACGGTTGATTATGATCTTTCACTATATTATTTGAATGAAGAGACATCTGAGATCGAGCAGGTTGCTTTTTCTACCAAAGGTCCAACACAATATGAACAGCTTAGTCATATTGCCAAAGCAGGATATTATTTTATTAGAGTAAGTTCTTATCAAGGAGCAGATACCACTAATCCATTTACTGTATTTGCTGTCACTTCAGACAGTTATGATGCAAGCGAGCCTGATGATAATCCATGGTTAGCCAAAGATAAAGGATCAGCACCTTTTGTCAGCACACAGAATATTGATAATCGTTTTGACGAGGATTGGACAAAAGTCACTTTGACAGCTCAATCCAAAATGAACCTTCGTCTAGACAACACATCTGCTTATGGAACGTATCAATTACAGTTATTTAATGCGAATCTGGTGAGTCAAGGAACACTGGCACAGAATACCAACGGTCAAGTCACACTACCCGCAGGAACGTATTATATTCAAGTCTTAGCACCTTCTACATTTGATCTAACGACTCCATACAAATTATCTGTTAATTATCAGACAGCAGATGTATCCAGAGTTGCGATTAGTAATATTACAACAGATGGTGGTGTCTATGGATTTATTAATTATGGACAAGGTAATAAGTGGCGTGTCAAAAACAATATCGTGATCTCAGGTCGTGCTTTTGATGCTACAGGCAATCCGGTAGCGAACGCTATCGTAACGACTAATATCACTACAATTCTCAATGGCAAAGTGATTCCCGGAACAGCTACGACAGATGCTTCAGGTAACTTTACAATGCCAGTCAATATTGATAATCCAGGAGTAGGGCAATATACGTTCCAATCATCCAAATACAGACATTATTATGATATTGTCAGAATCCAATTTTTCAGCAACGGTAAGCCATTAAATTCAGACATTAGCACACTGTATCATTTCGCTTATGAAATCTACACAGGTTGACCATAATTTTAAAAATGATAGCATCTTGCGTAAAAAATGACATAACCGTTTTCAGAATCTATTGTAAATGAATGATAAATGCGATGTAACAACAGTGAAAAAGTAGAGAAACGATGAAAAAGAGAGAAAATAGGAGCCTGCGATAGATAACTTTTCAATAGTTATCTGAAAATGAAAGCTGTGATGATTCACAGCTTTTTTTGCGTCTTTTCTCAGCTTTACAGTTGACAAGGACAGGCGTATTATTCATTGCAGGCAGTTGATGAATACGATTCAGCAACTGATATAAATGAAGTTTCCAATGTTTTTGATCGCTGAGTTTTCGGTGCTAACCGAAAAACGGGGGAACCAAATTGCGATTTCACAAAACGGTGTGAGAGCCGGAATGTGAATCGTTGGGGTGAATCTGCATACTGACTAACCATGGTACAGTCAGACAATGCAGTAGGGCGACTCTCACCGCCCGAATCCGACAGCTAACCTCGTAAGCGTGGATAGGAGAGAAGTGTGAAGCTTGTGCCGATCTGACACAGTGTAATACGACTCTGTGTTTTTTGATATGTTAACAATGTCACAACGCTTAATTTTCATATGCATATGAAAAGCGGGGGAACCAATCGTTGATGAAGAGGACTGATAGGAAATGATCAGGATCTACACAACATGGGGTGAATTCCGGTATCTACCGGAACGGGCAATCTTCCAGCCCGAATCCGACAGCTAACTCCGTAAGCGTATAAGGGAGAACTCCTAACCAGCAACTCGGCAGGTACACGATAAGTGTGCGTGTTTGTAGAAGTCTGGGGAAAAGTTCTGCTTTTCTCCAGGCTTCTTTTTTTGTGCCTTTTTTAGCAAATCATAGTAACCAAAATGAATGCAGGGAGTTCTTCACATATGATGGATATATTAATGATTGGATTGGTTTTGTTGATTACTGTAGGGTTGAGCGGGTTGCTGCAATGGGCATCTGTAGCTATCGGAGAAAGAAGGAATGAGCGATGACTTGGCTGCTGTGGATTATTATTGGTGGATTAACCATTTATCTATGTTACGCATTAATTTATCCAGAAAAATTCTAATGGGTCAGGGGAGAACATCGTGAGTATCTTTTCATATATCGGAATTGCAGTCACTTTTATTATCGCTTTAATCATCGCTCGTCCAACCGGACATTATATTGCACATGCTTTTGACAATACACCCAATCGATTAGATCGTTGGTTTCATCCTATTGAAAAATGGATTTACAGGTTCGGTGGAATCAAAGGTGAAAATCAGACATGGAAGCAATATGCTGGAGCCGTATTGATCAGTAATACAGTCATCTTGCTTATCGCTTATGCGATCTTCCGTCTTCAACATGTATTACCTTTGAACCCAGCGGGCATTACGAATATGAGCCCTGATCTAGCGTTCAATACAGCGATTAGCTTTATGACGAATACCAATTTACAGCATTATAGTGGTGAAAGTGGTTTATCTTTATTTTCACAGATGACAGCAATTATCTTTATGATGTTTGTATCACCGGCAACAGGGATTGCGGTTGCAATTGCATTTATTAGAGGAATAACCGGTAAGCCTCTAGGTAATTTCTTTACGGATCTAGTACGAGCAATTACACGGATTTTGCTACCTCTTACTTTTATTATGGCGCTTGTGTTTGTTGGATTAGGTATGCCGCAGACGTTGCATACTGTAGTGACAGCTCAGACGTTACAAGGAACAGAGCAACAGATTGGTGTAGGTCCAATTGGATCATTTCTAGCGATCAAAGAATTAGGGAATAACGGTGGTGGTTATTTTGGAGCCAACTCTGCACATCCTTTTGAAAATCCAGGCGGATTCAGTAATATGTTGCAAATGCTGATGATGTTACTGGTTCCAATGTCATTACCATTTACGTACGGTAAAATGGTCGGCAACTCGAAGCAAGGCCGAGTATTATTCGTTTCGATGGTTATGATGTTTGTCGTGATGCTTAGTGTATCTCTTGCAAGTGAATATCAAGGAAATCCATTGATTAATCAATTAGGTATCCAGCACAATGCAGGATCGATGGAAGGTAAAGAAGTACGATTAGGCGAAGCTCAATCTTCGTTCTACTCTGTAGTTACTACCGCTTCAGAGACTGGTGCTGTCAATAACATGCATGATACGTTAACACCACTCGGTGGATTGATTGCATTAGGAAATATGATGCTAAATACAGTATTTGGCGGTTCAGGTGTAGGACTGTTGAATATTCTAATGTATGCCATTATTGCGGTGTTCTTATCCGGTCTTATGGTTGGACGCACACCTGAATTTCTCGGTCGCAAAATTGAAGGCAAAGAAATGAAATTGATTGCCGTCACATTACTTATTCAGCCTCTACTGGTCTTAGCGCCTACAGCGATTGCTTTAATGACGCAGGCAGATACGATTTCGAATCCGGGTTATCATGGACTGACTCAAGCGCTCTATGAATTTACATCATCAGCAGCGAATAACGGTTCAGGATTTGAAGGCTTGGGCGATAACACACCATTCTGGAATATCATGACAGGTGTTGTGATGTTTATCAGTCGTTACTTCTCAATGGTGACATTGTTAGCTGTTGCAGGCTCATTAATGGCGAAAAAACCTGTTCCAGAAACAAGCGGAACGTTACGAACAGATCAAGCGTTATTCGGCGGTATGTTTATTATTTCTGTTATTTTAGTCGGTGCGCTTACGTTTTTCCCGGTAGTTGTACTTGGACCTATTGCAGAAATGCTCACATTGTAAACAGCAACATCTTATCTTTTTCTATCAATATATAGTGCGTGTATACTACCAAACGCTAAGTGGAGGAACAATGTAATGAAAAGTAAATCATCAATGATGAGCCGGGACTTGATCTCCAAAGCTTTACAGCAGTCCGTGATCAAATTAAATCCTAAACTAATGGCACGTAATCCAGTAATGTTTGTAGTAGAAGTAGGCTTGATTATTAGTTTATTGTTAATTTTTGTCCCTAATGCTTTTGGCGAATCGGTTTCAACAGGATTTAATATTGCTGTCGCTATTATTCTTTTGTTCACGATACTATTTGCGAACTTTGCAGAAGCGTTAGCCGAAGGACGAGGTAAAGCTCAAGCCGATTCCATGAAAAATACACAAAAAGAAATTATTGCGAATCGGATCGAAGGCGAGCAGATTGTCGCTGTATCTTCCACTCAACTACGTAAAGGCGATATCGTCAAAGTGGTACAGGGCGAAATGATTCCTGGTGATGGCGAAGTCATTAAAGGACTGGCATCTGTGGACGAATCAGCGATTACAGGCGAATCAGCTCCCGTGATCAAAGAAGCAGGTGGAGACTTTAGTTCTGTCACTGGTGGTACGATGGTGATTAGTGATGAGATCATTATTCGTATTACAAGCGATCCAGGTGAATCGTTTATGGATCGGATGATTAGTCTGGTCGAAGGTGCTGAACGTCAGAAGACACCTAATGAAATTGCGCTAAACACAGTGTTGATAAGCTTAACAATTATCTTTTTAATGGTTGTTGTTACATTGCCTTTTATGGCGAGCTACTTAAATATTGTTCTATCTGTACCTGTACTTATTGCGTTGTTAGTCTGCTTAATACCAACAACGATCGGTGGATTGTTATCTGCTATTGGGATCGCTGGGATGGATCGGGTAACACGCTTTAATGTATTAGCAATGTCAGGGAAAGCAGTAGAAGCTTCTGGTGATATCAATACGATTATTTTAGATAAAACAGGTACGATTACGTATGGTAATCGGATGGCTAGCGAATTTGTACCGACAGAAGGACATTCACCACAAGAAGTCGGCGAATGGGCAGCCGTAAGTTCTGCTTTTGACGAGACACCAGAAGGTCGTTCTGTTCTAGAATTGATGAAAAAGCAAAATTGGGAATATCCGCAATCGTTAAGCGAAGGCGCAGAGATTATCGAGTTCCGTGCAGAGACACGAATGAGCGGTCTGGATCTTACCGATGGTCGCAAAGTACGTAAAGGCGCGGTCGATGCAATCAGAAAATGGGTTGTGTCTCAGGGAGGAACTATTCCGGATAATCTACAAGCCAATAATGATGCTATTGCTTCTGCTGGAGGAACACCTCTTGCAGTGGCTGTAGATCAAGAAATTTATGGATTGATTTATCTTAAAGATACAGTCAAAGCAGGTATGAAAGAACGTTTTGAACAAATGCGTAGTATGGGTATCAAAACGATTATGTGTACAGGGGATAATCCACTAACCGCAGCAACGATTGCAAGGGAAGCAGGAGTGGATGATTATATCGCTGAAAGTACGCCGGAAGACAAAATAGCCGTTATTCGCCGTGAACAAGCAGAAGGTAAATTAGTTGCAATGACAGGTGATGGTACCAATGATGCACCTGCACTTGCACAAGCCGATGTAGGGATTGCGATGAATAGTGGTACAGTTGCTGCCAAAGAAGCAGCCAATATGATCGATCTGGATTCCGATCCTTCCAAAATTATCGAAGTGGTCGCTATTGGTAAACAGCTATTGATGACTCGTGGTAGCTTAACCACATTCAGTATTGCGAATGATATTGCTAAATATTTTGCAATTATTCCAGCGATGTTTATGGTGGCTATTCCGCAAATGCAAGTGCTGAATATTATGAACCTACATTCACCAATGTCTGCTATTTTATCAGCGCTAATCTTTAATGCCATCATTATTCCGATTCTGATTCCACTAGCGATGAAAGGTGTCGCTTATAAGCCAATGAGTTCTACCAAATTATTGCGTCGTAATCTATTTATCTATGGATTTGGGGGAGTAGTCGTTCCTTTTGTCGGTATCAAATGTATTGATTTGATTATGCAGACTTTTTTATAAGAAATAAGTTCAACGAACGATACAGATACTTTGAAATGACTACTAAGAAATGAAGGGAAAGAATAGGTATGAGAACGGTATGGGTGACTTTACGAACAAGTATCATTTTATTTCTGCTCTGTTGTGTGTTCTATCAACTAGCAGTTACAGGGGTTGCGCAAGCATTGATGTCCAAGCAGGCGGATGGAAGTCTTATTTATAATAGTAACAATCAGGTTGTTGGTTCTGAACTGATCGGACAATCATTTACAGAACCTCAATATTTCCAAGGACGGATATCCAGTATTGATTACAATGCGAATGGATCAGGATCACCAAACTTTGCACCATCTAATCCAGAATTGCTCAAACGCCTGCAAGAATCTGTAGGTACATGGCAAAAGCAAAATCCAGATGTTCCCGTATCTTCTTTACCGGTAGATTTGATCACCAATTCAGGTTCAGGATTAGATCCTGATATTAGCCCTGAATCCGCTAAAGCTCAGATTCCAAGAATTAGTTCATTAACAGGAGTCTCAGCAGATCAATTACAAGCTTTAGTTCAGCAAAATACATCATCCCGACAATTAGGTATATTCGGTGAACCAGCCGTTAATGTATTGAAACTGAATCTAGCTTTGCAAAAAGAGCTGTCTGCATCATGAATACTTTTCGTCGCAAAACACCTGAAGAATTGTTACAAATGATCACCAAATTAAAACAGGGACGTTTGAAAGTATATATCGGAGCCGTAAGTGGCTCCGGTAAAACGTACCATATGCTTCGGGATGGTCAGATGCTCCGTCAAGAAGGAATAGATGTTGTTATTTGTGCCGTATCTACCTTACAACGTCCGGAAACGATGCAACAATTAGGCGATCTAGAACGCATTCCAAGTATCCATTGGGTGAAAGAAGACAAGCAAGGGCAACAGTGGGAACAAAAAGATTTGAATCTAGAACAGATTATTATGCGCAATCCAGAGGTCGTTTTAGTCGATCATCTGGCTCATATGAATCGACCTGAAGCGAAGCATCGGACACGTTGGGAAGATATTCGTTATCTATTGGAACATGGAATCAGTGTGATGGTAACAGTTAATGTATATGAACTGGAAGGTTCGGCTCAATTGGCTCAGCAGTATATCGGCCGAGAAGTGGAATGTACGGTTCCTGCGGATACATTACACCAAGCCGATGAAGTTCGATTAATTGATGTCACGCCAGAAGTGGTGTTGCAACGTTATTCTGCTGGTCTGTTAGATAATAGTAGTGACCGTGCTTTTTTTGAACGTGGGAATCTGGCTGTGTTACGTGAATTAGCACTGCGTACTGTGGCAGAGGGAGTAGGCGGTACACTGGAGAAGCATCGTGCCGAACAAGGGCTAACCGGACCTACAGGAACAGCAGAACGTATTATGGTATCTGTGCAGTACCACTGGAATGGTTCTATTTATATCCGGCGTGGACAACAGATTGCCCGGCGGTTAAGTGGAGATTTGTTAGTTGTTTCTTTTCAAAATAAAGCACGTAAGCTCAATCGTGAAGAAGAAACATTCAAGCGTTCGATTCGTGAGTTATCGACTCAAGTGGGTGGCGTATTTGAAGAAGTGGCAATGATCTCTAAGCGCAGATTACCAAGACAAGTGGTACGTTATGCCAAAGAACACCAAGTAACACGAATTGTATTAGGACATTCACGCCAAAATCGCTGGCAAGAATGGATCAATCGTTCTGTGATTAATGGTGTATTGTTAATGACACGGGATATTGATATTTTTTTGATGGCAGATCGTGCAGAGCAAGAAGGAGAACGTATTTTACCTGCCAAAACAGCTAAAGTGAATGTTCCTAAAAAAGAAGATGTCTATCGTCGTTTACCTTCAGAAGAAATTGCTCGTCAAATTGACCATATTCGGCGCGGTACATTCAAAGTATATGTAGGAGCAGCACCCGGAGTCGGCAAAACATATACAATGCTACGTGAAGGTAACGAACTGCATCGCCAAGGTATAGATGTTGTGATCGGTTTATTAGAAACTCATGGACGACAAGAAACAGCAGATCAAGCGGCTTCATTGACATTATTACCAAAGCAAGTGATCAAGTATGGTGATCATCATTTAGAAGAATTAGATGTACAAAAGATTATTGAACGTAACCCAGAAGTCGTTTTGGTCGATGAATTAGCTCATACCAATGTACCGGGGAGCCGTAATAGTAAGCGATATGAAGATATCACAGAGTTATTAGCAGCAGGCATTTCAGTGATATCTACAGTCAATATTCAGCATTTGGAAAGCTTAAATGATGCTGTTGAACAAATCACAGGAGTTCGTGTACGAGAAACAGTACCGGATTCCATTTTGCATTTGGCAGATGAGGTAGAATTGATTGATGTTACGCCACAGACGTTACGCCAACGATTACAAGAAGGCAAGATTTACGCTGCGTCCAAAGTCGAACAGGCACTCAGTAACTTTTTCAAAATGGGTAATCTGATTGCTTTACGTGAATTGGCATTACGTGAAGTCGCTGATGATGTCGATGAGCGTTTAGAATCGTGGGAGCGTAAAGATTCATTGCGTGGCCCTTGGCAACGAGAAGAAATTATTTTCGTAGGTGTTAAATTAGATCATGAAGCAGAGCGTCTGATTCGGCGCGGATTCCGCATTGCCTATCGACTCAAAGCCAAATTAATCGTTTCGTATATTCATCTGGGTAGCGAGTTCTCACTGGCAGGTGTAATAGCGGACAAAGCAGATAAGTTGCATCATTTAACAGTACGTCTAGGCGGAGAATTTGAGATTCGCTATCAACCACTACGTCAACGTTTAGCCCAATCTATTGTAGAAGAAGCGCAATCGTACCATGCAACTCAGATGATTCTTGGACAGACAAGTACCCCACCTTGGAAAAGATGGGGCAGAGATTCATTATTGAAAAAAGTATTACGTTATGCACGCAATATGGATATTCTGGTGGTAGCAGATCGAGAAACTTAATTGTAGATAGATACAGATAATAATCTATTCACCTTTATAATCCAGAGGATACTTATTCAATCTCAATATCACCAGAAGACGTATTGGCTTTGATCATATAAGGACTATTTGTACCATTAGGTGGAACTTCCACATCGCCTGAGTTCGTATGGGCTTCATATGAACCTTCAAATTGATGGTTAGTGTGGATTTCAATATCGCCGGATTGAGCAGAAGCTTCTAGATTACGTGCTCCTTTTTGAAGAGTGATTAAGATATCACCAGATTGCGATTCGATATGACCTTCTCCGCCTAATTGCTGAATTTCGGTTTCACCGGAACTTGCGTTTGTATGAACATCTCCATCTAAGCGTTGCGCATAAATATCGCCGGAACCTGAAGCTAGATCGAGCGTAGAACCTTGCCAGTGTTCTAAGCGAATATCACCTGAAGAAGTAGCTAATTGCGTTTTGCCTTTCAAATCATAAGCTTTTACATCGCCCGAACTGGTTTGGAGTTGTATGTTGGTAGCTGTTACATTTTTGAGTGTTGTATGAGCAGATGATACATGCATATTAAATTGTTGCAATTGAGCTGGACCTGTTAAAGCAACTGTAATATGTTGAATAGCAGGTGTCACATCCCAATGGAATAAATTAAATCCATTACTTGTTTCTTTTAACGACAGTTGTAGGGTATCGTTTTGAATCGTTGTCTGTTGTAGTTGCTTGGAGATACCTTGATCTAGCTTACCTTCAAATTGAACAGTATCTTTACCATCTGTACTTGACACAAAATCCACCTGCACGTCATAAGCGGAATAGATACTTAATGCTTTCAATTGCCCACCAGATAATTCCCATATTTGTTTATGTACAAGAGAACCGGGTTTGCCACCTAATCCTAAATTATTAGAAGCTAGACCAATAATACCGGCAACAACACAGATAAGTCCAATAACGACACGTTTTTTGATGACTGTTTTCATAATAGTTCCTCCAGATTCATTGTACTTATCTTCTTCAGTCTGTATGTATTTTCCATATTTATATTTAGTCATACAAATAGTACAGTACTTATGATAACACAGTCAAAGATTTCATTTCTCAAAGATAGATATTAAAAAAATATAGAAAAAACTCCCTATCCGTAGAAGGAAGGGAGTTGAAATGTAACTGAGATGATTTACGTTCTCAAATGATTGATTTTAGAATGAATTACGAACACCAACATTATTGAACATCGCGTCAGTCCATTGACCTTTAACTGCATAGTTTACAGATGTAATCGTTGGAGCATTGGTACGCATACCGTTGTAGATATTTTGTACATCAGCTGTATTTAATTCAATATTTAATGAAGGGATGATGGTTACCGCTGGTTTTTCTTCAGTAGTTGTTTTAGCATTTGGCACTGTTGTTGCTAATTTAGCTTCTGTTGCTTTAAGGATACCATTGTTACTGTATACCCAATCCGCAGAATAACCTAAAGTTTGAAAATCAGCGATAGGAAGAATAAAGTCTACACTATCTTTAAATAATGAAATATCTTGGCTTGTACCTGTTAAAGTAGGAGATACCGTGAATACACCAAGTGCTAGATCAGGTTTGATTGTTGCGATATCTTCATTCACTGTTTTTACATAAGCTGCTAATTGCTCTGCTTTCCAAGTGTTCCAAGTGTTTAATTTGTTACTGTTGCTTTTCGTAAAATCAATCGTGTCTGGATCGAATCCATTAGCAGATTGGAATGCATTACGAGTAGAAGTATTCATATCTACACGATCGGTATCAAAATCAAGACCGCTTAATACAACGCCATCTACATTATAATTAGTTACGACTTCTTTAATAATAGAACGTTCGTACGTTTGTACATCAGGTTCAAAAGGATTTACATAGTAGGTACTTCCGTTCATACCTGTGTAAGCTGAAACTCTTCCTTTATCATTGATTGTACGCATTTGCCAAGATGAGTTTTTATCAATAGCCGCTTTATCTTGGAATTGTGGAACAACAGCGTTCACTTTGATTCCATATTGATGAGCTTCATCAATCACATCAGCCAATGCATCGAATTCTGTGAATCCAGTAGCTTCTTTCACCAATTCACTGTTATAGAAAACATAACCAGATGATCCATTCACATCGCTGTCTTGTTTGACTGTCATATTAATAACAGACACATGGTTACGAACCGCTTGTTTGATAAACGTATCCACTGTTGCTGCATTAGTAAAGTTAGCTTCTGTTTGAACTGTAATTTCACTTGTAAAAGGAGTTACCGTAGCAACAGCTTCTTCAGCACTAGCTGTTGATGTTTGCCAAGGCATAATCGTAAGAGCCAATAAAGCAGCAGATAAAGAATAAGTAAGTTTTTTCATAATAGTTAGATCCTCTCCGAAATACATGTGTATTTTTGCTGAAAGTAAGTTATTGTCAGTTATAAATAATGAATAACTTCTCAATTCAATTATTTTCCTATACGCTCTTATCTTTCGTAACTATACCATTATAATATGAATAATCAATGAACGACACCATGAGAAGTCTATGTCAATTGTCGCATTTAGACGAAAAACAGACATAATAGAGAAAAAGGTTCGCAGTTTTCCATGAGAATAATGATTTTTAGCCAAAATTGAATCAATTTGATTAGGTATACTATATAATACGTAACCTAAAGGTAAAAAGTTTCACATTTTAATGATATTTTCAAAAAAATTAAAAATCCACGCAAAAAAACCTTTATAAGTTCACTGAAGTCTACAAGCGCTTCAGTTCTTATAAAGGCTTTTTGATAGGAAGACTATAATCTAGAGATTATTCTTGAATCTCCATAAGCTCTAAATGAACATTGACGGTATCTTCCTCTGTAGTCAGCTTCGGTACAGAAGTCGAATAGTTGTGAATCGTTCCTTTGAAATGAAGATCGTGAGAAGGCACTTTAACATCAAAAGTCTGCCCGTATAAATGAGAAGTCACATCATGATACTCTTGATTGCCAGTAATGACAAAATCAAAAGTAAGAAGATGACGACTCTTTTCTTGAATCGAATGGCTGACCTGTTCATGTTGGAACTGTAAAGCATTCAATTGCAAAGTGTCTAAATAGACAGGAATCGCTTCTGTGGAACGAATAGACATGGTGTACCAATTCCTTTCTAGTGGTTAAATCTTAAGATCTAATAGGATATTCTCCACTATAACAAATAATAAAGCTTAAAGCTAAATAAGGTTGCATATTATTATGGGGTTGACCGCCACCTGTATTTTGTACCATGAGTAGATCCATAGGAACTGTAGAATTAGGTACAGCATATAGATTAATTTGTGATTGAGAAGGTCCTACTTTTGGAGATTGTGACCAAAGAGCATTATTTGGAGAAGTAGTATTGCCCGGAATAGCTTTGGCTTGTGGAATATGATTATGAAGAGGCATTTCTACTGCTGATAATGTCACTGTTTCTGTACCTGCTGTACTTGCGATAGGATGGGGAGTCAAGGCTGGGTTAGCACCTGTACCTTGATGCATAGGAACATTACCTTGCAAATTAGGTAATTTAAATGTATTTGGGCTTGTTCCTGCACCATAAATAGTTCCGATAACACTATAAAGTTGATTATAATTTGCTCCATTTAATTCTTGTCCTTGGCAAAAAAACCAGTCTTGGGGTGCAAAATTTCCAGCAAACATTCGAATTTCGCCTACAAATGGATCAGCCATAAGAGATACCTCCATTAATAATATGATGATTGCTTGTATTACACCTATAGATGTGAAACGTTCTATATCTATTAAGGACGAGGTGGATAAAGTCCGGTAGTGGCAATACAGATGGTCAGTGCCAAATAAGGTTGCATATTGTTATGACCTGTCCCTGTCCCAGCATTAGCAAGAGCATTAGGCGCTAATGTTACGGCTGTTGCACCTGTAGAAGGCTTATAAGTATTCGGCGCTGGTGTTGACCAAGCATTACTTGTTGGTGTTTTGGAAGAAGCAGTTGCAGAAGATGCTTTTATATTATGATTATGTTGAGGCATCTCAGTAACAGTAAGTGGATGATTGGCTTCGCCAGCTTTTTGACCTAATGCATATGTGGTTCCAGATGAATTAACTCCTGTTCCAAGTGGAACTTGTCCTTGTAAATTAGGTAGAGCAAATGTCGTTCTTCCATCTCCGCCGTAAACGACTCCTAATAATGAAAAGAGAGCAGAATTTTGATTGACAGGTAGTAATTGTCCATTACATGCTAGCCATCCTTTTGGAACAAAATCATAAGGAAATATCCGAAGTTCGCCTAAAAACGGTTCCATAGTATAATCCTCCTCTAAATAATAAATTAGGGTCTTGATGGATAGATTCCAATTAAGCTGATAATGAATGAAATAGTGAGAGAAGGCATCATATTACTATGTGATTGACCACCGCCGTTCATAGAAACTGCTGTAGAATCCATTGGCGTTACATCTGTTGTGGTGACATTAGAATAAAGGTTAGTTGCGGTTGAAGCCCATGTATTATTTGCAGGCGTATTGATAGTAGCTGTATCGGATGTGGCTTTGACGGGATGAGTATGTGGGGGTAATTCACTCGTTTGTAGCGTATTTGTTTCTGAACCTGATTTCTGTCCCAAAGTATAAGTTGTACCTGTATTTGTCCCAATATGAATAGGCAGACGACCACGTAAATCAGGTACAGCAAAATTAGTCTGTCCATCTCCACCATAAGTAGTTCCTAATAATGAGAATAAAATGTCATATTCACTGATACTAAGTAATTGTCCATCGCAAAAAGCCCAATTTTCAGGAGCATAATTGCCAGCAAACATTCTTATTTCGCCTACAAAAGCTTCACTCATCGTCTTCACTCCTAGCATTTAGATTAGTGAGATATAGTTGATTGAAAAGAGGACGGTATCCATTCCATCGATAAATAGACTGGATCTGATTGATAAATGTTAAATCCTAAGCGGTCATACAATCGTTTTGCTGGATTATCTACAGCTACTTGTAAACGAAGAGGAATCTTGTGTTGTTGTGCTTCTAGTTGTAATTGCTTGAAAAGGAGTGTGCCAATACTAAGATTGCGGAAAGTTGAGGAGATCAGAATATCGATAATGTGTATTTCTTGAGGTGTGTAATCGATCATACAAGAACCTACAGCTTGTTCTTCGTGTAAAATAACAAATGTTTGAAGATTAGGAAAGCTATGCAGATAGCTTTGATTTTTAGAATTCCACTGCATAGAGATAATACTATTTTTAAAATGAATATCGACGTGATACAATTCTAATTCTGCTGTTTTCTGTGCTTCAAATAATTTGAATAAAAAGCTCGCATCTTGCTCTGTTGCGGCTTTTAAAGGCATACTTGGATCGCTCCCTTCTTCAAGATACCCTCATTCTAATCAAAATTCCGAAAATATTCCACTAAACACATAATATATTTATTTTTCATAAAAAAATCTATTTTTTTTGTCAAAAATAAACTATGTTATATGTAAGATTATTTGTGCTTCTGTTATTGATGATGGTAACGCTTATGATTTGCAGATAGAAGGGGGTAAAACATTGACAAAACCTATTTATTTTAACAGGTATAAAAGATTTTTTTGTATGATGTTAGCCTTAATTCTAGTATTGACTTCGAAAGGGTGGTCAGGTAACAACGTAGCTTCTGCGGCTACCACATGGACAACAGTGACATCTGATACCAATCAAGCCATTTATAAAGTTGCCTATGGAAATGGAATGTGGGTAGGTTCAGCTGAAGGTGGCAAAGTGGTCACTTCTACTGACGGAGCTACCTGGACAGAACGTACAGTCGATACTGCCCCAACACCTTATACCGAATCTTTTTTGAATGTTACGTATGGAGGAGGAAAATGGGTAGTTGTTGGTAATGCAGGTCATGTTTTCACTTCTAGTGATGCGATAAATTGGACAGAACACAGTATTTCTACTGTTAATAATTTAAGTGGTGTTACCTATGCTAATTCTACCTATGTGATTGTAGCCAATAGCGGCGATATTTATTATTCCTCAGATGCTATCACATGGACAAATACAAAACCTGCTTCAGATGATTTTTTAGGAGTTGCTTATGGGAATAACATCTTTGTAGCCGTAGGTGCGAATGGAATAGCTTATAGTTCACCAGATGGTGTAAATTGGACCAATAGAGGACCGATTGCAGGAAGTAGCTCCTTATATTCGGTTAGATTTTTAAACGGTTCTTTTTACGCAACATCAGATGGAAAAATAATAACATCTACCAATGGGACAAGTTGGAATGCTCCTCAACCGATTTCTGGAGCGTCAGCAACTGTTTTTTATGATATTGCTTATAATACTGGTAAATATGTACTTGTTGGAGACATAGATGGAACTTTTACAAATGGAGTTATTTTGACTTCGAGTAATGGTACATCATGGACTTCTGAAACACCGAATGCAACGCCCGTTTTGTATGGAATAGCATCAAGCAGTAATCAATTTACAGCTGTAGGTGATGCAGGAAGCATTAGAACTCAAGCTATTGCACCAGCAAGTACTGATGCTACACTTAATGCTCTTTCGATCAATCAAGGAATATTATCTCCAACCTTTGCCTCAGGCACTACAAGTTACACTGCAAGTGTAGCATTTGGTGTCACTACTATTAATATCACCCCAACAGTCAATCAAGCGAATGCTACTGTCAAAGTGAATGGAACTGCTACTACGAGTGGAACAGCTAGAACGGTATCTTTATCCGTAGGAAGCAATCCGATTCCAGTAGAAGTAACAGCACAAGATGGAACAACGACCAAAACGTATACCATCACGGTTACACGAGCAGGCCCAAGCACCAATGCCAATTTAAGTAGTCTAGCGATTAGTCAGGGAACGTTATCCCCATCGTTTGCCTCAGGAACAACAAGTTATACAGCTAACGTAACTAATAACGTTACGAGTCTAACGGTTACCCCAACAGTAGCCAATAGTAATGCAACAGTTACAGTAAATGGAGTTACGGTAACCAGTGGAAATGCTTCAGGAAGTATTGCTCTTGCAGTAGGCAGTAATATGATTACAACTATAGTTACAGCGCAAGATGGATCAACAACTCAGACATATACAGTGACTGTGACTCGTGCGGCAGCCCCAAGCACCAATGCCAATTTAAGTAGCCTAGCAATTAGTCAGGGAATGTTATCCCCATCGTTTGCCTCAGGAACAACAAGTTACACGGCTGACGTAGCTAATAATGTCACCAGTCTAACGGTTACTCCAACAGTATCTAACACCAATGCAACTGTTACGGTTAACGGAGCAACAGTGACAAGTGGAAATGCTTCAGGAAGTATTGCTCTTGCGGTAGGCAGTAATACGATTACAACGGTAGTCACTGCAGAAGATGGGACAACAACTCAGACATATACAGTGACTGTGACTCGCGCAGCACCTCCAAGTACAAATGCCGATTTAAGTGCACTATCCATAAGTTCGGGAACACTGTCTCCTGCTTTTGCTTCAGGAACAACCAATTACACCGCTAGTGTGAACAATGCAACAACAAGTCTTACCATAACGCCCACATTAGCAGATGCTACAGCAAGTGTAACCGTGAATGGAGTCGCAGTAAGTAGTGGAAATGCTTCAGGAGCGATTGCATTGAATGTAGGTAGTAATACGATTACAACGGTAGTAACCGCACAAGAGGGATCAACAACCAAATCGTACACAATTACTGTCACTAGAGCAGCAAATAGTAATAATAATTTAGGCGGATTATCCATAAGTTCGGGAACCTTATCTCCCACATATAACTCAGCAACACCCAGTTACACGGCTAGTGTGAGTAATGCAACAACAAGTATTACAGTCACACCGACTACAGCAGTTAATACAGCAAGTGTGACGGTGAATGGAAATGCCGTAACCAGTGGAAATGCTTCACAAAGTATTCCATTAAATGTAGGAAGTAATACCATTACAATTACTGTAACCGCGCAAAATGGTTCGCCTAAAACGTACACAATTACTGTCACTAGAGCAGTAAGCATTAATGCTAATCTAACTAATTTGGTATTGAGTCAGGGTATATTATCTCCAACATTTGCCTCAGGAACAACCAGTTATACAGCTTCTGTTGGTTATAATATAAGTAGTCTGACTGTCACACCAACGGTAGCGGATAGTGCAGCAAGTGTGACTGTAAATGGAGTTGCGGTAAGTAGTGGAAATGCTTCACAAAGTATTGCATTAAATGTAGGAGACAATACCATAACCACTATAGTCACTGCGCAAGATGGAACAACGACCAAAACATACACTACTACAGTAACACGGGCTGCTGCAACGAATAATGCTAATTTAGCTAACTTATTGATCAGTGCAGGTACATTGTCGCCAGCATTTGATGCGACAGTTACGTCTTATACAGCTTCAGTCAATGATGCAACCAGTAATATTAGTGTTACGCCGACGACAGATGATCCTAATGCTGTAGTGAGAATCGATAGTAATTTGGTTACAAGTGGTACTGCAACAATAGTCGGTCTTGCTACAGGAAATAATAGTATTGTTATTGAAGTGACAGCATCAGATAATTCGATCAAAACGTATACTCTTCAAGTGAAACGTCTTCAAAATCCTAATCTAAGTAATTTAACGATTAGCGCTGGGACATTGAATCCTGTGTTTGATACGGCTACAACATCATATACAGCTACAGTTAATTATTCATCTTCCACCATTCAAGTCACACCAACAACCATCACTACACCTCAACAATTAACAGTAGCAGGGATAAATGCTACTAGTGCTACAGCAACGACTGTTCCTTTGGCTGTAGGAAGTAACACGATTCCAGTTGTGATTACGATGACAGATGGAACCACACAAACGTATACGATTACAGTTACCCGTAACAATATTAGTGATGCCGATGCTGTAAGTGAAGCATATAATACATTAGTGATTGGCTATGCAGCAGGAGACAGTGAGAGTTCAGTGACGCAGAATCTTACGTTGCCTACCACAGGAATTAACGCTACTACTGTCAATTGGACCACAAGTAATCCAAGCGTGATACAAAATAACGGAACAGTCACGCGTCCATCTTATCCTAATCCTGATGTGACCGTCACTCTGAATGCATTGATTCAGAAAAATGCAGCACTGTCGATTAAAACATTTACCGTAGTAGTCAAATCTCTTCCAATTACGGATGTACAGGCAGTAGCTGAAGATATGAATGCTTTGCAAGTACAATATGCAAATGGCGATACTGCCAATGCAGTCACCCAAAATGTAGGACTTGCTCTAACAGGAAATAATAATACCGTTATTACATGGGAATCAAGCAATCCACAACGAGTAAGTTCTACAGGTACAGTCACACGCAGTACCTATAGTGAAGGTGACCAGAACGTTCGCTTAACTGCTCAAGTCCAACGTGGAAGTGTTATAGATACCAAAACATTTGATCTGATTATCAAAGCTAAATCCGCTTCAAGTGGAAGCAATCTCAAAGGATTAACCGTTAATGGACTTGTATTCAGTCCAGTATTTAATCCAGAAATCAATAATTATAATATGAGTGTAAGTAACGCTACAAACAATATTACGGTTACAGCATCGGTATATGATTCAGATGCAACGATAACCGTTAATGGTAAAGTACTTGCAGATGCAGGAACATCGGATCCAATTGCTTTGTCTGTAGGAGAGAATGTAGTTACGATTATCGTTACTGCTCAAAATGGTGCTACACAATCGTATACGATCACGATCAAACGTGATAAGAAATCGGACTCTGGCTCAGGCGGTGGCGGATCGAGTAATCCAGATGATTCTAGTACGCCGGGCACAAACCCAGGTACAACAGAACCTACAACGCCATCTACATCAAGTGGTTTTGAAATTATCGTCAATGGACGACAAATTGAACAAATCGCTACAGGAGTATTAAATCAACAAAATGGTCAATCTGTTTTTACAGCCACAGTAGATACCGATAAATTAGGCAACTTGTTAGCCAATGAAGGCAATGCTCCACAAGTTATTATTCCTGTCAAAGCGAGTGCTGACAAGATCAATACTGTATTAACTGGGGAAGCAGTACAGATTCTTGCAGGTGCACAAGCAACTTTACGTATTGAGACTGTACTAGGCAATTACACATTACCTTCTACTCAATTGCGTATTCAACAATTAGCAGGGGAACTTGGTAACAATGCGAATTCAGCACAGCTAGAAGTCAATGTCACTATTACTCGTAGTACAGATGCAGTGATTAATGCACTGAATAATCGTGCTGCTCGTGATGGATTTATAGTAGCGGTAGCTCCAGTAGACTTCAATGTTACAGCTACTTACAATAATCAGACGTCAGCGGTGAATGAATTTACCACTTATGTCAAACGCGAATTACCAATTCCAGCAACATATGATCCTAGTCGTATTACAACAGCTGTTGTTGTCGATGCACAGCAAAATATTCATCATGTGCCTACTGCGGTTGCTAAGCAAGGCGAAGCTTATTATGCAGTCGTTAACAGCTTGACCAATAGTAATTATGGTCTCATCTGGAATCCAGAAGAATTATCAGATGTAGCTAATCATTGGTCGAAATCAGCGGTAAATGATATGGCTTCACGTCTTATTGTCAATGGAGTGGATGCAACTCATTTTAATCCGAATAGCAATGTGACAAGAGCAGAATTTGCAGCTATTCTAGTGCGTGCTCTAGGTTTATCGGATACAGGAACCTCTTCCAAATTCACAGATGTATCGACATCTGATTGGTATATGGGTGCTGTAACTGTCGCTAATAAGTACAACTTAATCGATGGATATGAAGATGGTACATTCCGTCCAACTCAAACGATTTCTCGTCAAGAAGCATTTGTGATTCTGAACCGGGCGATCGCTATTGTCAAACTACAACAAACAGCAGGTAGCGCTACATTAAGCAGCTATTCCGATCAAAACAAAGTAGCCACTTGGGCACAGACAGCCACTCAAGCAGTGTTGTCATCGGGTGTAGTTCAAGGGAATGGCAAATTACTGAACCCAACAGGTCAAATGAGTAGAGCAGAGACAGCAACCGTTATGCAACGTCTACTCAAATTAGCTAAATTAATCTAAGATGGTGCAGATGATAGGCAATGTTCAAATAATATAGTATATGTACAAAAAAGAATCCTTTAGGCAATTTGCTAAAGGATTCTTTTTCTTTTGGAAAAATGTTGCTCAAATAACGTTCACTTGATTATGACTTAGCATTATTTTGCTGAGTAATTGTTGAAATAATTTCTTCTATAGAAAGAACACCTAGATCAGCGCCGCCATGTTGACGAACAGAAGCAGAATTAGCATTTTTCTCATTTTCACCAACAACCAAGATATAAGGCGCTTTTTGCATTTGAGCTTCACGCATTTTGTAACCTAACTTTTCATTACGAATATCGATCTGAACACGAATACCTGCTTGGATCAATTGTTGTTTCACTTGCAATCCATAATCAATATAATGTTCAGAAACAGGTAGGATTTTAATCTGCACTGGAGCTAACCAGACAGGGAAAGCACCTGAATAATGTTCTGTTAGTATACCTAGAAAGCGATCGATCGAGCCATAGATCGCGCGATGAATCACAACAGGACGATGCTTGAGATTGTCTTCACCGATATAAGTCAGATCGAATTTTTCAGGCATTTGAAAATCAAGTTGGATAGTACCGCATTGCCAGCTACGTTTGAGCGCATCTAGAATATGAAAGTCGATTTTGGGACCGTAAAAGGCACCATCACCTTCATTAAGTGTATACTCAATTCCTCGATGATCCAGCACATTACTTAGCGCTTGTTCAGCCTGATCCCATAACTCATCTGCACCCATATAATCTGCTGGACGAGTCGATAATTCGATTTTGTAATCAAATCCAAATACTTTATACATATCATCGAGAAGTGTCATCGCCTGATTGATCTCATCTTCAATCTGATGTGGCATCGCATAGATATGAGCATCATCCTGACAGAAAGTACGCACACGCATCATACCGTTAAGCGCACCGGAGAATTCATGACGATGTACCTGACCGAACTCCATCATCCGAATAGGAAGTTCACGATAAGAATGCAGATCATTTTTATAGATCAACATATGTCCCGGACAGTTCATCGGTTTCAAAGCAAATGCTTCTGCATCCACAGGAGCAAAATACATATTGTCTTTGTAATGATCCCAGTGACCGGATTGTTCCCAAAGTCGCTGATTCATCATTAGCGGTGTACGAACTTCTTGATAGCCATTTTTCAATTGCATGTCGCGTGAAAAGTTCTCCAATTCTGTCCGCAAAGCCATTCCTTTAGGCAAATAGAACGGCATACCGGGTGCTTCTTCTGAGAACATAAACAAATCCAATTCTTTTCCCAGTTTGCGATGGTCTCTTTTTTTCGCTTCTTCTAGCATATGAAGATGTTCATCCAATTGATTTTTTTTGGCAAAAGCTGTTCCATAGATACGTTGTAACATTTTCTGATTAGCATCACCGCGCCAGTAAGCGCCTGCAACATGCAATAATTTGAATACTTTTATTTTGCCAGTGGAAGGAAGATGAGGACCACGACAAAGGTCGAAAAATTCACCTTGCTCATAGATTGAAATTTCTGCGTCTAGCGGCAGATCGTGAATTAACTCTAATTTATAAGGATCATTGATGTCTGTAAAAATAGCCAATGCTTCTGCACGACTAACGACTTTACGGACGATCGGCAAGTTTTCATTGATAATCTTGTTCATTTCTTTTTCAATATCTCTTAATTGTTCTACAGACAAAGGGTTAGCAATATCAATATCATAATAAAATCCGTCTGCAATCACAGGACCAATGCCTAGCTTCACTTGTTGATCACTATAAAGGCGTTTAATCGCTTGTGCCATTAGATGAGCAGTGCTATGACGATAAATGGCTAATCCTTCAGCATCATCCAGTGTGATCATCTCAACCGCACTATCTTGATCAATGATAGTATTGAGGTCAACCAGTTGATTATTGATCTTGCCGGCAATGGCTTGTTTGCCAAGACTTGTGCTGATCGAAGAAGCGAACTCAGCGATAGATACAGGTGAATCTACAGAACGGATCGAGCCATCAGGTAAAGAAATGTGAATAGACATTATAGATTCCTCCAATAATTAGAATAGTAAGCGCAAAAAAGCACACTGTCCCAGAAAGGGACGAGTGCGCTTGGCTCGTGGTTCCACCCTAATTTGACCTCCCTGTAGAAATAGCTAAATACGCTATGATCATGCAGAGAAAAGTCCTCATTGGAATCCATTAACGGGGATTAGGCGGTACTATCTAATAAGATGATCACGATGTACCATCTGTTCAATACTACGGCTACAAAGGGGTAATTTCACATTTGTCGACTGAAAAAGCTCTCAGCAATCGCTTTTCTCTCTGGGCAGTGCAGAATATGAATCATGTCTTTGGTCAAAGCCTGATATTTATTTGGGATGTGCTATTGATTCCTGATTATAGGAGTGTGATTGCCAAAGGTCAAGACTAAATTTGGAATGAATGTAACGTAATGAGTACAAATGCATAGAAAAATAAAATTTATATATTAAATAATTTCAATATATGCAAAATTCGAAATAGATTTGAATAATAAAATAATTAAAATATAACGAGACAGTTAGCAAGTTAGCAAATACAATAAATACATGAAACAGAAAATAAAATCCAAAAGGGGAAAGAAGTATGATGTTAAAATTCACTAAAATAAGTATTTTTTTAATTTTAAGCATGTTATTATGCTTATCAAATAATCAAATTAGTGCTGCAGTATCTTCTCAAAAAATGATTGAAATATCTGTAGACTTCAATGGAAAATTGATTAAAAAACACATGGGATACACTAAAGATGGATATTTGATGTTACCTTTGAATGATATCCTTCAAGAGTTTGATTTTAAAACGAAATATTATAAAGAGTATGAATTTTATACTTTATACACAGATGATTCAATATTTTATATTAGTATCGACAAAACAGGTATAGCTCCTTCTAATGCGAAATGGACTGGATTTCCTGTAGAGGGAGATATGATAAATGGTACACTTTATTTGCCAATTATTAGTGTTTTAAACGGGTTGAATTGTTATCCTAATTACAATAGTTCAGAAAAGTATTTGAGTATAGAAACTTGGGGAAAACATGATGAATCAGACTTTTATAACATACTTAAACAATATTATGGAGATGGTAGTCGTTATCCAGACCCTTCTATTTTAGATCAGGATATGCAAAAAAAGTATTTTATCAAATTCCTCCTTTTTTAAATGATTTTGTATGGAATATCAAGCCTAATATTTACAAAGTAGATTATATTCAAAGAAATAAAGCAATCATTTATGTAGAAGGAACAATAGAATCTAACGTTCTTGTTAAAAAAATAAGTACTAAATTAACCTTGCTAGATCGTGGAAAAGGTTGGAAAGTACTAAGAGGTTATGGTGATGAATATATTGGGTATATTCCAGATACAGCTGTATCTATTAAAAAAACTACTCAATCAAATCAAAAAGATATGATTTCAAAAATTGAGAACGGATTCAAAAACTTTATTCAATCGTATAACGATCAGAATTTTCTAATGTATCTATCTTCACGTTCCACTCCTTATTTAAACTATTTAAAAGATTATGCTAAACGCCCGGGACATGAAGAAAATTATAAAATATATATCCAAAATCAATTGTATCGCAATAGCGAAAGTTATGGAAAAGGTATAAAAGTTAATCATTCAACAGTATGGTATATTAGTGAAAAGCAAGCTATGCTAACTACTAAAGTTACTTCTGTGGATGTAAAAGGCTGGGATAAGAACAGCAACAAAATCTACGGAGAAGTAATAAAAGAATGGATTATCAGTATGGATTTAGAAAAAGATGGATCATGGAAAGTTGGGAAAATTGAAAAGTACCCTGATCATTCTATGGAATAACCAAAGGAGTAGTAGACGATGAAGCTGAACTGTGCCATTCTTGATGATTACCAACATGTTGCCGAGCAGATGGCAGATTGGTCAGTGATCGAATCTCAAGTTAATATTCATAGTTATCATGAATATTTTGAAGATCGAAATGAATTGATTGAAGCGATTCAGGATTATGAAATTCTAGTGATTATGCGTGAACGTACCAAGTTTCCAGAAGATGTATTGCGTAAATTGCCTAACCTCAAATTGCTAATTACCACAGGCATGCGTAACGCTTCGATCGATCTCAAAGCAGCAGGAAAATTAGGTATTACCGTCTGCGGAACCAGGGGGAAGGGTGCTGCACCAACCGAATTAACATGGGCACTTATTCATGGGTTATCCCGTCATTTGATTCAAGAAAATGAAGCGTTCCGTAATGGTGGCGCATGGCAGAGTACGATAGGTGTTGGATTGCAAGGTAAAACATTAGGATTATTAGGGCTTGGTAAAATAGGTCAACAGATGGCGCTGATCGGTCAAGCGATGGGTATGCATATTTTGGCATGGAGTGAACATTTAACACCAGAGCGAGCAGAAGCAGTAGGTGTGCAATTAGCCACTTCCAAAGAGCAATTATTAGCAGAAAGTGACTTTCTGTCGATTCATTTGGTACTCAGTGATCGCACACGTCGCATGATTGGAGCGCAAGAGTTCGCTTTGATGAAACCATCTGCTTACCTGATCAATACATCGCGTGCAGGTATTGTCGATCAGACAGCGATGATTGAAGCTTTGCAACAAGGAATCATTGCCGGTGCTGGACTGGATGTATTTGATACAGAGCCTTTGGCAGATGATCATATTCTGCGCAAATTACCTAATGTATTAGGAACACCACATATTGGTTATGTATCGGAAGATAATTATAAGTGCTTTTATGAAGATGCTGTAGAAGACATCCAAGGATATCTTAATAACGATATACAGCGCCAACTTATCTACGTACGCAAATAAAGATACAATCTATAAAAGTATAATATTTTCTTTTTTTCCTTATATATACCAAGAAAGTATTATATTATTGATCTGAAAATGAATAGAGAGCTCCTCAAAAAGTCTAAGATATAGAAAGTCACTTTTTACGTAAAGAAGTGATATTTTCTATATCTTAGACTTTTTTTGTTATAGATTGTATCAACGCATTGGTATCACTATTTATACATATTATACTATTTCATTATATGAAAAATTCATAATAGAAAAACCCAAATAAGATCACCCGTGATACTATCAGCAAGTTATTTCAATAGAGCACCTGCACGTATCAAAAGCTACCCTAATCCATATTCAAAAACAAGCAAAAAAACGACCGCTTATCTGTAAGAGATACAGCGATCGTTTTTAATACATTTTTTTAACATGAAAAGTATGTCTACAAAATCTTATTTAAGCAAAAGTATAAAAAAGAAGGACATCTAAGCCTAAGATCAACTTAGAACAAAAACAGTACTTACTTAGAATCTCCATTTAAATAATTAAAGAATGGGCCATCTACCCAGAATTGATAACGATCGACTTTCACGGAAGGATCAAGTGCTTTGAACCCAGCAGCTACAGTAGCCGATTTGTCATTAAGAGAGAAGGATTGTACATAATAATTACCTTGTGTGATTTTATTATTACTAATCACATCATAATCTTTAAGAGCCGTTTGAGAATAATACAGTGGTTGCCACCATGAGCTATAGATCAATCCTTTTTGATCTTCGCTATCTTTTTTAGCATACGCCAGAATGACTTTTTGGAATTTGTTTTTGTCAGCTGTATTAGCAAATTCAAAAGCTAAATCGTATTCTTTAGCATTAGCAATATAGTTACCGTTAGCAATTTGGGAGACATGATAATCTTCAGTAGATTTGGGTTCTCCCCATTCTTTCAAATAAATGAAAGCAGACGTTTTTGGTTCGAATTGTACTTTAGCAGAAATACCTTCACTGCGAAGTAAACCGATCAATTGCACAGCATGTTTGATATCGTCATGACCATAATTAAGTGATAATGAATCAATAAAGTTAGCTTCATAACGGTTATCTTTGACATTGTAACCTGTTACCAAATTTTCTTCTAACGCTTTGTTCGCCAGTTCTTGCAGTTCAGGAGCTTGAATAAGGCGGGAAGTGTTATAAGCATCTTGTAATTTGGCATAAATATCATCATCACTGGTGTAACCCAGATAGTGTTTATACTGTCCTTTGAACTTTAATACCTGTCCGAGTACAGTTTCGACAAATGTAGCCGACGGAGAAGCGGTATGAGCAGCCTGTACGGATGAATAAAGAGACTTAGGTAGCAATCCGCTATCGACAGCTACAGCCAGTTCCTGACCTGCTTGTGTAGATAAGGTAGAAGGTTGAATAGAAAGCTTGGCAAGAGCTATTTTTACTTTAGCCGGAGGATATGTATATGCGAGTTCTTTCAGACCCGCCGCTTTGACTGCGAAATAAATAGCCGTGCGCGCATCTAATTTTTGATTAGGATGAACGGTTGTACCGGAGAGGATATCATTTTCAGACAAAGCAGCTGCTGCGTTGTACCATTTATTACTGGTTGGTACATCTGTAAATTTAGCTTCAGATTTCTCAGGAGTTAATTGCAAGGCTGTTGCCAAGTCTTGGATATATTGACCACGTGTTACTCCATTATTAACAGAAATCTTGAATTTGGATTGCAAAAATTGCGAGTACTCCGAAGCACTAACGTCATGCTGGGATACAACAGCAGTCGCTGCATAACTAGTACTGCTATATAATACAGGTGAAGCTACAACAGAGACGGCGAGTGTCCAAGCAATAACAGACTTACGAAGAACAGATTTTTGCAGAAATGCTGTAGAAAATGGTAACATTCTTAATCCCCTCCAATTAATTCCATAAATCCTATAGGTTTTATGAGAAATATTATTCTGAATCATAATATGGAGGGTACGAACTGTCAATCAAAATAAATGTGATCTCTTAAATAGATAATAGAGTTGACCGATATTAAAATGATAACGATAAATTTATTTGAAATCATTGTTGATTGATGTAATACCAATACATAAGGTACAAGGGGAACATAAATTGCTTCAGGTTATTGATTGTTGGAAACGTGCATGGGCTTATTATGATGATGTAGATAAAAGTATGGATAATCTCTATGAAAGTATAAAGAAATTAGAAATACAAGCGGAATAAGATATAAAACAAAAACTCGCTATTCGATCCGAATCATCTTCACCTCGAAGAATTCAGAAGAAAGCGAGTTTTTGTTATTTATAATATCGGAGAAAGCAGACGAGCGAACGATTCAAGCATCCGTTGATACAATGGACGATTTTCGTAATCAGCCAGTGTAAGAACTTTACTATCCAAAATATCTTGTAAAAATAGTTCTTCCAACTTGGCAGCCGTTTCACTATCATATACAATCGCATTCACTTCAAAGTTAAGCTTATAACTACGAATATCCATATTGGCTGTACCGACAGAAGCGATCGTACCGTCGATGACCATTGTTTTGGCGTGAAGAAATCCTTTTTCATACAAATAACAACTAACATTCAACTCTAACAACTCACGTAAATAAGAGTAAGAAGCCCAGTAGACCATTTGATGATCTGGTTTTTTGGGAATCATTAGATGCACTTGCACACCTGAGAGCATGGCTGCTTTGAGCGCAGTAACCATACTTTCATCCGGTATAAAATAAGGTGTCTGGATCATAATACTTTTTTTCGCTTCATAGATCATTTTGATATACGAATATTTAATCGTCTCCAAGCTACTATCCGGGCCACTGGATACAATTTGCATTCCAATATTACCCGTAAAAGGCTTAGTTACAGCAAACAACGAGTAGTCTTCAGACATCGGTGTATTTAATGCCAGATGCCAATCTCGCAAAAAGTGAGTCTGCATTTGTAAAATCGAGGAGCCTTCCACACGTAAATGAGTGTCACGCCAGTAACCAAATCGTTTTACTTTACCCAAGTACTCATCGCCTACATTAAAGCCACCAATGTAACCACAATCCCCATCAATAATAACCAATTTGCGGTGATTACGATAATTGAGTTTGAAGTTTACTTTAGGAATACTGGGTGGGAAAAAGGCAGCGGCATGACCACCGGCTTCACGAAGCTCACGGATAAACTTTTTGTTTACTTTTGAACTACCCCACGCATCATAAATTAGACGTACAGTAACCCCTTCACGAGCTTTGGCAGTTAAGGCATCAATCAGCTTACGACCCAATTCATCACGCTGAATAATATAATACTGAATATGAATATATTGTTTGGCATTCGCAATATCTTCAAATAAAGCGTCAAACTTTTCATTACCATCAGCAAAAATACGAACCGTATTATCTTGCGTGTATAACGCATAATTACTGATCAAGTTCATATGCACAAGCTCATGATAACGACCGATCGAAGGATCATTGAACGAGAAACTTCTAGAGTGAAATTCCTGACGCTGATCTTCAACAACCGATTCGATAATAGATCTGAATTCTTTACGCAATCTGAATTTTTTGACCCGACTCAAATTCTGACCAAAAAATAAATAGACCATAAACCCAACGACCGGTAAAAACACCAGTATCATTAGCCATGCCCATGTTGCTCCAATATTACGCCTTTCCATAAACACAATAAAAAGAGCGAAAAAGATATTAATCGCGATAAAAATCCAGGAAAGATGCGATAAAATAGACATTCACCGTTTCCCACCTTAGATATGTAATAGAGTTCACCATTCAGCATACCAAAAAATAAGATATTACACACTATAAAAAGAACAACTGCCTACAAAAGCTGTTGATCCAGCTCTATAGGCAGTTGTTATGTGATCTGATCTTATTATAAATAAACTAAATTTTGATATGATGATCGGCAGGTTCCGCAGGTTTACTACGCATATACCAGATTAACATAATGAAAGACAATACCGTCATCGTTAACAAAACAACATAATTCATACGATAGATGCCTGAAGCCGATTCAAATGGATTACGTGCGATCAATAATCCGAAAACAGCAGTAGCTGTAGCACCACCGAAAAATTGTGTTAACTGAAATACGCCTACACCTGAAGACAATTGCTTGCGTGGAAGCATACGAGACACTTCATTTTGCAAAGATGCACCTACAGCTGAGAACGAAGAAGCCAGTAGCATGTAAGCAACCATTAAGATATAAGGAGAGAACGTTAAGAAGCCGATTAACCCAGCAAATGTCACGACCATAATAATATAACCGATAAAGGATAAACGATAATTACCATACTGATCGATCCATCGACCGATAATAGGGGTCATAATCGCTGACAAAATAGCACCCGGGAATATCATTAATCCACTAAAAGAAGCAGATTGACCAAATACTTGATTAAGCACTAATGGAATAAGGAACACCATTCCTAAGTTAATGGCAAAACAGCAAAACGACATAAACAACATTTTACGATAAGCGGTATTGCGGAATAGCTCTGGTAAAATAAATGGATTGGAAGATCGACGTAAATGAAAGACCAATACAATAAAAGCAACAATAGCTATCAATAGATTGACCCACGATAAGCGACCAATACTTAATAGTAGAGATGGAATAACGATGACCAGTAATCCTGCACCGACAATATCGAACTTCTGATCCTTTTTAAAAGAAAACTCTTTTTCAGAAGGAAGCATTTTCCAATACGCAGGAACAAGTAATACAATCAATCCAGTGACCAAAAATAAAGAATTCCAACCTAAGCTATCTGTTAAAATCCCACCGAGTACAGGGCCGATACCAAAAGCAAGCGAACCACCAGCTGCAATCAATGAAATCGATTTGCCACGTCGATCATTTGGAACATAACGGGTAGCAAGTACTAATCCTAATCCTTGCATAGGCCCTGCACCTGCTGCTTGTAAAATACGAGCCAACATAGCCATAGGGAAATTATTCGCTGTAAATCCGATCACACATGAAGCGACCAATAACAATATTCCAACCATTAATAATTTACGAACAGGATACCAATCAGACAACCGACTGAAAATAACAACCGATAACGCAAAGACTATCGAATATCCTGAAATTAGCCATGAACCTAGAGAAGAGCTAATATGTAAATCAGCAAGAATACGCGGTAAAGAAACGTTGAACATCGTTGTGTTCATAACAACTAGAAATATGCCAGCTGCCCACAACGGAATGACTACTTTATCTCTCATTCACTAACCCATCCTATCTGTAATCTACTTCTTTATACTTACATACTTACTAGACTATAGCTGAATATTTTTGATATGGCAAAATGGATATAATCGGTCGCTTTTCTTTTAACCGCTTACAATTCGGTTAACCACCGAAATCTATGCTATTTAGTATTTAAAAAAAGAGAATATAAAATATAAGTATAATAAAATGTAACTTATTTTGGAGAACATGTTGAAACGCTTGGTATTCTAATCTATAATGATAATCATTATCAATTAAATAAGATAATGAATACATGATTGGATTGGGGAGTGGCTATATTGAACCAAGAACTAGAATTGTATGATGTTACGATTATCGGCGGCGGACCCGCAGGATTATATAGTGCTTTTTATAGTGGTATGAGAGATATGAAGACCAAAATTATCGAATACAATCCGCAATTAGGCGGGAAAATTTTGATTTATCCTGAGAAAATGATTTGGGATGTAGGTGGATTGCCGCCACTAAGTGGAGCCCAATTAATCGAAAACTTGATCCAACAAGCAATGACGTTTGAACCTACTGTAGTGTTAAATCAGAAAATAGCAGATATTGAACGCTTAGAAGATGGCAATTGGTTACTGACTGCGGCAACAGGAGAACAACATTATAGTCAAACGATTATTTTGGCGATGGGACATGGTATTCCAACGATGCGTAAGTTAGAAATTGAAGGTGCAGATCGTTATGAAGTGACCAATCTTCATTATACCGTGCAAGAGCTTAATATATTTGCGGGTAAACACGTAGTCATTTCAGGTGGTGGAGATTCTGCTGTTGATTGGGCAAATGCGTTACAACCTATTGCTGAAAGTCTAACGGTGGTACATCGTCGTCATGAATTTGGTGGACATGAGAAAAGTGTAGCGATGATGAAAGAAACCTGTAAAGAAGTATTAACACCATACGGCTTAACGGCTGTACAAAGTCACAATGGAACTCAGATTGATGAGATTACAATCACACATATGGATACAGGAGAAGTTCGTCAATTGCCTGTGGATGCCGTAATCGTTAATCATGGAATGATCGGTGATCTGAGTCCTCTACTCCATTGGGGGATCGAAGTGAATGAAAATGGCCGCCCCATTATTGATGAGAAACGCCAGACGACACAGCCGGGCATTTTCACAGCAGGCGACTTAATTGAATATACGAATAAACTATACTTAATCGCAGGCACATTTGTAGAAGGGGCTGCTGCTGTGAATAGTGCCAAAAAATACTTAGAACCTGAAGCCTACCAACAAGCTTATGTATCTTCACATAACAAAAAATTTGCAGAAAAAAATAAAATGCTCGAATCTAAAGTATCGGTTCATGCAAGTGTATAGTTGAAAAATGCTCTAGCTAAGCGAAGAAAAGGGAATAAAAACTCACTATTTGTCAAAAGACTGAAGCGAAAGCTTTAGTCTTTTTTGCAGTTAATTGTCCAAGCATATGATGATCCGCAGATAAATCTGATTCCTATAAATTTTATTTTAATTTTAAGTTGTTAAAGCGCTTAAACTTCTGGTATATTATGGATATGAATATAGATCTTATATCTGAGGAGGATACATACTTGTATAACATTCTGATGATAGATGATGACTGGTTAACGACTGAAAAGTTAAGTCAACTGTTATGGCACGCCGGGTTAAATATGTCTCATATTTTCTCAGCACATACATTTGCGCAAGGATTGGATTATATTCGTGAATATGAGATTGATCTATTAATCACAGATATTGAAGTGGCAGGCTTAAATGGAATTGATTATATGCAACAGATTAAAATGATCAAACCGTCGATTGAGATAATAGTTGTCTCTGCAAATAATACATTTGAAAACGCGCAGACAGCTATTCGCTTAGGCGTTAAAAATTATCTGATCAAACCGCTTCATCAAGAACAATTTTTGGATTCGGTACGCGAAGTATTACTGCATTTAAATATTACTAGACCTGCTATTGAAAAAGTGAGTGTACCGCAGTGTAATCATTTTCAAATGAAACGACATACGATGCAAAACCATTTAAAATTAAATCAATTACTTGCTCCACAGCCTCATCTACCGTCAGATGATTCGTTATATCAATCGTTAGGCTTATATGGCCCTTATTATGCAATGCTCAAAATTCGTTATCAGCCACTGACTTCAAGGCAGATAGATCTTACATTAGAAGATCAACATTTGCTCAATTATGCAGTGATGAATATAGCGGTAGAAATCGTGCATGATCAGTGGAATAGTATTACTTTTGAAACGGACGATTGTGAGATCAATATTATTATTCAATGGGATGAAGCTTCTTACAATCAAGGTTGGAATGATAAGATTCGTCAGTTGAATCAATTGGGACAGCTACTCCATACTCATATCGATCAGTATCTTCATATTCCGAATGTGATTGGGATCAGTCAGATTTTGAAAGGGTATTCATTTATTAAGCAGCTCAACGTACAAGCGAACCGAGCGGTACTATGGCATACCAAGTATCCAGATCACTATGTCTTCTATTATGGAAATATACACTGGAAAAGCGATGAACTTGAAGAACACGAATCCAAAAATCCATACAATCTCATCGTATCTCAAGTGAAAGAATATATTGAAAAGTATTACGGGCAAAAAGGATTAACGATTCATGATGTAGCTAAAAAGAATCATGTGAGTCCTAACTATTTGAGCTATTTATTCAAAAAAGATACCGGGTTTAATCTATGGGAGTATGTGATTAAGTTACGTATGGAAGAAAGTCGCAATTTACTGCTTCAAACCGATCTACGCCGTTATGAAGTCGCAGAAAAAGTAGGATATGAATCTCCAGAACATTTTAGTAAAATCTTCAAAAAGTATTACGGAATCAGTCCAAGTGAGTTCAAACAACTTCAAGCTTAGCAAATAATCATAACCAAGTTAACAAGTAAGGATAATTGGCAAAGGCATGTAGACCTGTTATGATTTGTAGTATTGATTAGCAAAATATAACAGGAAGCAGGAATCCATGATGACCTACAGCTATGTTTCTCATTTGGAATGTCCGGTATGTGAAAAAACCTATGATGTCAGTACGATACAACAATTGTGCATATGTGGTTCACCGTTATTGGTGCGTTATGATCTTGATCTCGTTCGTAATGAAGTGAAGCGATCATCTATTCGAGAGCGTAATCATGATCTCTGGCGTTATCATGAATTGTTACCTGTACAGCACGAAGATCATGTGATCACATTAGGGGAAGGAATGACTCCTTTATTACCTATGCATGAATTGGGTCAATCGTATGGATTGAATCATTTATATATGAAAGATGAAAGTCTGATTCCGACAGGAAGCTTCAAAGCTAGAGGAGCCGCTGTCGGTATCTCCAAAGCTAAGGAATTAGGCGTACAGCACTTTGCGATGCCAACCAATGGTAATGCAGGAGCTGCATGGGCGCTGTATGCTGCTCGGGCAGGCATCAAAGCGACGATAGTGATGCCTCAAGATGCACCATCTATTACTCGAACAGAAGTGGCTTTATCAGGTGCAGAATTGTATCTAGTGAATGGGTTGATTAGTGATGCGGGTAAAATGGTCGCTGAAAAAGTAACACATGATCATATTTACGATGCTTCTACGCTCAAAGAACCTTATCGGATCGAAGGCAAAAAAACGATGGGATTTGAAATTGCAGAGCAATTGGGATGGGCGATGCCCGATGTTATTTTGTATCCAACTGGTGGCGGTGTAGGGTTGATCGGTATTTACAAAGCGTTGCAAGAGCTGAAAGAGATCGGTTGGTTAGCAGGGAAGTTTCCACGCTTAGTCGCTGTTCAAGCCGAAGGATGTGCTCCTATTGTAAAAGCGTGGGAAGAGAAGAAAGAGCGCTCTGAATTCTGGGAGCAATCGACCACCGTTGCTTTTGGTATTAATGTTCCCAAAGCACTTGGAGATTTTCTAGTATTGCGTGCGTTATATGAGACAGACGGTATGGCGATAGCCATCTCCGATCAAGAGCTATTGGAAGAGCAAAAACATATTGCTGAACGTGAAGGTACATTTGTTTGTCCAGAAGGAGCAGCCACTTTTGCAGCAGCGAAGCGATTGGCTGCTGAGGGCTGGATAGGAAGCGATGAATCGGTGGTTGTTTTAAATACAGGTGCAGGTATTAAATATCCGGATACAGCACAGATTGAAGTTCCTTTATTAGAAATTGGCGAATCTATTATATAAGTCATGAAAGGTAATGCGCAACACTGGATACTATAATAAATGTACTTCTCTAACTGGAAAAATGTTACAATCTCTTTATACAGAATCACTTTTGTTTTTGGTAGACCATCCAATCGAAAAGGGGATACATCACAATGAATCCAGGCGAAGGACATCCAACAGACAAAGGCATAGATACCGAATCGTTATGTGAAGAAAGAGCTTTAGAGTTAAAGCAAGCCGGTTATCATTTTGTTGGTAGATATTATAATCATAATAATCCTCACAAAAATCTAACACGGACAGAAGCTCAAGCGATAACGCAAGCAGGACTTTATATTGTAGCAGTCTGGGAAAATGGATATCCCACGTCTGTCTCTTATTTCTCACAAGAAGTAGGAGAAAGTGATGCTACATTAGCTTATAATTATGCCAAACATACTATTGGACAACCTAAAGATTCGACGATTTATTTTGCAGTCGATTTTGATTCGTCGCCCAACGATTTAAGTGAATTTATTCATCATTATTTTCAGAAAGTGATTGATACGTTTAAGACATTAGGTAATGAGTATAAAATTGGCGTGTATGGTTCAGGACTTACTTGTGAATACATCCTCAAAAATTTTCCCGAGATATCCTATACATGGTTAGCCGAATCATCAGGATGGAGCAATTCTAGAACATTTGTACAATGGAATATTAAGCAAGTAGGCAGTGGCACAGAAATCGGCTTTTCGGTCGATTTTAATGAAACACAGGGTGATGGTGGAGGATTTAGATTAGAAGCCTAAGCTCCACTTCTGGCGTAAACATAATGAGTATAAGGATCATCTGATCTCTAATGAAGTCGACTGTATTCAATCCTCAATCCGCTAAATTAAATTATGAAATCTTGTTCTTATCTTAGCCATAGATAGAGCAAGATTTTTTTGTTGTGCTTGACCTTAACGTTACGTCAATGTATATGGTGAAAAAGTAAATCATTACTTCACTATACAGGAGGCAGTACACCTATGCATATCCATATCCGTAACACGACTATTTTGACCATGAATCAGGAGGAAGAACCTTTTATCGGTGATATTGTTATTCATAATGATCAGATTGAACATGTGATTCGTACAGATCGACAATCTATAGAGTCCATAATTCCACCACTTACAGGTGATGATGTTCAAGTTATTGATGGTACAGGGAAAGTCACGATGCCAGGCTTGATTAATGCTCATCAACATACACCGATGAATTTGTTAAAAGGATTTTCAGATGATCTTAAATTAATGGATTGGTTGGAAAAGAAAATGTTTCCCGCAGAAGCTCGAATGACACCAGAAGATATCTACTGGGGGAGTCAATTATCAATGGCGGAAATGATTCGTTCAGGGACAACGACTTTTGCCGATATGTATATGCATATGAATCAGATTGCTCAAGCTGTGGATGAAGTGGGAATGAGAGCATCATTAACCCGTGGATTGGTCTTTCATGATGACGATCAAGGTGTACGTATTCGCGAAGCGATAGAACTGGTCGAAAATTGGCATGGACAAGCGGATGGACGGATTACAACGATGTTCGGCCCTCATGCGCCTTATACATGTCCACCTGAACCTTTGCAAGAAGTAATGCGTTTGGCAAAGCAATATGACTTGCCGATTCATATTCATCTGGCAGAGACCAAAGAAGAAGTGATAACGATGCGTGAACGTTATCAGCAGACACCTACACAATATCTGTATGAGCTAGGATTATTTGAACAATTACATGTGATGCTGGCACACAGTGTTCATTTAACCAAACGAGATATTCAATATCTTAAAGGAATGCGTGGAGGTGTTATTCATAATCCAGTCAGCAATTTGAAATTAGGATGTGGTATTGCTCCGATTACTGAAATGAAGCAACAAGGCATAACCGTAGGATTAGGAACAGATGGAGCAGGAAGTGCCACTACGCTTGATATGTTTCAAGAGATCAAAGCAGCAACATGGCTCCAAAAGTTAGATTATGGTGACCCGACAGTACTACCTGCCTATCAGTCTTTACAGATGGCTACAATTGAAAGTGCCAAGTTACTAGCTATAGATCATGAGACAGGATCATTAGAAGTCGGGAAAAAAGCAGATATGATTCTTATCGATCTGAATCGACCCCATTTGCAACCCGTGCATAATATTGTCTCGCTACTGGCGTATAGCGTAAATGGAGCAGATGTAGATACTACGATTGTAAATGGTAAGATCCTTATGCAAAATCGTCAATTATTAACGTTAGATGAGCAAGAAGTGATGCGTCAGGGCAATAGACGAGCCAAACGAATTGTAGAAGGCATCTAATTTCTAATTGATTTTGAAAGTAAGCACAACCTGATCTAAGCCACTCTATCTAGTCTATAGATAAAGTGGCTTTTTTTACATTAATTTTACACTAAGTTGATAAAAGAAGGTGATTACTTTAAAATATTAGGCTGGGATGTAAAGGAGGAACAGCAATTGAATTTTTCGCAAGTAGACTATGAAGCTTTTTGCTGGATTAATGATGGAGCAGAAGTATTTTCATTTATCAATCCATTGATGTTGTTTTTATCAAAGTATGCGGTAGTGTTTTTTGTGATTGGAGCATTGATTTATTGGTTTACACGGGCACATGCTAATCGCCGAATGATCACTCAAGCACTATTATCTGCGATGATCGGATTTACGATGAGTTGGATATTAGGCAAATTATTTTATCGCGATCGACCCTTTGTTAGTCATGAAGTGTTCCAATTGGTACATCATGAAGCAAATGCTTCTTTTCCTAGTAATCATGCTTTAGGTGCATTTGTGATTGCGATGACGATCTGGTTATTCCGTCGCCGTGATGGTTGGATCTGGTTAGTTCTGGCTTCAGGAATTGCGATTGCTAGAGTATGGACAGGTGTGCATTATCCTACAGATGTTCTTGCTGGAGCTTTACTAGGAGTGTTGATTGCGGTTGTAGTGCATAGAGTATTTACACGAATATCACTCGCCAAAAGCTTAATGGAATTAGGAATTTATCATTATGAACAAGTTGAAAGCAAAGTGTGGCGCAAACCAGGCTATCGCAATCGTTTATAAAAGAATAAAAACAAAAAAATCTGCTTGAGATCATGGTGTCTAGTTTCAGACATTTCTGATCAGAAGCAGATTTTTTGATCTATAATTTAATCTATAAATGACAAATTGTTTTATTTATCGGCTTGAACCATACGCACCAACAAATGAGCTAGCTTGTGACGTTGGTCTTCGTCGCCAACTTTCCACAATTCATATAGCAATTTCTCTTCACGATTACGTGGTTCTTCATGAGCGGCTAGATAATCAGCTACTTTTTGTGCGATTTTCGCTAATTTTTCTTCGCCTAATCCGATAGATTCGCCCAATTGAATACGTTTGCCCAAATAAGATTTGAACGATTCAAAGTTGCTTAAAATATCATCTTTCTGATCATCACTCAAACGATTTAGTGTAGTTTCCACCTGTCCTGTTGCAATTTCGCCGTCTTTTTTCACGATATGTGATTCTTCTGACATTATGAATTCCTCCTCGTTGTTTGTGGTGTACTACGATATATATAACCTTATTCGATTTTTCTAATCTGCTTACGATAAACTTCTTTTGAATCATTACTCTCAGGTATTAGGACAAGGTATTAATTTTGTTAATCACTTTTAACTTTATTGCAACTTTTGAATAGAAATAGTGAAGTATACTGAATATAGAAACAAGCCAATCCGACAAGCACATACAAGATCGAACATGTGTATTCACGTATAATTGGAAAAAAGTTACATGATTCTGTGAGTACTAATTACGGGTAATAAAGGCTACACCCGGTTAACGAGTTACCAACACATAATTGTTGGCGGTCTATTGAGCTGACCGACCATTTTAAGGAGAGATGAAGCGATGTTTAAAACAATGATGGGTATTTTTGGTGCAGGAGCTGCTTCATTGATCCTCTTGACTTCTGGAAGCATGACTCAGACTTCAGGAACGGTCACAGCTGAAGCGGCTACAGTTACACAGAGTGTATATGCAGATACGTATACACCAACAGCGAATGTACCTGCTGACGGTACATACACAGTCTTTATCAACAAGATTGAACGTGATACCAATGCAAGTCATTATGAGCTTACTGTAGATCCAATCAACTGGTATACAGGAGAAGCAGCTAATGTTGAATTTAATAAAGAAAATCCGAATAGTGGGATAGACGGAGCACCGGATGGTTATTATATTACGAATGAGGATACAAAAACATATCATTACGCTGTAGCAGCCAATCCTAAAGTATTGATGCAAATTTACGATCATACAGGTCAATGGCAAGATATTGATACCAATTGGGATGAGCCTGTAAGTATTCAGAAGCTGAATGCCATTTTCCAAAAACCTGATCTACTTGATCCTACTTCGTTTCCTTACCATATCACGGTAAAAGATGGACAAGTGACCAAAATCGTACAGCAGTTTATTCCTTAATACGCTGTGACATCAAGATAAATCTTCAAGGGACTGTTGTACTGGCGCAATTATAGACCAGTGAAGCAGTCCCTTTTCTATACCTAGCCAAATCACATAAATTTTGCGGAGCCGTATCAATCTGGTATGATCTTTATATACGCTTTAATGCTGAATAGGTGATCGTTTGCAACTTTTGCCACAGTTATGCGTTACACTACTTGAGGAGGTGCATTTATGATGCAACGAAATATTCAATTACTACTGAAACGGACTCCATTTGCATTAATCTTGTTAGTCGGCATTCTAATGTTGGCAGCATGTGGCAATAAGGAGCAACCAGCAACAGCTCCTGCTGAAAATGGTAGCACTGGAACAACAGACACGAACACAAGTACAGAGGTAACACCACCGGCTACAGGGACTACAGATGACTCTTCATCTGAAAGTGTAGAAGACAACAATGAGGCTACAGATGACAATACAACTGGAACGACTGAGGAAAGCGTAGAAGCAGATGATAACAATGAATCTACAGATACGACAACCCATTCCACTGAAGCTGAAACGAAAAGTGCTACAGGTACATTTACAGGACTTGCAGACGAACATTCTGCTGAGATTATGGTAGATGGTCAACCTATGGTATTCCAATTGAGCGATGAAGCTCAAACTGTTGCAGGAAGCTTGAAAGAAGAAGCAAAAGTTAGCTTCCAGTATACAGAAAAAGCTATTCCTGGTGACGATACAATCAAATCTATGACAATCACTAAGCTACAAGAAGCTAAATAAGAGAGTCACATCGATACCACAGTATAAAAAAAGCTCCGAACCCGCCATATGGTGAGTTCGGAGCTTTTTTTGTACAATGCATTTCAAAAGTAACTTTATAAAAAACATCTACTATTATACAGGTTCTGCTTGTTCAGGACGGCGCGATACCAGTCGAACCAGATCAAGGGTAAGGATAGGGAGCGCCATACCTGCTGGATAAGCTAAGTATCTCGCTTGCCATTCCGGTGAGAATTTTTCTTTATAACGACGTAATCCTTCAAATCCATACCAATGTCCACCATACTGGAAGACCAGACGCGCTAGTTTTTCTTCACGGTGTGCATTTTGGTTTTCACCTACACTCGAAAGTGGAGACATGCCTAGATTGAAATACGAATATCCTTGTTCTTTGGCCCATTCGATCAAGCGTACAAATAATACATCCATGGTACCGTTCGGTGTATCGTTCAAATGACGCATCAGATCAATAGAGATCACTTTATTCTGATCGTAAGCAGGAGCCAGTGTTGCAAAAGCTAGAATCTGACCTTCAGCATTACGCAATAGAGCCAAAGGAGAACGCTGGATATACGGTTCATTGAACCATCCTAAAGAATACGCTTTTTCTTTACGATCGCCTAACCATTCATTAGAAATCTGACGTAGTTCTGCTAACAGATCAGCATGATAGGGAGGAGACAGTACTTCGAATGTCTGTCCTTCACGATCTGATTTGTTTTTGGCGGTTCGTAAGTTTTGATTGCTTTTCCCTGTTAACGTAAAGGTCGCTAATGGAACAAGTGCTTCTTCGCCAAGCTTGAAGAAGTTATACCCATTTTCATGATAGATCGAAAGATATTCAGGAGCTGCCTGATAAAAGACCACTGTTAATGCATAATGATCGGCATAACTCTGAAATTCTTGAATGGCTGCGCCGACCAGACTTTTATTACCAATCGGATCACCAAGCACAATTAATTTATCACGCACACGGGAGTACGGAATGAGAATTTGATCATTTTGCGCCCAGTAGAAGTTTTTATCACCAAGATAGAGTAGATGTGTCAGTAAATTCCCATCTTCTTTAGCAATAAAGTCAGTGAATTTCTCAATCTGAGCTTCGTCTGGACGAACGCCGGTGTACCGATGCGGACGAAGGGTAAAAATCGATGCGATCAGAATCAAAGCACCAATAAATCCAATCACCGCGGTTACCGCATATTCATGTGGATCTAAAAACCAGTGTTGAGCACGTAACGGTAAATGACGCAAAATAGCAGGATGAATATGAGTTCCAATCACGTAATATGATAATGCTGAGATGAAAGCAAGGAATGCCCATATCCAGATACTGCGTGCAGACATACTTGTACTTTCACGGTTAAAGCGGGCACGTGACACCCATAGCACCAAAGCTACAATTAGCAAAATAATTGCTTCTTCGTAATCGAATCCTTTGGCAAATGTAAAAATAGCTCCGGTTAACAATAACGCCCCTGTTAACAAGTAAGCACGCCGGATACGAAGTGAAATTCCTCTAGAAACAATAATAAGCATAATACCGATGATAACGGATAATTGTTCTGAGAAACGCATAAGCGGTAAAGATAACAAATGTTCCATAAAACGCAAACGGTCGATCAGACCCGGTGTTGCCGCAGATAATAGTAATATTACACCACTGGCAAAGACTAATTTGCCTAATGCCCATGCACCTAGATCGCTAAGCAATCCGAACTGAGAAGGCCATCCCCAGAATTTAACCCATGTGTTACGAGAAGCATCGAGACTGGTTGTCAGCATTTCACGCATTTGCTTACTGCTCGGGCTCATTTCAAAAGCAGCCAAGACCAGACCGATTAACCATGGAACAACAAAATAGAAAATACGGAACAATAACAAAATGGTAAGTGCGCGAGATGGATCAACACCTAATGTGTGTAAGCCAAGTAGTGCAATTAGATCGAATGCTCCGATACCACCTGGAGCCATACTGATAATCCCTGCAATCGCCGCTACAATATAGACACCGAATACAGGAGCAAATGGCAAATGATTCAGGTCATAAAAAGCGAATAGCCAGAACAATGTACCTGCACAAGCCCATTCTAGAACCGAAGAACCGATCGAAGCGGCAATTACTTTCCACGGTAATTTACCCTCGCCTTTGTGAAACCATTTAGCAAATAATGAAGAACGTTGCATCAATAAAAAGAAAGGGAAATACAATGAAACTCCCCATACTCCAAATCGAAGCCATGGATGTTGCTGGAAAATAGGTTCAACCGGGAAAACGCCGATTAATGTCAAACAGCCCAGTAAAGATAATCCAACGAGAACGATAGGGGATAAGAATAAGACTGCTGCACCCATCGTTTTCATAGGTACGCCACTTTTTTTATACAGCAATGTACGTAACCCTACGCCTGTAAGACCTGCGAATCCAATCATATTGTTAAATGTATTGGCAATCCATGCATAGCGGTATGTTGTTTTCCAATTGACATCGAGCTTAAATTGCTTGCGTAGTAAATAATCATAAGTACTCATTGCCGATACAGCGATAAAAGAAGCAATGATTAATTGAATAACGATATGAACAGGCATCATTCGTAATTCATGAATAATTTTGGCTAAGTTAATATTCTGAATCTCATGTCTTCCATATACAAAAATAATGGCCAAAATAGCTACAGGAATCAGTATCCTAATAATTTTAGCGCGGTATAACGCTGTGAATAGTTGTAAAATTTTAAGCTTTCGAAGCGATTCTCTCATTGTCTCGTCGACTCCACCTTTTAGACAGATTGAACTTATTATTTTTTTAGTACAGCATATTTATTCATATAGTATTCTTTGCCAAATGATGTATAGCTTAATATCCCTACCTATCATACTACATCGGTATGTGTAAAACACATTTTGAGATCGTTCTAGCAATCATTTGTATATTTCAACATAAATGGAATAAAAAATCCCTTCTAGTTGAAGTGTAAGGTTCATACAATGATGAACATGTTCTCACTATCTACTACAAGGGCAGAATATAACTATAATAAACAATTCTTTTATGATTTTATTTACACTAATGTAACGAATATGAGAATCAGATCAAGCTTTTCACTCTGAAATATTCCCAGCTTCAGGATCAGGATGATACTTGGTTTGATAATCTTCATAGATGACATCAGTCATCATGCCCATAGAAGCATGGTGCAATTCATGGCAATGTACCATCCACATCCCCGGATTATCCGCACGAAAAGCAATGACATAAGTGTCACCAGGTCGCACATTAATGGTATCTTTCCAGATCGGTGAACCAGATAAAGCTTGTCCGTTTTTGGATAAAACTTCAAAAGAGTGTCCATGTAGATGCATCGGATGATCTTCATTTTTGGACTCATTTATCAGTGTGATTTTAACAGCATCACCGGTTTGGACTTTGAGCTGACTCACTTGTGGGTAAGCTTCTTGATTAATCGTATAGGACATTTTACCATCAATCACACCCATATCCAAATCTAACGTATATTCACGATCAAACACAGACTTCAATCCAAATTCACTTGTTGTCGGTTGACCATAAGTCGTTAGATCAAGAGGCTGTTGATGGTCTGATGGTATAGAATTCATTTGTGCTTGATATGAAGTTATCTTCTTAGTTATTTCTGTTAGCGTACGTTTAGATCCTTTGGGTTCAATCACAATAGGAATACGAACCGATTGTGCAAATGAAGAATCTCCGACCATACCGATCCATTGTATGCCTGTCGTATCCGCTGTAAATTCGATATCATACCGTTCTCCCGGAGCAATCACCAGTAAGCCGTTACTTAGCGTCTGAGGTCGATTGATATCATGTCCATCGGTCGCTGTCACACGATAAGCATCCGAATGAATATATAAAGTCTGTGTCATATTACCAGCATGAACCAAGCGTAAACGTACGCCGTCTCCATGATGAACAACGATAGGCTCTATCGAATCTCCGCTGCGTCCATTTACCGTATAGAGATTATAAGCACCCATATTACTGTTTATAGCTAATGTATTGCTTTCACTCTCAGGAACAGTGGTATGAGGGTCTGACCACTCATCTATTACCAGTGTGTGATCAGAAGAGACGGTATCCTGTTTCTTTTTCACAATAAAGGAGCCATATAATCCTTTACCAATCTGATTCAAGCTATCTTGATGGGAATGGTACCAGTACGTTCCTGCTTGATTGGCCTTGAATGTATAGGTGAAGCTTGCCCCCGGTTGGATCGCATCTTGAGTCATACCAGGTACACCGTCCATTTCATTAGGCAAAACAACACCATGAACATGAAGAGCAATGGGCACTTTTAATTGATTTTTCAAATGAATCGTTACGGTATCGCCTTCGGTAACTTCTAATTGTGGGCCGGGAACCGAATTATTGAATGTCCATACAGGCAAATATTTACCCTTTTCGATTTCCAAATAAGACGTTTGAGCGACTAGATTGATTTGATTATTTTGGATAATAGAAGGTGGTGTAGTTATCTTCGCTGGACGCTCTGTTGTACTGCCTTCTGGAGCAGATGCTGTTGTACCTATATGATCCATCGACATAGAATGCTCTTCATGTTGTGCGTTTAAAGTAGATGAATTCGGTGGAGTAGTCGTTGGTTGTGCTGTAGAACTGCAACCTGCGATAAGAAGAATCATAAGAAGATAAGTCAAGCTTAAAGATGTTTTGGTAGTTTTGGAAGACAAATAGAGCCATAATCGATTCAATGTATATTCTCCTCTACTAATGTAAGATTGTTCTATTCTATTATGCCTTTTTTTAACTTCCATATTTCAAAAAGGAATTGTCATTTTTTTGACGATTGATCTGTGGATAGCAAATAATGGTGGGTGACAAAAATGTTACTTTTTGTTGAATAATGTGTTTAAACGCATTACTTACTGTTTAATAATCATTCACGAGGCTCTGTTGTTAGAAGCTGTTAGAAGCTGTTAGAAGCTTCATTTTGACAATGTATGCAGTTATTTTGCCCAAAAGGAGGATCGATCATCAGTACCACATAGAAGCGAAGAGCCGAATACTTAATGCAAGACCCGATGAATGGATTGAAGAGCACATATGATCTAACCATAACAATAACGGAGGTATACGATTCATGATCAACAAATCTAAAAAAGCTTCACTTCTATTAGCGGCTACGATTTTAGGTACAACAGCAGGTAGTTTTTTGGTAGCGCCAAGCGCTCATGCAGCGATCGAAAGCAATGTCGTTAAAAATGATATTAACTGGGATATGCCTTCTGCTCCAGCAGCACCTTCTGATGTAAATGCTCGTGCAGGTTCTGAACAAGTGGTATTAACGTGGGCACCTGTAGATAATGCCAAAAGTTATGACGTTAGACGTTATAATGTAGTCAATAACACATATGATAGTGTAAAAGCGAATGAAACGACTGTTTTGACAACAGGTGTAACGGATGCAGTGTATATGGATACTTCTGTAACAAACGGTCAAATTTATGGTTATGTAGTTAATGCTGTGTATGGTGATGGACAGGTGAGTCAAATGTCGATGCCTGTGATCGCTACACCAATGGAATTATCCGGAAATGTGAAAGACTCGATCGTGTTGCAATACAAATCAGGAACAACAGCAGGTACAAACAGTAGCGTGATTCAACCTACATTCAACATTATGAATACGAGCGGTACACCTGTGAACTTGAGCGATATTCGTGTTCGTTACTATTTCAATGGTGGAAAAGAATTAACAGCTAAAAACTTCTCCGCAGGTAATATCAGTTTTGGTTCTCGCAATATTGAACCTAACTTTGTTAGCTTAGAGAAAACATACAAACAAGCAGACAGTTACCTTGAATTGCTATTTAATGCTGAAGCGGGAATTATCAGAGCAGGTGACGAAACAGGCCCAATGACTTTTACTATTCAAAAAAATCAAAGTGGCACTTCTCAAGACAATGATTATTCCTACAATAACAGCTCCGAATTAATAGAATGGAATAAAGTAGCTGTATACTATCAAGGTGATCTTGTATGGGGAACAGAACCTGATCTAAATAACTAATATCGTGCTAGTGCAAAAAGTGATCTTTTAAAGATCACTTTTTTTGCTTTACCATATAATAAAATTTCAACTACATACGTGATTGATATTAACTTATACTTGCATAGTTACTTTCTAAATGGTAATATACTTATATAAAATAACTAAAGAAAAGAAAGGGACTTTCCTATGAATACTTCCGTGATTAGTCCAGCACTTCAAATCGGACTTGTTAAGCTTCGTATCAGTCAATTAGAACGTTCATTAACGTATTATACCGAGGTTATTGGACTTAAAATATTACGCCAAGATCATAAAACAGCAGATTTAACTGCCGATGGACATACAGTACTGCTTCAACTAGAAGAAATTGAAAATGCTAAAATTTTACCACGCCAATCGGTGGCGGGTCTGTACCATTTTGCTATTCTGGTTCCTGATCGTACAAGCTTGGGATTAGTTCTTCGTAATCTTGCAGTTCGTAATCAACAGATCGGGCAAGGAGATCACTTAGTAAGCGAAGCTTTATATTTGTATGATCCAGATAACAACGGGATTGAAATTTACGCCGATCGTCCTCGTTCTACATGGCAAAAAGATGAGCGCGGGCAATATATTATGGCAACAGATCCTGTCGATGTTGATGGATTATTAGCATTGGCTGAAGGTAAAGAATGGACAGGGCTTCCAGCAGGTACCATTATTGGGCATGTTCATTTCCATGTACCTACATTAGCAGCGGCTCGTCAATTTTATGTAGATATCTTAGGATTTGAAATTGTCCTTACTGATGATCGTAGTGTGCTGTTTATCTCAGCAGGTGGATACCATCATCATCTTGGTCTGAATGTATGGGCAGGTGTAGGTGCTCCTGTAGCTCCAGCGGATGCAGTAGGCATAAGCTATTATACTTTGAAAATGCCAGATCAAGCTTCAATTCAAGAAGTCGCTCATCGTGCCCGAGCAGCAGGTATTCCTGTTGAAGAAAAAGAAGGACAATTGTGGTTAACCGATCCTTCTCATATTCAAGTTCGTTTTTATAGTGATGCTTCTTAAGTCAACTATGTATTCAATCACAAAATATGAAATTAAGATTATCAATACAAAAAAACCGATGCGTTAATGCACCGGTTTTTTGATGATGTCTTTTTGTCTTTTTAATAAAAAGAGTCAGTATTCATATCTGTTTCTACACCGTCTTCATAATAAGAATCTTCACTATATGAGCCTTCGCTTGTTCCATAAGCAAGTGCAGCAATAAAAGCAAACACGATAAAAGCGATCATAATTAAATGAATTAATGTACCTAGTCCACCACAGATTAAGCCTGCAATTGCCATGCCTTGACCTGCTTGTCTACGTGTTTTTAATTCCTTCAGTGCGAGAATACCAAATATAATTCCCAATATTCCGATCACAATACCTAACCCCGGTAGCATGAGCAGCGCAGCTAATGAAGAAATACCTAGAACAAGAGCAGCGATCGCTTTACCATTATTGGTCATCGGGTATTGGGGTGGATAAGGAGCAAATGGGGGAGGATTCTGATTGCCAGGTGGATAATTCGGTTGATGTGGGTCCATAAAAGTACCTCCTTAAAATATGTATAATTGATCCATTTTTTACTTCTTATCATACCATTGAATCCACATATAAAAAACAGGAGACTTTTCTGGCGGGAAAAGTTTCCTGTGGGGTAAACCATACTATAGGGTTAGCAAACGTTTAGATCGAAGTATGACTTGAAAGCGGACGAGTTAGGTTCAAATACATCGCAGTCAGCTCATCAAACCATGTTTTGTCTTTGCTGATCAAAGCGATATCGATTAGATTTTTCAATTGTTCTGGTTCTAATGTAACAGCATCTTGAAAAGAAATTTCTGCTGAAGCGGTAACTACACCTAGAGAATCTTGTTGTAAATATACACGGATCGTACTGTCCATATATTCTTGTCTCAAAAAGTAAATAATTTCGCTCATCAGAATCGGACGAGAGTGAGTAGGGTAGGTACACTCCATAACTTTAACCCAATAATGCTTGTTAGTCAGTTGAACTAAACCGTTCTCGTCAATCAATCTATGGTCTGCTTCAATATGGTAACTAAGATCGAATGTTTGTATAGGGAAATTTTTGCTTAATTGTTTATGAAGGACAGCATAAATTTCTTGTTCGTTTAATTTAATCATGCTAATCATTCCTTTGCTATTATATATTTTTATAAAACGTTTTGGATTGTAAGGGTCAGGTCAACTTTTCAGGTGATGATTTGCAGATTATCAAGCTGTTAAAATATATATCGGTCAATAGACTCATATTTTGTATATATTTTGTCGAAAAAAAGGAAAAAATGTTATAGGAAATGAGGACTATATATGTCAGAAGTTGAAGATCATTTAAAAAAGGGGCTATCTATTCTATTTATCGGTTTTAATCCAAGTCTGAGATCTGGAGAAGTAGGGCATCATTATGCTAATCCACGCAACCGATTTTGGAAAATTCTTTATGAAGCTGGTCTTACAGATCGCTTGTATACACCTGGTGAAGATAGTGAGCTTTTAGAATTAGGTTATGGATTTACTAACATTGTTTCTCGTCCTACACGAGGGGCAGAAGATATTCTGCCAGAAGAATATGCGACCGGTCGACAAGAATTACGAGAGAAACTTACAAAATACCAACCAGAGATTGCTTGTTTTGTCGGTAAAGGAGTCTATCTTCAATATAGTCAACGTGCCAAAGCATCATGGGGGTTCCAAAAAGAACCTATAATAGAAGGAATACGAGAATTTGTAGCTCCTTCTTCTAGTAGTCTGGTGCGAATGCCTGTTGACGATATTATTGATATTTATCGACATCTTTCTGATGAACGATAAGGGTAAATTAGAATACAATCAAAATAAAAGATTGAACAAAATAAAATTTGACAATATGATCAAAAACCGTTTTAATTATGTAGACCGATCGTTATAATGAATTTGAAGGATGTGAATGTATGGGTGAAAAGTCTAACTCACGCGATCTGATTGTAGAGACAGCAGCGAGACTTTTCTTTTCACAAGGGTATCATGCCACAGGGCTGAGCCAGATTATCAAAGAAAGCGATACGCCTAAAGGTTCTTTGTATCATTATTTTCCAAATGGCAAAGAAGAATTAGCTTATGTCTGTATTGAAAAGACCAATGAACATGTATTGGAAAAGTTCAAAGCTGTTTTTGAACAACATCAGACAACAGGCGATGCGATTCAAGCCTTTATTCGCGATATGGCAGACGATACTGAAAAATCCGGATTTACTGGCTTTTTACCCTTTAGTTTTTGGGCAGCAGTAGAGACTTCGTGTATTAGTAACAAATTGCGCTCCGCTTGTCAGGACGTATTTACAGATTGGCAAGAAGTGATTGCTGATCGTCTACAGCAGGAGGGTGCTTTGGAAGTTCGTGCTAAGGAAGCAGCATTACTCATGATCTCGATGATGGAAGGGGCTTTGATTATTAGTCTGACCAATCAAAGTAAACAACCTATGTTGACAGCAGCAGACTATTTGTCAGCAATGATGAAGACAGCAGTATTAACAAAATAAACAATAGATAGAGACAGTTTTAGGAGGATGGGAACGTGGACGTAAGTATGAACGCAGATGCTATCAAAGATCAGCCTGAAGGAAGAAAGTACAAAGTATTACCGATTATGATTTCATTGCTATTGAGTGGATTTATCGGCTTATTTAGTGAAACAGCATTGAATGTAGCGATTAGCTCATTGATGGGACTACTTAGTGTAGATGAAGCTACGATTCAATGGTTAACAACAGGATATCTATTAGTATTAGGTATTCTCGTACCTGTATCCGGATTATTGCTACAATGGTTTAGCACAAGACAACTATTTATTACATCGTTAACTTTTTCGATTGTCGGAACGATTGTTGCGGCTTTGTCACCTAACTTTGAAATACTGTTAATTGCACGTGTATTACAAGCAGTAGGTACAGGATTATTGTTACCACTACTATTTAATACCATTTTAATTATTTTCCCGATTGAAAAGCGTGGAGCAGCCATGGGCTTGATTGGTCTAGTTATTATGTTTGCACCAGCGATTGGTCCTGCAATATCAGGTTTGATTTTAGCTAATTTAACATGGCACTGGATTTTCTGGATTTCATTGCCGTTTCTTGCAATTGCTTTGATCTTCGGAATATTGTTCTTAGAAAATGTATCTAAGATCACCAAACCTAAAATCGATATTCTTTCGATTGTGTTATCAACACTTGGATTCGGCGGAATCGTATTCGGATTCAGTAGTGCAGGTGAAGGTTCTGGCGGATGGGGAAGCCCTGTTGTAGTCGGAACATTGTTATTAGGAGCTGTTTCATTGTTATTGTTTGGCTTCCGCCAGATGAAGATGAAGCAACCAATGATCAATCTTCGTGCTTTCAAATTCCCGATGTTTACAATCGGTCTGATTCTTGTATTTATCTGTATGATGATGATCTTATCTTCTATGTTGATCTTACCGTTATACTTGCAACAAGGTATGGCTTTGACGGCTCTAGGAGCAGGTCTTGTATTATTACCGGGTAGTTTACTGAATGGTTTCTTATCTCCAGTTATGGGTCGTTTATTTGATAAATTCGGTCCGAAATGGTTAGTCATCATCGGTTTGTCGGTTGCGACGATCGCTTTGTTCTCATTCACTAGAATTCATTCAACAACGCCTGTCGGTCTGATTATTGGATTGCATACCGCACTAATGGTGGGTATATCTATGATTATGATGCCAGCACAGACGAATGGTCTGAATCAGTTACCACGTGAATACTATCCAGATGGTACAGCGATTATGAATACATTACAACAAGTGGCTGGTGCGATTGGTACAGCATTGGCTGTAAGTATTCTAAGTGCAGGTCGTGCTAACTTCTTAAGTGGAGTCGATAATCCGAAAGATCCAGCGAATGTGCTGTCCGCATTTACAGTAGGGGTGCAACATGCCTTTATCTTCGCTGTTGTGATTGCTGTTATCGGTCTGATATGCGCATTATTTATCAAACGTGTCAATGTAAAACACGGTATGTAATGATGTGATTAAGCCATCTGAACTCCTCAATCTGGGGATTCAGATGGCTTTTTTAGTCCTATTATCGCAATAGCTTTGGTAGGAATATCATGATTTAGTTTAAAAGATAAAGTACACCTATACTATATAGAAGAAAAAAAGGAGAATCATTATGATTACGATCGATCCAGCATCTATAACCAATATAGATAATTATAAATTAATCACCGGTTCTGTTATTCCAAGACCGATTGCATTTGTGACCAGTCAATCGAGTACAGGAGTGCTTAATCTAGCTCCTTTTAGCTATTTTAATATAGTCGCTTCTGATCCACCGATTCTTTCCATTTCTGTAGCACGCAAAGGTGGCGAAATGAAAGATACTGCTCGCAATGTAATCGAGAATAAAGAGCTGGTCGTTCATATTGTGCATGAAGAATTAACCGAGCAAATGAATCATACAGCAGCTTCATTGCCTAGTGAACAGAGTGAACTTGAATTAACAACGCTTCACACTGTCCCTAGCGATAAAATCAAAGTACCTGGTCTTGCAGAAGCTTTGATTCGATTTGAGTGTGTGTTAGAGCAACATGTACCGATTAGCAATGATAGTGGTGAGATCGTACAAGATTTATTGTTGGTACGCATTATTTGTTATCATTTTGATGAAAAAGTAGTCGATGCAGAGCGCTTCTATATCTGGGCAGATGTATTGAAACCTGTCGCTCGCCTAGCAGGGAATAACTATGCAGGATTGGCAGAGCAATTTACAATAGAACGTCCAAGTTAAATCTATAATGAAGTGATATCGAATAAAATATCTAAAAAAAGACTGAGCCTTGATAATAAGGTTCAGTCTTTTGGCGATAAAGTAGGCTTAATCCATAATTTTGAAAGATTGATCCAACCAAATGCATCAGGATATAATCCTTGAAAAGAAGGGTCAAATAGCAACTTTTGATTAGAATGATAAACAGGTATAAATAAAAATGAAGTGTGTAAAAATTGCTCAATCTTCTCAACATGCTGACTATAATCAGGTAACGGTGTAGCAACAAAAGGAACAAGTAATTGATCTAACTCTTTTAACTGAGCAGGATTCAATAATTGACGTACATACGTTGATCGGTTACTAAAAAAGTTAAGCAATCCCCAGACGATATTTTCCTCTAACATTTCCTGTCCCATAAATAAATCGGCTTCTTGCATTACTGCTTTGGAAGCAAATGAATCACGCGGGCACAAAGTGAGGATCAGACCTATAGAACGTGCACGATCTTGTAACCATTTGCAGACTGCATGATTTTCTGCCCGATTCAGATAATTGAGTTTCAAAGGTTGTTCTTGATAGTCCGTTTGTTGCAGATACTGACGTGCTTGCTCTAATGAATATGTTGGAGCATGGGTTTGTTTGCTTTTCCACGGAAATAAGCTATACGCTGGCTTTAACCAATACTCAGAACATTGCTCTGTCAACAGTGGACGATCTAATAACATATGAATCACTTGTCTAAAAGTGGAGTCATGTTGAATCCCTTCTTTGCAAAAATTGAACATAATAAAATTACATCCAATCACTTTGTAATTCACCTGTGCAGGATCAGTATAATCTGTAGCTTTATTCTGACGAAATAGCTGATAACGTCGATCTGCTTGATAATCAGCCGCTACAAAATAAATATCCACACGATCCAACAGCGATCTTCCTTCAAAATAAGTATCAAAAGCATCAAGTACAATATGATTTTCACTAGAAGAGGTTAAGCGAAAAGCCCCTGTTCCGACCAATTGTCGACCTCGATCAGCCATATCATGATCATGCGGAAGAATGGACATACATAATGAACTAATATAATTCAGGAAAAAGGGATCAGACCGCTGTAGATAAAAGCTGATTGTATAATCATTGTGAATCACAACAGAGTGAACATGGGTGAATTGCCAAAAAGCAGGCGAATCCAAATCACGTAGGCGTTCCCATGTATATTTTACATCCTCTGCGGTCAATATGCGTCCATGATGAAATCGAACTCCTTTACGCAAATAAAATGTCCAACATTGGTCGGTATCATCGCTTTCCCAATAATGAGCCAGTTGAGGTATAAAAGTCTGTGATTCAGCTTGATATGTAATTAATAAGCTACAAATTTGACCGATCAAATGAGATTCAAACGCTGTAAACACAAATGCTGGATCTAATGACTCCAGAATACGACTCTGGTTAATCCGTAATACATCCAGTGTCTGAGAACCATGATGCTCAATATGAAGTCCAAACTGCTGTTCAAGCCGATATTGAAGACGCTGAACATAAGTATAGGGTAACTGTGGATGTTGCAACCATTGTGCGGCTTCTTGTAATTTACCTTGGGTGAGTAGTTGCTCAAAATAGACACTTAATACATGTTCAAGTGAGTGAAGTATCGTTAGCATAGAATGATGTCCACGTCCACGACCGCTCTGCCAGTGAATATATCCTTCTTCTTGAAGTTTGCGTATAATCCACTTTACATTGCGGGTTGTACAGTGCAGAAGAGAAGCCAAATGATCAATTGTTAGAGTATGTGTACTATGTAGGTCTGGATTATTTAATGACAATAGAATCGTTATGTAATGCTCTTGATGCTTCATATCTTTATCTCCTAAGCTGTATTGACTTGTAATGTATAAAAGGGGAAACGATTGATTTAATCTTACTCTTTTTCTTCCTCTTTCTCCAGCTGATAATAAGATGACTGGAAGAGGAGGAATAAAGAATGGAATTTTTGCAATTGCACCGGACGATTCAACTGCGTATTTTGACTACATTTATCACCCGATTAACAGGAACGATGATTTTTCCATTTATGGCGATTTATTTTGCTGGCTATTTAGGTGCAGGCATTGCGGGTATTTTATTATTTTCTAGTCTGATCGTTCAACTGATTGCTAGCTTATATGGTGGGTATTTAGCTGATCGGTGGGGACGTAAAAAGGTAATGGTATGGGGAGAAGGTATCCAATGTGTAGCTTTTCTAGGCATGATGCTAGCTAACTCGCCTTACTGGCAATCGGCATGGTTTACATTTGCAATGATTATTATACATAGTCTCTGTAATGGTCTGATCATCCCTGCTTCAGATGCTATGTTAATCGATGTAAGCACACCACAGACACGTACACTAATGTATAGCATCAATTACTGGTCGATCAATCTGGCGATTACATTCGGGGCATTAATTGGTGGAGCGATGTTCAGTTCGCATCGAATGGCGTTATTTGGATTATTGGCGATCACAGGTTTGATCATCTGGTTAATTACGATCTTTTTGATTACAGAAACCTATGTACCACAGACTCATGTACAACAGAAGAATCATATACAACAGATCAAGCAATGGAATATTATTTCTAGTGGAAAATTGATTATTCGCAATTATCATCAAGTCTGGAAAGACCGGCTGTTTATTCTATTTGTATTAGGTAATATGTTATTGTTATCGACTGAATTTCATTTGACTCAATATATAGGAGTTCGTCTGCAAAATGAATTTGTCCCACAAACGATAATGATCTGGGGCAATGGACAGCTAGAACTAAATGGTATCAAGATTCTAAGTATGATCCAGATCGAAAATACAGTTGGTATTGTACTCCTTTCATTATTTCTTGCTGGAGTGATCCGTCGTTCTAAACGTCAAATTTCTTGGATGAATGTAGCGGTTCTTATCTATATTACCGGATTTGCAGTGATGGCATTTAGCAATACACTATGGATACTGGCTGGAGCGATGCTATTAGCAACTGTAGGAGAGTTGATTCATGTGCCTATTCGTCAATCTCTGCTAGCTCAAATTATTAATGATCAATCTCGTAGTTCCTATATGGCTGTTCATGGAATGGGGACCCAAGGAGCTAGAGCCATAGCGGCTCTTGGGATTACTTTGGGCGTATGGATACCTTCCTATGGTATGTCGATCCTTATTGCTATGGTTGGATTAATAGGATTCCTGCTTATTTCTTATGTCATCAGTCGGGTACAAGCTTCGGCAAAAGCAACTTCGACACAAGGGGTTACCAAAAACCAAGTAACATTGTAAGATATAGAAAGTTGAGAACTAACGTGCATATTAATGTATAAGCAACAGCATGTCTTAGGGGGGATTAACATGAGTAAAGGATCAAAACCGTTAAGCGGAAAAACAATCGTTATTGCAGGTTCAAGAAAACTCGATGAAATGTCAGCATTAATTGAGAAACAAGGTGGAGCAGCGATTGTTCGCTCACTACAAGGTGTAACCACATTCAAGGAGCAAGAAATGGAGCAGGAATTGCGTCTGTTTATTGCCAATCGACCAGAATGGGTTATTTTCACAACTGGAATAGGAGCCAAAGCATTATTCGATGCAGCAGATCGTCTAGGAATCAAAGATCAATTTGTAGAAACGGTGCAACAATCTAAAATCGCTATCCGTGGCTACAAAACATATAACTTTCTCAAAACGCAAGAATTAGCTCCAGACATTCGGGATTCTGATGGAACGATGAAAGGTCTAGAAGATCAATTAGAATCGACCACATTTACAAAAGAACAAATATGGATACAATTGCATGGCGAGCCTGCTCCAGATCTTGTTCAGTTTTTGGAAGCAAAAGGAGCCTCATCTGTACATACCTTATTGCCTTATCTTAATATTGCACCGGAAGCGGACACGTTAAAGCAATTGCGTCAGGAGATCCAGCAAGGAGAGATTGATGCGATTTGCTTTACAACAGCGGTTCAAGTTCGCTATTTATTTAAAGATGCTCGTGAACATGGATATGAAGAGGAATTACGATCTGCTCTCAATCAAGGCGTGCTGGCTGTTTCTGTAGGCAAAGTGACTTCAGAAGCATTGACTCAAGCAGGAATCACCCGAATCGTAGCTCCCGAAAATGAACGAATGGGCGCTATGATTGTAGAAATGGCGAAGTATTTTGAACAATAAAAAGTCTATTCATGAATAATTTGTGTACTCTAATGAAATTTTTCAGTTTATTTCATTGAAAAAGGTTCATTCTCATGTAAGCTTATGATAAAATAAACTATTATGTAGTGAAGGAGAAATACAAAGATGACTATACCTAAAACGTTAACTATAGCCGGATCAGATACAAGCGGTGGAGCTGGTATTCAAGCCGATTTAAAAACTTTTCAGGAATTGGGCGTATATGGCATGACCGTGCTTACCACGATTGTTGCTATGGACCCTAAAACATGGGATCATCAAGTATTCCCTATTGATCTGAAAGTAGTTGAAGCGCAGTTGCGTACTGTACTGGATGGTATCGGTTTTGATGCTTTGAAAACAGGTATGTTGGGTTCTGTAGAAATTATTGAACTGGTAGCACACCATCTGAATCGTTACCCAATGGATCGTGTTGTTATTGATCCTGTAATGGTATGTAAAGGCACTGATGAGGTTCTTCAACCGGAAAATACAGAAGCGATGTTAGAATTCTTGATTCCAGGCGCAGATCTAGTGACTCCGAACTTGTTTGAAGCTTCTCAATTAGCTAAAACAGGTCCTATCACTACAGAAGATCAAATGAAGCAAGCAGCGGCAATTATTTATGAGCGTGGAGCGAAGCATGTATTGATCAAAACACGCGGTAAGATTAAAGAAGGCAAAGCATTGGATTTGTTATATGATGGTCAAACATTTGACTGGTTCGAAGTGGATGCTATTGCTACGGAATTTACACATGGTGCAGGTTGCACAACTTCCGCAGCAGTAACAGCTGGACTTGCTAAAGGATTGTCTGTCAGAGATGCTTATGCTGACGCTAAAAACTTCATTACTCAAGCAATTGCTAACGGATTCCGTCTGAATGACTTTGTAGGTCCAACCCTACATGTGGCACACCGTTTGCAATTGAAATAACAGCATCTGGAGCGGAGGATTGCTCAATGAATCGCTTATCCAAATCGTTACTCGGTGGAGCGCTAGTTTTACTTTTGATGATCATTAGCGCTTGTTCTGGAAATAGTACACAACAACCGTCATCCATGGATAATGGAACCACAGAACAATCAACACCTGCTACTCCTTCGACTGAAGGCAGTACAGACCAACCGGCAACAGGTACTGAACCAGCAACAAATACAGACGGAACGTCTTCAAGCACAGAAGGTTCTACTGAAACAGCAGACAATGGTGGCAAAGAAACGGTCCCTGCTGCCAAACCAGAACTGACTCCTGCTAACGAAGGTCAAGTCGATATTACCATTGTACAACAAGGCCCTGGACAATTTTTTGTACGTCTTAATGAATTTCCAGAAGGATATCTTGTTAGCAATTTAGACTGGACTGGACCAGGATATAGTGAAGCAGCTACATTTGATGAAGCTGTGAAGAACGGTCAAGAAGGCAATAATGGATTCTACGCAAGTAGCGATCATCGCAATTTTGGCTTCATTTATGATGGACATATTGCTGGTGAAGAGGGCAAGTTCACATTAACATTCCGCAATCAAGCCGGAGACGAATTAACGTGGTATAAAGATCTAACATTGCAATAATATCGCTTGGCAATATAAGCGATACTTCATCTATTTCAATGAAAAGTGATTTTTGTAAAGCAAAATATCTTTCTATCGCTTGGCAATATAAGCGATAAAATGTGTTACATGCTGTACTAAATACTCAAGCCTCTGCCGATATATGCGGTAGGGGTATTTTGAGGGATATTTTTGAAAAAAGATGCACAAATAAGCAGTATGTATGCAAATGATGTAAATTACATGATTATCACAAAAATAAGCGAAAGCACTGCAAAGATCAGTGCAAGAGAGGAACAATTATAATGAGAATCAATACATTTAAAACAGAACAAAACTTAGACCGAGGACATTTAACAGCAATCGCTAACGAAGCTTCACGTTTTGCTTCTGACATTCGTATCGCATTTGGTAACCCTGACAACCGTAGAGAAGTAGACGTAAAAAGCTTGTTGGGTATGATGTTGATGATTATCCCTGCTGGAACAGAAATCGAATTAACAACTCGTGGTAAAGACGAATTGGAAGCTTTGGAAAATGTACAAGCATTATTTGAACAAGTTTTGTTCGCTCCATCTGTATAATATCTCTTTCATGTAACTCAACAATTATAATGCATTATAAAAAAACCTTCTGTCTTTTGTAGACAGAAGGTTTTTTGCTGATGATATCGGGTAATAGATAGCAAACTCCTACCAGAAGGTATTCAGTTGCCATTTTACTTAAAAGCGATCGGTTCGATACTTTTTGGGCGTGATTCCTGCATGCTTTTTGAAAGCTTTGGAGAATGAGAATAAATCAGGATAACCGACAGAATAAGCAATTTCAGCTAGAGAATAGTTGGTTTCAGTGAGTAATTGCCGTGCTTTACTCATTTTTAGACTACGAATATATTCAGCAGGCGGGGTCTGATGAACTAGATGAAATTGTTTGCTAAAGTGAGTCCGATGCACGCCCACATGACTTGCTACATCCGCAACCGTAATTCCGCGATCATAATGACTATGAATATAAGCGATAGCTTCTTCCATCCATGAAGTGGTAGAAGATAGAGTATCCGCTACATAATGATTAATATGAGAAGGATGATCCGAGGATAATTCGGCAAAAATACTATATAACAATTCCAATCGTCGTAATTCGCTACTGAATTGATTCGAATCTTCATTGGTAGATAGAATACGTTCGAACTTTTCTTCCAGTTGATCAAATAACTCTGCACTCACTTCACTATACCCTTGATGCATACCACTTTGTTCTATAAGTAACCTGGCTTGAGGACCTGTAAAACAAATATAATACGTTTCCAAGTCTTCATCCATATTATTAATATATTCAAAAGGTTCATTGGGAGAAATACACCATACATTGTAAGAACCAAGAATATAGCTTTGCCCTTTATGAATAATAACTCCACCATGTCGATTAGCGATCCAAAAGCAATTGTCGATGCCTGTAAACAACCGCCTACTTTGAGCCTTTAAAAAATAACGACCTGCTTGAGCAATTCTTAATCCTCCGGATTGTGAGAATAAGGAAGGAGAAATAAGAAACCGTTCAACCACTTCACGATTTGTTTCAATAGAACGAAGCATATTGAACGTTCATCCTTTCCAAATATAATCTAACTTCTTTATTATATACTACATAATGACAAAATAATACAAGACAAAATGACATTGTTCGTTTACAATCAAATTGCTATGATCTAAATCATGGTATTCCTACTAAAATGATGGGTTTTCATAAGATTGATCATTTTCATTGATGTACCAATAGATTCTAAACAGCAGATGGAGGACGTATAATGAAAAACATGAAAATGAAATCTTCTCTTGTCTTGGCACTTACTTTACTACTTACAGTGTTTCTATCTGCCTGCGGAAATAGCTCTGACAGCTCAGCAGATGGTAAAGTAACGATTAGCTTTTTACATTGGCGTGGGGAAGATACACAAGCTTTCCAGAAAATTATTGATCAATTTGAAACTAAAAATCCAAATATCAAAGTAGATATGCAGACTTTAACTTCAGATCAATATCAATCCACAGCTCAAGCTAAATTAACAGATGGTTCAGTCGGCGATGTATTTGCCTCTTTCCCGGGTGCACAATATGCAGCTCTGTCCAAAGCAGGTCTATATACAGATTTAACCAACGAATCGTTTTTGAAAAATTATAACGCTGACCTTATTGATGTTGGCGCTAAAGATGGAAAACAATGGGCAGTTCCTTACCAACTGGTCTACAACCAACCTATTTATAATACTGAAATTTTCAAAAAATATAATTTGACGCCTCCAACCGATTGGGATGGATTCCTTAAATTATGTGCAACACTCAAACAAAATGGAATTATTCCGATTGCTTTTGCTGGAGCAGATATTGGACCAGGGCAATTTATGAATACAATGGTTATGAATAATGAACCTAGCGAAGATATTTTCACCAAGGTGGAAGCTGGGCAAGCTAAGCTAACAGATGAATTCTGGGTCAAAACGCTAACTCAATTTAAAGAGTTAAATGATAATGGTTACTTCCAAGAGAACTCACTCGGTACAAAAGATGCAGCAGCAGGGGCTTTATTTATTCAAGGGAAAGCAGCTATGTTAGCTAGCGGTTCTTATCAATTAGCTCAAAATGCGAAACAGAATCCAGAGCTCAAACAAGCATTATTAGCACCTATTACTGTATCGGCAGATCAAGCCAAATATGAAGGTGTACACACCAGTACATTCATGTTAGGTGTTAATAGCCGTTCTAAACATCCAACAGAAGCGAAGAAATTCCTTGAATTTTTGAGCCAACCGGATGTAGCAAGTCAGTATGCAAATGAAACCGGACAAAATGTAACCTTAAAAGATATCAAATACGATAGTCCAGAATTGAACATTGCAGGCGATTGGGCAGATAAGAAAACATTATTCCAACCTCGTTTTACGATTTTAAATTCGGAAAATCAAAAAGCAGTGACGAATTCAATTCAAGCTGTACTGGGCGGAGCAACACCTGAACAAGCAGCACAGGATGCACAAGCGATTATTGATCAACAAATTAAATAAATGATGAACATATAATGAACGTATAAGGGAGAAATAAAACGCGCTTGTTCATATTAAAGCGCTGAAGGGCAAGGTAATAGGACTTATGATGAATCGCAAAACACTTTGGTTCTTTATGCTACCCGGACTGTTATTGTATACAGGGCTATTTATTTACCCGGCTCTATCTGGCTTATTTTATTCATTTACTAATTGGGATGGAGTCTCGACTTCGTATGATTTTGTAGGTATATCGAATTACAAAGATAGCTTCGATAGCATTGTATTCCGTAAAGCATTTTTTAATAATGTAAAGTTTATGTTGACGGTTGTTATTATTCAGACGATCGTATCGTTAATTCTTGCGCTTATTTTGGCTAAAAATACGCGTACCCGTGTATTTCTACGTGCGTTGTACTTTTTTCCAGCGATCTTATCTTCGGTATCTGTAGGGTTAATCTGGTCATTTATTTATGATCCTTCTTTAGGATTATTGAATACGGCATTAACAAGTGGTGGACTGGAGCAATTTACAGCTAGCTGGACAGGAGACGCCAATATTGCGCTCTATGCGATTGCTTTTGTACAAATCTGGGCACATGCTGGACAGATGATGATCGTCTTTATTGCCGGTCTGCATGCGATTCCGGAAGAGTTGATGGAAGCAGCACGTATTGATGGAGCCACACGTTTTCAGATTTTCCGCAAAGTCACATGGCCATTACTGGCACCATCTGCAACCATTGTGGTATCTTACACAACGATTCAATCATTCAAAGCGTTTGATTTGATCTTTGTTATGACAGATGGTGGACCGAACTATGCAACAGAAATTCTGACGACCTATATTTATCATCTTGCCTTCTCTAACTATTCATTCGGTCTAGCTTCCGCAGGCTCAATGATATTCCTTGTTCTTCTAGGTCTATTGACGATGGCGCAATTCAAAGCTCTGCGTAGAGGCGGTGCTAACGGATGATAGAACACCGAATAGACAAGCAGCAGGATGGTGATCTGCGATGAAATGGATCGGACGTATAATTATGGTGCTGTATGCTCTTCTTGTAGCTGCACCCCTATATTTTGTAATGACTTCTTCGTTCAAAACCAGTCAGGCGTTTTTTGCTAATCCGTTAAGCTGGCCGAATCCGTGGACGATTCAAAACTTTGTATCCATTTTTGATGCTCAACCGATGTGGCAATATTTCTGGAATAGTGCCCGTGTCACACTGAGTACAGTTGCGCTAGATCTATTTCTAGGTAGTCTGATCGCTTATGCGATTATTCGTTTGGGTGGACGTATGGGAAGATATACTTTTGTTTATTTTGTGGCTGGATTGATTATCCCTTCACAAGTAAGTATGTTGCCTTTGTATTCATTAGTACGACAACTGGGCTGGTCTGATAATCTGGGAGCATTGATTCTAGTGACCGCAGCAGGGTTATTGCCTTTGACTGTATTCACATTAACCGGCTTTATGGAAATGTTGAGTAAAGAAATGATGGAAGCTGGCAGTATAGACGGTGCAAGCGAATGGAAAATTTATTGGCGCTTAATCTTGCCATTATCGGGTCCTTCACTTGCAGCAACAGCAGCGTTCTTGTTCGTTATGGTCTGGAATGATCTGTTGATACCAATGTTATTGATTAACAGTACCGACAAATTAACATTACCACTAGCTCTAATGCAGTTCCGTGGTGAATATGTTACAGATTACACATTGCTGTTAACCGGAGTGGTCATCACCGCAGTTCCTATGGTGATATTGTTTATTTTCTTACAACGATTCTTCGTTACAGGAATGACAGCAGGTTCTGTTAAAGGGTAATTTAGCATGTAGTACGCATAGGAAGTATAACTAAAAAGCCAGTTTGCCAAGAGTTCAATACTCAAGGTGAACTGGCTTTTTGGGATATATTCTACTAAACGAATACTTGGACTACTATACGGGAAGCAACCGTACTACATATACTATTTTACTAATTGTTGACGAATAGCAGTGACTACAGCTTGTGTACGGTCTTTGACACCTAGCTTCTGGATAATATTATGGACATGCGTTTTGATTGTACTTTCAGATACATATAAGTCTTCGGCAATTTCAAAATTACGTCGACCATATGCCATCGCTTGCAACACTTCTAACTCACGATCAGTTAATGGTTCCAGTACAGGTGCAGGGATATAAGAAGAATTAGGTGGATAAGCCGATTCATTTTCACCAAGCAATTGAATTAGAGCTCCACCCGCAGTTGTACTGTTATAGATTGCGCCACCTGCTAGAATGGAGCGAATACCTACAATCATTTCATTCATATCAATATCTTTGAGCAAATAGCCTGAAGCTCCTGCACGTATACCGTCGATTACATAATCTTGAACATCAAATGTTGTTAGTAAAATAATTTTAATCTCTGGGTGCACTGAAAGAATATGACGGGTTGCGTCTATACCTGATAACTCGGGCATTTGTATATCCATAAGAATCAGATGTGGACGATAACGCAAAGCCAAATCGATCGCTTCTTGGCCGGTAGCTGCTTCGGTGACAACTTGCATATCTGTTTGTAGATCAAGTACATAACGAATCCCCTGACGGATAAGAGCTTGATCATCTGCTAGCATAATACGTATAGGCTCTGTTGAACTCATATAGAGATTCTCCTTGATTCATTTAATTTTTGGGTAGAGATGTATTGGATAGTGGCAATGTCACTTTGATCCAAAGACCACCTTGCGGGCGAGCAGCAAATGTACAATTTCCATGAATCGTTTCACAACGACGAATCATATTTTGAATACCGAATCCATACTGTAAAGGATGTTCTCTTCGATATTTACCATCGTCTGCGATGGATAGCTGAACATGTTGAGCAGTTTCAGTAATGGTAACATCTACAGTACTTGCTTCTGCATGACGAATAATATTGGTTAACGATTCTTGTAATACACGATAAAGTACACTATCAATCACTTCGCCCCAGATGCTAAAAGTACCCTGACTATCAAAATGTAGTTCTAATCCAGCACGATGAGTAATCTGAGATGCTAATTCTTGCAGACCTTCTACGCCACCTTCATGAACAGACCAATCTTTGACCACGCTACGTACTTCAGCCAGACCTTGTCTGGAGACATCTAGCAATTGATCGACTGTTGATTCAGCACGATCAGGATCTTGTTTGATCATCCATTTCAGCGCTTGCATTTGTACAATAAGAGACGTGAAATGATGCCCTAATCCATCATGAATTTCTCCAGCAATCCGTGTACGTTCGGTCAATGCTGCATACCGTATCGATTGTACGGTGCTGTCTTGTAATTCTTTATAGGTTCGTTGTAATTCCAGATGAACTTGTTCCAATTCTGTCAGTTGTTCGCTGTTGATTTTTAATACTCTAATATAACGGCTAAGACTATGAATCCCAAAATAAATACTTGCTAATACGATAATTAGACTGTACGGATAACCATTATCCAAGCCAGAATTCAACATCACCAAGCCGACAATAATCAGAACCACTGTAGCGACTTTTTGTTCACGACTGGAGATAAAGCTTAGAATAACAAACCATGCCCAGAGCACGGAGTTATAATCTTGAGGTTCTTTGGATATATAAGCAGAAAGCCAGATCATTGAAAATAAAAATACGGTAAAGATGACAATATGCATAATCGTAAGTCTAAAATTAGACCAGAGCATAGCTACATAAAAACACATCGTTATAAAAAAGATCAACCAGACTAGAAAAGAATGATCCATATAATAAATAGTAAGATTATAAATAATAATCATAGAGAGTAACAATCGAAATAAAAATAAATATTTGGAGAAATCTTGTGATTTTTGCAACAGGATACTTCCTTTCAAATCTAATACGTATCTTTATTTTATCATTTCTATTGAAACGATTTAGATTTAAATATAACACGATCTTGCTAACAGTTATTATGCCTATGCAGTATATTCAACTATATCGTAACACAACCCTTTTTTCTTCATCATCAGGATGGGTTTTGAAAAGTGAAAAATCAATCGCTAGGTGGAGGTGAAACCGTCGATATTCAACAATAGAGTAGAGTGATAGAAATTTTGGATATATGTATAGAATGTATTGATATAGTAACCAATTGACGCTATAGACCAGAGGGTGCTAGACTTTATATCATCTTAACCGACTTAATTGGTCGGAATTATCAGGTATGAAATGTAATTCAAGTTTATGTTTATTTTATGTACAACCTATATTAGAGGAGGATACAGATATGTCATTAACGATTGAAACAACCGTGAATCCAGGTCAACATATTATTTTGTGGAGTAAAACAGGGTGTCATTTCTGTGGTGAGATCAAAAATTATTTGGAACTAAATCATCATCATTATATCAATCTCGATGTAGCTGACAACGATGGTCTACGGGATGTATTAGAAGCTAAATATGGTATTCGTCATGTGCCTGTGGTCGAGGTTGGTCGCAATGGAACCTATACAGCTTTTTTAGAAACAGATCTAGAAGGGCTGGCTCGTTTGTTAGCAGAAGAAGCAGAAGCAGCCCATTCTTCCGTAGAGATTGCTTAACGATCAGACTTTAATAGATATACGAAATAGATTCAGGCTAAGTATAGATAATCCATCTGGTTATGATTTTAAAATAATAGAGTAAAAGGGGCGAACAAGAATGAGTGAAAATAAGCGACAACTGAAATTTGGAGCGATTGTACACGGGATTGGTGGCAGTATGTCTACATGGCGTCATCCAGAGGTACAGAGCGATGCGAGTGTAAGCTTTGACTTTTACAAACGGCAGACGCTCAAAGCAGAAGAAGGAAAGTTCGATCTGGTCTTTATTGCAGATGGATTGTTTATCAATGAAAAGTCATTGCCTCATTTCTTGAATCGCTTTGAACCGGTAACGATATTATCTGCTTTGGCGGCAGTTACTTCTCATATTGGATTAGTGGGAACGATCTCGACCAGTTATAGCGAGCCTTTTACGATAGCCCGTCAATTGTCTTCAATTGATCATATTAGTGGGGGACGTGCTGGCTGGAATGTAGTGACATCGCCACTGGAAGGATCAGCACGCAATTATAGTCGTGGCGATCATCCTTCTCATCCAGAACGATACAAGATTGCGGTAGAATATCTGGAAGTGGCCAAAGGATTGTGGGATTCATGGGAAGAAGATGCTTTTGTACGGGATAAAGAGTCTGGTGTGTTTTTCGATCCTGAGAAGCTACATACTCTTAATCATCAAGGTGAATATTTTTCAGTACAAGGGCCGCTTAATATCGGACGATCTCGTCAAGGGCAACCTGTTATTTTCCAAGCAGGTTCTTCGGAAGATGGCAAAAACTTAGCTGCACAATCAGCAGATGCGATCTTTACCGGTCAGGAGACACTAGCGGATGCACAAGCATTCTATGAAGATGTGAAAAAGCGTGCTATTCAATATGGGCGAAATGAAGAGGAGTTGCTGATTTTGCCAGGTATCTCACCGATTATTGGCAGAACGGAAGCAGAAGCAGAGCAGAAATATCGGGAGATCGCCGATCTGGTAACGATTGATAAAGCTCTTGATTTTCTAGGACGCTTTTTTGACCATCATGACTTTTCTCAATATCCGTTAGATGAACCTTTTCCAGAGTTAAATGATATTGGTAGTAATAGCTTCCGCAGTGGAACAGACAAGATTAAAAAAGATGCACGTGAGCGTGGGCTGACTTTACGTGAAGTAGCATTACAAGCAGCGACACCGCGTGGGAACTTTATCGGTACACCGGAACAAGTGGCTAATCAGATCGAAGAATGGTTTGAACGCAAAGGATCAGATGGATTTATTATTCACTCCGATCTTCCAAGTGGTCTACATGATTTTGTAGATTTGGTTGTGCCGCTTCTGCAAGCCAAAGGTATTTATCGTCAAGATTATGAATATGAGACTTTACGCGAAAATCTAGGCGTGCCTATTCCACAGAATCGATATCAGACGAAAACGGTTAATGTCTAAATCGTATTTTGATTAATAGATGAACTGAAATAAAAAGGTCAATGATTTTCCCAAAATGATTATAAGTCCAAGAAGTGCCCGTTACTCCTGATCCCAGTGGTCATAAGGGGTTGCGGGTTATTTCAAATCGCTTGCTATCCCGTTGACAAGTGTCAAAACAGGGAATATGATACATAAAACCAAGTTAGTTAATGGGAAAAGTAAGAAAGGGGATGGAATGATGAATATTGAAAATATAGAGGCATTTGTCTATATCAACCATTATGGAAGTTTTAACAAAGCAGCAGAAGTATTATTCCTTTCTCAACCGTCTGTATCCGCACGTATCCAGACATTAGAAAGAGAACTTGGCTGCAAATTATTCGAACGTCTGGGTAGACAGATTCTGCTGACAGAAGAAGGCAGAAGATTTCTACCTTATGCCCAACAAGTATTGCAAGTGATCCAAAAAGGCAAACAACGTATCCAGACAGCCAAAGCAACACCACAGGAGCTGACGATTGGTTGTACAGTAGCAGTCTCTAATTACGTCATCCCTGAACTGCTTCCCAAACTCAAACAAAAATATCCACAAACCAATTTCAAGTTGATCACCTCGACAACCGATCAACTACTGCATAAATTAATGAACAAAGAAATCGATATCGGATTTGTACGCAAAGTCATGCATCCTGCGATTCGCACCGTTTCTTTTTATGAAGATCCGATTTCATTATACGTCTATAAAGATCATCCTTTTGTGCAAAAAGGACGTGCTACTATAGCATCATTACAAGAACAACCTTTGATTTTCTTCGAATGTGGATCATTAGACTGGCTTCGAATTCATCGTGTATTTGAAACACTCGAATTCCCACCGGATATCGCTTTTCACGTCGATCATTCAGAAACCGCCAAAAAATTAGTACTCCAAAAAGCAGGCATAGCCTTCTTACCCGGACTAAGTGTCCATGAAGAAGTGATGCGTGGCGATCTAGTACCAATCTATATTCCAGAAGTCACAGGTATCTCTCTACAAACCAGCCTAATCACACTAAAAGAACAACCATCTACATTCGCCACAACACTAGCCGAATTACTACACGAAAACGACTACTTCCGTAGCCAACAACCCGACCATTCTCTGCTTCACTCAACTATCTAACAAATAAAGTAGAAGAAGAGATAAAAGCCAAAAGCCATCTTTCTGAAAATCAATAACAAATACAGAACACCAAAAGTAATCACAAACCACACCAATTCAAGCCCATATTTCATAGCGAATCAGTAACCTATAGAAGAAATCAATACAAAGATTAAACCAAAAATCAAACCAAAAATCACTCAAGTATACGCTCATTTATAGAAAAGGAACAAAGGTAAATAGAAAAGAAAAAAGATAATAAAAAGAATATCCCATTTTCAAAACTATTATACTAATCATTACTCTCAAACAATAAGCTCTATTCTATAAACACTCTATCTAAACCAGTACTCGCCTAATCATTCAAGATTAATGTATCGAAACTAACATCATCTTTAATTCTTACTGCTACCCTCCCCACAAGGGAAAAAATGCACCACCTATGTGTGATTATTGATCATCATCCTCCCACCAATGCACAAGCGAAGAGGGAAGATTCATTCTGAAAGAGCGAAGCGTTCGCCTTTAAAAGAATATCCCCACCGCAAAGCGGTAAATTCAAGGGATATTCTTTTACCAGCGACGACAAGAAGAATCTACCCTCATAGCGTCTGTAACTCTATTGCACCACTTTACCTCTACAATTTTTCCCCCTCCACCTATTGATTTGTTCAATACACCGATAGAACTTTCCTATTGTTCAAGTCATTGACGCTACGGGAGGACGATGATAGATTTATCACATGCTAAATCCGATTAAGTTGATATGAATTAGGGGGAAGAGAAATATGAGAAGAAAAACAGGAGTAACTGTACTAACATTATGGGTAGCTATATTGATGCTGGTACTATCAGGGTGCGCATCCGTTAGTGAATCCAGTGGAGGTTCCGCAGGAGGAACATCTTCTGCATCAGATAGTAATAACGCAACAGCTTCTACAGGCGGTGTGAAGAAGATCATCGTCGGTACAGGTACAGGATTCCCCAATGTCTGCTTTATTGATGAGAATGGAAAGCTGACTGGTTATGACGTTGAATTGGTACGTGAGATCGACAAGCGCTTGCCCGATGTAGAATTTGAATTTAAAACGATGGAATTCTCAAATCTGTTATTAAGCTTAGAAACGAACAAAATTGATTTTGTCGCTCACCAGATGGAGACCAATCCTGAACGTGAACAAAAATATCTATTTAACAAAGTACCATATAGCATTTTCCTTAACCGTGTAACTGTGGCTAAAGACAATAATACGATTAAAGGATTGGATGATCTGGTGGGTAAAAAAGTGCTCACAGGGGCTACAAGTAATGCGGCTTACCTACTTAATGAATACAACAAGACACATAACAACGGTATAGATGTTGTTTATACGAGTGGTGCGGCAAACGATACGGTACAGCAAATTGTATCGGGACGTGTCGATGCAACGATTACGACTGATTTTGCGAATCGTTTTAATACCGATGCTGATGGAAATGTGGCACTCAAAACAGTAGGCGAACCGTTAAATCAATCCAATGTATTTTTTGTTTTCCGCAAAGATGAACAACCTCTTTCTGACGAGATTGATAAAGCGATCACTGAAATTAAAGCAGATGGAACATTAAAAAAATTAAGCGAGCAATGGTTAGGCGATGACTTCACCCAAACACTTGAAGAAGCTAAAGTTGCAAAATAAACGATGAATAGCTAGTAGAAAGGAGCAAATCATACATGAGCAGAAGATTCGATATGACGTATGTATTTGATTTTATTCCCAAGTTATTGGCTTACCTCAACATTACACTGCTCATTGTAGGCAGCTCGATTCTACTAGGTCTTATTATTGGAATGTTGGTTGCTTTACCCCGGTTATACAATGTACCGGTGCTCAAGCGTGTGTCTCAAGTCTATGTTTCTTTTTTTCGCGGCACCCCGATTCTGATCCAATTATTTCTGATTTATTATGGACTACCCACGATTCTGCAATGGATCAATATTGATATTTCGAGAGTAGCTGTATTGTATTTTGTGATTTTAGCATATGCACTGAACAGCGGAGCTTTTGTCTCTGAAATGATCAGAGCTTCTGTCAGTGCAGTCGATCGAGGACAGATTGAAGCCGCCCAATCGATAGGCATGAGCGGATACCAGACATTTACACGTATTATTTTACCTCAAGCATTAGCAATTAGTATTCCGTTATTCGGTAATCTAGTGATTGGTAATCTGAAAGACACTTCACTTGCTTTTACGTTAGGCGTTATGGAGATGACAGGCAGATCGCAGACACTAGGAACAGCCACACAACATTTTGTAGAGACGTATATCGCATTATCTTTAATCTACTTTGTGATCAGTATGATCTTGGAACAAGGATTCCTCTGGTTAGAACGTCGTCTACATCGTCATGAAGCAGGGGTAAAACAGACTTCTGCTGTAATCCGTCGCAAATGGCTGACACGCCCTGTATCTGCACTTAGCAAAGGAGGTCGAAGTGGATGACACTTGATCCGTCATTTATGTGGACAGCATTTCTAAGTCTATTCAAAGCATTACCGACTACACTGATGATTACGTTTGTTTCTGTCATCTGTGGTCTATTCATAGGAACGGTGGTGGCATTATGTCGTATTTATCGAATACCTGGATTGTCTCAACTTTCTACCGCTTACGTGACTTTTATACGCGGTACACCGATGTTGATGCATTTGTTGATCATTTATTTTGGCTTACCGATTCTGATCGATAGTCTAGCGGCTAAGTGGGAATGGTCATTTACTTCGGCATCGATTCCATTGATTGGATTTGTGTTTATCGCTTTTTCAATAACCGCAGGAGCGTATATGTCTGAAGTGGTGAGAGCAGGCATTGTTGCTGTGGATCGAGGACAGATCGAAGCGGCTCATTCGATTGGAATGACGACACCGCAAGCTTTGCGCCGAATCGTGTTACCACAAGCATTAGCCGTCAGCCTACCGAATTTGTCTAATTCAGTGATTGGGATGTTACATGGTTCCACACTGGCGTATACAATCTCTGTGGTCGAAATTAATGCACAAGCATTGGTGGTTGCAGCGAATAACTGGAAATACTTTGAAGCGTATATTGCAGCAGCGGTTTTATTTTGGGGATTAACTTTATTGATCGAACGAGGCAGTGGTTGGTTAGAAAAACGTCTCAACGCTTATCATCGTGGAGGTGTCATGTAATATGATTCAACTGGAGCAGATATCCAAATCATTTGGCAAACAGGAAGTGTTACAAAGTATTGATTTACAAGTCAAAAAAGGAGAAGTCGTTGTTATTTTGGGACCGAGTGGTTCCGGTAAAACGACATTATTACGTTGCATCAATTATTTGGAAAAGCCAGATGCAGGGCAGATTACAATCGGCGACCTCAAAGTGGATACCAAGCATCCAACCAAAAAAGAAATCCATGCGTTGCGTCAGCAAACAGCAATGGTTTTTCAACAATATAATCTATTTAAGCACAAAACAGCACTTGAAAACGTTATGGAAGGATTAACGATTGTTCGTAAAATGCCAAAAGACAAAGCACGCGCAATCAGCGTACAAGTACTGGAAAAAGTAGGGCTTGGCAACAAATTAGATCATTATCCTGTACAGCTATCCGGGGGTCAGCAACAACGTGTAGGCATTGCACGTGCTTTAGCTTTGAATCCGGAAGTGATCTTGTTTGATGAGCCTACTTCAGCGCTTGATCCTGAACTGGTCGGTGAAGTACTGAGTGTTATTCGCAAAATAGCGAAAGAAGGCATCACTATGATCGTTGTGACCCATGAAATGGATTTTGCAAGAGATGTTGCTAACCATGTGGTGTTTATGGATGGTGGGTTAGTGGTTGAAGAAGGAACGCCGGAAGAGATTTTCCAGCGTCCCAAAGAAGAGCGTACCCGTCAATTCCTAAGTCGTATAACACCACAAGCCACGTATTCAATTTAGAAAAGAGCAGAATAGATTAGTTAATCAAGACCGTTGCAATCACAAAATAGTACACATAGATCGATTCAGGGAGGAACAGAATATGAGTATTCCGATAGGTATTTTGGATCAAAGTCCACGATTTGCAGGAGAGACGGCTGAAGATGCTTTTCGACATACAATAGAGTTGGCTCAGATTGCAGAAGAACTAGGGTATCAGCGGTTCTGGGTATCTGAACATCACGATTCTGCCAATGTGTCTGGTTCTTCACCTGAAGTTTTGATCTCCTATTTGCTTGCCAAAACCAAAAAGATTACGATTGGTTCAGGTGGAGTAATGTTACAGCATTACAGCCCGTATAAAGTGGCGGAAAATTTCAATGTGTTATCAACCCTTGCACCGGGTAGAGTGGAATTGGGGATAGGACGTGCACCCGGCGGGTTACCGAGATCAACACGTGCTTTACAAGGGGAGAATGGCTCAAGTGCTTTGAGCTTAACTGATAAAATTACAGAAACTCGCAATTACATCTACAATCGAATCGCTGATGATCATGCGCTAGCTGGCATACAGGTTAGCCCGAATCCTGCACAACCTGCCGATCTATTCGTGCTTGGAGCGAGTACCAATAGCGCAGAAGTAGCCGCCAAATTAGGACTACCTTATGTATTTTCTCAATTTATTAATGGGGATGAAGAAGTGGCTTTGACCGCTGTGAAGGTGTATCGTGAGCAATTTGTTCCTTCTATCGAATATCCGAAACCACATGTGATTCTAGCGTTATCTGTAATCGTGGCAGAGACGGAAGAAGAAGCATCCCAATTAGCTGGCGAAAATCTATCCGTTAAAATTCATTTGGAAAGTGGTAAAGTACTTACAGTAGGTACAGTCGAACAAGCTGAAGAATTCGGTCGACAATCTGCGGAAAAATATCGGATCGAAGTGAAAGAAGCTAAAGTGGTGAAAGGTTCACCAACGTCTGTATATCAACAATTAGCAACGATTCGACATCAATATGGTATACAAGAATTAGTAGTGCATACAGTGATTCAGAATTTTAATAAGCGTGTACGTTCATTTGAATTATTGCAACAAGCCTTTGTACATGCAGAGGTAGAAGCTTCATTGGAGGTGTAAATACGTATGCCGTTGACTGAAGGGCTTCAACAGCAACTGATCGATATTCGAAGACATATTCATCGTCATCCTGAATTATCAGGGGAAGAAGTACAGACGACAGCTGATATTCGTGAATGGTTAGAAGCGGCTGATATTCGGATTCTTAATTTTCCTGATTTGGCTACAGGTGTTATTGCAGAGATTGGTACAGGAGAATCATTAGTTGCTTTGCGTGCTGATATTGATGCATTACCTGTTCAAGAGGAGACAGGGCTTCCTTTTGCTTCAGAAATAGCTGGTAAAATGCATGCATGTGGTCATGATTTTCATACAGCTTCGTTATTAGGGGCAGCTTATCTGCTCAAAGAACAAGAGCATCATCTTCAGGGAAGAGTGCGACTGATCTTTCAACCTGCTGAAGAAAAAGCCAAAGGAGCACAGCAAGTGATTGCAAGTGGCGCCCTTGAAGGCGTACAAGCGATCTTTGGATTGCATAATAAGCCGGATTTACCTGTAGGTACAGTAGGTATTCGAGAAGGGGCATTGATGGCAGCAGCAGATGGATTTATTGTAGAAGTGACAGGGGTAGGTACACATGCAGCTGTACCAGAGGCCGGGATTGATCCTATTGTTGTCTCTGCACATATTGTGACTGCTCTGCAATCGATCGTCAGCCGTAATGTAGGTTCTCAGCAAGGAGCTGTAATCAGTGTGACTCAGTTGAATAGCGGACATGTGTGGAATGTGATTCCTGATCTAGCGGTCTTGCAAGGAACGATTCGTACCTTTGATGAACAAGTCCGTGAGCATGTATTGTCCCGATTTGAACAAGTAGTAGAAGGGGTAGGGACTGCTTTTGGTACCTCTGCCACAGTCAAATGGTTAGCAGGGCCACCGCCTGTTTTGAATGATGGACAATGGACAGGTGTAGCCAAGTTAGCCGCCGAGCAAAGTCAGCTACAAGTCGTCGAACCTGCGGTATCACCTGCAAGTGAAGACTTTTCATTTTATCAAAAAGAAGTACCCGGGGTATTTATCTTTGTCGGTACGTCAGGTCCGCAGGAGTGGCATCATCCGTCGTTTGATGTAGATGAACGTGCATTAAGTGGAACAGCTACATTTTTGGCGAATACAGCGCGTAATGCATTGGCTCAAGTCGAACAACAAAGTAGTCTATCCACATCTTAAACTTCATTTCAATCCGGTATAAACTTTAAGCTGTTTCTTCTGGTAAAAAGTAGTCATGAACAAAGGCTATGATTATCAAAGAAACAGCTTTTTGTTGTGCTTTCCAACGTCATATGCAAATAAATAAGGAGAGTCGATTGCCAAAGTTGTCTTCTATACGATAAAATACGCCCAAGAAAGGTTGTGCTTCTATTGAGTGATCAGATAGCTGTTCCTAAGCCAATACCCTATACGATTGAACTTCAATTTAATCCGTTATATGAATGTCTTAATAGCTTGCATACGTATATATGTCGTCCGTCTTATAAAAAGATCGACCTTGACCCTTCTTGGGCCAAATCGATAGAAGAGCAATTACCTACTAAATTTGCAGAGCGATTAGCGCAAACAGGGATAGATGCTGAATGGAGATTAATCGTTTTGCTCGTCTATTGTTGCCCTGAAGAGACTCCTGAACAATTTGTACAATGGATCGAACAGATGAGCATCGAACAGTTAGAACAACTGATTGCTCAACACACGTCTTTGCCGACTGTTAGTATCGCTCGTTTACGAAGTCGGATATTAATTTTGTTCCAACAATGGAATCAATATTACTTTTCACAGATTGATCCGCAGATTGTACAGGGGCTACAGAAAGAGTCTCAATATAGACAGGATATGCTTAAGCAAAGTAATGATCTTTCTATTTTTATAGACGAAGTGACCCATGGGATTGTTTTTGAGCCTCAAGCGGAATGTAAACATCTTATTCTTGTACCCCATTATCACTTTAAGCCACTTAATATTATTTATGCGTACAATTCATTTATGATCTGTCATTATCCTGCTAGATTTCATTTGGGCGATTCTTCTGAATTACCGCCTTATGAATATCGTGTGCTCCGAGCACTGGCTGAACAGAGTCGTTTGAAAATATTAAAATATCTGTATGCAGGGCCACGTAGTTTTATCGAAATTGTACGTTATTTGGGTCTATCCAAAGGAATTACTCATGATCACGTTACCAAGTTACGTAGTGCAGGCTTGCTTCATGCTCATATTCAAGGAGAAACGTTAACCGTATACAGTTTGCGAACACAGGCGATTCAAGATCTGCCCTATATGTTAATGAATTTTATAGAGCACAATGATAGCCAATAAATCCAAATTATAAAAATAGTTAAAAAATACCGATCGTTTCGAAAAAGAAACGGTCTTTTTGCTATGGCATACGATCATAAATTTTATCCTGTAGATATAGGATCAGCTAAATTCTAAATATTAACTTTTTTCGGAAATGATTTTAAGTTCTCTCTTTACAGAACCGATTTAGATTCCTATAATAGCTTTACCGACTAATAGCATAGTTAACAGGTCGGAATAATAAATATTAGGGGAATGTATGATGAAAAAAAGTGTAGCTTTACTATCTGGTGTGCTGATGGCTTCGTTGTTATTTACAGCATGCTCTAATGGAGGAGCTGATAATAGCAGTTCTTCCGCCGAAAAAGGAACCGCTCAAGCCCAGCAGTCACCTGCTTTAACCAGTTTGTTCAAAGCACCTGATCTTACCCAATTACCTGCTACTGCACAACAACGTACAGATACGATTATTATGGCGTTAACCGATCCAGCAGGAGCGTTTACTCCTTATTTCCATCAAAGTGGATACGATGGTAATGTATCTTCGCTCTTGTATGCCCCATTGGTCACCACAGATGACAAAGGATTGCCAGCCCCGAATCTTGCTGAAAGTTGGGATTTGTCTAAAGATCAACGTACATATACATTTCATTTACATAAAGATTTGAAGTTCAGCGATGGCTCACCTTTAACCGCAGATGATGTAGCATTCACATGGACAATTCTGCATGACAAATCGTATGACAATGATTCACTTATTCCTACTCTAGGAATCGTAGGCGGAGCAGAGTACAAAGCAGGTAAAGCATCTACCGTATCAGGGATTAAAGTGATTGATCCACAGACCATTTCTGTAACGATTGCTAAGCCTAATGCAACCGCATTGTTAACACTAGGTAGCGATGTATTGTCCAAAGCCTATTATGGTAAAGACTACAAGTTCGGTGAATTGGAATATATCAAAAAGTTACACCAGACTCCGCTTGGAAATGGGCCTTATGTATTGACCAAATTTATTCCCGGACAAGAAGTACGTTTCACTGCCAATGAGAATTATTTCAAAGGCGCTCCCAAAACAAAAAACTTTATCTACAAAACATCTGAAGGGGATACATGGCAGTATGTGGAGACAGGAGAGATCGATTTTGCTTCCTTTAGTGCTACACAGGAAAATATTGATAAGTTGAAAAGCTTAGGCTTTGTCGATATCTTGCCGTACACACCGAGTACGTATAGTTTTTTACAAGCTAATCTAGAACATGAAGCATTGAAAGACAAAAAAGTACGTCAAGCGATTGCATACGGTCTGGATCGTCAAAGTATCTATGTGGATGCTAATCAAGGTGCAGGTGAGATTGCCAATATCCCTGCGGCTCCGATCTCATGGGCATACACCACAGAAGGTATTAATCCGTATGCGTATAGCGCTGAAAAAGCAAATCAATTACTGGATGAAGCAGGTTGGGTAGCTGGAGCAGATGGTATTCGTGAAAAAGACGGTCAAAAACTGACACTTCATTATCTGGGTTCCAAAAGCCCACAAACCGATATTTTTATCGCTGTAGCTACCGAAAACTTTAAAGCGATCGGTGTTGATTTCCAACCAGAAGTATTTGCAGATTTTAACTCGCTTGCTTCTAAAGTAGAAGGTGGAGATTACGATCTAGCTTCATTCTCTACCCCGATGTTGACTGATCCTTCAGATGGATTAGTGCAATTTCTAGATGGAGAAATTAAAGGGTATGATAATCCTGAATTTGTAAAATTGTATAACGAAGCATTAGCGACAAATGATATTGAACAACGTAAAAAAATCTACGGCGATATTTTCAGATTGTTAAATGACGATCTACCTGTTATTTTTACCAATTACAAAAAAGTAGTCTATGCCTACAACGGACGTATTCAAGACTTAACTGTCAGTCCATTTAACGGTATTGCGTCGAGTGTTCCACAATGGACTTTGAAGTAAACCGTAACTAGGAGTTGAGCATATGAGTAGCTATTTAATGAAGCGTCTCGGGTATACCCTGTTTATTTTACTAGCAGCATCGTTATTAATCTTTTGCCTGTATGCGCTGACTCCGGGTGATTTTATAACAGGTAATATCAAATTAAGCCCTGAACGCAAAGCAGAATTGCGCGAATTGTACGGGTTAAATAAACCGCTATTAGAACGTTATGTGATCTGGATGAATAATGCGTTTCATGGAAACTTTGGATATTCGCTAGATAAGCAGCAACCCGTGTTAACGTTGTTCAATCAGTATGTATGGAATTCATTTTTACTAGCGATTGTTTCTACATTTCTAACATGGCTTATTGCTGTAATTATCGCTGTGATTGCCGCTTATAAGCAATATTCATGGTTTGATACATTCGTCATGGTGGGTATTTTTGCAGCGATGTCGATTCCTTCCTTTTTTATTGGACTATTTCTGATCAAAATACTGGCGGTGGACTTTAAATGGTTGCCGCCTGGAGGGATGTTAACGACAGGTAGCAATGCAACAGGAGCTGCTTATCTCAAAGAAGTTATCCATCATATGACGTTACCTGTGATTGTAATGACATTATTAGGAGTAGGATCATTAACCCGTTACTTCCGCAGTAATATGATCGATGTGATTCAGCAAGATTATATTCGTACCGCCCGTGCCAAAGGTTTAAGCGAACGCAAAGTGTTATTTACACATGCTTTACGTAATGCGCTACTACCTGCGATTACACTGGTTGGATTTGAATTACCTGCCCTATTTGGTGGTTCATTAATTATTGAACGGATTTTTAACTGGCCGGGTATCGGTCAGCTATATATGCAATCATTTACAGTACGAGATTATCCATTATTGATGGGCTTTACGATGTTTATTGCTGTACTAACCGTCATCGGTACGTTATTATCTGATATTTTGTACCATGTCGCTGATCCGCGTGTGAAAATCTAGCGGAATAAGGAGGATCATATGCCATCTATACAGGCTGAAGTGACGAATGTAGCTACAAATAGACCTCAAGTGGTCAAATCGTCTTTATGGAGACAATCGATTCGTAAATTATTAAAAAACAAATTGGCTGTAGGTGGATTTGCAGTCGTTGTATTTATGTTTTTACTTTGTTTTGTCGGCCCTCTGTTTTCACCGTATACAGACAATAAAGTGAATATGACGATGATGAACAAATCGCCTAATATTCATCACTGGCTAGGCACAGACAAATTAGGTCGGGATGTACTTACCCGTGTGATGCAAGCCGGTCGAATTTCACTAACGGTAGGGATTGCATCAATGGTTTTGTCTGTATTTATCGGAACCCTATTAGGGGCGATAGCAGGGTATTACCGTGGCATTGTCGATCAAGTGATTATGCGTATTGCTGATCTATTGCTCACGATTCCAAGTTTACCGCTATTGTTTATTTTCGGAGCCTTATTATCAGAATGGAAAGTGCCTACAGATTACCGCATGTATATTGTCATGCTGATCTTGAGTCTGGTGGGCTGGCCTTCACTGGCACGAATGGTTAGAGGACAATTATTATCACTACGTGAGCGGGAATTTATGCAAGCGACGATTGTACTGGGCTTGCGTGACCGTCGTAAGCTGGTCAATCATTTATTACCTAATCTGGTACCGTTGTTAATTGTGATTGCTACGCTAAATATCGGAGGCGCAATTCTAAGTGAATCCGTATTGAGCTTCTTCGGGCTTGGCGTTATGCCGCCGACACCGACATGGGGCAATATGATTGATGCGGCAAATAATATGATTGATTTTCAAGAACGTCCGTGGTTATGGGTTCCGCCGGGATTTTCTATTTTTGCAACAGTCATTGCTATTAATATTTTTGGAGATGGATTGCGAGATGTACTTGATCCGAAACAAAAAAGGTAGGTGAATCAACATGAGTACTCATTCTTTATTGCATATTCAGCATTTAAGCACCTATTTTGACACTGATGAAGGGACTGTCAAAGCTGTCGATGATATCAGTCTGCATGTTCGCCCGGGTGAGATTGTCTGTATTGTAGGTGAATCCGGTTGTGGTAAAAGTATTACTGCTTTATCAGTGATGGGATTGATCGAAGCGCCTACCGGACGGATTGCAGACGGTATAATAGACTTTGACGGGCAAAATTTATTGAGCTTGAGTAAAAATCATTTACGAAGTATTCGTGGTAATGATATCGCTATGATTTTCCAAGAGCCGATGTCTTCACTTAATCCAGTGATTACGATCGGTGAACAAATGAGTGAGCCATTAATAATTCACAAAAAAATGAATAAAAAACAAGCTCAGAAGCGAGTATTAGAGCTTATCACTCAAGTAGGTATTTCACGTCCTGAACAGATTGCTAAGTCATATCCGCACGAATTAAGCGGAGGGATGTTACAACGGATTATGATCGCCATAGCCATCTCTTGTGATCCCAAATTGTTGATTGCAGACGAACCGACAACCGCGCTGGATGTCACGATTCAAGCACAGATTTTGGACATGTTGCGTGAGTTCCGCAGTCAATCCGATATGTCGATACTATTGATTACGCATGATCTAGGTGTAGTCGCTGAAATGGCAGATTATGTTGTGGTTATGTATTCAGGCAAAATTGTAGAAGAAGGCGAAGTGGTCGAGCTATTCGCTAATCCTCGTCATCCGTATACGCAAGGATTGTTACGTTCTAAGCCTATTATCAACCAGCGGCAAAAAGAACTGTATTCGATTCCAGGATATGTACCCAATCCGCTTGAATTGCAGGAGTCCTGTTATTTTCACGAACGGTGTGAGCATTGTATGGATATCTGTCGTACACAAGAGCCACCATTACGCGATGTAGAAAATGGTCAAAAAACCGCTTGCTGGTTATACGAAAAGGAGGCAGCGGTTCATGTCTGAAGCCTTACTAGATATCCAAAATCTTAAAAAGTATTTTCCTATCAAAGCAGGTCTACTTAGCCGTACCGTTGGACAAGTCAAAGCAGTCGATGATATCAGTATTACGATTCAACCGGGCGAAACCTTTGGTCTGGTTGGAGAATCGGGTAGTGGCAAAAGTACAGTAGGACGTACAGCGATTCGTTTAACCGACAAAACCGCAGGTGAAGTACGATTTAAAGGAACCGATATCTACAGTTTACCACCCGAGCAATTACGTCAGTTACGTCCGAAAATGCAATTGATTTTCCAAGATCCATACAGTTCGCTTAATCCTCGTGTACGTATTGGAGAAGCCATCGGTGAAGCTGTGCTCGATCATGGACTTGCGCCTGCTTCAGAGATTCGTGATATCGTCAAAGAAGTGTTAGCTTCATGTGGATTGTCTTCATATCATATTGATCGGTTTCCACATGAATTTTCAGGAGGACAACGTCAGCGGATCGGAATAGCGCGTGCACTGGTGCTTAATCCTGAATTGATTATTGCAGATGAACCTGTGTCTGCTCTAGATGTATCCATCCAAGCACAGATTATTAATCTGTTCAGTCATTTGCAGGAAAGTAAAGGGCTAACTTATCTGTTTATTTCCCATGATCTGAGCGTAGTCGAGCATCTGTGTTCACGAATCGGTGTGATGTATTTAGGTTCAATGGTGGAGACAGCTTCAAGAGACGAATTGTTTCGTCACCCGTTACATCCGTATACCAAAGCATTATTATCTGCTGTACCGATCCCGATTCCCAAGTTAAAACGTGAACGGATTGTGTTGAAAGGCGATATTCCAAGCCCTGCCAATCCACCTTCAGGCTGTAAATTCCATACACGGTGTCCTTTTGCAGAACAAAGATGTGTTGAAGAAGTCCCTGTTTTTCGGAATATGGGTGGAGAGCATTGGGTAGCTTGTCATCTGGTGTAATACAATAAGATACAGCAAAAAGCCACTGATCGTATAAAGATCAATGGCTTTTTGTGATGCAATCAATTAGTTAGAAGCAGGAACTGCGACTTGCTCACGGCAAGCATCAGAACAGAAGTGTTCGTGTTCTTCTTTACAAGATTCACATACAACATGCTGTAAATTACAAGTAGGGCAGTTAATATAATCATCTGTTGGTGCTGCACAGTGATAACATTTACCGATAATAACATCTTCGTCTGTATGATTAATCGGAATCGAAATGCGCTCATCGAACACATAACATTTCCCATCAAATAATCGTCCTTGTACTTCAGGGTCTTTACTGTAGGTTACAATTCCGCCTTCTAATTGAGCTACATCATTGAAGCCTTCTTTCATTAGAAAGCCAGTCAATTTCTCACAACGTACGCCACCTGTGCAATACGTCAAAATCTTTTTGTCTTTGAACTCGCTCATGTTTTCTCTAATCCACTCAGGAAATTCACGAGAAGATTCCACATTTGGACGAATCGCTCCACGGAAGTGACCAATATCGTATTCATAATCGTTACGACCGTCTAGAACAATAACATCTTCTTGTTGAAGCTGTTCATAGAATTCTTTAGGTGAAAGGTGTGTACCTGTAAATTCACTCGCATCCCATTCTTCTTCAAAACGGAACGTTACTAACTCATCTTTGGGACGGACAAACATTTTTTTGAAAGCATGTTCTTCAGCTTCATCGATTTTGAATACGGTATCAGCAAAACGTGGATCTTCAAGCAAGTCTTTCATGTATTGCTCTGTTTGTTCAAAATCACCTGACAATGTACCGTTAATGCCTTCTGGTGCGATTAGAATTCTTCCTTTGATTCCTAGGTTTTTGCAATATTTCAAATGTTCTGCGGCAAGTGCTTCATGATCATCAATTTTGACAAATTTATAAAATAATAAAATCCGGTATGGACTCGTAGACATATTCATCACCCTATATATAAAAATTTTAATTTGGCACTAACGTACAATATAATCGCAATCATAAATTTTACGCTTCTCTTAGGGGTTAGTCAATGAAAATGTATAAAAAGGGGATTTTAATTCTGGTGGGGGTGGGTAACGCTGCGCCAATAGAATCGTTCTTGTCGTCGCTGTTGCAATGGAATCCCTTGAATATACCGCTTTGCGGTGGGGATTTCATTGCAAAGGCGAGCGCTTCGCTCTTTCAGAACGATTCTATTGGCTTCGCTCTGACGGTGGATTGTGGGAGGAATTAAAGTCAGGGAGGAGGGGGAGGTAGTAAAGGAAAAGATGAGGGTGTTTGCGTGTTTTAGGAGGGGTGAGATGATAAAAATATACTGAAAAAAGCTGTCTGTTGGGACAGACAGCTTGGGTGGAACATTGTATAGATATGATGGATGATGAGTGATTTTAGCATATGAAAATTGTTTGGTTATATTGATTGGATCATCGAGATCGATGAGGTGACAAACGATATTAACGTTTGGTTCGTTTTTTGGGATTGTCACGATGGGCTTTGATGATTGTTTTCCATTTTTGTTTTTCTTCGAGTAATTGAGTAACGTTATTTTTACGTTCGTTGTAAGCTAGTTCTTTTTTGAGTTTGAGCCAGTTGTTGTAATGTTTTTGTGGAAGGGTGCCGTCTGTTAATGCTTGTTGGACAGCGCAGTCCGGTTGTTCATAGGTATGAGCGCAGTCGTAGAAGCGACATTGTTCGGCTAAGGATTCGATGTCTTGGAACGTTTCTTCCAGTCCAGTCGAAGCTTGTCCGATACCAAGGCTACGCATTCCCGGTGTATCGATAACGATGATGCCGTTATGAAGCAAATGTAATTCACGATGGGTAGTGGTGTGTTTACCTTTGGCATCGTCTTCACGAATTTCATTTGTTTTCATTTTGTATTCGCCAGCCAGTGCATTCACCAGTGAAGATTTGCCGACTCCCGAAGAACCGAGTAATACCAGTGTATCACCAGCAGAAAAGTGTGCTTGCAGTTCATTCAGTCCTTCGCCATGAATGCTATCCACTGGATACACAGGAACACCGAAGCTAGCAACTTCTAATTGGTCGAGATAATCATGCAATTGATCGGTTAGATCGCTTTTGGTTACGACAATAATAGGTTGTGCTCCGCTATTCCATGCAATCGTTAAGTACCGTTCGATCCGATTAAGGTTAAAATCATCATTCGCTGAACATACCAATAAGCAGTAATCAAAATTAGCTGCAACCACTTGTTCACCTACATCAGGGTCATCACGCAAAATAATAGTTTTTCGCGTTAATACTCCATGTATAAGCGAAGTGTCACCAGGATGGCTTTCAAGAGCGACAAAATCGCCGATTGAAGGGCGATCTACACGAGTAGCATCACGAAACGAAGACGTTTTGAGCTTAGCAAGTTGTTCTCCGTCTTCTGATACCACCCGGTATACATGTTTGAACACAGCACTAATACGTGCAGGAATCAAACGTTCAGACGTTTCCTGTTGGGCAAATGATGTAGCGAAATCATCGTTATATCCATAATTATTAATATTCAATTGAATTAGCTCCTTTGTAGTATCGGGAGCTTGTTTACGTTATCCGCGCATTTCTCCCGATTGGAAATAGGTCATATACGGCGTGTGATGGGGTGTACGTTCAATAGTCATCATTATGAATCATCCTTTCTATTCGGGATTTCACCAACAGTATAACAGAAAATGGATAAAAAGGAACAGAGAAAATTTAAGATACGTATAAACATAACTATTATTGTAAATGTCATGTAATCTTAAGAGCATTGTTTAGCATTTATTTATGATCAAAAAGAACTAAATTTGTAGTCAAATCACAAAAATACCTTTTCAGCCCAGCAAAATAAGTTACAATTGAAAGGTGAACATTTGTTGAATACATGTAAAAGTGATATAGATGATCCAATAATCATGACGTAATTGCGTTTGATATGAGGAGGGAACAGATGAATCCAAAGCGTACAAGTTCAAGGTTGTTACGTAGTTACATGTTGTCTTATTTGCTTATTTTTCTGATTCCTCTGATTTTGATTACGGTGCTAGTCTATCAAAGTGCAGTCAAAAGTCTGCGTACAGAAATAGAACAATCCAATGTCAATCAATTAAGTCAGGTGCGTATGACGATTGACGGACGGATGAAAGAATTAAGTGATATTGCTGCTCGAATTAGCTATGACAACAACCTAACGGCTTACATGGTTAAGCATCCTTATTACAGCCGTGAATCGATTAATACGCTGGCTCAATATCGGGCAAATAGTTCGATTGTGGATGAGCTGTTTCTTTATTTTCATGATGATACTGTCATCTATTCTTCACAAGGATTGAGTAATGTAAATGTGGTGTTTGGTCGAACGTATCAATTTAACAATTGGACAGAAGCGCAGATCAATCACGATCTGAACAAAATCAATTATCCAATGACCCGTTTAACCGAGCAATTGGGTACTCATTCTCGCCAGCGATCGATGCTGTTACATATTGTTCCGATCAAGCCGACGGATGCGTATCCGTATGCTTCTGTAGTCTATTTAATTGAAGAATCCAAGTTAACAGGTATGATGGATTCGATTTTGAATGATTTTAAAGGGAATAGTTATATTTTCGATCATAAAGGGCAGGTACTTACGGTCAACAATCATGATCAACCTGTGCAGAATGAAGAATTGAATACGCTTTCAGTATTGGGAGAAGGGATTCACAATATGATGCTTAACGGCAAACCGCAATCTGTAGTAGCCGTTACATCTGCGCAAAATGGATGGACATATGTGACTACAATGCCAAGTGATCAATTTTTTAGTCGGATTTTTCATATTCAGACTTTAATTGTGCTGGTATTTGCCTTGATTGCTATAGCAGGGATTCCGATTGCTGTACTGCTAGCCCGTAGACAGTATCATCCATTACGTGATCTGGTCGAATTTGCCAAAGAGAAAACCAATCATGCCACTATTCCTTCGATATCCAATTCTACTTCGAATGAATGGACATGGATCAAAAATACGCTTCATGATTATCGTCATCAGATGGATATGCAAGAACCATATGTCCGTCATCAATGTTTGTTACTCTTAATGAAGCATGGCAAGCCAGAAGACCCAGAAACGATCCGTTTAATTGATAGTCTGGGATTAGAAGCAGATCATCAGCAATACTTTGTAATGATTGTCGCCAGTGATATGTTGTCAGAAAGAAGGTACACTCCTACGCTTCAGGACACAGATCTTGATGTGATAGAAACACAGCGATTAGACAAATTACTAGATCCTTATTTATTTTTACCGGATATTTTAGCTGAAATTGACCTTCCTCATCTAGATGCGCATATTTACGGAATCGAGTATTCTTCTGGAAATCGGTTAGCTTTGGCTGTCTGCTGGAATCATATCGGCGAGGTTGAACGTCAGCAACAGATGAAGCAGATTGTAGAAGCGATTAGAGAAATTGTATTTGAACATTATTATACGTTGCCTACAGTAGGAGTAGGAACCAGTTATGAGCGCTTAGATGAGTTGAATCAATCGTTTATCGAAGCGGCTACAGCGATGGAATATCGTTTGACAGATACACAGCACAGTGTCACCTATTTTGATCAATTGAATAGTGAAGCGGATCGTCCTTCAGGTGAGCATTATTGGATCACTAATGAGTCGTTGTTGAAATTATCTCAAAGCTTGAAGCAAGGTAATATTATGGTGGCTTCGCATATGGTGCAGACGATTGTAGCGAATGTGCGCTCTCAAGCTTTACCTCTTTCCTTGATGCGTTGCGTTTTATTTGATCTATTAAATACAGTACTCAAAGCCGCTTCAGAAGTGGGATTAATCCGAAGTATACGCGATATGCCGAAGTTGGCTTCGTTTGAAAGAACAGAAGAGTTAGAAGAACAGTTACATCTTCTGATTGCACGAATTTGTACATGTGCAGAGTACAAAGAAGAAACCAAGCAACTATCGCTGATGGATCAAGTGATTGCTTATGTCAAAGAACAATATTGTGATTATGCTCTTAGTCTAGAAGGAGTGGCTCAACAGTTTTCTATTTCTAGCTCCTATCTCAGCCGTACGTTCAAAGAAAAGACGAGCTATACCTTTTCTCAATATGTCTGGCAGTTACGTATGGATGAAGTGATCCGGCAGATGAATGATACCAATGATCCGCTCAAAGATATTATTTTACGTGTCGGTTATCTGGATACAGCTAATTTTATTCGTAAATTTAAAAAAGAAACAGGCTGTACACCCGGACAATACCGTAAGCAAAGTGTACAGAATGAAAACCAGAATCTACCGATCAATAATAGTACCGGTTAAAGTATAAGCATAGTGCGTATTTTTTTGAAAAAAAGACCTCAATCGCTATGTTATGCGAAAGAGGTCTTTTGGTGTGTTTATTGTTGTACATTAAAGTATGAGAGAGGAACGGCTAAGTTAGCTTGATTTCCAGCGATCATAAGCTCCCTGATAAATCTCTACAACTCGATCTCCACCCATTTGCTTGATGGTGGCTAGATACGTATCCCAACTTGTTAATGGCTCTTGACCAGTGACAAATTTGGCTTCCATTTGCTCAATATACGTATCCATATCCGCACGTAGACTAGAAATTTCAGCTTGTTCTTCTTGTGTTAGATACAGAATAGGAAATGGTGGCTGTGGATCATACGCCAGAATTTTCTCATCATTTTGTTTGTCTACCCATGTATCAAAATCTTCTTTTAACCCTTTTTGCAAATCAGGGCTTAGTAGAGTAGGAGCAGGTGTACCATAGTTTGGTGTTAATGTGCCACGGTAATCTTCACGGCTGTTGTACTGACTTGGTAGCTCTTTCCATTTCTTCGTATGGTCTTTTTCATTGACAGTCTCGTACATAAGACCTTCGGGTCCTTTATCAAACAGCATAGCGCCCTCATAGCTGTACATATAATCTACCCAACGCATTGACGCTTCAGGGGAAGGATTGCTTTCTGTAATCGCAAAGGAACCTGTCGATAATCCGGGATGAATAGCAACGGCTGGTTTGTCTACCGCATCACTTTTCACAGGAACGAACATCGGGTCTTTGGTCGTTGGCTTACCGCCATGGGTGAAATACGCATGCCAATCTTGGAACAGACCCAGTTGATTGTTAGCCCCTTTGGCTTTTTTCTGATCCGGTGTTTGTGAGAATGCTTCGTGATCTAGCAGATTTTCACTCCAGAGACGATTCATATACGTTAAGAATTCACGATAGCCATCTTCGGTACGAGCAAAATGGACTTTGCCATCGGCATCATTGTAGATATCTTCGCCATAGATGCCCCATGCGCCTAATAACCATGAACGAATATCGTCTAATTTAACAGAAGATAACGGAATTTCATCTTTTTTGCCATTTCCATTCGGATCTTCATCACGGAAACGAACCAGTAAGTCATACAGTCCTTCTGTAGTAGTTGGTAAATCTTTTACTTTCAATGCTTCTAAGAAGTCACCGTTATACCACATCGGGCTACGATACCAGATACTTTGTTGATTGATAACCGGTAAAGAGTAGATATGACCATCCGGTGTAGTGATTGATTTACGAATAGAAGGGTCTTCATCCATAATCTTTTTGAGATTCGGTGCATAATTATCGATTAGACCTTCTAGAGGTACAAGAATACCTTGATTTCCGTAATTGACTTCATCAGCTTGTGTTAGAGAAGAAGCATAGAAGATATCGGGATATTCGCCACTCGCAAAGACCAAATTCTTTTTCGTTTCAAAGCTATCCAGTGGTGGATTCTCAAAGGTAAATGAAACATTCGTTAACTTTTCCATTTCTTTAAAAGCAGGCATGTCTTTCCAGTTCTGTAGCCCAACATCCGGTCCCATCATCGACAATGTGATCGGTTCTTTAACAATCGGGAAGCCTTCTTTACTTACATTGGCAGCCGAGTTGGAGTTAGTGGCTTCTTCGGTTTTGCCGCCCGAACAGCCAGCAAGTAGGGTGGTGCCTAATACCAACGATAATGCGACTGTACCTGTTTTACGCATAAAGGTTGAACGGACTCGGAATGGAGATTGATTTGTCATAATAATCCTCCTTGTAAATGATAGTAGACTTTCGATCGTAAGCGCTTACCCTTTCACTGATCCTATCATAACGCCCTGTACAAAATAACGTTGAACAAAAGGATAGACAGCAATAATAGGCAATGTAGCAACAATAATGACTGCATATTTCAGTAATGCTGCCATATCGGCTTTGGCATTCATCGCCATTGCGGCTTCACCACTGGTGGCTGCTCCTTGAGCTGAAGTAGACATTTCTTGCAAGACTAGAATCTGCCTTAATACCATTTGCAGCGGATATTTGGATTGATCATTTAAATAAACCAAAGCGTTAAAATAACTGTTCCAATGACCTACACCGTAGAACAAAGCCATAACGGCAATAATCGGAGTGGATAAAGGAACAACAATTTTTAGAAATAATCGTAGATTGGTACAACCATCCATATGAGCCGCTTCTTGTAGTTCGATCGGAATAGTAGATTGGAAAAACGTACGAGCCACAATAATGTTCCATACCGAAGCAGCCCCTGGTAAAATTAATGCCCACATCGAGTTGACCAACCCTAATTGTTTGACAATCAGATAGGTCGGAATAAGACCACCGCTGAAAAACATCGTGACCAGAAACATTCCCATAAAAAAGCCACGTCCTACAAAATCTTTACGGCTTAGAGCATAGGCAGCAGGTAAAGTGACCAATAGATTGATTAGCGTACCGACGACCGTATACAAAATCGTATTGCCATAACCGACCCAGATTTTACTATTTTCAAAAACTCTCATATATCCTTCAAATGTAATTCCTTTAGGGAGTAGCCACATTTCACCTGAATTCACATAAGAAGGTGTACTGATCGAAGCACTTAAAATGTACACGACAGGGTAAAGAACAAGCACAAAAGCAATCGCTACATAGAGGTAATTGCAGATCAGAAACAGACGATCTGTTTTCGATTCTTTGATCACAGCAGCCATAGCGTATCCTCCTTAGTATCGTATTCGTGAACAGTACATTACCATAGACTGTGCTCGGTTGTACGGCGAGCAATCTGATTGACAGTGATCAACAGAACCGCATTGATAGCGGAATTAAACAGACCTACCGCAGTCGAGAAGCTGTATTGTACATTAATGAGTCCAGTTCGATATACAAACGTATCAATAACATCAGAAGAACTCATATTCAGTGCATTTTGCAATAATAGAATCTTCTCAAACCCAACACCGAGAATACTTCCTATACTCAAAATCAATAAAATCGTAATCGTAGGGATAATCGTAGGAATATTGATACTGATAATACGGCGGAAACGGCTTGCACCATCCATAATAGCGGCTTCATGAAGCTGTGGATCGACCGCAGACAGTGCAGCAAGGTAAATGATAGTCCCCCAGCCTGTGCTTTGCCAGACACCGGATAAGACATACATCGTTTTGAACCATGCGGGATCTGTTAGTAGACTCGGTGCACTAAATCCTGCCCATTCTATAAATTTGATAATGATACCTGTAGAAGGAGACAGGAAGGTAATAATAATTCCAGCCATAACTACAACTGAGATAAAGTGAGGTGCATATGTTACCGTTTGTACCGTACGTTTGAAAAATCCATTTTTAATTTCGTTAAAAGCGAGTGCTAATAAAATAGGTAAAGGAAAACCAACTGCTAATTCGTATAAGGAGATACTTAATGTATTCCATAATAAATCCCAGAAATAATAAGATTCAAAAAAACGCTTGAAATGAGTAAAGCCTACCCACGGGCTATCGGCTATACCTCGTGCAGGAAGAAAGTTTTTGAAGGCGATCTGAATACCATACATAGGTCCATAATGAAAGATAAGAAAGTACAAAAACGCAGGAGCAATCAATAGATACAATTCCCAATTACGTGTAATTCTTTTCCAAAGAGACTTGCGTCGCTCAGTGACAGTCACTTCAGAAATCGAGTCGTTATGAATTGTATTCGATACATTTCTTTGCATCATAGTCCTCCTTTCTTGTGGAACAGTAGAATAATAAAGAAGCGGTATATCGCTATGTGTATACTCTTATTGTAGGAAGATAACCGGTGAAGCGTAAATATGTGAATCATGAAGTAGTGCAGCAAAATCTGCATATTCCTTGTCATTACTGGGTTTGTAGACGTTAGAGTGGGTAGGTATAGGTTCTAAAAAGATCAATAAGTATGTAAAATTTGCTGTCATATCATTAGTGATTTTGGCTAAAAAAGTAGTTAATTCTTATTTTATAAATATAATAACGCTTACAAAATGAATAAAAATAATCAATGTTAGTTGTATGCGTTTACACATGTAAGGTTAATGATGGTATATCGCTATATGTTTAGCCAAAGGAGGTTATGTTTAAAATATCTCCATACCTTGTAACGGTATATATCTATTGAGTTCGTATAATACATATTTTAAATTCGATCACTAAAGGATGATAATCATGGATCAAAATGATAAAGTGTTGGATAAAATCGTAGGGGTATTTGATAATGAAACTCAAGTGAGTCGTACATTAGAAGATCTGAAAACGGCTGGATTTACAGAACAAGATATCTCTGTGATTGCTAAAGATCATGAAGAGATTGAACGTATTGAACAAGATACTCAAATGGATACCGCAGAAGGAATGGCTTCGGGTGCCGCTACAGGCGGAGTGTTAGGTGGAGTAGCAGGGTTATTGATCGGATTAGGAGCACTAACCATTCCCGGAATAGGTCCTATTCTGGCAGCTGGGCCGATAGCCGCTACTTTTACAGGTGCGATTGTAGGGGCGGGCGCAGGTGGACTGGCTGGTGGATTAGTAGGATACGGTGTTCCTGAAGAAGATGCGCGCCATTATGATGAACGTGTGAATGAAGGAGCTATATTAGTCTTAGTCGATGAATCAACAGGACGTGGAGCCGAAATCTACGAGATTTTCCGCAAAAATAATGCTTCTAATGCTCAATATGATGAAATGTAAAGAATAAAGATCATCCAAAGACGATTGTACAGGGAAGTTAACTGTATGATCGTCTTTTTTGATGGATTGCTATCTAGCAATCTGATATACCCTCTACATATACAAAATAAATAGTCGTTGACAACTTGTATATACAAGAATATAATCCTGTATATACAAGTTGACTGTAAGCGCTGTTGTAGAAGTTCTTATTGTAGAAATTCTATAGTGACCTTACTTAAGGAGAAATAGACTATGAATGCTTTATCTACACAATCTATAGAGATCACTCGCAAAGACTGGTGGCGTAAATCGGTCGTGTATCAAGTGTATCCACAAAGCTTTAATGATACGACAGGTAAAGGCAAAGGCGATATCAAAGGCGTAACCCAAAAGTTAGATTATTTGAAGCAACTGGGTATTGATATTGTTTGGTTGCAACCTGTATATGTTTCCCCACAAAATGATAACGGTTACGATGTAGCTGATTACTACCAGATCAACCCTCAATATGGAACGATGGAAGATATGGAAGAATTGATAGCCGAAATTAAAGCACGAGATATGTATTTGATGACCGATATTGTGGTTAATCATTCCTCAACAGAACATTATTGGTTCCGAGAAGCTTTGAAATCCAAAGATAATCCATATCGTCATTATTATATCTGGCGTGATCCTGCTCCAGATGGTGGAGTACCTAACAACTGGCAGTCCAAATTTGGCGGTTCAGCATGGCAATATGATGAGCAAAGTGGACAATATTTTTTGACGTTATTTGATAAAACGCAAGCAGATCTCAACTGGGAAAATCCTAAAGTTCGACAAGAAGTGATTAACTTACTCACATTTTGGGCAAATAAGGGTGTTAGCGGATTTCGGATGGATGTGATTAATTTGATCTCCAAAGATCAGAATTTCCCAACCGATACAGACGAAGGTGAGCTAGCGATAAGAGATGGTCGTAAATTTTATACCGATGGGCCACGAGTACATGAGTATGTGAAAGAGTTGTATGAGAAAGTATTTGAACCTTATCAAGCGGTAACGGTAGGGGAAATGTCATCTACAACATTAGAACATTGTATTCGTTATTCTAATCCTGAAGAGAATGAATTTTCGATGACCTTTAATTTTCATCATCTCAAAGTTGATTATCCGCAAGGGCAGAAGTGGGAATTAATGCCGTATGATTTTGAAGCGTTAAAATCGTTATTATCCCACTGGCAAATAGGTATGCAACAAGGAGGAGGATGGAACGCTCTATTTTTCAACAATCATGATCAACCTAGAGCTTTATCAAGATTCTTGAATGACGATCAGTATCGAGTAGAAAGCGCCAAATTATTAGCAACCACTTTACATGGTTTGCAAGGAACACCTTATGTTTTTCAAGGTGAAGAAATTGGTATGCCTAATCCGCAGTGGTCCAGTATTGAAGAATTTCGAGATATTGAGTCTACAAATATGTATCGTATTTTGCAGGAACAAGGCAAAACAGCAGCCGAAGCGTTAGACATTATTCGTGAGCGTTCACGCGACAATTCACGTACACCGATGCAATGGGATAATAGTCTTCATGCAGGATTCACGACAGGAACACCGTGGATCAAAGTCGATGAGCGTTATCCAGACATTAATGTACAATCTCAAATTCATGATCCGTTCTCCGTCTATCATCATTATCGTCAATTGATTACACTTCGTCAGGAGATTGAAGTGCTTACGGATGGTACATATGAACGATTAGATCAGTCTCATCCTCAGATATTTGCGTATACACGTTGTAATCAGCATGAGCGAATGATTGTTATTTCTAATTTTAGTGAGCAACAAGCCATATTTAATCTACCTGATTCGATCACACAACAATATAGTGCAGAATCATTACAGTCCGCTCGCTTATTAATTGGTAACACTATGGCTACGCCGTCTCTAAGTTATTCGCTGATTTTGGAACCTTATGCTTCTTATATGTGGCTTATCCATTAACAAAGTATATGGTTATAAGCTAAGTAGAGCAGATTCTTTCTGTTCTACTTGGTTAGTATATTGAAATGTAGATATATTGAAGGAGTGGGGTCAGTTGGCAGATATCGATAAAAAAAGTGTAGAGCAGATTATAGCCGCAGTTGGTGGCAAAGAAAATATCGAAGTCGCTACACATTGTGTAACACGATTACGATTTGCTTTGCATGATGATAGTCTAGTAGATAAAGATGCACTGGATCAAAATGATCTGGTAAAAGGGCAATTTTCTTCGCAAGGGCAGTATCAGGTCGTTATTGGCCCGGGGTTAGTAGATAAAGTGTACAACGAAATGATAGCGATTACGGGCGGTAACCGTGCTTCCAAAGACGATGTTAAAAGTGCAGCCAGTAAAAAGCAAAACCCGATCCAACGTGCCATCAAAACACTAGCAGATATATTTATTCCGATTTTGCCAGCGATTGTGACAGCAGGTCTGTTATTAGGGATTAATAATATTCTGACCGGTGCAGGTATTTTCTTTGAAGGGTTATCTTTGGTCGATGTCTATCCGCAGTGGAAAGATTTTGCTTCTATTATAAATACGATAGCAAGTACAGCCTTTACCTTTCTACCTGTACTGATTGGTTGGTCAGCCACCACGAGGTTTGGCGGTAGTCCATTACTCGGGATCGTGCTCGGTCTGATTCTGGTTCATCCAGATTTGATGAGTGCTTACAAATACGCTGATGCAGTTAATAGCGGTACAGTTCCTGTATGGAATCTATTTGGTTGGGAAATTAACAAAATCGGTTATCAAGGGCAAGTGTTGCCTGTACTTGTATCCGCTTACGTATTATCACGTATTGAAATCTTTTTAAATAAGCGAATAGCCGATTCATTCAAGCTATTATTATTAGCTCCAATTACGTTGTTAATTACAGGTTTCCTTGCGTTTACAGTGATCGGTCCGGTTACTTTTGCAATCGGTAATGTAATTACAAGTAGCTTTGTTTATGTATTTGACACTGTGCCTGCTCTAGGTGGTCTGATCTATGGTGGATTGTATGCACTACTTGTCATTACAGGAATGCATCATACCTTCCTTGCGGTTGATGTACAGTTGATCGGAACACAAGGTGGTACGTTCTTATGGCCGATGTTAGCACTGTCTAATATTGCTCAAGGTGCAGGTGCACTAGCGATGGTATTGATTTTGAAAGATCAAAAAAGTAAAGGTCTAGCGATAACATCGTCTGTGTCTGCTTTTCTTGGTGTAACAGAACCCGCGATCTTTGGAGTCAATATCCGTTACAAATATCCATTTGTATTCGGTATGATTGGTTCAGCAATAGCAGGTGTATTGCTTACGATTAATCATGTATTGGCGTATTCGATCGGGGTCGGCGGTATTCCTGGATTCTTGTCTATTTTCCCGGATCAATGGGGCATCTTCTTTATCGGGATGGCGATTGTATTGATCGTTCCATTTACGTTAACGTTGATTTACGGCAAGATTATAGTACGTCGTCAGCAAAATAAGGCTTCAGCAGAGGATAACCAAACAGTATCCAAAGCAACAATGCCAACTACTACTGAATCGGTAAAAGGTTCTGCGCAACAAGCATTATCTGGTTCTAAGCCTACAGCTACAAGCGATGCAGATGCTGTCGATGTTTTGGAAGTGTTCGCTCCTGTAACAGGTGAAGCTGTGATGTTGGAACAAGTGCCTGATCCTGCTTTTGCAGAGCGACAAATGGGTCAAGGGATCGCAATTGAACCGACAGATGGGAAGATTGTAGCTCCTTTTGCTGGAACCGTCGTTCATATTATGGCAAACAGTAAACATGCGATGATTCTTGAGCATGCGACAGGAGTACAGATTCTGATTCATGTAGGGATTGATACGGTAGGTCTCAAAGGCGAAGGCTTCAATGTTCATGCAGCAACAGGTGATCAAGTAGAAGCAGGGCAGTTATTGCTTGAATTCGATCGTGATACGATTCGTGCCGCAGGGTATCCTATTATTACTCCTATTATCGTGCCTGATGGTCAAGATATGATTGAGTCGATTGAAGAACTACCTGGTGCAGTAAATGACTTACAATCTCTTATTTTAAAAATTCATCTTAAATAATAATCTGTAGAATTAATCAGTTGGTAAAATGGAGAAAATAATTTGCTGATTTCAGATCATTTAAAAAGTGCTACAATAAATGTGGTGATGACAAGTGAATACTAATATTTTTCTACAAATTTATCATGATTATTCAGAACGTATACAATCCGGCGAGATAGCCGCAGGCACCAAGCTTCCGTCTGAAAATGATCTAACCAGAGAATATGGTATCTCCCGTGAAACTGTTCGTAAAGCACTTCAATTGCTTTCAGAGAATGGCTTTATTCATAAAATCAAAGGGAAAGGTTCATTTGTCTTGGATCTTGGGCGAATGAACTTTCCATTAAGTGGTCTGGTTAGTTTTAAAGAAATGTCAGAACGGATTGGACGGAAGTCGCAAACGATTGTGTATACGACAGAGCATATTCCTATTCCTCATGCTGTAGCTCGTCATCTGGAAACTGACAAACATGCAACGGTATGGCAAGTGATTCGCGCGCGCAATATTGAAGGCGAGAAAGTCATTTTAGACAAAGATTATTTTCGCTCAGATATTGTCCCGTTGCTAACGAAGGAAATCGCGAGTGGATCGATCTATGCTTATCTGGAAAATGAATTGGATTTGCAGATCAGTTATGCCAAAAAAGTGATCTCGGTTGAAGATGCCACAGCGGAGGATAAAGAATTGCTAGATTTAAAACAGTACACTCATGTGGTGGTTGTACGTAATTATGTGCATTTGGAAGATACGACTCTTTTTCAGTACACAGAATCCAGACATCGCTTGGACAAATTTCAATTTGTTGATTTTGCCAGACGTTCTCCGGGAGAAGAGAAATAGCTTTAGGATGGCTTGAAAAGAGTGCGTTATCAAAAGGTCTATACACATTCGCTGTAACATAGTGAATGTGTATAGACCTTTTTTAATTCTAAAAGTGAGCTGAATAGTTTATGTCATAGTGAGAATAAGTGTAAAGATATTTGACTTTTAATCGTAATCTTACTACACTCAGAATATAGATTTATAATTCCTATTTGTTTAATGGGTTTTTTTATTTTTCTATTTATTGACCAGTGGTTTAAAATGTAATATTCGTTATTATTGTTCATATAACATCATATAATGATTACGTAATTAAAGGAGCAAAATAGAATGGCTTTATATCGCAGTACGATGGATTTGATCGGAAATACACCTCTTGTGGAGATCAATGCCTATACATTACCACGAGGTATTCGTTTATTCGCTAAGTTGGAGTTTATGAATCCGGGAGGCAGTGTTAAAGATCGTGTAGGTAAAGCACTACTTCATGAAGCACTAGCTACAGGCAAAATCAAACCGGGCGGTACATTAGTAGAAGCGACAGCAGGAAATGCAGGGATCGGTCTAGCGATGGCAGCGATCCATGAAGATATTTCTGTTGTTTTTGCAGTGCCTGAGAAATTCAGTATTGAAAAGCAGACGCTTATGAAAGCTTTAGGCGCTCGAATTGTCCATACGCCGACAGCTAAAGGTATGCGTGGTGCAATCGACAAAGCACGTGAACTGGTTGAAGAGATTCCCGGGGCTTATTGTCCGGGACAATTCACCAATCCTGATAATCCCAAAACGTATTATCAAACGATGGGACCTGAGATTTGGAACGATCTCGAAGGGAAAGTTGATGTTTTTGTAGCCGGTGCAGGTTCAGGCGGTACATTTATGGGCACAAGTCGTTATTTGAAAGAGCAAAATCCCAATCTTAAAACAGTGATCGTTGAACCAGAAGGTTCTATTATCAATGGTGGCGAATCCGGTTCGCACAAAACAGAAGGCATTGGCATGGAGATGATTCCTGAATTTATGGATAAATCTTATTTCAATGCGATTCATACCATCAGTGATGAAGATGCTTTTAACCGTGTCGCTGAATTGGCTCGCTTAGAAGGGCTACTAATCGGAAGCTCCGCAGGATCAGCGTTACATGCAGCACTACTAGAAGCTGAAACAGCGCCTGATGGTGCACATATTGTTACTATTTTTCCGGATAGCAGTGAACGTTATTTGAGTAAACAAATTTATGAAGGTGGTATTTAACTATGAAACGCAAAACAAAATTAATTCACGGCGGTATCTCCGGCGATCCACATACAGGCGCAGTCAACGTTCCTATTTATCAAGTCAGTACGTACAAGCAAGAAGAAATCGGTGTACACAAAGGATATGAGTATTCACGTACAGGTAATCCAACTCGATTTGCTTTAGAAGAATTGATCAAAGATTTGGAAGAAGGATTCAAAGGATTTGCTTTTGGTTCAGGTATGGCGGCTATTCATGCCGTATTCACTTTGTTCAATACAGGGGATCATGTGCTGTTAACTGATGATGTCTATGGCGGTACGTATCGGATTTTCACCAAAGTATTGGCCCGTCTTGGGATTGAGTCTACTTTTGTAGATACGACTGATCTTGAAGCGATTCGTCAAGCGATCCAGCCCAATACGAAAGCAATCTATGTGGAGACACCAACCAATCCATTGCTTAAAGTAACCGATATTCGCGCAGTAGCTGATGTCGCTCATGAACATGATCTATTATTTGTAGTCGATAATACCTTTGCGACACCATACTGGCAAAATCCGATTCCTTTAGGTGCAGACATTGTACTTCACTCGGCGACTAAATATTTGGGTGGTCATAGTGATCTTGTAGCAGGCTTGGTCGTTGTCAATAATGAAAAGCTAGCTGAAGATATTCATTTTATTCAAAATGCTGTTGGTGGAATTTTGGGTCCTCAAGATGCATGGTTATTGATTCGGGGTATCAAAACATTAGGACTACGTATGGAAGCGATAGAACGTAATGCACACGAAATTGTTACTTTTTTATCAGAGCATCCAGCAGTAAGCAAAGTGTATTATCCCGGACTTACTTCTCATCCTCAACATGAATTATCCAAAAAGCAAACGGCTGGCTTTGGCGGTATTATTTCATTTGATGTAGGTAGCGATGAGAAAGCAGCGGCATTACTGAAAAAATTAACGTATTTCACATTAGCTGAAAGTCTAGGCGCAGTGGAAAGCTTAATTTCGGTGCCTGCACGTATGACGCATGCTTCTATTCCAGCAGAACGCAGAGCAGAGCTAGGTATTACGCCAGGTCTTGTACGGATTTCTGTAGGGATTGAAGATATAGAAGATTTAATAGAAGATCTGACTAAAGGCTTAAATTCCTAATCATTAGCCATATGATAAAGCGATAATCTATCACTATAAATGACAAAATTGAAATATTTAATTTTTGTCTATAATATAGTGAATTGATTGTCGCTTTTTTTTATAGAGTCGTATTTTTATGGATACATAAAGTAGAAATGAAAGATAAATTATGAACGTATTTGTATAATATTACGGAAATAAATAGCGAAAATTATAAATACTCATTAAACAGAGAACCTGCATAGGTAAGCTCAAAATGATAACAACAGGATCAAAATACCGCCTATATAAACCAATATTAGCTGATTTAATCACTTTTATACGGTTAATACTATAATAGACACCCAAAACATATATAAAAAAAGTGCATATTATTGTTTGCACAATTATAACTACATTTTAAACATATTCATGACAATCTGGTTTTCCAAAATGTGTATTGATCCTGAGGAGGACGAATGAAAATGATGAACCATGACCATGTAAATGAGATGAATAACGAACAAACAAATGACAAAGTTGTAGGAATGTTTGTAGATGAGCAACATGCGACTCAAGCGATCGAGCAATTGAAAGCAGCAGGTATTTCTACCGATCGAATCTCTGTTATTGCTAAAGATAAAAAAGATCTAAAACATATTAGTGATGAAACAGGAACAAAAGCTCCTGAAGGTATTGCAACAGGCGCAACAGCTGGAGGATTACTAGGCGGTACAGCAGGACTTCTTGCAGGCTTAGGAATGATGGCTATTCCTGTATTTGGACCGATTATGGCAGCAGGCCCTATCGTAGTTGCTTTGACAGGTGCGGCAGTAGGCGCCGGTGCTGGTGGTCTAGTAGGAGGTCTTATTGGACTTGGTATTCCTGAAGATGAAGCAGCAGAATACGAGAACAATGTTAATGAAGGACAAATTCTAGTCTTGGTCGATGAGTCAGCAGGTCATCGTGATCAAATTCATGATATTTTCCGCACGAACCATGCTTCAAATAGTCGATTTTATGGTCGCAAAGATTCAGCTTCTCCGACTATCCCAACAACTGATCATTTAAGTGCACCTGTGGATCATACCGTAACAACAGATCACACAAATCATGATCGTTCACAAGTAACAGAAGAAGAGCAAGCGCTACGTTTACGTCAAGAAGAACTTCTAGCACGTGACAATGAGCCTGTTATCAAAGAAGATGTAGCGGCGAATACAACTAACCCTTTACATCGTAATCAACGATAATAAATACGTTGTTATATGAACAAAAAATATCATTTATGAATTACAAAATAATTCTAAATAATCCAAATTAAGTGTTTTAAATATTTTTATACGGTTAAATCTATATCAGAGTCACACGAAATCTAAATACAAATTTGGTATACATCCCAAGGAGGATAACATCATGGAAAACAATAATTTGAATACAAACAACAACGAATTGAACAACGATAAATTAGTAGGCGTATTTCAAACCGAGCAACAAGCGAGTCAAGCTATCGAAGATCTAAAAGCATCCGGTATTAACAAAGACAATATCTCTGTTATTGCTAAAGACAAAAAAGACTTGAAGCATATTAGTGAAGAAACAGGAACAAAAGCACCTGAAGGTATTGCAACAGGAGCAGCAGCAGGCGGTACTATCGGTGGTGTTGCAGGACTTCTTGCAGGTATCGGAATGATGGCTATTCCCGTATTTGGTCCTATCATGGCAGCAGGTCCAATCGCAGTAACATTAGCAGGAGCTGCAGCAGGAGCTGCTGGTGGCGGACTTGTTGGTGGACTTATCGGACTGGGTATTCCTGAAGATCAAGCAAAAGAATACGAAAACAATGTAAAAGAAGGACAAATTCTAGTGTTGGTTGATGAGCAGACAGGTCGTCAAGTGACTGTATATGATATCTTCCGCAAAAATCAAGCTTCTAATACTAGATATTATGATACAGATACAACAACGACTGCTTCCACAACAGGAACAGGTCTTGATAACGTAAATGTTGATCCTGATTTAAATGATGGTCGAGTTGGCGATGAGCGCGATCCGTTGAACTTACCTAGAAAATAAGTCGTTACTATTGAGACAACAATAATAAAGCTATGTATCGTTAATGCTTTAAAAGGCTCTATAAGCTAATCGCTTGTAGAGTCTTTTTTTCGTATTTCTGTTTAAGTGTTCCATTAGATATAACTTGGGTAATAGTAAAAGAAGTGAAATATAGTCAATATGCCATTATTTGATTACGCAAAATTTTTTTGTATGAAAACTCGGTCGAATGTAGTGGTTCGGCGCTGATATTATACATAACCTATAAAGATCAGATAGATGATAAAGAGGAGGCACGTTTATGATTAAGTTACAACAAGTCACGAAGCAATATGAAGACGGTACGATTGCTGTACATCCGATGAATTTACATATCCAAAAAGGAGAATTTTTTGTACTGGTTGGGCCTAGTGGATGTGGTAAAACAACAACACTCAAAATGATCAATCGATTGATTGAACCAAGTTCAGGATCGATTGAAATCAACGACCAACAAGTGAACCATATGCCTGTACATGAATTGCGACAAGGAATAGGGTATGTGCTACAACAGATTGCTTTATTTCCACATATGACAGTAGAAGAAAATATAGCGATCACACCTGAATTATGCGGATGGGATCGTAAAAAAACAGATCAACGAATCGATGAACTTCTTCATATGGTTGGACTTGATCCTAAAGTGTTCCGTACACGTAAACCAGATGAATTATCTGGAGGGCAACAACAACGGATTGGTGTATTACGTGCGCTGGCTGCTGATCCACCCGTTATTTTGATGGATGAACCTTTCAGTGCACTTGATCCTTTGGCGAGAGAACGATTGCAAAATGATCTGTTAGAACTACAAGCGACCATTCAGAAAACGATTGTATTTGTAACTCATGATATTCAAGAAGCGCTCAAATTAGGAGATCGTATTGGTGTGATGCGTGAAGGACATATTATTCAAGCGGATACACCAGAACAATTGTTACATCATCCAGCAGATCCTTTTGTTAGTGAATTTTTTGGTTCGGTACAAGTAGAATCCAATCCATTACCTTCACTACTCCAAAAAACGTCTGTATATAGCAAAGGAGAAGCTGAATAATGAATAATTTGTGGGAAGTCATGATTCAGCGTCAGGATCAATTATTACAAGCATTAACTCAACATATCCTGATTTCTTTTGTAGCGCTATTATGTGCTTTGATTATTGCCATTCCTTTAGGGATCTATATCGCTCGTCATTTGAAAATATCAGAAGGAGTGCTAGGCGTTGCCGCTGTATTACAGACGATTCCTTCACTGGCTTTGCTTGGTCTGTTGATTCCGTTACTAGGGATTGGTATTGTACCTGCTATTGTAGCGATAGTGATCTATGCATTGTTGCCCATTTTGCGTAATACATATACAGGTATTCGAAAAGTCGATCCTTCTTTAATCGAAGCCGCAGATGCTATGGGTATGACACCAATGAAGAGATTGTTCAAAGTCGAGTTGCCTTTAGCGATGCCTGTTATTATGGCAGGTATTCGTACAGCAATGGTTCTTATTATTGGAACAACTACACTGGCTGCATTGATTGGTGCAGGTGGGTTAGGAGATATTATTTTACTAGGGATCGATCGCAATGATACAGCATTACTGATCTTAGGAGCGGTACCGGCAGCGTTACTTGCGATTATATTCGATCTATTACTACGTGTGATTGAAAAAAGATCATTCCGACAATCGATCATCTGGTTATCTGCTACAGCATTAATTGTAATTGCAGTTAGTGTGATTCCGTTGTTCAACAATACGCAAAAAGATTTGGTGATTGCAGGTAAGCTGGGTGCAGAACCAGAAATTCTGATTAATATGTACAAAGAATTGATTGAACAAGATACAAGCTTAACAGTTGAACTAAAGCCAGGCATGGGTAAAACTACATTTTTATTCAACGCTTTAAAAAATAAAAATATTGATATCTATCCTGAATTTACAGGTACAGCTCTGGCAGAATTCCTTAAAGAAGATGCTGTCAGTACAGATAGTACAGAAGTATACAATCAAGCCAAAGAAGGCATGTCCAAAAAGTTCAATATGGATATGCTAGCACCGATGAAATATAACAATACGTATACATTAGCTGTACCAGAGGCATATGCAGAACAGAACCAATTGGAAACCATGTCTGATCTGCAAAATGTATCTTCACAAGTTAAAGTTGGATTTACACGCGAATTTGCCGATCGTAATGATGGATATATTGGGATAACCAAATTATACGGATTCACTTTCCCTAATTTGCAAACGATGGAGCCCAAACTCCGTTATAGTGCGATCGCATCCGGTGATATTCAATTGATGGATGCGTATTCGACAGATAGTGAACTACAACGGTATAAGCTAAAAGTGCTCAAAGATGACAAAGGATTATTTCCACCCTATCAAGGTGCCCCATTGATGCGTGATGAGACATTAAAGCAATATCCTGAAGTGGCAGAAGCATTAGAGCGCTTATCCGGTCAGATTACTGATGATGAAATGCGTGCCATGAATTATCAGGTAGATGTCGAAGGGAAGCCTGCATCTGAAGTAGCAACCGCCTTTTTACAGCAAAAAGGATTATTGAAATAAGAGGTATTCACTAATAATAGATATTCTTGCAAGCTAATTTCAATAAGAATATAAGTTAAACAAAAGTCGTGCTTTTCAGTGGATGATTCGCTGAATCGTGCGACTTTTTGCGATATGCAGAGAGAAGATTTGAAATGTGAAAAATTTGTTCATAATCAGTTGTACCTTGTTGTTCACATTTGAGGTATAATGAAAGGATGCACTAAATTAGATCATTTGGAGGAATACACGGATTGAACACTTATCCATTTACATTTGATCCCGGACAACCATTTATTAAGCAAGCGAGTGATTGGATCGCGGATGTATTTTATGATATTTTACCCGAAGCCGGCTTTGAGGTAAGAGACGAACAGATTTATATGGCTTTTCAATTGGAAAAAGCATATGCCGAAAAGAAAACTATTTTTGCAGAAGCTGGCGTAGGTACAGGTAAAACATTAGTGTATCTTTTGTATGCGATTGCTTATGCCCGGTATACACGTAAGCCTGCTATTATTGCTTGTGCAGATGAGTCGTTGATCGAGCAGTTGGTAAAACCAGAAGGCGATATTAGCAAACTGGCTAAGCATTTGAACTTGGTCGTCGATGCCCGTCTTGGGAAATCGCCAGACCAATACATTTGCTTGAACAAATTGGATGTCGTACGTGACGATGCAACTGAAAGTGATGTCTATCGTGATATCTATGCAGGTTTGCCTGAATTTGTTCACTATCCAGATACGATGCAATCTTTTTACCCGTATGGGAATCGTAAAGAATATCCTGAATTAACCGATGGCGAATGGAGCCGAATTGGTTGGGATGTATTCCAAGACTGTCTGGTCTGTCCGCAACGTCATCGCTGTGGGCAAACATTATCGCGTGAACATTATCGCAAATCATCTGATTTGATTATTTGTTCGCATGACTTTTATATGGAACATGTCTGGACATATGATGCACGTAAACGTGAAGGACAACTTCCTTTGCTACCTGATCATAGCTCTGTTGTTTTTGATGAAGGGCATTTGCTTGAAACAGCGGCTCAAAATGCACTCACACACAAATTAAAACATTCGCTTTTTGAAAGTATTGTAGTGCGTTTGTTAGAAGGCGAAGTTCGTGAGACGTTAGCGCTAGCTGTTGAAGAAGTGATTTTGGAAAGTGATATCTTATTCGAGAAGTTAGCGAAGTATAGCCAGCCTGTACCTGCATCGGATCGGAAAGAAATCAACTGGAATACCGATCTTATGAATCAAGTAGGACGTGTGCAAGCACAGATTGCTGTCATTGAAGAAGAATTGGTATTTGAAAGTGCATTATTTACACTGGATGATTATCAGTTGAAGATTGTAGAAGAACATCTAGAAATGATTCAAATTGCACTTAACCTTTGCCGTAGACAAGATCAATTGATCTCTTGGGTGACAGGGGAAGAAGCTGATCTTACCTTAGTGATTATGCCGAAAAAAGTAAAAGAAATTCTGAATGAGAAAGTATTTGCTAAAAAAATGCCTGTTATTTTCTCTTCAGCTACCTTATCGGTAGAAGGTTCTTTCGATTATATTGCGCATAGTCTAGGAATTGATAAATATTTGTCCTTCTCGGTAGCATCTCCTTATGATTACAAAGAGCAGATGCAAGCGAATCTAATGCCTGTATTACCAGGGGTGACAACAACTTCTGGAGCTTCTTTGGGATTGCTCGACTTGAATGCAGTCCATGTTCAGTCTGAACGTGTACTGGAATTGTTAGATCAATCGGGTGGACGTGCATTGATTTTATTCTCGTCTATCGAAGAATTAGCCGCTTTCCGTCAAAGTACACAAAGTCTTACAGGATATGCTAAGTATCGGATTTTGTACGAAGGATCGGCTGAAATTAGTCATTTGATCTCTGCTTTCCAACAAGATGAGACCAGTGTATTATGTGCAGTCACCCTATGGGAAGGATTAGATATTCCGGGACCATCATTGTCCAATGTGATTGTCTGGTCATTACCATTCCCATCTAACGATCCACTGTTTGCTTCACGTCGTGCTGAGGCTGTTAATGCATTTGAAGAAGTCGATATGCCTTATATGTTACTTCGTCTTCGCCAGGGTATGGGACGCTTAATTCGTTCCCGTGAAGATAGCGGAAGCGTATCAATCTTTGGTCGAGAACTCGATCAACCCGATGTTCGTCAAGCTGTTGAGCAGTTGTTACCTTAATACAATAAATAAAGTTAATATGTACCCATATGAAATGACTTAGTGAACAGCAAAGTTATTGTTAGAAAAGCATAGTAGAGGGGATTGAATAGCTCTTATTCAATTCCTTTTTGCTGTGAATATAATAAATACATAAGAGTAGGGGATACAATATGCAGATGATCGATATTCAAGCGGTGTATGAGCAATTTAATACATTGAGCGCCAGTACTAAATTTATGATTGCAGGTGTAGCGACTTTTTTTGTATTTATGTACAAAACATTTGCGACTATGTATGCTGAAAATGATAAAAATATACAGGCAGTAGCTATTAAAAAGAACGAATTACTTTATAAGTTACAAGCAGGTTTATCTATTTATGAAAAAAGCAGTAGAAGCCTTCAAGATCAAAATGAACTTATTAATAAGCTTTCCGAATGTATCATCTATTTTGATTATAAATTAAGGAGCAAAATAGAATTATTCTATAGTAACCGTTCAGAAGCGACTTTGAATGTGATAAAAATAGCTATTAAAAATGAGGTAAATAAAATGCCTATAGCTATTCAAGAAGTATCTACTGTAGAGCAGTTTATATTGTTTTCAATTAAAATAGTTAGACCCGTATTTTCTGTAATGGTAGTACTTATGTATTTCGTTTTAAGTATTTTTATATATATTAATGTTTCTCAAACTATCGGTTGGTCAGCAAAAATTAACATGATATGCTTTTTTGGTGTTATTATCATATCTTTCTTTTTACTGACTATATTAGTAGATTCTTTATTTAACAATATGAAATCGGTTAGATTTTCAATTGTACAAGGGTTATATCTTGCTTTTATTCTATTAATGGTATTTCCTTTAAGAATAGATTGGATATCGCCGATTTTTTTGATAATAACGCAATTTGTTTTATTTATCTTTTTCATAAAATCTAAAAAGTAATGATTGTAGTGAATCCAATTATTCTATCTCTTCTAAACGGGTAATATCAATCTTTCATCACATATACATACTTTTTCACTCCGCTTTTTGAATAACCATGATTTTCAAAAGTCAAAGCTCCATTTGTATTTTCACCTGTAAATATCAGATCATCTCCATGATAAGGCACATCATTAAGTTCACAATACTCTTGTTCTTCTTTATTCAACAACTTTTTATATAGAAGAACACTAGACTTATCTCGTAAATCAATTAATGTAAGAAGACCTGTATGATTAGGACGAACAATTAAATACGTATCAGTGATTCCAACTACCGAGTAATTAGTTTGTATACCTGTGAGGGTGGCTAAGTTATAACGAGAAGTGACTTTGCCTGAAAAATCTAAAAATTCAAGTGTATCTTTATTAACAAGTACAGCATTGTCTTTGTATTGGATAACATTTTGATCATACCTTTGCCAGTAATCAGCGTGTGCCTGACGAACTATTTTATCATCTTTGACAAAAGCTGTATAAAAATCATAATTGATCATTGGTTCACCAAAATTATCTAACCATTCAACCGTATGACCGCTTGTACCGATATCATAGACTTGAAGACGTACCAGATGTTCAAGTTTGGCTTGCAATTTGCCTGCCAAAACTGGTTTGGCAAAAGAAGAAGAAGAGAAGTACAGTTCATTATTTTGATTATTGAACCAGACAGTAGCCGTTTTGCTATTTGCTTTAGCATAGGTGGTATTGGACTTGAATGTAATGACTTGTTTTTTACTATTCCAAATCACTTGCTGACCTGAAGCTTCTGCAATCATACGGGCAGGTACATACGTAGTATTTTTGATCGTACGTATTGCTTGTGGAAGATTTTTAATTTTACTATTGATCTTCACTGTTCCTTTTTTCTGATTTAATTCTGTTAAATATTTAGGATAAGTTAGTGTAATGGTATGTTGAGAGCTATTCCAATACGTATGAATCCCTACTTTTTGACTGATTTCTCGCAAAGGCAAATAGACTGAACCTTGAATCATAAGAGGTGAGGTTTTAAGATCTTGTGTAATATTACTTTCATTGAGCATGACTTGAATAATAGACTGAGACGTAGATGATTCAGCATAAGCAGTTGCTGATTGATCTGTATGTACAGTAGTGAATAGAACGACATAAAAAGTGCTAGATAATAAGGCAATTGCAACAATTTTGGCAGTAGAGCGAATCATAGAATATATCATTTGTTATACCTCCTTTAGTAGACTAAATGTGTAAATTATAATATAAGAACGTTATAATAGACGTGAACTAAAATAAAAAGTTGCATTTACTACTCCTAATGGATATAAATGGTTAAATATTGAGCGAAAGTGGTATATAGGTTATGTATATGTCATAATAAAGAGGTTACATAGTAACGATTACAGATTTCAAAATAAAAGAAAGCACATTTGAGAGGACATGAAATAATGAAAAAAGTAAACAAACTGGCTATTGGCACTTGGGCACTTACTGCTTTGGTAACGGCATCGTTATATTCAGCACATTCGGTGCAAGCAGCATCTTCAACTCCAGCATTACCTGCTGCTAATGCATCTAAAGCAACAGCATCCACCACAACTACTGCTACAACACCAGCAGTCTCTTATTATACAAAAGATGGCGTATGGACTGGAGTGAAAAAGTTAAATCATGATAGTGTAACTCCACTGATTGTCGAAGCTGAAAAAAGATATGTATATACATCCACCGGTGGTAAACCATCTACAACGAACGCTACTTTTTCTATAAATAACAAAACATATCGCTATTTGTCTACAGATATTGATACAAATGCTAAATTGTTAGCCTATTTGAAAGAAACGTATACGCAACAAGCGAGTGAAGCGTATATTCAAAAATATATCATCGAAAACAATGGTAAACTTGCACAATTGGTCACTGAAAAAGCTAGTATGTTAGAATTTAACCGTTCTACTGCTAAAATGATCAGCATGACTGATACCGCTCGTGTATATCGTTTGACCGTTCCTTATGTTAAAGATGCACATCCAGTAGAGCGTATGCTGGTTAAGTTCGAATTAGTAAACGGATTTTGGAAAATCAATACATCACCAAGCGCATTATTCTAATGTTAAGTTGTCCTTTAGAATTCAATCTTCTCTATAGAACTAACTATTAAAAAATGCTTTTTCTAACGTGATCGATTACGTTTAGAAAAAGCATTTTTAATTTAATGATAACGAGACAAAAGTTTTATATGATGTTGTCCATATATCCACTATGAAATTAGGAATAAATTTGAAATATAACATCCTTTTTATTATTAAATATATAATATTTTTATATATTTAACAGGATAAATATGTAAAATAGTTACTTATAAAAGTATTTATAATAAAGATAATAGTCAATAAATTATAAAAAAATCAGACAATTTGAGCCATTTGTCTGATTTTTTTAATAATTAGCTATGTACATAACAGATCGATTGATTTTAAATAAAAAAGTTATTAATAGGTGGTTAGAAGAACATTTAAGAAGTTTGTTTGCTTCTGAAGGCGTATACAAGGATACCTACAATAAAGCCTAAAATAATAAACCCTACAGGAACTGCTATTAATTCTCTGATAGCTGCTTCTGATCCATAATAAGTTTTATTACCAATAACAAGCGGAACTTCTAAGCCAAACATATTTAATACATACACCAAAACGCCTGCAATAATACCAAGTGGAACAAAAATTTTTAAATAATGACCAATAGACTTCGCCATATTATCCACCTTTCTATTATCCAAATACTGGAATGATCTGCTTGAGTATATATCATGAATTGTCAGAAGTCTATTATTTTGTTTATGTTTTCTAAAAATGACATTGTAAACTATATGTAAAATAATTACTTATAAACGCTATTTGAACATGAAATAAGTATTAATAATTACCATTTAATGGTTTGACATCCTCTTCGTTACTAATCTATCATAAGAATGCAAGTTAGGTTAGCAGATGAGTTAATTTGTTAAATATTTCTTTATTTAATCATTTGAGTATTATTTCCCATGCTAAATTATTCCACTAATAATTATCATACCTTCCTAAAATTAATCCTATCTAATTTAAAGCAAATGTGTATTACGATTTTGGCACAACATGTCAAAAATCTTTTGAATATACCAAAAACATGGAGGATGAATAATGAATTCATTTGAGCTTTGGGAATCGAATGTAAGGTCTTATTGCAGAGCATTTGGTGATGTATTTCAATATGCTAAAAATTCAACAATGGTCACTGAAGAAGGGAAACAATTTATCGACTTTTTTGCTGGAGCAGGAGCACTAAATTATGGGCATAATCCTGATTTCATCAAGCAACAGTTGATTGATTATCTAGAATCAGATGGTATTATTCATGGATTAGATATGTACACAATAGCCAAACGGAAATTTATTGATGCATTCACCGAACTTATTCTTATTCCTAAAGAAATGAATTATAAAATCCAATTTTGTGGGCCTACTGGAACCAATGCAGTTGAAGCGGCTTTGAAATTAGCGCGTAAAACAACGGGGCGTACAGGTATATTCTCTTTTATGGGTGGATTTCACGGTATGTCTTACGGCAGTTTGGCAGTTACAGGTAATCTTTATAACCGTAACGGAGCGGGTGCTCCATTGCCAAATGTAACTTTTATGCCTTATCCTCATGGATTTATGGGGAGCTTTGATACGATTGAATACATAGAAAATGTGTTGACTGATCCTAATAGTGGCATAGAAAAGCCAGCTGCTATTATTTTGGAAACGGTACAAGCTGAAGGTGGCGTGATTGTTGCCCCTATTGAATGGCTACAACGTTTAAGCGAGTTATGTAAGCGCCATGAAATTCTGATGATTGTTGATGATATACAAGTAGGTTGTGGCCGAGCAGGTTCATTCTTCTCTTTTGAACGAGCAGGTATACAACCCGATCTTGTTGTGTTATCCAAGTCAATCAGTGGATATGGATTACCGATGTCATTATTACTTATTCAACCTAATCTGGATATTTGGAAACCAGGTGAGCATAATGGTACTTTCCGAGGTAATCAACTTGCTTTTATTGGTGCAACCGCAGCTTTGGAATATCGAGAGTCTGTTCATCTCGAAGAAGTGGTCAAACGCAAAGAAGCAATGATTCATACATTTTTACATCAGGAGATAGCGATATTACATTCTACAATAGAAATTCGTGGACTTGGTTTGATTTGGGGAATTGATCTTGGTGGTTTAAAAGACGCAGAAGGTGCCGCCAAATTCGTGGTTTCTCGTTGTTATGAACTGGGCTTAATTATTGAGAGAGCAGGTCGTAATGATACTGTGATCAAATTGATGCCTGCTCTAACGATAGAAACTGAATATCTACAACAGGGATGTAATATCATCAAACAATCTTTAATTGAGTATTTAGATCATCAAACAACGGATTACCAACAACAAGATTATGCTACTGTTATGGAATAATAAATAATTTCAAAATAAAAACAGATAGCGAGTCATTTAAAAAAGCTCGTTATCTGTTATGTTTACTGTTTGCAAAAAGGCCCATCTATAATGATACAGATAGGGTGCTACAGAGAGGAAAGGGATTTGTTATGAGTGGTATTGCTTTATTATTTCCTGGGCAGGGCTCGCAGTATAAAGGAATGGGCGTGAACACATACAAATATGACTCTCATACAAAACAGATCATGGAAGAAGCCAGCGACATACTTGGCTATGATATGTACACATTATGTTCTACAGGCGAAATGGAACAATTATCACGTACTTCTTACACACAGCCCGCGTTACTAACGATGAGTATGATCGCATTTCAAACATACATGCACCAAGTGGGAATAGAGCCTATTTTATCTGCCGGACATAGCCTAGGTGAATATTCAGCACTGGTTGCTAGTGGGGCTTTATCTTTTCAAGAGGGATTACGACTTGTTCAGCAACGTGGTCAGTTCATGGAGAACACTGCCAAAGATGGTACAGGTAGCATGATCGCTATTCGAGGAATAGATCTCGATGAATTAGAACGGTTATGTATACAACATAGTACACCTGAACAACCTGTCGTGATTGCTTGTTATAATTCTCAACTTCAACATGTAGTAGCAGGGCACTCGCAGGCTCTGGAAAGGTTAAACAGATCACTTGAACAGCAACAGGTACAGATGAATTTATTATCTGTGAGTGGTCCTTTTCATACTATTTTGATGGAACAGGCAGCAGATCGCCTGGCAACTTTTTTACATACGCAAACATTTCAACAAAGTCGCTGGCCTATTATTTCTAATGTTACAGCACAACCATACACAAATGATGTACATATTCGGCAAGGATTAATAGATCAAATGACTTGCGCAGTCAAATGGCAACAGTCTCTGTTATACATGGTAGCAGAGGGAGTACATACAACGATTGAAATCGGCCCGCGCAATATATTAACACGATTATCTGAGGATATTGTTCCCACGACCCACGGCTATGCTTTTGATAAACATCAGGATAGACAGCGCTTAATTACAGATTATTCTTTAGATGGTTGGCTTAAGGAATGTCTTGCTCAATCCATATCTCTGCCTAACTGCAATTGGAATGAAGAAGAATATGAATTAGGTGTAATTCAACCTATTCAACGACTCAAACAAATGTTAAGCGAAGTGTCGCTCTCCAATACGAATGATTTACATGCAGCGAATATTCGTGAAAAGGCGTCTAGTTGTCTTACTGAAATATTGCGTACCAAAAAAGGTGAAAAACCAAGTCAACAAGACGTTTTAATACATCAGCTTGTAGGGGGATTGGCATGAAGCACTATCTGACATTATTGGATGCTTTTGAAGATCAAGCCCGGTTGGCATCCCATGGGATTACTTATATTACAGCGGATACGGTAGAAGAATATCAATCGTATCGCCAGTTAAAAGAAGAATCTTTACTGGTGCTCAGAGAACTTCAAGCAGCAGGAATGGTTGCAGGCGATGAGTTACTGATGCAAGTCGAAGATAATCGTTCTTTTTTGAATATATTTTGGGGCTGTCTACTAGGCGGTATTATCCCTGTACCTGTTACGGTTGGAAATAATGAAGAACATCGAATGAAATTATTTAAAATTTGGAATACGTTAAATCATCCCTATCTGATCACAGACCCCAAAACATTTTCAAATTTAGAAAAATATGCTGTTCAACACGAATTAAGTGAAGATTATCAGAAAATCGCCAATAAAACATTATTTATTGATGCGCTAGACTATAAAAATCTTACGCCAGGAATCCCCGCGAAAGTGCAAGCGGAAGATCTCGCATTTATTCAATTCTCTTCAGGATCTACAGGTGACCCTAAAGGGGTCATGCTTACCCACGAAAACTTAATTTATAATACACGCGATATTGCCCACGGTACTCAATTAGGCGAAAACAAAGCTTATCTCGGATGGATGCCTTTAACTCATGATATGGGATTGATTGCTTTTCATCTAACTTGTCTCGTTTCGAATGCAACCCAATATATTATGCCTACTGCTTTATTCATAAGACGTCCTACCCTTTGGCTCAAAAAATCTTCAGAGCACCAAGTGACACATATTTGCTCTCCTAACTTCGGCTACAAATTTTTCCTTGCTCAATACAAACCTGAAAATGCACAGAATTGGGATCTTTCTACGATAGAAATGATTCAAAATGGAGCAGAACCGATCTCTATTGAATTAGCAGATCTATTTCTAGAAACCATGAGCAAATATAACTTAAAAAAATCTTCAATGATCGCTGTATATGGTATGGCAGAAGCAAGTGTGGGTGTTAGTCATCCACCGATTCATGAAGAATTAATATCTATCCATTTGCATCGAGATCAATTAAATATTGGAGAAGCTATTGTTGAAGTAGCTTACAATGATCGGAATCGAATTAGTTTTGCAGATGTAGGATATGCGCTAGAAAACTGTGAAATACGTATCAGCGATCAAGATCATCAACCTATACCCGATCTTCATATTGGTCATATTCATATTCGTGGAAAAAATGTAACCAGTGGCTATTACAATAATCCTGTAGCTACTGCTAAAGTGATCACTTCAGATGGTTGGCTAATTACAGGCGATCTAGGTTTTATGTGCGCAGGCCGATTGACTATTACCGGTAGAGCCAAAGATATTATTTTTGTGAATGGACAGAATGTGTATCCTCATGATGTAGAGCGAGTGGCAGAAGAAGTTGAAGGCATTGAACTCGGCAAAGTAGCCGTATGTGGAGTCTATGATGAGAGCATTCAACAAGATCGAATGATTGTATTTGTGATGCATGTAAAGCAGTCTATTGATTTTGCCCCTATTGCTCAACGTTTGAAAAGCCATCTTAATTATCGTGGTGGATGGCAAGTTCATGAAGTATTGCCTATTCGTCGTATTCCCAAAACAACCAGTGGTAAAGTGCAACGCTTTAAATTAGCAGAAGATTATGCACAAGGTGTATTTGCTAGTGTAATGACACAACCTTTGTTGCATCCATTAGAAACATTAGAAATACCAGAACAAAAGGATGCGGAAACTATTTTACCAGTAGATTTATTACAATCTGCTACTGTACCAGATTCTTTGCTATCGGAGATCTCTTTACCCACTTCTATATCCGCATCACTAGAACAAGCAGAAGTGGAGCGCCAATTAGTAGATATCTGTCAGCATATTTTAAATACAAATACGATTGGTGTGCATGATAGTTACTTTGATATTGGTGTTAGTTCATTACAAATGGTACAAATCGTAGATCAGTTAGAAGAACGATTCGATGTGAAAGTGGAAGTCACAGATTTTTTCTCCTATCCTACCATAGCCAAACTGGCTCATTATCTAGCAAATGGAGATGAGTCAGTAGATATTTCTGATCATAAGTCTATACCCAATATGTCATCGTCTCTCGCAAGTAAAGATATTGCTATTATCGGAATGGACGGTACATTCCCACAAGCCAGAACGTTAGAACAATTCTGGAGCAATATTGCGGAAGGCAAAGATTGTGTAGGGAGTTACAGCGAGCAACGACAAGCAGATGCACAGTTCTTTATTTCTCAATTGAATACTGAGGGGCGTAGTCAGCAATTAGCAGATGGAGGTTATTTAGATGAAGTGGATAAGTTCGATTATTCCTTTTTTAAATTAACTCCACGTGAAGCTTCATTGATGGATCCTAATCAACGTTTATTTCTACAGACTGTCTGGAGCACGATTGAAAATGCAGGTTACGGTGGCACTATATTATCAGGTCGTAAGGTAGGCGTATACGTTGGCTTTTCCAAAACAAGCTTTGAATACGAGCGTTTACTTAGTGAAGTAACACCAGCTTCTATTTCTAATTTTGCGATAGGGAATCTATCTTCGATTATTCCAAGTCGTATCTCATATCTACTCAATCTTAAAGGACCGGCAGTAACTATTGATACAGCTTGTTCTTCCTCTCTTGTAGCTGTACACATGGCATGCAAAGCAATTCAAAGCGGCGAATGTGAAATGGCTTTGGCTGGTGGAGTGAAAACGATTTTGCTTCCATTAAAAGCAGGGCTAGGCATGGAATCTTCCGATGATCGTGCACGTGCATTTGATGATAGTTCAGATGGGACAGGTTGGGGAGAAGGCGTAGGCGCGGTGTTTCTGAAGTCTCTGGAACAAGCGAAGATAGATGGTGATCATATTCTAGCAGTGATCAAAGGAAGTGCAATCAATCAGGATGGAAGTACAGTAGGTATATCTGCTCCTAATGCATTGGCTCAGGCAGAAGTGATTACTCAAGCATGGGAAGATGCAGGTATAGATCCCGAGACGATTAGCTATATTGAAGCACATGGTACAGGAACTCGCTTAGGTGATCCTGTTGAAATCGAAGGCATCAGTCGTGCATTTCGAGCATACACTTCACGGAAACAATTTTGCGCAATCAGTACAGTGAAAAGTAATATTGGTCATCTTTATGAAGCCGCAGGCATTGCAGGACTCATTAAATCTGTTTTGTCGTTACAACATCAACAACTTGCGCCATTGGTTCATTTCCGTACACCGAATCAGCAGATTGCTTTTGAACAATCGCCTGTGTATGTGAATCGTAAGCTTCAACCATGGCTATCTATGGATGGTATACCAAGACGTTCAGGGTTGAGTTCGTTCGGATTCAGTGGTACCAATTGCCATATGATACTTGAAGAATATATACAACCTGAAGATCAGGATCGAACAGAAATAAATACCGATCCTTTGATTTTGACATTATCAGCACGAACCGAAAAGGCACTTCAACAATTGATTGAGCAATATACGGAATGTTTACAATCTCCTGCGATGTCTGATCGTTTACATGAAGTGTGTTATACCGCTAATACAGGTCGTAGTCATTTACATTATCGAGTGGCTATCGTAGCTCAGTCTTCTACCGAACTCCTAAGTCGGTTAACCCAACTTCATCAACAAGGAATAACAGCGCCGGGGATTTTTGCAGGAAAAGTAGAATTGATTCAAACTTCTGCTTCTAAATATCAAGGGACTATCGATACCTTATTTGCTGTAGAGCAATTAGCTGAACAGTATGTACAAGGAGCCGATATTGCTTGGCAAGAAGTATACGCCCAAAAGAACTATCGACGTGTACCATTACCAACGTATCCTTTTGAACAGAAAAGGTGCTGGATTGAAGCACCTCAACAAGCAGTTTCATTACCATTGCGATCTCAAGAAATAAACAGTAATACATCTCATGAAGTTGTATCTATACAGAATCATCAAGAATCTACGATGCTAATGATGAAGGAGTCGAAGAATGCTGTGAAAGATGTTGTCAGACAAACGATTACGCAGATGATCAGTAATGTATCTCAGTTAACAGCAGAAGAGTTGGAAGCAGATACTCACTTTCTGGAAATGGGTCTAGATTCTATCAATTTGTCTCAAGTGAGACATAGTATCAAAGATACGTTTAATCTAGATATTCCGATGAGTGAATTTTTCGAATCTCTAACGAATCTTAATATACTCACTACGTATATTACAGATATTTTGCCTCAGCAAACGATCGATACATTAATGGGGACTCAGCATGAAGTGATTGTGAATACCTCTTCAGCCCATCATGAAGTCAGTCTGGAAATAGAAACGTCTTCAGCGAACCAAACGGTGACAGCAGACATTCAACATTACACTTCGCAGAGTAATCGTACCCAAAGTATTCCGGAATCTGAAGTGAATAGTTCTTACTCATCTGTAGAACGAATCATGGCACAGCAGCTTCAATTAATGTCTTATCAATTAGAAGTATTAAATGGACAAGCTGTGGCTACGATCGGTTCAGAATCAAGTGTAGTTCAAGAAACAGCAGTAACTGAATCAATTATCGTAGATCAGCAACAGACATCTCTAACTACCATTTCATCCCAGCAACCAACCATTCATCCAGAAATGAAGCCATTTGTTGCTTATAAGTCATTAGAATTACAAGCAGATCATTCGTTACCTGTACGTCAAGCTAATCATATCCAACAATTAATAGAAAAGTATAATCAGCGCACAGCAAGTACAAAAGAATATACACAACAATATCGCTCTGTTTATGCCAATAATCGCAATATTGCTGGATTTCGACCATTGTTAAAAGAAATGGTGTATCAAATTGTATCCCAACGCGCAGAAGGTTCAAAGTTGTGGGATCTTGATAATAATGAATATGTGGATATCACCATGGGATTCGGAGTGAACTTTTTCGGTCATAATCCTTCATTTATTCGTGAAAAGATTGAAGCTGAGTTACAGCAAGGTATGTGTGTAGGACCCATGTCTAATATGGCAGGGCAAGTGGCAGAAGCGATCACACGGATGACGGGAACGGAACGAATCTCTTTGTATAATTCCGGTACTGAAGCTATTATGGTAGCTTTACGTTTAGCGAGAGCAGCTACTGGACGCAGTAAAGTTGTTATTTTTGCAGGCTCGTATCATGGTACTTTTGATGGCATTCTTGCTCTGGGTAGTGCAGGTGCAAATAAAGAACATTCTACTCCTTTGGCACCTGGAATTTTGCAACATATGGTCGATGATATTGTTGTTCTTAATTATGGTACACAACAAGCTTTAGATTATATTGAAGCCAATGGTCATGATTTGGCTGCTGTACTTGTTGAACCTGTTCAAAGTCGTCGTCCCGATTTTCAGCCGAAAGCATTTTTACAACAGATTCGTGAATTGACTCGTCGATCAGATACAGCTTTTATTTTTGATGAAGTGATTACAGGTTTCCGTATTCATTCAGGTGGAGCACAAGCAATATTCGATATTAAAGCTGATTTAGTAACTTATGGAAAAGTCATTGGTGGCGGAATGCCGATTGGTATCGTTGCTGGAACTGCCAAATATATGGATGGAGTCGATGGAGGCACCTGGAGTTTCGGAGATGAATCTTATCCTGCTCATGAACATCGCCGTACTTTTGTTGCAGGTACATTCTGTCATCATCCATTAGCTATGGCGGCAGCATTGGCTGTATTGAATCGTATGGAAGAAGAAGGACCTGAATTACAAGAGAATCTCAATGTAAGAACAGCTCAGTTGGCTTCAGAATTGAATACATTTTTTGAAGATGGACAACTACCTATGAAAGTTGTTCACTTTGGATCGTTATTCCGTTTTGTATTAAAAGGAGATCTAGAGCTGTTTTATTATCATATGTTGAATAAAGGCATTTATATCTGGGAAGGACGCAATTGCTTTTTATCTACTGCACATACCGAAGAAGATATTGCTCGTATTGTACAGGCAGTCAAGGATAGTGTACAAGAGTTGCGAGATGGAGGGTTTTTACCTGATCTGCCGACTGATCCAGATGATGATCCGGATCAATTATCTATACCACAACCTATCGACTCTTCTTCTGCGAATGAGAAAATCATTCCTTTAACAGCTGATCAGAAGCAATTATGGTTTGCTTCTTCATCCGGTAAAATGGAAGCTCAGTCCCTTCATGAAACTGCGATTTTGCAGTTTCATGGAGAACTGAATATGACTCTTTTTAAAGAGGCAGTACATACAGTCATGCAACGTCATGACGCATTACGAACATACATGAGTCATGATGGAGAAAATCAAATGGTTGCTCCACAGATGGAATTGTTAATTCCTGTATTTGATTTTACAATGTATGATTCGACCGACAAAGAACAAAAAATGAAATCATGGTTGAATGAACAGCAACAACTATCTTTCACCATGACTTCGATAGAACCGTTATTCCGTATCCAATGTTTGCAAATGAAAAAGGATGAGTATATTGCTGTGTTTACTTTCCATCATCTTATAGCAGATGGTTGGTCGATCGGTGTGTGTATTCAGGAACTGGAACAGATTTATTCTGCTCTTGTACATAATAAACCTGTTCGCTTGCCTGAATCGATTCCTTTTCAGCAGTACGTCCTATGGCAAGAAGAACAGCTAAATCATTCTAAAAGTCGTGAAGCTGTGACCTACTGGAATCAGTATTTGAAGCAGAGCCTTCCAGTGATGGAGCTTCCATCTATCTATCGAGGTACTCTTTTACCTTCTGTTCAAGGCGGTCGACATACAGTGACTCTGACTGAAGAACTGGCGCAGCAATTGCGTACTACGAGTATTCAATTGGGAACCACTTTATTTGTTACTTTATTGACTACTTTCAAATATGTACTTCATCGTCTAACAGGACAATCTACAGTCACTGTAGGTGTACCTACAGCAGGACAAGCACACATGGAAGCTTATGCGTTAGTTGGAAATTGTGTAAATCTGTTACCGGTTATTACTGAAGTTACACAGGAAATGTCTTTTGCAGAATATACAGATCAAGTGAAGCAAAAGATGAAAGAGATAGAACAATATCAAATGTATAGTTTTGCATCTTTGGCTGAACGTGGTATAGGACATTTACCCGCTATTCATACTGTTTTTAATATGGACCGTGCATTGCCAGCTCTTCATTTTGAAGGATTAGTCACTGAACTGGTAACTCATGATATTCATTATAGTAAATATGAATTGTTCTTGAATGTCACTCCAATAGGTAAAGAACTTTCTATAGACATGGATTATAATGCAGACCTTTTTTCTAAAGAAGTCATTGAAGAATGGACGATAGGCTTCGTTACATTTTTGGAAAAAGTGGTTGCACATATGGAAGTGCCTATGATGAAGCATACTCTTTTGTCTGCAACTGCTTTGAACAAGCTTGATGAATATTGGATTTCATTAGCAGATCATCAGGGACAATTCCCTTATGTCTTAGACAAATATGGCCAACCGGCTTTGCCAGGAACGATAGGTGAGTTGCATGTTGGACAACAGCATTCAGCATTTACTAATTCTCATGATTCGCAAAGTAATCAATCTATACCTGCGTTACAACGTACCGGTCAACTTGTGTATTGGGGCATAGACCAACGCATTCAATATGTAGGCGATACCAATCGTGTTCAGATGATTCGTGGTCATCAAGTTTATCTAGAACAGTTAGAGAAATACATGATAACTACATTTTCGTTCCAAAAATGTGTGGTCATTCCTGTTATCACTTTAAGTAACACATTCGATCCATATCAACTTTGTGCTTATTTAGAAATGGATCAAACACATCATCAGTCGTATGATCCTGAGTATATTCGTCAACAGATGAGTGAACAATTGCCTGATTATATGCAACCACGTATTTTGATTCCTATGTTATCTATTCCTGTATTGGAAGATGGGCAACCTGATTTGCAATGTTTACCTGATCCATTACAACAAGGAATCACGGCAATACCTTTACAAAGTGGTATTCTTTCTGTTGAAAATGAAAGTGATACGACTTATAAACTTCTTCAAATCTGGCAGGACGTATTAGGGATTGAAAACATACAGCGAACAGATAATTTCTTCCAATTAGGAGGAGATTCTTTGAAAGCTACCGTGATTTTATCACGCATTAATAAAGAATTTGCTATACATATTCCGCTTCGTGAAATGTTCAATCTACAGACTATAAGTGAACTTGTCCAGTATATTGAGGGCGGTGAACATATTATTTATCTGCCGATTGAATCCGTTGAACCTCAAGCCTTTTATCCCGTATCATCTGCACAGAAGCGAATGTATATTATGGAGCAAATCGGTAATGGTGGACTAGCTTATCATGTTTCTGGACAGCTTATGATTCAAGGTCCATTGCAGACAGAGCGTCTTATCAAAGCATTACAACAAGTCGTTGCTCGCCATGAATCATTTAGAACCTCATTGGAATGGGATCAGGATCAGGTGATTCAGCGTGTTCATCTATATCTGCCAATTGAAATAGAGACTCTATCGATTCAAGAAAAAGAGTTGCCAGAAATGCGTCAGGCTTTTGTGCAGCCTTTTCAACTGAATCAATCTCCGTTATTTCGAGCTCAATTATTAACATGGTCAGATCAGAATTATGCTCTTCTCGTTGATATGCATCATGCAATAGCAGATGGATTTTCAATGGCGATACTATTGGATGAATTAGTTCATAGTTATCAGGGAAGATGGTTACCTGAAGTTCATGTTCATTACAAAGACGTAGTGATGTGGCAACAGCAGCAGATAGCAGAAGGAATATTACAGACACAGCAAGCTTACTGGCTGAATACATTAAGTGGTGATCTGCCTGTTCTGAACTTACCTACTGATTATATCCGTCCGCAGACACAACAATTTGCGGGTCATACCTTAACGTTCACAATTGATAATGTGCTGACTGACAAGCTATATACATTAGCGCAACAGACGGGAACGACATTGTATATGGTGTTGTTGACAGCTTATGAGATTCTTTTGTCTAAATACTGTGGTCAAAACGATATGATTATTGGTACTCCTGTAGCTGGACGTAGACATGCGGATACAGAAGCGGTGATCGGAATGTTTGTAAATACATTAGCTTTGCGATTACAACCACAGCCGTCTCAGAATTTCTATCAATTATTAGAAGAGGTAAAACAAGTATCTTTAAATGCTTTTGAGCATCAAGAATATCCATTTGAAGAACTGGTAGAACAGCTGGATAGCGTACGTGATCTTAGCCGTAATCCAGTATTTGATACACTATTTAGTCTGCAAAATACAGGTACTAATATTTTGAAAGCAGGAGAAGTCACTTTTGTTCCTGAGGAATTTAATGCGGGGATAGCCAAGCTAGATTTATCGCTGTATATGACGGAACAGAAAGAACAATTGGATTGTACATGGGAATATGCAACAGCATTATTTGCACAAAGTACTGTTGAACAATTACATCGACACTTTATTCACATTTTACAATTAGCTGTTGACCATAACCATCTTCCACTTGCAGAAATCGATCTAATGACAGATATAGAAAAGCAACTGGTATTGCATGATTTTAATCATACAGCAGTGCAGTTCCCTTCTAATCAGACTATCCATAGTCAGTGGGAACAACAGGTAAGATCATTGCCTGACAATATTGCATTAGTCTGCAATACACAATCAATCACTTATAGCGAATTGAATGAACGTGCGAATCAATTAGCACATACGTTGGTTCAATATGGAACAGGTTACGATCAATTGATTGGAATTATGGTAGATCGATCGATTGAAATGGTAATTGCTCTGCTAGCTATCCTCAAATCAGGTAGTGCTTATGTTCCGATTGATCCTGAATATCCAATAGGTCGGATCGAGTATATGTTGGAGCATAGTGAAGCTTCGATTTTACTGACGAGCCGTCATTTGTTAAAAGAACTGAATTATACAGGCACAGTATTATATCTTGAAGATCAAGCATCTTATCATATGAATAAAACGAATGTAAACCTTTCTGTAAAACCAGAGCATCTTGCTTATGTCATCTATACTTCAGGGTCTACTGGACAACCGAAAGGTGTAATGTTGCAACATCGTTCGGTTATGAATTTTGTAACAGGAATGAAGCAAGTGATTCCTTTTACTCCAGATAAAGTGATCTTATCTCTAACTACGATGTCTTTTGATATTTTTGTATTGGAAACGATATTACCGCTATTGGAAGGAATGCAGGTAGTTATAGGAGAGCGTCATCATCAAGCAGACCCTATGGAGCTCGCTAAGTTAATCATCGATTATCGTATTGATATGATGCAAATGACGCCTTCTCGTCTCCAAATGCTACTTAATCATGAAGAGGGTAGACAAGCCCTACATCATGTAAAAGATATGATGATCGGTGGGGAATCTCTACCAATCCCAATGTTGCAACAACTTCAGACTATTGAAGGATTACGTATATTCAATATGTATGGTCCTACGGAGACAACAGTCTGGTCGACTGTTAAAGAATTAACAAAAGCTTCTTCGATATCTATTGGCCAACCTATTGCCAATACAGAATTATATATTGTTGATTCTGCCATGAGAACTCAACCGTTGGGGGTTGCCGGCGAATTATGTATTGCAGGTGAAGGATTGGCTCGAGGGTATTGGAAGCAAGAAGACCTTACAGATGAGAAATTTGTAGATAATCCATTTACAAGTGGTCAACGTATGTACCGCACTGGTGATCTAGCACGCTGGAAAATCAACGGTGAGATCGAATTTATCGGACGTATTGATTATCAGGTTAAAGTGAAGGGTTTCCGAATTGAACTAGGCGAGATTGAGAATTGCTTAACTGCTATGGAAGGCATACAAGAAGCTGTTGTGGTAATTAAAACAAATGATCAAGAAGAACCTGTAATTTGTGCTTATGTTATTCAGAATACACAACAAGAATATACAGGAGCAGATCTACATGAATATGTTGCCCAATACCTGCCTTATTATGCAGTACCTTCACATTATACATTTATCGATCAGATGCCTTTAACACCGAATGGCAAAACCGATCGTAAAGCATTACCTGAACCTCAAGAGGGGTATGCAACACATACTGAATATGTGGCTCCAGAAAATGATCTAGAATGGCTAATGGCTCAAATTTGGCAAGATATATTGAAACGTGAATTGGTGGGAGTGCATGATAATTTCTTTATGCTTGGAGGAGATTCGATCAAAGCGATTCAAGTGATTGCAAGGCTACATGAGCATAACTATACACTTGATATCAAATCGTTATTTGAACATCCATCCATTCGTGGATTAAGTAATATTGTCCAATCTAGTGTTCTTCTTGTAGATCAATCTCTAGTAACAGGTGAAGCGATATTATCACCTGGACAGCATGCATTCCTACATCAATATTCAGATATCTCTATTCCTTATTATCAATCTGTATGGTTGCGTGCTAACGAGCGTTGGGAAGAGAAAGCTGTAAGAACAGTGATAGAGAAGTTGCTAGAACATCATGATGCTCTACGTTTGGGATATATACCTGTAAATAATGAGTTTTCAGAAAAGACAGACAAGGTAAACGATCAGAATAAGCAGATGCAAGGAAAGTGGATCTATCAGACACCAGACCCGTCGTTATTTAGCTTGGATATATTGTCCTTATCTTCATCACCAGAGCAGGATCACGAATATATGCAGCAAGAACAGAAACGGATCGGTCAGCAGATCATTCCAGGAACAGGGCCACTGATTCGGTTAGCTATTTTCCATACTGATACGAGCGATTATTTATTCATTGCTCTACATGAGTTATTGATAGATCAAGCTTCATGGTCTATTTTATTGAAAGATTTAGCACTCGGGTACAGCCAATATTTAGCAGATCAACCGATTCAATTTGTAGATAAAACAATCGCTTATCAGACATGGAATCAGCAGTTAGAGTATCAACTCATCACAGGGAATTGGCAGAACCAGGTTCGCTACTGGAACCAAATTCCATCGGATATTCAAAACAACATTCCAAAGCTTGCGCAACAAGCGAATTTACGCCCGATGAATCAAATGTCAATCAAGTGCTCACTGGAAAAAACAAAACAATTGATGACTGATGTACATCATGTCTATGGAACTCATACCTCTGAAATTTTGTTAGCTGCTTTTGGGCAAGCTTTACAGTTAGCGATATATCCAAATGAACAAGCCCTTCTTATAGATATGAAAATAACAGGACGTGAAATGTTATTTACAGAAGGACAGCAGACATGGGATGCCACTCGCACAATCGGTCATTTTAACTCATTGTATCCACTTGTATTTAATACGACATCAGAGGATCTTGCTGTTTTGCTTAAACAGGTCAAAGAATCAGTAAGACAGGTACCGGATCAGGGAATGAGTTACGCTATGCTTCGATACATGGAAAATGAATTGTCTGAACACTATACACCAGTTAGCTTTCATTATAGAGATGTTTGGAATGAAGAGTATCTACATTTTGAAGCAGAATTATTAGATCATTTGGCTCAAGTACCTTCTATTCACGATTTAGTATGTAGTACTTATATAGAAGAAGAGCAGCTAAATATTAAGCTGAATTACAATACTGAACGCTATACTGCTACAGCTATAGAATTACTGTTACAGCATATAGAGCGCTCATTAGGGTCTATGATTGATCACTGTATGCATAAAGAAGAGCGTGAATTAACACCCACTGATGTCGGTGCACAAGATATAGATTTGGAAGATTTCGAAGATATCCAACAATTTTATGAGAATGTCTAATTATATATTCAGGGAGGCTCATCATGAGTAAGCGTCTTGAAATTGAAAAAATGGTTTATCTTACACCGCTACAAGAGGGCATGTTATTTCATTCGATGATGGAGCCTGATTCATCCGCTTATATCGAACAAGTACAATTATCTATTACAGGCGAATTGGATCATTCTATGTTAGAGCAAAGTATGCAAACCGTGATTCAGCGCCATGAAACGTTGCGTTCCAATTTGTATCACAAAAATATGGCACGTCCTCGTCAAATTATTTTTAAAGAACGTTCTATTTCTATTCAATATATAGATGGGATGCACACTTCAGATGATGTAGCAGAGCAGATAAAGAAAGATCGTCAGACTCCATTTGATCTAACTAAAGATTTATTAATACGTATTTCTGTACTTCATACAGGAACAGAACAATATACTATTCTTTTTACTTTCCACCATATTATTATGGATGGTTGGTGTCTGGGGATTGTTCTAGAAGAATTATTGACTATTTATGCAGCACTACGTAATGGTGAGACTATTCAGTTAGCTGAACCTGTTATGTACAGTCAATATGTCAAATGGTTAGAACAACAAAATGAAGAAGAAGCTCAGTCCTATTGGGAGAACCTATTACAAGGATATGATCAACAATCAACAATTCCTTCTATCAGTACTTTAACTGGGAAAAGCGATTTTCAAATTAAACCTACATCTTCCTATGAAATAGGAGAGTATTCTTTTCAGTTAAGTGTTCCATTGAGTCGTTTGCTTCGTCAAACAAGTGAATCTTATGGAGTTACAGTAAGTAATCTTTTTCTAGCGGTCTGGGGAGTTATCCTTGGTAGATATAATCAGCGTGAAGATGTAGTTTTTGGAACGGTGATCTCAGGTCGGCCACCACAGATTCAAGGGATTGAACGAATGGTAGGTTCATTTATCAACACCATTCCAGTGCGTATTCAGATGTCGAGTGAACAGACATTTGCACAATTATTTAGACACATTCGTCAATTGATGATCGAAGCGCAGACATATGATTATTGTTCATTAGCCGAAATTCAATCTCGTAGTGAATTGAAGCAACAACTGCTTGATCATATTATGGTATTTGAAAATTATCCATTACAAGATCTTGTCCAACAAAATGAATGGGCTGAAAAGCTAGGTTTTCATATCACAAATGCTCATTTATCTGAACAAACACCGTATGATTTCAATATTGAAATCGAAGATGCAGAACAATTTACTATTTTGTTATCTTATAATCGTCAAAAATATGATGAATCTATAATGAAGCAGATCGAAGGACACTTGATACAAGTGTTAACACAAGCAATACAGTCACCTGAAAGACCTCTTATCGAAATCAATATGATGACAAAAGAAGAATCTATGATCATTCTTGAAAATTGGAGTGGTCCACATACAGATCGTGTACCAACTACATTTCATGCCTTATTTGAGCAACAAGCTTTGCTTACACCTGATCATATAGCAGTTATAGATGAGTATGAAGAACTTAGTTATAACGAATTAAATGCACGTGCGAATCAACTGGCACAAGTATTACAACAGCAAGGGGTGCGTCGTGGTCATCCAGTAGCTATTCTGGTTGAACGTTCGGCACAAATGATTATTGCAGCACTTGCAGTCATGAAATCAGGTGGTGCTTATATACCTGTTGATCCCACGTACCCTTCAGAACGCATTGCTTATATGTTACAAGATAGTGGAACAGCACTTTTAATAAGCCAATCTTATCTGGTATCTGCTCTGGAAAATAGTAACTATACAGGTCAGACGATATATATCGATCAGTTAAAAGAACGTGAAACTACGGCTGTTGTAGAAAACGAAAGTGTGGATGATTCTGACCTTGCTTACATCATCTATACTTCTGGAACAACAGGCAATGCCAAAGGCGTTATGATTGAACACGGTCAATATGTGAACACAGCATACGGATATCGAGATGACTATCGTCTGAAAGAATTTGCAGTAAAGTTATTGCAAATTGCTAGCTTTTCTTTCGATGTATTTGCAGGAGACATGGCACGTACTTTCTTAAATGGAGGAACAATGGTGATCTGTCCGCAAGACGTTCGGATTGATCCTTCTGCATTATCACAATATCTTGTCAAACATCAAATTACTGTATTTGAATCTACACCTGCTTTAATTTTACCTCTAATGAAAGAAATATATGAGCAACATATTCAACTGGATACGATGAAATTATTAATTACCAGTTCAGATAGTTGTAGTGTACAAGATTATCGAGTCTTACTTGAACGGTTTGGATCACGTATGCGTATTATGAACAGTTACGGAGTCACTGAAGCAGCGATTGATTCTAGTTTTTACGAAGAGGACGCAGATCATTTACCAGTTAGCGGTAATGTACCTATTGGAAGACCTCTGGCCAATCATTCTTTTTATATCGTAGATCAGTATCTTCGTCCAGTTCCTGTAGGTGTAGCCGGTGAATTATGTATAGGTGGACAGTCTGTTGCTCGTGGATACCTGAATCGTACTGAACTTAGCGCAGAGAAATTTATTACAAATCCCTTTTCTGAAAAAGGTAGATTATATCGTACAGGTGATCTAGCACGATGGTTACCTGATGGGCAGGTTGATTTTATTGGACGAATCGATTATCAAGTGAAGATTCGAGGATATCGTATTGAATTAGGCGAAATCGAATCTGTACTGCTAGCTCAGTCGATGGTTGAGCAAGCTATTGTAACCGATCGTAGAGATGAACAAGGAGATAAATATCTTTGTGCCTATGTTACAGGAACAATTGATATTCAAGTATTACGAACAATATTGCTAGCACAACTTCCAGTGTATATGATTCCTGCGCATTTTGTTCATCTAGAGACTTTACCACTTACGCCAAATGGTAAAATCGATCGCAAAGCGCTTCCTGCACCGACCGATTCGCCAATAACGACTTCTTCTTATGCCAAACCTCGTAATACAACAGAGGTAGAAATGGCTCAAATCTGGGAAGACGTATTGAGTATTAATCGTGTTGGAATTGACGATTCTTTTTTTGAACTGGGTGGACATTCACTCAAAGCAGTAATGTTAGTTGGACGGATTACCAAGCAATTCGGTGTTGAATTACCTATACGTCATGTATTTGCTTATCCAACCATACGTCAAATGGCACCACTAGTAAGAGGTGCTGAAGATACAGGTTACACTGAAATTGAAGTAGCACCTATTCAAGAATATTATGATGTTTCATCAGCGCAAAAAAGACTGTTCATTATTGATCAGTTAGGCGATACTCAGCAAGCTTATAACATGAGCGCTGTATTAGAATTACAGGGGAAATTAGATCAAACACGGTTGGAAAAAGCATTTGCAGCTATGGTTGAACGTCACGAATCGTTACGTACTTCTTTCCACTTTGTCGATGGACAACCTGTACAAAAAATTCATCCTCAGGTTGATTTTCAAGTCAGTTATCGTGAAGATGATTTTGCAGATCCAGCACAACTGATGGAATCTTTTATCCGTCCATTTTCATTGGATCAAGCACCATTACTGCGTGTAGAACTTATTGAGGTTGCTAATGATCATCATATATTGCTTGCAGATATGCATCATATTATTACAGACGGTATATCTATAGAAGTATTTGTGGAAGAATTTAGCCGTTTATATGCGCAAGAAGAATTACCAGAGCTACGTATTCAATATAAAGACTATGCGGTATGGCAACAAAGCATGATGGAAGAGACTAGAGAAAAGCAACTCCCGTACTGGGAACAACTATTTGATCAGGGCAAAGATGTTCCTGTACTCAATCTGCCAACTGACTGGAGTCGTCCAGTTATGAAAAATTTTGAAGGCAGTAGTCTGATACAGGAATTGAAGCCTGAACTGACTCGGGAATTGTATGCGTTATGTGCCAAATCTGGAACGACTCTTTATATGGTGATGTTAGCTGCTTATGCTAGTTTGTTGTATCGCTATACGAGTCAACAAGATCTGGTGATTGGTTCACCTATTGCAGGTAGACCTCATCCAGATATTGAGCAAATCATCGGTATGTTTGTTAATACATTACCAATTCGTACTCATATAGACCCTGAACAGACATTTATGCAATTGCTTGAACAGACCAAGCAACAGACGTTAACAGCTTATGAGCATCAAGATATTCCATTTGAAGAAGTGGTCGAACGTTTGAATTTGCGCCGTGATGTTAGTCGTAATCCTTTATTTGATGTCATGTTCGTTCTCCAAAATACGGGTATGAAACAGATCGAAGTAGAAGACCTAACTTTCCGTCCGGTTGATTTCGAAATGGGTATTGCCAAATTTGATGTAACCTTAAATGTCGAAGAATTTACAGATAAATTAATTGTTTCTTTAGAATATGCTACTAAATTATTTCGTATAGAAACAGCACAACAAATGCTTAATCATTATATGGCGATTTTAATAGCTATTGCTTCTAATCCAGAAACATCTATAGCAGATATACCTCTATTGCAAAAAGAAGAGCAAGACCAATTGTTCTTATTTAATCATACAGCAGCTCCATATGCTGAGCAGGATACGTTGTATCAACTATGGGAAAAACAAGTACACAAAACACCTGATCATATTGCTTTAATTTGTGGAGATCGTCAGATCACGTACACAGAATTAAATGCTAGAGCGAATACGTTAGCCATGAAATTACGCAATCAAGGTGTAGAACCTGATGCTATTGTTGGGCTGATGGTAGAACGCTCACTTGAAATGGTGGTTGGTATTCTAGGAATTCTCAAAGCAGGGGGCGCTTATTTACCGATCGACCCTTCACATCCTGAAGAACGTATTCAATTTGTTTTAGAGGATAGCCAGACTTCATGGTTATTACGACAATCTCATCTTGGAGAATCCATCGCTTTTGCTGGGACTACTTTTATATTAGAAGAATCAGAAATGTACGATGAACATATGCATGATCTATCGCCTATGAGTCAATCTACAAATCTTGCTTATGTTATCTACACATCGGGTTCAACAGGTCGCCCTAAAGGAGCTATGATTGAACATCATTCTGTGATCAATCGTCTGCAATGGATGCAAAATCGCTATCCTTTGGGAACAGAAGATGTGATATTGCAAAAGACTCCATTCAGCTTCGATGTCTCGGTATGGGAACTGTTCTGGTGGGGAGAAGTAGGCGCTAAAGTAGTTTTATTGCCACCAGGAGGAGAAAAAGATCCTGAGATTATCTTAACTGAAATAGAAAAGCATCATGTGACTACTATGCACTTTGTACCTTCAATGCTATCTGCTTTTCTAGATGTATTAGAAAATTCTTCTCGTATTCATCAAATTCGAAGCCTTCGCCGCGTTTTTGCAAGTGGAGAAGCTTTACCAGTGAGATTAGTAGAACGATTTAATCGTTTAATTGCAACTCATTATGGAGCAGAACTTATTAACCTGTATGGACCTACGGAAGCAACAGTAGATGTCAGTTATTATGATTGCCCTTCAACAAACGAAGTTGTAAAAGTACCTATTGGTAAACCTATAGATAATATTCAATTATTTATAGTAGATGCACAGTATCATTTGCAACCTATTGGAGTTGCTGGAGAACTATGCATTTCAGGAGTAGGGTTGGCTCGAGGATATTTGAATCGACCTGAATTAACAGCAGAGAAATTTATCGAGAATCCATTTGTACCCGGTCAAAAAATGTATCGCACAGGAGATCTCGCTCGTTGGTTGCCCGATGGAAATATCGAATATTTAGGGCGAATTGATCATCAAGTGAAAATTCGAGGGTATCGAATCGAATTGGGTGAGATTGAGACTCATTTATTCCGTCACGAAGTCGTTAGTGAAGTACATGTAATGACCCGTCAAGTCTCTGATGAAGGACAAGAACTGTGCGCTTATATCGTGCCTGATTTGAATCAAGTAGTAGATATAGCCGAATTACGCTCTTTCTTGGCTCTATATGTTCCTGAGTATATGATTCCAGCTCATTTTGTATTTTTGGATCATATGCCAGTGACTGCTAACGGTAAAATTGATCGTCGCGCATTACCTGAACCTGATCTCAATCAGCGTCATACTCAAGCTTATGAAGCTCCGCAGACTGAGGTACAACAGATATTAGCTAACGTATGGCAAGAAGTACTAGGCATTCGCCAAGTAGGCATCACAGATAACTTTTTTGAATATGGTGGCGATTCAATCAAGGCTTTACAAATAGCATCACGTCTTAATCGTCAAGGACTCAAAATGGAAATTCGGGATCTTTTCCGATACTCAGATATTGTCAGTATTGCTCCTTATATTGAGAAAGTAGAGCGTCAAATTTCTCAGGATGAAGTACAAGGTGAAGCTCTACTTACACCTATTCAAAAACGTTTCTTTGAATATAATCTGGGGCAACATCAACATTATAATCAAGCAGTCATGCTTCAAAGTACTAACCGAATAGATATAGATGTACTGAATCAAGTATTTCAGCAAGTGGTTGAACATCATGATGCTTTGAGAATGGTATATAAGCAGCATAAAGACATTGTATCTGCACAACATCGCAGTATAAAAGAAGAACATTTATACCTGTTAGATGCACATGATTATTCTCAATACTCCCAGACACAAGCGTATGAACAGATAGAGCAAATAGCAGATCGTCTTCAGCATAGTTTGAATCTAGAGCAAGGACCTTTAATTCGTGCAGCTCTATTTCAAGCGCCAGAAGAAGATCAATTGTTCATTGTCATTCATCACTTGGTGGTAGATGGCGTGTCATGGAGAATTTTATTGGAAGATTTGGAAGTAGGCTATCAGCAAATTTTACAAAAACAGTCTATCCAATTCCCTTCCAAAAGCGACTCTTATGCAGAGTGGTCAGCACGTTTAGACCAATACTCTAATGAACAAAAAGCAATAGAAGAGTTGGCATACTGGAATACATGGGCATCACAGAAACAAGAACCGTTGCCACAAGATATGCCTGTTATAGATGATGGATATGAACAAGATAGTCGTGAAGAAGTAATGACTCTAAGTAAAGAGGATACTCAGCGTCTACTTCAACAGACCAACCATGCTTATAATACCGAAATCAATGATATTTTACTGACAGCATTAGGGCTTACTTTCTATGAATGGAGCGGTCGATCACAGATTCATGTCAGCGTAGAAGGTCATGGTCGTGAGTCTTTGTTCAGCAATATAGATATTTCGAGAACAGTTGGATGGTTTACCGTTATGTATCCACATATTTTGAATATAGATCATGCGGATGATCTGGGATATCAGTTGAAAGAAATTAAAGATGGATTGAGGAGAGTTCCGAACCAAGGTATAGGATATGGTATTCTTCGTTATTTAACATTAGAACAGGAATCACTACCTTTGGAGAAGCTACGTACTGCTCAAGAACCAGCAATTAGTTTCAATTATTTAGGTCAGTTTGATGAAGCTAGTAACGAATCATCACAACGTCTTCTTCAATCTTCTCCTTTATCCGTAGGAATAGAAATCCATCCAGAAATGAAACGTGCATTTACATTGGATATTAATGGGATGGTTAATGATGGACAGCTGAAAATGACCTTTAATTATAATCGTCATCAGTATACTCCAGCGACTATAGCGAAATTGGCCAAACAGTATCAGCACTATTTACTGAAGTTGATTGATCATTGTACAGGTAAGCAGACGACAGAACAGAGTCCTACGGATTTCACATATAATCAGCTTTCAATTGGTCAATTGGATCAGATTAGCAACATGTTAAGCGGAAAGTTGAAATGATTTTCAGTCAGAAGGTATGTTAATCCAGAAAGGATGAGCACTTTGAGTCAGCCACAAATTCAAGATATTTATCCATTATCTCCAATGCAAGAAGGCATGCTATATCATTCATTATTAGATCCAGATTCAGATGCTTATTTTCAGCAAAATGTTATTACTTTGCAGGAAACGTTGAACCCTTATTGGGTTCAACAAAGTCTGCAACAGATTATTAATCGTTATGATGTTTTTCGTACGATTTTTCTGCATAAAGAAACAGAACGTCCTTTGCAAGTCGTTTTAAAAGAGCGTGAAGCACCTCGTGTGGAAATCAAGGATGTTCGCCAGCACTCGGACGCTCAAAAACAGCAACTACTGACAGAATTTCAGCAACAAGATCGTATATCCGGGTTCGATCTGGAGAGCGATGTTCCTCTGCGTATCACTCTTTTTCAATGGAAAGAGGGGATATCAAAATTAGTATGGAGTTTCCCGCATATTATAATGGATGGTTGGTGTCTAGGCATTGTAGCTAAAGATTTCTTTGCTATCTATACGTCTTTACGTGATCAGACAACTGTTCAATTAGAGACCGTCTATCCATTTAGCCAATTTATTCAATGGATAGAACGTCAAGATAAGACGGAAGCTTCTACTTATTGGAACAATTATTTGGAAGGATTAGATCAAGAGACGGTTATTCCTGGATATATACGTTCATTAGATAAAAATTCACAGGCATTTGATTTAGAACAGCATACTTTTCGCTGGAATCAACAGTTAACTCATCAGCTAGAACAATTAGCAAGGCAGTATCAAGTAACTGTGAGTACTGTATTTCAAGCAGCATGGGGAGTGATGCTCCAGAGTTATAATTGTCGTCGCGATGTGGTATTTGGCGCTGTCGTTTCGGGAAGGCCTGAACATATTTTAGGAATCGAAGAAATGGTAGGCTTATTTATTAATACTTTACCTGTAAGAGTACAAAGCAAGGAAGAACAGACATTTGTATCATTATTAGCACAGATGCAGTCTGCTATGAACGAAGGGACTCGTTACAGTTATCAGTCGCTTGCAGAACTTCAGAATCAATCTATATTGAAGCAAAATTTATTGTCACATATTCTTGTTTTTGAAAATTATCCGCTATCTGAAGAAATTACTCATGGTGATGAAAACGGTAATGCAAGCTTACAGATTACAGACGTCGACGGATTTGAACAAACGAATTATGATTTGACCGTTATGGTGGTACCGGGTCAGGAATTAGAAATTTCATTTTCATACAATCTGCATCGTTATGAGTCATCATTTATGATTCGTATGGCAGATCATTTAACCCGTGTTATTGAACAAATTATACATACACCGGATATAGAGTTGTCGCGTATCCAATTGCTGACTCCTCATGAGTGGACTCAAGTGGTTGAGGAGTTCAATGCTACAGATGCCGAATATCCTTCTCATCTTACTATTCATTCGTGGTTCGCAGAACAAGTGGAACGTACACCAGATCAATTGGCTGTAAGAGATGGGCATACTTCACTGACTTATACCCAATTGGATAAGCAATCGAGTGACTTGGCTCGGCTGTTACGTGCTCAAGGTGTTCGCCCTGATGACATTGTAGGCATTATGATGGAACGTTCTCATTATATGATGGTCAGTCTACTAGCAATTCTCAAATCAGGTGCTGCTTATCTTCCCCTTGATCCTTTTCATCCGCAAGAACGCTTGGAATTTATACTTCAAGATAGTGGAGCACAGGTAGTAGTGACTACTGTTCAGCATGAATCACGTTTACCTGAACATCTTCATTTGATTACGGTAGATACAATAACGCCTGATGAGAACGAGGCGTATCATGAGGATGATCTTATTCTAGTAGAACCTTCTCATCTCGCTTATGTCATCTATACGTCCGGTACCACTGGAAATCCTAAAGGAGCGATGATTGAACATCGATCTTTAGTGAATCGAATCCACTGGATGCAAAAGCAGTATCCGCTGACTTCACAAGATGTTATTTTACAAAAAACACCTTACAGTTTTGATGTTTCTGTATGGGAATTATTCTGGTGGAGCACACAGGGAGCAAGCGTAGTCTTTTTAGAACCGGAAGCGGAAAAAGATCCTGCTATGATTGCACAAGCGATTGCTCAGTATGGAGTCACTACGATTCATTTTGTACCATCGATGTTATCTGTTTTTCTAGAACATCTTGAACTAAAAGCAGAAGTAGAACGGTTATCCAGTCTTCGTTATGTATTTGCGAGTGGAGAAGCTTTACAAGTGCAACAAGTCAATCGCTTTAATGATCTTCTTTATAAAACGAATAATACACGTCTTATTAATTTATATGGTCCTACTGAAGCTACTATTGATGTATCTTATTATGATTGTTCACACCAAGACAACAATATACAGTCTATCCCTATCGGACGTCCTATAGATAATACTCAATTGTATATTATGAACACAGCTCTGCTTCCACAGCCTATTGGTGTTCCAGGAGAATTATGTATTGCCGGGGTAGGATTAGCTAGAGGATACCTCAATCGGGAGCAACTTACTTCTGAAAAGTTTGTACCTATTCCACATCAACCTCAGCAACGTATGTATCGTACAGGTGATCTTGCACGCTGGCTACCTGACGGAAATATCGAATACATGGGACGCTTAGATCATCAGGTGAAAATTCGTGGGTACCGCATCGAATTAGGAGAAATCGAAGCCATTCTTTTGGAAGACAAATCGATTAAAGAATGTGTTGTGTTAGATCGTCGTGATGATCAGCAACAAGCGGTATTGTGTGCTTATCTAGTGAGTGATACAGAAGACATTTTACTTGAAGAAGCTATTCGTGCACGTATAGCTAGCAAACTACCATCCTACATGATTCCTACTCATTTTATGATGATTACGCATATCCCTGTGACTTCTAATGGCAAAATTGATCGTCGCTATTTGCAAAATATAGAACTGGATCAAACATCTACTGAATATGTAGAACCCTCTGGTGCAATAGAAGAAAAGTTAGCTGATATATGGAAAAAGTTGCTGAATGTCAAAGTCGTTAGTGCTACAGATTCCTTTTTTCAACTAGGTGGTCATTCTTTAAAAGCATCTCAACTGGTTGCTTTGATTCATCAACAATGTCAGGTGGATGTACCGTTACGTCAGATTTTTAAATATCCTATATTACGCGACCTAGCTAGATTCATTACAACAAGTGAATATGAACTAACTACGTCGATTCAACCTGCACCTGAACAGCCCTATTATCCTGTAACTTCTGCTCAGCGCCGATTGCTTATTTTGGATCAGTTGGAACAACACAGTTCTGCATATCATATTCCACATGTACTTCTGACAGAGCAACATGTAGATATTTCACGTTTACAGTCTGTTTTTGAACAGTTGATTCAACGACATGAATCGTTCCGTACTTCATTTACAATGGTACACGAACAACCTGTGCAACATATTCATCCTCAATCACATTTTCAACTTGAAGTTACAAGATCGGACTTGGATTATCAATCCATTGTTCATGCTGAACATAATCTATTCGATTCAATTATTGATACATTTATACGTCCATTTGATCTGAGTCAAGCTCCTTTGTTACGTGCAACCGTCGTACAGTTTGTAAACGGCGGAAGCGCATTGCTGATTGATATGCACCATATTATCGCGGATGGAGTCTCGTTGACTATTATTACAGATGAATTTAATCGCCTGTATGAAGGTCAGTCCTTACCTGCTCTCAAGCTTCAATACAAAGATTATGCAGTATGGCAACAGACACATTCAGATCGTATGGGTACACAAACTCAATATTGGCTAGATCAGTTATCAGGAGAATTGCCTATCTTGAATTTACCTGCTGATTTCTCCAGACCTGCGTTACAACAATTTCAAGGTGATCATTTTTTATGCACGCTTAGTGCCTCCGAAACACGACAACTTAAAAAATTAGCTTCTGATTATGGAGTTACTTTGTACATGTTGTTATTAGCGGCTTACCATACATTGTTGCATAAATATACAGGTCAACAAGATATTATTACAGGCTCACCTATTGCTGGAAGATCACATGCTGATGTTCAATCGATCGTAGGGATGTTCGTCAATACGTTAGCGATACGGAGTCAACCCCAACCAGATAGCACATTTATTCAATTTCTAGACGAGATCAAACAACTATCTATTGGAGCGTTTGAAAATCAAGAAGTACCCATTGAACAAATCATAGATGGGTTAGCTTTGCGACGTGATTTAAGCCGGAATCCATTATTTGATACGATGCTTATTGTACAAACGATGGAATTTGATGATACAGCAAGTAAAGATGTGCTGTGGAAAGCTTATGAATACAATGCAGCAGTATCCAAAGTAGATTTGACTCTACAAGTAGAAGAACAAGAACAGCAACTTCAATTCCAGTGGGAATATGCCACCCACTTATTTAAGCAAGAAACGATTCAACATATAGCAGAGCACTGGTTGTGTTTATTAACTGCTATTATTGATTCTCCTGAAGCTCGATTGTCTGAACTTCATATGTTAACTTCGGGTGAACAAGAACAACTATTGTATCAATTCAATCCAATTCCAGTAGCTTATGCAGATCAGATGACCATTCATGGATGGTTTGAACAACAAGCACAAGAGACTCCGAATGCGATTGCTCTGATGTGGTCTGAGCATCAATTGACCTATCAACAGTTAGATGAGCAGGCGAATCAACTAGCTCGTTTGTTAATCAGTCATGGTTCAGGACCAGATCGCTTGATTGGACTTATGACTGAACGTTCTGATTGGATGATTATTAGTCTACTGGCTATCCTGAAATCAGGAAGTGCTTATGTACCGATTGATCCTGATTATCCAGCTGCTCGTGTGCAGTATATGTTAGAAAATAGTGAAGCTTCCCTATTAATCACTCAACGTAACCTTGTAAAAGACTGGGAATATTCAGGAACAATGATTATGGTAGACGATCGAGAATGGGCTACAGAATCGACTCAAAAATTACATCTACCAATCCCGGTTCGTTCGAAACATTTAGCTTATGTTATTTATACTTCTGGATCTACTGGACAGCCCAAAGGCGTGATGCTTCAACATCAATCGGTAGTGAATTTCATTACAGCAATGCGACAAGAACTTCATTTTACAGCAGGTCATAAAGTGCTTGCTTTAACTACACTATCATTTGATATTTTTGTATTAGAAACGCTCGTTCCATTAACTAGCGGTATGACTGTGGTTATAGCAGAAGAAGTACATCAAAAAAATCCGCATCTTTTAGCAGCATTGATTCGACATCATCAGATTCATATGATCCAAATGACACCTTCTCGTCTACAAATGTTGATGAATAGTAAAGAAGACGCGCAGTGTCTAAATAATGTGCAAGAACTTTTAATTGGTGGAGAAGCTTTGCCATTATCTTTACTACAAGCTGTGCAATCATTTAAAAACCTGCGAATTTATAACATGTATGGTCCTACAGAAACGACTGTCTGGTCAGCAATGTATGAATTAACAGATGCTTCTGCTATTCGAATTGGACATCCTATATTGAATACACAGATTCGTATTGTAAATGGACAAGGTCAATTGCAACCGATCGGTATAGCCGGGGAGTTATGTATAGCTGGTGAAGGGTTAGCTCGTGGATATTGGAAACAGGATGTTCTTACATCTGAAAAGTTTGTAGATGATCCTTATGGACTTTTAGTCACTGAAAGCAATGCGTCTATCTATGCAGAATCTACAGGTCAAGCTCAATCGTCCAAAATGTACAAAACAGGGGATCTGGCACGCTGGTTACCTTCAGGTGAGATCGAATTTTTGGGAAGGATAGATCATCAAGTTAAAGTTCGAGGGCATCGAATCGAGCTTGGAGAGATTGAAGAAATATTGACCCTTCTACCCGCAGTCAATGAAGCGATTGTGTTAGCAATTAAAGATCATGCTGATCAGTATACATTAGCTGCCTATTTGGTACTAGTGGATTCTACATCCATTTCGTTATTGGCTGAGATCCAGACTCATTTACTTTCACAGTTGCCTGATTATATGGTTCCTTCTTCTTTTGCACTCATAGAGAAGATGCCATTAACACCTAATGGCAAAATTGATCGTAATGCTTTACTCCATATAGAGACCGAAACGATTGCATTAACAGATTATATCGCTCCACGTCATGAAATGGATCAAGATTTAATTGAAATATGGTCGGATATTTTAAATCAACCACAATCACAGATCGGAATTCAACACTCCTTTTTTGAGCTAGGTGGGCATTCGTTGAATGCATCATTGTTTATTGTACGTCTACGGGAGAAGTGGGGGATACAATTAGATCTGCGTCATTTTTTCCAATATCCTACTATTGAATGGACAGCCGATCAAATCATACAAGAGCAAGAAGAACTGCGACGTTTTGAAGAGTTGCTGCGTGAAGTAGAAAGTATGGAACAGTTGTAACATGATAGCCAATAGGTAGAGGAGTGAATCAAACGGATGGATTTAGCACAACGTATTGCCAATCTTTCTCCTGAGCAACGCAAATTGTTAGAAGCACGCATGTCTCGTGAAGGAATAGCTCATACTACATCTGTTCAAATCGCAAGTCAACAAGCGACAACTATTACACCAGCGCCTATTCAAGCTTATTATCCTGTATCAACAGCCCAGCATCGGTTACTGCTGGTGCAGGAAATAGGTGGAGCATCGTTAGCCTATCATATGCCTATGATCGTTCAATTATATGGAATGTTGGATGATAAACAGTTGAATAAAGCGTTTAAGCAACTGATTGAACGTCATGAATCGTTACGTACTTCTTTTGCTTCCGAGAGTGGAAAAAGTGTACAAAGAATTCATGCAATAGAAGACATTACTTTTGAAGTGGAATATCTTACTCGTGCAAAGAAAACAGATGCTATCGTTGAAGAGTTAATCACTGAATTTATGATTCCTTTTACATTAGAGCATGCTCCTCTAATAAGGGTTCAGGTAGTTCAGTTCAATTCCCAAGAACATGTGTTGATGTTAGATATGCACCATCTTATCTCAGATGGATTGTCTATGGAGCGTTTGACAGAGGAATTTATTGCATTTTATAGTGGTGAATCGTTGCCTCCTTTGTCTATTCAATACAAAGATTATGCAGTCTGGCAACATACACAGTTAACAGAAGGACATTGGAACAAGCAAGAAGAATTCTGGTTGACTACTCTTCAAGGGGAGCTACCTGTACTTCAGTTAGCTACAGACTTCTTGCGCCCATCTGTACAACAGTTTGATGGAGAACGTGTTTCGGCTACTGTAGATGGGTCACTTCTCAAATCACTTAAGCAATTTGCAACACAACAAGGATGCACATTGTACATGTTGCTGTTGTCGGCTTACTATATTCTTTTATATAAATATACCGATCAAAATGATGTGATTGTAGGTACACCTGTAGCAGGTAGATCTCACTCATCATTACAACCGTTGATTGGTATGTTTGTGAATACATTGCCATTGCGTCAATACCCTTCAGGCGAGAAGTCAGTCATTTCATTTGTGGAAAAAGTCAAGCAACATGTGTTGCAAGCTTTTCAATATGAACAATATCCGTTAGAACAAATTGTTGAAAAGCTTGCTATTCCAAGAGATATTAGTCGAAATCCATTATTTGATACGGTATTTGCATATCAGCATGCTCAGCCTGAAGTCATTGAGATTCAAGGATTACAATTTCAACCGTATCAAAACGTCACGCACACAGCAAAATTTGATCTTACATTAATGATTGAAGAAGCGAGCTTATTAGATAAACTGATAATTCACTGGGACTATGCTAGTCATTTATATCAAAAAGAAACGATCACGGCATTTCATCATCATTATATAAATATTCTACAAGAAATGATGTCTGCACCAGAAAAATCACTAAGTACCATTCAGATGTTAACACCATCAGAACATGATGAATTGGTTATCGATATGAACCGTTTAACAGCAGATTATGATAGAGAACAAACGATTCATGGTCTTTTTGAACAACAGGTTTTACTTTATCCGAATCAAGATGCAATCGTCTACGAAGACGACAAAATGACGTATGCAGAGCTGGATGAGCAAGCAAATAGAGTCGCTGCTTATTTACAACATCAAGGTGTTATGCCTGATGATATTATTGCCATTATGCCAGAGCGCTCTCTTCAGATGGTGATTGGCATTTTGGGAGTTCTCAAAGCAGGAGCTGCTTACTTGCCTATTGACCCTGAATATCCAACAGCACGTATTCAATTAATGTTAGAAGATAGCCGTACTTCATTGTTACTGACTCATCATCATTTGGCTCAAAATATAGAATTTAGTGGCACAATACTAGATTTAGATGAGTCATACCTTTACCAACATGATTATGTGTATACGCCTTCGAAATTGACTTCAGATCACTTGGCTTATGTTATTTATACATCAGGAACAACAGGTACACCCAAAGGTGTTCTAGTAGAACATCACGGTATGGCTAATATGAGATTAACGTATGAGCATACTTTTGAATTAACAATGCAAGATCGTGTGGTTCAGTTTGCAAGCCTATCTTTTGATGCTTCTGTGTGGGAAATGTATATGGCACTATTTATGGGAGGAACATTATATTTGGCTCCCAAAGAAAAGTTAATTAATATTGATTACTTTACCCGTTGGATGAATACACATCAGATTACTGTCGCCATGTTACCGCCTAACTTTGCTATTTATGTAGAACCCGAAAAATTACCTTCATTACGTCTATTGATTACAGGAGGCTCTGAGTCTTCTGCTGAATTGGTACGTCGCTGGAATCCTTATGTAGATTATTGTAATGCTTATGGTCCAACAGAAGCGACTATCTGTGTATCGATCTGGAAAAGTAATCGTGATGCACCAAAGCAGGTATCAGGTACGATTCCGATTGGCGAACCATCATGGAACACTCATCTATATGTTATGAATTCGGAACAGCAATTAACACCACGCGGAGTAGCAGGCGAATTATATATTGGTGGAGATGTATTAGCGAGAGGATACTGGCAACGTCCCGAGTTAACAACAGAGAAATTTATAATCCATCCTTTTTTACAAGGAGAACGATTGTATCGCACCGGCGATCTCGTACGTTGGTTACCTGATGGTCAGCTAGAGTATTTAGGAAGAATCGATCAACAGGTGAAGATTCGAGGATACCGAATTGAACTTGGCGAGATTGAGAGTAAGCTTGTTACTCATCCACAGATTCAAGAAGCAACTGTAGTCGTACATGAGCTTCAAGGAGAAAAAACAATTTGTGCCTATATTACAGTCCATGCTTCTATAAATAATGAACAGTCTATATCGTCAAATCAATTGCGTCAGTATATGCAAGAACAATTGCCTGTTTATATGGTACCTGCTCATATTATACAGCTCGCTGAATTTCCATTAACCCCTAATGGAAAAATTGATCGTAAAGCATTACCTTTGCCTGATTTAACCCTTTTGTCTACAGAAGATTATGAAGCACCGGTTACGGATATAGAGCGAAAGCTTGCTGAACTATGGGCAGGTATTCTCGGAGTCGAATCTATTGGAAGGCAGGATCATTTTTTTGAACGTGGAGGACATTCTTTAAAGGCAGTTGTACTGATCTCACAAATTGCGCAGGAGATAGGAAGCGAAATCTCGTTACGACATATTTTTGAATATCCGATATTACAGGATCAGGCTCATTATATTGAGAATGCTCGTCCGGCTTTACATATCTCAATACCTCGAGTAGATGATCAATTGGCTTATCCAGTATCTTCTGCTCAAAAAAGATTACTTATGATTGAAGATATTGCAGACGTTGGTGCTGCATATCATATTCCACTTTTGCTACATATTCAGGGAACACCTGATATAGCGCGAATGAACAAAGTATTTGTGCAGTTAATTGAACGCCATGAAGCTTTACGTACTTCGTTTTACCGAGAAGGGGAGGAGTATTATCAACAAGTACACGATATTTCTCATATTCAGTGGCAAATAGAACAACTGGAATATTCGCAGGCAGATGTGGTCGATTTTTCAGATTTGTTAACGACCTTTGTTCGTCCTTTTGACCAAGCTCATGCACCATTATTACGTGCTGGATTGGTTAGTATCAGCGATCATGAACATATTTTGATAATAGATATTCATCATTTAATTGCTGATGGAAGCTCTATGGAAAGTCTAACTTTAGAATTTAATCAGTTGTACGCTGGAGAGACTTTAGCCGAGTTAAAAGTACAATATAGAGATTATACGGTATGGCACCAACAGCAACTTGAAGCCGGGTTGCTAGACCAACATGAATCGTTTTGGCTTAGTGAATTAGAGGGTGAACTTCCAGTATTGAATTTGCATACTGATTTCCCACGTCCTGTTCAACAAAGTTTTGCTGGACATTCATTTACAGTTCAAGTAGACCCTGAGTTAACCCATCAATTGCGACAGATTTCAGGACAACATGAATCCACCATGTATATGCTCCTTCTTGCTGCATATCATATTTTACTTTCTCAATATACCGGACAAGAAGATATTATTATTGGTACACCGGTAGCAGGAAGAAATCATGCTGATCTTCAAAGTATGATGGGGATGTTTGTGAATATGCTACCATTGCGAAATGTCTCCACGAAAAAGCAAAGCTTTTCTCAATTTTTGAATGTGGTCAAAGAAAGAACATTGGAAGCTTTTCATCATGAACAAATGCCATTGGAACTTCTATTGGAACAACTCAATCTTCAGCGTGACCTGAGTCGGAATCCGTTATTTGATACCATATTTACTTTGCAAAATACAGGTTCTTCAGCGATGGTGGCAAATGAAGTAACATTTACACCTATTCCGATCAAGACGAATACATCGAAATTTGATCTATCGTTGACTGTGGAAGAAGAGGAAGGTTTGTTATTCCATTTTGAATATGCAGTCCATTTATATGAGCATGTAACGATTGAGCAGATGGCTACACAGTACCTGGAATTGTTACATCAATTAGCTTATGATCCGCATATTCTTCTGGGAGATATTAAGCTTATATCGGATAAGCAACAAGAATATATATTAACTACATGTAATCCACCTCATACAGTGTATCCGCGACATGCGACGATACAGCAGTTATGGGAAGAGCAGGTTTCGGCGCATGCAGATATGTCAGCAGTCATCTGTGGTGAAGATAGTTGGAGTTATCAGGAGATTGAAGATCGAGCGAATTCATTAGCATGGACATTGAATGCATTAGGCGTTAAAGCCGATACACTGGTAGGTATTATACCAGAGCGTTCACCGGATATGATTATTGGTATTCTGGCTATACTCAAAGCAGGTGGAGCTTACGTACCGATAGATGCTTCTTATCCAGCAGAGCGAATTCAATATATGCTTGATGACAGCCAAATCTCTATATTACTAACTATGAATCGCACCTCTGAACTATCAGAACAAACATTTGAGGGAACGGTTCTGAATTTAAAAGAATCTACATCTTATGATGAACGTACGCATTCATTACCATTTATCAATCAAGCGAATGATTTAGCTTATGTTATGTACACTTCGGGATCTACAGGACAACCCAAAGGAGTCATGATAGAACATCGTAATGTTATTCGGTTGGTCAAAGAAACGAATTATATTCAATTCAATCCTGCTGATCGTATTCTGATGACGGGAGCGTTAGTATTTGATGCCTGTACATTTGAAATATGGGGAGCACTGCTTAATGGATTAAGTCTTTGTTTGGTGCCTGACACAACTATTTTAGATGCTGAAAAATTACATGTAGCTTTGCTTCAATATCAAATTACGACCATGTGGTTAACATCACCATTATTCAACCAGCTAGCATTGCAAAAACCAGAGCTTTTTCAACCTTTACAACAATTAATAATCGGTGGAGACGTTCTGTCGCCCAAAATGCTGAAAAGCGTACAAAACCATTGTCCACAGCTAACCCTTATTAACGGATATGGGCCTACAGAAAATACAACTTTTTCTTGTTGTTATACTATTCCATTCATCGAAAATGAATGTCCAATTCCGATCGGAAGACCAATTATGCATTCGACGGCTTACATTGTCAGTGAATCCGGTCATCTCTTGCCTCCAGGAGTACCTGGAGAAATATGGGTAGGCGGAGATGGGGTAGCAAGAGGATATCTGAATCGAGATGATCTAACTTCCGAGAAGTTTGTTAGCAGTTATTGGCTTCCAACAGCACGAATGTATCGTACAGGAGATCTGGGTAGATGGTTATCCGATGGCACTATAGAATATTTAGGTCGCATTGATCATCAAGTGAAAATTCGCGGGTACCGGATAGAACCTAGTGAGATTGAAAATATACTACTTCGTCATGAGTCTGTACAACAAGTTCATGTTGCAATTCTTACTAGCGATGATGGACAGAAAAGTCTATGTGCTTATATAGCTACACAAGAACCTTTAACGTATACCGATATTCGTCATTACCTCAATGGAAAATTGCCAGACTACATGGTACCTCAATATTATGTATTTCTGTCTGAGTTACCATTGAATACTAACGGTAAAGTTCACCGTCAAGCCTTGCCTCAGCCGGATTTGACATCAGCTTCTCTTCAGGAATATGTAGCACCGCGTAATGATCAAGAGCAAAAATTAGCTTTAATCTGGGCAGAGATTTTAGGAATGGACAAAGTTGGAATCGATGATCGGTTCTTCGAATGTGGTGGGCATTCGCTAAAAGGTATTCAGCTTATATCTCAAGCTAAAGAACAAGGGATTTCTTTAAATATTCATCAACTCTTTCAACATCAAACGATTCGTGCGCTATCTGATCTGTATATACCTAAAGATCAAAATCCAGATTCATTGTATATCTCTCAACAAAATGTAGTTATAAATGATGATTGGAAGATGGCAGATAGAAATTATGACATTTCAGCAGAGCAATTCAAGCAGTGGAATCAACATATTCAGATTCATAATATGAAGTGGTATCAATATACGATGCAATCATCTGTAACAGAAGTATATCCGCTTGCGCCTGTTCAGCAACATCATTTGCTTCATCCAGAATGTTCTGGTGTTGTAATTCCTTTGCCTTATGCAGTAAATATAGAACGGCTAGCAAAAGCTTTTGCTAACATTGTTCAACGTCATGAATTACTACGTAGTCGATTAGTCAGTCATCAACAAGCTTGGGAATGGGAAGTCCATGATTGGAATATCAATATCAATGAATCTGTATCTCATTTTCCAACATTGGATTTATCATTCTATACAGAAGTACAACAGCAATCGATATTATCATCTTTATTACCAGATTTGTATATGACTCCCTATGTATGTACAGAAGATCCATTGTATCGAATCTTATGTGTACGTCTTGAACCAGAGAAAAGCGTAGTTTTATTCGCTTCTTCACATCTTATTTTCGATGGCATGAGTGGAGAGATTCTCAAAGCAGAATTAGCCCAAGCTTATGAACGTGGTGAACACTATCAATCTGTATCATATGAGCATGTTCAGTATCATGATTATACGGAATTGGTTCTTCAGGGGCCACAGCATATAACAGATGAAGAGTTAAGTCATCGTTTTGAATTAGAACAGTTCTCTATAGCTAGTCAGCAAGTTCAGCAGAGTAATTCTTTAGTTCGTAATCAGTATAGTAAATGGGAAGGATATTTCGAATATGAGCATCTAGAAAAAGCAGATTCTTCTACGTCTATGAATGTGTTATTGCAATTATCTGCAAAAGTATTAGGTGCTTATTTTAAAATATCGAATGTTCCTTTTTGGTTAACTCATTATGGACGACAATATGGTGAACATTATTTTTATGAGCAAATGGGTGAATGTATTGATCAAATTCCTCTAGTGATAGCTACGGATCAAGCATTGCCTGACTTGCCTGCTCTATTAAATACGGCAACTACCCATCATATTAACTTCTTTAATCTACTCTATAACGAATCAATGAGCAAAGTATATCCACAATCTTGTGCGTATTTATTATCTGCTTTTGCAGGTATGCCGATTGTATTCAATTATTTAGGTGAGCAAGAAGAGGAAGATCGAGAATGGAATCAAATGATTCAGCATACACAAGCTGTGAATGAGCTGGATGCAACAGAACAAACAATCGAACCTATCATTTATGTGACTGCACAGCATATTGGCACCCGATTGTATTTATCGCTGTTACTTCCATACGAAGCAGATATACAAGCAATTCATACGATGATGCAACAGCAATCTTCATTACTATCTCTACATCTACATCTGAATGCAGACCAAAGGAGTCGAGATTATGATTCAATTATTTAAAGATAGTCGATTTACTCGCTTTTTTATCTCTCGGACTTCAGCAAATATTGCAGATAGTATCTATTCGATCGTATTATTATATTTTGTACAAAAATCAACGTCATCTGTGTCATTCACTAGCTTCACGTTTACAGCGATCTCAGCAGCTTCTATATTTAGTTTTCTTTTGGGACCATTAGTTGACCGTTATTCTCCTTCACTGCTGGCAAGTATATCGCTATTTGCCCAAGCTATTTTGATTATGCTAGTCCCATTTTTGATTGGCGATCAATATAGTAGCCTGATTATGATTTTAGTTTTAGTATTTGTAGCTTCTTGTTTTTCAATGTTATTTTATCCAGCCAATAATAAAATGTTGCCGATGCTCATTCGTTCACCTGATCGAATCGTACAGGCCAATTCAATGGTTGCATCCAGCGATCAGATTGTTAATATTGGAGGTTATTTATTAGGAGCTTCTGTTATTCTTTTGGTAGGTATGGAAAATACATTTTTCCTTGCGAGTGGATTGTTATTACTTTCAGGTTTTATCTATATTCAGTTGAAAAGACAGCTGGATAAAAGTAATATTTCTGAAGTACAAGAACATGAACCTCAAAAACAAGTAAGCTCTTATTTTGCAGAATTAAAAGAAGGATATACTTTTGTAATTCGGAATGCTTTTCTAAAAGTGATGTTGCCATTTTATGCTTTGACTAATTTTGCAATGTCGATCTTAATTATTACGGTGCCTGCACTAGCTGTTTCGTATGGTTCGCCGATTTATTACAGTTTACTTTATATCGCTTTTTTTGCAGGGATTTTTGCAGGATCAGGTCTAATCAATATCATGAAGAAAAATGGACTAGTGATTGCATTATCATGGATTCTAATGGGTGTTTCCCTGTATCTATTCGCTATTGCGCCAGTACTATGGATGAAGCTCAGTGCAGTATTAATGATGGGTGTATTTACAGGTATTATCAATGTTCTGCAAACCTCTATGATCCAGATTATTACACCGACAGAACTGATGGGGCGTGTTATGGCGTTCCTGCATACTCTGTCTAATGCGGCATTACCTTTAGGAGCATTAGTAGGTGGGATGCTGTCATTAAGATTTCCATTAGAAAGTGTACTTTATATCAGTGCGATGATCATTGTGGGATGCGGTATTATTTTACTCTTTATTCGTTCCGTACGTCAGTTCCAAATGCCATCTGAAAAAGAACAAAAAGAATCAGCCGCTGGCATTAAAGAACCTGCCATCGTAGAAAAGCTTATTTAATAAAAAATAAAAAAAACCTTTCTTATACAGCATAGACTGTAGGAGAAAGGTTTTTTTATTTGGTACGTGCGTGATGCTGACGGAAATGAAGCGGAGTCAGCCCACAACTTGTTTTAAACAAACGATAAAAATATTTCATATCATGGATACCAACTTCGTCAGCAATATGTTGAATACTTCGATCGGTATTGATTAACAATTCACAACTTTTTTGTATACGAATTTGTTGCAACATCTGAGTATACGTATAACCGGTTGTTTCTTTAAACTTGCGTTGGAGATGGCGGGGACTGATGGATAACCATTGGCAGAACTCTTCCATTTTGAGTGGATCACGATAATGGACTTGAATATATTCAATCGTAAAAGCAACAGGATCGACCCATTTATCAGGTCTCGATAACAGACTGAATTGTTGGAGTCGGTACAATGTATTGAGCAGATCCAGTAAGCAAATATACAACTTATAATGAAAACCCGGTGACTGAGAATTAACAGCAAAATTCATGTTATACATTATTCGAGCCAGTTCCCCGCCTTGATCTTGATACCGTAACCAAGCTTCACTTTGACGAAAAAATTGGGCAATTGCGTCAAACTCGCGATCTAATTCATTTTTGGGCTCATATTGAGGTGCAAGAAGCTCTGTTTGGAACATACAATTCATCATTTGCAAAGGTACAGCAGAGGGAGAAGATTCTGCTTTGAGCAAGTGAGGCATCCCGATCGGAATAAAAAATAAGTCTCCTTCTTCAAAAGGTAATGAATCTTTGTGAATAAATAATGTACCTTTACCTTCAGATATATAAATAATCTCATAAAAATTATGGGCGTGTTCTTGAAAAGAGCCTTCCACCGTAAACATTTTAAAAGAGATCGGTGTTTCTATAGGAAAAGGATGCTCAAGCATTTGAAAAGATTGATCGGATGATGACATATTACAGCTCCTCTATATAACATATTCGTATGTCGCTTTTGCCTATTTTTTTGTCGTATTCAACTATATTTCAAATTTGTAGATTTCGCTACAATAAAATAGTACAAGAGATCAACAATAACTCTTACAGACTATACGAATACTCACATTTCAGGAGGAACATATGACAACATCATTAACAACACATTTACCAAATACTGTAGCACCTTACTTACTTCGCCGAGGAGAAGGGAAACGTTATTTATTTGGCAAACAGTTAGCTACTGTCATCGCTAATTTTCAAAGTACAGGCGATATTTTATCAGCGGCTATTCTGTCAGGGCCTAAAGGGGAATCGTTCCCACTGCATACGCATCAGAACACCTATGAATCTATTTTTGTATTAGAAGGTAAAATTCAATTTGTTATCAATGGGGAGAGTCATCTATTATTACCGGGCGATTATGCACATATCCCACCAATGACAGAACATGCGTATCAATTACTGGCTCATCGTAATGCGTTTATTTCCTATTCTATCGCAGGTAATGTAACTGCTATTTATGAGATCTTAGGTCAAGCCCATACACCATATGAATATCCAGCAGTTAGCAACCATGTGTATTCTACAGATCATTTACAACAAGCTGCGCAACAAGCAGATATTATCTTTTCTACATCACAAACGGTATTTTCTGATTATACCTTGGTCAGCAACAGTGTAATTCCTGAATCTGTAGCAACTTATGTATTAGAAAGTGGAGAAGGTACCAAATTATTAACAGGGGATCAATTACATCGTTTCTTGGCTACACAAGCGTCTACAGATGGCGATTATATTATGGTATCTACAGAAGGACCCAAAGGAGATGCCATCGTATCTCATTATCATGAACACCATACAGAAACCTTTTTCTGTGTACAAGGGCAGATGACGATGTGGGCAAATGGAGAAGAAGTTCAATTGTTACCCGGTGACTTCTTGCATGTACCTGCTGGAACCGTACACTCTTATCGTCTGGATACACACTATACCAAATTTGTAGGTGTACTGGTTAGTGGATTATTTGAACCGTTTTTCCGTCTATTAGGAGATGAATATGAACATTATATTTTCCCTGATACACCGGGACCTCTTCGTATGGATCGAGTGATTGCCAATATCCAAACGTTGGATCTTAAAGTTGTAACTCCACCTGGCGGTCACCGTCCAGAATAATGGGATAAAGGAAAAGAATAACGCTAGTCTTATACGTCTCTACTATGTGTATAAGGCTAGTATTCAGGTATATTATGAAAATTATTTATATTTTAGCATTGGCTATGATCATTTCTGTCATGAACTCAACGATGTTTAATGTAGCTTTACCGTCCATTCGTCAAGATTTTGATCTCAGTAGTTCACAAGTGAGCTGGGTCGTAACGTCATATATTATTATTTACGCGATTGGCTCAGTGACTTATGGCAAGCTAGCCGATAAATACCGCCTTAAAAATTTGCTAACTGTAGGTATTTGCTTATTTGCGGTCGGTTCTATTGTAGGGTTTATAGCTTCTGATTATTGGATGGTGATTGCAGGAAGAATTCTACAATCAGCAGGTGCTTCTGTTATTCCAGCATCGTCAATGATTATTCCGATTCGTTATGTATCTCCTGAAAAGCGTGGGAGAGCGCTAGGCATTACTTCTTCTGGTATGGCATTAGGTACAGCTATGGGGCCGATTATTGCAGGTATGATTACCAGTTTTGCAGATTGGCGTTATTTATTTGCGATCTCTTTGCTATCATTAGTAACGATTCCATTTTTCCGCAAATATCTTAATCAAGATCAGGTACGTCCGCTGAAAATAGACCTCTGGGGCGGTGTAATGTTAGCAGCAACCGTAACATTACTTTTACTAGCGATTACCAATGTAAGCTTCATTCTTGCGATAATGACGATTGTATTATTAATTATCTTTATTCTGTATATTCGTCAAGCCAAACAGCCTTTTCTGGATCCAGCGATTTTTCGTAACTCCACCTATACAATGACGATGATTATCGCTTGTCTGGCATTGATCTTTAATCTATGTGTGCCTTACTTGATACCCCAAATGTTAAGCAGTATTCATCAGTTGTCTTCCTTTACGATTGGTATGATTATGTTTCCGGGTGCATTGATCGCTGCTATTTTTGGTATCGTCGGTGGACGCATTGCAGATAGCAAAGGAAATACGTTTTTGCTTCGGATTGCTTTTATCTTACAACTGATTACGTATATCATTCTTGCTGTGTTTACAGATCGTTCGTACTGGATGATTATGGGCGTACTGGTGATTGGGAACACCGGACTGACATTTGCCCAAGTAGGGCTTGCGAATACCGTTTCTCGGACACTAGACGGCGCACAAGTAGGTGTAGGGATGGGTCTATACATGATGTTAAGCTTTATTTCTGGAGCCATTGGGACAACGGTCTTGGGATTGATTTTAGATCGTGTACAATCGCCGTGGTCATTTAATAGCTTATGGCATTATAGTGAAGCCAATACGTTCAGTAATATTTTCCTCGTATTTGCGATATGGATGGCAATAGTATTTATCTTTTTCTTCCGTTATTTACGAGTAGCGAATCAGAATAGTAAGATTGCGAAATAAAGATGATTTTAAGGTCATACAATCTATTTTTTAGATAACGCTGTGACAAGTGCTATTTCGAATTACATTCTATATCAAGAATAAAATGCCTAAAAGTAAAAAACAGCAATAATGCAAAAAGGAAGCCTGAGATTGCTATAGGCTTCCTTTTTGCATTGTAATAGTGAATATAATAGTGCTAATTAGTGATACCTTTACATTTTACTTTTTACTGCTTGATCACTTCAAAAGCTTCCCAACCGCTAATGGTACTTCGATTCGCAATCAGCGGGCTATCTCCATAATTGTCTGCACAGACATACTGATTATTCGCTAATGATTTGAAGGTTCGCTTCCCATCGGCTGTTGTTCCGATTTGGAACGTTTCCCATGTGCCAATCGCCGTTTTGTTAGCTATTAACGGGCTTGCACCTGTATTATCAGCAGATACGTATTTATTATTAGCTAGAGAACGCAAAGCAACATTGTTATTTCCAAGATCGATTAACTCAAATTTTTCCCAATCGCTTACTGTAGTAGAACGAGCAAGTAGAGGTGCATTTCCATAATCTTCAGCAGCTACATATTTTCCATTAGCTACAGCTTTAAGGGCTACAATATTACCTGTATCTCCAGAGCGCTGGAATACACGTACATAGTCAATTGCATATTTTTGCGGGAATGTAGTACTTGCATCAGGATAGCCAGGCCAGTTACCGCCTACAGCTAAGTTAAGTAATAAGAAGAATGGTTTATCAAATACCCATTGATTACCACCAATATCTGCTGATGTACGTGTGTGGTATAGATTGTTATCGACATACCAGCGGATGACATTCGGTTCCCATTCAATCGAGAACGTATGGTAAGCGTTACTGATATTTTCACCGATCGTATAAGCCGCAGATAGACCACCTGCGCCTGAATAACCAGGGCCGTGAATAGTGCCATACACAGTGTTTGGAGCATTAGCACCTACGTATTCCATAATATCGATTTCACCGCTTTTTGGCCATTGGTTGCTACCGATATCGCTACCTAACATCCAGAATGCAGGCCAGATGCCTTTACCATAGGGAAGCTTAGCACGCATTTCAATTTTTCCATATTTCACGTCGAATTTGCCAGCTGTTGTTAAGCGAGCCGATGTATAAGGAGCACCATTATAATTTTCTTTTAACGCTTGAATAACCAGATTGCCATTATCCATATAAGCATTATTGGTACGATTTGTATAATACTGTAACTCGTTATTTCCCCAACCGCCAGCACCTGTTTCTGAATTCCATTTGGAACCATCTACCCCTTTTCCATTAGATCCATTGAATTCATCTGACCAGATCTGTTTCCAAGTGCCTGCTGCTTCGGCTTGAGAATTCCAAGTCCATGATCCCAATAATGTAAATAAGCATAGCGTGGATAAAATAATAGCAATCTGCTTGCGTATCAACATGAATACCCCACCTTTTATATGGTTTAATTTCCATTTTATTGTATTTTATGAAAGGTGAAAAATAAACTGTATTTACAAAAGAGCGTAGAAATACACATGTTCTACACAATAATACAACTTTAGTTTATTTTACGATTTGGCGATATGCTTGAGCCAACGACTTGGCGACATCTGCTTGTATTGTTTAAATACTCTGCCAAAGTAATTTAGACTCGTGAATCCACAGTGATAAGCCACTTGACTGATATTCCAATCACCAGAACGCAACAATTGCTCGGCTTCATGAATACGTAGCATATTGATATATTCGATAAATGTTTTGCCTGTTGTCTTTTTAAATAAATAACAGAAATAAGTAGGCGTCAATTGACATAGTTCAGCGGCTGTCTCGATCGAAATAGATTCTCGAAAATGATGACTCAGATGTTGAAACAAAGGTTGCATATAAGCAGGTTGATGGGAGGCAGGCAACTCTATATGATCATGAGCAACAATACGATAAAGCCAACCTATACAAGCCAGCAGATAGGATTTGATCAATAATTCAGAACCAGAGGTAGATTGTTCATACTCTATAATCATCTGTTGTAAATAAAAGGTGACCTGTTTGGCTAACGGATGATCTTTGGGGAAAATAGCAGGTAGTCCTAATTGATTTTCCAATAGGGGGCGAATATAGCGTGACTCTGTATGATCTAACTGGATATTCCGAATCAATGCTTCATTGAACACAATACATATCAATTCAGTATCTTCCTCTAAAGGAAAAGCGGCATGAATCTGACGAGTATTAACAAACACAATATCTCCTACCGTAATATCTTGATGCTCTGTACCGATTTGAACACGGAAAGAGCCTTTATAGACGATCATCCATTCCAAATGTTCATGCCAGTGCAAAGGTACCCAGCGCCAATGAGGTGTAGCAACATGAAAGATATTAATCGGAAATGTTTTGTCGGGCATTTGAGTAACTTCATAAGGGGGTGAGAGTTGCATCTGTGGTCAACCTCCATTATATGTATAGTGAAATTAGACGGTATAGGAATCGGAAGCGATACGGTAGAGCATATATTTTATTTTGATGTACTTCGATGATCGTAATATTGTGCGAATACTACATAGAATTAGAGTAGGTTGAATCTATACAAAAGTATACAATATTTTAAGATGTAAACGTTATCAATTAAATAAATAGTGAGAGGATAACTACGAATGATTCGATTATATGATACAGCATTACTTTGTGAACCTATTGATATGAGCAAAGCATTTGGACAGATTGAAAATACCTATTTTATGGGGATGCATATCGAACATTTCAATCCCGAAACAGCTACCGGCGAGATACATTGGGAACGGTATGCACGTAAGCCTAGATTGGATTTTGGTAAATACACATTGCCTTTTACAGCCACAGAATCGTGGGAATTTCCTGCCTATACCGAATCACCTTCTTTTCCTTTTCGCTTGGAATTTGTTGATGCACAGACAGTTCGGATTCGATTAACCGTTCGTAAGCCCACTTTAGAACCCCGTCATAGTCTGATGCTTACAGAGGAAGAAATACCTGTTAGTCAAGATTGGATTATCGAACAACAGGATAATGATCATGTGACGTATCGAAGTGCTTATGGCTCGGTAACTATAGTATATCGGCCGTGGCGGATAGAGTTTCGAGATGCTACAGGAAAATTATTAACACGCACACATCATATGGCAGATCAAGCTTCTATTCTCAGCTCTGACCCAACTCCATTTTGTTTTATCCGATCGGCGAAAGATATGAATCGTAGTCTGGCAGCAAGTTTTGCTTTATCTCCAGGAGAACGATTATATGGAGGTGGCGAATCCTTTTTGAAAATGGATAAACGCGGACAAAAGTTTAACTGGTTTACATATGATCCTTTAAGCGCGCAGACCGCAGATATGTATAAGCCTATTCCATTGTTATGGAGTAATCGAGGTTATGGGATGTTTTTTCATCATAGCTGTCCGATGACTTGTGATGTAGGGCATCATTTTGATGGAACCAATACGATCTATATTGGTGAAGATGAACTGGATTTATTTTTCTTTTTCGGCACACCCAAACAAATACTGTCTAGTTACACATCCTTAACAGGGAAGTCTACTGTTCCACCATTATGGTCTTTCGGATTGTGGATGAGTCGTATAACGTATCAATCCGAACAAGAAGTGAGGGAAGTCGCTAGTCAGTTGCAAGAGCACCGAATTCCTTGTGATGTCATTCATCTGGATACCGGTTGGTTTGAGCATGATTGGCGTTGTGATTATCAATTTTCGACCAGTCGCTTTGATCATGCAGAGCAAATGATTACGGATTTACGTGAGCAAGGATATCGGATTAGCTTATGGCAGTATCCTTATTTTATGCCTTCTAATCCGCTATATGAAGAGATTATTGCCAAAGGTTATGCGATTAGTGATGGCAATGGTTATATTGCAGGGGAAGATGCTATTTTAGACTTTTCCAATCCTGAAGCCGTAGCGTGGTATCAACAAAAGATTGCAGGATTATTAAATATAGGTGTAAGTGCAATCAAAGTCGATTTTGGAGAAAGTGCACCGATTCATGGTTCGTATTATTCTCGTCAAAATGGATGGAAAGAGCATAATCTGTATCCTCTTCGCTATAATCAGGCAGTATCTGAGATTACGCAAAAAGTCACTGGTGAATCGATTATCTGGGCACGTAGCGCATGGGCAGGCAGTCAACGGTATCCTTTACATTGGGGCGGTGATGTTGAAAATACGGATAATGGCATGGCAGCTTCTTTGCGAGCAGGAATGTCGTTGGGGTTGAGTGGTTTTACTTTTTGGAGTCATGATATCGGTGGATTTGTCCATCAAAGTCCGCGAGAATTGTATCGACGCTGGATGCCTTTTGGAATGTTGACGTCGCATAGTCGATGTCATGGAGCACCTCCCAAAGAGCCGTGGCATTATGATGAAGAGTTTGTCGAAGATTTTAGAAAAGCAGTCGAATTAAAATATCAGCTGATGCCTTATATTTATACACAATCGGTTGTAAGTGCTGAACAAGGTATTCCATTACTGCGTCCACTATTGCTTGAATATCCAGATGAACCGGGTGTATGGCAGATTGAAGATCAGTATTTGCTAGGAACAGATCTGTTAATTGCTCCGATGTTAGAACAAGGAATGACAGCTAGAGAGGTGTATACTCCTTCTGGAGAGTGGATCGATTACCAGACAGGTAAGAGATATGCAGGCTCTACATGGCATCATATAGAAGAATCCATCATTCCGATCATTATACTGGTCAGAGCAGGTAGCCTGATTCCACATGTACCGGTTGCATTATCGACTGCATGGATCGATTGGACAGCAGTAGAGTGGCGACATTATGAAGCTACAGATTCAGCTAGTAATAAATACGATTGGCAAATCGCTTTACCTGTAGACAAGCATTATAGCTGGTTGACAGGCCAATGGATCGACCAACAGATTACGATAGAATCCACATTATCATCTAGCGAAAATGACCCTCATTCTGCCAACGAAAAGAAATATCAAAAGCTTATTCATACATGGACATATCGAAAAATGAATAGCTAATTTGTTGTATCGACGATTTCTATAGTTCTCTTATAGAGTCGTCTTTTTTTGTCTGATCGCGATTCCTAAAAATGAAGATGTAGTATTTGTACAAATACAGGACGTAAATGTCTATGGAGTCTAGAAATTTATTCCATATACTAGAGAAGTGCCTAATTGAAAATGATTATCAATATCAAAGGAGCGATTATGATGATAGAAACAGTAGATTCAGCCGTATCTCAAAATACACGTTATTTGCAAAGCCAATCCGAAAGAGAGTCTAATGCTCGTTCCTATCCACGCCGATTACCAATTGTCATCAAAGAAGCTGAAGGGATTCATATTACAGATATGGATGGCAAAGTATACTATGACTGCTTAGCAGGTGCAGGAACATTAGCTCTTGGACATAATCATCCTGTTGTGATCGAAGCGATTCAGCAATTACTAAACAGCAAGCATCCGTTGCATACCTTAGACCTGACTACACCCCTCAAAGAACAGTTTGTAGAAGAAGTATTTGCAAGTCTTCCGCCATCTTTTGCCCAAAATGCCAAAATTCAATTTTGTGGCCCTACCGGAGGAGATGCAATCGAAGCGGCGATAAAGTTAGTCAAAACAGCTACAGGTAAACGTAGTATTTTATCTTTTCAAGGGGGATATCATGGATCGACTCATGCCGCAATGAGTCTTAGTGGAACATTAGGGCAAAAAGAACGTGTGAATGGATTGATTCCTGATGTTCATTTTATGCCGTATCCGTATGAATATCGTTGCCCCTTCGGAATAGGCGGAGAACAGACGCATCAGATCAGTAGTAGTTATATCGAAAATTTGTTGGATGATCCTGAGAGTGGCATTGTATCGCCATGTGCAATGATTTTTGAAGTGGTACAAGGCGAAGGAGGCTCTATTCCTGCTCCTGTAGAGTGGATTCGTGAAATGCGTCGTATTACACAAGAACGCAATATTCCATTAATTATTGATGAAGTACAGACAGGGCTTGGTCGGACAGGCAAATTGTATGCTTTTGAACATGCAGGTATTATTCCTGATGTATTGGTATTGTCCAAAGCTATCGGAGGAAGCTTGCCATTATCTGTTGTTATCTATAACAAAGATTTGGATCAATGGAATCCAGGTGCACATATTGGTACTTTCCGTGGTAACCAGATGGCGATGGCAGCAGGACTTGCAACATTACGTTATATTCGTGAACATCATTTGCCTGAGCATGTCACTGATATGGGATCGTTATTGGTAGAACAGTTACAGCAGATTCAACAGCAAGTGGGTTGTATTGGTGATATTCGTGGTCGTGGATTAATGATTGGAGTGGAAATTGTAAATGATCAGCACATCATGGATCATCTAGGGCATTATCCAGCACATCCACAATTAGCAAGCTTGATCCAGCAAGAATGTTTGAAACGTGGACTGATTCTAGAAGTAGGAGGAAGACATTCTACCGTCATGCGGTTTTTACCACCCCTTATTATTACAAGAGAGCAAGTATTAGAAGTCACTCGTATTTTTGGTGAAGCTGTCACTACAGCGTATCAAACGTTACAGACTTCTACAGTGTAATGATCAAGCATCGATATAAGTTGGCTATTTCTGCGGAATGGATGATTTTATGTAGTATTTTATTAGGAACATTTACAGTCATTTTGAATAACAGTTCGCTCAATCCAGCTGTTCCTGAATTGATGAACGTTTTTCAGAGTAGTGCCAGTTCCACCAGTTGGATTATTACTATTTTTCTGCTAGGTATGGGAATGACGATGCCATTAACAGGATATCTGGGTGATCGATTTGGTAAAAAAAGAATTTATTTGCTCGGACTGTTCCTGTTTATTATCGGGTCTGTACTTGGATCATTTTCATGGAATTTGTTATCTGTGATCTGCTTTCGCGGGCTACAAGGGATTGCAGGGGGATTGATGATTCCGCTATCACTAGCGATTATGTTCGATGCTTTTCCCAAAAATGAACGTGGTCGTGTGACAGGAATCTGGGGCATTGCGATTATGGTTGCACCTGCTATTGGCCCCACAGTCGGAGGAATGATGATCGAATGGGGAAGCTGGCAATCTTTATTTTGGATGAATGTACCTACTGGATTGCTCGGGTTACTGATCGGGCTTAAGTATTTGCCACATACGACACCTGATCGGAAGCGAACATTTGATATGAGCGGATTTGTTACAGTGACGCTGGGAGTTGGCATTATTTTATGGACACTGGGTCAAATGAAGCATCTGGCAGATATATGGTTAGGGTCTAATCTTGTGATGCTGGGTGTTGGAGTTGTATTGCTTATTATTTTTGTTCGTTTGGAGTTAACCAAAGAACAACCATTACTGCATCTGCGTATCTTCAATATTCCGACTTATACGCTTAGTGTCGTGGTAGTCAGTGTACAAGCCATTGCGATGTTTGCTACGATTTTTATGGTTCCTTTACTGGTACAAAATGTATATGGATATAGTGCAATGATGACCGGATTGGTATTTTTACCTTCAGCGATTTTCACAGGTATTTTTGTCCGAATTGCAGGCAAACATCTTGATCGTAAAGGGCCGAAAATGATTGTATTGATTGGTTTATCTATGACTTGTATTACGACTGCGATGTTGGGTATGTTGCAAGTTAATTCACCAATCTGGATCATTTTTGTACTGATGATGTTGCGCGGAGTAGGGTTGGGATTATCGAATATGCCTGTCACGACAGCAGGGTTAAATGCAATTCCTGATCAGTTGGTATCTCAAGGCTCAGCCATGAATAATGTGATTCGAAGAATGACTTCCTCACTCGGAATTGTGATCATTTCAGTCTATTATGAAGTTCGGCGGACTCAGCTTATAGCTGATGGACATTCAGATGCCTTTAGCACATTGCATACGATCAATCAGGGATTCTGGGTGTTAAGTATAATCATTTTATTTACGATTCCAGCGGCTTTCTTCATGCATCAGACGGTAACATCTTCTGAGCCTATCCATCATATGAAAAGGAGTGCATAATGTGTCTTCTGTAGATATCCATCAAAATCAGAAATTAATGCAACAAACAACGTATAGTAAAGACTTTGAATTAACAGAAAATCCTATTTTAGATGCCAAAAAGTGGGCGCTTGCTGCAAGTATTCAAGCGATACTCAATAGTTATTTACGAGAAACGAAACAATTTGACCCTAGAATTTCAGCCGTGATTGAGAAGTTCCCTTTACTGCACAACAAAATGATATCCAGATTAGATATCAATATCGAAGAATCGTATGACATGATACTGATCCAGCTTCCTTTTACCGGGCGATGGATACAGACAGGGGTGACGTATTATTCCCTGATCGGTCAGCATCATTATATTTATTATTTTGTGTGTATTGAACAAGAGCAATCTCCAGCGATTATAACGGCCTATCAGTTGATCAATTATATGATCGAAGAAGTAAGTCATTATACAGATAGTAAGGCAAGAGATTCGCAGAAGCAACAAATGGTAGATCGCATCGGAAACAGTCTGACCAAAATGGAATATTACTATGATCATCATCTTGCTGATCACGGTTCAGATCGTAACAATTATATCTATTCGGAACAGTCACTGATTGCAGGGCATCCTTTTCATCCATTTCCCAAAAGTTCAGAAGGATTCGCTATCCCTGAATTAGCATTGTATAGTCCAGAAATGGGAGCTAGCTTTCAGTTGTTTTATATTGCGGTACAGTCGATCTATATCGAGGAACACTGGCTAGATGAGCAGACCAGACAAGAAGCAATCTCACCTGCTATATATCAGCAAGCAACAGACCTGTTACATGCAAAAGGTGTACAGGCAGATCAATATCACCTTTTACCAATGCATCCGTGGCAAGCAAAGTATATTCAGACGCTTCCTATCGTGGAGCAAGCGATACAGTCTCAGTATTTGGTATTGTTAGGGTCACTAGGTGATGAACTATATCCGACTTCTTCGGTCAGAACAGTCTGGAATCCCAAAGACCATCGAGGTTATAAGTTACCCTTGCATATCCGAATAACGAATCTTATTCGTGAAAATACAATAGAACAAGCCAAGCGGACTATCGACGCTGCACGCATTATTCATCATAAACGGACAGCGATAGAATCGAATCATTTTAAAGTGTTAACAGAAACAGGCTACAGTTCAGTAAAAGTCGGTACGTTAAGTACACAATGGACAGACGATCTAGCGGAAAATCATAAAGTAAATGATAGCAAATCAGCTACCGACAACCAGTTTAACTCATTGACAGCCATGACTTTGGCGCAGCAAGAGCAATGGACTGCTGCCATGACTGTCATTTATCGTCCACAACAGATTGATCCTGAGCATACGTATGTTGTAGCTTCCCTATTGGAAACAGCGCCCAACACTAATGAACCCAAATTAATATCAGTAATTCGTCAACATGCAAAAGATACAGTTCCACATTTATCAACATGGTTGTCAAAGTATACAGAGATCACTCTTTTATCGTTATTACGTGTTTTTACGGATTACGGGATAAGCTTTGAAGCCCATCTGCAAAATTCATTAATTTCGCTCAAAGACGGGATGCCAGACTGTTATTATGTACGCGATCTGGAAGGAGTCAGTATTGATCGAACATGTCCATCCGTAGAGGAATGGATTCAACCGTTAATCGAACAGGATAGTCATGTGCTATATGATCACGAGACTTCATGGTTAAGAACAGGATACTATTTTGTAGTCAATCATTTAGGTTCATTGATTCACACCATAGCCGCCTATGAACAACGTAGTGAACAGCACTATTGGAATATAGTACAACAACAATTATTAACATGGAGAACCCAAGCAGCGTTAGAAGGAAATAGTTCTCTTTGCCATCATATTGAATCTTTACTACACGTAAAAACGTTACCCGCTAAAGCTAACTTTATCAGTTGTTTTCAAGCCAAAGGCGATCATCCTTCATTTATCGCTATTCCGAATCCTTTATATCTAGCTAAAAGTTGATAAAAACGAAGAATAATGTCACTCAATTCATGCAAATTTTACGGACACGTTCCAACATCCAATCTCTATAGGTATGACTAACTTAATCCGAGGTGAAATAATGACGTTTACACAACAATTACCTACGTATTCAGCCTTATCATTGACACAATCGACTGATCCTTTTGATATGATCAAAGCACTCCATTCAGAACATTTTCCAGCAGTAGAACAGCGAATTATTCGTCAATTAATGCAAGCAATCATCTATGAAGATATTCTTCCTTATCTTCAGACTGAAATGTCTCAGCAACAAATACGTTCTAGCTTATCAGAGCCAAAAGCTTATCAGCAGTTTACTATAGTCGGTGTAACTACAGATCAACAAAAGGTGCAGTATATGTGTACGGGTAAGCGGATGGTGAGCTTTGGCAGAGTAAGATTAGAGCAAGTTCCTGTTATACGAATAGCGACAGACGGACAACAACAGACAGCACATCTGCATGAATTTTTGAATGAAGTACTTCAACAAGTACAACAAGGGGAGAAGCTACAACAATTCCGTAATGAACTAGAACAGACATTATTGAAAGATTTACAATCTCAAGCATATGTACAACAAAGTGTATTCTCAACAGAACAGTCTTATTATGATCAGCTGGAAGGGCAGATCAAAGACGGTCATCCATACCATCCTTGTTATAAATCTAGAATCGGTTTTACGTTAGAAGATAATGCTCAGTATGGGCCAGAATTTCAACAATCGTTGTACCCGATTTGGTTAGCGGTGGCTAAAGAATACAGTTTGTCTGCTTTTTCAACTACAGTCGAAGATCACGATTCATTTATGCAGGAATCATTAGGCACCAAGCAATGGAATCAATTTCAGCAGATTTTACAACAGCAACAATTGAATATAGAAGATTATCACTTGATCCCTGTTCATCCGTGGCAGTGGAAGAATAAGATTGTATCGGCTTTTTACCGTGAACTAGCCAGTCAACAGATCGTTCCGCTCGGAATTGGAAATGATGCTTATTATGCTCAGCAATCGATTCGTACATTAGGCAATCGAACAAGACCTGAAGCTCCTTATTTGAAAATGGCATTAAGTATTACCAATACATCAACTGCTCGTATATTAGCAGGGCATACCGTTCTTAATGGAGCGATGATTACAGATTGGTTAACTCGATTGATTCAACATAACGAGACTGCCCGTCAGCTTGGATTTGTAGTTTTACGTGAGCGTGCTGGAATCACTTTCAATTATGAAAAGTTGCCCGAATATCGACAGTCACAGACCTATGGTTCATTAGGAACGATCTGGCGTGAAAGTCTGCATACGTATCTAAAAGAAGGGGAAGACGGTGTTCCTTTCAATGGATTATGTCATGTGCAACCAAGCGGTGTACCTCTGATCGATCCGTGGATACAGCAATATGGAGTAGAACGGTGGACATATGCCATGTTAACAGCAACGGTTACTCCTATTATTCATATGTTATATGCGCACGGAATTGGAATGGAATCACACGGTCAAAATATTATTCTGATTCATCATGATGGATTACCTACACGTATTGCACTCAAAGATTTTCATGACGGTGTGCGTTTCTCAGTGACACATCTGGTAGAACCTGAATTATGCCCTGATCTAACGCCAGAACCGCCAAGTCATGCAAAGATCAATCGTAATTCATTTATCCAAACGAATAACCCTGATGATGTACGGGATTTCTCTTATGATGCGTTCTTTTTTATTGCAGCTACAGAAATGTGTATGTTTTTGGAACAGCATTATCAGTTATCCGAACAATCATTCTGGAAAATGACCGCCGATATTATCCATCAATATCAGCATGACCATCCACAGCATCAAGAACGGTTTGATTGTTTTGATCTGTTTGCGGAGACAGTATTAATCGAAGAATTAACCAAAAGAAGATTGTTCGGAGATGGTGAGCTTCATTTCAAAGATGGAATGAACCCATTATATGCTTACCGACAATCCACATGTTAACGTCCAATCGGCTACGCCAGCAATTAGCACAACAGCAGACAGTATTTGGATTGATCGCTTCTGTGCCTGTACCAATTATGGTTGAAATGATCGCTTATGCCGGTTTTGATTTTGTAATTATTGATATGGAACATGTGATGATCAATCCTGAAACGGTTGAACATATGATTCGTGCGGCTGAACAATCTGGGATTACACCACTGGTACGTATCCCTGAAATCAATGCCAAAGTGATTTTACGTGTTCTGGATAGCGGAGCAATGGGAATAGTTATTCCGCAAGTAGAAACTAAAGAACAGATCGAAGCCGTGATTCAAGCGGCTAAATATTTTCCTATCGGTCAACGCAGTATGAATAGCGGGCGACCGGGTGTTTTTGGACGAGACAATCTAGTGGATTATATGGATCGAGCGAATCAAGAAATCATGATTGTACCGATGATTGAAACGGTCAAAGGAGTCGAACACATCCATGAGATTCTAAGTGTAAAAGGAGTCGATATGGTGCTTGAAGGAGCAGCTGATCTATCACAATCTTATGGTGTACCTTGGCAGACCGAGCATCCTCATGTGCGTCAAGCATTGGATCATATTCAACAAGTTGCCGCTGAACAACAGATCCCTTATTGCGCAATTCCTCGTCAACCGGATCAATATGATTACTGGCAAGGAAAAGGAGTACAGGCTTACGTATTAGGAGATGAACGTGGAATAGCTTTTCGTGCGTTACAAAGTAAATTAACTCAATTTCCTGTAGCTTCTGCTATCCCTTCCAAAGAACAATCGCACAATCATCAATGATCTATCGTAATTGCATTATAGATATTCAGCACGCAAAGGAGGCTTTATGTTGAACTCAAATACTACTCAATCGTATGCTCCATATATAGCGCAAGCGCCTTCTTCGATTATGGATGAAGTCTATCGAATAAGAGCAGCAGAACAAGCCAATCGCGATCCTCATGTCATATCTAGAAAACCAGTATGTGCTTTTATTTATGATCTCAATACATTACGTGAGCGTACACGTTCCAAAGTAGCCGATATGCCAGCAGGCACGCATTTATTTTATGCGGTCAAAGCGAATCCTGATCCACGTATGATTGAAGCATTAGCGCCAATCGTAGATGGTTTTGAAACGGCATCGATCGGAGAAGTGCAAGCGATTCGCTTAATCGATCCAGACGTTCATATTATTTTTGGTGGGCCGGGTAAAAAAGATATCGAGATTGAACAAGCGATTGATCACAATGTGATGCTTATTCATGCTGAAAGTGTACATGAAATCCGCCGAATCGCATGGATAGCGGAGCAAAAAAATAAAACGGTTCAGATTCTACTACGTGTTAATTTAAGAAAAAGTATTCCTACAGGTACGGTTACGATGGGTGGGAAACCGACGCAATTTGGGATCGATGAAGTACAGATCGGAGAAGCGATCCAATTAGTACAATCTTTGCCACAGTTGACGTTAGCAGGATTCCATATGCATTCGGTATCTAATAATCTGGATGCTCAATTACATGTAGAACTGGTTCATATGTATATTCAATCGGTGAGTCGTTGGATTCGTGAATATAACTTGTCTATTCAATACCTTAATGCTGGCGGAGGATTTGGTATTTGTTATACAGAACCAGATCGTCATTTCGAATGGGAGACATTTATCAATGGACTACATCATATCTGGAACGAAGAAGTATTGCCTGGCGTAGAACTGATTTTTGAACCGGGTCGATATATAGTCGCTCATGCAGGTTATTATGCGTCAGAAGTGATTGATCTGAAATGTAATCATGATAAGCATTATGCGATTTTACGTGGAGGGACTCATCATTTTCGTTTACCTGTCTCATGGGGACACAATCAACCTTTTCAAATGATAGCGATAGAGCAGTGGGATTATCCGTTTGAACGTCCCCGTCAAGAGCAAGTCACTCTTACACTGGCAGGTGAACTGTGCACACCCAAAGATATCCTTGCTCAAGAGGTAACACTAGAACAGATTGCTGTAGGAGATATTGTTTTGTTTTCGATTGCCGGTGCGTATGCATGGACGATATCGCACCATGACTTTCTAAGTCATCCTCATCCCGATATGATCTATATCGATCATCACACAGGAGGTTATGAATCATTATGAATTGGAATGAAGTGTTAGAACCACTTAATATTAATAAAGCTCAACTTGTCTCTGAGCAATCGATTACTCCAGCATACACAGATTTAGAGCAGACTGAGATTCAAATCAAGCAAAGTGTAGCTTCAGAACAGGTGATGCAAGATCTGATAAACACATTGCTAGCCGAAGGATTCTGGTCTAACGATCAACTGCAACTATTATCTACAGAACAATTAAAGCAAAAATTGATCTCTACTTTAACAGAACAGCATAAGTCACAAAAAGAAGACATATTATCTGTTCTTTCTTCTATAACAGATACCTCTCTATTGCAAAATAACTTGTGGTATTACTGGGAAATTCCAGTTTTATCAATTGAGCCATCCACATTATCTGATTCATCTCAACGAATAGATCAACCACAATATATGGTTATTTTCCCTGTACAATCAGCGATTGTGCAACCGTATCGTTATGTTCCCGCCAGTGTAACTATACATTCGTATAAGCAACGGGCTACAGCGCGACCTGCCTCATTATCTGCAAAAGAACTAACCGATACGCATGTCTATGCTATTCGTTATTCAACTACATGTACAACAGATCACAATGCACCATTACTACAGATCACTCCATTAACACCCATTCAATTGATGAAAATAGTCAATGATCAATGCCTAACAGCCACTTACCGCGAACAACCGGGAGTGAAGCGATTTGTACAATTATTAGAGGAGACAATAAAGCAGACCACATGGTCGTTAGATCATTCCCTATCTGAAGAGTCATGGTTTGATCGGTCTGCCAGTGACTTTTTTCAGCAGATGGAGCGGTATGCTTCTTTAAGAGATCGACCTTTTCATCCTGTATCCAAAGCCAAAGTAGGATTAGATAAGCAAAATTATCGTCAATATAGTGCAGAATTTGCACAGCCGATCTCGTTATCATGGGTCGCTATAAAGCGCAATCTGGTGATGGAAGGGGAAGCGCTTGTAGACAGAACAGTGCTCGATTATCAGCTTTATGATTATCGCCAAGATAGCACATTAGCTTGCGATCTATCAGAACCAATGACTGATCTTTTATCGTTAGACCAACAACAGCAAGTGATCCAAGCGATTGAGGACAAAGGATTGAATACGAATGAATATATAGCGATTCCTGTTCATCCGTGGCAATTACAGCATAATCTGCCTCACTATTTGAGAACAGCACAAGCACAAGGCGATTGGGTCGATCTTCAGCTTCAACTGGGTCTTTTTGAAGCTACATCTTCTGTACGGTCACTATCTCCTGTAAATGATAGCCCGCATTATATTAAATTACCGCTTAGCGTCTTTTCATTAGGGGCTTCTCGTTATCTGCCAGCTGTCAAATTAATTAATGGGCAACGTGGACAACGCATGTTAGAACAAGCATTAAAATGTGATCCTATATTGGCACAACAGTTATTTCTTTGTGATGAACGTCGCTGGTGGGCATATATGCCTGAAGCAGGAAGTTTATTTGATGATGAACCCAGACATCTAGCAGCAATGGTGCGCACCTATCCAACATCGTTAATCACAGGGGAAAAAGGTACACGTTTATTGCCGATGTCTGCTCTCTCGGTAGTGTTACCTGTATCTACTAATGCACCACGTGAAGGACACTTTTTTGATGAATGGATGAAGGTTCGTGATCTGGATGTTAATCAAGAATCGATTTGTATCTTATTTGGCGAAGTCTGCCAGACTTTTTTCCAAATCAATTTACGATTATTCCGCTTAGGATTAATGCCAGAGTTGCATGGACAGAACAGCGTATTAGTCTGGCAACATGGATATATGAAGCAGATGCTGTTACGAGATCATGATTCTGTACGGCTTCATTTACCATGGCTTCAGCAACAAGGAATAGACGATCCTCAATATATGATTCGTCCGGGTTACTCTAATAGCCTGTACAATGACACACCTGAAGAATTGATCTTTTACTTGCAAACGTTAGGGATACAAGTCAATCTGTATGCGATTATAGATGCGCTATCTACCGTGTATAATATCGAAGAGAAATTATTGTGGAATATACTGCGAGATCAATTGCGAGAGCAGTTACATGAAGTTCCTTTTGCGGTAGAAGTGAGACAAGCGATCTATTCTATTTTATTCGAAAAAGAAGAATGGCCACTTAAATTGGTTGTGAAGCCTTTGTTAGAACAAGCCGGTGTACCGGGAAGTATGCCATCCGGTCAAAGTACGATTCAGAATCCATTTTTACAGTTGTAATTTCTAGCGTCAATTGCTACAACAATTTACTTTTTCGTCTAAATCTATATAATGAGAATAGTTCTCAGAATTATGATAATTATTCTCAATCTATGTAGAAAGGCGACGAGTGATGAGTAAGGTATTAGATCAGTATCGACAATTTCCTTCCTATATCTATAAATTACAGACTGTGCAATATGCGGATCAAGTGTTACCACGCTACGATGCCACATTGCATAGTCTTTTACTTTTTAAAGAGGCCAAAGGGCAGATTATTATTAACGGTAACCGTTATGATCTACATCAGCAAAAAGTGTTTTTGGTACCTCCACATGCTTCGCTCAAAATAATGATTGAAAGCGATAGTCGTACCGAATACTATATTCTTTCTTTTCATGTATTACAGCCTGACGGACAAGGGCACTTTGTACCGATTGAATTACTCGGATTGTATGAACTGCATGTGGCTCATTTTCGCTGGTTTGCCGATCGTGTACGTGAGATTCAAGATAAGCATGATCAAGAAAATCTATGGGATCAGATGAAAGCCAATGTTATTTTTCAAGAATTGTTAATCCATTTGTTCAAAGAAGATGCTCAAGAGCAGAAGCCTGATATGAATCAAGCGATAGCCGCTACATTGGATCATATGGAACAGCATTATGCGACGTCGATTACTCGCAATCAATTGGCAGAGATTGCAGGGATGAGTGCAGATTATTATTCGCGTGCTTTCAAAAAAGTAGTCGGTAAAAGCCCGATGGAGCATCTCACTGAAATTCGGATTACACAATCCAAGCAAGTGCTCCTTCTTTCTAACGATTCTTTTCGCTCGGTAGCTCAGCAGGTGGGATTTAGTGATGAGTTTTATTTTAGTCGCAAATTCAAAGCAGTCACAGGTCGTTCGCCCAAATCCTATATTCATAATATCCGGTATTCTAACAAAATCGCTTCACTTAAACATTTGTTAACCGGTCATCTGGTAGCGCTTGGGATAGAACCCTATGCAGCAGTGATTAACAATGCCTATCCCATAACAACTCAATTTGAACATACGATTCCGATAGGCGACAACAAGCCTGATCTGGAGAAATTAATGAATGCTCAGCCCGATCTGATCGTGACCTGCGAATTTCGAGATTTTGAAAAGTCGCAAAAAGAAAAAATGTATGAGCAGATTGCACCCACGATCACATTGCCTTTTTTTGAAGACTGGCGTGTTCATTTTCAGACAATTGCACGAATCGTAGGTAAAGATCAAGAAGCGCAAGTCTGGTTAGAACAATATGCAGATATCGCTCAATTATTACGTCAACAATTGAAAAATAAATTCGGTCAACGCTCATTGCTTATTCTTGGTGTTGGAGAGAGTAAAATCTGTATTTATGGTAAGCGTAATCTGGGGTCTGTATTGTATAACGATCTTGGGTTCATCATGCCTGCTGGGGTCGAGAATATCGCTCATTACTATGAAATTCAACCCGAAGAATTAATTCATTATGATGCAGATTGTATCTTAATGACTCCTTTTCAACATGATGGAACTGTAGGGATGCAAGCAGGTATTGAGCAAGGTATTTTCCGTTTATGTGCAGATCCATTATGGCAACGTCTCCAAGCAGTACAGACGCAATCTGTATACGAAATGTATACGACTCAGCATATGCACACCTGTTATAACTCATATTCACACCTTATGCTGTTAGAAAAAGTGCGTCAATTGTTTTTGGATAAAAACGACAAATGACGGATTATTCCAAGGACTAGACTGAATTGTCCATGTTAAAGGAATAAACGTTCACTATAATTAATAATGAGAATCAATATCAATTGTAGTGAGCAGAAAGGAAGATCGAAGACCATGTTGAAATCGTTTAAAGGTATACATATGTTATGCATCATGATGACTCTCGTGATTATCCTCGCAGGTTGTGGTGCAAATACGAATAACGGCGCAGTAGAGCCTACCGCTCAAGCAGCAGGTGACAATGCAAGCGCTGATTCATCTGTACGTACGATTGAACATGAAATGGGAGCCACCGAGGTCAAAGGAACACCGAAACGGATTGTGACTTTGTATCAAGGAGCAACCGATGTGTTAGTCGCTTATGGTGTCAAACCTGTAGGCATAGTAGAAGCACATACAGGTGAACCTGCTTATGATTATTTGAAAAAAGATCTGGTAGGCGTACCTACAGTGGGATTAGAAACCCAACCTAATCTAGAAGAAATCTATAATTTAAAGCCCGATTTGATTATCGGTTCTAAATTCCGCAATGAAGCTACGTATGCTCAGTTATCTGAAATTGCTCCAACCGTTATGGTGGATCAAGTGTACGATTGGAAAAAAACAGTCGATCTAGTAGGTCAGGTCTTAAATGAAAAAGATAAAGGTACACAATTGCTACAAGCGTGGGAAGATCGTGTAGCTGATTTCAAAAAGCAAATGGGCGACCGTTTACCGATTGAAGCTTCGATCGTAAACTTCCGTGCAGATCATGCTCGCATTTATTATATGGGGTATGCAGGCTTGATATTGAAAGAACTTGGATTCACTCGCCCCGCGGCGCAAGAGCAAGAAGAATGGGGAATCAAAGTCAATTCGAAAGAAAGTATTCCTGATATGGATGCCGATGCAATCTTTGTATTTGATTCAGGAACAGACAAAGCAGCTATCGAACAAAATTATCAACAATGGACACAGCATCCATTATGGAAAAACTTAAAAGCCTACAAAAACAATCAAATTTACAAAGTAAATGAAGTCAATTGGAATCTAGCAGGTGGTTATATCTCTGCAGGTCTGATGTTAGATGAATTGTATGATATCTACAAATTAGAGAAACCTCAAACCAAGTAATCATAAGGAGGAGAACAGGTAGCGACATCACCTGCTTCTCCTTTTATCACATCTACTATTTAGCGATAGAAGTGAGTCAGAATGATACTCACTTCACGAAATGTAATGATGAAAGAGTGAATGTCTATTGGTTTTATTCAAAAGCAATACAGCCAAAATATGGAGTCTGATTATTACTTTACTACTATGTGTAGTATGCCTTGGGATCAGCCAAATGTTAGGAAGAACCTTTGCATCATGGGGAGAAGTGGTTAATGCTTTTCTGCATTACAATCCTGAATCGACAGCAGATGTATTGATACATACCGAACGGTTGCCACGAGCGATTATCGGGTTAGTCGTAGGTGCAAGTCTGGCGATTGCAGGCGCATTGATGCAAGCATTGACCCGTAATCCATTAGCTTCACCCAGTACATTTGGGATTAATGCAGGAGCTATCTTTTTTGTAGTGGTCGCGAGTCTGATGTTTTCGATATCAGACATGACACAATTGATGTGGTTTGCTTTTGCAGGAGCATTAGTAGCCGCTATTATCGTCTATGGATTGGGGTCTATTGGACGTGATGGATTAACACCGATCAAGATAGTTCTGGCAGGATCAGCTATTTTAGCGTTATTTACTTCATTTACACAGGCGATGCTGGTATTAAATGAAACAGGAATGCAAAATGTGCTTTTCTGGTTAGCAGGAGCGATCGGTGGACGAACACTGGAAATGTTACAGCCTGTGCTTCCGTTATTGACTATAGCGGGTGTGACTGCATTAGGTATGGGCCGGGCTATTAATTTATTTGTAACCGGTGAAGATATCGCTAAAGGTATGGGGCAACGAGTAGTATTGCTCAAAATAGTCATGGGTCTGACTATTGTGATTCTTGCAGGTGGTTCGGTAGCGATTGTAGGAGCTGTCGGATTTGTAGGGTTATTTATTCCGCATATGGCACGTGCACTGGTAGGCACTGACTATCGCTGGATCATTCCTTTTTCCGGTGCTTTAGGAGGGCTACTATTGATGACAGCAGATCTGATTGCACGATTAGTGATTATACCGGCAGAAGTTCCTCTGGGCGTGATTACTGCTTTTATCGGAGTACCGTTCTTTCTCTATATCGCTCGTAAAGGAGTGACATGGAAATGAACAAACCTAGATATTGGACATTACGCAGTCGATCTGCGAGATTTCATATGCAATTGGAAAAAAGATCTGTTCGTACTCTGGCGATATTAACAATGATTGTTATCGTAGTCAGTATAATAGGCATCGGTATAGGAGAGACATGGATACATCCGTGGGAAGTTATTCGGGCGATATTCGGTCAGAGTTCAGGAGCATACGATTTTGTATTATACCGATTACGATTACCACGTGCTGTTGTAGGGTTACTGGCTGGTGCCGCTTTAGGGATGTCTGGCGCTATTTTGCAAGGGATGATTCGCAATCCTTTAGCTTCGCCGGATATTATCGGGATTACAGGTGGAGCTTCTGTAGCTGCGGTATTATTTCTTTCGTATGGAAGTAGTGTATTTCATCTAAGTATCGACTGGTTACCTGTAGCAGCCATTATGGGAGCGTTGATCGTATCTGCACTGATCTATCTATTGTCATGGCAAAATGGAGTCACACCGATGCGACTGGTGTTGATTGGTATTGGGATATCCGCAGGGATGAGTGCGATGACGACATTTATGCTAGTCATTAGCTCTACATTTACAGCAAGCAAAGTGTATATCTGGTTAACCGGCAGTGTCTATGGAGCGACATGGAGTGGTGTGTATTCGATTCTGCCTGTATGCGTAATTGCGATTCCATTGCTGTTGTATTTTGCCCGTAGTCTAAATTCCCAGGAACTTGGCGACGATGTAGCACTCGGGTTAGGTGTACGTGTACAGAAGCATCGGTTATTGCTGTTGATACTGAGCGTTATTCTGGCGGGCAGTGCTGTTGCTGTGGTAGGCGCAGTCGGATTTGTCGGATTAATTGCTCCTCATATTGCTCGTAAATGGGTGGGGCGTACATTTGGTAGCATTTCGCTTGCATCAGGGTTAATTGGAGCACTGTTGGTGTTTGTCGCAGATGTGATCGCACGAACAGCTTTCTATCCAATTGATATTCCAGCAGGTATATTTACAGCGGCAATCGGAGCTCCCTTTTTTATCTATTTGTTGTATCAGAATCGCAATCGCTTTTGATCCTATAGATATCTCTATGTGAACGTTATCTCGAATATAAAGGAGGGCATATGATGGATCAATTACAAGCTCGCAATCTGACAATCACATATGGAGCAGATCCTATTATCGAAGATCTACATTTGCATATTCCTAAAGGTAAAATTACGGTATTGATCGGAAGTAATGGCTGTGGGAAATCGACTATTTTGCGTACATTAGCACGTCTACTTAAGCCTAATACTGGATCGATATTATTAGCGGGCGAAGAAATTGCTCATATTTCCACTAAAGAAATTGCACGCCGGATGTCTATTTTGCCGCAAGGCCCTTCTGCTCCTGAAGGGTTAACAGTAGAACAGCTGGTGAAGCAAGCACGATATCCGCACCAAAGTTGGCTGAAGCAGTGGTCGATTCAGGACGAACAAGCGGTACAACGAGCATTGGAATTAACACATATGCTAGAACTATCTCATCGTACAGTGGATTCATTATCCGGAGGACAACGGCAACGTGCTTGGATTGCGATGACTTTGGCGCAAGGAACAGATACATTATTGCTAGACGAACCCACCACTTATCTAGATATGACCCATCAGGTGGAAATTTTGGATTTGCTATTTGACTTGAATGAACGAGAAGGACGCACGATCGTTATGGTACTGCATGACCTGAATCTCGCTTGCAGGTATGCCCATCATATGATTGCTGTCCATGACCGGGGTATTTACGCACAAGGAAGCCCTGAAGAGATTATGACTGTCGAAAATGTACAATCGGTGTTTCAAATGCGTTGCCAGATTGCACGTGATCCTTTGTTCGGCACACCGATGCTTATACCTTATGGAAAGGGGAGGATCTTACATGAGTCCGTTTCTGTCTAATCCTACAACTTGGGAACCTGAAGAATGGAACTATCTGAATCAAGAATTGAGATTAACAGATCAGATCGCAGAAGATAATACGTATAGTGTTACTTCTGCTGAACTATTAGACCCCGAGCAATGTGCAGACTATCTGGATCGTCTACAACCATTGTATCGTTCTTCTTCACGGTCACTTACAGCTTCAATGTTTTCAAAGCGTTATGCTTTTATGATGGTATGCCCTATGTTGTATGCCATGAGCGTATATCGCAAAACATTTTCTCTTACTATCGACAATTGTCAGTTAGAATCAGCTTATTTCCAATTGCCTACACGCAAAACGTGGATGCCTAATCTATGGTTGCGTGATCCAAGTGTATATGAACTTCAATCCATACATGCAGAAAATAATGAGCTGTACATACAACAGCGAGAAGATATTGTACGACGTATTTTTGCAGACCATCTGCAACCGATTTTAAAAAATATATCCGAAGTCTCATCTATTTCACGAACGATACTATGGGAAAATATAGCGATCTATGTGTATGTCTTATATGAAAATCGGATATTAAAAGAAGTCAGCGAAGATCAACGGGAACGCATACAACATGATCTAGACTATCTTACCAAGCAAGCACCAGCTGATTGTTTTGGCGAAAAGCGTAATCCATTAGCTCAGTTTTACACACCCAAACGTGTAGTTCCTCTTTCAGAACAACCTCAACGTGTACGCAAAACATGTTGTGCTCATTATGAATTACCGGCTCCAACAGATTATTGTCCAACCTGTCCCAAAATTTGCAAAAGTTGATCTAAGCAGATGCTGATCATTCAACTAGAGTTAGACAACACAAAAATAAGGAGGGGTACGGTATGATACGTATCGAGCCACGAGTACAAGGCTTCACTGAAGAGTTACAAACACTTTATAAACAGCTTCAACCTTCTACACTGGGACATTTAACCGACTTTGGCTTTTTACGAGGAATACAGCCTCTTTTTCGCCCAATTCGAATGTTAGGTAATGCCGTTACTGTACGTATTCCTCATCTGGATTCTACGGCGATAAGGCATGCACTACAACACGTAATGCCTGGTGATGTAATCGTAGTCGATATGTCAGGAGATGATTTTCGAGCCTGTTGGGGAGAATTTCGTACATATGTAGCGATGAAAAAAGGAGTAGCAGGCGTAGTCATCTCAGGTTGTGCTACCGATATTAAAGTAGTGCGAGAACTCAACTTTCCAGTATTTGCATTAGGAACTAGCGCATTAACAACGCGTAGCTTAGAGCTGGAAGGCGAAGTGAATACACCTATTAGTGTAGGTGGTGTTACTGTACATCCCGGCGATATCGTACTAGGCGATGATGATGGTGTATGTGTTGTTCGTCCTCAACATGCTCAAGCACTAGGAGAACAAGCATTAGCCAAGCAAGCACAAGAAGCTATAAATCGTCAAAAATATGGATATGATCTTATTAAGCCATATCCTATATGATAACTGAATAGAATCGTGAAAAAGACATAAACAAACATTTAATAAGGGTATTAATCTTTATTATTGTTTATTTATGTCTTTTTATGTTGACTTTATTTAAGGCTAGAGCTAATATTGATTTATAAGTTAGTTCTAATTTTCACAAAGTATGAATTTGAAGGGTTTAAATCATCATTTTACTTTATGTATCATCCTAACCATATTGAATAGGAGCGATGTAACATGAACACAGTGACAGTTTCTCAACAGCAGTCAAGGGTAGGGATCGATATTCCTTTTGTACGTGAAATGGCAGAGACGACCTATAATATGTGGAAATTCGGTTGGGATGAACGTAATGGTGGAAATGTAAGTTGTATATTGGATGAAGCAGAAGTAGAGCAGTATATAGATATTCAGCAAGTGAAATATACGATTCAACCTGCATTTGCTGTACACGAATTGGCAGGTAAGTACTTTATCGTAACCGGATCAGGTAAATACTTTAAAAATGTGATTGATAATCCTGAAGCCAATTTGGGGCTTTTACGTGTATCGGCTAATGGAGAGCAATTAGAAGTATTATGGGGTTTCAAAAATGGTGCTGTACCCACCAGCGAATTACCTTCGCATTTTATGAGTCATATTGAACGGTTAAAAGTAGATCCTAAGCACCGGGTTGTAATACACAATCACGCAACCAATGTGATTGCAATGAGTTTTGTTCATGATCTGGATGAAAATCAGTTCACCAGAACGTTATGGGAAATGTGTACTGAATGTATTGTTGTTTTTCCAGATGGCATTGGTGTGATTCCATGGATGGTTCCAGGCTCGAATGAGATCGGGCAAGCTACAGCACAGAAGATGAGGGATCACCATGCTGTATTATGGCCGCATCACGGGATATTTGGCACAGGGCACTCGATCGACGAAGCTTTTGGACTGATTGAAACGATTGAAAAAGCCGCTCAAATTTATATGCTTATCGCAAATCATTCGATTCGTCAAAAAATTACCGATCAACAACTAGCTGATCTGGCACATGCATTCGGAGTGACTCCACAGGAAGGGATTTTACAAACCATAACATCATCATTTTAAGTAAATATAGCATTTACAAAAGCAGATCAATTTGATATTGGTCTGCTTTTTTTATACCGAAAATTAGGACTTTTGATTTAATTTTCAGCTTTAAAATGAAATAAACGAAAAAAACTTAAAATTTTATGCGAAAATTAGCGAAAAATAAAATTTTTTCATACTTTATTAACAATTTTTATGTAAAATGAGTTTAAAGTCTTTACTTTTGGTTTAAATTTATATGATAAAAGACTCATAGTAATTAGTCTAAAGAACTAATGAGAGATAGAAGCATAGAAACGTAACGAAAGAGGCAGAAAAATGAATACGATTTTGGAAACGACGATACCCGTCCACTGGTTATATGTGTGTATAGCCGCTTTAGCTTCTATGGTAGGTTGTGCTGTCATAGTTATTGGCTCTTCGTGGTCTAGCTCTTCGTTGCGTAATCAAAATATGAAAAAAAGACAGCGAATAATTGCTCTTATTGGCGCACTGGCTTTTAGTACGTCTCATATTTTGATCCCTATATCAATGAATGTACCGATTACGATGAAATATTATGGATTACATCTTATATTTACGATTTTGGGTTGTTATGGAGCAGTCTATGCTGCTTCACGGTATGCATTTTCTTCATGGCGCGGATCCATGCAATTTTTTATGACCAGTATGATTGTTGCTGTTACTATTTTAGTTTTTGATTATGCCAATACATTGTATCTATTTCGAGGGTTTTTAATGTGGAATCCTGAATTGATTTGGATGACGATTCCGATAGCTATTTCTATTTGCTTGGCGGTTATGCGCTTATTTTCATTATCTAGTCGTAATCGGGAACATGGTCTACGTTCACCTACAATGATTTTTGGAATCGTTACTTCAGGTATAGGGCTTGCAGGAATACCTTTAATTTGTGCATATTCCGTATTATCTTTTGAACAAATGGGATTGACTGATAAATCGTACCTTATTCCTTATATCTTCATGATTTTTGTAGCAACCAGTCTATATGCTATACCTGATAGTTTTATCTTTGTACGCGAGCAGAAAGAAAATCGTGAAATGATACAACGGGAGCAATACTACAGTTCATTGTATGAGCAGAACCCGGATAGTGTTATCGAATTTGATATTCATGGTGTGATTACAGGCATCAATCGTAGAGCAGAGAAAATGTCTAAAGAAATAGGCAAGCCTTTAATTGGAGTACGTGCTACAGATCTATTAGAAGGGGAACAGAAAACTCTGGCTCAAGATCACCTTGAGTTAGTATTAAGCGGACATTCCAGTACGATTGATCTAGAATTACGTTCTGAGCAAGGTCGCATATTATCAATTGCATTAACGTCTATTCCTATTTTTGTCCATGGCAAAATTGCTGGTGCTTATACCATTGCCAAAAATATTACTAAGCGCAAAAGAGATCAAGAAACGATCCGTCACCTTGCTTACCATGATGAATTGACAGGGCTTGCGAATCGACGTTCTTTTGAAACTAGACTATCCATGTATACGATGGTCGATAATCATCATTCACCATTTACGTTATTTTTTATTGATTTAGATCGCTTCAAACGTATTAATGATTTGTTTGGTCATGCTTTTGGAGATGCAGTCATTCGTCATTCCGGTCTGGTGCTCAAAAGCTGCTTACCTAAAAATAGCTTTGTAGCTCGGATGGGTGGAGATGAGTTCACCGTTATTGTACCGGGATTATCTGATATTGAAGAAATCAAAGCGATCGCAAGCAAAGTGATTGATCGATTTGTGCAACCTTTTCATATCGAAAAACATGCAGTTAAATTATCAGCATCGATCGGTATTGCTCGTTTCCCTGAAGATGGAGCATCCGCAGGTGTATTGACACAACGTGCTGATACAGCGATGTATACAGCCAAAGAAAATGGTAGCTCTCAATATCAGTTTTATGATGCTGTATCCGATCAGAGCAGTCTGGAACAGATTATGCTTGAAAATGATCTAGAGCAAGCGATTGATAATAATCAATTAAAATTAGTTTATCAACCGAAGTTCGATATCCGTACTGGATTGATTATAGGGTATGAAGCATTGATTCGTTGGTATCATCCGATTCTAGGTGAGATTCCACCGCTTTCTTTTATACCTTTAGCAGAAAAGTCAGGGATGATTATTGCGTTAGAACAGTGGGTGTTACGTACAGCTTGTTTGCAAAGCAAACAGTGGCAGTGTGAAGGGTATGATGCGGTACCGATCGCTGTTAATGTATCACCTATCCATTTAATGAAACCAGATATTTACGAGACCATTATTAGAACGTTAAAAGAACTCGATTTTGATCCGACTTTGTTAGAAATTGAAATTACTGAGAGTGCTATGATGCATAATGAAGATCATGTAATCGATATTCTGGGTAAATTGAAGGAGTCCGGTATATCGGTATCGATGGACGACTTTGGTACAGGATATAGCTCACTTAGTTATTTGCATAATTTGCCGATTGGTTGTCTCAAAATTGATCGTTCCTTTATTCGTAAAATTACTATCGATAAAGACAGTCGTGCAATTGCTGAAATGATTATTTCGATGGCGAAGCAGTTAGGTTTGAAAATTATTGCTGAAGGTGTAGAAACGGAAGAACAAGTGGCATTACTGCGAGAATGGAAATGCTATAATGTACAAGGATTTTATTACAGCCGTCCGCTTTCACCAGAGAATGCTATTCATAGCCGTGTATCATAACTACAAGCATGAATAGGGATTGACACCGTTTTCAGATCATGATAACGTAAAGGCAAGGCTTGTTACCGGTAATGCGGGCAAAACCACATGAGGATACAGTTTTGTATTCCTTTTGTTGTTTTGCCCTTTTTCGTGTTTTCACATGAAAGATAGTCGAAGAAGTAGGTGACTGAATATGATCATTAAGCAAATTTTTAACAACAATATTGTAAGTACACTCGATGATAATCATCAAGAATTACTTATCCTCGGCCGGGGTATTGGATTTAACTCTCATGTAGGCGATGCGATCCATGAGAATCAGATTGAGAAGATATTTCGCTTACAAGATGCAACGATTTATGAGAAATTCAAAGCAACTGTGATGCAGGTTCCGATTGAAATTTTGCAAGTGACTGATGATATTGTCAGTCTGGCACGTACACAGTTAAATAAAACGATCAGTGATGGCATTTATGTCTCTTTATCCGATCATATTCATTTTGCAACAGAACGTATTCAGCAAAATATGATTGTTCGTAATCCGCTATCTTGGGAAGTACAACACTTCTACAAAGCAGAATACGATGTTGCCAAAGAAGCATTGACACTGCTCAAAGAACGATTGAATATAGCATTTCCCAAAGAAGAGATTTGCAATATTGCTTTGCATTTTATCAATGCCGAAGTGAACGATTCGATGAATGATGTCACTCACTTGATGCAGTTGCTTCAGGAGATTATGAATATTATTAAGTATCATTTCAATATCGAATATGATGAAGACAGTATTAGTTATTTCCGCTTTATTACACATCTCAAGTACTTCTGTCAGCGGGTGATTACCCATGCTAGCTATGATGATGCAGAAGAGTATCTGTATGATGTCGTGAAAAAGAATTATCAAGAAAGTTTTAACTGTATTCGCAAAATCAAAACGTTTATTCTGAAAAATTACGGTTATACGATGACCCACTCTGAACAATTGTATCTTACCTTACATGTAGAGCGTTTGGTCAAAAATAAACCGGTACAATAAAATAACCAAGGCTTGTTACTGCTCTGGCAGGCAATACCTGAATGATTAGACCTATCTAGGATACGTCTGTTCGTTCAGGTTTTTTTATTGGCAAAATCACACCAATATAAGAGTATAGGAGAAGATGAGCATATGAGCCATTCACAAACAGCCAAACAAATCGTCGAAGCTGTAGGAGGAACAGACAATATTAATTCGGTGTTTCACTGTATTACACGTCTACGATTCGATCTGAAAGATAATAGTAAAGTCAATTCAAACGCTTTGAAATCAATAGATAAAGTAATGGGCACCAATATATCAGGAGATCAATTTCAAGTGATTGTCGGTAATGATGTTCCTAAAGTATTCGACAGTCTCGTAGAACAGTATCCGACGTTACAAAATAGTGAGAAAACCACTTCAAAAGAAGACAGTACCCCTTCTTCATCCAAAAAGAAAAATGTAATTTCCAGTATTTTTGATGTGATTTCTGGTGTGTTTGCACCGATTTTGCCAGCGATTGCTGGAGCTGGTTTACTCAAAGGATTAATCGCTTTACTGGTATCTCTAGGATGGATGTCCGCAGGTACCGATACGTACCGTATTATTTCAGCGATTGGTGATGGAGTATTTTACTTCTTACCAATACTACTAGCTGTAAGTGCTGCTCGTAAATTTGGAGCGAATCCTTATGTAGCTGTAGCGGTTGGAGCATCATTGTTATATCCAGATATGGGAGCGTTATTGTCGTCTGGTAATGGAGTAAGCTTTATCGGGATTCCTGTTACGGCTGTAAGTTATGCTTCATCAGTTATTCCTATTTTATTATCGATCTGGCTAATGTCTTATGTGGAAAAGTATGTAGATCGGTATATGCCTTCTTCACTTAAATTGCTATTTGTACCGCTGATTACATTATTGGTCGTTGTGCCGATTACTCTTATTTTGATTGGACCTTTAGGTACGTTTATCGGTGATGGATTGTCTGGTGTGATCAACTGGTTGATCGCTAAAGGCGGAATCTTTGCAGGTATACTTATCGGTGGAACAATGTCGTTATTAGTGATGACTGGTATGCATTATGCGCTTGTGCCTGTCATTATCAGTAATTTAGCGAAGTTCGGTGTGGATAAATTTTTGCCGATTACTTATATCGCTAATATGGGACAAGCAGGAGCTACATTCGGTGTGTTTTTCCGGACAAAAGATAAAAAGTTAAAATCATTAGCATTGTCTACAGGATTAACAGCGCTAATGGGTGTAACTGAACCTGCGATCTATGGTGTCAATATTACGTATAAAAAGCCATTTCTAGCAGGACTGATCGGTAGTGCGGCAGGGGGAGCAATTGCTTTAGGATTTGGAGCGAATGCTTATGTACTGGCGGGTAATGGTGGTATTCCAGGATTGCCTGCTTTGATAGGGCCTACATTCGTGTACTCTTTACTCAGTATGGCAGTCGCTTTTATCGTCGCAGTGATTGTCTCTTACATTCTAGGTATCAAAGAAAACAGAGTGCATCCAGCAGAGCAAGAAGTTGTTCCTTCTGTACCCGTAGAATCGGACAGTATCGCTACTTCTACACCTGTTACTTTAGCATCTGAACAGATCATGTCTCCGATGAATGGACAAGCGATTGCGTTGCAAGAAGTGAACGATCCTACATTTGCAGATGAAATGATGGGCAAAGGGATTGCTTTTGTACCTTCTGAAGGTATTTTGGCATCGCCAGTGACAGGCACAGTACTGAATGTATTCAAAACCAAACATGCGATGGTGATACGTAGTGAGCATGGAGCAGAGATTCTCATTCATGTAGGAATCAATACCGTCAAGTTACGTGGAGAGTACTTTGAAGCTCATGTGAAGACAGGCGATCAAGTAAATGCAGGTGATCTATTGCTGACATTTGAACTGGATAAAATCGCTGAACAATATGATATTACGACAGCGATGGTTGTGACGAATACCAATGATTATCAACAGATTGAACCAATTCAAAAAGGCAATATTCAGATCAATCAACCGGTATTACAGCTAAATCTATAATGAATCACGATCTAACATTTCATTCTAAAATGATAAGCATTTTAATATAAAGGAGCTACTTATATGACAACAGAACACGTTTTTCCAAAGGATTTTTTGTGGGGCGGAGCGATTGCAGCGAATCAAGCAGAAGGAGCTTTTAATGTTGATGGCAAAGGGCTATCTACAGCAGATATGGTATCGTATACCAAAACGAAAAATTACAGTGATATTGCTTCCTTAATGCATCGTTCTAGCGAATCGATAGAGAAAGCGTTGCAAGATCCATCAGCCGAAGGATATCCGAAGCGTTACGGGATCGACTTTTATCATCATTACAAAGAAGATATTGCATTATTTGCTGAAATGGGCTTTAAAGTATTTCGTTTATCGATTGCATGGACACGTATTTTCCCAAATGGAGATGATGCACAGCCTAATGAGCAAGGGCTACAGCATTATGAAGATTTGTTCAACGAGTTACGTAAATACAATATCGAGCCTTTAGTGACTCTTTCTCATTATGAAATGCCGATGAATCTGGTACTCAAATATGGTAGTTGGAAAAATCGCGCAGTGATTGGATTCTTTGAACGTTATGCAGAAACGGTGATGACTCGTTATAAAGATCTGGTGAAATACTGGCTTACGTTTAACGAGATTAATACGACCATTATCGAACCTTTTACAGGAGCAGGAATTATTACTGATCGAGAAGAGAACCCACAACAAGCAGCGTATCAAGCATTGCATCATCAATTTATAGCCAGTAGTCTGGTAACAAAGCGTGCGAAAGAAATTAATCCTGAGTTTCAAATCGGTTGTATGTTAGCACGGATGTTACATTACCCTGCGACTTCCAAGCCAGCCGATATGATACAGTGTCAATTCGATAATCAAATGAATCTGATGTATACAGATGTACAGGTACGAGGAAGCTACCCGCCGATTACCAAACGCTTTTTCGCTGAAAACGATATTCAGATTCAGATGGAAGCAGAAGACGAAGATATTTTGAAAAAATATACGGTAGACTTTATCTCATTTAGTTATTACATGACACTGATTTCTACTGTAACACCAGAAGACTATGGAGTGACCGGTGGGAATCTATTTAGCACTGTCAAAAATCCATATCTAGAAGTAACCGAGTGGGGATGGCAATTAGACCCTGAAGGTTTACGTTATGCGCTCAAAGAAATGTACGATCGTTATCAAGTGCCTTTATTTGTAGTTGAAAATGGTCTTGGCGCATCAGATGTACTTGAAGCAGATGGTACGATTATCGACGATTACCGAATTGAATATTTCAGACAGCATCTAGGGCAATTGAAAGAAGCTATTCAAGATGGAGTAGATGTGATGGGTTACACCAGCTGGGGAGCTATTGATATTATCAGTGCTTCTACCTCTGAAATGTCTAAACGTTACGGATTTATCTATGTTGATCAAGATAATGAAGGACAAGGTACACTGAAGCGCTTTAAAAAGAAAAGTTTTGATTGGTATAAAAAAGTGATTGCTAGTAATGGTGAAGATTTGAGTTAAAAGGTAAGAACAATAAATATCCAAATCATTTCTAAAAAGAAAACCCTAAGTTCTGTGGTATACAGAGCTTAGGGTCTTTTCTATTGAAAGCTATATGCAATCATACAGATTATGCCGTAGAGCAGGCTAATCATATATACGGTCTATTCATGAGTACAAATCAATGACTTATGATGTAGTCGTCTTGGTCGACGTTTTCTCACGGAAAACAAAGAATAAAGCGATAAGCATTAATACTACTCCGATTAGACGCTTAATACCAAAGTGAATCGTTGCACTTTCAAACCATCCAAAGTGATCAATAGCCATACTAGCGATCAATTGACCAACAATAACCGAGATAACAGCAGCCGTAACACCGATCTTAGGAACAGCCAACACCATCAATGACAGATAAATGACTCCAAAGATTGCACACAGTAACTGCCATTTGGGAACTTCATGGATATTCAAAATATTACCTTGTCCAAAGAAATTGACAATAATCGTTAAGAAAATCGCTCCTGTGAAAAAAGTGAAAAAAGCACTTTCTATCGTTCCGATCTTATTGCCGAGTGTACCATTAATAGCTGATTGAATACCTAATCCGATACCTGCTAGTAAAGGAAGAATTAACATCACTATATTCATAAAGTTGACCTCCTATAAGACTAAGAAAAACGACACAGTAAGCAAAACAACAGCTACCAATCGATTGACATTAAATTTGATTTTGGGAGAACCAAGCAGTCCAAAGTGCTCAATAATAATACTGATCACAATCTGTCCAATAATAACGGCTGTGATCGATATACCTACACCGATTAACGTTACACTAATAACGAGTAGAGCAAGATATACAACACCTAGCAGACCGCCAAGAAGATTCCATTTCGGTACTGTAAAGATAGCACCCAAGTTACCTTTACCAAAAAATAAAGTCACTAGAAAAGTAGCCATAGCTCCGATAATAAAAATGTAATACGTACTTTCTAATTCACCTACGTGTTCACCTAGCGCACCGCCGATCGCAGCTTCGATACTTAGAGACATACCAGCGATAATTGCCGCTAGATAAATCAGTACTTTACGCACATTATTCACTCCTTTTATATAAATATCTCGAATAATCGATATACATTCAAAAAAAGAAACTAGCTTTGTTCAAATGTCTTCATCTAAGAACTTAGCTATTTTCTTAATTGTGTCTTCATTACGACGATAATAAGTCCACTGCCCATAACGCACTGCTTCTAGAAGACCTGCCTTTTGCATAATAGATAAATAATGTGAAACTGTTGACTGAGATAAATTCACCTTATCATGAATATCGCCTACACATACGCCACCTTTGATACTGACCTCCTTAGGCAAGTGTGCTTGTTGTTGGGGAAAGTTCTTCTCAGGTTCTTTCAACCATTTCAATATATTTAGACGTGTCTCATTAGAAAGAGCTTTAAAGATATCGATTTCTGTCATAAAAGCTATTATATCGAATAATACCGATATGTCAAATTGGATCTTTTCTGTTAGTATAGATAGAATTATGACTTTTGATATTAGAACCTGGTCTTAAGACGTGATATACTATTCAGAAGTGGGAACACTTATATTATGGTTGAATAAAGGAGATTACTCATTTGGATTATCAAAAATGGATTGCACCCGAACAATATAACCTGACGTCAGAAATGGAACGTCATGATGCTAATAAGATTGCTTTGAAATGGTTAAATGAGCATGATGATTATGCTGAGATCACTTATGGTGATTTGTTGAAAAAGGCAAATCGTTTGGCAAATGGATTAGTTAAGTTAGGGTTGGAAAAAGGAGATCGTGTATTGGTCATGGTACCAAGACAGATTATTGCTTATGTCATTTATCTGGCTTGTCTAAAAAGCGGATTAGTGATTATCCCTTCTTCAGAGATGCTACGCGCTAAAGACTTAGCGTATCGTCTGGATCATTCTCAAGCCAAAGCAGTGATTGCATGGTCTGATGTGATGAATGAAGTCGACAAAATTGAAGACGAGTTACCTTCTTGGAAGCATCGTATTGCTGTATCTAATGAAGAGATTGCCTTGTCAGATCAATGGGTTGGACTGGATGAACTGATGAATGGACAATCTGAAGAATTTACAGCTACAGATACTCGCCGTGATGATATGGCGATTCTAGCGTATACTTCAGGCACAACAGGTAATCCTAAAGGCGTAGTGCATACTCATGGTTGGGCATATGCTCACCTTCGTATTACTTCACCATGGCTTGATATTCGTGATACCGATAGTGTATGGGCAACAGCGGCACCGGGCTGGCAGAAGTGGATCTGGAGTCCTTTCTTATCGGTTCTAGGTAATGGAGCGACTGGATTTGTCTATAATGGAACATTTCATCCCAAACGTTACTTGCACTTGCTTCATGATTACAATATCCAAGTGCTTTGCTGTACACCGACAGAGTATCGGATTATGGCCAAAATCGAAGGGTTAGATGAACATAAATTACCTAACTTGCGTAGTGCTGTTTCTGCGGGCGAACCGCTTAACCAAGAAGTCATTCATACGTTTAAGCGACATTTCGATATCACGATTCGTGATGGTTATGGACAGACTGAAAGTACCTTGTTGATCGGGAACTTGATCGATACCGAAATTCGCTTAGGTTCTATGGGTAAATCGATGTCACCAGGATTAGTAGAAGTAGTAGACGAAGAAGGTGTACCTGTAAAAGCTGGACAAGTAGGAGATATCGCTGTACGAATGGATATGCCTGCATTGTTCCAGACGTATTACCTTAATCCAGAACGTAAACAGGTCAACGTTCATGGCGATTATTTTGTAACTGGCGATCGTGCTTGGAAAGACGAAGACGGATATTTCTGGTTTGAAGGTCGTGGCGACGATATTATTATCAGTTCCGGTTATACGATAGGGCCTTTTGAAGTAGAAGAAGCTTTGATGAAGCACAAAGCAGTGAAAGAATGTGCAGCAGTCGCCAGTCCTGATGAAGTTCGTGGTCATGTAGTTAAAGCATTTATCGTGCTACAAGATGGAGTCGAAGAGACTCACGAATTGATCAAAGAGCTACAAACTCACGTCAAAGAGTGGACAGCCCCTTATAAATATCCACGTAAAATCGAATTTGTGAGCGATCTACCGAAAACTAGTTCTGGCAAAATTCGCAGAATTGAGCTAAGAGAACAAGAAAAGAAGAATAATAGCGTGTAATTGCTAGAAAATAGAATAATTAAATGATAAACCACTGAAAATAGCTCATATTTAGCTATTTTCAGTGGTTTTTTTGTTTTTGTTAGAAAAAGGGAGCAATTCTAATAAATAAGCATTTTTTTCGATCGCTAACGATATGCCAACGACTATAAATATAATTTCAACATATGAAAAATTCACAATAATAAAACCAAATTTACTCGCATCATACGCAAAATCAAGAAAAATTCGACGCTCAACCAGAAAAAATGAATAACACATCTCTATAATAGATACAAATACAAAATAATACGGCTATTACTGAATAAAAGTAGTGTTTAACTACTTCTAATTCAGTAATAGCGCTAATTTTTGAGCTGTATCGTATTCGGGCAACGCTATATTTACTAAAATTTGTACATCTGGAACATCTATAGATTGAAATGAAATATGTTCAAATGCTAATTCTTTAACTACAGGATGATGTATCAGTTTACGTCCTTCAGGAGCATCCAAAACCTCATGCAATTCCCATAATTGTTGAAATTCTATACTGTGCTGTTGAAGATCAAGAATAAAATCAGCATACCAATTATCTTCGATAAAACGGGCATAGTGTGCACGAAGCTGAGCAACAAGGCGAAGAGCATGATCTTTCCACTGAGATCCTTTTAAAGCCAAAAATGCAGGAGACATAAAAGTTTGCCATAATAAATTACGTTCTCGTGTATTGAAATGATCATAATCGCCATACACAACTGAGAAGGCTCTATTCCAGGCTACGATATTTAACTTCGCATCTATAGCACAAGCAGGAGCATGACCTAATTGATCTAGAAAACGTTGCAACGTATCACTCACTTGCAAAGGAGGGCGTTCTGTCTCCGGTGGTAATTGACGATGAGCTAACAAAAAGAGATGCTTACGTTCAGAATCATCTAATTGAAGAACACGAGCAATACTTTCTAAGACTTGATTAGAAACTTGAATATCTCTTCCTTGCTCAAGATAGGTATACCAATCGATACTTACTCCAGCCAGAATAGCCACTTCAGCACGACGTAACCCGGGGGTACGTCTACGTCCATTTTCAGGTAATCCTACATGTGCAGGCAATATCCGAGCACGACGATTTTTGAGAAAAGCTCCTAATTCCAATTGACGATCTAATTCTAGCATAGTAACCTCCTATAAATTATTTTATACATATATTCAATATGAATAGACTGGGATAAAAAATCCTAGTATAAATGCTCATCTATTTAACAGAGTTCTCCTATTATACACTAGGTTCAAGAATGAGGGAGGATGATAAAAATGAATATGATTTCAAAAAAAGTTGTACTGATTACAGGAGCTAGTAGTGGCATTGGAGAAGCCACTGCACGGGTATTATCTGAAGCAGGAGCTTATGTAGTATTAGGAGCACGACGTACAGATCGCTTAGAACATGTCGTCGAAGAAATCAGAGCAGCAGGAGGACAGGCAGAGTATTATACTCTTGATGTAACACAATTAGAGGAGATGAAAGCATTCGTCGATTTTGCCAAGCAAAAATTTGGAAAAGTTGATGTATTCATCAATAATGCTGGGGTCATGCCCTTGTCTCCATTGAATAGTTATAAAGTAGAAGAATGGAATCGAATGATTGACGTCAATATTCGTGGAGTATTACATGGAATTGCAGCCGGTTTACCGGTTATGGAACAACAAAAATCAGGTCATTTTATAAATATAGCTTCTATAGGGGCTTACGAAGTGAGTCCAACCGCCTCAGTATATTGTGCTACTAAATTTGCCGTACGTGCAATAACAGAAGGATTGCGTCAAGAATCAAGTGGAGATATTCAAGTGACACTGGTTTCTCCAGGGGTTACTGAATCTGAATTGGCTGATAGCATATCAGATGAACAAGCTCGTATAGCGATGATCGAATATCGCCGTATCTCCATACCAGCTCATGCTATTGCTAACGCTATTTTGTATGCAATACAGCAACCAAAAGAAGTAGATGTTAATGAGATTATAGTAAGACCAACAGGCACACATTCATCATAAATCAGTGCAACATATTATTTTGAAATAAGATCAAAGCTACCTTTAAATTAGAGGTAGTTTTTTTCTTTGGACACCCATAAATAAATGAATAATGTAATACATATTAATACTTTTATGGTATAAAAAGGATTAAAAGATATAAATATGATCGAAGTATGTCGAAAATTGCCTCTAACCCTAATCTTTTTGTCTATATTGTTCGATATTTAAGATATAACGTTATAGTAACGTTAGGTTGGAGGATACGATTATGTTTATTTTTTTGATCAGTTTAGTGAGCTTGTTTTTACCCTTTTTATTTCTTACGACTTTAGCGATAAATGTAATTTTGAGAAACCCCAAACATTCTTTGCATCGACTAACGATGCTGGTTATGTTTACATTGGGATTAATTTTTTTAAGTGATTTTTTAATGCATACTTTAGAGTTTCAATATGGACAAATGATTTTTTCATTTTTAGGCTATAATCTATCTTTTTTAGCAATGACTTTACTGATTTACTTTTTTGCTAATTTGAGTCGTTTGCTTATTCCTAAATACATTGTTCATTTGCTAGCTTGTATTCCACTTATAGGTATTCCTTTGCTAAATGGATATCCTTACTTATTTAATATTTCTATTACACAAAGTGAATACTGGCGCGTCGAAGAACGTACGTTGTCATTTGATTTGATGTTTATTATTATTGCTCTTTATAGCTTGACTACTCTTATTACATTTGTAGTCCTTAGTTACCGCAAGATGAACGGTTCACTATTGTATCAACGTGAGAAACGTATGATGGCAACGATTATTCGAGGAAGTATTGTGGCTGCTATATGGTTAGTAGTTACTTTTGTGTATACTTCTTTCTGCGGCGAGATCAGTTTTTTTCCTATCGCAAGTTTGCCCGCATACGCAGGGATGATTCTCGCTATTACCCTTCATATTGCAATGCACAAATATAACTTTTTGGCAGCAGCTGAACGCCGGTATAAGCTTTTATTTACATTATCGAGTAGCGGTATTGCTTTGATGAATCGAGATGGTATCGCAGTAGAAGCTAATCCTGCATTTCGCTTATTAACAGCGGTATCTGAATCTCAAGGTGAAATTGATATTTTGGCAATGATTCAGCATGAAGATAAAGATAATTATCGAGATCGTTTAAAAAAAGCATTTGAAAATCGTACAATATTACAGAATTCTCAAGTACAGATCCGCAATTTGACGGGAATGTCTTACATTGTCGAAGTGAATAATGACTTTTTGGAGATTGATGGTGAACTGTATTGTTATCTATTAGTACGTGATATTACAGCTCAACAGCTAAATGAAGCTCAACTAATCGAACTAGCTTACAATGATCCACTTACAGGACTAGCTAATCGCTTTCAATTTAACCGTAAATTATGGATGGCTGTAGATAAAATCAATCAGCAGAGTAATAAAGTGGTTGTTATGCAAATTGATCTGGATCATTTCAAATGGATCAATGATACGATGGGACATTCAGCTGGAGATATTTTGTTAAGACATGTGGCTCAGTTGTTACAACAATATGTTCCTCCTCATGCTGTTGTCGCTCGTATGGGTGGAGATGAATTTTCGATTATGATTGAACTGGCTCCTGATGAAGGTGAAGAGATTGCTATTGGTATAGCCAATCAGATTCTTCATGCTTTTGAAGAGCAAGTGGTGATTGTAGGAAAATATTATAGAGTTTCTTGTAGTATCGGGATATGTATTTCTCCGGATGATGGCGAAGATTCAGAAACATTACTACGTCATGCAGACACAGCTATGTATGTCGCCAAACGCTCAGGTCGAAATCAATATCACTTATTTACCAAACAATTGAAACGATTAGCTGAAAAACATTTATTGCTACAACAAGGATTGGAAAATGCTCTTCATCGTGGAGAATTTTCGCTTGTATATCAACCTCAAGTGAATAGCCATACTCAACAAGTATTTGGCGTAGAAGCTTTATTGCGGTGGAGTTCACCTGATCTAGGGATTGTGTCACCAGTAGATTTTATTCCGATAGCCGAACAGAATGGAGCGATCCGGCAAATTGGAGAATGGGTGATGAAAGAAGCTGCTCAGCAAGCGGCATTATGGATCAAACAAGGACATACTGATCTGCAAATGTCGGTCAATGTATCAGCTAGTCAACTAAGTGATCCTAACTTTGCCAAAAAAGTAGAATGTATTCTCAAAGAAACCGGGTTGCCAGCTCATCTACTATGTCTCGAATTTACAGAAAGCGAAGCCATTCGTGAAGAAGATCAAATTCTAAAAGTATGTAAATCGCTTGTCGATATGGGCATTGCTTTAGCTGTTGATGATTTCGGGACAGGATATTCCTCAATGAGAACTATTACACGCTTTCCTTTTCAATTTATCAAAATCGATCGTTCATTGATCCATGATATTGGTACCAATCCACGTAATGTTGCTGTTGTCCGTTCAGTCATAGAATTGGCTCAACAGTTAAATATGAATGTGATAGCAGAAGGAGCAGAAGTAGAAGAGCAAGTAGAACTGTTATCTCAATTAGGATGTTTTCAAATTCAAGGCTACTATTATGGTAAGCCGATGAAAGCAAAAGATATCGAGCGAAAGCTATATCGTGATCTAGAAGAAAATACTCGGATTGATCAGGCGTTATAAATTACATCAGAATAAAATAGATAAGCAGTTCTTCGATCATTAAGGAGAACTGCTTTTTGTTTTGTCATACAGTGGATCAATAGAGAAATAACAAAAGCTTTTGATTTTTTACAGTTGAACATATATGCTACGATTAGATGTAAATACAGGATCAGACTAGAAGTACTCTATCATAAATATTGAAAAAGGATGGAAAAGGAGGAATACGGTTGACATTGCAGCAGCTCCGGTATGCTATCGAAATCGCTAACTGCGGTTCAATGAATGAAGCAGCCAAACGTCTTTTTATCTCTCAACCGAGCCTTTCCAATGCGATTAAAGAACTTGAAAATGAGTTAGGTATTATTATCTTTGATCGTACCAATCGAGGAATCAGTATTTCTATCGATGGAATGGAATTTCTGGGTTATGCACGTCAGATTATTGAACAGACTGAATTAATCGAGAATCGCTATCATGGTAAAAATCGCACACAAATTCATTTCTCTGTATCTACACAACATTATGCTTTTGTTGTAGACGCTTTTGTTAAACTCATGAAGCAAAGTGATGTCAGCGAATATAGCTTTCATTTAAGAGAAACACAGACATATCCGATTATTGAGGATGTTCGTTCTCTGCGAAGTGATATTGGAATTTTGTATATCAATGAACGTAATTTCAAAGTGATGAATAAACTATTTAGTGACGGAAATCTCAAATTTACCCCGTTGTTTAATACAAGTCCTCATATTCTGATTCGCAGTACACATCCCTTGGCGCAGAAAGAAACCGTGAAAATGGATGACTTGTTGGGTTTTCCATATATTACGTTTGAACAAGGGGTTAATAATTCATTACACTTTTCAGAAGAAATGCTTAGTATTCGGAGCAATGAGAAAAGTATTAAAGTGAGCGATCGAGCTACATTATCTAATCTATTAATGGGCACAGATGGGTATACTGTAGGAACAGGTATTTTAGTATCCGAACTTAATGGAAATCAGTTAATCTCTGTTCCTGTCGAAACCAATGAAACGGTAACGATTGGTTGGATTGCTCATAAAGATCGACAACCTAGTGATATTACCGCTCAATATATCGAACTACTGAATGATATGATCTCTCAGAACTTACTTGATCTGAATCAATTCTTATTATGATTACACTTATACAGGAGGATTCTATGCTCAATCCAGTCATCGGCACCAAACGAAATAAGCCTCCTTTTCGCTATGATATCGTTGGAAGCTTTCTTAGACCGGACGATCTGAAAGACGCTCGTCTGCAATATGAACAAGGCGAAATTACAGCTGATCAATTAGCAGTGATTGAATATGAAGAAATTGCTCAATTAGTAGAAAAGCAAAAAGCGTTAGGACTACAAGTGATTACAGATGGAGAATTTCATCGTTCGTGGTGGCATCTAGATTTCTTTCTGGGTATTCAAGGCACTCAGAAAATTTATCTCAATCAAGGCACAGGTGGACAAGATAGCAAAACACGCACAGAAAGTTTTCAAATTGTAGATAAAATTTCTTTTGCTAATCATCCGATGTTAGCTCATTTTCATGAACTACAACAGTTGTCTGGAGATCGTATAGCCAAAATGACGATTCCTTCACCAGCGCTATTTCATTTTGTAGAACACTATAACGGTAATGAGGTCTATTCGGATCAAGAAGAACTGTTTACAGACATTATTGCGGTCTATCAACAAGCAATTCAAGCATTCTATGATGCCGGTTGTCGCTATTTACAACTAGATGATACCACATGGGGAACGCTATGCAGTGGTAGACATCGTGTTCATTTGCGTAGTCGTGGACTTGATCCTGATCAATTAGCCGAAGATTATGTACGGTTAATTAATGAAAGTATAGCTCATCGTCCAGAAGACATGACGATTGCGCTACATGTGTGTCGGGGTAATCTTCGTTCCACATGGTTTGCCGCAGGCGGGTATGAGCCGATTGCTGAGACTTTATTTGCACATGCACAAGTCGATGCTTTTTTTCTAGAATATGATAACGAACGTTCTGGTGGATTTGAGCCGTTACGATTTGTTAAAGATCAGTTTGTTGTTCTAGGGTTAGTTACTACCAAACATGGTGGACTTGAAAGCAAAGAAATGCTCAAAGCTAGAATCGCTGAAGCCGCACAAGTGGTAGATCTGAATCAACTTTGTCTAAGCACGCAGTGTGGATTCGCTTCGACTGAAGAAGGCAATATGTTAACCGAAGAAGAACAGTGGGATAAGATTCGTCTGGTGATCGAGACAGCGAATGAAGTATGGACTCAGAACGGTTCATAATATGCTTTATACAATACCCCTGTTCCTTTTACAAATCACATTCATATACTCTGTGTAAAAACCAGAAACATAAAAGGGACTTGCTCGTCTGTACCATAGCAAGTCCTTTTTGTGTTTCGATATCCTTTTATTCATCTTCAATAATATAGCCCTGTCCTAGTGACTTACTCTCAAAACCAGCCATATGACGACCCTGATATCGTATAGGCTGATAACCAGCGATCATAATCATATTTTGCATATCAGATGTTCCTTCAGTAGGTAGAGCGAAACATTCTAGATGTGGATAGACCTCATACAACGTCGTTGAGATCGCATTGATAAGCCGATCATGATTCGCTTTACCGATCAGGTTGATCATCAAGTACCCTTTATCATGTAACTTGGTAGCAGTCATTTGAAAAAATGATAAAGAGATCAAATGTTGCGGAGTACCTTCTGTCGTAAAAGCGTCTAAAATAATATAGTCATACTGATAATCGTTCTCTGACGAAAGCAATGCTCTGCCATCTCCGATGCGTACATTATTTATCGCATAATTAAAATAAGTCTGGCTCAGTTCTACTACCAAAGGATCAATCTCAGCAATGCGAAAAGTCTTGTCTGGATAGTGACTCGCAATCGTTCCTATTCCGTGACCAATCACAAACACATCTTGAAACTCTGAATTGTTAAGCTCCATGAGATGAATCATAGCACGTGGATATTCAAAAAGGATACGCTCTGGATGATGCAGATCGATTGCCCCTTGTATATCCTCATTCGCAAATTGAAGAATCCGAAACCATCCTTTTTCATGATAAAATTCGTTTGTTTCATATACAGAGAGTTGCGCTTCATTTTGAAATAATACCTTCACTATCCTAAACTCCTTACTATATTAAGTTATCCGCACTATAGCCGAAAATGGATAAATACAATTCACATTAGTATACCAAATTGCACAATATGGTTCATTATACATATAGTTGGTGAATCATAGAATAGAGCATCACGAAATATAAAAATATACATTTGGAGGGTAACTATCATGGCTAAAATTGCTGTAGAAAAACCATTTGACGATATTAAAGAAGTATTAGAAGCTAAAGGACATCAAGTTGATCTAGTCAACAGCGATCAAGAATTAAAAGGATACGATGTAGGTGTTGTTCGTGTTCAAAATGATGGTGACACTGGATTGTATGATTTCCCAATCGTGAGCGTAGAAGGTGCATCTATTGAAGAAGTTGTTGCACAAGTAGAACGTTATATCGAACTTTCCAAATAATCAACGTATACCGAACTGATCCTTGTTTCAAGGGTCAGTTTTTTTGTTCACTGCAGATTTCATATATAATAGATAGTATGTACGTTAATCTACATTCGGAAAGGATGTACTCACTTATGCCCGTCGATCCTCAAGTTCAACAATTGCTTAATATGATCAATCAATTTCCTATGCCTCCATTTAATACGATCTCTCCATCAGACTATCGCGATATGGAGAAGATGATGACATTACCTTTTATGGCAAATAAAACAGAATTACATGAAGTGAAAGATCAAGTGATTCCTTTGAAAGATCGTGACCTTGCTATTCGTATCTACAGACCAATCGCAGTAGAAGGACCACGTCCAGCACTTGTTTTTTATCATGGTGGTGGATGGGTAGTAGGAAGTCTAGATTCTCATGATGAAATGTGTCGTAGGCTTGCGCATGAGTCTAGTTGTACCGTGATTGCTGTCGATTACCGTTTAGCACCAGAATATAAATTTCCCACAGCGGTATGGGATGCGTATGATGCATTAGTATATTTGACAGAACATGCAGAAGAGTTCCAGATCGATCCGATGCGAATTGCAGTAAGTGGAGATAGTGCAGGTGGCAATCTAGCTACGGTAGCTTGTATTATTGCGAAGCAACGGGGCGGAGTACCTGCTATTCAATATCAATTGCTATATTATCCGTCTGTAGGCAATGAGAAAGATACAGATTCTTATCGTGACAATCAAAAAGGGTATTTGCTTACAGCAGATATGATGGATTGGTTCCGTACACATTACTTTAATACAGAAGAGGAAAGTCAGCATGTGTATGCAGCCCCATTATTATATGAAGACTTGAGTGGATTGCCTCCGGCGATGATTATTACAGCTGAATATGATCCATTGCGAGATGGTGGAGCAGCTTATGCCAAAAAGCTACAAGAACAAGGTGTTGCTGTAGAATATATGTGTTACGAAGGAATGATTCATGGTTTTATGAGTATGCCACAGATCGATAAAGCAACAGCAGGTGTACTACAAGGTGCAGAAGCGTTAAAACGTATTTTTAATATATAAAACACATAAAACCCCGCATCCTTGAATATCAAGAGTGTGGGGTTTTACGTGTTATTTTGAATATACAATTAAATTTTTCCTCCTGAAACAATCCTCCTGCGTGACATGGCACATACTTTCATATTTTCCATGTTGCCGATCATTAGGTCTTCACCATTTCAATAATCGTTGTACTGATTGTTATACTTATTTGATAAAAAAGCATTTCTTTGTTCGCCTTACCTCCAAACTCTACGTAAAGGAGATAGCGATATCCGTTCCTCCAATCTTCAAGTTTTGGAGAACTTCATCAAGCATATCCGGCTTCCATCCAAATCATGTCGCTTATGATTTCCCGTATACCCACGATCTCACGAAAAACGTTTTCACTGACGCTTTTCTTGCGTGTTATCGATTCTAGTATACTTCGCTAACATTTTCCAACGGAATCCTGCTCCCTTCCTGTATATCTTAACTACTAATACGGAAATGAGACTATCACCTGATTGGTGCTTGTGTGTTGCTTATGTGATGCAGCACCTCTTGGTGATGTCTTTATAATAAACCTATCTTTTCAAAAGTTAAAGGGGAGTAAAGTTTGTTTTGGGACTGTAAAATCTCATTTAGCTTACTCAGATCACTCACACTTGATTTCGCTTACATTTACTGATTATTTTTAGCTTTTTTAATGTTTTATTTAGTAGCAAAGTTGAATTTAAAATGGATTAAAGTTAGACTTTAAAAGGTTGCTTTTATTTTTTTCTATAAAAGCATGGAGATTAGATTATATTTTTATATTAGGAGGATCATCATGTCAGACTTATTTATATTTGGATTATTTGAAAGAACACGCAAAAGTATTCTTGGTTATACGGCAGAGTTGACTCCAGAACAACGTTCGATTGTTCCTACAGGGTTCAACAATAATATTCACTGGCAATTGGGTCATATTATGGTGGTTACGGATATGATTCTATTTGGTTTTTCAGGCAAAAGTGGCGAGGTTCCTGCTGAGTACAAAACATTCTTCGGACCAGGTACCAAACCAGCCGATTGGACTACAGAAGCACCAGCATGGGAAGAATTGCTTGATCTATTTGCTAAGCAAACTCATCTGGTACGCGAAACATTTGCAGGACAGATCAATGAACCTGTAGCGAACAAAGAGAACTTTGCCAAAGCAGATACGATCGGCGATCTGTTAGAGTTGAACACGATGCACGAAAGTTCACATTCAGGTATGGTCAATGCGATGTCTAAATTGGTCAAACAAGCTTAATATCTAATAGATATAGCCATAGATAAAAGGACTATAGCATATACAGCTGTAGTCCTTTTTTGGTTATATTAGTGTAAATAAAGTGAGCGTTCACATTAAGATTGACTATCATTATAAAATAACGTAACATTCGAATTAATTGGAATATTATTACATAATAAACTATCTTCGAGGTGAGCCTGATGGAAAAATATTATCCTTTACCTTTAGACGATTATTACAATAACAACGGGTTTAGTTATGATCTAGAACAACGAATAGGTAATTTCACTACATTTGGCTCCTCTTATCCTGGAGATGAGATCCCAGATCAGAAAGATCTCATTATTGAAGATATTCCGTTTTTATTTCCAGAGGCTAAGTCTACTTTTAATAATATAGAATTAGAAAATCAGCGGTTATCTGTTCAGGAACATCACTATACCGCAATGTTTATTTTGGGTGCGGCAGATAATGGCTCTTATGATGAAAATGTTGAGTATCGTTTGAACGATACATTAGTACATCAGATGCCGTTAGCTTTGACCAATTGGACCGATCATATGCCCAAATACAATGAAAAAGTAGTCTATCGTTGTAGTGGTATATATACACAGAAAGGATCTTTGTTAACAAGTAAACAAACTACCATTTGGCTACAAACGATTCAGTTTGAGCATCCTATTCATATCAATGCTATCGTATTACCGGATAATCCTTGTATGCACCTATTCGCCATAACCCTAAAAAAGGAGAATACGAATGAACATGCAACCACGACCTGAACCCAAAGAAGGTGAAGACTGCTTTACATTATGTGTTAGCAGTATTTTGGCATACCACAAAGTTCCTGACTTTTGTAGTGTATGGAAACAATGCGGATTGGTGTATATAGAACAAGGAACAGAGGAGATAGCTCGAATCTCTCCAATCTATAGGGCTACTGAAAAGGATTTGCAACATATTCACCATATCTATCTACAGATTTATCGGACAGATGATCAGAGTAGTGTGGTATCCCATATCAAACAATTGCTTCTTCAAGGGGAACCTGTGATTGTCTGGTTGGATGTTTTTGATATGAAATATAACTCCTTATATCAACTGCGTCATTTTGCACATTGTTTGTTACTTGTAGGTTATGCAGACGGACAATTTGAATTTATAGACGAATTTTATCATCTTAAAGATACGATCGATGAACAGACCTTGATTAACGCACTCGATCTGACACAGACCGAAATGATTGAAGAAGGCACGCAATATGTCTATAATGTGGTGGATAGTACTCAAGCGGTTATGGATGTGCAAGAACCGGATATCTATAATGTGATCCAAATGAATCTAGAGGTGATGGAGAGTCAGTATTCCAATGTGCTCACAACCGATCATGGACAACCTGTAGTGAATGCGTATACAGGCTTACAAGCATTAGATCGATATATAGATCATATTCGTCACTGTACCGCAGATGTTACATTATTAACGGATGATTATGTTGAACAAATGTATCAAGATTTATCCAGAATGAGTAACAATCGCTATTTGTTTACCTACTTTTTGCAACAAGGTATATCTTACCATCCATCTATCGAAAAATTGATTTACAAGTACCAGTATGTGGCTCAGCGTTGGAAGCTAGTCTCTAACATGGCACTCAAAAGCCAATATATCGAAGGGGAAAAACGTCAACATATGCTTGTACGCATTTTGCACAAATTAGAAGATGTTCGTCCGTTAGAAAGTGAACTGATCGAAATCAGCCACATGATACTAGCAAAAAATGATCAAGAGATAGAAATGGAGTATTTATAAATGACCTATAGAGTGGCTATCTGTGATGATGAGCAGCAGCAACGAGAACTTGTCCAACATATGCTGAGGACATTATCTATGAAAACCAGCATTGATTTTGAAATTGAATATTTTGAAGCAGGCGAATCATTGGTATCTCATTACCAGAATGGTCAAGAACCTTTCCATATCTTAATTTTGGATATTGAAATGAATGGGATTAATGGAATTCAGACGGCTCAACGTATTAGAGATCTCAAGCATCTGGATGAACAGATTGTATTTTTGACCAGTTATCCTGACTATATGATAGAAAGCTTTGATGTAGTGACTTTTCAGTACTTGCTTAAGCCTATCGCAGTTGATGTTTTTGAAGAAAAGATGCTTAAGCTGTGTCAGTATTTTCAAGCGCTAGATAAAAGAATATTGATTATCAAATCAGACTATGAAGAAGTTGTACTTAAACACGATGATATTATTTCGATTGAAGTGGTCAAAAGCTTAACGATCAAAAACAAATTGCATGTAGTGACTTCTGAGCAAACGCATACGACCAAAGGCATTATTTCGAACTATGCTACAGCGCTGAAGTCGTATCACTTTTTACAAATTCATCGTTCGATTATCATCAATTTACTCCATGTCAAAAAATTCGCAGGAGGCATGGTATTGATGTCCAATGGAGAAGAACTACCGATCGGGCGTTCTAAAGTGAAAGAAGTTAAAGATGCCTATACTAAATTTATGATTACAGGTATGAATTAACGTATGGAAAATCAATTATTGTTACTGAATGCGTGTATTGTGTTAGTGATGGGTTATCAAATTAATTTTTATTTTAATGCTGTTTTTGGCAAAGCTCAGCAGGGATCAAATCGGTGGATCTATTTTATTGTTTTTGGTGTACTTGATTTCGTTTACTTAAATTCGTATACATCGTCTGTATTGTCTTCGGTATTAGCATTAATAGTTATTTTTAGCTTGTCGATTTCTTATCACATTGAACTCAAAATGAAAATCGTTTTTTCGATTCTATATGCTGTATTGTTAACGTTGGTTAATTTTATATCCCTGTATATTTTGTATCCATTCAATGCTGCAAATCTAGGTGTTTCCAATCCTGTGAATATTGCAGAATATGTTATTTTATCCAAAAGTGTATTGCTCAGTTGCCTGATTATGTTTGTGATTATTCTTATTATTCGGTTTGTGGTAAAGCGTAGAAGTTTTCCTTTACATTATCGGTACTATCTACTATTTCTGACTATACCGGCGATCAGTATTTATCAAGTCAATGTATTGTCGATGTATAGTGAGAAGAATATGTATTACTTTATCTCGATTTTTAGCTTTCTTTTTTTGAATGTTTTTATTATGTACATTTTAGATAATATGATTGAGAAATTTCAATTAATGCATGAAAATATGCAGTTGCAAGATCAAATGGATTATCAAGATGCTAATTATGAGAAAACTGTGCATAGTTTTAAACAGATTAAACGCATTATTCATGATACGCATCAGCAATTTCTTTATATTGAGCAATGTATCGAAAAAAATGAATTAGCAGAAGCCAAGCAACATATTCAAACCACCCTTAATAAGGTCGAGGATGCATATCAGCGTGTTAATACAGGCAATCTAGTCGTTGATGCGCTAGTGACCAATGCGCTCAATATCGGGCAAGCCAATGGCATTCAGATCGATACTCAGTTACAACTATATTCTCAGCATATACAGATCGAACGCTATGATCTGTGCGTGGTACTGGGCAATATGTTAGACAATGCAATCGAAGCTTCTAAAAAAATTAAAATAGCAGAAGACCGTTATATATTGATCAAAATCCAGTCCAGTTCGTCTCACTTATCGATTCATATCTTGAATCATATGGAACAAGGAGCAGGGCAATTGCAAAGTCAGAAGCTTAACCCTGATTATCATGGGATAGGGCTCACCAATATTGATCGTATCTGTAATAAATACGGTGGAAATATGACAATCGAAAGCAAACATCAAGTATTTAATAATATGGTGGTTATTCCTTTTCAATAAATGATTTCTATCCAAACAATCTCTTATCGATGTCGTTGAGGGATTGTTTTTTTCGTTTCAGCCCCTTTTGGCTATAATTCTGATTTTTATAGGTAAGATACAGTTATTGATTACATCTGAATATATTACAGGAGGCTATACCGAATGAAAAAGATAGGAAGTTTACTATTAGCGGCTGTATTAACCGTGGTACCGATGAGTCAGACGTTTGCGCAGGGAAGTACAGCTAGTCTATCTAGCGAAGAAAAAGCCAAACAATTAGCTACGACAGTGGTAAAAGATTATGGAGCAAGTGGTGTTCAGTATGCAATTGTCGATCATGGTAAAGTAATTTTATCCGGTCATGCAGGCATCAAAAACCAAGCGGCGAAAGAACAGATTACGCCGGACACGATGTTTGGAATTGGGTCTGTTAGTAAAATGTATGTCACTTCAGCGGTGATGATGTTAGTGGATGCAGGCAAAATTGATATTGATCAACCTCTAACGACATATATTCCTGATTTTAAAATGGCAGATGAGCGTTACAAAAAAATCACTCCTCGCCTATTAATGAATCATTCTTCAGGGTTATACGGGTCACATTACCATAATAGTATTTTATTTGATGATAATGATACTCAGAACTACGATAACTTATTAAAAGAGCTACAAACAGAACGTCTCAAAGCAGATCCGGGAGCATTTTCAGTCTATAGTAACGATAGTTTTCAATTACTTGAGGTATTAGTCGAACGAGTAAGTGGAATGAGTTATTCTGAATTTGTCAAAACTCATATTAGTGAGCCAATGAATTTCAAATCTACACATACGCCATTAGATACGTTTGATCGCAATCAACTATCCAAAACATATTTCCCGGGCATCGCGAGTGCATTACCTGTAGAAAACGCGAATATATTAGGGACAGGCGGTATTTATTCTACAGCAGAAGAATTAGCTACATTTGGTGACGTGTTGATGGGAAATAAGACCGACCTTTTGTCAGAAAAATCTGCTCAAGCTATGCAAAAAGATGAGTATCGGAATGGAATTTGGGTTCCAGAAGAACGAAATACAACTAATTATGGATTGGGTTGGGATGCTGTTAATTTAGCGCCTTTTAGCGATTATGGGATCAAAGCTTTATCCAAAGGCGGAGATACGATTATGTATCATGCGGATCTGATCTCTTTGCCAGAATATGATATGTCTGCTGCCGTCGTTTCTGCGGGAGGATCTTCTATATACAATACACAATTAGCAACTCAATTGTTATTACAAGAATTGAAAGATCAAGGTAAAATCAAAAAGATATTACCTGATCAAACCTTCAAACCTGCTGTTCAAGTCAAAATGCCTGCTGAACTCAAGCAATATAGTGGATTATACGGCACATTAGATAACACATTAACATTGGATATTAGCAAAGGGAAAATAGCACTACCTGATATATTAGGTGGAATTATCCCTGCTCAGACGTATGTGTACACAGGCAAGAAACAATTCACCAGTAAAGATGGAAGTGCAATAGTAAGCTTTGATAAACAAAAGAATGGAAAAACCTATATCAAAGTGAACGCAAATGTAAGTCTTCCGGGGTTAGGACAAACCGTCATGGTATTTTATGAATATCAAAAATTAAGTAAAAATAAAGTTTCGACTGCTGTACAAAAAGCATGGAAAGCACGTGATGGTAAAAAATATTATGCTGTAGACGAAAAGATTAATTCTGCTTTTTATATAGCACCGTCTATTTTGACTAAAACATTGAAGGTCGATGCTACAAATGGTTATGTCAATGGAGATCGAATCATCGATCAGAATAATGCTGTCAATGTAGCACAGATTCCTGTTATGACCGGCAGAGATACTTTCGATCTAGAATTTGTCAAACAAAATAATGTGGAATATCTAAAAGCAGTCAAACAACTATATATTCCAGAAGATGCGATTCAACCTTTATCTAAACAAAATGCTTCCAAAGTCACGATCGCTTCCAATGGACATGTAAAGTGGTTCAAAATAGATAAAACGACAGCTGGTAAATCAATCACTGTCGATTATGCCAACAATGCAGGCTTTGTTGTATACGATGATAAAGGAATGGTTGTCCAATCTTCTATTATTAATCACAAAAAATCAGTGGTTCTTCCTCAAAACGGTTTGATTGTTTTTGGTGGTGAAGCAGGCGATGTGTTGAAAGTAACATGGGGTAAAAAGTAAAACAATACTAGTTAAATAAAATAATCTAAATAAAGAATAGAATAAACAAGAAGTACGTACAAACAGAAAGAATGTTTATGCGTACTTCTTGTTTTGTATTATAATCTTCTAGTAAATATATAAGTACCTGAGAGAGGCATTGGAGACGATGAATAAATTAGAGATTCATTCTACAGAACAGAGTCAAAAAGCATTGGAAGCTGAAACGGCTCGATTAGCAGATTTGATCTCGATCAATGCGACTAAAGATGGAAGTTACGGTGCTGAGCAGATTTCAGGATTATACTTTAATCGTTTCTCTCAAATGGAAAAAGCAGATTATACGCATACCATGTACTGGCCTACAGTAGGTATAGCGGCTCAAGGCAAAAAAGTAATTCAGGTCGGGGATGAGCATTTCGAATATGGTGGTTCGACGATCTTTGTCGCTCCGGTCGCTTTACCTGTCATGATGAAAACGATCGTAGCGAGTCCCACTGAGCCTTTTCTCGGGGTAGGGATATATCTTGATCCACAAAGAATTGCTGAATTAGTACCCAAAGTATACCCTCAAGGATTGCCCAAAGTGACAGAGCGCAGTGCTGGATATATGATACCGGGGGATCTAGCCTTTATACATGCGGTTGCCCGTTTGGTCGAGTGTCTTGCTCATCCTAACGATAGTGAATTACTTGCTCCACTTATTGTGGATGAAATTTTTATACGGCTTCTGCGTAGTCCGATCGGTGTATTTGTGGCTGAGACTGTTTTTGTAGAATCTAATGTACAACGAGTCGCCAAAGCGATTCGCTGGCTTCAAGAACATTTTGCACAGCCTTTAAAAATTCCCGAGTTAGCTGATATGGTTCATTTAAGTCAATCTTCTTTCCGTGAGCATTTCAAAGCAATTACTTCGATGAGTCCGTTACAATACCAAAAAGCATTACGTCTACAAGAAGCAAGAAGACTCATGTTGTCCGGTCGTATGGATGCTATTACGGCTTGTCGGATGGTTGGATATATTAGCGATTCGCAGTTTAGTCGAGACTATAGCCGTTTTTTTGGAAGTCCTCCTAGTAGGGATATGAATAGATGGCGTCAACAGATGAACAGTTAAGCGATAAGAATATCATTTAAATACACCTATGCAATAGAACCTGCGGCTACTGGCTTTGCAGGTTTTTTTGGTATATATAGACTTTCTAGCAAAATAGGCAAGAATTCACGCAGAATAGGCAAAGTTCACCCGACAATCTATCCTATACTACAAAAGACTTAAAAATAGATCCCATATATAGCTATAGCAAACAAGAACATTAAAATGATCAATAACGATCTTAGGAGGATAAATGATGCGTGTATTTGTCACAGGGGCGAATGGATTTATAGGCACAGCAGTGATTCAAGAGTTGATTCAAGCAGGGCATCAAGTAACAGGGCTTGTCCGTTCTACAGAAGGAGCTCATAAGCTGACCGCGCTTGGAGCAACAGCCCAACAAGGAAACGTGGAAAGTGTAGAAGATTTACGTAGAGGAGTAGACAACGCAGATGGCGTGATTCATACTGCTTTTTTTCATAAATTCTCGCATGCCAGCTTATCTACACGTGTAAAGATTGTATTGGGTGGTAATCCTCGTCATGCGGCATCTCGATTTATGGCAATTGCTACGGAGACGGATCGACGTGCGATTGAAACGCTTGGAAAAGCACTTTCGGGAGAAGATCGATCACTTGTCATGGCGTTTCCAACAATGGCACTACGAGCTGGTTCCTTAGCAACTGAAAATGATCCTTCCGATCCTCAATCAGTAGGAGGCGGAAGGACGATTTCAGAGACAACAACGCTGACACTCGCAAATCACGGGGTTCGTTCTTCTGTTATTCGTATAGCCCCACTTGTACATGGCATAGGTGATAAAAGCGGTCTATTACCGACTTTGATTAGCATTGCTCGTAAAAAAGGCGTATCGGCTTATGTAGCAGACGGAGCAAATCGATGGCCAGCTGTACACCGATTAGATACAGCTCGTCTTTTTAGACTCGCTTTGGAACACGCTTCAGCTGGTTCTATATTCCATGCAGTAGGAGAAGAAGGAGTGCCTTTTCGTGATATTGCTCATGCCATCGGTCGTTATCTAAATGTACCTGTATCGAGTATAAAGAAAGAACAAGCTGGTTCTCATTTTGGTTGGCTAGGTGCTTTTGTATCTGTAGACAATTATGTTTCCAGTGCATTCACTCAAGAGCGATTAGACTGGAAGATACAACATCCTGATTTATTTACAGATATGGAGCACAGCCATTACTTTTAATATATATTGGAGCTATAATACTGACTTAGTTATTATAATTATTTAAACTTTGGTATGTTCAAGATAAGCATCGATTCGATCTAGTGCTTCTTGGGGACCGACTGTGTGTTGGAAGCTTTTATTAATTTCCTGCACACCTTTTTTATATAACGGATTCGATAGTACTTCCTGTACGGCTTCTTTGAGCGATTGCACATGGATCTGATCTTTGGTAATACGGTAACCTGCTTGCAGTTCTGTTAGGCGCTGAGCGACCATCGGCTGATCTTTATCTTGAGGTAAAACGACTAAAGGAACATTAAAATGAATACCTTCATTAACACTATTCATCCCGCCATGCGTAATAAATACATCGGCATGCTGTAACACTTCCAACTGAGGAACATAAGGTAAAATCATGATATGTTCAGGGGCGGGGTTAATCTTTGTAACATCAACTTTCTCACCTGTAGCAATGATTACGATACCTTTGAAGTCTGTAAAAGCTTCGATACAAGTGTTAAAGAATTGTTCGGTCTGATCCAGAACGGTTCCCATTGAAATATATAGTACTTTTTGATCTTTAAGAAGATGAAGTGGGAATGAAGTATTTTCAGTACGTTTTGGAAAGCTAGGTCCAATAAAAAGATGTTCATTGCCAAACTGATCGCCATTGGGTTGAAAATATTTACTTGTATAAACAACATTTAGAGCGCCGTTATTGTTCATAAATTGACCCATTTCTTTAGGCATAACGTTGTATTTCTCTTTCATTAGCGATAATCCAGCTTGAATGTTCTCGGCAATCTGAGAAGTCGTATCCACATGACTCGGGAAAATTCGTTTAGTCATTTGATTATTAGATATCAAAAAAGATGGAGACGAGGAAATACCCGGAATATTCAGAAAATCTCGCACTAATTCACCAGCTCCGAATTTATCGTAAAATACAAAATCAAACTGCATGGTCTGCGATAGCTGTTCGGTTAATGCTAAAATGTGTAACGAAGTCTGAATATGAATGTTTAAAAATTCATTTATTCCGTTGGGGCTACCTACATGGATAGACGCATTTCGAAGCAGATCAGTATGAACATGAACAATCGCTCCAACGGCTTCTACTCGATCTCTGAACTTCTCAGTCGTAATATAATGAACCTCATCCCCGCGCGATGTAAAAGCATGAGTGATTCCTAATGTTGGATTCACATGTCCTTCTGCTGGAAAATTTACAATTAAAATACGTAGCATTTGTATCACTCCTTTTCGGTATATGAAGAATGTTATATATGGTACTTATTTTATGATAACAATAAATGGTTCATTTTCCAATTTTGCCGATCTATATCGTCCTAAGTACTCTTTAGTTGGGATGCGATAGACTCTATTGCAATCAACATTTATACAAGTGAAGTATCATCTGGCTGTTCACCATACGCTTTACCAAAAGACTCCATAGCATCTAAAATAGGCATGAGTTTGGTGCCTTTTTCGGTAAGCGAATATTCTACTTTCGGTGGAACGACGGGATACACTTTACGCTTAATCACACCATCTTTTTCTAATTCTCGAAGCTGTTTACTAAGAGAACCTTGCGAAAGATCACCTAGAAACGCTTTGATATCTGAATAACGACGTGTATGACCTTTTAAGTACCATAGGATAAAGTATTTCCAGCGCCCGGATAAAATATTTTGAGTAAACGCAATAGTATACATATCTGATTTGTCTTCTATAAATTCTCTTTGAAATCCATCTTTACACACTCTCATCGTAATCTGATTCCTCCCTAAGTACACAAAAATGTACTATGTTCATTTAAATTGCCCTCTATACAGCTTGAATTATTCATTTTATGATAGTTTCAGTAAGCGATGAGCAACAATAGTTACTAACTGAATATGATTTGAAATATTAATTTTATATTTAGCAAGCTAAGTAATAGTGTATCATATTATTGAAAATTAGAGGAGAAAGCAATCATGAATAAAACGTTAGAATTACTTCATAACCATTCATCTGTACGTTCTTACACCAATCAACCATTAACAGAAGAACAACGCAATGCCATTTTTCAAGCAGCTACGCAAACATCATCATTTAGTCTTTTACAAGCCGTCTCTATTATTCGCATTACAGATCCAGCGCTTCGTCAAGAAGTTATGGAGCTTTGTGGTCATCAACCTTATATCGGTGAAGCAGCCGAGTTTTGGATTTTCTGTTCAGACTTCCATCGCAATCATGAAATCGCTCCTGAAGTAGATATCGAATATATCGAATTTCTAACGATTGGCTTAGTGGATGCTGGGCTTATGGCACAAAATGCTCTAACTGCGGCTGAATCGATGGGGCTTGGTGGTGTGTATATCGGTGGAGTTAAGCTTAATATTGAAAAATTATCTGAATTGCTTCAGTTACCTAAATACGTAATTCCAGCAGTAGGCTTGTGCATTGGTGTTCCAGCAGGAGAGAAAGCAGGTCTTAAACCACGCTTACCGAAATCCATGGTACTGTTTGACAATCAATACCAACCATTGGACACAGAACAATTGGCTGTTTATGATGATACAGTGAAAAAATATTATCAAGCTCGCCCGATTCGCGCGCCTTTCACAGTCAAAACCGTTAAAGGATGGAGCGATCATATTCAAGATCATTTAGAAAGAAGCATCCTGCCTGATATGATGAATTATTTAAATAAAATGGGATACGCCAAAAAATAAATGTCGCTGCTACAGTCAATTGACACATTAATTTCTTCATGTTATATTTAGCCCGCTAACTACTATTGAAGAAATAAGGAATGATGGATAGATGAACGAACCGGTCAAAGATCAAGTGGATTGTGATATCCGCCAGTCGTTAGATCGTGTCTCTTCCCAAATGCGTCGAGACTATAATGAATCTTTGCGACAAATTAATCTTTATGCAGGTCAAGATAAATTATTATATCGATTATGGTTAGGGGATGGTATCACACAAATGCAATTATGTGAGCATTTAAAATGTGAACCACCTACTGTAACTAATATGGTCAAGTCTCTTGAACAAAATGGATTTATATATCGTAAGCGTGATGAACATGATGCTCGTGTGATGCGCATTTTTTTGACAGATGAAGGAAGATTGTTGGAAAAACCAGTAGATCAGAAATGGAAAGAGCAACAGGAAAAGTTACTAGACTCTATCTTTCCAGAAGAGCGTGTGTTTTTAAGAAGGCTTTTAAAACAAATGGAGAGCAACTTATCCTAAGTTGTTCTTCCTTAAATCATTGCAAATGTATCATTTTATTTCAAAATATAGTTAGCTTGCTAAGTAAAGGAAAGATAAATATGGAACAGAAAAAGGAAATGCAGTTATCTTTACAAATGGTTTCAGGGTATGGCGCTGAATTCAATGCTTGGAGAATGCCCGGTGCCGATCCAGCTGCCTATACAAATATAGATAGTTATGTAGAACGTGCGAAGTTAGCCGAGCAAGGTAAGTTCCAAATGATCTTTATCGCAGACACACCAGCATTAACAAGTAGCTTGAGTCATAAGACACCTATGTTTCCGATGGACCCGATGCTGGCTTTGATGGCTGTCGCTAGAGAAACCAAGTACATTGGGCTTGTTGCTACACTATCTACAACTTTTAATTACCCGTACAATCTAGCACGTCAATTCAAAGCATTAGATGTGATCAGTCATGGACGAGTAGGCTGGAATGCTGTGACCACATCCGATCCTAATGTAGCCGCTAACTTTGGAAGCAAGCCTATTAATCGTCAAGAAAGATACGAAAAAGCGCATGAATCTATAGAAATAGTTCAAGCTTTATGGGGAAGTTGGCAAAAGGATGCCTGGACATTGGATGTAGAGACAGGGCAATTTGCAGATATGGACAAAATCCAACCGGTTCATCTTCAAGGTCAACACTATGCGACTCGTGGGCCACTGCCTATTCCACCATCTGAGCAAGGACAGCCTGTTATTTTTCAAGCAGGAGGAGGTCAGGAAGGGTTAGAGTTAGCAGGGAGATTCGCTTCCGGGGTCTATGCTAATCCTTACGATATTCAATCTGCAAAAGAACACAGAGAAGCTATTCGGCAAAGTGCTATCCAATTCGGTCGTGATCCTGATGATATTAAAATGTTTGCAGGGTTTATGTTTTCATTAGGAGCTACAGAAGAAGAAGCACTCATGCGTCGCAAACAACTTATGGATTTCAATCCTGAAGAGATTCCAGGTAGAGTTAGTTATCTCGGTTCTATGATTAATGTACCGTTATCTATACATTCGGTAGATATCGATCAACCGTTAACAACCGAGCAACTTCAATATGCTTATGCAAGCCCGATGGACCCTCGTGCACCCAAAGCGTTACAATTGCTACAACAAGGCTTATCTATTCGGGATGTGCTCGCTCATGGAGTAATCAATTATCATCCTGTAGTGGCAGGTACACCTGTGCAAGTGGCTGACTTTTTAGAAGAATGGTTTCTTGCTGGGGCATGCGATGGATTTTCGATTGTACCGGATGCATCGTTTGATGGAGTGGCTGATTTTGTTCATCTAGTCGTTCCTATTTTACAAGAACGTGGTGTATTTCATAAAGAATACGAAGGAAATACCTTGCGTGAAAATATGAAAGTTCCTTATCAATATGGAGTACAAAAAGGAGATTATAAACATGACTAAAAAAACAAAAGTAGGTATTATCGGTGGGTCTATTAATAACGGATGGGCAAGTGGTACACATATTCCAGCTCTTCAGCATCTTGAGGAGTATGAGCTAACAGCAGTAGGAACAAGTAATAAAGAAAGTGCTCAAAAAAGTGCAGAGGCTTTTGAAGCCACTCATGGTTTTGATCAAATCGAAGAACTGGCTCAACATGATGATGTAGATATGGTAGTTGTTAGTATCAATGTCAAAGAGCATTATGATGCAGTCAAAACTATTATTCCTACAGGTAAGCCGATTTATAGCGAATGGCCATTGGGATCTACGACAGAAGAAGCTATTGAAATGCAAGAATGGGTAGCAACACATCATATTCCAACAGCAATCGGTTTACAAGCGCGACAAGCTCCTGCTATCAACTATGTGAAAGACCTTATTGCGGAAGGATATGTAGGAAAAGTATTGTCTGCGCAATTAAGAGTGTCGATGCAAGGTATGGGTGCTAAAGCTGATAAATCTACAGCTTACTTGTTTGATCGCACATCTGGCGGTAACTTGCTGACTATAGTAGGTGGACATAATATCGATGCATTTACGTATATGCTCGGCGATTTTGCAGAACTTTCAGCGACAACAGCACAACAATTTGCTGAAGTGCAATTAGAAGATATCCAGAAAGTCATCGAAAAAACAACAGATGATCAAATTCTAGTTACAGGAAAATTGACTAATGGTGCTGCTGCTAGTATCCATATTCAAGGCGGAGTCAAACATCCTAAAGGCGTTACACTTGAGATCTTTGGAGATCAAGGAAGTATTGTTCTAACAGCACCAATGACGATTCAATTTGGATCACATCAATTGCTAGGCGCAGGAGTAGGAGATGCAGAGCTTCAAGAATTAACGATTCCAGATTCATATTACTCTGTACCTGAGTCTCTCAAAAATGATCCGGGTTATGTTCTCAATATTGCTCAGGTCTATCATAAATTTGCTCAAGATATTCAAGAAGGAACATCATTAACACCAAATTTTGCAGATGCAGTCAAAGTTCATCAGTTGATTGATGCGATACGAAAGTCGGCACAAACAGGCGAACGTCAATATCTTTAAGTTCATTTTACTCATAGAAAAAGAAGGGCTAATCCTTGATGATTAGTCCTTCTTTTTTTGTTCACTATGATTTAGATATTCGTAGTTAAGGTTGAAAGCGATAACCTACACCCCATACCGTCTGGATATAGCGAGGGTTACTTGGATCTTCTTCTGTTTTTTCACGTAATCGATTAATATGGACAGCTACTGTAGCATTATCACCAATGGATTCGAATCCCCAGATACGCTCATACAATGTATCTTTACTAAATACATTATTGGCATTCATAATCAAAAAGTAGAGCAGGTCGAACTCTTTTTTCTTCAACTCTAGTTCTTTACCATCCAGATAAGCACGGTGAGCTTGAGTATTAATCACAAACGAACCGATTTCAATATGACTACTTCGAGGGGAATCGTTTTTTCCTTTGATACGATCATACTGAGCCAGATTAGATTTCACTCGTGCCACTAGCTCATTAGGGGAGAATGGTTTGACAATATAATCATCTGCCCCCAGACCTAATCCTCGAATCTTATCTATATCTTCCTGCTTGGCGGTCACCATAAGAATCGGAATATCTAGCTTTTCGCGTAATCTACGACATACGGAAAATCCATCTTCACCGGGTAACATCAGATCAAGTAGAATCAGATCGTATTGTCCGGATAATGCTTGTTCTGCACCGGTGATTCCATTGTCTGCAATTTCGACTGCAAAATGATTAATTTCAAGATAATCCCGTTCTATCGATGCAATCGCTTCGTCATCTTCTATAATGAGTATTTTTCTCATCGTATATCCTCCTGCTTAATCAATGGCAGCTCGATAATAATCTGTAGTCCACCTGATGATGCATGCATAGCCTTGATCGTGCCACCCATACGTTCGACTGCTTTGGATGTAATCGCAAGCCCTAATCCGCTACCTCTGTTAGGATTATTACGTGAAGGATCACTTCGATAAAATAAATCAAATAATTGGGGTAGAGATTGTTCAGGGACACCGGGTCCATCATCACTGATACTGATCGTGATCTGATCATGATCAACACGAGTCTGAATATGCACCCATCCACGTTCTTTATGCTTATAGTTTAAACTATTTTCTACAATATTCGTAAATATACTATCTAATTGCAATTGATCTGCAAAAATAACAGCTTTCTGATCTGAAAAGGAAGTGGTGATATACAAGCCTTTACTCCGATATTCTTCGGCTGTGGCTTTGACTAGCGATTCCAACTCATAATTCACATCTAATAGCTCAGGATCATACGGATAATTACCCAGATCCATTTTGGAAAATAGAAAGATTTTGGCAACCATTCGGTCGATATCTCTTGCTTTGGTCTGAATCATCGTAATGTACTTATGTTGCGCTTCAGGTGTATTAGCAACGCCATCTAGCAAACCTTCCGAATAGGCACGAATCGAAGTCAGTGGAGAGCGCAGGTCATGGGAAATACTTGCTAATAGTTCTTTACGACTTTCTTCTTGACGCTGAATTAACTGCATCGACTGTTTTAATTGTAATGCCATATCGTTGAAATCATGACATATCGCTGCAAATTCATCTTTACTCTCATATTGGATACGTGTATCCAGATTACCATCTCTGATCTGTTGCACACCTACAACCAGTGTATCCAGTGGTTGACTGATTCGTTTGAATACAAAATAGGTGAGAAAGCGATTGGTAAAAAAGATCGTGACGATAATGCCTATACCAAATAAAATCATAAAAAGTGTGATTAACATCTGGTACTGACTATAATACCCATCATCACTGTTTCCATTTTCGTGAAAAGAATCGAATGTCGAAATAACATACGTTTGATTATTAATAGCGACTTTTTTGCTATACACATCTTCTTCGGAAAGATAGATACTGCCTTCTCCACTCAAAGACCAGATCGCGTTTATCATTTTATTATTAGGATCGATATCAAGCTTGCCCATATTTAATAATAACGTGCGAGAATTGTAATCGTGTACCGTCAATCGCATAGAATGCTTTTGTAAATAGTCTTCTAATTGCTTTTTCTCAGCTGTTTTTTGTTTCTGAGGATTTTGAATAAGCTCGGTAGCCACAGAAGTGATTTTTTCAGGCACATCATAAATCGAGCTTTCACTGTTATATTGATTTTTCCAATACTGGTACGATAGATATTGTCCTGCTCCGATAATAATAGCCGAAATAAGTACAGGTATGACAATCATCAAAATATTAGAAATGATCAGGCGTTGCTTAATAGTCATACCACGTACTCCTTTTAATGTGTATAAGTGATTACGGATGTATTGTAGCATTTAATCGGTACGTAGCGCATAAATAGGTCGTAATCGTGCAGCTTTATTGGCAGGAATAATCCCGAACAGTACACCGATCACAAATGAAAATACAAAAGAAATCGTCACCATATTCCACGCATATTGAATTGGGAATGGAGTGAACTTGCCAGCAATCCATACCAATCCAAGCCCTACACCGATACCCAGTAATCCGCCAAGAGTACTTAAAAATATCGATTCGATCATAAATTGGATCAGAATATTACTCTTTTTCGCCCCGATCGCTTTACGAATACCAATCTCACGAGTACGTTCATTTACCGATACGATCATAATATTCATAATCCCAATTCCACCCACAATCAGTGAAATACCGGCAATTCCTGCTAAAGATGCTGACATTAACGCATTGGTTTTTTCCATCGATTTGATCATTTCTTGAGCATCAAATATATCGTAAGCAGAAGAATCTTTGAATTTTTGTTCAAGGCTGTTAGCAAGCATGGCTTTGACCGTAGGAATATCTTGTTCAGTCACCGTTTTGACTTCAAACGTTTGAATACCTTTGGTCTGCAAAAAGCGTTCTGCTGTAGCCAGCGGGATCAGAATCTTCTCATCATTAGAACCCATCAAGCTAGTGCCTTTACTTTGTAACAAGCCCACAATTTTGAATGTTTCTCCATTAAGACGTATATCCTGACCGACTGGATTCTCACTGCCAAATAGAGTTGTTGCTGTAGAAGAACCAAGCACAGCTACTTTTTGCCGATATTGACTATCGATATTCAGAACGAATCGTCCCGATTGTACATGGAAATCTTTCACATGCTCATAGGCAGGGATAACACCTTCTAAGGATACATCGACATTGTTGTTACGGTGCTTGGCAGTGACATTACCTGAAAGGGTAGGAGAGACACCGGATACCCCTTTGATCTTGTTGTAGGCAATCACTTCATCATACGTAAGCGAACTGGTAACTCCTCGCCCCATAACATTCACCGAAAGTAAATTGGTTCCCATATCGCCAAATTGGTCACTAATCTGACCATTAAAGCTCATCCCCACAGACACGACCAGAATAACGGAGGATACTCCAATAATAATACCTAACATGGTCAAAAAAGAACGTATTTTATTACTAATCACACTGAGCAAAGCCATACGTACACTTTGAAAAAAGATCATTCAGGATTCCTCCGATCTTCAGTCAACACCCCATTTTGAATACGAATCACTCGCTTGGCTTGATCGGCAATATCTAGATCATGGGTAATCAGAATAATCGTATGACCTTGTTGATTCAGTGTTTTAATCATTTGCATCACTTCTTTACCTGTATGGGTATCGAGTGCACCTGTCGGTTCATCTGCCAGTAGCAAAGGAGGATCGCCGGCAAGAGCACGAGCAATCGCTACACGCTGTTGCTGACCACCCGATAACTGATTCGGGCGATGATACATCCGTTCATGCAATCCAACTTGCTCTAATGCCTGACTTGCTCTTTTTTTACGTTCACGATAAGACAATCCACGATAGATCAGAGGGAGTTCTACATTTTCGATTGCCGATAACTTGGGCAACAGGTTAAAACTTTGAAAAATAAACCCGATTTTCTCGTTACGAATTTTGGCAAGGCGATTATCCGATGTTTTGCGTACATTTTGCCCATCGAGTATATATTCTCCGCTGTTGGGCAGATCAAGGCATCCGATCATATTCATTAATGTTGATTTCCCTGATCCGGAAGGGCCGATAATCGCTACAAATTCACCGTGATTCACTGTCATCGAGATATCTTGTAAAATAGGCATTCGTTGTCCTGCCATCATATAGCCATGATTCATATGATTGATCTGTATCAGTGGCTCCTGACTCATGGTGTGCCACCGCCTGTAGAAGAACTATCGCTACTATTATCAGTCGTTGTATTGCTACTATCTGTTGACGTGTTGCTACTGCTATCTGTAGAAGAACTATCGGTCGAACTACTATCTGAAGTTGGGGTAGAACTGCTATCATCTGATCCACCCATATTAGACATCGTACTTGCTGATGAAGATGTACTCAGTCCACTCATATCACTGGATGGAATAACGACCAGATCTCCTTCTTTTAGACCACTTTTAATTTCAATTTGACTATCATCGTGAATACCGATACTTACTTTCTGCTCGGTAGTGGTATCTGGTTGTGCATTTTGCGTTCCAGCCGATACTCTAGCTTTTTGAACCACATATTGATTCCCTTGCTGAATCACCGACTCAATAGGCAACACAAGAATATTTTTTTTCTGTTCTACCAAAATCGTAGCTTGAGCTGACATTCCTGCTTTAATCTCACCTGGTTGATCAAGATGGATAGTTACACCAAAAGTAGAAACACCATTTTTGATCGCACCTTCATTCGCAATCATAGATACTTTGCCATGATACGTTTGATCAGGAATAGCATCGAGCTGAAGGGTAGCTTTTAATCCTTGATGAATTTTGAGAACGTCTAATTCGTCAACCTGAATCGTAGCGCTCAAATCTTGATAATCAATAATCGTAAATGCTTCTGCGCCACTACTTACAGCCCCACCTGGAGAAACGCTCATTTTGGTAATCGTGCCACTGATTGGAGACAGTAATGGAGCAGGAGCGGCTTGATCTTTTTGCAAACGTGCAATTTCGGTCTCTGTGACTGTGATATCGTCTTTTCCTTTTTCAATACCTAGACGAGCACTATCAAGTTCTGTAGGTGTAGCGTTGTTCATAACAAGCTGTTTGTACTGTTCTTGCTTATCTTGTAGATCGCTTTGTTGTTGCTTGAGTGTATTGGTCTGTTGGGTGATATCTTTAGCATTATCTTTGTTTTTATACGTGAATAAGACTTGCCCTTTTTGAACACGGGTATTGATCTTAGCATTAACCTGATTAATATTACCTTCATGATCCGCATAGACGACAGTCTGACTTGTTGGTTTAATTGACCCAGCACCTTTGATCAATACGGTAATTTCTCCTTTTTGTACAGGAATAGAAGGAGTGGGTTCAACGACTATTTCTTCTTGCGACTTCGGCCAGAGAACATAACCAGTAACCGCCGAAGCGGCTAAAACAATAATAATAGCTAGTGTAATCCAAATTCGTTTTTTACTATTCATAGGTTCCTCCGTTATTTAGCAGATGGATCTGTAGAGTGATTTGGTTTGGTGCTAGGACTTGGATCTGATGAATCCGGTGGACTCGTTGTCGGAGGTACACTTGGATTGGTTGTTGGATTATCGACAGGTGATGATGGCTGTGTATTTACGATATTTGCTGTGTAATCGATTCTGTAGCTCTGTGTACCGAGAAGGATGCGCTCTCCTTCAAATTCATCATACACATTGATTAAGAAGCGACCACCTTTCATTGTTTTGTATACATTGCTATTGAGTGTAGTGGAATAAGGGACTGATTTGCCTAGAGTTAAATCGGTTCCGGGTACCATCGTTTTCTCTTGCATTTGACCGGACGGATCAACCCACTGAATAATCAGATTATGCCCGTACGTACCCATATTGTAGGTGTTGTCTTTGCTAAAGTTATAGGTCATATTCAAAGCGATACTTTCCTGACCTTCTGCTAATGAACCTGTTGCACCTGTAATCGCAAAGCGGTACGGGAACAACTCCATCTCACTACTTACACTAGCCACAACCGGTGGAGTCTGTTTGTTAAGCCCCAGTTCAACTGCATTGATATATCCTGTCGGTGTTGTCGTTGCAGTAGACAGTTTGCCATCATTAATCGCTTCACCTAGATATAGTGTGAGTCCAGAGGTATTGATTGAAGTCGGTAATTTGCTCCATACAGTAATCAAGTTTTTACCATCCGGTCCGACCGATTTATCGGATTGATTCACTGTTGCTTCATAATATTCATTATTTGGTGTTTTGTAATAAGCAACGAGACGAGCAGGGGTCGAAGTACGCTTTTCTTCACTCTTCATTTCAAGTTCGGTATAAGCGATCTTTTGACTTGTGCCTTCATACATCATCGTACGTCGCTCTTTGATTTCTGCTTTTTTACCTGTAGTCTGGATATGGAAAGAAGCACCGGGAGCTATTTTGGCAATATTAGAATTAATCTGACCGACTTGAAGAGATAAAAATGGATTATCGCTATCCAGTGAATTAGTATTCGGATTCGTTGTATTGGCTGTAGTACTGTTTGTATCATTGTTGGCAGTATCTACCGTAGGATAAAGTTCAATTTTTAGTTGCGATAGATCCAGATCCGCACTGAAATGACTAACCAGATAGTAAACTTTGCTTTGTCCTGCATCTAGTGAGTTATCTGCTTGTTCCGCAATGATCTGCACAGGGCTACTGATTCGATTATTTTGTGCTTTGATCGATCCGCCCAGAGTAGGTAATGTAACCGAAGAAGTACCTGCATTACGTAGACGAATTTTGGCTACTACGATATCTTCAGCTGCCCATGGCATACGTTGGAACGATTCCAGAGTCACACCAAAGCTACCCACATTATTATCAAAAGTATATTCTGTTTGAGCCGATTGATTCTGCTCCTGACTGTAAGGAATCATATAAAAAGCAGTCGGTAAAATAATCGGACTTGATTCTTGGGTACGATCAGATACCTGCGTATTAGTCGTCGTATTGCTCGGAGTGGGGGCTGACGATTCTAACAACTGCAAAAGTAGTTGTTGCTGTTTTAATTGCGCTGGAATTTCAGCAGATAGTTGAATTTGCTTTTCTTGTAACGGTTTGAGTGCTAGATTGGTTAATGCTTTGGTATTAATTGGGAAGGTATATCCTTCAATTGTTTTTATCGATGCTTCATAAGTAGGTAAAAGGACAGCTTGATTGCCTATATTTTTGACTCTAAATTGCATCGTCCATACCGCTTTATCTCCGCTTGTAGAAATCGTCGCTTTTTTCAACTGCGTCTCAATCGTGATACCATCGACAGTTATTTTTCGAGATGCGGATGCAGGAACAGTTAGACTCGAAGGGCTTACTTTAGGTAGCTTAAACGCTACAATAGGTAGTTCGATATCCGTTGTCGTACTGGTAGTTGAAGTTTCACTTTTGGTATCCGTTTGAGCGGTATTGCTAGTGATCTGTAGCGACATATTGGTTGTGTTGAGATAAGCAGGGATAGCAACGATATAACCGACACTTTTGGTATCACCAGGTTGAATCGAGATATCACGGCTAGCGTAATCTAACTGCATTTCAAAATTAGAGCGATTAGACGATTGTAAATACGTATGGTACGGAGGACGATCTAATCCTTCTGTACTTAGATTGGTTACTTGTAAAGCTAGACGAGCATATAACTTATTATTAAAACGGACGATTTGTAACTGTTGTGGCTTGAGATTAAGTAGTAAATTACCGATCGTTACTTTTTTGCTTTTTCCTTGAGCTATCGCAGGCGAATATGTCGAAGGGATCGTAAATGTACCTAGCTTTTTCTCATAATTGGAACTATTGAAATCCCAACCATACATAATGATCTGACTGCTGGCTAAAGTATTGTCTTTTTTCATATCTACATAGTATGTGATCGCTTGAGTAGACTTTGGTGAAATCGTCACTTGATCTTTCTGATCGGGAATCGGTATTCCTTTGACGGGAGAAGTATGTGTTGTTTTCACTCTAGAAAAGCTATTCATTAATTTGTATGGACTGGATGTTTGGTTAGTATAGCTCAGTGTGTAGGTTAGAATGTTACCTGTATTTTTACTAGCTAATTGGATATCTGTTACTTTCACACTCACTCCAGATTGAAGCGAGATGGAAGAAAGGGCTTTTAACGAAGCGCTCGTAGAAGTGGTGCTCTGAGTAGTTGAAAGGTGCGTGGGAGCTGCAAGTACAGGGTTATTGATCGTCTGGCTTAGTGCAACCATGCCTGCGAGTACTACTAAATATGCAGGGTATTTCTTCATATCTTGTTCCTCCTGATCTTCATCATCCGTATAAAGGTTGAATTATAGATTGATCTTAGAGGATAAAGTTAAATTACACATAAACAAAAGCAAACTATTTCTGTACAGGAGTTAAATTAAATATAAACTTTTTATAAACTGGGAGATGGATATACATATAATTCAAAATGATGCTCAAGTAATAATCCCAATCGTTCAGCCATAAAAGAGGGAGGGTGAGGTTTCTTATTCTTGAGCCACCATTCCACTACACCTAGAATAGCCGCTCCTAAAAACTGAATATCTACATAATCGCCTTCTGTTAATTTTCGCCCTCCTTCTTCTATTATGCCTTGTTCTAATTCTTGAAGAAAAAAATCTAAGAATCGAGTACGAAAAAAAGAACTTCCTTTACTAGCTAGCATGGCAGAGAAGAATGAATACTGACTTTCAAAGTATTCGAACCATAATAATGCTGACTCCATATAAGTAGCATTCATGTCTTCTGTATTGCAAATTTCTTGCATCTCTTCAATATGTTCTTGAATCAGCTTATCTAACAAATCGAATTTGTCAGTATAATGCAAATAAATTGTTCTTCGGCTAACATCTGCTTGATCCGCAATATCTTGTATCGTAATCTGGTCAAACTTTTTGGCAATCATGAGGTCGATAATAGCTGATTTGATAGCTTTTTGCGATTTTCGTACTCTTCGATCGATCTGTATCATATCTGAAGCACCATCTTTCTTTATCTTAATGCACAGTTCTAAAAAGAATGTGAACTAATACACGGAAATTATATTTTTAATCATTGTAAATGCTGTAGTTCTCTTTACTATTATACATAGTTGTTCCTTAATGCACGAGTGTGCATTTTTGAACCGAATGTATTCATGTAATCACCTAAGGAGGAATATAGAAATGAAAGTTACCGTTATTGGAGCGACAGGAGCCACAGGTAAGAAAGTGGTAGAGCGTTTACTTGAATTAGATCATGAAGTTACCGCTGTCGCTCGTCGACCAGAAGTAATTGCACCTACCGAGCAACTCCATGTTTATCAGGGAGATGTGTACAATACATCTAGTATGATCCAAGCTATGATAGGTGCAGACGTAGTGATCAGTTGCATCGGCCCAACGACCAACTTCTCATCACGTCATCCGCTGTCCAAAGGGTTCTTGAATGTTCTTGCAGCCAATTTTTCACCGGGTACTGTGATGTCAGAAGGGATACCGAATATTTTATCTGCTTGTCAGCAGGCAGGGGTTCAACGTCTAGTGATGCAAAGCGGGATTAATTTGAGTAATGGAAAAGAACTTTCGGCTGTAAATCAGAGTGCAGTGCGTACTATGCGATTTATTTTCTCAAAAGCAATCAAAGACAAAACGATCGCTGAGCATGCAGTAATCGAAAGTGAGCTGGATTGGGTAATTGTACGTCCTTCTGTACTGAGTCATACCGCTAACTCTATAACATATACAGCAGGCCCCTTAACACGTATTGCGCCACTTCGTCCTTTATCCTTTGTAGACTGCGCAGACTGTCTTGTTCGAGCAGCAACCAGTGAGCCATCATGGATCAAAAAGATCATTAATGTTGGGCAATCATAACCTAAGTATTCTTTCCATAGCTAGCCTGAATTTCTTTTAAAAATGTATCTGCCGCTGTTGAAAAGATCTGATCTTTTTTCCAAACCATCACTAAACCCGTTTCCAGTCGGGGTTCAAGTGGTTTGAAGCAAAGTGGACTCTCGCTAGACGTATTCACAATCTTGTCTAACATTAAGGCGTATCCAATGCCTTCTTCTACCATAATGGCGGCATTGTAAGCAAGATTATACGTAGTCACAATATTCAATGTATCAAATAGACCCCCAAACCAATCTACAAATTCATTTTGGGTAAACGATTGCTTGATGACTTGCCTTGAGCAGATCAACGGTAAGTCTATCAGATCGGTTGGTTGGATCGTTTTTTTCTGAGCAAGCGGGCTATCTTTACGCATAACGACGCCCCAGACATCGGTAGCAGGGATATGGATGTAATTATATTTAGATATATTGACCGGTTGAATCAAAATGCCAAAATCAAGTAATCCTTTATCTAATCGTTGGGTTACATCTTCCGCATTTCCACTATAGAGGTGGTACTTGATATCAGGATAGTTCAACTGTAATTGCTTAACTCCTCGTGCAATCTGCTTCATAGCTTCTGTTTCTCCACCACCAATATACACATCACCACGTACTGTTTCTTTCATAGATTGAAATTCAGCTTCTAGTTTATCGACCATTTCTATAATTTCTTCTGCTCTTTTTCGGAGTAATATACCTTCATCTGTCAGAATCACATGATGGCTACTACGCACAAATAGTGCTTTGCCTAATTGCTGTTCCAAATCTTTCAATTGTCTGGATAACGTAGGTTGTGTCATATGTAATGATGCCGCCGCCCCTGTAATACTTCCTTCTCTTGCAATAGCCAAAAAATAACGTAACACTCTGATCTCCATACCTATTCCTCCTTTGTATATTTACATAATTAGAAATGCTTAATAAGCATATCATAGTATAAGATATGAGTATTTGCTATATATATTGAGGTTGCTACAATAAATAGCAGAGAACGAACACAGAATATTCTTAGCCGGCTAAAGCATATTCATATCATTTCAAAAATCAATCTATGTATCACTAGGAGAAAAAAATGAAAGTCACTACTAAACAGAATACATTTGGATTTGCATTGTTGTTAGCTTCATTTTCTGCATTGGGGCCATTTACTGTAGATATGTATCTATCGTCTCTACCCGAAATTATGAGCTATTTTCAAACCAATACATCGATGATTCAAACGACATTAACCGCTAGTTTATTAGGTTTGGGAATCGGTCAGTTGGTGATGGGGCCTTTGAGTGATATCTATGGACGACGTTATCCTTTATTAATTTCGATGATTCTCTATTTTATTTTTTCAATCGCTTGTGCTTTTGCGCCTAATATTGAACTGTTTATCGGTATTCGATTTGTTCAAGGGTTTGTAGCTTCGGCAGGGCTTGTTATTTCTCGTGCAATTGTACGGGATCTCTATAATGGATCAGAATTAACTAAATTCATTTCACTGTTAACGATGATTAGCAATGTTGCTCCACTTATATCACCGCTCGCTGGCAGTGGAGTGATCGCATATACTTCATGGAATCATATATTTATCGTTTTGGGGCTGTTGGGTATTGCACTTACGTTGTTAACGATATGGGGGATAACCGAGACTTTACCTGCTTCAAAGCGTGTAGCTGGTCATTTTGGACAAGTGATTGGAAATTATAAAGAATTATTTCGTGATCGGTTATTTATGAGTTATGCACTGGGGAATGGGATTTTGTTTGCCGGAGTATTTGCTTATGTATCAGCAACTCCGTTTATTTATCAGAATATTTATGGAGTTTCGCCTATGGTATTTTCGATTCTATTTGCACTAAATGGAGTAGCGATTATGTTAGGATCGCAATTGGTAAAGTATCTGGCAGGGCATATGGCGGAACGGCGCATTTTTGCGATTGGATTGATGTCTGCTTTTGTAGCCAGTGCCGTTATTCTTGTGATGACGTTATCTTACGGATCGTTGATCGGATTAGTCATCGCTCTGTTTTGGTTTGGCTTTTCGATTGGATTGATAGGGCCTGTGTCATTCTCTTTGGCTATGGAATCGCAAGGTCATATCGCTGGAAGTGCTTCAGCTGTACTGGGTGTGTTACCTTTTTTATTAGGTTCATTTACTTCTCCACTGGTAGGACTTTCTGGAGAATATTCTGCCCAGCCATTCGGAATCGTTATTTTTATAGTGAGCTTATTATCTCTGATATGCTATAAAGGTTTAAATTCTGCATCTACAAGCAAAGTCATCAATAACCAGTAAAAAACAGAAAAAAATAAAGCGTGGAAGAGCAGACAATTATCTGCTTCCACGCTTTTGTTATATTACCAATTAAGACCAGCGATCAAACCAGTGAATATCGGTAATGATATCTTGCTCTAATGGAATACCATACGTTTCGTTGATCCATTTCAAGCTATTCAATTTATTTTTGACTACTTCTGCTTCTTCAGGAGACAACTGCTTATCCATGACTTTGATTACTATAAATTCACTCCAAAAATCATAAAAAATAACAGGTGCTCCTATAGCTTCTTCAACAGCTTGGAAAAAACGTCCACGAGGTTCGCTATCACCTGCCATAATTGTATCCATAAAGTCGATAGAGAAACGGATACTATGATAGTTCACTGATGCTTGAGCAGAAGAAGATTGCAACGATTGGGCTTGATCGCCTGTTGTTGCTGGACTTGATACCACTTGAGATTGATCAATATCTGCCGCAGATACCGATGTCATCGGGAGAATAGAAGCGAATAACGTAGCAGATAATAATACAGATGATAATTTTTTCATTATAAAACCTCCAGTATAAGTGTAGTTGAATTACGCAAGTCAGATCATAAAGCCATGTTCAAAGTAGTTACAACCTTTCAAACGTAAAATAGAGTTAGTATGTACTCAATTCCCCCCTTTATTTATTAATACATAGATGTTGGAATTACAAATAAATTATATAATAATTTCTTTTTCATTAATATACCTTAATTGTTAAATTATTCTTTTTATATTATAAAATAAAAAGTACTTGCTATCCTATAAAACATATTATAAACTGTTGATACATCAATCGTTGATTAATCAACAGTTTTTATTTTGATGCACATGAGATGTGAAAAAGGAGAATAAACATGAACAAAACCGCATTAGTGACAGGAGCCAATAAAGGCATTGGATTTGAAATTGCCAAACATTTATTACAAGCAGGGTACCATGTTCTGGTTGGCGCACGAGATCAGGAACGTGGAGAAACAGCTGTTCATACGCTTAAAGCATTTGGTGATGCAGAGTTGTTATTGATCGATGTCGCTGATCTGCAAAGTATTGATCAAGCTGTCGCAACGATTAATGATAACTATCCACAATTAAGTCTGCTGGTAAACAATGCCGGTATTTCAGGGGATATGCATAAAGTGGGCTGGGAATTTGAAGTGGAAGAACTTGTGACTACGCATCAAGTGGATTTTATCGGCCCATTTGCACTTTCTAAAGGATTATTACCTTTGTTAATTGCAAATAAAGGTACCATTCAAAATATCAGTATTCCTATTGAGCCATTATCATTCTTTAATGCCTTTGCTTATCAGACAGCAAAAGCTCCTTTGAATGTGATGACTAAATCATGGGGAATGAGTTTTGAGAAAGAAAATATATCGGTCGAAATTTTCGCTGTTATGCCAGGAGCCGTATCTACGGATCTAAATGGCAATATGACAGGAGATTTTGTGAAAACAACTGCTCAAGCTGCTGAGATTATCGTTAATTATGTATTAGATGATGAGAATCACAATGGACAGGTGATCAATTACGATGGGACGTTATCTGTATACTGATCTAGCTAGACCTATATTTTATAAAGATAGAACACGTACTTTTAAAAAAAAACCTCTTTCTTAGCTAAAGAAAGAGGTTTTTATCTATAGAGAAGTGCATTAGTAAGTAAACAAGCTGTTTATAGTGAATTTACATACCTTTTAAAGGGTTATTATGTAGCTGTATTCTACATTTTTTTCGTATATATAAGCATAACGATCAAGTGCTGATTTACTTGTAAAAAAGGAATTTAAGTTGTATATTGTCTAATACACTGTCTACCTGTAGTCAGCAAATATAATGATGAAAGATGGGATGGTTTTGAGGAAAGATTGGTCAGAAGAAAGTGCGTTGTTATACCAAATGTATCGTGTAAACAATGCCATCAATACTACATTCGATGCTTATATTAGTATCAGCCAATCTCGCTTTGAAATACTTGCCTTACTATATCAGGAAACTGAAATTAGCCAAAGTGATTTACAAAAAAAAGTGACGATTGATAAAGCAGCTGTTGCGAGGCATTTGAGACAGCTTGAAGATAACAAGATAGTCTCACGAAGACGCAAAGATGGAGATAATCGTATTATTTTAGTGCAATTAACTGACTATGGTAAAGAAGTTATTGAAACTTCGCAAACAGAGAAAGAGCATTTTGCAAGTGAACTATTAACCAATATCAGTGAGACCGAATTTAATACGCTCAAAAAAGTATTAGACCAGTTAGATAAAAATGTGAAGCACATGAAAGACAATGCATAAGAGGATATATCTAATAAGTAAGGCATACGATTAGATACTAATATACAGATAAATATGGATAAAAAGTCGGTCTATACTGATCGACTTTTTTATCTTTTTGTAAAAAGAAAGATTAATTCTTGCTATTCAGGAGCTTTTATCATATATTTGTTGATACATCAACGTTGATATGTCAACAAATATAATTCCGGAGGAATAATCCTATGAATATGATCAAAGATAAAAAGAATGAACTTTTAAGTGCTTATCAATTTAGACATGCATGTAAAAACTTTAACACTGACTTAAAAATTTCAGATGATGATTTTCAGTTCATTTTAGAAACAGCACGATTATCTCCAAGTTCCTTTGGTTTGGAACCGTGGAAATTTGTTGTAGTGCAAGAGAAAGCACTTCGTGACCAGTTAAAACCTATTGCAGGTGGTGCTCAAAGGCAGATACCGACTTCAAGTCATTTGGTTTTTATTTTAGCAAAAAGAGCAAGTGAGTTAACTTTCGATTCTGAGTATGTCACTCATATGATGAGCAATATTCAACAAATGCCAGAAGAAGTCGTAACATTTGTTTCAAGCATGTATAAAATGTTCACAGAAGTTGAATTAGAAAATAATGCTCAATGGATTCACGAGTGGGCATGCAAACAAAGTTATATTGCAATGGCAAACATGATGACAGCCGCCGCTCATATTGGTATTGATTCTTGTCCAATTGAAGGAATTGATAGAGAAAAAGTAACTTCTTTATTTCACGATGAAGGCATTATAGATAAAAATGAATTTGGGGTTGCTTGTCTTGTTGCTTTTGGTTATCGCACAGAAGATCCAAAGCGTTCCAAAACAAGACAATCGTTAGAAGACATTGTGGTATGGAAATAAATTATTTTTTTGTCAAAAGACGCGCTTGATCTTGATGATGCAACCAGAGAAGGACAGAATATGCTGAAAAAGTAGCGTGTTATTCTAGTCATGTTAATCGGTATCGTAGTTATATGTACGGCTGCATTATGGGCAAATGATCTATACCGTACTTCATTTAGGAGCGCTAATATAGCGCTCTTTTATGTATATGATTACAATAATGCTATATAAGGTATGTCATTTACTGAAGAAAGAGGAAATTACGATGCAACAACATTACTTAACACTACAAGCTATGGCTGATCAAGCTTCAATATCTTCTACAGAATGGGAATGGTTTGTTCATGCTACAAGTGTGAGGTCTATTCCTAGTGGAGTGACAATTGTTCAATCGGATGAACCTGTACAGCATGCTTATTTTTGCACACAAGGATTGTTTCGCTTGTATTACATATTACCGGATGGACGAGAATACAATGTTGCTTTTACGTTAGAAAATGATTTTGCAACCTCTTATGGAGCTATGATCACTGGATCAACTTCGAAATATACGATTCAGGCTATAGAAGATTCTATTGTCATCGAGATTCCATATTCTACTTTACAAAACCTTATGGATCGAAGCCATAATTGGGAACGATTTGTTAGAACAGCTATAGAACGACTTTATATCCGTAAAGAAGAACGTGAACGAGAATTATTATATCTATCAGCGTTAGAACGCTATCACGCTTTTTTAGTAAAATATCCAGGACTTGAGCAAAGGATACCTCAATATCATATCGCTTCTTACTTAGGCATCTCACCTGTTTCACTTAGCCGAATCCTGCATGAGAATCATTAACCTATGTTAATGCAGTTTGAAATCTTGCACGTTAGACTGGGGATATAGCAACTATTACTTAGATGAGGTGAAAGAAGTATGCGACAAATGATGATTGTTTTACTGGAGTTTTATCCTTCTTGGTTAGCCTTACCACGAGAAGAGCGCCGAGAACATGCAGCAGGGTTGCAAGAAATTATCAATAAGTATCGTTCATCCACAACAGTACGTTTTTTTGATGCGGAAGCTTTACCGGGGAAAGAGTATACCGATTTTGTCGTCTGTGAGACCGAAGATATCAAGCAGTATCATTATATGTGGGAAGAAATTCGAGATTCTGAGACATACACCAAAGGATATATGAAAATAAAAGATGTGATTATGGGCTTGGAAAATGCTTTTCAATCTTATGAGCAAGAAGCATTACAAATGCATTCGGAATAACAACATCATTTTGTATGAAATGTGCTTATTTATGATTGATCTATAGCATAGGATTAAATAAAAAAGGAGTGCCTCTCCATGAGCACTCCTTTTTACGTTTACTGCAATTTTATTCCATTTATATAAAAAGATTATGATTCGCTTGCGAAGCTTCTCCCAAATAGTAACCAACGCCAACACTTTTAACATGATCCATTAACTCATCGCGGTGAATGCCCATTAGATCCATCGACATCTGGCAAGCGACCATTTCTACCCCTTGATCGACAGCACCCTGTATCAGTTCTTCTAGAGAAGGAACATTATGATGCTTCATTAGACCACGAATCATTTTAGGACCTGCACCCAACATGTTCATTTGAGATAAACGTAGCTTACGACTACTACGAGGAAGCATCATATCGAACATACGACCGATCATTGATTTGGATATCGGTTGTGGCGATTGTTTACGAATAACAGTCAATCCCCAGAACGTGAAGAACATTGTGACTTTACGTCCACTTGCAGCTGCACCATTAGCAATAATCAAAGAAGCAATCGCTTTGTCCAGATCACCACTAAAGACAACCATGGTACTCGCAGGATCGGCTTCTAAAGCATGTGCATTTACAAGTTCAGGATTAGGTTGTACTATATTTTTACTGACCACAGCTTCAATCACACCACTGTTACCACGCTCTAACTTGAGTAGACTCGAGCGAGACATTGTAGCCCATGCTTGGATATCTTCGTAAAATCCGGGATCAGAAGCTTGTATACGCAATGTCTGTCCATCGGGCAATTGATCCATCGATTTTTTCACTTGCATTAAAGGTCCCGGACAACTCAGACCACGTACATCGAGTTCAGCATCTATATGCATAGGTTGGATAGACTTCTGTTCATTGTTAGACGATGTATTTGTGTCTACAGTCCATGTTTGTACATTGTCTTCTTTCTTGTGGCTATTATTGTTGTCTGATTTTTCGGATGAAAAAGGAGTTGGCTGGAATTGAGCTATACGGTATGTTTTATAACCACCACTCAAGTTCTTCACATTGAACCCATATTGTCGCAAAATCTGTGAAGCTGTATAACCACGTAGTCCAACCTGACAGTACACCCAGATTTCTTTAGACATATCCAGTTCGCTAAGTCGTTGACGAAGTTCATCGACCGGAATAGACAATGAGCCGGGAATATGTCCATTATTATGTTCCAGTTCACTACGTACATCGAGCAGAATCGTCTGATCAGGGCGACGTTCTGGTAATTGATCATAGGTAAAGACCTGTACACGTCCAGAAACTATATTTTCAGCTGCATAACCAACCATATTGACCGGATCTTTAGCCGAAGAATAGGGCGGAGCATAACTTAATTCAAGTTCTGCCAGATCATGAATAGACCCTCTGAAATGAATAGCTGTAGCGATATCGTCGATGCGTTTGTCTACCCCTTCATAACCGATCGCTTGAGCGCCCAAAATGGTACCTTCCGGCGTAAATAGCAACTTGAGTGTAATGGCACTAGCACCGGGATAGTAAGAAGCATGGGAAGAAGGATGAACAATAACACTGTGATAGTTTATCCCAAGACGTTTTAACGTTTTCTCGTTACTCCCCGTAGAAGCAGCAGTCAATTCAAATATTTTAATAACCGATGTGCCCATGGTTCCTTTATACGTAGAATTCAATCCAGCAATCCGATCAGCAACAATACGACCTTGTTTATTGGCAGGGCCTGCGAGCGGAATCGTTGTCTGATTTCCATGAATATAGTCTTTAACCTCAATAGCATCTCCAACAGCATAGATATCTGGCAAGCTACTTTCAAGCGCTTCATTTACAAGGATATGTCCACGTGCTCCAAGAGCAATACCGCTGCTTTGTAAAAAGGTAGTATCTGGCGTAACTCCGATAGCAAGAATCACTAGATCAGCATGTTGATTTTGCCCACTTTCAAGTTCAACCCCGATACCTGACTGATGGGAATGAAAGCCTATAACCCGTTGCTTGAACATTAGCTTCACACCGTGTTGCTCCATTTCCTGTGCCAGTAACACTGCCAATTCAGGATCGTACGGAGCCAGTAGCTGTGCATTACTTTCAATCATGGTTACATCTAGACCTGCTTCGCGCAAGTTCTCTGCCATTTCTACACCGATAAATCCTCCACCGACGACAATAGCAGATTGTGTATCTTCAGCAGTAACTTTTTCTTTGATACGCTCAATATCCGTTACATTGCGCACCGTATAAAGGAGTGGATGATCATTGCCCGGTAGATTTGGAATAAAAGGACGAGCACCCGGTGAGAGAATCAACTTATCATAACTTTCCTCATATAATCCTTTTTCAAGACTTTGGATCTGGATCGTACGTGTATGTGGATGAATAGCAACCACTTCGCTTTGTGTCCGCACATCGATTTGAAAGCGATCTGCCATTCCTTTTGGCGTTTGTACAAGCAAACGTTCACGATCAGTAATAGAACCCCCAATATAGTAAGGTAAACCACAGTTCGCAAAAGAAATATGAGGTCCTTTTTCAAACATAATAATCTCGGCGTGCTCGTCAAGTCGGCGTAAACGTGCCGCAGCCGATGCTCCTCCAGCGACACCGCCAACAATCAATACTTTTTGACTTTTTGGACTCATGACTCGCAATCTTCCTCTCCAAATAAAATATGGACGATCTGTTCAATTCGTGGATCTGCAAGCAGATAGTTCACTTCTAGTCCGCTCCGCTCTGTTGTGACAATGCCTGTACTGCGAAGCTTCTGTAAATGTTGCGAAATCGTCGATTGTGGAATATCCAGACATTCTTGCATATATGAAACGTTACATTTACGTTTGCGTATCAGTCCACGCACGATACATAAGCGAATAGGGTGAGATAAAGCTTTTAATAGATTGGCAGGTTCATCAAATTGTTTTAGATCTTTTACATCAAAAGCAGTAGCGTCCATATGAATTCTCCTTATATCGTTATATTAGAATAATACGATATAAGGAATGAGTAGTCAAATGTAGTTTGAAAAGAGAGATTAGGATGATAGAGAGAGGTTGTCATTGGATATGAGATAATCAATAAAAAGGAGCCCATTGTTGCAGGCTCCTTTTTGTATAAAGATTATAAATAAGAGTTACTTTTATTTTTTAATATGGCTGTTAATGAATCGCTTTGTTTAACTTTTTGGATCGATAAATTCAAACTGTAATTGCCATGGACAAGTAACGCATCCAGAAAATCATTTAACTGGTCTTGCGAACTGACTTTCAATGTTAAATGATAACAACCTTCGCCAGAAATGCGATGTGCTTCGATAACTTCATCCCGTTCATCAATAAAATGTATAAAAGATTTGTGATTGGCACTATTCATCGTAATAATAACAAACGCTGTATAAGCAAGACCCAGCTGGAGTTCATCCACAATCAAAGAATAGGAGTGGATCACGCCGTTATCTTCAAGCTTTTTGATCCTATTGCCAACCGCTTGTCCGGTCATATGAATCTGTTCTCCAAGATCTTTCCAAGGAATACGTGAGTTTTCTGCTAATATTCGAAGGATCTGATAATCCGTGTGATCAAGTTGCATATAGAAATCCTTTCATCTTGAAATGATTTATTACGAAATGGTTTCGTCAGGTTGTTTTCCGAAATCCAAATAACCTTTATCATTTGATTATACGCTAAAAGTTGTACAGAAATGAAATACCTATTTCTACAAATTTTAATATGTACTTATCGTATCTAAATAAAAGGAGTCTTATAAAATGAATATTCAATTAATCCGTAATGCTACTCTTATCGTTCAATATGCAGGTAAGAAATTTCTGGTCGATCCATTTTTATCTGAAAAGGGCACACTTCCTGCTTTTCCTAATGCCGCTAGAGAAGATCAAAAAAATCCTCTAGTCGCTTTACCTCTTTCAATCGAGGAAATAATTAGCGAGGTAGACGCAGTAATTGTCACGCACTTGCATATCGATCACTGGGATGATGCAGCTAAAGAAGCTCTACCGAAAGCAATAAAGCTTTTTACACAAAACGAAGAAGATGCTCAAGAAATCCAAAGCGCTGGTTTTACAAATGTTGAAGTGTTACAAACAGATACCGTATACGAAGGTATTCAATTAATCAAAACAAAAGGCGAGCACGGACGTGGAGAAATTCTGAATATGGCAGGCAAAGTATGCGGTGTAGTATTCAAGCATCCCACTGAAAAAACGTTATATGTCGCTGGAGATACGGTCTGGTATGAAGAAGTTCAACAGACTATTCAGACGCATCAACCCGAAATCATTGTAGTGAACGGTGGAGATAACCAGTTTATGCAAGGCGGTTCACTGGTTATGAACGAGGAAGACATTTACAATGTATATCAAGCTACTCCAAAGTCTCAAATTATCTCTGTTCATATGGAAGCCGTGAATCATTGGAATCTCTCAAGAGAAGATCTAAGAAACTTTGCTATTAAAAAAGGAATGTCTGCTAACGTTCATGTACCTAATGATGGTGAATCGTATACGTTCTGAGGCAATTCTGAGAGTGTATCGTCTAACTAATAATCAATCTAAAAATAAGAGTATCCCTTGCGGATTGCTCTTATTTTTGTTTATTAAGCTAAATATACAGTTCACAGTCGCAAGGTAGGTTGATCGTATAAGTACCACCAATCATAGTATTTATTGATAATTTAAGAGTTTATGGGCAATCATACCCAATCATGTATTCGAGTTACTGATGAGTGATAAAGCACTTTGGATCACTGGATATACGATTCATGTGAATGATGTGGTTAACTGAGGATTTAGGGTTTTAACGTTAGAGATTAGATGATCATTCTTATACTGGAGTTACAAGATTATTTAAAAAAAGTGCTTCTTTCTGATGAGAGGGGTGTGTATACGATATGTCCTTCATGTGTGTACAAAAAACAAAAAAGATGATACATTGAAATCAGCATAATACATGTATTGTAAGCGTTTACTAAGCAAAATATTGTCTCTTGGAAAAGGACGTTTGTATGTTAGGGAGGGAATGCAATGTCGAGTCAAGCATTAGAACAATTTTTGACTGTGAATATCGAGGATCTAAAGACGAAAGGTCTATATAACGTCATTGACACGCTACAGGGTGCGAATGGGCCTGTTATTCAGATTGATGGAAAGTCTCTGATCAATTTATCTTCCAATAACTATTTAGGACTCGCAACCGATCAGCGCCTGATTGATGCTTCAGTAAAGGCGGCGCAGACATACGGTGCTGGCGCAGGAGCTGTGCGAACCATCAATGGTACGATGGATCTGCATATTGAGCTTGAAGATAAGCTTGCGCATTTCAAAAAGACAGAAGCTGTTATCGTGTATCAATCGGGATTTAATTGTAATATGGCTGCAATATCTGCGGTAATGGATCAGTATGATGCGATTCTATCAGATGAGCTGAATCATGCTTCAATTATTGATGGCTGTCGCTTATCGAGAGCCAAGGTGATTCGATATAAGCATTCAGATATGGATGATCTAAGGCAAAAGACGAAAGAAGCTACAGAATCAGGACAATATCATAAAATTATGGTCATCACCGATGGCGTGTTCTCTATGGATGGTGATATAGCTAAGCTACCCGAAATCGCAAAAATAGCCGAAGAATTCGATCTGATTACGTATGTGGATGATGCCCATGGCTCGGGGGTTCTAGGAGCAGGTGCAGGAACCGTCAAGCATTTCGGATTATCCGACCACATTGATTTTCAAATCGGTACGTTATCCAAAGCGATCGGCGTTGTTGGCGGTTATGTCGCTGGTAAGAAACAACTGATCGAATGGTTGAAGCTGAGAAGCCGTCCATTCTTATTCTCGACCTCACTACCACCGGCTGCAATCGCTGCTTGTAGCACATCAGTTGATATTTTGATGAGTGATACAGAACTGATTGAGAGGCTATGGGCGAATAGCAAGGAGTTAAAGCATGGCTTGAGTCAGCTTGGATATGATGTAGGTCAAAGCGAAACGCCGATCACCCCTTGTATCATCGGCGATGAAGTGACTACTCAGCAGTTCAGCAAGCGGCTTTATGAAGAAGGTGTCTATGCCAAGGCCATCGTATTCCCAACTGTTCCAAAAGGAACTGGCAGAATACGTAATATGCCAACGGCTGTCCATACGAAGGAAATGCTAGATCAGGTGATCTCTGTTTATGAGAAAGTCGGTAAGGAAATGAATCTGATCTAGATGCATACGTGGGAGTCTACTTCGGGAGGAATGTCTGATGAAAAAGATATTGGTAACGGGAGCACTCGGTCAGATCGGTTCAGAGTTAGTGATGAAGTTACGTGAGCTATATGGTTCGGATCACATTATTGCTACAGATCTCAAGTCATCTACCCACGAAATCACTCGCTCTGGACCATTCGAGCTGCTAGATGTGACGAATGATAAGGCAATGTTCGAAATCGCCAAGCGATATGAAGTCGATACTGTCATTCATTTGGCTGCATTGCTGTCAGCAACGGCAGAGGAGAAGCCTTTGCTTGCCTGGAATCTGAATATGGGCGGATTGATGAATGCACTTGAGGTATCTAGAGAGCTCGGCTGCCAATTCTTCACACCTAGCTCGATCGGAGTTTTTGGTCCTTCGACTCCAAGAGATAATACCCCGCAGGATACCATCCAGAGACCAAATACGATGTACGGTGTGAATAAGGTATCGGGTGAACTGCTGTGTGATTATTATTTTCATAAATATGGTCTGGATACAAGAGGATTACGCTTCCCCGGCTTAATTTCTTATATGACACCTCCCGGTGGAGGAACAACCGATTATGCAGTAGAAATATATTACGCAGCCGTGACGGCTGGAAGGTATACATCATATATTGCGAAGGATTCGAATATGGACATGATGTATATGCCAGATGCGCTAGACGCTATCATTGATTTAATGGAAGCGGATTCATGTCGGTTAGTACATCGGAACTCATTTAATGTCACCGCAATGAGTGTTGACCCAGAGGCAATCGCTGAGGCGATTCGAGAGGAGATTCCTGGCTTCGTCCTTGATTATAATGTGGACCCCAAGAGACAAGCGATCGCAGATAGTTGGCCGCATTCTATTGATGCAACGGCAGCTGCAAGAGAATGGGGATTTCATGCTCGCTATGACTTGAAGGCGATAACGAAGGATATGCTGTCCAAGCTGAGTGAGAGATATATACTTCGTAAGGCTTAGAGCTTTGTGAAGTACATGTTCTAATCTAAGGTGTTAAGAAAATGTTCGGTGTCTTCGAAAATGATCTGTTGTTTGGGCTTAATGTCAGAATATAAGCAGAGTTGGGATAGACAATGTATGTTTTGCTAGGGTTGGAAAATTTCTCGTAAATCATAGTGGCGTGATCATTTTCATGGTTCAATCCTTTCTAGTTTGCTGGTTCTATTTGATCATATTTCAGAAATGCTTTGAAGTGGATATGATGATTGTATACGTAACGATCAGTGCCGAAAGAATCAGGGCCTTGGGATGGGCATCCATCTTAGGGTCCTTTTTTATACGGAAATGCGTTTCCCAAAATTTCCATATGATGATAATATGAGGAGACAAGCAAGATGAGGATTGAGCTGATTTATTACGATCCGCGCAAAAAGCGTTTGAAAAAGCGCTTCCGAATAGGGAACTCTAAAAAAAGTGAGTATTCATTCGCTGAGACATTTCTTTGTGACGCATTTGTTGGAGAATAGGATTGATCTGAGTTATATTCAGAGTTCGCTCGATCGAATGGAGGGCGCTGATGAATGGAAATAGGGGCAGGTTTGTGAGTACTGCAGTAGGAGTAGATATTGAGAAGTTCGGGAATACCGCATCGAAGATGATATAAAGGAAGTTCAGGAATAAGAATTTATACGAATTCTTAGAATGAAAGGAATAATAAAATGGAAAACAAAGAAACCTTAAAACAAGAATTTTTGAAAGTTAATCCATTATATCAACGTCTATCGTTTAGCCTGATGGAATCTCTAAAATTTTTACTTAAAGAAAGTAATATTCCATATTTAGACGTATATTCAAGAGTTAAAGAGTTTGATTCATTTTTTGATAAGATAGATCGGAAAGAATATAAAAAACCTTTCGATCAAATTGAAGATATTTGTGGTTTGCGTATTGTTTGCTACTATCCTTCTGATATTTTACTAATTAAAAAAATAATAGCCGAAGAATTTGTCATTGTGAATTCAGAAGATAAGGTTGATCATCTCGAACCAGACAAATTTGGATATAGATCTTATCATTTTGTTGTAACTCTAAAACACGAATGGTTAAAAGTTCCTAATTACAGAGGATTAGAAGGTATAAAAGCTGAAATTCAAGTACGAACGATATTGATGCATGCTTGGGCAGATATCTCTCATAAGCTATCTTACAAAAAGAAAGAACATATTCCAGAGTTATTCCAAAGGAATTTATTTCAATTAAGTGCATTGTTTGAGATTGCAGACGATAGGTTTGAAATTCTTCGAGCTGAACGTGAAAAATATCGTAATGATATGATTAACAATGGACAATTTAATATTAATCAAGAACTTAATTTAGATAGTCTTCAAGCTTTTCTTGATTTTAATTTTGCGGATCGAGTCAAAGAAACCTATCAAACCATAGATTTATTGGATGAATTAATCCGCTACGAAGTTTCTTTAAAAAAATTGAATGAATCATACGTTAAAGTTAAGAAATTATTACCAGAATTTGAGCGGGAGGTTTTCCCTGAAGGCAATATGGATAGTCATATTGACGAAGAAGAACTTAGATGGAGTCAGTGTGGAGTCGTTAGAAATATACTGGATTTAACAAATGATCACTATTGGGAAGATAGATGTTCTGAGTTCCCACATAGCGTAATTGAATTAAAGAAAAAACAAAGAGATAGGTATTTGAATGTTTAAGCGATGAAGCGCAAGTAGTGTATAACATAATATTCAAGTAGCGGCTCCTTTGGAGCCTAGGTCTGCGAGATGGATTTCGGCAGACACCCCCTATGGGTCATGAATAGAGGAACGTTATATGAAATCATCACTAAAACTCAAATACAGAAAATGTTATTTAGGAGATGACAAAAATATGAACAATAAGTTTATTATTGCCATAGTCTGTGTCGTTTCTTGGTGTGAGATAAACAATTAACGCACAAACAAAGCAAAATATATTGATGAGTTCCCCAAGAAGGTTAAACTTAAAGGTGTAGCGCAGTATGAGCGTCCGTCAGATTATTTTGGTTTAATTTCAAGTACAGTCAATTCAGCTGCAGAATTAGGAAATAAAATTGAAGGCGCTCTTTATGAAAAAATGAAAGAAATCAGAGAACGAAAAGATAACTGTATTCTTAAATCAGCTAACGATCCATTAATTTCACTCGTAATTGCTGATGATGAGTTTGGAACAAACGCCAAAGTACCTTTAGAATCAATCAATTTTAGACGACAAGTAGAGGCTGAAATAACTTAAATAATTAATGATATTATATCGATTTTTGAAGATCAACTGATTAAAATGGAACAGAAATTCAAGCAATATATAAAGTGATTAGTTTAAAGCAATTCGAAGAAGGCGCAGACATTCTATAATATTCACGCTACGGGTATACGCCCTGGGTTCGGCATACGTCAGGTCGTGAATACAGGAACGTTAGTAAAATTAATTGTTTGGTTCTATTTTTGATCAAAGGAGCAGGGTTCAAAGATGAGTTTTAATTCAGAAAATATTCTTCCTGAAGGTACTTCATATAACAAATTAATAAATTTAATAAATTTGTTAGGTTATACAAAGAAAAGAAATCAATTTAAAATTCAAGGCGTATTGGGAAGTTATTTTTGGTATGAACATAAAAATTACAGATCATATGTTGGAGTAGAACTCGATATTTATAAAGAAAATAGTAATATTTTAGTTTATACCAGAACTAGAGCGGGAAGAAGTTATTGGGATTTAGAACATCAAAATAAAACTATTAAATATATAAAAGATTATTTCAAAGGGAGTTTCTCTACAGATGAAGGAAAAAATCGTTATTTTATAATTGATGAAAATGTGCCTACTGAGTTGGAAGCAGGACTCTTTATAGCTAGATGGGTTTATAATAATGCGCTTATTAAACCTAAAATATATTTAGATTCAAGAAATTTAAAAAGTGATATTTCAAGAGAAGAATACACAGGTATTTCATTTATAGACGAATTAAACCCAAGGTTTTTTTCTAATAATTTGTTGATACCTTACTTGGTAGCAACTTGGGAAGACTACTTGAAGAAATCGTTTATTGTACTATTAAAATATACAGATAATAGAGACAAGCTTTTTAAAGAGGCACGATTCTCGGTCAATAATCTAAAAGATATTTCTGCTGGCAATATCTCGATTGAGAAGGCTTTAGTTGAAAAGTTTTCATTCCAAAGACCACAAATAGTTGCAGAGAATTTTAAAAAGCTTGATGAAAAATTAGACATATTTACTGTCTTAAACAAGCCAATATCAAATAGAAAAAGTTCTCTTTTTAATTCTATTGAAGAAACCGTTGATCTAAGAAATACATTTGTTCATGAGGGAGGTATAGATGTAAGTATTAATGACAAAAAACTTAAAGTCATCATTAAAGATTTTGAAATTGCAGTAGATCGAATTTATGATAGATTTGGATCTTATTATAATTTTGAACCTAATAGAGACTTTTGATTCAAAGAACACAATTAACATTACCTCATATAATATTCACGCCTCCAAAATTCGTCCTCGGTCCGGCATTCGACAGACACCTGAAATGCGTCGGGTTGTGAATACAGGAACGTTATAGGAACATGAAATACTATGGAAGAACAAGGATAGATAAAGATCAAAGAAAACAAGAAGTCGATTCTATACTAATCTTGGATAGGAAGAACAAGGGTAAAGCGGATGCGAGGGAAATCTATTATGCAGTCATGACAACTGAAAGATACACATCGTATATTGCGAAATACTCCCGTATGGACATGATGTATATGCCAGATGTACTTGATGCTATCAGTGACTTCATGGGAGCGGATTCATACTGGTTGATGCATCGGCAGATGCAAGAGAATAGGGATTTCATGCCCACTATGACTTAAAGGCGATGATGAAGGATATGCTGTCCAATTGGAAATTATTGAGGATCAAAGCTAGTATACATGTAGTAGCAAAAGCTGTTGCAAGAGGTTGGGCGTTACGTGAATTTTTTATTACAGATTATTTTGTGAATTATTATAATGAACCTTATGATTACTATAAGCATGATTAACATTGAACAGATGTCAATGAATATTCAGAATATATATGATATATTAATACGAAATAAAAACTTTGTAGAGTGATTATAAAATACACGATACAGAGTTTTTTTATTTAAGAGTTATTCAAAAGTATTAGAACAAATAGAATATTGTTGTGCAAGCTTTGAGATGATGTGAGTCCAAAAGAATAACATTGTAAACTAACTGCATATAAAAAGTATAGATAAATTGCTAATGGGAAAATATATAAGTGAGATACAATAGTAAACAAAAGTTTAGATATTCTTAAATTACTAAAACATAATCACAAAACTCGTATTTCTTTTAGTCATGATAAAATCATTTTTAGCCTTATTATATAACAACATTGTAGAAAAGAGCCATGATTAAGCCGGGCGACTATTATGTACATAGGAATCGTAGAATACGTAAACGAATGGCACTGTAACTCTAGATATGCGCAATATAATATAAGATATTCTTCACAAAGATGTCACGTCAAACGCTGATTAATCAGTATTTGACGCTTTTTTTTAAAAGTTAGTACATTCTAAAGGAAAAAAGGGTAATAGTATTAGAGAACCAATGTTAGAAACGATTCATTTCCAGTTTAAATGGTAAAAAAGCGAGGTTATCCTAATGTTCACCCGTATAGCTGCAAGGTTACTTCGTCTTCTCCCCAATCAGGCGAAAAAGACGCCCATGCTCCCCTTCGAGCGAGTGAAGGAAAAAAAAGAGATGAAAGTAGAGACATCTGTAAAACTCACGGATATTTCCTTCTACTATCCCTCGGAATCCAAACTGAAAAAACTCCCGTTGTATATTAATTTTCACGGGGGAGCGTTCATCATGCACGAAAAGGAGATGGACGATCCGTACTGTCGTTATCTGGCCAACCGGACAGCATGCATCATTGCGAATGTGGAGTACGCAAAAGCGCCGGAGTACCCTTTTCCCAACGCACTCGAACAAGTCTATGAAGTATTTCGATGGATCCAGAGCAGAGCCGACGATTTGAACATTGACACGGAAAAAATGATGGTCGGCGGACAAAGTTCAGGAGCCAATCTGGCCGCTGCGCTCTGTCTCTATTTGGAGGAAAAAAAGGAAAAGCAACCGTTGCTTCAAGTGTTGTCATGCCCGATGCTGGATTTTGCGACTCCGCATGCCAACAAGCCGGAAACGGACAAATGGCGGGCACGATATCCCCAGGCCGCTCACTTTTTGAACATGTGCTACGTCCCGGAAAAAGGTCAAGCCGAACATCCTCTCGCTTCTCCGGTTCGCGCTGTCGTAAGCGACCATTTGGCACCTGCCCTTATTCTCATCGCAGAACATGATGCTTTCAGGCCAGAAGCGGAATGTTATGCAGAGAAATTAAAGGAAGCTGGGGTACATATTGAGGAAAAAGTATTCAAAGACTGCAAGCACGCTTTTACCCAACTGGGTCCAAAAGAAAAAGCGGAGGAAGCCTGGGAAATGATTGCACGTAAAATCAGAGAAACGGCGAATGAGCGGTATGCAGAATAAAGTAAGACATGTGCCAGCTTGGCGCAACAATGAACACCATTCTTGATTGATGGAAGGAGAAACAAGACAAGTGAAAACGACAAACAAAAACGTAGTGGTTATCGGAGGCGGACTTGGAGGACTGTCAGCTGCAATTTCTCTGGCACAGGCAGGATATGAGGTATCTTTATATGAAAAGAACAATCACATCGGAGGGAAGTTGAACCGACTGGACCAGGACGGTTTCGGTTTTGATTTGGGCCCGTCTATTCTGACAATGCCTCAAGTGTTTGAGAATTTGTTTGCTGCGAGTGGCAAATCAATGAAGGACTATGTGCAGATCGAAAAGCTGAATCATCAATGGCGTTCCTTTTTTCCTGATGGAAACATCATCGACTTATATGAAAATCTACAGGACATGAAGGAGAAGAACGACTCCCTGAGTGAAAAAGATATACGCGAGTATCAGGATCTGCTTGAATATTCCAAAAGGATCTACAATATGACGGACAAAACCTATTTTAAGCATGGTGTAGATAACATAAGTGAAATTATGAAGCATACGAGTCTGTTTGGTGCGTTAAAAAATTTCGATTTGTTTTCTACTGTTCATGGAGCAATCGACAAGCGGATCAGCAATAAACAATTGCGCGATATGCTGTCTTACTTCATCAAATATGTAGGTTCTTCGCCTTACGACGCCCCGGCCGTTTTGAATATGATGATTTACATGCAGCATGATCAGGGATTATGGTATGTACCCGGTGGATTGAATAAACTAGGAAACGGTTTGGTGAAGCTGGCTGAAGAAGTGGGAGTTCATTTCCATCTCGGGACACCCATCGTCAAACTCGAAAAAAACAATAACGAAATCACGGGAGCTTTTTTGGAAGACGGAACAAAGCTGACTGCGGATTATTACGTTTCCAATATGGAGGTCATCCCGGTTTACGAACGGTTACTGGACGAAGACAGCCGCTTTGTAGACAAATTAAAGAAAAAATTCGAACCGGCTAGTTCTGGTCTTGTTTTGCATTTAGGCGTGAAAAAAAGCTACCCTCAGCTTCACCATCATAATTTCTTTTTTGCGGAAAATATGAAGCAGCAAATGCAATCCATTTTCCATGAACATACCCTGCCCGAGGACCCGGTTATTTATTTGGTTAATGTTAATAAAACCGATCCGTCGCAGGCTCCTGAAGGACATGAAAATATCAAAGTATTGCCCCATATTCCTTACATACGGGATCAGAAACCATTCACTCAGCAGGACTATGAGCAATTTGCCGAGCGAGTTCTGATCAAATTGGAAAAAATGGGCTTACACGATCTGCGAGCCAATATCGTGACCAGAGATATGTGGACACCAGAAGATATCAGAAAGATGTATGGCTCTGACCGCGGTGCTATTTACGGAACGGTATCAAATCGTAAAAAAAATAAAGGATTCAAGCATGCCAAACAAAGCGAACGCTATACCAATCTATATTTTGTAGGCGGAACGGTAAACCCGGGCGGTGGAATGCCGATGGTTACGTTAAGCGGCCAGCTAGTCAGCAAAAAAATTGTGCAGAGGGATGTTTCACATGCCGGACAATGAAAATCATTTTCTGAAGACCTTGCCTGAAAAGCAGCGTGAAGAATTACTGCGCCAAGGCAGCCCTTCAAACGAGATGCGTAAAAAACAGCTTTTAAAGCTGAAAAATATTCTTGTGGAACGCGAAAAAGAATTAACGGATGCGCTTTATTCCGATTTGGGTAAGCCGGCATTTGAATCTTTTTCATCGGAGATTGCCGTTCTGTTGAATGAAATCGATTACGTTTGCAAGCATATCAATAAATGGAATCGTACCCGAGGTTCCCGGTACTTGAAATTAGGCTATATCGAATCACTCCGAAAAAAGAGACATCCGTACGGAAGCGTACTGGTTATCGGTTCATGGAATTATCCGGTCCAGCTTACCCTAATGCCTGTGATCGGAGCTATCGCGGGAGGGAACTCTTGTATTATCAAGCCGTCCGAATATGCGCCAGCAGTAGCCGAGCTGCTAAAAGAAATCATCAATCAGGTATTTCCGCTTGAACAACTGCACGTGGTAACAGGAGATTCGCAAACCGCCAGCCTGCTGACTACAGCACCGTTTGATCTGATTTTTTTCACAGGCAGCGGGCAAACTGGTAAGCGGGTGGCGGATCAGGCAGCCAAGCAGCTCACGCCAGTAATTTTGGAACTCGGCGGGAAAAACCCGTGTATTCTTGATGAAACGGGTTTTTCGGCAGCCGCTGTTAAGGACATTGTATGGGGAAAATTCATCAATGCCGGCCAAACTTGTATTGCGCCGGATACCCTTTTTGTTCAGCGCTCCGTTTACGAAAAAACGCTGGCTGAAATTTCTACGGTGCTTTCTGATTTCTATGGAGAGCAGCCTCAGACAAGCAAAGATTATGGGCGAATCTGTACCGAAGCCCATTTTCAAAAAGTGATAAATTTTATCGAACAGGGCACAGTTCAGTATGGAGGTGCGTATGATCAAGCCGACCGGTTTATCGCTCCAACCGTGTTGACGGATATTGAGCCGGGAAGTTCCATTCTGGAAGAAGAAATTTTCGGTCCGGTTCTTCCGGTTATTCCCTATACCGATTTGAATTCGTTATTATCCGGTGGCAGTCTTCAGCGCGATGCTCTTACTGGATACATATTCAGCACTGACAAACATCAGATTGGGCGATTTAACGAATATATGCGTTCCTCGACGATCAGCGTTAATCAAGTCATTCATCATGCGGCGAGTCCCCATATTGCGTTTGGCGGAGTTGGCCAAAGCGGATACGGCGCTTACCATGGCAAAGCTGGATTTTTGGCTTTTAGCTATGAAAAAACGAGCGTTCGAACGTACCATTATCTACGCTTTCCGGGCAAATTCCCGCCTTATTCGGAACGAAACATGAAAGCTTTGAAGAAGTTGAGAAAGAGGATTCTGTAAACAATCGGTATCGGAACAAAGAAAATAGGATGTGGAAATGAGGATTTTGTATGAGTAAAAAGGTAATTGTCATCGGAAGCGGGGTGGCGGGTCTTGCCTCTGCCATCAGGCTTCAGGCTGCTGGCTACCAAGTAGAAATTTACGAAAAAGGTTTGACACCCGGTGGTAAAATGAACCGGATCGAACTGGACGGAGGATACAAATTCGATTTAGGACCTAGCATCGTGATGATGCCAGAAATCTATCGGGAACTATTCGAAGTGTGCGGCCGCAACCCGGACGATTATATTCCTATGGAAAAACTAGATCCGATTTATCGGGCTTATTTTAGTGACATTCCTGATGAGCCTTTTGACATTTCCTCCGACATGACCAAGCTGACCAAAACGATCGAAGCGATCAGTGAAGAAGATACAGCAGGCTTTTTTCGGTATCTGCATGAAATTTATCAAAAATTCATCATCGCTAAAAATTATATTCTTCCCAGACCTTTCCGTAAAAGGAGTGACTTTTATAACCTCCCAATGCTGAAAAAGGCAATAAAATTAAAACCTTACGATACCGCAGATAAATTTGTCGGTCGGTATATCAAGAACAAAAGGCTGAGACAGATGATCAGCTTTCAAACGTTATATATCGGCATTTCACCTCTAACTAGCCCTTCTTTTTATACAATGATTCCGATGCTTCAATTTTTATATGGAGTATGGTTTATTAAGGGGGGGATGTATACGATGGCTTTATCGATGGAAAGGCTCTTCAAAGAGCTTGGAGGAATCATTCATTACGGCCAAGATGTACAGCAGATATCTATTCAAAATCAAAAAGCGGAAGGGATTGTCGTGGACAGACAAAACATTTCTTCGGACTATGTTGTTTGCAACGCAGACTTTCCTTATGCAATCAAACATCTGGTACAAGACAAGTCTGCCAAAGGACAGTATACCGACGAGAAAGTCGACAGCATGAAATATTCTTGCTCCTGTTTTTTGCTGTACCTCGGTATGAACCGCAAGTATGAAGAAACTGACCATGTGCATAATTTTATTTTCAATGAGGATATGGACCAGAATCTCAATGATATCTTTGATGGAAAAAAACTGACGAATGCTTCTTTTTACGTGTATATTGCGTCAAAAGCAGATCCTTCCATGGCTCCTGAAGGAACAGATGGATTGTATATTCTGATGCCTGTATCAAATGCAGCCGAATCCAATTATGAGTGGGACGAGGAGACGGTTGCTTATTATCGCAGTTACATCTTAAATGAATTGAAAAAGATTCGTGGTTTTGAAAATGTGGATAATGAGATTGTGACCGAAACGCATATCACACCGCTGGATTTTAGTTCCAAGTTCAATGCGTATAATGGTGCTTCGTTTGGTTTGCAGCCTATTTTAAAACAAAGCAACCACTACCGTCCGCAAAGCAAAGCGAGCGATTGCGAAAATTTGTACTTTACTGGAAGCAGTACACATCCCGGCGCTGGCGTTCCAATCGTACTTCTGTCTGCCAAAATTGCCGCCCAAGAATTGATCCAAGATGATACAGGCAAGCTGTTTGATTATTCGGTGAAATAAAGAAAGGGGGCGAATGTTATAACGACTTTGGACATTATCAAACTAGCGATTGGATTCGGAACAGTGATAGTCGGCTTCCTTGTGTTCTGGTCGCTGCCTGTACCTCTTTCCTCCTCCAGGGGTGCAACCAATCTACCATTTCTATCTATTATTATTCCTGCTAGAAATGAAGAAAGCAGGATCGTGCCTTTACTGCGGTCCCTACAGGAGCAACGGTTTACCTCATTCGAAATTCTGGTTGTGGATGACGATTCATCGGACAAGACCGCTGCTGTAGCGGAAAGCTTCGGTGCAAAGGTGTTGCAGAACGAAGGAGCGGGGAAATCCTCAGCCTGCTGGTACGGCACCGAACAAGCTAAAGGAAGCTGGTTATTATTTTTGGACGCGGATACCAAATTCGAAAGCCCAGAGGGGCTAAACAAGCTGCTTCAGTTTTATCAGGAAAAGGGAGCCAGAGGTATTACAGCGCTACAACCTTTTCATACGGTAGAGCGCTTGTATGAACATCTTTCTGTTATTTTTAACATTATCGTTGTAACCGGAATGAATCTGTTTACCATTTGGGGTTCGCGTTTTAAAACGGCCGGTTCGTTCGGTCCGTGTATTTTATGCAATCGCGATGATTATTTTTTGTCTGGAGGGCATAAGAAAATCGAAGGAGCCATCATGGATGATCTGGCACTAGGAGAGGCGTTTCTTGAACAAAATCTTCCTGTACGCTGCCTAGGGGGGAAAGATATTATATCTCTGCGCATGTATCCCGAAGGCATTGGCAGTCTGATCGAGGGCTGGTGTAAAAGTTTTGCCGTCGGTTCCAAATCGACGCATCCGGTGGTCATGTTCATGGTCATCTTATGGATATCCGGCAGTTTCATTGCTGCATCCGCTCTAGTTTCTTCCCTAATAGGATGGAATCCTGCTGCGATCCTGTTGAGCGGGATATTGTATGTCCTGTATGCCATTCAGACAGGATGGTTTGCCGGCAGAGTCGGAGACTTCAAAAAAGCGATTTTTATTGTTTACCCGATATGGTTTGCGTTTTTTATAGGCATCTATTTATATTCCTTTATCAGGGTGAATGTTTTCCGTTCCGTGAGTTGGAAAGGTCGCAAAATCAAAGTCTGAAGACTGCGTGATGTAAGCTAATTATTAAATCAATTTTTTGGGAGACCTCTTGTACATTTTTTGAACTTACAAGAGGTCTTTTTATATAATGAACATAACAATTGAATATCAAGCTTCACCAAAGTCTAACAAGCATTACCCAAATCATACAAATTTTGATTATTACAGATTAGCCTCAAAAGATGGCGTCTTTGTAGCTGTGAAGTTCAATTCATCGAGTGATAACTATGTTGGATTGGATGTGGAGCAGGATGGAATAATGATAATGTCCATTGAAAGGTACAAAATTGAGCGTGGAGAGCGTAATATCTTTTTAGATAATTCACAAAAATTTCTAGTAGCTTTACATAGAAAAAATGATCAGTAATTTGCTAGAATTACTAGATGGATTAAATTAAAGAATAAATAAGTATTCTAATATAATAACTTTAGTAACCAATACAATTAAATAAACCTTATGTAGTAATCATAAAAGTAAATTGCATAGGGTTTATTTAATTTAGATATTGAAAGTATCAAATAGCGGCAATAAGAAAATTAAGATTAGCAATTATTAAATAATAAAAAGCTAGCAGGATATACAATATATGAGTAATAACTATAGATATAAAATAGTATAAAACATAAGTATCCTCAAATATCTTACACATAATCACAAAACTCGTATTTTGTACATATGTATATATAGAGCGACTTAGTCTCTTTCTGTATCTAAAAAAACGCTATTAGCTCTTCGGAATAAAAAGTTGAGTTTTATCATTTTCATATGGATTCTCAGTAATTTCTAAGTGTTCTAACCTGTTGCTCTTTTGTTTCCTCCTCAAGATCTAATTATTATCTATTTTAATGTTATATTTTTTAAGCAATGTTTTTTCCTTATGCACAGAAAATAATGTTGGATTTTTAATTTTTTTTAATTGTTTCTCAAAATCATCTTTGTTTTCATATTTAGATAAATCATAGAACTCAACTGTTAATAATAAACTTTTGATGTTTCTTTTTTTAATATCACTTACTAAGTTATCAATTGTAGACTTATATTTTGATTCCTCTCCTTTATTTATAATATATAAAATATAGAGTGAAACCTCAGAAAGTTCTGGGTGAAGAACTTGAGCTTTTATAAAATCTTCATTAATCCCTTTATATTTTTCTGTCTGAAAACGTTGATTTATTATAAAAGAATAACCTGTTTGTTTAATATTTCTATCTAGAATTGGTTTTAATATCGTACTTGATTGCCAGTACCACTTTTCTGCTATATAGTCATCTTGATATACAAAAGGTTTCTCAATACTTCTGACAACATTAAAATTAATATCAGGGTCTTCTGCACGAGCTGCGACTAAATAGTATTTCTGCATAAGAGGTTCTTTTCTAATATCAGTTACGACAAATTTTTCTTGATATTTATTGAAAAGATATTGCTGAGTTTCTTTAGTGACGTTAGCCTCTTGATATTCTCTTATAAACGGATAAGCCGTTCTATATGCTATAAAAATAAGTACAAGTAAACCAATAATAATAAACCACTTTTTTTTCTTTGATGACAATATACTAACCTCCAAGTATTTGATTAAGATTATAGTTTTGATTTATATCAAATTGAGCTTGCTTAATAATCCCGAATGAATACTCAGACAAAAATGGATACACTCCAGACTTTTTAATGAGAGATTTAACTTCCTTCGTACTTTTAAAATGTTGAGCATCTATTAAATACAACTCTAATGAAATATTTTTTATTTCGCTTTTTTTCAATTGAATAATTAACTGATTAACTTCTGAAATATATTCTTTTTCTTTCCCCTTGTTTAATGTGTAAACAAGTACAATATTTATTTCCGCAATATTAGGTTGCATCTTTTGGAATGTTTTGAATGGTAAGGTCGTATTATCGTAAAGACTATAATCAGTTAGATTAGGTAATTCTATTTCTCCATAAGATTTGCTAGGCAAATATTTATTTAAAAGAGGATCAATATCTGTACCTACTTCTTTTTTCCATTTAATTTTCATGTAATTATCTATATATTTGTAATGAAGATTTGCATTCTTAATAGGTGTTCCTATAACAGTAAAAATTTCAGATTTGTTAGAAGACGGAGCGACGCTACCAATATAATCAGTCTCTAAAAATGCACTATCTAAATCTACAACTTCAAAAGACTCATTGTATTTCTCAGAAAGATATCCTAGCATTTCTTTTTTTGCTATGAAATCATGCTTGGTGAATTCTGTAAACACACCCCTTACAATAATAGAAGGGTAACCTACAAAAATAATATTCAAAATGATATATAGCCCTATAGTAAATGCAATGAAAATGAGCGCTTTTCTTTTTATCATTTCTTTTTTAGATTTCAATTAAATCTCTCCTTATATAATGAATAGCTAACTATAATGAATCATCGAAGATCCATTGTGTTAGTAGATTCTTATAATCACCATATATAGTGTAAACTTTCAGCTTAGTGTACTTCAATAGACTAGAAGAAAATGATCTCACACTTGTTCCTAAAGGAATTGTATTATCTGAAGATTTTGCTCCTAGATAGCATTAGACGTAAGTTGTTTGCTTATAATCCATACTACACTTGAGGGCTGTATTTGGAAACGCTTGATCTCTCATGTTAATAGCTTCTTTCTAGAGAGGAACACTAATTTCTTCACCTCCCTTCCCTGCTATTCATTACTAAACGTTTATGAATATAATAAATATAAGTAGATGTAACGGAAGAATAGTACGTTAAAAGGAGATTTATATATGATAAGAAACGACAGAGATACAATTGTAGAGGGTATCAAACATTTATGCGATGGAATTGGGCCATTCCAAAAAATGGATTCCTATGAGGATTTTCTTAAAATGCAAACGGATATCTATGATACTTTTGGAGACGATTCGTTCGATATTTTAATTGATATTTTATTACATCCTTCTGAGTTAGGACGCATTGATTCGAATGATTTTGACTATGAATTACAAGAAGCTCTTATAGCGATTGGGCTTAGAAACCCTCGCTATACATCGTTGCTTTCCTTACTTTAGATAGAATGACTTATGCACGATTTCATCATATTCTCCGAATTTTTCACACTCGACTTCAATGACAAAAAATTGTTACTGGCATCATCTTTCGCTATCTCGTACAAGAAGATAAGGATTCTCAAGTAATCATCCTACTAGTAGCACTGAAAGAATCGGAAATAAACAAAAGCAGCCGATCATGATAATCGGCTGCTTTTGTTTTATATTCTATTCCATCAAATCAGTTACTGCCCCTTTAGAAGCAGAAGAAACTAATTTGGCATATTTGGCAAGTACACCGGATTTTACTTTCAGCGGCGGTTGTATCCACGCTTGCGCTCGAGTGGCTAACTCCTCTTCTGATACCTCAACTTTCATCTCCTGGATATCACTATCGATCGTAATAATGTCCCCATTTTGCAGCAAACCGATTGGTCCGCCTACTTGTGCTTCAGGTGATACATGGCCGACTACAAATCCATGTGAACCACCCGAGAATCGACCATCTGTGATGAGGGCGACTTTCCCACCAAGTCCTTTTCCTACGATGAGTGCTGTAACGGAAAGCATCTCAGGCATACCAGGTCCACCCTTCGGACCACAATAGCGTATAACCACGACGTCTCCTTCTTTAATTTCATCATTCATAATTGCTACTGTCGCTTCATCTTCGCTGTCGTAAACCTTGGTCGGACCGGAGAACTTCTGAATCTTCATGCCTGACATTTTGGCAACAGCACCTTCAGGAGCAAGGTTTCCTCGAAGTACAACCAGTGGTCCATTGGGCTTGAGTGGATTATTAAGCGGTCGTATAATCTCTTGATCATTCTGAAGTGGAGCAGATTCCGCTAAATTCTCTGCTAACGTTTTACCTGTTACTGTCAGGCAATCTCCATGAAGTAATCCTCCAGCAAGTAATAGCTTCATTACTCCTGCAACGCCGCCAATATCATTCAAATCCTGCATTACATATTGACCACTTGGCTTCAGATCCGCCAAATGAGGAACACGCAAGCGAATGCGCTCGAAATCATCCAAGGTTAGATCTACTTCTACCGAGTGTGCAATAGCTAGCAGATGGAGAAACGCATTGGTTGAACCCCCTAGAGCCATAACAACGGTGATCGCATTCTCAAATGCTTTCTTGGTCATAATGTCTCTTGGATAGATTTCCTGTTCAAGAAGTGAGATGACCTGTTTACCGGCTGCTTCACATTCCAAAGCTTTATCTGCTGAAATAGCTGATGTCGAAGAAGAACCAGGTAAACACATGCCCAGTGCTTCTGCCGCTGCTGCCATCGTATTAGCGGTATACATGCCGCCACAAGCCCCTGGACCCGGGCATACGCTACATTCAACTTTATGCAGCTGTTCTTCTGTTATTTTACCATCTTGATATTGACCTACTGCTTCAAAAGCCGAAACGATATCTACATCTTTACCATCGAGTTTACCGGGTTGAATAGTTCCTCCATATACATACACGGAAGGAATGTTCATCCGTCCAATAGCCATCAGACATGCAGGCGTATTCTTATCACAACCACCGATCGCAACCACGCCGTCAAAACGCTCAGCTCCGGTCACAATTTCAATCGAATCAGCAATAGCTTCCCGGCTTGGCAGTGAGAACAACATCCCGCCATGACCCATCGAGATCCCATCAGACACGGTAATCGTATTGAAAATCAATGGAGCACCGCCGTTATTACGTGCGCCTTGTTTCGCTTGTACTGCCAAATCATTAATATGCATATTACATGGTGTTACTTCACTCCACGTACTCGCTATACCGATCATTGGCTTTTTAAAATCCTCATCTTGAAAACCAACAGCACGTAGCATCGCTCTGTTCGGTACGCGGTTAGCTCCTTCACTGATTACCTTGCTTCGAATACGAAGATCTTTTTTATTTTCCATATTGTTTACTCCTCATTTCAAAATATATCGTACAGTTCCTGCATCGGACGAATAATATTTTGTTTCATTAGTATATGAGCATCGTCATTATTTTTACTTTCAAAAGCTTTAATGATCAACTCATGTTCTTCGACTGAAGCCAGTGTAGCTGTGATCGGTTGTTTTAAAAACACATATTTGAAACGTCTAATGTGAATTTGAAGAGATGTATTAAATGTAGCCACGTAAGAATTCTCTGAGAGCTCCACAATATAATTATGAAATTGCTCATCGACCTCCATTGCTTGATACACTTGTCCACTTTTAATAGAACTTGCAAATTCCGAATTGATGGATCTTAATTTCTCGATCTGTTCTGGAATAATAATTGGAGCGGCAATTTCAGCAGCTAAAGCTTGAAGAGCCGCCATCGTTGAATACATCTTAAAAATATCATTTTTCTCAATAGTCGTTACTTTTGTTTCTTTGCCTGGATGCATCGACACGAGACCTTGAACTTCAAGTAATTGAAATGCCTCACGAACCGGTGTCCGGCTAACTCCAAGCGATTCAGCCATTTCCGCATCAATCAGCTTTTCACCGGGTTGCAGGGTTCCATCAATAATCCAACGCTGAATCTGAGAAAATGCTCTCTCCTTTGCAGACATACGGACAGGTAAGGCAAAATCTTGAGGAATTGGCATGCGTTTTCATCCTTTTTACAATTGTTATTATATGCAATATATCGCATACAAGTATGAGAAGCAATTGTTATTTAATTTTTTTTAATTACAAAATGAATTTCTGAAAGGATGATAAGAAATGAAATCAAAAAAATAGACTCCATTGAGGGGCCCAACATCGCTTTTCAAATAAGAGAAGAAGTGTTTGTGAAAGAACAAAATGTACCCATTGAAGTTGAGTTTGATGATCATGATAGTTTAGATGGACAGTGTGAGCACATCTTGGTCTATTTTAATGAACTGCCTGCCGGAACAGGCAGAATTATTATTTAAGATGGTATAGGTAAATTAGATCGAATATGTATCCTAAAACCTTATCGCCAATATGGTCTCGGTAAATTAATCGTTACATCACTGGAAGAAATTGCAGAAAATAATATTCTAACTCTTAGCATTACATTGACCATCCTATCATAGCTTGGAAGCTCTCTATTTGACGTTCTTCTGGTCGGTTCCTCTCACATTCCTCAGTTAAGTAATATGCTAAATAAACATAATTATATAGCAATATAAAAGAGTTGTTCTTATGAAGAACAACTCTCAAAGTTCTAGCCATTCAACTCGATCAAAACCTACTGCTGTTTGAGTTTCGATTACTAATACATCTTACTTCGAATGAAAGTTCCTGATGCACGAACAACTTATTTATTAGTCAACTTCGTATTCGAGATCTTGCTATGAAATGAAGCCATATGACTCATAATCATTTCAGCGGCTCGCTTATAACCGCCAGCCTGACGTAAAGATTCACCGATGATGCAAGCCTGCTGTTTATAAGATGGATTGCTTAGAACTTCTAATAAGGTCTCTCTCATATCAGCTGCACTCAGCTTATGTTTATTTAAAGTAATACCTGCTCCCAATTCCTCTACTCGATTGGCTACAAGCGGCTGATCCGACGTTAGTGGAATCATGACTAACGGAACGTTGTAATAGAGCGCCTCACTCGCACTATTCATTCCGGCATGAGTGATAAAAACATCCGTATGCTGTAGCATATCCAACTGTGCAATGTACGGCATGACGATAAAATTAGAAGGAATTTGATCAGCCAATGGCTCCATATCTGTGTGTCTTCCTGAAGACAGCACCACATTTACTGGTATATCCCCAAAGGCTTCAAAGCAAAGCTGATAAAACTCCAAGTTTTTATTTAAAATAGTCCCCATAGCAATATACACCGTTTGCGGGTAACGTTCGCGAAGGAGCTCAAACGAGAACGTCTGAACATCTTGACGAGGTATGATCGAAGGCCCCGTGAAAATAAAGCGATTATCCATTTTTTCTGCATATGGCTGAAAATAACGACTTGTATACACAAGTTTTAACTCCCCTGCATGTGCTGGAATCTCCTCTATAGAAGGAACGCTTACTTGAAATTCTTGCGCTAATGCATGCGTTATCTTCATTGTAGCCTCATACAGTTCCTTCGTATCTGTGTCCAGTTCTTTCACGCCTTCTTCGGCTCCCAATGGATTGATAAAAGCAAAGGAAGCAATCGAACACACCGCAGGTATTCCTAGTTTTTCGGCAAGAATAGTTCCTCCCCAGCCCATCAGTGAATCAAAAATCAGATAATCGAACTTTTGATTTTCGATCACTCGAAGTACTTCGGGTATAATCCTCTGAATGATACCCGCTACCATCATATAAGTGAACTGATAAGGATGCTTGTACTCCTGTGGTTTTAACACTGGATCATGCGAAAAGGCATCTTGTGGGAATGGGTATGTAATCAACAGAGCTCCAGTCTGTTCAATTCGGGAACGATACTCCTCTATACACACATAGACAACTTGCTCACCATTATCAACCAATTGAGTAACCAATCCTAACGACGGATTCACATGACCTTCAGCCGGAGTAATGACAACTAATACACGTGCTATGGTGTCCAACTCCCATCACTCTAATTTTTTTCTATTATTCGTAAAGATGCTAAAAAACTCAATAAGACCCAAAGTAATTGGAGGACTAGCACTATCATTACGCCTGTCGATATGCCCCAATGTAACGTTTCTGACAAAGCGATTAGAGCACCTCCAACTCCGATGCTTACTCCTATATAGAAGGAATCTACGAATTGCAGATTTGCAGACATTTCTCCTTCTTTTCTAGGGGCCGCATGCTGTAAAGCAATGACCGCAGTTGTAGGATTAGCCAGTCCAACACCGAATCCGGTAATCATTTGCGAAAGCAGAATAAGTATAATTCCACCATCTGACAACATAAGGGCTAAGATCACAATTACAGTTCCTGCGATCATAATCCCGATACCTCCCATCACTCTACCTTTGCGACCACGACCTTGATCTCGTACATCAAGCTTGGCTTGCAACCATGCGGCGGCGGACCAACTCAAAGAACCTGCTGCTACAATAAGACCAGCAAGATCTGCTGATAGTCCCTTTACTTCGGTTAATGCCAAGATCACAAAACTCTCTGTTGTAAAATAACAAGCTACATACAACCCTCTAGAAACCAATGTAGCAGGCAATCCTTTTTTCACTGTAAAAGTACCTTTAGGAAGAAGTTTTCGCATTTGTGGGATCATGATGAATAATCCACCTAAAGTAAGCACTATTCCTATCCAATCCGTGATCATACCAAGTCCTGTAAGTAATAGCCCTGTTCCAATAGCAAGTAGGATCGCATAAAGAGTCTTCGAATCAGATTTTTGGACTGAGTCTGTCAGTATTTGCCGAAGCTGTAGATCACGGAAAGAGCGGAATGTGAGACTCAATGCTAAGCCAATCAAGGGCAAAACTATCCAGAAAACAAATCGCCATGACATATATGAGGCAATAAGACCTGCCAGATAAGGCCCAATTAAAGAAGGCAAGACAAATGCCATAGAAAATGCCGCTAAAATTTGAGTACGAAGAGAATCCGAATAATGCAGTGTTACACAGGTATATACACAGGTAATCAGAGCTCCTGCCCCAAAACCTTGAAAGGCTCTTCCTGCAATAAGCATGTGCATATCAAAAGAAACAGCCGAAACTACAGTCCCTAGTACAAAAATGCTAAATGATACAAGCATAGATGTAAAAACGCCACGCTTATCAACCTGCTGCCCCATAACCAGAGTCCCAACAAGCTGAGATAACAAAAATGCACTGAAAATCCAACCGTATAAATGAATACCTTGTAAGCTTTGTGCCATTTTCGCTGCAATTGTCGTAATAGCCAGTCCCTCGAAAGCTACCGTTGTTAGAACTAGCATAATACCAATCGTCAATGCCCTATGTTGCTTATCAAAAATGCCAATCGGATTGTTATTGATTTCCTACACCTCCATAACAGATAATTTGGTAAAGTGAACAAATGATTTTTAAATAGCAAAAAATGGATATGTATACATTGTACCTAGATACTTAGTAAACATTTTTCTTTACAAAGTCTAAACTACATCTCAGCTTTGACTTTGTCAACATTTTTCTTTAAAATGTAGTGAGTCATGTAGAATAACTTGATTCAAAAGGAGATGTACCATGAGCAAGAATCAAATCAAAAAGGATGTCTCCACCCGTACTCGAAGAGGGATCATTGATCTGTTAAAGGAGCAAGGAGGAATGGATGTTGTAGCACTCTCCTCTCAATTTTCATTGTCAGGAATGGCGATTCGTCAACATCTGAATGCGCTCAAAGAAGAAGGATTGGTTATGAATGTGGAAGAATCCCGTCCGATGGGCCGACCCGCCAAACTATGGGTATTAACTCCCGCCGCTAACCGTTTTTTCCCAAGTGGCTATTCAGATTTATCCGTCAGCCTTATTCATTCGATCAAAGAAGCTTTTGGCAATGAAGGGCTGGATAAACTGCTGGATGTTCGAAATAAAAATATGCAAGAACAATATCTTCAGCATCTTGGTGATACATCAGATATTCGGGAGAAACTGGAGAAATTAGCCGAGATAAGAACCATCGAAGGTTATATGGCTGAGGTTAAGACACAGGATGATGGTAGTTTTTTATTCATTGAGAAGCATTGTCCGATTTGTGAAGCTGCTGCTGTATGTACTGGATTATGCAAGAATGAGTTACATTTATTTCAAACGGTTCTAGGAAATAATGTTCATATTGAACGAGGGGAATACATTTTAGCAGGAGGAAGAAACTGCATATATACGGTTAGACAAAATAAACCATAACTAAGAGAGCAACCTCATTAGAGATTGCTCTTTTAGTATAACCAGTATGTCCCTTTTCTTATTATTTATGAGCCTATTCACCTTGTTCATACTCCATGAAAAAATATAATCGTTGAGCGCATGTATCGATAATATTCGGTTCCTTGCTTTTTAATAAAAATATTTGCAGGAGAGTTAGGTCTACCCGGGTAAAAATACATCTGGTCTTTGTAAGCTCCTTCTCCTTGCGTAAACTTTGTGGGCTTCGCCTCTTTCAGATCCACCGTATCTTTATATGTCCATTGTTCCCCATACGCTTCGATCTTTGGAGCATGAGCTTGGAGACGCTTTACCGTAGAGTATAAAGTAGGAGTGTGATTATAAAGGAGCAGTACTTCTACCCCTATATAAATCACACATAGTACGCTAATTACCAGAATCCATTTAATCACTCTTTTGCGCATTTTCACACCTCTATTTCTGTAATTCCACCTCACTTTTTCTAGTTATTATCTAAGATATCGCAGTCTGCTAATACTTCTGGTTTAAACTTCATGCTGTCTGATTCTGTAATCGGTCTAATCACTTTACAAGGAACCCCTGCTGCAAAAGAATGTGCCGGAATATCTTGAGTCACGACACTACCTGCCCCAATAACACATCCGTCTCCAATGGTGACTCCACCACATACTGTTACATTTGCAGACAACCATACATCATTCCCGATCTGCACAGGTTTGGCATAACATAAAGAATTCGGCACATTGTGCTGATCTAGCATCTGTCGACGTTCAGAAGCTATAAATGGATGAATAGGTGTAACAATAGTAACATTGGGTCCAAAACTAGTATGATGTCCAATCGTGACTTTGGCATCATCTTGAACCGTAAGATTATAATTGGCAAAAAAGTGATTCCCTATTTCAGTATGAAGACCATAATGAAAAAAGATAGGTCCCTGTAAGAAACACCGTTCGCCTTTGCTTCCAAGCAGCTCGCTAAGCAATGCTTCACGCTCTTCGACCTGATCTTCATAAGTGTCACTATACTGATGGCTGAGTTTGTGAGCATTTAATTTAATTTTTTTTAGATCCGGATGACCAGGGTTAAACAATAATCCATCAAAAATGCGTTGTTCTTCACTCATAGGACATCTCCTTTTAAAAGTATGTATAGACACTTTATAACTATCCTTTACAAAGTATCTACAGTTCAATGCGTATGTATATCTTCCCTTACTATACTCTATAAACAACCCTAGCTAAACATTTGTTTGAACTAGGGTTATAATTTGATTCAACATTTTAGAATAATAAGGCAAAAAAATCAACGAGCATATGCGTTAACCATGATCCCCAAATACTTTTTCCAGTTTTTATATACACAAAGTTAAAAATAATTCGTGCTACACCCTGTAACAAAATAACGTGTACTAATGTTGAAAAGAAAGAGCCATCCCAATAAGAGGGAATATGAAGAAATGCAAAAATCAATGCACTCCATAACGTACTGCTAACTAATGAGAGCCCTTTGTTTCTCGCAGCTTCTAATATCCCTATTCCTAGCAATTCTTCCCCCATCAGCATAAATGGAATCATCAAAGCCAGTTGACCCAAATGACCTGATGCTGGATTAGCACTCCATTCAAAACCAAGTTGTACAGACAATAATCCAGTAAGCATTCCCAAAATCAAATAACTTACTGCACCTATCGGGATCAACCATAATGCACGAGGAGCTACAAATGCTTTTTTGCTATCTTTTCCGAAAACAGTGATCCATGCTAGAATTCCACCTAAAAACAGTCCCCACCATGCCCATGAAATAAGCATTAAGCTACTAAAACCCGCAATAAGAAATAGAGCACCTATAAGAACACGAATATTGGAAATAGGTAACTCTCTGATGCTATTCATATTTACCCTGTCGTTACTTGAAGTCATAGAGAATCACGACCAGACTTTGAAAATTGGCTCCATAATAGCTTGGATTGGAGCTGAGACTATACTAAAACAGCTAAGTAAGAAGATATCTCTATTATCCAAACTTTAAAATCATTCAGTATGTATCGATTTGTATCTGTATGATAGGTTTTAATAGTATACGATTCGGTAATATGCAACATAGTTATTTTCCCCTTAGGTGAATTCGTATTTAGAATGCGACTTTATTTTATTTGGAAAAATAGAGTTAAAGCAAATAACAACAGATTAACAAGATGGTTTATAAAGAGTATATTTATCATCAATAAAATAGTCAATATGGAATAAAATTCTAAAATATAAATATTATTCTCAAATCTATTATTGTAAATTCTTATTTATTCGCAATAGTTAATAGTAATCCAGCTTTGCCAAAAACATATTCGTTAGGAATGTTTAGATTTAGATGGCATAAACCTACCCAGAATACTGTTGGGATTTTCCTACACTCTATTGTATGATCTATCATCCACCAGTCTGCTTCTTTCGGATTGCAGATCATTTTGTACATAAATAAAAAAAGCACCAAGACTTTAAAAGCCTTGATACTCAATGTGTGAAGAAAAGCAGGTGCTACCTATAATGTGCAACACCTACTATTTATTCATGTTATTACTTATGCAATAATCTATAAACCACCACAGCTGTTTCTTCTTTTGTAATCTTCCGATTGGGTTTAAATTGACCATTCTCATAACCGATAAAAAGTTCTCCTCCTAGTTTATTAATTGCTACTTTTGCCCATGAAGGAATATTCTTTTCATCGGTAAATGGATATACAGCATCTCCCTGATACTTCATAAAGCTTTGCAAAATTTTAGCTGCTTCTGCTCTAGTGATTACTCGATCTGGCTTAAACGTTCCATCGGGGTAGCCTTCAATATAATTCAACTGAGCTGCTTTCATTACATCATCTGAATACCATTTTCCGTCGATATCATTAAATAGATTGAATACTGGCAAAGAGTCAGCTGAAACGTCAGGCTGTTCATTGCTAGAACGAAGCAATATACTTACAAATTCTGCTCTGGTAATGCCTGCTGTAGGATTAAAATTACCTAATTCGTCACCTTTTACAATACCACGATCAGCTAGATCATTAATGGCATTTTCCGAATACCGAGACTTCACGTCAATAAATCTATTGACTAGATTATTATCGCTAGCAGACGGACGTACAGATACTGATGCATCATTCTCTGCTATTTTATCCGGATGCTGATGGTCTATAGTCACGGCTGGATTCAAAACAGTAGAAGGCACATTACCTACTGCTTTTTCTTTCGTTTTAAAAGTTATACTTTGTACTTCCGATGGAATGCCTGCCGAATTTTCTGTCCATACATTTATGGTGTATCGATGTGCATCTGACAAATTCTTGAGTTCAATCATTGGTGATGATGATCGCTGCATCTCATGTTTACCGTCTGCAAAAATAAAGGTGTCTAGATCGCTTCCATTTCGCGCGTGTATAGTGGCTGAAGATGTAGTGATATCTGCTGTATCTAATTGAAATCCTGAAAAAGGATGCGTTTCGAAAGATAACTTATACAAGTCTCCCATGACTCCTGTTGCGTTAACGGCACGAATGCCAAAGTTATTATATTTTGTACTACTTGTTAGATGATCTAGGCGCATCTGATTGTCTTGAACGGTGTAGAGCAACTTATCACCATCATACACATGATACGAAACCGCTCCTTTAAAATGTTCCCAACCTATAGTGGCATAATCAGACTGTAGATCTAGAATATTCAGCACATTCGCTTGAGATGGAATAGGTGCTCCCTGATATTCTATCCATAAACGCTCAGGGCTCTCGCCATTTTTACCTACAGCTGCAATCCCAAAAGATGATACAACTCCAGCATCTGGGCTAGGTAAGCTTGCACTTAAGTCAGTGGTTGTTTGGATCAAATGTCCATACGTATCATAGATATGGTAGTATAGAGCACCCTCAGAAGGTGAAAATGCTAATTGAAGATGATCATTAGTATTGGCATATACTTTTCCCGATTCAGGAGCGAGCGGTATTGTCTGAAATTGAAGAGATTTTACAGCAGACTTTCCACTTTCATTAACAGCATATACCTGTACTGAATAGATCTCACCAGCTTTTAGATATTTTAAATCAATAACTGAAGTTGAACTTGTATATTCTTTTTCATTGATAGTAGCAATATAGGTAGAAGCTCCTTTTACAGGTCTAAACTTTATTTGTGCTGAGGTATAAGCAATATTCTCAACATTCAAATCCTCATTAATCGATTCAGGCAGTGTAATAAACGTCGCATTTGCGGCCTCTCCTGTGCCAGAATCATTAAAAGGAACAACAGAAACAACATGCGCACTACCTGAATTCAGTCCAGTAAACGCATAACTTGCCTGATCTGTTGTTGCTATTTTGATACCATCTAGATAGATATCATAGCCTTTGGCACCTCGTACATCTCTCCAGACATAAGTAGCAGAGTCTATAGCTATGTTTTTCTTGATCAACTCTGTTGCAACAGGTAATGTCCACAACGAGATATTTCTAAAATCACTCTGTCCGGATGTATTAGTGACAGCAATAGAGTAATTGTAGGGTGTGCCTGAAATGAGATTATGATCAGTAAATAGAACATTTGAATTGGGATAAGCTACATGGTATTCGTTATAGGTGCTATCTGTAACGCTTGTATACGTTTCTTCAGTAACGGTAACAATATGCTTATCATCACGTTTGACATCATAATAAACATCTCCGGTTACATTGTCCCAGGATAGCTGTGCAAAATGAGTTCCAACCCCTAATACATGTAAACCAGCAAGCGAAGGTAAAGTCAAAAAGGTGTAGCGACTTTCCAGACTTTGACCCGATTCATTCACTGCATGAATACTCAAGGTATAGTTATTATTAGGAGCAAGTTGTTCGAATACACGACTTGTATTCATTATTCCTTTGAAAATAACCGTTCCATTTTTATCAGCAAGTTCATATAAGTAATGGGTAGCAGATGGAATAGATTCTAGCTGTACACGCATAGAAGTTTCGGATAATGGATAGGCACCTTCCACTCTTGCAGCAGCAGGAATAGTAGTATAACTATAGCTTACAGATTCCCCTCTACCCGAAACATTAATAGGTGTGATGATGTAAGTATATGAAGTGCCCGGTGTTAAATTCGTATCTGTAAATGAGTTGCTACCAGCAGGTATATTTAATATATTTCCTGTTTGTTGATTGATCACTTCATACGATTCGTCTGTTCTTGATGGCAATATCCCTTGAATACTGCTTGATGATGAAGAGCTTAACTGAATATCATTATGAGCAATTTTTTCTGGCAGAGCTTTAATTTTGATTTCTTTTGAGCGTCCATAAGACTCATTGCCTGCTGAATCTATTGCAAGGACATGAACATACCAAATGCCCTGCTTTTCGGCTGGTAATGTAAGAGAAAAGTTCTTGGTACCTTCTATCCACTGCTCGTTAATGTCTGGACGAATACTCTGTTGATTAACCATATAACGAATAGATTGTAATGATCGATCAGCAGTTAGAATATGTACATCAACCTGCTTAGCTTGCCACTCAGATCCATCTGGTGTAAATGAAATTACCGGACCTTCTTTGTCTATATTTGCAACTGTGATTGTTTTGGAAGACGGATTCCCTATCCAATCATACGTAGTAAATGTATAATCACCATTCTCTGTTACATTATACGAAGTAACTCCTGTCTCTACATGATTACCATTCGGAAGCATGGTCTTAGTAATCCATGTGTCTGGATCAGTAGCAGATACATAGATCGTATTCCCATGACGATTCAATTGATTGGAAGCAAGTGATAAATTCAATTCGGGTTGGCTAGTATCATTTAAAGTGACCGTCTGTGTTGGGCCGATATTACCATTCTTATCGATTGCTGCTACATGAATAAATGGAGTAGTAACATCAGGAGTGATTGCTATATGAGTCGCAGAAGTCGTCATAGATCCAGATGTAATGGTTCCATTAGAATTATTATCCTGAGTTACAATATATCCTGCTATACCCGAAGTGACTTTAACTTGAGTAGGATCTTGAATTGAACCTAACGAACCATCTCGTAATTGACCTTGAATGCTGTATGTATAGTCTGATCCATTATCTATTGGAGCTCCCCATGTTACAACGACATTTTTATTTGAAGGAACGAATGTATAGCTCAGGCTATCTACTTGATTAGGTTTCTCCGTATCTACAGCACTATTATCATTATAATTTGAATCATAACCTGCATAAATCTGTTGACCATTTCGGTAGATTATTGCTTTTTGAGCATAACCGATTTTGAACTCATCCACTTGCATAACACCGTTAGTAGATGAGGTGAAGCTAAGATTGGCTCCATATTTACCTAAGTCAAACTGTGTCGTATCTGCCGGAATATCAAGACTACGGCTGTAAGTTGCCCAATCTGGATGATACCCTATATCAGACATACCGGTACCAAAATCTCCATATGGGAACGTAATCAGGGAATCTCCCGGTTGAAATGTATACTCTCCATTGTTAGTCATACCCGATGCTCCAATCGTTGTATACCAGAAAGAAGAATTAGAAGAGTCAAGAACCAGCGACTGAGTTGCGGCTTGATATTTGTAATAAGCAACTGCCCAGTGCCAATCGGTATTGGCTGAACTAAGTATAGTTAGAAATTGTCCGTCAGGCCAATCAGGAGTTCCTCCATCTACATATACAGGAATAATTTGAGGCGTATTTGCTGGTTTGCCCGGAACAATAGAGGTGGTATTTTTAAAGCGGATCATCCTTCCACTGTTGTCTGTCAATTGAAGCCCTTTTTTCCCACGAATATCACTAAATTGGACTGCACTTTGATTCTTTGATCCAGACAAAGAACGCATATCGTACTGAGCCTGAAGTCGTGCTCCTTGCTGAAGACTGGAGATAGAAGTTCGAGCCAAGCTTGTATCGCTAGATGTAGTAGGATATCCATAAGCATTACCTTTACGGTTAGTAATAGTATCAGTAATTTGTAAGGAGGTGCCTTTATCTGTAGGAACATAAGATTGATTACCTTGGTTACTGCCACTACCGTAATAGGTGGAAAATGTATTAGATTCGAAATTGGTTTTATACAGCACTTCACTATCTGGCATAATTACAGAAAAGTTCAATGAAACCGAGTTAGTATCAGCTTTTGCAGATGTAATATCAGCTGTCACACTTGCAGCATGAACACTGGGGATCGGACCGAATACAGAGGTTAAAATAAGAATGCTTAAAGAAGTTTGCAGTAGTTTACGATGAGCTACCAAGCGAGGTAATTCACTGCAAATAGTTTGTATAGATTGTTTATCCATAATTTTTTTTGATTTTTTCACCATATATGCTCCTTTATGAAAACAAAAAAAAGCACCTCGCCATAGATACAAAGTATCTACAAGCGAGGTGCTTCCTCGTAACTTCATTTAATTGAGTTTATCATACCTGCATTTTAGAAAAAAAGCAAAGGGAATTATAATAAAAAGTATTCTCAATCATTAGCAATTCCATAAATATGATTACAATTCTATTTAAATGCCAAAATGAAGAATAGATTTATTACCACCTGATGCTTGAATGGTTAAATTTACTAATAAATGTAATTCATGTTGTAAAGCCTCTCGATGTATTTGAGTTCTTGTACTTTCCCAATAGCCTTCTTCGTCTTCAGTTTCTCTCCAAACTGTCTGACCTCTCAAACTAAATCTATCTGGAGCTTCTTCTATAAAGCAAAGCCATTTTTCTAAAATTTGCTTTAACTTTCCAGTCTCTGTTGCAGAAATAACAGTTAAGCCATAATAAGTTAACCCGCTTGTGTTTTGTTTTGTTGCAGGGTTATAAGTAGGTATCCAATTCAAAAAATCCATTAGGTATAAAATCAAATGATCAGATACGCTTACTTTTTGCTTCCATGTATACCTATTAGAGCTATACCATTCATAAATATAATTTATATCCATATCAAAATTGTTGTTCACAAGAAAAAACTCATGTTCTAAACTCATTATATTCACCTGGGTTGACCCCATATTTATGTATTTGTATACCTGTAATTATACTATCATATATTTGCATTACTATGCAGATCGTAAATTCAGCACATATTTAACATAAAAATAACTAAATATAGTGTTTTGTATGTAAATGAAGAAGAAAAAGAGGAGTAACCTGCTCTTATAGCAAATTCTACCTCTTTGATTAATCATTATATTTTCTATCTTCTTTAAATTACAGTATAACTTTTCTATACTATTCCTATTTGTTTTTTTGAATATCTTGCCAGTTAGAATTTCTTAATATTTCAGCGTTTTTTCCCAAGAATACTGATCCTGCTTCTGGATCATCTTGTAGCTGATATAACATCCAAGCTGTCATATATCCATCGGCTCTATTCATATCCCAGTGCTCTGCTCCGCTAACTCTTGCACGAATTTTAAATACGTTATTTGAAATTTTATTGTAGTTCTCTATAAGAGATGAAAGTGGTGCAACACCTCCAAAACTGGTTTTTGAATCTTCACCAGAGTCGTCAGATTTACCTGTTCCTGCTGACATAAAATAAGGAATGTTAACTTTGGAAATGTCATATCTCCAACCCATATTTTTGGCAAGAAGCGGATAGGCAGCACTTCCAGTAAATATCGTTTTATATTTAGAGCTGTTTTTGTACTCTGTAACAGCTCTTAATGCTCCTGCCCCACCTTGAGAATATCCAAGAGCACCGATATGGTCTTGCTGGATCTTTCCGTATAATACACTTTCAGCATTTTTATTTAGTGCTAATACATCGTCTAATGTTTTTGAAGTCGTTAAGCCTGATCCTGCTTGCTTGTCTTCATTACCTACTACAATAAATCCCCATGAAGCAAGTCGTTCGAAAAAAGGTTCATACACAGAAGCGGCTGTATTGCTAGCATTTGTTACTACAATCAATGGATACATTTGCTGTTTATTTTCGAGTTCTCTCGGATACCAGATGCTGTACTCTTTGATCAGATTGTCCTCTGATTTCAGCTTAACTTGCGATACTTCGTAACTTCCCAATCCGGCATATTTTTTTTCTAATATAGCCTTAGATTGAAAATTCTTATAATACATATCTTCTATCATCGGCTTTTTAGAATCTATATGATTCTTAATCAGTAAAAAAGCGACTGCAATAATAGCTACAATGAACAGACTTAACAACGTTATTCCTACTACCTTTATACTCTTTTTCATATTAATCTTTACTTTCCTTTCCGTGGATCAAGAAATGTTTTATATTAGATATAGTAATGAAACAACTGTTCCATTTCGGTACATCTGTTTATTACTTTATCATTATAATCATTGTTTTCTTGATTTGAGAATACGTAATAGCATGAAAATGATCGTAAACACGCTATGCGGAACAAAAAGGAGAATATGTACCTTTATGAAAAAGAATCAAACGATATTTCTAAAATTATGTCTAGCAGATGCTCTTATCAAACTGATGGCATCACAAGACTATGATACGATTAACGTAAATACGATTTGTAAAGTAGCTGGAGTGGGAAGAACAACTTTTTATAGACATCTTAATCATCAAAAGAGTAAAGATGAACTTTTGATGTTCAAACTTAATTACGAATGGGAATATTATGCCGAACAACACGAAGAAGACGTAAAAAAAGATAAGGGTTTTGCCATGTTGAACTATATCTATGAGAATAAGCGACTGTTTACTTTATTAAATAACAATGGACTGGTTACCCTCATTATGCATCTCTTTGAACAATTGATACCTGCTGAAGAAATCTACGATAAAAGCCTTTCTTACCTTATGTCCTTTTTTTCTTACGGTTATTTTGGCGTTGTCTATCAATGGATAAAGTATGATTTTGATGAGACACCTGAGCAAATCCAAAAACATATCATAGATACACTTTCATCAGGAATTAAAAATCCGCAGGATGAAAAATAAACATAAAAAAAGAACAGCATGGATAGCTGTTCTTTTTACTGCTTAATTCTTACTTACCCTTTTTACTGATTTACTGAATCGAAAAGACCTCTTTCTTCAGCAAATTCTCTGGTTTCTTACCGATTGGATCACTGTGGAAATAATCACGAATAACGCCATCTTCTAGATAGTTAGCGATAGATATCATAATCATTCCTTGATCAAGAGCAAGATAAGCTTTGGCAAGTTCACCGGTCTTCACATTCACCGAATCGTAAAAGCCATACTTCCCAGCCATTTTCAATTTTTGGAGTGCTTTGATATTCTTTTGAGCTGCTTCAGGAGCATATTCTAGTGCAAGGAACGTTGCATGAGCGGTGACCGTTGCTCCATCTTTGTAACCGGAAATACCTAGCGGAGTCGCTGCAAATTCACTATACCCTGTCGGTGTTGCAGCAGGCGAGAACCCCCATGCAGCATACCCTTTGTCTTTAGCATATTGAATTTGTAATTGTACATAGCGTTTATTATTGAGTCCAAGTGCACGAGTACCCAATTCTTTTTCTTTAATGACCATACCTGGCATTAGCGCCTCGAACATGCTACCGCCCCAGCTAGGTACAAATTTTTGTTTTTTATAGACGTAGCTTCCTTCAAAAACTTTTACTCCATCGTATTTGACGGTTTTACCTTGAGGAACTTGAGATTGCCAATCGAATTCTGCTGGCATGGTACGGTACATTTTCCACCAATGTTCTTTGGGAACATCGCCTTTACCGATCGCAATATAACTTCCTACACGCGGTTCAGTATAAAAAGAACCATAATGATGTTCTGTCAGCTCGCCTTTAGCTACATCATACCCACCGCGGAATTGACCAACTTTGGGATCATATAGTGTTGTATAGTTCATCGCATTCACCAGTTGGCTCGTCTGAGCATGAAGTTCCTGATAAGCCTGACCTACAACAATTAGACCTGCTGACATCCAGCCATTATCGACTTGCGAAATAAACTCTCCCCAATCTTTTTTCAAAGATCCATCATTTGTGTTATACCAGTTGTAAAATAAACCATTCCATTTATCCATTTTTTCCAGAGAATTAAGTGTCGTTTGCAAACGAGTTACTGCTTCTTTTTTGCTAATCATACCTAACTGTTCGGCAGAAACAGTACTCATCATATACATTGCAATATTTGTAGGTGAAGTACGTTTGGCTTCTTCTGTTCCCTTTTCTGTTGTTCTGACTTCATCATAAGTTAAACCAGTATTAGGATCCGTATAGTCTTTAAAGTACCCGTATGTTTTATTTGCAACCGCTTTCAATTCAGAATGAAAAGCAGCCTTTTTACTTGTTTGCTGTGCAGTTGCAACCATAGGAGTTAAAGTTAAACTGGTTAACAGACAAAAAGTTAAAAATAGACTCCATGTTTTTACTTTGTTCATTGACTTTTCTCCTTTCAAATTCAAATTGAAACGTTTCGCCATTTATAATACCATGAACCTTTAACTACCGTAAACTGTTAATTGATAACGCTTACTAAAAGGAAAAATGAATAATTCCTTTTGAGCTATAGAAGCGAAACGTTTCTTTTTCACTCTATAATAGGTAGCTACATTGGCTTTTTGGTCTTACCGATTCAACATGACTTTGATGTGCTGTACTAAAGTATTTGGTAATACAAAAAAAGAACGATCTATAATAGACCGTCCTCTTCTTTGTAGTTATTCATATTCTAGTGATCTAAAAATACAAGTTGGATCAAGAATAACACTGCAAAAACATAGAAAACAGGATGAACTTCTTTTCCTTTACCACGAAGCAATTTGAGCAATGGATAGAAAATAAAACCAAAGCCAATCCCTGTTGCAATACTATGTGTTAATGGCATTAAGATAATAATCAAGAAAGCAGGAAAAGCAACTTCAAGGTCTTTCCAGTCGATCTTGCTAATCACACTGATCATAAAGTAACCAACAATAATCAATGCTGGTGAAGTAATAGCTGGAATACCGGAGATTACACTTACGATAGGTGCAAAGAATAACGTAAGGGCAAGCAATATACTTACTGTGATCGCTGTAAGCCCTGTTCGACCGCCTGCTGCAACACCTGTACTTGATTCAATATAAGCAGAAGTTGGACTTGTTCCTAGCAAAGAACCTGTTGTCGTTCCTACTGCATCTGCTAAAAGCGCACCGCGGGAACGTGGGAACTTGCCATCTTTATTAAGAAGCCCTGCTTGCTCTGCAACACCAAGCATTGTTCCTGTCGTATCAAATAAGGTAATTAATAAGAAGGTAAATATAATCGTATATAGACCATTTGAGAACACACCTGCTAGATCCAGTTGGAAAGCAGTCGTTGCTAATCCATGTGGCATAGCCATAATAGATGCAGGCAATTGGAACAATCCTAAGATCCAAGCCAGAATAGCTGTAACGACCATACCTATAAACAGATAACCTTTTACATTATACGCCATCAGAACCACCGTAATTAATAACCCGATAATTGTTAGATATGTCATTGGCTCTGTAAGATTACCAATCGTAATTAGATTGGATTCGGAAGCAATAATGATACCCGAGTTCTGTAGACCTACTGTTGTAATAAAAAGTCCAATCCCTGCTGTGATAGCATGCTTCAAACTGGCTGGAATCGCATCAAGCAACATATAACGGAATGAAGTCACAGATAGAATAATAAACAATATACCTGCGATAAATACGGCACCCAGAGCAACTTGCCAGGTGACACCATATCCGCCTACAACACTATAAGCAAAAAATGCATTTAGACCCATACCCGGTGCGAGCACAATTGGATAGTTAGACCATAATCCCATAATTAGAGTCGCTACTATACTTGCTAGAATAGTAGCAATAAATACTCCATTAAAATCCATTCCGGTGCTACTGAGTATTCCCGGATTGACGATAACAATATAGACCATTGTAAAAAATGTAGTTAATCCTGCAATAATTTCGGTTGAAACGGTCGTGCCTCTTTCTTTGAGTTTGAACCAGTTATCCATGGTCAAGCCATCCTCCACGCCGTATCTATTCATAAAAGCTAAAAAATCCTGATTTTCTTATAGGAATATGTGGTAGGTACTCCTATAATAGTGATAAGGATTAACATATATATTTATGAATAAACTCAAGGCAATTATATTTATGATTCGTTTTGAAGCTGATGTCCCTTTCGAATTTTAATGAATTTCATAGGTGTTGTCAATGAAATATTGTTTTTTAGATCGCTATTTACGAACTATCTATTTATTTTTATGTTTTTTATTCGTTTTTTCACTTCTTTATTACATTATATTATAGCGTCATCAATTATAAATACATATCTATCATTATTCATCTATAGATTGGTAGGCAGCGCCTATATTAATCGGTAATATATTCTGTTTAGTTGCAAGCAAAAAAGAGACAATCTTTAAAGACTGTCTCTTTTTTGCTTGTTGTTAATTACTTGTATAGTTTACACAATGTTTTTGGGAGATTGAAATCATTTATCATATAAATTTTCTTTTATTTAAACAATACCTTGAGCAATCATTGCTTCAGCGACTTTTTTGAAACCTGCAATATTGGATCCTGCAACCAGATTCCCTTCGAATCCATAGTCTTCGGCTGCTTCAATGCTATCTTGATAAATATGTTGCATAATCTTTTTGAGACGTCCATCTACTTCATCGAAGCTCCATGATAAGCGCATACTATTTTGAGCCATTTCAAGAGCAGATACAGCTACTCCCCCTGCATTGGCTGCTTTGCCAGGAGCAAATAGAATATTATTCGCTAAAAGAATATGAACCGCCTCCAAAGTGGTTGGCATATTCGCCCCTTCAGCGATTGCAATTACACCGTTATCGATGAGCTGACGTGCTGCTACTTCATTCAATTCATTTTGTGTGGCGCATGGAAGTGCAATTTCACAATCCACATTCCAAATGTTTGTACTTCCTTCATAATAAGATGCTTCTGGATGATGAAGTGTATAATCGCTAATTCTTCCTGCCTCTACAAGCTTAATCTGCTTCACCGTATCCAACTGAATGCCATTTGGATCAAAAATATAACCATTAGAATCACTACAAGCGACAACATGTGCGCCTAGTTCTTGAGCTTTTTGTATAGCAAAAATCGAAACATTCCCACTACCTGATACAACGGTCTGACGACCCGCTAATTCTAAACCTTGTGAAGCAAGCATTTCTTGTAAAAAGTAGATACATCCGTAACCCGTTGCTTCTGTCCGACCTAGACTACCACCATAACCAATCCCTTTTCCTGTTAATACACCAGGTTCATTACCGCTACGGATTCTTTTGTATTGCCCGAAAAGAAAGCCAATCTCTCGTCCACCTACACCGATATCTCCAGCAGGGACATCGACATCTGAACCCATATATTTATATAGCTCTGTCATAAAGCTTTGACAGAAACGCATAATCTCAAGATCTGATTTCCCTTTCGGATCAAAATCAGAACCACCTTTACCGCCACCAATGGGCTGACCAGTTAAGGCATTTTTAAAAGTCTGTTCAAATCCAAGAAATTTAATAATACTAGCATTTACACTTTTGTGAAAACGTAGACCTCCTTTATAAGGTCCAAGTGTACTATTGAATTGCACACGAAATCCACGATTCACCTGTACTTTTCCTTGATCGTCTACCCACGGAATACGAAATGAAATAAGACGTTCGGGTTCTACAATTCGCTCTAAAATAGCATATTTCTGATATTCAGGGTGCTTTTTAATCACAGGTGCCATACTTTCCAGAAACTCGCTGACAGCTTGATGAAACTCGACCTCATGAGGATTGCGTTGGACGACTGTTTGGTAAATAGATTGTATGTAGGTTTCAACATCTGGTTGGACTTCGGTTATCAATTGACTCATAAGTATGCACCCCTTATTGATATTTATTATCATGTAAGATTCAAGTAAGCTTTAAATTATTATAGATAGTAACACCTATATACGCAATCATTTGTTTGTACACGCATAAACTATTTTTATAATCTACAGCATCCACATGTTTATGTAATGCAGATTTTTTTCCGTAAAGCTACGTATCCGTTATAAACAACATGTAATGATAAAAGCTATATAAAACCGTTTAATTTGTTCCAAAAAAAGAAGAGACAGCCCTATAAGGCCATCTCTTCTATCATCATTAATTACTGGTGTATTTCACCCAATCATATTCTGCATACAATGGATTCGCTCCATTATAAGATCCTAACCAGTCGTCTACTCCTTTACCATTCCAGATATTCATCATAATTTTACCTGCATTGGTTGGAATATTGGTGGTTGCGGTATGCTTGAGTACGCCATCGACATACCATTTGATTGAATTAGGCTGCCAGTCGAAAGCATACGTATGGAAGCCTTGTGAAGCATCAAATCCCAAATTAATGACTTTTTCATGATTCCCTACGCCATTGGTATAATAATTGAATTGTACTTTAGTCGTATCTTTACCTAGAAACTCAATATCAATCTCATCCCACGGTGTTCCATCTGTAGGTCCTGTGTACGTAAAGAAAGAAGATATAATACCTGTGTTTTTGGCAGGCTTCATACTCACTTCATACTTACCGTATTTGTATTTGTTAGTCGAACGGTATTCTGCACAATCGAACTTGTTAGCTGCTGAACTTGTCAATCCTAGTCTAAGCTTACCATCGCTTGTAAAATTAGCATTATTACCACGCCATGTACAATTGAACATATCTCCATTAGAGTATCCATCTGCTTTTTGCCATGTGCTTGCATTAAAATAAGTCAGTGGTTCCCAGAAGACTGTTCCTGCAAATGCACTTACCGAGACAAATAGTGAAATAACCCCTGTAGCTGCCAACGTTACCCAAGATTTCTTTTTCATAAATACCTCCATCTTAATATGAGATAAAATCCATATTCTAAATAGGGTCTCTAGCAACATCGAAGATCGTCTACCAGAGACCCAATCGTAAAACATCAGTTGGATCTATTAGGAAGCGAACTGCCAGTAATCGAGATTGAATAGATTCGCATTTCCTGAGCCTGTAAATACGAGGTATACATTATGAATACCAGTCACATTATTAATCGTTGTCTGCATCTCTTTCCAGTTCTGCATACCTCCAGTGGAAGTTACTTTCAAAGTCCCTACCAGAGGACCTGTGTCACTATCCAGTCGTACTTCAATATTGCCTCCACCCGTCGTCGCTACATTCGCTTTGAATGTTTTGGCTCCATTAGAACCGAAGTCTGCTCTACCTACAGCGACCCAATCTCCATTATTAATATTGGTTACATTGAGATTGCTAATCGGGCCACCGCTTGCTTGTGTAGGCTCTGTAGCAATACCTGCTTGCCATCCAATCGTCTCTGCTTCCACCCGGGTATAAGGATTGATATTCGATAGTTGAGCGATTCCAGCCATATTCGCTTGTACTTCAGCAATACTGCCATCTGCATTGTGTACTAATTTATTGATATGTGGAGAACGATATCCTTTTCCTGTGCCAATTTGAGCTTTGCTTACGGTTTGCGCATGATATACGACATACCATTCGTTTTTAAAATTAAAGACAGCATGATGGTTGTTCCCACCTACGCCGAAGAAGTTATACGGATTTTTCAGGAAATGACCTTTATACGTAAAAGGTCCCATCGGATTATCACTTACCATATAACCGATCTCCCCTGCTGGATATTGTGCAGGATGGGTACCGGCAAAATTGATACAGTACGAATAGTAATATTTTCCGTTGTATTTATGAATCCCTGAATCTTCAAACATATACGGAGCATCGATTGTAGTCGCACTACCATTGACACTGATCATATCGGCTCCTAATTTGATCACTCTAGCTGTTTTTGGATTAGCGATAGAAGCTGGATTAGATTCATTAGGGATACCGCCTCCGCTATACAAGTATCCTGTACCATCATCATTTAAAAGAACAGCAGGATCGAAAAGCCATGTTACTCCTGCCATGCCCGGTGTACTTTGGGTTAATAGCGCTTTGCCAAGTGGGTCTGTCCATGGTCCAATCGGTGAGTCTGCGGTCAAAACACCAATTCCTGATCCACCATTAGCGAAATATAAAAAGAATTTATCTTTACCATTTATTTTTTTGGTAGCTACTGCTGGAGCCCATGAATTGCCAGCCCATTTCGCTATACCTTTGCCACCATTTTTGTTATTTACTCCAGCAACAGGTATTGTTCCATGATCAGTCCAATTGACCATGTCTGCGGAAGAGCTGACTTGAATACGATCAAGTGAACTAAAATCATTTTCTTTAATCGAGCCATCACTGTTATACACGTAGGTATCACTGGACATATAAACATAGACTCTTCCGTTATAGACCAATGAATAAGGGTCAGCTCCTAATTTGTGATCCATTAAAGGATTGGAATTACCAGGAAGCTTGGCTAATGGTCGATTTGCAGCATCTACAGGTAATGTAGAAAAGACACTGAATACTAAAGCGAAAGCAAGGAACAAACCGAAACATTTTCTGATCATCTGAATACCTCCGTTATTTTATATGGTATAAAGCTGAGATATTCGTTACTTTGTGTATAGCAAAGAATATACTCAGACTTGTACCTGCGAGAAAATAGACATTAAAATACACTTTGATAACGCTTACATTTGCATGCATATAAAAAGCGCATCCAAGAAGATCAGCGCATGGGTAAATTCAAAAAGGTTAAATATGTATTAAATTGAAGATAATGTTTTATTCGGCATAATCATAACATGACCTATGCAATATAACAACATTCTGACATATAAAAATAACGCTATCTAAAACCAATAAGAAAATAACGTAAAAAAGAGCCGAGGAAGTTATCCATCAGCTCTTTTGTTTAGGATTTTAGTTTAAGATTGTAATGGTCTAGATTCAATCATAATCATGTATTCTGTGCGTTCTTGTATTAACCATGTTCCGTTTTGACGTACATACACGTCATCATATCGAATACTATAATCGGATAGAATATCGACTCCCTGTTCTTCTCGAATGACTTTCATTTGCGAAAATACGATTCCTTCGGCAGTATCTCCATTCACGGTTACTTTATGCTGTCCATTGATAGTAAAATAACACTTGATCTCATTCACATGGGTCATAAATTCTTTTTCTAATGATTCTGTTCCAGTGATGGTTGAAATCAATTGACCACCTATATAAATAGTAAATTTCGCATCAGGTGTAAATAAATTCATTTGCTCTGAAATCTTCTTCTCATCAGTTAAAATGGCATAATCATCGACCAAGCTTCTTAATTCGGATACGGCTTCTAAACGTTTTAGTGACATGATGTCACCCTCCTTTAAATGGTATATTTGTTTTGCAGATGTACGTCCTATTGCTTATTATAAGAAGTATTGGAATACGTTCAATCGTTAATCTAGCGCTTTTTGTAGGATATTCAACAGAAGCCATCGATCTGTTAGATATCTTGGAATGGAGGAATAGACATGAGTACAAAAGTAGATCGAAGAATCGTCAAAACAAAGGATGCTATCTTTCAATCGTTTCTTTCTTTGATTGCGGAAAAGAATTTCGAAGAGATTACAATCAATGAAATTGCTGAGCGAGCTAATGTAAATCGAGGGACGATCTATTTTCATTACACAGATAAATATGATTTACTGGATCGGTGTATCGAGGTCTACTTGAATAAAATGAGTATGGTAAGTACAACCATTGATGCTAATGGAGACACGATCGATCTATTACAATCTTCGTTGCTCCCGATTGTTCATTATTTTGAAGAACACTATACATTCTATGCTTCTATGTTTGCGAATAAAGGGGTTCCTACTTTCCGTCAGCGCTTACTGGATATTGTGATCGAGAATATTAGAATGCATATTAATATGGAAGATGATAATAAACCCTATAATAAAGAATTTATTACTCATTTTATGGCTTCTGCTTTTGTAGGCACGATCGAATGGTGGATTGTCAATCAGATGCCTCAGTCACCTGATGAGATATCTGATCAATTGTGGGGACTATTAAAGCGTAATCAAGTCATTCATTAGCTTCAACTTTGTTACTCCGTTACGTCTCTACGACAAAAAAGAACGACTGCCTATATGGAGTCGTTCTTTTTGATGTGATGAGTTATTATGCTAGAGCCCTAGATTTAAGATTCTACAACTCTTTCCAATAGATCGCCTACTTTTTCTGCCATTTCTCTAGGTGAGTAAGGCATCTCATTTTTGATCCACCATTCCACTACGCCAACATAAGCATTAGCTACGAACTCGGCAAGGATTTCTTCATTCTGCCCTTTATTTTTTCCTGTAGTGATATCGATATCTTTTTTGAACTCTTTAATATTATGTTCTACAAATTGATTACGGAAAAAAGAAGCTCCTTCACTCGCTAACATAGTCGAAAAGAATAAATAATTTTCTTCTAAGTATTCGATACAGTGTACTGTGGATTCGAACCAGTCGAGATCAGCTTCTGTCTCGCAGATCGTAGACATATTCACAATATGCTCCTCAATCATTTTATCCAACAGATCAAATTTATCCAGATAATGAAGATACACTGTAGCACGATTGATATTGGCTCGATCTGCAATATCTTGAATCGTAATACTATCGAATTTCTTTTCTGACATCAGTTCCAAAAGTGATTTCTTAATCGCTTCTTGGGTGCGCAGTACTCTTCGATCTACTTTAACAATCAGAACTCAACACATCCTTCTCTATATCATTCACAATACACATGCAACACATTGATTATAAATTATAGACAGTTGTCGTAAAAACATCAATTGTAGTCTATTTTATAATACTCTTTCTAATAGGTATACATAAAAAGCTAGTAAAGTGCTTTTTAAAAGCAACTCTACTAGCTTCTGTACGTTATCCGATGCTATAACTATGCATGCTGTTAGTATTGATCTTATTCCAATCCCTTTTTAGCATAATCGGTTAACATTTCAACCGTTGCTGGATCAGAGTGAGAGAAGAATGAACTTTTCTCTGTATCTAAAGCGATTAATTTTTCCATATCTTGCGCGCTTAATTCAAAATCAAACACGTTAAAGTTTTGTTCCATTCGCTCTTTGTTAACCGTTTTGGGAATGACGACTATCCCTTGTTGAATCAAAAAGCGTAAGGCAACTTGAGCAGTCGATTTACCATATTGCTCCCCAATTTCTTGTAAAGTAGGATTAGTGAATAGATCATTTTTACCTTCTGCAAAAGGACCCCACGATTCAATCTGTGTATTGTATTTTTTCATAATTTCATTCGCTTTGACTTGTTGGTTAAAGACATGGGTCTCGACTTGATTTACCGCAGGTACCACTTCAGCAAATTTCACCAGATCAATATAGCGGTCAGGATAGAAGTTGCTGACTCCGATCGCTTTGATTTTGCCTGCTTTATAGTACTCTTCCATAGCACGGTAAGTCCCATAATAGTCGTTAAACGGTTGATGGATTAACAGTAGATCCAGATAATCCAATTGAAGCTTGCGAAGAGATTCGTCTATAGAAGCTTTCGCTTTTTCATAACCTGCATTGGAAATCCAGACTTTAGTGGTGATAAATAATTCTTCTCTAGGCACTCCACTCTTCTGAATTGCACGACCAACCGCTTCTTCATTTCTATAAGCTTGAGCAGTATCAATTGAACGATACCCTACGCTGATAGCATCCAGTACGCATTGTTCACATTCTGCTTGATCGGGAATTTGATACACACCATATCCCAAAATCGGCATTTTAACTCCATTATTTAATGTTACGTATTCCATATTGATTCACCTCATCTATGATTTTGAAATTCTATTTTGTACAGTAGCAATTTATAAGATTGTTGTATTATAAACGGTTGAACCACTCATCTTCTACCGGCTCTAGCCAATCGGTTTCTCCTGGAGTCATCGCTAAATGAACAAACCAGCTGTCTTTAGTTGCTCCATGCCAGTGTTTTACATGAGCTGGAATATTCACAACATCACCGGTCTGAAGCGCTTGAGCAGGCTGTCCTTCGGCTTGATACCATCCTTTACCACCAGTGACTAATAACACTTGACCCACATGATGGGAATGCCAGTTATTACGGGCACCCGGAGCGAAGGTTACATTACCAATCGCTGTATTTAAAGGAGTCGCATCTGTAAAGACCATTTGCAAATAAGCATCGCCTACAAAGTTGGCTTTTACTTTTTCACCTAAAGGAAAAATAGTACTGTTTTGTAATTGTTCATTTTCCATCATCAATCCCTACTTTCTATTTATGGTTCTATATAGTAGTTACAATCAAATACTGCAAACGAATCATCGATCTCGTTATTCTGATTTCTGAGAGGCTTCTTCTACACATCGTAGCGCATTGAGACTACGTGGATACCCGATATAAGGAAGACACTGAGAAATGATCTTAATCAGAAAAGATTTATTCTGACCGAGCCTCATATTAGCGGTCGCATGACTGATTAATTGAGGTTCACAACCTCCTTGTGCAGCTAGAAAGCAAAACGTAATCATTTCTCTTTGCAAATGATCCAAACCTGTTCGAGTATAATAATCGCCAAAGCAATTAGTTGCTAGCCACTCATTAATATGCTGAGTTTCTTCCGCACCTGATTTCCAAAAGTCTTGCATGTGGTCACCAAAAATATCTACCTGTTCTTGAATACCTGCTGTTAAACGATTGGCGATAGTAGTAGTTGATTGAGAAGGCAAAGGCAACTCTACACCTTGCGCAGTCAAAATATCATTAGTAGCATGTAAAAACGGTAGAACACGTCCTATGCCGAGATAAGCTACAGACTGATATACAATTTCCTTGACTTCTATAGGAGTGACACCTACATGAAGGGCAGTTGGAAGGATACCTTTGAATTCATCGATTCCCTGGCATCCGATTAATGTAGCGATGATCGCCATCATTCGAGTACGATCATCCAGATCATCTTGATTCACTACTTCATGGTATGCAAAATGTTCAAACCGCTCCATAAATTCAGGATCTGTTTGCGCTAAAGGTGATAAATTATTTGGGAACATTTTCTCATGAGTATAATGATTATCCATATATCTACATCCTTTCTTTGTATTGATGTAAGTCATAGTATCTTTCCCCATATGACTATTATGACTCATAAGACCCTTATCTTAATATACCGATTATCTTAAATGATTGCCTAATTCTCTTAATGCCTTTAGAGGTGAATATTATGACCCGTATAACGCAAAAAAAGCCGCTGCATGAGCGACTTTAAATGTATAAATAATTTATTAATATATAATGTTAACTTTTTAATAAGTCTATAGATACATCTACGATATGCAATAACTTGGCTTTGTCTACAGAAGATCTTCCCATCACGCGTATACCGATCGACACGGTATGCAGATATTCGGCTAGTTCTTTAGCACTCTGTTTGGTAGTGAATTCGCCATCCTGTTGACCCCACAGAATAATCTGTTCAAGCATATCTTCTGTTCCTTTAAATGATTCGATCGACTTGGCATTTACTTCTGCATCGCGGGCAGCCAGTTCTGTTACTGAATTGACTAACAAGCAACCGGATGGCAAATCCTCTTGATCTGTAACCATAAATTGAAAAATAGCATATAATGCTTCTGTTGCCGTTTGGGACGGCTTGATTTCACTTGTGAGATTCGCTTGCACTTTGCCCATATAACGAGTGATTGCTTGCAGAAATAGTGAGTGCTTATCACCAAATGTATCATATAAACTTCTACGATGAATACCCATATGTGTGACTAGATCACTCATCGATGTTTTCTCATAACCTTGTTCCCAAAACAAAATCATAGCTTTATCTAATACTTCATTAACGTCAAATTCTTTGCTTCTTGACACAAAACTCCCCCCAATACGAAGAATGTAACATATTGAGAACGTTAAGTAAAGAAAGCTTCGAATAGGAAATGTATTGATAGATTAACGATCCGATTTTATTGAAATAGTTGTGGATATAGAGCAGGAACTCCTCCAGCAAGCCCTTGTTGCACTTGTTGACTGATAGAATCAGCAATAATCTCGTAAAGATCAGCTTCGATTCCATCAATTGCGATTTTAGCAATGTCTTGTGGAGACGATTTTGGTGCATCCACATGAGTAGTCATATCGGTATCCATAAAGCCTACGTGTAATCCAGCGACTTTAATATTTTTAGGCGCTAATTCAAGACGTAACACATTCGTTAATCCCCATTCAGCAGCTTTGGCAGCAGCATATGCACCTTCTTGACCTGTACTAACCCAAGACAATACAGATAAGATATTTAGGATTGAACCTCCGCCATTTTTTTCAATAACAGGTGCAAATGCACGAATCATCGAAAGGGCTCCGAACGCATGAGTATTAAATTCGATATGAATATCTTCTAAACTGCCTGTTAATAAAGAAGCTCCTGTTGATGACCCTGCATTATTGATAAGCACTGTTGCATCACTTGCGATTTCAGTGGCTGTCATTACAGATTGAGGATTGGTGATATCCAATTGTAATGGAATAGCTCCTGGTAGATCGACAGATTCTGGATTTCTTGCTCCTGCATATACTTTAGCTCCTCTTGCCAAAAGCTCAAGAGCCAACTGTTTACCCAAACCTCGATTAGCACCACTAACGATAACAACTTGTTTTGAAATATCCATTTTTTCACTACTCCTCATATAGAATGATCGTTCTCAATTGGTTAAAAAAATAATTTCTTACGAATACTTTATGAATAAGTTAAAAGTAAACTCTTTCGAGAATGATCGTTCCCAATGAATAAAGTATAGTGTATTTAAGAACGATCAGTCAACTATTATTTTGAAGTTCTTTTTCTATGCCCCCTAAATATAGAAGTTTTGTTGTAGTCACGTTTGTATTTCTATTCCATATAAACAAATGAATAACTAAGAATGTAGTTCTACGTAGTTAAATATAAAAAAAGACCGAGCTTCTATAGAGAAGTCACGGTCTTTCTGCACTATTTACTAAAAGATTACAATTGTACGACACGTCCTGTTTTCTGTGATTCAAAAGCACCTAAAATCACTTTAACGGCACGCAAACCTTCTTCGCCAGAAATTGTAGGAGGTGTATTCGTAGTAATAGACTCTACAAATGCATCAATAACGCCACTTGGAACTTGTTTCTCATTGGTAGACATCATACCTACTTGGTACGTTTCTACTGTTCCATCTGTTAATTCTACAATGACTTCGTTACCTTCCACAGTACCGATCTTCATCACACCATTTTCACACCACAAGATTGTACTGTTGTCTCCACCTTTGTACTGTGTCCAACTTGCTACCAGTGTTCCGATTGCTCCGCTCTTCATACGTAACAAGCAAGTTGCGTTATCATCAACTTCTGTACCTTCTTTGTGCAATGTGCCAATAAAGCTAGCAACATCAGCTACTTCATCATTTAACAAGTAACGGATAAAATCGGATTTGTGTACGCCTAGATCGCCCATTGCGCCCATAATAGCTTCTTCTTTACGGAAAAACCAGCTATCTGCTCCGTCTACACTCCATGCTTCAGGACCTGGATGTCCGAAAGAGGTACGGAACGTTAGGACTTTACCTAATTTGCCAGAATCCAAAATTTCTTTCGCTTTCACGTGAGGAGGCATTAAGCGCTGGTTATGTCCAACCATCAAATATACATTATTTTTGTGAGCAGCTTCGATCATTTGCTCTGCTTCTTCAATCGAACAAGCCATCGGCTTTTCAACCAATACGTGTTTACCGGCATTAGCCGCTGCAATCGTCATTGGAGCATGCAAATAGTTCGGTGTACATACACTGACTGCATCGATATCTTCGTTAGCCAAAATTTCTTCATAGCTTGCATACGCTTTACCGCCGTATAGTTCAACCATTTCTTGTGCACGTTCAAGGTTAGGATCGGCAAAAGCGACCAATTCGACATGTTGATTTTCTGCATATTCTGGAATATGTCTGCGCTGAGCGATAGCTCCGCAACCAAATACAGCTACTTTGATCTTATTCATAAATAATAGTCTCCTTTTATTGGATATCGATTGGATGTATGTGTAATGACAGATATTCGATTAATTTAAGTAATTTTGTTTAAGCCAGTTATAACTGTTGGACACGCTTTCAAGTGGTGGATTCTGACACACATCTTGTTCTACGATGAGCCATTGTACGCCTGCTTTACCTGCTTGTTCAATCACTTGTGGCAAGTTTACAATTCCTTGTCCTAATTCTAATGTTTTCATTTGACCCTGCTCATCTTTGTCAAAGTCTTTAAGATGAAGAAGTGGCAAGCGTCCTGCATATTTTTGAATATATTCTAACGGATCTTGTCCTGCAAACTGTACCCAACATACATCCATTTCTACTTGTACAGCTTCTGGAGTCGTCTCAGCAAACATACCATCAAAGGCGTTCGTGTCTTTGAATGCACCGTGGAATTCAAAATCATGGTTGTGATAACCAAACGTTAATCCTTGTTTGCTTGCTTCTGCACCAAATTGTTGTAACTCTGTAAATAATGCGCCCCATTCTTCACTGCTTTGCGGACGATCTTCTGGCATAATGTAAGGACAGATCATATACTGAGCACCGATTACTTTTAAATAATCGATTTCTTTTTGCAAATTATCGCGCATCGATTGTAAAGGAACATGGCTACTGAATCCTTTGAGTCCAAGTTCGTCTAAAAGCGCCTTCATTTCTTCAGCCGGAATATCGCCATAACCTGCAAATTCTACACCTTGATAGCCAAGCTCAGCAACTTTACGTAACGTTCCCGGGAAATCTTTAGCTGTCTCATCACGGAGTGTAAATAATTGCAGACCAATATTTAATGTTGTCATGTCAAAAGCACCTCTTTGGATTATTTTTATTCTATGTGTAAGAGTTATCTTTCATCTATTATTTTAGAACAAGACACGCTAAAATGAACATACACAATATCGTAAAAACATGAACTATTTGCTCAACTTTTAGCTAGGGGGATTATTTTGGACACATCTCTTTTGATCTGTGATCATTCATATCATTACAAAGCATTCAATCATCATATAAAAAGTGGATTACAACATTACATTTTCCGCTTACAGACAGAGGGCAGTTGTGAAGCTTTCACCTGTGGAAATCGTTATGTATTAAAAAGTGGCGATTTGCTGTTACTCAAACCGGGAGATGATTATCATCTGGTTGTACAAGAACCGGCTAAAAAAGATGGATTATCTAGCGGTGATTATTACTTGTTCTGTCAAGGCACATGGATCGATGAATGGTGGCAACGCCAACCACGCTCTACTGTATACTCTATTGGAACCGAAAGTAAATTGATCGGATTATGGCACAATCTTTTATTGGAAAAGCGGCGCGGTCTTCCTGAAGAAGATACTGAATTAGAAGATGTACTGTTACGTAGCTTGTGTCTGTATATTGATCGTGCGATTAGCGATACAGTACAAATGAATCGTAAAGGCTCAGCAACCCTTTTGCTAAAGCGGTTTATCGAAGAACATGCTACAGTGACTTTTAAATTAGAAGAAGCCGCCAGATATGCAGGGCTTAGCCTTTCAAGAGCCGTCAAATTATTTAAAGAACATTATGGGAAAACGATGATCCAATATGCGATTGAAATTCGTCTCAAAGCTGCAATTGAGCAAATTCAATATAGCGAAATGACACTTGAACATATTGCAGAGACATGTGGATTTGCCAGTTATTCTTATTTCCACCGTGTGTTCCGTAATCAATTCGGTATGTCTCCTGTAGAATACAGAGCGTCTAACCCTATAATAGAACTCTACAAGGTAGAACAAATGAACGGATAAGGCAGTATGCCTTATCTTCTTTTTTTGAAAGCGTAATCATGCTATGATCAGTCTGTCATATTACTCTGGAAAGGAAACTGTACGATGGTTACGCTGGTGATCCATTCTACATAGGTGATCTATTATGAAATATAATAATCCTATTATTAAAGGCTTTTACCCTGATCCAAGTGTCTGTAAAGTAGGCGATACGTATTATTTAGCAACCAGTACTTTTCAGTATTTTCCCGGTGTACCGATTTTTGAAAGCCAAGATCTAATCAATTGGAAGCAGATCAGTCACTGTCTAACTCGTACGACTCAAGTGGATCTAGGTGAAGTGAAAAGTTCAGGAGGTGTGTTCGCTCCTACTCTACGTCATTATAAGGGTCGATTCTATATGGTAACGACCAATGACAGCACACGTCAGAACTTTTTTGTCTGGACAGATGATATTTATGGGGAATGGTCTGAGCCTATTGAAGTGGATCAAGGCGGTATTGATCCTGATTTGTATTTTGAAGAAGATCAGACGTATTTTATGAGTAATGGACAAGATGAAAATGGTATTCATGGTGTAGTCCAGTGTCAGATTAATATCACTACAGGTGAAAAGCTAACACCTAGTCGTATGATCTGGCAAGGTTCAGGGGGTCGCTATATTGAAAGTCCACATATGTACAAAATCAACCATTGGTATTATCTGCTCGTAGCTGAAGGTGGTACAGAATATGGTCATATGGCGACCTATGCACGATCAACGTCTGTGTCAGGTCCATTTGAAGCTTATGCACATAATCCCGTCTTAACCAATCGCAATCTAGGTGGTTATGAATTACAGGCTGTGGGTCATGGAGATCTGATCGAAGATAATAATGGGAATTGGTGGTTGTATCATCTGGGATTTCGTCAGATCGGTCAATGGTTGACGTATCATCATCTAGGACGTGAAGTCTTTCTTACGCCGGTGACATTTGATGAAGAAGGTTGGTTTACCGCCGGGCATAATGGGACAACACGATCTAGCTTTGAGACCGATCGGATATCAAATGATATTATTCAACATGAGCAGCGGATATTCACGTTTGAAAATACGAATTGGAATCTCGATTGGTGTTATCTTCGCTTCCCGCAGACTGAAAACTATCAATTCACTGATCATAGTCTGATGCTAACAGGAACTGATATTACACTGGATCACCCCCTCTCTCCAACCTTTATCGGTCTACGTCAAAAAGATTTCCGTGCAGTGATCACTTGTGATGTGGAGATTACCGATGGAGAAGCAGGCATAACGTTGTATATGGATGAACATCATCATTATGAGTTAGCGATACGTGGGCAACAGGATCACTATGAAGTGATCGAACGTCTCAACACGCAAGATATCAAATCGGTACAGCAAACAGTTGTATTAACAAGTAATAGTGCTTCACTACTTATCAAAGCTGAACCGACCTGTTATCACTTTTTTACTGTTATCGAAGGTGAAGAAATTCTACTAGGAACAGCTCAGACCAAGTATCTGTCTTCAGAAGTTGCCGGAGGATTTACAGGTGTGCTGATTGGATTGTATGCTACTCATCAACAAGCAGGTCATCCCGCTGTATTTTCAAATTTCAAATGTGAATATATCGATTAGGAACGCCTCTATAAGCAAATCAACTCCAATTGAATACATTTGAACAAAATCAAAGAGTACCGATCTTGAAATTCAAGGATCGGTACTCTTTTTGACTTGTTGGTGATATTAGGAGTACATCATTATGGCTTGAGAGGCTTATACATCTGCGCCAAATACAAGTCCAGCAGAAGATTTGGCTTGTTCAATTACATTCATTACTTTCTCGCTATGATCAAGCATTTCAGACACTTTGAGCAAATCTTGTTGTTGAATGATCCGTTCGAACTCGACAAATTCATCATACATACGATGAGGATGGTCTTTGACATCTACTCGTACAGCAGGCTTTGAATGGGCGACATAATCGAAATGATCCATGATATTAGTCGAACCTTCAATCGTCATATAACCTTGATCGCCTTGAATATGCGTTTGATTAGGTGCATTCGTATCTTTGGAACCTATACATACACATTTGAAATGATCATAATCCAGTAGCAATATACCTGAGGTGTCGATACCACGCTCTATATTGGCATGGTAATGTACTACATTGGGAACTCCAAATAAACCAACCACTAGATGGATATTATACAAATTGATATCCATTAACGCTCCGCCTGACATCGCAGGATTGAACGCGGGTAACATCTCCCCTGCTTTGAACCTGGAGTAACGTGACGAGAATTGAGAATAATTACACTGTACGATTTTGATATCGCCTAGTGTCTTTAATTGCTCTTTGATCGCTATCGTATTTTTGAGATATTGATTAGAGATCGCTTCAACCAGTACCAAATGTTGACGCAAAGCAATTTCTTTAAGTTCTAGCAACTCTTGTAGATTCGATGTAAAAGGTTTCTCACAAATCACATGTTTGCCTTGTTCTAATGCTTGCTTGGCGTAAGAATAATGCAGATGATTAGGCAGTCCAATATAAACGGTATCTACCTGCTGATCCGCAAGCAATTGATCATACTCTATATACACCTGAGCGATCTGATACTGAACTTGCCACTGGGCTAATTTCTCTTCATGACCTGCTCTCGCACAGATCGCTTGTAGACGAATCGCTGGAATATCTTTAATAAAGCTAAGTACATCTTCAACAATCATTCCTGATCCTACAATCCCTAACTTCATCATATAACCCTCTCTATTCTTGTTCTAATATGTTTATGCTTTTGGTTGATTGATGATCGTTCCTCCTATCTGTGCTATTATCGGTGTAGATTGCATAGAGAGATTATTGCGTATTGCCCATGATTGACTGGTTATTCATATACATGTTTCTTTATTATAAAAGAAGAATCCACAAGATAATTAAAACAGACACATAACGGGATATTTGACCATTTATTAGCCTACATCACCGACAATTTCTGAACAAAATGTTCAATTCATATCCTAAAATGTTATACCATATAAGTATTTTGTAAGAACTGGAGTTGAGTTTTTGAGATTACTTTCACAATTAGCGGAGATGGATCACTTTACACCCAATGAGCAAAGTATTGCTGCGTATATTTTGACTCATCAAGAACAGATGCTTCATTTGAATATTCAGCAATTAGCCAAAGCTACATATACTTCTCACTCGGCAATCCATCGCTTAACACAGAAGGTGGGATTATCTGGTTTCAAAGAATTTACGATCTGTCTAGCACGCGAATTTCAACAACAGCAAGGACAAGAGTCTGAAGTGAATGTGAATTATCCTTTTAATCTGGGCGAATCTTCACTACAGATCGCTAAAGAAATCGCTGATCTAATGAAGAATACGATTGATAAAAATCTGGCTTTAATCGAGGATAAGTCACTTTCACAGACAGCAGAGTTACTAGATCAAGCGGAACGCATCTTTATTTATGCTCTAGGCGATTCACAGATTCGTGCCAAAAGTTTTCAAAATAAACTATTTAAAATCAATAAGTATGTTGTGATTGCCACAGAGCTGTCCGAATGGGCGCATCATACACTGAATGTGACTCCTCGTGATTGTGCACTATTTTTAACGTATCATGGCAATTCACCTAGCTATATCAAAGTGTCTCGTTACTTACAGCAGGAACAGATTCCTTGGGTTACGATTACAGCGAATCATCAAGGCGAATTAGCTAGATCCAGTACGATCTGTATTGAGCTTCCTGACGATGAAGTCAAGCTAGCGAAGATCGGCACCTTTTCCTCACAGATTGCACTCGAATATGTACTCAATGTGATCTATGGTTGTATGTACAAAATCGATTATAAACATCATATGAAGAACACCGAAGAATCATTACACAAATTCAATCGTAGTGATATGATCGATGATATCTAAAGGATCACTAGAAAAACCATCTTTCATCTGAATACATTAATATAGTGCGTACACAAAACACCCCTACTCTGCTCTCAAAGTAGGGGTGTTTGTGTTATACATTATTTCGTTTCTTGCATGTATCTTGGAATCATCGTTTCAAAAGAAGGGAATGCGTAGATCAATTTGTCTACCTCTTTAGAGGTTAATCCTAATGTGATAATAGGAGTTAAGCTGTTAATAATCTCAAGTGCTTCCTGACTGTATGCTGTCGCACCTACAAGTTTTTGCTCTTGATCATATACCAGATTCAAATGAGCTTCTGTTTCATTACGACCTGCAAAGTCCCATTGTTTGCCTAGATCAATCGGCTTAATAGTAAGTCCTGTCGCTTCTGCTTCTTCAATCGTTACCCCAATTTGTGCAATCCGTGGCACTGTAAAAGCAATCGTAGCGATCGGTGGATATTCAATAGCTTGAGTCTGAGCACCTAAGAAAGAAGCTGCTAGATATTTCGCTTCAAATACAGCTGTTGGTGTTAGACGTGGTTGTTTTTTATCAAGAATATCTCCGCTTGCGTAAATGCCTTTTTGTGTCGTCTGTAGATACTCATCAACGATAATACCTTTGCTGTTATACTCCACACCAGCTGCTTCAAGATTTAGATTTTCTACATTCGGTACTCGTCCTGTAGCATTAATAACTAATTGGGTCGTTAAGGTTAGACCTTTTTCTGTAGTGATCTGTAATTGCTCTCCTTGTTGTTCCACTTTGCTTAATTTTTCATTGAAATGGAATTGAATTCCGTCTTGTTGCATCTTTGTAAGCAATTTTTGAGCATAAGGTTGATGGAATTCATTCAGAATATGATCGGATGATTGAATCACATGTACAGTCGCTCCTACTTTGACAGCGATAGAAGCCAGCTCCATAGATACATAACCAGCACCTACAAATACAATATGATCTGGAAGATCTTCTAAGTATAAAAATTCATTGCTTGTTTTTAAGTACTCTTTGCCCGGGATATCTAGTGGTGTTGGACGTTGACCGCTTGCGATAACAATTTTGTCGGCTGTGTATTCTTGACCGTTAACAGCAACCGTTTTTTCATTTACAAATGATGCTTCACCTTTGATCACTTCAATGCCTGCTTTTTTGAAATTTTCTTCTAACATCACAGGTAATGCATCTAGAACTTTATTTTTATGAGCCATTAATTCAGACCAGTTGATCTTCATTTCACTTGTCATACCGATTCCATGATATGTTTGAGCATCTTCCATCACTTTGATAGGGCCATCCAAAATAATTTTTGGGTTACAACCGTAGTTCGTACATACTCCCGCAATTTTGTCGCGCTCGATAATAGCTACTTTTTGACCTGACATACTTAGTGGCATTGCCGCATTCCACGCGCCTTGACCACTACCGATAAATAAAACATCAAAGTTACTCATTATATATTCCTCCATTTTCGAATGTTATTGATATATTTGAATATGATTGGTTATCTATACCTTAACCAAAAGCAACCCCAATCAATCGCACACGATTAATTGGGGTTAATGATAATTAGATATACAAAAGGAGTACAAACCAAGTCTGCACTCCTTTTTATTGCGAAATCACACTATTATGACTATCAAAATACAACAGGTAACGTCATTAGACTCTGAGAACTCAAAGCAAAATGCCAGTTCACTTCTTCACGCGGAACAGCCAACTGTAAATTAGGCATTCGTCGAAGTAATGTTCTAAATGCAACATCACCTTCAACACGCGCTAAAGGTGCACCCAGACAAGAATGAATACCATGCCCAAAAGCCAAATGACGATTTACTTTGCGATGAATATCCAACTCTTCCGAATGTTCGAACAAAAGTTCATCTCGATTCGCTGATTTCAGTAAAGGAATCACAACATCCCCCTTGCGGATCTGCTGACCACCCAGTATCGTATCTTCGGTAGCATAACGAGGGCCTGTCATTGTAGCTGGGCCATTGAATCGAAGTAACTCTTCAAATGCTGAAGATGTGAGTTCAGGATCAGCTTTGAGTTTGTTCAATTGTTCTGGATAATCCAATAACATCAATGTTCCCGTAGCGAGTAAATTAGAAGTGGTCTCATGACCGGCAAAGATCAATAAGGTAATCATAGAGAGTAGCTCATCTTCACTTAAATGATCGCCCTCTTCTTCAATCGTAATCAATTGACTAATCAGATCATCAGCTGGATGTTTACGTTTAGCCTTTACAAGTTGCGCTGTATAATCACCAAAAGCACGTAAATTGGCTTCGACTTCAGGTTCTCTCACTCCAAGACCCAGACCATGCGAAATCGCTGTCGACCATGTATGCACTTGAGCACGTTCTTCTACAGGTACACCTAACATATCGCAGATCACGTTGATCGGTAATGGATGCGCATAATCTTTGACAATATCCATATGTCCTTGCGCTTGTACTTGATCTAATAATTCATCTGCAATCTTCTGTACGCTTGGACGCAGACTTTCCATATATCGGGGTGTAAATGCTTTGGATACCAGTCTACGTAAACGCCGATGATCTGGTTCATCAACAGAAATCATCGATTTACCGCTAAAAAAAGTAGTCGGTGCAGGTGAATCTGTTTCCGGTGTTATTTCAGGTGTAGCAGGTGTTAATCCTTCAATCAGACTTTGATCGACAGTAAACAGTCTGGGATTTTTGAGAACTTCGGATACTTCTTCCATACGAGTAATCATCCATTGCTGACCATTCGTATTTCCCATCGGAACAGTGATCGGGATTACAGCTCCCATCGCCCGCAATTGAGCAAAAATTGAAAATTGTCCCTCACCAGCATCACTACGAAAAGGATTCAGTTTTGACGTTGCCGTTATATTTTGAAATGAGTTCATACGTACCTTCCTTTCATGACTATAGATATGATATGGCTGTTATTCATTGACAAACAGAATGTTATTAGGTTTACTTTTCATAGGTTACATATTCTTCTCGTATAAATAATTATTAAGAGGAGAGTTCTCCATTTAACCTACTTAAAGCTTAAACGGAGAACTCTCCTCTTGTCAAATTTCGCGAATAACACTTAGGAAGTGATAGATAATGGAGCAAATCAACAAAGCCCCTCGACTGGAACGCCGGGATGCAGCAGAAAATCGTAAACGAATTTTGGATGTCGCTTTTAAATTATTTGAAATGCATGGTGTGGAGCATGTAAGTATGAATCAGATTGCTACAGAAGCACAGATTGGATCGGGTACACTATATCGCCGATATCGTAATAAAAGTGAGCTATGTTCCGAGCTTATTCTAGACAGTACTAATCTATTATTTAATGATATTGATGTGTATATGGAGCAACATAAGTCTCTGACTTCTTACGAGCGCTTGTGCGGATTGTTAGGTCTATTTATCCAGTTCATTGAGAAGAATGCACAGTTACTGACAGGGATCGAAAATTCAAATTATCGTGAAAAAGGCTACCAAACCAAAAGCCCTCTTTATGAACAATTTCATCAAATGTTATGTAATCTATTACAAGAAGTATCAACTGAAGATGAACATTCACTTATTTTATTTAAAGCAGATATGATAATGAATGCCTTACGAAATGACTCATATGTATTTCAAAAAGACATCCGTGGTCACTCCCCTCAGCGTATTTTGGAACAAATTTGTCAAACCTTTATCTAAATATAAACAAAACTAAAAAATAAGACTTATTCATCTGTCAGAGTGTCGGCAGGAATAAGTCTTATTTGATATTTATTTATTTTATGATCAGACAAACGATACTAAAAGAATATTTTGAAATTAATTTGTTTTTATTTTTAATAAACGAATAACCAACAACATAAAAAGAACAATCGAAAGTACTACAGAGCACGCGCTCACCAAAAATAAAGCTTGATAATTCAAGTGTTCAGATACTATACCTAAAAGTATAGCTCCAAGCCCAATTCCCAAATCTGTAGCTGTAGAGAAAAAAGCATTAGCCGCGCCTTTTCGATTTTCTGGAGCCAAACGAATCATAATAGCTTGTAGCGCTGGCTGTGCAGACCCAAAGCCTATACCGTATAATACTGCGGCAACGATCACTCCTAATAGATCAGTTGCACAACTTAGTATGATTAGAGCAATAACCGTAATCACTAGCGAAGGGATAATAACATATGTTTCCCCTTTGCGATCGGAAAGTTTGCCTGCTAATGGTCTAATCAAAGCAAGTGTTGCAGCATAGACCAGAAAAAAAGTGCCTGAATTTACATGAATTTCATTTGCAAATAAGGGTACAAATGTAGTCATTCCTCCGTAAGCAATAAATAGAAAGAAAATAGGTACCATTACGGGTAAAACAGATTTTTCGAATATTTGTATTTTTCGAGAACCCTTCAGTGGTTTATAAGGCATTTGAGCAAATAAAGTTAACAGCAAAGCCACTATAGAAAGACCAACAGCCACCAAAAACATGATTTGATATGAAGAACCTTTCATCACAAATAATCCAATCATTGGGCCGATAGCCATAGCCACTGTCATAGAAGTGCTGAACCAACCCATTCCTTCTCCGCGTCGTGCAGATGGAATCATATCTGTAACAGCTGTCATCATAGATGTTGTAGATACTGCCCAGCTCATGCCATGTAGAACGCGTAGTCCCATCAACATGATGATTCCACCTACCCAGTTATACATATACATCGAAATAATAAAAACAATCAGTCCTCCAATCATAAAAGGACGTCTACCAAATCGATCTAATAATCCACCAACAATAGGGCGGAATATGACTGAAGATAACATCAATGCCCCCATTGCTAATCCTACCTGTTGCTGGTTACCGCCCATTTGTGTAATAAAAAGAGGTAATGTTGGATATAACATATAAAATGCAGTAAATAGAAAAAGTAAAGCTAGCGTCATCACAATAAATGATTTCGTCCACAAGCGTTCTTTCATATGTTGTAGTCTCCTCTCTCTAGCCATGCTGACTCTATTGAACATATGTACATTATTTATAAAAAGAGATACATCTATTTAGATAAAATCAAAAAGTTCAAGATCCTACAATCTTGAACTTTTTGCAATTGTAAAATATCAGATCGTTCTATTGATTTAAGTTAAAGCTGTTCTAATATCATAATCATTGATATCAATATCTACATCGAGATTAAGCGCTAACTTAGCCAGTTGATAGCCGATAAAAGGCCCCATCGTTAAGCCTGATGCTCCAAGCCCGTTAGCAGTTAATAATCCTGTCCATTCTGGAATCGCTCCGATAACGGGTAGAAATCCAGGGGTAAAAGGTCTAAATCCTACACGTACTTCTTGTAGTGTACTATCTGCAAGATCAGGTGCGAGTTCTAATCCTTTATTCAATACTTCTTGCATACCGCCTGCTGTAACTCTAGTATCATAGCCTTCGATATCATTTTCATGTGTGGCTCCAACCACTATTTTTTGCTCGTCAAATGCAAGCAGATACTGATCTGTAGGTGGCATAATGACAGGCCATTTTCCGATATCAGTCGATTGCTGTTCTACTTGTAAATGAATAATCTGAGCTTTCTGGTAACTTACCTGTAGCTCTATCCCTAAAGGTTGAAATAATGAAGCCGCCCATGCGCCTGCACATACAACCACTTGATCGGCTTGCCAGCTTTCTCCGTTCACTGTAACTCCAGTGACATGATGATCTTGATAAAGTAGTGTAGCATCTCCTTGAATCCACTTTGCCCCCTGCTTCTGTGCTGATCGGATCAACGCATCTCGTAATGCACGACCGTCTACACGAGCGGCTCCGCTAATATGAACAGCATGATAGCCTTTTTTGAGCAAAGGGAACTTTGCTTGAGTCTCCTGATCGTTTAGCAGAGTAATATCTCCGATCTCAGGGGCATGTTCTTTACGTACCTGTGCTCGTTCTTGCATTTTGATAATTTTATCGATATCTTCATGGATACTAAGCGCTCCGACTTGAGCATACCCGGTATTCGTTTCACCTGCATTTTCCAGTTCTCGAATCAGTTCTGGATAAAAATGTGCTCCTGCTTTGGCAAGGCGATACCATGCTTGATTACGACGCTGAGATAACCATGGACAGATAATTCCTGCTGCCGCATCGGTAGCTTGCCCGTTATCTTTCCGGTCTATAATAAGTACTTCTGCTCCCATTTTGGTTAACTGATACGCTGTTGAAGCTCCCAAAATCCCTGCTCCGATGACGATTACTTTCTTCATGACTGCATTCCTTTCTTGTACGCGAATGTCTTTATTATAGCGAAAATGTGGATAATTCTCTTCTATTCTTACGATATGTATAATAAAGAGCAGTAAGTCTAGGACTACTGCTCTTGATATGACTCAGCGATAGATATGTCTTATATTTATTATTTATTTAATGGATAAGGAACTAAGCCAACAACGGGATGCGGAACATATCCTTCTTCCAGAGCGTTCACTTCTTCTGGAGTTAATGTGACAGACAGAGCGGCTACAGCATCTTCCAAATGAGATGATTTGGTTGCTCCTACGATTGGAGCACTTACCGGTTGCTTTTGTAATAACCATGCCAGAGCGATATGGGAACGGGGTACGCCACGTTTTTGTGCAATCTCAGCCACTTGGTCAATAATCACACGATCGGCATCCGCTGTAGCGTCATATTTGGATTTTTGAATCTTATCTGTTTCTGAACGTTCAGTTGTTTCATTAGGATCACGAGTTAATCGCCCGGATGCTAATGGGCTGTATGGAATCACCCCTACTCCTTCTTCTAAGCAAAGAGGCAACATCTCTCGTTCTTCTTCACGATATAACAAATTCAAATGATTCTGCATCGATACAAAAGAAGTCCAGTGATTGGCTTTAGCCGTCTGGATCGCTTTCAAAAACTGCCATGCATACATCGCAGACGCTCCAATATATCTAGCTTTACCTGCTTTAACGACATCATGTAACGCTTCCATCGTTTCTTCGATCGGTGTCTCATAATCCCAACGATGAATTTGATACAAATCTACATAATCTGTACCTAGACGTTGAAGACTTTTATCAATTTCACTCATAATGGCTTTACGAGATAGACCTCCACCATTAGGTCCTTCATGCATTTTGCCATGCACTTTAGTCGCTATTACAATCTCATCACGATTAGCGTATTCTTTGAGTGCACGTCCTACAATTTCTTCACTAGCGCCAAGAGAATACACATTCGCTGTATCAAAAAAGTTAATGCCTAGTTCTAATGCTTGCTTAATGATCGGACGACTTTGCTCGTCGTTAAGTACCCATGAATGAACCCAACGCTTAGGATCTCCAAATCCCATACACCCCAAACAAATGCGTGATACATCTAGTCCTGTATTTCCTAATTTGATATATTCCATGATGATTCTCCTCACTTTCGTATGGTATGATGCAAAAAATCTTGCTTCGTTAATGAACAGATGTCTATAATAGTAGACACATTAAGCAGGATACGGTGCACAACTGCTTGTTTATATTATGCAATATATCTTGTAAGCATCGTTATCCCATTTATCTTAAATGATTGCCTAATTCTCTTATATCCAATACGTAGTAAAAGTAACACGATAGATATGATGTACATTTTATACGAATTTGGCGTAATCGACAGATATACATATTTACAAAGGAGGATTCGGGTATGTCTCAAGAAATGCAAAATAAAAAAGAGGAATTGGCTCGCTTAATCAAACGTCACTCAACCTCTGAAGGTGTTCAAGAAACAGCGATTTCTTCGTTGTTTTTTATCCGTTATTTATCTACAACCGAACCTGCTTATCGGGTAGCTCGACCTGCATTGTGTTTTATCGCTCAAGGTTCCAAAGAGATTTATCTAGCTAAAGAACGATTTTTATACAATCCTAATGATTATTTAGTCGGATCTATCAATTTACCTGTTGTCGGTCAAGTAATCAAAGCTTCTAGCGAAGAACCTTACGTTAGTTTCAAGCTTGAATTTACTCAAAAGCAGATTTTAGACGTTCTGAATGATTCTTCGATCAAGCCTAGCGTGAATGATAACGCTGGACGTGCACTATTTGTGGGACAAATTAATTCAGGTTTACTGGATTCGATTCTTCGTTTAGCACGTTTGTTAGATAACCCGGCAGATATTCCATTTCTGGCTCCATTATGTATCAAAGAAATATTGTATCGACTGTTGCAAGGCGAATATGGAGTGACACTCGCTCAGATGGCTATGGAAGGCAGTAGTACGTACCGTATTCAGGATGCGATTCAGCATATTATGGATCATTACGATCATGCATTATCGATCGAGGAACTTGCCGAGGTAGCCAGTATGAGTATTTCTTCGTTCCATCGCAATTTTAAAGAAGTAACTGCTATGACCCCTCTTCAATTTCAAAAGCAATTGCGATTACAAGAAGCACGGCGCTTATTGTTAGCTGAATCCGCTGATGCTGCCGATGTGGCTTTCCGTATCGGTTATGAAAGTGCTTCTCAATTCAGCCGGGAGTATGCGCGTATGTTCGGCTCACCACCACGTACAGATATCAAACGTCTCAAAGAAAAATACGAATTCACATTCAACTCGTAGTCATACTGAATCACATTAAGAAAGTACGGTGACTCCTTTCATGCCCAAAACCGATCGACGTATTCTCAAATCACAAGAAGCGATGAAAACAGCAGTGATCGAATTAATGACTGAAAAAAGTTTTGATGAAATTACACTACAAGACATCTCTGATCGCGCCAATATCAGTCGGGGGACGATCTATCTTCATTACTCCGATAAATTTGACCTGCTTAATAAGTTGATAGCAGAGCATATTCAGCAATTAAGAAATATTTGCCGATCTGTAGCAGATCTTGATTTTAGAGACGCGATTTTACCGTGGTTTGAGTATTTGGAACGAAATTATCTCTTTTTCTCAACGATGTTAGCTAGCAAAGGTGCAGCCTATTTCCGCACACAATTTGTTGAATTTCTACGTGAAGAATTTGAAAATGAAGTCAAACAATTTGGCGAGAAAAATGCGAGTGTTAGCGAAGATATTCTTTTGCAATTTATCGTCACTTCGTATGTCGGGATCACAGAGTGGTGGATCATCAACAATATGCCTTATTCTAGTGAAGTGATGGCTGATCAAGTAGGCTTATTGCTCGATCGAAACTTATAATACATTTTAAGACTGCAAGCACATATGAATTATTGAACATATATGCATCTATTGTTCATTAATAGACAAATATCACTTTTTTATCGATTGTAAGCAATCTAGTTTTAGTGATAATATACAGACGTACATTAAAGTGTACATGTTTTGCTGACTCGTAAAATGTGTTATACCTTTAGTACACTAAAAAATCGAACACTTTAGCATTTCAAACGAAATTGATATTGCTTAAGGAGAAGGAGCAGAGAAACTTATGTGCAAAACACACGTACTCAGTGCTGCAAGTCCAAAAGCACCATTTGAGAAAACAACGATTGAACGGAGAGAATTACGTCCGAATGATATTTTAATTGATATCAAATTTAGCGGAATCTGTCACTCGGATATCCATAGCGCTTATGACGAATGGGGCGGCGGTATTTTCCCAATGGTTCCCGGTCATGAAATCGCTGGTGTGGTTGAAGCAGTCGGAACAGATGTGACTAAATTTGCTATCGGCGACCGTGTTGGTGTAGGTTGTTTCGTAGATTCTTGTGGCGAATGTGAATATTGCCTGCAAGGTGACGAGCAATACTGTACGAAAGGTGTTGTCCAAACATACAACTCAAGAGATTATGACGGTAACCCGACTTATGGTGGATACAGCCAAAAAATCGTTGTTACAGATCGCTTCGTTGTTAGCGTTCCAGACGCTCTAGGCTTAGACGTAGCTAGTCCACTGCTATGTGCTGGAATCACTACGTATTCCCCTTTGAAACATTGGAATATCGGCCCGGGTAAAAAAGTGGCAATCGTTGGTGTAGGTGGTCTTGGTCACCTTGCTATTCAATTTGCTCATGCACTAGGTGCAGAAGTAACGGTATTAAGCCGTTCGATGGACAAAAAAGAAGAAGCTATCGGCTTTGGAGCAGATCATTATTATGCAACAGCTGATAAAGAAACATTTACAACATTGAACAGCAAATTCGATCTTATTTTGAATACAGTATCGGCTAACCTTGATGTGAATGCTTACCTTTCTATGCTACGTGTAGATGGAACACTGGTAAACGTTGGTGCTCCTGCTGATCCTGATCAATACAGCGTATTCTCACTTATTATGGGTCGTCGTAGCCTTGCAGGATCACTTGTAGGTGGTATTCCAGAAACGCAAGAAATGCTTAACTTCGCAGCTGAACATAATATCGCTCCAATGATCGAAGTAATCGGTGCAGATTATGTAGGCGAAGCTTACGAGCGTGTTGTAAACAGTGATGTACGTTATCGCTTTGTTATTGATATCGCTACTTTGTAAAAGAACATTACAAATGGCATAACACATTATTGTATATGTATCTCAAAATATATGTATCAAAAAGAAGCCCTCTCATTGTGAAAGGCTTCTTTTTGATTTGTCTATCTATGCTAATGTTGTTCTATTAACATTAGTCTGTCGCTTTGAGCAATATCCACTTTTGATTCGTACCACCGTTATCTGTCCACTGAATCACATCGCCGCCATTACTGGTTGATCCGCTGCTGATCTCAGCGACCTTATTACTATTGCGATTGATTAATTTCATCGTATTGTCTGTAAAGACAGGTTTCCACTGTTGATTCGTGCCACCGTTGTCTGTCCACTGAACCACATCACCACCATCGGCTACCGATTGAGCAGATACTTCTAGCGCTTTACCTGTTTTACGATTGATTAATTTGTAATATCCATTGGTGGTTGCTACAAATTTCCATTGTTGATTCGTTCCTCCAATGTCCATCCATTGAAGCACATTCGCTCCATCTGCTGTAGATGCTTCGCTCACATCAAGCAATTTGTTACTATTCTGGTTGACGATTTTGTAATACGCATTACCATCGATCGTCGCACCTCCACCTGTTGCTCCAGAGATACCTGTAATCACAAATGTACTGACCGAATTCGCAGGTTGAGTATTAGTGAATTTCTTATTGGCTAGAGATAGTCCACTAATTGCCGCCATATTCTCAGAACTACTTGTCCGGTAACCGGTCACATTGCCAGTCAATGTAGTGAATTGAGATAGATCGTAATTGACTGTATTCGGTGATGTTGTGCTATTCACAGTGACAATGACTAACTTTTTGCCTACTGTATCGTAAGCCGCCACAGAGTTATTATCGACAATATCAATTATTTTGTATCCCGGACGAATAAATTTACTCCATTGCGCCATCATATGATATTTCTTTGTAACGGTATATGTGCCTAGATTGGCACTCGCATTATTCAGATCCGTTTCGATCATACCCCAACCGCCGGGTGTCTCCACCGCTTGCCAGTAGACCCATGCACTATTTTTCATATATTTGAGATCCGATAGAATCGTACGAGACAACGTCATACCTGTATTATCACCGTCACCATGCTCGGAATTCCACAACCGTTTACCATTAGCAGAAGTGTTGAGTCCTGTACGGTCGCTACCTTGATACGTATGAGTATTGTATTGCACTAATTTGGACTTGGTAGCCGCTGAATAGCTATCAATACTTTTGCGCGTTAGATCGATACTTGTTTCTTCAGGAGCACTAATGCCAATCGGTAGACCTTTAGCTGCTATCGCATTGGATAACTGACCGATCATCACTTGTTGATTAGGCGCAAACATCACGTTACCTTCTTGACGATTGCCGAAATACCAGTAATCCGAACTAGGCTCATTGAATGCAGATAATGTACGGAAATTAATGCCCCATTGATCACGGAACTGCTTGGTCACTGTTGTAAGATAATCTGCAAAATCATCATACATATCGTCTTTCAGATTTTCAGCAGCATTCTGATTACCCGTAACACTTCCACTCTTGGTCATCCACCACGGTGGTGAATTGGAGAACGCTTCGGCAATAAACTCGCTAGCAGGGATTCGAGATTTGGCTGCTTGTAAGATCGAGCGCTGATTGCTGTCTCTTGTCCAATCATAAGCAGACGTTGCTGAATCTTTGAAGCCCGGAATACGTGCACGTAGTTCCATATGATTCGGATAAGCTGGATTCTCGCCACCACCGATATTGTAACGAACAATATTCATTTGTAGACCGTTACTGCCAAACAATTTGTCTGCATAATCATTACGTACCGATTCAGAAGCACCACCTACACGATTCGCCCACCATGCAAGGGATGTTCCCCAACCTTCCCATGTCTGATACTGTACATTTGGATTAACCGTTGCATTATAACTTGCCGCAGATGCATTTTTCATCGGAACCACTCCATACGTTGTGATTAGTAATGCCAGGATCAGCATACTGTGGTTGAGTATTGCTAACCGTTTTTTGTACTTTGTTTGCGCCATTCAATATGTCCTCCTTCGGATGGTGGTATTAAAATCGCCTTTATGTATACGCTTACAAAATGAATTTGAAGAAGAGATCGATTCGTAAAGAATGATCTCTTCCTCTATCATACACAGAATTGAGGGCTATTTCAATTATTTTACAATTGAAATGGAACTTCCCCATATTCGATGACATGCTTTGGAAAGTAGAGACTTTGTTATTAGCTAAAAGAATTTCTAGAAGCAGCCATTGCATTTAGAGTATTCTCAAAATAACGATATACTTCATCTGCCATTCCTAGAAACTCTTCAACACCTACATTGCTATCCAAGTAACAAGCGTACAGATAATCAACTAAAGCCGAGTCGATCTCACAATAGTCTAATATAGCATCTTTCATCTTAATCATATCATCTTCCCATACACCTGTATTTTCTAAAACTAAAGAGTATAATGCACGAATTAATCGCTTAGAATAACCTTTTATATATCTCATTTTCATTTTGGGATCACTAGCATTAGAAAGTGAATGATGTATACGATCTACTTCATCTTTGGTCTCTTTATTTAAATCTAAAATGAACTCAGGAGAAATGGTGATCGGCGGTACTTGTTCACCAACGTCTTGACCATATACACAAACACAAATGATCTTTACCCAAAAGCCCCACTCATTCGGTTTACTTAATACATCGTCCATCGAGCAAATGATCGTATCAATCTTGGTGAGTACTGGATATTCTTCCAAAAGTCTGTCTTTAATCTTTGACAATCTTTCGTAATCTATATCTTTGGGATCTACACATACAATCGTAAAATCTGCATCTGATTTAAAAGGTTTAGCTGTTCCTTTTGGGATCGAGCCACACATATAAATGCTATGAATTTTCCCTTTAAATTCGGTAAGTACATTATCTATATACTTATCAACAAAATCCTTATATTCGCTTTGTATTTCAATTTTATTTATGACTTTTTCTAATATCATGTAGACTCCCCCCTCAACTAAAAACTTCTTCTGACTAAAATACGTGCTTTCCAGATATTCAGGTAGATTAATTCACTCAAATAAACCTGTCATTTAACTTAGCCGATTAGACGTATAAGTCCGAATTCATACTTCCAATATTTCCTTTGGCGACCAAAGAGCGCATATGACAATGTATGAACTTTTTATTAATAGATGTGCTAATTTTCTTTGTGTTATCGCAAAAGTTCTGCAATCGCTTTTAATGGTTTTAGGGTATCACCGTATGTATCACTTGTTAATGCAACGACTATATTTTGAGAATGATCCACACAGATATACTGCCCGCCCATACCCATAGCAAAATAAAAAGAGTGCTCTAAAGATTCATTGGCTACCCACCAGTGATGACCATAATAACCGATATCATCATATGTTAAATACTTTGGTTGGGTTGAAGTCGCTATCCATTCTTCACTAAGTAGTTGTCGTTTCCCACAACGTCCCTTGTTTAAGTAAAAGTAGCCGAATTTTTGCATATCTTGTATAGACATATGTATCCCAAAACCACCAATATGAACTCCCTGAGGATCTACATGCCATATGAAATCTTTCATCTTCAAACTAGAGAATAGATACTTTATTGCGAAATCTTTTGCACTTATTCCCGATACCTGTTGAAGTATTGCTAATAATAGATGGCTACAGCCAGAATTATAGTTCATTCTTTCACCAGGTTCGGCATTTAATGGGCGCTCTAATATGTAATCAACCCAGTTCAAGCTATGTATCATGGCTGGCCAGCCATTCCATTCCCCCAACTCAGGCCAATCAAAGCCTGCACTCATACTCAATAAGTGTTCAATGGTAATGCTTTGTTTCCGAATATCTTTATCCTGTTGAAGCGATGGAAAGTAATGGACAATCGGTGTATTGAGATTTGCAATTAATCCCTGTTCGACAGCAATTCCAATTAAGCATGAAGTAATACTTTTCGTACACGAGTTGATTTTATGGAGCTTATCTTTCGATTTATTGTTTCTAAAATATTGAAGTACAATATCTGAACCTAGGCTTATTAGACAACTTTCAATCTTTTCTTTTTTCAAATAGCTAATAAATGATTTTATTTTTTCATCGTTGATTTGAGACTGATTCAGAGATTCAATGATCATAGGTTTGCTCCTATTCATTATTTATGAAGATTTGTGTTTTATATCCACGAAAAGAACGATACAAAAGATCAAAAATTTACTTTTCTAAAATACTCCATCTTACTGTCAATAAATCCATCATCAAAGTCAGCTCCCCCTATTAGCTCTGATTCAGTAAAACATAAGCTAAAGAGCCACAGTTGCCTAATTACCACGAATAGAGAGACGGCTTCTACATCATGTCTACTTAGATCTTTTACATTCCTGTAGCCGTTTAGAAATGCTTCCCAAAGTCTTTCAACTTCATCTTTATTATGACCACTGTGAATTTCTCTCGCCAATCTAAACTCTGCGATATCATAAGATCTCCATCCATAACCGCAAATATCAAAATCATAATGTGTTAATTTCCCATTGTCAGTAAAGGCTACATTGGTGTTACCATGCAAGTCCCCATGACAAATGCCCCAATCCAAGCCTTGTTCTATCTTGCTTGCTAACTGTTCCTTTAATCCTAAGATTAGTTTATAAATGAAATGATAATCCTCTAAACGATGTTCCATATGTAATTTGATGATATTAAGCGGTTTCTCTATTAGATATTCCAAATCTAGATTACTTCTTACGTGTTCACTTCTAAAATGTTCAGTTACTTTATGGATTTGAGCAACAGATTCGCCAAATAAATAACTATCTTCTACAGTATGAATCGGCTTTTCATTACCTTCTGCATAACTAAACATAACCCCATGCTTTACACCCTCAGTAATCAAAAAATCATTTATGAAAGTTCTATCTTTTTGGGCAATAGGTATGGAGACGTTTACATCATTCTCATTTAAATAATTTAATACATCTAGTTCAAAAGCGATATCCGATCTACTTCTTCGATCTGCACGATACACTCTAAAGATATATTTACCTGACCCACTCTCTACAATATATGTATCGTTCATGCCTTTAAGAAAGTATTTTAAATGAATAGGCTCTTGAAATTTATAATTGTCTTTGATATGCGCTAGTAAGGCTTGCCTGGACAAGAGCGAGTAGGTAACAGGAAATAAACTCAAATCTACACCATCCTTTTGACTTGTAATTTATGTATAACTATACCATATGTTGGTAAGTGGTTGACTTTATTTAATTTCGAATGCTTCAACATAAAAACTATTTTTTCACCTTAATTTTACTGTTAGCAATTAGCTTTTGGGCACTGGATCATTAATAGATTCTTAACGATTTTCATGGTATTAGCTGATAAACGTTTGTATGGTTTTTCCGCTCTCTATCCGCTCTTCAAATTGACCTTTCGTGTATTCATTAATTACTCTTTTCCAAAATAGCTGTGCTCCTTGATTACTCTCAATTTGATGCACTTCCCACGGCCCTTTATGCCGTGTAAATATATCTGTTGCTACTGACTTTCCTATTCCTTTTCGTCTGTACTTCTTTAATATGAAAAATTCTGCAATTGAATAATGTCGAAGTCCAAGTTCCTCTATTAAACGAACTAAAACAAATCCTACATACTTCTCTTCTCGTTTAATTACATAGGCAAATTGATGGTTTCTTTCTTTGAAATAATCATCTAAAGGATAAGGACTATACTTTCCATCATCTTCTACATCAAAGCTCAGGAATTCGGCAAAATCATAAATATAAAATTGCATAAGATTATTTAATACTTCTCGATGCTTTTGATTGACTTGAACGATATTAAAATCCATTTTATAATCCTCCGCTTTGTTTATTAATGATGACATTCCTATATATCTTTTGAAAAAATTAGAATTGTTATCTGAAAGAATCTATCATCCTGAATTACTCATAATATCTTTATTAATTCTAAATTTGCATAAGTTGTTTCTGAAAATTCATTATCACCATAAATCCCGCTTACATGATTAAACCCCGATTTAATCCAAAACTTTAAAGCTGGCCAATTTTTCAAGGCTACGTTGATCCGAATTTCTTTATAACCTAAAGACGTTGTTACTTCTATAAATTGATTGATTACTTCTTGTCCAAAGCCTTGTTTTTGAATATCTTTATCTATATACAAAAATTCAAGATATACAGAATCTATAGACGGGTAACCATGATATACACTCAATATTCCTATTATTTTTTGGTCTTGTTTATTTCGAATAGTTTGTATTCTATAATTTTCTAATTTACCACTCGGAGGGAGGTTTCCTTTAAAGAAACAATTTCTTATGTGTTCTGGGTTGTAGCTTTGCCCATCCCACTGATTCATATACTTACTTGTTTCATAAATATCTTGTACCAATAGAATTTCTTCTTCTTCCAAATTCGATATCATAAGCCTATGGGAATTCCATTTTTCAAAGATAAGTTTCATGATTTTTTTCCTTCTTCTTTTTTTCTTTAGATTATTTCAGATAACGTTCCTGTGTTCAAGACCCAACGTATGCTGGGTGTGCGACGCATGTCGGGCCGAGGACGCATGTCCGTAGCATGAATATTATGTTAGGTGATACTTACATGCGCTATTTTCAAAGCATTTTTAACATATGTATATCATTTGGTTCTAAATCAAATAATTCCTGATCTATTTCATCTGTCAATTCACTTCCGACTCTGTCTCTGTCGATGAAATATACAAGAATTTAGAGCCTCTGCTTATAGCTTCTTTGCTTAATTCATTCATTTATTGTTTGCCTATTCCTTTCCTTCTAAAATTTTTTGTCGTATACATGAGATCTATTTGAAGTCGGTTTTTATTCTTTCCTCTTAATTTTTGACCTAAAACACTAAAACCTATAAAACATTCGTTCTCAAATGCTCCATAAGCTACTCCACCCTCTGTTATTTCAATTCTAAACCTTTCTAATAATTGCTCCAACTCCTATTCCATGTTGGGCATTCATGATCGGTTCTAACTTCTTTTAGTCCCTTCTTACTGTTTTCATAGATCAGATTAGTTCTTTCTGATCGATCAATTTCTTTGATTTTTTCTGCCTCTTCGAGCTTCATTTCTCTAATAATCGTCTCTAACCAGCTCCTCATCTAATCATCTCTAGCAAGTTTCGCATAATGTATCTGTGTTCAAAAAACTGAGAGGCTTGAGACGAAACGCACCTATTCGAAGATTTAGCCTCTCACCGTTATTCGCCTGAATCACTTTGAGCTCATATCGTCGGGCGTTAACCATAATCCAATAGCTGCAACAAATTAATGAGCTTAATCCGACAGTGCTCGCATGATGTTGGATTTCGCCTCTGCCGCAATCGCTTTATTCCCGTCATTGACCGCTTGCATCAAGATCAATACGGGGATATATACCGCGATCAGACGCGCCAGCAGCTTCGTTTCCTCGTCCGCTCCTCCGTATGTTTCGAAAAACATGCCACGAGCGTAAGGTGGTAAAAAGCTGTAAGCAACGCTCAAATCGCAAGCCGGATGGCCTACGTTCAGATCGCCCCAATCGATGATGCCGGAAACGATCCCGTTCTCATTCACAAGCATATTTTTGAAATGAAGATCGCCATGTAGCAGTACATTCACCGCCTTGACATGGTCCGTTTGCAGCCTGCTAATATATGCTTCGATCACACAGGACTCCTCTGACGACAAGTGTTCGATCACCTTCGATAGAAAGCCTTCCAATTTCACTTTGCGAGATGCTATGTCCGTCAAGTTTCGATGATCTTGCTGAACTCCGCACTTCAGCGCCGCCTGCACCGGAAACTCATGCAATCTCCGCAAAAATTTCGCCAGCGTCTCTGCCGATAAAGCCCGGCGTTCTTCCGTCAAACCGATGGGGAAATCTCCTGGCACGTAGGTATAGCCGAGAAACGGTACCGGGTATTCGTCACTTGTTTCGCCATAAAACAATGGTTTCGGATAGGGGATGGTCATATATGCCTCCAGCTTCGGCAGCAGCTCCCCTTCCATACGAATCGAGCCAACTGCAATCGTTCTTCTTGGAAACCGAAACACGTACTCGTCACCAATAAGAAAAACCGTATTGTCCCAGCCCCAACCCAATCGTTTTACTTGCTTCGATGACAGCTGGGGAAATTGTCTGCCGATCAGCATCCGTGCTTGCTCTTCGTTAACCTCCCACTCCGCATCCCACACATTCGTTCCTCCCATAAAATGCCTGCCTCCTCATTTCTTACTTTATTTAGACGTTTACATTCCCTGGAAGTTACGTATAACTAACCATTAATTTAGTAGCTAAAAGGATTGTCTTTTGTTCTTTCTAGTTTTTGCACTGATTTTGTCTAACGTTCCTGTATTCACGAACCCGGCAGGCTTAAGGCAGTGCAACGATTGGGTCGTCAGACTTAGCCATTACAGGATTGTTCGCTGAATCTGCTTTCTAGTAAAATTATCTACTGGCCGAGGGGCTAATGGACAGATGCGTGAATTTATCGTAATCAAATGTCAGTGACTACTTTGATACACTTAAATTAAGTTTTAACTATCTGATTGATCATCAGTTGCTTGAATAGCTAATTCCAATGATCTTATTCTTCTTTGTAGAAGTGTCTTTTGAGGACTACCTTCTCTTGCCTTATCATAACTGGATTTAATCGATGGAAGTAATCCAGCGAGAACATTGCGAGCTGCTATTATTTCTTCTTGTTTATGCCCATGTGGTCTTTTATTCCAAACGAAGTCTAGTATGGCCAAGCCAACGTATAAAGCTTCAAGTCTTTTCGTTGTTAATGTGATATTTGCTCCTTTCTTAGTCATCTGAGCATTGGCATTTTCTAATTTATTGATTGTAGATTGAAAGGACTTTATAGATTCTAATTTCTCTACATCAGTGACATTTTCCATTTAAAACACTCCTCTCTAGATTTATATTTGAAGATGATTGATATGTTTATTATTAAATTTTACGCTGATTTCTGATAACGTTGTTGTATTCACGAATCCGAGAGGCTTAAGGTCAGTTAGAACCGGGTGGCTCCGCTACTTAGCCTCACAGGATTTGTCTGCTGAGTGTCGGCTAAATGTCCAAAACTTTAATAATTACTTATACTTTTTTAACAAGGCTCAATATCTCTGTTTTCAGAGATAGACCTAGATCAGTCAATTTTTTTTGCTATCGCTGTTTCCATATTCACTTTGAAAGTTTCTATTTCATCTTTTAATTGGGACGTTGTGGTTAACTTATAAATATGCTCATCATCTGTTGGAGAAATTTCAATCAGTCTTATGCTTGGAGAAAGGTTTTCCACCGCTCTAACTCCTTCAAAGTTTAGATCGATTGTAATACTCTTTTCGACATTGTTAGTTAAGTTACGAATAGAGATATGTGAACGTGGATTGTCGGTTAGTCTTCCAATTAAATCAAAAAAGTATTCATACTTTCCATCAGGTGTAACTTGCCTACTTTGCTCCATATATTGACGATTTTGTTCATCAATTTCTCGCATTAATTTTTCGTAATGTGGTTCACCAAGAAGTGTTGCAGAAAAAACAAGTGAAAATATCACCAAAAACATAATTAGAATACTCTGAGAGGTTATGTGAACGGGCACCTTATTTTTAATCAAAAGAACAATGGATACAGCAACAAAAACTAGGACTGGACACCAGATGAAATAAAGAATAAAAGGACCTGCTGGTCCAATATCGTTTCTATCACGAATTAACAAAAACATAAACCACATCAACGCCAATCCTGCAATCACAACTGCTATAATCCATATTATCTTTACTATCTTTTGCATTATGTAATCCCTCTTTAATAAAAATAAATTTATTGTATTCGTTGTAATTAATTATAAAAAAGGAGTCTTTTTCTGACTTTACAACTTGAAGTTCCATTCAACCCCAGTGATTCCTTGCTTCAAACGAATCACCTTTACAGCTCAGTATCTAATTCTTTAATTGGATACATCAGTAGATCATTGTCTACCATTAACTTCATTGTTATCATAGGTAATTTCTTGACCATCCATTAAATACACACAGCGTGGATATTATGTCATATAACGAATCGTGCATCTTGAGTAGCTACCACAATGTTGTTTTATTCATTGTGCTAATTGGTAAACTTTATGCATAATATCCACCTTCTAATAAATATTCTTTTGTTTCCTTATAGTGTTTGTAAATTTTACTAAATGCTCTATTTGCTTTATGCTGATATTCTCTATCACTGATACATGGTTTAATTACTTTCACTACTTCTCTCATATCAGTATTAAATAAAGTTTCCCCCGATATTAATTTTTCTAAATCCAATTCAAATAGACCTTCAAAATTTTCGGAACAATCCCCATACATATATAATGCTTTATTATCATTCGTTCGAAGTAACTTGAAATCAATACAAAACGCCATAAAATTCATCTCCTCTTTCTTTAATTTATTGATTTTCTTATTATTCCATATTTATTTTTATTATTGCTGTAGTTAGCTGAATAATTGCCGTAATAATTGAAATCATTGCAATAGATATTGTAATTATCATTTCTACTTTACTTTTCTTTGTTTGTTTTTCATTAGATACCTCAAAATCGGTTTCTATTGGTTTATTAAAAAAGAATGATATTCCATATAAAAACATACCCGTACCGATTAAAAATAGAATGATACAGATTGATTTTATAACGTTGATAATTACTATATTACTTACATAATTAATTTGAACATAATACAAACATAATAATACTAATAAAAATACAAGGCTAATACCCCAATAATTAAATGCTTCATTTTTCAAAAAATACGAGGCTTCAATTAAAATCCCACCTACGCCGATTATCACAGTAATCCATCCAATAGAATTAAAAATCACTTCCAATATATTAGGTACGGCCCCAAAATAGTTAGGCAAATAAAAAAATGTCATTCCCACTACCCAAAACCATGTTGCAATAAAAAACCCTGAGGAATTTGAAGATTTTTTGCTACTTATTCTCTTTTCTTTTGACATCCAAGCATCTCCTTTTAAAATAAAACTATTTTAAATAATGTTCATGTATTCACGACCGAGGGCGGTCGGGCTGCTGCATGAATATTATGTTATCTGAAGTGTAAATACTAGAGAAATTATTCCTCTACTTTATTCATTTTTATTCTTAACTTTCCATTATTTTTTACAGTTATCTTATCAGAAAACTTTTCGAGACATTCATCAACTATAGTTTTCAATTGATAGTAATATTCTTTACAAATGTCTAATATGTCCCTATCAGGAAAATCATCTAATGCTCTAACTACACCATTTACTTTACCTCTAAGTTTTACAGTACCTTGTTCTATAATTCCATATTCTTGATTTTCGATGTCTTCTTCTAACGTTTCTATTGTAAAAGTTACATTTTTTCCATCGAGTCTTTTCAAATATTCATTAACTTCTTCTGTAAACGCTCCATCTAATATATCTACCTTCATATGAACTCTTGTGAGTAATGGATCAGATTTCAAACTCCTTACTCGCATATCATTTACCTTTTTCAAAAAACTTATTTCTTCTTTAGAAGGATTTAGAGAACCAAACCATTGCTCCCAACCCTTAATATCAGAGAATTCGGCTCTCATTATCCATAAAATTGATCTTGCAGAACTGATAAATGCATTCAAAAAATAATCAAACTGTGGATCTTCATTAGTATTTTCTTCTAATAAGTCTAAAAAGAATTTTGCTTCATCAAATTTTCTAGTTGTTCTCATCTGCTATCATCTTCTTTCATTTATTTATACATTTCAGCTAACTTTCCTGTATTCAAAAACCAGCGTATGAGGGGTCGATTACACATGTCCATAGTGTGAATATTTTATTACTTATACAAATCAGACGAGTTCTTATGGATTTTACTCTTTACATTATAACCTCCTCCGAGATTTTAGGAATTATTTTCATAAAAAAAGACTTCCAGATGATAAACCATCTAAAAGCCCTTATTCCTTCAGCACGTATCATTATTCTTTACACCACCTATCAGCTTGGTGACCAGTTACCATACCACGCATAACCCGTTCTTCTTTCCTGATCAATATCGCTCAATTTGTATTTCACAATACCATCACGTCCGACAAAGATAGGTTTGTTCGTATTCAATTCGTAAAATCTTGCCCAGATCGGCTTGGTGACACTGGAATCGTTCACTACAATCACATCGTTGTTTTCTTTCACCACTTTGATCCCTACAATTTGTACAGCTTTGAACCAATCTTCAGCCGCTTTGATCGAATTCGCAATTTGTGAAGTGGAAGGTCTGGTTTTGAGGAATTTTACAATCGTTGCGCTTTCTTTGGAACTCAGTGAAGGGACTTCATAGATGCGTGCGGCGGCAGGTTTGAGTGTACTCGAATCATGTTGTTGTCCCCATACGGTCAATTTGCCTCCTGAAGTGACTTGAGTCTTCAAAATACAACTAACTCCTTTATCGACAGACTGTTTACTTTTGCTAGCTAGATTGCTGTCGATAAAGGCAAAATCACCTTTTTTATTGCCGACTTCATCTAACAAAATCATAACGTTAATCATCGCATCATCATTGTACGTAATATGCGTATGGTAGCCTGAGCTTTGGTATACTTGCGGCCACCCTCCATTCGCATATTGCATATTAATCAGAAAATTAATCCCTTTGATCGCAGCCGCTGAATATTTGCTATCTTTGGTTTTGGTGTATTCACTAGCTAGTCTACGAATCTCGGTATATGTAGCTTTGTTGTCGATCGTAGATTTCGCCCAGTCTCCACTCATTTCAGCGTAGTCTTTTTTCCATCCGCCATCGGCTTGTTGATTTTTGATAATATCTGCCAGACTGGCTGTAGTGCCTGAAGCATCTGCCGCCATTACAGTTGTCGTAGGCGATAATAAAGCAACCGGTACAGAAAGCAACATCGTAAACGCCAACGCAATCGATATTCTATTCTTTTTCATTAGTTGAATCTCCTTTTATATACATTATTTGATAACGCTTACAATCTTTAATAGCGATCTTATTATAGTTTGTTATATATGTAAATGTTTTCCTTTTAATATCATATTAGATATAAAAAAACGGATCAAAGCTATGTGTATAGCTCGATCCGTTGATTTCATTTTGTTATTTATACTTATTTACACACCAGTCTAGTCTTATAACGCTTACTCGATCTTAGCGCCCAAAGAACGTGCTACCAGAACAGCTTGTTCTCGATCCATACGAGTATTTTTGATCACCAGTACTTTCAGATCCACCCCTTCAAGATTAGCCCCTCTAAGATCTGTGCCATGCAAATTCGATTTGATCAATACAGCACCCGTGAGATCACATTTTCTCAAGTCTGCAAATGACAAATCTGCATTGGAAAAATCGGTTTCATAGAATTTAATGTCTTTTAAATCTTGCTTTTTGAATATCGTATAACTCAAATTCGTGTACGACCAATCACCTTGATTGAGCGTGATTCCATCCATTTGAGCACCGGCAAAGTCTGAACCTGTCATTTTGCAAAAGTTAAATTTAGATACAAATAGATTAGCACCGGTGAACGAGCAATTTTCAAATGCAGATTCGGTATGGATCGAACCATTCAAAGTGGCTCCTTTAAAATCGCATTCGATAAATCGGCAGTAACTGGTTTCTATTTCATCCATAGATACATTCATAAAAGTACACTTTCTGAACGTACAGCGTACCAATTCGCCGTACCGCAAATCTCGTCCATCAAATTCTACAGCATCGTATTCTTGATCTTTATATTGATACACAATAGACCTCCAATATCTTCAACATCTTATCAACCATCCATTTTAATATATCATATAGGTGTCAAGTCCCCGCTTAAATCAAGCTAAAAGTCAATTCCTTTTTTAATAAAAGTACGATACCGTTTTGACAAATGAATAGAACTCATGCTATGGTGAAAGCAATTATATGATCTGGATTGTAACCGCTTACGTGGGCAAAACCATTATGACTATTTTGCGAAGAAGACTGTTTTCTTGCAGATATCATTTTTGGTTTTGCCCTTTTTTGCGTAGCTTCGTTTGAATAGACATTCAGATAAATCCCAAGATACCCAAGGAGGAATTGAGATGAGGAAAAAAATAAATGTTAGTGGAGTCGCAGCCCTGACTTTGTTAATGACTACTATGGCTTTAATACCGAACCCTTCAAGCGCAGAAGCTTCTTCTGTATCATCGGTCGTTGCAAATACATATATTGGTGATGCTGGTACGATGGTGGAGTCTTTCGATATCGCTGTTGACGATATAAGTAAATATGATCGTTTGCAAGCCAGTGACTTTGATATTACAGGTAATTACAATGGATATCCGCTCAATGAAGCAGGTGAAATTGTACAGAATGATTACACAAACGACGGCATCGAACTATCGATCAAAGATCAAATGATTCATATGAAAGTGGAATCTTTTCGATATCCTGGTGGTAATCTAGCTCCATTCGCTGTCAAAAGCAGTACCTATCCCGAACTGTCTTTTACCAAAGACAATGTGACTAAAGTGAATACACGTACAGTCGATGATTTTAAATCCAGTTCATTTACAGCAAGCGATGGAGCAACATTACCTTATCGTTTCAAAGAAACCTCTTCTACTGAACCTCAACCTCTAGTGGTCTGGCTTCATGGTGGTGGTGAGTTCGGAACAGACAATACCAAGCAATTAACAGAGAACCGCGGAGCAACCGTCTGGACAGAATCAGGGCAAGATACTTCGGTGCTTGCTGTACAATATCCGCAAAACTATGGCTGGGCGATCTACAACAATCCAGTAGAATTATCGCAAATGCAAGCGTATTTCACTCTTCAATATGAACTGATCCAACAATTAGTTGATGAAGGAAAAGTTGATCCACAGCGAATCTATTTGGTAGGTGTATCCAGCGGTGGCGGTGGTGCACTACGCTTTATGATGCAGTATCCTGATCTATTTGCAGGTAGCATTGTGATTGCAGCCAAAGATGCTGTTGCCGATTATAAAGGAAGCGTAGAACCATTCAAACAAGCATTACAATCGCTAACCAACGTTCCGATTTGGCTGATCCATGCTGAAAATGATCCAACGACCGATAGCCGCACGACTAAGCTATCTTATCAAGCTTTAACCGAATTAGGATCAACCCAAGTTAAAGAAACGCTGTATAGTGATGAATGGATGAAAGAACAACATTTGTACGATAAAATGCTACACTGGTCATGGGTTCCTGCGTTGAATAATGATGAGGTTATTGACTGGTTATTTGACCAATCTCGTTCCAATTCAGTAGCTAATTCAAAGCTAGCAGCGGATAAAATGGTTACTCGTGCTCAACTAGCAAATGCTTTAGCACATGTTCTGAAGCTATCTGAATCTACATCGACAACACCATTTGTAGACATTGTCTCGTCTGATATGACAAAACCTATTCAACAGGTGGTTGCGCAAGGTTTGATGAAAGGAACAACATCCACCACCTTCGCACCTGATGAACAAGTCACTCGTGCTCAACTGGCTACCGTGGTCTCAAATTGGAGCAAGATTACAAAACCATCTATAGAAATAAAACATGCTAAGATATCGACCGATGTACCTCAGCAACACTGGGCATATTCCTCGATTGTAGATGTATTACAAATGGGACTGATGAAAAATGATACAACAAATCAATTCCATCCTGCTCAATTGGTGATAGGTCAAGAAGTTAATGATCTGTTATCTCAGATGTGACAATTTTAATTTAAAATAAAAAAAACAAACACCAAAACGGTATCTATACAAAAAGATACCGTTTTTTGTTGCTTCTACAGCGGATTTGGGCTATTTTTAATAGATATGACTTGTATCATATTGATGTATTTTTCACAATTCAATTACGGAGTGTTCTAAAATTGTTCACATTTAAATGACATTATTATTAACGAAGTCAAGTTACAGAATTCACCTACTATAAACAGTGATATAATTACTACATTATATCGTATAAAATTTTAATTATATAGAAATGGGTAGATGATAATGATGAATAATAGTGCGCAGTCTAACATTACAGTGGAGTACAGTTCAATACCTAAAGCTTTTTTTGATACAATCAAAGTCGGTATTATCAAATCTAATCTGATTGCTGTTATTGCTGGTTTATGTATGGCACTTTATGTATTTAATGAATCCGTCTGGGGACAAATTGTACCGATTATCCTCGCTATGGTTGGATCGACTTTGATTATTGCTTCCGCAGGAGCATTTAATAACTTGTATGACCGGGATATTGATGCCATTATGGAACGAACCCGAACCCGTCCAACCGTTACTGGCCAAGTGGATACAAAAACAGGTTTGATTATCGGTTTTACGATGACAATTTTGGGTGCTATTGTATTGTATATGGCTACGCCAATGGCGGCTGTGTTCGGTATATTGGGACTTTTTCTGTATGTCGTTCCCTATACCATGTGGACAAAGCGTACAACAGTCTACAATACGGAAGTTGGTAGTCTTTCTGGAGCTGTGCCACCATTGATTGGTTGGTGTGCGATTTCACAAGATTTGGGGCATTTCGAAATTTGGGCACTTGTCGTAACAATGTTACTATGGCAGATGCCGCATTTCTACGGTATTGCGATTCGCAGATTTGATGAATACAAAGCAGCAAGCGTTCCTATGCTTCCGATCGTTAAAGGAATCAGACGCACGTATATTCAGACCAATGTATATATCGTATTGCTTTTATTCTCAAGCTTTCTGTTCTGGACATTAAGTCCTTATGTGACTCTCGTATCTTTTGTCGTAACACTAGCATGGTTGATTCTTAGTGTATCCACATTCAAAAAATACGAAAACAAAAAATGGTCACACAAAATGTTTATCTTCTCGATCAATCATATTACGATTATCTTCTTGATGATTATTGCGTACTGTTTGATCGCTTAATAGATCATAGGTACGTGATGATTAGAGCTATAATCGGTTCTCTCTTCTATAGAGGAATCGATTATAGCTTTTTTTATTTTGCTTTTATTTTTGCATTAGAGAAACTTTTTTTCTTTAGATGAGTTTAACCTTTTAAGTGGAGAAACCGAATATACATAAGTGAGCACTATTCTAACGGGAAAGAAGATGAGATAACAATGAACCGGAATACTCGAAATCTATGGCTAACGATAACATTCGCATTCTTGATGAGCTTTTTCATTTTACTTCCGCAGACAACGACAGCGGCATCTACACAAATTATGTTGGATAACCAGCCTATCGAAGGTGCTGGTGATGTCATGATTACCAATCAGACGACAATGGTTCCTATTCGAGTGATCTCCGAAAAGTTGGGCTATAACGTAAAATGGAAAAAGTCAGATCAACAAGTGACCATATCGAATCCTTCTGCAACAATCAAGCTGACCGTCGGACAGTCTAATGCAGACTCTACCCGTGGCAATGTGGTACTAGAGCAATCTCCATTTATGAAGTCTAATACAACCTATGTTCCTTTACGTTTTGTCGGTACAGAGATGGGATTGAAAGTAAAATGGGATAACACATCCAAAACAGTTCATTTAGAAAAAGTAACTGCTGGGCCGGATACCAATAATGGAGTTACCCCTGATCCCAATAGTACGACTATCGAAGGGATTAGCTACAGTGACAATCGCTTAATGATTTCGTCGAGCGATAAAGTAAATCCAGTAGACTCTGTCCTTACGAATCCGAATCGCATCGTGATCGACTTGCCCAAAACATCTTTCGGTGCAGGGTTTCTACAAGGCACTGAATTAAAACAAGGTGAAGTTGGAACGATACCGGTGACTGGATCAGCAGATGTGAAGCAGATTCGTTACTCTATCTTCAGTAGCCAACCTTCTCAAGTCCGTATCGTGATCGATCTTAATCAAAGCAAATCGTATAAACTGTATCAACAAAATGATCTGACTTTTGTCGATCTCAATACCACTGCAACCACCAAACCGGTTGGCTCTGGCGGTAAAAAAGTAGTGATTATTGATCCCGGTCATGGAGATACCGATTCAGGTGGTATAGGAGCTACAGGCGTACTTGAAAAAAATGTAGTTCTAAATGTAGGGAATAAAGTCGCTGCCCTACTCAAAAAAGAATCGCAAATTGATCTGATTATGACACGCACCGATGATACATTTATTCCGTTAGATAGTCGTGTGAAAATCGCTGAAGATGCTAATGCCGATGTGTTTCTTTCGATTCATGGTAATGCGGCTCCTAACAAAGACGCTAGCGGTACTGAAACATTCTATGCCGATACCAAGCGCAGTAAGCTGTTATCTGATATTATTCAAAAACATGTGCTTGCCGCTACAGGGTTTAAAGATCGCAACTCCAAGCAAGCCAACTATCTGGTGATCCGCAAAACAACCATGCCAGCAGCGCTACTTGAAATTGGATTTTTGACTAACAAAACAGAAGAATCCATTATGGTACAAGATGATTTTCAAAATAAAGTAGCGCAAGCGATTGTAGCAGGGCTTAAAGAATATTTGAATATCAAATAAATCTGCTTTGTTTATGATGATACCTAACCTTCTTATCTAATCTATTATTCTATAGCAAAAGTTCTACAGCAAAAAGCGCTCTTCACTATACATGAAGAACGCTTTTTTATGTTTGTGTATTTTTGTGTATAAGATGTGTAGCTTTATTTTAGATCAATGTTGTTAACGATTCAGGTGTGAAATTATGCAATTCTTCCGTGCGGTTCTCGCGAATTTTGATCGCCCAATCGGGATCACTAATCAATGCACGTCCGACAGCGACAAGATCGAACTCATTATCATCCAAACGATCTAACAACGCTTGGATATCTTTTTGCTCGGCTCCTTTTCCTTCGGTATATAATGTTGTGAAGTCACTATCGAGTCCAATAGAGCCGACAGTAATCGTTGGCTTGCCTGTTAGCTTCTTCACCCATCCTGCTAGACTTAGATCTGATCCTTCGAAAGCAGGCTCCCAGAAGCGACGTGTGGAGCAGTCAAAGATATCGACACCAGCTTCTACTAACACATCTAGAAATTGACCCAGTTGTTCAGGGGTATCGAATAGTTTGGCTTGATAATCGCTCATTTTCCACTGAGATAACCGTATTGCTATTGGATAGTCTGGCCCTACTTCAGCTCGTATCTTTTGAATGATCTCCACAGCAAATTGAGCACGCTTGATAAAGTCTCCACCGTATCGGTCAGTACGTTGATTGGTTTTCTCCCAGAAAAATTGATCAATCAAATAACCATGTGCACCATGAACCTGTATACCGTCAAATCCAAGTTTCTGCGCTTGTACAGCCGCATCGACAAAGGCTTGAATCACCTCATCAATCTCTTGCTGAGTCATCGGTGCAGTTACCTGCTTACCATCCAAATCAAGCCCGGACGGAGCAAGCGATGGAGCTTCTGGATGCGGTAAAGAACCTGCTGGACGAGCAATACCCATATGCCCAAATTGCGGGAATATCTTGCCCCCTACTTCATGCACTTGACGTGCCACTTCAGCCCATCCACGTAAAGCTTCTTCTCCATAAAAGTTAGGGATATTAGGTTCACTGATCACTGCTGGATGATCTATATTGGTACTCTCTGTGATGATCAATCCGACTCCCTTTTCAGCTCGGCGACGGTAATAAGCCGCTACATCTTCTCCGGGTACTCCATTGATCGAGAACATACGGCTCATTGGAGCCATCACGATTCGAGTAGGTAACGTTAATGTACCTAGTGTATATGGTTGAAATAAAGCTTCTGTTGAATGAGTTTGTTGTTGTTGATTATTCAAAATAGCACCTCCTGATTGGTATACATCGATCCTATCAAGCTTTGATATGCTCTACAACCAACAATGTTTCTGTTATTTTGCTTAAGCAACAGATCGATCATATTGTTGTTTATCTTCTTTATACTTGTTGCTACAAGAAGGTGCGTCTATAATAAATATAACTTAGACCGAAAGCGGTGTATAACGATGGCAAGTGTTCTTTCTCCTAATCCCAATGATCCGCGTGTGATTCGTACAAGACAGTTGATTTTGGATTCATTTTTAGAACAACTTCATAACATGGATTTTGAAACGATCACGATCAGCGATATTACCAAACATGCGACGATTAATCGGGCAACCTTTTATGCTCATTTTCCAGATAAATATGCGTTATTAGAAACGATGTTGTCTGATACTTTTTTACAATTTGTAATCAACAAAGTGGATAATCATATCAATTTAACCGAAGAAATGATCTATGAGTTAGTCATGGCACTGTGTGAATATCATGATTCGAGTATGACTTGTATCAAAAAATACAATTCAGTATCTGCCATTATGGAAGAAAACGTTAAAGTACAGTTAGAGAAATTTATACTCAAGTTAATCACTCAAGAACATACACATGCTGATGAGCATACATTAGCAACAGCAGCGACCATGATTAGCTGGGCAATATACGGAGCGGCTTATCGTTGGAAACAAAGTCATGAACAATCTCCATCTAATTTAGCTGAAAGTGTTGTTCTGATCGTTATGGGTGGACTGAATATATTACATGCAACAAAAAAAGGCTGATAGGTCTATCAGCCTTTAGGTTATAACGTATTCTTTTATAATGTTTTCATAAATCCAACGATCCGATTGGCTAATCGCTCATGCCCTTTTTGATTAGGATGCAGTCCGTCAGGTATACCGTTTTCTCCTGTAAAATACATATTTTTGTGAACTTCCAGTAGAGGCTGAATCCCTGCTGTATTCCATAGGTCACAACAAGGAAAAGAATAGAGCGAAGCGACTTCTCGTACAGCTTGAACGTAATCGCTATAGATTTTACCTGTTGTTGTGTTCGGTAAATGCTCAGGTACGCTATTGCTTGATCCATGAGGTGGAGTCAAAAAGACAATTAAGCGATCCGGATAATATTGAATAAGTCCCTCAGCAATATGTTTTAAAGCCCCATAAAAAGTATATGTATCATCGGCAGAAGTATTTATATCTCCAAATTCATTTTCTAATGAGGAGAAATCATTTCGACCCCCCATAAAAAAGATGATATCTGCGTCTCTATTCATATGTTGATATCGTTCACACATCGGTTCCCATCCGCCACTAGATACACTGCTTCCAGAGATCCCGTGATTTTCATAAGAATTCAAACCTAAGCTTTCGCTAACTAAAGCAGGATACGCTTGTTCTCCTTCTTTTAATTCATAACCAAAGGTAATACTATCTCCTAAAAAAACAGCTGTTTGATTCTGATATAATGCACACATATATGTAGCTCCTTTCTTATAAATACTATTACTAATATAGCAAAGGTATTTATAAGAAAGATAGATTACTAAACACTTGAAAAAAGATTTCTATAATAAAGAGCTTTGTTATAAAGGAAATAAATAAGCAAATGGATCATCTGATTTAGAGTTCTTCTTGTCTAGATCTGGGACTTTGTCTGTTGCTGCATAACTAGCACCGAATAAAATGACAATACATAATAACATCCATAGAATTAATCCTGAAATGAGTAACATAATACTCCCTTCTTTCTATTCAGTCAGATATACAAACAATTTCCTACTTTAAGTAGATACAGTAGTCATTAGAAGTCCGAAAAAATAAGATGTTATTAATAGTGGTTTGATTGTCTTTTTTTGAGTGCTACATTTACAGATTCAGAGCTTAACAACATCCCTACTATAAAGATCAGCACGACAATAGGAAACAACTGAATACTCCATTGAGATGCTAAAACACCGAATAGCGGTGGTAAAAAGGTAGTTCCTGTATAAGCAACTGCCATCTGGTATCCAATCAGTTGAGCTGAATTCACTTTACCGAAGCGATGTGGCGTTTCATGGATTAATCCTGGATACACAGGTGCGAAGCCTACACCGATCAAAATTAACCCGATCATACTGGCGATATTAGGTAAAGGAAGTAACATAAGCACTACTCCACTCACTGCGATAATCTGACCTGCCAGAATCAAAATACGATTGTTGACTTTCATCGTAATAAAGCCGGTTATCAATCGACCTACGGTAATGCCGCCATAATACAAAGACACCCACAGAGCGGCGGTTTCAGCAGTCATTGATTTAGCACCTACAAGATAACTAGCACCCCATAAGCCGACAGTCGATTCTACTCCACAGTAGAATAGAAATGCAATCAATGTCATCTTTACGCCTTTGATACGGATCGGATGAACCTTTTTTGAATTCACATCTGTAGAAGTATCATTTGTCGGTTCCGATGATGGATCAGATAGGTCGTTATGATCGACTTTGGATTGTTGAAGGTTCGCTACTTTTTTCCAAAGGGGTAAAGTAACTAGTAAGATAAGAACCAGTCCCCATTGAATCATAGATACCGTCGAATATCCTTCACGCCATGATCCATGTTTAGCGATAAAATAAGACATAATGATCGGTCCTGTCATTGCTCCGACTCCCCAGAAGCAGTGCAACCAGCTCATATGATGGGCTTTATAATGATTGGCTACATAATGGTTAAGTGCAGCATCTACTGCGCCTGCACCAAGCCCTAATGGAATAGCTAATAAAGCTAACCATAATAACGAAGGAGCAAATGAAAATCCTAGCAAAGCACTAGCCGTCAACGCACAGCTAAATAATGTAAGCTGCCCGGTTCCCCATTTTTTGATAATCGTTCCACTTGCTAGACTGGATACAATCGTACCTGCTGCAATAATCATAGATAATAAGCCAGCAGATTCAAGTGAAGCTCCAATTTGTGGATGCATGACCGGCCATGCTGAACCAAGCAATGCATCCGGAATCCCTAAACTGATAAATGCAAGATAAATAACAATAAGAAACCAAGTAGCCATCCGACAATACCCCTCCAACATGATAATATCTAATTAAATAAACCAACTTAATAAAGAATATTTATTAAGTATGCAATAGACTGTATTAACTGTCAATACGATCTTACTTTATTTATAAAAAAATACTCTCATTGCGTAATGAGAGTATTTAAATATTCGGAATATGCGATAGAAAGGGTTCTAATGCTTTGAGTGTTAACCATTTCATTCCAATTTCAAAGTCATCATGGAATGAATCTAGGAAAATAAGTTCAGGATAAGAAGGCATAGCACGCTTCACTTGATATGCTTCCCAATACGGAGCCCACTCTTCTTCTTGAATATAACTTTGATACATAATGATCTGTTGTGGTGCTAGAATAGCATTCGTCGTCTGAACTAAATGACACAGCGTTTCTAGAAAAGTATCTTTGCTAAGATCGCTTTCCCAATCAATATTGATTGGCAAAAACTTAATCTCTCCTGCCATACCATGTTTCCCTTTGATCAATTGCCCATTCAGATGGATTCCCATACCCGGACAATACTTCTCTGGAAAATACATCCCTACGATGCATTGTTCTTGTGGTGATTCCTGCTGTACATAATATCCAGTAATCGCAGCATTAATATCATTTTCCAACACAACTGGAATACCAAAATGAGATTGAATATCTTCACTCATACGCACACCTTGTAGATTAGGGTGGCTACTTACAATAATCTGTCCGTCGATTGCTTGTCCCGGGATGCCCACTCCTATCACTTTGATGGCAGGATAACGAGCAAGATAATAATCGATCATTTCGTAAAAGCTTTCACGTTCAAAGATCGGCATATGATACTCTTTTTTTTCTAAAATATCTTCTCGTAAATTGATAACACTTGCCGAAGTGGTATCTTTGCCTTGCTTTACATTCATATAGATGACCAGAGCCATACTGAAATTATAATTATAACGATAGGTCAAAGCCGGTCGACCACCATTAGAAGGAATCATTTTGTCTTCAGCAATCTCGCCCTGTTCCACTAATTCTTTGATCAATGAGTTAATGGTAACAACACTTAATTGAGTCAATTCAGCGATCTGTGGCTTAGTACCGACTTCGATATCTTTCATCACACGGCGCACATTGCTTAGATTAATTTCTTTGATTAAATGAGTACTTATCTTTTTCATAATAACCTTTCCTAATACATAATAAATAGGGTTTATTTAGTATGTGGGAAATGCTATCGACTTGTCAAGACAAGGCATACTATAGAAAACAAACAAAGGTTTTGAACGACCCATTCGTCTTGCTATCCTTCTTATAATGGGAGTCAAAGTTATACATAATCGCTCATATAAAACCTACACTTAAAATTACTACCTAAATAATTATAGAGCTGTTTTCACACCAAATCCGATTAGCGCAAGTCCGGTTAACTTTTGGAAAACAAGCTGTACTTTAGGCTTTTGTAATACGTGTTGAAGATGTTGAAGTAATCCGACTAATACGATAAACCAGATTACAGCAATCAACGTTAGAATCAATCCTAGATACAGTAATTGCTGATGCACATGCCCTTCTGTATCAATAAATTGAGGAATAAAAGTAACATATACGAGCACTGTTTTGGGATTTAGAATATTACTGATCATACCTTGTAACAATGATTCTTTGTAATGCTTGGTAGGCTGATGCATCATCACAGATGAATCGGTAGGTTGTAAAGATTGAATTTGCAAATGACTTCGGGTCAATAATACTCTAATCCCGATATACAATAAGTATGCTGCTCCTACATATCGAATCAGATTGAAAACAAAAACAGATTGCGAGATCGCTACAGAAAGACCTAACACCGCAATACATGTCCAGAACAACAATCCTGTTGCAATACCAATTACAGTATAATAAGCCCCTTTGGCTCCATAGGCAAAATAATTCCGCATAATCAATACCGTATCTGTACCCGGTAACATCGACATCAACACAGCCATTAATATGTAGGTCAACAGATGTTCCATTTAAGAACTCAACCGTTCTTGTCGAAAGACATTGAGATACTGCTTGGGTGTTAGACCGACCATTTTTTTGAAAAACTTGCTGAAATGGCTTTGATCACTGAATCCTGTGTGTATAGCGACTTCGATCAAAGGTGTGCCTTGCTCTAGCAGTTCTTTCGCTTTGTTAATACGTATCGTCTCCAAGTAATTGTAAGGAGTAATCTTTTTCTCATCTTGAAAAGCACGAATCAATTGATATTTGTTATAGCCTATCAGATCACTTAATTCAGCCAGCGTCACGGTCTGCGAATAATGTTGCTCCAGGTAATGACAGACGGTCTGGATATCTGGGTGTTGATGAGATACTGCATGTGCATGTTGCACAGACATATCTGTATATTGCTCAATCAAAGATTGTAGTAATTGCTGGAATAGTGCTTCTTTGGCAAGCTGATCTTCTGCGCTCACAATAGATGAATGTAACTGCTTTAACGTCTGAGTTAATGGATGATCTACAAGTACATTGTAAGCAAAATAAGGAAGTTCTCCTTGGTTAAACTCTCGCATCACATCAATACTAACGTTGATACAGCGGTAGTCCAGAGTGAGATGATCGATCTGTTCACAGCTATGAATATCATATGGATTAAATAACAGTAAATCACCCGGATTAATAATGTATTCTTTCCCTTTACAGATCAATTGCCTTTGACCTGCTTCAATAAATCCGATCACATAATACTCATGAAAATGAGGAGAAAATTTCTGCATAATACCTTGAAATTGATAAGCTTCTATCTGAAGCTGAGTATCCAAATGTAATGTCCTGAGTTCATTTGCCATCTTGTTATCCTCCTAACCTGCTGGGTTCTGATTCTATTTTAATCAATATTATTGTTAAAAGTCTTGTACGATATTGCAGATTTATAGAATGGCATAGATCGTATTATCATTAGAATGATAACTTATGTACCTTGTATCGTTGAAAAAAAAGTAAAAAAGCCGCTACGTAGAGCGACTTTCTATCTTATATTGAACATGAATCTATTGATGAACATACAGCACTAACAGTTAACCCGTAGTTAGACCATACATTTTGCAAGCTTCTTCTAATCCACCGACAAAATACGTTTCCGAAGTGGTAAATGCCCATTCCCCATCGATTTTGCGGAATTGACCTAATACGAGTGTATCACATACTGTACTCGGCATATATTCAAACGTATGATACAAGTTCAGTTCATTATCAATCGTCAATTCCACTTTTTGCTTATACGCATCGAGTGAACCTACAATCACAATTTTCTCGCAATATGCAGGCAAAATGGATAGATCGATATACATCATTTTTTCCCATGCATTATCGTTGATCAATCGTATACATCCACTCGGGTGATCAGTCTGATTGTAGAAAATTAAATCTTCATCACTTTGACATTGATCCGATCCATCGACGAGAAAAGCAGAAATATCGATATCAATCTCGTCTTCTACATCTTTTTTAGATAATTTGAGCTTGAGTTCACTTTCATCAGAGACTCCGATACGTGAGCGCAAACGATCTTCCACTTTGGCTAACTGCATTTTATCCCATATTTCTACATCTAATTGTTCTGCTAATTGTAGCGCAGCACGGCTAAAATAATTTGTTGCTACAACCATATATTTGTCGCAATTGTACATTCTTGCGCCTGCATATACTTCTTGTACAGCTTTGATTGGAACCACATTGCTAAAGCATTTTAACTGCACCGCTTTGCGTACTCCGCCTTTGATCGCAATCAGATCCACCCCATAATCAGGAGCATAAGGATCACTGGTAGGGACTTCGACTTCATAGCCTAATTTGGTAAACAAATCCTGCATATGATACTCAAACGTTTTACCATTTAAAGCGATATCTTCTAACACTTCTGGCGTGAAATTATACGTATCCGTCAGATCAGGAATCCCATAATTGGCACCGATCTTTTCCATGCCAGCATTATAACCGTTCCCGATAGCATTAAAGCGCCATTCTTGCTTGTAGTAGTATAATGCACCCAATTCTAGCGCTGTATTAGAAGCACATGTCTCCATATCAATATGAAAACGAATCAATTCACGATTATCGTAAGTGAGCACACGAATATATAATTGTTCAGGCGTACCATCAGGCATAACCAGTGAAAATAGAATCTTATCTTGCCCTGCTTGCTCTACTGCCGATAGATTGACAGTGTATTGCTCCATATCTTCTGTTGGTAATTCTCGTCCATCGACATGGGTCATCCCGATCGTGGATTTATTACCGAAAAAAGCGATATTTTCAGCATCAGCTAATTGATTATTGGCAAGCAACATCGCCGCGCTTAGACATTCCCCTTCGACTGTTTTCCAACCGATCCCTACTTTGAGATTGGTTTGTTCTACTTTGGATTTGGAGCCTTTGATCACATGTTGTGAATCTGCTATGTTTTCGATCTGACTGATGCGTACTCGTCCATGCATCGGTAAATCTGTTTTGTTTACATACTGCGCAAATTTATTCAACAATTTACGATATAATACCGAAGTAGCTAGACTAGAAATCTTAGGAATATGCGTTAGCATAATATTTTTAGGTGGTTTTCCAGCACACCGTAAAGGTGATCCTTTAATCGATACAAAATTCCAGAACATATGCGGTGCATTCATCGATTGAATGACTCGTGTATACGGTGTAACTTCTTCATCTGTAAACCAGATAATATGTGTTAATTCACTGGTATGAAATAGTTCTGCGAATAAATCTATTTTTTCTCCACGTAATGGATCTTTACCGTAAATATGTGTTTTCATATAATGAGAAGCGGTCACTTCTGCAAAATGAGGTAACTTGTAAAAAGATCCTTCGGTCTGGGCGATCACTTCAATATCACCGAACATCGATAACGGTGACAGCTTGGTCAAGACGGATTGCATATTATTACGCTTCATATACCGCTGTAGACTATCGGCTGTATTGATAATAAATATGTACCTCATTTTGGAACCATCTACATCTTGACGGGTTAAATAGGACTGATACGATGCTCTATAGTTAGTGGCAGAACTCATACAAAAACTCCTTTAAGAAAAATATAGAAAAAAAGATAGAAACCATACTAATGTGACTTAATAATCATTTATATTATTTCTAACTTTACCTCTTTTTACCTAAGAAGGAAATGAAATATTTTACGTTGGTTAGAATATAGGATGTTTGGTCTAATAGAATAAGGAAAGCGATATTGTGGAGGGAGAACGGTATGACATCATTACAATGGGTTACAACTACAACATGGGATGAATCATTATGGCAAAAGATTCAACCTATTTATGAAGAAGCATTTCCACATGGAGCGAAGCCCAAAAGGATATTGCGTACCATGCTGGAGCAAAATCATACGTTTATTCATGCTTTAATGGATCAAGATCAGGTAATAGCGATGGCGATCACGGGTCTGGTCGGTTCTTCTGCTGAATATATATTAATTATTGATTATATGGCTGTGCATCACGATTGGCGTGATCAAGGAATTGGGATGTCTTTTTTGGAACAGATCAAGCAATGGGCGATTCAGGAGTATTCTTTGGCGGCTATTGTGATCGAAGTGGAAGCTGAGGATACTCCGCTGAATCAAAGCCGATTATTATTTTGGGAAAAGTGCGGCTTTATTGCGACCTCTTATGTACATCAATATATCTGGGTTCCCGAACCTTATCGTGCAATGGTATTACCTGTACAAGCTGACTTTGTTGTCGATGATCAAGGAGAATCTCTATTTCGTCATATTATTTCTTTCCATGAAAAAGCCTACCGTAAAAGGTAGGCTTTTTGGATTTTAGTTTTTTATTTTATTATAGTGCAGGAGCAGTGAACGAACGTCCAGCAAATTCGGTATCCATCATATAGAAAGCATTACTGTCTTGTTCAATACGACGTAACTTTTGGATTAGATTATCGAACAAAGCCTCTTCTTCTACTTGCTCATCAATAAACCATTTCAAGAAATAGATGGTTGCATGTTCACGCTCATTAAGCGCTAAATCTGCCAGATGATAAAACTTCTCTGTATTTCGTTTCTCATGTGCATAGCCATGTTCAAATACATCAAGCATCGATGTGTATTCGTTGGTTGGTTCAGGCATCGCTGTAAGTGTAGCACGGTATCCACGGTCATTTAGAAATTTGTAGATTTTCATCGCATGGAAACGTTCTTCTTCTGCTTGAACAATAAAGAAGTTAGCAAATCCATCCAGACTTTCTCCTGAACAGTAAGCAGCCATTGCCATATACGTATGCGCCGAATAAAATTCAAAGTTCATTTGTTCGTTTAAAGAATGTATTAATTCATTTGCCATGATTCAGACACCTCGACCTCTATGTAATATAGATTGATTATAACACAGAATTGTCGAACTTATTTTGAATATCTAGTGACTCTCAATTGTGACCAAGTCTTGTATGATCTTGTATGTTAATGATTGAATTACAAAAAAACAGGATCATATGCACAAAAGTATGCAGATGATCCTGTTGATTTGTTTATGATGATTAATAACGAGATGAGGATTGAAGTGAAGGTTGATGTTCACCTGTGCTTTCAGAATAAGTAGACGTAGATGTCGTCAACGTTGATTCTTCTTTCATCGAAAATAGTGCTTTCACTTCATGCAGACATAACATGAATGAGTTACCGATTTCTTTGGTATTATCCCCTGCTCCTTTAATCGTCGCCATTGCTACTTTCAAGTCAGCAGACTTTTGTTGCGCTTCACCTTTAATACGATCTACATTTTTCTTTACACCATCTACATCTTTTTTGACATCATCCAAAGTCAATTTGATCTGGTCTGCGGTGGCTTTACATTTGTCGATACTTTTTTTGATATCTTTAATCGGGTTACCCATAAGAGTACCTCCTTGTGTTTTTCTTTGTTTTCTCATACTATCTATTACCCAAAAGAAATGATTTAACGTAAAAGATTACTTTTTGCCAAATCAATGATCTCATCACCACGTCCATTAAGGATCGCTTTCATACTCCATACTGTAAATCCTTCTGCTTGTTTGAGTGTGATTTTCGGTGGCATGGATAGTTCTTGACGGTTAATGACCACATCAAGTAGTACAGGACCATCATGAGCAAGCATACGCTCAATTGCAGAAGGAAGGTCAGCAGGATCTTCAACTCGAATCCCCATAATGCCTAACGCATTTGCTACAGCCGAAAAGTCAGGGTTCACAAGCGAAGTCCCTGTTTCAAGAAAACCTGCTGCTTTCATTTCCAGTTCGACAAAGCCAAGTGCGCCGTTATTGAAGACAACAGTCTTGATAGGCAATTGATGTTGTTTTAACGTCAATAGATCGCCCATTAACATCGATAACCCACCATCACCGGATAAAGAGATCACCTGACGCTCTGGAGCGGTGGCTTGCGCTCCGATCGCTTGTGGAAGTGCATTTGCCATCGTCCCATGATTAAATGAGCCCAAAAGACGACGTTGACCGTTCATTTGTAGATAACGAGCCGCCCATACTGTTGGCGTCCCGACGTCTGCTGTAAAGATCGCATCATCAGTCGCTGCATCACTTAACAGTTTCATGAGGTATTGCGGATGAATTGGAGTATGCCCTGGTTTGCCAACAGCTAATTCATCTAGTCCTTCGCGTACTTTGGTATAACGATCTACACATTTCTGCAAATGATTCGAATCATGTACTGTTGTAAGTAAAGGTAATAATTGTTCTATCGTATGTTTGACATCTCCGCAGAGTCCGTAATTCACATTTGTCCGTCTTCCGATATGAGAAGGATCAATATCCACTTGCAAAATAATGGCTTTCTCAGGATAAAATTGACGATACGGGAAATCAGTACCTAACATTAAGAGTACATCACAATCCATCATCGTATGATAACCGGAAGAATAACCGATCAATCCTGATAAACCTGCAAAATAAGGATTGTTATATTCTAAATGTTCTTTCCCTCTAAGCGCAGTCACCATTGGAGATTGCAATCGTTCTGCTAATTGCATCACTTCAGCATGAGCACCTTTACATCCTGCACCACATAATAGACTGATTTTTTTGCCTTCGTTTAAGTAGGTGGCTAGCTTTTGCAATTCATCTGTGGAAGGGTGAACGACTGGACGAGTCACATGACCGGGAATTTCAGATACAGGATGTTTTCCTGCTTCTAGTGCAGCAATATCTCCGGGTAAAATAATAACGGATACTGTAGATTGCGCTATAGCTGTCTGGATCGCCATGTTGATCGTACGTGGCATTTGCTTCTCTGTCATAATCGTTTCACAAAAAGCACTACATTCTTGAAAAATTTGTTCTGGATGTGTCGCCTGAAAATAACTACTTCCAATCTCATCACTTGGAATATGAGCAGCAATGGCTAGCACAGGTACACGATTGCGATAACAATCATACAATCCATTAATTAAATGCAGATTACCCGGGCCACTACTTCCTGCACAGACAGCAATACTACCTTCTAATTCCGCTTCTGCTCCTGCGGCAAAAGCAGCCACTTCTTCATGACGAACATGAATCCACTGGATTTGACCGGATCGACGTACAGAATCCATAATAGCGTTCAATGAATCGCCTACGATTCCGTAAATGCGTTTAACACCTGCATTGATTAATGATTCTACAACTGAATCTGCAATATTTTTTTTCATGTACAGTCACCTTCTCATTTCCTATAGTCTATTCTTTATTTAATCTTTCGACATAATTCATTCTTTACCCGCAGAGTCACCTTTCTCAAACAATATGTAATTATATACAAAAGCCCTCTACCGAATAAACAGGCAAAGGGCTTAAAGTAATCTATCATATATCCTACTACATACGTAGAATCTTAGTCTTCGAACTCTACATTGTGATAAACCTGTTGTACATCTTCCAAGTCTTCAAGCGCATCAATTAATTTTTCAAATTGTGCATACGCTGCTTCATCCGGAAGAGTAAGGTAATTTTGTGGCAACATCGTTAATTCAGCAACGGTAAATTCAGTAACACCGGCTTCTTTGAACGCTTCTTGTACAGCATGGAATTGATCCGGTTCAGCATAGACAATAACCGCTTCATCTTCTTCAAGAATATCGCGAGCATCAACATCTGCTTCCATCAAAATTTCCAAGACTTCATCTGCTGTTTTGCCTGTGATTCCGATTACTGCTGTAGAATCGAACATGTAAGCAACAGAACCAGCCACACCCATATTACCGCCGTTTTTGTTAAAAGCAGAACGAACTTCTGGTGCAGTACGGTTTACGTTATTAGTTAAAGCGTCCACAATAATCATAGAACCATTTGGACCAAAGCCTTCATAACGAAGTTCAGCATACTGCTCATCTCCGCTACCTTTTGCTTTTTCAAGTGCACGATCGATAATCGCTTTAGGTACGTTATATGTTTTTGCGCGTTCAACAACGACTTTCAATGCACGGTTAGTTTCCGGATCGGGATCGCCTTTCTTCGCAGCTACATAAATTTCAACTCCAAATTTGGCATAGACACGACTTGTGTTAGCATCTTTTGAAGCTTTCTTCTCTTTAATATTATTCCATTTACGGCCCATAGTTATCCCGCTCTCTTTCTAATATTAAATCTATATAATCAGTCAGTGTCTAATTATACTCGTAAAAAGATGCGTGAACAAGTTCATTCCTGCTGTTTCTGTTCATTTTGGTTCACAATAACGTGCATATCCAGTCATCTTTTCCAAATAACAGCACTTTCAGCAGATGTTCATTTGCCTTTAGGACGGAATGTTTCGTCAGGATAACCTTGTATCTATGTACTTCTCCATTCAATCCTATTGACCCTTATTCATTTATTCATTGGTCTTGAACTTACGGATATTTACAATAATATTATAGATCGTGCCGACAATATATACAGCAAGCAGTACATAAGCAATCATATTAGCTGTAGTGGATTTGACATAGATTAATAGATAAAGAGCAACAAACAGAAATTCAGTATTGAGAAAAACAAACAGCAGTTTTTTCGCAATTTCTTCAGGTGTAAAGGCAAGAACACCATGGCTAGGTTCCACAACTGCTCCACTTTGCTTACGTTTGTTACTCAGACTCATCCAACGTAGACCTGTCATGATAATCCCTACAGCAATTAAACCAATCACGATCAATAAAGCAATCTCCAGATTGTTCATTTGATTCTCCTTTGAAATGAATAAAAAGTAGTCGATCTCTCTTATTAATGTAAGATTAGACTTCGTTTTACATTATACAATAACTTTTATATCAATATATACATTTAAAAATAAACAATAAAAAAGAGTGCCTGTAAGCACTCTTTCTACTGTAATCTCTATTTATTAAATTAAAATACTTTTGTTGTCCAATCTTCACAATTCCAAGTCTCTGTCACGATATCACGATAGAATTCAGGTTCGTGAGAGATCATCAAAATACTGCCTTTGTACGCTTGAAGCGCACGTTTAAGCTCGTCTTTGGCATCGACATCCAAATGGTTCGTTGGCTCATCCAGTACAAGAATATTCGTTTCACGATTGATCAATTTACAGAGACGAACTTTAGCTTTTTCGCCACCGCTCAGTACAGCAATTTTACTTTCGATATGCTTGGTCGTTAGTCCACATTTGGCTAGTGCAGCACGAACTTCGAACTGGGAATACGAAGGGAACTCTTTCCAAATCTCTTCAATACAAGAATTGTAATTGTCGCCTTTCATTTCTTGCTCAAAATAACCAATTTGCTGATGTTCTCCACGTTGTACCGTACCCGAAATCGCTTGAATTTCGCCTAGAATGCTACGTAGTAATGTCGTTTTACCAATACCATTGGCACCGACTAAAGCGATTTTTTGACCACGTTCCATTTTGAGATCAAGCGGTCTGGACAATGGCTCATCATAACCAATAATCAAATTGTTCGTTTCGAAAATCAATTTGCCTGCGGTACGACCGACTTTGAAGTTGAACTGCGGTTTCGGACGTTCTTGTGCAAGTTCGATCACATCCATTTTATCCAGCTTCTTCTGACGGGACATCGCCATATTACGAGTCGCTACACTTGCTTTGTTACGTGCTACAAAGTCTTTTAACTGTGAAATCTCTTGTTGTTGACGCTTGAAAGCAGATTCGAGCTGTTGTTTTTTCATATCATAGACTTCTTGGAAGTAATCATAATCGCCTACATAACGGCTTAATTCCTGATTTTCCATATGGTAAATAATATTGATCACACTATTTAAGAAAGGAATATCATGAGAGATCAGAATAAAAGCATTCTCATAATCAAGCAAATAGCGCTTCAACCATTCAATATGCACTTCATCTAGATAGTTGGTCGGCTCATCCAGCAAAAGGATATCTGGTTTTTCAAGCAGCAATTTGGCAAGTAAGACTTTGGTACGTTGACCACCACTGAGATCGTTCACATCTTTATCAAGACCGATATCTGTTAATCCTAGACCACGCGCCGTTTCATCGACTTTGGCATCGATCAAGTAGAAATCTTGAGCAGTTAGTGTATCTTGAATCGTACCCACTTGCTCTAACAATTCTTCTAGTTCTTCAGGAGTCACATCTCCCATTTTGCCGTACATATCATTCATCTCTTGCTCCATATCAAGCAAGTATTGGAAAGCACCTTTTAATACATCACGAATACTCATGCCTTTATCCAGAATAGCATGTTGATCCAAATAACCTACACGTACACGCTTCGACCATTCTACTTTACCTTCATCTGGCTGTAATTTGCCTGTAACGATATTCATAAAAGTAGACTTACCTTCACCATTCGCTCCGATTAAGCCGATATGCTCGCCTTTTAGCAGACGAAATGATACATCTTTAAAAATAGCACGATCACCAAATCCGTGACTTAACTTCTCTACATTTAATATACTCATGGTTGATATAACACCTTTTCTGTTAGACTTTTTTCCTCGTTTTATTATAGGGGGAAATCGTTAACAACTCAACGTTATAATTGCGGAGATTTTATAATTGAAATACATAAAAAAATCCTTTACAGCATAAAAGGTACTGTAAAGGATTTGGATATAATCATTTAAATTGTAGCTGAGATACTAATCATTAAGCATGGAACTGCATACCGTCTAATACTTCTTCTACATAACCTGCACGAATTACAAAATCACCGAAATGCTCGCCAGCGATCCGTTCTTTGGCATATTGATTCACCATCGGACGTAGTGAGTTCAAAATCTCTTCTTCACCAATGTTTTCTTTGTATAGCTTGTTTAGACGATGCCCTGTAAAGCTACCGCCTAGATACATATTGTATTTCCCAGGAGCTTTACCAATAAATGAAATCTCCGCGAGTGCTGGACGTGCGCATCCATTAGGACAACCTGTCATACGAATCACGATATCTTCATCACGTAGACCTGCTTCTTCTAAGATCGGTTCAATCTTATCAATCAACTCAGGTAAATAACGCTCTGCTTCTGCCATCGCCATTCCACATGTTGGTAACGATACACAAGCCATCGAATTACGACGAAGAGCAGAATAATGAGCACCTGCGGTTAATTGATGACGCTCAATCAGTTCTTCAATCTTTTTCTTTTTGCGATTGCTTACATTGCCAATAATTAGATTTTGGTTAGCTGTGAGGCGGAAGTCACCATCATGAATTTTGGCAATTTCACGTAAGCCTGTCATCAACTGATAATCACCATCATCCATAATCCGTCCATTTTGAATAAATAAAGTCAGGTGGGATCTGCCATTACTGCCTTTTACCCAACCGTAACGATCTCCATTATGATCAAAATGGAATGCACGTGCACTCTGCAACTGCCAGCCTAGACGCTCATGTAGTTCGTCTATAAACCACTGTAGACCACGATCATCAATCGTATACTTGAAGCGAGCATGCTTACGTACCGCACGATCACCATAGTCACGCTGTATCGTGACTGTTTTCTCAGCCACATCAATCATTTGTTCTGGTGTGCAGAATCCGATCACTTTAGACACTTGCGGATATGTTTTGTCATCTCCGTGTGTCATGCCCATACCGCCACCCACTGAAACGTTGAATCCGAGCAATACATCATTTTCGACCACAGCGATAAAGCCTAAATCTTGTGAAAATACATCTACATCATTAGAAGGTGGAACCGCAATCCCAATCTTGAACTTACGTGGCAAATAGACTGCGCCATAGATCGGTTCTGGTTCTACATCATTGCTGTCGATAATCTTCTCTTCATCCAACCAGATCTCGTGATACGCTCTTGTCTTCGGATCGAGATGATCACTGACTTTACAAGCCCACTCGTACACTTGAGCATGTACATCTGATTGATAGGGATTCGGATTACACATCACGTTACGGTTCACGTCTCCACAAGCCGCAAGTGTACTCAGTAACGACTCGTTAACTTCACGAATCGTATTTTTCAAATTCCATTTCAATACACCATGCAACTGAAACGATTGACGTGTCGTTAAGCGAATCGTATCGTTGCCGTATTTATGAGAAATACTATCCATCATCAGCCATTGTTCCGGTGTCACCACACCACCAGAAGCACGCACACGTAGCATAAATTGATAAGCAGGTTCTAACTTCTGCTTATTACGTTCGGTACGTAGATCACGATCATCCTGCATGTAGCTACCATGATGCTTCATTAGACGGTTATCATCTTCTGGAATCGAACCGGTAATCGGATCTTTCAATGTTTCCTCTAAGCTACCTCGTAAATAATTACTATTGCGTTTGATATCCTCAACATCGCTATGCGCTCGATCATGTGGAGGATACGGTTTTTCTTTTTCTAGATTCCCCATCTAACTGTCTCCTCTCGATATCTACAGAATGAATCAAGTTCAACCGCTTGGAACCTTGAACGTTTAATACACATCCCGTTGATAACGTTTTTCCTGTTGCATCCGTGTTAAATATTCAGTCGCTTCTTCAGGGCTTAATTGACCTTCTTGAGCGATAATTTGTTCAAGTGTTAAATGTACATCGTTCGCCATCTGTTTCTCATCACCACATACATAGATAGCCGCACCTTCTTGAAGCCACTCGAATAACTCTTTGCTACGTTCTAACATGCGGTGCTGTACATAGACTTTGTCAGCTGTATCACGGGAGAAAGCAACATCCATACGAGTTAACGCACCATCTTTAAGCCAGCGTTGCCATTCGGTCTGGTACAAGAAATCAGTAGCAAAATGCTGATCTCCATAGAATAACCATGACTTACCAGAAGCTCCTGTTTCTTCACGTTCTCCAACAAATGCTCTAAAAGGCGCTACTCCTGTACCCGGGCCGATCATAATAATCGGTGTCTCTGGATTCTCAGGTAAACGGAAATTATCATTATGCTGAATATAGACAGGTAATGTATCACCCGCTTCTAGACGCTCTGCCAAATGAACCGAGCATACGCCATAACGTTCACGACCTCGTGCTTCATAACGAACCGCTCGAACAGTAACATGAACTTCTTCTGGGAAAGCTTGTGGACTACTTGCAATCGAATACAAACGTGCAGGAATTTTACGTAATACTGAAGTGAATTCTTGGGCAGACACGCCTGCAAAAGAATGATCTTGTATCAGATCCAGCAGATCAATGCCGCTGATATAAGCACGAAGGTCTTGTTCACGACCCGGTGCGACTAATGCTTTTAGTTCATCACTTGAAGATAATTCTGCTAATTGCTGAACAATCGGCTTGGTAACTGTTGTAATCTCATAATGATGAAGCAACGCTTCGTGTAGAGAAGCTTGATCGCCATGTTTGCTAATCGTAACGATATCATCACTATTCCAGCTCATTGCAGAGATGATATCATTAACTAATTGCGGATGATTCTGTGGATAGACACCCAGACTATCGCCAGGTTGGTATTCCAGATGTGAACCTTCTAATGAAAGTTCAATATGGCGAGTCTCCCGACTGGAACCACGTCCGTTCAGGTTAAGATTCTCCAATACTTCAGCTTGAAAAGGATTCGTCCGTGTATATTCTGATTCAACTGTACTGGATACCGTGGGTTGATCTGTCGTAGCAGAACTAGCTGAAGCGGTTGCCGATTGCGTCAAAGCAGCCAGTACATCATTCATCCATGCTGTTGCCGGTTCTTCGAAATCCACATCACAATCAACACGAGGTACAAGACGTTCTGCACCCAACTCTGCTAAGCGCTTGTCGAAATCTTTTCCAGTCTGGCAAAAGAATTCATATGAAGTATCGCCCAATCCCAACACTGCAAAGCGTGCATGTTCTAATTGAGGCGCTCGTTTACTATGCACAAATTCGAAAAAAGGAATCGCATTATCCGGCGGATCTCCTTCTCCTTGAGTACTTACCACGATCAGCAGATTTTCTACTTTTTTCAATTGATTAGGCTTGAAGTCGCCCATCGATGAAAGTGTAATCTGAAAACCTTGCTCTTCTAATTTTTTAGACATCTTTTTCGCTAAGCCGTTACTATTACCAGTCTGTGATCCAAAAAGGATCGTTACGTCTTTGGAAAAGGATACCGTTTCTGTTGTTGTAGGGCTTGTCTCTACTGGCGTAGCAACAGCGCTTGCTGTTGTCGGACCTGCCGCCGTTTCAGGCAATGCCGCAATATATCCACTAAGCCAAATACGTTGTGTGGTATTTAGCGTAGGCAGAAGACGATTTAGCAGATCGACCTGCTCTTGATTAAAAGGACTATTCATCACTTGAAGTTCCAACAATATCCACCCCATCTGTAGCATCCTGCGATACTAATTCCTAGTATTGTGATCAGAATTAATTTACTTCTTTGAACTTATCATAGTGCGATGTAGCGGTCAATTGACTTCCAATCAGAATGCCTTATAGTACTTATCAGTTCTGCTGATAAACGACACCCTATTTAATGCATAATGCCGAGTTGTTGTTCTGCAAAAGTATAAAAGGCGATGAGATCAGCTTCAGATGTAAATGTAGCTTGTGCAGACAGATCACTTCCTCCACCTTTTCCATTAAACGTCGACAGATGCTCTTTAAAGAAAGCTCCACATTCTAACTGAGGATGACCGTTCTGAGCTAGAAATACTTTGTATTCACTTGAGGTTGCCAAAAGTACAATCAATGGTTGCTCAGCCATCAAGTTTGCCGCTATACGTTGCAAATCAGGTAATGTTTTGTGTTCAAACATATGAGTTAATTGTTGATTTTGAATCTGAGACGATAATTGCTTGGCTTCATGTATATCGTTAGCTTTACGCAATTGTTCTAATTCTGTTTTGAGTTGTTGTTGATCTTCTTCCCATTTGCCAAAGCGTTCTAGAATGTCTTTGCGACCAGTATTGAATTTGACAGCAAGCGTATTCAAAATATCCAGACTATTGTTATAATCTTGAAGAGCACGAGCACCGCATTTGAAATATAGACGGATACTCCCTTTTTGTTTTTCAGCTTTGAACAATTTGATGATGCTGATCTGCCCGGTTTGCGCTACATGTGTGCCTCCACAAGCATTATACTCAACACCTTCTATCTCCACGATTCGAATATGTTCAGTCACTTTAGGCATTTTGACGATGGGTAATTGAGCCAATTGTTCTGCATTAACAAAATAACTTTTTATTGCCAGATTATTATAAATACGTTGATTAACCGCTTGCTCTAATGTAGTCATTTCTGCATCACTAAACGATGAACGGTCAATATCTATTGTGACCATATCTTGTCCCAAATGAAAACTAAGTGTCGGGGCATCGAATAATTGAAGTGCTGTCGCTGATAATAAATGCTGACCGGTATGATGTTGCATATGATCGAATCGACGTTCCCAGTTCAATTGACAGTCTGCTTGATCCTCGATTGGTAATCGCTCTACTTGATGCCAGATAACCTCTTCTTCTTTCACTACATCCAGTACAGCAATATCATTAATAACTCCTGTATCACAAGGCTGTCCTCCACCATGCGGGTAAAAAGCAGTCTCTGCCAAACGAACAAAGTACTGCTCATCTTGTTCCTTGCGTTCGACAATCGTGGTTGTCCATTCTCGCAAAAATGAATCATTATAATATAAAATAGCTGACATAATCATTTCCTTTCTTCATATACACGTTCTGATTTATACTTCATTATCATATCTTGCCGATAGGGAGTCGTCTAGTGAACGTCATATCTATTCCGTCTCATACCCACGCAATCAATCATAATAAAAAAACGTTAGTGAAGTATCTGCAACAGATTCTACTACTGATCTGTTCAACACATACTTCATTAACGTTTAAGAGAAATGCTTGATCATTTGACGATGATTAATGCCGACTTCAGTAAAAGGTTCTCCGATCGACAAGTAATTCATTTTTTCATAAAAAGGAATAGCATTCTCACGCGCATGTAACATAATCGTTGTATATCCTTCAGTCACTGCTATATGTTCGGCGAGTTCGACCAACTTTTTACCCACTTGCTTTCCTCTAGCCGTTTCACTCACAGCAACCTGCTTCATCTGTACTTGCTGTGAATCAAGCGGACGTAATAACAGAACACCGATAGTGTCTTTATCAAGAGTGGCACAGATATGAATATCGTGTTGCTCCTGTTGCCACGGATCGTCCCAGATACTGAGTCCGAGAGGTTGCCGTAACACCTGATCACGTAATTCCAGGCAAGCTCGATATTGATCTGTATTCCAATCGATGCGCTGTACTTTCATATCCTCCATACGTTCCTCCATCTATACTTGGTTTATTCAGTCTGGCTTTTGCGATTAGAACGACTCTGGCTATGTTTTAATAATAATTTCATTTTAGGTTCGACTAACCATTTGAAAAGGTAACGGATACTGCTAAAAGATAATACCATCGTTAACATAATGCCTAAAGGAATTAATAATAACTTCTCAGTCGTCGTTGTAAAATGAGCATAAGCATCGCCTGCTGTCAGATACAATACAATAAATCCGTGTAGGAGATACGTATATAGCGTATTTGTCCCCATTGTCGATATCCATGGAAGTGAGCGCTGAGGAATCAAGATCATTACCATTCCACCAATCAGTACAGCAGCCACATAGACAGCAACTCGATAAAGTCCAGCACTCCATTCAGGATGGCCTAACGATTCATAGGAGAAGCTTCCGAAAAACCATTCTTTTTTATACATATAACCATACGAAGACATTATCACATACGTTGATATTAATCCGACGCCTGAAATGATACGCATTGTAGTGGTACGCAACTTCTCGATCCATGATTTATCCATATAATAACCGATTAGAAAGAAAGGGAAAAACACAAGTGTACGCGATACGCTGGCGTAATATTGAGCATCATTTGCATATCCAGCAAGTATAGCGATCCCAATAACAATAGGTAGAGCATAACGAATACGAATAATATAAGGCATTGCGACTTTCCACAAAATCATACTTAAAAAGAACCACATCAACCAGTAAGGGGTAAAATAAGAAAACTTCAATTCTGCTCGATCATATATCCAGAAATCAAATAACGAATATAATGACTCAAACAGCAAATAAGGCACAATTAATCGACTGATAACTTTATTCAAATAATCACCGCTACCAATATTTTTAGCAAAGTAACCGGATATCAGCACGAATAATGGAATATGAAATGTATAAATCATCAAATAAATTGGTCGCAGTACTGGATCTTCATTTAAAGGCTCAATTAAATGACCAATAACGACCAATGTAATCAGAAGGAATTTTAAATTATCAAAATAATAATCTCTCGTGTTCATCTCTTTCGCTCCTTTGCTAGAAGAAAAATGCTATCAAAGACTAGCTGTTCTTCTAGTTCTGTGCTGAGAGGGCACGTTATTATAGGGGTATCTATAGGAATTGAATTGTAAATTTATGCATGTTTTACCCTACAATATTGTTCGTGAATCGCTAACACATTTCGTACGATTATAACAATGCTTGTATGACTATGCCACTTTAGCGTATCACCCAGATCATTTTCCAAATGCAAAAAGCCCTGTTAAATGATGCATTAACAGAGCTTTTTGATGTGATTATAAATGGAGAATACATCTGATGTTATCAACTGATAGGCTTCTGTGTATACGTAAAATGATAATGACCAGAACCAATCGTTACAGAAACAGCGCTTTGGATTTCTTTTACAGTCTGAATCCCTTGAACATCCTGTAATGACTGATCATTTTCTTGGATCGAAGATAATAGCGCATTCTCTAAGATAACGTCAGCAGTGGTATTTGGCGGAATAATGACTTCCAGTTGCCGCTTCTCCCCACTTTCTATCCAACTACATAAAATAGTACCGTAAGCAGACTCTAACGTCGCCCGGGCAGAAGTAATCTCTCCTTCTCCATACAGCGGATGAATCTTAACTTTCTTGTAAGCTGGAAGACTCTCATCCATATCGAGGCCTGCTACATAACGATACAACCATTCTCCTATAGCGCCATAGGCATAATGATTATACGAGTTCATATCGTCCGGCCAGAATGAACCGTCTGGCTTAATACTGTCCCAATGTTCCCAGATCGTTGTGGCGCCTTTGGAAAGAGGATATAACCAAGATGGGTATTGTTCTTGGAGTAATAACTTGATCGCTGTATCGTGATACCCATGATCTGACAATGCAAAGCACAGATACGGTGTGCCTACAAATCCAGTTGTTAAATGATAACCATTTTGGATCACTAAACGATTCAATTCTAAAGCAGTACGTTGTTGATCATGTTCATCTAGCAAATCAAACATTAAGGCTAGAGCATGTGCAGTCTGTGTCGGTGCAGCTAAACGTCCGGCAGGCGTTACAAATTCATGACGGTACGCTTGAATAATCTGCTGAAGACGTTCGCTGTACAATTGTTCATCTTCTACTTCTCCCAACACGACAGCCGTATCACGTACAATCCGTGTAGAATAAGCAAAATAGGAAGTCGCTACCAAATCCGTAGGCGTTGATCCCATATAACTATTTTCTTTAGCATCCAATGCTAACCAATCGCCAAAATGAAATCCTGTATTCCATAGATGCTGATTATTGCCTTGATTGTAAATATAGTCGACCCATGCCTTCATACTGCTATATTGTTCTTGCAATAACTTCTTATCTCCATAATGCAAATACATAACCCACGGACAGATAACAGCCGCATCGCCCCATGCCGCTGAACCAGGCAGTTCTGTATCCCCTTTCTCCTCGTCTAACACACTTAGCACATCAGGCACAACAAACGGTACGCTACCATTGGAGCGCTGATCTGCACTAAGATCACGTAACCATTTTTGGAAAAAAGGTGCGATATTATAATTATAAGCTGCTGTACGTATAAATACCTGTGCATCACCTGTCCAGCCTAAGCGCTCATCTCGTTGTGGGCAATCGGTAGGCACATCCAGAAAATTTCCTCGCTGCCCCCAGACAATATTGCTTTGCAACTGATTGATTAACGGATGAGAACATTCAAATGAACCGGCAATAGGCATATCTGAATGCATCACTTCTCCAGTGAACACCTCCAGTAATTGCTGATCGGTGAGATGATCCAGTCCTTCGACTTGAACATAACGAAATCCTTGAAATGAAAAGCGTGGTGCATGACTGATCTGACGATCTTGTGTATCATCCGCTATATAATGAACCGCCTGCTTAGCAGTTCGCAAATTCCCCCGATAAAAGTTCCCTTGTTGATCTAAAATTTCAGCATGATATAAGGTATATGATGCGCCAGCAGGTAATACACCTGTAAAACGTACTCGTCCTACCATATTCTGCCCCATATCCAATACCGTTTCTCCAGCAGGTGTATGTATAACGTCTACAGGAGTCAACACTTCAGTCACTCGAACAGCCCAATTTTCTTGAGCAATCAGATGATGATAAGGCAATTCTAACACCTTCACTTTGGACCACTCTGAAGCATCAAATAACGGTTGATCCCAACCTTGCTGTTCTAAGGAAGCATCATAATGTTCTCCATCGTAAATAGAAGCTAGTGTAATAGGACTGGGTGCACTTTGCCATGATGTATCTGTACCTATGATTATTTCTTGTCCATCCTCATACCGAAGATGAAGCTGTAACAATAACGCTTTATGTTCTCCGTAATGCTGACGCTGATTCTCCCAACCGAGACGACCGCTATACCATCCATCGGCTAGACTTACCCCTATCGCATTGTCTCCCATGTGCAGATATGCTGTCACATCATAAGTCTGATACTGATGACGATGGTTATAACTTGTCCATCCCGGTGTAAACCATTCATTTCCTACACGCGTCCCATTGATCGTCAGCTCATATAATCCAGCCGCTGAGGCATAGATACGTGCAGAGATCGGTCGACTGGGTAGATTCAATGACTTGCGTAGCTGAAAAACAGATTCGGGTTGCGCATTATGCCATTCCTTCTCAGACGTAATCCACTCTGCTTGCCACTCTGACTGATCAAAGAAAGCCGTCTCCAACCACTGAATAGCACTCCATGCTGACGTTCTTTCCCATTGATCTTGAACTTGGACACGATAATAATAACGTGTTTGAGATTGTAAAGGTGAGCCTGCATACTTAACTTGAATCGATTGATCGCTTTTCACATGTCCAGAATCCCAACAGAGTTGTTGCCAGTTCTGGATATCTTGCGATACCTGTATCCGATAACTAGCTTGTACAGTGGCTCGCTGATCCGATTGAATGATCCAGCTAAATTGAGGATGAGATTGATCGCTACCTAACCATTCGTTACGATATTCGCATTGCAGTTGTATCACTTCTAATCCACTAGGTTGTAACAGAGTATCTTTCATTCGACCCACGCTCCTTCTATCCTAAGATATATACATCTATGAGATGATCTTTTCTTGAGATGAATTCCTTTTTATCATACGATAGTTGTAAGCGTTTAACATGGTGTATTCGGACATCATTATATGGTGAATCAGACATCAGAAAGGACGGAATAACATCTTATGACAATCAAACGCAGAATAGATACGCTGATAGGCGACTACTTTTTCAACAAAGAAATTCCGATCTATATTAATCGAGTCGCAGAATCATATGAACTGCATGAACATATTCATGATTTTTTAGAATTAAATTATGTAAGTGAAGGTACAGGAAGTCATGTCATTAATGGCGTGACCTCTTCTGTCAAAAAAGGAGACCTATTTCTTCTGCCGATGGGCATCTCTCATGTATATCGCCCTTCCACAGCCAGTGATGCCGATCCGTTGATTGTATACAATTGTGTGGTTGATGCGGATTCGCTATTAGAGGTGTTGTCTACTTATCCGGGAAGTGAGGTAATTGAGCCTTTATTAAAAGAAACGCAATATCGTTACTATGATGATCGCTGGCAACAATTTCAGCGTTTATTTGAGCAAGTGTACGAAGAATATCAGCGAGGTCGTGAAGGTTGGGTGATATCGGTCTATACCTATGTTATTCAGATTTTGATTCATTTACAGCGCTTGGATACAGAAACTCAATTACGGATACAACCCTCCTCTTCAGGATGGGAAGATATGGTGCATGAACTTCATACTAATTATGCCGGGTCTATTACTGTATCGGAGATGGCGGCAAAAATGAAAGTCAGTGTTCGTCAGCTTCATCGCTTATTTGTTAAGCATACTGGAGCATCAATGTCTCATTATGTACAGAAGATACGTATTCAAGCAGCTTGTGATTTGTTGCGAACTACAGATCTGTTGATTAGTGAGGTCAGCGAGCAGGTTGGGTATCATGATGTATCTTATTTTCATGCTTTATTCAAAAGAAAAACCGGCTCTGCTCCGAAAGCATATCGCCGGTTAGTTCGTTCTATGAGTTTAGAAAATGATTAACTATTTACAGTATTACGAATCTGAGCCACTTCGCTAATAATTTCATAAGAGCGTAGTCTAGCCTGATGATCGTACAACATACCTGTTACAATCAATTCATCTGCACCTGTATCTGCAATATATTGTGTTAGTTGTTGTTTTACTTTTTCAGGGCCACCTTTGATCGTAGAGCGTAGTTGTTGCTCCACTGCATCTTTTTCATAAGGTGTCCATTTGCTAGACATATCTGTAGGCGGTTGAACTTGACCTGTTTTGCCACGAATAATATTCAAGAATTGCTGTTGCATCGTGGTACCTAACCATTCTGCTTCTTCATCGGTATCGGCAGCAATTGCATTGACACCCACCATAGCATATGGTTTGTCCAAAATAGCAGATGGTTCAAAATGATGACGATAGACAGCTAATGCACGCTGTGTATAATCTGGTGAGAAATGACCTGCAAAAGCAAACGGCAATCCTTTTTGACCAGCTAATTGAGCACTAAAATCACTAGAACCTAACAACCAGATCGGAATATTTAAGCCTTCGCCGGGTACAGCACGAATCGGTGCGTGATAAGAAGTCGCTGATGCATCAAAAAAGGAAGTTAATTCTTGTAGCAATTCAGGGAAATCTTCTCCACTGTCCAATTGACGGCGTAATGCAAGTGTTGTACGACGGTCACTACCTGGCGCACGTCCAAGCCCTAGATCAATCCGACCTGGATACATCGATTCCAAAGTACCGAATTGCTCTGCAATCACAAGTGGCGCATGGTTTGGAAGCATGATTCCACCAGAACCGACACGAATAGTTGAAGTTCCTGCGGCTAAATAGCCAATAACTACTGAAGTTGCTGAACTCGCAATCCCGGGCATATTATGATGCTCGGCAACCCAGTAGCGATTGTAGCCCCATTTTTCAGCATGTTGTGCCATATCTAGACTGTTTTTAAAAGCTTCGCCTGCGGTTGAACCTGCTGTAATAGGTGCAAGGTCAAGTACAGATATCGGTATATTTCCTAATGTATTAGTAGAATGTGATGAATCTGAATGTTGGTGTTGTTCAGACATAATGAATACCTCCTTCTTGTTAATTATGGATGGTCTTATGGATTCACTATCTCTATAGTATACACCTAATTGTTATTAATTATAAGTTATTTATTAAAAATAACTAAATATCTTCTCAATCATTCTATATTTTTGGATATATCTTCGCCACAAATGACCTGATTACGCCCCGCCTTTTTCGCTTCATACAAATAATGATCAGCGATAGCGAGCAATTCTGAACTCGATTGAGCGTGATCAGTAATCGTTGCAATACCGATACTGGCTGTCACTGGTAAGTTACCTGTAATCGGGCTCCAATCTGCTGAACGAATCGCTTCACATAACATATTCGCATACACCCGTCCTTGCTTAAGATCCGTTTCCGGGAAGACGGCTACAAATTCTTCCCCACCAATTCGGGCTACAGCTCCAAGCGATGGAATCGTCAAAGAGAGTATCTTAGCGACATGAACAAGTACAATATCGCCAACTTCATGAGACAATGTATCATTGATTAATTTGAAAAAATCCAGATCGATCATCGCTACGGTTAGAGGTTGATTGAGTACAATGCACCGTTCTAGCAATTTGTTCATATGCACATCCATAAAACGGCGATTATGCAATCCTGTCAACGGATCACGCAGTGCCATTTCTTTGAAATACTCACTATCTCGCTTCGCTTCTTCAGCATCGTACACAATCTGCAATATCCGTGCTCTGGTCTCGCGCTGTGTAGAACGTAACGTTTCGTTTTCTTTGAAAAACATACGATGTTCTTCATAAGCTTCTTGGTAGCGATTGGAAGCGGCATACCATTCTGAACGTTCCAACCGTACTTTGACACTAAGACGACCCAGCCCGTGTTCTTCAGAAATATGAGCAGCTTCATTTAACGTTTTCTCAGCTTCATGCAACTTCCCTTGTAGACGTTGTGCTTTGGCAACCGTTAATAGACATTCGGGCAATGTAGCCAGTTCACCTAATTTGCGTCTACCTACCGGCTCATCTAACAAAGGTTTTAACGTTTTTTCAGCTTCTTCTGGACGACCGGCTTGAATTTCAATAACAGCGATTGTATCTAATTGTTGCGCTTCTAAAGGTACTTTATGTTTAACACTGAGTTCACGCATTTGATCAATTAATTTGAGTGTCTCAGGAATATTTTCACGTTCATAATGCGTATACGCCATATTATTGAGAACGAACATCGATATCTGAAAATCATTAGTATTGGTAGCGATCTCTAGCACTTCTTGAAAACGATGTACTGAATCTTCGTATGCGCCTACTTCATCTAACGTTAACGCCAGTGTCATTAGATGGTCGGCACGGATCGGCAAAGAAGCATCTTCTGGCAAATATTTAAAACCAATTACAGCATTTTCCAGAGCACTCTCGCTATCTCCGATACGTCTATAAAAAGCAGCTAATAAGCGATGACTACGTGCTAATAAATAATGATGATTATGATCAAGTGCCCATTTATTGATGGTACGGATTTTGCGTCCACCTTCTGCAATTTTACCTTGTCTGCCCATAATATCTGCATGAATGAGTTGAGTACGAATAATCAAATCTTCAACATTAAGCGACTTAGCAATTTCCAGACTTTTGCGAACTTCATAGACCGAAAGATTAACATTACGATAAGGCATCATTTCAAGCGTTTCTAATAGTGTGGCAAAAGACTCAGGAGTATGCACAACAGATGCATCGCTCAATAAGGATTTGGTATGCAATTCACGATTAAATATAGCTTTGTCCTGATCGGAAGATTGTGAGTATTCATATTTTTCGGACAAAATATTTCCTCCTTATAGCCCGTCATCATGAGATCATTATGCATAGGGTTTTATAAACTTAACAATGTAATACTTATATTACCATTATGTATATCTAGAAAGAATAGTGTCTTGTCTACCTTATGCTATTCCAGATACAAGAAGCAAGATTGATGTTAGCTATTTGTAAGGATAATCAGCAATATTAGCTTAACACCAGTATTTAGAAGGTCAATAGCGATGCAAATAAACCTTTAGAGGTTTTTCATTGTAAAGTTTGGTACACTAGAAATAAAAAATTCTCAGAAAGTGAGAGCACATGAAACGATATTCGCCATACATCGAGTTTGATCGTAAGGAATGGGCTTCCTTAAAAGATCACGATACACCACTATCTTTGACCGAGGTTGAATTAGAAAAACTACGTGGATTAAATGAACAGGTCTCTCTCCAGGAAGTGGAAGAGGTCTATTTACCGCTGACTCATCTGATTCATCTTTACGTGGGTGCTTCTCAACAGCTCCACCAACTAACGACTTCTTTTTTACAGAAAAAAGCCCGTAAAACGCCTTACATTATTGGGATTGCTGGTAGTGTCGCTGTAGGCAAAAGTACCACAGCACGCTTGATCCAGACCTTGCTTACCCGCTGGGACACGCATCGGAAAGTCGATCTGGTGACCACAGATGGTTTTCTGTATCCGAATGCGGTTCTTGAAGAGAATGGGATTATGAATCGGAAAGGATTCCCTGAAAGTTACGATATTAAGCGCTTAATTCAGTTTATTGGAGAAGTAAAATCTGGTAAGCCGAAAGTAAAAGCACCTAAGTATTCACATTTAACTTATGATATTCTGCCCGATGAAGAAAGTGTCATCGATCATCCTGATATTCTGATTGTTGAAGGAATCAATGTTTTGCAGGTGAAAAAAGACAGTCCGCTATTCGTGAGCGACTTCTTCGACTTCTCGATCTTTATTGATGCAGAAGAGAAAAATATTGCTCGTTGGTATGTAGAGCGCTTCCAATTGTTACGCCAGACTGCTTTTCAGAATCCAGACTCTTATTTCCATTCTCGATTTGCAGATTTGTCTGAAGAAGAAGCTTTAGTGGTTGCTAACCATACATGGGAATCGATCAACGCCAAAAATCTACATGAAAATATCCTTCCTACCAAAGGACGCGCACAGCTGATTTTGAAAAAAGAAGCCAATCATACGATTCAAAATATCTATTTACGCAAATTATAAATAAAGAGATAGTTACGACTGGAGATGAATGAGATGCAAACGATACTGATTATAGGTTGTATGATGATGGTTTTAGCGGTCGCATTGGGGGCTTTTGGCGCTCATGCACTTAAGAAAAAGCTAAACGCAGATATGATGAAAGTATACGAGACAGGTGTACAATACCATATTGCGCATGGATTGGGTATGTTAGTCATAGGGACACTCGGACATAATCTCACCCATTCTTCGCTGGCTGTAACCGCAGGTTGGTTGCTGTTTGTGGGAATTATTTTATTTTCAGGAAGCTTATATGTACTTAGCTTTACTGGTGTTCGGAAATTAGGTGCGATTACTCCTCTCGGTGGTCTTGCTTTTATCGCTGGATGGATCGTATTGTTAGTTGCTGTTATGCAAGGGTAAGGATTTTTCACTATCGTGGATGAATTGATAGAATCTACTTGAAGATGACTTTCCACAAACTCCAAAAAAGCCTTGAACTTCGATACAGTTATGCGATATGCATACCGTTGAAGTTCAAGGCTTTTTTGTACATCATATTTGCTTCATACAGCTCAACTACGATTATTGAGTAACTTTTACAGTGATGGCTTCGCTTTTCGTAACGCCAGAAGCATTGACCAATTCAGCCACATACTCATACGTACCTACTGGACGATCTGTGATACCACTAATGGCATGTTGCGCTTGAGGTGAACCTTCTTTTAGAGATTGAGTATCGATCAATTTACCATTTTCATATAAACGATATTCTGATCCATTCGTTCCCCACCATAGGTTCATACTCACTTGATAGTTACCGTCTCCATCCCAGTTATCATTCGATAATACGGACTTGGCAGGAGAAGCATCGGTTACGTTAACCACCAAAGGTTGGCTTTTCGTTGTACCGAATGAATTGGTTAATTCTAAAGTATACGTATACGAACCATTTACTTTACCTTTGATATCAGCTTGTACTACTTGTGCATTAGGTGATTGATCGGCAAGCTTTCCACTGCTGATCACTTGATCGTTTTCATACAATTTATACGTAGAACCATTATTGCCCCACCACATATTCATTGTAACTGTATAATTACCATCTTTAATTCCTGTGTCATGTCCATTATTGTCAGATAATACAGGTGTTCCTGGTACATCTGTTGCTAATGGATCTGTCACAACTGGTGGTTCTGTTGGCTCTGTAGGATCTGTTGGGTTGGTAGGATCAGTAGGTGTTGTTGCCACAGATGTAATATCTGCCGCACTTCTTGGCTTCAATTGGAATACACCTTTGAAAATAGTAGCTACTCCAGTAATATCTACAAACTGTCCATTTTGATAAGCAAAGTTCGCTTGTGTTAAGCCTGTGCGTGCGTCTACACGTGCATGTGTAGTTGCAGGTTGATCACCATATACATTGCTTGTTACATCAAACTCGAAAGAACCTGTAGGTGTAGCTGCAACGATATTGCTGATCTGTACATTTTTCAATTGTACCAATTGTCCTTGATTATACGTGTCTACAGCTACTGCTGTTTTTGCTGTCGGCAATGATGCAGTACCTGTTTTCTCGATACTTACCGGATCGGTCAATTCAAGCTCTGTATTGTATAAAGCTAATGGAGCTGTGACTTTGATAACATCTCCTTGATGAAATCCAGCTTGATTCTGATAAACATAAATACCTGCTGTGTTATCTTGCAAATAAAAAGCTTGTCCACCAAAAGCACCTGGCTCTGTCGTTACAACGCCTTCAATCGTAACCACTTTACCTTCTGCTTGAGTACGAGCATTCGCTACGGTTGTTAATGCCGGTGCTGGTTGTACCCCACCATTTTCCGCTGGCAAAGGTTCAGCAGGCACATTTGCAATCGTCACCGGAGTGGTTACTAGATTGCTACCATTCAGTCTTACACGTAGACTTGCTGTTCCTGTTGTGCCCGGCTTCACGCGGACCGTAATGTCTTTGTAAGCATGACCTTTGCTATCTGCGGTCAAGCTGTACGTTGAGCTGTATCCATAAGAAGTAGGCCATGTACCATCAGGATTCTGTACTTGCCCTACTTGTGTACCTCCTGTTAAGAAAATACCGCTACTGTAACCTGTGACTGTACTATTTGCTGCCAAGTTATCAGCGACAATACGAATTTGGAAAGGTTCAGCATTTGGCAACTCTGCTTGATGTACAAGACTATAAGTTGGCGATGTTACTGATACTGCACTGCCATAAGCACCTGGCTTAAATGTGGAAGCATCCCACCATTTGTATCCAGCCGCTGGAGCTGACCAAGGTTCTGCTTGAGGTTCAGTTGATGTTTGTGGAGCCTCGATTGGCAATAATGTCGTCGGTTGATCCAATTGCAGACCTTCTACTTGATCAAAGCTTGTATAGGTTTCTTTATCGGATAGCCAGTTGATCGTATTCACAAGCAATACGCCATCATCTACTTCTTTAAATCCATCATACGTTGTTTTTTTAGTGCCTGTTTCTTCACGTAGATATTTCGGAGAAGCATCTTCTACAGGTGAAGAATCACCGATAAATGCTGCTTTACCTCCTCCTAATTTGGAGACTGCTACATAAGGGCCTTCCGCAACACCGCCACCATTGTATACCCCTTGATCGACAGCATTACCCCACGCTGCATTCGTTTCTGGCAAGTAAACAATTCCTTTAGCTTTGGCTGGATCTGTAATAGCAAGTGTAGAACCGGCATGCATCGCTACACTACCTACACCTTCTGTAATTCCAAAAGCTTGATTCGGTGCAACCACTTGGTTAGCATTGATATCTCCTAAAGCGTTATAACGATAACGAATCCCGAAGTTATCAGATAACCAATCAGAGCTTGCTACTCCTTGCATTGCCGCAGAATTTTTCTCTTCTGTGCTCATGCCTTTCGTTGGATCTTCCCAAGCGCCACGACGGAAACCATTGATTGCTTCTGATCCGTCCCAACGGTTTTTGTTACGATCGGCATTATAATGATCACCTACGAAGAAAATACTGCCACCGCTTTCAACATATTGTTTCATCGCAGCTTGTTCTGTTGTTTTGAACGGAACGTTAGGTTCTGCGATAACAAATACATCGTATTCACTCAAGTCACTGTATGTGATTGGTGTACTTTTGCGAAGTTCTTTCACATAGTAACCATCATTTGCGAGTGCATTTGCAAAATCTGAAAATCCGCCGTCGATTACCCAATCGGCTGCCCCTGCTGTCTGAGCATGACTGTTATCGAACAATACTTTTTTACCTGCATTCTCGTTAACCACTTTGGCTGCGATAAAAGGTGCTGGATCTGTAGGTCCTTCAGCATGAACTGCTGTTAATCCACCAAGCAAGCCTGTTTGCATTGGTAAAGCAATTGCCACCATTAGAGCATACTTTACCCAGCTTGATTTTATTCCACTACGTGTTACCATGTTTTGCCTCCTATGTACTGAAAGAATAGATATCTAACTCATATTATCATGGAAATATATTCAAAAGTAAGCTATTTTGTAAAAAAAGCAAAATAATTGGGTAATATTTTATTTTATTTTTACATTGTGAGACAGTTAAGTTTACATTACTTTTATAAATTCAGCTCAAATCACCAAAATAGATCATTATATCGGTAACATGTATACAAATACCTGATTTATGATCAAAAAAAGAGCAACCCTTATGAAAAGGTTGCTCTACTTAATCTATATGGTTTGATTTTGTTACCTGTTTATTTAATTTGATACCTTCAGTTTAGCGTAAAGATTTCAGATCTTCTTGATCAAATGTTTTGATATCATCTGTACGTTGCTCGTGCAATTTGGTAGCCCATGCTGCATCACCGATCAATGCACGACCGACAGCCACTAGATCAAATTCCCCTGCATTTAATTTCGCATCCAATTCTTCAAGACGGATACTTTCAGAGACATCTTCAGTCTTATTGCTTAAGAATACTTGATTAAGTCCTACAGAACCGACTGTGATTGTTGGTTTGCCTGTGATTTTTTTCGTCCAACCGGCAAGGTTAAGATCAGAACCTTCAAATTCAGGTTCCCAGAAGCGACGTGTAGAGCAATGGAAAATATCTACGCCAGCTTCAGACAACGGTTGTAAAAATTGAGTCAATTCTTCGGCTGTCTCGACAAGACGAGCATCATAATGATTCATTTTCCATTGTGAAAAGCGGAATACGATCGGATAATCAGGCCCTACAGCAGCACGGCAAGCTTTGACCACTTCAACACCAAAACGTGTACGTGCTACAAGATCGCCACCATACTCATCAGTACGTTGATTCGTTTGTGACCAGAAGAACTGATCGATTAAGTAACCATGTGCTCCATGAAGTTCTATACCATCAAAGCCTACTCGTTTGGCATCCGCAGCGGCTTGAGCATACGCTTGAATGACTTCTTGAATCTCTTCTGTTGTCAACGGCTCATTTACTTTCTCACCGTTAATATCCAGACCGGATGGGCCGATCGGCGCAGCTTCTACATTTGGTAATGAACCGACTGGGCGAGCCATACCAACATGCCAGATTTGAGGCATGATTTTGCCACCAACTTCGTGTACTTGTCTAACCACTTCTGCCCAACCATTCAAAGCTTCTTCGCCATGAAAAACAGGGATATCCGGGGAAGAGACAGCCGCAGGATGATTGATCGCTGTACCTTCTGTAATAATCAATGCGACTTCATTTTCAGCACGACGTCTATAATAAGTCGCTACATCTGCTCCAGGTACACCATTAGGTGAAAAATTACGTGTCATCGGAGCCATAACGATCCGATTGGACAATTCTAGCTGTGGTGTATGAAAAGGAGTAAATAGTTCTGATGTTTTTGGTGAATTGACGCTCATATAAAATCCCTCCAAATATGAATAATTGTATACCTAAGTAGATCGATATGTTTATAAGGATATCATGTGCGATAATGAAAAGCTAATCGTAAATGTAAAATTTTTGTAAAAGAAAAAAACGTTTATACTCCATACAGGCAGCATAAACGTTTCAAATAGACTGTGATTACAACCCTATTTTATAAATAAAGATCCATTAGACACTGCCTTTTTTCTTACGAGTAACCCCGATCAAATCAAGGAAAAAGACAAATAACGGAATACCGATAATCAATCCCCATGGACCGATAAAGTGTTCAGAAAAAATAAGAACTACAAAAGTATAAAAAACAGGTAGATTGGTTTTACTGGACATTAATTTGGGATTTAAGAAATAAGCTTCAATCGCATGAATCACTACAACCAGAATCAGCAGATAGACAATGTACTTCACTCCACCGATACTGAAAGCAATCAATCCTAGCGGAACAAGCGATATAAATACACCTGCAACCGGTATTAAGCCTAACATAAAGATAATCAAAGCCAGACCTAATAAATTCGGGAAGCCCATGAACCAGAGCGCGATAATCGTAATAATACAGTTGATCAATGAAATCAATAATTGAGCTTCAATGACTTTACCAAACGTATCTAAAAACATTTTGCCGAAATAACCGACTTCTTTAAAAAACCAACCTAACTTACTTTCTTGAAAAGAAGACGTAAAACGTGTAATGTGCGCACGATCCAATAAGAAAAATAAGCTAAGCAATAATGCTATAAGTAACTGAGAACCTAATTTGCTAATTTTTAAAATAACATTAAAGCCGGGTTCGATAAAACGCTGTACATTTAACGTATTCAAAAAGTTAATAATGTACGGGTTCCATTCACTTTCGTGAGGATGCCGATAGGCTTCAATAATCATTTCGTATAACTGAGTGACCTGCATAATCACTGTAGGCACCATTCGGTACACGCCCCAGGCAATAACAGCCAGCAAGATCAGATACACTAAAGGTAAAACAAAAAAGCGTGAAACATTAGGAATGAACGTTTGAAATAACTTCATAAGCCCATCATACATACTACCGATTAGAATCGTCAGCAGTAATGTAAGTAAAATAATATTCATCATACTTTGCATAGCAAAAATCACCAGAACAAGAATCGCGAGCACGATAATGCGCCGGATTCCATCGTGGTTAATCCATTCCCTTACCTTCATTCATAGACCTCATCTCTATTTATGTCCGCTCCTGTTATCATAACGTTTTTCTGCTTTCTTGTCATCGTAGCAACAAAAGGCAAAACATCATACACATAAAAAAAGGAACCCACAAGTATATTACCTTGGGATTCCTTTTTTCAGTGTAATGTATATCACGAACGGGTATGACGCACCTGTTGTAATTGTTCTATTCTTGCCTGACTCCACATATCTATCATCCAGCCTGGATATTCACTAGGAATCTGACTGATCTTATCGAGTGTCTGTAATTCTTCTTCAGAAAATACAATATCGATGGCGCCTAGATTATCTTCTAACTGATGCATCTTCTTCGTGCCAATAATAACGCTGGTCACTGCACGTTGATGTAACAGCCATGCTAGAGCAAGTTGAGCTACTGATGCTTCTTTTTGATTAGCCATTTCGATCAAAGTATCAATAATATCATACGCACGGTCTTTATCTACAGGCGGGAAATCAAAATCATTGCGTCGACTGCCTTCAGAATTTTGCTGATCACGTGTAAATTTACCGCTTAATAAACCTCCTGCAAGTGGACTCCATACGAGCAATCCCATATCGTTATGACTATGTAGCATCGGGATAATCTCACGTTCCAGCTCACGACCTGCAAGTGTATAATACGCTTGTGTAGAAACAAATTTTTCAAGTCGATGCTGATTCGAAATGCCGATCGCTTGAGCGATTTGCCATGCTGCCCAGTTGGATACACCAATATAGCGAACTAATCCTTGGCGTACAAGGTCAGTTAAAGCTTGTAGTGATTCTTCTATCGAAGTAGCAGGATCGAATCCATGAAGTTGATACAGATCAATATGATCCATTTGTAAACGTTCCAGACTATTTTGGACACCATCCATAATATGATTGCGAGAAGAACCTTTCTGATTAGGAGAAGATCCCATGACACCGAACACTTTCGTAGCGACAACCACTTCTTCTCGTTTGACGCCTAAGTTGCGTAGCGCTTGTCCAGTAATTCTTTCTGAATTGCCTTCAGAGTAAATATCTGCGGTATCAATAAAGTTAATTCCTGCTTCCAACGCACGTGCTAGTAAAGTATCTGCTTCTTCTTGCTGTACTTTACCAACGATATCAAAATTTTCTCCGCCTCCGAACGTCATTGTGCCAAAACATAATTCAGATACAAATAGCCCGCTTGGACCTAATTGATTATAGTGCATCTATCGTTCCTCCTGTTCAATCTATACAATATAGTGTGGTTACTTTCTATATCCTATTCCATATGTATAGGTTCAACCACAGTACAGTTATGCTAGTAAAAAAACTAACAGGCAGCATGTGAGCTACCTGTTAGTTTAGGAACATAATATTCATTATGAGGAGACTGGTGAATAGATACACATATGATAATTGGGACTGTTGTCGAGTGTTGCCATCGAATTAGAGTCAAAAGTAACTATCTGTTGGGCACTAGGCATATGAATGTGTAAAAGACATGCTTTTTGAAGTTGAACATGATGTAAATTCCATATCGCTTCAAATTCAGGGCTATCCATACATAAACGTTGTACAAATTCTCTGAAAAAAAGATTTTCAGGATGGCGATTGTAATAGCTACGATAGACAGCGACACAACTAATCGTATACTCTTCCAAGTTCACGATCCGACTCCGAAATTCTTCGTTTAGAAAGACTAACCTCATAAAAAACCGTTCTTCAGGTAACATTGCGTCTAGATTGGAAAATAATTCATTGGCTGCTGGATTCCAAAAAATAAACTCTGACATATGATTCGTAATAATGGATGGAGAATGAAGTTGATTCAGAATATGTTGCCAGTGCGGGCTTATCGTAGAGACATTTGCAATCGTCTCAGGCTCATTCGGATTCCAGAGCTGAAGCAAATGTACTCTTTCATCAGGATTCAATTGTAGTGCTCTGGCTATATTTTCAATCACATCGCGTGAAGCGGTCACATCTCTTCCCTGCTCTAACCATGTATAATAGGTAGCACTTACACCAGCAAGTACAGCCACTTCTTCCCGTCGCAATCCCGGTGTTCTACGTTGACCGTAAGAATGACTGAACCCTGCTTGTTCAGGTTGTAATTGATTCCGACGCGATTTGAGAAACGTTCCTAGCGTTCTCAGTTTGGTATTTTCTTGGATCATAGCGATCCCCTCCTGTGCCTTCCAAAATATCGTTTGATTCTATTTAGCCGATACAAATGTATTCGTTAATCTGCCTAGCTTTTCAATTTCAATTGTAACTTCGTCACCAGACTTTAACCAGACTCGTTCTTCTTCTGGTTTGCCCAAAATCACGCCTTCAGGTGTACCCGTCAAAATAATATCACCCGGATTAAGCGTCATATGCTGAGAAAGATAATGAATAATATAACGACAATCAAAAATCATATCAGATGTATTGGAATGTTGGACTTGTTCTCCATTTAGATAGGCACTGATCTGGAGCTGGTTGGGATCGCCAACTTCATCAGCTGTAACCAGATAAGGACCAATCGGTGCAAAATCGGGACATGTTTTGCCCAATAACCATTGACTGGTCAGCATCTGTAGATCACGTGCAGAGACATCATTAGCGGCGCAATAACCAAATACATAATCTAAAGCCTCTTCTGTACTCACCTGACTCGCTTGCTGACCGATTACTATACATAGCTCTGCTTCGTAATCGACTTGTGTGCTGGCTTGTGGGAGCGTTACAGATTGTAGATGACCTGCTACCACATCAGAGAATTTGCTAAAAACAACAGGTGTTTGCGGAATCGGTGCCTTTGTTTCTTCTGCATGACGGCGATAATTAAGACCAATACAGATCAACTTACCGGGGCTTGGTATTACAGGCAACCATTCGATATCTTGTTCAGCAATCGCTTGAGCTAAAAGTTCAGTGGTGTGTTGTTCTAAGATGTGTTGAAGCTGTGTATGTAATCCATGTTGAGACCAGAGATCGTCCATGTGTACAGGAAGGGTTAATGAGGAATCGACAAAAGGTTGTAAAGCAGACATAGGTACAATCACATCATCTAATGCGACACCTATGTGTTGCTGTTGTTGATAACTAAAATGAACATATTTCATATCAGAACACCTCCAACACTAATCATGACAGGCTGAAGGTGTTCTTTCAACTATTCTCTAATAGGATATTACTAGAAATAAGATTAATTATGGTAATGAAACACTTCAGGAATGACTTCAGATGTGGTTCCTTGCGGATTAGCAATCAACATATCTGACATAAAAGTCTGCCAGCGCTGATTAGCAGGATGCACAGCTAGTTGATCCATCGCTGATTGATAGTGATCTACTTCCATATAAGCAAATAGAGTGCCTTCATGCAAAAAAATACTATACGTGTGAATCCCTACTTCTCCAAACGCTTGCAACAATTCTGGATAAACCGCTTGATGGCGTTCAATATACTCTTTTTGATCTTTCGGATCAATATGTAAAACAAAAGAAACGCGTTCCATCTTCAACATCCTTCCTTTTATTTGTTCGATAGATTCACTTTAAATTGTAAGCGTTATACCTCAAATAATCAAAAGACTTCTTCATCTTTTTTTAGACATTTTTCGACCGTTTTCATACAATTATGACTTTGTATATTGTTTCAAATGTATAAATTAGGTCTAAATACATGGAGCTCAATCAATTGTTATACGCATGATGAACCTAACTTTTTTTTAGAATCATTATTGAAATGTCAATGGTTGTACATACCAAAAATAAAATAGATAAAGGAGTACAAGTTATGATTAAATTCGAAAATGTAAGCAAAACGTACCCCGATGGTTTTCAAGCCGTCAAGTCACTTAATTTTGAAATAAAAGATGGGGAATTTTTGGTGTTTATTGGCCCCAGCGGATGTGGTAAAACGACTACCATGAAAATGATTAACCGCCTAGTCTCTCATACAGGAGGTACTTTATCTGTAGATGGCAAAGATATCAAAAAACAAGATCCTGTGAAATTACGCCGTACGATGGGCTATGTGATTCAGCAAGCAGGACTGTTTCCTCATTACACGATTGAACAAAATATTGCTCTAATGCCTGAACTTAAAGGCTGGGATGAGAAGAAGAAAAAAGATAGAGTGATTGAAATGCTCAACTTGGTAGGTCTTGATCCTGAACTATTTGCCAAGCGTTATCCTAAAGAATTATCAGGTGGACAGCAACAACGTGTCGGTGTAGCCCGTGCTCTAGCCGCTGACCCTGATATTGTACTGATGGACGAGCCTTTTGGAGCACTTGATCCTATCACACGTGAGCAATTGCAAGATGAGTTATTACGTCTACAACGTGATTTGAAAAAAACGATCGTTTTCGTTACGCATGATATGGATGAAGCTTTGAAATTAGGCGATCGAATCGCAGTTATGAAAGATGGCGAGTTATTGCAACTGGATACGCCTGATATGTTACTACGCGAACCTTCTCATGGTTTTGTAGAAGAATTTATAGGTAAAAATAGATTGTATCAAAATCCTGAGTATATTCCGGTTACCGATCTGATGCGTAAAGATCCTTCCACTTCTCTTCCAGATCGTAGCCCGGGTAAAGCTATTACCTTTATGCGCCAACGCAAAACAGATACGTTATTGATTACCGATACACAAGGTATATTGCTAGGGATTGTATCTGCCTATGATGTATTGGCTAATATCGATACAGTAGCTACGATAGGCGAAATTATAAAGCCTGTCACACATATGTTAAAACCAACAGATACCGCACAAGATGCTTTGCTAAATGTCGTTGAAGCGAAAAACGGTATTCTACCTGTTGTCGATGAACAAGGAAAATTAGTAGGTATAGTGACTCGTGGGACTTTGCTGACCATGTTTGCTAATCACTGGGCTGGAGGCGAAGTATAATGGAAAACATATCTTTGTGGGAGCAATTTATCCGTCAATTTAACCTTCGTGGTCCAGAACTGATTGGAGCAACAGGGGTTCATATCAAATTAGTATTAATATCGATGTTGATTGCTATTGTTATCGGGGTACCGGCAGGTATTCTAGTCGCACGTGTGAAAGGATTACGCACACCCATTATTGGAGTTGCTAGTATTTTGCAGACGATTCCGGGACTGGCTCTACTGGGCTTTATGATTCCGATCTTCGGTATCGGTACGATTACAGCCGTAGCTGCATTGTTCTTATATTCTCTGCTACCTGTGATTCGTAATACATTTACAGGGATCAAAGATGTCGATCCAGCTATTATTGAAGCCGCCAAAGGTATGGGTCTAACCAGCCGTCAAATATTGTTCCGTGTTCAGCTTCCACTCGCATTATCTGTGATTATGGCGGGAATTCGGACAGCAACTGTTATTAATGTAGGTACAGCAACGTTAGCTGCTTTTATAGGCGCTGGTGGTTTAGGTGACTTTATCTTCCTTGGAATTACTCGTAATATTGATGCCCTTATTCTATTAGGTGCTATTCCTGCAGCTATCCTTGCATTGGTATTTGATTACTTGCTTGGGTTGGTAGAACGTTGGACAACACCACGAGGATTGAAATAAGGAATCTGAACGCAGGAGGAATGATGATGAAGCGAAATAAACGCTGGATAACGTTATTGATATGTATAGTGACGATCACAAGTCTGCTCACAACAGCTTGTAGCAGTTCATCCGCTACAGAGGGTACAACTGGCGGTGAAATTACCATTGGCTCCAAAAACTTTACCGAAAACATTATATTAGCTTATCTAATGGCAGATATGATTGAAAATCGTACCGGTATCAAAGTCAACCGTAAAGTCAATCTAGGTGGATCAAGTGTTGCCTGGACCGCTCTTCAAAATAACAATATTCAATTGTATCCTGAATATACAGGAACGATTGTTGCCAACTATTATCAACAAGAAACTACCAATTCTAAAGAAACATTAGCAAGCGCTAAACGATTGATGAAAAAAGATGATTTGCAATTTATTGCTCCTTTTGGATTCAGTAATACGTATTCTCTGGCGGTTAACCAAGAAACGGCACAAAAGTATAACTTAAAAACATTCAGTGATCTAGCCAAAGTATCGCCTAATCTTGAATTAGCATCAGAATTTGAATTTACCGATCGTGCAGATACGTATCCTGGATTGAAGAAGAAGTACAATATGATCTTCAAAGATGTTAGAGGTATGGATCAAGGTATTAAGTACCGTTTGATCGGACAACATGATACTGATGTGGTGAGTGTCTATTCTACTGATGGTCAGATCAAGCTTAATAATCTATTTGTACTCAAAGACGACAAGCACTTTTTCCCGCCTTATGATGCAGGCGTAGCTGTTCGTTCAGAGACACTTAAAAAATATCCAGCGATCAAGGAATCTTTGGATGCATTACAAGGTCAAATCAATGAACAAGAAATGCAGATTATGAATGCCAAAGTCGATCAGGGTTACCGTGAAGATGATGTTGCTCATGAGTTCCTGATCTCTAAAGGATTAATTAAATAATCACAACAAAAAGCCGCCCTACCCTTCTGATGTGAAGGAATAGGGCGGCTTTTTTTATAACAACATACGTCTTAAACAGAATGTGTCCAGAAACGTTCTTTACCAAAACGTTCTTTGATTTCTTTATCTTTTAATTTGTTCTGACCTAGCATTTCTACCGCTTGAAATTGCGAGCGATGGGCTTGGATCGATTTCATTTTATTTTCTAAAAAGTCGCTGACATCATTCTCAATATCAGGTTGACCTAATTCAGCATAGCAGTTTTTGGAAAATGCCATTGTATGCAGTAATGGACGTTCGCTTTGAGGCAGACGTTCTACAGCACGTACAACAGCTGCTCCTGTCGCATCATGATCAGGGTGAACACTATATCCTGGAGAGAAGGTAACGATCAAGGATGGCTTGAGTTCAACGATTAGATCGTAAATAGTACCATCTAATACTTCTTTAACTTCAAACTCGATCGTTTTATCATGGAACCCGAGCATGCGCAAATCTTGGATGCCTATCGCTTCTGCAGATTTTTCCAATTCACCTTTACGAATCGTAGGCAGACCAATTCGGTTGGTAAATGGTGGAATTCCCATATTACGTCCCATTTCGCCAAGTGTGAGGCAAGCATAAGTGACTTGTCCTCCTTGTGCAATATGCTTCGCTAGTGTACCTGATAAACTGAATGCTTCATCATCAGGATGTGGCAATACGACAAGGATACGAGAATCAGCAGGAATCAGAGAAAATGTAGTTTTTTTATTATTGTCCATTAGAAAGGCTCCTTACTGAGTTGCAAAGCAACTACTAATTTACCTTGCGTATCATGACCAGCTAGAATCAGACGCTCTTGTTCGGTTTCTTCATAATGAGTAAGTCCTTCTGAATAAACCCAACCTTTTTCTGTTTTAAGTCCAACACGATATGGACCTTCGCCAGAAATAGAACCATGAATATAGCGTAATGTCGCATTACTGATAAAAGTAGCGGCTGGATGCTTGGTACTATCCAAATGAGCGGCATAGGCTCCAGTGGTCATTTCCAAATGAATATACAAATCTTGATCTTGTAGATCATCGATTCGTTGTTGAATCAAAGTTGGTTCGATAAGTAACATAATATATCCTCCATCAGGTCTGACCTTCTATAGCAGAAGATCGGATTAAGTTATTCATACAATGAAAAAGCTCAACGTATATAGTCTACCTTTCACAGTCGAGCATAGCAATACTTAAGGTATTATACTATAGTTTCTTTAGTTATGTATGAACATAATAAGTCATCGTATATGAAAAAAGCTTCTCCCTATATAAGCGAAGAAGCTTTGGATATACAGAAGTACCACTTTCATTCCTCGTTCAACGATTAATATAACCCTTGGGCTTTCATATTTTCAACAACAATACGAGCAAGCTGTGTGGCGCCAGCATAATTAGGATGTAATGTATCACCGTTCATATACAATGCTAATGTAGCATTTGCCCCGATCGAAGTGAAATAAGCAGAACTGAGTACATTTAGATCGATCAACGGAACATTGGTTTCTTGAGCCACTGCTATCGTTGCTCCGCGGTACCAGCGACCTTCTGCATGATGGACACCTGCACTATCAAAATCGGTTGCTCTGCCTTGAGGTGTAGATAGAATAACTGTAGCACCTTTGGCTTTCACTTGATTCACCATATCGCGCATAATATCTTTGAATTGTGCTTCTGTCGTATTATTTTTGACATTCGTATCATTGATACCCAGTTGCACAATAAAGTAATCGCCCGGCTTAATGTATTTCAAAATGGCTTCCAGTTGTCCATCATCACGGAATCCACGCGCAATTTGTCCACCGGATGCCATATTGCGTATGAGATAATCGTTCTTGTTAATAAATTGAGGTAACATCTGTCCCCATCCACCTTGTACACTGCTAGTCAAAGGATAATAATTTGCTACTGTGGAGTCGCCACCTACGTAGATTGTTGGATGAGTGGTCGGATTGGTCGATACTTGTGTAATTTCAAGTGCACTTAATGTAAAGGCTGCCCCTGCTTTGCCTTCTGTGACTAATAAGTTAAGCTGACCATCGGTAATCGGAATCTGGAATTGATCAGTCGCATTGTTTCCCGTCATATTAATCAACTGATATACCCCTTCTGCGGCTACACTAGAACGTGTGGTGTTACCGAGTGTCACTTTCACTTCATACAATCCATTAGGTAGATCAACGTTAAAAGTATTACTACTTTTCGTTCCAAAGGTGACAAATTGTACTGCATCACTAGCTACACCTGTCCCTGAAGCAGATACATTTTTAATATTGGCTGGCGTGTTGAATCCATAGCCTGTTGAAGCATTATAAGCGGTCGAAGCTTGTACACCTGTATATCCAGAAGTCACTGCACCGCCACCAAAATCAAATTTGTAAGCGGTTGCAGAAGCGGCTACAGAAGAAGATGTTCCCCACGATGTACTTAATAACCCTCCGATCAACATCATACAGCTGATTTTGCCCCATTTGTTAAGTAATTTGCTGTTCATTATTTGTCCTCCTTCAAAATGTTAACGTTTTCATTTCACTTTGTAACTATTCGCTTTGTACGATATTTTATCCTTTATCTGGATCAAAATATCATTTATAGAAATGTAGAAATAGTCTGTATAAGAATATCGATCCACTGATTGAGCATGAATATAGACACCTACAAAAACACCCAATACCCTTCTCTAACTGAGAGAAAAGATATTGGGTGTCTGTACATCCTTTATTTGATTCGTTTATTTCACAATCATAACAGGAGATTTGGCGCGCTGTGTTACATAATGACTAACACTACCCATTACAAATTCACTCACAGTACCTAGCCCACGACTACCCATAATAATCAGATCTGCTTCAATGCTGTCTGCATACTTAACGATACTTTTACCCGCACTGCCTTGAATCACTGTAGCTTGAGCATTAGGAATAGTGGAGATCAATTGACGTAGATTAAGACGTACATCCTCTTCTTCATGGTCAAAATAAGATTCTAGTTCATGTGTAGGAATCACTAACGGTTGTTGCAAAATCTCTGTAGACGTTGAATCTACATACAATACTTCAATCTGAGCTTTTAGTTCTGTTCCAAGACCAATCGCTTTCTCTAACGCTTTTTGAGAATGTTCTGAGCCATCATAAGGAACTAGAATGTGTGATAATGACATCGTTAACGCCTCCTTTTGGAATAGTACAGATAATACATACACAACAACCTTGTTCAGTCTACTGGAGATTAGTGACTATTTGCCGGATGATTGATAGGGCTTGGTGCTGGCTTGATCAGCGCTGTACGAATCCATGTGATTCCAAAAGTGACAATCGCTATCCATAGTAAATGAATCACAAATGAGGATACAGAAGCCCCACTATAAATTAACCTTAAATAGCCTTGTATAGCATTTGGAGCTGGTAAAAAGTGTCCTACATTTCGATATAAAGGAGATAACATAGCAGCAGGGATGATATTTCCTGCGGTCATCAACTGAAGCGGAATTAACGCTACGTTGAATAATGGAGCCACATTGCCGAATAAAGCGAACGCCATTTGTGTAACAGCAATACAGGAAATGTAGACCAATAGATGAAAGCTCCACATTTGCCAGAATGAAGCGGCTGTATCTGCGAATAGCGTGGCTACTGTCGTAATCAGTAATGAAGCTACGATAGAGATTGCCAGCAGTAATATCTGTCTTCCCCAAAAGATCTGCCACTTACTATGATCACGCTTTAACATCATAGATGCAATATTTAATTGGATATTCATGGTCATAACACCAACATATGTGACAAAACCTAAGATCATAGGCAACATTGAAATGGCAAAATTAGAAATATCATGTGTTTTGACCACATTTGTAGTCACGATTTCTTGATGAACATCAGCAAAAGCATGTTCGCCTATTATCGAGGAAATCTGTGCAGCAGAACTTTGTACGATGGACTTCGCAATATCGGAGTTCCCTTGATTGATATAATAATTCATCTGAGTACTGCCATTCCTTGCTACATCTTCGGTGAAATGAGCAGGAATAGAAATAACCATGGTCAATTCACCATTATCCATATGTTGTTGTGCTTCGTTTAACGACGGATAAGATTGAGTCTTGTATGGAACCCCTGTAGCGATCGCTTGAGCAATATTATCACCTGCTGTTCCGTCTTCATTGACAATACCTACCACCAGTTGATCCACGCGCTCTGTAGCTCCGTGATAACCCGTCATCCAGAATAATAAAAAGACCAAAGGTACAAAAATAGAAAATACGATCCCTACCTTAGTCTGGGTAATGCCCAAAAAATCTTTAAACGTTTTGAATACAGTCATTCTTTTCTCCTCCAAATACAACTTCTCTTTTTAAAATTACATGCATAGGATATAAATGGTTATGCATGTATTACGCTAAAAAATATCCAGCTGACAGTATCAGCGGGATAAATGGTCAAACAATTGATTGATTGTGGCAATAAACTGTTTTACTTGTTCCGGTGGAAATAGGCTATTGATCTCATCATCAACCTCTTTCATAATCGGCTGTGTGGTTGCGATCAATGCTTGTCCTTGCGCAGTCAAATGCAATAATACAGCTCGGCGATCAGCAGGATCTACTGTACGTGTGATCAGCTTTTTATTTTCCAATCGATCAATCGTTTTACCAATACTGGTCTGATCTTTAGAAAATAATTCAGCTAACGCTTTCTGAGAAATGCCTACGTGAACCACAAGGTTGTTCAGAACTCCAAATTGTTCTGGAGTGATATTATAATCCTGTAAAAGATGAGAAGCTTTTTTCTTATAAGCCAAATATGTTCTGGATAACAGCAAACCTAGCGGGTCTTGCTCTTGATTAAATGACATAAGTTATCCTCCAAAAAAAATACTAGCATAGCAGATAATCGGCTATGCTAGTATATTCTGAATATCGTTATTTTGTCAAAACAATTTATTTAATCTCTCGGGTAATTTACACCCATAATATCCATAAATTTGACTTTATGAAGTTCTTCTTCATATTGTACATGTACTCGACCTGTACGTGGATCCATATTTACAATCTGACCGCGTACAGGTTCTTCTGTACCCCAGACAGTCAGCAAAATTTCCGATTTTTCTTGATAGGCTTCAGTAAGTTGATTACCGATCTCTTCTAGTACAAATTCATCCCGTGTTGGACGCTTTGCTACTTTTGCTTTAGCCAAAATTAACCCCCCTTTACACTTCTCTATTCTATTTTACATTTAACTGCATATTGATTCAATAGTTTAAGCTAAAAAATAAGCACAAATGTTCGCTTTTTTCGTTAAATTGACATTTTTTCATACTATTTTCTGCAAAATAAAGAGATGCGACATCTAAATATCGCATCTCTTGTCCTACTTAGTTGATGAAGTTGTAGAAAAGGCTTCACTTTTACGAATCCAGACCGCCATATCGCCTTCACCACGATTTGCCCACAGGAAGTAAGGAATCGCTGTAAATGGTTGTTGTTGAGGTATCGGAGTACTATCCTGATACAGATTGTCGCCCCATCCCTCTTCTTGCTCTCGCAAAGCTGTACCTTCAATAATGATCGTTCCTCCTAGCAACTGTGGATCGAATCGGGCAGTCAATAGCTGTTCAGGATGAATAGATAATGCTGAGATCAATTCTCCATTATCTGCTTGCTCCAGACAGTATACTAATGGGCCATATTGTAAAGCGACCTTGCCCGCTGTAGCCCGTAGTCTTGGATGACTATGAATCACTTGTACGTGCATCTCCATATTCCATTCTATAACATCACTTGCTGACCATTCTCGCTGAATATAAATATATCCATCACGCAATAAGGAGTCATAAGTTATTGCTTCACCGTTGATCGTAAGCGTAGCTTGTTTGCACCAATTGGGTAAACGCAAAGCCAATGTAAACGATTGAGGTTGTTGTAATTGAAAAGAAAAACGAGTCGCTCCATTCCACGGGTATCCACTTTCTTGCTGAATAACGACTTGGTGTTCTCCAAGTGTTAATTGTGCTTCCCCACCGATATACAGATGCGTATATATCGTATCTTGATCAGTACTATAGATGTATTGCCCTAATGAACTGACCAGACGTGCAATATTAGGAGGGCAACAGGAACAGCCAAACCATTTCTGACGTACAGGCTTTACATGATGCTTGCCTGGATTATGATGACAAGCAGACGGCCAGACTTCTAATGGATTCACATAGAAATAATGCTTACCATCCTGCGCCATTCCGCCAATGACTGTATTGTATAAAGCTCGTTCTAACACATCGGCATATTCGCTTTTGGCTTCAATCTGTAGCATTCGATGAGCAAAAAAGACTATTCCTACTGCTGCACAAGTCTCTGAATACCCTGTATCATTAGGAAGATCATAATCAATAGTAAAAGCCTCACCATGATGCGTAGAACCAATTCCGCCTGTGATATACATCTGCTTGTGCACCATGTTGTTCCACAATGTCTGGCAAGCTTCATATAGACTTTTATCGTCGATTAAACCAGCCAGATCAGCCATCGCTGTATACATATAGACTGCACGAACAGCATGCCCTACTGCTTCTTTTTGTTCACGTACTGGCACATGAGCCTGACTGTATTTCAGATTAATTTCATTTGTTTTACCTACAAAAAAGTTGATGCGATCCCGTTGTTCCCATTCTTGCTCTAGAAAGTTAGGTTTTTGTCCACGTTCATCAATAAAAAATTGGCTCAGTTGCAAGTAACGTTGTTCTCCGGTTAAACGGTATAATTTTACAAGTGCTAGCTCAATCTCTTGATGACCATCATAGCCACGTAATTGACCTTCTTTGGTGCCAAATATGGTATCAATATAATCCGCTAGACGGCAGACCACATCAAGCAGTTTGCGTTTACCTGTTGCTTGGTAATAAGCTACTCCAGCTTCAATCATATGCCCTGCTGTATACAGTTCATGACAATCCGCTAGATTAGTCCAACGTTTATCCGGTTCTTTGATTGTAAAATATGTATTTAGATATCCATCTTCGCCTTGCGCTTCAGCAACAAGATCAATCACTTGATCGGTCATCTGTTCCAATGCAGAATCAGGATGTGTCATTAATGAATACCCTACGGCTTCGATCCATTTCGCTACATCGGTATCTTGAAAAACAAATCCATTAAATTCCCCTTCTTTGCGACCCGCAGCAATCTCAAAATTCTGAATAGCATAACTGGGTTCAGCATCAGCAATACGATCATGTAGAGCGTCATATTGATAAGGAATCACAACTTCACGTACCAGTTCATTATATTTCGTCCAAAATTCATCTTGAATACGAACTTCTTTCGGTGTAACTGTGGTCAACACGTTATTGTTTTTGAGCATAGGGATTCTCTCCTTTATAGTGGTAGTAAAGTACACTTTCTTTCTAATATGATTACGCTTTCAATATTATTGTTTAGGTTGTTATTAATTAATATCACATTCATTAACGATACACAATGATTTCCAACTATAAATTCAACAATCTATTCACAAATTGTTTAATCGTATTCATTTCGATTAATTTATGGTATAACAAAAGTATGAAAACATTACAATCTTCTACTCCACCTAATTATCGTAGTTATCTTGCTTTAAGTATTCCGTTAATTATTTCTACAGTGACTACTCCCCTTCTTGGTGCAGTAGATACTGCTGTTGTTGGTCATTTATCAAGTAGCATTTACATAGGTGGCGTTGCAATTGGTACTCTTATCTTCAATACATTGTACTGGTTATTTGGATTTCTAAGAGTAAGTACGTCTGGATTTGCAGCACAAGCCAAAGGCGCCGGAGAATTAGAACGTGGCTTCTCCGAATTGGTTCGTCCGACCATCATTGCTCTGCTTATCGGTTTCCTATTTATTGTGTTACAGTATCCTATTCTACAAGGTGTACTGGCATGGATCAGGCCAGATGCAGATATTCGTGAGCAAGCTTCTATTTATTTTCATATTCGTATCTGGGGTGCTCCGGTAACTCTGCTGAATTATGTTATTCTGGGTTGGCTCATCGGAATGGCGCATGTGAGGCAGACTTTATTTGTCCAGATAGGGATTAATGTACTCAATATGATTTTGGCGATCGTATTTGTACATGTATTTCACTGGCAAGTTGCAGGTGTCGCTTCAGCTACATTGATTGCAGAGATTATCGGGCTAGTATTCGGGATCTTTCTGATCTGTCGTTCTCCTTATTTCAAATGGGGATCGATATCGCAAGCAGGTCTATTTAATCGTGAAGCTTTACGCCGTATGATCAGTGTGAATAGCGATTTATTTATTCGTACGATCTGTCTGTTAGCAATGTTCAATATCTTTACAGCGAATAGTACTTCATTCGGCCCTGAGATGTTGGCTGCGAATGCTATTTTGTTACAAGTCCATTATATTATGGCTTACTTTTTTGATGGATTTGCCAATGCGAGTAGTATTTATGCGGGCCAAGCTGGTGGATCGCATAACCCATTGTTACTACGGCAGACGATTCGGTGGTCATGGTACAGTTCATTTCTGCCAGCGCTATTGATCGTGATCGTCTACTGGGTGTTCCATCAACCATTATTGGGATTATTTACAGATTCAGCATCTACGATTGCACTGGCTAATGAATATAGCCCCTGGTTGTTACTGTTTCCTCTAGTGACAGGTGCAGGTCTTGTATTCTATGGATTATTTACAGGGTTATCTGTCACTGCTCCTATTCGTAATTCTATGATAATCTCTTTTGTATTATTTGTAGCGGTGCTCTGGATTGCTGTTCCTCTGTATGGCAACCATGGATTATGGTTAGCTTTTATCGTCTTTGGTTTAGCGCGAAGTGTATTTTTGTTAATACGTCTTCCTCGCTTGTTAGAAGCTGTTCCTACCAAATCATAAAAGTCCTCTGCATAAGTAAGATAACCAAAAGAGTCACACTTATTATAAGTGTGACTCTTTTGGTTATCTATATACGTTTGTCTTTTATTATATCATCTTAAAATTCTTGATCGGTTGGGCGAATCAATACTTCATTGATAGCCACATGCTTAGGACGTGTCACTACATATTCGATAGCATCTGCAATATCTTGAGATTCTAGCGGTGTAATATCACCAAATAGCTTACCCATCTCTTCCATAACTTCAGAGCGTACATGTGAAGATAATTCGGTCTGTACAACGCCTGGCTCTATTAAGCCTACACGTACCCCACGACCTGTCACTTCTTGACGAAGAGCTTCACTAAAAGCAACTACTCCAAATTTGGTCATATTGTAGACAGCAGAACCTGCGCCTGCACGACGACCTGCTACCGAACTAATATTGATCAGATCGGCTACTTTGCGCTCTGACTGTTCTGCGGCTTTCAGTAAATGTGGCAATGCAGCATGAGAAATATGCAATAGTCCATTCACATTGATCGACACCATACGATCCCATTCTTCTGTCGGTGCATTTTCTGCTGGACCTAATAACATCACACCAGCATTGTTGATGACAATATCCAAACGATTATATTTTTGAATCGTTTGTTCAATCGCTTGTTGTGCTTGTGCTTGATCGGTAATATCTGCTTCAATCACGAATGCTGCTCCACCTTGAGAAGTAATATCAGCAGCTAATTGATCCAGACGGTCTTTACGACGTGCTACGACCACTACAGTTGCGCCTTGTGCAGCCAGAGTCTTAGCGGTTGCTTCCCCTATTCCACTACTTGCGCCTGTAACGAGGGCTACCGTTCCTTGTAATTTCTGTGCCATCTATAACACTCCTTTTATATGGATAAAATACACATATCTATAGTCATATACCCTTAAAAAGAATAGCACAATCAAATTTTGAACAATTCATTTAAAAAAAGAAGTTCATTTTTTCTTCATATATGCTCTATACATACCGATGAAACCTATTATATATTAAAAATAATTTTAAGATTATGATTTGTATGGTAAAGGAGTGGACCTAAATGAATAACGAAGATTCACTGATTCATCCGCTTCTTAAGTTAGCTTTTGATGCTATGGAAGATCTAGTGTATATTATGGCTGTCGAGAATCGACAATTCGTATATTGTTATGTCAATCGGAAGGCAGAATTGTCTAGTGGAATCACTAGCGAATATATGGGTAAAAACTTTTTTGAGTTATACAGTGAACGGAATCAATATGAAATGGCTCAATATTTGCATAACAAATATTCCAAAGTACTTATTCAAGCACAAAGTGTACGTTTTGATGAAGGGCATCTTTTGCCTACCGGAACATTAAGCGGAGATAGTATCATTTCTCCTATCTTTGATGAACATCAAAATATCACTCATCTCGTCTGTATTACTCGTAGTTATGATGAACGTCATCATTATCAAGAGAAAATGCAGTATTACGCCTATCATGATGAATTGACTCAATTATTGAATCGGCGCTTTCTGTATGAGTTCGTGACTCAACCTGCTTATTTATTTATGTTTGATATTGATAATCTTAAGTATGTAAATGATACTCTGGGTATGGAAAGTGGAGATACTTTATTAGTTGAAGTTGCCGGTCGTCTTAAACGCAATTTCAGTTCCGACTATATCAGTATTCGTTTGAGCGGGGATGAATTTATACTGGTATCTAATCGAGAACAAGAACATCCCGAACAGATGGCGAAGATTATTATCTCTCTTATGAATGAACCTTTTTTATTCAACAATCATCAAATTAAGATTAACGTCAGTGTAGGGATCGCTTTCTTCTCGGAAGATATCAATATCTCGATTGCTTTGAGACGTGCTGATATTGCCCTATACCATGCCAAAACAAGCGGACGTAACAAACATCATTTGTTCTGTGAAAGTACGCAGTACGAGCAAGTGGTACGTTTTAATTACGAACTGGCACTGAACAGTTGTCTGGAAAAAGAAGAACTGCAATTATTGTATCAGCCGATCTATGGCAACAAGCAAAAGCAGGTCGTTGCGGTCGAAGCTTTATTACGATGGAAAAAAGATCATAAATATATGGTTTCTCCAGCTGACTTTATCCCTGTCGCTGAACAAACAGGTCTGATTATTCCGATAGGGGAATGGGTGATTCGTCAGGCTTGCCGTGATCTGACTATTATTCAAGCCAAATATGGACAACAGACGAAGATTGCTATTAATATTTCTAGAATCCAATTAAGTGAACCTGATTTTATTGATCGAATTAATCAGATTCTCAAAGAAGAAAACGTTAATCCACATTATATTGATCTCGAAATTACGGAAAGTGTAGCTATGATCGATACGGTTAGTGAACGCTCTTCACTACTCAAATTACGTGAACAAGGATATACGATCTCTATTGATGATTTTGGGACAGGGTATTCTTCACTCAGTACACTTACTCGTCTTCCCATCGACAATATCAAAATAGATCGTTCTTTTGTGGCGCAAATGAACCCTCCTGTGCTTAAAGCTCTACTTGCGATGGCAGAAGCGCTAGAGCTGCATGTGGTTGCTGAAGGCATTGAAGAAGAAGAACAATGGCGGCAGTTGATCGAACTGGGATGTAATGACTTTCAAGGATATTGGATCAGTTATCCGATGCCACTTGCAAGCTTACCGGATCTTCCCCATTTTCTTTCTTCGTTTTCAAACGATTACTTATAATTCTTGTCATGCTTATGATAATTATACAAAAGACCTTATCCCTAAAAGGACAAGGTCTTTTGCTGTTGAGCATAGTTAGCAGATGGTCATATGCGCATCATGCTTATTTATTATTGCGCTACACCCCATGTTAATGTATTGCCTTTGTACAATGTTACTTTGTTCCAATCTGCATACGAAGTCTTGGTTGCGTCAAAAGAATAATCGTTGCTTTCATCTAGTGGAGACCAATCATTTTTGGCCATACGTAGTTGAATATCGCCTGTCTGTGCACTAGGTTGAAGTGCTCCAGCGCCAGCAGTAAAGCCTACTTCTACGTAATTAGGTGTAAAGGTAGTTGTTACGTTGCTTTGACCTACTTGCGCCCAATCGACCCAAGCAGTCATATCTGCTGATCCTTCTTTAGAGAAATAATAACGCAATTTGAGATCGCTAAGATTGACAGCCGCTGTACCATTGTTTTTGATATTAAAATAAGGTTTGATCTGGCTATCATTAACATTGGTATCTCCCGCACGATACTGAACCACAAGATCACCTGCTGGTGTAGGTGTTGGTGTCGGTGGGTCTGTTGGTGTTGGCGGTGTAGTTGTAGTCGCTTGTGGCTTAGCACTCACCACAGACGAATTTACACTTGAACCTGCTGTGTTATTTGCAGTAATAGCATAATAATACGTTGTTCCATTTGTAACTGCTTTGTCTGTGTACAATGTGGTTGTAATATTAGCACCTACAGTAGTTAAAGCTCCTGTGGCACTCGTTCCTCTTTTCACCGTATAGCTAGTAGCTCCTGTTGCCGATGACCAGTTCAATTTGACTTGACCATCTTCAGCAGTTGCTTTAAGACCTGTTGGTGCAGTAGGAACCGTTACTGGAACTGGAGTTGTAGGTGTTGTAGAACCGCCTACAGCTGGATAAGAATTGTTGATTAACATCACGAATTGATCATGGAACCAAGCACCAGAGATAGGAGCGTTAGGCAATGCACCGGTTAATACGCCATCGGCTGTTGTAAATGTAGGATCACACATACGGTCAAAGCCTTTGCCTTCATTGTTCGGAATCAGTGAGCTAGAACCATCGGATTCACCTGGAGGTTTAACCCATACATACGCATCCAAGTGAGCACCTGGAGCTGATGTTGGAGCTACACCAATACCTGCTCCACTAGCATTACACCAGTTACCACGGTGATCGCGGCGGTCTACGCGTCCAGAGTTCACATAGGTATTGATATCATTTCCGATAGCGGCAACTGGACGGTTAGGTCCACCCCATCCGTTACGGCCTGTATCAATCAAGAATCCAATCCCACTTGGCCAGCCTGCACTGACAAAATCCTTATACAATGCGCCTGTAAAATCAGTTTCGTCAAAGTAAGGATTCCATTCGTAGAATTTGGAAGATTTGATCGGTTGTCCACCGACATTTAGATCAGGATTAGGAAGATTAGGTTCATTCAGCGGTGTTGTATTCGCTGTGTTAGTTACAAACCCATCTACACTCGCAAGACCTGCTGTTGTAGATTGCACCACTTTAGTATACAAAGAGACCGTTGCTGTACGGTTGTTATCCCATCCCAACCAACCGGAGTGACCGATATCAAGGTAATTGTATACATTTGGGATTGCATGAAGTTTGTTTAAAGCGTATTTTACGCCCGCTTCATAGATTCCAGTTGAACTAGCTTGAGCACAACGTGCATCACTCAAGTTCGTCACCAGATTGGGTAAGCTATCCGGTTCGATTACGTTTACAATACGAATATCTTGATATTTAGGATTAGCGAAAATATCGGCAATCACATCAATATATTCTGTTTTGTATCGTTCTAACCCTGCCGGTGTTAAAGGTAGTTCGCCATTAGAAGCTAAAGCATGACAATCCCGTCCAGGAAGATCATAAATTACAAAGCTTGCTGTAATCGGGGTATTTCCTTTTTTCTGGGCTAACGCTGCATCCAAATGAGCTTCCAAGCTAAGACGACCTGCATTGTTCGCACCACCGCCTATCGCGTCAATCCGATCTAACCAGACGGATGTAGGATAGGACTTTATGGTTTCCATTTTTGCTTTGAGTGAAGCATCACTTACTTTCGCAATTGAGGCATTAACTTCTTTGGCATAATCAGGATTCACATACGCAGTCGCGCCAACAAACGGATTATCGACATGGGCTTCAGCATAAGCTGCTGGAGTAGAAAGTACAGGCAAAAGACTTCCAGTTAATAGTGAAACGGCCATCGTGTACTTCAATGTTTGCCAGATACTTTTTTTGGATTTCAAAAAATTCACCTTTCTTTCTTAAGTAATTTGGGTGGATCATGTGTATCCATTCGAAAAGTAAGCGTTATCTTTTTGGCTTACGTTTGCTTGTTCCCCTTCTGAATCACCTCCTCAGGGCTGATTATACTGAAAGTTTTTACTGGTGTAAATTGGTAATTATGGATTTAATTTGTTTATAACATTCAAAAATGTTAACGTTTTCATCTGTTTTTTTATATATCACAATGACACATATGTTAGTTTACGCGGAATTCATTTATACGCTGTTTAAGTAAGCCACCTTTACCATTTCCTAATTACCATATAATTCCATGTAATTTTTTCACTGTCAAAATGCAAAAAAAGTGCTTCTCTCACCCGTAGGCAAAAGAAACACTTTGATTTTATTCAGAAATGATATAAATTTTAGTACTATTTTAGTTCGAAAATGATCTTATTGAGCTGTAATCGACCAGTTTGTCACATTCAATTTACCGCTACCACTCATCACATCTGTACCGAATTTCACGCCACTTACATAATCAAAGGAGTTCAATTCGTTACGATCTAACAAGTTTTTGATAAAGGTAGAGATGTTCAAGTTTACGCTATCTGCATTCTCTGTTCTTACAAAAGTATATACATTTCCATTCATACTATTGAAGTTCGATTGACCTTCCATATCACTATTCATACCTTTACGATACACATCCCAATTAGCGCCATCTAGACTCACTGTGCCTAGAGATTCGCCCCATGTTGCTGTGGTCGTTTTCATATCTTGGTTTGTTGTTGAAGTAGAATCATTTTTATTCTCGACTACAGTTGAAGCATTCTGTGAAGTAGAAGTGACTAATTTTACAATATCAGAAGGTTGAGACTCTGCTCCTGCCCACTGCGTATTATGGATAAATACCGTATATCCTGTGCTATAATCACCTGTTGCTTCTTCAGTCGAATAGCTCACTGAAGTATTGATATCTTTCATTTGGCTTTGACGAGAGCTAGAGCTACTACTATTACTGCGTCTGTTCTCGTTGTCTTTATAGATTTGGACAGGGAAGTTACCTGCATTCTCATAACCTGGTGTCCAGTTCCAACCGTAAGAGATTGCTGGAGAAGATTGTGTACCTGTCATGTCTGCTGCATATGCCCAGTTATAACCGAAAGATGAATTGGTATCATAGAAGATCGACTGCGCAGAATCTTGATTTTCACCAGTCATCGTACTATTTGAATTATTCATGCCCGACCAACCTGTATTCGCTAGATAACCATTCGTACCCAGACTATAACTGCCATTTACATTATTTGAAGTCTCAGCTGCTGCTGAAGCTGCACCGGGTAGAAGTAAAGAAGCACTGATTGCAAACGTAGCTAATGCAAAAATAGGTTTTTTGAATGTCGTTGATTTTTTCATGATGTTACCTCCAGTAGAATTATAGTTAGTGAATATCAGGAAAAAATGCTATCGATATAGATCAAGAAAGAACGATCTATTTTTAACTGTGCACAAAAAAAGCACAGTATAGACCACAGAAGAATATGTATCATTCTTGTTCTCTCTATTTCAAATGAAGAGATCGTTTATCCCAAAGCATAATACGGTATGTACTACCATCATGCTTCGAGATAAACGCTTCATTTGGATAAATCTTCTTTAACGTAGAAGATAATATATCGACTACTTCCTATTTATAACTTACCCAACACCGGTTCAACATAACCGAATTTGATAACCATTTTTTGTAAAAATATCATTTCGTCTTAAATTTGACATACTTTTAATTTTCCATCAGTATCCACTTTTCTAAATCTTGAACAAAATGTCTCATTTTACGAGCGTGTTGACGGTCAATTTCTCCACTTTCATACAGTTCTTGTACTTTATCACGTTGATTTTGGATCGCTGTCGTAATTAGATCTAGTTTTCCTTTATCTAGTGTAATATCAGGTAGTGATTGCCCTGTCTGGTACTGAATGGCATGAATCACTTTTTCATAACGAGCTATAATTTTGGTCGAAGCTGTTCTGTTATCTGGAGTCATCTGTTGCTGAATCGCTTCAATAGCCGCAATCGATGTATGCAGTTTTAACTTTTTCAGCATATGTGTTCGTGCTGCTTCATCATTCGGCTCTAACGTTTCATGCTGTTCTGCATTGTTCAGTGGAATCATCCCTTTCCACTTGTCCAGACATTCTGCTATACCCGTATCTGATCGATCTCGAAGAACTGTTTCCAGACGATCTAGTCGATATTCGAAAGTCATCGCAATCTCTGCGGTGATCTCCCCGCGATTACGTAACCGTCTGACTTCTGTACGTTCAGCTTGAATACCGTGCAGATAAATCTCCATTTCCTGTGGTCCCATACCGTTAATCTCCATGATCCGCTTTTGGAACACATCGCTTTTGGACATATAGCCTTTCACTTCAGCGATAAGATTACGAGCGGCATCACGGTTGGAATCGTTCATATTAGAATGAACCGATTGTACAGCCGCTTCTAAAATTTTGAGTCGAATATCTTTTTCTGATTTTTTCTTTTTATCAGCAAGCGTCACTACAGGTTCTGGATCAGAAGATAATAATGGCAAGAAAATACTCGCTAAGATCAGACTCAGTAGAATAACTCCTGCTGCAATAAATAAGATCAATTCCCGTTCTGGAAATGCAGTCCCATCATTTAATACATATGGAATAGAAAACGCAGCTGCTAAGGTTAAGGCACCCCGAACTCCAGATAAAGAAGTTAATAATATCCCTCTAAGGCTAGGTCGATTGGATTCGGAAGGCGCTTGTAACAAATAGCGTACACTCCAAAATGCATAAATCCAGATAAAACGTAGCACATACAGAAGTAATGTAATAAGTACGACATAACCCAGTACTCTTCCGTTGTCGAAATTGACATTTTGGAATATAGTTCCCATCACTTCTGGAATCTGTACACCAAGAATCATAAATACCAGACCATTTAGTACAAATACAAGCACAGACCATGTACTGGTAGACACTAATTGCATTTTAAGTTGTACAGATTCGGCACGATCACGCTCCATCGCATGAACAATACCCCCGGCAACAACAGCTAAAATACCAGATACGCCAATTTCTTCGGCGAGTAAGTAGATTACAAATGGAGTGAGAATTTGCCACAATACATGCACCGTAATATCTTCCATTCCCCAACGTCGTAACCACACCTGACAACGAATAAGGATAAAAGACATCAATGCGCCAAGAGCCAATCCGCCCAAAGCCACAAGCACAAAGCTAAAAGAAGCTTCCCACCATGAAAAAGCACCGGTGACTGTAGCTGCTACAGCAAATTTAAAAGCTACCAGACCGGAAGCATCATTGAGCAAAGATTCCCCTTCGAGTAACCGATGAATAGATTGTGGTAAATGGACACGCTTTGCGAGCGAACCTACAGCGACTGCATCGGTAGGCGATAGTATAGCCGCTAGAGCAAACGCTGCGGGTAATGGAATACTTGGAATTAGACTATGAATGGCATAACCTGCAATCAATACCGTAGCAAATACAAGCCCAAAGGCTAGCGCTATAATGGGGACTCGCAGATTCCATAACTCATCTCTAGGTGTACGCCGTCCATCGTTATACAATAATGGCGCAATAAATAGCACAAGGAATAATTCAGGATCAAGAGGTAACTCTACGCCTACGATCGAGACAATGATCCCGAGTGCAATTTGGAATAAAGGTACTGGCACCAAAGGAACCAGTCGATTCAAAATATTAGAAATACCAATCATTAAAAGTAAGACAAGTACAGCGATAAAGTACTCCATAGCCTTCCCCCTCTTTATATTCTAGTCGATATGGAATAAATCTTGTCATTATTCCCCTATACAGTCAAGAAAGAAACAATCTTTTTTCACGCCAAAGAACGTATACATCACAACCTCATCCTATGACGGACTTTGTTGTAGCGTATACGCTCTACTTTTTTCACATGGTATAGACTCAAAATTATCTATCATTATAGATAAGAACTTTGGGGATCTAACCGATCTCTGAGATCATCTCCTATAATATTGATCGCAAGTACAAATACAGTAATAGCTAGTCCGGGGAAAGTACAAATCCACCATGCTACAGTTAGATAGCCTCTACCTTGAGATAAAAGTGCACCCCAATCGGGAATCTCATGGATCACACCCAAGCCTAGAAAGCTAAGCCCTGCGCCTGTCAGAATCGCTGTACCTAGACCTAGCGTTCCCATCACTAGAATCGGTGAGACTGCATTAGGAAGAATATGATTCCAGACGATACGCAGTCCAGAAGCTCCTAGAGAGCGAGAAGCTTCTACATACCCTCGACTACGCAGACTCACCATCTGACCACGCATCACACGCGCATAACCGGGAATCGCCGAGACAGAGATCGCAATAATAATATTCAGCAATCCCGGACCCAGTGCAGCCGCAATCGCTAAGGCTAACAACACACCGGGAATAGTCATTAAAATATCTATAAAGCGCATTACGATCGTATCCAGTATGCCCCCAATATATCCTGCCAATGTGCCTAGCAATACGCCTACAAGTACACCTATAACGACCGAGCTAAATCCGATTAACAACGAATCCCGAGCGCCATAGACTACCAGACTGAATATATCTCTTCCAAAATAATCAGTACCTAGCCAATTGATAGCATTAGGTGCTTGTAAAATACGATCGGCTACCATGTCTACAGGTGAATATGGAGCAATCCACTGGGGCACAAGCGCACAGAGTACAATAAATGCAATAAGAGCTAATGCGATATACCACATATAACGAGTCGTTGTTGCTTGCCATGATAACTTTTTCGATCGTACCGTAGAAGACGATTCATTTTGCCAGTCTGTTGTTAATGTTGGTGTTGCCTGCTTCATAGATACCCTCCCTTTTATCTCGAAGTACTCGAACGACGGATACGAGGATCAATATACGTATATGAGATATCTACCAGTAGATTAATAACTACGTATAGAATAGCTGTAAAAAAGACAACTCCTTGTACTACTGGAATATCACGTGCCATAATCGCATCTGCTAGAATCCGTCCAATACCTTGTCTGGAAAAGACCGTCTCGATTACTACCGTTCCGGCTAGCATTTCTCCAATCTGCATACCGACGACTGTCACCACAGGAATCAGTGCATTACGTAGAGCATGCTTATACATAATCACATGACGTGATATTCCTTTTGCCCGTAAAGTCGTGATAAAAGGTTCACTCAGCACTTCCAACATACTATTACGCACCATTCGAATCACAAAGCCTGCTCCGACAATCCCGAGCGTAATCGCAGGCAGTACCAGTGTCGATATCCCTTCCGAACCCATTGCCGGGAACCAGCCCAATTGAATAGAAAAGATCAAAATCAGCAAAATGCCTGACCAGAATGTAGGCATCGAAATTCCGAATAAGCCGACGGTTCGTGCTACAATATCAATCCAACCGTTACGATGAACAGCCGATAATATACCAAGCACTACACCAATGATGACAGCTATACATGTACTGGATAAAGTCAAAATCAATGTAGACGGAAAATTCGCTAGGATTTTGGGTAATACAGGATCAGAATTCACCATCGATACGCCAAAATCACCACGTAACATATCTGCGAGATAATGACCAAATTGAATATAAAATGGCTGATCTAATCCTAACTGTACCCGTAGGTTTTCGATCATTTCAGGTGTAGCATATGTGGGATCAATCATTGATAGTACAGGATCACCGGGTAGCAAGTAAAAGATCGCAAATACCAATGTTAATGATCCTACAATAACCAGTAACGATGAGATCGTGCGTGTTATGATCGTCTGTACCATAGATCCCTCCTTATCCTCCGATACGTACATCGTTAAATATCGGATAACCTAGATAATCAAATGTAATGCCTTGTACAGTCTTCGATGCTGCTATCGTATACGGGAAAATGTAAACAGGAATAATCACAGACAGTTCGCTAATACGTTGTTGTACCTTGCGATAGATTTCAGCACGTTTGTCTTTATCTTTTTCAATAGCTCCTTGTTCTAGCCATTGATCGACTTGCGGATCAGATAACCCGGGTAATGTCGGACGGGCTGACGGATCAGCAGTATGATAGAACGCCGACAATGCATTAGGATCAGAATTCACCTGACTATTACCGTACAGATCGTACTCTCCATTTTGATAGACTACTGTCGCAATATCTTTAGTAATATTGACTTGCACATCGATACCGACAGGCTTTAATTGCTGTTGGATCATCGCCGCAATATCATTGCGCTTTTCTCGGTTAGGAGAACCGTCTACATATTTGAGCGTGAGACGCTTGCCGTCTTTGACACGGATACCATCTTGCCCTTTCACCCATCCCAGTTCATCTAGCAGAAGGTTAGCACGAGCTAGATCAGGTTGGATTTTATTTTCCAATGACTCATCGTAACCTAGAATGCCTGGAGTCAATGAAGACCATGCGCGTTCATACGTACCTAGATATAACGTTTTGACGATCGCATTCACATCAATCGCAGATTGTAGAGCTTGTCTTGCTTTGACATCATCCCACGGAGCATGACGTTCATTGATAAATAAGGTATATGGTAAGCCGAGTGTGTTGGCTTGCAATAACTGAAGATCCGGGCTGTTTTTGAGTGCCAATATATTTTGTGGAGGTACTGTCTCAGCAGCAAGTACCTGCTTACTTTGTACACTACCGATCCGTGTCGCTTCTTCAGGAATAATTGAGAATGTAATGCCATTGATATAAGGTGTGCCTGTATTTTTCACGGTTTCAGGAGCCCATTTGTAATCCGGATTTTGGTTTACTTGAATGAAAGTATTGTCTTTCCAATCAACATATTGATAAGGACCTGAACCGACAGGATGCTTACCAAATTGTTCGCCTTCTTTTTTCGCTGCTGTTGGAGACACGATCCCTAGCATGGCTTGACTAATATTACCTAGAAAAGCTTCGGAAGGTGTCGATAGATTCACTTGCACGGTATATTCATTGATCACTTTAGACGATTTATAAGGACGAATAAGTGCTAGTGCATTGGCTGCTTTGGTCGCTGGATCGATCACACGATCAAAGTTGAATTTGACTGCTTCTGCATTAAAAGGAGTGCCGTCGTGAAACTTCACATCTTTGCGTAATTTGAATGTATAGCTTTTGCCATCTTTGGAAGTTGTCCAAGACTCTGCAAGCCAAGGCTTAATCGAACCATCGGCGGTCTGCAACACAAGACTATCGTACAATGTACGCATCACCCTCACCGATACCGCTAGACCACTACGATGAGGATCAAGTGTATCGGGTGAAGTGGCTAGCGCATATGTTAAATTTCCTCCATTAGCTGTAGCATGGCCTTGAGCACTACTTTTCTCTGCTGCTACGCCTCCGCAACCGGATAATACCAATGATAGAGCTATCAATAGAATACTTGCAGTCCATCCTAACGATGCAGGTAAATACTGTTTTTTAGTATGTGCCATAAGTGATTCCTTTCACCGTGTAACCGGAGAGGTATGTGGAGTATAACGATTAGCTGGAATATTCAGCCCTAGATTACCTCGCAGCGTATCTGCTTCATATTCGGTACGATAAAGACCTCGGGCTTGCAAAATAGGAACAACTTGATCAATAAATTCAGCTAATCCTTGCGGGGTACCTCCGCCGACAATAAATCCGTCTGCCGCTCCTGCTTCAAACCACTGTTGCAACTGATCTGCCACATGCTCTGGAGTTCCGATAAAGGTAGGTCTAGGTGTTGCCGCTTGTAATGCAACTTCTCGTAGTGTTAGCTGATGTTGACGAGCATTACGCTTGATGCTGTCTGTTGTACTACGGAAACTATTTTCACCCAATTCACCTAACTCGGGAAAAGGTTCATCTAAAGCATATTGACTGAAATCGTGATGTTCAAAATAACGACCCAGATAATCTATCGCATTTTCAATCGTGACTAATTTCGCCACCTGCCAGTATTTGCGTTCTGCTTCTTCATCTGACTGACCCAGAATGACACTAATTCCCGGTAAAATGAGTAATTCATCTGCTGTACGCCCATATTGTGCGAGCCGACCTTTAAGATCACGATAGAAACCAACTGTTTTTTCCAGACTATCATGACGAGTAAATACCGCATCAGCTTCTTTAGCCGCCAAATTTTTACCATCTTCAGAAGAACCTGCTTGGAAAATAACAGGCTGTCCTTGACGGGATCGTCCAATATTGAGTGGCCCTTGTACTGAGAAATGTTCACCTTGATGATGAAGGGTATGCAGTTTATCAGGATCAAAAAATACTCCTGATTCTTTATCCCGTACAAAAGCATCCTCTTCCCATGAATCCCATAACCCTTTGGTCACTTGTAAATACTCATCGGCGATCTTATATCGTTCAGGATGAGAAGGATGTTCAGGCTTACTATAATTGCGCGCTGAACCTTCAAGTGGCGAAGTAACTACATTCCATCCTGCTCGCCCACCACTGATATGATCGATGCTTGAGAACTGTCTAGCTACTGTAAAAGGTTCGCTATATGATGTGGATAGTGTACCGACTAAACCAATACGTGAAGTAATCGCTGCTAGAGCAGATAATAAGGTGATCGGTTCAAAGCGATTCAGAAAATGAGGAATTGATTTTTCATTGATATACAGACCGTCTGCGATAAATAAAAAGTCAAACTTGCCCGATTCTGCTTTTAACGCTTGTTGACGATAATAATCGAAGTTAATACTCGCATCAGCAATCGCTTCTGGATGTCTCCAAGCTGACATGTTACCGCCTACACCTTGAATAATAGCTCCTAATTTCAATGTCTTTTGAGTCATGATCATCCACCCTTTATCTTTAATAGAATTGATCTATAGCTTGTAAGTCATTGTTGTGATCAAGTCAGTGCATCTAAAGCAAACTGAATATGCATTTTGGTTCCTAAAAGAAGAACCTGTTCATCGATATCGAACTTGGGATGATGTAAAGGATACGCTGTTGTCGCTTCTGGTGAACGGCAACCGATAAAAGCAAATACCCCCGGACGATGCTGAGTGTATAGGGCAAAGTCTTCACCGGCAAGAAAAGGTTGCTCTAACGTCAGTACATGCTCTTTACCAAAAATAGGTTCTGCCGCTTTCCTAGCTGTTTGTACGGCTGAAGATTCATTATTCAGTACCGTACCGGTGCGCTGAGTTATGGTTGCTTTTCCTCCATGCAGGCAAGCAATACTATGGGCATAATCAACAATTGCCCGAGTGATCCGCTCTACTGTTTCTGTTCGAAAAGCACGAAACGTTCCCGTCACTTCACTTTCGCCTGCAATCACATTTTTGACAGTGCCTGCATGTAGTGTTCCAAAAGATAGCACTTTGGCTTCGCTAGGATTAATACCTGTTGTCATAAAAATCTGCATATCATTTACAAACCGTGCCGCCATAATAATAGCGTCTGACGATAAATGAGGAGCACTATGATGACCTGAAGTCCCTTGAAAATGAACTGAAAAGTGACAAGATGCCGCCATTGCCGTCTCTTCATGAATCCCAATACTCCCTACAGGAAGATCAGGCCAGACATGCATTGCGAAAGATTGCGACACTCCTTGCAAAATACCATCTTCGATCATATCTCGTCCGCCACTAATCCATCGTCCATCAATAGGTGAAAGCAGTGCCCCTTCTTCAGCCGGTTGAAAAACAAACTTGATCGTTCCACGAATCTGTTCTCGATGTTGACTTAATACTTTAGCCGCACCAAGCAACATTGCTGTATGAGCATCATGACCACAAGCATGCATATAACCTTCACGTTGAGATCGGTACGGATACTGATGTTCTTCTTGAATCGGTAAAGCATCGATGTCTGCACGTAATAGAATAGTCTCGCCTGGTTCTGCGCCATGCAGGATACCTACTATTCCTTTGCCAAAATGCTTACCCACGCCATGTTGTACGTCCAATCCCCATTTGCGTAATAGTCCAACAATCAGTGTAGTCGTATGATCAACATCGAAAAGAACTTCAGGATAAGCATGCAATTCGCGGCGAATACGAATCACGTCCGATTCAAGCGTATCCGGCAAAGATAAAGCTATAGCAAGTTCACTCATCCTCTAGATCCTCCCTCTTTTTTTCTAATGTCTTTAATTCCTATCTACTTAATTGGTATTGTCACATAAATGTAGACCTAATCGGGGATAAGGTCAATGAATTCGCTTATAGATAAGATTGATACAGATATAGAACATATCAATCGGATCGTTTAAATGAAAGAAAAGCATACATAACAAAAAAAGCCTGCTCACGATCTCACGTGAACAAGCTTTGGTTATACATTGATTTCTTCAGGAGTCGGTTCTTTTTCTACTTCTTCAGCAACTTCTATCGGTTGGTTGTAATAAATCGTTGTTCGATTTCTACCTTCACGCTTAGACGTATACATTGCTTCATCCGCATGACTAATCAGATCATCTGGAGTTCGACCATGTTCAGGGAAAGCTACCACTCCACTAGACACCGTAATTATTTCACCTGAAGGACTCACCGTTCCTTGAAGCAATTCACGCAATCGTTCTGCTACAATATAAGCACGAGTCACATTACATCCACGTAGTAAAATACCGAATTCTTCCCCACCGTATCGAAAACAAACGTCTCCTTCACGTGACACGTTACGCATAATGACCGCTAAAAATTGCATCACTCGATCTCCGGTAAGATGACCATACGTATCATTCACTCGCTTGAAACGGTCAATATCTAACATGACCATGGCAAAAGGTTCATCTCCAATACACCATGCTTCGAGTGTCGAATCAAAGTTACGACGGTTTGCAAGCCCTGTTAAACCATCCAGAGCCGTTTCATTTTTTAGTTTCATAATGTACTTCTGTAATTGACGTGTAGTAAATCGAATACTTTGATACAGGACTTTCACTTCATACGTTCCCGATTTCATCGGCGGTAAAGCTTCACTACGCCAATCATTGACCATCCGGTTCGAATATTCAGCCAATACGTGCAACGGTCGAACAGCCAAATACGTAATAATCCAACCTGCCGCTAACGTAATCAGCAATAAAGGCAAAGATAACAGAATACTCTTCTGCAATAATTCACGCAAAGGAACATCAATCACCGATGCAGGCGTTTGGACAATCACACCCCAGCTAGTTTTCATATTATAAGCATAGCCAGTATAGAAGGTCTGATCTTGTTGATCGGTAAATTCAATTTTGCCTGCTAGACCTGCCATGACTTTCCACACTGCTTCATCCGAAGCTTTGCTTACTCCGACTAAGTTGATATCCGGATGGAAAATAATATTCCCTTTAGGCCCGACAGCATAGATATACGAACCATCCGAAGAATAATCATGTTCTAAAATACCTTGTAATACATTTGATTTTTGCAAATAAATCGTTCCGGCAATATACCCATAATAACGTTCTTGCTTATCAAATAAGGGACTGGTTACTAATACAATCCATCTACCATCTTTACTTCGAAAAGGCTCAGTGATATGAGGAATACGTATCTCTAACAACATATTGTTGATAGGTCCACTTAATTGTTGCCCTGCTGTGACACCTGATGTAGCAGGTACCGTATTATCTACAACTAACTTCTTATTTACAATGACAATCGAATTAAAGTAATTTTTGTTATTAGAATACAAATCTTCTAACAAATCTTGATCGATTTTACTTCCACGTTGCCATATTGTAGCGAGTCCATCGACACTTTCTTGCATTGTATCTAACACATTACCCGCAGCATTAGCCAGTTCACTAGCATGCTGGTAATTGCTTTCCAGATAATTATCAACAAGCGCTTGTTTACTGACCAGATAAGCGGAGTAAACAGAAATAATCATCGTGAGTAGGATTGAAAAAACGATGATAGTGCTTACAATGGTGACAAGCTTGAATCCCTTTTTAGGATATAAACGCAATATGACACCCCACCTGACCGATTAAATAGTAATCCATCTCAATTTTAACACAACCGTTTTCACAAAAGAAAGCAAAAGCGCACTTAAAGTGTCTTTTGCTTTCTAGAATATTATAGAAATATAGTTATTAATTTACTGTTTGCTTTTGTGGAGTACTTTTCATTTTTAATAATGTTTTATTAATCCATATCGCCGCTTGTGCTCCTTCGCCCATAGCAATATTCGCTTGTTCTGAATGTGCCCCTAGATCACCAGCAATCCATACATTTTCAATATTGCTCATTTTAGAGCGTGGATCGGTCTCTATATGATGATTATGAATCGTTTCTACACCTAATTGCTCGGCAAGCTCTGAATTGACATGATTTCCGCCAAAAGCAATAAATCCACGTTCCACTTCAATGGTCTGTCCATCTTCTAGCTCTACACTATGGATAATACCACCTTCATGATAATCCACTTTAGCTACAGCCGATTCGATATACGATATTTGTTTGTCTTGTAAATGCTCCATCGTTTCTGGACGGAATGGCTTGGATTCATGATTGATATAGATTAAGTCAGAAGTACGCTCTGACAGAATAAGAGCCATTTGTGCTCCTGCTTCTCCTGCACCGATCACGACTGTACGACGATCTTCAATCTCATAACCATCACAATCCGGACATACATATACACTATAACCTAATGTTTCAACTAATCCCGGTAATCGTGGGAAACGGTCAATTAAGCCTGTAGCTAACAATAGCGTTTTGGCTTTATAACTTTCTCCTTGTGCACCTTTGAGTAGAAAATGATCTTCTTTTTGTTGAGCTTCCAAAATGCGATCTTCATGAAATTGTACACCTAATGGTTCTGCATGTTCACGTCCAAGCTTACGCAACTCTTCGCCTGAGACACCATTTGGAAATCCAAGAATGTTTCCGTAGTTCTGGCACAAAGTAGAACGTCCATGTCCAGCGTCAATCACCAGTACTTCATGTGCAGAATATCTGCCTAACTGAATAGCCGCCTGTAATCCTGCAATGCCTCCACCTACAATAATGCAATCGTATAATGTGTTATCACTAATCATAAATATTACCCTCCTATAGTCCTTTTTTCTTTTTATAATCAACACTGACTTTGGTTTCTCCATATAGATCATTCACGTACAAGTGTACGTTAGTAGATGTTCGATACTTACTTACATTTAAAAAGATCGTATAAGATAATATGTAAACCTCTTATATATTATGAAACGCAATCGAATCAATATTACAAAAATCCTCTTCTTCTGTAGAGTGAATCTACAAGAAAAAGAGGATAGTATTTATACAATCTTATGAATTAATATCTGTTGGTGTAATTTCATACAATGTGCCACTCATCATCCCACCGAATCCACCGCCATTATGGGTACGATTCATCCCATTTAGAGGGCTGTTCATAGTAGAACTTGTAACTTTAGTATTATTAGCTCCAGAAAGGCTATTTTGTAAAACCGTACTGGTCGTATCTTGCCACTCTTCCGTAGGAACTTCTGTGCCGTGTGCTTTAATCCATGTGATCACTTCACTAGCTTCACCACCACGACCACCTATACCATTGATCATAAAGTATTTGATTTCTCCTTTGCTGATCAAATCTTGTAAAGAATCTACGGTGAGAATCGGATCACTGCCTCCGAATCCACCCATTGCCATCACAGGCTTGCCTGTTTGGATAATATAAGGAGCAGCTGTACTTGCATTAGATACAGCGAATAGATATTTTTCCCCTGTATTGTGTTCCATCGCATATTGTAATAATTTCTCATTGGCACTCTGATACATACCGCCACGATTAGGCGTTCTCGCAGGAGGTGTTTCTCTGGGAGCTGTTAGACGAGCAGAAGCACCTCCGAATCCCCCCAATCTTTCTTTCGCTTCAGGGCCACCTGCTGGAATAGCTACGTTGCCAGTAGCATTTACAATAGAGAACGATGACCAATACATTGGAGTTAACATAAGAACTGCCATCGCCATAGAAGCTAGATACGCTTTTCTTTCTTTGAAGATAGAACGACGTTTGCCTAAGATCAAGCCTATCGTCAACCCTAATCCTAAAATGCCAATAATATAAAACCAACTTGAACCGATCGTTTCATTAAATGGATAGATCACATACAGTTGAAAAGCAGTTGTCACTGCCATATTGATAGGCAACAACCATGATAGCCATCCACGCTCTTCACGATATAATTTCCATTGAGCTATACATCCTGTTGCAGCTAGTACAGCGACAGGTGGTGCTAACATAATCAGATAATATTGATGGAAAAATCCTGCAATACTGAAGAAGCCAGCAACAGGAAGTAACCATATCACCCAGAATATCGTCTCTAGATGATCTGAACGACGCCATTTTCGGCGTAAACCTGCAAATAATGCAATCAATGAGATGATCGCAAATGGTAATAATAGACTTGCTTGACCGGAAAGACTGGATTGAAATAAACGAAGCGGGCCTGCATCGCCAATATTAAACATCGTTCCTGTATTTCTACCTCCGTCTGGAGGAGCAATCTGACTGCTGTTCAGCTCATTCGCTGGTGCAAGTACAGACGTCTGTCCGGTTAGACGATTCAGTCCATTATAGCCAAAAGCTAATTCCATCACAGAGTTTGTCTGACTACTTCCTTCATAAGGTCGCTCACTAGCCGGTACACTATCGACTACCATTGCCCATGATACCGAAATACCTGCTAACAATACCGTTCCGATCGCTAGAACAGATAGTTTCTTTTTCCAATGAACTTGGTAAGCCAAAAGATAAAATACATATAAGGCAGGTAAGATCATATACGCTTGTAGCATCTTGACGTTAAAAGCAATACCCACCATCGAAAATCCGGCAATAATCCATAGTGCTTTATGTTGCTTCACGCCTTTGAATAACATCCATGTTGCTAGTAGCAAACAGAATACTAATAGACTATCTACATTATTGGAACGTTGTACGGCTATTGCTACAGGGGTGATCGCCATCATTAGTGCTGCTAAACGTGCTGTAGACGTTCCAAAAGTGGGTTTGACAATAAGATAGATTAGACCTACCGATCCGACACCTGCTAATGCCATCGGCAATGTGACGCTCCATCCATGCACTCCAAAAATAGATGCAAATAACGTCTGCACCCAGAACGCTATAGGAGGCTTATCAATCGTTACAAATCCTCCGGGATCAAATGAAGCATAGAAAAAGTTATGGAAACTTTGAAGCATACTGGTTACTGCTGCTGTATAGTAAGCATTCGCATTTCCGTTTTCCCAAATCTTCCATATGTTCAGAAAAGCAGAAAGGATTAAAATAAAAATAAGTGGGATATCTATCCTCAATTTGGATACTGTATTTGCTCTTATTTCCATAGGTGTTCCTCCCCCGACTATAAATAGTACATGTATGTTTTTTATGTCATTTCATTGTGTAGGATAAACCTTAAATTCAGATCATGAATTACTTAAAAAAAGATTAAATATGCAATTTCTGTGATCCATAAAGCATAATTATGCACAAAAAAAGAACCTCCTAACTCACTACGATGTGAGTTGGAGGTTAACTGTTCTATTTATAGTAGCAAAGGGGGATTTGCTAAGAACAAGGACAAATCAGGGTTAGAGTTGGGAAAACATGTACGCCAATAACTGGATCGTTAACTATTAGTATTGAGTGTTACCACTTTCCGTAATGTTTTTAACACCAATAAATTTAGTGCCTACATTGTGGTAACGGGTATTCGTCATTTTCACTGTACTTGTTGAACTATCTGTACGGAAAATAGCTTCTTTCATATCAGAGATATCGCAATTGTCGATTGTTACATTCACTTTGAATGTACTTCCGCCCAATTGACGAATAAATTTACCTGCTTTGGAACCTTTAAAGTTACTCACTTTAAACGTAGAAGCAGCATTGATTTGGAACATTTTATCGTCACCATTGGTAGCTGAACCGCCTTTAAGCGTAACTGTTCCGCTCTCTTTGATTGTCATTGCATCTTCACCGATATCTTCCCAGACAATGTTCTCCAGAGTGGCGTTGCCATAAGTATGTACGCCATCAGCCGCTGGATAACCCAGTACTACATTTTTTAATGTGCCCCCATTTTCAACACGGAAAATAGGTTTTTGACCTTCTTTTTGACTGCCATCTCCAAGAGCACTTCCTGCGATGAAACGTGCTCCTTTGCCATCATACACTTCCCCTGCTTTCACGATAATGGTAGTGTTTTGTACTCCTGCCGCTTCAACAGTTGTTGTTGGTACAGCAGTTGTCGGCACAATTGTAACTACTGATGCTAACAAAGTAGCCGCTAAAGCTGTTGTTAACCATTTTTTCATCAGTGATATCGCTCCTTTTGAAGTATAATATGCAACCTGTTACTTAAAATCATGTTTATCAGGTTTAAGTTAACGATATCATCGAATAATAGTTCTATCTATATGAATATAAGGAAATATTTAAGTTATAACTCTATAATTATATATCTTATGTAAAAATAAAGTCATTTTTCCTTATAGTTATAGAACTATTGCATTGTTGATATCGGTATATTCGTTATGCAGCCTACATTATTTCTAATTACTTATATTAATATTATGGAAAATATAGTAATATTAGGATGTAAAATAATAACGCTTACTTTTTAGTTGTGATAACAGCTTGTTTGCTACTTGAGTAAGGAGGTGATCCTGGAGGTTCCCACTCGCTATTGGATTTGTAGTAGAAATATATCTTTATCTTATCAAGGAGGATATGTTATGAACTATTCAAAATATGCTACATCAGTAATAGGATTGATCTTAACGATGACGTTCTTTATTTCTCCCACTTCGATGATGGCGATGGAGCACAATGAGATCCCTTCATCTAGCGAAAATACGATCACACCTTCATTATATGCAGAAGATGATTTCCCAGGATCGATGGATCAAAATAATCGTGTGTATTACAGTCCTAGTATTGGCCCGGGTGGCAATGTAGATGCCGAGATTTCTGTTACATTACTGCCAGGAGAGCGTGTATTCATGACCTATGAATTTTACTCATGGTCTACTGAAAAATGGACACCTGTCGTCACAGAGATTATTGACGGCAATCAAGGTGGATTTTTGCATCGTATATTACCTCTTTCTCCTAACGATCCTATACCGGGTCTGTATCGAATTACGTTATCCAGTGATAGTACACGCTCCATCTCAAGTTGGATTCACCTAGAGTATTCCGCATGGTAAACGACTACTTTATCCTGATGTAATACGTAAATAGGCATCACGAAAAGGGTTGATGATTTGAGCGACATACGCTCATCATCAACCCTTTTATATAGGATCTATAGATTATTCTTTATCAAAAAAGAAATGTTCCGCAGATACTTGATCGCCCTCGATCGTGATCTTACCATAAGAGTATCGAGGTTCACGGCGCTTGTCTGTCGGCGAACCCGGATTGAATAGTAGGATATCTTCCCGCACTTCAGACAATGGTGTATGCGAGTGTCCAAATACAATAATATCTACTGCTTCATTAGGAAACGTATTAAAAGCACGATCCGGTGTCGTCCCTTTCCATCCATCTCCATGCACCAAGCCAATTCGCTTGCCGCCCACTTCAATAATCTTTTGTAGTCCTAATCGCTCCACAATCTCTGATCCATCATTATTACCTGCGACTGCTTCGACAGGCGCTAATTCAGACAACTTCTCATAGACCCACCAATCACAGAAATCTCCTGCATGCAAAATCAAATCTACCCCTTGTAAACCTTCTAATACATGATTAGGCAAATGACGATTGCGACTGGATAGATGGGTATCCGATATAATTCCAATAATCAATTAAATCCCCTCCTTTTGTTGATAAGCATGACGACGCTCATCTCTATCGGTTTCGCTAAGCTTCGGACAAGAGAAACAATAATCCCCGTCATCCATCCGATGATATAGACAACAAGCACTTTTTAGTGGAATCTGTTGATCTCCTTGAATACTGGTCGTATAACGAGTCCGCATATTCAATGGATTCACCGTTAATCCAAAAGGTTCAGCACTCATTTCAGAAGTCACATACCGATGATCATCTTTAATATGCTCTACAATCTCTGGTGAAGATGCTTCTTGTTGCCATGTCTGCACAAAATAATTGAACTGACTTGGAAATTGACGCCAGAAGACACGCGCATGAGCTCCTGTGACCGCAGAGATCGCTTCGACTATAGGACGAAGCGTTTGTTGGTACAACTGTTCTAAATGAGTCTGACGGAATAAGGCTCGTTCCTCCGGTGCATCCGGCCCTTGCTCTTCACCCCATTGCTGAAGTCGAAAAGCAAACTGACAATATCCATTACTCTCAACCATATCCATAATTAAATTATCCGGCTCAAGTGCAATACTCTTATTATAGAAGGAAAGATAATATTGCCCTGCTAATGCGATTCGACCTAACCACGAACAAAAAAATGTGCCCGCAGGTTCGGTATCCGGTGCTTTTAACAAAGGAGCATAGAACTGTAAAAACTTCTCCATCCCATCCACTGTACTCAACTCTGTAAAAGAAGCACTATATATCGCATCAGGATGTGGTTCCATGATGATATAAAATTTAGCTTTTAACATGTCATGATCTAAGCTAAGTTCCATGCTGTCCATACCCTTCCTCTAGTAAGATTCATTATCATTTATCCTATACCAATCTCTGTGATTCTTCAAATCCATACAAAAAAAGACAGCCCTTCTATCAAGGACTGTCTTTTTATAAAGAGTAATACTGAAATCAAAAATGCAACATCAGCGATTAAGATGTTGGCTTCGCTTCGACCGGTTGCTTTTTGCTACTGACTACCGATTCAACAGCTGCTACACGGCGATCTTCAGGTTGCCCTGTTGCTTGAATCTTTCTTACTTTGTGAAGCACTTCTTTGTTCGGTAGGTAATGAAGTGATTTGATATAACGAATCGTTTTGGTTTTGGCACGCATAACAATTGAATGTGTCTCTGCACGATCATCCGCCAGATAACGTACACCACCCAGGATCTCACCAGGCGTTACACCTGTTGCGGCAAAAATAACATCGTCGGTGCCGATCATATCCTGCATCGTAAGAATCTGGTACGGATTTTCGATACCCATTGCCTGACAGCGTTCAAATTCAGCTGCATTGGCTGGCATCAGTCTGCCTTGAAGTTCTCCACCAAGGCAAGATAGCGCCGCTGCCGCCAGTACACCTTCTGGTGCACCGCCTGAACCTAGATACAGATCAATCCCTGCTTCGGGGAAAGCAGGAGCCATCGCGCCAGCTACATCGCCATCGCTGATAAATTTGATCCGTACGCCTACTTTACGTAATGTTTTGATAATACTTTCATGACGATCACGATCCAGTATCATTACGGTGATATCCGCCATATTTTTACCGAGTGCTTTGGATGCTTTATGCAAAGTCACATCGACAGGATCTTCAATACTGAGCTTGCCCACTAATGCAGGGCCTACAGCTAACTTTTCCATATACATATCAGGTGCATGTAGAAGATTACCTTTATCTGCTACAGCAATAACCGAAAGTGCGTTATTCAACCCCTTCGCTACAATAGCTGTTCCTTCTAGCGGGTCTACAGCTACATCAACTTCTGGCGAATCTGTATTTCCCACTTTTTCTCCAATATACAACATTGGAGCTTCATCCATTTCACCTTCACCAATAACTACTGTACCGTTGATCGATACCGAGTCAAACATTGCACGCATAGCTAGTGTTGCTGCTTCATCTGCGCTGTTTTTGTCACCGCGTCCCATCCAGGGAGCCGAAGCCAATGCCGCGACTTCTGTTACTCTTACAATTTCCAATGCCATTTCGCGTTCCATGTCTTCCACTCCTTTATTTGGGATTTTAAAAATAAATGTTGTTTTCTAGAGCATATAATATCATAAATCCAAACAAAAATGTTGTTTTTAACGAAAATTTTCTTTTAAAACAAATTTATATGTTTGATAAATAAATATTATAGATGATTTTAGACTCGTTATTCACAAATAACCAACACTTATTTCATAATAAGAAAATAAATCTGTGTTTATTATTTCATTTTATATAAATAACCACATTTTATCAAATGAAAACAAAAAGAAGCAGTAAACAATCTCAAAGAGATCATTTACTGCTTCTTGGATGTAACTATTCGGGATTAGTTAATGCCTACAGCACTCAAAGAGTTTTTAACTGCTGTTGTTTGCGCAGAGCTTGCACCGTACAAGTCTGTAGAAGCTTGGATCATTGCAGAACGGTAAGCTGAGAAGTTAGAGCTAGAAGTTAGGTAGTAGTTCAATGCACGATATACGATTTGGATCGCTTGTGAACGACCGATACCTGTAGTGTTCACTCCACCAAATGTTCCACCTTGCGCTAACAAGTAGTATGCTTTGTTCGGAATACCACTGTTTGTGTGTACGCCGCCATTATCATCACTTGTATTTACATAAGCAGACATTGAAGCTGGTTGTCCACCTTTAGCAGGGTTGTCCATGTAACGAAGTGCATCACCAGTTGTACCTGGCGTATAGATCGCATCACCGATCAACCAGTTTTTACCTTCGATTGTGTTACCGAACATATCAGAGATCGCTTCATTCAACGCACCGGATTGACCGTAGTATTCAAGATTAGCTGTATACTCGGTTACACCGTGAGTCAATTCATGACCAACAACGTCCAAGTCGCCAGACAATGGAATGAATGTAGAACCGTCGCCATCTCCATATACCATTTGAGTTCCGTTCCAGAATGCGTTGTTATATCTAGTAGAGTAATGAACTGTTGATTTAAGAGCTAGACCATTACCATCAATACTGTTACGTCCAAAGTTAGATTTGTAGAAATCATATACTCTTTCTGCGTAAGTATGAGCATCTACAGCAGCAGGATCGTTAAACGTACTGCTTGTGCTGGATACTGTTGTTCCTGGCAAGGAAGTACGGTTAGCTGCCGTATATGTTTGTACACCTTTTCCACGAGTGCTATCGATCAATAAGTTGCTAGAACCTGATACTGTTGTTGTGAACGATTTGGTATCGCCCAATACGCCTTTACCTGTTCCTGTAGCATGCTCAATCAAGTCATATTGGAACAAGATTGAACCTGATTTCGCATCGATAAAGTAACGTGTACGAAGTGGTTCAGGAGTAAGTACGTTAACTTCAGTTACATACGCTAAGCTAGCTTTATCTTCTGGAGCATATACATACAATTTAGCACTTGGTGCTTTTTGAGCTTCGCCTAGTGAACCAATTTTAGAAGCAGCATCTTTTTCAGCAATTTTGATTGCTTCAGAAGCGCTAATTTTTGGAGTTACAGCTGCTTTTGCATCTTTAGAATCACTCAATTTACCGTAAACGTCTTCCACAACGCTACCTAGATACAAAGATACATTTCCTGTTTTATCGAAATGTAGTGTTTGTTCTGCGCCGTATACAGGAACGCCTTCGTAAATTTGGTTGATGCGATAATGTTCTGTACCTGTAGAAGAATCTGCTTGACGTTTAGTAATATCAAAAACTTGTTGTGCAGTTGCTTGTTGATCTCCGGCAATTGTACGTTTTTGTCTGTCCAAGAATTTCCATACTTTTGCATCGCCTGTCAATCCGCTAGTTACCAAAGTAGATTGTGTAATCACTTGTGGAGTGTAATCTCCTAGTGGTGTTACTTCATTAGCAGAAGCAGCAAAAGCTGGAGCCTGAGCACCAATCAACAAACTACCGGCAAGTATAAATCCAAACGTCTTTTTCAAAGTATTCTCCCCTGTTCACTTGGTTTTTTTGGTATAGCCTGTCTGCGAATATTCTTCCTTTTCTTCTAAGTACCTACGAGCCTTTGCCAAAATTGAATGATAGCATTCTAGGAATGCCTAAGCGCCAGCTACAAACTGCGGGCAACATCTACAACAACAATCAGTAACCGGTACCCCTCCTTTTGGACGCTCATATTTTACCAAATAAATCATTTTGTGGATTCCTCTTGCGTCTGAAAGGAATCGTATCATGATTCCTAAAAAAAATAAATACCTTTTTAGATAAAAATATGGAAAAAGTTGAAAAACACTGTTTTATCTGACATAGGGTGTATAGTTTAGTATCATTTGGGGAAAAGTACCTCATTTTACGCACGTAAATAAGACTTAATTCTACTTTTCAGCAGTAATTAAGTCTTATTTAAATTCCGATTCACAAAAAGTGAAAAAAGGTTATAAGAATCAGGTCGTGAATGAGTATAATTTTAACAATAAAACTGGAAATTATTACTCGATAGACTGCTTATTTTTTAAAGACAACTAACTTAGTCTCTAACATTTCTTCTAAAGCATATTTGATTCCCTCGCGTCCTATCCCGCTTTGTTTGACTCCACCATATGGCATATGATCTACACGGAATGAAGGAATATCGTTAACAATTACTCCGCCGACTTCTAATTTCTCAGCAGCATGAAATGCCGTTTGCAGTTGTTGCGTATAGATCCCTGCTTGCAATCCATAATCCGAACGATTGACTTCGCGAATGGCTTCTTCCATATCTGCCACAGGGTTAATCATTACGATTGGAGCGAAGACTTCTTTACATGCTACACGTACTTGCGGATGTACTCGTAATAAGACAGTTGGCAACAGAAGATCATTCTCTACTGTACCGCCATAAGCGATCTCTGCTCCTTGGGATACAGCTTCTTCAATCCATTCTATCGCTCTTGTCTGTTCTTTCGGTGCGATCATAGCCGACACATCGGTATCTTCATTCATAGGATCACCTAACTTCAGTGCACGCGTTGCTTCTACAAATTGAGCAACAAACGCTTCAAAGATCTCCTGATGTACATAGATTCGCTGAATTGAAATACACACTTGCCCTTGATTACCAAATGCTCCGGAGACTGCACGCTTAATCATCGCCGGGATATCAGTATCTCGATCAATAATCAAGCCAGAATTCGATCCAAGCTCCAAAGTCACTTTTTTCAGCCCTGCTTTGGAACGAATAGAGATACCTACTCCCGGGCTACCTGTAAATGATAATGCTTTGACACGTTCATCAGTAACAATCGTATCCCCTACCACTTTACCATCACCTGTCACTACATTAAGTGCGCCAGCAGGCAATCCTGCTTCTTGTAATAATTCGGCTAATAAGAAAGAAGACAATGGTGTCTGCTCCGCAGGCTTCAATACAACCGTATTTCCAGCGGCAAGAGCAGGACCCACTTTGTGTGCAACCAGATTCATAGGGAAGTTAAAAGGAGTAATCGCTCCAACTACACCTACAGGCTCTTTGACTGTATACGCTATTCTTCCTTCTCCACTGACCGAAGCATCCAGTGGGATCGTTTCACCATGAATCCGTTTGGCTTCTTCTGCTGCAAATTTATACGTTTCGACAGTACGCCCAATTTCAGTACGAGCGGCTTGAATCGGCTTGGCGCCTTCTAGAGCTATCAATTGAGCTGCTTCTTCAGATCGTTGTTCTAATAGAGAAGCTAATTTTTCCAAAATAGAGGCTCGCTGATGAGCTGGCATCGCACGCATAGTCTCTTTAGCTTCATAAGCAGCAGTAATTGCTTGCTTCGTTTCTTCTGCGTTCGCTTCTGCCACTTCTGTAATAAGAGAACGATTGTAGGGAGAATATAAAGGAGTATACGAACTAGCTTTCACCCATTCTCCGTTAATATATAAATGTTTTTGATCCATTGTAATCTTCCTTTCGCTATTCAAAATAAAGCTTCATCGTAAATGAACACTCCTACTCAATACCCTTTTTCATATCAAAGTATGTTCTATTATTTCAATTTTTTAAAAATAAGGTCTTTTTAACTATATTAATTTCGACTATATTCGACATTTTGAGTTTTAAAATATTATTTTTTTCGACATCTATACATTATTTTAAAATTTTACCGAAATATAATTTGTTGGAACAATAAAAGGATTGAAAAAGCGAAAAAAGATAGATTTAAAAGGACAATAATAGATAACGCCTTAATATTAAAACCTTTTTAAAAATACATTAAAATACAATTAATGAAAAAATATTTAAAAATGTATCGACATATTCGACAAATTGTGATATTTTTACATTACTTAAAAACCAAGACTTATTAACTATAAAAATAGACACGAAATGAGATGGTACCGGTGAAGCATTTAAAAGTACAAACTAAAATTATCAGTTTAACGTTAATCAGTGCATTGTTTATGATTGTTATAGGATTTGCAGGTTACAAAACAACGGATCTGATGTCTACTGAATCGAACGAAATGTATAACCAGAATGTAAGAGCAATCAGTGATGTTAGCCAGATCATTATTGATAACCGTACGATCGAAGCTGCATTGCTTGAATTTATTATCACGACAGACGATGAACGCAATACAGCATTAGATGCTTCTATTAAAGAACGTTTGACTCAAAATCAAACTTTATATACAGATATGAGCACGATCAAGCTCAGTCCAGCAACAACCAAGCTTTATGATACTTACACTCAATCTTTAACGGATTACACTTCCAAAATTGAAGAAGTTCTTCAAAATGCTTCACAAAATAACAACACCGAAGCGTATCGCGTTTTTCAAAATGATGTAGAGCCATTACGAATAGCAATGAATGACACGACCAGACAACTTAATGCTTTGCTCAAGTCAGAAGCTCAAATCAACAATCAAGAAGCTGTTCATCTAGCCTCTGTTGCCAAATTAGTATTAATTATTGTCTTTATTGCAGGTGCTCTTCTTTCTGCATTACTAGGTTTATGGATCAGTCGTACGATCAGTCGCCCGCTGAAACATCTACAAGAATTGATGAGTCGTGCGGGTGAAGGGGATCTTACAGTAGAAGGAACATATACATCTCGCGATGAGATTGGACAGGTTACACAATCCTTCAATGCTATGGTCAATAATGTGAAAGATATTATTCGCAAAGTGGATGAAAGTGCAATGACATTATCAGCTTCTTCTGAAGAATTAACAGCAAGTGCAGATCAGACTGCTCAAGCTGCTGAACATATTGCTGTCGCTACTAATGAAATGTCTACAGGTATTGAATCTCAAGTAGAATCTGTGAACCAAGTGAATCAGTCCATTGGTTCAATGTATGAACGTATGGGACATGTAGCTGCGATTAGTAATGAAGTGAATCAAATGACAGAACAAATGAACAATGACGCTAAAAATGGATTAAGTGAAGTGACTGAGATTACGAATTTAATTCAGGAAATAGCTAAAGATATGCAAGACAATCTAGTAGTCATGACTAATTTGAATGATAAATCTAACCAGATCAGTATTGCTTCTTCTGCCATCCAACAGATTGCTCAACAAACTAATCTACTTGCTTTGAATGCTTCGATCGAAGCAGCTCGGGCAGGTGATGCAGGTCGAGGATTTGCAGTGGTTGCTGAAGAAATTCGCAAGCTTGCATCCAGTACAGCTGATTCATCCAAATTAATTTCAAATATGGTTCAATCGATCCAACATGATAGTAATATGGCTGTTGAACAAGTTCACAAATCATCCGATAGCATCCAGAGTACTGTTGCAAGCAGTACTCGTGTCAATACAGCATTTCAAGCGATTCAGCATTCGGTTAGCAATACAACAGAGAAAATTCTTCGTACCGGTTCATTGATTCAAGAAGTTGCCAAACAATCAGAGACGATTGCTGAAGCCATGGGACATGTGAGTGCGATATCAGAAGAAAGTTCTGCGGGAATTCAACAGACAGGTGCTGCTAGTGAAGAGCAATTGTCTACGATGGAAGAAGTTTCAAGTGCGGCACGCTATTTAGCGGATCTTGCTGAGAATTTACAGACGACTCTTGCCCGCTTCAAAATATAAATACGATTTTAAATCATATTCAGTCAGGAGAACAAAGCATGAAAAACTGGAAAGTTAGAACTAAAATTATCACTCTTATTGTAGTAAACCTACTAATCTTAATTATGTTAAGCGCCACAGGAACATTGATGACTAATAAAATGTCCAAAGTCGCTTCAAATATGTATGAAGTTAATATGCGCTCGCTAACAATTATGGATCAAATTATTATGAACTATGGGGATAGTGCTGCTAATCTTCTTGAATTGATGCAGACGACGGACCCAACAGCTAACAAAGCGCTAGTCAATCTTATTAATGCAACGACTGCAAGTAACAAAGAACAATTTGAATTAATGGGTCAAATGGCTTTAAGCCCGGCAAATCAGAAGCTAGCAGCTGAATTGGTTCCTTTAGCAACAGCCTTTTCCGAACAACGCGACAATATTTCTGCTTTAGCAGCATCTAATGAGAATGAGCAAGCTTTTCAAGCTTATGCGAATCTAAGTAACCAGCGTACTCAGTTAAATGAAGTACTTAACGCTATGCGCACCAATCTTATTGATGAAGGCGGCAATGCGAAAGTAGATTCAGATCAACAGTATGCTCAATCTCAATGGATTACAGGTATTCTTTTTGCGATAGGCTTGATTGTATCGCTATTACTAGGAACTTGGATCGTACGCTTAATTGTACGCCCTTTAAATAATGTACAACTATTAATGACTAACGCATCTGACGGTGATCTTACCGTTCATTCTGACTATGTATCTAAAGATGAGATCGGTCAATTGTCTGCTGGCTTCAACACTATGATATCCAGTATTCGTGAAATCACGAAAAAAGTCGACGAAAGTGCAATGACATTATCGGCTTCTTCTGAACAATTAACAGCAAGTGCCGAACAAACGGCAAAAGCTTCTTCTCATATCGCTACTTCTTCTGGTGAGTTATCAACTGGATTTGAATCTCAAGTTGAGACGGTTAACCAGGTAACTAATGCAACCAATGAAATGACTGACAAAATGAAACAATTGCAAACAAGCAATAAAAATATTCAAGTGCTTACGAATCATATGGAAGAAACCGCAGGAAATGGAATCAATGAAGTTCAAGAAATTACACATTTGATCAATGATTTGGCAAGCAATATTCAAGATAATTTGAATGTGTTAACTAGCTTAAATCAAAAATCAGACGAAATCGGCTTAGCTTCTCAAGCAATTCAACAAATTGCCAAACAAACCAATTTACTTGCTCTCAATGCTTCGATTGAAGCGGCTCGTGCCGGGGAATCTGGACGTGGATTTGCAGTTGTTGCGGATGAGATTCGCAAACTTGCTGAAGGTGCAGCCCAATCATCTACACAAATTACCGCTTTGATCTCAGACGTTCAATCTGAAAGTCAAAAAGCTGTTGAACAAGTGCATACTTCAGTGAACAATGTACAAGCAGGTGTTCAAAGTAGTGAACGTGTCAATGTCGCTTTCGAAGCGATTCGTCAAGCCGTAGCTGATACGGTAGAACAAATTGGTGGTACACGCTTAATGGTGGGTTCTATCACTGTACAATCTCAACAAATCTCTGAAGCGATGGAGCATTTAAGTGCTCTATCCGAACAAGGTTCTGCTGGTATTCAAGAAATGAACGCAGCCAGCGAAGAACAATTATCTACAATGGAAGAAGTGTCTGAATCGGCTCGTTACCTCTCTTCACTTGCAGAAGATCTACAACAATTGTTAGCTGGATTTAAACTTTAAGTTTGAATATGATCTTATGAGTCTTTGATTTTCTTTTTAACTGTCTGCTTTATTTGAAAAGGAAGCTCTCTACGGTATATGTAGAGAACTTCCTTCTTTTTTTGTTACTTGTGTTATTTCATATATTTAGAGAACAGTTCGCCTGCTCTTTTCGCAAATTCTTCCAGATCGATATTGGTTTTGCCCAGACGAGAATACCAATTTTTGACCGTATCTAATACCCATGATGGAATACTTTTACCTGATATTCGGCTATAAAATTGATAATAAGCCCATACCAGATGATCCCAACGCTTATCATCGCCTTTTTGAATATACTCGGATACATCGATTACTTTAGCATGTCCATTTTGGACAATGACATTTTTGAGATGAATATCCCGTGGATTCAGACCAATACTGCGTACATACTCTCTAGCCGCTTCTACATCCAAAATCACTTGCTCTGGTACTTCTATTCCTTGTAGTAAACAATCTTGAAGGGTTGGCCCTTCTTCATAACTCATAACCAGATAGTTCGTTCCTCTACCATAACAAGTCGGAAAATACGGTGAACCTGCTAATCGCTCATATACAAAGACTTCAGATTGAATTTTATCAATCGCTTCAGGTGTAAAAAGCTTAAACGCATACTCTGGAACTTGATCATACGTAAATACAGCCGCATCTGTTCCTATGCCTATACACCTTGCTCCATCCGCATAACCGGATATAACAACAGGATCATTATCATCACTACCACTTACTCCTATACGGCGTAGCGCTTCTTCAGCTACTCTCCAATCGGATACCATCCAGATTGCCCCTCTCTTACCTCACATCAACCAATTACGGATTCATAATAAATATAACAATTTATACAGTATTCTAGACCATTTTTTTAAAGAAACCAAATTTTATTTTTAGATATGGAAATTTATACATTTCGACATTTTGTTTTCATTACGAATAGATTCCTGTAAAATAGATAAGACGGATCATAAAATGATTCTTTGACACATTTTTGTATTTGAAATGGAGGAATTTATCAATGTCAGATTTTCAGATCAAATTAGAACAGTACGCCGAACTTGCGGTACGGGTCGGTGTTAATATACAGCCAGGTCAGCGTTTGGTTATCAATGCTTCGATTGATGCTGTTGAATTTGTACGTATTGTCACCAAAAAAGCATATGAAGCTGGTGCTGTTCTTGTTAAAGTCAATTGGAGTGACGATCAAGTCGCACGTATGCGCTACGATCTGGCTCCAGATGAATCTTTTGAAATTGGTCCAAAATGGTATGCTGCTGAAATGGAAGAACTTGCTGAAGATGGCGGAGCTATTTTGCATGTCATCTCGGATGATCCTGATTTGTTAAAAGGTGTGAAGCCTGAGCGCATTTCTACGTATCAAATGACTGCTAATAAAGCACTTGCGAAATACCGTGAGTATGTACAATCTGAAAAATTAAGCTGGTCTATCGTAGCGGTTCCTTCTGAAGCTTGGGCTGCTAAAGTATTCCCTGATGTAGCAAAAGAAGATCAAATGTCTACTATGTGGGATGCGATTCTCAAAGCGGTACGTGTAGGTAATGGCGATGCGATCGAAGCTTGGGAAAAACACGTTGAATTGTTAAATACCAAGTCCAAATACCTGAACGATAAAGCATACAAACAACTTCATTATGTTGCACCAGGAACAGATTTGACGATTGGTCTTCCTGAAGGTCACTTATGGGCAGCAGCAGAAAGCACAAGTGAGCGTGGATTCTCATTTATGGCGAATATGCCAACAGAAGAAGTATTTACTGCACCTCTTAAGAGCGATGTTAACGGCTATGTAAGTAGCACGAAGCCTTTAAGTTATGGTGGTAACATTATCGACAATTTCAAATTAACATTCAAAGACGGTCGTATTGTTGGTGTAGAAGCTGAACAAGGACAAGATACATTAGAGCGTCTAGTCAATATGGATGAAGGTTCTCATTATCTGGGTGAAGTTGCACTTGTGCCTCACAAGTCTCCTATCTCTCAATCGAACATTCTATATTATAATACATTGTTTGATGAAAATGCTTCGAATCACCTTGCAATTGGTAGTGCGTATGCGTTTAACTTGATCGGTGGTAAAGAATTATCCCGTGATGAGTTGAATGAACGTGGACTTAATAACAGTCTGACACATGTGGACTTTATGATCGGTTCAGGTGAAATGGATATCTATGGTATCACTAAAGACGGCGAAAAAGAACCAGTATTCCGTCAAGGCGAATGGGCATTTTAATTGAATTTCGTTTATTATTTATGAAATAACAACTATAGTACGGATAAAAGACCTGTCATTTTATAAATGGCAGGTCTTTTACAGATATCCTCTTTTGATTTAGACTACATAGAACAGATTATCATTTGTATATCGGAAAGGAATTTATAAAGTCATGGAGTATTATATTTTGGAATATCAATATCCACGTAAAGGGTTTATTTCAGGAGGAGCTACATTTGTACCTGCGCTGGATGATTATTATGATCCGATCAACACAGAATTACCCCCTCATACTACTGCTGAAGTTACTTTAGATTCTAATTTAAGAAAAATGGATGTGGATTTTTTCTATACAGGTACACGAGCTACTGTAATATCTGATGCTTTGAAGCAACTTTTAGAACAATGGAAAGTGGTTGCACAATTTGTGCCGACAAAAGTTCACTATTATAATAATGTACCTGTATCTGGAACGTACTGGATTGCTCATAAGTTACAAGCGCTTGATGCTGTCCAGTATGAACAATCTCAATATGCTGGCAAAGCTATGGTTCTACGCTCTATCAATCAACCACCACGCCGAATAGCCAAAGGATTCGAAAAAATCGTATTAGACGAACAGAAAATTGGAGAAGCAGAATTGTTCACACTCGATTATACGTATATTTCTAATCCTATTATTTCAGAAGCATTTTATCAGGATATTAGACAGCATAAGCTGAAAATTCATATGACACCTGTAGGTGAATTTAGACCTTAATTATAATAAAGGAATTGGATATACTTTGGTAAAAGATAATAGACTCTATATCGTAAATAATCACAAAATAAGCTAGCCTATTCTATCCTCTTATCAAAAAAAGTGCTGACTCCCAAAGGAATCAGCACTTTTTTTGATTGTTGATGCAAGCAACTCGTAGTGAGCTTACTTGTTACCATACAATAATCTATTATGGTTTGAGCACAACTTTGATACAGTTCTCGTCTTTATTATCAAATACATTATAACCATGCTCTGCTTCATCTAATGACAGACGGTGAGTAATAATATCAGCAGCACTGAATTTACCTGTTTGAATTTGGTCGAACAACTCAGGCATATAATGAACTACTGGAGCTTGCCCCATTTTCAGCTGAATATTACGTTCAAATAGATGACCGAATGGGAACTGGTTGTAATTCAAGCCGTATACGCCTGTTACTTGAATCGTACCGAATTTGCGAACAACATTACTCGCCAAATTTAAAGCACCCAAGCCGCCGCCTTGTAGCTTCAATGTAGTTTCGATTTTTTCCATCATTGATTTCTCTGCATCTAGACCTACACAGTCAATCACGACATCTGCTCCACCGCTTGTAAGTTCCAACAGGTATTTGTCTGCGTCGCCGACTTCTTTGAAATTGACGGTTTCTACATTGTTGGTACGTTTGGCATGAGCTAACCGGTATTCAACATGGTCTACAGCAATAACACGTTTTGCTCCTTTTTGCCATGCGAATTTCTGAGTAATCAATCCGATAGGACCGCAACCTAGTACAATCACCGTATCGCCTTTTTTCACGCCAGCACTTTCTACACTCCAGTATGCGGTAGGAATAACATCGGATAAGAAAAGAACATCTTCGTCTGCTACTTCCAAGCGATCTGGAATCACGAAAGGCAAGAAATTACCATAAGGTACACGTAAGTATTCGGCTTGTCCTCCGGCAAATCCACCGTATGTGTTGGAATATCCGAACATAGCGCCTGTATCTTTTTCAGGATTTTCATTGGCGTTATCACATTGACTTTCCATTTCGTTTTTACAGAAGAAACATTCACCACAAGATACGTTAAATGGGATAATAACACGATCCCCTTTTTTCACTTTGGTTACTTCGGGCCCTACTTCTTCCACGATTCCCATCGGTTCATGGCCGATAACATAATCGCCTTCCATACCTGGGATTTCACCGTTAAAGATATGCAAGTCAGATCCGCAAATCGATGTAGATGTTACACGAATCAGAATATCATCTTGTTTCTGCAACTTAGCATCTGCGACCTCTTTAACTTTTACTTTGCGTTTACCTTGATATGTTAGTGCCTTCACATTAATGTTCCCCTTTCAAAATTATAGTGGTTGAGTCGATATTTTTGTATTAACCAAACTTTTCCTTTTCTTAACAGGCGATTGATTATTAGCATAGTGGGGTAAATGGAGAATAGATCATCGATTTAACAAACATACTACAAATTTACGATAACTCGTCTTGAGAGGGGTAACACATAATGAAACACTTGAAATCTTCACAAATTGAGGAATTAAAAAATAGTTTATTAGAAGATAAAGAAGCATTGGAACGCCATTTCAATATGGAAAATGATACAGCAGATGGTCAAGTGGAATCCGAACTTGATTCTACAGGCGAACTGTCTTCTGTAGATAATCATCCAGCTGATCTAGGTACAGAAACATTTGAGCGTGAACGCGATATGGCGATTGATGAAAATATGGATGAGAAGTTAGATCAAGTCAATGCTGCTCTACAACGTATCGAAGATGGTACGTATGGAATCAGTGAAATCAGTGGCGAAGAGATTCCTTTTGAACGTCTACAAGCTCTTCCATACACGACAATGCTAGTAGGTGAAAGTGCTGAAGAAGGGGGCGGTGTAAATGATTACCGTCCTGTAGAAGAAGACTTGATCACTCCTGCGGCTAAAGGTGCTGGAGAGAACCGTCAAAGTCATACAGGTAAATTCGATGACGCTGGCGCATGGCAAGCTGTCGAAGAATACGGTGTAGCTGATTCGCCTGCAATGTCTACGCAACGTGATGTAGAAAGCTATAATGAGCTTGCAGAAGGCGGAGAAAATAAAGACAACGGCACTGTAGAAGATATTGAGAAGTTCGCTGGCAATGATATCGAAGGCGGTCAACGTCATGTACAACGCGGCGAAGACTTGGATCGTTATGTAGCGGATGACGAAGGCGATACTGAATTACAAGTGAATGAAGATGACGAAGAAATCGATGCTGAGAGCGAAGAAGCGGATCGTCGTCGTTAAGATTATTTTCGGAGATATACATTATTTGAGATACGAATAATAATGTAACAATCCTATAAAGTAAAGACCCCTCTTATCTTTGTGGTAAGAGGGTTTTTTACTATTCTCTTTCGTGTCAAAAGTTATTGCTATAGTGAAAAAATTTCTTTTATACTGCTATACTTTCCAAATCAGGCTGTAGCTTATTACGCAATATATAGAGCATCATCGCCCCTACTAGAAATGCAACCACATCTGAAATCACAAGTGACCAGACTACCCCATGAAACCCATTCATCTGATTAGCAATATACAACACAGGAATTAACGTGATTCCTTGAATAATAGACATAATAAATGCCGCCGTACCTTGAGCTGTTGCTTGAAAAATTCCTGTAAACAAAACAGTGATCCCTGTAATAAATAAAGATAAAAATGTAACATGCAAAATATAGCTACCCATTTCAATCAATTGCATATCGTTGGTAAATAAACTTATTAAATGATCTGAAATAAAATAGACGATAATCCCGAAAGTAGTAGCTAAAACCATAATCGCTTTCAGCGTAAAGGTAATGGTCTGTTTCATTCGTTCTTTATTGGCTACAAAATTAAAAGCAATCATCGGTACAACACCTTCACACAATCCCATTAAGATACATTCAGGAAATTGCAACAAACGTGATGAAATCCCAAACCCGGCTACAGCTTGTTCCCCATATTCAATCAGAAAACGATTGAAAATTAGTGACATCGCTCCCAGAAACAGACTCATAATAAAAACAGGAACTCCAATTTTGAATACATTACTAGATATCTCTTTAGTGATTTTGAACGCTTTAACTGAAATCGTTAAAAATTGACTTTTGTATCCAATATGAAAGCCATAATACGCACTTGCTACCAGATTTGAAATAACGGTAGCCGAAGCCACTCCAATCACTCCCCAATGAAATACGAAAATGACCAATACATCAAGAATAATATTAACAATAACACTCAGAATCATACCGATCATCGACGTATTCGCTGCACCTTCGGAACGCACAATATTTTCTAACATAAAAAATAATAAAATAAACGGTGATCCCGCCAGCATAATCATCACATAGTCTTTGGTGAACGCAAACGATTCTGCATTAGCTCCCAAAAATCGAACGATTGGATCTAAAAAAGGAAGTCCAACAGCTACAACGATCAAGCCAAGTATCAGACTCACGTAAAAAGCAAATGAAGATACATGCTTCACATCACTATACCTTTTTTCTCCTAGCAATCGAGAGATAAATGCTCCACTCCCTATCCCTATCAAATTACCTAATGCCATAATCACTGCAAATAAAGGCAATGTTAATGCAAGTGCAGTTAGCATCGCTGTATTATGAAGCATCCCAATAAAATACGCATTCAAAATCGAATATACAACACTCATCGACATCCCTAACATCATCGGTACAGCAAAATGAGTAACCGATTTTACAATTGGAGCTTCTTCAAAATAATAAAGATTTTTGGCATCCATATGAATCACTACTTTCTCTTCTTATTTATGTGCTAATGAACAAAGCTACATTTTTAAATTTATTGTCTAACATCGTTAGATAAGCCTTACAGTGTTAGATATTATCATTGATATCGGTATCTGTAAACAAAAACTTACACTGTTAGATTAAAATCAAAAAAAGGGATGTCAAACGAAAAAAATCGCTTCACATCCCTTAGATCTTCTATGTCACAGAAATTGTATATGTACACAGCAAAAAAGCAAACCACTTCTATAACAGAAGTCATTTGCTTTTTTACTTATAATGATGTTCAGGCTCCTGCCTGATTATGAGTTGTTGCGAATTGCGTGATCACTAATTTCACCCTTGAAATACGTTTCTGTTCCGTTTCTTCAATCACTAACAGATGTCCTTCATGTGCCACGCTTTGCCCGATTTGTGGAGGTAAAGATTCCACCCGGGAATACAGCCAACCACCAATGGTATCGTATTCTGTCGAATCCAAATCCAGTGAAAACCTTGTATTGATCTCATCAATTAACATCATTCCATCAATGGAGTACGTCATTTCATCAATAGGTTCTACAGCTGGACGCTCATGGTCAAATTCATCCTGAATTTCGCCGACGATTTCTTCCATAATGTCTTCAAGAGTTACTAGACCAGCTGTACCACCATATTCATCAATAAGGATAGCAATCTGTGTTTTGCCACGTTGCATCAGCTTCATCAGTTCACTAATCTTAATCGATTCAGGTACAGCTATAATGGGACGGATCAATTTGGCTGAATCTACACTTTGATAACGCATCAAATCTTTAATATGCACAAAACCGACAATATGATCTTTGTCGCCATCGCATACCGGATAACGAGTACGCATTCCTTCAAATGCCAGTTCCAAATTCTCCTCTTTGGAACCGTGTAGACTCAGACAGATCATTTCTGTACGTGGGATCATGATCTCATGGGCGGTTGTATCAGCAAATTCGAATATATTATCAACCAGCGCCAGTTCGGTATTATCGATCAGTCCGCTCTTGTTGCTTTCCTTCATAAGTATACGTATTTCTTCTTCTGTGTGAGCCGAATCTTCTTCAGACACCGGAGCAATACCGAACATTTTGAGTAAAGCGTTCGCCATGCCATTCAACACCCAGATAAAAGGATACATCATTTTATGGAATAAGAGCATCGGTGCTGCTGTCCATAAGCTCACGACTTCCGCTTTGCGGATCGCTAGAGACTTCGGAGCAAGCTCTCCAAGTACAATATGCAATACCGTAATCACAACAAAAGCAATAACGATAGAGACAGTGTGTACAGCTACATCATTATTCCAGCCGAATGCCGTAAATATAGGTCTGATCAGGTCAGCAATCGCCGGTTCACCAATCCACCCCAATCCAAGTGATGCGAGTGTAATCCCTAACTGACAAGCAGAAAGGTAAGCATCCAGATTGTTTACGATCGTTTGCGCAAAGCGCGCTCTTTTACTACCGCCATCGACTAATGTTTCTAATCGACTACTGCGAATTTTAACCATTGCGAATTCAGCTGATACAAAAAATCCATTGAGCATTACCAGAAATGCCACCAAAACTAAATTAAGTAAACTGGGTAAGGGGTCAGTCAAGTGTATATCCCGTACTGTCAAATTGATAGACAGTTACGGGTTCACCTCCTTCGTATATTTGTTTTTTGAATTTGCAGCCACATCACGTGCACCGTCATTTTCCCAAGTGTCCTCACTCCCTTCGTTTAGTTATGTATGATTATACATGTTCCTTACTTTATTATATCGTCTCAAACCCTCCCGTCAAATGCTCTATTCATCCGATTACAAATCTTTTACATAGATAATCATTTCTCTTAACATCCTGTATTTATACTGAACCACGTAGCAAGAAGAACAACATGTAAGCAAAAGATGAAAGTGAGGTAAGTGTTAACTTGGATAAAACGCCTGTAGTTTCAATGAAACGTTCTGTTCGAAAAACTCGTTCTATCGTGCGCTATCCCCGTCAGACTCGCCGTTGGAATGAATATATACTTGCAGCTATGTTTTTAGCTCCTTCCATATTGCTGTTCGGTATATTCCTTTTTTATCCGCTGATTAAGTCCGTATATCTGAGTCTACACTCCACTACACCTCGCGGAGATGTTGCCAAATTTGTAGGGTTCAAAAACTTCACAAATTTATTTACATCAGATACTTTTCTCAGCAGTCTGTGGGTAACTACTCAATTTATGTTGTTTACTGTACCGACAACATTGATCCTAGCATTGATCTTAGCTGCATTTTGTCGAAGCCGTATACGCGGTAGCCGTATCTTCCGCTTTGTTTTCGCTTTACCTTTAGCGATATCGGTGAGTACGGGTTCTGTCATTTGGATGGTTCTATTTCATCCGACACTGGGAACATTAAATTATTTCCTTAGTATAGCTGGCTTACCAACTATCAATTGGCTTACTGATCCGAACTGGGCTTTGATCTCAATCTCGATTATGACCATCTGGATGAATCTAGGATTCTTATTCATTCTATTATTAGGTGGTATGGAAGGCGTACCTGAAGATATCTATGAAAGTGCACGTATGGATGGAGCTAGTCCAACGCGTACTTTTGTACAGCTCACTTTACCATTGATCTCGCCTACCATTTTCTTTGCCAGTGTCACCTCAATGATTGGTTCTTTTCAAGCGTTTGGACAGATCAATATTCTGACCAAAGGTGGCCCAATGAACAGTACGAATGTCCTTGTTTATAACTTATATCAAGATGCGTTTATGAATTTCCGCTTTGGGACAGGAAGTGCGCAAGCATTGGTCTTATTCGCCATGATCTTAATTCTAACGCTTATTCAATTCAAATTTGGTGAAAAGAAGGTGCATTACCAATGAAACAAGGTCTAGTGCGCACAGGAACAGCCTACTTCTTTATGATTGTGGCTGCGGCACTTATACTTTTGCCTTTCTGGATCGCCGTTTCTAATTCATTTATGACTGAATCGGAATCAGCTACATATCCTCCACAATTTTTACCGTCAGGTATTCATATCGATAATTTTATAACAGTCATGAATAATATTCCGATTATTCGTTTTATTGTGAACAGCTTTTTGACCAGTAGTATTATTACGGTCGGTAATCTGATTACTTCTTGTATGGCTGCTTATGCGTTTGCTTTTCTACGGTTTCCCGGTCGTAAAATCTTATTCGGTCTATTTATGGCTACGATGATGATTCCGTGGGAAGTTACGGTGATTCCGAACTATCTAACCGTTCGTAGTTGGGGCTGGCTTGATTCGTATCAAGGATTAACTGTTCCTTTTCTAGCGACAGCTTTTGGAACATTTCTAATGCGTCAATTCTTCTTGCAACTGCCCAAAGAATTAATGGAAGCTGCTCGAATAGATGGTTGCGGACATATTCGCATTTTCGCTTCACTGGCTGTGCCGTTATCGATGCCAGGGCTTGCAACACTGGGTATCTATTCTTTCCTTAATCATTGGAATATGTATCTATGGCCCCTATTGATTACGAATAGTGAAAGTATGCGTACGGTTCAGATTGGTATTAGTATGTTGCAATTTGCAGATGTAACCGCATGGAACGTTGTTATGGCTGGTATTGTGTTGGTGATGCTCCCTTCTCTTGTTCTTCTTGCTGTAGGTCTAGGTCGTCTTGTAGGCGGTCTAACAGCAGGTGCACTGAAGGGCTAACTCATAGATTATCTTTTCAAAATTTGTTCAACCAAAAGGAGAATACGAAAAGAAATGAAAATCAATCGTTCGCGTCAAACATGGAGTTTGCTTAGTTTATGCCTATTTTTATTCTTAGCAGCTTGCGGTGGAGGTCAAAGTACAACTGGCTCTACAGCAGCTACAGGTACAACAGCTGATGCAGCAAGTGAGACTTCTACAGGTCCTATAAAAATAGTCTGGTGGCATTCGATGAGTGGCGATTTGAATAAAGTAGTTGATGAATTAGTTAAAAAATTCAATGATTCTCAAAAAGATGTTCAAGTTGAAGCTATTTTCCAGGGCGATTATGATGCTAGTATTAACAAATTCAAAACATCTATGGGATCAGGAAGCGGCCCTACCATGCTTCAGACTTATGATGTAGGTACACGTTATATGATCGATTCTCAAGCGATCACACCGATGCAACAATTTATCGATGCCGATAAATTTGATACTTCACAGTTCGAACCGAACATTTTGAAATACTATACTTTTGATAATCAACTATATTCTATGCCTTTTAATACATCTAATCCGATTTTCTACTATAACAAAGATGCTTTCAAAAAAGCAGGTCTTGATCCAGAAAATCCTCCTAAAACATTGGATGAATGGGAAGCAGCAGCTAAAGCATTGACTAAAGATGGACAAACAGGAATGTCATTGCCAATCTACGGATGGTTGATGGAACAAATGTTTGCAAGCCAAGATGCAACATTGTTGAATAACGATAATGGACGTACAGCACTTGCAACTGAATCTCAATTAGGTTCTGAGCCGGGTGTGAAATTCTTAACATGGTGGAAAAAATTGATCGATGAGAAATATATGCTTAATCTAGGTCGTAAAACAGATGATACGAAAAAAGCATTTGCTGCTGGTCAAGTAGCGGTAACAATGGATAGTACAGCTTCACTTCGCGGATTGATCAGCTCCACAGAAGGTAAGTTTGAAGTAGGAACGGCTCCATTGCCTAAAGTGGCTTCTAGCGATATGGGTAAAGGTGGCGTTGTTATCGGTGGTGCAAGTCTTTGGATTATGAATGACAAATCCGCAGCAGAACAACAAGCGGCATGGAAATTCATCAAATTCTTAGCAGAACCTGAACAACAAGCGTACTGGCATGTAAACACAGGCTACTTCCCAATTACCAAAGCAGCTTATAACGAAGATTTAGTAAAAGAAAACATGAAGAAATATCCACAATTCGAGACTGCTGTAGATCAATTGCACAATACCAAAATTGATACAGCTACTCAAGGTGCAGTAATGGGTATCTTTACTGAAGCTCGTCAGTTAACAGAAACAGCAATCGAAGAAGCACTTAACGGTTCCAAATCACCACAAGCAGCGCTAGACGATGCAGCTGCACAGATCACACAGAAATTAAAAGATTATAATGATACAGTTAGCCCATAAGCAATTGCTTAACCAAGAAAAGTAAGCACAAAAAAAGAAGCGTTAGTTCAATGGTTGCTCTTAACCACTGGATTAGCGCTTCTTTTTTTTACTTTAGTATTAATCTATTTTACATCCGTGATGATGGTGCATGAATAGAAGGCGTTTGCCCTGAAATATGTGTGTATGCACCTGTAGGTTCGATAAACACAGCATAATCTAATGAAGTTAACGGTAGCACATGACGTAGGCCGGTATTGAGATCACGAATAACAATATGATCTTCTCCTGTCGCTTCTAATAAGCCACGATAGTCGCTATGCATCACTTCACGACCAGGGATCATATAGAACATACCGTTTTTCCCTAGATTGTTCTGTAGCTTTTGATGTAATGACAGATCAGTAGTCCTTGTATTTGAAAGATTCGCTGGACGAATAGTCGATGAAATGTAGTTATTGATTTGAGTCGGAATATGTTCCATGCCAGCATAGCCGTGCTCAGTTCGATAAGCGACCGGACGATAAGGTTGAGTCAACATGATTGCATTCCTCCCAATATTTTGAAATAGGTAGATACTCTAACTCTTAATATTACCCTTTTCTCTGTAGCTCCAATCGTATCTTTGAGGAGAGCGTCAAATAAAAAAAGGCACATCGCTGGTATTTCTACCGGGATATGCCTTTTGAGATTGATTTATTTTATAGTCATCCTGCTTGATTTAAGAAAGAGATGCTCCGGTCAAAGTAACCGATAGATCCCATAGACGTTTGGCTTGATCCGAATCCATAGCATACTCTTTCACGCCAACAGAAGGTACACCTTCGACAGCAGGTTCTGCAATATCGCAATCTTCACAGTATACGCCACCTTTACCTTCTAACTGTGGAGAAGTAGCTGCCCAGAGTTGAGTTGCCGCTCCCTGTTCAGGTGTTTTGAAAGCAGAGTTTACTCCATTACCATCTTCATCGATCCATTTCAAAGCTACCATTTCTTCTTTAGGTAAATGGCGTTGAAGTGGTGTCAAAATGCCACCCGGATGAACAGAGAAAGCACGTACCCCTTGTTCACTTCCACGGCGATCCAGTTCTACTGCGAATAAAGCATTAGCTGTTTTGGCTTGACCATATGCTTCAAACTTCTGATAGTTACCTTCAAAATTAATATTGTCCCAACGAATAGGTGAAATGTGATGCCCTGCGGAAGAAGTAGCTACTACTCTTGCACCTTCTCCTGCGGTAAGTGCAGACCAGATCAAGTTGATCAACGTAAAGTGACCTAGATGATTGGTTGCAAATTGTAATTCCCAGCCTGGACCTACACGAGTCTCAGGGCAAGCCATCACGCCAGCATTTAGAATCGCTATGTCAATACTACGTCCACTCTCTAACAATCGACCTGCAAAAGCACGTACACTATCTAGATCGGATAGATCCAGTTCATCCACTTCGACATGTTCTAATCCTTGAAGCGCTTCATTAGCTACATCCGGGCGACGAGCAGGCACGATAACAAAAGCTCCTGCTTGTATGAGAGCACGTGTTGTTTCAAGTCCAAGACCGGAGTATCCGCCTGTAACTAAAGCCGTTTTGCCTGTAAGATCAATACCTTGCAATACTTCACTTGCTGTACTGTCATGTCCAAATCCTGAGTTGATGTTGTGTTGAGCTGTTTTCACATAAGAATGTTCCATATTATTTCTCTCCTCTTCATCGTTGATACTCTTACTGTACAAGCTAGAGTTCACTCTAGGTCAAGTCTCATTTATCACAAATATTGATTTGTGTGTGAGATGACTTGCTGTGAGGATGATCTGTCGATGCTTCTGAAGCAGTGAGGTGTTGATTTTCCCACGTTTGTTCAGGCTCATTACGATTGAGGTGTTTCTCATAGACATTGGTCTTGAGTGTGATGACTTCCAGACAATCGTTCAAATGCTCCATCTGACTGACCACTCGTTGTTGATGTTCTTTCAAAATATCCAACCGTTCATGTTCATTACCCGGACCCATACGTACCAGTTCAGCAAAACGACGAATCTGAGCGATTGGCATACCTGAAGCACGTAGACGTGTACAAATGTAAAGCCATTCTACATCGACTTCACTATATCGCCGTCGTCCTCCTTCATCTCTAGCAATACGTGTAGATAACAATAAACCTTCCCGCTCATAAAAACGGAGTGAATGTACGCTAAGACCTGAACGTTCTGCAACTTCCCCTATACTGAGCTGATTCTTCTGCTCTAAGTCAGTACTCATAATAACATTCTCCTTTATCAATCCTAGTCGATGTGATGTATAAATGATCACCAATACTTTGATTTCTATCTTAACTCAAGCGTTCGCCTTTCACCACTAATGCGACAGATAGAATGAATTTGAAACAATTGACACACCTGAGCGAAAATGCTAGTATCATTTATACCAAGTATGTTTGTCGGATTAGTCTATTAAATGATGAAATTAAGCGATACACCCTATATAAATCTATCTATACTATCTTTTAAAGGAGATATTACGATGTCAACATCTGATCATATTCAGCGGGATGAAGTAGAATTTGGCTGGTTTTTACCTACAATGGGAGACGGAACACGTTTTGGACAAGATTCTGAACGTCCTCCAACCCTTGAATATTTAACTAATGTTGCCCAGACTGCTGAAAAAGCAGGTTTTGAATTTGCTTTGATCCCTACAGGCGGTGCATGTCTGGACTCTTGGGTGGTAGGATCAGCTATTATCGGTGCAACTACAACCTTAAAACCTCTTGTCGCTCTTCGCCCGGGATTGATTGCTCCTGTGTTAGCAGCACGTATGGCAGCTGCTTTGGATAATCTATCCGGTGGCCGAGCACGTATTAATATTGTGACAGGAAGCTCTCCTGATGATCTTGAAGAACTGGGTGATCCACTTGCGCGCGCTCATGACGAGAAGTATGCGCGTACTCGTGAATATGTGCATATTATGAAAAGTGTATGGGAACAAGCAGCGGGTCTTTCTTCAACAGAATTCGGCAATACAGGTCATTCAGCAGTTACCAATCACAAAGTGGATTTTCAAGGCGAATACTATGAATTAAAAGGGGGTACAAGTCGCCCTGCTACGGTACAAAAGCCTACTCTTCCTATTTACTTCGGTGGTAGTTCGGCAAAGGCCAAATCGGTTGGTGCAGAGTATTCAGATGTATTTCTAATGTGGGGCGAGCCTCTTGATATGATTCGTGAACAAGTACAAGAACTTGAACAAGCTCAAGCCGCATATGCCCGAGAACATGGTAGTGTTCGTCCACTTCGTATCGGAATGCGTGCTCAAGTCTTAGTGCGTGATACTGAAGAAGAAGCTTGGGAAGCCGCACGTAATCTAATTAAAGATATCGATCCTGCTACGATCGAACGTGCCAAAGCGTCATTCAGCCAAACAGGAGCCACCGGACAAAATCGTCAAAATCAGATTCGTGATGCAGCCGCACAAAATGACTTTGTTGTCGGCCCTAACCTCTGGGCGGGATTATCTAATCTTCGTTCAGGTGGAGCTTTGATGTTTGTCGGTACTCCTGATCAAGTATCTGACCGTTTGATGGAATATGCGGAGATTGGGATTACATCCTTTATCTTATCGAGCTATCCTCATTTAGAAGAAGCACAGATTTTTGGTGAAAGTACATTGCCTTTATTTAAAGAAAAATGGAGCAATCGCTTAGTCGCTTCGAATTAAGGACGATGAAGTCTGTTAGCTAATCATGAACTACGAATTTTATGTCTTGATATAACAAAAACAGGTGCGATCTATTCGCACCTGTTTTTGTCATGCTTATAAGTATGCTCTAGCTCATCTATTCAACATAGATCATTTTACGTGTCATTCCACCATCTACAATCAATTCAGCACCGGTAATAAATGAATTTTCTGGATCGGTTAAAAATAAACAGGTTCTCGCTACATCTTCAGGTGTGCCTACACGTCCTGCTGGATGTTGTGCATGGTCTTCTTTCGTCAGAGCATTATAGTCGCCTGTCTCAATCCAGCCCGGGCTAATCGCATTCACGGTAATATGATCAGGCCCTAGCGATACAGATAGAGCATGGGTGATCGCTGTAATACCACCTTTTGAAGCCGCATATGCTTCAGAATGAGGCTCAGACATATGAGCACGTGTTGAAGAAATATTAACAATAGAACCTCCTGTATGATCACGCATCACTTTAGCGGCTTCGCGGGATACTAAGAAACAAGCTCTCACATTCGTATTCATTACATCGTCCCACTCGTCCAAAGTCAGTTCGTAAGGCGATTTCCAACGAGACACCCCTGCGTTATTAATAACAATATCAATCTGTCCGGTTGTATTCACAATCTCCTGTATCGTGGCTATAACGTCTTCTTCTCGACGTACATCACAAGGTAAAAAGTGCGCTTGTCCTCCGCTCTCACGGATAACTGCTGCGGCTGAAGCACCTTCAGGTTCTAACGTATCGGTCAAAAACACAGTAGCGCCTTCTGCGGCATAACGTTCTGCTACAGCTTTACCGATTCCTTTGGCTGCACCTGTGACAATAACCGTTTTCGAAGCATATTTCATAAGATATCTCCCTTTGAGTTCGTATATGAGTATGATGAATCTATACTGCTTATTCAACGATTGAGAGAATTAAGAAACATGACCTCTTATACGACCGGTACTATTCTATGTAAATACAAAGGTATCACTTATGTCCAAAAGGATCAGAAATGATAAAGGAACACACTTCTTATTGATCAGCGAAGTGTGTTCCTTTATGAAGTGCCTATAGATAATCCATCTGAATGTCTGGCTTGGATAATAGATAATCTTATGAACCGATTATGCATAATACGCTTGTAAAAGCTCCTGAGTATCATCTTTAGCGGCATCCAATACACCTTGATCTGCCCAACATGCACGACAAGCTTCTTCTTCTCGACATTCATTAGCATCCAAGCAAGTGTAGCAAAGGTTCATGTAAAAGTTAGTAAGGTTTTCATTAGTATTGTTTCTCATCTCAATCATCTCCTTGTTTTTTCTACATCCCAAGCATAACCGATTCAAAAGTATATTAATGTGATTTATTTCACAATCAATAAAGAATTTTAAATTATTTTTTGATTTTATAAAAAGAAAGTATTCTAACGAGAAAAAAGGATCACCTTTGCTACCTTTAGACGGGTTCGCAAAGCAGATCCTTTGTATATCATTCTTATTTATGATTGTATTTTATAAAACATGCCATGTTTTGCCACCATCGGTAGTCTGCATCAGTAGTGAACGTCGTTCTTCATTTTTGGCAACTAATAACCAACCTACATTTGCAGAAAAGAATTGCAATTTGGCTAACTCTGGATAATTATTCAATGTTCTTTGTAACGTATTATTGACAGGTAATGCTGTCCATGTCTTGCCTTGGTTGGTTGTACGATAGACTACCCCGTCAACTACAGACCATCCTATTTTGTTATTCAAAAAAGTAGGACCCATCGACTGATTAACACCAGTTTGAGCTTTTAACGCAAATGGAGCAAAGTTCCATGTCTTGCCTGCATCATTGGTAAAATAGCCATTGTAGCTTGTCTGGTTATCGGTTACACAACCAATATTCATCCAACCAGCTGTTTTGCTGTCACCAAAAAATTGAGGTTTCCCTGTGGTCAAAGCATGACAATTCGACATTTTGGTATTTTTCTCAAAGTCAGGCCCTGATTTCCACGTTTTGCCGGAATCACTTGTCATATAAAGATGAGGCTTACCTTGTTGTTCTAACGTCACAAATCCATGATCACGATCTCTAAAAGACATGCCTACAAGCTTCCCGAATTTAGGAATAGCTTGCGTTGCTAACCCTTTAGCTTCATAGATACCTGTGTTTTGCATCACTTTTTCCCATGTATTACCGCCATCTTTGGTAATATAGAGTACTTTTTCCTGCTGATCTTCTGCACTATTGGCTGAATCTGAAGAAGCCAGTGCCCAACCCATTTTACTATCCATAAAATAAATACCTAATACATTTACTTCATCATCCAATGTAGCAAAATTCCAGTTCTGTCCGCCATCGGTTGTATGCAGAATTAAGGTTTCGCCTACACCTGATGCATTGCGAACGACCCAACCATTATTTTGATTTAAGAAAAAGATATCTTTGCCATACGTAGGCGGTTCTGAAAATGTAACGGTCTGAGCGGGTGATACATTATCCCATGTGCCTCCACTATCTTGCGTCACATAGATACGCAGTTCATTACGGGTAACCCCCCATGCTAGACCTGCACTTGCGCTTAATAATTGAAAGTCTGTTAATCGGGTCTGAATTTTATAACCTTTTTCAGCAGGAGCCCCCTGCTTCGTATCTGATGTTGCTGTATGGTTAAGGGTTATGGTCTGCCCTTGATCTTCAGTTTGAATTTTTTTGAGTTCTTGAGATGACGCTTTGTCTGCTGCTGGATCATAGTCACTTGTAGATGATTGACAAGCAGTAAGGACAAAAATAAGCGTAATCCATATAAAGAGCGCTTTGCGCATCGATCGTTTCATTCTTTCTCTCCTTTCACGCTTACATTAAGCAATTTGTGATTCCGATGTTTGATAACCCTTATAAGAGTAAACCATAATGAACAGAGGTTGTTTACAGAAAAGTTACAAGCCATTACAGATTTTGCGATTTTTGCAATGCTCCATACCATTTTTTGGACTTTCTTTTCTGTGATCCTTTTTACATTGGTCGCGCTTTCCGTTACAATAGTAGCGAATCTGTAATATAGATTAAAGAAGGAGATGATAAAAAATGACAGTATCTGAATCTGTATCCAAGCCCCACCGTGTCGTTGTTATTGGCACAGGAGCCGTAGGCTCCACAACCGCTTATACCCTTTTACTCCACAAGAGAATGTCTGAACTCGTCTTTATTGATGCGAATCACAACAAAGCTCTTGGCGAAGCACTCGATATGAACCATGGACTCCCATTCGTTGGCGGCGTCAAACTATGGGCAGGTGATTATTCGGATTGCAAAGACGCAGATATTATCATTATTGCTGCCGGTTCCAATCAGCGTCCAGGGGAAACCCGGATCGACTTATTGAATCGGAACTCAGCCATCTTCGAAGATATTATTTCGAATATTACGAAATATAATAATAGCGGTATTCTACTTATTGCTACCAATCCAGTAGATATACTCAGTTATGTATCATGGAAAAAGAGCGGTTGGCCATCTAACCGTGTTATTGGCTCCGGTACATTACTTGATAGCGCACGCTTCCGTTATTTAATTGGTAAAGAAAAAGGCATTGATCCTCGCAGTATTCATGCTCATATTATTGGGGAGCATGGTGATTCCGAGTTGCCTGTATGGAGTCTGTCTAATATTGCAGGAGCTCCACTGAACTTTGAAGAAGACAAGCAAAAAGAAATCTTTGAAAACACCAAAAATGCAGCTTACGAAATCATCAATGCTAAAGGATCTACTTCGTATGCGATTGCACTAGCACTTGACCGCATTGTAGCGGCTATTTTGCAAAATGAACACGCTGTATTGAACGTCTCTTCTTTGCTTGAAGATTATCATGGCATCTCTGACGTATATCTGGGTGTACCTGCGATTGTCGGTAGAGATGGTATCCAAGCCAAATTGCCTATTCCTATGAATGAGCATGAAGAAGAATTACTACGCGCTTCTGCTACAAAGTTAAAAGATCAGATTGCACAGTTAGATATTTAAGTTGAATCAGAGATAGATCCTGAAGTGATATATAATTAACTATAGACTATCTTGTATTCATATGACAAATCTCTAACGAATATTGATGTACAGATAAACTGAATAATTCAAAAATAATATAAAAAAGTGGATTTAGGGATAAGACCCTGAATCCACTTTTTTATGTATACAATAATGATTGTCTAATGATCACTTGATCAATAAGGAATATCATCGTCACGTTCAGGTGTTTCATTCGTCCGATCCACTAAGCGTCTTGCCACCACTTCAAAAGGCTCCGGCTGTAACAGTTCTACAGGTGAAAATCCTTTATCAAACGTAAACGCATCGCCTTCAATCACCATAGCATAATGATCACCTAACTTGGCAATATGCAGTCGATATCCATAATCAGCAAGCAATCCACGAATACTGGTATCTCCTAGCTTCATTTTGATCTCGATCTCTGGCTTAATCTCCACAATACGCTCTGCGGCTTCGATCACATGTTGCGGTTCCCATTTTTCTTGAATATCCCGCTTTTCACTGGCTGCCCATAGTTCTAGATCATGCTCTTCTTGCTGGCGTTCTAGATTGGTGGCATCCGGCCACTTTTCTTCAACATATGTCTGTACATAATCCATCACTCGTTCATTGACAATCTCAGGAATCGATTGCTCATACGTGATAAATTTCAAAAAGTCTTCAAAATAACGGGCATGAGAAGATTGATGAATTTTAAGCTCCCATTCTTCGATCATACCTTCTTCTGGCATATGCGGGTATTGGATTGATTTCATATTGCGGGCGCTAATCGCCATCTCGACTTCGCTAATCAGACTACGTTCATCCGAGATACGGGCGATACGCTGTTCAAAATCACATTTCATCACAAAAATAAACGGATCATCAAAATGCGTATCTAGCTTGGCTTGTGTAATAATCAAAGCTCCACCACGAACTGAACTTGTCTCCAGATAGCTACGTACCAGATCATCACATGCATTTTTGAAATCTTCTTTATTATCAACTGCTCTTAGACGAGTAAATAAATTGTAATTGGGATTGCTGGTCAGCTCATGTCCCGGCTCCACTAAAAACGTACCAATCTTAGTAGGCGGCTGTTCTGTACCCGGATTTTTTTCAACTTTCCGTTTGGCTGTACGACCAAATTCAGCATGTAGAAATTTTTTGATCTCGCTTTCTTCATACTCATCTTCATTGAGTGTTTGATAATGTTTGTAGTTTTTGTTAGTTTGTCCTTCTTTACCTTCAACTTGCAGAACAAAAAAAGATAAAAATTGAATATCAAATCGCATAATAAACTCCTTTAATCTCGCTCAATTAGTCTATATATCATTGTGAATTGAATATTGAAGCATGAATAGTATATGTTATTTCCGGAATCAAGTGACAGGATGATTAGACTTATGCTTACGGGAAATACCTGGCTCTCGAACCGACAATATAGCATTAACCGCCATACCCCCGATAACCAATATCAATCCTACCCACATGCCGAATGAAGACAACATAACACCTAGAAGTAGCCACTCACCTAATAAAGTAAAGATTACTTCTAACGCTTGCGTCGCTTCTACAGTCGCTAGACGTGCAGGATGATGCCTAACTTGATCGGTAGCACCAAAGAACAATACGGTTGCTACAACCCCGGAAAATAGAGCGACTAGAAATGTCTGACCTGTCTGAGCACCTGAAGGTAATCCAGATTGGATAGCACCAATACACGCTAGAATAATCCATACTGGAAGACTAGCTATACTCATTCCCAGTGTCCGCTGAAAAGCATCTAATCGCCCATCGCATACTTCCATCATTTTACGATTACCTAGCGGATAAGCAAAAGCCGCAATAGCAATCAATACAATACCTTGCCAGCTAGCACCTTCTGTGTGTTGTCTGACCTGTTCCCACTGCATTAATCCAATCCCTGTCAAAATAATTAGCGCTGCTAACATGCCTGCTCTTGGGATCTTTCCTCGTTCTTGAATCGGTCCTTGAGGCGTATAACGGACAAAGAAGAACAGTGGTGACATAATCATACCTGCAACAATCGTCATTTCAAAAGCCGCCGCAGTCAGCCAACCAGGTGAATAGATCGCCGCCGCACACATCGGTGCATAAAATAATCCAAATCCGATGGTACTCCATATCAACCACTGCACAGGCGACTTTTTCATTTCCACCCATAATCCAGTAAGATTACGGCGCAGAATAACCAGTATCGCTAATAACGGAATCATAAAAAAGTAACGTAGTGATGCGCTCCATAGCCAACTGCCTCCGCCCACTTCCATCGATCGATTCAGCACAAATGTAAACGCAAAAAAGAATGCCGCCGCTACGCCGATCAGTACAGCTTTCATGATGAACCTTGATCTGTAGAAGATGGAGAGTGATTACCAGAAGAAGCCAACCAACTCCCCAGACTCATCCAGTTCTGCTCCATCCGTGTAGCGGTTAATAATGAGTCCCCTGCTTCACTTGCTTCTATAATCAGTCGATGGTCTTCAGGTGAATGCGTATGATCAATACTGCTGAATTTAGCGTATTCTAATCGTCTGATCTTAGGCATCACACGGCTTAGTGCAGCTATAATCTCGGGATTATTCGCTTGTTGTATAAATACATCGTGAAATTGATCATCAGCTTGAATAGCCGCAGAAGCATCCTGTTGTTGAAGTGCCGTAATCAATTCTTGATTGAACTGTTTTAGCATATCATAATGTGGGGTCTGCAAGTAAGGAATAGATAAGCGTGCTGCCAATCCATGTAATACCGCTGCTACCGTAAAAGCATGTGCTGCCGCTTCTTCATATAAAGGAGCAACCCGTGTAACGGCTCCAGGAAAAGATTCAATTAATCCTTCATCCTCCAATCGCTTCAAAGCTTCACGCACTGGAGTACGGCTTACTCCGAATTGCGCGGCTAATTCATTATCATTGAGCTTCTGCTCAGGCAATAATTCTAAGGTCACAATACCTTGTTTGAGCGTATCATATACTTGATCACGCAACGTCGGACGACTTATTTTCTGAATTGATAGTTTTTTCATAAAACCAATATATTGCATATTACTTATAATCTCAATCTTTTTATTATCGTTATGGTTAATTCTGTTGCATAAAAAAACCTCTGAATTGTGGAATAGACCACCATTCAGAGGTTTTTGATTTAGATCGATTGGAATATTATTTGTTAGTATCACGATTTTTGCGATTTGGGTTTAATAGACTATGATTACGTCCATAAGCGAAGTAAATCAATAATCCAACAAACAACCAGATAAAGAATACAATCCAAGTTAATGGTGCAAGGCGAGTCATCAAGTATACACAGCCTAGTGCACTAATGATTGGAATCCAAGGCACCAATGGAACCCGGAATCCTTTTTTCAAGTTAGGGTGATTACGACGAAGTACAATGATCCCTAGACTAACTACAGCAAAAGCAAACAATGTACCGATATTGGTCAATTCAGCTAGATCCCCTAATGGGATAAAACCAGCGAAGATTGCGATAATGATACTTGCAATCCAAGTTCCTTTAGCTGGCGTCTGACCTTTACCACTAATTTTAGAAAAGACTGGAGACAACAGTCCATCACGTGACATCGAGTATAATAGACGACTCTGTCCATACATCATCACAAGCAATACGGTAGTAATCCCTGTAATAGCTCCCAATGATACGATCCAAGCTAGACCATTCAAATTAACAAATTCAAAAGCAAATGCTACTGGATCGCTAACGTTTAACATTTGATAAGGAACAATCCCTGTCAAAATCAATGAAACAATAATATACAATACCGTACAGATTGCTAATGAAGCAATAATACCGATTGGCAAGTCGCGTTGTGGACGTTTAACTTCTTCAGCGGCTGTAGAGACTGCATCAAATCCGATATAAGCAAAGAATACCGTCGCTGCACCTGTCGTTACACCTGCCATACCGAACGGTAGGAATGGATGCCAGTTCTCAGGTTGTACGTAGAATACACCTACACCGATAAAGATGAGAACAACGATCAATTTCACAGCAACCATAATTCCATTGGCACGTGCTGCTTCTTTGACTCCACGTGTGAGCAAGAATGCAATAATCAATGTAATCGCAGAAGCAATCACATCAAAGTATGTCCCTTTTTCTGGACTAAATGCACTGGTTAAGGCATGTGGGAGTTCTAATCCAAACCCTGATAATAGACTCTGGAAGTATCCAGACCATCCACTAGCTACTGCCGCACTAGCGAATCCATATTCCAGTATCAAGTCCCATCCTAGAATCCATGCAATAACTTCGCCGAAAGCTGTATAACTATATGTATACGCACTTCCTGAAGCCGGTACTGTTGAAGCAAATTCCGAATAACATAATGCGGCAAACGCACAGATAATACCTGCTAAAAGGAAAGAAAGTACTAATCCAGGACCTGCATATTTAGCAGCAGCTACACCTGTTAATACAAAAATCCCTGTTCCGATAATAGCCCCCACACCTAGCGTGGTTAGATCAAGAGCTCCTAATACTCTTTTCAGCCCTTTGTCTTCCGCTTCTGCTATAGGTTTACGTCTGAATAAAGAAGTCTGTTCTTTATTACTATTCATACACAAAATCCTTTCACTGTGAGGTATTATGACATTTTTTTATAATATTAAAGGACACCTATAAAAAACTACATAATACTACACTGTGATGCGTTGAATTAATAAATTTATTTATGAAAAATCGTTAAATTATGAGATAAAAGCTTTCATTGGCTTCATTTTGGGAAAAAGTTGATTCTTTTTTTGCTATAAACGAAGATAAGCAATCTTTGCTATGATACAAATAACGTGATTAAGATATGACTATAAGGAATAATGTCGTTATTAAAGGAGTAGGTTATACATATGATCACCCGTGAACAATTAGAACAGCAACAGATTTGGATCTACATTATTGTATTAATCATAGCTGCTGGATTGGGGTTATTCGTTCCTGATCTAATCTTGATATTGGATCATCCGATATTGATATCTATAGTGATCGCTATATTGATGTTTGGGATGTTTACTCAGATTCCTTTTCTAACTATACGAAAGTCTTTGGGTAATCGCCGTTTTATATTGGCTTTACTGACTGCTAATTATATAGCTGTACCGATCGTCGTCTGGGGATTATCTCAATTTCTTCCTCAGCAAGCCCCCTTATTATTAGGCGTATATCTGGTACTACTTACTCCATGTATTGATTATGTCATTGTGTTTACACATCTAGGAGGTGGCAATGAAAAAGCGGTTCTACTGGCAACGCCTATTCTTTTTGTCACCCAAATGGTTTTGTTACCGGTATACTTGTGGTTATTTATAGGAGAGAAAGCATCTGAAGTGGTCAATCCTACACCTTTTATCGAATCTTTTCTTATTATTATTGTTCTCCCTCTGATATTAGCAATTTGTCTGCAAGTTATGGCTAGTAAATCCAGACCGCGTGGATCATTACTGTTAGAAGGTTCAGCATGGATTCCTGTTCCATTGATGGCGTTGACCTTATTTATTATTGTAGCGTCACAGATCGGCAAGTTATCTATGTATGGAGACATGATTATTCAGGTTATTCCTATCTATATTGCTTTTCTATGTATTATGCCTTGGATTACGAAATGGATTGTACAATGGTTCAAATTAGACATAAGCTCAGGACGAGCTGTCATTTTCAGTGCTGGTACACGGAACTCTCTGGTTGTGCTTCCACTTGCCTTATCTTTGCCAGACAATTGGAGTACTTTAGTCGCTGCGATTATTGTAACGCAGACGATTGTGGAACTTGTCGGCGAACTCATCTATATTCGTGTAATTCCTCATTTTATTCTGCGTGACAAATAGAATCCAATATACAAAATAAGGATAGATCGTCGTGACACTAAACGATCTATCCTTATTTGCATGTTCAATAGTAGATATGCATACTATTATTTGATTTCAAAAGGAAGCTGTACGTCCAATTTGGAAATCGCTTCTTCTTTTTCTCGATTGCTTACATGTGTATAAATGGTTGTCGTCTGAATTGAGGAGTGACCTAACAACTCTTGTACTGTCCGTAGATCTGTACCTTGACGTAATAACATCGTTGCAAACGAATGTCGTAATTTGTGGCTGGAATACGGAAGCCGTTGCTCGGGTTCGATATGACTTTGAAAACGATCAAATGTATCTGTAGCGATCTGCTGAATATTTCGAATCGACAAACGTGTACCTTTTTGTGAAATAAATAGCGCACTTTCCCCATCTCTCCATGGAGATAATCGCTCTTCTATCGCTTGTTGTAAAATCGTCGCTACAGCATTCGGTACAGGGAGCGTACGCCATTTACGTCCTTTACCCAGTACTTGTAACGTGCCCCGTTCAGCATTGTAGTCGTTGAGATTGAGTCCATGAACTTCTCCAACCCGTAGCCCCATATACGCCATAAATAGAAAAATGGTCAAATTGCGAGTGCGATATTTGCCTTCTACCGATTGCATAAATTCAGTGATTTTGATTTCATCTAAGTAAACAGGTGCTTTATTATGTTCTGTTTTGGCTTTTTTTATCCCAAAAGCAGGATTATGTTCCGCCATTTCAAGTTCGATCAAAGCTTTGAAAAAACAACTTACTGCTGCATGCTTACGATTTCTAGTGGAATCACTAACACCACGTGTACGTGCGCTACTAAGAAAAGACAGCACATGACGCTTTTTCATTTCATCCAGTGGTTTGTTACGAATAGCATGGGAATTGAGAAACTCATATACATCGCTTAAATAAGACTTCTGTGTATAACGCGTATAACCCGCATCTTTCATCCAATCTGTAAAAGCTTCAATTTCTTCACTATATATAAAATCCTCTTCTTCGGATGCATACTTTGTATTCATCAGAGATCATTCATCCTTTCCTATAACCCACATCCTTTTTCTATTATACATCAACCTGTCGATATCGTTGAGACGCTACTGTTGAAATTAAAATGGGAAAAAGAGTGCATTCAGCGTTCTAACGTTTCAAACAGGGTAAAAATGAGTATAACTTATATAGAAACAAAACAGCGGCAAATTTTATTTTGTCAAATTAATTTATGGATATACACTACACTAAACTTCATGATGAAGAGGAGATTCTACGATGACCGAATTCAAAAAAGTTTATCTTGAACCTGCTGCTCAACAATTCGCAGACGACAATTCTAAGCCTCCATTTCTACCTGATCTAGGTCCAGAAAAAGGGCGCGAAACAGTAGATGAAGTACAGTCTGGTGAAGTATACAAACCAGAAGTTGATATCGAAGAACTTAATATTGCAGGTGGCCCGTCTGGTGAAGTATCGGTTCGTATTTTACGTCCAAAAAATGCTCCTGAGACGTTGCCTGTGTTGGTATATATTCATGGTGCAGGCTGGGTATTCGGTAATGCACATACCCATGATCGCTTAAGCCGTGAACTAGCAACAGGTGCTGAAGTGGCTGTAGTATTTGTTAATTATAGCCTTTCACCTGAGCATAAATATCCTACAGCAATTGAAGAAATCTATGCTGTGGTAGAATGGATTGCTAAAGAAGGTTCTACCAAAGGTCTGGATGCTTCCCGTCTATATGTAGGTGGCGACAGTGTTGGTGGTAACATGACAGCTGCAATCACTCTAATGGCGAAAGAACGTAGCGGCCCTACTATCCAAAAACAATTGTTGTTCTATCCAGTAACTGATGCTTCTTTTGATACTGAATCGTATCAACAATTTGCAGAAGGATATTTCTTACAACGTGATGGTATGAAATGGTTCTGGGATCAATATACAACCGATCCTAACGAACGTGCTCAAATTACAGCATCCCCTCTTCGTGCAACAACAGAGCAACTGAGTGGTCTACCAGAAGCATTGGTTATCACAGGTGAAGCTGATGTATTGCGTGATGAAGGTGAAGCTTATGCCAACAAATTGCGCGAAGCAGGCGTACCTGTTACAGCTGTGCGTTTCCAAGGTATTATTCATGACTTTGTGATGTTAAATGTACTCGCTGATACTAACGCTAAAAAAGGTGCGATCAAGCTAGCTACTACCTTCTTACGCGAAGGATTTTAATACAATTCAATCCAATTGCTGATACTAGTTATAAACGATACATGTTTGAATCAATTTAATAGATGTATTGAATAAGTAAATAGTACAATAAAAAAAGGATGTTCTTGAGTCTATCTTAGGCTTAAAGAACATCCTTTTTTGTTATAGATCACGGATTGTTAATAATAGATACAGTTAGCTGATAAAAAAACAAATCCAGACACAAAATGGGATCTGTTATTTAAGCATATACTATTTAGTTACATATTATTTATTATGTAAACAAATAGTATAAATTCATAAATGACTTTAAAAAGTTATTTTATTGCATCTATACAATCGAAATGAAAATACATCCTTTTTATATGTCTAAAAATAATCTATTTAATGTAGCACCCTATCTTTGGAAAAATCATTCACTAGAGAATATTCTTTTACACCTCTTCTTTACTTTACTTTCAGACCATCAATATAAAGTCTTCGTATCCCTTGCAAAATACGGTGCTTTTCAAATCCCTGATCGATCATATGAATATCTAGATTATGCAGAGCAGACATCAATGCTTCTACAGTATAGGCAATATCAATCTCTTCAATTTCATTGTTCTTTTGGGCTTGCTCTAACAGTCTTTGACAGCAATTACGCATCCACACATATAACGGCGATTGCATCGGACGATGTCCTGTTAAAGAACGACTAACATGGCATAACCATGGCGATTTCATTTCTAAAAAATCCGCAAATTGCTCAACAACACTATATAGTTGTTCTAAAGGTTGAGATTCTGCATGTGCCTTCAACCATTGATCCATCTGATCGAATAATGGCTGACATTCCTCTTTTACTACATCTATAGAAAGGTCATTAATCTCAGAATACCTTCTATATAGGCTTGCTTGCCCTACCCCTGCTGTTTTGGCAATCTGATGCATATTCACATCTTGTATGCCTCCATGCTGTATAAATAATTCACGTGCAGCTTGTATAATTTTACGTCGATTGACTTCTTCCCGGCTTAATTTGAGGCTAGCCGATTGAGTTGCTTCTTTCATATATATCAGTCTCCTTATTATCATCTAAATAAAATCTATGCTGATTTAATTGACAAACGGACAAATTGTCCGTTATAATTCTATTGTGGACAGTTTGTCCGTTAATTATAAAGAATTATTTATTAAGAAGCAATAAGTAGATATTTTAAACGGAATAAATAATCTTAATTACGTCATTTTAAGTTTTTCGTTATAAAATGACTTAGAATTTCAAATATAGAAATGGAGTGTTAAAGTATGATTCAAAAACTTTATTTTTTACAGATGGGTTATTGTGGATTAGATCAATCTGCTTTAAATGGTAATCTACCTACGGGTAAGATTATGTATGTGCCTGTATGGTCTTTTCTGCTCGAAACATCCGACGGGCCTATTTTAATAGATACAGGAATGCCAGATTCATTTGTAAATCAGCCCAATTATTATGCTGGAACACGTCGAGAAGGTAAATTAATACCTGATATGCAACCACAACATACTATGCCAGAAACGTTAAAACGTTTAGGTTATTCGATCAAAGACATTCAAGCTGTTATCAGTTCGCATCTCCATCTAGACCATGCAGGCGGTAATCATCATTTTCAAGATGTACCTATTTATGTACAGCGTGCCGAATATCATGAAGCGATCCATAATGAAGATTACTCGCCAATAGAATGTCGAGAACCCAATTTGAATTATCATTTGTTGGATGGAGATTATGAAGTTGCACCAGGTATTCAATTATTGTCTACTCCCGGTCATTCTGCGGGGCATCAATCTGTTCTACTGAATACTGAAAAATCCGGTTCTATTTTACTTACTGTTGATGTATCCTATACACGTGATAATTTTGAACGAGGTATCCCCTTTGCTGTTAAAGATGCACAACAAAATCAACAAGCGATCCAGCGTCTTCAACAAGTTATTCAAGATAAACAACCACAAATCGTTTTCTTTGGACATGATATAGAGCAAGCTAAACATCAACAAGTATATCCTTCATTTTTCTAAATGAATTATAATTAACATAATAATAATTATGTAAACTAAATAAAGAGAATGTAAAGAATAACACTCTCTTTGCCTCTAATATAAAGAAATCATACACTAAAAGAAATCCTTTACTTTCCACCAGCTTGACGAGAATTATAGAATTCAACTGCTTTTTGAATCAACTGTTGCATGGAACCGAAAGAAGTACTCTCTTTGACTTGACTATCCAACTGACCTTGAGGCACTTCTTTCACTTTATCTGCTGAATCTGTAGGAGATCCTACCCCTGCTTTTTGTAATAACTCTCCAATTGATTGAAATGGAGTATGCTTTTGCATAAACTCTGGTGTTAGTAATTTTTCTAAAGGTAGTTTTTGTACAATCTGATCCAACGGTAAATTTTTAGCTATTTCCATCAAACCACCCGGTGTTTTTGCTTTTTCAATCATTCCTTTAAGATCGCCCATTCCACCTAAATTAAATCCCATATTGATAAACCTCCTCTAAAAGTATTGTTCTATTCATTGAATAAAACTACATAATGATATAGTTATAAGAGGTACCCCTATAAAGTACGTCTTCATGTCTATTACCCTAATCTGTAGTTAGTGATTGACTATCATTTTTAATTACTATGTAAGGTTGTGTGAAACCCTATACTAGTTTACGTATTATTTATTATGTAAACTAGTAATAAAAAAACGAGATTATAACCACAACTAAATAAATAACGTTTATGTTTCTTGCATCAAGTTAATCTTGTTATTTATTTAGTTGTGATGATTATATAATTTCTAACATACGCTCCCATGAGTTCAGATACTCCAGTTCTTCTTCGACTCTTTGTGTTTCTTCTAGATCCGTATCTTCTTGATTCCATAATTCTTCTGTATCGGCAAATGCATTATTCATTAAAGGCGTAAACAACCATATCATTTTATCTGATATTCCCGCTTGTTGATACTCGTTAGATTGATTTGCTACATTATGAACATGACTCATTTTCAATCCATCTCCTTTTACACACTTTATATTTATGTCGACATGAAGTAAGCTTCCAATAAGATCATCTGACAAAATATTTATTTTCTTTTTTATATCATAATATAATCCACTCTTTTTCAAATCCGCTTAGAGGATGAATTATAAACTATAAAATATCATCCTCTAGATGGAGTTTATTTTTACAAAGTGTTGTATAGATTTAATACTACAATTACGAAAAGTGTACATAGATGAGAGAAGTATTCGTACATATCGAATAGATAGATTTTTGAAATTATTATGGTTTACATAATTTAAATTATGTATGATTCTGTATTTTTGAGTCTTTTTAATATATGGTATTATTTGTTAATGAATATGAGAAATAAGCTCTTTTTTATGCGGAATAGTGGTCGCATTATCTATTTCTAATCGATTTAAACATAAACAGCGTATAATTTATATTATACGCTGTTTTTTAGACGTTATATCGTACAATACAATCCAAGCTCATAGTAGATAACTACTCAAAAAACCTACTCTTTCTATCTGTATATTGTTTTCAGCACAAAAAAATATACATCGCTTGAAGAGTGTGTATAATAAAGATTATCGCTATATCGGTAAGATTCGGAATACACCACACCTAAGGAGTTACAGGTAAATATGAAAATCAATGATCTTCCTACATCTAAAATCAAAGATAATCATACATCTGTTGTATCATCAGATCCATATACTCGTGTACAGGATATAGAGACCGCCCAATTAGCCCATTTAATTTCTGTGCTTGCTCTTCATGAAGGAACGGTAGATTTAAGTAAATATATACCGGGATTACATGTCAGTCGCTACTCCTATATCACTCCAGATACAATCAAGACATTTTTTTCTACATCTCTCATTATTGTTGCTCAAGGTGCCAAAGCAATCACTATAGAAAATAGCGTTTTTTCTTTTGGCAAATCACAGATGATCTTACTTCCGATCGCTTTGCCATTGGATATCCAGATTACAGAGACCAGTCTTTCGCACCCTTATCTTGGAATTAAATTAGAATTAGATCCACAGAAATTAAGTGAACTGGTATTGAGATTGTACCCTAACGGACTTTCTACAACTCATCAACAAAGCAAAGGATATATCGCAAACACTGATTCCAGTATAATAAACGCCTCGATTCGCTTATTAGAATGTTTGCAAAATACTGAAGATCGTAACATGATTGCACCATTGATATTAGAAGAAATAATGATACGTGTATTGCGTAGCCCTATCGGATTGTCTATTGCTGAAACAGGATTTGGTGAGGTTGAAGTGCAACGAATCGCTAAAGTAATAGACTGGCTTCGTGATCACTTTTCACAACCAATCAAAGTTGCTGAATTAGCAGAACTTGCACATATGAGCGTTTCTTCGTTTCATGTGCATTTCAAATCAGTCACTTCGATGAGTCCATTACAATATCAAAAAACATTACGACTTCACGAAGCTAGACGTCTGATGTTAGCCAATTCTATTGATGCCAATACAGCGTGTCGATTAGTCGGCTATGTGAGTGATTCGCAATTCAGTCGCGATTATAGTCGGTGTTTCGGCAATCCACCGAGTCGGGATATAGCAAGATTACGACAAAACCCGCAAATGGTAGAATGATCTGTTTATCAAAAAATAATACACACTATTATTTTGCGACTCCTTGATCAGGATGCACAATATCAAAAGCTACTTCCAAAACTCATGGTGCTATTACTGTGATTTTTTTTATATTTGTAAAGAAATCGACCGGTATTAATAGTTATGAAACGATATTTGTAGAATCAGGCAAAAAGCGAAATGGAATAGACAATGATCGATATACAGCAAAAGCTATACTAAATGTATCTTGTAGCGACAAGAAAACAGTCAATAGGTAGCTAATTTTTCACATCATCATGCTATCTCATTTTAGGAGGAAATCAATTATGCGTATTTTTGTCATAGGGGCAACAGGATTTATCGGGTCAGCTATTGTAAAAGAATTAATCCACGCTGGACACGAAGTACTTGGACTTGCTCGTTCAGAAGAATCAGCAAACAAACTTACAGAATGGGGTGCTACAGTACAACGTGGTTCTTTAACAGATTTGGAAAGTTTGCGACAGGGTGTAGCTAAAACAGATGGTGTCATTCATGCTGCATTTATTCATGACTTTTCTGATGTGACATCTGCTGGAGAAATAGATCGACGTGCAATTGAAACGATAGGTGCTGAACTTGCTGGAACCAATCGACCATTTGTCGTTACATCGGTAATTGGACATCTTGCATCCAATCAGCTCGCTACTGAACACTCTTCACCTGATCGAAATTCAATGACCCAACACCGCTTTGCTTCTGAAGAGTTAGCATTATCCCTTTCTGCTCAGAATGTAAAAGTATCTGTGATTAGACTTCCACCTTCTGTTCATGGTGAGGGTGATACAGGTGGTTTTATTCCTGCTTTGATTCGCATAGCTCAAAGTAAAGGAGTATCTGCTTATATCGAAGAAGGAAATAATCATTGGCCTGCTGTTCATCGTTTAGATGCTGCACACCTTTATCGTTTAGCTGTGGAACAAGCTACTGCCGGTTCTATGTTACATGCTATTGCAGAGGAAGGCATTGTATTACGCGATATTGCTACAATCATCGGTCAACATTTGAATGTACCTGTCGTTAGCATCCCTACTACTCAAGCGAAAGAACATTTTGGTTGGCTAGCTCATTTCACTTCGATCAATATTCCTGCTTCAAGTCAAATCACGCAACAACAACTAGATTGGGAGCCTGTTCACTCTACACTGCTTGCCGATTTAGATAGAGATATGTATTTCAAAAGATTATAAAAGTAAATAATATGGATTAAGCAGCGAATACATTTTTCAATAATCTTCTTATTAACTATAGAAAAATTAGAAAATCTTTATAAATTGCTAATTTTATAACTAGTTCTATCGTTTGTAAACACTTTTTACAATTTTAAATTTTTAAAAAGAAAGAGAAGTATTCTGTATAGAATGGCTTCTCTTTTGTTTTTATTAAAACCCAATTTAGTAATAATTTAATATTTAATTAATCATAGTCTTTATTTGAATAAATATTATAATTATTAAATGATTTATTTTTCCATTTCATTAATCAAAATAGCTCGATTGTTATAAGCTTCATGAAATTCAGGATTCAATTCAAGAGCTTTATTGTAATCAGCTAAAGCTTTATCGTACACTCCCATTTCACTAAGTAAATTGGCTCGATTATTATAAGCTTTATAAAGTTCAGGATTCAATTCAAGAGCTTTATTATAGTCAGCTAAAGCTTTGTCCTGCTCTCCCATTTCACTAAGTAAACCGGCTCGATTATTATA
>NZ_CP126313.1:3900490-5045338 GCF_028594455.2 Paenibacillus sp. PK4536
ATTATTATAGGCTTCATAAAGTTCAGGATTCAATTCAAGAGCTTTATTATAATCAGCTAAAGCTTTATCGTACTCTCCCATATTCTTAAGTAAATTGGCTCGATTATTATAGGCTTGAACATACTCAGGATTTAATTCAAGAGCTTTATTATAGTCAGCTAAAGCTTTGTTCTGCTCTTCCATTTCACTAAGTAAATTGGCTCGATTATTATAAGCTTGAACATACTCAGGATTTAATTCAAGAGCTTTATTATAATCGGCTAAAGCTTTGTCCTGCTCTTCCATTTCACTAAGTAAATTGGCTCGATTATTATAAGCTTCATAAAGTTCAGGATTCAATTCAAGAGCTTTATTATAATCAGCTAAAGCTTTATCGTACACTCCCATATTCTTAAGTAAATTGGCTCGATTATTATAGGCTTGAACATACTCAGGATTTAATTCAAGAGCTTTATTATAATCAGCTAAAGCTTTGTCCTGCTCTCCCATTTCATTAAGTAAATTGGCTCGATTATTATAGGTTTGAACATACTCAGGATTTAATTCAAGAGCTTTATTATAATCAGCTAAAGCTTTATCGTGCTCTCCCATATTCTTAAGTAAATTGGCTCGATTATTATAGGATGCTACAAAATTAGGATCATTTATTAATGATGTTGAGTAATCAATTAAAGCTCCTTTTTTATCATCAATTTTACTTTTTGCTAATGCACGTTTTGCATAAGCAATAGATAATATAGAAGGATTTGTTTCTGAGTCAATAATTTTATTAAGTAAATTGATTATTTCATATTGATCATTTGATTGATCAATTTCTAAAAATAATGTTCTTTGTTCTTTATTACTTTTTTCAAGTTCTCTATTTTCATTTTCTTTTTCTTTATTTTCGTTAACAAGTAATTTATTATAATCATTTGATTTCTTTAATTCTCGATTTTTCTGAGCCAAACTAAAAAGCACAATACTAATACTTATTATAGTAGCTGCATTACTAATAGATGCTGAAGTAATATTTAAAAAATTTCCAAATTTCAACAACAAATTATTGATATGTTCTATTTTTAGCATTTGAGGAAAAAAAACAATGAAAAATATAGCTATATAAAGTAGAGTCAAACTTTTTCTATTTTTCTTAAGAAAATCATAAAAAGAAAAGCAAACTCCAGAAATAGCATAAGAAACTAAAAAATAAGTATCATTAAATGCACCAAATAATGCTAAGAAAAATAGTAAAAAGAAAGAACAGGCAATACCAATAATGAATTTATTACCAGAATCAGTCTCATCATTATAAAAAAATAAATCGTCTAATTTCTTTATAGTTTTTTCATTTTTTTTTGACCTATCTGTTATATTTGAACTAAATTGTTCTTTATTTGATGTCATTAAAATCACTCCTGCTAATTTAAATGATATATTCTAAACTAATTCTAGTTCTTAAGACTTAGTCAGTCAATACTAGTTAAGTATTTAATCTATGTATAGAAAAATGTAACTATATTTAATTTTTTCAAAATTATACTTTATAAAAATAAAAAAGCGACTATCCGTATATCTTCTTTATACTGGATAGTCGCTTTTTATGCTATTAATACATCATAGATATTGGGTATACTAATTACTCATCGGCTCCAAAATTCACTGCACTACCAGATACACGATTTTGCCCGTCAATATCAGCAGTTCCAATAATAGATGTATCGGTTGATCCTTTATCTACAGCAGGTGAAGTTGCCTGAAGATGATAATTATCTGCACTTACATCTACAAACTTAGGATCTGCGAAGATGGAATGAGCATCATTACCTGATCCTGATTTGTAAGCTGCAAATCCGTTATACTCTTTGTTTTTCCAAATCCAAAATGTAGAATCACTACTACCTGAAGCAAAGTACAAATTGTAGTCGACGACATTGCCTGAATTTTTAGTATACGGATTTGTGATCAAAGCATTCGAAGAACCAGCTACCATAATATTGTTTTTGATAATATTATTGGAAGTATCGTATTGTACTAATAATTGTCCATTATCGTCACCTAATGTATCGTTTTTGTACAGCGTATTATTCACGATTTTGGAGTTAGTGGTTGAACCACGACCTGTATCATATCCACCCATAGCAATACCAGTCAAGCGGTTTTTATAGACCATATTGCTACGAACTGTAATGTTATCGGTTGCTTTGCCTGCATGTTCAGAAGCAATTTCGATACCGATATCGTTGTTGTAACTATAGTTACGCTCAATAATCGTATCTTTCCCACCATCTACATAAATACCATCTGCGGAATTGGTGTTATTAGGTACAGGACCATAAGATACATTATTGTTAGACGTAATATTATACACTTTATTACCTTGAACCAATCCATTACGAGCTTGATCGTAAGCAACGGTTGGAGACTTGCCTTCGAATCCAATCACGTCAATCCCAATGTTGTCTGCATCATGGATCGTATTATTAAGGATTGAAAATGTATCGACATTCCCGTTTACAACTAAGGCTTCACTTGTACCCAACACTAAATTATATAATTCATTTCCGCTGATTGTCAGATTATTGATTGAAGCTGGAGCTTGGGTTCCATAGACAGCAATACCATGAGCATCACGTCCTAACCAAATGTCTCCACTTGGTGTAGATGTAGGTGTAGCTGTACTTTTGATATCATGGATTTTGTTATTGAGTATTTTGATATTGCTTCCTTTTCCATGGACATAGATACCAATCGGTAGCAAATCTTTAGTCGCTGTTTTGTAATTACTAAGTTCTAACCCTTGAATCGTAATGTAATCCGCATTTTGAATATCAATTAATCCTTCTAATCCTGTAACACTTAATCCTGTTCCATCAAGGATAGGTTTTTCAGAAGCATAGTTGCTAAAAGTGATCGCTCCTGTAGAAGAGCCTGATTTGGTGATTTTTAGCTTCTGATTATACGTACCTCCACGAATATAGACAGTACTTCCTGCTGTAGCTACATCTGCGGCATGTTGCAATGTTTTCCAAGGAGCGCTCAATGTCCCTGCATTAGAATCACTACCACTGGTGGATACATAATATTGGGTTTCTGCGGCTACCGCTTGAGAAGTATTCCACTGAATACCTGTGGTTACTAACAACACCATACTTGCGCCTAGCACTACTTTTTTGATGGACTTGAACACTTCTTCATCAGCTCCTCTGAAATAGTGAATTGCGATACATTAACGTTGTTGCTTACCCCTTGTATAGCAGAATAAGTATGACAAGCTCACCTCCTTTAAAGAATAAACACGTTAAGAATGACTCATCTGTATACGGTCTATCTGCTGTAAAGTAGGTAAAGCGCCTGTACCCCCTACTCCTTGAGTAGATAAAGCGCCACAAGCATTTGCAAATTCTAACAAAGTAGCTCTTCGATAGCCTTGTAAATATCCATAAATGATCCCGGCATTGAAGCAGTCTCCTGCTCCTGTCGTATCAATAGGCGTCACCGGATAAGAGCGAATGGTTAGCGGCTGCTTGGTTGCATCAACAAGCAAAGAACCTTGAGAACCTAATTTTACGATCACATCGCCTACAAGATCAGGTAATTTGGTAATAACTTCTTCCATGTGTGAGGTATTATATATATGCAATATCTCTTCTTCACTTGGAATAAACAAGTTAGTGTATGTTAATAATTGTTCGATTCCTGAACGATCCCATAGATTACGAATGTCCCAACCGGTATCAAAAGAAGTGCTTACGCCTAGCTGCTGTGCCTGTGCAAACAAGGTTGACCAATGCTCTCGCATCTGATCTTGCAAATAGTAGGAACCGAAGTGTAAATGATCCGCTTCACGAAGTAATGATTCTGGAACCATATCAGGTGTAACACATGGAATACTTCCCGGATAGGTGACAAGACCACGATCAGATGAAGTCGAAAATGATAAGGTTACTCCTGTTTTGATATCTGAACGTATGTGAATATGATCTGTGTTTACACCCATTCGCTGTAATTCTTGTATACAAAATTCTCCAAAATAATCTGCTCCCACTACACTTACAAATGTCACTTCAACGCCAAGACTAGCGAGTGCACAAGCCGTAATCGCTGAAGATGATCCCAAAACGATTTCGAATTGATTAGCTATCTTTTCTCGGTTCCATTCCGGTACAATATCTTCTCCGGTTAAAATCATATCGACATTCAATTCGCCAACCACAACAACACTTGCAACGGGTGTATGTGATGCTTTAGTCTTCATCATTATTTCATATTCGGGATAAATTCCCGTTCCACTTCATATAATTCATCGAACATGTTGCTGATTTCTTCAAGTGAACATACAGCTGCTGTTAATGGATCAGACATCAATGCATGACGTGCCATCTCTTTATCGTTACCGAGTACAGCACCTACAGCTAGTTCAAAAAATGCCATATTCGAGCGACACAGAGCAGCTAGATGTTCAGGTAGACTACCGAACTGACAAGGATTAATTCCATTACCATCAATCATACAAGCCACTTCGACAACACCATTTTGCGGTAAATTGTGAATCAGCCCTTGGTTAGGTACATTGCCATAGATCACTTTAGGTTCATTTTTCAGCATAGCTTCTATAATAACCGCTGCATACTCATTACTATTTTTCAATTCGATAGGTAAAGTACCTTCTAATTGTTGCAAGATACGCTCATCGTTTTCTTTTCTCCAGATGGGCCAGTTATCTGCATAAAATCCTGTTGCACCGTTATATCCTGTATTGCAGTGCTGATCAATTAATTCCTGACGTTTGCGATAATAAGGAATATATTCAGAAAAGTGTCCGCTGGATTCAGATACAAAAGCACCTAAGTATTTCATTGCGTCTAAGCGCACAGGATCTTGACGCAGTAACTCTTCGTCTTTTATCTTTTCCAGTAATACAGGGTACAAGTCTTGACCTTTATGCTTGAGTTCAACGAACCATGACATATGATTAATACCACCTGCTCGCCATTCTAATTCGTTGTAAGGTACATCTGCATACTCTGCTAATTGACTGGATGTGTTTTGAATCGAGTGGCATAGACCGACTACTGGAAGTTCTGTAATCCGTGAAGTGAGTAACGTAACTGCTGACATCGGATTCGTATAATTCAAAATGGTTGCCTGAGGAGCAAGGTCTTCAATATCTCTCACAATATCGATCCAGCTTGGGAGCGTGCGCAACGTTTTGAACAAACCACCGGGTCCAAGCGTATCTCCTATACACTGATTTACATTATATTTAAGAGGAATCTCATACTCGTACCTTACATTTTGTAGTCCACCGACTTCAATCTGATTAATTACAAATTGAGAGCCACCAATGACTTCACGTCGATCGGTAGAAGCGATAACTTTCCAACGATTACCTGTCATTTCAATCAACTTTTCGACCATACGACGAGCAATATCCAGACGCTTTGCATCAAGATCGACTAAAGCAATTGTTCCTCCATCGATTCCTTCTATTTTCAAGATATCTGTAGTGATATCCTGTGTAAAAGCACTACCTGCACCAATAATAGATATTTTTGTCATTATAATTCGTCCTCTCTGTATGTCGATTATGATGGAATATTGTTATTTCATACCTGTCATGGTTAAGCCTTTGATAAATTGCTTTTGGAAAATAAGGAAAACAATCATTACAGGTAAAGTAATTAAGACAGCAGCAGACATCACAACATTGTAATTGATCACATGAGTTCCGTTAAAATATACAAGTGCCAGAGGTACAGTCATATGATCGGTATCATTCAATACGATTAACGGCCATAGATAATTGTTCCATGCATTCATAAATGTAAAGATACCAAGTGCTGATAACATCGGCAAAATCAGAGGAGCAATAATGCGAATCATCAATCGCAATTCACCAGCACCATCTATCCGCGCCGCATCTAACAAGTCTTGCGGGATATCTTCAATAAACTGTTTGGCTAAGAACACTCCATACGAACTAACAAGGTTAGGCAAAATAATAGCGGCTAAATGATCAATCAAACCAAGTCTTGCAGTGATCAGATAGGTGGGAATCATAATCACTTGAAAAGGAATCATCATCGTTGCCAGAATCAACATAAATAAAATGCGTTTGCCTTTAAATTGATGCTTAGCAAAAACGTAACCGGCAAGTGCACTTGTAAACAGTGTAATGATGGTAATAATGACTGCTGAAATAGCGCTATTCCACATCCATTTCACAAATGGAGCATCTTCAAATACAGTGAAATATCCTTCTAATGTCGGATGATTTGGAAAAAAACTTCCCTGACCTGACATGATATCCATATTGCTTTTGAAAGAAGATACTACCATCCATAGATAGGGAACCATCATTGCTACTGCTGTCACGATTAGAAACACCAATACGATCGAATCCAACCATGGACTTTTTCGTTGCATCTGTATCTCCTCCTCCTATTGTTCCCAGCTAGAACGTCCTAATCGGAACTGAATTAATGTAACGATTAAAATGATGATCAAGAATATAGTTGCCATTGCCGAAGCATAGCCCATATTGGAATTGGAAAAAGCTTGGTCATAAATATTAAGCGCTAAGACTCTTGTTTCGTTAAACGGCTCTCCTTTGGTCATAATCTGGAATTGTGGAAATGCTTGAAAATACGAAATCACTGTAGTGATCGTTACAAATAACATCGTTCTACGCAATAAAGGCAACGTCACAAAAAAGAACAAATGCCAGCGATTAGCGCCATCCAGAATAGCCGCCTCATAATACATATCAGCAATAGAATCTCTGCCTGCTATAAATAGCACGATATTATAGCCAATATCTGCCCAGAGCGTCATCATAATAACGGATAACAAGGCGTACTTGGGGTCACTTAACCAGTGAACAGGAGCAATATGTAGCTGACCCAGAATCACATTGAACAATCCACTGTCATAATTCAAAATAGTTGTCCAAACAATTGACGTTCCCGCTAGTGGAGCAATAGCCGGTAAAAAGAACAGCGTGCGAAATAAATTTTTAAGCCATTGGATTCGTATTGCATAGATCGCACTTGCAATAACTAAGGTAATCAAAATATTGCTGATCACAGTAATACCAACGAATTTAAAAGTGACCCAGAGCGATTTTAGAAAGACTGCATCTTGAAATAACAATGCATAATTTCTGATGCCTATAAAAACAGCATGATTACTGAGCGGACTATAATCATAAAAAGATAACAACAAACTCCAAGCAATCGGCAGAAAAGCAAATACTCCAAAAAGAAGTAGAATCGGGGCTAGAGCAATACGTACAAACCATTTCTCATTTTGATATGAACGAGTGGTTCCTTTATCGAATGTTCTTTTGCTGGTATTTCCAGCTTCGATACTTTTATTCATTCGCTATTCACCTCGATTACTTGTGTTGGTCTTGACTTGAATTGATTGATTTTTCTATATTACCTAGACCTGTTTCGACGGTGATCTGTCCGCTTACAATCAACTGAAAGTTATCATTAATCTGTTTGAAGAAATAATCTCGATCTGCAATAGGGCCAATCCATTGACCATACTTCAAAATATCAAGCGGTGCTTTCATGTATGGATTCTTCTTCAAAAATTCAGGATTATTCGCGACTTCTTTTTTGGCAGGTACCGTAAATGTACTTACATTCCATTGAAGCAGATTTTCATTTTCGCTTAGAAATTGAATGAAACTTAAAGCTTGCTTCTGTATTTTACTTTTACTGGCTACCACTACACCCCATCCTGATTCTGCTGCGAAATAAGGATTCTCATTCGTAAATGAAGGAACAGGGACATACTCAAAATCTTTCACTTTATAGTTATCCAGTCCAGAAGCAACTGTCCAAGGACCACGATAAGTCATAGCAGAATTGCCACGGAAAAAGTAATCTGAACTATCCAATTGACCTCCAAAAACAGAAAGATCAGTCACTTTATCTACACTAACCAAAGAAGTAAGCGTATTCATTGCTCGGATAGCTTCTGGAGTTTGAAAGCTTACATGGTTATCGGTTCCCCAGTACTTTCCATTCTGTTGCAAAATCATGGAGAGAAAGGTAAACGTAATATTGTCTAAAGAAACAAAGTCAAATCCTTTGATTTGAATGCCATTATCATTACGTACCGTTAATGTTTTGGCACTTTCGACTAAATCAGCCCATGTTTTGGGTGGATACTCTAGCCCTTTATTTTTGAACATTTCAGGATGGAGTAACATGCCTCCATTTTCGAGGTTATATTCAAGTGGTAAACCGTACAACTTGCCATTGTATTGATAAGCTCCTAATGGGGCTGGGTAATACTCTTGGCTGATCTTGTCGATATTAGGAACTTCGGTCAGCGCTCCATTTTTACTATACTCTGGAACCCATGTACCAAACATCTCAGCTACATCGGGAGGGTTTTGTGCAGAAAAAGAGGCTTTAAGTTTTTGATTATAAACGTCATATGGAAAGGTCTGAAATTCAATTTCGATATCGGGGTGCTTGGCTTCATAAGCTTTGATCAGCTTGTTATATGCATCATTCATTGCACTTTCTTGATGTGCCCAAAATACGATTTTAGTTTTACCAGAGGAGCCTACATTTTTAGAATTCGATGCACATCCTGCTAGCATCACAGTAATCAAGATCAGTAAGATGAAATGGTTCAAAACCTTAGTAGGCATATTAATGAATTCCCCCTTTCAAATTCAGTACTCTTACATGCTCTATTTCTATTACCTATAGTGTATAGACAAAAGTTGGATATTCGAGCTACACAACCTTGTCTATACGTAATAACAGCTATATGATCAGATAGATATCCCAATCATTAGACAAGTTGTAGTTGAACATGTTCTTTCTCACATAATTGCTGTAACCAGGAATCAGGATGTACATTAGTGATAATACCGGTCACTTCTTTTAAAGGCATAATCGTAAATAAAGCTGTTTTCTCAAGTTTACTTTGGTCGAACACAGCATATACTTCACTAGAACGCTCACTCAATTGCTGAGCAATGCGTACTTCTAATTCAGAATGCATAGTAAACCCTCGTTCAGATGCGACACCATCTACACCCAAGAACATTTTGCTCAAATTAATCTTCTGAATAACACTTTCAGCTAAAGGGCCAATTAATTCATAACTTTGTGAGCGCATTACACCACCTGTTAGAACCACTTGGATTCCTTCAGCATCTGCTAATTCAAAAGCAATATTGACGGCATTTGTAACAACAGTGATATTTTTGCGATGCTTCAATTCCATAGCGATCAAAAAAGTAGTTGTACCACCTGTAAGACCAATAACATCACCGTCAACGACTAATGCAGCCGCCGCTTCTGCGATTTTTTGCTTATCTGGTTGCTGAGCTAGCTGTTTATCGACAAATGGAACTTCATCCTGACTGATTTTGCTTCCACCCTCGTACACGGCTCCGCCAATCGTACGAATCAGATGTCCTTCTTTCTCCATAAGATCTAGATCACGTCTAGCTGTAGCTTCAGAGCAACCGATAACGCTAGTAATTTCTTGGACAGATATTTTTCCATTCTTTTTGATCATATCCATAATTTTTGTTCGCCGTAATTCACTTTTAGAATACTCCATTTCTGCAATCTCCTTTGATTGTTATGAGCATTATTCATATAATTCTGCTCTTTTTAATCATTTTGTATGATTACAGAATGAATTGCAAGTATTTATGATCGGATCATACGGTTCACCTTTTATAAAGGAATGACCTGAACAGCAGATTCTAACTCCAAGTAAGTAGCATAATCCATATCGCCTGCTTTTTCAGATAAAGCATTTGCACTAGCAACAGCAGAAGCTAACTTTAACTGTTGTATAGGGTCGTACTGTCTTAATGTGGCAAATGCCATGCCTGCTACAAAAGCATCACCGCATCCTACCGTATTAATAGCTTGAATAGACGGAGATATCACTTGATACACTTGCTTATTGATGATTGCAATCGCTCCCTGACTTCCTCGTGTAATACAGACATTCTCTATCCCATGATTAATAAGAAGCCATGCTGTATCAATATATTGCTGATCTGTTGTCAGCGAAGTATTGCTCCACTGTTCTAACTCATGTTGGTTCGGTTTGATAAAATAAGGCTTAGCTTGGATTGAATCTGTAAAAGCGGCTCCACTTGTATCCAAAAAAGCATGTGCACCTGACTGTTGTACAATTTCGATCAGTTCAGCATATCCATTCGTTGCGACTCCTTGAGGTAAACTCCCTGAAAAAACAATAATCGTAGACAACTGTGCAAGTTGTTGTATTTTCTGCTTGATGGCTATCCATTGCGATGAAGAAATCGTAAGCCCCGGTTCTAAAAGTTCAGTAGAAGCATATTGACTGGATTCATCAATAATATTAAGACATATTCTCGATTCACCTGATGTCATAACAAAATCTGTATTTATTTTGCGTGTTTGTAGTAAATGGTCTATTAGTTGTCCATTGTCTCCTCCTATACAACCAGAAGCAGTCACTTCACCACCTAATAATTTGATCATTTTGGCTACGTTGTTTCCTTTACCACCTGGTTCTGTTAGTACACGTCTGACCCGATTGACCTGATGGGTAGCAAATGAATCCATATAATACGTTTTATCGACTGCTGCATTCAATGTCACCGTAGTAATCATTGTAGAACGCCAGCTTTACCTGCCGATCCGCATAAGCCGATTTTTTGCATGGCTAGTTGTTTAACTGCTTCTTTGGCAGGAATCATATATTTACGTGGATCATTTTCTGAAGGATTTTCGTCAAAAACGTGCTTAATCGCATCAGAGAAAGCGATACGTAATTCAGTAGCGACATTCATTTTGGACATCCCTAGAGCAACGGCTCGCTTCACTTGTTCTGCTGGAATACCTGAACCTCCGTGAAGAACCAATGGAATATCGACCAATGCTGCAATTTTCTCGATTCGTTCAAAATCAATATGAGGGTCACCTTTATAAATACCATGTGCTGTTCCGATCGCAGGTGCTAATGTAAGTACTCCGGTTTGTTTTACAAATTTCAGACATTCTTCAGGATCTGCTAATAGAGCATCTTTTTCATCAACGACGATATCATCTTCTACCCCTCCTACTTTGCCAAGTTCTGCTTCTACATTTACACCAGCAGCAGTTGCTACTTCCATGACTTTGCTAGTGATGGCTACATTATCATCATAAGGATGCATAGAAGCATCAATCATGACCGAGGTATAACCTGCACGTATACATTCAATAATAAGATTGAACTCTGTACAGTGATCCAAATGAAGAGCGATCGGAATAGAAGATTGATTAGCAGCAACCGTCGCTGCTTCGACTAAATACTTAGCACCTAAATGACGAACAGTGCCCACTGTCGATTGGATAATAAGTGGAGACTCCATTTCTGTAGCAGCATCTACAACAGCTTGTAGCATTTCCAAAGTATGTACATTGAAAGCAGCTACAGCATATTGATGTTCTCTTGCCTTTTGCAGCATAACAGTGGATGAAATAATTGGCATATTAGCATCTCCCTAATGATTGAATAAATCATTTAATTTGATCCTTTAGATCATTTTTTAATTATGATACTCTTAATTTATGATCAAAACAATCTTTTTTTATTATTTTTTACAAATTTATTTATTTTTCGATTAAATAACTGTAATAAATATCGCAATAGTCAATTTTTGATTTAATAAATCATAATTATGATTGAAAAAATCAAAATAAAGAAATATACTATATATGAAGTCCGCTCGTAATGACTATGTTGCAAAATATACTATATGGAGGTCAATTCATGAATTTAACGTATCAGGAAGTAAAAAAGCAATATACAGCGCTACATCAGACGTTCAATTATATGCTAGAACATCGTCATGCTATTGAAGAATTAAGACAACAAGTTCAACCTACTTCTATTACCTTTGTAGGTTGCGGCTCTAGTTACTGCCTAAGTGAATCCGCTGCTTTTTCGACTCGTTTGTATACACATATGCCTGCATCCGCATTAGCAGGTGGTGATCTCATGCTAAATGCAGAGCGGTATGCTCCTCTTTTGGCAAATACATTATTGGTGGCTCCATCACGCTCAGGGAGTACAAGCGAAATTATAGAAGCTATTCAACGTGTACGTAAACTACAACCTCTTTCCGTTCTTTCTCTATCCTGTGTATCCGATTCTCCTTTATCTACACAAGCTGATTTATCTTTAGAATTACCATGGGCATTTGATCATAGTGTATGTCAGACTCGTACAGTCACGAATTTGTATGTAGCTAATCTGTTGATTAATGCTTTTTGGAGTAATGATGAGAAATTAATTGAAGATATTCAAAGTGCGATTCAAATGGGCGAAGCTTATATGGAAAAAGTAGAAGCATCAATTCGAGAAGTAGCTGATTTCGCATGGAAACGTGTCATTTTATTAGCAGATGGTGAATTACAAGGATTAGCTAACGAGGGTGCAATTGCTATTACTGAAATTGCTCAAGCAGAAGCGCATGCTTTTCATTTATTAGATGTTCGCCATGGCCCAATGGTCACTATTGATCAAGATACATTGGTGATTGCAGCATTAACTGGAGAAGGCACATCGTATCAACATGATCTTATTCAAGATATCCATGCTCGCGGAGCACGAATTATTGCGTTAGCCGATCACGCCAATCGGATTCCAGATACATTAGTCCATCTAGGAATTGTTTTAGAACAACCTTTGCATCCAGCAGCACAAGGAATTCCTTTTATTTTCATCCCGCAAATAGTCGCTTTAGCCAGTGCAGAGCGTCAGAATATTAACCCTGATCAACCCGATGGATTGGAAGCATGGGTAAAGTTGTAAAAGTAGATTTTTATTTGTAATAGTGCCGATAAAATTTATACAACAAAAGAGAACAGTCCTCTATAAAGGTCTGTTCTCTTTTGAGTTGTACTATTTGCCTATCATTTAGTCATTTCAAATCACACCTAGACCTGCTAATAGCGTCCAAATTCCAGATAAAATAATCAATCCCAATGAATACTTTTTAAACTTCTGCTCGTTCAAATAGTTAACCGCTTTAACTCCAATCCATGTCCCAATCAACATCACCGGTAACATCCAACCTAGATACAGACTTATCTCCTGATCGATCAATCCACTATATACAAAGGTAATGATCGTCACTCCATTTAATATCACACCGACTAAGGCTAGATTGGCTCGAAACATCTGCTTGGACATGCCTTGATTAGACAACATCAATGCCATAGGAGGTCCACTAACAGAGATACTTCCACTCAACAACCCACTTAACGCTCCTGCTGATAGATAAGCTGCTTTTTCATTGGCTATCGGAATGGTGCGTCCACTTAACAAAAACACAGCAAATAGTGTAATCAATATACCTGTCGCAATTTTAAGTACACTCCCACTGATAATAAGTAAAAATAACGTTCCTACCGGAGCCATAGCAACACTTGCGATAATCAATAATCCGATTTTACGAATATTCGTATCTCGATACACTGAACCTAAGACCAACAAACAAATCAGCATACTCAATATCACAATCATCGGCACAACACGTTGAATAGGGAGAAATAAGCTGAGTAAAGGTAAAGCAATCAACGCAAATCCAAAACTAGTCAGTCCTTGTACAAAACTTGCAATCAGGATAATACCTGCACCCATCAGTAGAGCGTCTATAGTAATCATCTATACTCCTTCATGTTAACTAGATTCTATATTATATTAGATTATACGGTATACTTTTATCTATCCATACTATAATACTTTATAAGATCAATATAGATATAATCTACTAACCAAATTAGGCGGGATAATACGATGAAATTAGAACGATTAATTGCGATGATCTATAAATTACTTCATCATGAAGTATTGTCTGCTTCTGTATTGGCAGAACAATTTCAAGTTTCACAACGGACTATTTATCGGGATATTGATGTACTCTGTGCTGCTGGATTACCGATTGTCTCTTATCAAGGTAGTGGCGGCGGATACGGGATTATAGATGGATACAAAATGGATAAAAGTCTACTAGGTGCGTACGATGTCAATTCATTGATCACTGTTCTTGGTAGTCTCTCCACTGTATTTCAAGATCAACGTGCTCAAAGTACTATTGAACGTCTACAGAATATTGCTCCTGAACATCATCATTCTAATCTGGCGATCAATTTTAATACATACCGTACAGAACCTCATGCGCTGCTTTTTCTACGTCAAGGCATTACAGATACCAGAGTCGTTCGTTTCGATTATATTAATGCCAATAATGAGCATAAGGCGCGAGAAATCGAACCGTTATGGCTTCATTTTAAATATAGCACATGGTATGTACAAGGATTCTGCCGGACACGTCAGGATTATCGTGAATTTCGCTTGTCTCGAATGATGAATGTGGAGTTAACCGAAGAACATTTCCAAGCTCATCCACTTAGCCCTCAAGAGCCTATACATGCCGAACAAGAATGGAATACTTTATTAGAAAATATCGTGATTCGTGTAGCACCTCAAGCCTTGTCTGAAGCACTGGACCAATTTCAGCAAGCCGATAAGGAATTTCAGACAGATGGAAGTATGATTATGAGTATTCCTGTCTACCAACCACTGGAAGCCAAATGGTTGCGGTCGACGCTGCTTAGCTTCGGAGATGGTATTGAAGTACTAGAACCTATCGAGTTACGTAGCATCTTAAAGCAACAACTTCAACAGGCGCTCAACCTTTATCCAGAAGTATGACATACTGTTGTCATACTTGTTTGGCTATGATGAGGATAGAAATTAATTATCATTCCAGAGGAGCTGTTATTTGTGCCAAATCATCCTGTAGCTATGTTTGAGTATCATATCTGGGCAAGCCGTACGATTATGGAAAGGATTCAAGAACTGCCTGCTTCTGTTTTACATGCAGAAGTAGGTAGCTCTTTCCCGACTATTGCACATGCACTAAGTCATATGTACGCTGTAGATCGAATGTTTTATCAAGTGTTACAAGGTGAAGAAATGCCGGAAGCCTTACAAGAATGTATGGCTTTAAATCAGACCACACTGACTTCTATCGATGAGTATATCACTCGTTTTGCAGTATTAACTGATCAGTATCAACAATGGCTACAAAGTGGAATAGATTTAGAACAATCTCTTCTACTGAACAATCCTTATGTCGGCCCAAGGCAGACGCGTTTAGCGGAAATCGTACTGCATGTAGTAAACCACGGAACATATCATCGAGGAAATATTTCTACTATGCTTCGTCAATTAGGTCATGCTTCTGTAATGAATGATTATCTATTATTCTGGTATCAGGAATCGGCATCATCTATCTAATGATCGAAAGGAACATGATACATTGAATAACATTGACCATCTTCTCACTATACATTTCAGAATAGAATTAAGAGCATGGTTACAACAGCATAGTAATGATATGCCCTATTGTTGGGTGATTGTGAGTATCACACCTGTTCCCAATATTCTACTCTATCTAGATGTGGTCGAAGAATGTCTATGCTTCGGTTGGATCGATGGAGTGAAAAAGAAAATTTCTGCGACTCAGTTAGCACAGCGCCTTTCTCCTCGTCATCCAAAAAGTTCATGGACTGAACTAAATAAAGAACGTGTTCGTCGTTTGGAGCGACTGGGGTTGATGACGGAGGAAGGTCGAAAAGTACTACCTGATATGAACGAAGAACATTTTATTATTCATCCACATATCCTTCAAGCTTTACAAGAAGATCCTGAAGTGTATGCTCACTTTCTAACTTTTCCCGCACTATATCAAAGAGTGAGAATCGATACGATTCAGAGTATAGAGCATCAACCTGAAGTATTTCACAATCGGCTTCAGAAATTAATCACCAATATCAAAGCCAATAAAATCTATGGTCAGTGGCATGACAATGGGCGTTTATTGGATGGTCACGATTTGTTATAAATGATTATTTACATGTATGACTATATATTCTCAAACACAAAAACGTGTACTTCCATGTCGATGCTTGACATACAAGTACACGTTTTGATTTTATGATTAGATTGATTGCGACTCTATCCAGCGTTTTAATTTAGGAAAGACTTCAAGTGCATTATTGTAAAATACATTCTCCCATTGCGCTTCAGGAATTAGATTTTTGATAAAAGCAATATAAGCATCTAAAGGCACTAACGGCCAGTCGGTACCGAATACAAGCCGATCATACTTTTCAGCAAACACGATAGCACGCTTAAAATGATCCACATAGGTTTGTTCACCCATCAGGCGGTACACTTTAGAGCTATCTCCAACAATCCAACCGGATAGATCAGCATATAAATTGGGATTTTTCTCAAGTAGAGCTGCGGTGTCCATCACCCACGGATCACCCAAATGACATAACATAAAGGTAATATCCCGGTGCTTAAGGAACGTTTCTTCCATCGATAAGGGATGTGAGTATTTGAGCAGTCCATGATCCGAATAGGTCAGTCCTCCATGAATAACGATCGGAAGTTCATACTTACGCGCAAGATCATACACCGGATCATAGATAGCATCACCCACATTATAATGATAATACCCTGCATATAACTTAATCCCTACAACGTGATCCCATTGTAACGATTCCTCTAATGCTTTGCATTGACCTTCTTGATGAAGAGTTACCGGATTAATCCCTACACAGGTAAACAGGTTATCTGGCATAGGGTCTTTCAGATCTAACAACATGGGATTAAGAGCATCTGTATCTGGAAAACCACCAGCAGAAGTCTCTGTCACGCCCATGCCAACAGCAGCGACTACGCCTGATCGTACAAATTCATCCAATAATCCTTTTTGACTATAGTCAATTGAAGCTAATGTCTCAGCTGTATCATAAAAAGATTCTATTTCCGAAAAATGAATATGGGCATCTATGATTTTCATGATGGACTCCCTTCTGAATCATTTGTTGCATCACGTACATCAAATTGTATATTGAATAAATCTGATAATGTGGAATCTGGAATCTCGGTATCTGAAATGATATAAAATTGTGGTTTGCCCCATACCTGTTCATTGTTGTTAGCAAATAGGTTAGCGATAGCAACAGAAGCGACTAAATGCGTATTCACAAACACAGCACAAGACTCATTTTCTGGATGGTCAACAAACAGTAACTTTTCTTTCCGTTCATTAGATCCAAAGCGAATGATTCTATCTTTGACTTCTGTCTCATATTGCACTTTGCCCGCTTTGTAGATCACATCTTCTTGGACTGTATTTTTAATATAAGCTTTAGCATCTTTGATCTCTTCACTGACTTTATAAAAGCTAAAATGATTCGCACCAAATGGTGATAATGTGGTTCCTGTATGTTGATCAAGCTTAATAAAGTTACACAGGACAGGAACCCCTGGAAGCGTAACATAATACTGCTGGAACGACAGTCCTTTTAATTTTACATTGTTCTGAATATGAACTGTAATACAAATACCTGACCATACATTTCCTAGATTATCTTTGATTTCTGTAAATTCAACAGAGCGTTCTTCTTCTAACAAGGTACGTGGTGATAGACCATGAACTTCTAATGTCATCCCACCTATCCATGGATTCCACCATGATTTAGCGACTGGTTGTGGAAATGAAGAATCTAACCATTCGACCCCATGATACTTCAGCGAAAATACAGTCGGTGCAAAAGATTGACTGGCTTGAAATTCAAGTACACCATTGCGCACCGTATGAATATCTCCATGCTCTGTGGAGATAATTTCCTGCGTGATCGCTTGTTCAGATCCTGGAAAGACTAAGCGCTGTTCTTCCAGTATATAAGAATCCATATCCAGTTGTAATCTCAGCACATCTATTTCATGAGCTGATTGTAAAGGAAGTTGAATCTCGAAATCATGCAGTTCTAATGTTCTATCAAGCTCATATTGATTCGGCTCTATACTATTGAACTGTGAAGCAATCGATAGCGTACCCTCTAGTATCACATTTTTGTGTTCTGTAATCTCCACATGTAGTGATTGCTGTGCAAATGGATTGCCTTGATTTACTTTTAGCTCCAGAGATGAAGTCGCTATTAATGTATCTGCTGAGCTTTTCTGTAGAGCAAATGTCCGAAAGTCTTGCCAATCATTCCATGTGCCAATCGCTAACTGTAGTGCAGGCGTTTCGACTTGTTCTCCAAGCTTGCTGAGCGATAGCGAATGTTCTAATGCATATAACCAATGATCTGTAATCAATGTCTGATCGGCTGACCATGTTACACCATAGGTTGCATGAGGGGTATATGAGAACAACCAATTTTCAGTAATATCGCTAACTTCCCAGTAATCTGTAGCCGAAGCGTCAGACCCTTTAGTTGTATGGATATACTGATGTCGATAAGGAATAACACTATCTTCTAGCGCAAGGCGGAAATGTTCTTTTAAAAATAAAGGTTCGGTTCGTTCCTGTTCACTTGTATTCTTCACTTTGTAATATCGATTTACGATACCATTTGGATATAGTTCTACAACAGTTGTCAAAAGGATATGGAGCGTTTCCAGATCATATTCTGCTTCAAGAATCATCGCTTCTTCTTGGTGGAAAATGACGTTGGAAGCACGATCTTTTTGAAATTCGTTTTTGTAAGGCAATCCAAATTTGGGATGGGACAGTTGGGTGATACTGTCTAGCCCTTTATAGATAACAAGCTTATTGTTTATTTTGTTCAACCAGATATGGTATTGTCCGTTAGACATAACCCAATCTTCAGCCGTCTCACCTCCAAAAGAAGAGGAGATTCCTGAAAATACAAGACTTATGTATTGGTCAAGAACTTTGGAATCGGCTGTATAGCTTTTTTCCTTGTAAATAGAAATCGAATGATGCCAGATACCATAGCTAAGCAGTGTTGCTGTCAGTGTCACCGATTGACGTGATCGAGCTGGAACTTCAATAGCTACCTCAGCATTTTGAAAAGATAAGATATCATCATCTGGACATTCCATATAATAAGTTACCGGTCGATTGTATTCATTTTCTACTGTTAATTCTAATTGTACTTCTTCGCCGACCATGATCATGCGGTGAGGCGCTTGTAATTTTAAGCGAACTGGAAATTTAGGTTCGACTCCGATCTTGAATATAGCAGACTTCCCATTAATGACTAACTCGGCTTCGACAACCGGATGCGTCTGGAAAAGGTCTTGCTCTTCTTCAATCGGCATAATCTTAAACTGTCCCTCAATAGTGGCGTGGGTGTCTACTGTTTTCGATTCTTGTAAGTCAAACGATACCGCGCTGTTACTGATTGATCGGATTTCAAGCGATAAGGGCTTACCTGTTTTGTTAATGATTTCATAGACAATCGGATACTTCGTTCCAAAGGGCAATCCATGCGCAACAGGGATCGTCGCTTGAATCTTATAATCATTCGTTTCAATCAGTCGCAGTCCTCGTCCTGTGCGTTCATATTCCATTTTGAGGTGTAGATCGTCTTTACTCCACTGATAGGTGAAATAATCAAATCCGTACTCTTGCCGTCCATCCGGTTCGGTTATAATGTCGCGAGTGCTATCTGTATACCAATCCATATGTTCAAAGTAAGACTGTACCGCTGGTGTCTGCAACACCGAAGGAATAAGATTGATAAGATGTGTAGTATCATCCCGACGTTCCCAGAAAAAACCTGCTTTTTTGTACGTAGGAACGGCTTTGATATTCCCCGGCCATGTATACAAATCTAAGCGTGGCCATCCACGTTGTAACGTTTCTCCGACTGCTCGTAAGACCAAGCGCTTGCCGATCTTATGTCCATGATAATCTGGACGTACATTAAGTAAAGGAATGTATAAAGCACCTGTATCTTCTTTATAATGAGAAAAGCTACAATATCCTACGACTTCTTCTGCTACTACTGCTAAAAAGATATCAATATGTGTATGATTGTGGTGTTCTTTCAAAATCATTTGTTCGGTCTGAACAATATTATCACCACCCCAACTTTCATGACTGGCATTCCACATTTCTGCAATCGATGCAGCAAAGCGTGGTTCATAAGTTACTATTTGAATATTATCCATTTGGGTCATTGTTCTGGCTCCTCTATTAGATAAAATATCCGTATTTTACTAGCTACGATTCAATGAAGATACAACTGTCGCTCCTTTCTGTCTAATTGTCTTTTATAATACTATGGTTCACTGCATAAGCAAAGCTTGAGAACGATCATACTATTCATGTGATAACTCCTACAAATCAGAGCAACAAAAAACCTCCTCATGATCAGGAGGTTTTTGACTTATTTCAAATTAAGACTGTAAAATCATCACGCCATAAGCCGGTATAGTCGTGGCTCCATCTATAGTTGTGCCTGTTAAGATATCTGTACGCGGAACTTTGGCATGAATAGAAGCCGGTTGATCACTGTAATTAAGTAAAAATACATAGTCTGCATGTTCATTCTGGCGAATCCCTACTTCTACTTGCTCCGGTAATTCTAACCAATCGACAAGCGGTGAAGAAATATGCAATAGACTCAACAATTCATCTACAACTGCTTCATTAAAGGCTGCTCCATAATACAACACCTGACCTTGCCCCTGTGAACGCTTGGTTAATGCAGGAGCATTTTCGTAATAACACGAAGTATAGGTAGCTAACACTTCTACATCATCATGCTGAATGTGCAAAATATCGTTAAATAATTCTGCGGATTGTTCGATCTGCTTGTTATTATGCTTCCAGAGCAGTCCCGGTGCTTCAATCGTACCTGTAATAGAAGTAAAATCAGCTACAGAGATACCACATAAAGAAGCTACAGGCCCTGGCATAGGCGCCATCCGGCACTGACCGTTCAAGTCTTTGTATCCTGTTCTTGCACCAAAGATCAGTGTTCCACCTGCTTCTACATACTGAGTTAATAACATCGCTGTCTGTTCAGACATAATCGCCGCATGCGGATAAATAATGAATTGATAGCGTTGTAGTTCTTCTGATGTCTGATGACGCAAATAGATAATATCTGTTGGAATATGCTGATATTGAAGTTGCTTGAACCATGCATTAATACTTTTAGCGGTTAAAGGGCCATGCCAGATATCGTATTCGCCATCCCAATCATTATCATAATCTTTGAGAATAGCAACATTGGCTTGATACGTTGTACCTGCAATCTTTTCACCGATGGAGACAAATTCTTCCCCTACTTGAGTCGCTTCTGCAATACGACGATTAGGCTGATTATGGTAATCATTGAGACCATGCCAGTAGATCTCTGTACCAAATGTAGCTGTACGCCAGCGGAAGTACATGACTAGATCTGCACCATGCAGTACAGATTGGTATGTCCATAGTCTCAATTGACCTGGACGTGGAGCAGGCATATTCATTCGATTCACCCAGCCACCCGGCCCTGCTTGCTGTTCCATAATACAGAAATTATTAGATATATTACGCACAACACTTAGATTCTGACTCCATTTGCGATCCAGTAACGGCTTGTGCTCGTTATTTCCGGAAATCGTTGAAAATTGAGGATACGAATCATATGAGAAAAAGTCGAGCATTTCTTCTGTTAAGGCATGAGTATCTAAATGACCAAACAATCCATTAGTCGTAATCCAATGATGCGGTGCGACTTCTCGCAAAATCTCTGCTTGAATACGAGCAAATGCAATCGTATTGTCCGAAATAAACCGCTTTTCATCTAAGACATGATGCGGATTGGGAGAGTGTGATACGGTAGGACGTGGCAAATACACCTGCTCCCAATCTGTATACGTCTGACTCCAGAATACAGTCCCCCATGCTTTATTAAGCGCTTCCAACGTATGATAACGATGTTGTACCCATTCACGGAATGCGATATGGTCTGCTTCTGCATAGAACTCACTAATTTCACAGTTTAGTTCGTTATCGATCTGCCAACCTATAATAGCCGGATGATTTTTGAAATGATTTGCCATTTGACGGGTAATATTTGCACATAATTCTCGGTATTTGGGGCTACTATAATTGTAATGTCTCCGCATACCATGCTGATATGTAACACCTTCGATGGATACGTTCAATACTTCAGGGTATTTATGAGTTAACCATGCAGGCGGAGTGGCTGTAGGTGTTCCCATAATCACTTTCAATTCATATTGTTGAGCTAGATCTAATACACGATCAAACAGATCGAAATCGTATACTCCTTCTTGTGGTTCAAATACACTCCATGCAAATTCTCCGATTCGAATATGAGAAAGGTGCATCTGTTTCATTCGTTTAAAATCATCTTCCCATAAGGAATCCGACCATTGTTCAGGATAATAACATACCCCTAATTGCAAAGAATCTAGCTGAATCGATTTGTTCATGACTATCACCTCTACTGTTTGGATAGTCTTATTTTAAGTCTACTGAGCGTATCCGTATATAACGAGTAATTATCCTGATAACACTATTTTGCGATTATAGATTTACGACATAACTGCTAATACTATAAAATAAGTCGTAGTATAGCATTCATTTCATATGAAAGGACGTAATGATGAGAGAACATATTTTCTTTCCCAATCCTTCATTTCCGCATTATAGTTGTTATCCAGACTTTATAGGTGGTTATCAGAACCATGCTTCTCATACCGTAGATCGTCCAGCTCAAAGCAGTGATTTCAAATTAAACCAGTTATATAATCTGCACTTTATTGTGAAAGGAAAAGGTTATGTATACAGTCAAGGTACGAAATATGAGCTGAGTGCAGGTCATGGATTCTTATATGGTCCTGAACTGGCACAACGCTATCAAGCCGATCCTTCTGATCCATGGGATATACGTTGGGTTCACTTTTCTGCTTCGGCACTCGAATCTTTATTGGGTAATCGGGGCATTAGTGAAGTCTGGTTATTTGAACATCATCATATAGAAACATTGAATCAACGGATGGATGATTTATTATCGCTAGGTCGCAACTTCGATCTTCAGCAAGAAATACGTGCTTCTGCTATTCTATACGAAATGTTGTTGCATATGAGTAAAGAAGCGGTCTCCCTCCACTTGCCCAAAGATCCTTCATTACCAGGCATTCATGCAGCCGCCAATTATATGCGTGAACATTGTACACAATCTATATCGATCACAGAAATTGCTACATTCACAGGTTACAGTGTGCCTTATTTTTCTCGCAAATTCCATCAATCCATGGGTGTCACGCCTACTGCTTATTTGCTAGAATCTCGAATCTTACATGCCAAAAAGTTGTTACTGTCTACGAATAAAACGATTCAAGATATTGCTGTGGAGTCAGGCTTTTCGCAGAGTAGTTATTTTATTCATTGCTTCAAAAAAGTCGTTGATCTCACGCCTGAACAATTCAGGTTAAGTTGGGATTCTTGATAAGAACATGATATGTATAAAAAAGATGCCGAATATCTTCAGCACCTTTTTTGTTCAATCTATGGTATCACTCTCAATGCATTTCATAAGAACGTTGCTCTGTACCTGCAAAAGAATCAAGCATAACGATAGGATGTTGCTCTATACAATGGAGTAACGTCTTAACCAATAGACATCGATCTTGGCTATTCATTATTGCTTGCTCTGTCTGCATGATTTCACGCCACTTTACACGCTTCATTTCTAAAGTGAGCTGATCGGTATGCACAGATATTTTCGAATTATAGAGGCTTTGTTGAATATCCAATGCTTGAAATAGTAGTACATGATTAGACTGCTGGATCTGTTGATTCAAATGGTCTTTGTTCCATTGCAACAGATTAATATCATCTAGCTCATATAAGACAGTATTCATCATTTCTAGCAGTACACTACTCAGACTGTATTCTAACCGTTGATAGGCATGATGAATAGTTGGATGATCTAATACATTTTCTTTCCCAACATGACTTTGATGCAAATGAGTATACACCATATCTAGATACTGCATATAACTTTGCATATAGTTTATTATTTTTTGCTCGGGGATCAAGTAAGGATCTGTATAATTGGTGAAAATAAGATGATCTATATCCTGACACATTGTATCTAAAACTAAACTAAACAGATGATCTTTATCTTTAAAGTGGTTTGTAAATTCTTTTTCATTCAGACCACAGATATGCATAATATCTTGCTCTGAAACAGCATCATATCCCTTTTCAAAAAATAGCAGTTTGGCTTGTTGAACCATGGTATAGGTGTTATTCATCTATTAACCTCCTTCGCACCAACGCATAGATAGCAACTACATATTTAGCTACTATCTATACATAAATGCTTTTTTAAGAAGTATATGATTAGGATAGCAATGAAGTATTGTAATTACATCGACTGTTGACGTTTGGCTAACCGTTTGTTTTTGCGTTCTATTTTAGAAGTCATTCGTTTGTCAGTATAACGAGCCATTACCATATACAACGCTGGTACAACGAATAGTGTTAATACCGTTGAGAACACCAATCCGAAAATAATAACGACACCTAGTGGACGGAATAATAACTCTCCTACCGTAGCAATCGGAATCATACCCACAATAGCTGTTAATGATGTTAAAATAATCGGACGGAAACGTGCTGAAGCAGCTAGAATAATCGCTTCTGTTAGTTCCATACCTTCATGTCTTGCATCTTCTATAAATTCAATCAATACAATCCCGTTCCGTACTACAATTCCGGCTAATGCAATAATACCCATGACCGCCATAAATCCGATCGGTGTCTGTGTTACAAATAACCCCAGTACTCCACCTGCCGCTGCTAAATAGACTGTTGTCATAATGATAAAAGGAATCAATAAGGAATAGAACTGCATCGTAATCAGGATGAAAATAATAAATATCGCGACGACAAATAATGCACCTAAATCTTTAAACGTATCGCTCTGGCTTGATGTCTCCCCGCCTACTTCCCATGTATATCCTTCAGGAAGCTGGATCTGTTCTAACTTGGGTCTAATATCTTGCATCGCTTCTGTTGCGGTTGGTCCACTTAGTTCAGCTTCAATCGTATTCACACGTTTGAGATCATAATGATTGATCTGTTGAATCGAGAATACCGGCTTGATCTCTACAATTTGAGACAATGGAATCTGTGTACCTGCGGAATTCGTAATATTCACCTGTTGCAACAATGTATTCGGACTGCTGTTACGTGAATCTTTAATATATAATTTTAAATCAATCAAATCACTACCATTATCAAAATCTCCTACAGTAAATCCACTACCCATCATTAATAAGGTTTGAGTTAAGTTTTTGTAAGTCACTTGATAGCGATCCATTGCTTGCTTGTTTACGGCGAAATCTAAAGTATAACTATCATTTCCTGTACTATCTGTAATCCCGTACGTACCCGGAGATTCTGAAATGATCTGCTTGATCTGATCGCTCAGACTACGTAGTTCTGGTAATTGATCCCCTGTCACTCGAATAGAAATAGGTTTTCCTACTGGAATCCCGAGTGCTGCACCTTTTACCGAAATTTGAATGCCGGGATATTCTGTTTTTAATGCGGCTGACCATAATTCTACAGTAGAATCAACATTCATCCCATGTTGCCCTGTGACTAGAATCTGACCTGAAGATGCGCCATTACCTGATCCACCAGTACTATTAAATAACTTGGGAGCCACGCCACCTACAGCGTACGCTAATTTATCAATATCCGGCTGTTTTTTCACCCATTTCGCAATATTTTCAGTCACTTTATTCGTTTCTGTAAGCGAGGTTCCTGAAGGCAAATCAATATCTACCGAAATCTGAGGTTCTTCGGATGTGCCAAATAACTCAACAGGTGTCAATGCAGCAAGTCCGTATACAGCTGTACTAACTACAAGTCCTACCAGAGCCACCATTAATGGACGTTTGAGTAGACCTGGCATTAAGCGAAAAGCATAGCCATTCGTTAATAGCTGAATTTGCTTACCTAACAGACCGGGTGGCTTATCTACATGGCGTTTCCCTTTTTCAATTTGTCGATTCTCATACCATTCGCGGAAAATAGGAATAATCGTTAACGACATAATCATCGAAGCAAGCATACATAATGAAATAATCACTGGAATCGGTCGGATAAATGAACCCATGTCGCCCGGCAATAACATCAATGGCACAAAAGCAGAAATTGTTGCAAGTGTAGCCGTAATAATAGAAACAGCGACTTCTTTGGTACCTCGCACTGATGCTTCTTTTGGATTTTCTCCAAGGGTTGATAGCCTTCGCTCGATATTGTCATTGACCACGACTGCGTCATCGACCAGAATCCCCAGCACGATAATCAGACCTACAATGGTAATCTGGTTCAACGTGATACCAGCTTGAGGTAATGCAATCAATCCTAGAGCAATAGAGATAGGAATAGAGAGAGCTACAAAGCCTGCTGTAAGTAAGTTCATACCTAATGTACAGATCAGAATAACCGCAATAATAGCGATCGCCATTTCTCGTATTAAATCGTTAAATATTCGCTCAACTTCATCATTTTGAGCAAATAAAGACTCGATTTTCACATGAGAAGGTAATGTTTTCTCTAAAGCGGTCATTTTAGCGGATAATACTTTGTTCATATTGATAACGTCTGAACCTGCTTGACTACTGATATCCATAGTGATCGATGGAACACCATTGTAGTAACTGAGATACGATTCTGTGGTAGGAACCATTTTCACATCAGCTACATCTTTGAGATAGACCGGAATACCGGCTTCAGTTTGAGTAATCAAAATCTCTTTGATCGTATTATAATCATCTGATTTATCGACTTTGAGTTGATACGTACGATTGTCATACGTTAGATTTCCGACAGGAATACGATCATTTTCGGATTGGATCCCTTGTAATACTGTTTCCCATGAAATATTATATTGTTTCAGCTTATTCGTATCTGCTTCGATACTGATTTCTTGCTCAGGTAGTCCTTTAATCGCTACTTCAGTAATGCCGGGAATCGCACGAAGCTGCTTTTTCCATGTGTTCATAAGATCATTTAACGCATAGACATCTTCTTTGGTCTTACCATAAATAGCAAAAGACTGTACAAAACTCTGTGCTAAATTATCATTGACGATCGGTACATCTGCATCTGTAGGTAAGCTGGATTGAGCATCTTCAACTTTACGTCTTAATTCATTCCATACCTGTTCTGCATCGGCCTTATCTTCTGCTTGTACCGTAATCGTTGAAATTCCATTTCCTGAAGTTGAAGAGATCGTTTTGAGATCAGTCACTTCTTTGATCTTTTGTTCAAGCACTTCAGTCACAGTCTGCTCCATCAGTTCTGGCGAAGCACCTGCATAAGTGGTCGTAACCATTGCTGTTTTGACCACCACATCGGGCTGTAATTGTCGAGGTAATCCTATCCCTGAATAGACACCATACAAAATAAGTAAAACAAAAAACAATAGAGTAACTTTACGTTTTCTTATAAAAAACTCAATCATGAGCAGTTACCTCTTGAGCATTCTTTGGTGTAGCCAGAGTATCGCCATTAAATAAACGGTCTGCTCCCTGTACAACGACTTGTTCTCCAACTTGAAGTCCACTTTTAATCACATACTGATTGTTGTAGGACTCGCCTACAGTCACAAAAGTCTGAACAGCTTTTCCTTTGATATTTTTGAATACATAAGGTTTATCTCCTGTACTAATGACTGCTTCTACAGGTAACAGTATTCCTTTTTGCGTCGTAGATTGACGAGAAGCTTTGACCACCTGTCCCGGTTTCCAATCTTGCTTGGGATTACTTACAGTGACTTCTACATTGATTGAACCTGTACTTTCATTGGTTTGCGGGTATAACTTGGTCACTTTACCTATGCGTACATCATCATACAGACTTACACTTACTTCTTGCCCTACTTTCCATTGACTGATCTCGCTATCAGCTATAGGGAGTAGAACTTTCAAACGTGTGGTTTCTCCAATTACAAATGGATCGGATGAACCGCCCATAGCGCCACTACCACTTGAACCTGCACTCACTGTCTGACCGACAGATACATTTTTTTCTAAAATCACACCGCTGGCTTGTGCTTTTAAGGTGGTATAGGAAAGACTCAACACAATTTTATTTTTGGCTGTGATCGCTTGATCGTAGCTTGCTTTCGCTTTGTCGACTCCTGCTTGCGATTGAGCAATACCTGCTTCTGCTTGGGCTACACTTGCTTTGGCTTGTTCTATCGTTGCTTGGGCACTAGCGATTCCTGTCTGTGCTTGGGTGACAGCAGAAGCTGCATCTGCACGTTCTGAATCACTTGCACCTTCTAGTGTTAATGAAAGCTTGGCTTGAGCGTCTTTAAGACTATCTGTCGCATCAGCTAGAGCCGTCTGTGCTTGTTCATTCTCTTGTTGCGTAAGTAAGCCGTTGCTTGCTAACGTCTGCGAGCGGGTCGCTTCTGCTTTTGCTTGATTATAAGCAGTCTGTGCTTTGTTTACAGCATTTTGTGATTGTGCTTTTTCTTGCGAACGTGCTCCAGACAATACGCTTTGCTCGCTTACACGCGCACTATCGATTTTGGCTTGAGCACTGGCTAATTGAGCGTTGGCAGAAGATACTGTAGCCATTGCATTTTGCTTAGCGGCTTGAGCATCTTTTAAAGAAGCATTGGCACTGGACAGATCGGCTTGAGCAGCAGCCACAGACTGATTCGCATCTGCTAATGATAAATTCAGATCAGCTGTATCCAGTGTAGCCAGTACAGCACCTTTCTTTACCTGTTGTCCGATCTCGCCTTTAACCGATGTCACTGTTCCAGCTGTACGAAAAGTAATAGGTGTTTCTGTATAAGCAGTTAATGTGCCTGATAAATTGTAATTCACATTAAGCGCTTGTTTTTGAATAGTGGTAAATGTTACATTGCTACTTGTTGTATTCACAGCAATTGTCGAAGAGTCTGTAGAACAAGCAGTTAGACTGATAACAAGTAGTATAGCTATACCTGCAAAATATCCTTTTCTATTCATTGATCATGTTCCTCTCTTATCTCAACACCAGTATAGTTGTGGTTTCTCTGTGCTTATCCTAACAAAGATAATATGTTGTCGAATCGTCCAATCGTACATGCACATCATGCCCTTTCGGGCAGAATTTATCACAACGCAAAAAAGAACACATCTCTACAAACAAGTGATGTGTTCTACATGTAATTATATTTTAGGGGTCATGTGTCTTTTTTTAAATATGCACAAGCCCTTGTTCTACTGCTATGGCTACAGCTTGTGCTCGTGAATCAACACCTAGCTTATTATAAATATTCGTAAGATGAGCTTTCACTGTGCGTTCTGCTATCCCCATATCAAAAGCAATCTCTTTACTACGATGTCCATGTGCGGCTGCTTGGAGTACAATCTTTTCTTTATCCGATAAAGAAGGAAGCAAATTGTTTCTGGTTGGCTTTTTGGGTGCAGTATCATGTTTGGCTTTAAACACAATTTCCATAATTTCAGGTTGTAACAAGGTCTCGCCTCGAATCGCCGAGTCTAATGTACGAAAAAGGTGCTCGCGTTTGGTATCTTTGAGCAAATATCCTTTCGCTCCTATGGTTAAGCCTTTGATCATAAGATCATCTTCATTGTAAGTGGTCAGAATAACGACAGGAATCGTATTGTTCTGCGCTTGTAATTGTTCGATCGCTTCAATCCCATTCATAATCGGCATATTTAGATCCATTAAGATCACATCCGGACGAAGCTCTTCAATCAGCTGAATAGCCACTTTGCCGTTATCTGCTTCACCAATCACTTGATAATGTTCACTCGTCTCTAAGATAAGCTTAAGTCCTTCTCTAACGACAAAATGGTCATCTACAATCAATACGTTGTATTTCATACTATTCTCCTCATCTCAAAGGAATCTCGATATGCACAGAAGTTCCATGAGGTATACGATTCGTTATTTCTAATGTACCCTGTACAATACGGATACGTTCTTGCATGCCAATTAGACCATAATGTCCACTAAATGAACCGATCTGACGCATATCGAATCCAATGCCATCATCTTTAATATCCATTACCAAATGATGGTCATCATACGAAATGTTCAATTCTACATGATGAGCTTGAGCATGCTTGATAATATTGGTCAAACACTCACGTATAATATGAATACTATGTTCATAGATCAATTGGGATACTTCTATAGGGGTTACTATATTGCTTTGTATCGGGATACCTGTTAAGGAAAGGAAATGATCTACTTCTTTCTCTACAGACTCAGCAAAATTCACTTGTAAGGCGGTATGCAAACGCAAATCATCAATCGCACTGCGAGCTTCTGCTAATGTGTGACGTGCACCGCTCATAGACAAATGAACAATTTCATGTGCTCTTTTAGTATTATTCGAAGAGAGATGGGCATCAATCGCTTCCAATTGCATAATCAATCCGGCTAATCCTTGTGCTAACGTATCGTGCAGATCCCTTGCCATACGCTGACGTTCATTAGCAACCGTTAATTCTTCGACTTGATGATGAGCGATTTCTAATTCTTTCAAAAAATGCTGTGTACGTAACTTAGCATAAAATTGACGTAACGTTAAATTGATAATGCCTCCTACCAATACGTTCATTAATGTAAACAACGAAATATAAAACAGCAAATTAACAAAGCTTAAATAATTCATATAAGCAATACATACTATATAAATAGCCGCAATAGAAATGATTATCGTTATCTTCTTATACGGAGCATATAGTAATTGTCCAATAATAATCGGATACAGCACAATCATAACTAAATAATATCCTTGATTCATAAAATAAACAGACATGAGAAGGATAGCACTTTGTAATACATAGTACACCCATAATTCTCTTTGAATAAACCAGGTTACTTTCCAATTCAAAAACATAAAACACAAAATACCCAGACTTGCTATCACAATATGAAGCACACTATTATGGGACGTTGTTTCTAATAATGTAGTTCCAATATGAACCATCAGAATCCACAAGATCACCGGTTTACGTAGTTCTAACGCTATCTCACTCAGATGTTTTTTTTGCATAATGCCCCCCTTTCATAAGCCTCTTACAGTATAACAGGTGCTCAGATCAGGACATTGTACTTTCGGGCATGTACGTTGCAAAATTTAATAAAGCGATAAATACAATTTATTCTAGCTATAAGTGATTCATTTATGCATGAGATGAATGGATATAATCAGCTAATATGTCTTTGGCAGATGTCCATTGTATTCCGGCATACCGATCGTTATCAATCTGTTCAAGCTTACCTAATCCGCTGAACATACCATGAACATATTGCATCCCTTGCCATGCGGGATACAAATCGGTTGAAGGCTTAGAACAACTACGTGCAATCTTAATCAATGTCTCCAACAATCCTCGACTTCCTGCTTTGAGCAAACGGAATCGTTGACCGCTTAATCTGCTCATAAGTACCGTCAGTTGACGTGCATTGATCTGATCTCCTGCAATCTGTAAAAAGCGAGGAGCAGAGTTATCCAATGCTGCTTTGGCTGTATAGGTAGCTACATTGTCTTTGGTTGTAAAATCCATTGGTTGATCTGCATCATCCCAGTAAAGGATTCGGCGATGTGAGAAAAGAACGATAGGTGCCATCCCTGTTAACATATCTGCAAATGCTCCATTTAAAATAGAAGTGGCTGCAATCGGTGCTTGATCCAGTCTTTTCATAAAATCACGACGTAAATCCAAATTGCGATTCGATCCTACAGGTAACTTGGTATAGTCCATCGAGTAATCAGAAGGAATAAAGCGAGGAACGCCTGCTTCAACAGCTGCATTCAGTAGTAAAGTTTGTGTCTCGATAATCACATCCTCTAATCCACTTAGAGCAGATACAACGCAGGACACTCCTGTACAAGCTGCTTTCATTTCTGCTGCATTCGTATAATCGACTTCTACGATTTCGATTCCTAGTTGTTCTAAAGGTACCGTCTTCGATAATGAAGTGCCCCGGCGAATCAATGCCCGCACATGTGCTCCTTCATGAACCAATGCTTTGGCAATCCGTTCGCCCAGATCACCAGTACTGCCTGCAATTAAAATCGTTGAATGTTCCGGTACCATGTAGAGATCCTCCTCAGTGTAATAACCTTTTATTTCTTGTTCCGCATTTTATAGATTATGTATAGTTCATTTTACCATTTGTTCAATCTATTAGAAATTATTAACGATAAGAATTTTTCTACAATCGTTAAATAAAAAAGCTATCATTCCCAAAGGAAGATAACTTTTCATTTTATTATTTTGGATTGTGCAGGATTCCTTGTAAGATCACTTCTAATCCCCATTGAAATCTCTCTTCGTCACCTGAGAACATTTCCTCATTTAAGCGAACAAGCATCGGATATTCTACTGCATCTAATGATTGGTAAGAATCACGAATCGATTGAAGAGTCATGCCTTTTTGCTCACGAGAAGATTGTTCAAAAGCTACTGAGGTGACATATAAAAGTAACATATCTGCTCCCCATGCTGCTGACTTCGCTTGTGCTCCCCCTGCTTGCAAACGCGCTAATATATATTCGTTGATTGCTAAAGAGTAAGGGCCGATTGGGATCGTTGTTAATGCAAGTTCCGCTACTCCTGGAGATGTATACAAAACGTTAAGATAAGAATTCAATAGAGAGACTAGTTCACTTTTCCAAGAGTTCGGTCGCCCTTCAGGCAATATTACATCTCTCAATCCATAATCAACTACATAACTGTAAAGCTCTTGAATATTTTTGACATACACATACAGTGATGAAGCGCCTGTATCTAAATGTTTAGCAATTTTGCGCATACTCATGCCGGACAAGCCTTCTGCTGCTAACAATTCAAAAGCAGTCTTTACAATAATTTCGCGACTAAGTGCGTCTTTAGCAGGTCTGGTACGACGACTAATTATAATTCGATTTGTATTATCCATAGTTTCCTTATAACATGTTTAACTTTATTAGTAAATCCTAGAGTACTTTTTTATGCTTGTTGATGATACTGATTCATTAATGCTGCTAATCGAGAAGCTGCCTGATCACCAAAACAAAGCTGTAAGTTTTCATACGATTCTCTAGCCGCTTCTCCAGAGTAAGCATACATTTTCTGCTCATAACTTTGAACAGCTATACTCAAATCATTATGCTGTACAATAGACAGTGCTAATTCGGTAGCATCTAACATTGCTAGATTCACACCTTCACCAGCAAAAGGAGACATTAGATGTGCTGCATCTCCAATTAATGTAACTCCTGCTCGGTGTGCCCACGTTAATCCTACAGGCAACATGTAAATGCGTCTTGGAAGAATTTGTCCTTCTGCTAAACAGATATAATTTCGAAGAGAATCATCCCAATCTTCAAAATAACTTAGCAATTTTTGTTTTGCTATATCAGGTTGATCCCACAAAAACACTGATTGATCTAACCATTCTTGCTCTACTTGAAAGCTCGCATACACACGAATATCTCCATCTCCATTTAACTGACCGATGATTGCTTTGTGATCTGCCAGTGCAAACATTTTACCACGACGATTAAAGCTAGCCAGCTCAGGATGATCTATATCCACATTTTTGATATGAACTTCTACCATACTCAAACCTGTATATTCTGCTTTGGCTTTTGTTAGAAGCGGACGAACTTTTGAAAATGCTCCATCTGCTCCTATAACAAGATTAGCGGTTTCCACATTCCCATTTTCAAAATGAAGTTCATACAGATCATCTTTTAATGGAACAACATGACTTAATGAGTGATTCCAGCGTATAGAAGTAGGGTCAAGTGCTTGTAATATCATTTCACATAATACACCCCGGTCGATTTCGGGACGATCTGAATCATGATCTTCTGCTATTTCGTCTAAATACATTTTTCCTTTTTTGTCAAAAAGTCTAAAGTCCTCTCCATCATAACGAGCAACAGCTTGAAATGATTCAAATAAGTCGGCTTCTTGTAATGCTCGCTGTCCAGATTCACTATGAATATCTAATGAACCTCCTTGTTGGTTATTAGCTTGAAAAGAAGATTTTTCATAAACAGTAGCTTTGACACCATATTTTTGTAAAATAACGGCTAACGTCAAGCCCCCAGGTCCTCCACCAATAATAGCTATTTTTCTTTCGTTTGCTTTTTGCATAATAATATCATCTCCATGTTTAATAGATTAACTTGTATTAGTTATATCACAACGAACAACGTTCGTAAAGTACATCGTTCGTTAAACGCAGTAAGTGTACAATATAAATTTTGTAATCAAAAGAAGTCTGTGTAGTTTAATCTACACAGACTTCTTTTATATCCATTAACTATTCCATTCGTCTCCAGAAAAACGTTCTGTAGCACGAGTATGCTCTTGTTTGGCTTGCTCACTTAGACGATAGCGAATTTCCTGAAGCATAATAGACATGATTTCCCGGCGTTCGCCAAGATCAATAAGTGCTTTACGTAATCCATCACGCACCATGCCTTCTTGTTCACCTTTTTGGTAACTAGCCAGAGCCGTAGCGCCTTTTTCAATTTCTAACTGCAAGTCTTGTACATAGGAAGTCACAAGTAATAATGACTCTTCATATACATCACTCGAAAACCCTTTAAGTGGAGAACGAATAAATCGTTCCTGAACCGATTCCTGAATATTAACCATCACAAAGGCTGGATTACTCAATAACAGATGCATACTTTGCATTTGCAAATCTTCCGGCATACGGTCAATCAAAATCGCTTCATTGTTCTCAAGCAACTGTTTTAAACAGTAATTCAGTTCAGCTTCACCTTCTGGTAATTTCTCTACTTGGTTTTTTCGCACAAAATAGATCATTATTGTCTCCTTTAAGTTACTGAATACGTTTACTAAAATCAGTAAAATTAAATACAATCTTTTAGTACCGTAAGTAGTAAATTCGCTTTAAGTTAAACGCATTATTTAAGTATTTTGTTATAACTTAACCATTTTAAGTACATTGTTAGCATATTTACTCTTAAAAAAAGACTCTTATTTACAATAATCGGCTTAAAGCGAAGAAATTGTTATGTATAAACTATGAATATTAGACAAAATATGCACTAAAGTATATATTCAAAAAAGAACAAAGAAATACTGATACTCCTTTATTCTTTTTTAAATAAGCTGTAATCATGTGCTATTAACTGATAATAATACATTTACTATTACTGCTATGTCCAATTCCGGTCGATTTCACTATCGGAATCGGCTTTTTGGCTGTTAGCTTTAGAAGATGCTGTTGAATAAGATCCCATTCATGATGTTGTTCTATCTCAGTAAATGTTCCTAACAATATTCCAGAACATGTAGCGAATATACCGACTTGATCCATTTGATCCAGCATAGAGATGATTCGATGGGCACGTCCACTCCATGCTTCTAATAAAATAACTTTACCCGAAACCTCAGGGAAATACGGAGTACCGACTAATTTTAAAAAGCAACGAATATTGCCTCCAATCACATCGCCATTTAGATTCTCACCTTGAACAAAATCAAAATCGAAATCATACAAATCCGAAGCTCCTTCAAAAAAGGTACGATAAAATTGCTGTCGTTGTTCTGCACCCTTTTCTTTGACTAAATTCATGATTTGATAATGATACGTCTGAATATGAGATTGATGCACAATAGCGTTCAGAACAACAGTCAGATCGCTCATCCCAAAAAAAGCAGTCTGTGCTGTACGAATCCGGTCATAATGAAGGTGTGGAAGTACGCCATTAGCCAGTTCGCCGCCAGAGATATCAAAAATAGCTTTGATCTGCGGATCAGCAAATAAACGATTTAACTCATTCGCTTTTTCTTGGGAAGCCTGAATAGTATGGGGTTGCATCAATACTTTAGATTCGACAACTTGAAGCCCCCACTGTTGCAAATATCCGATCAAATCATTAATCTGTACTCGGTGATCAGGTGCGATAGGATCCGAGCAAGCGACCAATGCTACTGTATCTCCAGATTTCAGTTGCAGTGTCATTTATGTATTGCTCCTCTCTGTTGAGTGTGATCACCTTATGAATCCAGTATAACGGATAATTGATAAAACTTTTTATCCACTTGCATTACTGGAAAAGAAGCAGGTAGTTGGGTTACTTCTATTTCTTGAAAGCTATTTTTCTCATAAAATCGATGGGCGGCTATAAATTGTAGAGTTGTGCCTAAATATATATGCGTCAATTGCTGTTGGGTTGCCCACGAAATGGCTTGTTGTAGCAATAATGTAGCTGTATTCCACACTTTTCCTCGATAATCAGAATGGACAAACATTTTGCGAAGAGCGACCTGTTGATTCCCTATATCTAACAAAGCAATTGTACCCACTACTTGATCACCATCACAAGCCACCCAGAAGTTACCGTTCCCTTTTTGATAAAAAGATTGAATGGATAATAGGTCTGGCTGATCTTCCTTAGTAATTGGTATATTGTATTCTTGTTGCTGAATATGAAGAATAAGCTGTACTACTTGCTCTTGATCACTGTCTGTGTAATTTCGAATACTTAGCGATGAATTCATTGGCGATACTCCTTTAGGAAAGAATTCCATTTCTTTTTGGAAAAAGGTTTATACAACAACGTCTCAAACCCATCATATTGTTGTTCATTCATACGTAGAACTATAGCTTTTTTAGCAATTTTAGCACAGGGTTGTGAAGAATAGTTTGGACTGCCTAACTTTCTTCGGACAGGAATATTAAATTGCAACAGATCCGCTAAATCATTCCAGCCTTCCCAGCTCCATCTAGCTTTGCGTTTCCAATCTATCGCATATAATATGTAATCAGATGTAGAGTTATTTTGTTTTTCGATCATAATCCATGTAGCAGGAATGATTTTTTGAGCTTGTCGTTGATTCATATTTGCTCCCTCACAATATCATTTCGTTATTGTTCTATTTTCATATGAATAATCTATAAATTCAACGTTCAATTATCAATATGCAAAACAAAAAGCCATTCACCGGAAATCTTTCAGCGAACGACTTTGATTTAAAATTTATTTTAAAATTAAAATGTATGATCTAAAAAAAACACATTTTACAATAAAATCGAGATTAAGATAGGTAAAGAAATTAAGGATAAAACGGAACTAATAACAAAAGAAGAAGCTGTTTCGACTTCAAGCGTTTCAAAGCGAGACGCAATCATTGCGGCGACTGCTGATCCAGGGAAAGATACCAACAATACAGCCATCGTAATATCTTTTGAAGATAATCCAAATGCTAAAGCTAATACATATGTTAAAATAGGCAATCCGACTACTTTTAATACCGAAATACTGATAGCATTCGCACTAAATTGAATACGATTCAGACCAATAGTTACACCAATTGCAAATAATGCCGCACCGGATGTAATACTACCAATTTGATCAAGTGAACTTTGCAGCAATTCAGGAGAATGGAATCCAAACATCGTAAGCACAACCCCTAATAAAGGAACACAGGCGAGCGGCTCTCTAAGACCATGTAAAATCGAATGAACAGTCAGTTTGAGCAAGTTTTCAGGATGTCCATCTTTTTGCCCTGCTTGTGTTTTTTTACCTACAGAACTGACAATAGTTGCGATTGGATCAAGTAACGCATTAACAACAATACCTGTAATCGCGATTGGAATAGCAACTTCAGCAGCTCCAAACAAACTTCCAAGTACAGGTATACCCATAAAAGCGAAAGAAGGTTGAGTCGCATTTAAGGAGAAAATAGATGATCTATTTAAATCCTTTTTAAATCCTAAGCGTAGGACTAATAGCAAAATCACATAAAAGCCGATAATCCCCAAAAACATAGTGATAAAAAAAGGCCATTTATCGATTAACGTTTGTTTACTTGTTGTAGTGATTCCAATAAAAAGATGTGCAGGTAATGCAAATTTGGTCACTAATGTATTTAAACCTTTGGACGATGCGGAATTAAATACTTTAAAGTGACCGCCCAAAAAGCCAAGTATGATGACAAAGAAAATAGGAATTAAAATAATAAAAATATGACCGACTGACATGATGTAGGACCTCCATTATATTTTCAAATCTACCCTTTACAGGGCAGACTGCCTATCCTAGATAGACAATCTGAGAGTGAAGCTATGTGTAGCATAATGATATTTAGCTTACTGGCGTCATCTCTGTAGATTTAACGGTTCTATATACGGGATGCCACATTGCGTCTTTGACAGCTTGTTCGATATCGTCTGGTGTGTTTTGAGCTACACCATCTTGAATAGCGGCTTTAGCGACAGCGACAGCCACCTCGAACGATACAGATTGTAGATTTTTCACTCTAGGTAAAAGTGGAGCGCCTAGATCAGAAGAGTCAACCGCATGAGCAACAGCATCAGCTGCCGCTGTAAACATGCCTTTGGTAAATACATTGGCTTTGGCAACAATTGCACCAAGACCAAGACCCGGGAACACAAAAGCGTTGTTGGATTGACCAAATTCGAAAGTCGTTCCTTTATATTCAATTGATTCAAATGGGCTACCTGTAGCAATCAATGCTTTGCCGTCTGTCCATGCGATCAAGTCAGCTGGTACTGCTTCAGCCAGTGATGTTGGATTCGACATCGGCATAATCATAGGACGTTCTACGTGTTTAGCCATTTCTTTTATGATTTCTTCTGTAAATGCTCCGGTTACGCCTGAAGTACCAATCATAATCGTAGGTTTGACTTGTTTCACGACTTCAAGCAAGCTGACTTTGCCATTCTCGTCTGTTTCCCAGTTTGCAATTTCAGACATTTGGCGAAGATATGGTTTTTGGAAAGCAAATACATTTTCTGTTTCTTCTGTTAATAGACCGCGATAATCGTATGCCCAGAAGCGACCTTCTGCTTCTTCTTGTGACAATCCTTCTTTCATCATCGCATCACGAATTTGATCAGCATTCCCAATGCCTGCTGCGCCGGGTCCAAATACCAATACACGTTGATCTTTCAGTGATGTACCACTTACTTGTAGACCTGACATAACTGCTGCTAAAGTAACTGCGCCTGTACCTTGAATATCATCATTAAATGTCAAAATCTGATCGCCATATTTTTCAATGATATTACGTGCATTTACATTGCCAAGGTCTTCCCAGTGTAATAAGACGTTAGGGAACAATTTCATAGCTGTTTGTACATAACGATCGACGAACTCATCGTATTTATCTCCACGTACTCTTTCATGACGGTTGCCCATATATAATGGATCATTTAATAATTTCTGATTGTTCGTCCCTGCATCCAACACAACCGCAAGCACGCGACTAGGGTCAATCCCTACAGCAGCAGTATATACAGCTAATTTACCAATAGCGATATTAATACCACCTACACCCCAGTCACCAATACCCAGAATACTTTCAGAGTCAGTAGCCACGATCAGGTCGATATCTCCAGGTTGTACGCCTGTATTACGGAACGCTTCTTCTATTCCGTCCATATGATCAATTGAAAGATAGACACCACCTGGTTTGTGATACTGTTGGCTGTATTCTTGAATCGCTTGTCCTACGGTTGGTGTGTATACAATAGGAAGAAATTCACTTAAATGCTCGCTCAGTAGACGATAGTAAAGAACAACATTGCGATTATATAGATCATTTAACATTGTATTTTTGCGAAGGTTATTCGGTTCACTGCTAATCTGATCGTATACACGGTTCACTTGTTCTTCAATCGTTAAGATCATTGGAGGCAATATTCCGTTCAGTTCCAAATCTGTTCGTTCTTCTGCTGTAAAAGCAACCCCTTTATTTAAGATAGGGTTAGCTAAAATTTCTTTTCCTTTAAGAATCGTTTTAATAGAACCATCATTATCAAGATAAAAAGCGTTCATTTGTATTTCCTTCTTTCGTAAAATTGTCATATATGTGTTTTTTCTGTGTCTAAATCGTGATTACACTATTAATAATAGTATCATTTTGACATATTGTAAAGGTCATTTTCTATCATAAATAATTTAATCATTGATAAAAACTATGATAAAATATAAATATTACATTTTAAAATTGTATTTGCAGAAATTATTTTCATATATAAATCCGTTTACATTGTTGTCATATATGCTAAAATTGATATATTGAATACATAACTGATAATAATGGTAAAATGGTTTATCATAGTTAAAAACAATGATAAAAGTTGAAAAAAATAATCATTTTACTTCTCATTTTGAGATTTAGGAAAGGAATACGTATGGAAATTAGACAACTTGAATATTTTGTAGCCGTATGCGAGGAGTTACATTTTACCAAAGCCGCTGAGCGTTTAGGTATTACTCAACCTACACTCAGTATTCAGATTCGTACCATGGAAGAAGAAGTAGGAACATTGCTTTTTGATCGTATAGGTAAAAAAATCACTCTGACCGAAGCGGGATTTATTTTGTTACGTCAAGCTCGAAGTATTTTGTTGAAGTTACAAGATGCGTTTGATGAGATTAACGGGTTACGCGAGTATACAGGCGGTAATTTGGTCGTTGGAGTGATGGCGGCGGAGCTAGATTATCGGATTACACCGATTTTAATTGATTTCCATCATCAATTCCCTAATATCCATTTAAAAATCTCGTCAGCGATCGAAGTCGCAGAGATGGTGATCAATAATGTAGTAGATATTGGAATTACGTTGATCGAATTTACTGATCCTAGACTGGTGACCACTCCACTATATACAGAAGAGTTTGTACTTGTCGTTTCTGAAAATCATGAACTGGCAGATCAGCAATCGATTTCCCTAGAGGCATTACCTTCTATTCCGCTGGTTCTTTATCCTAAAGGATTCAAAGGACGTGAATTGATAGAACGTCACTGTAAAGAACATGGCTTGAACTTGAATATTATTATCGAGACTTCTACAGCTTCTTCTTTATATGGATTTGTAAAATCGAATGTAGCCGCTTGTATTCAACCTTATTCGTTATCAGCTTCTCTCAACGATCCTACTCTTCGTTTGATTAAAATAGCTGACTTCCCACCTACTCGTCAGATTGGTATTATGCATCGTACTGATAAGTACCTTGGTGTGGCGGCTTTAGAATTTATGAGAATGATTGAGAAGCATTTAAAAATGTAATGCCATAGACAAAAAGAAGGAGCAGCATGAGGATATGCTCTCCTTCTTTTTTATTTCTATTTTACTTTTCTACAATTTATGTTGAGGACTTACTAACGTTATGCTGCCATGCTTCTTCAAGCAATTCACTATTGATACTGATTCCAGCCATAGAGCCTGAAGCTGCCGCAGCAACGACCTGATATTTTCGTGAAGCCGAATCGCCTGCGCTGTATACACCCGGTATATTGGTTTTACCAAACTCGTCTACGATGATCATGCCTGTATCAGCAGATTCGCATCCTAACATTTGTGGAACATCTGATCCAGTGACAAGTTCTGGTGTGAAAAAGATCCCTGTACATAAAAGAGGATGACCATCTTCAAATTGAATATGTTCTACGATCCCCGATGCTGAGTGTATATGTTGAATAGGTGAATCGATGATTGAGATCTGGTGGTTTATAAGTTCCTCGTGTTCTTCTGCTGTCCAATTATTCATGCCATTGGTGCAGATAGTGAAATGAGAAGTCCACCCTGAGACCGTCTTAGCTAAATGAAGTGCTGTTGCTCCACTAACGATTAATGCTAACTTCTGATCTCGAAGTTCCCACCCATCACAGTAAGGGCAGACAAATGCGCTTTTTCCATAGACTTCTTGTAGACCAGAGATAGCAAGTGGACGATCTTTCATTCCTACTGTAAATAGTATTTTTTTGCTAGTATACGTATGTCCTTGAGAGGTAACCACTTCAAATTGACCATCACTACCATTGGCACCGGTTACGGTGTCTTTGGCAAATTGAACAGTAGGATATCTACTAATCTGTTCTCTAGCGATTTGGCGAAAATCAGCAGGTATAATGCCATCTCGAGTTAAAAATCCATGCGATTCTTGAGTGACTCGATTCCGTGGAAGTTCTTCATCTATAATCAGTACATGTTTACGTGCTCTTCCCAAAATAAGCGCAGCACTTAAGCCAGCGGGCCCTCCACCAACGATGATTGCATCTTGTAATTGTTCCATATGATCAGTACTCCTTTAAGGTGTATTTTTAAGCAAGTTCTATATTGTTATATCTTTTGCTTTGGAAAAAATAACGTTAGATATCGATGATTGTTTTCGATATTTTATTTCGAAACTATAACTATTGGACAAATGAAGCTGATATATTTTGAATAGCAATTTGATCTATTCTTCTATATTCCTCCTTTAATAATAAAAGACTTTAAAGACTACCATTATCTATGATTGTTATAAAAAAATACGTAATACAGTAAAATTTAAGATTATAATTCAATTATAGACTTTGTTTATCTATAATATACTTAATTATGATCAGAAGTCAACAGACTAACTGATTTCTCCTTTTCGTAAACTAGAAATAAATACGAATGTAGCTAATGATTCGATGTTTTTATACTGTTTGAGTGTAAATACATATTCTTCTATAATTTTATATAATTGCCTATTTCTTTTTTGTAAGCGCTATCTTATAATAAGTTGCGTAAACGTTTGCACAAACTATAGGCACAGGAGGAATGGTTATATTGGTATCGGGTAAACCACATTTTAAAAAGATGATTTTGATTGTATTCGGGGTATTGCTTTTATTTCCTTTGCTGTTCAGCGGTTCGTATACCACCACTCATGCAGCAGATAATTCAGTAACCGTGTATTACAAAAAAGGGTTCACAACACCTTATATTCATTACCGTCAAGCGGATGGTAATTGGACAACTGCTCCGGGTACCAAAATGACAGATTCTGAAGTCAGTGGATATACCAAAATTACTGTTAATATCGGTTCTGCTGCTCAATTAGAAGCTGTCTTCAACAACGGTAACGGTACATGGGATAATAACAATTCCAAAAATTACTTATTCAATCCCGGTACATCGACCTTTACACCGAATACTAGTAATACCGTAGGTACGATTACAACTGGTGCGCCGGGTGGTACAACACCTACGAATCCTACACCTGCTCCCGATAATTTCGGTCCAGTTGATTGGAGTAAACGTAGTATTTATTTCATCATGACCGATCGATTCAGTGATGGGGATACTAGCAATAATAACTATGGCGGCTTTGCTTCTAACAAAAGTAATCCTTCGCAATGGCACGGTGGAGATTTCCAGGGGATTATCAACAACTTGGATTATATCAAAAATCTTGGATTTACAGCGATCTGGATTACACCTGTAACGATGCAAAAAAGTGTAAATGCTTATCATGGTTATCATACGTATGACTTTTATTCTGTAGACGGTCATTTGGGCACAATGGCGAAATTTCAAGAGTTGGTGAAAACAGCACATAGCAAAAACATCGCAGTGATGCTAGATGTTGTTGTCAACCACACAGGTGACTTCCGTCCAACCAATGGAACCGCCAAAGCTCCTTTTGATAATGCAGATTGGTATCATAATGTTGGCGATATTACGCAAAACGATTACAACAGCAATAATCAATCTCGTATTGAAAATGGTGATGTAGCCAGTCTTGATGATCTCAAACAAGAAAATGCGGCGGTTGCTACAGAGTTGAAAAACTGGGGTAAATGGATTATTGCTCAATCTGGCGTAGATGGTCTACGTGTAGATACAGCCAAACACGTACCCAAATGGTTCCTTAAAGATTTCGATACCGCAGTTAATACATTTACTATCGGTGAAGTCTTTAACGGTGACCCTGCTTATGTTGCTGATTATTCTAATTACTCTGATGCTGTACTTGATTTCCCGATGTATTACACGATTCAAAATGTATTTGGTCATGATGGTTCAATGAATCAGATCAAAGAACGTTATAGCCAGGATTACCGTTACAAAAATACGAACTTGAATGGAACATTTTTAGATAATCATGATGTCAAACGTTTCTTAAATGATGCTTCTGGTAAACCTGGAAACGCATCAGACAAATGGCCACAATTAAAAGCAGCCCTTGGATTCATGCTGACTTCTCGTGGTATCCCGATTGTCTATCAAGGAACAGAACAAGGATTTAGCGGTGGGGATGATCCTGCTAACCGTGAAGATATGACATTCAATACAAATAATGAACTATACAAGTATATTGCTAAAGTGAATGCTATTCGTAATAGTCACCCTGCTTTACAAAATGGAACGCAAAAAGAGAAATGGGTAGATACTAATTTCTATGGATTCCAACGTTCCAATAGTGGTGACGAAGCGGTGGTATTGATTAACAACTCATGGGAAAGCCAAACACGTACCATTCCAAATTTAGATAATTTCTCTAACGGTACAGTGTTGCGCAATCAAATGGGTACAGATTTGGTAACGGTTAATGGTGGTTCGATTACAATCACACTAGCTCCTAAAGAAGTGAAGATTTTGACAAAATAACAGCAGTTTATGAAATCGTTATCCATATAAAACCATTGTAGAAGTAAAGCGCCTCAAAGCAGTCTGCTTTCTTTTGAAAAGATCAGATTGCTTTGAGGTTATACATATGAGTCTGTAATGGCACTATTTAGCCTTTACTGTGATACTGAGCCATAAAAGGTTCTGCTAAACGGGATGGTTGTAACTTAGCACCTAAGCCAAAAAACTCACAGTAATCCATAATCAATGGATGCCATTTTTCAGGATCGATATAATCTTGATCAGGATGAAGCAAAATACTTTCTTCGACATGTACACGTATCATCCGTAGTTCTATAGCTGCAATTGTACCTGTTTCACTAAACGTGGAGATCTGTTCAACTTGAGCTTCTAATTGAATCGGACATTCTTGCACTAAAGGGGCTTGGACAAGATCTGCTGGAATAGCTGTTAGTCCTGCACATTCAAATTTATTAGGTTCATAGGTATAACCCATAGTAGCTTTGTACATCGGAATATCTTCTTTTCCAGTTGTTAACGCTAATCGATCGACATGATTGACTAACTGAGCAGAAGGCAGATTAAGTACACAACTTTTTTCTCGTATTAGATTCTGTACGGTCTGTGATTGATAGCTCATACCTAACATACACGATTGATTAACCCACCATGCCGAAGACATCGGTGCTAGATTAGGAGAACCATCTGGATTGATAGTACTAATAAGAACGACAGGTGTTCCGAAGTAAAATACTTTAGGCTGTACAATTTTGTGCATACGTCACTTCCTTTATAGGATTAGAGATCCAGAATGATGAATAGGATCAGGCGGTGTCCTTATTATAAAAGAAGCCTATAGACAAAACTTTCGCTTTATTGCGCTCTTATTCGAATCTAATGTTCATTATGTAGTAGATGATGTATAACCTAGCATCGATAATGTAAAATGGATAACAAAAATAAAGCAAGAAATAATCTGCATCCATCATAGACTATTTCTTGCGTATTGATTGGATGTGACTTGCTCTTTATCGTAATACTGGGTATATCTCTTTTAACATTACGATTGTAACTATGCCTCATCTATCTCAATAACATGTTTGCTATCGACTTAAGAATGTAGACTTTGTGCTAACTCTGTAAAAATAACACCAAGTGCATGTGCACCTGCATCAGGATATCCGATACTACGTTCCCCTACAGCTCCTGCACGTCCCATGCGAGCAACAATATCTTTTGTACGTTCTGCACCTTGTACTGCGGCAGCCGCAGCTTTATTCAACGCTGTATGCATATCATCACCGGCTTGCGCACTTTCTGTCCAAGCATCTGCGCAAGGTACAAGGGCATCAATTAATGTTTTATCGCCGACAACTGCGCCACGTCCAAAGGAACGTTCGCCTGTTGCTTGAATCCCTTTAACAGCAGATTGCATCATTTCAGCAAATTCGGCTACAGTGATTTCTTTTTGCTCACCTACACTTTTTCCTGCCGCGCGGAAAGCAGATCCCCAGATAGGACCGGATGCTCCACCACAAGATTCCATAATAACCAGTGATGACTGATCCAAAAAGCTACCGATCGTAAGATCTGGTTCAGCTAGAATTCGGCTCCATTCATGTTTTAATTCACGGAAGCCTTTAGCAATACTCATTCCGAAATCCCCATCACCTGCATGAGAATCGAGATCACAGAAAGGAACTTCATTTTCAATAATCACTTCACTCATTTTATCGATCAAATAAATCATATTGTTTAATGTTAATGTATCGCCTTGAAGTTGGGCATATTTAGGATCGGTTTGTACTTTGTAAGATACTGGTGTGTCTGGCACTTCTTCAACTGCCGCCGCTTCATAATGCACAGGTGCTACAGCTCCCGATACTTTAAAAGCAGGTGTATCGCTTTCTTGAGAAAGTAATGTTTTGAGTTCTTCATCTAATTTCATTATCGTTACTGAAATACCGTCCATATCAATACTGGTCATATAGTTACCGACAAATTCACGATTGATCTGGATACGACGCTGTGCCAGTTCACGAGTAACTGCATGATTGAACAAATACAATTCTTGTAAAGGTGTTCCTCCGAATCCATTAATCAATAATGCAATTTCACCTTCATGTCCATCTTCGATCTTCATATCTCGCAAAAGATCGTCTACCATACGTTTGGCAAGTGTATCTGCTGATGCCATTTGCTCACGCTTGATGCCCGGTTCACCATGAATACCGACACCATATTCAATCTCATTCTCACCAAGTTCAAAAGTTGGACTTCCTTTAGCAGGTACGGTACAAGAAGTTAGAGCGAATCCAAGACTTCGTACATTTGCCGCCGCTTTCTCCGCAACAGCTTTGACACCTTGTAGATCACGACCTTCTTCTGCTGCCGCTCCTGCAATTTTATGTACCAATACCGTTCCTGCAACTCCGCGTCGTCCTACCGTATATAGACTATCTTCGACCGCAATATCATCTTCCACCCGTACATAGTCCACTTCAATACCATCTTCTTCACATAGATACGCCGCATTTTTGAAATTCATCATATCGCCACTGTAGTTTTTGATAATTAGCAACGTTCCTTTTTCTCCAGCGGTTGCTTTGATTGCTTGATAGATCTGAATCTGAGAAGGAGATGCAAAAATATCTCCACAAACAGCGGCATCTAGCATGCCTTTACCTATATATCCTGCATGAGCCGGTTCATGTCCACTACCACCGCCACTGATTAAAGACACTTTTTGTGGATTTAATTCTTTCTTTTTAATGACTTTATATTTAGAAATGAGTTCAAGTTCAGGATGAGCAAGCACCATACCTTTAGCCATTTCCAACACCATATCTTCTGCTTTATTCATTACTTTTTTCATTGTATTGACCTCCTGCTCTTTCGATTTGTTCTTTTTTCTCCATCTTACGTTATTACCCGAAACGGATGAATTCAAAAAAGCCATACAGATTGTAAGTTCTGTATGGCTTTTGATTACTTGAATAATCGCTGAAATAATGATTTCTTAGCTACTATGGCTCCATCCAACATACTGTCTGGACGATCTACAAATTCATTCAGTAGACTATACATATTTGATTTTCCGCTAAAATGAGGATTCATCCCGATACATTCATTTTTCTTATTTACTTGTACCCAGAAACGTTAAATCCAATCGATGTCATATGATTAACCATCGTTTTCTCTCCCTGCTTTTTCAAAAATCTATTTTTATAATGATACATCTAACCATAGAGCAACACGATAAATGTATTACAAACTTCTAGCCTAATCAGTTTCTTCCTCTTGCAAAGCCATCTCTATAAACTCAAAAAGACTTATAGCTTCGACAGAGCGATATTCCCAATCATGCCAAAAATATAACACTTGTCCGATTGTCCCTTCTTCCGCAGGATCGGTATCGATACATAAGTAATCTCCTCCACCATTAGAGGCGATCGGAATCCATTTAGCATTCCATGCGAAAGGTTTGACTCCCGATTGAGCATCTACTTCTAGATCTTCAGGATCGAACTCTTCTTGTAAAAACGTCCAATTTTCTATAATTTCTGTAATTGAAGATAAGGTTACGTTACGCAAAAAACAGGTGTTTGCTTTATTTTCTTGTTGCCCATTATGTATCCGATAAAATGATTGAAGCTGTGCAGGAACTTGAACGCCAAGTGTACGCTCCAATGTAGCAAAATCTTCTCCTGTAGCCCCTTCATACAAATAAAGTTTCTCCTCAAATAATGGATTACGTTCTAATCCTTTGGCTATGATACGATTCCATAATTGTTGTGCTTGAGTATCCATTACCATTCTCCTCGTCTATAAACTCAGTTATAATCGGTTCCAATCATCAGGTACATATAGCCACAAAGCAGGTACAAGACAAGACTCATTGTATTGATTTTGTACCGATTCAGCTAGAATGTACGTTTTGATTTCTTGATTTAACTTTTTAATATAAGCAGACTGTTGCTTCAGAGGGAGTTCATCTAAATTTGTTGTTTCAAATTCTTTGAGATCTATCATCATTTCGCTAAACCATCCATCCCAATATATACTCTTGGGGCCTCCCATTGCTAAAAGACAATTATTTTCTATCGTGGTAGTTGATGAGCAATGGTACCACCATGTAACAGCATGAACAGCTATCCCTTTAATAGTAAGTTTATCTATAAACTCACCAACGTAAGGCATAGTGATAATACAGTCTATATATCCTGTACCTACAGGTTGGACTTTATATTGATTGAATAAGCGATCGATTGTATTTTGTCTATCTATTTTATTTAATTCCAATTGTTGCAGATAGGTTGATGACATTATAGTTCTCCATTTCATTTACAAAATAATACATTTTATAGTAAACTAAAAAATTGAAACATCTTATATCATCTTTAAGAAAGGAGTACGATATTATGAAAAAGTGGACAACGTATTTGTGGTTAGCTGTTTTAGCAACAGTGATTGCGATTCCTTTGATCGGATATCTATCTAATCTCAATCATACATTTACAGAATTAGTCACCGACCGAATCCCTGCTAATGAACCTGTTGAATCGATCAAGCTTATACGATCATCCAGTGAGAAAGAAATAGACATTAAAGAACCTACTCAAGTCAAGCAAATTCTCAATAATTTATCTACAACCCAATTAGTAAGAACATCCTCCCTAATCTAAAAGATACATACTCTTATTATATTTATATCAAAGTTGGAAATAAACAGCATAGTCGTCCTCGATATGGTCTTATTTTGTATAGTAATCATTATATCCGTATTTACGATTTCGAGCGCAAAGATAAATATAATGGGCAAATATATAAAATAAAGTCTCCTTACTCTATACAAATCATTGATGATCTATATGCACATCAATAAGATACGATTTATAAAAAAAGCCAACACAGTTTTAATTTAGTGTGTTGGCTTTTTACTTTGTTATCTAGAACAGATAGCTTTTTGTTATTTAAATGCTAAATACCTCGTACACAACACCATCCCCGATCCCCAGCATATTCAGATAATTTTCACCGATATATGACCAGATTTCTATCGTGTGTCCATTTTCTTTGGTAACCGTCTTTTTATCAGGTTTGCCCCATGATAGTAATGCTTGTTGTGTATTCATTCCTTCCACAACTTCTGCATTAATAATTCGGTTCCATGCTGCTTGTGACCAATTATATTTGCTCCGAATATCATAATTGAAGAATTGTTCTTTATCTGATAATAAGACAGTAATTTCTGAAGCTGTTAATCGATCCGACAAATACTCTGTACCTTTCTTATCACGAAATTGAACTACGAATCTCGTTCTGTTATAAGGATCTTTTTCTGCATAAATGTCTTTGATATTTACTTTGCTGAATCGCTCGCCAGCTTTATGATAGTAATTCACCCAATAGGATTTACCAAGCAATCTTGTTAAATTTCCAATTTCTTCTTGCTTTATCAATTTTAATGTTTTGTCAGATTGAATGGTGATGTTCGAACCATTAACTTGTACAATTGCCTGTTGATATTTAGAATCCCAAGTGACTTTGGCATTTTTCGAAATGCTAGATAATAAGGTAGCTGGAAATACAGTTTGACTTCCAGAAGTTCGTACTTTACCTTTCATCGTAACTGGTTGATTATTCATTTGAGCTACTGTACTATTTTTATTTAATTGAATAGTTTGAGTTCCCCAATTGATTTGAAATTGATTACCATTTACCAGAATAGTTCCACCCATAGCTTTAAATACAGTCTGTACTGGCAAATACACAGAACCTTCTATCAGAACCGCACCTGTCAAAGCTTCTTCTGTTGTTCCATTCAATGGAGATTGGGTCGTTAATGTATCTGTAGTCAAAGTAATCGTTGCATTACCGATAGCTTTAACTTTAATCGTACCATCACTTAGTATTTCTGCAATTTGAGAAAGATCAACTTTCAATTCATTGGCACTAGCCGGGCGTGTATGGATAGAACCATTAGAGTATATCTCCTGAATTTTTGCATTGATTTTATCGCCAACTACAGCATTTGTTTTAGATAAGATTAATTTCAAACTTGTTATTGAAGGTACTTGAAGCGAACTCACTATTTTGTCGGTATCTTGTACCCAAGAACCATCCTTATGTTGAGCATATATACCTGTAGGTGAATATACCACTTGTACAATATCTGTGAGTTCACTTAATACTTGAGGGGCGAATCCAGTAGAACGGCTATGTGACCATACAGATCCGTCCTTTTTGACGACTAGCAAAGTTCGTTTAGATCCTTGCCATGCTATCGCTACAGCATCATTAGCAATGACTTGAGGAGTATCACCGGATAATAGATCAAGTAAAGTTACAGTACCGTCGCTACGAAGAACAGCTATCGCAACTCCATCTTGCTTGATTGATATTGCATCTGGATAAGAACCGATTTTGCGTCCTAGACCATTTTGATAATCTTTATAATATAAAATATCTCCTGATTGCTTCAATATTGCATAAGAATCTTCGAATCCATCAATTAGTTTCACACTGTTAGGTAATGTATCTGGCTTACCCGACCCTATAACATCTACTTTGCCATCTGTATGTAGAACAATACCATCACCTGAAATATGAGCAACATTATTCATTCCCGGAATAACATGAATCTCTTCGGTTATATTGTCCCAACTCATTGCCTGTCCACTGGTGGTCCAGCCATAATATTGATTGTTGGAACCTGCTGTTATACCTGCAAATTCATATTCTGAATGCCATGCTCCTTTCATCGATTTTGCCCACATAGAACCATCGGATAATAAATAGTTGTCTTGATCAATTACACTTACGATTTGAAGTCCAGAAGTATTCGCTTCTGCTGATACTGTCAACATAGATGCAAATGGCGAAACTGTACTTCCTAGAAAAATTCCTGTTGCTAATACTGATGATATTACCAATGGATTAAACCAAGCTTTTTTCTCGAACATGTAATAACCCCTTTAGATATGTATAGTCACTCATTGATCAGCTTATATACATATAAGCCCTTCTTTATATCGGTATATTGACCTATAAATTGTAATCATATACGTAGAAATTTCTATTTGACAAAAGGGTTTAGATTTTTATAATTTTCTTTTTACAGATTTTAGTTTTATTATTGTGAATTTTTCATATGTTGAAATTTTAATTTTAATGATTATAGAGTTGTAAAAAGGGAACGATTTGAGAAGTACTTCCCCTCCTATTTTTAACGCAAAAAAAGGATCATACATTGATCCTTTTTCGTATTTTACAGCTATTCTGTTACAAAAACAGCACTTTGGTGATACGTATCTTGCTGAAGTTGGTGGATCATAAAATCAGCCAAGTTGGCACGAGATAGCTTTTTTTTACTAGATATGCCTTTATTGATGTGTTGTTCATGTATATAGTTCCCCGTTTTTGCACCTGAAGTTAGAATCGGCGGTTGGACAGCGATCCAATTCAGTCCACTATTTACGAGTACTGCTTCTTTTTCTCGATGATCGGCGATAAGATTCTTCATGACTACAGGTGCAATATATTTATACAACATGCCAAGTTTACTGGATTCTTTGCGAACTCCTATGAAGGACACATGGATAAACTTATCAATATGATTTTCAGCTGCGGCTTGAATAATATTTTTTGTAGCTTTAGTCAGAATAAGATCTCGTTGAAAAGGTGTTTTGGCTCCTAATGCTGAGAAAACAGCATCATATGCTTGTGCTTTTACTATCATAGTCACATCGGTGTCATTCGTTAAGTCCCCCTGCTCAATCGTTAAATGAGGATGGGTTATTGTCATCTTCGTTGGATTACGCACAACCGCAGTCACTTTGTAGCCTTTCTCTAGCGACTGTGTAACTAATTCATGCCCTGTCTTGCCTGTTGCTCCAAAGATTATAATGTTCATATTCTTCACTCCTTTATAATTCCAATATTCTAATACTTATTTTTCATTTTCTGTTGTGAATTTTTCATGTATTGAAATATTTTAAAAATTCTCATATCTGGCTGTAATAATTGGCTCTATCTTTTATATAGCATACTCCTTTTATCCTGTTTTCACATCTTCATGCCTTCTCTTCTAAACTTACAAATCTCGAACCAAATAAAAAACCTAGACTAACTACCAGTGCATTAGACACCAATAATCACTCTAGGTTTTCCCATCAACCTATTAATCCCAAGCTGTAGCAATTTCTTGTTTTCGTTCTTCTAGTAGCTTTTCTTTGTCATCCCGGTAAAAGAGGTTGTACGTATCAAATGGAATAATACGTCCATCTGGATGTACGATGTGCACACAAGATTTTTTTACAGAACGAACATCAAAGTTATAGGCATCTAAAAATTGCATAATAATCACGCGGAATACATTATCGTAGTTGATTTCTTTCGGTACAGCTGCAAGTGGTAGACAACAAAGTAAGCTTTTTAGCGACAATGCAGACGAAATTGGTGAATGACCGGTCGATAAAAGTTCAAATAATTTACCACGAATAACAGGGTCTTGTTCAAATACAATTGTATTGCTATCTCCTTCTAATAAGATCGAAGGCTCAATCATACGAGTTAAAGGTAGAACTTCACGTCCTAATTTCAAAGCATATCCCATCGCTAGGCAATCGGGATGACAAGGAACTGGTAAAATATCATCTTCTTGAAAGACTTCTGATTGATCAATAATCATTTGTCTCACTTCACTTACTGTTAAGCGATCTGTCGCTGGATCGTACCCTTCCAATCGCCCTGCGGCTTGAATCGGTTGAATCGTTACCCCACGAACTGCTTTTTGCTTGAGTCCATATTGAATAATTTTACCGATTTCTGTATCATTCAAGCCTTTTTTCAGAGTGACTACAAGCGTAGTCGATAAATTATATTTATTAAGATGTCGAATCGCATCTTCACGGATACGTCTTAGATCAGCACCCCGTAACTCTTTCAATACATCGGCTTCAAAACTATCGAATTGTAAATAAATTTCAAAGCCTGGCATATAGGAAGCTAATCGTTTGGTAAATTCACGATCTTGCGCAATCCGAATGCCATTGGTATTTAGCATAATGTGTTGAATCGGACGGCTTTTACACATGTCTAAAATTTCAAAAAATTGCGGATGAGTTGTTGGTTCTCCTCCACTAATCTGCACAATGTCCGGCTCTCCTTCATTTTCTACAATCCGATCTAACATAAAAGCAATCTGTTCTAACGAACGATAAGAAGTGCGATGTGGAGAGGATTCTGCAAAACAAATCGGACACTGTAGATTACAGTGATCGGTAATTTCCAAAAGTGTGAGACAGCTATGTTGCTCATGATCTGGACATAATCCACAATCGTAAGGACAACCGTACTTTATCGGTGTATTCCAGACTAACGGCATTTCTGAAGGCTTAATAAATTCGCGTGTACGATGATAATAATCGACATCTGTAGAGATCAATACTTTCTCAGGGCCATGTACAAGACAGCGCTTGACCATATAAATACGTCCATCTTCTTCGATAATCTTGGCTTCGACTTTGCGATAACATGTTGTACAGATACTGTTAGTCAATTCATGATATAGATACGGTCGATTTTTCGGCATAATATAACTCCTTTTATAGTGAATATCTCAATTTCCTATTCACTTATTGGGTATAGATGCTGTTGCTTGATCGATGGTATAGCCCTATGTAGCCTAATATCCAAAACAAACTTCTCGAAGTGTGTAACCAAACACTATTGCATCTAGCGATTCAGATAGTAAATCCTATCCTATGGCTTTGATAGAAGATGAAGCCTTTCTACCTCTGCCCCACATGATCCAACTGTAATAGACCAAGCCTGCCAGACAAGCTAACTGAATATTATTGTGGTCCCAATAAGGATGTAATGTAGGCTTAATATATTCAATCAGAAAGCGAAATAAAAGATAACTCGCCATAAACCATTGGAACATTCGACCGGATACATACGAAGTGTACGGTGCCTTAGACTGAACTTCAGTAGATAAGACAGACATCAATCGACTTTGACGATATAACGGAATCAAGCAGATCGCGAGTATCATAAGAAAAGCAATCTCGTAGAGCTGAGTCGGATGACGCATAATCCCATCCCCAAAATCAATGCCGGTAATCCATGTGGTTGCTGTTCCATACGTATGATCATCTAGTCCAGTCAGAAAGCATCCAATACGTCCCAAACCTAGTCCTAACATCAAAGGATAGACGAAATCGTCTCCTGTCGAGCTTTTCCAACCAATCCAGCGTTTAGTGAGTTCGACTCCTATCAGTCCACCTAATAATCCGCCTACAATCGTTTTTCCACCCCATAGAAAATGAAACTGACGCAATTGCTCCCAAGTTGCTAGCGGATTCTCGAACCAGAATAATAACTTAGCTCCTAATGCTGCGCCTAGAATAGTACCTGCTAATATTTGCAGACTCATCAGCTTGGTCATCTCACTAGGACGACGTGTCCATAAATAGAGTCGAAACCCTAGAAAATACCCCAGCGATTCAAATAATACATGCGGATGAATACGCCATGATCCTAAATAAAGATACACAGGAAACTCCATTCAAGCACTCCTTTAATAAGAATAAATCATCGCTCCACATATAGTGGCTAACAATAATGCCAATGCGCCTACAATAGCTAACAGAGCCACAATCACTTGCCAGAATGTGTTTTTAGGTCGAGGATCAAGTGTTGGTTTTGTAGAAAGAGTATTACAATACTGACGACAAGTCTGTGTTTCAGGATTGTAGCATTCGTCACATAAAGGCTTACCGCAACGAGTACATTGATGAACAGCTTGGCGATCTGGATGATTTATACAATGAAACTCTTCCATTTCAGCACCTCTCTTGTCATTTATTTCTATTGTAAGCGTTGATACTTAATTGATCTACCAAAAACCTTATAGACTCACCACATTTCTAATTTGTAATGATTTGGTGTAGTATTAATATATATTTGAAAATGGATGTAAACGATTCATTTCTAACAAAATGATTGTCTATACAGCTGATAGGGTAAAATGGTAATGAGACTATTTCAAGGAGGAACCATCGTTATGTCTATTTCACTAAAAAAATTAAAAGATCAAGTTATCGTAATTACAGGTGCTTCAAGCAAAGTGGGTATCGCTACAGCTAAAATGGCAGCAGCTAAAGGCGCAAAAGTTCTACTAACTTCTAAAAATGAAGATGCGCTCCTCCAATTAGCGACAGAACTTCGTTCAAAAGGATATCCAGCTACATGGGTTCCCGCAGATATTGGAAGAGAAGAAGATGTTCATAAGATTGCAGAAGCGGCTATTCGTACATTTGGACGTTTTGATACATGGGTAAATAGTTCGGATGTATCGTTGCTTGGTGAATCGACAGAAGCGACTCAAGACGATATTAAGCGTATGTTCAATATGAATTATCGTGGAATTATTTATAGTTCTCAAATCGCTATTAAGCATTTCAAAGAAAGAGGCGTTCCTGGCGCACTAATCAATATGAGTGCTGTCTGGAGTGATCGTGGTACTGTGATTCCTGTACCTTCGTCTGCTTCTAACTTCTCTGTCAAAGAATGGACAGATAATCTAAGAGCTGATATTGCTAAAGACAAATTACCTGTATCGATTACTCTTTTACATCCGGGTAAAGCTGTGACTCCATATAACGAAACCATGAAAAAACATAAAGTGATGGTATATCCAGCAGGTTCTGTAGCTGAAAATATTATCTATGCAGCTCAACATCCGAAAGAAGATATCCATGTTTATGTGAAAGAAAGTAAACATCCAATCTTGTCTTCTCTTGCTGTTGCAGGTTTAGGTGTTATTGTATATGCTTCAATTAAGCAAAAAGATCAAACACCTACACCCAAAAATTGATCCTACTGGATCTATACTTATTTCACAATCATCATGACAGATACTTATGATATTCAAAAGGCGATCTTATTCTGTAGATCGTCTTTTTTGATACAGAAAGGAATAGCCTATGAATTCTACACGTTCAAATGATCTCAAATTATACAAAAAGAAAATCAAAATCTTACAAAAGTTATATCATTATCAAAATGGTCATTATGATGCTACCCGTCATGTGAGTATCTATCAAGAAGATGTATTAACAACGGAAGAACGTCAGCAATTAGAACAAGACCAATGGAAAATTAATGACATCCTAACTGTCGATCATGATTCTCTTATACAATCGATTAGAGTCTGGGGACAACATGAGGCATTATCGTTAGAACGTGCAACCGCTGAATTTGTAGCTGCTGTTGGTGGCAGTTATCCTCGTGGAATGACTACCTTACATAGCACACTTTTTGCACATCATGTACCTGATCATACCTATGAATCGGCTCGTCGACTGCTTGCATGTGGAATTTGCGGATTTTCGGGAAATAAAGCCTCAGCAGATGATGAGAATTGGGAAAATATCGCTTCGATCCGTTATTCGTTATATCAAGGACGGCTGTATAACAACGTTATTGGAGTTTACACTGATCTGGAAGAACGTATCCATTTACCAGCGATATCACCTACCGAAGAAGATATCACTATTTTTCGCAATCTATTACAACACTTAGATCAAGCCGATGAAGATATGACTCCTGGTTCTTATGAGAAAAGTCTAACAGGAAGCAAATTAATTAAAGGCAATGCGGGTATTCGGCGTGATATTCTACAATCGTTGTCACTTGTAGGTATTCTACCTAATTCACAAATTCAATTGGATCACACTGCATGGACTGCATTTGAAGATATTATCGATCCTGAAGTGAATTTGAATAATACAAAAGGTCGTTCCGATATGGAAATGCCGTGGGCTGGATGGGAAGGAAAATTAGGCGTAGATTGGGAAAAAGCGCATCAATTATTCGGGGTTTATTTGTAAACGATGATATTAAAAAACGAACCTGACACTATAGAAGTGTGCAGGTTCGTTGCTGATGAAGATGATCCTTATAATCCATAAAAAAGTGATATCCTATTGGTGTTTATCGTGTTCTTTTTCCATGCGAATTTTATCGGGTGTAACATCATTTCCTAATTCATCCACAACAGTCAAACCTGAGAAAGTACTCAGTACCTGTCCACGGATTTCGCTTAAATATTCTTTACGCAAGACTTGCTGTTCAGCTTTCTCTTCAGCAGTCAGACCTTCTTCACGCTGTTTTTTAGCTAATTCATTGATACGACTCAAACTTACAATCATCTGTACTCTCTCCTTTCACTTCCTCATTCCTATTATACACAAACACATACTATATGCGAAGTTGTATATAGATTAGAAATATCTGTTTCTCTTTATATATCTTAATATTAAGATAATTAAAATATACTATATATTCCTGATAAATACAAGTCTTTGTTCTATTCTACCAAAAAAAGCATACGCTATCTGTGAAAGATAACGCATGCTTTGTATCTACTCTATTCTTTTATTCTACAACGGTTCGATCCACTTCTATCGCTTGTTCATCTTCTTGTTCACGCTTTTTGAATGCCAGAGGATAGGCAATTAGGGCGATCAATAAGCTGATTAGCCCAATAAGACAAAGTGCTAATAGATCAGGTACAATCGCTACCATGCCCTGTCCTTTTAACGTAATCGCTCGTACTGCATCTAAATAATAAGTTAAAGGTAATGCTTTGGCGACCATTTGTAAAAAAGTAGGCATCGCTTCTAGTGGCCACGTATAACCGGATAGCATAAATGAAGGCACAGCAATCAACATTAATGTTTGCGTAGCATCCACTTTGGTACGTGAGAACAGACTAAACAAAAATCCAAGTCCACATAAAGCTAGATTAAATGCTATCGCTAGCAGAATAAAAGGTACTAATTGCCCTTTAAACGGAATATGAAAAGCAAAGGCTGCGATACTAAATACAGTCAATACATTAACCATCCCTGCTAAGAAGTAAGGGGTTAGCTTCGCGATCGCCAGTCTCCACGGTGTATGCCGCCATTGGTAAAAGCGACTCCATGTGCCCTGCTCTTTGTCTCTTGTGCAAGACAACGCAATACCTAACAACAGACACTGCTGAAGTGCTGTTGAAATTACACCAATCGGCATAAATAATTTGTAATTATACACTGGATTGTATAATACACGTGAGCGGAAAGGAATGGTACTGAATACAGAATTAGCTTGATCGCTATTCATACCTTTTTGCTCTAATGCTTTCATAGATGCTCCTGCGCTAACACTACTAATGACCTGGTTCGCAATTCGGCTTGCACTATTGGAGTACATAAGATTGCTACCATCAATCACTGTCAAAATCGGTACATTTTCCCCATGCTTAAGTGATGCTGAAAAATCGTTCGGAATAATTAGCCCTACTTTAAATTGTCCTTCTTCCACTTGCTGAACAATATCATCTTGATTCCAGCTTTGTTTGGTTACAGCAAACGTATCTGTAGCATCGAACGCCTGAATAATTTGCCGGCTTAATTGCGAATTATCACCATCGTACACAACGATTGGAATTTCTGTAATCCGTTCATGGGAGTATAGAAAGCCAAACAATACAGAATACAAGATAGGTGTAATCAGCAAAATAATAATTAACTTCTTATCTCTAAGCATCAAGCCAAGTTCTTCGCGGAATACCTTTCCTATAGTAAGCCGCTGCATATTACTGAACTCCTTTGCCATGGAAAATCACGGTTGAACCTGTAGGAATAGTATTCGGTAAATCTAGCAACTCCACTTTAACTCCAAATGAACGAATATCCGTATCGCCAGAAGTCTGACTTGGTTTTTGAATGGCAAAATCAGCGGCGGCATCGATCACACTCACTTTTCCTTTAACCGTAGTATTTCCGGATAATAAAGTGACTTGAACAGGATCGCCTACTTTTAATCCATTGAGTTCGGTTTCTGTAACATAAAATTTAGCCCAGCGCTGACTGGTCGTCTCTAACGCATAGACCGGGAAGCCTGCACTTGCCATTTCACCGATATTCAGTGATTTGGACTGGATCACTCCATCCACAGAAGCTCGTAATACGGTATAACTGAAATAAGTTTGCGCTTCTTGCAAAGCCGCTTTGGCTTGACTGACTTGAGAACGTGCTGCTTTGACTTTGGATTTGGCTTGTGTCAGTGTCGCTGTCGCTTGCTCAATCGCTCCGTCTGCTTGAGCCACAGCACCCTGCGCCTGCGCTACTGCACCTTGTGCTTGATCGATCCCTGCGGAAGCGGCTTTGACTCCTTCTTGTTGCAAAGCAACTTGCCCTTGTCCGGCTTGCGCTTCTTTGACACTTGCTAATGCTTGTTGGTACAAGGCTTCAGCCGCATCTATTTCTTGTTGACGACTTCCTTTTTGTACCAATTGTAACTGTTGCACTGCGGCATCGTATTTCGCTTGAGCTTGCTTTTGTTCAATCGTTGCCTGATCAAGTGCCGCTTCGGTCGCCAGACCATTCGTATGTAATAGCTGCACACGTTTCAGACTTTTATTTACAGTAGCCAATGCTTCTTTGGTAATCTGCATATTCACTTTGGCTTGTTTAATTTCTTCCGGTCTTGCTCCACTTTTCAGTGCTTCCCATTTTGCTTTAGCTGCTTTGGCGGCGGCTTGTGCTTCTTCTATTTTGCTAGAAGCGGTATTGGCTGTAACATCGACTGTCATTTCGCCCTGACTTTTTTTGACTTGTGCTGCATTAACAGCCGCTTGCGCTTCAGTCACACTTGCACTGGCTTGTACTTTGCCTGCTTGTGCTTGAGTCATGCCAGCTTGCGCTTGAGCCACACCTGCTTCAGCTTGAGCAACATTCGCATTAGCTGTTTCGACAGCGGCTTTAGCTTGAGCGACTTTATTTTGTAATTCTTTACTTTCCAGACGCGCAATCATCTGCCCTTTTTTCACTTGTTGTCCTTCTTGAACTACCATTTGATCCACTCTACCGGCTACTTTAAAGCTGGCATTAATCACATCAGATTCTACATAAGCTGTCGGTGTAGAGGTTGATGCTTTGGCGTTTAGTAAATGCCCTTGTCTCCCCCATGTAAATACCGCATAAAAGCAAAGTACGATCGCTACTACAATCACACTATATATTGCGTATTTTTTGACTTTCATAATAACACTCCTCCTGTAGATCATAATCGTCATATACAGTAACCCATAAATAAACCAACCTGTTTACGCATAGGTTGGTTGTAATTATTCGCTTAGCTGGTAATAAGATCTAAGTGAATAATGAAAGAAAGCTATGTAGTTTCAATATAACATATACTTGTAGTACACTATATCTACCATAAGTAGACTTGTGTAACCTTTTAGTCAACTATAGATTTTGCAGATATAAATGATCTAGTTATTAGAAGAAGAAAGTAGGAAAAACACCTATGAATATAGAGCAATTGGAATATATTATTGAAGTCGCCAAATGCGGATCGTTAACCAAGGCGGCTGAGAATTGCCATATTACTGTAACGGGAGTCAGTCGATCAATCTCTTTATTTGAACAAGAAATTGGAATGCGGATATTTATTCGCTCTCGCTCTGGTACAACGGTTACGCCTGAAGGACAAAGTATTATTACCAAAGCCAGTCGTATTCTCAAACAGATCGAAGAACTAAAGTCTGAAGCACAGAGCTATGGAGAAATGAATAATGCCAAACTGCGTATTTCGACCATTCCGGGTCCAATCTCCTTACTGATCGATGTAATTACTGAACTAAAAAAAGAATTTCCAAATAGCCGGATTGAGATCAAAGAAAATAGCACCGATGCTGTCATTGATGATGTGATGAACGAACGAAGTGATATCGGCTTCTTTCTATTAAGAGATATTCATTTACCATCTACACCTAAGCTTAAATTTGAACCGTTAATGAAAGATAATATGGTGTTAGGGGTTAGCGTGCATTCTCCTCTGGCGACTAAAACATCTGTCACTTTACAAGATTTGAAAGACTATCCATTTGTATTATACAACGATCCTTATATTGTGGCATTTGTGAATACGTTAGATAAACCGGATATTTTATTCCAAAGTAACAATGTGGAAGCTATTCTCAAAGCGGTGAAAGAAGATATTGCAGTGACGATCGGTACCGATTATTCTTTTCGTGGATATACCATGTATCAGAATCGGGGAATTGTAACGATTCCTTTTGAAATTGTATCGGAAGAACCTTCGTATCTCTGGTCTGTAACGTCGAGTAACAATACAGTTTCAGAAGCAGAACAACTTTTCGTCAAACGTGTCAAAAATCTATTATTGATTTAACCTTTCTGATCTCAAAAAAAGTAGAACAGCTGTTAAAAGACACTGTTCTACTTTTTATATCATATGAGTATAAGGCTTATATGATGCGAATATAGGATGCTTATTCATCATCTATGGGTGTGATTCAGACGATGTGCTTGTAGATCATTCTTTTGTATACATACGTTGATCTTGTAGTCGAATCAATACTTTACCAAAACGTCCACCTTGCTCCATCGTAACCGTACCTGAAGGATACTGCCGATCTAGATAATTGGAAATCACTTGTTCCGCATCCGGGCGTATATCCACTTGATGTAAGCCAAGCATCATGATCACATGTTCTAACGCATCCTGCTTAGACATTTCAACTGTTTTCATTTCATGTGTAATAATCGACTCATAGGCATACCCTTTAAGATATAATAGATGAAGTAAATAGCCCATATCTGAACTTTGATGTCGAATTTGAGGTTTGATCGGTTGATTGTGATCACTAAGCAGCGGTAGTACTTCATTCATCAAACTGTGTTCTCTTGGTCCTGCTGTGGAGCTAATATAGCAGAATTGACGAGCACAACTTAGAATTTTCTCAACACTAGCCCAATCGACAAGCACCGGACACATGGATACAAATACTAGATCAAATGCCTGCTTCCACCCTTTAGCTTCTATATCAATGTCTTGAAATTCTTCATCAAAGATCGTGACACTTCCTGATGTTAATGTATCTGCATTTTCTTTTAATAAATCAAGCAAAGGTGCACATGGTTCAACCGATGTCACTACTCCTCCTCGCTCTGCAAATGGAATCGAAAACCCACCAGATGCTGCTCCAATATCCAGAATGGAAGCATTCTCAAAATTCACATCTTGTCCTTGAATCCAATTAAGAATTCGTTTGGTTCTTTGTTGACCTTCTTCTGAAAATACCTGTTGATTGAACTCGGCGGCTTTGTGGTCAAACGAATGAGCAGGGTCCATACCTGCTGCTCTCATTTGCTTCACAGCTGTAAACGAATCGTCTTGCCATGCTTGTTCCCATACAGAGGGATCAAAGAAGTCATTTGTGCTTATGGTTGTCATGTATATTCCTCTTTTCAATGTATTTTAAATCTATTACAGATATATAATGTCTATAATGTATGTAATAGATCTTCTTGTCAACTATTATTGTTATTGATCTACTCTATCAATTGCTATTTTCTTCTATAATAACAATACAATAAGATGATAAAAAGCATATCTATTGGGATCGTGATGACCCTTTTTTAGCACGGAATCGTCTGACTTTCATCAGGTTTCCACATGTTTTATCTTCACAATACCGTTTGGTTCGGCTGCGTGTATCATCATAAAATACCCAGCGACAATCTGGATTATCACAGATTCGTATCCGCTGGATATCTTGATCCAATACGGTATGCACGAAATCCGATACAACCTCAGCCATCAGGCTATTCCAATCTTGGACTAACGGTATATACGTTACATGTCTATTTTCTTCATCATCTTTATTCCACTGTCTGATCACAGGAGATTGTGCCATGATGCGATTCAGTTCATTCCAATCGATCATATCGGCTGATGATTCTTTAACGATAGCTAATGTATAATTATGCAATAATTTTCTTAAGGTTTGGAGCGCTTTTAGCTCAATATCTGTAGCCGGAACAGAAGATTTTAACTGCCAATCATGCAAAAATTGCTTTTGCCACGAAGACAGGATTAAGCGATCTTCATGTTTACCACTTTCTCGAAAATCGTGCCAGTCACTGTTGATAAAATCGGTCCATAATGTATCCATTGATCTGTACTCCTTTTGCACTTTTCTACATAGCTTCGAAGGTGTAACGTTCTTTAATGTATAAAGGTGGTTACAATTCTTTATTTTGTGGTATATGTATTGTAACGCTTTAATATCTCTTTAGCCAGTTACATCAACTACTCATGAGGAGGATCATATGACGAATACCAACATGTTAGATCTACTTCTTTTGCAGAAAAAAGATATTTGGGAACATGAAGATTGGATTGTACCGTTATCTGTCGCATTAGAAGGGGTTACAAGTGAGCAAGCCGCATGGATTCCACCTGGTGGTGGTAACAGTATCTGGCAATTGGTGCACCATATTAATTATTACAATCATGAATTACTCTGTCATATGCAAAATATTGATCCAGGCCCTCGTGCTGACAATAACGATCAAACATTTGAAATTACTGATAAGGCTGACCAAAATGGTGAATGGCAACACACTCTTCAGGAAACAAGAAGACTTGCTACCGCTATTGAACTTGAACTTACCAAATGGGATGAAGTTAAACTGCAAGAAATGCGTCCTGCTGGAGATCAGACATGGGGACAAGCGATTGCACGCTGGCTTCCTCATGATGCTTATCATGCTGGACAGATTGTACTGATTCGCAGACTGCAAGGAAGCTGGAGAATCTAACAATAGGCAAAATAAAAATCCCTTATATTAACCAAGGGATTTGGAATATTCACAGCTTATGTGATTCATATACGTATACATTTAAAAAGGATTGCGACCAAAATCGCAGTCTTTTTTTATTTTTCTTCCATCATACTTTGATATGCCCATTGACTAACAACATGTCTTCCAGTAACATAACGATTTTGGAAATAAGACTCGGACAAACTACTGATCGTTACACCATGACTTGTTGAAGCATGTGCAAAATTTCTACCATCTACCATAACGCCTACATGAGATATTCCACGTCCACTTGTATTGAAGAAAACAAGATCACCAGCACTCAAATTACCTTTTGACACGTATGTACCCATTTTGGCTTGCACATTAGCTGTGCGTGGTAATTCTATATTAAATTTATTAAAAACGTAGCGTGTAAAACCGGAACAATCGAATCCGTTGGTTGTTGTACCTCCCCAAACGTAAGGTGTTCCCATTACACCGCTAACGGCTTGATCAAGATTAGATGTGCTAGCAAAAGTATTTGTTGGCTGAGCTGAGAAAATGATTGCAGCGCCAAGTAGCGATAATACGACTTTCTTCACTAAAAAAATTCTCCCTTCGATGCCTTTAGAGTAAATCAATTTGGAATTCAAATTTGAAACTCGGCAAATATTAATATTTTGTAACTATTGACCACTTTAAGGCATAAGGATGCATCTTGTCAAACTTTATAATAAACTTTTTTGCCGATTTTTCGCTAAAAATGTGTATATTTCGTGATTTTCAGGACTTTTTAGAGTAAAGGTTACAAATCAAAAAAGATGACAATAGTAAATTTATTGTCATCAATTATTTTACAAAAAACTGTTTCAAAACCAAAAAGCCTTCATCTAACTTCGAAGGCTCCTGTTGTTTTTACTTACTTTTGAGTACTCTTAAACTGTTTAAAATCACCAATAAAGCGGCTCCCGTATCGCTCAGTACAGCTACCCATAATGTAAGCCAACCCGGGAAAATAAATATTAAAGCAACGCATTTAATCATAATCGAAAACCAAATATTCTGTTTGATAATACGCAACGTCTGACGGCTCAGTGTAATAGCATACGGCAATTGTTCTAAATGATCTGCCATTAATACAATATCCGCCGTTTCGATCGCTGTATCGGTACCTGCTCCACCCATCGCTATACCTACATCTGCTGTAGCTAGTGCAGGTGCATCATTAATCCCATCTCCTACCATCCCTACTTTTTTCCCTTGTAGTTGATACTCTTTTATTCGATTCATTTTATCTTCAGGTAATAAATGAGCACAGTACTGATCAACCCCAGTAACTTGAGCTACTTGATGCGCAATCTGTTGATGATCGCCTGTTAACATAACCGTCGATGCTACTCCTGCTATTTTCAACTGCTGTAATGTCTCTGAAGCTGTAGATCGAACTTGATCAGCAACAATGATAATGCCAATAATACGGTTAATTGAACCCACGACCATAATAGAGACACCTTCATGATGAAGTCTATCTATATACGCTGTTACCTTAGTGACAGGTGCTCCGATTTCTTCTAGCCATCCGACATGACCAATATAATAAGTCTGATTATCTATAGAAGCTTGTACGCCTTTGCCTGCTATTGTCTGTACAGAAGTCACAGGTAATTGAGGAATTGCATGCTGATCGGCATAAGCTGTAATAGCTAAAGCAATCGGATGAGAAGATTGTTGCTCTATCGAACTTGCAATACTCCATAATTCAGCTTCTGTAGCTTCTATCGGATACGTTCCCACCACATGAGGCTTGCCTTCTGTTAATGTACCTGTTTTGTCGAATGCTATGATCTGTAAACCTGCTATCGCTTCTAACGCAGATCCACCTTTGATCAATACGCCTTTCTTGGCTGCAATCCCTATCGCAGACACAATTGCTACAGGTGTAGAAATGACTAATGCGCAAGGACAAGCAATCACCAGTAATTCCAATCCCCGATAAAACCATTCAGACCAATCACCATTGAATAACAAAGGCGGTACGACAGACACAACAATAGCGATCCCAAAAACAATCGGTGTATAAATTGTAGCAAAGCGATCAACGAATGCTTGCATCGGTGCCTTATTCGCTTGTGCTTCTTCAACCATATGAATCATACGGGCGACTACTGTATCTTTAACTGTTGTCGTCACCTGAATCGTTAACAGTCCTTCTTCGTTTAAAGTCCCTGCATATACAATATCGCCGTTTGTTTTGGTAACGGGTTGCGATTCTCCTGTTATAGGAGCTTGGTTCACATGAGATTGTCCATCTATAATAATTCCATCCAAAGGTATTTTATCGCCAGCCCTAACTATAATGGTCTCACCTATTTGTATATCTTCTACAGGATGCTGTATCATCTTGCCCTGTTGCATGATCCAGACAGATGCAGGTGCCAGATTCAGTAATCCTTTGACTGAATAACGTGTGCGTTCTAAAGACTTCTGTTGAAGTGTGTTCCCCAGTGCAAATAAGAATACGACTGTTGCTCCTTCCCCCCATTCTCCTATCCATACAGCACCTATAGCAGCTACTGACATCAATACATTCATATCAAGTGATCGACTTTTGACTGCAAAAAAAGCACTTTTGACTGGTTTGGTTCCGCAAATAATAAGTACAGCCCCATATAATACTATCGAGACTACTGGCAAGACTGCTAACCATGTACATACCAAAGCCGTTATTAGCAAACCACCCGATAGAAACATCGGTAACCAGCTTTTCCAAAAGGAAGGCTCACTCGATCTCTCTTGCTCCTCACCCATAGGAGAAATATCAAATCCGACTCGTTTCACTTCACGCATAATTAGATTGGGATCAGCCGTAGCTGCAATATTCATTTTACTGGTTGAAAAATGAACTTCTACAAATTCTACGCCTTTCAACTTTTTGAGACTTTTCTCAATTGTAACGGCACATGAAGGGCAATCCATTCCTTGAATTCGATATTCAGTAGACTTAACGGTATGAGTATTACGCTGATCATAAGGTATAGGATCATCAGCCACAATATGTGCAGATAGACCTTGATCGGGACTGACTATGGGAATTGAATTTTTAGCGGTAGACGCACAACATGATTTGGATTCTTGTTCTTTATTCTCCATGCTCTGCACCACCCTGTGCAGGAATCAACACTTCATTTTGTTCACAACAAGCGACTTTAGATTCAACTTCTACCAATGCTTCATCGAACATAGCAAGAAGTAATTTGATTTTGGCATTGGCAAGTTGGTAATAGACATATTTGCCTTCTTGTCGTCCAGTGATAATTCCGCATCCTTTAAGACAGGATAAATGTTGAGAAATATTCGATTGATTGCCTTGAATCGCATTTACGATCTGACTGACTGTTTTTTCTTCTTCTAATAAACAATCTAATATTTGCAAACGTGTCTTATCTGAAAATCCACGAATAAATTTAGTTCTCGTATCGATCGATATGTTAGTGTCTGCGCAATAGTTATTTTCCATAGTTTTTGTATCTCCCTTTTATCATATTAGTGAACACTGATACGTTATATATTAGTATATACTAATATGTTTGGCAATAGAGTCCTACTATTTATTAAATATCGCCATACTGATGCATGTCCAAATGGTAAATCATAAAAATAGAAATATTCTGCTATTCGTAATCTCAACGATCTTTGGTATACTGTATGTAGATATTTTGTTGCATCACAGCATTTCTTTATTGAATCATAGTACTTCTATTAATTCGTGTTAGGAAGGTGAGCATATTGGAGTCGGATGCTATTATAGACGAGTGTAACCATAGCAGTGAAGCTTCACAACAGATGCTTGCACAGATAAAGAATGAGCTTATTGACGGTACAACCGCTAACGATATGGCTGAATTGTTCAAAGCATTAGGAGATCCAACACGCATTAGATTAATCTATGCTCTTTCGCAAAAAGAGCTATGTGTACATGATCTATGCAGTGTATTAGATATGACTCAATCTGCAATCTCGCATCAACTTCGGTATTTACGTAATATGCGAATTGTGAAGCGGCGCAAAGTAGGCAAAACCGTTTTTTATTCGTTAGATGATTATCATGTAGAAGAGATATTTTTACAGACGCATGAACATCTGACTCATAAGTAAAAGAATCATTTATCGTATGAAGCTAGTGGTTCATCGTTAACATGAATACAAAAAGGGAACTACACCGTTATGGTATAGTTCCCTTTTTTGTTTATACTCACTACTGATGCGCAATATTACATTGTATTCCCGGTGTATCAATCTGGATGGTAATATGGTTAATCTCATATTGCTCTTTGATATATTTCTGAGCTTGCTCCATCACTACGCTATAGTAAGCTTGATCTTCAATGACAATATGGCAACTTAGCAAAATAATATCTGAAGATAATGCCCAGACATGCAGATCATGTACTTCTACAACATGATCAATCTGTAGTAAAGACTGTTCTACTTCTTCAGTATGAATATTAACTGGCGTACCTTCCATCAAGATATGGATAGAATCGCGAGTCACACGGTACGCACTTAGAACAACCAGTACGGCTACAATCACACTTGCAATAGGATCGGCTAGATTCCAGCCAAAGAACATAATCAATAAAGCAGCTACAATTGCACCGACTGAACCCAATAGATCACCTAATACATGTAGAAACGCACTACGAATATTCAGATTTTCTGAAGTATCCCCACGCATTAAAATGAAAGCCGCTGCTATATTAACTAGCAAACCAATAACCGCGATTGTTAACATCCCTGCACTCATAACGCCAGGTGGATTTGCAAATCGCTGAAAAGCTTCCCAGAAAATATAGATCGAAATAACAGACAACGCCAAACCATTAATAAATGCTGCTAATACTTCAAATCGCTTATACCCGAATGTTTTGGACTTGCTCGCTTGCTTCTGTCCCCACGTCATTGCTAAATAACTAAGCCCCAGAGCCGCTGCATCACTGAGCATATGCCCTGCATCTGATAATAAAGCTAGACTGTTGGTCATTAATCCACCAATCACTTCGATAATCATATAACTGGCAATCAGGAAAAAAGATAATTTCAAAGCATTTTTATTCGCTCCATGCCCGTGAGAATGGGAATGCCCGTGTCCATGAGAATGCCCATGACTGTGAGAATGATTGTGCTTTTTGCCTTTGGAATGTTGATGTTCTTCATGATCATGATCGCATGCAGTATGTTCGGTATGGTTATGACTTTTATTACTCATTGACCTGCACCTCTATTCTTATTCAGTAGGTAATATCATAATTAAAAATAACATATGAGCACTTATTCATATATTATAGTTTAACCATGTATAATCTGCAAGTTCTACAAAGTAAATAGGATATCATTTAACCACATAATCTATTCATGTTCACTGTTGATGAGCAGATTGATAAACGAAGATAACGTTGTAGAAGGTGTATTACGCTTTGAAATTACAAATTGAATACGCGCTTGTTGCAACGATATTGGCAATATATGACTATGAAGCTGTGAATAAGAATGACTGATACGTTCAGGTAATAAAGATATCCCTAGTCCTTCAGTGACTGCACGGATAATAGCTTCTACTGTATCTACTTCTATCACACGAGGTGGTTGTTGAATAGAATGACTTTTACTTTTGGTGTGATACCACTCTTCTAAATATCTTCGATACGGACAATCCGGAAATGTATTAACGATTAACCGTTGTTGAAGTAACTCTGATTCGGTATGAATATGGTTAGCAGATACAATAACTAACTGTTCATTATATTCAAAGACAGATTGAATATCTTGATGATGGTATTGACTACTAATAAAAGATCCATCTAACTTTTGATTTATAACTTGATTCATTAATTCAATCTGTCCAAGCGTTTGAATAGAGACTTCTACATCCCTATTTTCTTCATAATAAGCAAGTAACCACTGCGGCAATCTAGAAGCCGCTACAGTCGGTGTCGCTCCTAATTGTAATTGATACGAAGGTGATTTTGCTTTTAAAATGCGAGTAGCTTCATCTAACAAATCGACAATCTGATCTGCATAGCTCCACAATTGTTGCCCTGCTTCTGTAATCGTTATGCCTTTATTACTACGCTCAAATAGCGATTGACCCAGTTCTTTTTCCAACTTCTGAATACGTAATGTAACATTCGACTGTACATATCCCATTTTTAGTGCCGCTTTGGAAATAGACTGCTCTTGAGCCACAATCCGAAAAATACGCAAATCACTACTTTCCAAATCCGTTGCCACCTTTCTTTACTCGTTTTCTTATATGTAAAAACAGTAGATTTGGATATCATTATTTTTAATATCCAATATCATTTCTAACTATTATACAGACCTTTTATCTTCTTTTACACTATCAATAGAAACAACAAACAAGTACGAAGGCTAAAGGAGCGCTATACATGGAATGGATCAATAAGGTTGTCATCGTTACAGGCGGAGGTACAGGAATAGGACAGGCAACTTGCTTACAACTTGCTGAACAAGGAGCAAAAGTAATTATTAATTACTCCCGTTCACAGCTACAAGCAGAAGAGACTGCTCTACAAATTATACAAAATGGTGGACAAGCTATCACAATTCAAGCCGATGTATCTAGGCAACATCAAGTACAAGATATGATTACAAAAGTTATCCATACGTATGGTCAAATCGATGGCTTGGTGAATAACGCCAGTATCACCAGACAACTGCCTTTTGCTGATTTGGAACAGATCACTGATGATATCTGGGATGAGCTATACAATATTAATGTCAAAGGAATGTTTTATTGTGCTCAAGCTGTAGCGCCATGGATGAAACAGGCACATCAAGGATCTATTATCAATCTAGGTAGTATTGCAGGCACTACAGGCTACGGTTCTTCTCTTCCTTATGCTGTCTCCAAAGGTGCTGTGCATACGTTAACCAAATCGTTAGCAAGAGCACTCTCTCCACATATACGTGTCAATTGCATTATTCCGGGCGCAGTAGATACACGTTGGTGGGCTGGAAATGAAGAGAAAATGGAACGTTTGACAACACAGTCATTGTTAGAACGAGTATCGACTCCTGTTGATATCGCTTCGTTAATCTGTGCTATTTTACAACAACAATCCATGACCGGTCAGCTAGTGACTGTCGATAATGGACAAACATTATAATTTGTCGATCATGACAAGATTAGTATTATTTAAAAAAGGCAATGAGTCGTTGACTTACTTCTGCTGGCTTATCATGTTGTATCCAGTGTGTTGCATCATCATAATGATGAATCTCTGTATTCGGTACCCATTCCGGTAGTGGATTAGCAAGGTCTTTGGATAAATGCGGATCAAGATCACCAAATAAAATAAGTACAGGTTGCTCAATTTTGCGCATCTGTGCTTTTTTGGTTGCTGATGATCGACGGAACATCGCTCGATAATAATTGATTGCTGCACTGAGCGTTTCTTTTTGCTCAAATGCTTTGAGATACACCTGCACTTCTTGATCGGAAAACGGTTCTTTCGGTTCTTTTTTGAAAATAGTCCGTAGCATATGATTGTTGTCTCTTGCCAGTGCTTTCTCCGGTAATTTAGGAATTTGGAAAAAGAACATATACCAGCTTCTCCGCAATTGCGGTAATGTACGTAATCCTGTCTGCAAACGTTCAGGATGTAGCATATTGAGAATCGCTAAACGGCGAACACGATGCGGATACATCATCGTAAAGTACCACGAGATATTACCGCCCCAATCATGCCCTGTTAAATAGACGTGTTCTTCCCCTAAATGTTCTATTAATCCATTGACATCTGCACATAACGTATCAATACTGTAATGATCTACCCCTTCTGGTTTGGAAGACAAATTGTATCCTCGTAGATCAGGAGCTACCACACGATAACCAGCTTCGATCAACATCGGAATCTGCTCTTTCCATGTATACCAGAAATCAGGAAAACCATGTAGCAACATCACAGTAGGTCCTTTTCCTCCGATCACATAATGCAATTTAACTCCATTAACTTCAGCAAATTGATGTTCGATCATCGTTTCTACTTTATGGCTCATCTCTATTTGCCTCCTTAGCATGACATGTCATTATCATTTTTTTAATATACCTATTTCAACATATCTCTTCTAAGCATTACCCATAATCAGATCAATGTTACCTTTTTGATCCAAAGTCTGTTTAGATGTAAGCATGTCAAAAAAGCTATTTACCGATAGATACCGATAAATAGCTTTTTGCCAGCGTTATAATTGACCTGTATTCAATGATAAATAGCGACTAAGATCAATGGCCCGATAAAAGAAGAAACAATCGCGCTAATCGTTAATGCTAATGATCCCATAGATACAGCGATTTCCCCATGTTCAAGTGCCTTTGCGGTTCCCAGAGCATGCGAAGATATACCGAGCGCTATACCGACACTTATTGCATTTTTAACTCGAAATAATTTGAGACATCCTAGCCCTAAGATGACACCTGTAAATCCAGCAATCATTACAAATACAGAAGTTAGCGAAGCTTCTCCGCCTAGATTATTCGAAATCTGAAGCGCGACAGGTGTGGTGACTGATTTGGGAATAATCGAGATAATATAAGGCTCACTGAATCCTAATACAAGCGCCATCCCTACTCCGCTTAACATCCCGACCACTACCCCAATCAAGGCGCTTCCTAGAATCGATAATCCATATTGCTTGAACAAATGACGTTGTCGATACAGCGGATAAGCAAGAGCTACTACGGCTGGACCCATCAATTTACTGATCCATTCTCCACCCGCCATATAGGTAGAATACGAAGTATGTGTAAGCAATAAAATAACAACAATCATAAAAGTAGTCGTTAACACTGGAATAAGAACTGATACACGAACCTGTTTATACAGTAGGCTTGCTAAAATATACAAACATAGCGTCATAACAATCATCAATAGAACGATCCATATATTCATTTGGGCTGATCTCTACTTTCATAGATCAGTTGATGATCAGGGATCGAAGTAGAGGATGCTTTATTTTGATTCGAGCGATCAGCAAGTGTAATAAACCACTGTGCTACATAACCGGTCACTCCAATCGTAAATAGCGTACTGATCACGACGATAAGAATAAGTAATAATCCTTTACCTGCAAATAAATCTAAATGCTCAATCACACCGACTGTAGCGGGTATAAAGAAAAGCGGTAAATAGAATAACAGCGTATTGGCTCCTGTCTGTATCCACTTTTCAGGAAATACTTTTAACATTAGCAAAGCAAATAACAATAACATACCTAATACACTACCCGGTATAAATAAATGGAAGTATTGCTGAATCCATGTACCGATCAGATAAAATAGGTACAACACAGCAATTTGAAGCAACATTTTAACTATTTTCATCAGTATAGCTCTCCTTTGTCTTTCACTCTCTATCTCTGTTTTATCTTTATCATATCAAAAAGATCATCCTCCTTGAAAAAGAGTGATGACCTTTTGTGATTGTAACCTTTATTGTGCCTATTACGCTTTAGCAGACTTATTATTTTTCGCTTGATTAGCTTGTCGAGCTAACTTTTTAGCTTTTGTATTGCTAATCTTAGTCGGTTCTAGCATTTCAGGCTCAGGTTCTACTTCGATCTCAAGTGCTGTCTGTACAGGAATACTATTCGGATACATTTTGCGGAATAATAATGTCTGTACTAACAAGAACGATCCACTAACCATCCAGTATAACGGCATTGCCGCAGGAGCACTGAATGAGAAAAATGCCATCATAATCGGCGATAAATAACCCATTATTGCAAACTGTTTTTGTTGCTCAGGTGTCATATTGTATTGCGATACTTTAGCTTGCAGCATATACAGTAAAGCTACAATAATCGCCATAATCCAGTTGGGCTCTCCCAATTTGAACCAGAGAAAAGAGTGAGAAGCTAGTTCAGGTGTCGCACGAATTGCTGTATACATTCCGGATAGGATAGGCAATTGAATTAAGATTGGCAGACAACCGATATTTAACGGATTAAAGCTATGCTTTTTATAAATTTCCATCATTTCTTTTTGTTGATTTTGCTTGTCTTCTGCACCCGTTTTGTTTTCATATTTCTTTTTCAACCTATCTAGTTCTGGTTGCATAATACTCATTTTGCGTTTCATACCCTGTTGACCTTTAGCTTGACGCATCATCAAAGGGAATAAAGCAAAACGTACAGCAAGTGTCAAAATAATAATCGCTAGACCGTAACTTCCACCGAACCATGTAGCAATATGTTCCATACTATAGGTTAATGGAAAGACAACATAATGAGTAAAAAATCCTGGTGTGGTTGAATTTACTTCTTGTACAGATGTGGTACCGCATCCTGCTAATAACATCATCATGATCAAGCCAAGTGCTAAGCCGTAAAGACGACCCTTTTTCCCCGTAAGTGTGAATCCCTTGAATAATTGCATGTTGTTCCTCCTCGTTGATGTTGTTGCTTATGGCTCAACGAGGATGGGCAATCTCCTGCATCTTCATCAGGAGCTTCCTTGCGGCGTATCATGCGCGCCAGTGTAATCGGTGTACAATGTATTGTTTTTAAAATCAGTAAAGGTAAATCGTAATGTCCACGCACTTGCCTGCTACTGATCCAAAACTCAGTAATTCCACAATAGAGATGAGCAATATATCCGTAGCTGACTGTAATCAATAGACCAATCGAAAATAAATACGGAATCCAATCATGCATTTCAAACAAGGAATTCACCTCCTTTTCCTATCCTGCGATAGTTGATATGTTAATTATAACATTACTACATCCTTTTTACATAAGACAAATTACGACAATATCATGTTATTTGACGACTAAAGTACAAACCTTACAAAAAATCTGTGAATCGCTCTTGTAATCGCTTTTATTATATACTACAATAAAGTCAGTTAAAGGATTGTGACCGGTCAAGCGGGCAATGCCTGAGATTATTGTAATATCATTTTGTAGAAAAATGGTATTGGAATGATTTCGGGCATTTTTTATATCTATATTCATGTATAGCTATATCCTGTGCATTCGATTAGCCCGTTTATTTTAGAATTGTAGGTGGAAGATTATGATTATAGAGAAAATATTAAATAATAATGTGCTACTGACCAAAAATCAAAAAGGCAAAGAAATTATCGTTATGGGTCGAGGGATTTCTTTTAAAAAAGTTATTGGCGATACAGTTGACGATCATAAAATCGATAAAATCTTTATGCTAAATGAGAACGAATTTACGGCTAAATTAACCGAGTTATTAAATGAAATTCCTGTCTCCCATTTGGAGCTGGTGAATGAAATAGTGAACCATGCGAATACAGTTCTAGGTACCACGTTGAGCGATAATATTTATCTTACGTTAACAGATCATATTCATTTTGCACTAGAACGTCATGAGAAGAAGCTTCATATCAAAAATGCATTGCTTTTTGAAATTCAACGCTTTTACAAAAAGGAATATAGTGTAGGTCAAGATGCTCTGCAAATGATCAAAGACAGCACTGGCATTTCACTTGGCGAAGATGAAGCTGGTTTTATCACTCTTCATATTGTAAATGCACGTATGGATGGTAATGAAATGCAAGCGACTATTAAAATGACCGAGATTGTACAACATGTACTGAATATTGTGACTTACCATTATGGAATTGTACTGGATGAATCGTCACTCAACTACTCTCGCTTTGTGACACATCTACAATACTTTGCGATGCGACTATTGCGTAAAGAGATTCATTATAGCGGTGAAGAATTCCTGTATAATCAAGTCAAAACAGCATATGTCAAAGCATTTGAATGTGTAAGTAAAATCAATGACTATTTGGAAAAAACGTACCAGCAATCTTTAAGCAAAGACGAATATGTATATCTTACGATTCATATTCACCGGGTGACCGAGCGCACAACGATTGAAGAAGAACAATCATAATTGAATACATTCCATCCACTAGGATTGTGACTGGTTATGCAGGCAAAACCTAAACTGATGGTGAAAAGGACGTGCTCAAACGATGTCTATTTCACCACGAGTTTAGGTTTTTCTTGTTCATAAAAGAAAATACGAGCGCCGGCAACTTCTCTTTTTTCTTTTATCGTACAGTTAAGCTTTCCTTCCACACATGTCGGCCAACATGTAGTGAGGATATTATTATTAGCGATGTATTTATTAACCAAAGGAGCTATCAATCATGAGTAATCAAGATTTATCCAAACAAATTATCAAACTGGTCGGCGGAGAATCGAATGTCAATTCGGTATTCCATTGTGCAACACGTCTACGTTTCAAATTAAAAGATTCCAGTAAAGCAGATAAAGCTACTTTAGAAAAAACACCGGGTATTATCACCGTTGTTGAAAATAGTGGACAATTTCAAGTGGTTATCGGCAACTCGGTAAGTCAGGTGTACGATAAAATTATGGCGGAAACCAATCTACAAGATGTAGAAAAATCAACTGAAGCGCAAAACACTTCTACAGATAAAGATACGAATGTTCTAGGTAAAGCGGTTGATATTATTTCCAGTATCTTCTCTCCTCTCCTTGGAGCATTAGCAGGCGCAGGGGTACTGAAAGGATTAGTGGCTCTTTTTCTAGCACTTCACTGGTTAGATAATACATCTGGAACATACCTTGTTCTTAATGCGGCTTCAGATAGCGTATTTTATTTCTTACCGATCTTCCTAGCTGTTACAGCAGCTCGCAAATTCAAAACCAATCAGTTTGTGTCGATTGCGATTGCAGGTGCGCTGGTCTATCCTACGATTCTGACAGCGTTAGATAGTGGTATAAGTCTATCGTTCCTCAGTATTCCTATTGTACTGGTTAACTATACATCCAGTGTTATTCCGATTATTTTGGCGGTATGGGTACAATCGTATGTTGAACGATTTGCAAGTTCGTTTATCCATGAATCGGTCAAAAATATTTTGGTACCGATGGTCGCTTTGTTAGTTGTTATTCCGTTAACATTCTTGGTATTTGGACCTGTAGGTCATTTGGTCAGTCAAGGATTAGCTTCTGGATTTACATGGATTTATAATTTGAGTCCAATTCTAGCAGGTGGTATAGCAGGTGCATTCTGGCAAGTATTTGTTATTTTCGGCGTACACTGGGGCTTTGTTCCGATTATGCTTGGAAATATCGCAGCAAACGGATTTGATCCGATGTTGCCGATGCTTACAGCTGCGGTTATGGCTCAAGCCGGTGCAACATTAGGTGTATTTTTCAAATCTAGAAATAAAGATACCAAAGCATTAGCAGGTTCTTCGACGCTTGCAGCTATTTTTGGAATTACAGAACCAACGATTTACGGAATTACATTGAAATTGAAAAAACCGTTTATCTATGCTTGTATTGCTGGTGCTGTAGGTGGCGCTATTATCGGTGCCGGTGGTTCTAGAGCGATCGCATTTGCTTTACCAGGTTTGCTTGCTTTGCCTACGTATATTGGTACTGGTTTTGTTGCTGTTATTATTGGACTGTTGGTCGCTTTTGTACTAGCTGGTCTTTTAGTATATATTCTTGGATTCAAAGAAGAAGCTACCGTAGCAACTGTAGATAATACTCCTGCTCCAACAGGAAACACCTCTACTGCTACCACTGCTTCTGTGATTGCAAAAGAAGTGATTATCAGCCCACTACAAGGAACGATCCTACCGCTTGAATCGCTTGAAGATCCAGCTTTCTCTTCAGGTGCGATGGGTAAAGGGATTGCGATAGAACCGACTTCAGGTCTATTGACTTCACCTGTGAATGGTACGATCACAACTGTTTTCCCGACAGGACATGCGATTGGAATCACTTCTAATGATGGTGCCGAAATGTTGATTCATGTTGGTATGAATACCGTTCGCCTGAAAGGTCAATTTTTCGAAAAAATGGTTAAAGAAGGCGACGTGGTGGAGCAAGGACAATTGTTGCTCAAATTCGATATCGAGCAGATTCGTGCCGCTGGTTATGTACTAGCTACGCCTGTTATTGTAACCAATGCAGCCAGCTATCTTGATGTCCTCAAAACGTCTGAAACAGAAGTGAACAATCAAGACTATCTGTTAACCGCAGTTGTCTAAGATTCACGTTAGATTTATGGTAGGTGCTTGAAAACGCTATTCTTGTGTATTACAATAAGGATAGATAATTAAATAACTCAGGATTGTGACTGGTCATGCAGGCAAAACCTAAATGGATCGTGTACAGGTGCTCTTAATAAGAGACTTCCTTGCATTTTCTGTTTAGGTTTTTGTTATGTATAGGGTATTTTCGCTTGATCAGCATTGTTCTCAATTATATTTTTTTATACTCTATGACGAAAGAGGTAATGAACATGACGAATGTACAACAAGGATTTCCTAAAGACTTCTTATGGGGCGGAGCAACAGCAGCGAACCAATTAGAAGGCGCGTACGATGTAGATGGTAAAGGTCTATCCAGTGCGGACATGATCGCTTATATTCCAAAAGAAGAACGTGGTATTACAAACCATGCTATGGAAATTTCTTCTGAACGTATTGCACAAATTCTAAGTGGTGAATTTGAAGCACGCTTCCCTAAACGTGATGGTATCGACTTTTATCACCGTTACAAAGAAGATATTGCTTTGTTTGCCGAAATGGGCTTCAAAGTGTTCCGCCTTTCGATTCATTGGGCACGTATTTTCCCGAATGGTTACGATGAGCAGCCGAACGAAGCAGGTCTACAATTCTATGACAATGTATTCGATGAGTTGCGTAAATATAATATTGAACCGTTGGTGACTCTTTCTCACTATGAGACTCCACTCGGTCTAACTGAAAAATATAACGGCTGGGTTGATCGTGAAGTCGTAAACCATTTCGCACGTTATGCGGAGACGGTATTTACACGTTACAAAGATAAAGTTAAATACTGGTTAACGTTTAACGAAATCAATGTATTAACGATCAGTGCATTTACCGGTGGCGGTGTCGTTATTGACCGTGAAGAAAACAAACTACAAGCGATGTATCAAGCATTGCATCATCAATTTGTAGCTAGTTCAATCGCTACTAAATTGTGTCATGAAATTATTCCAGGTTCGCAAATCGGTTGTATGTTAGCACGTATGGAGACTTACCCGTTCAGCAGTAACCCAGAAGATATTCGTCAAGCGCAACATGATAACCAGATGAATCTATTCTTTACAGATGTTCATGCACGTGGTGAATATCCAAGATTCATGAACCGTTATTTTGCTGAAAATAATATCGTGATTCAAAAAGAAGATGGCGATGATGAAATCCTCAAAAAATATACTGTTGATTATATTTCGTTCAGTTACTACATGTCGATCACGGTAACAACAAGTACAGAGGGTGACAAAGCAGCTGGAAACTTGTTCGGCGGTGTCAAAAATCCATATTTGGAAGCTTCAGATTGGGGCTGGCAGATCGATCCAATCGGTCTACGTGTCACGCTTAACAACTTCTATGATCGCTACCAAAAACCATTATTTATCGTTGAAAATGGTCTCGGTGCATTTGACAAAGTAGAAGAAGATGGTTCGATCCATGATACGTATCGCATCGAATACTTACGTAAACATATCGAACAAATGCGTGAAGCGATTGCTGATGGTGTAGAATTGATGGGTTATACAAGCTGGGGTCCTATCGATCTTGTGAGTATGTCGACTTCTGAAATGTCTAAACGATATGGATTTATCTATGTCGATCAAGATGATGATGGTAATGGTACACTCAATCGTTCGAAAAAAGATTCATTTGAATGGTACAAAAATGTAATTGCTACAAACGGTGCAGAGCTATAAGACCGATGATACTATGATACTCTTTCTGAGCGATTAGCTGACTAGATCATCAATCTTCAGGTAACTAACAAGAAAGAGTATTATATTTCATATTAAAAGACGTATCCTCTTTTCAAAGAAGATACGTCTTTTTTATGTGTTGATATCCATTTACCTATGTTTAGCTAACATTCTTTCACTAACGACAGCATCACATTCGTGATTGTGGATATCTGGATTCTGGTCTGTTTCTATATAATGATCTATCGTATATTCCAAAAAGCGTTGTGTCTCCATCAACTCAGCAATACTTTGTTTGACTTTGAGATGGTGCTCTTTGAGTATTTGTAATCTTGTGTCTAATGTGCTTTTACCGACTACCGCTAATTCACGATAATTCTTCATCTGTTCTAACGTCATCCCTGTCGCTTTGAGTCGGGTTAGAAAAATGATTCCTTGAATTTGTTGCTTACTGTATGCTCGATGTCCATTGGGCTGACGATCTGCATAAGGTAGTAACCCAATCTTTTCATAATAGCGAATAGTGTCTTCGCTCAATCCAGTCAATTCAGCAGCTTCCTTAATAGATGTCATGTGTTCAGGAATATCGATCATACGTCTATTGTCATCTCCTTGATTAAATGTATATCACCATGGTACAACACCATTTTCATCGAAAAATTGCCCTGTTGGACCTTTTTCATCCAAAGTAGCCAGTTCTACGATAATAGTTGCCGCTTGTTCTACAGAACGTGGTCCTGTATTGTCGTTAAAATCGGTTGCTGTATACCCGGGATCAGCTGCGTTCACTTTAAGCGTAGTGTCTTTAAATTCCTTCGCAAACATTACGGTTACAGCATTTAAGCTCGCTTTTGAACTGGCATAAGCTAATCCGTTAAAAGCAGCATATTCATAATTAGGGTCACTATTTTGAGTCAAAGAACCTAATCCACTGGATACATTTACAATGCGTGGAGCAGAAGATTTCTGTAATAAAGGTAACATCTGTTGGGTTAATTCAACGACTCCGAATACATTGGTATCATACACAAGACGCATATTTGCTACTTTGTATTGACTTGGTGGTGACATGGCATCAATAGAAACACCAGCATTATTGATTAATACATCTAACGAACCAAACTGTTGCTCAATGTATTTGGAAGCTGATTCAATCGTTGCTGTATCTGTAACATCTAACTGTATAAAATGAGCTGTTATTCCTTGCGTCAACAAGTTTTCGACCGCTTCTTGCCCACGAGATTCATCACGAGCTCCTACCAGTATTGTATATCCTTGACGGCCTAATTGTTGCGCTGTCTCATAACCGATTCCTTTGTTGGCTCCTGTAATGAACACTGTTTTGTTCTGACTCATGTATATACCCTCTTTTCTAGTAGTAGATGAAGTGGTTCTATACACACTCTACTACTTGGAGTATACTCCAAGTCAAGTCGCTTTCTCGCAAAAGAATAGGTAACTCGAATAGTTCTCTATTTTTGACTATTCTAATAATGATAGATTTCTTTCATCTTTATGGCATATTGCTTGTTTTTGCTCTCTTTCTCTGCGCGTGATGCCATAGGGCTTGAACAGCAAGTCCAATCTCGATCACAAGTAATATACTAATGATCCATGAACCCCCTGTCAAAATCCAGCGATACATTTCAAGCGCCCATCGTGATTCAGTATACTGCTGATATAACGGGTAGATACGCAAAGTAAAGAAATAAAACATCCCTAATGTAAATAAACGAGTCCATTGTGCGGTATTATAGATGCCAATCCCTTGTCTCCATCCTTTAGCTTGAATACGTCTTATAGCACGAACCACTTCTATTCCTTCAACGATAATCAATATTATCCACGTGATCCACCATAAATAAATAATCGCTACATCAGACCAAGCATGAACGGTTTGTACAGCCGCTCCGGTAATAGCAAGTGCTCCGTACAGAATACAGTTAGGATCTGTCCACTCCTCTACTATAGGATGACGATGATGCCCATAACGATAGACAATCAACACTACACTCCATATATAAAATATCAGCCCTATAATAATAAGAGTCTGATGAAGCCATAACAGATTATCGATCTTAAATATTTGATGTAATAAGAGCACGATAGACTGCGTGGATACAGTAGACAGCAATATTATGCCATGTACACGGTGGATCTGAGATTGATGCAGGATTTGGTACCAACCCCGACACATTACATATAACACAACTAACCATAATCCTATATTGAGAATAGCTATAATGCGAATAATTTCATTTAAAATAAAGTGATTAAATGAGGCATGAATAGCAATTAATAATGTGGATGTACCTGCCACCCACGTTCCAGTAGCAAACCGCATAACAGGATCAGCTAGATGGTCTTGATACAAGCGACCCCGGCGAATAGAACCGATATAGCTTACTAACAAATATATCCAGATCCCTACAGTTATTATCACTAACAGAGAAGTCCATATACTCTTTGGACTGTAACCTGATAGCTGTTGCCAGGCTCCTTGTATAAAAATACCTAGAGCCATGACAATACTACTAGTGGCTGTTGATACAACAGGTACATCCTTTTTGCTACTCCATGTGATCATAATCGCAATGATAAAAAGTAGTAGCAAACCTATAAGCATGATTATTCTCCTTTATCTATGATCAAATAATCTATATGCTGTGATCTACAAAATGCACGTTTAGCTTTCACTTCATTCTTATTAATTATGCTCAACCTCGTTGCGGGATATACGGTGGAACAGGTGTGTTAAGCACAGAGATCGGTACTTCTAACGATTGTCCCATTTGAATATCATACGGTGTATTTAAGCGATTGGCTTGTAACAGATGCTCTACAGTCATATTATATTGTTCGGCAATATATTCAGCCGATTCTTCGCCGATTACGATATGTTCTTTGCGTAACTTTTCGATTCGACAAGCGGCTTGTTTGAATGTAGGCTGTTTGGACAATGGATCTGTGAAATCAGCAGTTAACTCGTTAGCCGCTTGATTACCTTCCCAGCTTCCATAATGAAAAGGTACAAATACCAATCCTTTTTGCACCGCTTTACCAATCCGAGCAGGTACTTCAATCCAGCCCCGTGGGGATCGAATCCGTACCACTTCCCCTTGTACAATAGACATCGCTGCGGCATCATCTTCATGTATTTCTACATAACCATTTGGTGCAGCCATCTGTAGGTGGGGAGCACGAGCTGTTTTGGTACGGGTATGCCAGTGCCATACTAACCGACCAGTTGTAAGCCACATCGGATAATCTTGATTTGGTTGTTCCGTGGGTGCCAGATAGCGAGTTGGATGTAGAATTGCCCGTCCATTCGCTTCTTTTTTGACAAATTCATCATGAGATAAGGGTCGCCCACTGAATTGATCTTTCGTATAACTTTGCGCATAATCAGCATGTGTGGGGAACTTATAATCACTGTACAATCTTGGTGTCCCTTCTGGATGTTGATCATTGGTAGGCCAGCGTAGTCCATTGGATTGCTCAAGCTTATCGTAAGTCATACCTGTCATATCACATGGACGACCGCTAGATACTGTTTTCCATTCTTCAAAACATTCTTCAGGTGTAGAATAACCAATTAACGGTTGACCATCTTTGTCTTTTAACTCCATTCGATCAGCAAAATCAAGCAAAATCTGTAGATCACTTTTGACTCCCTGAGGTGGTTCTACTGCTTTACGTAAAATATTGATTGTACGATCTGCATTTTCCATCGTTCCTTCTTTTTCTCCCCATAACGCCACAGGTAGAATAACATCTGCTACTTTTGCTGTTTCTGTTAAAAAAGGATCTTGTACAACCACAAAAATCTTTTCTAACGCTTTGCGTGCACGACGACGATTAGGCAAAGAAACCATAGGATTAGTGCCAATATTCCAGAAAAAAGTGACTTTTCCTTCTTCTATCATATCAATCTGCTCTTCTATTCCTTTTTCCGGACCTGTCGGCAATGTATCTGGTTCTACATTCCATAAAGTCGCCATCTCTTCAATATGCTGAGGATTCATCGGATTACGTTGTGCTGGATAAGTACCCACTCCACCTGCTGTCCGATTCGCTGAGGAACTTGGTTGTCCTGCCATATGTAAAGGCCCACAACCAGGCTTACCAATCAGCCCTCGTAACAAGTGCATATTGTTGATCGCTACACAAGCAGTTGTTGCATCTGCACTTTGAAAAGTACCTTGTAATGTGGTAGTTACCATAGAAGTAGTCTGACCAATCACACGCCCAGCTTCCTCTAATTGGTCTACAGGGATTCCAGTCACTTCAGAACTACGCTCCGGTGTCCAATCCTGAACGGCGGCTGCCATCTGATCATAACCAATCGTATACTGATCAACAAATGACTGATCCACATAACCATCTCGAATCAAAATATGCGTCAATCCATTTAATAAGGCAACATTAGTACCCGGACGAAGTTGTAAATGTAAGTCAGCATTGCGAGCTGTCAATGTCAGGCGAGGATCAACAACAATAATATAAGGATGACCTTCACGCTCTTTACGTTGCATAATTCGTTCATGCAATACTGTACCTGTCTCTGCCACATTGTGTCCAAATAACATTAACGTATCTGTAACATCTACATCATCAAAAGAAGCCGGTGTACCGTCTGCTCCAAAAGATTGCAACAAACAAAACTCTGTTGTCGCTGTACAAAGACGAGTATTGGCATCTAGCAGATGGGTATGCAGACCAGCACGTCCAATTTTGGCAATTGTATAATAGTCTTCTAGATAAGCCTGTCCTGTGGAATAGATAGCGATACTATTACTACCTTGCTTCGCTATAGACGCTTTGGCTTTGGTCACAATCAGTTCTATAGCTTCTTCCCAACTTGCTGGTTCTAACTGCCCTGCATGATTCCGAATCAAAGGAGTTAATAATCGATCGGGACTGTTATTGGCATACCATTGATTTTCACCTTTAGGACCTAATCGTCCACGGTTAATAGGATGGTTACCATTGCCTTTAATTCCAACAATCTGATTATCTTTGATAGCGACATGACAGCCACAACCTACCGAGCAAATATTACATGTACTGTATACCCAGCGGTCTACTTCACCTTGAGAGTATACATTCATATCAATACGTTCGTCTTGCCAGCTCATACTTGCACCCCCAGATAAAAAGATGGAATAAGATATTTGATAGCTGCTTCACCATAATGTTGTTTCATAAGATCGGCTATATTATTAAGCTGTTCTCGAACACTACGATATAACGATTCAATCTCTTCAACATATTCAGTCTCAAAAGAAGGCATCCATTCTACCGCTCGAACCCAAGCGCGCATCGTTGGCTCACTCACCTCATTATTTTGATAAATGATCGCGAGATAAGGACGAATTTTATCTAAATCAGGATCAGAATGCTGGTCTGATTCTTGTAGAGGTAGTAGATGATCTAGCGCTTCACGCTGTTCATGAGTGGTGTAACGAATCAGCTCGATAAGCGGGTGTTTCATCGGTTCTGTTTTTTCTAATATCTGATTGACATCATTCGATATTTGCTCTAAATGTGTTGTCAAAAAATTCATTATGTCCCTCCATCATGATATGAATTAGCTTACCTTTCTAGAATAAAGCTCAAATTATTTCTATATTATTACCCACAATCACTCATATATATGTCTATATATACATTTTTTATGATCCATTTGCTGTAACATAAACAAAAAAGCGTATAGAGCACCTTCGTTAGAAAGTCGTCTATACGCTTTTTGCTATGATTAGGATATTACTTCATTTTTCTTGAATGTACATGTGGGATACGTTGAACTGGCACTTCTGCAACGACAGGACGGTGTACAAATGCATCAACCGATAGTACACATTGCCAGATTAACAAAATGACCATTATGCCAGCAGTTACGATCATTACACTCATCTGTAGATTCGCTAGTGATGCATTCATGATTGAACTTGAATTCATACTAATGAGACGCCATGTAAATAGATTAAAAATACCGATCGTAAATATCCGACTCCATTGTGTCACATCATATGTCCCCACCGCTGTTTTCCAGCCATGTCGTCTTATTCTCATCACAGCACGAATCATCTCAATACATTCCACGACAAGTAATACAGCTAGCGATATCCACCATAATATCGATACACTACTCGGTGTCCAACTAGATGTCTCAATAACAGCCACTCCTGTGATGGCTAATGCACCGTACATCATTACATTATTACTTTGCGATTGATCTGCTGTATTCCAAGCATACCGTACATATCGATAGATCATTAAGCTAGCTAACACTACATATAAGACCAGTCCCCAACCAATCAGCAGACGGCAAATAATCAACATCGCTTCACTATGTCCAAAAATATCATACAATAACATCGCAATCGATTGTGTTGCTACGGTAGCCAATAATACAATGCCATGAACATGCCGTCCAGCTTGCATTTTAGCAATATCGATCATACTTTTCACTACCCAATACATAAAGAATATCCATAATCCGATAGTCATGACTGCTAGAATCAACACCGTTTCATAGACCCATGAAGATGGAAATGAAGTATAGATCGTGATCAGTAAAATAGAAGTTCCTGCAATCCATGTCCCTATTGCAAACCGACCTACTGGATCAGCTAAATGGATAGCATAAAATTCGTCTTTACGAATCGAAGTGATATAACCCAGTAATAGATAGATCCAGATCGCAATCAAAAGAATCACTAATGCGGATGTAGCATAAGAGTATACAGACAATCCTGTTAATTCACCCCAAGCTCCTTGTATAAAAATACCTCCAACCATCAGTATACTTCCTGCGGCGGTTGGCATATCTGATTTACGCCTATACGTATGTGTAGTCATTAATCCGACAATGATGCAAGCCAGCATCAAAATAATCAGCATCCCTATTGATCTTCCTTTCGAGTTGTACAGAAATAAATTATATTTCAGTAAATAGTGCCTATATCTAAGTAGTAGTAACCTGTTATTTCAAAATAAATAGTAGCTTTAGTATAGCATAGTATGTAAGTAATGTTAGGTTGAGATTAGGTGAGAAATAATTTACTTTCTATATAAAGTATACGTATTCTTTTTAAAACGCAAAAAAAGAAGGTCAATAATATATCGACCTTCTCCTTTATTTGATTTAGCGAAGTCATACGTTTTTATTGATTTTCTTTCGTTACTAATTTCAATGGAGCTGGAATAGATTTTTCAACTGTTTTACCTTGTAGAACATCGCGAGCAGCATCGACTGCCATTTGTCCGATCAGTTCAGGTTGTTGTGCGACTGTTGCTGTTAATTTACCATCTTTAATCGAATTGAGCGCATCTTCGTTACCATCGAATCCGATCACAGGAATATCTTTGCCTGAGCTTTGAATCGCTTCAATCGCACCTAGTGCCATTTCATCATTATGAGCAAAGACAGCTTGTACATCTGGATTTCCTTGAAGTAGATTTTCCATAACGGTTAGACCTTTAGTACGGTCAAAATCTGCTGCCTGACTAGCGACTACATCTAACTCTTTATCTGCAATATCGTGGAATCCTTTACCCCGTTCACGAGTAGCCGATGCACCCGGTACGCCTTGTAATTCGATCACTTTAGCATCTTTACCTAGTTCTTTGACAATGTATTCAGCTGCCATCTTACCGCCTTTGACATTATCTGAAGCGACTAGAGCTTTGACATCTCCCTTGTCAGCGGAACGGTCCAAAGTCACAACCGGAATATCTAAAGTATTGGCAGATTGAACAGCGGCTGAGATGGCTGCTGAATCAGTCGGGTTAATCAATAGTGCATCGACTCCCTGCTGAATCAAATCATCGACATCATTACTTTGTTTAGCTGAATCATTTTGCGCATCCACAACGATCACTTCAATATTGAGTTTTTTGGCTTCTTTGACTACACCGTCTTTAAGTGATACGAAAAATGGATTATTTAAAGTAGATACAGAGAGACCAATCTTAATCTCGCCTGCATTTGCTGATTTTTTCGATTTTGCCCATGCTGGAGGTTGAAGTGAACACCCTGCTAGTAAAATAACAGTCATGACAATAGCAAGTAAAGATATAACTTTTTTCATACTGGATTCCTCTTTTCCTTTTAAAATCAACGCATTATGCAGATTTTTTGCGATCAATCAATACTGCGATTACAATAACGATCCCTTTAACGACCATTTGATAGAACGAAGATACGCCCAACAAATTCAGACCATTATTCAACGTACCGATAATAAGAGCACCAATCAGTGTACCTACGATTCGTCCACGTCCACCGGAGAGGCTTGTACCCCCCAATACAACAGCTGCAATAGCATCCAGTTCATACGATGTACCTGCTGTCGGTTGTGCTGAATTTAGACGAGAAGTTAAGATTGCTCCTGCTAGAGCAGACAATGCACCAGCAAGTGAGTAGATCATAATTTTAACACGCGGTACTTTGATACCAGATACGATAGCGGCTTTTTCATTACCACCAATTGCATACGTTTTACGACCAAAAGGAGTTTTGTGAAGAATGACCCACAATACAATAAATGCAAGTGCCATCGTGATCGCTGGTACAGGAATTCCTAAGAAATATCCACGACCGAACAATTGAAATGCCATACTATCGCCAAGCCCTGTTATAGGATTACCATTAGTGTAGACAAGTGTTAATCCACGGAAGATGGTCATTGTGGCTAATGTTGCGATAAATGGAGCCATTTTACCTTTAGTGATCATCAATCCATTGACCATACCCATGACGCCACCTGCTGCACATCCGATAATAATAGCAAAAATCGGATCTACACCTGCTAACATCAGATTCGCTACAAATGCACTGGATAAAGCAAGAATCGAACCTACCGATAGATCAATACCACCTGTTAAAATAACAAAGGTCATACCGAAAGCTATCAGCGCATTAATCGCTACCTGACGCAACAGATTCAAAATATTAAGCGGTTCCAAAAAGTCTGGATTCAATACCGATACAATAATCACTAGAATAATAAATCCAAGTAATGGACCTAATTTCTGCGTTACATTTGATAATTTGAAATTTTTATCTGGTTTTTCTTTCGTTATTGTTGTCATATTACTGTCCTCCTGTAGCTAACGTCATAATATTTTCCTGTGTAGCTTCTTGACTGGATAGTTCGCCACTTATCTTGCCTTCGTGTACGACTACAATGCGATCACTCATCCCTAATACTTCTGGCAATTCAGAGGACACCATAATAATGGCTACACCACGATCGGTAAGTTCATTCATCAATTGATAAATTTCACGCTTCGCTCCTACATCGACTCCGCGGGTAGGTTCATCTAAGATCAATACACTAGGTCCAATACCAATCCATTTCGCGATAACAACTTTTTGCTGATTACCACCGGAAAGGCTACGTGCAGGCGTTTCTGCGGATTGGGTTTTGACCTGTAAACGTTTGATTAATGTATCTACAAATTCAGCTTCTTTTTTGGTTGAAATAAATCCTTTGGAAGAGAAACTAAATAAGTTAGGTAGCGCCATATTTTCACGAATCGAAAAGTCGAGCACTAACCCTTCGTCTTTACGATCTTCGGTAATAAAGCCAATGCCATGTTTCACTGCATCATCCGGTCTACGAATATCGACTTTTTTACCACGTATCCAGATTTCTCCGCTATCTAGTGTGTCCAGTCCGAATAAGGTACGCATAATTTCTGTACGTCCTGAACCCATTAGTCCAGAAAAACCTACAATTTCGCCAGCTCGTACCGAAAAGCTTACATTCTGGAACTGCCCTTTTTTACTAGCATCTTTCACTTCCAAAATCACTTCGCCAGGTTGTGGTGTACGTGCAGGATAACGTTCAGTCAGCTCACGTCCAACCATTTTTTTGACCACTTCATCAAAATGAGTATGTGGGATTTCTTTGGTATCGACTGTTTTACCATCTCGCATAATCGTAATTCGATCACAAATCGCAAATATTTCTTCCATTCTGTGCGAAATGTATACGATCGATACGCCTTCTTTTTTGAGCGCTATAATCACTTCAAATAACTTCTGAATTTCACGCTCTGTTAGAGCCGCAGTCGGTTCATCCATCACGATCACTTTTGCATCTGTCATTAACGCTTTGGCGATCTCAATCATCTGTTGTTGTCCAACTGAACAATCTCCTGCTTCGCCTTGTAACGGTAAATCCACTGCTAATTTACGCAGTTGTTCTTTTGCTAGCGTTTTCATTTGTTTGGTGTTCAGTAAACCCCACTTGGACGTCATCTCTTTACCGATAAACAAATTCTCAAGCACGGTCATATCACGCCAGATATTAAGTTCTTGATGGATAAAAGCGATCCCTTTTTGTTCAGCGACTTTTGGATTATCAAAATACGTTTCTTGACCATCTATAATAATCGTTCCTTGATCACGCTCATGCAGACCAATCAAAATGTTCATTAATGTTGATTTGCCAGCTCCATTTTCACCCATCAGTGCATGAACTTCGCCTGCGCGGAGATCAAAATCGACTCCGCTCAAGACTTGGTTTGTACCGAAGGATTTGTAAATACCATTCATTTGAATCTGCATATACAATGCCTCCTTTAAATCTGCTGTGCTATTTCTACTTTATGAAGAAGTTATATTTTTAACGCGCTGCCGTTCCAAAATGTACACCTGCATGCAAAATACAATTGGCATACGGTCTAGACTCACCTGTACGGATAATCACTTTAGCCTGTTGACTGTAGCGCTTAAACTCTTCATGACTGCATTTTAACAATGGGATATGATCGAACTTTTGTTGCATATACAAAAATGTGTCTTGATTCTGCGCTACCATTTCTTCAGCAATGGTGATCTGTTCAATTGCCATATCTTCTGAGATAACATGAACCACATCACGAAAACTGGGTACTCCATAAGTCAATGCCAGATCAATCTTAGGTACTCCATCAGGTACAGGCAATCCTACATCTGCAATTACGATATAATCCGTATGACCAAGATCAGCCAACACTTTCGAAATATGACTGTTCAAAATTCCATTCTTTTTCATTACAATTGTTCCTCAACTTCCTGACGTGTTGGCATTCCACCTTGTGCGCCAAACTTGGTAACGGAAAGAGAAGCGGCTCGATTGCCAAAACGTAATGCATCTTGTAAAGACTGCCCTTCTGCTAGAGCCACGCCAAAAGCTGCATTAAAGGTATCGCCTGCGCCAGTGGTATCTATGGCTTCTACTTTATAAGTAGGTACAACTACTTCTTGCTGTCCATCATAATAACGAACCCCATTACTGCCTTCAGTTACAAATAAGCGATTAGGATGTTGACGTAATGCTTCTTCTAACGTCTGTCCTTCAAAAACAACAGCTGCTTCATGTTCATTAGGAGTAATGTAAGACAAATTCTTAATCACAGTGTCATTCACAGGGCGTGCTGGTGCTGGATTTAATAACAAAGGAACATTAGCATCCGCACAAATTTGACTAACATAGGTTACTGTTTCTTCTGGAATTTCTTGCTGAATCATAACGATATCTGAAGCTTGAATCACTTCAATTGCTTGAGCTACATAATCTGGAGTGACATGATCATTTGCCGCTTTCACTACAATAATGCTGTTATCTCCATCGGCTAAAATAATATGTGCTGTTCCACTTTCCATATCTGTAACCGGTTCCACATAGTCTACATTGACATTGTTATCTTTGAAATTTTGTAAAATGGTTGCTCCCAAATGATCATCGCCTACTCGGCCGATCATTGTAACTTCTGCTCCTAAACGTGCAGCAGCGACAGCTTGATTAGCACCTTTACCGCCCGGAACGGTTTTGAAGCTTTCTCCAAGAACCGTTTCCCCCGCAACTGGACGTTTGGATGAAGTTACTACCAAGTCCATAGAACAACTACCGATTACACAGATTTTAGCTTTAGAAGAAACTTGTTGAGATTGAGTCATAATACAATTCCACCTTTCTATTTCTACTTGATCAGATTAAAGTTTACGAGTTGTTTCCCGTTCTATAAATTGCACTGGCATTTGAATGATTCGTTGTTCTCCTGCTGTACCTTCAATCAATTGAATTAATAAGTCAGCTGCCGCTCTGCCCATATCGTATGCCGGTTGGCGAATCGTAGACAATGCTGGCGATAATAGACTACTTAACGGAATATCATCAAATCCGATAATTTGTACATCTTGAGGTACTTTTTTACCTAAGCGATATGCTTCTTGAATGACAGCCGTAGCTACAATATCATTACTTGCAATCACTCCATCGGTATCAGGGTATTGCTCAAACAATTCTTTTGCCCAGCGATCTGCATCTGTAAATGAAAAAGATGATGTCTGTGTTGTATGATAATGGATACCCATATCTTGCAACACTTCTATCGCTCCTTGAAAACGGTCTTGAGCAGGACGAATATGAATCGGCCCTTGCATCACTGTAATCTGCTGACTTCCACGCTGGATCATTTGCTGGGCTGCAAGTCTTCCACCTTCTCGGCCATCTGCATAGACAGCAGGACGATCACTCGATATGCGATCTAGAAAAACAACAGGAATTTTGAGTGAACGGTAAGAAGCTGTTCCTGGATCATTGGTAGATGAGATCACACCGACTACATTATTTTGTACAAAAGTCTGTATGTAATCTTGTTCTTTGGTTTGACTTTCATCACTATTGCCAAAGATTAAGCGGAATCCACTTTCCTGCATCCGATCCTCTACTCCGCGAGCTAACTGTGGGAAATAAGGATTCGTAATATCAGGGAGCAATAAACCAATTAATCTGGATTTGCGTTTATATAAAGAACGTGCCACTTCATTAGGTGTGTAGTTCAATTGTTGAACAGATTCTTCTACTTTGCGCCGTGTATCTTCATGTACATAGCCTGTCTCATTAATAACACGTGAGACGGTCGCAACAGAAACACCTGCATGGCGTGCTACATCTTTTATCGTTGTCATTTTCTTTTCACCTCAATGTGTAACCGGTTACAGATATAAATTATCATATCCTTTTGCATTTGACAACTATTATTTTAGATTTTAATTTATTTGATGAAGGTGGATAGTTATGATTTTCCTTTTTTCGTTCTTTGTGTAGAGTTATGTATAAGTGTGCATAATCTGTACAGTAACAAAGCAAATTTATCTTTTTCTATTATGAATTTTTCATGTATTGAAATTTTATTTATTGTATATATTTAGTTAAATGATTATTTAAATTAGATTGTTCCACCTACAAAATAGATAGTCATTCAGTAGACTTATTAAACGTTTAAATAAACCCTATTCGTTGAGCAACGATTCGATTGATTGAATATTCCATGCACAAAAAAGATAACAAAAAAGCTATCCTCTTATCATGTCATAAGAAGATAGCTGAGTACTTATTTAGTATAACTACAAGATGGAAAATCTTTATTTTAACCGTTGATGTACAGATTCACAGTTTAGCTTTTCGAGTAAAATTTATAAGTTTACGTCTGTCCAACCCATTCTGGCTCTGCAATTTCTTCCCAACGACTACGTATCGCTTCAAAATGTTCTTTAGGTAATGCACCTTCTTTAAGCAAAGCAGCATTTTCTGTCCAGCGACTTGGCTTCGTTGTTCCGACAATTGCTGTATCTATACCTTCAATACTCAACGTAAAACGTAAAGCACGTTCTATACTTTTTTGAACTTCTTCATCTTGCAAAAATCCATAATTAAGATCACGTAAACGATTCCAATAGACAAAAGGATATTCTTGTGGACCTACAGTTTCAAGAGTCCATGCTGCATTTGCTATCGGACGCTTCGCTACAATCCCCATACCATGCTTACGCGCTTCTGGAATCGTAAGTGCAATCGCTTCTTGATCTGCAATATTGACAGAAGTTTCTAGACTATCAAAAAGACCTGTACTAATCGCATATAGTGCATTCGTATGATCACCGCTGTAACCAATATAACGTGTTTTGCCTGCTTGTTTGGCACGTTGTAAGACTTCGATCACTTCCCCACGGCGCAACACTTCTTCAGAGCAACTATGTAAATGAATGACATCGACATAATCGGTTTTGAGCCGTTTAAGACTGCGATCTATACTTTGTTCCAACATCACAGGGTCCCAATCAGGAGCATCGAAATCTGCGGCATGTCCGCATTTAGTAAACAAATAATAGTCATCTCGACGATGAGCTAATGTATTACCTATCAATTCTTCACTTTGCCCGTAGCATTCTGCGGTATCAATCACATTCAAGCCCGCATCGAGTGCACTATTGAGCAATTGTTTAACATCACTTTCACTAACTCCGCTTCCTATTTCAGAACCACCAAATCCGAGCACACTAACTTCCATATCCGTTTTACCATATTTACGTTTTTCCATTACTGTAACCTCCTTGGTCATATCGATTCGCTAATTTATTACCCTTCAGCTGTAAGCGTAATCACTCACTTGGAAAATAATGTACTTTGGTTATTCTAGTTCCAACTCAAGATCATCATCTTCTAGTCGTTCTGGATTGATCCAACTCATTTGCTGAAGGTTCAATATTTCTTTAAATTGATCCACCAAATCATGCATAAATTCCAATTGTTCTTCATGTTCTTGCGTCATTATTGTTTTTAATTGTTGAATTTGTTCTGCACTTACTTCAAACAGACTGAATTGTTCCACGTTGCACTCTTTAAAAAGGTTATTGATCTGCTCTTGATAGATATCACTATTATGTAATTCATCTAGCAATTGTTGACGAACCCCTTCAAAATCAGGGTTTGTATATAACAATTCCACTGGATCTTCTTCTGGATAACGATCTAATGCTAATTGATATAATGCCATATCTTCCATTTCATAATTGTAATCAAACTTAGCTTGCGATTTGCCTTTAAATACAATCTCATAACTCCACCCATGATCTTCTGCGTTATCAAAATGTAATACAGGTATCGTATTCGAAATATCATAAATAGATTCGGGAATCCTTTTATAAATCCCTGTATCTTTCATAAAAAACAGTGTCCATTCGTCATTCAGGTGACCTATAAATAAAGGATTAACATCCTGCAATAGATCGCTATGTTTGCGTTGAATTAAATGTCCAATCGTAAATTCGCTCATTAGATCACTCCTTTTTATACCTCAATATTTTAGGAAAGCTGTAACATTGCTTTAATCATCGCCAGATATTCACGTAGCATATTCTGCGGTAGCAAATAACTCAGAGATGGACTTGCTATGCCGTGCACGTTGTATCCAAGAGTAGAAGCAATCATTTCAGCACGATAAAGATGATAATTGCTTGTAACAATTATAATGGAAGCATGATTTACACCTTTCGATTGCAAAATATCTTTAGAAAATGTTAAGTTTTCAAACGTGCTGGTCGAACGATTTTCTTGAATAATACGAGTCTGATCGATTCCTTGATTGACTAGATACCGACTCATTGCTTCTGCTTCCGGAATGTCTTCACCTGGACCTTGACCACCTGATACAATAACAGGAATATCAGGATGCTGTTTGAGATATATGATTCCTGTATCTACTCGTTGTTGTAAGATGATCGAAAGCTCAGAACCTCTAAGCCCGGAACCCAGAATAATCATATAATCTATATCTTTGTCTTGAGTATCATTGATCTTAAAGCCAGATACAATCATAGATTCAATGATACTAAACGAAAGTATAAACACAAACATTCCTGTAACGATTAATCTTTTGAATAGGTCATGCCGGAATATTATTTTTAACCTTTTAAACATGATTTGCTCCTTATACAAGCTTAGCTGCTTTTTAAAATGATTATGTAAAACCTTTTTATAATTGCTAAATAGCTACTCCAAAAGCAATTAAAATAATGATTCCTGTCACCCAATACATATATGCCAATGTTTTTCTTTGATCTTGAAAAACAAATATTCCGGTAGAAATCATCATTAATCCGAGAAATAAATATGTATAGCCAGTATACTGTTTGGTGACAAATTCCCAAATACAAAGACCAATAACTATTACAACGAAAACCATACTAATAATCCTAAAAGTTAATTTATTTCGTAACATGTTCCCCCTCCTTTATCTTTTGAAATTATAACATCATTAACCGACGCTTGTGAAATTCACTACTTTGCACGCTATCCATCCGCTTCTACATAGCAAAGACTCTATTGCTAATCGATCAACAATAGAGTCTTTTTTATATAGTACTTATTTTATAAAGCACATGTATCGCTTTTACAAAAATAATCATTAACCTTCATGATTCATCTGATGAACCACACGTAACAATTCTTTACCTGTACCCAATTTGTATCCCTGCAAACTATAGCGAACCCGATTTTGTTGATCTACAACAATCACCACAGGTAGCTGGTCTCCATTTAAGGAAGGAAGCAACTCAGACCATTGTGACAGTGATTGATGACGTGGATCTATCTCTATATGGGATTGTGCAGGTAAAGGATCAAGGGTTACGACTGCTTGCTCTGATGGATCTGCGATCAATAGGCAAATATCCCCTGTCCACGATTCAAGTTCTACTCTAAGTTCCGCTAATTCACGTAACAAATGCTTGGTAGGTTCACGTTCAGGTTCAAGCCATGCCAAAATGCTACCTGATGTTACATCTACTGCTGTATTCTTTGTTTGTACGTTATGCAATTGATGTTGTAGATTTTCTGGTAATTTTTCTAGCAGAATGGGTATCGGTTGCTGTTCTGTGCGGAATACTAATTCTACAGCTACTTCTTGTTCAGGTTCTACTGTGAAATAAACAAATGTGCCCAATACACTTCCATCTTCCAGACGCGTACCTGTTGTCAAACGGTACTCCCCTGCTAAAACTGTATACGGCTGATCATACACATCTTTTTCACCATAAGGAATATCTAATGTACGATAATGACCTTTTTCCAAAATAGCGACTGTAAAATTATGCTGGTATTCTGCAACCACTTCTGAAGAATCTACTGCACGTGTGAATATGATATTGCCTGTATTGGAAGCAGATGAGGTAAGCGTATCGGTCTCTTCTGAGATAGACTGATCTTTTGACCATTGTACCGAATGCCATACTCCTTGTACTTGATATTGAGGCATTGCGTTCAAAGGTTCCAAACGTGCAAAGATTCCTAAACTACGTGCAGCCGCTACAAATACAATATCCCGACTAACCGAGTCAGTCGTTCCTAACTGATGTGCTCTAGCAGGTGTAGCCATTCCTGTATAACGATCCACATCATTATTTATAATCAGCTCTTGTTCTAATATAGCGGCTAACTGCATTGGATCTGAGCGAAATTGATCTTGTTGCACTTTACTCCATTGCTTACTGAAATATGCTCGATAAGGAGTAAGCATTTCAAAATGTACCCGCGGACAAAGAACATAGGCATCCCAATCTTTCGCCATATCTTCTGTAGGTTGATTTAATAATAGTGCACCTTGCAAATGATCCTGCAATACGGCTCTACATATATCGGTTAAATCTTTCGGACGTAAACTTTCTAATAAACGCAAACCTAACTCTCGTTCAGATGCTGAACATTCATTGATAAAAGTAGCTATTTCCTGTCCGTTTCCTTTAGCCGTTTGCAGTATATGCCCTACCCGATCTACAGGTAATTGCCATGCTTCAGCATCATGTTGAGCTTGCTCCTGATCTACAAAAGTCTGTTCAAACGCAGTACGAATAGCTGTCCCTGCTTTGATTCTTTGTGTATGTTGTTCAATGATTGGCTCGTCTAGCTTGATGCCACTATCCATAGCAGGAGCAACAGGGGGAGTCATTTTCCATTCTTCTGTGAATAAAGCTTTATCCTTTTCAGTAGTCAGACTTGATGTGTAGGCAGATTGGGTCTGGTACTTCAATACTACTTTGAACTCTGAGGAATGACGAGTATCGATAAATGCAGTTCCCCATGATGAAGATGTGCGCGCATGAATTAGCAGGTCGCCATAACCTGTAGTTAATGAAGCTCGTCCATGATCATCGGTCATTAACGAAGTGAGCGGATAAAATTCAGCCGAATTGTACAATTGAAACTGAACTTCGGCTACAACAGGTTCACCTGCTTCATTTACTGTATCCACATGAATTGATTTCACTGAAGCATAATGATCTAACAGATTGATCTCGGTATACCATGGATGTGTGGTCGTTACTTCTTCAGGGCCATTATAATCCGCAAATACGCGCGTATGCACTAACATTGCCCGCTTAGCGGGTAAGCGAAACCATCCTTCATCCAATATCGGCTCGGGTTCACATGCACCCAGAAAGTACCACTTCCCATCTGCCCATGCTTCGACCCATGCATGATTAGAATCACAATGTGCCCAGCGAGGCGTATAACACTGACGTGCAGGAATCCCGATACTGCGTAAAGCAGTTACAGTCAAAGTCGATTGTTCTCCGCAACGCCCGAGCGCAGTCCTCATTATCGTTAATGGAGAAACAGTGCGTATATCTGTGCCTATATATGTGGCTCGTTCATGACACCAATAATTCGTTTCCAGTATAGCGTTAGTCATGGATAAATGTTGGACTCGATCAGCTAACTCTTTATAAATAACAGACCGACTCTGATCGATATTCTCATTATTGACTCGATACGGGAGGACATAATTCACAAAAATATCAGCTGGAATATGCGAACCCCACGGCATTTCCGCTTGAACCTGTAATACCTGCCGAATATGTTGCAGGAAAAAAGCACCGTCGTAATCAGCTAGATCATGTAGTGGCATATACGCATACAAAAATTGAAGCAACTGTTCCTCTTGCTCTGACAGAGGTTGGTCAAACACATCAAATAATGATTCTGCTCGTCCTTGTGCTTGCTCTTTTTTCCATGCTAACTTTTCTTTAATAAGATCCAGATTCAATCCATAAGCTGTACGTGTAGTCATGAATATCCCTCCTGATGATCTATACTGTTGATCGTCGATAGTTTGGCGACTGTTTGTTGATAAGAGTATGCTAGCGTCTCACAATGATTATGCTTCTTCCCATACCCATCCATCTTGACGGATACAGAGCCTAACCTGCTGATCAGGTACGATGATAGACATTTGGAACATACTACTTGTTGTTTCCAATTGAAGTTGTTCCATATGGGCAATACTTTGTATATCTACAGGTAACATGGCATATATTATTTCCAGTTGATCGCAATATCGGTCATGCTCACTTGCATACTGACGCTGACGATAATATAGCTGACGCAGTAACCATTTGTATTGTTCTATGTTTGTTATATATAAAGGCTGTTGAGAATCTTCTGTTGTCTGCTCATCAACAAAAATGACATATCCCCACAGCTCAGGATAATGCATATTCACAATACCCATTGGACTCCACACCCAGTTATCTTCTGGAAAAGAATTGCCTGTTGCTGGATCCATTCTTTTTACATACTGGTTATCTATAATATCTAATTGCCATTGCACACGCGAAAAATTCACACGCCAGTTCTCACCCGCTATCGGCGCACGCTTATGTAGCGAACATTCTTTCAAAATCGACCAGGGCATTGCAATCTCAACACTCCATTTGCGATTATTCGCTTGTGGATTATTCAACTCTCCATCAATATAGACAGCTGTTCGTAATCCGCTGATATCCCAGCCATTAATTGCAGGTCCCTGATCTCGATACGGCTTGGATAATAATAAATCCCAAACTGTATTCAGAGCATTGATCTCAAACTCATAATAATGATGAGTATCTCCATCAGCATCTATAAAAACTTCAAAATCATTATCATAAAAAATAACAGAATCTCGCTCTGTCTGATTGGCCCATATTTCATTATCTTCTAATTCAGCACCAATATAGAAATACTCATCATCCCACAGCATTTTGACACGGGTCTGCTTGGTAGGTAAAGGTTTCAAATCACCTTCGATATCTACAAACTCATCTGTCCAGTTCGCTTTTTTCCAAAAGGGCTGATCTAATCTTCCACTCCAATCACTTTGTCCTTCTGCCCGTTTACACTCATACTGTTTGGGTTGATACGTGATATTCGGTTCAGGAACAGCAGATAGCTTGTGCATGATGTCATCTCCTTCTTTTGTTAGCAATTCTTACATTTATTCTAAAGGAGATATAGATATGCGTAAATATGGCATATATACACTCCAATATATGTCGTATTTGTCTTTCAAATGAATAGATATAGTTAAAATAGGATAATTCTGCTCTAAAATAGTCAATAATACTAACAATAAAAAGCAAAAAAGCTCCTATGTAATTTAAGAGCTTTTCGTGTTTCTATGCTTATGATTGATTTTATTTATTTTCCAACGATATTCATATTCCAAAACTCAGCTACAGGCACAGCTTTTTTGCTACTCTGATCAGTAGATCCTTCTTGTGTCCACAGTGGCGGGTAAAAATGAATAGCACGATCAGGTGAAAGTGCAGAAATGTCATCTTGCCAGCCATTCCAACGCATCGTTTCATAAAACTGACTCAAACGTCCGGACGCTAACCAGATCACAAACTCAGAATAAGATAACTCGGTATCTTCCCATTCTAATGTATCTGGCGCAAAATAATAGATCGAAGGTTGTTCACCTAGTCCTCCACCATTCAAAGCAAAAAATCCACCTACGACATCATAAGCAACAACTAGTGCTTTAGCAAGAGGTTGAGTAATAATAGACGATTCAGATTCTGGTTGCGATTGTCCATTCCATGATAACAAATCTCCATAAATATGTTCATTACCCGATCCCAATAACTTGATCCAACCCTGATCAAACAAAATCCCACCTGTTTCGTAGGCAATACAACCTAGATATGATTTAGTAGTTATTTGCATTTGTAACAAAGTCGTTTGCGCTTGCAGATCTTTTTTAGGCAAGATCGTGTACGGCGTTTCCCCTTGATTCAAAACATCCTGAATTTCCTGCCAAGCATGTTCGTTTATATCTACCAGTTGTTCAATCGACTTCATAGTCATAGTGAGCATCCTCTCTTTTCAAATCAAACTTTATGACATTATAAAATACACTAAGTAATTACACTTAGTGTATTAGGAATAATCTTTAATAACAAGTTCTTTAAAGGTTAAAATAGATAGTGTACCGTCTACTATAATATGATGTACTATCTTTTTATTTATATATATTTATTAGCTAAGCTTTGCTCATATGTAGCAATAAAATGTAATAGATAGATTCATCTTGATCGATTAAATTTTTATAATGTGCATGGATATGATCTAATTTTGCTATTAATTCTTTCAATCTAACACTCCTTTCATATATGATGTTTCGGATAAATGATAAAACACACTAAGCCATTTTACTCAGTGTGTTATCATTTATTTCATCAAAAGCCAAACACAGACATTCCACCATCTACCATAATCGTCTGACCCGTAATATATCCAGCGGCTTCAGAAGCTAAAAAGACAACTGGGCCTACGACTTCTTCCAAATTACCTACACGTTTCATCGGCGTTCGATCTAGAATATCTTGCATATATTGTTCATCAGCTAGAATAGTTTCTGTCAGTGGCGTACGGAAATACCATGGACCGACTCCGTTAACTTGTATACCGTATTGCGCCCATTCCATCGCTAGAATTTTGGTCATATGAATTAACCCTGCTTTGGTTGCTCCATAGACTACTCCTGTTCGCAAAGCAGTGTGTCCACCAACCGAAGCAATATTGATAATTTTACCGCCACCGTGTTCCTTCATTAAATGTGCTGCCATTTGCGAAGCAATTAAGGCTGAATGTAAATTAGTATCTACAATGGTATGCCACTCGCTATCGGTTACATCTAATGCTTTGGAGCGAATATTCATTCCTGCATTATTGACCAGAATATCCGGTGCGCCAAATGCCAATTCAAAACGATCAAATGCAGATTGCATTTGTTCACGATCTGTTACATCGGCTGGAATACAGATGGCTTTGCGACTACTATGTTTTTCGATCAGCTGCTTGGTCACTTCTAGATCTGAACCTGTTCTAGCAATCAACCCTACATCTGCTCCTGCTTGAGCAAGCCCAATCGCCAATGCTTGTCCAATACCTTTGCCGGCTCCAGTGACAATCGCTTTTTTATCTGATAATGAAAATGATGGTAAATACATAATGTGTCTTCCTCTCTATGCTGTGATTAGGGATCATCTGGTTTATTCTGCTTTGTGAGTATCAAAATACTGACTGGGATTACCGTATTCTGGATGAACGACTTCTCGATACTGCTCTTTGGTATATTCTCCAATCACCTGACGCCAGAACAACTGTGCAGGACGATTGGTTTGTACTTGTGTAACTTTCCATTTGCCGATATAACGAGCGAATAATTGATGAGCTGCCCATTTACCTATTCCTGTACGCCTGTATTTTTTCAAAATAAAAAATTCAGTCATATAGTAATCACCTTCAGAAGAATCTTTCAATCGATCGACTAAAGCAAAGCCTGCAATATAAGAATCAGCATAAATCAAAAATGGAAACTTCTTCCCCGGTTGACTCCAATACTGATTTAACCCTGGATATTCTGGAAATCGACCTTTATCATCCAGATCAATACTCAAATAATATGTAAAATCATAAAGATACAATTGCATCATTTCTCGGATCACACGTCTGCGACTGCGTGGCACTTGTTCAAGCTTTAATCTCATGATGAACCTCCGTCATTGAAGTCAGGTCTTTGGTATCCAAATGCACTTTTTCTTATCTTTTTACTATATACTTTTCACGTCAAAAGAAGCAAATCATTTCCAATTGAAGAAACCTATGATTCTCTTTGATTTATGCTACAATCGGGGTAGAGGTGAGTATCCACATGAGTATCCAAAAAATAGCAGATCGAGCGAAATTAGATCAAAAATTGCCTTCTATGCCGTGGTTTGTAGAGCAATTTATAAATTATAAATTACCAGATCTTTCTCCGTCTACATTGTTAGAGTACATACGCGATTATGAATCTTTTTTCGGTTGGATGATTGTTGAAGGGTTATCGACAGCTACCCATTATACACAAATACAATTACTCGAATTGGAAACGTTACGGATGGAAGATATTACGAATTATCGTCTTCATTTAACGACTCGAACAGAAGGTACCAATACCAGAGTAACTGTATCACGCAAATTATCGTCTCTTCGCTCACTATTTCACTATTTAAGCCAGATTGCTGAAGATGATGATTTTTATCCTTTGCTCAAACGTAATATTATGGCAAAAGTCGAAGTCAAACGAATGCACAAACCCAAAGATACAGCTGCCAAATTAAAAGGTAAAATTTTAGAAGAAGATGAATTACTGGAATTTGTCGGTTATATTCTGGAAGGTTATCGTGAAGATATTGCTACGAATAAGCAAGCATTATACTCTTACGAACTGAATCGTGAACGTGATGCCTGCATTACTAGCCTTATTTTGAATTCAGGCTTACGGGTATCTGAAGTGGTTAATCTCAATTTGGTTGATCTGGATCTCAATCAGAAGTTAATGTATGTATCTCGTAAAGGTAATAATGATGAGACATTCAAAACACCCATTTATTTCCGTGAGCAAGCCAAAGACGAGATCAAAACTTATCTAGAATTACGTGAAACACGCTATCGTACGCCGAAAAAAGAAACAGCGTTATTTGTTGCTCGTCCGAATGGACAATCTTCTGGTAAGCGCATGACCAAGCGTGCTATTCAAGCCATGATTATGAAGTATGCAAAGAGTTTTGGTAAACCGTATCTGACTGTACACAAATTACGTCATTCGTTTGCGACAGATTACTATTTGCAAAATGATATTTATAAAACCAAAGAGCAGCTCGGACATGCTTCTACGGAAACAACAGAAATCTATGCTCATCTTACCGATAAAACGATGTCTGAAGCGATTGAGAAACGAACGGATCTATAATATTCGTACTTTTACTGTTCCATTTCACAATATCTGAGGAGGCATATTAACCATGTTACGATGAAATGCCGTACGAACAGGTTTTGTATTAGGAATTTCGTTGATCATTGCATCGATTATCTATTTTTTTGCTGCCAACTGGGGTGGAATACATTGGATAGAAAAAGTATGGCTAGTCGCTGGATTAATTATCATACTGTGGTTAAAGAACAGTTGTTAGCTTCAGGTACAGCGATCACATTGGAGTTAGCTCCAATAGATCTACGTTCATTATTACAAGAAGATTATGTAATTTTGAATTATGATATTTCGACATTACCTGAATCGATTACACAATCTTTACTTGATCAAAATATCCATAGTGGTCGAATTCAATTGGTGCTTCAGCCGAATGAAAGCTTACAAAAAATGAAGTTCTGATCAATGGCAAATTACTGTATGATAACCAGATCAGTTATGGGATTGAAAATTATTTTATACCTGAAGGAACAGGCTTAGAAGTGGAAAGAATCGCCTCATAGACCATAGACCCAAATAAAATCCCCTTAACACTTCTGTAAACTTCTCAACCTTGAATGAGTAAGTTCGCTAATAGCGGTAAGGGGATTTTGTAATTCAAACGGTAGTTATACTGCTCGACTTGCACGTCTATAGTAGATTACACGTTATATTTTTTTGGATCGTTCCAGTTGAATATAAGTATATTATTCTAAGCTTACGATCGTGCTCCATTTAGCTTAAGCAGAAGCACTACTTAATTTAGATGCTAAATCGATAAAGCTTTCTACCGCTTTGCGAATACGCAATTCTGTTCCTTCATCTGTAGGCTCACCGTTTTCATTGAATTCACGCTGTGACCCACCGATGGAGATCCATTCCGGGCAGTTAATACCATGTACATTACGAACAATCGTCTGTAAATGTAATAGAGAAGCTGTACCGATCAATCCACCTGCGGAGTTCGCAGATAAAACAGCTTTATTGTTAAAATAATCGCTTCCTAAGAAATCAAGCGCATTTTTGAGTACGCCAGAAATGGAACCGTGATATTCAGGTGTTGCTAGAACAAGGGCATCCGCCGATTTGGCTGCTTGGGCAAGTTTTTGTACTTCTTCATGTCCGTAAGCTTCACCCGGTCCGTATAATGGCAATTGATGCTCATACAAATTAAATACTTCTGCTTCATGTCCATGCTCTTGAAGCAGATGGGCAATATACTGGCTCAATTGAGTAGTTGATGCATCCGGACGATTACTTCCGGCGATAAGTGTAATTTTCATTTCTGATGTTCCCCCTGTGCTTCAATATAATTTTCCAATTCATGGATTATGGTTATGATACCATCTTTTTCAGCATCAATAAAAGTGATTTCTTTCAAATTTGAAGATATAGATGATGAATAGCGATTGTATACCCATTTGACCTGTACCAATTCATGAACCAAAGAAATACCTTGCTCATCGGCTACGATCACGATCTTAGGGTAGTGGGCTTGCTTAAATCCTTCAACTAATATCAGATCATACCCTACTTCAAATCTCGATATCAACTCTTCTAATGTAGAGGAATGCTGCTCGATGATAGCCGTACGTGTAGCTGAACTAATCGCAATCGCTGCTGCTCCTGCTTGAGTATGAGCGTAGGTGTCTGTACCTGCATGATCCATCTGGAATTCATGAGCGTCATGCTTGATAACAGCGACTTTTTTGCCTTGAGTAGACCAGTGTTGTAATAAGGCTCCAATCAATGTCGTTTTACCCGAATTTTTGTAACCGACAATCTGAATAACAACAGGCGTATAATGACGATCAATAGTAGATGGCATAGAAGTATCATTCATCTTATCATCGACTCAGACGGAGCAACGATACCGTCGTCCCTGCTGGCAGTACTTCACTGGTAGGTGGAATAATAATTAAGCAATCGCTATCTTTGATCGTTACCATCACACTGGATTCGTCGAGACTCGCCGGATAAGCAATAATTTTACCATTTTCTACAGTCATGCTTCCACGTACATAACGAGTAAAGCTATTGATTTTGTGATAATCATGCCCTAGTGTTGCTGTCCATTCTGGCAAATAATCTTGCTTGGAGTTCATCATTTGTCGGATCGTTGGACGGACTAATAATTCACAACCCACAAAACATGCTCCTGGATTACCTGATAGTGCAAATAGTAATTTGCCATCTTTGACTGCACCGGTGGTGACACTACCTGGACGCATCGATATTTTGTTAAATAGCATTTCTACTTCATCACTACGTACCAGATCACCCATTACATCATAATCCCCTACCGATACACCCCCACTAGAGATGACGATATCATAAGATGATAACGCATGTAACATCGTTGTCCGTGCAAGTTCCAGATCATCCATAATAGCCCCTAATACATGAGGTTCACCGCCTGCTGCTTTGACTTGCTCTGCTAACATATACGAATTACTATTGCGAATCTTACCTGGAGCAATAGGTTCTTCTACGGTTAACAATTCAGTCCCTGTTGAAAAAATGGCAACTTGTGGACGACGATAGACTTCTACTTGATGGACACCAAAAGTAGCCAGCACAGAAATCTCGCCTGCTCCAATCTGTGCTCCCTGTGTTAGTAAAATATCGACTGCTTGTACTTCAAGTCCAATCGGTGTAATATTGCGACCTTGTTCTACAGAACGTTTCAAACCTACCCATTGTCGTCGATCTTCTTCTCTCGTCTCGGTCATCTCTAACATTACCACTGTATCTGCTTCATCAGGAACCATCGCTCCCGTCATAATACGAGCTGCGGTGCCTTTAACAATCGGGACAGAAGGAGTCTGCCCACAAGGAATATTATCGATCACTTCTAACCAGACGATATCGTCACTTGAAGCTAAAGCAATATCATCAGCAATTACAGCATAACCATCCATACCTGAACGGCGAAAATGAGGATAAGGATGAGGAGCTTGTACCGATTCGGCTAAAAATCTTCCCCCTGCTGTATACAAAGGTATCACTTCTGTATCTATAACCTGTACATATTCAGCTACTTTTTGTTGCGCTGTTGCTGGAGTAATAGGTTTCCGCTTAAACTTAGCCGGATTATGTTCAACAGGATTAGAACCGCCCTGTTCACTTGATAATGGTTGTGATTCTTTCATCATTAACTGCCTCCTGTATATTGCTCATGCTACGACTCTTGTAACTTTATTGTTATATGTTCGTTCTTTTCTATTCCTTTCTTTTATAGACTAACATAGAAGATCATGCAAGTTTTATGATGCACACAGAGATAAATTGCTCATATATACCTCACGCTGAATTGGATAACTTATAATCGTTTCTAAAATAGAATATGCTCTTATAGATGTATAAATAAAACCTTTGCGACGGGGTTTAGATTTTGCTTTTGATCTTAGAACTTTTTATTACTTATTATGAATTTTTCATATGTTGAAATTATATAATTATAGGATATCAAAGAATGAACTTTATCCAAAAAGAATATACTTCTTCATTGCTCCCTTTTTAGTTATTGTGTGTATATTCTTTATTTTAGTTATAAAAAAACCGCATCCTCTGTAAAAGGATACGGTTTAAGGTTGAACTAATGACAATAAAAATAATCTTGTACATAGATAGCATCGACAACTGCTAGATTCACTTTACTATCTTTTCATATGTTTACCTTCGACTTCGCTTACGTATTTTACCTGATCCAGAACTGCTTTTCGGTTTACTGCTTCGCGAAGGCGAGAAGAATCCTCCACCTGAGGAATCCGAGCGACTGCCTCGATTGATCGTTCCACTTGATCCGTTTGAAGAAGATGATCCCCGATTAAAAATACTACCGCTATCTTTCGAACGCTTCGAGCTAGATGATGTGCCACGCTTGAAAATAGAACCGGATTTGTTCACTGTTAACGGAGGAGCTTGTTTGATATCTTGTGTGGTTGGCTTTTTGTACTGTATCGTGGGCTTGTATGTTTTGTAGGTTGTATATCCACGATAACTACCACCATAATTGTATCCGCCACCAAAAGAATTAAATAAATTACTGATAATACTAGCTGTAAGATATCCTTGTAAAAAGCTAGAGTCATAATTTCGAGCCACATATTTGTCTGAGTCCACTTCGATAATCGTATCTTCTGGCTTCTCAGGATCTTGTTGGACTTGAATTAATTCATTGTCATAGACAAGAAACATCCGCTCCGGATCTTGAACACTCATCTCTTGTGGAGTACGTTGATCCGATAACTGCTCTGCGACTACAGGAACGGTCTGTCCTGCTGCACGGTATACATAGGAAGTGGAATCTCCATCTCTACTAACCGATTCGAGTGGATAATTGACTTCAACCTTCGAATTACCACAACCTGATAATAATGAAGTTAATAAGGCAAGCATTATTGCTATTTTGAGCAACCATGATGCACGCTGTTTCATTCTTCTTCGCTCCTAACTAGCACGGATAACATAGACGTCTCCGTTAAGTACGAATTCTCCTTCATACAAAGTAAAACGTCCAGCTTGCCATTCAATACGAAGTAATTTGCGATCATCTGATTGATATTGCCATACCGATTGCTCTCCACTTTGTAATGCTGGTGTTCTGCCTGTAGATATTACTGTACCATCGTATTGTTCTTCTAAGTAATAGTCGGTATCATCCATTTCAATATGACTCGGTACTTCGCTTGCATTTTCAAGTCCTCCGTCAATTGGATAATACAGCGCATAGCGCACCGTTTCTCGCTCTTCGATATGCAGATAAGCGATTGCATTGCCATCTTGTATAGTGAGTACTACAGCATTACGAGCACGGTTACGAACGCTTCCTTTGACTTCATATGTAACCAATGACACTTCACAAATATCCCCAACGCTCAAATCCATCGGGCTTTTTTCCACTTTAGCCGGTTCAGGTTTAGATACGAGGTTAGTAATTCTTTTCCATAATCCCATCGCCAATCGTCCTCTCGTAATCTTTATAATGAAGCTGAAATAATCAATGCACCTACGATTTGTAATGCTCCGCCCAATAATCCATAACCAATGTGACCTTGTTTGGTACCTTCGTCCAGATCAAGACCCATCATTTTTTTCAATAAGAAGCGTACAATTAATTCCAAGACTAGTAAGATTACAAATGATACTACAGATACCAGTACAGCTTCACCAAGACTCCAAGATGTACCGATCGCTACCGATAAAATATACCCTTGCGCAAATAATTTCATGACCAGACGAGTCGCCACCGCATTATTGCCTGCTTTGATCTCGGTAATATCTTTGTACTTGGTAAATAACGAATCAATATACATCAAAAGAAATAAAAGTACTGCTCCTACTGCTGTCCATACTGCAATTGACCCCAAAATGTTCCAACTCATACTAGACATCCTCCACGTATTCAACGTCGTAAAACTATTTATAACCTGTTCAAGATTGTACTCTTTTGCTTATTTCTTTCAACATCATCAACCCATCACTATTCATCAAAAATCCATACAAAAAGCGAAGGAGAACAAGCTGTATCGTTCCGACCTTCGCTTTGTAATGAGCTACAGAAATAGCGTAACTTATATTTGAATAAAATTATGATTTGTTCTCGTATTGCTTCATCAATGCTGCTAACTCATCTTCAACTGCTTTATCTTTACCAAGTGATGCAAATTCATCATCTAGTGATTTGTTCTGACCATTCACTTCTTCACTTGCTTGTGCTTGAGCTTCCATTTGTAGCATTTTTTCTTCCATACGCTTCAAGCCAGATGTTGCAGAATCCGAGCTAAATTCACTCATCGCATGATTGATTTCTTTTTGCGCTTTAGCTGCTTGATAACGAGCGATCAAAGTATCGCGTTTGTTTTTCATTTCAGTCAATTGCTTGCGCATTTCGTTTAATTTGGCACGAAGATTGTCCGCAGAAGCTTTGTTTTGCTCATAGTTCGCTTTGAACTCATCACGTTTGGCTTCAGCATTTTTCTTTTCTTCCAACGCCCGACGAGCTAGATCGATATTTTGCGCTTGAGCAGCCATATGTGCTTGCTCTTCACGTTTTTTAACCAATGCTTCTTGTTCTTCGTACGATTGTTTGAAACGTTTTTCGATAGCGATCTGTGAGGCAACAGCTTTCTCCGCATCCTCTAGGTCAGCAGACATATCGCGAATATATTGATCTGTCATTTTAATAGGATCTTCTGCTTTCTCAATCAAAGCAAATACATTGGATAAAGTTAAATCACGTAACCTTTTGAAAATAGACATAAATAATTACCTCCAATTTAATAATTGATCACTATTGTGGTGTCAATGATAGATCATAATACGAAGCATGATATTTAACGTTTCAATAATTTATAATTTGACCGCTATTCATCGTTCTATATTCTGACTATACGACTGCATCTGAACACCAATAGGTTCCTTATACTGCCTATTTTACGGGATTATGGGACTTTCGTCTATATCACCCCTACATTCTTACCTCTACATATAAAATTAAACATATTTACGATTAAAAAAACACTCTCAGTCTATAAGACCAAGAGTGTTTTTATTTATGATAAGCGTTGACAACACGGAGATGGGTTGGCTATGGGCATAACCGGATATCTCGTATCAGTTAACGCTGTGTTACATCGATTTCGTTAAAGTGATTGAACCGTCTGCTTTATTCCATTTAACGTCCCAACCTAATAATTCAGTAATCGAACGTAATGGTACTAATGTTCTGCCATCACTATTGACCATAGCATTTGCACTTAGCATTTTAGTAGATCCATTAACATCTACTTTTTTGTTATTAATCCAGAATTTCATGGTATCGCTACCTGCCATTACAGTCACTTGGCCAGCAGATTTATTCCAGCTTACTTTCGCACCGATACCTTCTCCCAAATAACGAAGTGGGATATACGTAGTACCGTTTTTAACAACAGGAGCGGTGTCCATCATTGTTGTTTTGTCACCAATTTTGAGCTGCTTGCTGTTCAGCTTCATCCATACCATCATCATCGAATCATTAGATGTTGTAGGATTGGTCATCACTGGAGCTGTTGGCGTAGGTGCTGGTGTAGTTGGCATTGTAGGCATAGGTGTAGTTGCTGCTGTTTTAAATTTGTCTGGATATTGAGTAACAATCGCACCACCTAGTGCTTTACCAATTCCGAACATCGTTTTGTATCCTTCACGATCTGCTGTATATGCACCTGCATAGTTTTTAGCAGCATATTGATCGATCACAGATTGAACTTGATCTTCATGAGTACGTAATGCAGCTAATGCAGCATCAGCTGGCAAGTTATTCGCTGTAGCTGTACCTAAGAATGTAGAGAATTCTTTAGTGAAGTCTGTAATACGATCTTTAACCGATTGTAAAGAGGTTTGATTGTTGGATTTGAGTGCATCGACATAATCACTTTGTGCTTTAATATGATTAGTCACCCAAATTTTTTCAAATTGATTAGCACCTTCTGCACCATAGATTGAAGAAATAGCTGCTTTGAAGTCTGCTGTGTTGCCAGCTTCAGCTGCGATTAGTGCATTAGAATCTGGTGAACCGTTATATTGTTTTTGCATTTGCAAGACAGATAATGCAAAGTGTTCTGCTGCCAAATGGTTCAATGCTGAACGTAAATCTGCTGCTGGTGTATCAACAGAAGTGTTATCGAATTTAGCCGGGAATTGAGTAACAATCGCACCCGATAATGCTTTACTCACTGTAAACATCGTTGCTAGACCTTCACGATATTCTGTGTATGCACCTGTGTAATCACCAGCTACATATTTTTCAAATACGTCTTGGACTTGATCTTCATGGAGACGAAGTGCATTTTCAGCGGTTTGTTCAGGTAATTTACCACCTGTTGCTGTAGATAAGAATTTGGCAAATTCATCAACAAATCCTTGTACTTTCGCTTCTGCTGCTTTGATTGCATCTTCGTTTTTCATTTTGGTTGCTTTTACAAGTTCGTCTGTATATTGGTTGTGTGCACGGAAGATTCGTTCGAACTCTGCTGCTCCTTCTTTACCGTATAAAGATTCGATAGCAGGTTGCATATCTAATGCATTTTTATCCAGTGCATCTAACGCTTGTGCAGCATCAGGAGCACTTTCATAAGCTTTAGTCATGGCTACCACAGCTAGTGCAAAATGTTCAGATAGCAGATAATCTAGATCCGAACGAAGGTCTGCTGCTTTGGTACTTACAGTTGGCATTGATGCTGAAGTTGCATCGGCGGCGAAAGCACCTGTAGTAGGAACTAACAAAGACAAGCTAAGTACGGGTACTATCAATTTTTTCATTTTCATCATCAAAACTCCTTTATGTGTTTGTTTTATTTTTGTTGTCGTCCTTACACAGATGAACGGAAGAGATTCATTTTTGGATCACTTTGTTATTTTAAATTTTTGATATCTGTCGTGAAAATAGTATGTTGATCGTCTCAAATTTATCCTAGCTATCACTATTATATTTGCGCAAAAAAAGCCTATATCCCTTGATAGACAAAGGATATAGGCTACTTTTATTTTTAGACCAAACTATATCATACTTTAGTCAAATAACATCTCCAAAACAATTAAAAACTTTTTTTATTCTGTCTCCAAAATAAAAGATTGAAAAGTAACATATTGGTAAATATACATTTTAAAGTATAATTATCTATGATACCCACGTGCGTATTGAACAGGAACTTCTGCTTCTAATTGCAGTTCTTTGGCAGCATGAGTCGCCCAGTATGGATCACGTAACATAGCACGACCTACAGCTACAAGATCTGCTTGATCGTTTTCAATTACTTTTTCTGCAACGTCGTACTCATCCAATAGACCTACAGCAATAACAGGCATATTCAATGCTTTTTTAATATGTGAAGCTAATTCTACTTGATAGCCTGGACCTACTTGCATACCACCTGAACCAACAGGGCCTTCACCACCAGAAGAAATATGCATGATATCTACACCTGCTTCTTGATAACGACGACATACATCTGTGATATAGTCGATACCGTATCCACCATCTACATACTCACGTGCAGATACACGCATGATTACAGCCATTTCTGCTGGAACGACTTCACGAATCGCTTCTACCACACGTACGCCGAATAAAGCAAGGTCTTGACCATACTCATCTTGACGTTGATTCACAAGTGGGGAATGGAATTGATGAATTAAATAACCGTGAGCTCCATGCACTTCTACCGTGTCAAAACCAGCTTCTACTGCACGACGTGCACCTTGACGGTAAGCTTCAATCATTTCTTCTACTTCTACTGTAGTAAGCTCGTGAGGTGTTTTGTAACCTTCTCCATCATAACGAATAGCTGACGGTGCAACAGGAGGATTCGCATCTTCTGCTTTGCGACCAGCATGACCTAATTGAATACCGATCTTCGCACCATATTGATGTACACCATCAACTATTTTGCGATAAGCCGGAATAAAAGAATCGTCCCAGATCCCTGTATCGTTGTCTGTAATACGTCCATCTGGATGTACGGCAGTCATTTCGACAATAATAAGACCTGTACCACCTACAGCACGACTAATATAGTGAACATTATGCCAATCATTCGGCATACCGTCTTTGGTATCTACAGAATATTGACACATCGGAGGCATAACCACCCGATTTTTAAGTTCTAAATTTTTGAATGTATAAGGTGTAAACAAATTAGGCATATCTATTCCCTCCAACAATTATGAGATAACTAGCTTGGTATATTACAACTCTTCGTAATGAATAATAACATACTTACTTATTATATACTAAAATTATCACAACAAAACAGGATAACAACGATATAACTGATATTCACGAAATCTTCATACAATTGTTCCAACAAATAATAACGAATAATATGTAGATTGGTGGTTTCTTTGACACCCTATGCTAAATAAAAAAAGAAAGAGCCGATACGCTAATCAGCTCTTTCTTTCCCATTTATAAGTGATGGTTGGTTAATTGAATTTATAATACTTTGCTTAAAAAGTCTTGTGTACGTGGATGACTTGGTGCACCGAATACTTCTTCTGGTGTACCTTGCTCTACAATTTGCCCTGCATCCATAAAGATAATACGGTCGCCCACTTCACGTGCAAAGTTCATCTCGTGCGTTACGATGACCATCGTCATACCTTCATGTGCAAGCTTCTGCATGACCTCTAGCACCTCTCCAACCATTTCAGGATCGAGTGCAGATGTCGGTTCATCAAACAGCATTACATGGGGTTGCATGGCAAGTGCACGCGCAATCGCAATACGTTGCTTTTGTCCACCGGATAACTGACTTGGATAAGCATTGTATTTATCTGCTAACCCTACGGTGTGTAACAAATCTTCAGCAATTTTGTTAGCTGCATTGGTATTCATCTTTTTCACTTTGATCGGTGCAATCGTAAGATTCTGCAACACCGTTTTGTGCGGGAAAAGGTTAAAGTGCTGGAATACCATGCCCATTTTTTTGCGTGTATTATCAATATCATGCTTACGTGCTGTAATCAATTCATTTTCAAAATGAATCTCACCTGCTGTAGGTTGTTCTAACAAGTTGAGACAACGTAAAAAGGTACTTTTACCTGATCCACTTGGTCCAATAATAACAACCACTTCACCTTGAGCGATATCCATATCGATACCTGTTAACACTTCATTTTTACCGTAAGACTTTTTAAGACCTTTAACGTTGATCACTTGCACTCAACCTCCGTTCTACAATACCTAGTAGTTTGGACAATATAAATGTCATTACAAAGTAAATAGCTGCTGCGATAATAAGCGGACTTAATGCAGAGTACGTTATACTACGTACAGCCTGTGCTTGGAACATCAAGTCTGCTACTCCGATAAAGGATACAATCGATGATTCTTTAATAATAACGACAAATTCATTACCGATTGCCGGCAATACACTTTTGATTGCTTGTGGAATAATAATATGACGCATCGTTGCACCATAAGACATACCCAGTGAACGTGCTGCTTCTGTCTGTCCGCGATCCACACCTTGAATACCTGCGCGGAAAATTTCAGCTAGATAAGCAGAACTATTAATAGATAATGTGATAATACCAGATTCAAGCACTGTAAAGTTAATATTAAACGCTTGAGCGATACCATAATGAATAATCAACAACTGCACAAGCATTGGTGTACCACGTAAAATTTCAATATACGTCATCGCTAACCAACGGAATACCGAGATTTGGGATAAACGTAACAACGATACGATCAATCCAATAATAAATCCGAACAATACACCCATTGCTGATAAGAACAATGTGTATTGAATTCCTTGCCAATAGTAACTACGATAATCCCAGAAAATTTGAAAAATATTAGGTTTGGGCTTATCTTTGATTTGTTCTGCTGTCTCACCTGTTGATTCACCAGAATTTAATTTGAATGCATCATTTACAAATTTATCAACTTCATTGTTAGCTTTGAGTGTGGCTAATGTTTTGTTAATTTGACCTAGTAATTCAGTATTTCCTTTTTGCACAGCGATTGCCATAGGCGTATCACTGTCTGGAATTTGAATATCTGTTATCGCAAGATCAGGATGATTCAGCACTTGTCCATCCGCTACAGGGCCTTCCATAACCGCTGCATCTACACGATTGGATTCCAATTGCAACATAATATCAGACACTTTATCAACCGGAGATAATTTAGCTCCTTCTATGCCTTCTGCGATATCTTGTTGAATAGATCCTCTTTGTACACCGATCGCAGCCCCTTTAAGACTTTCCATCGTTTTAAATTTCGTCGTATCTTCTGCTCGAGTGACAATAACCTGGCGAGAAATATAATACGTATCCGAGAAATCAACATTTTGACGACGTTCATCCGTTGGTGTCATCCCCGAAATAATCATATCAATCCTTCCACTATCTAATGCAGGTAATAGACTGTCAAAAGCGATATCTTGAATTTGCAGTTCAGCTCCCATATCAGCAGCGACTCGCTTAGCAATCTCTATATCCGAACCGACAATCTCATCTTTACCATTGATATTTTTACGAAATTCATAAGGTGCAAAGTCTGCACTCAAACCTACCACTATTTTTTTGCCTGTATCTTGCCCTGCTGATGCCATAGGAGCAACTGCTAGAAATACAATTAACACACTAAAGCAAAGCGCAAATAACGATTTACATACTTTCAATTTTTTTATCCCCTTCCATATTATCAATGCAGACGATGCCGTCTACCGGATCGAAGTAAGTGTTCCTACAATCATATCCATTTAAACAATTTAGTTAAAAAGTCTAACCGGGTTATTATAAATGAATATGTATGATTATTCAATCATTTTATAATCAGTTATGTTCCACTTTATGATATACTACTTTGGTCTAAACATTATATGATGACTTCTAAAGGAGACGATGCAATTGTCCGTTATATCAACCCTCAAAACTCAAATAGGTACAACAATTGATCAACATGCCGAGCGCTTCAAAGCTGTTTCTACATATATAGGGCAAAACCCTGAGCTTGGTAATGAAGAGTTCAAAGCTTCAGCTAGACTGAAAGAAGAATTGTTATTTCATGGATTTGAAATTGAAGCACCGATCTTAGGAATAGAGACTGCATTTATCGCTACATATACAGCTCCAAAGTCAGGTCCTATTGTTGCGTTGTTATGCGAATATGATGCATTACCTGAAATTGGACATGCTTGTGGACATCACTTAATTTGTATGATGAGTGTAAGTGCAGCTGTAGGTCTCAAATCGGTGATAGATGAAATGGGTGGCACAATTCGTGTCTATGGCACACCAGCAGAAGAAACACGTGGTGCTAAAGTGCCCATGGCAGCGGCGGGATTATTTGACGATTGTGATTTTGCGATGATGGCGCATCCTTATTATGCCTATGAAGAATCAGGGATTTCTTTAGCGATGGATGCTTTACAATTTGAGTATTTTGGCAAATCTGCTCATGCGGCAGCCAGTCCTCAACATGGTATTAATGCGTTAGATGGTGTATTACAACTGTTCAATGGAATCAATGCGTTACGTCAACAGACACGTAGTGATACACGAATTCATGGCATTATTAATCAAGGTGGTGTAGCCGCTAATATTATACCGGACTACGCTTCTGCTCAATTCTATATCCGTTCTGCTAGTCGGGAGTATACGAATGAATTAGTAGAAAAAGTAAAACGTGTAGCTGAAGGTTCCGCTTTACAAACAGGATGTACACTAAAAGTATCCAATTATGAATATTCGTATGATGAATTAATAACGAATACGACGTTATCTGAAGCATTTACAAATAATCTGGTATCCCATGGTATTGCACGTTCTGATATTCATAGCGGTAAAGATGCAGGTTCGCTAGATCTAGGAAATGTATCTACACATTGCCCTGCTATTCACCCTTATATTCAAGTCACCACAGAAAAGCATGAATTGCATAGTATTGGATTCCGTGATCGTGCTCAGCAACCGGAAGCTTTAGAAGCAATGATATTTGGGGGTAAAGTTCTGGCAGAAACGGCATACGATGTAATCAGTCAGCCTGAATTGTTACAACAAATTAAGCAAGAATTTGCAGCACGATAAGTAACCATCTTAAGCGTATTTTTCAAAATCAGCTTATGTTAAAAGACAGGAGTGATTGTGAATGTCCTTTGATCTTTTATTACTATTAGCCTTTATCGTTTTGTTTATTATCATGTTCCGTAGAATCGCTCGTAAAAATTGGGGTCGATCATGGACACTTCAATCGGATAAACGATTTTTCCAGTCTGCTGTTGCTGCGCCTACATTGATTGTGCCTGCCGGGCATCCTTGTGTACCGTTAGCTCTTAGACTCGAAAGAGCTTTACCTAATGACTATGCTCATCAATTAAGGCAACGTGTCTTTACAGAACATCCTGACATGACAGAGGAAGAATGGGATTGGCGGTGGGTGGAAATGCGTCGATATTTCCTAATCTGCGCCCTATTCAAGCAAATGCCGATGTTCAGTAGTAAAGTCGATGATATCTGGCATGAAATGTTGATGTTTACAAGAGAGTATCAGCAGTTTTGTAAGCAATTCTATGGATATATGTTACATCATTCTCCACATGGACAATCAGTCTCTCAACCCGATCAACGTGCGCTGTTTGATTGGACGTATTCGCAATTGTTTCCGATGACTCGTCCCAACTCTAGATTGTGGAATGGATTTTTCAATTATCCATTGTCACAGGCAACGATGAACAATCTATATTCTTTTAATGAGTATCGTATCAATCATAGCCTATTTAACCGCCAAACATTCAATAATGTTCCTGAAGCCAAAACGGTTATCCTTTATTTGAGTAAACAATTTCGAGATCATAATCAACAAGCAGTGCAAAAAACACCGCCTGCTAAGTATGATAAGCAAAACAAAAATCAAACCTATGATACTGGTAATTACACTTCACCTAGTGATAATTACGGTCTAGGTGTAGCCGGTTGTGCGGCGGTGTATTATTCTCAGAACGACGTACAGCATTTCTGTTCGTCTGTGAATACCTATTTGCCAGCAGATGTGCAGACCTTGCAATCGTATAGTTCTAGTTCTTCTTGTGGTACAGGTTATGTTTCTACCGATAATTCTAATCATTCATCAGATAACCATAGTGGTCATGATTCAGGTGGGAGTTCGTGTAGCAGTGATAGTTCATGTAGTAGTTGTGGCGGCGGTGGTGGTGATTAAGTCGATTGATCTTATTGGTGAACCCAACGTTTCATACAGACCTGTTCTGTATATTTATTGGTGAGAGCGCTTTATAAAACATTTCTATACAATAAACAAATGATATGGTGGAGGATTATCGTATGGCTCGTTCTTTTTTTTCACGCTTGGAAGGCAACAGTCGCGGCTGTCTTGCCTTTGAACCTTTTTTTCTAATCCCCTTTAGTATTGAATATCATAAGCCATCAAATTCCGCATAAACTCTAGTAAAATCGCAATTTTTTAAATTAGATTTTGTATATTTTATCATTGAATATCTAGCGCTGTCGGCACGAAATCGGCACGCGATTAGAGTAAATTTAATCCTATCTCTTTATATATTGCATTCTATTACTAGGATAGATTTGCTATAATTTATATTTTTTTATACTGATAAAGCCGTCTATTGTTCTATTAATAGAATTAACTCAACAAAACTTCAAAATGAAAAAAAGAAATTAACTAACTTACTAGTAATCAAAAGTAAGAAACAAAAAAGTCTGTTTCATAATAGAAGAGCTTTTAATATTCAATAAAGTACTTACAACTTTTACGAATTATTAAGACTCAGCTATTACAGATGTTATGACACTTCACAATGAGATTAATACGTACATTCAATTAAAAAATAAAAACAACCCTTTCATTATGGAAGGGTCTCTTAATGTTCAGTAAAGTATTTAGAACCATCTTCTACTATAAGTTTATTAGTACATGGTTATTTAAGCATAAGTATAGATGACGGATCAGATCCATCCTATTGAATGTATTCGTCTTCTAAAGCTTATTTAAGCTTAATTCAATTTGTTCTTTAAATTTCTATTACTACGTTGTAAAAATGTAAGATTAGGCATCTGGCGATATTGAGTAAAGTGATATTAGATAACTCTAAATAGTTTTCTTTCTGAATCCTGTAACATAACGTATCCCTTCCACTATATATTATATACAATTCTATAGTTTTATTAATAAATAATCTAAAAAAACACTCTAAATACAGACATGGATGGTATTTTTATTATTTTAATCCCATATGAAATGTATATAAAAACTAATTATTAGGCTATCTTTAATTATGAAGGAGATGATACTTATGCTTCCTTTTGTGACAGCGATCATTCAATTGCTAGTTGTACTTTTAAACTTGTATATTGTATTACAAAATCGTCCAAAGAAAAAAATTCCAAAGCAATTGTGACGCTTTACAACTCTTAAGTAACTCCTCAGAGCTGACAATATTATAACTGATATCAAATGAAATCATATCATTTACAGCTTAGGAGGAATTTATATGCTTCAGTACACAACATTAGCTATATCAATTGTATACTTAATTATTACTTTATATACTCTATCTGCGATACGTAAGAATAGATGAAATATAATCCACAAGTAATATATTATAATATACAATAAACAGTAAATAAGTTATTATATAGGTGAAAAACTTATTTTAATTTATGGAGAAGGTAATAGCATTACTTTTAGCCTTGGTGAAGGATATTTTCTAAAAAAAATCTATTGCAGAGGACAATTTATATGGTACATTATTGTAAGATTTGCCAAGAATATCATAGTTTTGAAATCCTTCATGTGTACGTAGCATACAATCCTGAGTATGACCCACCAAGCGAATATACTTTATCTAAATGTGAAAATTGCGGTGAACCTAGTCTATTCATAAGAGAAGACTTTGGCCAAGGATTTGAACAGGATATTTATTTTAGATTATATCCTAAAAACGCAAGAAGTTTTAATTTTATACTACCAGAAATAATAAAAAGTGCTTATGATGATGCTGTAAAATGTGAAAATTATAAAATTTGGGCACCAGCAGTTGTAATGGTCGGAAGAGCACTGGAAGCAGCATGTAAAGAGGCAGTTCCGACTTCAAAGACAATCAATGACGGATTAAAAAAAATGCTAGAAAACGGAATAATAAGTCAAGAACTATTCAATTGGGCAAATGAATTAAGAATTTTGAGAAACTTAGGAGCGCATGCGACTTTAGAAAAAATAGATCAACAAGATACTACAGAATCTATCGATTTTCTACAAGCTATTTTAGAAACCTTATACCACTTAAGACCAAAATTTGAAGAAATGAAAGCTAGAAGAGCAAATCCAGCTCCATAGGTATATAATTGTGTTTAGAACATGTCAGAATACCAAGATACGATCAACATAAAACAAGACTCTATCGGCGTTTAGCTGACAGAGTCTTGTTTTATTTTTGGACTATAACCTTATACATTTTACGTGAGTAGAGTGTATTTTTTAATGCCTATACTATAGTCCATAATAATATTTATATCATGTTCTGATTCAATTTTTATTCTGACTTGTAACTGCGATAATTCAGCAGCTAATATTGCTATATCTGTTTTCAATTCTTTATTTAGTGATATTCCTAAATTAATCCTCTTCCTGTTACATAAAATCAGCTTTAGCAGCATTTAATTATACCACTCCAAGTTCTTTCAAATTCAGCTACATTAGATACTCTTCATCCATTATTACAGAAATTTTAACGATTAATATATTAATTAATATTTTTCATCCATAGATAGTGTAGTTGAACACTAAAAGATCACATTCATCTCCTCTGGAAGACATTTTTATTTCTTTAATTTTAGTGGTTGCAAAGTTTCCATAAATATTTTCCCATACAACTATTTCTCCAATAGACGGAGTTCTCACCCTAGAACTAAAATCAAACAGACCATTTCTTAGATCCGTAAGTTTAATTGCATATCGTTCAGGAATACCTATGGATCCTTTAGTATAACCGATAGATTTTATGTTATTCCCATCACTATAAGCATAGATCCTTTTTTTACTGGCTCCACTCCATTTAGTTTCAAAACAATATTCATCTCTACCCAGAGTATATAAACCATTATTATTATCATAATTAAATGCAACTTCATCCTCTAAATTTACATTTACGTATGAGTCTTTTTCCAATTCAAATTGTAATAATGAATTAGATGGTGTATCCCCCATTATTTTTATGGCATCTGCTAAACTATTAAAAATCTTCAAGTCATAAGTTGTTCGATTTTTATACTCATTTTTCAAAAAAAAGAAGTTATCAATAAAAGTTCTATCATTAGTCACAATTGCGATATCTTCTTTTACTTCTGCTAATAAAGATTCCCATATAACTTGATCTCCAATAACAGTTTTTCCACTCCCTGGTGGATTCCCTAGAAGTTGACGGTTCTTAGCCCTTTCTATAATCTCATCTGTAATTTTTATAATTTTCACAGCAGAATTTCTATATATATTTTCTACAATTTGGTAAACAGCGTCATTACTAGGATCCTTTATAAGACTTTCAACTTTTTGAACAATTAGATTTCTTGTTTCATTAAACAAATTTTGTTGATCCAAGAATCCCTTGAATTCTGGTAAATCTCTAATCAGTTTTGAATTACTTCCTTTTGATACAGGATATTGTTTTTTAAATCCTTCTAATTGTTCATTTTGTACTTGAAGTATGTTACGCTGAAACTCTATGTATATTTGTTCTGGAAAAATAATATTTCCCCCATTTAAACGCATATAATCCAAAGCATCTAAATGATCTTGTCCTTGTCTATAAAAATTCAAGAAAAAATTAGTATCGACTACAATTTTCATATTAATCCTCCCTTTAATTGCAAAAAGCTCCCACTAGCAACAGGCTAATAGGAGCTTTTAGTTAATTCTTCATATAGTAAATTATAGTTGTTTAATAATTAATTGTCTATATTTTTACTGTTACCTAGACGATTACTAATTACTAGCTCAAATAATCCTATTACTGATGATCTAGATCAGTAAAGAGATATGCAACTGATCCAATTCCTGATCCAATTAAGATACCGATCAAGTAAATTAAATTTGGGGAATGTTCACAGAGTTTTTAATTAATTAAACCATAGTCAAGATTATAATTGATAATGTAGAAGCAAACGCTAATACTATTTGTGCGTTATACATATTAAATCCTCATTTCTTTTCTAAATTTATTCGATTGGTATTCCAGCCGCTTTGCATAAATGATTTGCTAAATTATTGAAGTGAAATCATACCAGTCTGATTATCTTAGATTTTTCTACATGCCAAGCTGGTGACAGCCATATCTTAAACGTTTGATTTATGAAGTTTTACAGGCTCAATAAGTGGTGCTAACTTATCGTCGACTCCTAGTGCTGAAATTTCCTTCTTTAGTCATATGCCTTCCATTAGAACATTATTCGTATTTATGAACAAACTTTCTATTTCCAATTCTAACGGAGAGAGACGGTATCGTTCTACATTTTCCTGATTCATTAATGGCAGAGATACCCTTTCCAATACAACAATATTATTAGAATTTATATGGATAATTATTTCTTTTATTAGATATCATTATTGATTTCAATAAAATATTAATAAGGAACTAGATATAGTATAAGACACTCAGTTGTATAGTAATTCATCTTGACCAAAATATAGTGAAATATTAAAGAGTTTTCAACATTATGTATGTAAAAATAAATAATAATTTTATATTTCTAAACGACATTTTAATAATTTTTGTTCCTACAAAGCCCCTTTTGTTACGAAATTGGTACTTTTGTGTCAATCTCTTGCGGAATTGGCACATTTTTTTCAAATAATACCATATCATTCAAAAATTCTACTGACGTGCCATGTTTTAAGAGTTAAGTCAAACGTAGAATACCGACACCCTCATAAATAAGTGTGAGTATTCTACACTTATTTTGATATTTGCACATCCTGCCAGTTGGCATTATTTAGAATCTCCGCATTTTTTCCAAGGAATGCCTTACCTGCTTCTTTATCTCCTTGTAGATGGTACATCATCCATGCTGTCAAATATCCATCAGAGCGTACCAACATATCTTCATGATCAGCGTTCACTGCCCTAGCTCGGACTTTCAAAACATTATTCGTAATCGAATTATAGTTTTGAACAAGGGAAGATAGTGGTGCTACTCCTATTCCGTTATCCTCTCCCGTATCATTTTTGAGAGTGCCGGCTGTCATAAAATAAGGAATAGTGATTTTACTTACATCATAGTTCCACCCTAGCGCTTTTGAGAGTTCAAAGTTTGCAGCACTACCTGTAAAAATGGTTTTGTAGTAATGACCATTTTCTTGAGCTGTAACGGCATTGAGGGCTCCAACGCCACCTTGAGAATATCCTGCTATTCCAATATTGTTAATGTCTATTTTCCCATAGAATATAGTATTAGTATTTGAATTTAATTTGAGCATTAAGTCAAGGCTTTCTGCATTAGACTTTCCACTACTAGACATACGGTCTTCATTTCCCACGACTACGAATCCCCATGTCGCAAGATGCTCAAAGAAAGGTTCGTATCTGCTTGCGCTCATGTCGCTAGCATTTGCAATCATAATTAGCGGATAAGTATGGTTGGTACTTGTCAATTCAGTCGGGTACCAAACTTTAGTCTGAAAACCTTCATCATTTTTTGAGTCATATTTAATAGTAGAAACATCATACGTTCCCATTTTGATATATTTTTGTTCTAATGGACTTGTAGTCTTGTAAACATAAGAATAGCCATCTTCTAAAAGAGGCTGTGTCGATTTCCATTTTCCATAAAGAATCATAGAAACCACTATTACTACTATGATTCCTAACATGATTAACAAAATTTTTCCTATCCTTCTCAAAAATTTTTCTTTATTTTTCATAAATATCTCCTTATTTGCTTTACACATAGATATTATATGATAAATATCATCAATATTCCTTTTCTAATAATTCAATTCCATATTGTTTGATATCACCATTTATCGCATCCATTATCCAATCACTTATGCTCTTCTTACCGTCTAATTTATCAAACACATTACTTGAAATGATTGTGTGTTGCGTAAGATTTAGCTCCTTGTTGTAAGACAAGCCATCCCAGATATAGATTCCTACGCCTGGTATATTATTTTGAAGTCCTTTAACCATCGCTTTCAGATTTGATTGAAAAACATCCCCACTTTTGTCGGTTGCCGACATTTCTCCATGGTCAAGATATGCCTGCCACTTCGCTAGTTCCCCATCTCGTACAGAACTATCAAATAATATTTTTACACTATCTCCACGTTTTTTATATAATGCTGTCAGACTGTCCAGCACGATATTATTTGTATTTAGACGTTTGGATATTGACTGTGGAGATTTCCAGATATTCTTAGATATATTCTGCCAATCATCTGTGAGTAGCAATGAACTGTCAACAGTAACTGTAACATTTGAGGTCGATGGAAAATAATCAATAACATCATCTGCAAGTAGTGATGTTCCAAATCCACCAGCAGAAAACCCAGTAACAAGCAGTGTATCTGGCGTGCCAGTATACTTTACCGCCTCCTTCATGAAAAGAGAGAAATTAGTGTAGCCATAATGATAGAACGTTTTTAAGTTTCCCTTTGCATCTGAATAGGTATATTCACCTGTTCCTGAATGAAAATCACCAGTACTATATGGAAGAACGAGAATGGTCCAATCTTTAAATGGGTTATTTTCTATATCACTAGCAATTCCCATCTTAGCAACAAAATCCTGATTCTTCACCGTATCTGCATAAAAATTTTTTGGATGCGCTGCAGTGTATTCATTTATACTTGCTCCACCGCCAAAGAAATACACCATAACTTTATTTTCGTTCCCTAAACGAATAAACCCATTCCATGCACTTCCATCAGACGATTTTGCTTCTTCTGGCGTAATAGCATACCACTCTCCTAGTTTGGGGCTTCCTTTTAATTCCGGAAAGCTGATGAGAACGGAGTTTTTCAACATAACAACAATTACAATAGCCAAAACTGAAATGACTATAAAAATGCTTATCATGGTATTTCGTAAAATATGTCGTTTCTTGCCATCTGCTTTTCTCATAAATTACTCCCTTGACAAATTCAATTATTTATTGTATTTTTTAGCGATGTTACAATTGTATCAACCTAATTGATGCATCGTCAATGCAACTACCCAAAATGAGACAAAAGCAAAGGAATGTATCATCATTAATAATCAACAAAAAAACAGATATGTAAAAGAACAAATGACAAATGCACTTATTCAGCTTATGCAGACACGTACTTTATCTGAAATCTCTATCAGTGAAATAACACTAACTGCTGAGGTTGGCAGAGCATCCTTCTATCGTAATTTCACGGATAAAAGAGATGTCCTCAGGCAACACGTTATGTATCTAACACAAAAATGGGGATCAGAGTTTGAAAATAACCCAAACTCCAATCCGCAAAATCTTTTTGGTAGTCTGTTTCAACACTATAAGGACAATGACAATTTCTATCTGCTTTTGTACCGTAATCATCTAATAGAATTAATTTTGGATACCATTTTGGATATATGTGGTCCTAAGGAAGAATCTTCAAATATAGAGGCTTATAGAAAATCTTTTTTTGCCTATGGACTATATGGCTGGATCGTAGAATGGATGATGCGGGGTATGCAAGAGTCTGCTGATGAGATGAATACCTTACTTACCACTGCTTTGGGTTAAGCGCAAGGACTACTTTCCTGTTTTTTCATATCCAAGACTGACCCACAGCAGTATGGATCACTTCGAAAGACTTCCTTTTTTTCTTGATCATGATAGAGGAATTGAATTATATGTATCGTATTCTTAATATGTCTTAAGTGAGAGGCTCAACCTAGTGTTCTATTCCAAATACGAAGAGAATACATCTAGAATGCTTAAATAAAAAAAACAGCTGATAACTGGAAATGTTCGGTTGCCAGCTGTTTTCACATTAAAGACTTCCCTTTTATTTATAAAAAACAACGATAAATTTGCTGCCTCTGTCTCGCTCGCTTTGTACAATAATATTACCACTGCAAAGTTCAATTATACGTTTCACAAGAGGAAGCCCAAGACCATACCCTTTTTTAGTATGAGAAGAATCGCCCTGAAAGAACTTATCAAAAAGATGAGCTTGGGTATATTCATCCATACCTATCCCGTAATCTTCAATACTAAAATAAATGTGTGTATTAAAAGTAGTAAGAGTAATTTCAATAGAACTATCTTTATGAGAAAATTTAATGGCATTATCTAAAAGATTAATCCAAATCTGTTGTATCACTTCTTCATTGCCGTTATAAGTCACTTCTTCTAGTTCTAAATTAATCGTTAAGGCTTTATCTGCCCATTTAGGTTCCATTAATATAATGGTTCTTCTGATTTGTTCATCCAGCCTAAACGAATTTTTATCCATTAAAATTTCAACATTCTCATATTTTGCTAGAATAAGCACATTGGTAGAAAGTGCAGCTAAACGTTCAGATTCTTTAATAATGATATTTAAGTATTCTTGCTTTTCCTTCTCCGCTAATAGATCATCTTTGAGAATTTTAGCAAAGCCACGAATAGAAACAATAGGGGTTTTAAACTCATGAGAAAAATTATTGATAAAATCACTTCTTAAGGTCTCAATACTTGCCAGCTCTTTAGTCATTTTATTAAAGCTTTCCGACAACTCTTCTAACTCTCCAATTCCTTTCAAATTCACCTTTACACTAAAATCACCATCTGCAACTTTATGGATAGAATCGATCACCTTCCGTATCGGGTTTAATGCTTTTTTGCTAAGAAAGGCAGTAAGCGAAGTCCCTATTAATACACATAAACCAAAAAGAAAAAGAATAGAAAATAAGCGTTCACCTAATCCTTGGCTCGGCGAAGGCGCAAGAGAAATAATACCAAAATACTGTAAGATAATACCGCCGCCAATTAGTAATAGAAATGTAGATACTAAAACGCCAAAAACAAACATGACTAATGTAATTGTAAGACTTATGCGTTTATAAAAAAAATTTTTCATTTTTTTGGGATCACCGCCTTATAACCAAGTCCTCTAATCGCAATAATTTCAAACTCTTCCCATTCTCGAAAACGATTCCTCAAGCGATTGATATGAACCGTTAATGTATGATCATCTGTTTCCGATTCCATCCCCCAAATTTCATCCATTAACTGTAAACGAGTAAATATCATATTCGGATATGAAAGTAATTTAAATAACAGGTAAAATTCTTTTGCTGGAAGGATAGTACCATCTTCGTCTCGTGTAACCATCAGCGCATCATAATCAAGTACGATATTTCCGATATTCAGTTTGTGTTCACTAGCGATCCTTGATCTACGTAGAAGAGCTTTAATACGGAGTACCATTTCTTCTTCATCTACGGGTTTCGTCATATAATCATCTGCCCCTACAAGAAACCCTTCTCTTTTATCTTTTGAATCCTGCTTGGCTGTAACCATCAAAATAGGAAGATGTTCTGATAGTGATCGAAGTTGTCTTGTTAATTCATAACCGTCCATATTTGGCATCATCAAATCAAGTACTACCAAATCTATATGTTGTTTATTCATCATCTCAAGAGCTTTTATCCCATCTTCAACCCAGTAGGTTTTAAATCCTTTCGTTTGTAAGACAATACACATTAATTTACGAGCATTCTCGTCGTCTTCTACCACTAATATATTCAACATTGAAATATCTCCTTTTGTTTATTAATAAGAAATTTTATTTTACTGTTAAAAAATCAACTGAATATAAACAACATCGTTCAAATCAGTTGATTTTCAGTTGATTTTTTAAACGTATACTAAACATATACTGAGAAGAAAATAGGAGGATAACAATGAATAATTCAAAGGACTCAAATCCTAGCTCACCAAAAAATAAAATACTGAAAATAATAGGTATAGCTCTAATCACATTATTATTTATATTGGGAAGTATGTACTTTTATGTACGTTCACACCCGGGAATCATTATTGGTTTGATTCAAGATGTATTGTATAAACAAAATCAAATTAATTCCTTTAAGCCTTTTCATCGACCAGGAAAAACAATCAAAAGTAATGGCATGCTTTATTTAAATGATATTAAATATGCAGATAAATACCCTAATAGCTATTTAGATATATCATATCCTAGTAAAGATAGTTCAATAAAAAGACCAACCATCGTTTTTTTTCATGGTGGAGGATATTTCGGTGGTGATAAAGCCATGGGAGATCCTATCGCAATAAATGACGACGCTAATATTCTATTTAATAGGCTTGTAGAAAAAGGCTATAACTTAGTTAACGTTAATTATGCTTTAGTACCCGATTACAAATTTCCCGTTCCTGTTATTCAGATGAATCAAGCGATTAACTTTTTGGTACAAAATAGTGAGAAGTATCATTTAGATATGAACAATGTTGTCATTATGGGTAGTTCTGCTGGTGCCATACTTTCCAGTCAATATGGCGCGATCATTTCAAACAAGAATTATGCGGATAGTTTTAATATTCACCCGTTGCTTACTCCTAAAGAAGTAAAAGCTTTAGTTATTGATGACGCTCCTATAAAGACTGATGAATTTAATTTTGCTACAAGAGTAATAATCGGTAATTATCTAGGTATAGGTACTAATGAATTTAAAAGTACTAAAATTGCAGAACAATACAATACTCTTCTGCATGTGAACAGTCATTATCCTCCCTCTTTTATAACTGCAGCTAATGATGATGGATTTCCTAAAGATATGAAAGCTTTATCCGATAAACTTACATTTTATCATATAGATCATGACTATTTTTACCTTGATAAGACACATGGTAAAATTGCTCATGGTTATCTAAGCAATTTAAAATCAGATCAAAACGCACAAAAAAGTTTTAAAAGGTTAGTAGCCTTTATTAACAAGTATACTAAAGAAGACAATACACAATAAATCGAACTCTGAAGAGGCTAGGGTTCCTCTTTTTTTGTTATGTAATTTAACTCTGTTATTTCTTAAAGCTATTAATTGATTTTGAGCAAGAGCAATACTGCATCAAGGAAAATATATATTGTCAAAAAAGTCTAAAATGATAGATATTATTGTTTGTTTATGTTTAGCTATATTCGGCGTACACCAGTTGTATGAAGGGAAAATAGTTACTGGTATTTTGTATCTGTTCACATATGGTTTTTAGGTTTAATTGATTTAATGCAGATAATCTGCGGATATAGAACGGACAAAATAAGTTACCTATAGGAAAGTTAAATGAGTATGGCAAGATTATGAGAATTTTCTCTATAGGGACAATCCTATGTTGTTCCAAAAGAGTCTTTCGGAGCAATTGCATCTCGTACATTGATTGCACGACTGAAAAATTAAGTTCACTTAAATTCACTCGATTTTAATAAATTATCTGTTCGAGTACATCTCATTGTTTGCGAAAGTACTTATCCCTCTACTGTAGTCTTATTCAATGAGAGGTAATGTTGGCTTCAAGAAGGTGATTCTTTGAAGATCTCGTCTGAGAAGGATGTATGCGCCTCTGGTAATTTGCCACTCGTATTTCGTTTATATACGCCCCGCACCAATGTTTGTAATGAAGTAGGATCAAATAGTTCTTCTGGAGTACTGAAGCGTATAAGCAGACACTGAAAGTAATTTGCACCGTTAACACGATATGCAAGTTCAGTCACTAATGTACTTTTTCTTATTTCTGGTGGTTCGATTAGTAGCTCATGCTCCTGATCAATCAAAGCAATGACCAATCCTTCAATGGCTTCTTCACGTACAGCAAATTGCTTATTCAATTCGTTCATCAGGTTCCAAATTTTTATGTGCATTCCTCTAATTGTAAAATAAAAAAAGCTGAGAGCTTCCTAGTTAGGAAGCTCTCAGCTTTTCTGTTCATACATACACAATTTAATTGTTGTGTTCTGGAAAAGCTCCGGCATGATTTAGCATATCCAGCAGTTTCTGCTCGTGCTGTGCAGCCTTCTCATGATTGACAGGTCGGATTTTCAGCTCTTGTTTTACTTTCAGGAAGTAATCGGAATTTGTTCGTAGTCGATGGTAACGGAGGCTTCAGTCGGTTCATGATGGTACAAGATATACTGAACCATCCGCTTGGTAATGCTGCACTCTTCCATACGTTCACAGGCATGTTGACTGTACCTTACTTTGTCCAGTTCTATGTGATTTTGTAACACTTGGTGAATCAATGCCCAGTGTTCCATATAGGCTTGTCCTTCTCTACCCAAACACCCTTTCGTTATTTAATCATCCGCCATATTCTGTAAAGCCATAGCCACCTTCTGCCGGATCAGCAAACATAGCTCCTCTATGCTTTTCAGATCGCCGTTCATGATGGTCTCATATTGTTCACAGTCCTCCACAATCCGTTTGGCGTCGTCCAAAATCACTTTCAGCTCCGTTTTTTTGAGCTGATTGTCAACTCCAGTTTTACAAGCCGTCAGTGTTGCTTTTAAATGCTCCAGTAGCTTTCTTGTAATCATTCCGCGCATATCATTCGTGTTAATAATTGGAATGTTCTCTGCTTCGCCTTTTTCGAGCGAACGAATAAAATCGATATACGCATAAAGTTCCACATCAAATTGCTTTGGAACAAAATAAACACCGCCCGATTGCCGGACAGGTGTAGGAGACATACTTTTTAAAATATTCGTCATAACCGTGCGCAGTGTTGTGCTTTCATAATGATTTTTGCAAATGTCGAATCGCAAGATGACATTTTGAGTCATCTGGCTGGCTGTGGGCGATGTGTGGCTAGTATCAATCGTACCTGTATTTTTATCAAGTACAACGACACCAGCCGTTTCATTATAGCTAAGCCGCCGTCCTTTGGTATCCACCGTTTCACACACCAGGTTGCGTTGAACGCTTTGTTTGTTGGAAGCGACTTCTCGGAACATATAGTTTTCAAACATTCCTTCCGCTACTTCCTGGCGAAATTTAGCTGAAGTTGCCCGGCGAAATGCATCCGGCAGCCGGATCGGTTTAGGCATCCACCCTTCACCCAATCCAGAATCGATCAGCTTTTGCTTAAGTTCATCCGGTCTGATAATCATTGCACCTACACCGGCCCAAGTTAAGTGACCGATTATCTCTGCTGTCGTTTGCACTGACACGGCAGCCATATCATTTAGAATTGGATTCATTTTTTACCTCCTCATGTAAATTAGATAGCCCAAACAGTTGCAATATTCACTACGGCTGATGTTGCCAAGTACAAAAGCACTATAAGCACGTTCCATACTGTATGATACATAATCATTTACCATCACAGGCTTCACCCTCCCTTTAAAATAAATAGCACTCCAAAGCAGCGTTTAAGAGCTGTTTGGAGTTCTTCGTGAGCTAGTAAGAAAGCTGGCTTGCCTAATACACAATAGACAATGCTAGCCTGCCTATCATTGTCCATCGTACCAGTCCATCCTGTGTATTCAGTTTAGCTTGCATCCGTATCTTTTTTGTTTAAGCATTGGCTTACGCTCATTTGTTTTATAGTCATCACCCTCTAGGCTTTTGATGGAAATTAAAAGCCCTCTGCTTATACAGAGATCAAAGGTTAGCTCGTTGGTTTATTTTTCAAAAATTGAGGTTCTACAGGTACAAAGGCTTTGGAAACTTTGCCACCAACAGAGCTATTGCTCATTTGTTCACTCAATTTATTTAGGTCGATCAGTAACTGGTCTCGTCCTTCTTCGCGCTTTTTAATATCTTCCAAAAGATCATGAGCAAAATTCATGATTTCTTGAACGGTTGCCCAGTACGCTTGACCACGTAATTCTAAAACGTGAATTTCAGTAAACTGAGTTTTCATGACAATAAAAGATTTACTATCTACCTTGAACAATACCGTTTCGCCAATAATAATTTTTGGATCAGTGATTCCCCATACTTCTTGCATCGCATAAGGAACTACATTCTGCATCATGTGTACAAAAGCATCTGCCTGTTGCCGACGTTCCTGTTCTTTCTGAATAAAAGTGGTTACCTCTTGTTCGATGTTTTTCTCCTGTTTATTCTGTTTTTTAAATACGTTGAGTAGCATTGTAATCATCCTCTCAGTTTTAATGTAAACGCAAAAAAGCCGATCCTCGCATAGTCATTCTATGCAAAAATCAGCTTTAATATACGTTTATGTGGTTTTTAAATCAGGACTACATTTTGGAGAGCCTTTCGGTACTCTGTTCCTTGTCTCCAGCAAAACGGGAGTGACGGACAACTTCTTTTAGCCTGCTTTTACCTCACTCTTTCTTATCTTTCGATAAGTCAGCAGGATCGAGGGGAACAGCACATCTTTCCGTATCTCCAGCAAACGGGAGTTTTGGAGTGAAGCTAAATTACACCCTTACTTTAGCATAGCTTATCAATTGACACAATAGAAAAATCATCATATCAGTCAACCATTAAAGGTTGCATCTTTCTGAGAAAATAATATATAAGTTACTACTATTCCACCATATCAAATGATTCAAGTAATTGGATTCGATAGACACGATGTTCATCTGTTTCCTGTTTGGCAAGCGTAGTTAATGTACTTCTTTCAACCTTAGTAAAGTTTATTTTTACTATTTGTTTTAGATTGCTAAGTTGCTTTAGACTTAATTCATTTTCGAGTACAAACTGAAGAGTTGAAAAACAAACCTCTTTGTATTTGTACAATTCTCCTAAAACTTGCTCATCATTATAATTATTGCTCCTATTCCAAGCATGAAAGCGATTAGTAACTTGAGTATGTCCATCGCTTGTATTTATATTGTGAATTGCTTCATTCTTCAGTTTGAGCAAATCATTAACTGTAGTCAAAACGATTTGATAATTCATCAATTTTTGCTGCATTTGTAGTTGATTAGCTGAACGTGCTGTTTCTACATGCTGCTGCTTTAATTCGTTTGTCTGCATTTCAATTACTTTTCTTTGAAGTGACAATTCTTGAGTTTGCATATCTATTGATTCTCTTTGTAGTTTTAACTCTTTACTTTGAACGGTAATCGTGTATATTAATCCTGCAAATGCTAATCCAGAGAATAAAGCATTCACTGCTCCAAACATATCTCCTACTATTCCACGGTAATTGGAATCTATGAATCTATTAATATACCAACCCGATCCACACCAAAGAGCAACAATCGAAAGACCAACTAGTATTATTAGTAGTAGCTCTTTACCTTTTCCTGTCTTTTTTATCATTTAACATATCTCCACCTATTTTTAAACTTATTTACAAGTATCTTGCATATATTAACTATCGTCAATACAATATAAGAAATTATCTAAAAACTAAATTAGCCATTCCACTTGAAGTAACAAGAAGTCAATTCTATTTTGTTAATAAATAGAATTGACTTCTTATTTTATTTGAACATATTAATTAGTAAAAGTACCATTAGGGTGGCTCACAATGGTATTAACTAATCTACGCTGTTCTCCTTCATCTCTAACAGTAGCATTTATTGTATATTTTGCATCTTTTCCACTATGAAGTATATTGAGTGGATCTAAAACTTTGATATTGCCATACGCAATATTGGTAACGCTAAAATTTCTGCCTAAAGTTATAGTATATGTAGAACCAGTAAGTTGAGAATATCCTGTTATAGCTTCTATTGTTGTACATGGGATAGATTGATAACTTGAGCTTGTGCTCTAAATGAAGTAGCAGTACGACTATATTGTTGAAATCCTACTCCACCTGCACTAACGGCTTCATGAATCTGGCTAGAATTTTCAGTAGATAGAACTGTATCTTCTTCAGCTACTACTTGAATATCAGCTAGTCCTAAATCGTTGACGATTTGTTGTACTTGTTCAGTGGTGAGTTGAATGCCAGGATTAGCTTTTTCGATTTCAGCTATTTTTTCACTAATTTTATCGTACCCTCCTGGAGTTACTACTCTTATAGCAGATTCTTCACCTGTAGAAGCATGTGCTATCATATTTTTAGATTGAAAACTTACAAGTAGAAATAAAAAAGCAACAAATATAAATAAAAATTTAAAAGTTTTTCTTATTTGTTTAAATTTCATGATATCTATTACCAACCGTTCTCTATAATATATATTTTCTTTATAGATGAAAGAGATTAACTATCCACTATTCACACGCTACTCCATCACGATCCCGATCTAACTTCGTGCTATAGCCTGGCTCACCTTCAAGCAATGGAGCCTTCCCGGCAGCACGAACGGCTGAACAATTCTTATATGATACATATTCTTCCGGTTCATCTTCCATTACAGGCTCTGCCTCGACCACGGACTCCTTCTTCGTCTCCACTTTTTTCAAAGATTCAGCCACTACTTCGGCTTTCTTGTTAGTTACTTTAGCTGGTTCTTGCTGTGTAGTCGTACTTGATACCTGCTTCTCTTCAACAGCCATAGTAAAGAGAATTCGCGTTCCATCTGAATAGTCACTCAACTTATTTCCAAGCCATGATCCTGCACTACGATTGTCAGAGGACTCTACATAAGCCACATCTGCTCCCTCGCCGCCTTCTACACATATTGCCATCGGCCACTCATCTCGATCATAATCTTCTTTTGTAGCTATACCAGCTAGTGCTTCTTTACGGCTCGTCTCTGCGCCGGATCGGTCAATCGTGCATACTGCTGGCTTTCCCTTTGCAATAGCTGTCATAATATGACTTGCTGTTTGAGGGTATTTTGCTGCTGGAAACTTAACTACAGTATCGTACGTAGTATCATCAATGATGGATGCTGATTTGGATGCATCTTCTTTTGTCGATGTATCCGTCAATTCGGTAACTGACTGTTTAGCTTCGGCTTAAACAACCTAATTGGAGTTAGAGCTTGACTCCACTGCCAATGAGTTCATTTTCGCTTGTTCAGCTTGTCCATTACTAGTACCGGAGATTAAAGAGATGATTGCCCAGGTCATACCAAACCCACGCTGCATCTTATTTAACTTTCTCCATTGGAAGAAGATCATAATGTATGGAATAAACATCCATCCAATGATCTTCCAAACTTTTTACTTTTCATTCTCAATACTCCCTATGCTCATTTAGGGATTAAATCGGGTTGATTTTCTGTTTTACTAATATGTAGCCCTCAGGTTTCAAATTATACCTTCCTAATACAACGGAATACTAAGTGGATAAGTGAATAGCGAATAATGTCGGAAAATAGAACGTTAGCAATTGATTAATTTATAAATAAAAGGTAGCTACATTATAACTATATAGCTACCTTTTATTTATAAATTATGAACTTTCTAAGCACTCAAGAACTTAAATAAGTATTCTAACCAATTTTAAAAGTTATATTTATCCAGCCTTCTTTAGAGGGATCAATATATGAATAAAGTACTGTTCTCATTAGATCTTTATCAGAAATTGCATATTTTAAATTTGTGTTTAAATTATTATATCTTATTTTGATTTGCTGATATTTATTTGTGTCTAGCCACTCTACCAATCGTCTAGCTTCTTTCTCATTGAACAAAGCAACCGTCATTTTTTCAACTCTGATATTTTCACATTGTGGAAAAAAGTGCTCAAATGAATCTGATATATATAATAGAAAAAAAATTCATCTTCTTTAAAAAATAGCATACCTTTCTCATCCATCAAACTGTTCACTTCATTTATAAATTTTATAATGATTTTAGCAGTAATTTTTAATTCTGACTATAATATAAATACATTTATTTGATGTCATCGCTTTTTATATTTAATACTGGTTCAATTTCAAAGTTGGGCGCTTGTTCAAAATTAGCTTTATTTTTTTTGAGAATTTTCAATTGCCAGTCTTCATGATAATAATAAATTATATCCTCTTTAAACTCTCTCACTCTATACCTAATACTTTTATTATTTATATACGAAATTACTAAATACAATAATGTCGAGGATAAAAAAGTTATGAGAGAGTAAAAGAATAAATCATTTATAAAACTAAAATCTTGTCTGAAAACTAAATAACAATAACCTGAACATAATGTCATTATCGTAAAAATTTTAAAAATCAATTCTAGTATTTCGAGAGAATATTTAAATAAATAAGAGATTATTTTTTTAAATAATGATGACGTGTAGTTTTTTTCATACCAAGAATGATTGAAGTAAATTATACTATTTTTTATAAAAAGATTATTCTTGACATACTTATTAAAAGTAGAAAATCTCTTCCATAGTTCTCGTAAATTTTTCTCATCTTGTACTTTGCAATAAGTATGATACTGTATAAAAAATTGATCGTATGCATCTAATGTATTATAGTCATTTTCTGTTATTAGTGGAGAGTTATCCCCCTTAAGTAAGTTCATCAATTCTATAAATTGTTTTGATTTTTTCTTCTGATCAACTTCATATGCAATATTTCTCATGAGAATAAACACAGGATACCATACTTTAATTGATTCCTCCGTTTTTGTGATAAAAAGTTCATGTTTTTTATGACTTCTATAAATAAAAAATCCTATTATTATAGAAAATAAAGCTAAAAATAAAGTAAGTTGTTTTGAATAAGTATCTATTTCGCGCATGAAAATGTCCATTTTATACTCCTCTCTTCTTTTTTACAATTATTGTTAATTGACAAATTTCAACACTTAAGGTATTTGTAGAATTTTAATTTGATTTTTATACTTAAAATATGAAGATGCAAATCATTGAAAAAAACAGAATTATCACTACATTATTATTGTTTTTTATATTCTGATACAATTTTAACTTCTAAATATGTCCCTAATATCCAAGAACTGAATCCTATTAAGCTCCAGTAAAAAACTGCCCAAAATGAGAATTCCCAAAAAACCAACCAAAAAGCAAACAAAATCTCACAGATAATTATCCCAAAAGCATTACCATGTTCTCTTAGATGCTTATAGGATTCTATAAATTCTTCCTTTGGTAATTTTTCTGATTCTGACTTTTCACAAAATTCGGATAACTTAAATCTGCTTTTTATTTTCTCTTTTTTTGCACGATATTCACTTAACCTTTTATAAAATTGATAATTTAGGGAATATACTGTAGTTAATAATAAATAAGCAAATATAACTATTATAATTGAAACACTATGCCTCCATGAATCATTGAAAAACACTATGGTTAGAACCAAAAATACAATTAATAATATAATTAGTATAAAAGTTGAAATAACCTTTTCTTTTCTATAAAATTGTTTTATCAATCCAATACTATCCCTCAAATTTCCAGTTAATTTTTGGTAAATTATATTATTATTATCTCTATACTGATTTATTTCTGTTTCATTAAACCAAAAACTGATTAATACTGCTCTTACACCATGTAAAACTAGAATTAACATACTTGAAAAATACATATATAAAAAACCGGCAACTGTAAGTATTTATAGTAGTTAAAACTGTAACTCCTGATTGAGTAAGAGTAATATTTATATTATTAGACAAAAAACTATCTATACTATTCTCAAGTCCAACAGATTTCAAAATTTCTTGCGTCCATTTAAGTAATGAACTTTTTTTATCCTCTTGTAGTGTATACGTAGTATCAAATAAAAAACCACTTACTGCTGATTGAGCGCTTTGGGGAGAGTCTTGGCTGTGGAAAAATGAATTACTAATCTCATTATTGTAGTTATAAAAGAGATAAAATAAGATAATAATCGCAAAAATTGTTCCAAGCAAATAACGTACCAAATAAAACTCCCAAAATCGATTTCCCACTTTATGTGCCCCTTTACATTTTTATTTACTCTTTAATCGCAACCTAATTTTTTAATAAAAATCGATCGTGTGATGGGCTGATTCTAACTCATTTTTGGAAAAGTCATATACACATTGTGTTTGGCTCGTATCACCGCGACATATATTAATCGATGTTCTTCTTAAAGTTTAGTTACGGACTCTGCTTTTTCTTACACTCTTTTCAGTTCACTTGACTAACTGATAGTGCTCTACTTGAAGAAAGGACTCCGTCGTAGATACCAATGACTAAAACGTTATGCATAACCAAGCCTTCTCTTATATAAATAGTTGTAAAACACAAAGTATTGTATTCTCTTTTGGATATGCCACTATTTTTCTTCATTTCTACTTTTCTTTTTGCACCCCATCATGATGAATAACTAAATATTTTTAGATTGAATAAGGCTGTACAGTCCTCTTGTTATACCAGTGATCTCTTCTTTACTATAATTTTTATTTATTGGAATTGAAGAAAGGACTCTATAAAATCTACATACTTCAAAGATTGGCTTCATTTTTGATTAATCTAACTAGGCTGTTAAAGTAATTTCTTACTTTATATTGATATAGGGATAAAGAAGAGCCGATTGTCTACTTTACTAATATGTATATATAGTCCTCAAATTCCAAATTGCCCTTCTTAATACAACGGAACCTTAAACTGATAAGTGTATAGTAAATAATGTCGGAAGATAGAAATTTAGTCTGTTATCTGCTGATTTGATAAAATCAAACAGCCTACTATATAATACTAGTACACTATTTGATTTAAATGCTTATTTACAGATGAGATTTACTATGCAGTTTGCTGCTGAGCATGATCCATTCACTGATAGACTCTTTTACTTTTATATTAATTATTTATATCCAAAAGTAATTTAGACTTAGTTAAAGTAATTAGATAATTCCTCAATTTGCTCAGTGATTTCATTAAACAAATTACAGACTTCTGTAATTATCTCTAATTGCTCATCCTCATCCATAAAGTAATTCTCATCTTCTTTCATCATCATTTTCTCATAAAGAACTTTATCTAAAACGCCAATTATAGTTGCACGTTCGTGTTTTCCTAGCAAAACAAAATATTTTGTTTTAAAAAGCTCGGAAGAGAAATTAAAGAAAACATCAAATGCACTCATAAACAAACGCTCCGCTTTTTCAGTAGACATTTCCTCTTCATCTAAACCATTATTTAGAGAAATTTCTTCAATAGCAATGTAATTAAAATAGAAGTCAGATAAAACATTTCGAAGTGTATACAATTCTATTAACACTTGTTGTTTTACAGAACCTTCTTGCTTGCTAATTTCAGCGGAAATATTTTTTTTTATTTCAATAGTAGCTGATACTCCAAACAAGCTTACAGACAGTTGTTTAACACCAAATTTATTGAATAGATTTTTCATGATTTTTCCTCCATTATTTTAAAAGTTTAATTTTATATAAGTTGTGATTATCGGTTAATTATTTACAATAAATCCATATTTATCATGCAATTATGCACAAAACATTTTATCTGGATGATACCCAAATTTGTTAAAAGCCAGTACTCAAAAATACCATGAGAAAAATGGATATTCATCAGAAAGTTAGTCAGCTAAAAAGTGCATTGTAACTAGAGCGCACTCTGTGTGAAATATTTTCCATCTTTAACAGCGTGCAAATTAGCTGAGTAACCTTACGACACTTGGCTATCTCTATAAAGTAATCTAATGATAATTTTGATAAAAATCTAACATACGACTTTCACTTGTTAGAAATTACAGACGCTTCACTAAAATAATGTCTACTTCTTGTCTACTAATGATTGCATTCAGATAGCCTTTTAGATTTCCTTTCAATACTCCATCTTGCATGAGCTTTCCTGTTCATTATTGCTGGATATTCTCTTTTAAAGTAGTAAAGTTTAAACCAGAATTTGTATAAGTTCTACTGACATCTCTAAAATAATACTGTTTCTTTTTAAATCCATTTTTTCAGCTTTTGAATTCATCTTATAAATACATACTTTAAAACTAAGACAAAAGATATATTATTATACTCAAACTGATTTTTTTGTCACTTTATGTAATTTATATTTATTTGTTATTTTTATTTTATAATATTGAAGAATAGTAAAGTATTATATTATTAGCATCCTTTGAATTGTTTATCATAAATAGACTAGTAAACTCTAAATGCAAGTGTCCATCTTGATGCAATAACATCAGTTTAAATGAGCCTTAGCAAATAGATAGAAAGTCTTCAACAGATTGAGGATTACTCGTTCTCATGCTAAAATCAAGAACAAAAGTTCCCAATATCAAACTGTAGTATGATATAGCCCTTTCTGCTTGCTAAATGAGTAAGTATCTATTTGAATTTCAGAAAAACTCAGGACTTTATAGCCTATACAAAGTTTATTGTAAATGAATCACAAGCAGATACTCAGATACATTTCAAACCATGGGAGCCATCGGGCAAGCTTTGTTCACCCGATTATCACATCGTAAAAGGATGATGACCTATGGCGACCTTTCGCAAACTTCCTAGTGGTAAATGGCAAGCACGTGTGTCCCGTGATGGACATGAACGTAGCATTGGAACCTTTCGGTCCAAAAAAGAGGCGGAAATCGAAGCCCATCGAGTAGAAGAACGTATATACTATGGACATATTCTTAATCAGCGTCATCTTTTATTTCAAGAGGTGGCTGCGGTATGGTTTCGTCACAAACAAAATGAATTAAAAGATTCTAGTGCCGAGCAACTGGAGGTAACATTGAGATTGCATATCTTACCTCGATTCGGTAACATGAAACTATTCAAAATTCGTCGATTAGATGTCAAAGACTGGATCCAAGATCGTATCGATCAAGGATATGCTTTCAAATCATGTGAGAAGTATCTGAGTTCATTAAAAAGTATTTTTCATTTCTGTATGCACGATCTTGAAATTTTGGAAAAGAATCCTGCCGATCGTGTACGTGTTCCGATCAAGGATAGCATCGATTCCAAAGTGAAAGTCAAATATTTCACCTTTCATGAACTTCATCAGTTGCTAGAGTTCATGAAACACTATACACCGAGACGATTCAAAGATTATCCGCTGTATTATACGTTGATGTTATTTTTGAGCCGTACTGGTTTGCGCATCAGTGAAGCGCTCGCTTTGCGTTGGGACGATCTGTCTGGCAACAGATTAACGATAGTACGCCAAACAAATCGAGATAAACACAATCATCTGACGATTACGTCACTAAAAAGTTATGCTTCGTACCGTACCATTCAACTGGACGATGATTTACTTGACTACTTGAAACAGTTTAAAGAAATCCAGCAGCAGATCATCCTCCATCCACATGAAGACCACTTGATCTTTCAAAATGCATGGGGTCAATATTTAACGCCTGCGGTCGTGCGAGAAGCATTTCAAGGTTATTGCAAACAAGTCGGCGTAGAATACAAAGGAACGCATGGATTTAGACATACGCATGCGGTCATGTTATTAGAATCTGGCGCCAGTTTACTGTATGTATCCAGGCGACTTGGTCATAGGACAATCAAAACGACCGCTGATACATACCTATCCATCACAAAAAAGATCGAAGAAAACGAACTCTACAAATTTGTTCAGTATGTTCCTTTGAAATCCTGATCGGCACGAAATCGGCACGCCGCCCAAATCATACATTCGCACCACCTTGATGAGGAGAGTAGCATTCATCTGTTCGTCGGCAAAATCACTCTTATCTTACACCTAACGAATTACCTAAAAACCCTTATCTGCTCTACGATTTCACTTACAACGGAGGATATAACACACTATGGCTCGTTCTTTTTTTTCACGCTTGGAAGGCAACAGTCGCGGCTGTCTTGCCTTTGAACCTTTTTTTCTAATCCCTTATAGTATGTTTGCTACGTATGCGACATTGTATATGTATCAACTGGGAATTAGTGAAACGAATATTGGCTGGATCACGACGATCAGTCTAATATTTCAAGTATTTTCTTCGTTTATTAGTGGTTATTTAACAGATCGCATGGGACGCAAAAAAGCACTGTTGTATTTTGATATATTTAGTTGGAGTGTAGCTACTCTGGTCTGGGCAGTATCCCAAAACTTTTGGTTTTTCCTTGTTGCTGCAATTATTAATGGGTTTCAACGGGTTCCTGCTACTTCATTTTATTGCTTGCTTGTCGAAGATACGAAGCCGGGGGATCGAACGTATATATTCACATTACTTCAGATTATTGGCGTTATCGGCGGTCTATTTGCTCCTCTTGGCGGTCTACTGGTATATGAATATGGATTGGTATCAGGGATGCGAATTATGTATGTGATTGCTTTTGTACTAATGACCTTTCAATTTATCGGTCGCCATGTGACTACACGTGAGACAGAGATGGGTTATCGCAAAATGAAAGAAACACGTGAATTGGGACTCAAGCAAAGTCTGGTTGACTATAGCGGTGCGATTCATGATATTTTGCAAAGCAAAGGGTTATTGTTGATTTTCAGTGTGTATATTTTGTTCAATTTCCAGACAACACTCAAAACAACCTACCTCTCACTCTATCTTGCAGATTATCTACATATTGACGATGGGATCATTTCACTCGTTCCAGCAATTTCGTCATTAATTATGTTGCTGACCTTATGGTTATTGACTCCGCGTATACCGGAAGGTGCTGTATACAAATCAATGATGGCTGGCTTTGCTCTGTCTGTTGTTTCCAATGTAATGCTTGTATTCGGCCCTGTACACAATCTAATCTGGATTGGAATCAGTACCATTTTAGCAGCCATCGGTATGATGATCAGCTCTCCTTATTTGGAGACAGCTGTAGCCAATGCTATTGATGATGAAAAGCGTGCCAAAATCTTCTCTATGCTATCTGTATTAATCCTACTGTTCACTTCACCTGCCGGAATTATCGGAGGATGGGCATATACGCTTGATCCACGTATTCCAATCTGGTTGATTACAGGTGCTTTTGTCGGTTCATACTTGTTAATTTTGATGTACCGTCAAGGTGTTAAGCGTGTAGGAACAGTCTGATTTTCTCAGAAAATAGAATAACACAAAAAAGCATCTTCTTTCCTGCATATCAATCATACAGGAAGAAGATGCTTTTATTTATATTACTGAGCCGATCCTAATTGAATCCAAGCTTGTTGAATTTCTTCGACGGCTTGATCTTTGGTTTTACTTTTGCCAATATACGCTTGCATAATCTCGCCGAATTTCTGGTGGAACGTATCTAAAGAATAGTTGACCGATAGATCGCCAGATTTTTCAGTTTTTAAGATTTCTTCCATTTCTTTAGGCATTTGCAAGTCTGGAAGTGGAGCGTCTTTGATCGGTGGAATTACTTTGGCGACTTGAGAGAACCAGTTTTTACCGTAATCTGACGTATACAACCAGTTGAAGAATTCGATGGTTTCTTTGGCTACAGGAGAGTCAGCGTTAATACGCAACGCTTGATCTGCGCCTGTAATAATCATCGATTGATCGGCTTTGTCACTAACAGGGTAACCCATAATACCCATTTTGAAGTCAGGATTGATCTTAATAATCGCTTCTTCATCCCAAGCGCCTTTACCTGTCATCATGGCTGCTTTACCTGAAGCAAAATCACTTACTTCTGCATTGCTATCACGTTCTAGTGGCTTATCTGTACCATACTGAACGGTCGTATCAATAAAAGCAAAGAAGTTATTGTATAATGCAGGGTATTCTTTAATCGTCGTTTCACCTGCAATAAATTTATTGACCAAATCTTTGGAAGTCACACCTGCATCCAGTGCCGCTACATCTACATAGTGTTGGAAAATATGTTTCCATACCCACCATTCTTTGTAAGCGTTCGCAAAAGGAGTAATACCTTTTGCTTCTAATTTTTTGATCGCTTCATCCATCTCTGCGATCGTTTTGGGAGGTTCTGTAATACCTGCTTTGGCAAATAAATCTTTGTTGTAAATCAGTGCGAACAGATTGCCTTTGACCGGTAAGCCCAACACTTTACCATCGGTAGATGTCATATTGGTACGTACCGCATCAGTCATTGCTGCCGCAAGCGGTTCGTTGGTTAAATCTGCACTGTAATCAGCATACGTATCAATATCTCCACCTGCCGTCGTCTGGAATACATCCGGTGTACTTCCCGCTGCGATACGAGATTTGAGGATGGTATTATAGTCGGCTTGCATAATTTCTAGATTGATCGTCACATTGGGTTTTACTTTTTTGTATTCTTCGATATAAGCATTGAATGCATCGGTGTACTCTGGAGAAGCAGTGAACATATTGATCGTTACTGCACCATCTGTACTTCCTCCTGAAGAAGCGCTATTGTCTGTTGTATCTGTACTGTTACCACAAGCGGCTAACATGGATAAGCTCAGCACAAGGGTAATAGGTAAGACCATCATCTTTTTGAACATATATCTGCCCCCATCTTTCAAATTCGTACGCACATAGCATTCATCATTCAATGCCTCTGCTGTACGGTATAGTCTTATTCTAGTGAAACTCTATTCAGATAAAAATGTAGATAAGTAATCTATTAAGGGTAAAAAAGTGAATTTATGAATACGCTTACTTATTTGCTATTGTCGATAATTGAGATCTATATTCTGAAGGCGATAATTGATAATAATTGCGAAAAGCTTTGCTAAAATAGTTTTTATCTTTGTAGCCCAGCATTTCGGATATCTCTTGTATTTTGAGTCCTTCTTCATTCAATAGCGTTTTGGCTTTCTCCATTCGCAACTGTTGTACATATTCATGAATCCCCATCTGATATTCTTGCTTAAATAACTTCATCAAGTACTCGCGGCTCAAGTAATATTTATCGGTAAACATCGAAATTTTGATGTCTTCAAAATAATGCTGATCAATATACGACCGAATATCACTGATATGAAAAGACTGCCGACTTCCTCCTGATTGGCGTACCTTTTCTGCATAATACGTAATAATATCGTGAACATGTTGTTCCCACTCAGCCATATTTATAATATCGAGTGAATGTATCTGTATTCGTTCTTTGCGTTGGCTAGCAATAGTTCCCTCTGATTCTAATGACCTCTGATCCAATTCTCTCGTAATCTCATACAATTGCCCTTCCAAATCATCCAAACTATATTCCGCCATATACAGACTCAGATAAGGAGACTGCTTCATCATGCTGATACATTCATCAGCAATTCGATGAATTTGAGGAAAATGTCCATTTTCAAGCAACGTTCGTATCTGAGATATTCGTGAGCATAAGCTATGCGACTCTACTTTAGAAGCACGTTGTTCATAAGGGATGATTAATGAGCGATTCAATTCCAAAATATTGACTTGCTCAATCATATGTTTTCCTTGCTCATAAGCAGTCGCTAACTGCTGAATATCATTAGACGGCTTGCCTGTACCTGCGATAATTTGAATATCTAGCAACTGTTCTAAGTTCTGAATTGAACTCCGAACCCGTTGTTGCACAGCATAATGAAGTTCTTGAGGATATGCATGCCGGGCATGATAGATTAGAATCATTTCACGTTCGAGTCGCTGATTAGCAAAACAGAAATAGTGAAGTCCATCTTCTGTACATTCATTCAGCACATTCGCAATCGCAAAGTGTAATAGACTGGTATCTCCATAAAAGCGCTGACGGCGTACTTGCTCCAAGTTCAGAATACGCAATACAACCGCTCCATGATAACAGTTCTTATCTTCTGCTCCAATCATCGCTAACATCTCTTCGTTCCCTTGCTTTTTGAACCGTTTCTCGACCAGCGATTGATAGATCGTTTCTTTTAACTTGGGTACAGACATATTAAGTGTGCGATGTTGTTGTATATTGTGCTGATTCTGTTGCTGGCGTTGTTGTAACAGATGAACCGCTTTGCGTAACGTATCATTTAATTCATGTCGATTGACAGGCTTGAGCAAATAATCTAATACTTTTGAACGGATAGCTTGATGAGTATATTCGAAATCGTTGTATCCACTAATCACAATCGTTAACATATCGGGATAGTCTTGTTCGACTTTTTTCAGAAATTCAACACCATTCATTCCTGGCATTTTCATATCGACCATTACTAGATCGATAGGATGTTCACGCAATATCGATAACCCTGCTTGTCCGTTGATTGCTTCATAGATATGACTGATCTCTAGATTGTCCCACTCTCCCAATATGCGAATTGCTTCACGCAACGGTTCTTCATCATCCAGAATCAAAATACTATACATAAGATTTGCCCCCTTGTGGTATATACATGCTTAATTCTGTTCCTGTGTGATTGCTATCAATAAGTAAACCTGCTTGTTCTCCGTATAAAATTTGTAGACGTGTATGCAGATTTTGCAGCCCTATATGACTGCCTTCACGCTCGATAAATGTTTGTTCAAATGAAGACAGCACTTGCTGTAACCGTTCTGGCGAAATACCGGGTCCATTATCTCGTACCGTAATCAGTACATCTTGATCAGTTAAATGAGCTGTAATCGTAATCATCACGGGTTCAGACACTTGTTCAACCGCATGCTTGATCGAATTTTCAACTAACGATTGAATTGATAATTTGGGGATCGGTAACTGAATCAAAGAATCGTCCCAATCAACTGTCATCTGTAGGCGACTACCAAAGCGTGCTTTTTGTAAAGAAAGGTAGCGTTCGATATGCTTGAGCTCTTCACTAGCCATTACGATATCTTTACCACCGATACAATAACGAAGTGTTTGCGCTAGATTATCGACCATATCCGCTATATCTAATCTGCCACTTCGCAGGGCTTTGGTTGAAATCGCTTGGAGAGCATTATAGAGAAAATGAGGATTAAGTTCAGCTTCAAGCGCTTTCAAAATCGCATTTTGTTCTACTAATTTCATTCGATAACGCTCATTAATAAGTTCATTGGTATTGCGTACCATATCGTTAAAATGTCGGGTGAGATGAGCAATCTCGTCTTGCCCTTTGACAGTGGCTTCAATCTCAAATTCTCCACTACTGAATCGATTCATCTGTTTGGATAAATGCCCTAAAGGACGGGTAATTTCATTTGCCAAAATCGTTACCAATGCAAATGCAATCAGCAAGAATCCTGCACCAATCAAATAACTCAGATTACGTGTAGTATTAGCGACTTCATAAATCTGGCTATACAAAATAGGCTTCATTAATGTCCATTGATTGGGCTTCGATTGATTGTACATGACCATATAACGCTCATGATCGATTGTCGATGTTAACGGATCACTGGTTTGATTTTGCAACTGGGTAATCAGACCACTAGCCACCATCGACTGATAAAAAGCAGGATCGTCTACATAAAAAGGAATATGATTAGCATCTGTAAAAATAAGATGTTCACCTTCATGGATCGAAGTATCTTGCAAAATCGTATCTCGCGCAGAAGGATTAACATAGAAGGTCAAAATCGCCTGCGGTTGGCGAGAAGCTATCGAACGTAGCACACGATGATACGCCATAAAGCTATCTTGCTGTACCAAATCATTGGGATCTACAGGATTGAGTGCCAGCGATTGAAAATATTGATTATCGGCTTGTTGGAGCACATGGTTATACCACGGTTGATTAACTATCTCGCTATCGTATCCGGAACGAGAAGCAATATTATACGATTCACGACTGACCGAGTAATACTTCTTTTCTTTGACCATATATAGAGAAATGGCATTCAGATCACTACGTCCAAAATACAATCGGCGTAAATAATTTTCCAGATACATCCGTGAAGCATACTCTTCTTTCTCATTCATAATCGCATGGATAAGGTCATCATATTGCAGTTGTGGCAAAGAATACTGAGCGATCCCTTCCATATAATCTTGTAGATTACGATTGACTAGCAGTAAATTATTAGCGGTACTGTCGATACTATTTTTCACCGATTCTTTGCGAATCATCTGATAAGAGATCACTGTTAATGAGGTCACTACCAAAATAATAACAGATGTGAATAAGATCACGAGCTTGTATAACAATCGACTGGATAATAGATTCCAGATAGCGGTTACTCGTGACTTCATTGCTATAGCATATCGCCTAAAATAGGGATGAGTATTCGTGAATCTACTGTTTACCTTTCTCCCCATTCCCTGTTCATCTCCTATCATTGTATTTCTTTTGCTGTTCACCTTTTTACCCTTAACTGTTTTCTTAAATCCATTTTGAAGAGCGTAACGCCATTCTATAATACAAGTATCAGAAAAAGCTATACATTTTATGTAACCGCTTTATTCTAGAATACGATATCGGATATTATTTTTAGGAAAGAGGTATAGAGAATGAAAATGGGGCGAAAATGGTCTGATCGATTGCAATTTGGTATTTTTACTTTACCTGTGCTGATCTGTATTGCAGTTGCTTTTTATATTCCATTCGTAATGACCGTACGTTATTCATTGACCAAATGGAATGGCATCGCCAAGCATCCTAAATTTGTCGGACTCGATAATTTTGAGCGGATTTTTACAGGCGATGCGAACTTTAGCAGTGCAGCATGGTTCACCATCAAATATATGGTGCTTTATATTGTACTGGTTAATGTGTTAGCGATTGTACTGGCGTTAATTCTAGATATGAAATTACGTTCAACCACATGGCTACGGGCAGCATTTTTTGTGCCTTATATTTTGAGTCTGGTGATTGTCGGCTTTATCTGGAAATTTATTTTCATGCAAGGATTTGAATCGCTTGGAGCTACGACAGGCTGGGGTATTTTTGCGATGAGCTGGTTAGGTGAACCCGGGCTTGCCTTTATCTCGATTCTGGGAGTATCAATCTGGCAATCGGTCGGATTTTATATGGTGATCTATATTGCAGGCTTACAAGCAGTACCCGAAGACCTCAAAGAAGCAGCAACTGTTGATGGTGCAGGTGCTTTCCGCAAATTTTTCAGTATTACATTACCTCTACTCGCTCCATCGATTACGATATCGGTCTTTATGGCGCTCACAAACTCGATCAAAGTATTCGATGTGATCCTTTCATTGACCGGCGGTGGACCTGGTGGAACCACATACAGTGTCGCTTATGATATTTATCGAGATACGTTCCAAAATAATCTATACGGCTATGGCACAGCCAAAGCACTTGTCTTATTTATAGCTGTACTTGTAATCACATTTATTCAACTCGGTATCTTCAAACGCAGGGAGGTTGAAGCCTGATGACATCTGCCAAAACAGGTCGTATTATTCTTGAAATTGTGATGATTATACTGTCACTTTTGTTCTTATATCCGCTTATTCTAGCGATTATTAACTCGTTCAAAAGCTTTTCCGAAGTGATGAGCGATGTGATTGCTATGCCTCAACAATTTAATTTAGATAACTATGCGTATGTATGGAAATATATCAATTACCCTCGCTTATTTATCAATAACACTATTATTACTGTGATTGGTCTGGTCGGGATTATTTTGTTCTCGTCTGTAGCTGCTTACAAATTATCGCGTACCAATTCCAAGTGGAGCAATACCATCTATCTGCTCTGTATTGTGCCTATGTTGATTCCGTTTCAGTCGATCATGCTAACTGTATTGCAATTAGCCAAAAGTCTTCATTTATCAGACAGCACATGGGGATTAGGCATTCTATACTGGGGATTCGGTGCACCCCTTGCTATCTTTATTTATCATGGATTTGTTAAAGGGATTCCTCGCGAAATTGATGAGAGTGCTACGATTGATGGCGCTTCTGGATTTAAGCTATTTTTCTTAGTCATCTTCCCTCTACTCCAATCGGTGACCACCACTATTATTATTATTGATGTGATGTGGATCTGGAATGACTTTCTGTTACCGTTATTGATGGTGAATGGTTCCCCTGCCACCAAAACGCTAACTCTTGCTGCTTATACGTTTGTCGGACAATATACATCGGATTGGCAATATGCGATGACAGCTATGGTTATGGCGGTGTTACCTTCGATTATTGTATTTGTATTATTACAAAAGTATATTGTTAGAGGCGTAGTCGCAGGTGCAGTAAAAGGTTGATTTGCTAACCATAGATAGATATCAATAAATACTTCTCCAATGCTTATCCAAAAGAAGTCATTCGTTAAATAAAAAAGGGAGGTATCGAGCGCACATAGGCTGCTCGATATCTCCCTTTCTGGTGTATCTATCAATCTACTTATGAACAATCCATCTAATAGATCATTTTATAATCTGAATTGATCTGATACTTCAATCCAATGAATATTCTTATTAATCAAATATGCTAAATTACTGGCTTTTCACTTTACCGTTTATAAAATCCAGTGCATTTTGTCCAATTTTCTCAGCAGGAGTAATCCCACGGAAGCGAGTCCAGATATCACGATCTACCATAAAGACTTGATTGTTTTTAGCTGCTTTCAAGTTTTTCCAAACAGGTGTTTCTTTCCACTTGTTGGTGATAGCTTCAGAATCATCGGTTGCAATAAAAATAATATCAGGATCAAGCGTAGTTAACGTCTCTAGACTTAGTTCAACATAAGGCTCATCTGTATTAGAGATAGCATTTTGGAAGCCCATTTCTGTCATAACTTGTCCGGCATAAGAATCGGATGTATGAACATCGAATCCATCTTTACGTGCTACACCGATCAATACTTTTTTGCTACCCATAGCTTCTACTTGTTTTTTCAGATCAGCCATAATCTGATCATGTTGCTTCACTCGTGCGTCTGCTTCTTTTTCTTTGCCGACTGCTTTGGCAATTACTTTGAAATCATCAATACTTTCAGCATAAGAACCTTTACGACTGTTCAATACAATCGTAGGTGCAATCTGATCCAATTGCTCTTTGATCTTCGTATGACGATCACTATCTGCAATAATCAGATCAGGTGAAGCTTCAGTAATTTTTTCTAAGTCTGGTGTCTCACGTTTTCCTAAAGGCATATAGTCAAATGCTTTACCTGCTAATTTGGTCATTGCTTCTGGCTTATCATCATCAGCAATTCCGATCGGTGTAACACCAAGTGCCAGTAGATCATCTGCAAATGACCATTCCAACGCCACTACTTTTTGAGCAGGTGCAGGCAATGTTGTTGTTCCTATCGTATCTTGAATCGTAATCGCATTGGCGTTATTCGTTGTCGTTGCTACTGTCTGATTCGCTGTACTGGTATTTCCGCAACCTGCCAAAATTGCTGTAATCGCACCCACTGTCAATATCGTTTTTGTTAATTTTTTCAGTATCATGTTCCTGTCTCCTTCATATCCGTACCATTATCTTTTGTATTTTTGTGATAATGATAATTATTCTCAACGTTTGCTATTATAATACGTTGTTCCTTTAAAGTAAACATGTAATGTAAATTCATGAAACAAAGCATTGCATATATTCAAATTCTTTAAGCATTTGTGAGATACAACTGTAAAAACTGCAAAAAGGAAGCCGACTAATACAGATCGGCTTCCTTCTACTTGATAGCGTAGGCATGCTTAGTATAGAAATAGTCAATCTACTTCTATCATACATAGCGTTATAGCTTTAACTTAGTTGGTATCTTTATAAATCGAGGTACTATCCCAATCACGGTGTACATAGGAGATTGGATTGTCGATCGTTCCATACCATTTGTTGTTTCTAAAGTCGCTAGACTCTGGATATTGTGTCCATGGATAAGCCTGGTCTTGATAAAATAAAGACACTTGTACATTATCATAACGTTGATTCATTGTACGACCTTCGATATTGGTACCGTCAAAAGCTTTCTTGGCAATCGAAGTTACTTTTTTCACTGAAGTCGAATTTGCATCACTATCCGTGAATTTTGTAGGCGCAATCGTGACTTGGGTGCCACCCACGACCATATATGCATTGTAATACGTATCCGATGTTGCTGTTTTGGCTAAATAGAACTGTACGCTATTGATCCGGTTACCATCATACTTCTGGTATGCGGAATCAGCATAGTAAAATCCATTGGAGCGAATATACGGCAACCATCTAAATGTACCTGTCTGATAAGCATATCCAGCTTCTATTGAAGCATTATCAGAATCAAATCCATAATAAACCCATGGCTGTTCGCCTGCACCTAGACCACTTACTTTAGGAAGTGTAATGTCTGATGTAATACTGTCAAAGCCAGAGTACGCCAATTGCTTGCGTTCAAAAGCTCCTGTGGTACCACCATTTACATCTTTGACCGCAGGGCCATTACCACTAATCGGTGGACTTGGTTGATCGCCAACACGCGAAGCTTCAATATCATCATCTTTTTTAGCGGCTCCTAGATAGCCACGTTTGGAACTATACACCTGACCATCTGTACTCATATACAAATAATCCGCATTTTCAAGCTTCTGCACTTCTTTGGATGCACTAGCATCATTACTGGAATTAGTTACCGTCTGATCCATCACGACTTGCTTTTGTTTTTCAAAAAAAGCATTATCGACTTTCAACGGATCAGCAGAAGCTGTATGTACAGCTGTGAGCGATGCTCCTAACATGAGCATGATGCTCATCGTTCGTAATGTCTTTACTTTTTTCATGCGTACATTCCTCTCTGTTGTGTAAATATAGCGTAATGCTTGCCTACTTTAACACGATTCGTTATCTTTCAGGATAATGACATTCATCATTACCGTGACTATTTTATAAGAAAACGAGTCAGATAGCAAAAAACACACTTTAAATGTTAAATCATCTATCCATTATAATCGTAGGGATTTAGTAATTATTATCTTTTTTTGATAATATTAAATTATTGCTATTGACTACTTATGGAAGGAAGATGAATCCTATGTTGTTACAACGTAAAGCAATTGCCCTCATTTTAGCAGGTATATGTTTGATTCTTTTGGGGATGTACAGTAAAAATATGTTTGTCTATGCACCGACAATAGGTTGGTTTGGTGGTATATTATGTATGTCTTTAGCTACTTTTTTCATATTACGTTCTACCTCTGCGAATTCTAAATAATAGGAAATGGAGCATCGATGATGACGCGACTATTTAAAATTATCTTTGTGACTTGCCCTATTGTAGCTGTACTTAGCTTACTAATGAGATTAATTTATCCACAATCGATTGGTTTATTAGCTTTAGCCGCTTTTGCCTACTTTGTGCTGACGTTAACACAAGTTATAGAATTTTCTACGATTGATCCGCAAAAATACAATCCATTTCAACGAATCTTAGCGATTCTTGGATGTTTGGTTTGTTTAGCCGGATTAGCTTATATTGGTTTTATATATAAGCAATCATAATTGGATCGTTACATAATAATTTATTGAATAGCACGCAGCACATTAGCATACAATTTCGCAGTAAGTGGTATACCTAGAGTTATTCCAATACTAGCTCCTGTAACCACTGCTATGACTAGCGCAGGGTTAGCTATTACAAAATACGAAGGATGGTAATTGGATGCAGATGGACTTTGGATACTCGTCTCACTTCGAGCTGTTCCTATTGTAAACACACCCCCTAATAATCCAATGACCATTACACTCACAATACCATTTCGTAGCCATTTCATTTTATGATGATTTGAAGAATAAATACTCATTGATTTCACCTCTTTCTCCTCGTCGTTGTTCTGATTTGCTTTTCAACTTTTTAAAAATATTTGTGTATCTGTTTACACCCTTATAATCTATTTCAATGTTACTTTCAGTATTAAAATAACATAGTATAGAAAAAGCCGCCAATTTCTAACGGCTATTTCTATAGTAATGCTTATATTAGAACACACGCTTTTAACCCTTCGGTCCAGCTCCTATTTGTTGAAGCAATCCAAGCAAGTCGGGTTGACCGTACTCCTTAACAATTTTCCCTTCAGAAAATTTATAGAAATTCATTGCTTGAACTTGTATCTTCTTGTTTGTGGCTGGAAAACCATAAAAATCACCTGAGTGTGTGCCTCTCATGGTGAAGCGTGCTGCTACCATTTCTTCTTCTGCTACTGTCTCTTCCAATGTCCATTGAATATCTGGAAAGCCACCTCGCATCATATCGATGACTGCGAGGTAACCCCTTGGTCCTATCATCGGATCATCTTTTCCAGGACTGTAGAATATTGCATCTGATGCGATAAGCTCTTCAGCGAGCTTTGAGTCAGCTGTATTAATGAAATCCGTAAATCTCTTCATCTGATATTTATTGTTTTCTATTGTCATAATCAAATTCCTTTCTAATAAACCCAGTTTTATTTTTAGAAAATCGATAGATGTACTTATATCATTCATATCCAACTTGTAGACATCTCATTTTGTATATTTTTATCGGACATATGCTATATGTACCAGTCTCGACATAATTCCTGGATGTTGGACGAAAGACCAGTGGGCATTGACTGTGCGCCACTTGCCATTGATCTAGCGAAAAACGGCTGTTGAGTTCCAAAAAGTCTGAAGTTGTTCTTCTCCATGTTCTCCTACTATAAAATTGCGTAAATTGTAACTGAGTACAGCGAGATCACCAGCTTCACTAATAGCTACATTTGGATCTATATATTCGCTTTGAATAATATTTGGATTTTTATAATGTGTCAAAATATGCTTTTCTACAGCTACTTTACCGACGAGCAGTTTTGCAGTAATGGGATCAAAGTAACTGATATCGTCACTATAACTATCGAGATAACCATAACAATCCCCTTGATTCCAACGCTCATTATTTGCGCGTTCGATATCCATAACAATTTCAGCAATTTCGTTGTGGTTCATCGTATTCATTTTTCAAACTCCTTTTCTATGTTATATTGATAAGATGTTATATGATCATTTTAGGTAATTTAGGATATGAAATAAAGGCTATATCAGGACTAAAAAAGATATAAAATGGACATTATATTTTTATACAACTTCTCACTGAAAGGAAATATATACTATGAATGTTCAACTAAATCATGATGTTAAAATAGAAGCTCTAGGATATAATCCACCTTCGCCTTATTTATACGACTTAGAAATTTTCAGTTTTTCCGAATTAAAAAAGCGTACACCTGAAGGAAGAATAGATATTAATCATAGATACAAATTCTATATGGTTATTTGCGTGACTCAAGGGGAATGTACTCAATCTATTGATTTTGAACCCGTTTTGTGTAAATCAGGAACTCTGTTTGTAGTCTCTCCTAATCAGGTTCATAACTTTGGAAAAGATGAAAATTGGGAGGGTTGGATTATTTTATTTCGTTCCGAGTTTCTTATACCTAGGTCTTCAACTTTAAATGAACACAAGCTAGCTTTTGATATTGAAAGACTACCCAAAGTGCTAACGCTAACTAATACAGAATTAGATCGAGCTGTTTATTCGATTGCTAGAATGATCGAAGATTCTCTAATCTCAGAACCTACCGAAGATGTCCATATGTTATTACGTTATCAACTTTATACCTTGATGACTTGGCTTCATATTTTGCACAAAAATACTCTTCCCATAACCTATACTCAATTATCACAACGTTTTATTCATTTCCATAAGCTTGTCGAGACACATTTCGCTGAATGGAGTCATGTTAGCGAGTATGCGCACTATTTAAATTGTACTGAAAAAACATTAACCAGAGCTTCTATAGAAGCAACCGGAATGACTGCCAAAGCTTTTATTTCTGCTCGAATGATCTTAGAAGCGAAGCGATTACTTGTGCATACCGATCAATCGGTCAGCCACATTTCAGAATATCTTAACTTCAAAGAAGCAACACATTTCAGTAAATTTTTCAAAAGAGAAACAGGATATACGCCTTCTGATTTTCGAGAACAAGCCATAGAATGGTAAACAAAAAAACTCTCTAGCGTTAAGAGAGTTTTTTTGTTTAGGTTATATTATTTTCTATCATGCGTACGAATATACTCTGACCACTTTTCTAACTGTGCTTCAATATCCGTGATCCGAAGTGGCTTAGATACAAAGTCCTGCATTCCACTTTCCATACATAATAACTGTTCTTCTTTGCGAGCAAATGCAGTCACCGCTACAATAATCGGTGAAGATTGATGTTGCTGACGAATACGACGTGTTGCCTCCATACCATCCATAATCGGCATATTCACATCCATAAATATCAAATCATATATTTTACGACTGGTCGCTTCTACGGCTGCTGCCCCATTCTCTACAAGGTCTGCCTGATACCCTCGCTTGCTTAATATGGTTAACAATACTTTCTGATTGGTTGCATTGTCTTCAGCTACCAAGATACGTAAAGGACCGTATAATGAAGTCGGTACCGATGGCTGCGCAGCTATTTGTTGTGCAGTCATATCGATTTCAGGATAATCGGCTGCATTTAATGTTAGTGTAAATGCAAAAGTAGCTCCTCGATTAGAATTACTTTCAACCCGAATAGAACCGCCCATCAATTCAATAATCTTTTTGCAAATAGATAATCCTAGACCGGTTCCGCCATACCTACGATTGGTCGCTGTCCCGATCTGAGAGAACGGTTGGAATAACTTGGCTTGTTGATCTTCCGGTATACCGTGCCCTGTATCCTGAATAGAAAATTCTATAACAATCGATTGCGCATCAACTTGTGGCTTCAGATGAGCAGAAATCAATACACCACCATGCTCTGTAAATTTAACAGCATTTCCGACTAAATTGATCAGAACCTGTCGTAATCGATCTTCATCTCCAATAATATAAGAAGGTAACTTGGGATCGATATGTGTATTAATGAACAGTTTCTTTTCCTGTACCGGTGTAACAAAAATATCCGTCACTTGATCGAGTAAATGCTGAATATTGACCTCACCATACTCTAGCTCCATACGTCCAGCTTCGATTTTACTAAAGTCTAACAACTCGTTTAGAATTTTCAATAATGCATTGTTGCTATCTATAATAATCTCAGCATATTCCCGTTGTTCTTGTGTCTCTAACGTATCGAACAACAACTCAATCATACCGATCATACCGTTCATTGGCGTACGTAATTCATGACTAATAATTGCCAAGAATTCAGATTTTGCACGATCTGCTTGTTCAGCAATCTCACGTGCTCGAATCACTTCATTCTCTTCCGTACGATCTCGAAAAACAATTACTGCACCTACACGTTCCCCATTATCAATAATAGGAGTCACACGGTATGAAGCTAAGAAGCTTGAATTATCTTGTCTCCATAATACGGCTTCCTCACGGTAAAGAGGTTGTCCATCTGACAGAGAACGCATAATCGGGGTATCTCCCGCCAGCGCTGGGCTTCCATCTGGCTGACTTTGCTCGATCTGCTTCAAATGATATTCATTCATCATGAGATTGACATCGTACCCTAACATTGCTGATCCGGCTGGATTAATAAACGTTGTATTGCCTTCCAGATCGACGCCGAATATCCCTTCAGATACTGAATTTAAAATAAGCTCTTGCTGATTACTTAAATTTTTTATTTTAGCTAAATACTGATTACGCTCGGTAATATCATTAATAATCCCATACACACCAACCACTTCATTTTCTACATAAATCGGTACATTCGTAACATGAACTTCAATAATATGACCATCTTTGTGAAAAGTGCGTATTTCGTACGTCTGTGTCTCACCTTTTTTGGCTAATTCAAAATGATAATTGGTTCTAGCTAGATCGTCAGGATGAGCCACAGGTTCAAAAGGTTTATTTTTCAAATCTTCATTCGTATAACCTAGAAGATCCTCCATGCTTTTATTCATAGCCAAATAAGTGCCATCTATACTTAAAGCATTAATACCTGTAGGATTATGTTCAAATAACGATTTGTAACGACTTTCGCTTTCACGCAGTCTTTTTTCTTGTTCACGTCGTTCGGTAATATCCCTCGAGACAGCTACCAGATATTCCAATTCGCCTTGCTCATCATACGTATACCGACAAGTCGTTTCAGACCACATATACGTTCCATCTTTACGTTTAAAACGGAAAATAACCGCTTCTGGATCGGATTGCACATATTGAACGGCTGTTAAGTAGTTACGTACTTTCTCTACATCATCTTCATGTACATAACTTAGTCCATTTTTACCCAACATTTCTTCTGGGGTATAACCAAGCAATGTTTTACAGGCGGGTGAAGCATATAAGTATGTCACGTCACTATTGGCTACATGCCTAGAAATCAAATCAGATGTATGATCTGTAATAAGACGCATTTGCCACTCGCTGTATTGCAATTGTTCTTCAATCAATTTACGTTCTGTGATATCACGAGTAATAGATAGCACTTCTTTTTTGCGACCTTGTTCATCGTACAAATAATGACAAGCCGATTCTGCCCAGAAAAACGAACCGTCTTTGCGCAAAATCCGGTATACAATCGTTACATGATGATTCATAATCAGACTGACATTAATATATTCAATAACTTGAGGAGCATCTTCTGGATGTATATAGAGATATCCACTGGTTCCTAGCAATTCTTCTGGGGTATAGCCTGTTAATGTATATGCTGCATCAGATACTGACAAATAGGTAGATGCTGTATTGATCTGATGACGACTAATCATATCGTTAGAATAATCCATAATATTTTGATAATGCTTTTCATTCGATAGTAATCGTTGGTATACTTCTTTGCTTATGGTTACTTCACTCATATCTGCCTAACGCTCCCTTATGTTGAGCAATGCTGTAGCCTAATATAATAATCGATTTAGAAGATATTTTTTAATAAAGCTTCTCTTATAGATATATCGTCAGAACAGTGAGGACAATTCACTTTTCCTCCTAAATAAGCTAGCTGGGTTACCCGATATGTCATTTGCAATGAAGTCATATACGTATATAACCATTTCAGATCCTCTTGGTTCTGATATTCCGCATCCGGTCGTATTTTTTGATAGTTTGCTTCTATATTCATCACTGGATCTGTAGGATAAGCTCGCCATTCGGTGAGTTCACTATTTTGATCGGTCCATATATAGAGATCTTGATCACAATTAGGACATGCACCTATGTATTCTTCACCATCACTGTACATAAGAAAACATTTCGCCCAATGTCGGTATCCTTGCAAAGCAGCTGTAGCAGATAAAAGATGAATCTTTTCACTCTCTTCAACCTGATGGATCTGTGTCCTATTTTTGTTTAGAACGGAATCTAATCTTTGCATTGATTGTTGATACGATCGGTATACATCCACTACTTCTTCAGTATCTAAATCTGTAAAATAATCATACCACTCTTTAGATGGTTCATGAGTGTCTTCACCTATAGGCAATTCATTCCACGCTTCAAACATTCCACATACAATATAAATATCCAGTTGAGTCTGAAGATCAGAAGCTTCCAGTGCCATCTGTACCAAATACGGAACCGATACGTACGTACTAGGATAAATTGTGTTCTGATGATATAACTCTTCATAATATAATTCGTTTGCTTGCTCTTGATCATAATGTTGTTGTAATGATGTGATAAGTGAAGGAATATGTCCACCGTTACCATACGGCCCGTGGAGAAGTTCCCATTTTGTACTGGTTAGACTAAGCATATGTATTTCCACCTTTTACTGTTATTTAGAGTATCTCATCGATAACTTAATCAAAAGCAAGAATCATCTCTACCTCTTGATTGATTTATCCATATAGATAATGCACGTTATAACCAAATCATCCTATACAAAATAAGAAAAGGCTACCCGTTATCGTTTATTTTGCGGGTAGCCTTTTCTGGCTTCACTCATTGAGCTTAACCTACTATTTTGAATCATTATACGACCTTAAGATTCAGATGCTTTACGATACACTTCTAGATATTCTTGCGCAGATACCTGCCAGCTATATTCGCCAGTGATCGCATTTTTCACAACTTTTTTCCACTCTTTAGGTTGATTATAAATAGATAATGCACGACGAATAGTGAATAACATATCATGTGCATTGTAAGCAGCAAATGTAAATCCTGTACCTTCGCCTGTAAATTCGTTATACGATTGTACCGTATCATTCAATCCACCGGTTTCACGAACAATTGGAATACTACCATAACGCATCGCTAACAATTGACTGATCCCGCAAGGCTCAAATTTGGAAGGCATCAAGAACATATCACTACCTGCATAGAAACGGCGTGCTACGCCTTCACTGAATCTAATCTCTGCCGCAAGCTTAGTAGAGTGACGAGACAGCGCTTCACGGAACCAATCTTCGTATTCTTGCTCACCTGTCCCCAAAATAACAAACTGTACATCATCATAATATAATAGTTCATCAAGTACACGAGTGACGAGATCTAATCCTTTCGATTCAGCCAAGCGAGTAACCATAGAAATCATAGGGATTTTAGCATCAATTGGTAATCCTAATTCTTCTTGTAATGCCAACTTATTAGCTGTACGCTTCGCTGTTGCACTACGATAATTACTGGTTAGATACGTATCTGTTGCTGGATTATAACTCTTCGTATCAATTCCATTCACAATCCCGTGCAAGCGATCACCGAGTGAGCCTAACAATCCTTCTAATCCATAGCCATAATAAGGCATTTTGATTTCTTCTGCATAGGTTGGGCTTACCGTAGTCACTTGATCAGCGAACACGATTCCACCTTTCATAAAGCTTACATTACCATGATATTCGATTCCTTCAGATTGGAAATAACGATCATCCATGCCAAGTAAATCACCCAATACAGAATAAGGGAAAATACCTTGATATAGCAGATTATGAATCGTAAATACGCTATGGATATCTGCATAGAACGGGTTATAACGGTATTGTGCTTTAAGCAACATCGGTACCATGCCTGTATGCCAATCATGAGCATGAATAATATCAGGTTGGAATTCGATCACTGGTAAAATATCTAACACAGCACGGTTAAAGAAAGCAAAACGCTCTCCATCATCTCCATACCCGTAGATCCCATCACGTCCAAAATAATACTCATTATCGATCATATATACGGTCACACCATTTTCGATATATTGCATAATACCGCAATATTGACTACGCCATCCCACTTGTACTTGAATCACTTTCAATAAGACAGACTTTTCACGAATGGGTGCAGGGATACTTTTATAAAAGGGTAATACGATCCGTACATCTGCCCCTTCTTTTTGAAGAGCTTGAGGCAATGCGCCAATAACGTCAGCAAGACCTCCTGTTTTGATAAAAGGATTCGCTTCTGCTGCTGCAAATAAAATATTCATCGTTTATGTCCTCCTTCTATGATTTGCGTCTATTGGAAGTGCGACGCTTTAATATAAGCACACTAAGTGGTGGTAAAGTGATTTCTATACTTTGCTCTTGCTGATGGAACGGTTCTTTTTCAGAAAAGACTAATGATTCTGTTCGTCCACCTGTTCCGCCAAAGCGAGGCTCATCACTATTCCATATCTCTTCATATGTTCCTGCTTTCGGTACACCTACACGGTAATTCACTTGTGGAATCGGTTGGAAATTGATCGCAATAATCAGTGTATCGTTAGTTTTCTTACCTTTACGCATATACGTAATCACACTACGTGCAGCATCGTCTGCATTTAACCATTCATACCCTTCCCACTCATGATCTTGTTCCCACAAAGCAGGTAATTGTAGATACAGATGATTTAGCTCGCGTGTGTAACTTTTCATTTTCTGATGCATATCGTATTCAAGCAGTAACCAATCCAACTGATCTTGATCTTTCCATTCGATAAATTGCCCAAATTCGCCACCCATAAATAATAACTTTTTACCCGGATGGGTCATCTGATAAGCCAGTAACAGACGTAGTCCTGCAAACTTCTGCTCATAGCTACCCGGCATTTTATCAAGTAGCGACTTCTTACCATGCACCACTTCATCATGAGAAAGAGGTAACGTGGAATTTTCTGCAAATGCATAGGTGATCGGGAACGTTAACAGATTATGTTTACTAGGGCGCTGGTCGAAGTCTGATTCGACATAGTCTAGCGTATCGTTCATCCAACCCATACTCCATTTATAGTTAAATCCAAGCCCATTTTCATGTGCAGGCTTCGTCACACCCGGCCACGCACTGGATTCTTCTGCCATCATCAGAGCATGAGGGTAATATTGAAAAATCGTTTTGTTGAGCTGTTGCAAAAACGAGATCGCTTCTTTATTTTCGGCTCCACCTTGTTCGTTCGGCTTCCAGCCTCCAACCGTTTCTCTACCAAAATCAAGTCGAATCATACTGGTGACTGCATCGACACGCAGACCATCAAAATGGAACATTTCCATCCAATATAAGGCACTCGATATTAGAAAAGAACGAACTTCTGGCTTACCAAAGTCAAATGATAACGTACCCCATCCGATCTTTTCAGCTCGATCTGGGTCAGCATATTCATATAGTGGTGTACCATCAAACATTCTCAGACCATGTGCGTCTTTGGTGAAATGTCCTGGAACCCAGTCTAAGATCACACCGATATTCGCTTGGTGACAAGCATCTACAAAATACATTAATTCCTGTGGCGTTCCATAACGACTGGTTGGTGCAAAATAGCCAGTACTTTGATAACCCCATGATAGATCATACGGATGTTCAGTTAATGGCATCAATTCCAAATGCGTATATCCCATATCTACCAAATAAGGAATTAAGATATCTGCCAACTCACGATAGGTATAAAAGCTCCCATCTTCTTTTTGTTTCCATGTTCCAAAATGCATTTCATAAATATTAAGTGGTTTACGATAAGGTGCGCGACGTTTGCGTCTCCATACCGCATCATTCCATGTATATCCTGCTAATGAAGAAACAACAGAAGCTGTCGCTGGTCGAACTTCAGCATAATGCGCATACGGATCAGCTTTAAGAAAAGGCACCCCATTAGATGGAGTAATATGATATTTATACAAACTGCCTTCATGAACATTCGGCAGAAATCCTGTCCATACTCCTGAGTTGGGAAGCTTATGTAATGGATGATGTTCGCCATCCCAATTGTTCCAGTCTGCTGCGACTCCGACATGTATGGCATCAGGTGCCCATACCGTAAAGCGTACACCAGACTCACCATTTTCTGACGTCACATGAGACCCAAAGTGACGATACGTATGATAATTTGTGCCTTCATGAAAAAGATAAAGTTCCTCAGGAGTTGGTTCTCCATAAACTGTTCGTTTTTGACTCAAAAAATCACCCCCGCTACATAGTAGATGTATGTTTATTTTTTACATTATTTTATATCTTCTACTTCTATTCTAGTTTATTATCCTTCTGATTAGAATAGGTAAACGATTTAAGTCACTAACCACAATTATTACCCGTATTTGCTCCAGTTGAAAAGACCTTTCTACGCAATTAGGGGAACAAAGAATTGGTTAATGAAAAAATTTTACAATAAACTTGTTTCAACCAATATCTTTCAAGGTTATAAATTATTACATCATCATGAGCGTTGTCACTATACAGTTGGAGGGAAAAGTTAATGAAAAATCAAAAGTGTGTTGCTATGTTGCTGGCCGGAGGAGAAGGGCGCAGACTCGCACCACTTACATCAATTGTAGCCAAACCAGCAGTTCCGTTTGGCGGAGACTTCAAGATTATTGATTTTCCTCTCAGTAATTGCGTGAATTCAGGCATTGATACGATCGGTGTACTGACGCAATATGAAGCAGCATCGCTTCATGACCATATCGATCAAGGGGATGCTTGGTCCACATCCGATCTTCAAATGAACATCTCTCTGTTGTCTTCTGAAGCAACAGGTGAATATATGGGAACAGCCGATGCGATCACGAAAAATATCGCTTACCTTGATGCGCTTAATCCTGAAAATGTTTTGATTCTTTCAGGCGATCATATTTATCACATGGATTACAGTGATATGATTAACTACCATCAAGAACATAATGCTATGGCAACTATTTCTGTTATGGAAGTTCCATGGGAAGAAGCAAGTCGCTTTGGTGTGATGAGTACTGACTCTTCAATGAATATTACCAAATTCTCTGAAAAGCCTGCTCAACCAGAAAGTAATCTAGCTTCTATGGGTATCTACGTATTTAACTGGCAATACCTTAGACGTCATCTAATCGAAGATGCAGTCAAAGCAGATTCTAATCATGATTTTGGTAAAGATATTATTCCGCAAATGTTGGCAGAACACCAAATCGTGGTAGCTTACGAATTCCAAGGGTACTGGAGAGACGTAGGTACAATCGATAGCTTATGGGAAGCGCATATGGATATTTTAAGTCAAGATCAACAGTTTGAACTTAAAAATGAAGCTTGGCCGATGTTCTCACCTAGTTTAAATGCTACAAATACGATCGCTCATGAACGTCAAGTCCCTCAATGTTCTATGGTTAGCAATCAAGCGGTATTAGAAGGCGATGTACAACGTTCTGTTGTATTTAACAATGCTGAAATCGGTAAGTTTGCCGATGTTCGTCACAGTGTAATTATGCCAGGTGCAATTGTAGGCAAAAATGCTCGTGTAGAATATGCGATTGTCGCTGAAGGGGCAGTGATCAAAGAAGGTGCAGTCATCAAAGGTACTGCTGATGATATCAAAGTTGTTGCTCCTTACGAGATTATCCATGCTAAACCTGTTGTTCGTACACAACCTGCTCGCTTACTTCAAGAAGTTTATGATAAATCCACTAGATTGCGTGCGGGCGGATTATAATTTATTACATCCTTTTGGTAAATATAGATCATTCAATGATGATCATTACGATATACAACGTATAGAATAAATAAAAAGCGGTAGCCTTATGGCTCCGCTTTTTATTTTGCTATTACAATGCTTTCCACTCGTGTTCGAGTATACTCATCTCGTATACACTGTAATACTGACCGTTTAACCAAGAAGAATCGCGCATTAATCCTTCTTTACTAAATCCACAAGACTCATACAATTGAATCGCTGATCCATTATAATCATACACACCTAAAGTGATACGATGCATTCCTAAAGTATCAAAACCAATCCGTAATAGCTCTTGAATCATTTGTCGCCCGTAGCCTTTCCCTCTCGCTTCAGGATCACCGACTAATAATTTGGATATACGTGCAGACCGGTTACTACGATCTATTTTACTTAACGCTACATGCCCTATTTTACGATTTGTCATGCGATCTACAGCTATATAGATCAACTGATCTGAAAATCGTGGATGATTCGATCCTTTTATATGAGCATTAAGATCATCTTGATCTAGCGGATACTCCCAGCCTGATCCACTCCATTGTTGTAGAAACACAGCATCTCCCGACCATTCTAACAACTGATCGAAATCTTTTTCCAGAAAATACTCTAACCGAATCTGATAATCTTTGGCAGGCGCAAGCTTTTCATAAAGACTAGCTAGGCGACCTTTTACCTCATGTGTACCCATATAACGAAAATCTTGACTTTGATAAAAGCGATTCAAAGTAGGTAAATGCGCCATGCAATCTAGGCGAAGCCCTTTTTTACCCGAACTGTGTGCATAATCACTAGCCCACTGAATAGCAATAGCTCCTAGCCCTACACTGCGAAAATCTTGATGTACCGTTAAACGATGCAAATAAAAGTAATCTTCATCATTCAGCTGTTGCCAGTACTCCAGATCGCCTGCTTGTAAAGTAAACATAGCGGCTGGTTGCTCTGCCATGTATAGAATAAACACTTCTCGTTCTAGAAAATAGCTATGAATCAACTCAGGAGTAAACATTTCCTTTTTCCATTGTTCTATGCCTTTAGACTCCATCCACTCTGCTGCATTCACTAACAAAGAGGTTACCTGTTCAGCATGTTGCTGATTTGCTTTAATAATACGAAGCGGCAAATCGTTAACTTGAGGTTGCTGTAATGTCAAATGGTGATCCCCCTTGTTTAGTCTGTTTTAGGTTAGTTGTAGTATTTCTTGCTGTTTGGTTAATGGAAGTTCTATCATAACTGTGGTGCCTTTTTCGATCTCACTATCAATATACATTTCACCATTATGCAATTGTACAATTTGCTGTGTAATCGCAAGCCCTAAGCCTGTTCCGCCCCGGTTCGGATTCACCTGGAAGAAGCGATCTTTTACTTTTTCCAAATGTTCCTGACTAATACCGATTCCTGCATCTTGAATCGATATTCGTACACGTTCAGGGGAGACTTCTGTAAGCATAATAAAGATTGTAGATTCTTCCGGTGAGAATTTGATCGCATTATCGACAATATTTAGAAAAACTTGCTTTAGACGGTTACCATCGGCTTGTACTATAAAAGGACGAGCACCGGGTTCTAACTTCAGTTGGATTTTTTTCTGCTCTGCTTTTGCCCAGACATTAAGCATCGTCTCTTGCAATACTTCTTTAAGATTAACTTCCCCGATCACCATTTTCATCTGATTTTGTTGCAATTTAGAGAAATCAAGCATTTCTTCTACTAATCCAATCAGACGATCAGTTTCTTTGGAAATAATGCTCATCCCAAGCTTAGTCTCTTCTGGATCAAATCCACCTGAGACTAGCGTTTCACTCCAACCTTTAATCCCGGTAAGCGGTGTTCGCAATTCATGGGAGATCGAAGAGATAAAGTCGTCTTTAATCTGATTACTGCGAATAATTTCTTCAGCCATATAATTCAGTGTTGAAGCAAGCTCACCAATTTCATGAGGATAGTTCCCCTTGATTCGGGCGTTAAAGTCTCCTTTTGCCATCAATGTCGAGACACCAATAATATTGTTCAGCGGTCGTACAATTGAATTAGCCAGCCCTAAGCTTACAACCAGTACAATGATCAAGACTGCGGCTCCAACGCCTACAGCAACCATTGTAATCGTTAATAACTTCTGATTAACACGCTCTAGTGAAGTAACATAACGAACCAGATAATTATCACCATTCACTTGAATTTGTCTTGTAACCGCCATAACATTTTCACCTGTGCCAGCTTGCTTCCCAATCCAACGTCCAGTAGAGCCTGCTAATGCTTGCGGGATATCACCGGTCTGAATTGGCTTATCGACTCTAAAGTTGGTTGAGTTCTGCAACACATTTCCCTGTGTATCCAGCAATTGAACTTCAACCGTATCACCTAGCTCATAACGTTGAATAATTTCTTGATATTTCACAGGGCTAGACTGATCACTGATATAATTCTGTGGTACATCTGTCGAACTATTCAAATAATTGTAAATACTGTCGTAATAATACGTGCGCATAGAAAACAGAAATACCAATTCTACCAAGAGCAACGCCAGAAATACTACAATAAAGTAATGTAGAACAATCTGGCGGCTAATGCCTTTTTTGATCATTAGGACTCCCGGCCTCTCCATTTATAACCATGTCCCCACACTGTTTGCAGGAATTCAGGTTCAGACGGATTGTTTTCGATTTTTTGACGCAAACGACGAATATTTACATCTACAATTTTGGGATCACCCATATATTCTTTGCCCCATACATGATCTAAAAGTAAATCACGACTAAGCGGTGTATTTTCTTTTTCTAGGAAAAATTGAACCAATGAGAACTCGGTAGGTGTCAATTCGATTTGTTGCCCTTTTTTCTTGAACTGTTTGGAGATAAGATCCAAAGTGAAAGGTCCTGATTCAAACGATACTTTGGTATTGGATTCACGTTGTACATTCACACGACGTAACAAAGATTGAATACGAGCGATCAATTCTGTTGGGCTAAATGGCTTGCTAATATGATCATCTGCACCTACAGATAAAGCATAGACTTTATCCTGCTCTTGAACTTTAGCTGTTAGGAATACAATCCCAATCCGTTCATTTTTTTCACGAATACGGCGGCAGACTTCGAATCCGTCGATCCCCGGAACCATGACATCTAGTAAAGCAATATCGATATCCGGTACCGTTTCTAACATATGCAGCGCTTGTTCCCCGTTCTCAGTCTCAATCACTTCAAATCCATTGCGCTTTAAGTTAATAATAATAAAACTACGGATTGACTCTTCATCTTCCATAATTAACACTTTACTCATAAAAAAAGCCCCCTCAATTCAATATCAGATTATTTTTTGTATTTTGCCAAAGTGCAATGTATTGATCATTAGAGTTGGTAATAAGCTCCCAATCTTTACTCGCTTGGTTGGCCCATTGGGTTGAAGTGAAGAAGCGTACTTCAGCTACTTTTTCTCCCGTATCTTTTAAAATAAAACGTAAATCTTGATCTTTATTAGACTTGGTATCGAGCGTAATCTTATCATTCCATTCTGGCGCAAATTTGAGTACAAATCGTCCCGAATCATCTCGATATTGCTGACTGACTAATTTCAGACCATTATCTCCATCCCATTGATAATAATACGTAAAGTATGGAATTTCGCTAGGCTCAATATTTTCCCAGCCTAATGGAATTTGTAGCATTCCAATTTCCAATAATCCATCTCCATTAACATCATCACTATAGATCAGAGAGTCTTTGAATGTAGCCGCTCTGCCTAAAGGGAATACATCTCGAAGCTTATTATTTTCCATAATAATGAGGTGTGTGAATCCAGAGGAGATCCCTAGTAATTGATCCATAATAATACCATTCTGGTCTTTAGACACTTTGCCAGATACTACATTATAGAATCCTAAAGTAATCGTTGAATCCAGATCAATCGAATCCACTTCTTGAAAACCGTCTTTGTAGCGGAAATTAGTAATCGTCAAATAACTGTTACGACTCATATACATCGTCGTTAGATCATCAATGCCATCACCATTCATATCTAATATCTCATAATAAGTGTATGGCTTTTTATCTACAATATTCAACTCACCTTTGTCATAACTATAAATAACTAGATTTTTCTGCATGCTATCTACGCCACTATTGATCGTATTAATCGCATTCGAATAACCGACGATCAGGTCTTTATGACCATCATGAGTAATATCTTTGATTTCTACACTTTCTAGCACATATCCTTGACCTTCAATATCTCTTTTCTTAATCCAATCAGAACCCGACTGTTCAAAAATCATTCCGTTAATTCGCGCATCTGACGTGGTGTAGAAAGCGATAGCTTCCATTTTGCCGTCTCCATCTAGATCTGCTTGTTGAATCCAATCGTTAGCATTCCCATTTTTGGGATTGGCAAGTTTGGCTCCCGGAGGTAATGCTGCTTGGATGGTGCTACTTAATGTCTGTTTATCCGAAGGAAGCTGTGGCAACTGCATAAGCCCTTTCGGATCTGAAATGAGTTCACAACCACTCAACAAGATCAGTAATGTAGTGACTGTCGCCAAGCGCACCCATAGATTCCATTTCAATAGTATCACTCTTTTCATTAACTAAATCTGTTATAACAATCGACGTTCTGCACTGGTCAATCGTCTACCTTTAATATCAAAAGCAATATGTCCTTCTTGTAATCCAATAATACGAGTTGCATATTTTTCTGCTAACTCTAATGGAATCACTGTAATGATCGTGACTCGTTCACTACTACATAGCGCGCGAAGTGTTTTGATGACATCTTCCCCTGACTTCGGATCAAGCCCTGTAATCGGTTCATCCGCTAAAACTACTTTGACACCATGAGCAAGCGATCGTGCAATCGCTACACGCTGACGTTCCCCACCACTTAACGTACTGGCTTTCTGATGTGCTTTATCTAATAAGCCCAGACTTTCCAGTACATCCATTGCGCCCATATAATCATCGGATCGCACCATACCTGTAAGCATACGCCAGATTGGGGTTTGTCCGGCTTGCCCGATCAACACATTTTTGAGCGCTGTTCGGTCAGGATGAAGTTGAGGGCTTTGTTCAACATATGCCCATTCACGCGATATTTTGCGTTTACCGCTAAAGCCTGCTTTCATAATATCGATATCACCGACCTGAAAACTACCATCTGTCCATGATTCTTTCATTGCCAGACATTTAAGTAATGTACTTTTACCACTACCGCTCGGTCCCAAAATAGCGATCATTTCACCGTGTTGAATTTCTAGGTTAATCCGATCCAATACTTTGGTTTTATGTTCACCGACCGTTTTTGTAAGATTCTCTATTTTGATCATCGACATCTATTATGAGCCGCCCTTCTCTATCTAGTGATTGCTTAAGACTTATTCGTGTTTACTATCATCTGTATATACGTGAATACTGTTTGAGTGTTGAGGTGTAGCCATCACTTATTAGTTTAGGGGAAAAAGCACAGAAATGCCATCTACGGCACCGGATTATTTCGATTTTTCTTTAAATATAAAACCTGTTGCTGCAAAAATCATATAACAACCACCCAAAACCCAAAATAAACTAGCTGTTGAGCCCATCTCGATTCCTTTTCCGCCTAGCGCCGGTCCAATAATACTTCCTGCATTAAAATGGAACGAAGCTAAGACATTAGCTGCCGGCAAATACATTTTGGGTAACATATCTGCGGCATAAGCAAGTCCAAGTGAAAAGAAAGAACCGATCAGACCTCCAGCCAATGCAAAAATAGCTGCAATAGCGATCATATTTGTTTCTGCCATCGGAACGAATAAAAACAACAATCCGCCTAGCCCTCCACATATCATAAGCATTTTTTTGCGTCCATAGCGATCGCTTAATATTCCCAAAGGAAGTTGAAGAATCAATCCTCCGATACCGATAAAAGGAAGTAAGAAGGCGATATCCCCTGTGGAAAAGCCGACTCGTAATCCATAGACAGGGAAATTGCTATTCATTGCCGCTTCCATATATCCGTATAGAAATGCTGGGATAAGTGCATACCATGCCCAGCTATAACTTTTAACAAAACGGCGTTGTGCAGGTTCGTTGGTTGCTGTTTTTTCAGGAGTTCCATTCGGTAACTTCCAGATCACCAGAATAACTACGATTAGAAATAATCCAGCAAGTAAAAGAAACGGTGCATAGATACCCCAATCTAACAATTTAATACCAAGTGGTCCAATACTGAATCCTATACCATACGACATCCCGTATATCGAAAGGTTACGTCCTCTATGTTCAGACGGCGTGACCATAAGTACCCATAATTGAGCAGAATAATGAACAGCACTATCTCCGATACCGACTAATAACCGAAGCACGAACCAGAAGGCGATACTTGGGTATACTGGAAATAGAGGCAAAGTGATAAGGACTAACAATAATCCTCCTAGCATTAACTTTTTAAATCCTAAAACGCCTAACAATCGTTCTGCAACCAGTGTCATACCGAATGAACCGATATACAATACTGCGGCATTCAATCCATTTAATGTGGAAGAAACGCCCATTTTTTCTAGAAAAATAGCCAGTACAGGTAATAACATTCCCTGACTAATCCCTGCTACTATAATAGCAATAATCAAAATAGCAAAATGAATTTTGGATACAGAATGAATCGATTGCGAATGTTGGGACGATGTTTTGAGCACGACGGTTCCTCCAATTATGTAATGAAACAAGATGTAAATGAATCATAAAATCTTTTTTTTGCGAAATACCATCCGAACATTATAGTAGACAATGTATAAGTAAACAAGCCATAATAACAGGACGATAACCGATGGTATAACTTGATATTAGACGTACAAACAGGTTATATTGTTACACTATGTTGAATCTAAAATCAGATTCATTTATTGTTGAATAGATACTATTTGGGAGGGTTCTGGTTTCATGAGCTATGACGTGAAAATAGATGTGTCTCCGATCTACGATTTACTAGGAAGTTTTATGGTCTATGTGACCAAAAAATGGATTCGTGATATCGATCTGGGTTCAGAATGGATCAGAGACATCGACAACCAACTAAGCCCTGGAGTACGCTCTGCTATACTGGAAGCTTCTTCGTGGCCTTTTGATGATTTTGATGTATTGTATGCCTGGGCAAGCTGTCGTCATGCCGACGGTTCTGTTCGTGATTTTTTAGATCATTTAGAGAATGCACCTGAAGATGAAATGTGGAATGAGATTCATGAACTGCTCCCGGCTATGACATTAATTGATACAAGACGGATCCAGACCAGTTATGCTCCACTGTTAAAATTATGGTATGAGCATTATTTTCATCATATGGAAGCTGAAATTCTTGAATTGATAACAGAAGACGCTAAAGAGAAAAAAGGGTTGCTGGATAAAATGGACCCTACAGCTCTGATTGAATATGCTTCAGGCGGCTTAGTGGTAGATCCTTTCCCTGAACTGAACACGGTGATCTTATTCCCTACTGTACACAATCGTCCGATCAATACGTATTGCTTCTATGAAGGTGTATTATTGATTCAATATCCGGTTGATGTACCTGAACAAGACGAAGAAGATCCACCAAATGTGTTGCTCCGTATGACACGAGCATTATCTGATCCAGAACGTCTGCGTATGCTGCGCTATATTGGCGGTGAACCGCGTTCTCTGCAAGATATGGCTCACTATCTATTACAACCGCAAGAATCGCTTATGCATCATCTGATGATGCTTAGAGTGGCAGGCTTATTACGTATCCACCTCGGTAGAGGCGATATTGAACGTTTTAGTATTCGACAGGACGGTGCTTCTGAGCTTCAACTGTTCCTCGAATCGTATATCCGTATTTAAGGAGTGACTCACATGAAAGATATCAGACATCAGCACCTTATCTTTGATATGGATGATACGCTGATCCATTGTAACAAATATTTCAATCTTATTTTAGACGAATTTATTAGCTTATTATCAGAATGGTTTAACAATCACGACATCACTATGGAAGCGATTCGGCAAAAGCAGATCGAAATTGATGTAGCTGGCGTTCACAGAGTCGGATTTGCTAGTGAACATTTTCCCAAATCATTAGTCGAAACGTATCATCATTTCAGTGAATTATTTGGACGACCTATTAACGAAAAAGAAGAAACTCAATTGCGTTTACTCGGCAATAGCGTCTATGAGAAAGAAGTCGAACCTTATCCGGGTATGGTTGAAACGCTAGAGATTCTTCAACAAGCAGGACACACCTTATATCTTTATACCGGTGGCGAAACGGTGATTCAACAACGTAAGATTGATCAGATGAAATTAACCTCTTATTTCGAATCCCGTATCTTTATTCGTCAACACAAAAATATTCATGCGCTCGAAGAAATTATTAATTCTCATGTACTTCCACGTCAGGATACTTGGATGATCGGTAATTCTTTACGTTCTGATGTTCAGCCGGCTCTACATGCTTCATTGAATACGATCTATCTCAAACAATCTCATGAATGGGCTTATGACGTTGTTCAACTTCAGCATGAAGATGATCTTCCGTTCTATACCATATCGCAATTGATTGAAGTACCTCAAGTTATTCATGACAGTTTAACTCAACAGCAAAAGAAACGGACTTCGGGTTAACTCCCGGTCCGTTTTTTTATGTGTACATAGCTTATTCCTACAAAATAAATCTTAGATTTATTTCACAGCTTCTACGATTAATTTGCCTGATTCTTGATCCACTAACTTGATCCGTCCTTTATGTGTTTCATTGCCTTTTTTGAAAGCAAGTGCTTGAGTCTCACCTTTTTGCAATAACGTTTTGAGCATAGATACCGATATTTTTTTACCGGCAAATTCTTTCCAGATCACAAAAGTACATCCTTTTTTGAAATGCGAGCAACCGTACCCTTTGCGTCCTTCAATAATTTGTCCACCACAATTAGCATTAGGGCATGTCCCTAGTGCGGTATGTTCTCCAGCTGCTCCCATCGATACAGTTGCTGTCGCTGAACGTGCTGTTGATGGAGTTTTATTAGACGGTGACTTGGTAGTGGCTTGGTTAGCAGTACTACTTTTACTACGATTGGTTGTACCTGTACTTCCTTTGCTTGAAGCCGTCTTTGTCGATGTTGATGAACGTTTACCTTTACTGTTAGAACGGGAATCATCGCCAAATCGCCCAGCAATCGCAGGGGTCTGTGTTTTTACTTTTTCAATCACAGAAGCGGCAAATTTCTTAACACTTTCCAAAAACCGATCAGAGTCTGCTTCTCCACGTGAAATCTGGTTCAGTCGACGTTCCCATTGACCTGTCATTTCTGGAGAAGTCAGTAGTTCCACTCCAGCAGCACGAATCAATTCAATAGCGGCTCGACCTTTCAATGTTAACTCCATCTTTTTGCCTTGTGTGTTGATATATCCAACTTGCTTTAATCGTTCAATCGTTGCCGCTCGCGTTGCAGGTGTACCCAGACCCGATTCTTTCATCGCATCACGCAATTCTTCATTTTCAATCTGCTTCCCCGCACTTTCCATCGCTTTGAGCAATGTACCTTCGGTATAGTGCTTGGGCGGTTGAGTTGCTTTCTCTTTCACTTCTGCTTTGCTACATTGCACAGATTGCTGATCATTGATGACAAATGGCTCTTGAACTTCTTCTTCAGGTTCTTCTTCTTTACCATTTTCACCTTTGCTTGCAGACTTGCTTGAAGATTTGGATTTATCTTTATCCGGCAATGTGGCTTTCCAACCTAGAAATAGTAGTTCTTTTACCGCTGTTTTGAATGTTTCCTGTTCTACCGTTGTCATTACAGTATGATGCTTGTATTCAGCAGGTGGATAAAATTGAGCTAGAAAACGACGTACAATCAGATCATACAATTGCTGTTCTTCTTTGCTAAGGGTGCCCGGCTTTTTTAATGTCGGCAAAATAGCATGGTGATCTTCTACTTTGGATGGATTACAGACTGCTTTATTGTTTATATGCACTCGTTTACCTTCTGCGCCTTCTGCTAATTGTTCATACGTTGTATTTTTGAGCATACCGAGCACTTTATGCATCCCATCAATATTCTGCTCTGTTACATAATTAGAATTGGTACGTGGATAGCTGATCACTTTATGTTTTTCATATAGAGCTTGCGCGGTATCCAATGTTTTTTTAGCAGAGTAACCAAACTTGGCATTCGCATCCCGTTGTAACAACGTTAGATCATACAATTTGTATGGATACTCTTTACTTTCACGAATATCGTATTTGGTGATACGACCTTCTTTACCTTTTACTTTATCTACAATCGCTTGTCCCTTAGCTTGATCAGTAATACGATCGCCTTGCCAGACTCCAGTGTAACTTTTATCTGCTTGCTTAAACGTAGCGCGTACTTCATAAAACGTTTGCGAATCAAACGCTTCGATTTCTTTTTGCCGATCATAGATTAGCGCTAATACAGGCGTCTGTACACGTCCAACAGATAATAGATTATTATGCTTGATCGTAAATGCACGCGAAGCATTCATACCGATCAACCAGTCTGCTTCACTACGTGCTCTGGCTGCACGAGTTAAATTGTCAAATTCTTGTCCATCTTTTAATTCAACAAACCCTTTGCGAATACTTTCTGGTGTCAGATCAGATATCCATAAGCGCTTGACAGGCTGTGTAAGCTTCAATTGACGCTGGATTAACGCAAATATATGTTGCCCTTCCCGTCCGGCATCACAGGCGTTTACAATGCGGTCACAGCGCTTGGCTAATTCTCCGATCGTATTCAATTGATCTTTGGTTCTTGGGTTAGGTACTATTTTGAATTGTTCTGGAATAATAGGCAGATCGCCGAAGTTCCACTTTTTATATTTGGGATCATACGCATCCGGTTCGGCTAGCCCTATTAAATGACCGATTGCCCATGTAATAATATATTGTTCCCCTTCCAGATATGTACGGTGATTGCGTGCTTTAGGCTCCATCACAGCAGCAATATTCCGTCCCATATCTGGTTTTTCTGCTACGATTAATATTTTCATTTCGTTCATTCCTTTCCGGGAATGGATTGCATCTTAGCGGCAAAAAGGGACCACACCCTGGAGTGTAGCCCCCTTGCCCACGTACTTGCTATTGCTATTTATTATACCATAGCCTTATTGAAATTTCGATTGAAGTTTTAGACTTCTCTTTTGAGCTTAGACCGATATTTGAAATCAAGATTAGCAAGTTAAATACAATAAAAGCTAGGGTACGCCAGCAATATCTTTGGCACACCCTAGCTTTTATTATGATCTATAACGACGATATTAATCGATTGTGACCATGCTAATAGTACATATCACTTTATCGATTCTAATTAGACCAGAACTGTAGAACCCATCAAATATTTATCCACTTCACGCGCAGCTTCGCGTCCTTCATTGATCGCCCATACCACTAGACTTTGACCACGACGCATATCACCAGCAGCAAATACTTTCTCTACATTGGTATTGTATTTACCATAACGTGCTTTAACATTTGTCCAGCGATCTGTTGCCAGACCCAGCTGTTCAGGCAATGTTTGTTCAGGACCATCAAATCCGATAGCAATAAGCGCAAGTTCCGCAGGGAATACTTTTTCAGTACCCAGGATAGGTTGATAGATTTTGCGACCTGTTTCATCTACAATCCGTTGAATTTGAATCGTGTGTAACTCTTTCAAGTTACCATTTTCGTCTCCAACAAATTTAGTCGTCATGATTGAGAATTCGCGTGGATCACTACCAAATATCGCTTTTGCTTCTTCTTGTGCATAATCCAGTGTGTATACATTAGGGAACTGTGGCCAAGGATTGCTAATTGGATCACGTTCGAGTGGTGCTTTATCATGAGTACCGAACTGAGTTACTGTACTGCAACCATGACGGACAGAAGTAGCCACACAGTCAGAACCTGTATCACCGCCACCGATTACAATCACGTTTTTATCTTGAGCGGATAAGTAATTACCATCTTCAAGATTGCTATCAAGGAAACTTTTGATTGAACCGTTTAGGAAATCCATTGCATAGACAACGCCATTAAGTTCACTACCTTCAATATTGAATTCACGCGGTTTCGTTGCACCGCCGCAAAGTATCACTGCATCATACTCATCAACTAATTGTTGTGCAGGAATATCTTTCCCGATTTCAGTACCTGTAATAAATTCAATACCTTCTGCTATCAAGAGATCCACACGACGTTGAACAATACCTTTATCTAATTTCATCGTTGGAATACCATAAGTCAATAATCCACCGACACGATCAGAACGCTCATAGACGGTTACCGAATGACCTGCTTTGTTTAATTGTGCTGCACATGCCAGACCGGCTGGACCTGATCCGATAACCGCTACACGACGACCTGTACGTTTTTCAGGTGGTTGTGGAACAACCCAACCTTCTTCAAAACCTTTTTCGATAATCGCTTCTTCAATCGTTTTGATCGTTACCGGTTGTCCGATCAGACCTACCGTACAAGAGCCTTCGCACGGTGCTGGACAGATACGCCCTGTAAATTCAGGAAAATTATTTGTTTTGTGTAGACGCTCTAATGCTTCTCTCCACAATCCACGATACACCAAGTTATTCCATTCAGGAATCAAGTTATGAACCGGACAACCAAAAGTTCCACCTGCCATATCCATTCCTGTGTGACAGTAAGGCGTTCCACAATCCATACATCTAGCTCCTTGTGTACGAAGCTCATCTTCTGCCATATGTTTGTGGAACTCTTGCCAATCTTTTACGCGTTCAAGCGGATTGCGATCCGCGGGAATTTGTCTTTTGTATTCCATGAATCCAGTTGGTGTAGACATTTTAACATTTCCCCCATCCGTTCTGTCACTGCTGAGCCTGTGTTACAGATATTGTATGATATTCAAAGCTGGTTTCTTTCTGTATTTAGCTTACCTTGGATACATCTACAATCTTTGGAATTCTACATTTTACTTACAATAAGTTTATTTTCTAGATTATCATTCACACAAATGAATACCAAATGGATTATGCGCATGATTGTTTGTACTTTTTACATAGAGATTACACCGTGATGAAACATCTTGCAAGCATATTTCTGTTATTTTCCTACTTTTTCAAGCTTATATTTAGACTGTTTGCTAACATTTAAGCTGAAAATAAGTACTCATTCCTATGCTATACGTATACTTGTAAAGATAACTCATTTTTTATTTTCGCATAAATATCTCATAAAATGATTAAATATGCAAATATTCTTCAAATCGATAATCGTAATCATTTTTCTCATCGCGAATACCTTTAGTGATTGAGGCTTGTTGCCACTGAGACCAATCCACTTCTGGAAAATAAGTATCTCCTGCAAAATCATGATCAATTTTTGTAATCAGCAGACGATCTGCATACTGCAAAAACTGCTCATAGATCGTGGAGCCACCAATCACCATCAATTCATTGTCTTGTCCTGCCAGTTGTATCGCTTCTTCTACAGAATAAACTACTTCAGCATCTGTAGCTGTAAACTCCTGACTACGTGTAATAATAATATTGCGACGATTAGGTAGTGGCTTCCCACCAAACGATTCCCACGTTTTACGACCCATAACGACTGTCTTATGCTGGGTTTGTTGTTTAAAATAAGCCATATCACGAGGCAATCGCCATGGCAAATCATTATCTTTTCCAATCACTCCGTTACTTGCTTGTGCCCATATCATTGTAATTGTCATCGCTTGTGCATCCTCCATTTATCCAGAATACTATTCAGACCAATTTATACTGTATCATATCATCAAAATGAATCATTGGCATCACATTATTATCCAATCCCGAACTATTCATTGGCTTCTATACTCAATCATTTGTAAAAAAGCAATATATAAAATGTTCTTTGGTTCCTTATTTATAAATTTGATCACTTATTTGATCACTTTGTACTCTTACCTAGAATTTTACGATAACCTTTTACAAATACACCCTTTATATACAAAAAACTCTTACTATCTTTTCTCGTTACAGAAAAGATAATAAGAGTTCTATTCAAATGATATATCGTCTTATAGATATCAAAAGCTCATCATTCTATAGCTGATCTACGCTTAAACCGAGATCGGTGCTTTGATACCTGGATGATATTCATAATTTTCAAAAACAAAATCATCAAAATGATAATCAAAAATAGACTCCGGCTTGCGAGCTAGACGAAGCTGTGGCAATGGATACGGCTCTCTTGTCAGCTGTAATTTCGCTTGCTCCATATGATTAGCATAGATATGAACGTCTCCGCCTGTCCATACTAGATCTCCAACTTTAAGATCACACTGCTGAGCCACCATATGAGTGAGAAGCGCATACGAAGCCAAATTGAACGGCAATCCAAGGAATGTATCGACCGAACGCATCTGGAACATACAAGATAATTTGCCATTCGCTACATAAAATTGGAAAGCATAATGACACGGTGGTAAAGCCATTGAATCCACTTCTGCCGCATTCCAAGCATTCACGATATGACGACGTGAGTCCGGATTGTGCTTGATACTTTCGATCACCGATGTAATCTGGTCAATCACTTCGCCACCCGGTCCACGCCATGTTCTCCATTGTGCTCCGTATACGCGTCCTAGATTGCCTTCTGCATCTGCCCATTCATCCCAGATCGTAACGCCATTATCCTGTAAATATTTGATATTAGTACTACCACTGAGAAACCATAACAATTCATGTATAATCGAACGAGTATGTAACCTCTTCGTTGTTAATAAAGGGAATCCTTTTTGTAAATCGATACGCATTTGTCTACCGAAAACAGAAGTCGTTCCTGTTCCTGTGCGATCTGATTTCTCCACGCCTTCATCTAAAATATCTTGTAATAGCTCTAAATATGCTTTCATAATTCACCTCATTATAAGACTTCGCTAAACGTGCAAGATAGAATGTACTCATATCCGTATCAAATCTAGCTTCTTATTATGATAGTAAAAATCAGATCAATATACAACTCATAGATATTAATAAAATAGATAACAATAAAAAGGTACCTAAAAACACAAACACCCATCTGCATAAACAGATGGGCGAACGTTTAGACGTTAATAAATATTAACGAGTTTCACGATGGATCGTGTATTTTTTTAGACGTGGGCAATATTTTTTCAACTCAAGACGTTCTGGATGATTTCTTTTGTTCTTGGTTGTAGTATAATTACGGTCGCCAGTCTCTGTGCATGCCATAGTTACGATAACGCGCATGTGAATTCACCTCACTTCACTAATTAATAGACAAAAATATTCAACTATACTAATGTACCCTAATTGTGAGAAATGTTCAACTTCAATTTTCAGAAAAACACCATATTCACTAAATGATATGTTAAATCTTTTCTCAATCTGTTCAATAACACACAGATTTGATGTCCAACAGCCTTTTCTATTATATCATAGATTGTTCAATATTTATATTGAGTACGCTTAATTTTTGAAAAGAAAATGCGTTGAATCTTTGAGTTACATTTCTACTACGATTACCCCAGTAAATGTTGTATCGCTTCATTCACATGATTCTCTTCCGGTTGTAACCATGGTAAAGGATTATAAAATGTTGACCAATCCTGTTGCATTTCATAATCAGTAAGTAGACATTGATCCAAATTAGACTCTATCTGTTTTTGATTCAACCCTATACCAATAAAAACAACTTCTGTCATACGATCTCCCCACTCTTGATCCCATTGCTCCAATAGTTCAGGTTCTTCCTCCAGAATCTGCTGGCGTTCTTGCTGAGGTAATGCTGCTACCCAGTTACCAGCGGGTCCAAATTGCACTGATGGGCCTGCTTGACCTAATGTAGCTGCAACATCTTCACCTGTAGCTAGCCAGACCAGACCTTTTGCCCGTACAATCTGTTCAGGCCATTCTTCCATAAAATCGTATAATCGTTGCGGTTCAAACGGACGTCTACGGCGATAAACAAATGATTGAATACCATATTCTTCACTTTCAGGAGTATGATGATCTTTTTGCAATTCCTGCATCCACCCTGCTGAAGTGGCTGCTTTTTCCATATCAAATAATTGAGTGTTTAGAATCTCTTTAGGATCAACCTCTCCTTTTGTTGTACGAATAATGCGTGCACTTGGTTGAAGCTTATGAATAACTGCTTCTAATTTATTTAACTCAGATTCGGTAACCAGATCACATTTATTCAAAATCAAAACATCACAAGTCTCTATCTGATCAATCAATAGATCTACTACATCGCGTGTATCATCTTCACCTACAGCTTCTCCTCGTTCTAATAATGTTTCACCCGACTCATAATCATGCCAGAAGCGATTACTATCGACTACTGTAACTAAACAATCCAAACGTGTAAGTGTCGTTAAATCAAAAGCTAGCGAGTCATCTGCATAGCTAAATGTTTGAGCTACAGGAATAGGTTCACTAATTCCTGACGATTCAATAAGTATATAATCAAATCTTCCTTCTTCTGCTAACTGCTTCACTTCTAATAATAGATCATCTCGTAGTGTACAACAGATACATCCATTCGAAATTTCAACCAATTTTTCTTCGGTTCGTGATAATGTACTGCCTGATTTGATCAGGTTAGCATCGATATTCACTTCACTCATATCATTCACGATTACAGCTACTTTTAAACCTTCTCGATTATTGAGAATATGATTGAGAACGGTTGTTTTACCTGAACCTAAATAACCGCTTAATACAGTTACTGGAATTCTGGACTGTTGATTGTTTATCATTAAAATTTCCCCCATCACACTTTAATCGTAATTATTACTATTAAAGTATTATATACTGATGGATACACCTATTGTCAATTATTTTTATAATCTATCTTTGATATACACAGATTTATCAACAACAATACACGGATATTTATGAACAGCAAAAAGCCGCCAGAAGTATATTCTGACGGCTTGGAGTAACCACTCATGTTAGCACAATCCTATAGATAAACTTAATGATTATGCATAACACTGATGTTTATTTATTATTTTTTGCGTGGAGCGATAACATGGATAGGATGACCCATAACCAATTCAGCAGCTTCCATCACGATTTCACCCAATGTTGGATGCGCATGGATAGTCAATGCCAAATCTTCAAGAGTTGCGCCCATTTCGATTGCAAGACCCATTTCAGCGATCATGTTAGAAGCTTCCAAACCTACGATTTGAGAACCAAGAACAAGACCTGTTTCTTCGTCTGCTACGATTTTCACGAAACCTTCTGTGTTGTTCAAAGAAGTTGCGCGACCGTTACCTGCATAAGGGAATTTACCAGCAGATACTTTGTATCCTTTTTCTTTTGCTTCAGTCTCAGTGTAACCAACGCTAGAGCATTCTGGATCTGTAAATACAACAGCCGGAACACATTTATAGTCGATTACAGATGATTCACCAGCAATAACTTCAGCAACAACTTTAGCTTCATAAGAAGCTTTGTGTGCTAGAGCAGGACCAGCAACGATATCACCGATAGCAAAGATGTGAGGAATATTTGTACGTCCTTGGTGATCAATTTTGATCAATCCACGCTCGTCCAATTCCATTTCAATAAGATCTAGACCCAACTCACCATCAGTGTTAGGACGACGACCAACGGTTACTAGCAAGTAATCTGCTGTAACTTCTTTAGATTCGCCACCAACGCTGAATTTAACAGTTACGTCTTTATCTGTTTGCTCTGCGCTTTCCGCTTTCGCGTTCGTGAAGATTTCCATACCGGATTTCTTCATGTTTTTAGCAACAAGGCTAGTCATATCTTTATCGAAGCCTGGCAATACTGTATCCAGACCTTCGATGATTGTAATTTTAGTACCAAATTTAGCATACATTTGGCTAAGCTCAGCGCCGATGTAACCACCGCCGATAACAACCATGCTTTTCGGAATTTCAGGTAAATTCAATGCTTCTGTAGAAGAAAGAATGCGTCCACCGAATGGGAATGGTTTAAGTTCGATTGGACGAGAACCTGTTGCAATAATACAGTTTTTGAAACGGTAACGAGGAGATTCATGATCGTTGAATACACGTGCTTCATTTTGGTTAATGAACATGCACTCGCCTTGGAATACTTCCACTTTGTTACCTTTCAACAATCCAGCTACACCAGAAGTCATTTTTTTAACAACGCCTGATTTGAATTCTTGAGTTTTGGAGAAATCCACTTTAACATTTTCAGCTGTAATACCAAAAGCTTCGCCATGTTGTGCAGCTTCAAATTGATGAGCGGCAGAGATTAGCGCTTTAGAAGGAATACAACCACGGTTCAAACAGACGCCGCCTAGTTCGGATTTATCTACGATCAAAACTTTTTGACCCAATTGAGCTGCACGAATAGCAGCTACATATCCACCAGGTCCTGCACCAATAACTAAAGTATCAATATCGAGTGAAGCATCGCCTACTACCATTGATTACACCTCCATAACCAGCAACTCGGGATTAGCGAGAAGTGATTTGATAAAGTTCATAAAGTTCTGTGCTGTTGCACCATCGATAATACGGTGGTCAAAGCTTAGGGATAGAGCCATTACAGGTGCTGCTACGATTTCGCCATTTTTAACAACAGCTTTCTCGCTGATACGTCCAGTTCCCAAGATAGCAACTTCTGGGAAGTTGATGATTGGAGTAAAGAACATACCGCCAGCAGAACCAATGTTAGAGATTGAAATTGTGCTTCCACGCATTTCATTAGCAGACAATTTACCTTCGCGACCACGTACAGCCAAATCATTGATTGTGCTTGCGATCATGAAGATACTCTTACGATCTGCATCTTTAACAACAGGAACGATTAGACCGTTATCTGTGTCTGTAGCAATACCTACATCATAATGTTTTTTGTATACAATTTCGTTAGAAGCTTCGTCGATAGAAGCGTTCAATGCTGGGAATTCACGTGTAGCAGCAACTAGTGCTTTTACAATGAATGGCAAGTAAGTTACTTTGATGCCTTTTTTCTCAGCAAGTGGTTTCATACGCGTACGGAAAGCAACCAATTCTGTAACGTCTACTTCGTCCATAATCGTTACGTGTGGAGCTGTGTATGCAGATTTAACCATAGCGTTAGAGATCGCTTTACGAATACCTTTGAATGGTACGCGCTCTTCGTCTCCACCTGTTGCGATAGCTGTAGGAGCTGCCGCTGGTGCAACTGGAGCAGATGTTTTCTCTTCTGCTGCTACTTCTGCAGTTTGGGAAGAAACTTGTCCGCCACCTTGTTTGAAAGATTCTACATCTTCACGTGTAATTTTACCGTTGTTGCCAGTGCCACTAACTTGCGCTAGATCAACACCTTGCTCACGAGCAAATTTACGAACGCTTGGAGTAGCTAAAACATCTTTGTTAGGTGCTGCTGGTGTAGAAGCATTTGTTTCTTTGCCTTCTTTTGCATCAGCAGGGCTATCAGAAGCAGGAGAAGAAGTTGTGTCTACTCCGCCTTGAACGGATTCTTGTTCTTGACCGCTCTTTTGTTCTGGAGCTGTTTCTTCTTCGTCTTGATCTGGAATGTCACCTTCAGCTTCGATAATTGCTACCGTTTCGCCTACATGACAAACTTGACCATCTTTAGTCAATACTTCAAGTACTGTTCCGTCAACCGGACAAGGTACTTCAACTACTGCTTTATCATTTTGTACTTCCATAATGATGCTATCGTCTGTTACTTTATCACCTGGTTTGATATGCATTTTGATGATTTCGCCTTCATGCAAACCTTCACCAAGCTCTGGAAATTTATAAATAAATTTTGCCACTTGCAAAACCTCCCTATTTAGATTGCTGAACAATTGATTCCACTCCTATCATTCAGCAATATCTCTTTACATAATCTATTTAGTGCATATTTCAAAGCCAAAAGGCGTCCGCAAAATTATATTCTTCGATTTAACGAGTATCCAAAGGACGATCATCAAACTGAATGAATATGCTCATGTACCCGCCTTTTGACAATAAAAACTATTTTAGAATTGTACTACTTTTTTAACAGCGTCGATCACGCGTTTAGGTGATGGCAACCAAGAATCTTCAATTTGTGCAAATGGATAAACAGTATCCGGTCCTGCTACACGCAGTACTGGAGCTTCCAAGTGCAAGATTGCTTTTTCATTGATTTGTGCAATAACTTCTGCTGCTACGCCAGCACTTTTTTGTGCTTCTTGAACAACAATTGCACGGTTTGTTTTTTGGATAGAAGCTACGATTGTATCAATATCAATCGGGCTTACTGTACGAAGGTCAATGATTTCTGCTTTGATTCCTTCTTCAGCCAATTGATCAGCCGCTTTAGTTGCTGTATGAACCATCATGCCGTAAGCGATGATTGTTACATCAGAACCTTCACGTACTACGTTTGCTTTACCCAATTCTACTGTATAAGCTTCTTCTGGTACTTCTGCACGGAATGCATGGTACAAGTTCAAATGTTCCATAAAGAAGACAGGATCATTATCACGGATAGAAGCAATCATAAGTCCTTTAGCATCATAAGGGTTAGACGGAATAACCACTTTGATACCAGGAGTTTGTGCAAGTAAACCTTCTAGTGAGTCAGTATGCAATTCTGCCGCTTTTACACCGCCACCGAAAGGTGTACGGAAAACGATTGGAGAATTGTATTTGCCACCAGAACGGAAACGCATACGAGCTGCTTGAACAACCATTTGGTCAAGTGCTTCAAAAATAAAACCTACGAATTGGATCTCAGCGATAGGACGGAATCCTTGGATACCCAAACCTACTGCCAAACCACCGATAGCTGACTCAGCAAGAGGTGTATCAAATACACGATCTTCACCAAATTCTGCTTGCAAACCTTCTGTTGCGCGGAATACGCCGCCAACATGACCTACGTCTTCTCCGAAAAGGATCACATTAGGATCATTTTTCAATTCAACGCGAAGCGCATCACGGATCGCTTCTTTCATATTCATTTGTGCCATTTGCTTCATTTCCTCCTTAAACATTTCACTGTTCATGTTCACGCATCAAGGATCTAGATTAACGCTCTATTGTTAGAAACCTCTTATTCGAAATCAGCTTTTTGCTCTTCCAAGTGTTGAGGTGTTTGTTCAAACATGCTATCAATCAAGCCAGAAACAGTCATTTTCTCTGTTTTCTCTGCTTTTTTGATTTCTTCATTTACTTTAGCTTTAGCTTCTTCTCTTACGCGCTCTGTATCTTCATCAGTCCAGAGACCTTTTTCAGCCAAGTATTTAGCAAGACGAGCGATTGGATCTTTTTCACTCCAGATACCTTCTTCGTCTTTAGTACGATATTTACTTGTATCATCTGACATGGAGTGAGGACGGAAACGATAAGTAACCGCTTCGATCAATGTAGCACCTTCACCATTACGTCCGCGTTCAGCAGCATCTTGGACCGCTTTGATAACAGCAAGAACGTCCATACCGTCTACTTTTACGCCTTTGATACCTGCTGCCACCGCTTTGTGAGCGATAGACAATGCAGCTGTTTGTTTTGCAAAAGGAGTTGTAATAGCATAACCATTATTTTGTACAAAGAAAATAACAGGCAATTTGTATACACCAGCATAGTTAAGACCTTCATAGAAGTCGCCTTCAGAAGAACCACCATCACCTGTGTAAGCAATAACAACTTGCTTTTGTTTTTTCAATTTGTAAGCCATAGCAATACCCATTGCATGCAAGATTTGTGCACCAATGATGATTTGCGGCATCAAAACGTTAACGCCATCAGGAATTTGTCCACCGTGTTGATGTCCACGAGAGTACAAGAATGCTTGATAAAGTGGTAATCCGTGCCATACCAACTGAGGAATATCACGGTAACCCGGGCATACGAAATCTTCTTTTTGCAAAGCGAATTCGCTACCAACCATTGTAGCTTCTTGACCAGATACTGGTGCATAGAAACCAAGACGACCTTGACGACCTAAGTTAACTGCACGATCATCCCAACTACGTGTGAAGACCATACGATACATAATTTCTTTCAATTGATCATCGTTAAGATCAGGTAATAAATCTTTGTTGACGATTTTGCCTTCAGGAGAAAGAACGGAAAGAGCTTCCACGTCCTCCGTATAAACTTCATAAGGAACCTTGCTCATTTTATTCACCTCAATAAAAAATTTGAATATCATGTCCCGCTGTTATAGAATTATTATACACCTGTTCTACTCCATTCGTCAAAACATACATTGAAATTTAGTAGATATGTGTATTATTGTATGTATAACAGCAGGTTAATATTTGTATAACAGTTTTACGATCTTGGTATTCAAAGACTTCACGACCGCACGAAACAATCTTAACGCATTGTGATACGCAATGCAAAAAATATTCCCGAAAAAGGTGATCACTGTGACAGATTCCCGTTATCTTAAACGAACAATACTGAAAGAACAGATCGAAAGCAGCCATCTTGGTGAAAGTCGTACATTACGGATTTACTTGCCGCCAGGCTATAATGAAGTATTAAGTTACCCTGTCGTGTATTGTCAGGATGGTGAAGAGTTTTTCAACTTTGGTCGCATTGCTACGTATGCCAACCAATTAATTCTTGATGAAAATATCGAACCTTTTATTATTGTAGGTGTAGAAGTAAATACGAAGATTCGAACACAAGAATATGCTCCATTTGGTGATCGCTTCGAAAAGTACACCACTTGTTTTGCTGAAGAAATCATTCCTTATATTGAACAAAAATATCCTGTACGACGTACGCCAGATCAGCGTATTTTGGCAGGTGACTCCCTTGGCGGCAGCGTTTCGATCCATCTGTCCCTGTTATATCCTGAACTGTTCCAGCAGGTGATTAGTCTATCCGGTGCTTACTATAAGCAAAGTCAGGATATTATCGCACAAGCTCAAAATCTTACAGATTTGAATGTATATATGATTGTAGGTCTGCAAGAAACTGATTTTGAGAGCGATACAGGTATTTACGATTTTGTACAATTAAACCGTGAGACTCGTGACCTTTTACAAGAACGTGGAGCCACTGTACAATATAGCGAAAAAGATGGTAAACATTTGTGGGGCTTCTGGCAAAAAGAACTTCCTGCTGCATTAAAATACTTTTTACCAGAAATCTAAAATTTGTAGCTCTTTATTACTTACAGTAGAAATCGAACTTTCAAACGAGTTATATTGATGTTTACGCTTTCACATCCAAAAAAATCTATAATTCGTTTGATTGCTCGTCTTTTCTATTGTATCTGTGTGATAGAAAGTTATGCAACTACAATTTCAATATATCTTCTTTTATTTGATGAAACGAGGGCTGATTCATGTCGATGAAGCGTGCTATTATTTTCTCGGGTGGTCAATTACATCCTGATTTTGTACAACAGATTCAAGAAGACGATTTGATTATCGGTGCAGATCGTGGAGCATTATTTTTAATTGAACACGGTATTCACCCTCATGTCGCTGTAGGGGATTTCGACTCATTGACCAATCGTGAACATGATCTAGAGAATATCAAAGCTAATAGTGATCAGTTGATTGTCTATGACTCGGTGGAAAAAGATTGGTCTGATACTGAAGCTGCTTTTGAAATTGCGATGGAACGTCATATTCGGGAAATTTTAATTTTGGGAGCACTTGGTACACGATTTGATCATACGTTAGCCAATGTACAACTGCTAGTCCGTGCTGTTCAGCATCAAGTGAATTGTAGCATTATGGATATGAATAATTATATTTCACTTACCAGTACTCAAGCGGTTATCGAAAATCGTGGCTTCCCTTATATTTCATTGTTGCCTATTACTTCTGAGGTGACCGGTATTAATCTCACCGGATTTCAATATCCGTTAGAACATGCTACTTTACGTATGGGCCAATCCCGTGGTATTAGTAATCATTTGATTAATGAAGAAGGTACAGTGAGTATTGAAGGTGGTTTACTACTTATTATTCAAAGTAGAGATTAATCGCTCTATTTTAATCATATAGGTTGTAATCGTGCTTATGATCAGTTCATAGTATTACATACAAAAATCCATGTATGAAGAGGATATTCTCTTTGTACATGGATTTTTGTATACCTCTGTAAAGTTATTGATCGCTATAGAATCTGTCTAGTCATGATAAGCTTTCTTGTACGCATAATAAGATTAAGTTAATGAGACCGTTCTTAATGATGACTTAGTACTTTTTGTACAAAATCTGTTTTAGCTTGCGTATAGGCTTCTCGATCATCTTTGTTATCTATAGCCAGCTTTTGCTTTAATTGAGCATATTGCTCTGCCCATTCTGGATGTGCGATTAAGCGATCACGAAACAGCAGTTGATTTTTCCATTGCTCTCCTTGTTGCAATACGATATGCAAATGAGCAACACGCTTATCATTGATTACTTTCACAAAAAATCTACGATGTTCTTTACCATCCAATTCAGGCGGTACATAATTCCAGTTTTCTTTTTCCAATACAGAAATGATCGCTGGTAATGAATCAAAAGAATCTGTGATTGCCATCATATCAATAATAGGTTTGGCTGGTAGATGTGGTATCGCTGTACTACCAAAATGTTGAATATCATTTATCACAAACGGAGTTAATAATATCGTTAATTCATTTTTGTACATCTGCCCCTGTTCTACCCATTGTGGATCAGGTTGAGCAATTTCAATAGCTTCTGTTGCCCAGACAGGCCAAGTTGATTCATTGTGAATATCAGTCAATATGATCCTCTCCTTTTTAACCAAAATATCTGTGATATAAAGTACGCGCTTCTGCAATATCTTTAGTACCGTGCACCATTACACGTCCATCACGGAAAATAACAAGACGTTGTCCACTTTGCATCGTCATAGATACCAAAAAAGGAGTAACACTGACTTGATGTTCTTCCAATTTGGCTAAGCGCTGAGCAGTTTCTTGCAAGTCTACGGTTACTTTTTGTGCAGGACGAATCTGTACCGTGTCTCTACCGCATAATACTTCGGTTTTACTTTGACCGGCTTTTGTCAAATAAGGATACGTAGGTTCGCTACCACACGAAGGACAATGAGGTTTGCGTGCGCTACTCATTTTGATCGAAACTTGTTCATTGTTCCATAGGTCAAAAGATAGTAAAGTACCTCGCAATTGATCTGCATTGCCACTAAGTAACTTAATCGCTTCTGTACATTGATGAGCAACTACCATCTGCACAGCTGGAGGAATAATACCTGAAGTATCACATGTATCTCCGCCAAGTGGTGCAGATTCCATTAAGCATTGCAGACAAGGAGTAACTCCCGGAATAATCGTAAATGTAATACCATAGCTACCTACACAACCACCATATATCCACGGAATATTATATTTTTGTGAAATGTCATTAATCATAAGTCTTGTCTCAAAGTTATCGGTTGCATCCATAATAAGATCTACACCTTTAGCTAGATCTTTCATTTCATCAGCAGTAACATCTGCAATATGTGCTTGTATATCTACTTCAGAATTGATCTGTTGTAGACGACGTTGAGCAGCGATCGCTTTGGGCATACGCTCTTGAGCATCTTGCTCTGTAAAAAGTTGTTGCCGTTGCAAGTTGCTCCATTCCACATAATCACGGTCTGCAATAATGACTTTACCTACGCCTGCTCGCACTAACGTTTCTGCTGAACTCGACCCTAAAGCTCCAGCGCCTACAATAAGTACAGTAGCTTCTGCTAAATGTTGCTGACCTTTTTGCCCTAATGGAGCAAATCGTTCTTGTCTGGAGTACCGATTTTGTTGTTCAGGTTGTTGCTCTATGTTGGTAGTATTCACGTTCAAGTGGTAATCATCCCTTCTGCTGGGCTACTTGCCACAGCATACTCACGTACAGGAATCATGCCTGCTTCCCTTCCTAATCGACCTGCTTCTACCCCCAGCTTCATTGCTGTTGCCATTTGGACAGGATTGGTTGCACCTGAGACTGCACTATTTAGCAGTACTGCATCCGCACCTAATTCCATTGCATAAGCAGCATCTTTAGGAGAACGTATACCTGCATCTACAATCACAGGTACAGTCGCTTGATCGATAATCCATTGTAAAGCAGATGGATTGAGTATTCCTTTACCCGAACCGATCGGTGAAGCACCCGGCATAATCGCATGTACACCAAGTTGCTGTAGACGTTTGGCTAACATGTAATCATCAGAGATATACGGCAGCACAATAAATCCTTCTGCTAGCAAGACTTCGCAAGCTTTGACCGTCTCCAAAGGGTCAGGTAAAAGCAACGTATCATCTCCGATAACTTCTACTTTTATCATATCACATAATCCAGAAGCTTTTGCTAAGCGAGCGATACGGATCGCTTCTTCTGCTGTTTTGGCTCCTGCGGTATTTGGGAGTAATTTGTATTTTTTGAGATCTAACATTTCCAGAAAGTTCGGTTCATTCACTTGATCTAAATTCAATCGTCTGACAGCAAAAGTTAGCACTTCTGTACCTGAAGCTTCAACAGCTTGATTCTGAATCTGTAAATCTGTAAATTTCCCTGTTCCTAATAATAGCCGTGATGTAAATGTATGTGTACCTATCGTTAACAAATCAGCCACCTCCTACAAAATGTACAATCTCTAATATATCTTTGTCTGCCAGTGTAATATGCGGATGTTCTTCTTTTTGCAAAATTTGTTGATTATGCTCTACAATGACTGTTTTTTGACCGAGAGATAATGATTCTAGTAGTTTGGATACGGTATTGTATTCAGGTTCTACATATTTCCGATTGCCATTAATTATTAATTCCATGTAGACACTCCTTCGATTGTGGATAAAGATTTAGTTGATAGAGATTTCGACTTTCGTAAAGCTCGTTCTGGTGAAAAACAATCGGGAATATGAACTGTATGATTGTTTATGAGTGCCTCTGCTATCCATTTTGCTGTGCCAGCAGCCAACAACATTCCATTGCGATAATGACCGGATGCTGTCCATAATCCAGCGAGCGGTTGAATTTGCCCCAAGTAAGGTAATTCATCCGGTGTTCCAGGTCGTATGCCTGACCAACAACGTTCAAACGTAGCTGATCCCACCGCAGGTAGAAATTGCTCCGCTCCAGACAACAACTGAGCAATTGCAGAAATATCTACTGTTGTATCTGTACGTTCTGGTTTACTCGTAGCTCCGATCCAGATTCGATGATCGCTTTTGGGAATCATATAAATGCCTTTTCCATAGATCGTATGTCCAAGATACTGAGAAGGCGTACTAACTTCGATTAATTCTCCTTTGACCGGCACAAAAGGCAAATGATACTGCTCTGTTGCTAACAATTGTTGTGTACACAAGCCTGTTGTTAAAACTACTTGTTCAGCATAGATCTCCCCTTGGTTAGTGATTACACCTGTAATATGATCTTTCTTTTGCGAATGTAGTAAGCGATATACTTCAGTCTCTGGATAAAAATCAACATGATATTGAATCGCTGCTTGAACAAGGGCTTGATTGAGCAAAGCTGGAATTAATTGCGGTTCATCTGGATTGTAGATCATGCCAGAAGGAGCATAAATATATGGCTCCACTTGTGCTAAATGTGAAGGACTCCACCACTCTTTGCGATCTACTTGGGAATCAGTATGTGTAGGAACAGCAGTCATGGGTAGCAAAAATCCTTCTGTTCGCAGTCCAATATCAATCCCTGTCTGCTCCAATAGATCAGTAGCCAGCTTGCTATAGAGCGATTGACTGTATAATGCCAATTGATACAACTCTTGATGAGCGAAATGTTCTGAATGAGCCGCTAACATTCCACCTGCTGCCCCTGACGCACCAGAAGCGGGTTGATTTTTTTCCAGCAAAGCGACTTTGACTCCTTGCTGTGCCAGTTCATAAGCAAGCGCAGCCCCGATAACGCCAGCGCCTACAACGATCACGTCATAATGATTAGTCTTACCATTCGATAGATGAACCATCCGCCGATTCACTTCTTTCCTAATGATTGTGATTGTAGATCGGTAAAAGTAACTTGTTGAATACTTTCGTTATATAACTGACAGACATGCTGTGGATGTTCCGCCTCAAAAATACCCGACATGACAGCTATTCCTGTAGCACCTGCTTGATGAATGTCTTGGCAATGTTCGGGTTGAATACCACCTATAGCAATCACAGGTATAGATACAGCATGACAAAGCTTTTCTAATTGATCCAATCCTCGTGGACTCAGATCTGGCTTAGAAGTAGTCGCATAAATATGTCCATAAAAAAGATAATCGACCCCTTCATCTTGAGCTTGTAATGCTTGCTCTATGCTATGAACAGATCGCCCGACTTTCCATCTTGAAAGAGGATCATCTGTAGTTATATAAGACATATGTTCACTCAAATGCACACCACCTATATTCAGATCCACTGCTAATTGAGGTCGGCTATTGATCCTGATTTTGGATCGTGGCACTCCTGTATGAATCAACTGCTGGACAGCATTAATGATCTGAGAATCAGACCACTTTTTTTCACGAATATGAATAGCGGTCGTCCATGAATAGATCTGGGAAGCTATCTTCACAAGCTGATCGATCGATCGTTGACCTGTACTGATGGCATGAAGCTCCATAAGATATATGCTCTCCTTCCCTCAAAATATGTATAAGTGAACGCAAAAAAGCCACTTCTTATGAATAAAGAAGTGGCTAGTATAAACTTAGAAAATAATGATTCTTGTCTAAGATCAAACAAGATTATTATTAGAATAACGGACAACATATCGACAATCGTCATAAGCTAATTCTGTATAAAATAATTTCTACTCCATACAGTCAATGACTTAATCGTACATACAATATGATCTAACATTTCCGTAACTCTGCTACCACTTCCCTACGCTGGTATGATCCAGATCAGGTACAAAGGGTCCGAAAGCAATATCTACTTTCATCTCAGCCTCAAGCGGCCCCCCTAGTGCATTCAAGCTATTCGATTTGTTATTCATCTTAGCAAACAGATTTCGATAAAGCAAATCATTATAGAAATATAATATACAAATAATGTAAATCAAAAGCAAATATACATCCAAAATTATTATACATAAATGATATTGTTAGCTTTATTTATACATCTATTATTTTGCTTTAGCTTCAGACCATTGCTCAACATCCCAAATTTTAGTGACCCAATCTTCATAAAATTCAGGTTCATGAGAAACAAGCAAGATCGTACCTTTGTATGCTTTTAAAGCACGTTTCAGTTCGTTTTTAGCATGAACATCCAAGTGATTGGTAGGCTCATCGAACAATACCCAGTTGCTTTCACGTAATAAAAGTTTGCATAAGCGTACTTTCGCTTGCTCTCCACCACTTAACATACGCATAGGACGTGTAATATGCTCATTTTTCAATCCACAACGTGCTAGGTGACCTCGAACTTCATTTTGACTCAAATGCGAAAATTCATTCCATACTTCATCAATCGGTGTCAATTGATCCGGGCGTACTTCTTGTTCAAAATAAGCCGAATGTAAATAATCGCCAAGATACGTTTTACCACTAACCGGTTGAAGTTTACCTAGAATTGTTTTGAGCAAAGTTGATTTACCTACACCATTACAGCCTACGATAGCAATTTTCTCGCCACGTTCAATATTCATAGTCATTTTAGGCAATAAAGCATGAGTATAACCGATCTCGAAGTCTTTACCTTCAAATACCGTTTTACTACTTGCACGTGCTTCTTTGAAATTAAATGTCGGCTTTGCAAATTCTTCCGGTTTGTCGATTCGCTCGATCCGATTTAATTGCTTTTCACGACTTTTCGCACGTCCTGATGTCGATGCACGTGCTTTATTTTTTTGAATAAATTCTTCTTGTTTTTTGATAAAATCTTGCTGTTTTTCAAATGCTTCAATATGTTGATGCTTTTGAATATCTGCCATTTCCAAAAACTTAGCATAATCAGCTGTATACCGATTTAATTTGGCAAATTCCAAATGATAAATAACATTAACAACTTGATTCATGAAATCCGTATCATGCGAAATCAATACAAAAGCATGCGGATAGTCTTGTAAATAACGCGTTAACCATTGAATGTGTTCTACATCCAGATAGTTGGTAGGCTCATCTAATAACAATACATTAGGCTTTTCAAGTAGTAATTTGGCAAGTAATACTTTGGTACGTTGTCCACCACTTAATGCTGTTACATCTTTATCAAGTCCGATTACATTCAGACCCAGACCATAAGCCATATCTTCAACTTTGGTATCTAGTAAATAGAAATCTCCAATTTCTAATTGCTCTTGGATATCACCCATTTGCTCCAACAATACTTCCAATTGTTCAGGTGAAGCATCTGCCATCTGGTTAGTGACTTCGTTTAGTTGTTGTTCTAATTCCAGTAAAGGAAGAAAAGCATCTTTAAGTACATCGCGTACTGTTTTTCCTTCAGTTAACTTCGTATGCTGATCCAAATAACCATAACGTACACGCGGAGCCCATTCGACTTTACCGCTATCTTTTAACAGTTTACCTGTCATAATATTCATTAGTGTTGATTTGCCAGCGCCATTCGCACCGACTAAGCCTACATGCTCTCCAGCAAGCAGACGAAAAGATACATCCCGAAATAATGTCCGGTCTCCAAAATTATGCGTTACATTTTCTACTGATAACAAACTCATGTTAAATAATGCTCCTGTCTATATTAAATATCTCTTTTTTAAATATGCACCGTTACAAAATTGCTACAGAGTGTATTGTAACATAAGCAGAAGCTGTCTAGAACTGAAAATTTTCATTTTTTTACATTCATTTTCTGATCAAGCAAATACATTTACTACTTTTTGAATAAATTTGAACACCGTTGTAAGTGAATTTATTACGAATAAATGAATAAAAATGATTAATAAAGCTTGTAAATAGGTAGCCATTGGCTTGAACGATTCTTATTTATTGTCAAAAAGATAATGCTCTCCAGTTAGTAAATGATTAATGTATTAAAGGATTACGACAATCATGTATAAAATATCCTGATTTCGCTGCTTCTTTGGCATCGGTGAATAAATCTTGAGCAGGCGCAGGTAACTTACAGCCATTAGGATATGCATATTTAATACCTGAATCAGGATCGACTGTTCCTAACCAAGAAGTCTTTTTCACTAATCGTCCTCCACCTAGCGCATAATTGTTATAATAACCGCTACCTGTAGGAATCCCCTGTAAAAAAGATAAAATACCGATATCATTGATACTATTATTCCATTCCTCTTGCGAGATCGTTGGTAACGTAAATGTATAAGAAATCCCGTAATGAGACGCATATTCATTGTGTTTGTTGATATAATAAGCCAAATCTTTTTGTATCGAACTCACTATAGCTGTACGTCTAACTTGCTCAAAGGTATCCATTTGGTCTAAAAGTGCGATATCTGTCTCATTAGCTAACTGCTCTGCTTGTCCATCTAATACTTTGCCGGTATTTGCTTCTGTCACATGAACAGTATGATCTAATGTAAATTGTATACTGTTACCTTGCGCATCTGAATACGCATACGGCTTTTTGGGATGCCATGTGTGTCTGGCATTGGATGATCCATCTGCACCTATGTAATTTTCGGTGGCATAAATATAATACCCATCATAATCTATCACAACAATAGCAGGAATATAATGCAAAAGGTTTTGCTGAGCCGATTCATTACCACGAATACCAAAGTTCAAATAAAGTGTATTCAGAAATGTCTGTAAAGCTAGTTCTTTGTCTGCTCGAAAAAACTTCTCAGAAGAATATCCTGCTTCATATTGTTGCTGTTCATTAGTACTCATAACCTGACCTGCGTCTTGAGAAGCAGTCCGAAGTGCTGTAGTGTACGAAATCTGTAGACTGGATGCTTGTGACTGTTCATCGGTATGTAGTCCACTTAGCCAAAATAATGGAAAGAAAATAATTACGAATAAAATTGCAAAATCAGTAATCTTCATTGAGCACCATGCCTCCATAACGTGCAAGTACAGCAGAACGATTCTGATTTCCTTCAATCCCCAGCATCCCACGTAAGATCGCTGCCATGGTTCGATTGGTACTTTCTACTTTTACGGTGAAATAATCGCCATTTTGTAAACGATATTGTCTGCTTGGATCATCTTTAGCCATACTATTTTCTGGATACAATACAGGAAGTATCGCATTCTCATAATACCCTTCATATACAGTATTAAATTTATTTTCAAACGTATTCGGATTCGCAGAATCTGTATATTCAGGATGATACGTTTTGTGCAAATGTTCTAATTGAATAGTGTACTGATTCCCTGTAGCGTTCATTTCACGTGTAAAATCATTGTACATTGTTGGAGTCACGTATCCTTTGGTACGTACAGCATCGGTAAATTGAACAACTGCATTATAAACCATCATCTGAGAAAGATCGTCTTGACGCTCTGCCGCCTGCATCGTCGGAAATACATATAATAAAGCTACCGCAAGAAAAGCGGCAAATACTTTGGACATCGAATTCATAGCGTTCTCCTTGATCCTTCTTAGCTAAATTGAATAGTCACTATATTCCCTTGCTGATCCGTCTGGTAAGTGACCTGATACGTACGCTGTACGTCTATTTTCAGTAATGCAGATGGTTCAGGTTGTATATGATGAGGATAAAGAGAATGATCTATTTGCATATCGACACCGATCTCTTGAATCTGAGCTATCGACTGCCTGACCTGTGCGCCTGTATATGTCAGCGGTTCTGAAATGCCAATATACTGCTGAACACTTTGTTTTTGACCCTGCATCACTGGTTCTGATAATTGAGTGACTTTCTGCATTCCACCGCTCAAGTAAAGCGCTGCTAGGCAAGCTGTTCCAAACAAAAATAATTGAACAGCCAGCCATAGCATACTTTTTGTACTATTATCCATAGATCATTCCTTACTGTTGTGTGAAAACAAGACCGCGAACTACATTAGAACGATCTTTGATAATCGCTGCTTTGAATTTACCACTTGGATTAACATACTCGGCACTTGATTCGGCCATTGTATTATTCATATCCCCATTAGCTTTAGCGGTTACGGATCCATACGAATCTGAAGTTAATTCTCCGCTTGTATTTAACGTATTGCCATACCATTGTCCGTTAGACCCTTTGTTTTTACCCGTTGTTACCTGAACACCAAACTGTTCTTTGCCGCTGAACTTACGCAAAGCATTCGTTACTTGAGAACCACTTATAGTTGTACCATCATATACTGTATAAGAAGCTTGAGATAATTCAGTTTGGATATCCGCAAAGTTATTTTGTGCAGTCTTGGTAGCTTCCTGAGCAGAAATAAATAAAATAACAACAATCGTAATCAAAGCAATCGTTAAAAATATTCCTGCGGCTACTTTCAAAGCAGTTGAAGCATTATTCATTGTAAAATCCCCCGTTATTGGTTTTGTAGTTTATACGTTAATAGTTTATGAATAGCTATATTTTCTGAATCTGATCATAATACACTTCCATCTGGCTAAAGCTCATACCGATTAACGGCAATACCAGATAAAGGAATATCAAAGCATACATAGGCGTAAAGCCAATCATTTTTCCCCATGTTGCTTTCGTTTCGATCATTTTTTCATATTCTTGACGACGCTGTTCAAAGTAATAAGACATATCACTTTCTAGATCATCAAATGCTTGTGGAATCGGAATTTTATCTACGGCTAGATGAAGTTTGTCGACTAGCTTACCGAATTCAGGAAAAGAGACTTCATCTTTGAGCTGTTCCAATGCATCTTCAGGTCCATGTTCATAATGAAGTAAGCATTTCTGTAACGGTAATTTGAAGATAACGGCGAATCGATTCATCCATTCCAAAATCACTTCGACAGACATACGATCCATTCCACTGAGCATGGAGATCACGGTATGAAATTGATATACTTCGTGCTTCATATCCATACTTCGTGCTTTTTTCTGGAAATACAGCATCCATACAGGGACTTGATAAGCAATCAAAGCCATCATAAGGGCAATCAGCAACTCCCACCAGCGAAAATATTCACTATCATATGCTTTGAGCTTGAGCAAAATGCGATCCGTTGTGGTATTGATCTGCTCTTGATCTCGAAACTTGCCAGAGTTGTTCACCTGTATTGCAATCTGCTCATAAGTCACTTGACTAGACAATCCGACAGAAAGCATAATTTGACGATCCAAATCAGCTAATTCCTGCGCGTTTTTTTGTTCATCTATAGACATAGAGCCAAATAACATATCGTTTTTGACAGGTGCATATAGAATCATTTCTTTGGATTGATGATGTAGAATCATTCCTGCTGATAAAGTAACGACGAAACATAAAATGCAAAGTACTAATCTGCGTACTTGTAACCACTCCACTGTAATTCTGGCATTTACATCATTCAATAATTTGTCTAAACGATACTTATGAAGTGGATTTTCTCCTGCTGATGCTAGAAAAACAATTTTGCTAAACCATTTCCATTTCAACAATGCTTGTTCCCAGGAACGATAATCTTTCCCAGCTCGATACGTTGTCTCATCGTAAGTTTGTAATTTTTGAAGTAACAGATAACTAATGAGAATCAAGATGAAAATAAAAATACGTGCGATAAATCCTAATTTACTGGTATAAAAATCATCCATTGCTGGAAAATTACTACGTGCCCATTGTTCGATTGGATTGGTAAAAAAGATCGGCACAAGCACAATAATGTTTAGACTTTTAAGCAGATAATCCAGCTTATCTCTTCGTAAAATCTCTAAATGAATCTCTTTAGTGAGATTACTGAGTCCTCTAAGATACATAGAACCGTCTTGCCTTACTTTATCCCCATATTCCATCACCATACCGGATATACCGGCAAAAGCTTTCAGAAAGCGGTTAGGAGCTGTCTCATAATACTGTTCTAATCGTTCTTCTGGATGTTGGTCGGTTAATGCTTCTACGATCAAATTCGCATGGAGCGCAATCTCAGGAGCGGCATATTCTGACGCTTCATATAGAGATTCATCCACCATTCCATGACGGTGATAATGATGTCTGACATCTGCTAGCAAATCGACCATTTGACGCAGCAGTCTTCGTTCTAATCGACCTGCATAAGCTTCGATAAACATGCCATTGAGCACTACAGCAGCAATACAAAGCATAATAAAGAACAAAGGGTCAGGATTACGGATCATAAGGATCACTATCGATCCACCTAGTATACCTATAATCATCCATGTTACTGCCATCGTACGACGACGTAATTCCCATTCTTCATAAGCATGAATACTGGTAAGCCGTTTACGGATCCGAAGCACATAACTTCCTAATAATGGAACTTTCATTGCTACCATATACGATTGCTGTAGCGTCTGATAATGCCATGCTTGCCATCTTTTGCGCAGATCATGATTTTTCTCAGAAGGCATCATTGCTGTTAAATGACGGCTACGATTATGCTGTATCCGGTAAAGTATGATAACAACTGCCATTCCAACTGCACATATAATCAATACAGCGATAAGCAAATGCTTGATACTCATACCGCTTGCCCCCAATACGTATGTACAAAACGTTCAAACGAAACACGATCTTGCGTTGTCATTTGCTCTTGCATTTCGATCTTATTTTTTGTAGATAACGGATGAACAGCTACATATACACCATCATGGTATTCAATAATATTACGTGCAATAAACGTATATCGCTGGTTATGACCTTCTTCTTCACTTAGATCTGCTACAGGTACACATTCAGTGATACGTTCAATATAACGTTGTCCTTCTGCATCTCTTTTCAAATGAATATCAAAGTTAATGACACTAACGACTTGCTCTTCAGCGATCACTTCATTTTGGAAAACCCCTGTTTTGAGCAATGAGTTACGAAGCGAATAGATCAGATCACGAAATGTTTTGGCATGATGAGTAAAAATAGTGAATAAGCTGGCCACCTGTGCCATCTGGATCATCCACGCAGCGACTTCATCGGTAGCAACTTCTCCCAGAATATTCACTGTGCCATCTGTTTTTTTCTGCACATCCAGACCTTGTTGACCAGATACATTTTCAGTTTCACGGAAGCTCAGAATATTACGTCGACTATAGATTTCACGTAAATGAAGTTCTGACGCCATTTCTTGTACACGCAATGTATACGAAGCGTAGATATGCTTCACCAGTGCCATCAACAATGTTGTTTTACCAGAACCTTGAGCACCTGTTATCGATGTGATTCGTGCTCCTTTCATCAAGTAAACCAGCATTTCAATCGCCATTACCGATTGATCGCCACGAATCAATTGTTCTAAAGTAGCATTTTGCACATCAAATTTACGTACAAAAAATGCCCATGATTCTGCAAAAGGAGGACGTACAACGACGATCCGTGAACCATCTTTCATTTCATTTACTTTGTATCCATTAGCTTCAGACAATTGCCCTGGATGATTGTATTTATAGATATTTTGACAGACCCGTTTCAATTCGCGCACAGACCCAAAGCTTAAAAAAGATAAGTGAATAGATTTACCTTTATAAAATAGCCATACGCTTTCCCATCCTTTAGCAGGTGGTTCAACAACTTCATCTTTAGGATTAGGCATATACCGTGGTGTCAGTTGCCCTGAGTCTTCCAATACACCACTGACCCCGCCACTTACTCCATCCACTCGTTGATCTCTAATTTCATCAATAACAGAAAATCCTTTGTAATGCTGATAGACTTTTTGCGTTACAATATCTAACTTTTCTTCAAAAGTTAACGGACGATATTCCTGTCTAAAAATCTGCTGAATATCATGATCTGTTATAGCATAAGATAAGCTATCTCCATCGGTTTCAATTAATTTAGGCGCTGCTAGATCATATGTATCAATCAGCATCGATAATCCATCACGTCCATATTCGCTAATATAGCGATATAACAAAATATCGAACTGTTCACCTGTTGTTAATCGTTCTTCTTGATCAAACGGAATAATCTGATTGATATTGGTTTCATTTAGCCCGTATCCTTTGTGTAAAAGACCTGCAATAAAATCTTTGACATAGCGCTTATCCATTACATCTCCAGAAATACAGCCTTTTAACGCTTGACGTAATTCGGTACGCTTTGCAATTCTACGTCTATACTCTTCTTCATTCAGACCATAATCTGATAAACGACTATGGCTCATATCATGCAATTGATCTTTAACATATTGAATCAATGCAGACAATGTATGCTCCTGACTATGATTGATAGCGATATCATTACCTGCAAGGGCTGCACGACGATGGCGTGCAAACAAAAGTACACCCAGAATCAGCAGAACGATAATAATCAAAGTCATATTGATTCCATTTTCAAATAGCATGAAGCTTCCCCTCTCCAAGCCGCTTATAATCATGTCCTTCATTTAACTGTTCGAGTACATGTTCTGTCAACATAGTCGCTTGCTTAAAGAGTTCCACATATTTACGCGGCTGAGCCACTCCTAGATTCCGACGAACAAAAGGAAGTAACGTCTGTACATTCCATGCATCTCTAAATTGAGCATCATTTTCAATAGCGAATATATTTTGCTTCAAACTGTATTTACGACGAATATTGGATATCGTGCATTTGGAATCCGGGTCATAAGCACCCAAGACTGTTGTCCATGGTTGCTGATGAATCGATGCCCATTGCTTGCTAGTAGTAAAAAAGGATTCTAAATGATTGATATTCTGGCTCATATTGACGACTACACCATCTGCATACTTCAACAATTCCACTTTATCCATACCTGAACCTATATCTACAATCACAAGATCATAATACTCATTCGCAATATTCAAAATATCCTGCCAATCGGAATCTTTATCTGGCACTGTCTGGTTGGATTGAATCATTGTACCCGGTAGTAGGTCTAATCGATCTTTTAATAAAGGAATCGTGTAATCTGAGATATTATTTTTGTTCAGCTTGCGTGAAGATAACAATCGACGCACACTATCAATACCAATATCTGATTCCTGATAAGCAGTAGATACGAGAGTACCATGCGCCATTAATCCGCTCTCTATACTTTCGCCTTGAGCTTGATTATGGCAGACCAATATGCGTAAGCGATATTGTAGTGCTGCTGTTAATGTAACTAATGCGGTATGTGAAGATGTTTTACCATGACCTGCTTGCGGACTCCAAAACATTACTGTACTCATGCTCTTTTCCTTTCTGCTTGTTTAAGCGCTTTTTTAATTTCTTTATTTTCCATTCCGCTGATCTGACCTGTAAGTTCACACAATCCTTTTTTGAACAAACGGGATAATGGACGAATACGTAACTTTTCTGCATATTCATTTTCTAACTTTAGAGCCATATCCGATTCTGTCCATGGAATAGTAACAATCTCTGTATTCCAAGCAATCGGTAAATGATCTAAATGACTGCGGATATATTGCGATTCTAATGAACAATCTATTGTATGAATAAACGTTAAATGAAATGAAGGGACAAAAGTGGCTGTATCTTGAGCTTGCATCTGTTGATACCACTGTTCGAACCAGTTAATACTTTTGTCGATTGTCAATCGATCATAATCGCTTACCCAGACATGTTCCTCGGCACTAATCCATTGCTCACGATTATAAAAAGTAGTCTGTTCTACATCACAAAGAATATAATCGTAGTGCATACAATCTTCACCTGTATGGGATAACTGTGTATTAATATGTTCAAAAGCTTCAAACCCTGTTGCTAAATCAAATCCGGCAAATTCAGTAATAGTCTGTCTATAATCCGAATTGCCACTGTAGTAGCGATAACGATGTTCTAAAGTCGCATCGATTAATAATACTTTTTGCCCGGCTGAGGTCATCAAGGCACAAAGGGATAACATTAAATCTCGCTTATCGCACAATCCTGTAAATATCCAGGTTTTCAAACTGCTCAATCCTTTCTTTTTGTAAAGGGTATCGTTTCTAGTTTCGATCTATTGGGATGTAAAGGCTTCAGATGCGTTGTTTTTATATATCGAATTCTCAGTATTGGTAGAACTATTATCTGTAGTTGTCTGTTCGTTGTTAGATGTATTCATTTCCTGATTAGAATTGTTGTTATATGAACTTGCTCCACCTGACTGATTGTAGGATTGTCTTGTAGATACAGCAGATTCTGCTGCCGATTGAGCAGACTGTGCAATATTGAGTCGTTGTTCATCGGATAGAGCTTTAAGATCTAATTCTAATTGCTTCCGTACATTGTCTAATAAATAACGTTCTGCTGTGCCTACGATATTAGGATCTGCTTTCATTAAATTTAATACTTCAGCGTTAGAAGGGTACGTAGGAATAGCTTCTTTTTGTAATTCTGGTTCTACATAACTAACAGCGTACAATGATGCTTTATGCAATAACGCATCTACGGTTGCACTGGATAATGCTAACATTTCGTCTTCTTTTAAAGTGGTCCATATGGTTGGATAATCTAAATTATTTAATTTCTTTTTGGTTAACACAATATAATCTTGCCCGGTAGGAAATTGAATCCTAATATCAATCGTATCTCCCTTTTTGATATCTGTAGGCATTAAGATGGTGTTTAGTTCACGATTACGCATATCATCTGTAGTCGGCTGTTCTTCATAGATCATCGAAGTGGTGATCGGCATATTACGGGTTAAATTAATTTTAGTTGTTTTACCGACTAACTCATTGACTGTAGGTAAGAGATGATCTGGCAAAGATTGCTTAGGCAAATTGATGCTAACTAGATCTTTTTTAGTGATTTCTTTGCCTGCTGTTACTTCTTGTGAAGGTACAAATACAGTTACACGTTCTGTGCCTTCTTCTAATGTGCGTATCTGCTGTTCATAGCGTGCTCTAAGTTCATTCTGATCATGCTTGAACTGAATACTAGAGTAAATCACATATCCTGCAAAACAAAGACCAATCGCCCCTGCTCCGCATAAACCTGCATATATTAAATGCTTGGTGCGTTGTCTGATTTTAGACAATGTTATAATCTCCTTCATTTCTGCTTTTTAACGTAGACTAAAGCGAAATTTTTTTCTTTTGATAGGTGCTGGGATAATACTATTGAAAATAGTTTGTAGAGCGGTATCCATCTGCGCATGTTGATCAAAAGGATCAGGTTGCCATGGTAACGCATAGACTTGCTGAGTCTCCATCTCTTTGCTTATCCGCTGTGTCACTTCTTGTGTAGCCAAAGGTAAACAATAATGCCATTTGTTTTGCGGATGACGTTGCAATTGTTCTGCAAACTTCAAAATATCTTGATAACGCCATTCAGCTCCCGATCCTACTACAATCGGAATATCGGCTCTTAAAAACTCTTCTAAGCGCTCATTGTCTTTGTAGCAACCGAGATCAAGTACGAGAAAGCGATAACTTCCACCCAACAAATTCACTACTTCTGCACGTGCTGATTCTCGCCAATAATCTACATGTTGTATTTGAAATTTACGATCAAGCGGGTTGGAGCTTCCTCCTGCAACCGATTGAATTCTTGCAAATGTTCCAGGTACTCCATTCATTTCTGCTAGAGCAACGCCGCCTCCATGACGGGCAAGATAATGGGCGATTGCTATAGCTGTATGTGTTGTTCCTGTACCTGATGCTGTGCCAATTACAGCCACTACCATCGTCGCTTGTTGCATATTTACAGCGCTAGAAAGTGAATTCGGATAGATAGGCACTATATTTTCTTGCACCGCTCTTCGTATTGCTTCACGAGCTTCAGTAGCATTTTGAAAACGATCGATGGGACGCTGTTGTAGCATTTTGCGTAATACAGGGATAATTCCACGAGGAAGATCGCTACGAATAAATTTCTCCATACCGGGCATCCATTCGCTATAATGACCTCCTGTAGCTAGATACAGAATTAATGCTCCTAATCCATACAAATCAGAACGACTATCCGTTTGTCCACTACCATATTGTTCGGGTGCAGCGAATCCAACCGTTCCTAATTTCACTGTATCTTCTGTTTCTTCTGGCTTAAAGTTGCGTGCAATTCCGAAATCGATCAACCTCATATCTTGCATCGGTGTGACCATCACATTAGAAGGCTTCATATCTCGAAAAACAATCGGTGGTTCACGATCATGTAAATACTCTAGTACTTCGCACAATTGATCTGCACAGCGCATAATAAAAGATGCTGTAATATATTCAGGATGTTTTTTGAATTGTTGATCCAATGTAATACCTTCAATATAATCCATAACTAAGTATGTAAATCCTTCAGCATCAGGCTCAAAAAAATCTACAATTCTCGGTAAAGAAGGATGACTCAATGTAATTAACATCTGTGCTTCATCGGCTACATTTACAAATTGTGATGGCGCAGAGACACTTTCTTTGATCGCCCAAGATCGTCCAGGTAACTTCAAGTCATGAGCTAGATAGACATGACTCATACCACCACTGCCTAACTTTTGCTCAATCCGATAGCGATCTCCTAGTACCATGCCATATGCTAATTTGGATGAATGAATCATAGATATACCTCCTTGATTACAGTTTGTTATTCAGTCATATCGTCTCCATATCAAAAAATGCAACAAAAAAGGGAAAGCTTCCGCCACACTGAAAATAACCCTGTTAGGATTAGTTGTTTCAGTGGACGGGATGCTTTCCCTGTCCGTTGCACTTCAATTTGAATTTATTATAAATGATAAAGTCGGGATTTGTAAAGACTTTTTATAAGACTATTTTCCTACATAGTTCAATATGATCATTTTTGAGCAGCATAAGCGTCTCGATTACGTTGCACTTGTTTGACATGCAATTCTAAATGAGATACACAAAGTTTCTCTGCAATCATACGTGCAGACAGTGTTCCATCTTCTGTATGCTCACCTGTACGTTCCCAATCTTCATCACGAATCTGCTCCAAAACAGGTGCAAAAGCCCTACGCATTGCGATCAATGCTTGCAGGTGATGTTCCATATTAAGTGAACTATACTTTAGATTTTGTGCCCATAGATCTTGATCAAATGCTCTAATCACAGGATTTTCTTCAGCCAAGACTGATTTCAATCGGGATTGAAGCATAATTTCTACATCAAATAGATGAACAACGATCTCATGAATGCTCCATGCTTCTGGTGCTGGTTTAAAATCAATTTCTGCTTCAGGAATCGCGCGAATCTGTTCTACAAAATGCTCCATATCCGGTAAATAACGATAAATTGCGTTTTGCATAAGTACACATCCTTCTCCACATTGATCTTTATATTGATATATCCAATGATCTGACCAACCCTATTTTATCAGTATTTGACCATATAGAGCGTAATCTCGTCACGGTTATGAAATAATTGCTTCGCACGTTGAACCTGCATACGCGCTTCTTCAAAGGTGCTGATGACTTCTTTGATCAAAGCCAGTGGCTTTTTGTTCATTAACTTCACTGTAACAATCACAGTTCCGCCCGGCACAACAGCATCTAACATACCAATAACCAATTTAGCTGTTAACTTAGGGCTCCAGCTCATATCACAAACCAGTAGATCGAATTCATTCGGTTTGAATTTGACATCAGCTGCATTTTTTTTGACTACTTTAAGATTAGGAATATTTTGTAGAGAAGGATCCATTTTAGCTGGATCTACTGCTGTCACTTGCAATCCTTTGTCCAGTAGAAAAGAAGTCCAGCCTCCCGGCGCAGCACCTACATCAACCGCAGAACGAAACGCAGTAAAGTCGATTCCAAATACACGTTCTGCTTCAAGTAATTTGAATTTGGCACGCGAAATCTGACCTTCTTCTCGTTGGAAACGAACAGCTCCACCATTCCAATCCGACAGATTATCTGTTGGCACCGAAATGCCTGCATACAATCGTTCTGCTGTCCAAAATACAGAGACTACTTTGTCTGCATCCTGTACTGCAAAATCAGACTGCAAGCCCATTAGACGTTGTTCGAGTAGATGACGTAATTCAGACGCATTTTCTTCTGGTGCAGCATCAGCTGTTTTGCGAATATGCACAGCTAGACGAATACCTTTCAATTCATCACGTTTCAATAGTAAATCGGCTAATACATCAAATGGATGTTGCGCTGCATCGATCTGATCCAATACCAGATCATAATGAACCGGTTGAATATGACGTAAGAACATAGGCGGTTCTGCTAATAAACGTTGTACCACTTGCTCACTAGCTACAGGTAAAGTTAATAAAAGCACTTCAGAAGCAACTAAAACAGAACTTTTTACAGCTCCGAAAGCTCTTTTTAATTCTTCTTGTGCATAAGGAGCAAAACCGTGATTAGCTGTTCCGATCCAGCGAGAATCGCTTTGTTGCTCTTGTTCTTGCGTATTGTTTTCTTGGTCATTCATGAGTTAATGTTCAGCCTCCAATAATTTATGCGATTGCACTACGGATATGTTCAAGTATACGTGGAACAGATTCCATACGGTATAAAAAACGTGGAGTTTTTTCTCTCCACGCTTCAAATACAATCAGACACGGTATACTGCTAATTTCGTAAGCTTGTACAAATGTAGGTGCAAAGTTAACATTTAAAGCATATACCGTTTGTTCTGGCAAAAGAGGTAACGTAATTTCCAACATCCGTCGCCCCATTTTACAAGTACCACAAAGCGGTGTATACGCATATATAGCTACTGCTTGTCCTGATGTGGTCGCCATAGCTAGCGCTTGTTGTTCTGTCAGTTCTTCGATCATAACCATCACCCTTGCCCTTGTGAAGCTTGGTTAGCGATATCACTCAGAAGTTCCGCAGGCATAGCACCATCATGCAGAATCACATGTTCAGGCTTCGCTTGATACAACAGTTCATACATTCGCTTGCGACCTGACATACTTGAAGTATGCAAATAAATTTCATTAGCAAATAGACCTTCATGCACCATCGCTTTGACTACATCTGTTCCATCCATTTGCCCAAAACCAAGCTCATGATCTAGCGAAAGAATATGAACTTCGCTCTCTCTGAGCATCATCAGACATTCTTCTCCGTCTCTCGCTAGAGCAAAACCTTTGGGGCAAGGACGATAATCATCCAAATAAAGATTGATCATAAATACTGCCTCCTCGGTTCCTATGGCTTGATTTTATTTTTCAAATTGTGTAGCTGGACAGTAATATGCTTTTTTACCTGAGACTTCGGTTTTGACAATTAAGTCTTTGGCAGAACGTACAGAAGGTTCACCTTCACGCTCATATACACGACGAAGTTCATGGAATCCACCTGTTAACGAATCCGTTACTGTTAAAGGTTGACCCGCAAGATGTCCACCTGTTTGAATCGCTTCTTCTAGTACAGTCTGCATAGCGACATAAAGACGAGATAATGCTTCATCTTCTAGTTCTTGTACTTTGGCAGATGGTAATAATCCAGCTGTAAATGCGATCTCATCCGCATAGTAGCTTCCAATACCTGCTACTAGATTTTGATTGGTCAATGCCGTTTTAAGAGAACTGCGACGACCTTTATATAATTTGATGAACTGTTCTTCCGTTAATTTGCGATCGGTTGCTTCAGGACCTAAATCTTTTAATTTAGCGCCTGCTTCTTTGGCAGTATACACATAGAACATCCCTTGACGTGCACCGGTAAAGTAAAGAGAATTGTGATCTTCGAATTGAATTTCAACATCAGATACACGATCTGTATTGTCTTTTGTTTTGCCATAAAATAAAGAACCACCTGCTGCAATACTTAAAAGCAGACGTTGTCCATTGTTGGTATGCAAATTTAAATATTTGCCGCGACGTTCGATAAAAGCAATTCGTTCGCCTACAATTTGACGATTTACTTGTTCGGATTCGAGATTAACAGCTTTGGCACGCTTAACCTCAATTTGAGTAATCGGTACATTTAAAATGTAATTGCTTAATTGCACTTTATAGTTTTCTAATTCTGGCAATTCTGGCATAAGAATTCTTCCTCTCTCTATATCAATTAATGGGATAATGACTGGAATCCAAGTGCCGAACTGACTTCGGCAAGATTCTGACATATGATATCTGCTTTGACCCCTGCTTTGGCTTCATGTATAGACATATTCACTGTTGTTGTAATACCGCTTAAGACCAGTACTGTTACACAACCCGCTGCCGCACCAGCAGCAATATCTGTTAATAGATTATCACCTACTACAATCGCATCGCTTGCAGGTAGTCCTAAGCGTTCTAATGCATATTCCATCAAGATAGCTGATGGTTTACCTATCACAACAGGTTCTACACCTGTAGCGGCAGCAATGGATGCGCCAATCGTACCTGCTCCTGGCAACAAACCATCATGTGAAGGAAGCTGAAGATCGGGGTTCGTCAGAATAAACTGAGCTCCACTTGCGATCAGGCGTAATGCCTTGGTCAGCTTTTCATATGTAAATTGACGATCAATCCCTTGAAGGACATAATCCGGTTGTTCCTCTGTTAATTGTAATCCGTGTGCTGTTACGGCTTGCTTCAATCCATCTTCTCCAATGACATATACACTGGAAGTAGGTGACTGCTCTGCAATATAATGAGCCGCTGCCATAGCCGAAGTACATACTTGTTCAGCACTAGCAGGTATGCCTAGATGAGTCAGATGATCTGCGACTCCTTGCGGCGTACGTGAAGAGTTATTGGTAACAAATAAATAAGGAATCTGCTTCGACTGTAAATCTTCTATCCAAGCACTTGCTCCTTCGATCACGGTATCACCATGATACAATGTACCATCCAGATCAATTAGCAATCCTTTACGATTTGTTGTCATATAGACACCCTTTCTATCACTCACAATCTTCATTGTAAAAAAAGTTGCGGCATAAGGCAAACGGTATCCTTATATTGCCGCAACAAAAATACTTCAAACCGACTTAGAAGTGATCGGAAATAGTACATGTTCTTCTGCTAACAAAGTATTTTCAAACACACTTTTGGCTTCTTGAAGCAAAGGCTCAAGTTGCTCACGATCTTTATAACGGGAGCTGAAATGAGTCAAAATCAATTCGTGTGCATTCGCTTCTTTAGCTGCATGTGCCGCTTGTAATGTAGTACTATGATAATAATTATGAGCAGTTTCTTCCATATCTTGCAAGAAAGTAGCTTCATGCACCAATACATCTGCATCTTGCGCCAGCAGACTTACATTAGGACAAGGTCTTGTGTCTCCTAGAATCGTAATTATTTTTCCTTTTTTCGGTTTTCCTACGACTTGATGAGAGTGTAATGTTTGTCCATCTGCTAACTGGATACTACCTCCGTTTTTCAACTGCCCGTAGAGAGGTCCTGGCTTAATCCCATGATGTTTTAATATTTCAAAATTCAATTGTCCCGGGCGATCTTTTTCAATAATACGATACCCGTAACTATCAATACGATGCTCTAATAATGCAGACTCTACGCGAAACATTTCGTCTTCAAAGACTACGCCGCCTTCGTGTTCCACAATATTCAACTCATATTCAATACGTGATTGACTGAGTTCGAGTGTGGTACGAATATATCGTTCTAATCCTACAGGACCATACACTGTCAGCGGAGTCACTCCTCCTTGATAAGCACGACTGGATAATAATCCCGGAAGACCGAATAAATGATCACCATGTAAATGAGTAATAAAAATCTTTTCTAATTTACTTAATTTGAGTAAAGAACGTAATACTTGATGCTGAGTACCTTCTCCACAATCAAATAACCATAAGGCACGGCGTTCTTCATACATTCGCAATCCAATAGAGGTCACATTACGCTGAAGTGTAGGGACCCCTGCATTGGTTCCCAAAAAATACAATTCCATCTCTCTCTACCTTCCTTCTGTGTTCGCCAAGTTCCGTAACAAAAATCCCCCGATGGGTCGGAGGATTCTGCAATAATAACAGATGATACAACTCAATCTATAGTTACGCCTTATCGACATTAAAATAACGAGCTTGTGGATGGCTGAATACCATCGCTGATACTGAAGCTTCTGGCTCCATCATAAATCCTTCGGTTAATTCAACACCGATATCTTCAGGTTTTAATAAAGCAAATAAAGGACCTTGATCTTCCAAATCAGGGCAAGCAGGATAACCAAATGATACCCGAATCCCTTGATAACGTGCGCCTAAGCGTTGCTTCATCGTCATGGTGGCTGGATCAGAGAATCCCCAACTATCACGCATCATATGATGAACACGTTCTGCAAGTCCTTCTGCGGTCTCTAGAGCTACAGCCTGAAGAACATGGGAACGTAGATAATCGCCTTTGTCTTTCCACTCTGAAGCAAGTGCACTAATCCCCTGACCGGCAGTGACTACCATAAATCCTACATAATCCATCATACCACTTTCTACAGACTTCAAAAAGTCAGCGAGACAGAGATAAGGCTCGACTTGTTGGCGAGGGAAAGTAAATGTATGCAAGATTCGGCTGTGATCTTCTGGATCATAGACGATGACATCATTTCCACTGGATTGAGCAGGGAAAAAGCGATACATACCGTGAGCCTGAATAATATGCTCGGTCAATGCTTTTTGCAATATTTCGTCTACTACCGATTTGAGCTGTACTGCTTTCGGATCTTCCTTCGCTAACAATTGCTCTACAGAACCTTTAAGCCCTAAATGATGTCCTAGAAGCATCTGCATATTCACATACGGCAAAATATGACCAAGCGGATAATTACGCAATACATGACGATCTAGATCAGGCGGAATATAGATCTGTACATTAGGATCAATATCTGATTTTACCGCACGAGTCAGTACAGGTAATGGCGCAACTTCTACCGCTACTGCTGTATCAATCTCATTTTCAGCGGCAACTTCAGCTTCGATCACTGCCCGTTTTTCAGGATTCATCAGACGGTTGGCTATATCAAGACCATCCATTGCATCTTTGGCGTATAATACCAATCCATCATATTCAGGTCGTATACGGTTTTTGGTAAATTTACGAGTTAAGGCAGCTCCACCGACTAGAATCGGAATCGCAATACCTGCACTTCGCAGATCTTGAGCTGTGGTGATCATTTGTTGAGCTGATTTGACCAATAGCCCTGATAGCCCGATAGCATCTGCTTTTTCATTACGGTATGCTTCGATAATACGTTCAGGTGGTACTTTAATGCCTAGATTAATAATTTTATAACCATTATTGGATAAAATGATCTCTACTAAATTTTTACCGATATCATGTACATCGCCTTTAACAGTTGCCAGCAAAATCTTACCTTTTACAGACGATTCATTTTTCTCCATAAATTGTTCCAGATAAGCAACAGATGCTTTCATCACTTCAGCACTTTGCAACACTTCAGCTACAATCAGTTCATTGTTATTAAACAATCGTCCGACTTCTTCCATACCAGCCATAAGCGGACCATTAATAACTTCTAGCGAGGAATACTTTTGAAGTGCCTTTTCCAAATCTGGAAGTAAGCCTTCTTTGGTTCCTTCAACTACATAAGAAGCCAATCGTTCTTCAACAGTAAGATTAGAATCGAGAACTTTCTTTTCTACCTTCTTATTCCGAAAAGCAGCAACAAATTCAGCCAGTGTTGCATCATTGGTGTTGTAAAGTAATTCTTCTGCAAGATGACGCTCATGATCAGGAATAGAAGCATATCGCTCTAATTTCTCCGTATTCACAATCGCATAGTCTAATCCTGCTTTGGTACATTCATATAAAAATACAGAGTTCAGTACTTCCCGTCCTGCTTCAGGTAATCCGAACGATATATTACTGATACCTAGAATCGTATGACAGCCTGGAACCTGTTGCTTAATTAAGCGAATCCCATCAATCGTTTCTTTAGCAGAGCCGATATATTGTTCGTCTCCTGTACCCACTGGAAAAACAAGCGGATCAAAAATCAAATCTTCTGTTTTGAGCCCATATTTATTAACAAGCAATTGTTGTGAACGCTTAGCTACTTCTAATTTATCTTGCGCGGTTATTGCCTGTCCTCGTTCGTCAATTGTACCTACCACTACAGCAGCGCCGTATTTATGAATCAGTGGTGTGACATCTTCGAACTTTTCTTCACCATCTTCTAAATTGATCGAATTGATAATCGCTTTACCTTGCGAATAACGAAGAGCAATATCAATCACCGCAACATCGGTTGTATCGATCATTAATGGAGCTTTTACTTTTTTGACAACCAAATCTAAAAATTTCTCCATATCATAGGTTTCATCTCGATCGGGATCCTGTACACAAATATCTATCACTTGTGCACCATTTTTAACTTGAGCACGAGCAATCTCAGAAGCTTCTTCGTATTTGCCTTCTACAATCAGTCGTTTGAACTTACGTGACCCCAGCACATTGGTACGCTCACCAACCATATAAGGACGATTATCTTGTTCAATATAAACAGGTTCGATTCCAGATAAAGCAGGCGGATGTGTGCCGATCATAGGACGAGGTGGATACTGGGATAATAATTCATCCATCACTCGAATATGTTCTGGTGTTGTTCCGCAACAGCCACCTGCGATATTGAGCCAACCTTGTTCAGCAAAAGCTGCCATTTTGCGCCCTAGTGATTCTGGAGATTCATGATAATTCCCATTTTCATCCGGCAAACCTGCATTAGGATAACAACTTACTGCGGCTCCTGCCATTTCAGATAAAGAACGAATATGATCACGCATAAATTCAGGCCCTGTCGCGCAATTTAGACCTACTGAAATCGGATTCAAATGTTCTAAAGAAATATAAAAAGATTCTATGTTCTGTCCGGCAAGTGTCGTACCCATGGGCTCAATTGTACCGGATATCATTAGAGGGAGATGAATACCGGTCTGTTCAAACGCATTACGGATACCGATACTCCCTGCTTTCACGTTCAATGTATCTTGCGAGGTTTCTAATAGAAGTACATCTGAACCGCCTTCTATCAAAGCAACAGCCTGTTCCTGATAACTATCCACCAGCTCATCAAAAGTCACTCCGCCAGTAACCGATAATGTTTTGGTAGTGGGTCCCATAGCGCCTACAACATAGCGTGGGCGTTCAGCAGTGCTGTATTTATCAACAGCAGCTTTGGCAAGCTTTACTGCTGCTAGATTCAATTCTCGTGCTTGATCCTGAATATCATATTCAGCTAAAACGACTGATGTTGCACCAAATGTATTCGTTTCGATCAAATCTGCACCTGCAGCTAAATATTGTTCATGGATTTCTTGAATAACATCGGGACGTGTTAAAACCAATATTTCATTACAACCGTCCAGATCATCGCTCCCAAAATCATCAGCTGTTAAATCTCTTTGTTGAATCATAGTACCCATAGCGCCATCCAAAATCAGAATACGCTGTTCAAGTCTTTCTTGTAGGTCAGGCTTCTTCATCTATTCGATCCTCCCCGCAAAACGTTAGGCTTTAGTTTAACAGAAACCTTTTAACTAGAAAAGAATCTTATTTGTCATGTATCGATATATTATGCTTATAATGAGAGGGACCAACTTTATCTACACACAGGATGAAGTTTCTATGAAAGTATCGACAAAAAATGCTTTTTCTTTTATAATACAACATAAAAACATTGAAAGAAGGGTAATCCGATGGCTGAAATCAGAATTAGAAATACCAACGAACGAATTGCTGGAGATGACAAGGTTCTGGAGTTTTTGAACAAACATGAAGTGGTATATGAAAAATGGGATGCTTCCAAATTAGCTCCTGAATTGCAAGATAACTTCACTTTAACAGATGAGCAAAAACAAGCGGTTTTGGATACGTATGCTGAAGAAATCAAAGACCTTTCAGCACGTCGTGGTTACCGTACTTGGGACGTGATTACATTATCTGAGTCTACACCTGATCTTGAAGCGAAGTTAGCTAAATTCGAAGAGATTCATACACATACAGAAGATGAAATTCGTGCGATCGTATCGGGGAACGGTATTTTTATTATCAAAAGCCCTGAGCATGGATATTTCGATGTTGAGTTAGAACCAGGCGATGTTATTTCTGTACCTGAGAATACACCTCACTTCTTTACACTTGTTGACAATCGTAAAATTGTAGCTGTTCGTTTGTTTGTCGAAACAGACGGTTGGATTGCTGTTCCGTTTGAAGATAGCTCTTTCCAAAAAGCATAAGTATACACATACAAAATCCCTTACCGCTTTGATCGGGTAAGGGATTTTTGTGATGTGTTTGATACTATTAGTACGTAACCGATCAGTCTATTACACCAACTGAGCTGTAATCTGATGGATCTCAGTTAAGCTTTTAATTTCATAATCAGGCTTGATCTCACTATCATTGACTTTACCATTACGATTCACCCAGACAGACTTAATACCTGCTGCAAGTGCGCCTTTGATATCTGTAGTAAGCTTATCCCCGATCATCAGTGCATGATCAGGTTGTACTCCCAACAAACCAAGCGCATGCTCAAAGATCTCAGCATTCGGTTTCCCTTTGCCAAATGCACCCGATACAACCACCTGATCAAAATAAGGAGCTAATTTGGGCACACCGTCTAACTTTTCTTGTTGCAAAGCAGGGCAACCGTTGGTCAGTAACAATAGCTTCACTTTACCTTGTAATTCATCCAAAATCTGAAATGTTTCTTCGTAGATATGAGGACGGTTACGTCGTTCTTGAACGAATCGATCAGACAGTTGTAGTGCCAAAGCTTCATCTTCGATCCCCATTGCACTTAGACCGTTACGCCATGATTCTTTGCGATAAGTCGGTGCAATTGCTTGCAATTGACGGAATTCTGGTTGTTCACCTGCGGAAAATTGAGCCCACAAGCCTTCAAACGGATTAATTCCTATCCATTGTGTAAATGGAAAAGTCTCATAGGATTCATAAAGTGCTCTTGCTTCTCTACGTACAGCTTCTTCCAAAGCGATAGGATCTACCCCTGTCGCTTCCTGAGCCACACGACAAGTCTCTGCAAAAGCTTCTTCTATACTGCGTTCATCCCATAATAACGTATCATCTAGATCAAACAACACGGCTTCAATACTCACTGCCTGTACCTCCTCAACGATAATGATTACTTTGACTATACTAGAACTAGATGGCTTGCTCAGATATAGATGCTATATGCCAATCATTCTCCAAAAAGCTTACGCTTTTTCTTGAATCGTAATTTTGTGTTGTGCTGCAAATGTACGCAAATGCTCGCTCATTGCATCTGTATCATAACGGTTTAGAGTACGAGAGAATACCCAGCTTCCACCTTTGGAGCTATGTTCAATAACAACATATCCTTTTTGAAGACGGATACTTTTCACTTGAGATGAAGAAATCAGACGATCACGATTAAATTTGGTTGTAATCAGTGAATCTCTACCAATTTTCAAGTACGGTTTGCGGAAATAAAGCATAACACCCAGTAAGATATACAATGCGACAGTAATGATAAAGATCGCACTAAATCCATCAGCTGTTGGATACATAATACCCATAACAGCATAAATAATTCCCAATATCACTAGAGCAGCTGGAAAAACAATATTTCTTCCTTTATATGCCGTATATTCGGAAATACTGGTTTTGCCACCGATAGAAGTCTGACCTTGTTTTCTACGTGTAGCATTGACTTGCTTTGAGTTACGTCGAACTTGCCTTTCCCAGGAACGGGACATACTTTGTTTCCCCCTAATAGATAATGTAAGCCTTACAATAAAAGCAGAAGACTTCCTTCTATCTTATCATGCCAGAACAAGCCCCAAATTTCTATAGCAAAATAGGATGCTCTGTTCCAGATCGGCTAGAGCACCCTTACTATCGTTCATTTTTCTTTTGTAGATTGAAGCTATTATATGTTCTTATTTCTGACTATTTTTGGTGTTATCCGATGGTTCAGTATCTTCTACAAATTCAATTGTATCTAATTGTTGACGGAAATTACTACGAATATTATTCAAATAAACAGCACGTAATTCATCACGCTCTATCGTTTCTTCTGCTGTAAGACCTGAACTTTTCTTTTTGCGAGCTAATTCATTGATGCGTGTAATCAGTGTATCGATATCCATAATTAACCTCCATGTGATCGGTGTGCTTTTTGCCCCACTAACTTTGACATGTAAAAAAAAGCTTGTCAAGATCTATAGATCTCAACAAACTTTGACGATATTGATCGTTCGATCACAATATTCATAAACGGATGACGTTATCCCATACACAAACTACCTGCGATACATGTATCCATAAGTCATGTATATATTAAGTTTAGTATAGTGTATTAATCGTAAGGAATAACCAACACATCTCCTGCTTGGATTTCGCTTGAATCCAATTGATTCTCACTACGAATCTGAGCAATATAATCTCGTGTATCTGTCTGTACAGATTTGTATTCTTTCGCAATACTCCATAGACTGTCCCCTGCATGTACCACTACTTTTTGTGTAGGGCCTTCTACTTTGTCTGCAACTACGAAATTATGAATAACTCCACCGTATAACAATACGCCTGCAAAAACAAAACATACCATCAAACGTCCGCCTGATTTCCATTTTACTTTTTGCGCTGTGCTTTGGATAAGATGAAGTGTTTTTTGACGTAACGTCTTTTTGCCTTTTGGTTGAATCGGCTTACGGATCTTCTGTACGGTAGGTACGTAAGTCCATTCATCCACAACTACATCTTTGTCCGCTCGTGTAGCATGAATAGCTTCTTGTTGTGCTTGTTTTTCCGAATAACCTGTTGATGTATGATGTATATCTGATCCTGATGTATCAATCTGTTGTTCATCCTCTTCAGACTGATTGTGGATGCTACGATATGTAGTATATTTTAACATTGTCATCACGCTCCAAACATTTGTTCTTGTTTTCTCAAATTCACTATAACACGAACATATGTTTTACTCAATAGTTTTTTACGAACTTTCGTTCGTGTTTTTTATCGCAACTTTTGGACTATAGATAATGCTATTTAGATGATGAATAGACTACGAAAATAAGCAAATAACAAATAAATATACAAATTTTAGAACTTATGTTTGTACGAACGGTAGTTCTATGTTATAATTTTGCCAAACGTTACTAGCATTGGGGTTGATAAGGTATGTCAAAAGTTTCAAGTCGCCAACAGGCCATTTTGGAATTTATCCGAAATGAAGTCAAACTTAAAGGTTACCCGCCATCTGTACGTGAAATTGGTGAAGCTGTAGGTCTTGCTTCTAGTTCTACTGTACATGGTCATCTGGATCGTTTGGAGAAAAAAGGACTGATTCGACGCGACCCGACCAAACCTCGTGCCATCGAGTTGTTGGGTCAAGAAGAGTCTGAAAGTAATATTCTTTTCGCTCAAACGGTATCTCGTGTTCCTATTATTGGAAAAGTAACCGCCGGTGTTCCGATTACAGCTACAGAACATATTGAAGATTACTTCCCTCTACCACAGAATTTTACAGGTGAAGGACAAGTATTTATGCTTTCTGTAGTTGGAGACAGTATGATTGAAGCAGGGATTTATAATGGTGATTACGTGATCGTACGTCAACAACAAACCGCTGATAATGGCGATATTGTTGTCGCTATGACAGAAGACGATGAAGCAACGGTCAAAACTTTTTACAAAGAAAAAGACCATATTCGTCTACAACCTGAAAATCCTATGTATCAGCCACTACGTCTGACGCATGTTACGATTTTGGGTAAAGTTGTAGGTTTGTTCCGTAATCTGCACTAAATCATATGTATCATAAGAAAAGACCACTATCTTAATCGGTAGTGGTCTTTTTTGTAGTTTATTACTATTACATATTTATTGTATATATTTCCATAGAGCCGTTTTAATAACATCTTCAGCTTCGATCTCACTAAAAGGAACATCTACTTCTTTTCCATTCTGCTCCATTTTATACATCCACACAGGATGATCGATTGGATTTAAATATAATGATTCTACAGCAAGTTGAGGTTTTCCTGGATTGTGTGAGCAACTATATTCTATATAAGCTTCTCCATGATAGTGCTCAGTCAGATTTTTTTTCACGGCATTGATCGTAATAACAACGAGAGCGATTGTAATGACTAATTGAGTTCCATCTTTTTTTTGAACACTACAATCTTCTTTGAAATTTTCTTGGATCTCTTCTAAAATCGTAGAAAACTTCATCCATAAATCTTCGCAGTGTTCCAAAAAATGTTCGTGGATTTCTAAAGAATAGGTATGAGCTTTTTCCTTCTCTACTTTCTCTTCTCGCGCACGTATTGCCGCAGACTCAATCCAACCCATAACCTCACCTCTCTCATAAGTTAAATTACCCTTTCATCATAACCTAATCTGAGAGAATGAATACCTTTTATTTCCTCTTACTATTATATTTTTCCAACTAATATCTTGTTCTACCTTATCCAAAAAGCTTAGTATCCATTAATTTAGCTAATAATGCTTTGAAATCTTTACTTTCTGCTTTTTCTGCTAATTGAGATTCTAATATATTGAATTTTTCTGCTACAAAATAAGCATTCAAAAATACGCTCAGATGATCTTTGGCAATCGCTTCTGCATTCTCTTTATCTGATGAATAACTTGAAATCACAGTGTATGCAAATTTTTGGGGATCAATTTTCATTTTGGATTTCATTGTGTATTCTCCTTTCTGAATGTTTATTAAGCTTTATTAAGCCATACACGCATTTCGCCTATTTGTCGGTTCGCCCAGCAGTAATAAGGAATTAGACGTAACGCTGTAGACTTATACGTTTGAGGAGCTTTAGAAGCATATAATACATCTTCCCACTCTGGTTCTATATTTCTTTTTCGAGCTTCTACTTTAATCGTGCCTACTCCACCTAATAATTGTTCATCAAATTCATACTCATATGTCTGATCTTGCGTTAACTGAACCAAATGCAAATGCTCTCCATTATCAACCTCTTCTGCACAATATATAAATGGCCCTCGACCTATAGCAACTTTGCCTATATCCGCCCGTACTAATGGATGAGCGGTATATTCTTTAATCTCCATCGGTAACTTCAATTCTAGCTTGTCATTACTATGCCAGATTCGATCAATGTGTATATATCCGTTGATGGGGTCTGCATCTATAGGATTACCATTTAACAATAAAGAATAATGTTCAGCCCAGTATGGCAATCTAATGGCTAATGTAAACGAAGTGGATTGCTTCATCTGTGTGACTATAGAAACATCACCTTCCCATGGCAAATTAGTAATTTGCTCCAATTGCACAGGATGATCATTGATCTCTAACTCTGTTGTATGGGTCATAAATAAATGAGTGTATATCGTATTTGTGTCTGCTTGAACAGTATAAATATATTTGTGAAGTGATGTTAATAAGCGAGCTAGATTCGGCGGACAACAAGCACAACCGAACCATTCTGGTCTTGTAAATTTCACATGACTTTTCCCCGGATCATGACGGCTACTTTCTGGATGCACTTCTAGCGGATTGACATAAAAGAAATGCTTACCATCCAGTGCCATACCACCAATAGCAGTATTGTATAAGGCACGTTCTAGCACATCTGCATATTCAGATCTCGCTTCATTTTTGAGCATATTAAAGGCAAAAAAGATTAATCCGATCGAAGCACAAGTCTCACAATACATCGTATCATTAGGTAAATCATAATCGAGTGTAAATGCTTCTCCATCTACTGTTGATCCTATTCCTCCTGTAATATACATGCGCTTGTTGATTATATTTTTCCAAAGACGACGACAAGCTTCTAACATCGCGTTATCCCCTGCTAATAAAGCAACATCTGCCATAGCAGTACACATATAGACTAATCTTACGGCATGACCTTCTGCGGTCTGCTGTTCTAAAATCGGTTGATGTGCTTGATAGTACTCCAAAGGACGATGATTCATACCTTCAATTACAGCTTTGTGACCATTATCTGCTGCTTGTTGTCTGGCAAAAAATGTTGTATCCGTTCCACGCTCATACAGAAAATAACGGCTAAGCTCCAGATAACGTTGCTCTCCAGTCAATGAATACAGTTTGGTTAATGCTAGCTCTATTTCTTCATGACCATCATAGCCTTGAATCTGATGTTCTTCTTTGCCAAAATGAGCATCTATACAGTCTGCTAATCGACAAGCGATCGTTAATGCTTTTTCATTGTGAGTCGATTCATAATAAGCAACAGCTGCTTCAATAAAATGACCTGCACAATACAATTCATGACTTTCTGCTAATTTTTTAAATCTACGCTCTGGTTCTTCGATTGAGAAATACGTATTGAGGTATCCATCTTCCTCTTGTGCTAAAGCAATCAGATCTATCACGCCATCTGCTAATTCTTGTAACTCTGTATCCGCATGAATCGATAAAGAGTAAGCAACCGCTTCAAGCCATTTGTACACATCACTATCTTGGAAAACCCAACCATAATGATGACCTTGCTTCAATCCAGCAGCAATTTTGAAATTCTCTATCGCATGACTTTTTTCAGAAGGAATACTATTATCGTTTCTTTCTTTTTCAATCGTAATATTCGCATTATCGTTCAATACATTCCATTGGTAAGGAATCATTTCTGTACGTACAAGTTCTCGATAATGAGACCAGAATGGATCGGTAATCGTAAGTGATTTTAATTGTAAAGACATCGTATGTCTCCTCTCATGTTGTACAGTATTTATAGTGATCGACCTATCCATCATTTTGTATTTACGTATTAGTATGATGTTCTTTAATTAATAATTGTCTGCGGATATAACCTTCATTTTTTTCAAAGCGTCGGTAAAATAACATCGGAATAATACCTAAAGCAAATACGATAGCGGGTAACCAGATAAAGACGAACTGAATACCGGATAATGATTGTGTACTTTGAGCCACATTCGGTACATACCCAAACGAGGACATAAATTGTGTAGGAATAAATCCACCTAGTCCTGATCCTGCTTTGATACAAAAAGCACTACCTATCGCTGTCAATATGCCACTTCCACGTAGACCTGATTTCCACTCGCCATAATCTACTGTGTCTGACAACATAGCAAACGGCATAGAACAAGCAATTCCTGAACCTATACAAGCTACAATCCAGCCTACAATCAATATGCTAATATGATCCCCTGCAAAAAAGAGAACCACTTGTCCACAGACTGCTAATATAAATCCAAAAATCATCGTTGAATATTTATTCGAAACCTTTACAATAAACGGAATCATAATCATACCAATCACTTGAATAATCGAAATTCCGTTGATTAAAGGAACCAACTCTTTATGACCAATATTGTATTCAAAATAATAAACCAGTGTAGATGTACGAATCGTTAATGCAATCCAAAACAATAGATTAGCAATCACTAAAATAATCCATGGCCAGTTGCCTTTCATTGCTTTAAAGCTTGATTTGAAAGGAATCGTTTTGATTTTTTCTGTATTTATTTCTTTAAGATCTGCAAAAGCGATCAAAAACATAATAATAGAAACGATTCCAAATACACACAGCGTCCAAAAAAAGCCTTTCTGATCATTACCTGCTCCGAAAAAAGCCACTAACGGTAAAGTAAATGTTACGGCTGCAAAGTTACCTACATTTCCGCCCACCATTCGAAACGAATTCAAAACAACTCGTTCATCTGGATTTCTACTTAAGTTAGGTAAAATAGAAGTGATCGGCGTTGAAATTCCGGTATAGGCTATCCCTGCTAAAATATAAGTGACTGCCGCATAGATCACTTTCGATGTTCCATCCAAATTGGGCGTTGTAAACGTCAATATGGTAAACACAGCAAATGGAAAACATAACCACAAAAAGTAAGGTCGACTTTGTCCATATTTGGATTTTGTTCGGTCTACGATAATGCCCCAAAGCGGAGCATCTACCGCATCGACTAACCGAGTAACTAATAATAATGTTCCTGCTATGCCTACAGATAAACCAAACACATCGGTATAGAAATAAAGTAAGTAGGCACCTATAATGCTGTACAACAAATTACCGCCTGTATCTGTGAGCGCATAACTGATTCTACGATGAAAAGGAACTTTATCATCTAGAAGAGTAGACTGATGCTCTGGCGAAGATTGGGAAGTAGATTCCATAATATAGCCTCCTGAGTCAAATCAAATAACAACGATTTCCTTCTCTAATAGTAAGCGCTTACGTATGTAAGATAAACTTATGATTTCGTAGGAAAGGTATCTATTTCCGACTTTATATTATATTTAAAAAATTAGGTATTTGTATACATAGTTGTGCTATACTACCCTCAAAGTACAAAGTATTTAGCAAACACATGAAATAAGTATACAAATCCGACTTTTAATATCCAAAACTGACTTTTGAATAAGGAGTGTTTACATATGTTAGTAAAACCGATCTCCAAAATAAACATTGAACGGCCGCTTGCTTATTTTAAATGTGGGCAGTTTGTAAGCGATGAAGGTTGGAAACATAAACGAATGAAGCTAGAAAAAGATTATGAAGTGATTATTGGCTTAAAAGAAGTGATCTACCTTCAAGTAGGAGACACACAGTATGAAATCAAGCACGGCGATGTATTACTTATTAAGCCTGACGTAGAATACTTTGGTTATACCGCTTCCAAAGCAGGGGCTAGCTTCTTCTGGCTACACTTCTTCCCTCGTGATCTAACTCAAACAGAATCAGGCGATGAGTTTATCAGTCATCTATTTAGTACCCTACTGACAGAACAGAAAAATGAGATTAATCGTTATGTATGCTTACCTGATTTCTTCTCACTACCGTATCTCGATAAACCTATTATCTTGATGAAGCAGATTTTGGATACGTCTAATACTTCTTACTACAGCACGTACGCAGTAGATTATCTAGTAACTGAACTGATGATTGAACTGACTGACAAGTACTTGCAACCTCTTATTCATAATGAGCTTCTACACAAAGAATACAATCAGAAATTTATGCAGATTTTAGAATGGATTCGAGTCAATATTTATCATGATCTCACTGTACAGAAAGTAGCAGATACATTTTGTTTTAACGCCGATCATTTAACTCGTTTATTTAAGAAAAATCTAGGAATGAGTACGATCCGTTATATTAATACACTCAAGTTAAGTCTGGTCAAAGAGTTATTATGCACCAGCAATGCGTCGATCAAAGAGATTGCGTATCAATTGCATTTTCGGGATGAAAAGTACTTGATGAAGTTGTTTAAAAATTATGTTGGGATGACGCCTACTCAGTTCCGTGACACTTATACCAATACCTACATGAATACTGTAACCGTAGACCCTGATATTCCTATTCCAAAGCATCTTTTAACAGAATAAATATAACTTATAGAAAAAATAAATATAACTTACAGACAAAAACGTGCTCACCCTTATTCTACATTCGAATATGGGAAGCACGTTTTTTATCAATGTAAGATTAGACTATTTAACTTCAATATAATCCAGTTCTGCATATCCTGTACCTTTATTGAATGCAATCGTATTTTCGCCTTGTTTCAACGTTACAGGAACAGTGATGACTTTGCGTGTTCCTATATTCGGAATATTAGCGATCCATCCTCCTGTTTTTGGATACGTAATGGTAGTGGATGCTTGATTATTAACAGATATATTTTGCGTAGAATCGCCTGTTGTTCCATTACCATAACCTACTTCCATCTTATACGTTCCACCTTTTGGAGCATATACAGAGAAAGTCACCGAACTATTTGGATTATCTATATTTCCTACAAACTGGCGATTAGAAGCAAATGAACTTCTTGCCACTCTAGCATCATTGATTTTGGCATCTTCTGCTTCGACTCTTACTTTAAAATCACCTACAGGCTGCAATTGAATATAATCTAGCTCCGCAGAACCTACTGTGCCTTTATTAAGTTTCAATACATTACTTCCTGCTTGCAAAGAAATTTGAGTCTGAGCTGTATTACTATTTCCTTCAGATAACCAACCACCTGTTGTTGGATATTGAACAGTTGTGTTCGCTTGATTATTTACAGTTAATTGCTGCGTAGATACAGCTTGAGTTCCGTTGGCATACCCAATATTCAGGCGATAATTACCTGCTGCTGGAACATTTACTTTAAATTGAACATAGCTATCTGGGTTGTCTATTTGACCTACATATTTGCTATCTGAAGCATTAACATTATTAAATACATTGGCTCCATGAACATCTGCATTTTCAGCTTCATATCGGCTAATAGAAGATTGATTTCCTGGAGTAATCACCAATCGATAAGCAGAAGATTCTTTCAAATTGCTTACGGGTACCGAGATCTGACCATTTTTGATCGTAAAGTTACCTTCAAATTCATTTGTTGGTTGACTTACTGCGGTATCTACTCCATACCACGGTGTACTTTCTACTTTGACATGAGCTGTACCAGAGAAGTAAGGGAGCGCTTGGAATCCTTTGACGACTACATTACGATTGCCATTTCCCCCACCCAATACTACATCTGCTTCTTGCTTCGTATGATCTACACTGGCAATACCATCCAAATCTAAAGCTGTTGGATTAGCAGGTGTAGTCATCGCCATCTGACCAGACATATCACCATACCATTTATACATCCACCATGCTCCATTGGCAGCACCTGTATCTGTAATTAGGTTACTGAGACGACCTGGACGGAACCAAAATGCAATATTAGCTGTATCTACATCAGAACGTTCAAATTCAGCGATATACCGCAACATATTGCCTGGAACTGCTTGTTCTGAAACTACACCATATTCATTAATGCTAATAGGCACATGCTTAATCCCTAGCTCTGTTTCCAAAGCACGATAAGCTTTCATATGATTCGAAATGTACTGTGGTGCAGGTCCATCTAGATATTCTCCTTCAGGTGCTCCCAATTCATGCCAGGATATAATATCTGGCAATACATTGTTATCTCGTGCATAAGTTAAAAAGTCTCTCAGCCAACTTTCGTTATAATTAGTAATACTTGGCCCTATAATTTTAGTATTTTTGTCTTTAGCTTTGACGCGTAGATATGTTTTTTTCCAACCTTCATTAAATGATCCTGCGGCTGCTGTATTCCATGTTCCATCTGGTTCATTCCATAATTCATAGCCGTATATGTTCTTTGCACCTGACTTCAATCTAGCATCTACGATACTATCTACTTTCTTATACCAATCGTCCCAACCTACCCATTTATAAGGGAAATTTGGATAAATATCTGGCATTCGTATCGTCACTTGTGCTCCATTCCGTTCAGCAATCAGAGCGACTTTTAAGGCATCACCGATAGGTGTTGTTTCTCCATTCGGCAATTGTCCTCCATTTGGAGCCATTTGTGTAAACATTTTAGGCTTTGTGGGAGCAATAAGATGATCAGCCGGTCTACCTTCTTCTGCTAATCCATACAATGAACCCGAAGCCACATGGGTCACCGGTCTATATTGATTAGCCAAATCTACAGTAAATGATGCAGGTACGGCAGCAGTAGCTGGCGCAGGGGTAACAGGAAAAACAGTAAGTAATAATGCTCCACTCAATAAAACAGCTAACTTTTTCAAATGTCATCACCTTTTCTAGTTGTATTTTGAAATCTAATCATCAAATAGAGCGCTTTCAAAATACGGTGGCCACCGTGGTATCCTTTTGATACAAGTTATAACTTATACTCTAAGGTTATTGGTTTTCCACAAATGAGTAAACTCAAAAAAACGTAGGAAGAGTGTCAATTACCGACTTGTTGAGTGAGGTGAGACCTATCATTTTGTGGGTGTTTTGTGGGCATTGCATGAAAATGGTTAACATAATTTATTCTTACACAAAATAAAAAAAGCCCTTAACGCTTAGAGCGCCAAGGGCTTACTTATCTTAATACATCGTCAAGTATTGGTCACGTTCCCATTGGTGCACTTGAGTCCGATACATATCCCATTCAATTTCTTTTAATTCATAGAAATGAGCAAGAGCATGTTCGCCTAGTGCAGAGACAACGATCTCGTCACGCAATAATTCGTGTAATGCTTCTTTCAAGTCGCCTGGAAGACTAGGAATACCTTCGTCAATACGCTCGTCTTCAGACATTACATAGATATTACGATCTACTGGCTTCGGCAAGTTCAACTTACGCTCGATACCATCAAGACCTGCTTTCAACATTACCGCTAATACTAGGTAAGGGTTAGCTGTTGGATCTGGATTACGTACTTCGATACGTGTGCTTAGACCGCGTGAAGCCGGGATACGGATCATCGGGCTACGGTTACTTGCTGACCAAGCTACATAGCAAGGTGCTTCATAACCAGGCACAAGACGTTTGTAAGAGTTAACTGTAGGATTCGTGATCGCTGCCATAGAACGAGCATGCTTCAGAATACCTGCCATGTAATAACGTGCAGTTTGGCTTAAGCCCAACTCATCACTTTCTTCATAAAAGGCATTAACATCACCTTGGAACAACGATTGGTGACAGTGCATACCTGATCCATTCATACCAAACAAAGGCTTAGGCATAAATGTAGCATGTAGTCCATGTTGACGAGCGATCGTTTTAACAACTAATTTGAACGTTTGAATTTGATCTGCTGCTTGAAGAGCATTGGTATATTTGAAATCAATCTCATGCTGTCCTGGAGCTACTTCATGATGAGATGCTTCAACTTCAAAGCCCATTTCTTCAAGAGTAATAACGATCTCACGACGGCAGTTTTCTCCTAGATCCATTGGAGCCAAGTCAAAATATCCACCTTGGTCATTCAATTCGTCTGTAGGATTACCATTCGCATCGGTACGGAACAAGAAAAATTCAGGTTCTGGTCCAACGTTCATTGCTGTAAAACCAAGTGCATCTGCTTCTTTTAGATTGCGTTTCAAAATACCACGCGGATCTCCTGCGAATGGTGTACCATCTGGCATGTATACATCACAAATCAGACGAGCTACACGATTTTCAGTCACCCAAGGGAAAATAACCCAAGTGTCTAGATCAGGATACAGATACATATCTGATTCTTCAATACGTACATAACCTTCGATAGAAGAACCATCAAACATCATTTTGTTATCCAATGCTTTTTCCAATTGACTCACTGGAATTTCCACGTTTTTGATTGTGCCCATCAAATCGGTGAATTGCAGACGGATAAATCGTACATTTTCCTCTTTCGCTATGCGCGAAATGTCTTCTCTTGTATAACTTTTGTAACTCACGCTACCCTCTCCTCTTTACGCTATTTATTTTTTGTTAAAGAATCGGGATAATTCCCCTTGGATAAGCGATACTTGTCCCGGGCGTTTGCCTGTGACAAGCTGCTGCTTAAGCATACGATGAAGTTGGGAATCTGACAATTCCCTACGACGTTCTTCTGTATCGGCTGTGATCACAGTTGCTTCTTCCGATTCTTTCGATACCGGATTCATCACTTGCTTGATCCCAGCGATATTCACGCCTTTTTCAATTAAAGCTTTAATTTCAAGTAACCGTTCTACATCGTTAAAAGAAAATAAACGCTGATTACCTGAAGTACGTGCAGGTACGATCAAATTATGCTGTTCATAATAGCGAATCTGTCTTGCCGACAAATCCGTCAATTTCATAACAATCCCTATAGGGAACAGCGCCATATTTCTCCGAATTTCATCACCCATATATTCATCAACCTTCCACTAATCTATTCACTATTCTGTTACCTATTGTACATATCCTGATATAAAGCGTCAATAACATGTTAACTTAACTTACAATAATTTTATAAAACACTAACATCTCCATGATAATAGCACTTTGCAGACACTATATTTTACAAACTTCTTGAATAACATGTCTCTTTTTTACATGATATCAATATAAGTTGTTTTATAATAATCCACGCTCATGCATTGTCTGTAACGCCATAAGTACCCCTAGCTTCACATGAGAAAAGGTCAGTCCACCTTGCATATATCCGATATAAGGAGCACGAATTGGAGCATCTGCTGACAATTCTAAGCTACCCCCTTGAATAAAGGTTCCTGCCGCCATAATAACGGGATGATCATATCCTGGCATATCCCATGGTTCCGGCACGACATGACTATCTACAGCTGCTGCACGTTGAATCCCTTGTACAAAAGCGATCAATTGATGTTCGTCTTTAAAAGAAACGGCTTGAATAAGATCGGTACGTTTCTCTTGCCATGCAGGTTTGCTGTTAAAGCCAGCCAATTCAAACATCGCTGCGGCATAGATACTCCCTTTAACGGCTTGTCCTACAATCGTAGGCGCCATATACAATCCCTGATATATACTGCGAGTCGTACCCAGCATTGCGCCTACTTCGCCGCCAATACCGGGTGCAGTCAGACGATAAGCTGCCAGATCAACATACTTTTGCTTGCCACAGATATAACCACCTGTTTCAGCTAAGCCACCACCTGGATTTTTGATCAACGAACCTGCCATGAGATCGACTCCAACATCAGTCGGTTCACGAGTCTCTGTAAATTCACCATAACAGTTATCTACAAAAATAACGGCTTGCGGACAAATCTTACGAATCTGAACAACCATATCTGCAATCTCTTCTATAGTAAAAGAAGCACGCCAATCGTAGCCACGTGAGCGCTGAATCCCAATCATTTTGGTTTTATTATGCACCAGTGATTGAACGGTGTCCCAATCCACTTGTCCTAATTCATCCAATGCTGCTTCTTGATAAGTAATTCCAAAATCAGCTAAAGACCCTGTACCATCTCCCGGCTTGCCAATGACTTTATGTAACGTATCATAAGGTCTACCTGTAATGTAAAGTAGTTCATCGCCCGGACGTAAAATACCGAACATTGCTGTAGCTATCGTATGCGTTCCAGAAGCAAAATGAGGTCTAACTAAAGCAGCTTCACTACCAAATACTTCAGCATACACACTTTCTAGAACTTCCCTACCTCTATCATTGTACGCATAGCCTGTCGAACCTGCAAAGTGATAATCACTAACCCGATATTTTTGAAAAGCTTCTATAACTTTCCATTGGTTGGCATCTACGATATGATCTACCGCTTGGATCGCCGATCCAATCATTTGTTGTGCTTGTTCTGACCACGCTTGAATCTGTGTATCAAAAACTGCCATACGTTGTCTCTCCCCATAGTGATAGCCCGCCGTATTAAGCGCTGGCGGGCTTCCACAAATTTCATATCTAATTATTCATAATGATATCAAAGCTCACTTTATATTCAATATCAACAATATTAGTGTTTAAAATATAAACTTTCGCGCTTCATATTTTACACGTAACGGTAGGATGAAGGGAAGTCTATTATACAATTGTCGTAATTTTGTCACTTTATTTCATATTCTTGTAAGCGATAACCGTACTTTTCATAATCAGCAGCATTGATTTCTACTTTGATGATGGCTTCATTTTCTTCATACTCTTGTTCCAATACACTACTGAATTGGTAGAGCTGTGAAATAAGATCACCACGATCTGCCGGAATACGATACGTTTTGATACCACCAGCTAATTGATCTTGGATGATATTCAAAATACGCTCCAAATCACTTTCTTTATAAGCACTAATCCGCATATGGGTTTCATCGTCTGGTAACATTTCTAACTGTTCCGGTGTACACAGATCCGTTTTATTATATAAAACAACTTGCTGCTTATCACTTGAACCTAATTCTTGTAGCAGATCATCGACTACTTTCATCTGCTCATCTCGCATATCAGAAGAAGCATCAACCACATGTAAGATGAGGTCTGCTTCATTCACCTCTTCTAACGTTGCTCGGAAAGCTGCTATAAGATTATGAGGCAAGTTTTGAATAAAACCGACGGTGTCTGTTAACACTACTGTTTTACCGCCTGGAAGGTCTAGATTGCGTGATGTTGGATCGAGTGTAGCAAATAACTGATCTTGAACATATATATCTGCACCGGTTAACTGCTTGAGTAGTGTAGACTTCCCTGTATTGGTATAACCTACTAATGCAACTTGTACAGCACCCGCTTTTTTACGACGTTCACGATACAATGTACGATGACGTGTTACTTCTTCAAGTTGATGCTTCAAGTCGGTAATGCGTGTACGAATATGACGCCGATCTGTCTCTAGTTTGGTCTCACCTGGACCTCTTGCCCCGATACCCCCACCTAGACGGGATAAGTTACTACCCTGTCCAGACAAACGAGGTAATAAGTAACTATGCTGGGCAAGTTCCACTTGAATAATTCCTTCACGTGTTTTGGCACGTTGCGCAAAAATATCCAAAATCAGTTGCGTACGATCAATAATTTTGGCATCAAGTGCGGCTTCTAAATTACGTACTTGAGCACCTGATAATTCCTGATCAAAAATAACACTATTTCCACCTAAAGAATCCATCAAAATACGAATTTCTTCTACTTTACCTTTACCGATAAACCATCTAAAATCAGGTTTCTCTTTATTCTGAATCACTTGTTCTAGCACTTCGACTCCTGCTGTCTTAGCAAGACTAACTAGCTCTTGCATAGAACCATCTGCATTAACACCTGCACGCTTATCATTCTGTGTCACTAAGCTTACGAGAACAGCTCTCGGTTGAATCTCTATTTCTACACCATGGGTTTCATTTTTCATTTGTATATCCCGCTCCTTGTAATCTTACCTACTTCTTGCTTGTATCGTGAAGTCTTATACTTGTCATGTTAACATACTTCTCACACTTTTTGATATTGAATCATGAATTACTATCTTTACCAAATAGACTTTGGCGGTGTTTAATCGATAATGTGAATAATGGAAAAGCATGAGCATCAATTTGTACCAGTAACTTTTGCGCGGTATGCTGTGCTAATTCATAATCTTGGTCTGTAATGATCTGTCTACGCAGAGCATCATCTAACTCATCTTCATCGAGCAAAAAGACTTGTCCATCTTTCATGACGACGATATCTAGATAAAGATCATCAAACCATGGTACGCCTTGATCGGTTAATCCTTGTGTTTTACAAATATCAATATACCACTCTATAATTTCACGTTTATCATCAAACATTGCAGTGACTACATAGTTCGCATGTTCTGGATAATACTGCATCCACGAATAACCTGCTGCTGCAATACAGAACCGCCGTCCTCCATATATTTTATATAAAGGTTCACGTAAACGATTCATACGGTAGAGAGTGACATACCCTGTAAATAAACTATTGTTTACATAGCGTCTTGAATAATTACGTTGAATTACTCTACGCCAGTTCGCTCGATCCGCAAATTTACGTTTCATGGAAGTATCCCTTTCCCAACAAAGTAACTTCAGAATAGCATATTTGCGCCATGCACTCAAAAAAAAGCCTCCAATGAATCACTGGAGGCTTTTTTGAGCGCCTATTTACGGTGTAGTAGGTGGCGTTGTTGTCTGTGGTGCAGTTGTTGTACCTTCGGTTGTTCCTGCGGCTGGATCTGTTGTTGTTCCCGGTGTTGTTGGTTCTGGAGTGGTTGGCGTTGTTGCTCCATTTTGTCCACTATTTGTACCACTATCTGGTGGTGTTGTTCCCGTATCAGGTGGAACGGTGCCTTGATCTGTATTCGGATCTGTAGGTGTTGTTCCTGTTCCTTGGTCAGTTCCTGTCCCTGTATCGGTACCCGGTACTTCTTCCCCTGTTGGTGGAGTTGTCGGTTCACCTTCTGGTGGAACCACACCATCCTCAGGATTTTCTTCCGGCTCTACAGGAGTCTCTGTAGCTTCATCGACTGTAATCTGAACCGTATCTGAAGCATCAGATTGCGATCCATCTTTCATCGTTGCTGTTACATAATACTCGTAAGTCTGTCCAGGTGCTGCTGCGCTATCTTGTGCAGAAGTGTCGCTTAACCCACTAGATATCGCAGTAAATTGACCATCTGTACTGCCTTTACGATAAACCGTATATGAACTTGCATTTGCTAAAGCTTTCCAAGATAAAGCGACCACTTGATTGTCTTTATCGTAAGAAGCAGACATGCCTGTTACCGCAGATACTTCCGGTTCCGGTTCTTCCTCTACCGGCTGTTCTACAGGAGCACTTGGTGTAGGAGCTTCAAACTGTTGGACAGGATATCCTTCAAGCGAAGGTCCCATTACAGCTGCAAACATCGCTGCTGCCATACCACTACTTTGATTCAACAAATGCGTACGGTCTGGCTTGTCATAACCCATCCATACCGCAGCTGTCCATTCTTTGGTGTATCCTACAAACCAAGCATCGCGGTTCGCACTGCTTCTGAACCCATCAATACCATGCTGAGTTGTACCCGTTTTACCTGCTACAGGACGGTTAATTTGAGCACGTTTACCTGTACCATCATTAACAACATCTTGCAACATTTGAGTCATTTCATTCGCTGTCTGCTTGCTCATCACTTGAGAAGAATCAGCTTTGTTTTTATAAATTTCATCGCCGCCACTATCGACTATACTTTTCACAGCGTACGCAGGAGTGTATGTTCCTCCGTCTGCAAATGTACGATAAGCTTGAGCCATTTCTAACGTATTCGTTCCTGTACTTAGTCCACCTAATGCCAGTGCTAAGTTACGATCCTGATCGGTCAACGAGAATCCAACCGATTTGGCAAAAGAGAGCCCTTTATCGATACCGATCTGATTCAGTGTCCATACCGCAGGGATATTAATCGAATCTTGAATCGCTTCATCCATCGTTACTGTAGATGTGTATCCATGTAAGTTCGTTGGACAATAATTGCCAAAACACTGCTTTTCATTACTAAGCAATGAATTCGGTGTAAATGTACCCGATTCTAGCGCAGGAGCATACGAAATAATCGGCTTGAATGCCGAACCCGGCTGTCTACGGCTAGTAACACGACTGAAGTTACCTGTATTGTAGTTACGTCCACCTAATAAAGCGACAATACCTGCGGTATCGTTATTGACGATAACCATCGATCCTTGTACAGGTACATCATCTGCACTTTTTTCGAAGAGCTCGTTATTTTTGAAAGAGGTCTCCAAGTTCTGTTGAGCTTTAGCATCCATCGTCGTGTAGATTTTATATCCACCACGGTTCAGATCATCCGATGTTAAGCCTGTTACATCTTCTGCTTCTTGCATCGCATATTCAATAAATGCTTCATAATTTTTGTCTTTATCTTTGTTTTGAGAATTATACGCATAATCTACTGCTGCGGCTTCTTTGGCTTCAGCTTGCGTAATATACCCTTGATCTGCCATCAATTGAAGTACCACTCCACGACGTTCCTTGGATAGATCAGGATTCGATTGTGGGTTATAACGTGATGGAGCTTTAGGTAAACCTGCCAGCGTAGCAATCTGCCACACTTTTAATTTGTTCAGATCGGTCACACCAAAATAAGTCTCTGATGCTTCTTTGATCCCATACGCACCTTTACCAAAGAATATACGATTAAGATACGTTGTAATAATTTCTTCTTTAGTCATTTTGCGCTCAATCGCTAAAGCAATCGATAATTCAGTTGCTTTACGGAAAAACGTTTTGTCATCATTCAAAAATACGTTTTTAGCTAATTGCTGTGTAATCGTACTTCCGCCTTCTACAGCAGAGCGTGCCACGATATCACGAACAGCTGCACGACCAATTGACCAGATGTCTACACCCTGATGTTCAAAAAAGCGACGATCTTCTGTTGCTACAAAAGCATCTACAAGCAACTTCGGAATTTCATCGTATTTTACAGGGTCCCCTGTCCTTACAGAACGTTCTTGAATCAATGTGCCGTTACGATCAAAGATTTGTGTAGGGCCGTTTATAGCCAATTTATTGATGTTTTGTTGATAGATTTTTTCGCCACTCACCATAATAAACATATAACCGGCTAGTGCACAAAATACGCCTAAAGCAGCGACAATAAACAATGTCCAAAAGACACGTTTACCTGTTATTTTCTTCTTTTTCTTTTTGGGTGTTGGCTTGGACTGTCCCGGTCTTGTTCTTGTTTCCGGCTTACTTTTGTCACTGCGGGATAGCTGCTGTCTTGGCATTTTTCGTTCTGACTCCCTTTCAGTAAAACAATTTGCATCATTTATCAATCAAATGATTTGAAATATAGATGGCTTGCTGTGGTGTCTAACCTTAGAAAGAAAAGAACAACCTATAGAACAGGTTGTCCGATTCTTTGTCCTATAGTTAGACGATGTTTGAGCATAAAAAGTTTCATTTAAATGTTAGTTATCGCTTTGATTATCCGGCATTAGGGATACGTTACGTGATGGTGTAAATGTAGATACAGCATGTTTGTAAATCATTTGCTGACGTCCATCGCTATCCACCATAATGGTAAAGTTATCAAAAGCTTTGATCGTACCACGAATTTGAAAACCATTGACCAGATAAACAGTCACTGGAATATTTTCCTTACGCAATTGATTTAGAAACGTATCTTGAATATTAATAGACTTATTCATTAGCCGTACCCCCAAGTGATTATTAATTCAGCATTGATAAATGCTCAATTCATGTAAGAATGTAATCTCAGTGTAATCAATGATATTAGGTTGTTGATGTATATTCCATATCCGCAGGGAATGTTCCTGCTATGATATTCTGAACTTCACGGGTGTGTTCGTCGCTTCTGTCCACATCGCTAACATCAACCCAATGAATATTATTCATATGACGGAACCAGGAAAGCTGTCTTTTTGCAAAACGGCGTGTATCCCGTTTGAGCAGTACCACTGCTTCTTGAAGCGATACATGACCTGCAAGATGAGCAGCAATCTCTTTGTATCCTAGCCCCTGCATTGCGACCATTCCGGGGGTATACCCTTGATTCAAAAGGTTTCTTACCTCTTCAACCAGCCCTTCTTCTAGCATCTGGTCTATACGGGCTTCAATACGTTTATATAGCATTTCCCTATCCATTGTCAAACCTACAAAGCATAACTCATAAGGAGATTGCTTATTTTGTCCCGATAATTGATCGGAAAGTTTGACTCCTGTCATATGATACACTTCCAGAGCGCGAATAACACGTCTTTGGTCGTTGGGATGCAATCGTTTGGCAGAGGGAGGATCAATCTCTGCTAGACGGTCATGGAGCGCTTGAGCACCATGTTCTTCAGCATACGCCGCTTGTTCTTGACGGAATGCTTCATCTGCGCCATTTTCACTAAATTCAAATTCAAAACACACAGACTCGATATACAATCCTGTTCCTCCCACGATAAAAGGAAGATTTCCGCGGGCTGTAATTTCTGGAATCAATTTTCGGCAACGTTGCTGAAATTCTGCTACTGAAAATGATTCTTGTGGATCATGAATATTAATTAAATGGTGAGGAATACCTTGCATTTCTTCCGGTTTGATTTTGGCTGTCCCAATATCCATACCACGGTAGACCTGCATGGAATCACCTGAAATAATTTCACAGCCAAATAATTTGGCGATTTCTATACTGATTCCAGTTTTGCCAACAGCTGTTGGACCCATTAGGACCAGTAACCTTGGCTTTTTAACCGCTTGGGTCATGGATAAATCACTCCGTATTCAATTTTTGATGTTTTGCGTTGTATTCGTTTAAATCCAAGTCGTTCATATTCCGGACTATCCCATTTTTCTTTAAGCAAAACCGATTTACGAGCAACACGAATCGCTTGTTGAACGGCTTCTTCACTCAGCGCATTATTGTTGGAAAATCCTCTTAAAGGTGCAATCGCAGCTGACTGCTGAACTGCTTCACGAAACATAGGATCAAAATAGATCACATCTACACTTTTGTCAGGTTGCTCTCTCAGATAAGTTAGATGATCTTGCGGAATCACTTCGATTCTACGCATGGCTTCATTCACAGGTTCTAACGCTGTGACATGACTACGCAATCCTTCGGTTAACAATGCTGCAAGAGGTAACGAACTTTCTAATGATACTACTTTGCCTTTCTCACCTGCATACATGGAAAAGACAAGTGAATCGGAACCCAATCCAGCCGTACAATCGATCACCTGATCTCCAGGCTCAATCAGCGAGTGAGTGATCATAGGATCTGCTTCCCCTTTAAGCAATCGTTTGGCTCTGACATAAGCCATACTGGGGTGAAACTGCATAATAGGTTCCCCTGGACGCATAATTCTCACTTCTTGCTCAACCAGTACAATAAATTCAGTCTCCTTGTACTTAGCCGCAAGCTTGGGAATAGAATGTCCAGCTCGTTCAATATAAGGAACAGCGAATTCTGCTGCCAGCTGTTTGGCACGCTGGATCGTATAGTTTGCAGCATCATCGCCAGTTGTAATCATCATTCGGTTATTCTCCATTCTAGTGCTTCCCTATAAAGCGCGACTTCTTCTAGATAAATAGAAGAATGATTTTGCGAAGCAAAATATCTTACACTAACATACATACTCTATCTATTATTTGGGATAAAGGTATTTCTAGTTATTGTATGCCATAATACCATAACTCTGTGTTACATCACACGTTTGAACATTTTTTCCAGGTCATACGATGAAAAAGAAACAACGATAGGACGCCCGTGTGGACAGGTATACGGCTGACGACATATAGCCAGACGATCCAATAACGATTGTGCTTCTGCTTCCGTTAGTTTCTGATTGGCTTTGATCGAAGCTTTGCATGAACAGAGGGTAGAAGCTTGCTCTCGTAACTTCGCTAGATCAATCGCTCGTTCACTAAGCACCCATTCTGCCATTTCTTCAATCACTTGTTGCTCTTCGCCTTTTGGTAACCAATAAGGATACGCAGTTACACGAAAAGTCAGACCCCCAAAATGCTCTAAATAGACACCTACCCTTTCAAACCAGTGTAACCGATCTTTAAGCTTGTTCGCTTCTGCTAACGTAAACTCAAGTGTAATCGGTAATAGCAATTCTTGCGATACTTCTTCAGGACGACCGAATTTCTCATAATAAAATTCATAATTAATCCGTTCATGTGCCGCATGCTGATCAATTAGAAATAATCCTTCATCATTTTGTGCAACCAGATAAGTACCATGATGCTGACCAATCAAGTTCATATCTGGAAATTGAGGAATCTCTGGTTCTTCAGCAGTGCCATACAGCATTTCAGCATTAAATGGACGTTGGTTAGTATTGTTATAGTTGCTTCGTTGCTGTGGCGATCTTGCAGACGAACCAGAAGTATTTTTAGATGGTGCCGCAGTACTTTTAGCATATTGAGCAGTCTGAATTTGTTCCTGAATTTGTGGAGCCGATTCAGCATGTACCGGAGCTGTATAAGCAGGTAATGGATGAGACGGCTGAACAGGATCAGACTGAACATCTTTAGGCTGCGTTATAGAGTCATTAGGACTCGCTGGTACTTTTTGCGCTTCTGTTACAGGTGATGTGATAGGTTGTTCCTTTTTCTTATACGTTATCTGTTGTTCATTTGAAACAGCAGGTAAATGAGTTGTCGATTCTGGTGGCAAATCTGCATCGGTAAATGGCGGAATATACGGTGCATCCAGATCGCCTAATTCAGTTGAAAGTTGATTGGTTTTTTCCGGTTCAAGATATTCTACAGGTGCTTTGCTGAAATTAAATTGCTCTTGAATAATCGATTCACTATTACCACGCTTAATCGTCTGCTTGGTCGCATGTGGAATCAATATTTCTTTACGCAATGTCTGCCGAATCGCTTCTTCGACAAACAACATCAATTCCGCCTCTTTACTAAAACGCACTTCCATTTTGGAAGGATGCACATTCACATCTACTAATGAAGGATGCATCGTCAATTGTAGCACCGCTAACGGATAACGATTGATAGGTAGCAATGTATGATAAGCACGCAAAATAGCTTGATTAACGGCATAATTACGAATATAACGACCATTTACTACAATCGACATTGCATTACGACTTGATTTAGCAATTTCAGGTCGCCCAATATATCCGCCAATCTGATAATCCAGATTTTCACCTTCTAATGGCAAAACCATTTTGGCGGCTGAAGTCCCATAGACTGCCGCAATCACCTGAAGCGTATCGCCTGTTCCGGGCGTCTGAAGCAACAGATTGCCATTGTGCCGAAACGTAAACGCAATCTCTGGATGAGCTAAAGACATCCGGTACATTACATCTGAGATATGTCCAAGTTCCGTCTGAACAGTTTTCATATATTTTAATCGTGCTGGCGTATTATAAAATAACGAATTCACACGAAAATCAGTTCCACGTGGCGCAGCTTCGTCTTCGTTGACTTTAAGTGTCCCACCTTCAATCAATAGACGTCTGCCTGCACCATCATCTGTAGCGCTTGATAACAATTCGACTTTGGATACAGCAGCAATACTCGGTAAAGCTTCACCACGGAAGCCCAGACTTGTGATTTGATATAGATCGCGATCATCAACAAGTTTACTTGTAGCATGACGGTAAAAAGCAGTCTCACAGTCGTCCGCGGCGATCCCTTGCCCGTTATCTTGCACACGAATATATTCAAGTCCACCTTCACCAATATGCACATCGATCCGACTAGACTGAGCATCTATTGCATTTTCAACCAACTCTTTAACCACTGAAGCTGGACGTTCGACCACTTCACCTGCGGCAATCTGGTTAGCGATATGTTCATCCAATACACGAATTTGACCCATGTTTATTTCCTCCTTCCATATTCCATTTCTTATCCATTATCGTTACTCCATTACATTAATAGGTTGCTTTCACTTTGAGATCATTTAGCAATTGCATCGCTTGTAAAGGAGTCATATTCATAATGTCTGTATTTTGAATCAACTCAACGATTTGTTTGGCTACAGGGTCTTCTTTGATTATCGTCTGAGTCGTTTCTTCTTCATCTCCAAAAATAGACATCTGTACAACATCTTGTGCTTTATTTTTAGAGGTAGGCTTAGTATATTGATCTTCCATTTGTTGCGTATCTATTGCAGTAAATGAAGTATCTGGCGAAAGCGCAGCACTCTTTTCAGCAATAGGAGAAGATGACTCTTTATAGTTAGACGAGTAATGAGACGTCGTCTGATGCTGTTCCGTATGTGCAGGTCTAGTTGCTGATGATATAGTCGATTGATCGGCTACAACGGTGCTACTTGCTTGTTCCATCCGACTCAGTATGCCATTGGCGCGATCAATAATACTTTCTGGTAAACCTGCTAATTGCGCACAATAAATACCATAACTGGTACTTGCTGCACCTGGAACAAGTTTACGTAGAAAATGAACTTTATCTCCGCTTTCTTTCACTGCCATCGAGAAGTTTTGCAAATGTTCTAACGTTTCTTCCAGATGCGCTAATTCATGAAAATGAGTAGATACCAGCGCTTTACATCCAATCTCATGATGTACATATTCAATCACCGCTTGTGCAATCGACATGCCTTCACTGGTCGATGTTCCTCGACCTAATTCATCAATAATAATCAGACTTCGTGGTGTTGCTCGTTCTGTCATCACTTGAATATCAGCCATTTCGACCATAAACGTACTTTGTCCACCGATCAGGTCATCTGCGGCTCCAATACGGGTGAAAATACGATCGATCATCGGAATTTCAGCATGTTGCGCCGGTACAAAACACCCGATTTGTGCCATAATCGATACCAAAGCTACTTGACGCATATACGTACTTTTACCCGCCATATTAGGACCTGTTATCAGTAAAATGTTCGCTTTGTCTTCGGTAATTTCGGTGCTATTTGATATAAAAGAAGTATTGTTCATCACTGATTCTACAACAGGATGGCGACCTTCTTTCACAATCAGATCATATCGATCCGTTAATACAGGTTTGACAAAGGCACGTTCTGCACTAATTGCTGCAAAAGACTGATAAACGTCAATCTCTGCTACTTTTTCAGCTAACTGTTTTAACCGTGGAATCTCGTTAGCTACTTGAGTTCGCAGATCTGCAAATAGTTCATATTCAATATCAACCATTTTTTCTTGAGCTTCCAGAATCAATGCTTCTTTAGCTTTTAATTCAGGGGTAACATAACGTTCTGCATTGGCTAATGTCTGTTTGCGCTCGTATCTGCCTTCTGGTAAAGCATTTAAGTTAGAGCGTGTCACTTCTATATAATAACCGAAAATTTTGTTATACCCGATTTTGAGCGATTTGATACCTGTTGCTAATCGTTCTGCTGCTTCAAGCTCAGCGATCCAACGCTTGCCATTTACACTAGCTTCGCGCAATTCATCCAGATGAGCATGATACCCTTCTCGAATCAAGCCTCCATCTTTAACTGATACAGGAGGATCATCTACGATCGCTGTACTGATTGCATCCGTTAAGTCTGTACATTCATCCATCAATTGCGAGATTTGTTGAAGCGTCGAAGAAGAAGAATCGGTACATTGACGACGCAATTCAGGAATCTGAGCCAGTGAATCACGTAACGCTAACATATCGCGTCCATTGGCTGTTCCAAAAGCGATTCGTCCTACTAACCGTTCCAGATCATAAATACCTTTAAGCTGAGATCGCAAGTCTTCACGCAAAATTAATCCATGATGAAGCTTCTCTACTGCTTCTAAGCGCTCTTCGACTAATTTCCGGGATAACAATGGCTTATCGATCCAACGACGAAGCAGTCGCCCACCCATCGGTGTCTCTGTACGATCAAGTAACCAGAGCAAAGAACCTTTACGAGAACGCTCACGAACCGTCTCGATCAACTCTAAATTACGACGTGTAAATGGATCAAGAATCATATAATGTTCAGGTTCATAGGCACTGATATGTGTTAGCTGTCCTAATGAACGTTTTTGCGTTTCACTCAAGTACCCAATCAGAATCGAAATACATAATTGGCGCTCTTCATCCAACCTTGCCCATGCTGCTTCTCCAAATTGACGACGCGCTAATTCCTCACGTGCTTTGTCCCAAGGCGTATAGAGTACTTTACGTCCTAACTGAAGTGCTTGGCGGTATGGCTCATCTATAAGATCAATTTGTCCAATAATTTCAGATGGTTCATACAGACCTAATTCATCACGTAGCCATTGCTGCGAGGACAATGCTGAAGTCACATGCAGTTCGCCTGTAGACAAATCGCAAGCTGCTAACGCCATTTTGCCTTCGCGCTCTGTCAGACAGATCATATAGTTGTTCGCTTTATCGGTTAAGCCTTTGCTTTCCATCATCGTACCCGGTGTCACGACACGAATAATTTCACGTTTCACAATGCCTTTGCTTGCTCCTGCTTCTTCTACTTGTTCACAGATCGCGACTTTGTATCCTTTTTCGATTAAGCGATGAATATAATTTTCTGCGGAATGATAAGGAACACCGCACATGGGAATGCGTTCAGGTGCACCTGCGGCTTTGCCAGTAAGTGTAATTTCTAATTCTTTAGATGCTAAAATTGCATCATCAAAAAACAGTTCGTAAAAATCCCCCAATCGGAAAAATAAAAAAGCATCTTGTGCTTGTTCTTTTATTTTGAGATACTGCATCATCATCGGTGTATACGTAGTCATGTTTCCCCTCCAAAAAGCATTCCAGAATATCGTTAAGCATAGATGTAACATGCTTGTTTTTTATCGAAATATTATCGTACTCATACTTGTTGTCATATGCAATCCCTTTTCGAAATGCAAATACGTGTTCGTCTCTTTATTATAACGAAAGAGCTTAAAAAGTGCTATGGATCAAAAAAGAAGTGCGAACCCCATGTTAACGGTTCGCACTTCTTTTATTCTACTTTACAGTCATTTCTTATTGTTGTACTTCAGGTTTATCCGAAGTCAATTCAATTTCAGCTAGTGAATCATAGCTACCACCATAAGAAATATCATAATTTTTGATACGTTTGTTTACAGCTTGAACTTCATAACGGTAAAGACTTGGAATGACAGGTGCTTGGTCAATCATCAACTGCTGCCATTGATTGTAAATATCTTTACGATACGCCATATCAAATGATTTAGCAGATGCACCTTCTGTTAATAACTTGTCATTCTCTGCACTTACGAAGCGAGAGTAGTTAAATGAAGCTTTACTACCATACAATCCAGCAGGGTTAATATCTGTACCTGTTCCCCATGCTGCGCCATACACATCGATGTCTGGATCATCTTTTTCAATACGATCGTAGAAAGAGTTAAATTCTTGTAGACGACCATCTAGCAATTGAACATTCAGACCTACATCTTTCCAATTTTGTAAATAGAACTGAGCACGAGCTTCTGAGATAGTGTCTCCACTCATAGCTGCATAGTTAATTGTTAATTTGTTACCTTTAGGATCTTCACGCAATCCGTCGCCATCTTTATCTACATAACCTGCTTGATCCAGCAATTGTTTTGCTTTTTCAGGATCATAGTTATATCCTTTGATGCTATCATCATGATATTGCGCAAATGCAGGAATAATCAATGAAGTAGCAGGTGTACGAAGTCCGTGATACAACTGTGTACCTACTTGTTCATTATTCAAAGCATAACCCATCGCTTGACGCAATTCTTTATTCGCCATCTTAGCATCTGGATTCATAATGCTTTCGCCTTTAGCTTTATCAAATTTACCTAGTTTGAAACCAATATAATCATAAGACAATTCTTGTCTACCTAAGAACTCAACATTCGTCGGAACATTTTTACCATCATATAGACTGTTCGGGAATGAAGCTAAATCAATATCGCCTTTTTTCAACGATTCAATCACTACATTAGGATTTACTACTTTTAGATTAACACCTGCTAATTTAGGTGCGCCGTGGAAGTAATCTTTATTTGCTTCAAATTGTACAGACTCACCTGTAACCATCGCTTTGATTTTGTACGGGCCATAACCGATAGGGTTTTTACGTACAGGATCAGAAGAAGACATATCTGCTACAGGAATATCTCCAAATACTTTTTTCTCTAAAGGATAAGACCATAAACCTGATTTTACAGAAGGATCTGCTTCTTTAAAGTCAATTTGTACTTCTTTATCATTTACGATTTTGATACCTGAGATTGTTTTTGCTTTACCTGCATGGTAATCTTCCATACCAACAATATTCATAAAGCTTGTATCATAACGTACACCATCATAGTCTTTGTTACCAATCACTTCAAAAGCAAAAGCATAATCTTCTGCTGTTACAGGATTGCCATCAGACCAGTTTAATTTGTCATCAATTTTGACATTAACTGTTTTGTTGTCGTTAGAGAAGCTAATGTTAGCAGCTCCGCCATCTTTTACATCAAAGTTCTCATCAGTAGCAAAGAAAGACGGATAGAAGAATTGAATGACTTCAAAATCCGGGTTACCACTGTAGAAAATAGGATTCAAAATACCTTCAAACGGAGTATCGGAAATCAAACCATAATTCATCGTTCCACCTTCAATTGCAGCAGCTGTGTTCGTTGCTGCTTTTGGAAACTTACCAGACTCTTTAACACTTTCATTGGTTGCTGGTGCATCTTGAGCCGTTGGTGTTGACTTTCCACTTGTACAAGCAGATAACACCAATACAAATGCAATGAACAAAATAGATACGATTTTTTTCTTTGTATTTCCCAACATAAATTTTCCTCCTTTTGATGATCGTACTGTAAATTTATTATCCTAATCGCTGTCTAGCATCTGTCGCACGTTTGAGGGCTTGACCGACAAAGTTAATCGCTAGAATAAGAACCAAAATCAGCAGCGATGCTGGTAACCACATCCACCAATAGTTTTGCAAAATATCAGGGTCTGTTGCATTACTTACAATCGTCCCTAGACTTGGTGTACTTTGAGGTAATCCAAATCCGAGGAAAGATAGCCCTGTCTCAATCCCGATATTACCAGCAAGATTCAATGTCATATTTACGATAACGATTGAACTCAGGTTAGGAAGTATACCAAAAGCGATAATCTTCCAGTTTGGCGTACCTAATGTTTTGGAGGCTTGTACATAATCCAATTCTCGTTCAGCAAGTACTTTGGCTCGAATCAAACGAGCTTTACCTACCCAGAGAAAGGCAGTCATAATGAAAATAAATGACCATATATTATATTTAGGTACAATAGTTACAAATACGATAACTAACATTAAAAAAGGAAGAACAAGAATAAAATCGATAAAACGCATAATAATATTATCTACGATTCCACCAAAGAAACCTGCGATTAATCCTATGCTTAGACCAATAACAGCAGCAAAAATGGTAATTGCAAACGCAATCGTAATCGAATTACGTGCTCCGATCATCACTTGACCGAAAATATCACTACCTGCTCGATCTGTCCCTAACCAATGATCTGCACTAGGTGGAGCCTTGATGGAGGTCAAATCAACTTTGGTCACAGCTTCTTGATCAATAAAGAATATAGACCCATAAATAACAATCAAAAATAATGCTAAAAAGATTAAGGAAATCATCGCCATTTTATCTTTGATTAATTCTTTACCTAAAATCGACCAACTTGAAGGTGATTTTTGAATCGTTTCTTCAGGTGCAAATGTTTGAGCTCTCATTCCCATTACAGGCTTCCTCCGTTCTTATGTCTGATGGTACGTGCCAGATTGTATAATGTGCTTCAGCTTAGCCAATCCGAATACGTGGATCAACCCAACTTAAAATGATATCCGACAATAATGTACCGATAAGAGCAAGTAAGCCGGAAAGCATAACCAGTATGGTAACTACAGAATAATCACGTTGTGTAATGGATTGTAAAAATAACTGCCCTAGTCCTGGATATCCAAAAATAGATTCGATAAACAGATTACCTGCCAGTACGCCTGTTAAGTCATAACCAAGAAAAGCAGCGATAGGAAGTAAAGAGTTACGCAAAATGTGTTTTGAATATACTTTAGACTCAGGCACCCCTTTAGAACGAGCTGTTTTCACAAAATCTTTCAATCTTGTATCAATCACTTCATTACGAAGGTATTGAATCGTTGCTGTTGTACTTACTAATGCCCCTGCTATTGCAGGCAAGATCAAATGATAAAACTTATTCGCATAGTACGAACCGGAGCCTGGATCTATCCCTACATCTACACTACCACTTGTTGGGAACCATCCTAATTGGAATCCAAACACGAATAGTATTAATAGTGCAAATATAAATAGCGGTGTAGCAAAACTGAGATACGTATAACCTGTAATCGTTTTGTCTAATAATGAATTCTGATAGCGACCACTCAAAATCCCTAGTGGAATCGAAATCAAATACGTTAAAACCAGAATTGCAACACCAAGGTAAAAGGTATTCGCCAGACGACTGCCGATCAGATCAGCAACGCCAATTTTATGTACATATGACTTTCCCAGATCCCCTTGTACTAAATTTCCTACCCAACGTCCATATTGCTGCCATGCTGGATCATTTAGACCTAATTTTTCCCGTTGTTCTGCTAAGACTTGTGGACTCACATTCGGATTGGCTTGCATAGCACCCGTTAACGCATCGCCCGGCATTGCTTTAGCTAAGAGGAAGATCAGCACGCTCAGTACGAACAATTGGGGAATCATGATCAGAATGCGGCGAAGCGTAAATTTCCACATAATTTAATTTCCCCCCTATGGTAATGCGACTTGATGTGACGAGCTGATCGACTTCAATGCCAATGGCTTGCCCTCTGGGTCTAAGAGATTATTAAGATCTTGTTGATATGAAGATAAAATATTTTGACGTGCCTGTGTACTCGCTTGGCGCTGACCTGGATCAATATTCGGAATCGCTGAAATCAATCGCTTGGTATACACATGTTGTGGATTCTCATAAATATCTTCTGTATTCCCCTGTTCTACCAGACGACCACGATACATAATCCCGATCTCATCACACATATGACGTACAATCCCTAGATCATGACTGATAAATAAGTAGGTTAGATTAAATTCTTTCTGGATTTCTTTCATAAAGTTAAGCACTTGTGCTTGCACCGATACATCCAGAGCAGATACCGGTTCATCTGCAATAATCAGCTTCGGATTCAGCGTCAATGCTCTGGCGATACCGATCCGCTGACGCTGTCCACCTGAAAATTCATGCGGATATTTAAAAGCCGCTTCTGGATTCAAACCTACTTTTTCAAGTAAATCTTGCACACGTCTACGTTCTTCTTCTTTGGTTAAATTTTCAAAATTACGTAGTGGTTCTGCAATAATATCCAGTACACGCTTTCTACCATTTAGCGAAGAATACGGATCTTGAAAAATCATTTGAATATCCCGGCGTAAGGAATGCTGATTTTTGTGAGCAATTTTGGTTAAATCTTGCCCTTCAAAGGTTACATTTCCTTCTGTTATTTTATTGAGTCCGATAATTGCGCGTCCTGTTGTTGTTTTGCCACATCCGGATTCACCGACAAGCCCGTAAGTTTTACCTGCTTCGATCTGAATCGATAAGCCATCTACTGCTTTGACATGACTGACAACACGCTGGAAAAAGCCACCACGAATCGGATAATGTACTTTTAGGTTATTGAGTTCCAGCAATGCCATTCAATACAATCTCCTTTCCATCTCCCACTTCATCTTCAAAATGAAAATTCTGATAGCATGTACAACGCACCCAATGTTGCGGAGCCACTTCATTCAGCTCAGGATGCTCTGCATGATGCGTCTGTGGAATCCAAGGAATACGTTCTGAGAAGCGACAGGAACCGCGAGGGATATTCTGTAATGAAGGTACACGACCTTCAATCACATGTAAGCTCTCCTGCCCTACATTTGCTCCTGGCATTGAAGCCAATAGTGAGCGGGTATACGGATGTTTGGGATTGTTGAATAACTCGTTTACATCAGCAATTTCTACAATTTCGCCTGCATACATTACAACGACACGGTCTGCCATTTCAGCCACAACACCAAGATCATGCGTGATAAGAACAATACCGGCGTCATTTTCGGCTTGCAATTGCTTCAGTAAGTCCAAAATTTGAGATTGAATCGTTACATCTAGAGCTGTTGTTGGTTCATCAGCGATAATTAATGAAGGGCGACATGCAATGGCAATCGCTATCATAATCCGCTGTCTCATCCCACCAGATAACTCATGTGGATATTGGGCATACACCCTTTTTGGATCAACAATATTTACATTTTCCAATAATTCGATAACACGCTTTGTTTTTTCTTTTCGAGATAGCGACGTATGATAATCGAGATTTTCCTCGATTTGTTTGCCGATCGTCATCAAAGGATTCAACGCTGTTAATGGGTCCTGAAAAATCATTCCAATTTCGGAACCACGAATTTTGTTCATCTGTCCAGGTGACAATGTGTTCAAATCCTGCCCTTTAAAAAGCAGTTCACCTTCAATACGTGTGTTTTTGCTATCATGAAGTCGTGTCAGAGAAAGTGCCAAGGCACTTTTACCGCAACCCGATTCACCTACAATAGCCAAAACTTCGTTTTTGTTGATCGTTAAGTTCAGTTGATCGACAGCAGGGTAATACTCGTCTTTGATACGAAAAGCTACTGTCAGGTCTCTGATTTCCAATACCGATTCTGTGTTCAAATTTGGATTGCCTCCTCGCCTTCAATCTTTAACGCAATGTAAACATTTCTTATTAATTGTTATCATTTTATATTTATAATCTTCCAAAGGTCAATAAAATTTAACTTTTTTCCAAATTGGTGAAAAGAATTTAGCATAAAAGCTATCATAACGTGTGACGATATAGATAGCTTCTATGATTAAACTTATATTCTATTTTACCTTATTATCCATACCTAGCAAGGGGTTACGCAATTTATCACGTTTGGATATTTTTAGGTACTGACCCAATTCTCTGCATAATTGCAAGATAGCGGAACGCATTTCAAATTCTTCACGTGTTGTCGGTAAATCCATATTTCGAAATTCTTCTTCCAATGCTAAAAGCAAATGTTCGGTTTTTCCAGTATAATACGGCGTTTTGACATCTCTGGATAATTGTTCGAACATTTCAGCAGCGGCATCAGCTTGAGGCATTTTACGATACACTTGAGCTACCAATTGCATCATATTCTGAATCGAATCCAAATGCTGTTTTCGCATATAAAAATAGACTGTCCATGACTCATCGGTATGCAACATCTGATTTTCCAATTCACGCTTCGATTCGGTCAGTCCTTGCTCTACTTTGGTATAGGCTTCGATCACTTCTTTTCCGTCCCAAGCAAAAGAAGGACTGCGAAGCGTTTTGGCGATCTGCTCACACATTTGAGACAACAGCTCATTGACTTCACTACGAATTGCATCTAAGCGCTGATGAGGATTAGGCATATAGATCAGATTGACAATAGCCGCTGATCCTAGACCGATCAATAACAGTTCAATTTCTACTAACATCGTATGTGCTGTTAACGTCGCTCCATTAAAAATATGCACGACTACCACAGAACTGGTAACAATACCTGCACTAAACCCAGCCCGTGTAATCAAAGGAAACGCCACTAAAATATATAAGGCAAATACCCAGTGATGAAATCCAAATAATGAAAATAAAACAAAAGCACAAATCATTCCGATCAACGAAGCAAAAAATCGCGCTGAAATCGTTTTGAGACTTCGTTTACGTGTAACATCGACTCCCAGTATAGCTAATAACGCCGCCGACATTGCACTTGGAACTCCTAAAGTGCTGGCTGCAACTACTGCTAATAATGCCGCAATAGCCGTTTTGATCACGCGAAAACCCATGCGTCTTTCTCTCCCTACTCCACTTCTTTTTCTCTATCTGTATTTTGTAATCTCATTTACTCTTTTGAGTATAGCTTTTATCCTACTTGATTTACCGGTATTCGACAATATCATATTCGTCTGTTATTAGATAAAAGAATAGCAAAACAAAAAGCTTTCATCGGCTTAGACTACTCGCAGATGAAAGCTTCTTGCTACATTAATTTGAAGTTTGTAAATGATAAATCTCGTTATATTTTTCTTCCAAATAGTCTGCAAGATAATCCGGGTTCAAGTCTTCACCTGTAATCTGCTGAATCAATTCGGAAGGAGTACGACTTTTACCATATTTATAAATTTTATCTGTTAACCATTCTTTGATCGGCAATAGATTACCTTCAGCAATCCACTTTTCAAAATCAGGCAGTTCTTTGCGCATCGTATGCGTCATTTGCGCTGCATACATATTTCCCAGTGAATAGGAAGCGAAATATCCAAAGTCTCCACCTGACCAGTGTACATCTTGCAATACGCCTAGTACATCATTAGGTGGTGTAATACCCAGGTACTCCTGATATTTACTGTTCCATACTTTAGGCAAATCTTTCACATCTAGACCTTCGTTAAATAACATTTTTTCAATTTCATAACGAATAATGATATGAAGGTTGTATGTTAACTCGTCAGCTTCGATACGAATCAATGTATTTTCTACACGGTTTGCTGCACGATAGAACGTATCAAGTGATACTTCTTTAAGCTGTTCAGGGAACAACTGTTGCAGATCACTATAATAACGATCCCAGAATGAACGACTACGTCCTACTACATTTTCCCAGAAACGGGATTGAGATTCATGAATCCCCATCGATGTTCCTGTTGCCAATGGAGTGCCTGCTAGATCGTGCGAAATGTTTTGCTCGTACAATGCATGTCCGCCTTCATGAAGAGAACTGAAAATCGCACTCATCACATCTTCAGGCATATAATTTGTTGTAATCCGTACATCTCCTGGATTAAGACCTGTAGCAAAAGGATGCACACTTTCGTCTAAGCGTCCTGCATCAAAATCAAAACCCATTTCTTTAAGCAACAAATGACCTATCTTTTCTTGTTGACCAATATCATACTGTTGCTTCAAAAAATCATTGTCAGGTTGATGTGCAGATTGCTTGATTTTTTCCAATAAAGGAACAAGACGTGCTTTCAATCGATCAAATACCACATCTAATTTGGCGACTGTCAAATCAGGCTCATACATATCGAGCAATGTATCATAACGTGTTTCTTTCACACCCCAGTAATCAATAAAATCACGTTTCATTGCTACAATCTCACTAAGTAATGGCTCAAAGCCTTTAAAATCATCATTATGTTTGGCTTCTTCCCATACCGTTTGTGCATGAGTCGTTAAGCTAGAATATTTTTGAATTTTTTCAGGTGGAATCTTTTCATTTAGTTCATACTCTTTACGAACATCTTGTACAATGCGTTTGTCATTGTCTTCTAATTGTTCAAATACATCTGGACGTGACAAGATTTCAATATACCCGCCCATTTCTTTCGATACAGACAGTTTGAAATGTTCTGTTGCTAGTACACCAATCGTATCTGCACGTAGCTCTGCACCTTTACGTGGGGCTCCTGTACGCAAGTCCCATCCCATCAATGCGAGCGCTTCACCATAACTGCTAATTTTGCGAACCAATTGCCGGAATTGCGTCAACGTATCTTGTACATATTGTTCCATAATAGGGTTCACCTCTCTGCTTACATACACAACACTTGGGCTATGACATGTAATATTGTTATTTTTGTAAAAAGACACCTCTTGATGATACGTTCTTCTAGACGTATAATCAATGGTACACAATTAAATATTATAGACATCATTCATCAGATTGTGCTATACACTTTGATTTATGAGTCTATAAGAATACATTTAACCATTTTTGCTCATATCATAATACCTGTAACTTCTAAGGAGTGAATCGTAATGGTAAAAGTAAATGTAACCCCTCAAGCAGAACAGTATTTAGCACGCAAAATAGGAGATAACAAAGCTGTTATTCGAATTTTCGTAGATAATGAAGATTGCGGATGTACAGGTGGTATCCCGGCACTTCGTTTAATTGATGAGCCTGGCAAACGAGATACCGTTATCGAAAGCAATGTACTAACACTCACCATGCATCAAAGTGGTGAATCGTATTATGATGATGATGAATTGACATTATCAACCGATGATGCAGGTTCTTCACTCAGACTCAGTAGTGCTTCTCAGTACTATAGTAGAAGTATTCGCGTTCTTGATGGACGCAAAGCATTAGCCTAATTTTTTATTATGAATCCGTAAGATGAGCAGGAGGATAATCAATGAATTCGATTACAACTATTATGCAACACAATCAGGAGTTCGTGACAAGTAAAGAGTATGAAGCGTATCTTTCCAGTCCTTTTCCTGAGAAAAAGTTGGTCATTTTGACGTGCATGGATACCCGTTTGACTGAATTATTGCCTAAAGCAATGAATATTCGTAACGGTGATGCCAAAATTCTAAAAAACGCAGGTGCTATTATTTCACAACCATTTGGTAGTGTAATGCGTAGTATTCTTGTCGCTATTTACGAATTAAAAGCAGAAGAAGTGATCGTAGTTGGTCATCATGGATGTGGTATGGCTTCACTGAACTCAGATCATATGATTGAGAAAATCCATGAACGCGGAATTGCGCCAGAAGTACTGACTACACTCGAAAATTCAGGGATTAAACTTAAAAGATGGCTTCAAGGTTTTGATAACGAAAAAGAAGGCGTTATGCGTAGCGTAGACATTATCAAAAACCATCCTTTACTTCCTGCTAGCGTTCCTGTACACGGCATGATTATTGATCCAGCAACAGGACAATTAGAGCTACTTGTCAATGGTTATGATCAGGTTGAAGTCCCTTCTAACTCTTAATTTTCAACCGATTATTCGCTTCAAAATACAGCATAAAAGGCTGTAGATATATCAGACGTGGAGGTCACTGATCCACGTCTTTTTGCTATTTATTTTTATTGAAACGAGCAAAATATTGCTTCATTTCAAAATTTGAACATTCTTTGTCTATCTTTTTTATATTTCAATAACTTTATATAAAATCGCTATGAGCTTCCTTGCGAAAGCATACAGTTGTAGTGTACACTTTATCTTAAATCGGCCAAATGGCTGTTTTAAAAGATAGGAGAGAATGCCCTATGAACACGCTATCTTATGGTTTACTTGCCTTGCTTGCACGCAATAATTCGTCAGGTTACGACTTGATGCTCAAGATTCAACCGTTTTGGCAGGCAAAACATAGTCAAATTTATCCATTGTTATCACGCATGGAAGAACAACATCTGTTATCCGCAGAATGGATTCAACAAACAGACAAGCCAGACAAAAAGATTTACGCAATTACCCCTCTAGGAGAGCAACGTCTCAAAGAATGGATGCAACTTCCTGCGGGTGAACCTGTTAGTCGTGATGAGTTGGTTCTCAAAGCATTTTGCTTATGGACAACCGATCGCGAAAACGCTATCTCTTTGTTTAGTACACGATCTATTTATTACCAAGAACGTATTCATTACTTTGAGCAAGCGATTCACAAAATGCCTGAAGAAGTACGTCAATTCGGTACACGCGATTTTGGATTATACATTTTGCGTCAAAAAGCATTGGCAACAGCTAAAGCGAATTTGGAATGGACAACATGGGTGATCGACATGCTCAAAAATTCCACAACAACAGAAAGCTCCTCACAACCTCAACACCAATGAACAGTTTATACGAAGCCAATGGTTCAAAATAAAGAGAATCAATATTAAAACATTTTGAAACCTAATAATAAGTGCTTCGTATAATAACTATACTGTCATTGAAGACAACTACTAGGAGGATCATGAACACAATGAAAAAAATGCTGATGGTTTTTGTAGCATTCACATTATTCTTCACCTTATTTAGCGGATTTGCTAATGATGCAGATGCAAGACGTAGTGGTGGATTCAAATCTTCACCGAAGTCTTACACAACAACACCTAAAAAATCAACAGATAGCAATAGCAGTACAATGAACAGCACGAACCGTAGCAAAAATACTACAGCCGGTTCAACAGCTAATCGTGGATTTTTCAGCGGTGGTAGCTTTTTCAAAGGATTAATGATTGGTGGTCTTGCCGGTATGTTATTCGGCGGAATGTTCGGTAATATGGGAATGTTCGGAGACTTGTTAGGATTAGTTATCAACTTATTTGCTATTTATATTCTATTTATAGCGGCTCGTGGTATTTACCGTATGATTCGTCAACGTAAAAAATCCGCTGATCCGTACAACAGACGTTAATGCCTATGCGACTCAGTATGGATGAAATCATTAACGCAGTGTGCTTGAATATCGCTGAACGCAAAGGACTCAAACCTACGGATGTAACGGTTCAACTTTCCTGGGAAGAAGACACGGGTTACACCGCAGAAGTGTGGACAGAAGGACGAAGCCAATATTTAGTCGAAAGTAATCTGAACGAAGCGATCTTACGTTATATGTTCAGTGAGTATAATGCACGTGTATTTAAAGAACAGGTAGAATTAGTTATCAACGATGACGAAGAAGAAATTCAAGCGATTATTCGCGATAACTAATCTCTACTCTATTCATTTAATGAAGAATACTTTCCAAAAGCTTGCGATATAGACTATCATTTAGTCGAATATCGTAAGCTTTTTTTGTATCCAATCATACGCATATCGTCCACTAATCTCATGCCCACCTTCAAATAAATCATATGCAAATTGTTCTTCTGCATGATGCTGTAGATAGATCTGTTGTAACTGTGTTATCGCCTGCTCCACACCTTCTAAAGGAAAAATCGGGTCACCCTTTCCCCCTTCTACAAATAAAGGTCGTGGCGCGATCAGACCGATCCATTGAGGCAAGTCGGCATACACCGCCTGACCGGGAATATAATTACAGATACAGTGATGAATATGCAGAATACTGTCCTGATACGTATTGGTGAATCCTGTAAGTACTGTAGCACGTATCCGTTGATCAAGTACCGCTATCAAATAAGCAATCAATGCTCCTCCTGAAAATCCCATAATCCCAATCCGCTCTGCATCCACTTCTGGCATTTCACTTAGAACATCTACTACTTTCAATAGTTCATGTACTCTAAATCCAGCCAACGTCTTCCCCATTAATAACATTCGGCTCGATAAAGAATCACATGAATTAGCAACCTCTGCATTTCTAGCCATATCTTCAGCTAATCGTCTTTCTCCAAAACCGATCACATCAGGAGCTATAGTGATCAGCCCTCGGTTGACCAGTTGTACAGCATAATGTTGATGAATACCCGGTGTATTGAGATCGGTTTCTCCATTTGGCAATAGGCCTACAATCTCACGGCTACCGTAGCCATGACCATGAATAGCAATCACTGCGGGTGCAGGTGTCGTTAGATGTTTGGGAATTAAGACATAAGCAGCAAATGAACTATAAGGAGAAGCGGACAATTCTATCCGCTTGCGAATATATGTACCACAATCAACGGTTTCCAAAAGCTTTACTTCATCACTATCATTTGATGGAAATATACCGATAAGCTGTTGCAATAATGTTCGTCCTTGAGATCGATCCTGTCCTTCTTCTGCAAAAGATAATGAATGTTGTGCCGCAGTATCTGTATATAACTGCTTTAACAGTGTATCTCCCTGCCAGTCGCCCATATTTCTCCTCCTATGCACACGTTATCATTTTGAGTTGTATATGCTCTCTTTTTCTATAACGACCTGATAATGCCTTTATTATATCGCTAGTTTATATAAAAACAAGTTAATGATAGCGATATATATCTATCATTAACCTGCTTCTTCTAACAAAACATCAAACTCTAGCAAAATAGATGTTCCCTTTGAACTGGTATGCACCATAATTCGATCTGCTGAGGTGTACATCAATGCAAAACCTTTACCTAGTGAACGCTTACTACTATATCCTGAGATCAGTATCATCTTAGGCAACTCATGAATAGGAATACCTGAACCATGATCTGTAATATAAATTTGCAGAACATTAGGCTTACTATACACAGACAATTTGCCATGTGCAGCATGTTTAATCAGATTGGTAACTCCTTCAGATACAGCGAGTTTAATATGCATCAGTTTTTTCGGTTGATTGATTTTGAGCTCTTCTGGAATATACTCCATCACCAATGAGCGTCCTGAAGATACGTCGCTTTTAGTCATAATATCCATATTAGCTAGTGGACTACCCAGATGTTCTTCAATCTCTTGTTGTTCTAGACAGATATCAATTTTGCTTTTAGAAAGTGTTTCGATCACATCTTTATACGAGCGCATCGTACTTTGATGCAATTGTTCACGGTATTCTAACGCCGGTGTAATATCTGTTAATACAATAGCAACCCAATTATTTTCTGGATAAAAATGAGCTTCAAATGTTTTTTGATTACTCTGGATCACTTCATAGAAATTTTCAGAGACACGTAATGCATGTTCAGCCAGTGGCCCTAATTGATTTTTCAAATGAATGTCTTCCATCTCTTGCAGACTATGATGGTCTTTATATTTAAGCAATACAGTCCCACCAGTGAATCCACTCATTTCTTTGTGTTCATCTACAGATGGAAGTTCTGAATCAATCAGATCCGAACCTTCAAGTAACGGCTTAGTGATCACAAGCTGGCGCAAAGCGATAATAATCTCTAATGTGATCCGTTGTATCAACTTAGGATCTAATACTTTGCCTGAAAGTCGTTGTAATTGGTGTAAGACGTCTACATTATCGGAATGACTACTTAACAAATGTTCCAAATGATTGCAGAGCGCTATAATACGCGATTCATAAGGAATATCCTGACCTTTTAAGCCAGACGGGAATCCTTTGCCATCATAACGTTCATGATGATGAAGTACCCAGGCTGCTGCTTTCTTATCTCCACTAATCGCATAAATAATATTAGAACTTTCAGTAGCGTGAGACTGATACTCTTTTTCTTCTGTTAAAGATAATGCACCACGCTTCGTCAGAATCTCCATCGGTAATAATGATTTACCAATATCATGTAGTGTAGTGTAATTGACTAAATCTGTTCTTCTTTTTTTGGGATACGCCAGTAGTTCCAACATATACTGACAAAGAATCCCTGTGTTCTTACCATGCCCTTCATTACGTTGAGAAATTCTCAATTCGCTTAATCGAATAAACTCTTCTGAAGATTTCATTCGAATCTGTAATTGACGAATAAATCCATGCGACAAAAAAATAATTAGTAGCAAAAACAATAACACATACACTGTTTCGTATACGATATTGCCTAACGAGATATGTCTTAGAAAATGAGGAACGATAATCGTACATAACAATACAGGTACGATCAACTCTTTTAATTTGAGCACCATATCATTAAGAAAAGGTGTGCCGATAATCGTTGTAGAAGCACCTGCTAGTAATAACATATAGACCAGACTAAATACTAGAGCTCCTAGCCCTGCCTGAATATAGGTAGAAAAAGGATTCAAGGCTTCCATCACTTGATACGATAAATAAATACTAATTACACTTTTGCCTAATGCAGAGCAGATTCGAAAAAGATTCATTTGCCGAATATCAAAATTCTTTTTGCGTGTGTAAGATATAATCGTACTGATGACTATTCCCAAAATAGCAGGATTATACCCAAAAGCAAGCGCAAGAATAAGAAACCCAACCAGACTTCCGCTGTACTCCTCACCGCTTAGTAATCTGACCGGAAACAGATCCAACAAAACGATAAGAAACAGAATCGGCGCAATTGCAAACAATGCAATTGAATGCCATTCGCGGATCATATATACGATACTTGCTACCCCTACAAGGCTGAGCAATATCGTATAACCGTTCTTTTCTTTCATTATCTAAAGATTTCCTTGCCCAGAATCTCATCCAGTTGAAGCAATTCAAAAACTTCCATAACCTCCGGTTGAGTTTGTTCAATATAGACATTACGCCCTAATTCTTGCAACACTTGTACCAGACGAATAATCAGTCCAATCCCAGAAGAATCTACAAAGAATACCTTTTCCAAATTCAATATAATATTCGTATACGGTGCTACAGCCGGTTCGATCTCGTCCTCTAATACATCCCCAGCATCAATATCAATATCACCTTCAAAATAAATTGTAGCTTGTACTTCATCGGTCACGATTTGATATGCAAACATTATTTTTCACTCTCCTACCATACAAATTGGCGATCCTCATTCAAGCGTGCTTTGACATTAAAGGTATCTTCTTTAAAATGGTGCATTTTGGAGCCGATCTGTAAAATCGTTCCGCCTAGTAACTTGTCCACATGAATCACTGCGCCTTCTTTGACGGTTAATTTCGTAGAATTACTGCCTATCGTGCCAGCTTCTTGAATATGCATCCCTTTGGCGGCATAATAATCTCCACCACGTAGAAATCCTGTCACTTCAAGTAATCCTGCACAGCGCAATTGTGTGTTGTAACATCCTTTTTTCACTTGGACTGGCCCACCTACAAGAATTTGACTATTCTGAATATAATGAAATTGTGCAAAAATATGATCCAATTGAGGTAAAACAACTCGGTCTAACAAATAGGCTGTTCGCTTAACAAAACGATCTAAATCCTGTGCTGTTTTAAAATGACTCATTGTTAGATTTAAAAAACCATTTTTGATTTCTTTGATATATTTTTGCCATTCTTCATTGATTAACGCTTTGTGTTCTTCTATAGTACGCATAAACAAAAGTAATTGCTTATGCAACTCTTTAAACCGTCCACGAAATAAAACGTCAAGCAAAGGAGCAAGCCCATGCTGATCAATATCTGTGATTTTAAAAGCTGCTGCGCGATTCAATTGCTCGATCGCTGTCGTCAAAAATTCCGTTTGTTGCAAAATCACTTGCAAAATAGGTTCTGCTTGACCATAAAAAAGGAACAATTGTCCAACAGCTACTTCGCTTCCGATCACATTAGCAGTGACCATTAATGACTGAGTTGCTATAATTTCTGCCATATTCACATTGCCTTTAATATGAATATTACCATCTGCTTCGACTTTCATTGTATCTTGAACTGTGCCGCTAATTTCAACATCACCTTGAAAATGAATATTGCCTGTCTGAAGAGCAACATCTCCACGATGCTCAAGCTTCGGAATAATCGCAACCTTTACATGTCTTCCCTGTATAATCACTTCAGGCATTCCGGTACGTGTAGCAAGAATTTCCAATCCATCTTGAGATAGCTGTGTACCATGACCAGTTAACACAATTACACCTGTTACCGGTGGTGCTAGAACAGGTTCTCCAAATACATTGACTCCATTTATGCCAATCACAGGTGGATAGATTAGACCGATCAAATCACCATCATCGACACAAGGAAATTCTTTAATCTCACGATAATCGATTGTTCCATTTTCGCGCATTTTTGGCTGTACTTTGCGAGTCTTGGTATCGACTTTAATCTCAAAGTATCCATTCGTACCTGCGATTGCCTGCTCACCTTCTGCAATCAGAAATGTATCATTTACTTCACTCAGGCAAGCTTTTTTGATCTCATCATGGTACAGACCGTAGACTACTTTTTGCTCGATTAATTTTTTGCGTACGGCTATCGGTTCAATCGGTGTATGTTGCTTCTGTTCTTCTGCTTTGAGAACCAATCGCAATGTTGGTGGAGTATCAACAACCTGCCGAATAATGCGATATCCTGCTTCAATTCGTAATTGTACATTCATTGCTTTATCATCAATATGAATGTCCCAGACCGGTTCTACCACTTTATCTTCTACTTCATATCGGACAATATCGCCAGCAGATAATTTTACTGTTTCCCCTGCGAGAATAGGTACTTCGTCAATCCAAAGAGATACCTGTTCAGTTGCACGAATACTAGGTTGATGGTTTCCTTTGGAATGAAAATAGACTTGCCCTGCTTCAATCCATACTTTACCTTCTGTATCATCTATAGAGGGGGTAGTGACTGGATGTTCGATTCTAGAAGGTGGTATATTCACACTGGCTTCAGCTATAGAGATCGGCGGAGAATACTCTGCCATATCCAGCGATTGATCTAGTATTTCTTCTGTTTTGAGTGTTACTTTGACTACAGCTTGCTTGGAATAAAGCCCAAGCATCCCTTTGGCTTCACTTTCCATCACTTCAATATGAACCTGTTGCTTGGTAGCATCTAGCAAAGTTAGAGCTTGCTCCACGGCATCTTGCACTGTTTTGGCTCTAGCAATCACACTACGCTCCATAGTGGGTACCTCCTCCATACCTTTCTCATGTCAATTCAATCGAAATAATGCAGACATCATCTTTACGATGCTGAATCAAACGTTCTAATTTCACTACGAACGCTTCATTTTCCAAATAGTGTAGGCTTTGAGCATAGTGTTCTAACTTTTCGATTCCTGCATGGATAGAGACGCCAGGCTTTTCGACTAATCCATCGGTGTATAAGACAATGCGTGCAGGTGTCTCGTACGTCACTGTAGCTGTATCTAATTTCATATCATTTTGAATACCGATTGGGACGGTTGTGCCTGTTAATTGAGTAGGAAATTGATCTTTCAAAAATAATAAGCCTGGTGGATGTCCTGCATTAAAATACTCAATTTGCTTTAACTCTAAGTCGATAAATAGATAAATCGCTGTAAAGTAAGCAGCACGGCGATTTTTACCAAATAGTGCTCTCATCTTTTTGTTCAATTCCTGACAGACCAGTTGAGGCTCTTTCACTACACCTACAATGCCATCAAGCAGAGAACGAATCGACATACTGATCAGTGCAGCCGATATTCCGTGACCAGATACATCAATGAGCAGTACACCACAATGCTGTGGATCGAACATTTTCCAGTACAACATATCACCGGATACTTCGGTCGATTGTAGATAGCTACTGTGCACTCGAATAGTAGGTTCATTAATTGGTGGACTGAGGACGCTACGTTGTAAATGTTTAGCCAATTGCAGTTCTTTTTGCACTTTTTCTTCTCGAATTTTGCGTGAATCCATTTCTTTTTTAAGTCGAATAGCGGATTGAACTCGTGCCAGTAGTTCATAATCAGGTCCACCTTTTTCAATAAAATCCATACCACCTGCATTAAAAGCTTCTTTGAAATGAATCCGATCTGCGGTGAGGAAAATAATAGGCAAATCCTGATAAACGATACAGCTCTTAATAATCCGACAGGCTTCAATTCCGTCGATTCCAGGCATTACAATATCCAATAAAATTAAATCAATCGCCGCTGCTTTACGAGGAGATACTTGGTCGTGAATACTAAGAATATCGAATGCTTCTTGAGCCGAAGAAGCCGTCTGTATATGCTTGTACCCTGCTGTATCGAGTACATTTTGCAAAAAGACAAGATTAAGTCTGGAGTCATCTACAATCAATATACTCATGATACTTCTCCTTCAGAGTAGTTTATATCTTTATTTTCGTCAGTTTCTTCCATTTATGTGATAGTTAACGGTTACAATTATATTGAGTAAGCATTTAATTAAGAATTTTGAATAGATTTGAACAAAAAAAGCCTACTTTGCTTGAAGCAAAATAGACTTTCAACAAACCTACAAATGATGATATAAGGCTTCCAACTACATATTTTTATCCATATTCAAAGGATATTCGGTCTGTGGTGGAGATTGAAATTGCTGTTCATATAAGTAATTATCCAGAGCGCGGTTATTTACAATGTACGTATCTGCAATCATATCATGAATACCTTGCTTATACTTTGTAAATCCAACGATAATGTATCCTATGCCTAAAGTGAAATTACATAATATTCTTAAGAAATAACGTGCTACTGCACGTCCGAATCCTATCGGTTGCATAGAACGATTTACTACTTTGATTCTGAGTATCATTTTACCCAAAGTTGCTTGATACTTCGACTTCTCAAATAATCCAAAGTATAACCAGGTTAACAAAACAGATAATAATTGAAAAATAATAGGCAGTAGATCTCCTATAAAGACTTCATTACTGAGTGAATGGTCTGTAAGATGGAGGATACCCACAATAACTACACTCAAAATAACACTTGAAATTAAATATACAATACTAAGAATAATCGCATCTATACATATAGCTGCAAACCTTTTCCAAAATCCTGCATACAATATAATCGTTTCTCCTCTGACTCTTTAATTTTTATCTAAATTCGGGTTGATCTTTTTGCAAATAAGGAGATATCTCTGGTTGGTTCCAAGAAGCTGCTTGTTGCTGTTGTTGCATATACATGTATTGTTCCCAATCTTTTTTATTTACAACATAGGTGCTAGCGACCATATCATGTAATGCTTGCTTGTATTGTGTCCAACCTGCCATCATGTAACCGATGCATAAGATCATATACGATAAATTTTTAGCCCAAAAGCGTCCTGTTGCTCGACCAAAACGAATCGGTTGGAAATAACGATCTACTACTATGATACCTAGAGCCATTTTACCTGGTGTGGCATGGTATTTCGATTTTTCAAATAAACTAAAATACAACCACGGTACGACTAATTCGGCAATAACATATAAAATGTAAAATACAATCAAAAAAGTAATATCGCCTGTCGTGTATTCATTTTCATTCTTCATCCATGTTCCATTCACAAATCCGATGATCGTAGGAATTCCTAGCAAAATCAATAACACAAATCCGACAATAAATCCATCGATCAACGTCGCTGCTGTTCTTTTCCAAAATCCTGCGTAGCCGTGAGAACTGGTTCCTGCTTCATTCATTTCATCTAACTCCTATTCTGCTATGTATACATTTCTACCAACTTTGTTATTTTATACGATATAGTTGTAAATTACTAGATAATCACCTATACAAAAGAAAACCTACTCCACATGTGAATGTAGAAGTAGGTTTTCATATAATTGAAAATCTTATCTGCTAGATTACAAGTTGTTTAACTATTTTAGATGCACAGGGCGATGAACAGACTCACGCAATGCTTCTACTGTCGTTAATGGCTCATGACAGACAAAACCTTCACAGATATACGCGGTTGCCTGACTTTGTTGCATACCTTTGTCTTGCAAATGAGGAAGCAACTCTCTAATGGCTTCACCTGATGTACCATCTGCATGAATAATTAGAGAAGCAAATGGTAAATAAGCTTTTTGCACTTCAGCGATCATTTCTTGAAAATGGATATCTTCTACTTTCCCTGCGAGTACAATTTCTTGATTCCCTTGCAACAATTGCAATCCCGCAAGTAGTAACATCGAATACCCTGCTGGATATTGCTCAGCCGTACCTGTAAATGTAGTCACAATTTGTTCGGCATATTGACGCAGTTCTATATCTTGCGTCACCGCAGCTAATTTGGCTAATGTCCATGCCGCAACAGAATTACCCGATGGCATCGCTCCATCATAAATTTCTTTTGTACGAGTAATCAATGCTTCTCCATCTTGACCTGTGAAATAAAATCCACCCTGCTCTTCATCCCAAAATAGAGCAATCAATTGTTCTTTGAGTGTTATCGCTTGTTGTAGATACTTCGCTAATCCAGTCGCTTCATACAATTCTTGTAAGCCCCAGATCAAATAAGCATAATCATCGACATAAGCACTATAAGCGGCTTCCCCATCACGGTAGCGAGCAAGCAGACGACCATCTTCACGACGCATATGTTCCCAAATAAAATCAGCTGCTTTAACTGCTGCTTGTGCATATTCAGGTTTTTGTAAAGTTTGACTTGCTCTAGCGAGAGCCGCAATCATCATGCCGTTCCATGCGGTTAACACTTTATCATCTTTGGAAGGGTGCACGCGTTGCTCACGATAATCAAATAATTTCTGACGGGCTTCTTCTAGATCGGTGCGTAATGCCAGTTCATTGAGATCACGTTGCTCTGCAATTTCTGAGGTAGAAAAAGGAATCAAGTTTGGAATATTTTTACCTTCAAAATTACCTTCAGGCGTTATATCATACACGTTACAATATTTATGCATCTCTTCCAGGCCTAATACTTCTTCGATCTCATCGCGAGTAAATACATAGAACTTCCCTTCGACCCCTTCGGAGTCCGCATCTTCTGCACTATAAAAAGCTCCTTCAGGTGAAGTCATATCCCGCAATACATAAGTAAAAATAGATTCTGCGATATGTGCATATTTGGTTTCACTGGTCAGACGATATCCGTCCAGATAAGCAATCGCTAATAATGAATTATCGTACAACATTTTTTCAAAATGAGGAACTAACCACTTCTCATCGGTCGAATAACGAGAAAAGCCAAATCCGATATGATCATAGATGCCGCCACTATACATATGATCTAATGTTTTGCGCACCATATGTAACGCTTCTGGTTCTTGATACACATGAGAATAGGCACTGAGAAACATCAAATGATGTGGAGTCGGGAACTTAGGCGCCCCGCCAAATCCACCATACACTTCATCAAATGAACTCTGAAATGTTTTGTATCCACGATGTACAAGTTCTTCACCAAACTGCCCAGACTTCGTAATCTTCGTCTGCTGGCGATTCATACGTTCTACAATATCATCACCCGATCGAACAATATTTTCACGATCTTCTGTCCATTTATCACGAATCTGAGACAGCATATCCATCATACCGATTCGACCATATTTAGTCTCTTTCGGAAAATACGTGCCCGCATAAAATGGCTTTTGGTCAGGGGTTAGCAATACTGTTAAAGGCCATCCACCTTGCCCGGTTAATGCTTGGCAATACGCCATATATAAATTATCAATATCCGGCCGTTCTTCACGATCGACTTTGATCGAAATATAAGATTCGTTAAGTAACTGAGCCACTTCTTCGTTTTCAAAAGATTCTTTTTCCATTACATGGCACCAATGACAGGTAGAATATCCTACACTGAGAAAAATGGGTTTATTTTCTGATTTAGCTCTGGTAAAAGCTTCTTCTCCCCAAGGGAACCAATTCACAGGGTTATGAGCATGTTGAAGTAAGTAAGGAGATTTTTCTTTAGCTAATCTATTGGATGTATTGCTCGTTGACATAGGACACCACCAATTCTAAATTTGGATTATATACTTGATATTATTTTACCCTAAATAGATGTTAGCAATCGGAAGTGGAGAAAAAAGATCATTCATTTCAACCTCACATCTTCTATTTTTAAAAGCTTTTTAAGTTTTGATAAGGTTGAACTCATCATCCTCGGGCATACGTGCTGATCATATCAGTCTTTATGTAAAACAAAGCAAAACTCTACTTACCTTCAAAGAAAATTCTCTCTCCTCAAAAAATGCATCTATATTCCTATACATTTACTTCTATTTTAAAATATTACAATTTTATACATTAAATGCTATATTTTAGTTGTAATCAAATATTTTTTTAGAGGAGAATGATACATATGAAAAAGGTAGTCCGAAAAACAACTTTGATTGTACTCGCTGTTTTTATGCTTCAACTGTGTCTGGTTTCAGCAGCGTTTGCTAAAAACACTTTGAGTCCGGGAGAAACGCTTGGCAAAGATCAGAAGTTAACTTCCAACAATGGAAGATTTAATTTGATGATGCAAGCGGATGGTAATTTAGTACTGTATAAAGATGGTGGTATATCGATATGGTCTACAAATACAGATGGTAAGCGGTATAGATGGCAAGATCCGATTAGTGGTTATGTCATTACAAGAACACCACAATTGCTTACTTTTAATCCAAGTAGTTTTCGAGTAACTGATCAATTCAAAGATTATACTTTCTGGTCTGCTAATCCTCAAGCATGGAGTAATAATTACTATCAAGGTAATGTTCCAGCAGGCATGGTTGGAGAGATACTTGCTATTCAAGACGATGGTAATCTAGTGATGTATTCTAGTGGTGGTAAAGGTCCAATGTGGGCATCGGATACAGCTGGACGTTAATAGCAAAATTTAAAAATAAAAAATCCCTTGAGATCGTAACGTAAAAGTCATTGTTTAATGGCTTTCATGTTACATTTCTCAAGGGATTTTTACATCGTCGATCAAATAATCTTAGCTACTTTTTGCGCTTGAATATCCAGCACTTGAGCGGATGAAGCAATATCTGTAAAAGCTTTCATTGCTGTATTGACTTGCTGTTGCCCTTGTTGCACACTTTGTCGTACATCGTCTGTGCCATTAGAAATCTTCTGCACTTCTAGACTCATTGAATCTACACTTTTTTTCACTTCTATAATCGAATCTTGTACCATCGAAGACAGTTTACGTACTTCTCTAGCAACCACATTGAATCCTCGTCCAAATTCACCTGCATGTGTAGCCTCTATCGCTGCGTTCAAAGCCAACATATGAGTTTGAGAGGCTATTTTACGGATCGTCTGTACAATCCCTTGAATCTCTAATGCTTGTTCTTGCAAATTAATAAGTGTGGTTGTATTCGTCGTCGATGATTCTACAATGGTGTTCATACTTTTTAGTAGTTCTTGACTGTGCTCAATCCCTGCGGATGAACGAATATTAAGTGCTTGTGCTGTTTTTTGGAGATCATCCACGACACAAGAAAGATCGCTTTGACGCTCGGTAATATCTGTAGCCACTTTGGTAACACCAATAACTTCATTTCTATTTTTGTTCCATACCGGCATATAAGTTGCTTCTAGCCAGATTGCATTCCCTTTTGCATCTTTACGTTCTATTTTATCGTGAAATGTTTCTCCAGATAATAGACTATCCCAGAATTTCTCATACTCTATACTATTCGCAAATTCAGGAAAACATAAATTTTTATGATGCATGCCAATCATTTGATTTGGCGAATATTTAACGACTTCTGCAAAAATAGGATTAACATAAGCAATTTTACGATTCGTCCCAAAACGGATAATAGCTAAATTATCCTGTAGAGTGCGTATAACTAGTTCGTCCGTCACCATTTCAAGCTGACTCATTTCGTTCATGATTTCCCTCCAATGTATGTGTACAAGCGTGATACTTATTATTGTATAAAGTTTTTATTTTATTTCATAGTAAATATTAATCTAATGTGCAAAATTAACCAATTAAGTATTACTTATGTATATCGGATAAAAGTCAAAAATAATAAATTTTGAGAACAAACTAAAGAAGCAACAGAGTTTAACATCGATCTCACTCTTATTGCTTCTTTAATATAGTTTATATTTTACTTTTATAGAGACTCTTATCCAAGAAGTCCGTATTTCTGAAAACTTAGAAACAGACCATCTTCTTCTACAGTCGCTGTAATATCGTCTGCTAACGCTTGAAGCGCAGGCTTGGCATTTCCCATCGCTATCCCGATTGCACAGTACTCTAGCATTTCAGCGTCATTCATTCCATCTCCAATAGCAATCGTGTCTTCACGCGACATACTCAGATGTTCGAGTAAATCTGCTATCGCTAATGCTTTATGTATCCCAGGGATAACTAACTCTCCACTGCCTTTGCCAAATATCGGAACAGTACATTGCATCACTTGAAATTTCCCTTCAAATTCTTGCTTAATCTGTTCAAAAGGAATCGTAGCACTTTCTAGAAAACAGACCTTATTGACATCATCTTTGTACAGATTGGCTTCACCATACGTTAATCCAGTGATAAAAGGATGAGGTTGAGATTCTTTTTTGGCTCGTGCTACCAGATCATTCTCAATATCGCCATAGATCCGTCGTTCTAAATGGGGCTGAAGATTAGCGCTTGCATACAATGCTGAATTGGATTCCAGATAAAAGTCGATCTGATGAGTATTGAAAAAATCGACCATATGTCGTACATCTTCTGCTGTCACCTTTTTGTGGTACAAAACATCTTCTCCAAACTCCACATAACCTCCACCTGCTCCAATCAGTCCATCAAATCCGATATCCCAGATACTATCGTAAATCTCAGCTTTAGATCGTCCTGTACATAAATAAAGCAAATGTCCGTTGTTACGTGCTTGTTGACAAGCTTGCTGTGCAGAAAGAGGAATATGACCATCATCGTCTACCAGTGTGCCGTCTATATCGATAAAGACTATTTTTTGGCGAGTATTTTCTGTCATGATTTAACCTCCATAATGTATAAAAAAATGTATTGAAAAGTATATTACGAACAAAGTTAATATGCCTTGTAATTCTAGTATTGCTTCTATTTTTCATGTTTTTTCTAAAAACTTTACTTTAAGCTTATTTAGCATATCGGATATTTTGCCTACGTTATAGTGATTTTCCGATCTTTTCGGTAGTATTTATTGTTTTAGACGTAGTACCTCACCTTATTAGTATTCTGAATCTAACCTATTTAACATCAATCACGAGCAACAAAAGATGAATTTCTAGCGCACTATAAGTTTAATATCAAAAAGACCGCTCTTTCGATACCAAGAGTGGTCTTTCTTATTGATATTTTCATATTTTCGCAGTCTACCTCTAGCATTTCAAAGATAGATTCTAAACTCAGCTAATAACATTCTTCATGTTCTAAAATGAGTTCGGCTTGCTGATCAACTGCATATGACAATCTCTAAGGGTTGAGTAGCATTCTGAAGCCCGTCATTCTTTTGGGATTGAAAAAGTAGCATCGTGTTCTCCTCTTACTTTTTAGCGTCTATAACCTCTTTTATCAATGCCGGCAATTGCTTACCGATCACTTTACGAATCTCTTTGAGATCGAATGAAGCAATCTGCTCGCTTTCTTCTTGAAGAATATCTTCTACAATGCGTGAAGACAGTTGCTTCAAGATTAGTGCCATATCTTGCATACCAAAGTTAGCTTGAAGTGAACCTTCATCGATTAATTTATAGATCAATCTGGTCTATATAATCTACTCATTTTCATAAGATATTGTTCGTATTACTGAAATGCTTTTGCTATACTGAGTACAATTCATGCATTCTATATTTATACACGAAAGGAAAAGATGATGCTACCTCAAGTTGGAGATATCTATTGTGTTTTTTCTCAAAAGCTACAGCAATATGTAGCCTGTCAGGTCACTCATCTTAAAGAAGGATCATCTCCAAAAGAATCTCCACTAGCCGCTATTTTAGAATTAGACTGGACAGGAGATACATTGCCTGATGAAGATACTTTACATACCATGAAGCCGTTAGTGTGCAACTTTTATTTTTGGAATGATCGATATGATCATAACTATGTTAGCGCCAACGTGCCTCCAGAATACTCATTTGTAGGGAATATTCCTCCTCTAGTGGATCAAGAAGTAACAAGCTACGCTGGAGGTTGGTATAACGGCAATAGCATCCATAACCAACGTCGCTGGGAACGTATTGATGTGACGAAAAGAAACCTATTCAAATCGGCTTCTCCAGATATCGAAGTAGTCGTAGGGAGTCAGACACTACCTCAAAATACGACAAGAATTAACGATCTGATCTTGCAAAAGATAGAAGACTTCTCTGAATTGGACAAGCTTCCTTGCCTCATATCGATTGAGACTGAACAAGGTACACTAGAATTGGCACACTATATCAACCAGAATCCTCTTATTCATGAATTACAATGGAAATCTTCGATAGTGACTGAACTTGATTTGAGGCAGAGCCATTTAAATCGTTTGATGCTAAAACCAGATCATCTTATTACCATTTATCTTAATGATGATCTTACACATTTTATGCTCAATAGTGAACCTTCTCCTGATCTGCATATTCATAGTGTGTCTGATGGACGATTTATTGATTTACAATGTTGGAACCATTTTTTCCAGTTTCATGGTCTAGATCATTTAGCCGGACTATCTCTAGTTCGTATACAAGAGATAGATATCAACACTATAGTGGAGCGCTTTCCTTATTTGACCGAACTGCGAGTATCAGGCAAGCCAGGTGTTGTACATCATATACAAAATCTAGCAAAACTACCTCATTTGCAAATTTTGAACACAGATGATCTATTCGGATTCGAGGCAGATGAGTTCCCATCTCCTGAACAGTTATCCAAGTTATCAACGTTATGGATGAGCAGCATTCCAGCCAATGTAGCCAAATCGGTCAAAACGAAATATAAAAAAGCGGCTACTCTCGGGCTGGATCTCTGGATTACCAAACCTCGTAAACCCGAATGGCTAGCTGAAAATTTACTTAATCCTTTCCGCGATTGGGATGGACGTGAACATATTTCGGCTGCCAATGCTAAAAAAGCGGCTCAATCTTACAAAAAAATGCTCACTACTACACGTATGATCGATCCATCTATTCATGCAGATACCGTCTACTCGTTGTTGGAAAAAATGGTGACTGAATATACAGAAACGTTTAACAAAATGGATCGGCGTAATCACATTATTGAAACGATAGAGCGTGAAGAAATCTACGCTGTGTTAGAAGAACTGTTAACAGAACTGCAACAACAACTAGGTGAACAAGGTAAATTACTTGTAGATAAAGATGGTTTATACGAACTGTTTGATAAGTTACGGGATTTCTAATCAACCTTTGATTATGATTGCTTATACGTTTTGACATAACCTAATTTGATGCCTTTGGTTACTGCTTCTAATGCTGAACTGACATGCAATTTATCAAAAATATGTTGAATATGATTAGATACCGTACGTTTACTAATAAACAGCGTATCGGCTACTTCTTCTCTTTTGTACCCATCGCTTAACATTTGCAAAATTTTGGTCTCTTGCTCAGTCAGTTGCTCGATCTCTTCTTCTTCATCGGGAAAATATGTACAGCCTGCATGAATATGAAGTAGGATATGTAACAACTGATCAGGAGATACATTTTTGTTGATAAATCCACGTGCTCCTGCTTTTTTCGCTTCATAACGATAGACTGGCAGGTCAAATCCTGTCAAAATCACAATATTCAAATCAGGATACTTTTTAGATACCGATTCAGCTACAATCAATCCATCTTGCTCACTAATATTGCTTAGATTAATATCTACTAATAAAATGTCCGGTTGCTTATCTTCAATCATCGTCATAACATCTGCCACTTCTTGTACCGATCGAAATGTACTCACTTCTGGATAATCTTCAAAAGCGATTTCCAAACTTTTGGCAAATAATATATGATCATCGATTAATAAAATATTCATACGAATGTTCTCCCTTCATTTGCAAGATAATCTGAATCTTTAATCCATGCGGCTTGCGCATACTAAAATTCATTTCACCTTCTAACAAGGCAATCTGTTCTTGAATCGAATGCAATCCCCGATGCCCTTGATTATGCTTATACTCAGTAGGATCTAGCCCTACCCCATCATCTTCCACCGTTAACTCAATCTGCTCCAGATGCTGTGTTAATTGGATCCAAATCTGACTTCCATGTGAATGTTTGAACGCATTAGTTGTTAATTCTTTGATCAGACGGTAAAAAATAAAGTGATACGGTTCAACTAAAAACAGATCATCTTTGCAGGTAAACGAAACATTGATCTGTTGATGAGCATACGTTTTTTTTATAATTTGCAGTAGATTCTCGTAGTTTTGCTTGAGTGTTAATGAGCTGAGTAAGGTTGGATGATACTCTTGCATCTGATTGCGAATCGATTTATTTAATTCAGTTAACGTTTCTGTAATCATCTGCTGTACTTCTGCTTTATTAGACTTATTCATCATATTTTTGACTGCTAATAAATCTTGTAATATCTCATCATGTAGATAATTAGAAAATTCTTTTTTAAGTTGTTCTTCTTTCGCCACCTGCGCTACTCGACTCACATAAGAATCGTATTGCTTCTGCTCTGTTGCTTGTGTGACTTCTAAAGACTGCTTAATTTGTTTGTACAACAATAGATAGTAAAAAATCAATAACCAGATCAGCGAATGAAAAACAATCATATAAAACAAAGGCCCGGCCCCGAACACTTGACCGATCAAGCCAACACCTATAACAGATACCACAATCATCAGCCATTTGTTCCATGTACTAAGCTGTGTAAGTTGTATAAATCCTTTAACATTATTTTGTACAATACTGTATACCGCATATAAAGGAAAAATAAAAATAAAGTAGAATACGAGATTGGTGAACACATTTTTTGCTTTATCCATAAATAAAATATACGTTCCAAAAGGGATAGCCGTCATCATTAGCGCATACGTTAGACTTTTCGATTGTTTGTTCAGAAAAAATTGGATTCGTTTTTTATTTTTAAATACCGTGACTGCAATTAGAATTCCACTAATCACCCATTGCCAGAAAAACATGATGGAATAGAGTTGCTTATCATAAATCGAAATTAACGTGAATAATGAGATTACTTTTAATATCCAATCGACTTGCCTTTTATGCATATAAGCAGAATCTTGAAAAATAAATCGTAACAAAAAACGTAATAATGTATAGGACACAATTACATTTAAAAAGATCACTATATAATAAAAGAGTGGATCTTTTCCAAACATCAAAAGAATTTGCCAAGAATATAATAATAATAAATTAGCAAATTGATTTAAAATCATACTCCCATTCAAATTTGTCATTTTAATATAAGATAATACATAGATAGCAATTGATATTACAACTAGCGACATCATATTTGAGATACTATTATTCAGATGCTGAATATATTGATAATATAAAAAAATAATGACTAATGTCTGATTAAAAAGGATAAATAATTGTTGTTTTATGTATTTGTCATGCATATAGAATACCTCTCTACACTTTGTCGTTAGCAATTTTATCCCACTTGTATAATATACCATTTATTTGTAAAAAAAAGTAAAGCCGATATCCTAAGATATCGGCTCTGTATTCTTTATTATTATTTGGTCACTTAACAACAAACAATAATAGAGTTAGGACAATCATCTGTCAAAGTTGTAATCCATCCATCGCCTGGAGCTACTGCTGCTTGTAATTCTGCTTCTGTGATATCCTCAACAGCCGACAAATCTACAAATAATTCTTTCATATTTAAACACTCCTTAGGATTGTATTGGTGAATCACTTTGAACCATATTGATCTCAAGTGTGTAAGTATGCAGTAAACTGCTATATTCCTTTAAGTTCCTCGCCTGACAACATAAAATTAACAACATACAATAATGGAGTTCGGGCAATCGTCTGTCAAAGTTGTAATCCATCCATCGCCTGGAGCTACTGCTGCTTGTAACTCAGCTTCTGTAATATCTTCCACTGCTGACAAATCTACAAATAATTCTTTCATATAGCACGCCTCCTCCCTGCATCATTTATAGTTATCAATAACTACATACTAAAAATAACAATAATTACATATTTTAGAATGAGTAAAAAGCGCAATCTTATTATTTATTTAAAATAATTTGGTCAGTTTAGATCATTTGCATCAATATAACAAAAAAAGAAACACACAAGTACTGTGTGTTTCTTCTTTAGATCTAATCACTAATTAATATAATTTGTAAAATTATAAGGAAACTATTTGTAACTACGTGCACGGCGCTTTCCATACGATGAAACATATTCTTTAGAATCAGGAGGTTGCGTTATCGTACGTGGTTTAACTGCACGACCCCAGATGACTTTATATGAAGAATACTGGGTGATTAGATAATACACCCCATAGATTACTGTAAATATACCGATTGCTACAATCTCCGGTAACCAGAATGCACTGGCATCTCCAATCAAGTTAGGCATTAATGTCTTGAAGCATTCTAGAGCAAAAATACTATGAAGACTACCCAGAATATATGGAATAACCGGCGTGATAAAAATTTGGTAATTGACGATTTTTTTAATTTTCGATTTACGATAGCCTAACTTTTCTAAGATTCTAAAATCATTAATTTTGGAATACGTATTCGAAATATTAGTAAAGTACAAAATGCTACCTGTCGAAATTAAAAAGATCGTACTCGCAAAAATACTAATCAATAAAGATGAACTGTTCGCTTGTAAAAAGACCGTTCGTTTTCCAATCGCACTTTGAAAATAAGGATTGTCTGCAAAAAGTGGACTCAACTGTGCATGAACAACAGCGTCACTACGCAATCCATCACCGTAAATACTCATAATCTGACGTGAAGGTACGCCTGTGGCTTGAATCTGCTGATACAAAGCATCCGGTAATACTAATGTACCTACACTATTTGCGAAAGAGATTGTATTTTCAAGTGTGGTGTACTTAACATCCACATCAATCGGCTTGCTTTGTGGAGGGGTTAATGTATAGACTTTGCCACGTTCATCTACATTATTTTGATTGTATTTGATAAAAATTGCTTGATTGTCGGTTAGATCATTCATATTGGGAGTGTCACCTTGTAATACTAAAGAACGTTGATAATCCGATGCGGAGATCAGATCAAAACCTGCTTTTTCTTTAGCACTATACTCAAACGGCAAATTCTTTGAAGATGATTGCACTTCCAATACGGTAGTCTGCTTGGATTGAATATGATCTGCGTCTGCTTGTTGCTTCACAATAGCCAAAGCCTTTTGCGTCAATACCGCATCTTGCATTGGAAATTCAAAAGCAGCTGGGTTGGTCCGTTCAATCGCTTTAACAGGATAATAAAACGTAATCACCCCAGCTCCCAATAATCCTAATGCTGTAGCAGAGATTAACGTAGAGACAATAAGTGTTCTCGAATTGCTAGTAATCCGCTGTACAAATTGAGGAATCGTAATAATCATGGTATCCCGATAAAAAGAATGTTTAGCGGCTTTTAATTTATTTAACGTATATGGCAAAAAAGAATGGATAGATAGAATCGTTCCGACAACAACTAGTATAAACGTCAACATGGATAACGGTGCAAATCCAATCGTCACCCATAACGAATCGGCTCCTCTTTTGATATCAAGTGCCAGTATATATCCAGCGACAAGAGCAACAAAACCGACAATCGCTTTCCACAATTGTAGTTGAATCGGTTTCTCACGTGTACCTTCCACTTTGACCAGATCCAGTAGTGTATGCTTGCGGATAAATCGATAATTAGAAAATAATAAAACGATTAATGCCAGTACAACAAAAGAACTGGTCATCAGTACTGCATCACTGTTAAACCATACAATATTAGACTGATCCAAAGAAACACCAAGCCACTGAATAACGATCTGAATCAATACGATATAGACAATACCACCCACTATAATGCCAATACCGAGTGCCAGCAAACAAATAAAAATATTTTCTAAAAATAAAATCCAAATGACTTTACGTTTATTAAAACCAAGCAATGCATAAATACTTAATTCTTTCATTCTTCGCTTCATAAAAAAAGTATTCGAATAAGACATATAAAACAACACAAAAGCCATAAGTAGGGGTAATACCACTTTAATCATCGCTTGTAACTTATTATCCCCCATTAAACGAGACAGAATCAGATCATTACTTCCAAAAGAAATAGAAAAGTAAAAAATCATCAGTACAAAAGCAACTGAACCTAAATATAAAGAGTAAAATGATAGATTTTTTTTCAAATTCTTTTGTACAATACGGAGCAAACTCACATATAAACCTCCTTTAACCATACTTTATTCTAATTTTATATACTGGAAAGTGTTCGATTGGATAGAGCAGCAATTTCTTCTAATATCTCTTCAAAAAATGTTTGACGGCTTTTTTGAGCTTTGTGTAATTGCTTGATCGTCTGACCATCTTTTAAAATAATAATTCGATTAGCATAACTTGCTGAATACGCATCATGAGTGACCATTAAGATCGTTGTGTGTAACTCTTCGTTAATTTCTTTAAGCTTTTCTAATAGTTCTTGCGCAGAGTTGGAATCAAGCGCACCTGTCGGTTCGTCTGCAAATAAAATACTTGGATTTTTGATCATGGCTCTGGCTGCCGCAGCTCTTTGGCGTTGTCCACCTGACAATTCGTTCGGATATTTGTGTAATTGATTTTCAATACCAAAACGTGTGGCTAATGCTTGAATCGAGGCTTCAATTTCAGCTGGTTTCTTTTTAAGTAATGTTAAAGGAACTGCTATATTTTCATGAATCGTTAAACTATCTAATAATAAATATTCTTGAAAAATAAACCCTAAATAATCTTTGCGAAAATCACTTGTCTGATTATCATTCAATCGACTGATCTCTGTCCCATCAATAAAAATTTCTCCATCTGAAATATGATCAATCGTAGATAATACATTTAATAATGTTGTTTTGCCTGAGCCTGAGGAACCCATAATGCCTACAAATTCTCCTTTTTGGACTTCAAGCGATATCTGATTTAGTGCTTTAACATGATCGTAAGATTTGACAATATTTTTGGCGATGAGTACAGCATTATTAGTCATCATCTATTCTCCTTTATGGTTGAAATGAATATCTTTAACTATTTATACTTGGGATTGATGAGGTAATTCCAGTGTCAGTACTGATGGAATATGATAAGGGTCTATAGTACGCAATAGTTGATATCCAATACCTGCTAAGCCAATCATTAGAGTCGGCACTTGAGCAGTCTGCGGAATACCACTATACCATTGATCTGCTTGAGCATTCTTCACCAGATCACCGACAATACGTTGAGCGATATCCAGATGTTCCGATTGACCTAGATGTTGAGCAGATAACAATAGCAGGTCTATATTCCCCATCGATCCATGGCATAGACAATCGCTACCTCCGAATCCTTCTTGAAGTGTTTTCTGAATCGCTCGCTTAATCTCAATACCTGTTTGTTGTTCAGCAATAATATTAAATATTTTGACTCTTGCCATACCAATTCCTGGCGCACCATGACACCAATTCACAGGCTCTGGAAAGTTTTTTTGAATACGATGTTGACGATTGCGTAGATCAAACCAGTTATTTTCTTCTGGTGAGCACATTTCCCGCTCATAAGCAAACGCTTGAATAGCATAATCCCGGAGTGGCACGATGTGAGTCTCTTCATATAACTTGGTTAATGCCCATGCTATGCCTGCATTACCATGTGCCATGCCTGTAAGTACACTTCCGTCACCGTTTGTATTGGACCAACCTATATGATAGTCATTTAGTTGGATAGCATTCTTCAGAAGATGTTCTCCGCATTGAATCGCTATCGACAACACTTCGTCTATCAGACAATCTTGATCCTGTACCGGTAAGACCGCTAATATCCAGATTCGACTGTTTATCTAACTTGGCTGGAAATAAGCAGGTACGAATCACAGAATCTTTAATACTGTAGAGCACTTTTTTGTAAGCTGTCTCTTTATGTATATCTTGGCTATCATATCCTTGAAATAAAGATTCCAAATCTACAAAATAAGGATTATTGGCTAACATAATTACATTTTTGCGTGCATATCGCTTCCTATTAATACATGTAACAAGCAGATATAAGCACCTAATTTGTAATATAAATCTTCTATTTCTGCTTCGGATGTACTACTGATTTGTTCGATATACAATTGCCATCCGTAGTATTGATAAGCAATAATAGGCAGCGGCTCAATCGGATACTCTAATTCATAATTATTCATATATTCGATAATCTGATTCATATGATCATTCACTTGTAATGGCTTGGACTTGTATACCACTTTGCCATGTTCAAATCCGCAGATCAGTACTGTCTTCTTATCACAATGACTGTCCCCTTTGTTCATTTCTATCGCTGTCAAAGCTCCCAACAAGTCAAATTCGACTTGAATCTGATTAAAATCGGATATCAGATGATGTACAGCTTCAAGTAAAAATTGCTTCTGCTGCATCCAGTGTAAAAAAGGATATGCAAAACATAAGTAAATATCCCATGTACTGAATACCTGGGATTTGTAAATTATTATTTGCCATATTAAAGACTTTATAGTCCAATCCTGCAAATAATTCTGGATTGGCGTAAACATGTACACTTCCCACAGGAAGCTTCACTTCATGAATATAAGAAGATGATATTGGAGTACTCATAATCGGTAAAACCTCTTTCAGGTCAGCCCCTCTTTATTCAGAGAGGCTTATTTATTATTGTAAACGAGTCTGCTTACAAAAGTGAAACTTCGTTTGGATAGGCATATTGCAATGCTTCGCGGAACAACTGATCCAGTAGATCATCTTGTAATTGTTCCGAAGTCGACATATGCACAACTTGTTGTTCCAAAATATCGATCATATCGGTTAAAAAAGACTGGATCGATGGAACTTGTGGCTCTAGATGGAATTCTTCGCCTGCTTTTTTGCGAGTCAGCAACTCATCAATATCGCTACGTAATTGTCCCGTTGGCAACATTTCTTCGATTAACTCATCAAAGCCTACAGGCGGCATGGTTCCTTTTTGATCTATCCACAGGCAAGCTAAGATCGGACGCAATACATAAAAGTATTTTTTGATCTTCATAGTACCCCCTTGCAAGTATCCACGGAAGTTTCCTTTTGCCATATGCAGGTAGTGATACATGCAAGCACGTGGAGAAAAACGAGTTGGTGATACGTTTCGAATTTGCTCAGCAAGTGAACTATTTTCGGCATATTGAATAGGAGAGTGCAACCATTCTATCAATGGCGGATTGGATTTGCGGAACAGATTCAGTGCTTTGCGCAAGTCCCAACCGTTGATATCTAACTGCTCACTGATTGGATATTCGATAACATCTCGCCTGTTGAAAATCGACAAATACCATTCTGGAGGATGCACATAAATAAAGCGCACATCATAATCGCTATCTTGAGAAGGGAACCCCCATGCACGGCTACCGGATTCACAAGCATATAAAATACGAACTTGTTGTTCTTGTTCAATACGTTTTAATTCAGTCTGAATGATAGAAGTCATGGCTTGAGTTACGGACATGATCGATCACTCCTTTCATATGAGGAGAATGGGTGAAAATCCGCTTAAAATTGGCGGTTATTAATAAAGACCGCTACAGAAATAGAATGGTTTTTGTCGTCGCTGTTGAAATGGAATCCCTTGATAAGATTGCATACAGTCGGGATTCCATTTCGGATGTTCGGTAGGAATATGTCCTTTGACCGCATATAATATACTCTCATTTGCATTAAAATCGCTCATTAATTGTTGTAGATCATCAATCCACTTCTGTTGATCTTCTAATTCAATGTCTGGAGCTAACGGATGGGTTAACGAATTGAATTCTTGTTCGGATTTGCTATAGCTTTCCAAAAACGCATGTCTATACTGGACAGGTAACTGAATATACTCTGTCCATTGTTCTAAGGCTTCATTGGTTATAGATACGGTAGATACAGGTTCAGTGATCATTCGCTCTTGCAGATATCTAATAAGGTCATTGGTACTCGTCCCCTTTATGTTAGATGATAACTATTTCTTCCTGAAGCTATTATAATCGTCATCTTTTCTATTGGATTGAGTATTGCACGCACACTTGCGAATCCTACACTGCATCTTCAAAAAGAACGCACAAAAAAGACTTTCCATCAATATCAGGAAAGTCTCTACATCGTTATCATTCGTTTCATCTCATACTGAAATGCCAAGATTAGCAAACTCTGCTCGCAATTCTCGCTTTAACTTCGCTTTTTCACTTTCTTCTAGAAAAGCAGCATGCGCTCCATTCATAGCGATCCTACCTAATTCGGAAGCTGTAAATCCAAAGCGTTCAGCTAGAATACTGTATTCTTTGGTCATACTTGTACCGGATACACCAGGGTTATCTGTATTCACCGTAATCATTAATCCACGTTCAAAATAATCACGAATCGGGTAACTTTCCCAGTTGGAGACGGCTTTGGTCTGAATATTGCTCACCGGGCACATTTCAAGCGGAATCTGACGATCAATCATCATATCCATAATTGCCGGTGCTTCTTGTAGACGTACTCCATGACCGATTCGAGTCGCTCCCAGATTGGATACCGCTTCATAAATATTAGCTGCTCCAGCGGCTTCACCTGCATGAATCGTAACCGGAATATCTCTACGATGAGAAGCGGCAAAAATATCACGAAATAATTCAGGTGGATATGAAGCTTCATCACCAGCCAAATCGACAGCAACGAGACCTTTGCCTATATATTTGGAAGCAGCATGAATCACTTCAATATTTTGTTGATAACTGTGATTACGCATGCAGATCGCGATCCCCCGTGCTCTTACACCGAACTGTTGTTCACCACGCTTAAGACCTGCAAGTACATAATGGATCACTTCTTCAGTATATAGTCCACGTTCACGATGCAATTGAGGAGCAAACCGAATCTCGATATATTTACAACGATGTCCCATCGCTTTCTCAACAATTTCAAAAGCGACTCGCTCTAACGCTATAGCTGTTTGCAAAAATTGAGTTGTAAAATGAAATTTGCTCAAGTAATCTTGCAGACTACTACAATGTTCATTGACCTGCATATGAGAAAGTAACACATGCTTATCTGTTGTTGGCAGTTCAACACCATGACTTTCTGCTAGATCCAGTACAGTCTGCGGACGCAAGCTTCCATCCAGATGAACATGTAAATCTATTTTGGGTAGAGAAGACACATCAAGACCGTTCAGATGATTGCTCATTATTATATCCTCCTCTATATGTTTAAATAATTAAAAATACGTCATTTAAATGTTCATTAATATAACATATAAACGAAATAAAGTATACTTTTAATTATTCAATGTTATACTACATGACATATAAAAAGAGGTATAACTTTATATTTCATTTGCGATGGGAAAAGATGACTTAATCTAAATCATCATCTTCGTCTATGTATTCATCTTCTTCAGGTTCGCCCAGTTCTAGACCTTCATTCACCCAACGAATAAAATGATCGGTGACATGCATACCATCATCAGGGCTCATACTCCCACCATCCACAATCCATACATCTTTGGCTCCTGCTTCAGCAAGCATAATTAATACTTTACCTCCACTATCGTCGCCTACAGCTACATACCCTTCTGCATACAGTTCTGTCTCCCATGTCTGATTACGTTCAGCAATTTGCTCTGCTCCATAGATCAGTACACCTTCATCGGTATATAAACCATCACTTTTTTTCCATAGTTGTTTTAACGCTTTGGGAAATGTAGTGTTCATCCATTTCTCTGCATCACGGATCGTACTATTTTCAGCCGGTGGATAAAATTCACAAGATCCTAATTGAGACAATTCTAATTCCATAGTCAACACTCCTTATTTGGATAACGGATATAAGCGATATCTTCTATTATAGTATAACTATACAGACTCTTGCATCTAATCATCAGCATAAGTCATGCTCTACATACCGTATTTGCTATATTTATAAGTACAATGGTGTCTAATGCAAGATGATTAACTTCATTAATCACTTCAGAAACTACAGGTAAAAATACTATACCTGCCACTGGTGTCATGTTATGGTTCTAACCCTTTGTTATACAGTAATATATTAATATATCTGTTCTAGTAACGACCTGCGAGGTTAAAGCAATGTCTGTTATACTGTTTGCATTAGGAAATCTATTGCATACTATTTCCGATATAATAATGAAAGATTGAATAAAGAGAGGGTTACACTTATGTCCAAAAAAATACTAATCGCAGATGATGAAGAAAGTATCCGTAACTCGATTGCTTATGCTTTGAAAAGAGAACATTTTATCGTAGAAACGGCTATCGATGGTGAAGATGCACTTGCCAAAACAAATATTTTCAAGCCTGATGTTATTGTACTTGATGTGATGATGCCTAAGCTTGATGGATATGGAGTCTGTCGTGAGCTGAATAATCGTAAAGGCATTGGTATTCTCTTACTTACTGCCAAGTCCGATATTATTGACAAAATATTAGGTCTAGAAATGGGTGCAGATGATTATCTTTCTAAGCCTTTTGATATTCGTGAATTAATTGCCCGGATCAAAGCATTAGCACGACGTATGGAACGAGAAAGCACACCTTCGGCTAACGATGCCCCTTCAATATTAGGAGCAGTTGAAGTGTACACGAGTAGTCGTAAAGTGTTAGTTGATCAGCAACCGATAGAACTTACACCGAAAGAGTTCGACTTGCTTGCTCTACTTATTGCGCATCCGAATCGTGTCTATACACGCGAAGAACTGCTAGAACTGGTATGGGGAATGGATTACTTGGGAGAAACACGAACAATCGATATTCATATTCAGCGATTACGTAAAAAAATAGAGCCACACCAAGCTTTACTGCAAACGGTCTATGGTATTGGCTACAAAGCGGAACATTTATCGTGAAGCACTCTGCATCTAAGAATGCTCAACCAACTACACGTTCACATCTATTTCAATCACGCGGATGGAGTTTACGTTGGAAATTCCCACTACTTTTAGCGGTTTTGCTTTTATTTACGGTAGGTGTATTAAGTACGCTAGTACTGATCGGGATTCAATCGAATCAGAAGAACCAAATTGAAAACACACTCAAACGTCAAAGTGAAATTGTAGGGCTTACGATACGGCAAGAGTATCTAGCTAGCAATCCTTCCGATCCCAAGTCATTTATGAAATTACGAGCGACAGAACTTGCGGGTCAACTGGGAATATCCAGTAATATGCGGATTGTGTTATACGATGCTAAAGGACAATTAGTCGGCGATTCCTTACCTCTTGCTCCTCAAGCCCATGTAGAGCAGGCACTTGCGTATGCTTTAAAAGGTCAGATCGCTTATATTACAGCAGGTTCTTCAGTGATTTACTTATCTCCCATTCAAGGGCCGAACGGTTTACTTGGAGTGGCACAACTTCACCTTTCAATCGCAGAACAGCAAGCCTTTTATCAAGATATCGTACATTTATTGCTCTGGATAGGATTGTCTGTGTTGATGATCAGCTTTATCGTCGGATGGTTGTATATTCGCAAGCAGACTACAGATATTGAGCGACTGACTCAGGAGACTATTTCGATAGCTCAAGGTCAATATCCTGTTGCTCAGACAACTCTTTTTACTCGTAAAGACGAATTAGGGCAACTTGGAGAAGGTATTGTACAGATGGGACATATGATTGCTCAAAGTATGAACGATTTGGAAAATGAAAAACAACAGCTGGAACAAGCTGTCACCAAATTAACAGCACTGGAACAATTGCAAAAAGCGTTTATCGGGAATATCAGTCATGAATTGAAAACACCGATCACCTCTATTCAAGCGTATGCCGACTTGTTACATATGTATGGGGATGATCCTTCATTAGTGCAAGAAGCGAGCGAAAGCATTGCCAAAGAAACCAAACGTCTGATTGAATTGATTGAAGATTCGATACGTTTATCGTTGCTTGAGAAATATGATTTTGAATTGCAATTGCATACGGTACAGTTAGATGAACTACTTCAAGATGTAGCAGAACGTACCCGTGGCAAAGCATCCACTTCTGGTATTGATCTACAAGTGCAGACGGTGTCGGTGAACATGATTACCGATCCCAAGCATCTTATGCATATTTTATTGAATTTGTTAGATAATGCAGTGAAATATAATGATCGTAAGCATGGTTGGATTCAGTTATCGAATACGCTAGATGATCACAAAACGATCATCCGTATTGCCAATTCGGGAGCTATTATTCCCGAAGATCAATGGGACAATGTATTCGAACCGTATGCTACATTAAGCAGTGACCGTGCACGTACAGGTAGCGGAACAGGTCTAGGTCTTCCTCTTGCCCGCCGCCTAGCAGAACGTTTGCAAGGTCAATTGTATATTAAGCAATCGAATCCATCAGGAACTGTATTTATATTGGAACTTCCTTTATAATGCACGATTACAAGCTATTATTTACAACTTGGATACAATTCGATATATTTACGAAACGTCTGCACCTTATAGTAAAGAAATCGATCATATAAGGGAGATGTTCTTTTGTGAAAAAAATAAAGATATTCTATCGTCGAGATTCTATGTACTTGCTGATTAGTAGTATGCTATTCATGACGTTACTTAGTGCATGTAGTCCGTTAACCCATACAGGCGGACTTCGCTCATCAGAACCACAACTTACCGTGTTACCGCTGGATACATCTACGCAAAAAAAAGCCGACGAAGTGCTTCTCTCCACAGTAGATCCATTGAAAAATCGGTATACACGTACATGGTTATCCGATACCGAACTGATTATTAACAAAAAAGATCGGCTGTATATTTATAATATAACAACAGCTAAAGAGAAATTATTTACACCTGATCGCACATCGCCTCAATATCTTGCACTAACTTCTCAAGATGGTCAGCATGTATTTTTTACAGAAGGTGTAGATGGTGATCCGTATGAGATTCAAGGCTATATTTGGGAAGTATCGACAGGCAAAGTCACATCTATCGGTAGACTGGATATTACCAAAACCGTCAGCTGGGCGGACAATGAACACTTAATTACAGATCAAATCGGTGGCGGTATACGCTTAATCGATCTAAACGGTCACTCTTCCGATGTTGTTCTACCCTATTCTATGCAACCACAGGATAGAATCGACAATGTACAGAAGGTCGGTAAAGTGATTTACTTTTTAGGTTCAGATACTCATGTCTATCGGCTGGTACAATACGCTAATCAATCAGAACCTACTATGACTGCGATTGCTAGCAATGTGAGAACCTTTACTGTATCTCCAGATGGCAAACGTATAGCAATCGAACAACGCCTATGGAATACAACTGAACCTGCTAAGCTGATCATTATTGATCCGCAAGGTGATGTGAAAGGGACATTAGCGCAAGGAAGCTTAATCAGTCATAGTGTATGGTCCGCAGATAGCCGTATGCTTGCTTTTGCAATCAATCAGGTGAATCAACAAGGGATGAACGGGTTGTATATTTTCGATCAAGTTACTGGTAAAACAACCCCTGTTTTCTCTAAAATCCAAGATTCCAACGCTTCGATCCAATGGAACCCATCAGGTAAAAGTTTGTCTATGTATGATGAGAGCAACGGAATCATGACGTATATTATAGGAATAGAAAAATAAGCTAAAGCCAACATGATCGTGATCGATGTGTGGCTTTAGCTTATTTTTATGATTTATTGTATATGATTTGATTCACAATATGAGATATACATGCCTCAGAGTTTACTTTATCTTCTCAAATGCGTTCTTATACTCGTTAGAATATCCACTTGTGAACTATTACCCTTTTACTCCATTGTCATCTGGAAAAAATAATTGATACTCTCCATTCAATTGCTTAATTAACAAATTATGATCTGATGTCTCGAATACTTTTGTACCTTTATCTACAGCGTTGGACATCAGGTGTACTGATGGATAAACCTCTGCATCGACTCGTTGTACAATTTCACCGACTGGCTGAATATTTGTATACTGCTTGATATCTACAGATTGTCCACCTAAATATTGTTGATTATTATAATTAATAATAGCTGCATAACAAGCAGTACTCTCTGTGTTAGCATTACATCCTATTAAAAACAATGAATACACTAGTATGCAACAAGTTATGATAAATAGTCTCATACTTCACCTCTTTTGTTCTGAATAGGTCGCTTTGTTATATGCTCTACATTTGATTTCTTTGTGTGATTCCTTTACGCTAAAATCATGAATAAGAGTCGTTATATTGTAAAATTATAACATAAAATTAATACACCTATTCCAAATTTTTCTATACCTAAGGAGCGCCTAATCATGAGCGAACAGCTATATACCCTTTTCCAAAGTAAACAGATTCCTTACGAATACGATCTAACATTCGTGGATCAGTTGCTTCGGACTAAATATGCTGCTATTGAAGTCAGTAAACGTACTGTCGAGGATTTGAAAAAAGATCCTATGTGCGATTTTGATGCGATTTATAAGTGTTATGTGATTACAGATGCAGTGTTACTTGATTCTTTATTTACAGAAGAAGAACGTTCAATTCAAGCAGAAATGGCAAAAAAGCATTCTACATACTCAGAAACAAGGGAATATAACATATGGGGAGATATCCAAGAAGGTCGAATGATTCGAGTGATTGTAGACTCGGATAATGGTAGCACGATGACAGGCTTTAACTTACAAGGTTTATGTGAAGTGTTAATGTATGAACTCTATGTACTTAAAGGAATTAAACCTGAAGCTTGTACCAATCCTAACGATCCTTATTTTGCTCATTATCTGGAGTGCTTGGATAAAGCCGGTTATCTTTAATTTTGCATGATAATAAGGGCAGTTCTCGAAATTTGGAGAGCTGTTCTTTTTTATTCGTTTATCGTAGTTCTTGTTATTAATGGTCTTGCTGAAAGCTTTGCAATTGCATGAGTTGCCATGTGCGTTCTTCGGTAATAAACTTCATATTGTTATCTGATGCAAGACCGATCACTTTAATCGCATAATCACTCGCGACTATAGCATGTTCTCTCATATGTCCCACAGCTACCGCTTGTCCGGAAGTTCTTGCTGCTGTTTTGGCTATTTCGCTCTGGCACTCTCTAGCAATATTGTGAATCTGGAATCCAGCTTGCCTTACTTGATGTACCGTAGCTTGTCCTACTTGCCATAGCTCATTTACTTTGAATGCTTGCTCCACTTTTTCAAGATTCGGTAATTCTTGCTCCAGATAAGGTAGAACATGCTGTGCTATACTAAGCGCCCATTGTGCTAATTGAATATGACTCATCTTCTCTATCTTCTGTTCAATCTCTGCTCGCAGTGATAAGTCGTCTACAATCTTAATCTTGGATTTACTCAATGCAACCTTCTCCTTTCCAAAATCTGAATAATGATTCCCAGCTAATCAAAGTAGATTTCCCAAAATATATAATAAAGTCAGATAGCTCCAAATAATATATTCGTTCTTCATCAGTATCTTCATCCTTCATATATTCGTTCCATGGCTCCTGATAAGAAGGGCAAGCTTCTAATTATAAATTTATCATTTGCTCTTTCATAATCACAGTGATTCCCCCTCCCTTTCTATCTAGTATAAAAGAAAAGCCCTTGAAAAACTCAAGGGCTTTTTTACTTTTCCTACATTACTCCGGTACACTTGTACTTCCGTCGTTATAAGCTTCAATATCATCGAAATACAACGTGCCTGCTGTCACCGAAGAATTTTCACTTTTATTAACGTAGATCGAGAACATTCGCACATCTTTCAAGCTGGATGCTGTAATCACTTTATCCGCATTAGCAGTGTCCCATGGGGCTGGCTTGAAGTCGGTAAAAGGAATCTCGATCATCCCTGCTTCTGTTCCATGAAGCGAAGGATAAGCTTCAAACGAAGTACCGTTGATGTTAATCTGAATGACTAGCTTATTATCACTACCATCTGGCTTCATCCAGAACCGAACTGCATTGGTGCCTGACCAGTCACTATTTTGCATATTTTTGGACTCGCCTGTATAACCCTGACTGTTCAGCCTATAGTCATATTTCAGACCGTATTTTCCACTATTTTTGCCATACGTGCTCAGTGTGACTGTATTCGGATCGCCTGCTGTAACATATGCTCGATCTAGTAATTCATCGCTACCTTTATACGTTTCAAATAGATCGACTACCCATGGATCGGTTGTTACATCACTATCACTCACATACAATTGCACTGTTTGGGTAAGCACCTGACTACCTTTGAGATCAACTTGTACCGTTAATGTGGTTCCCTCTTCTGCAAGCGATGCATCAGGTGTCCAATCTGCTACATAATAGAATCCGTCTGCATCTTTTTTCATTTTGTGCTCTGTACTATTACCCTCCACTTGATAGGTCACTTTGGCAATCTTGGCTTCATTCACTCGCACTCGAATCGTTGTCGGCTTGCTAAGTGGAATTGTTGCATTGTTGATCGGCGAAGCGATATGCATAAATGGTTGCTCTTTGGCTACTTTGGACTTCTGCTGATACGGACGATCAGCTTCAACCTCTTGTTGAAAAGCAGTATATGGATCATCATAAAAAGCTTGGAAATCTGGTAACAGTTCATGATTGCCTAGCCCATTCGGTGCATCCCGATAAGGAACAAAGATAGAATCCGTATTGAAATTCGCCCATGTGAGCATATAAGACATCTTTTTCGCTTGAGGATCAGATTGTAATGCTTTTAATAACTTGGTAAAAAAATGCAAATCTTTCGTACCTGTTGGCTTCACATTCGAATAGCCAAATTCAGTGAATGCTGAAATTTTGCCTTTCTGCTCTGCAATCTCAGCTACTAATCGGGCATCTTGGACGACTGCATCGTACCATGTGGGTGTATTGCCATCATAATACGTATCAAATCCCAGAATATCGACATAATCATCTCCGGGATATGTCTCCAAGTAAGTATCTGCATCCTGATTGAATGGACTGCCTGGTGAGAATGCATACAAGAAATTATGCACCTTTTTCACATCACGCAGATATTCTACCGTATACCGATAAATCTCAACATACTCTTCTTTTGTCCGATAAGGCGCACCCCACCAGAACCAACCGCCATTCTGCTCATGGAACGGACGGAAAATCACCGGAATCGCTTGCCCGCGGTCATCTTTAAGATGATGAGCAAAGTCGGCAACCTGATCGAGAAAAGCATTATAATCTGCATGCTTGTCTCCACCCGGTAAGATATGACTGATTACATTCCCTTTGGTATCATAAAAATCATTTCCAGTTACAAAGTTAGGCATATGCGAACTTAAATTGAGTACACTACCTTGCTCGTAAGCCGACTTCATTACCTTAACCAGATTGTCCCGATTCTCTGTAACTGATCCACCATACACTCCGGGCTTCTCAAATCCTTCTAGACTTAGCGTATCCCATCCAAATACTCCCGGCAGATCACCAACAGATCGCTTCACTTCAGATTGCGTTCCATCTTCGGCTGTAATCCCGATCCCTTCGGTAGTGGCATGTTGGTGACCGAATAATATGTCTTTGCCTTCGTTATTCAGCAAATAGGTAAATAGCGAACGTGTAGCTTTGGTTGCGTCTGCATCTGCTAGATTCACGATCTGCGATTGAGATGTTTTACTATTGACCGCTTCTACCTCATTTTCTGCTTGTGCCACTTGCCCTGCTGTTGGTGATACCACCAGCAACATTGCCAATACCCCTATCGCCCAACGCTTTCTCATAATCACAACTCCTCTGTGGTTGGAATAACTATCTGTATAGATAGCGCTTACAGAGTTAAATATACAAAAGTATAAGGAAGGATTATATAGGGAAATAAGGAAAAATAGTGTTTTAATACACAAGCTTTTTTCCTTATTCTTGTAGATATAATTTTTATATAAGAATACTTATTGAAACTTTTATTTATGTAATTGTATGACTCTCATTAAAGGATCTTTACGCAAATGTATAATACAATCTGGATGAGCAGTATGATACACCACATTACCTTCATCTGCTTGGAAAAATTCTCTGTTTGCGTCTTCAGCTAAAACAGTACGAATAGGAGCCACTTCATCTACGATTTTCTTGTTATCTTCTTCATGGTATTGAAGGATAGATACTAATAAAAATTGATCTGGAAACAGTTCTCTTACTTCCTGCCATTTCACGATAATACCCTCCCAAATCATAATAGCTATATTTTATTTTTACTTTAATTTTATCATATTCATTCAATCGTTATATACGTAATTTGATATTTCAGCATAGCGATAACGATACTATACTATACTTATCCTTCTTCAAGCGCTTTGTATACTTTATAGTGATCCTTAACTTTAATAGCAAGTTGATCTATATGAACTTCATTTTTGATTTGGTACATTTCGGTTCCTATAGGTAGTGTGGTAGACATGAACTCGGTAAAAGGTTCATCGGCTTTATGTTGTTGTTGAATCGTTCCTAACTTCTCTCCGATCTGGTTACTCTGTACGGTGAGCTGGTGATCTACAACATATACTCTATTCTTGAATATAAATAAATCTGCATGTGGTGAATCACGTATCGTTTCTTGGGCTAAAATTTCTGTCGTGCTGATTTCTGTAATGTTGTTAGGTTGTACTCCTTGCTGGGTCTGTACGGTACTGGAACTACAACCTAGAAGTGTGGCTAATAAGGTAATTACTATTGCTGATTTCAAATGAAGGTTCGCTCCTCTTTACTCTATTATCAAATGGCTATGTAATCTACATTTCTCTAATAAATACTACTTGGGTAAAAATGTACCTTTGAATCGCATACGCATATCCGATTGGATAGAAAGAGCTTCTTTTAGATTATTAGCTGCTCCTACAATAAAAAGAGAATGGTGTTGATCTTCTTTTTCTGTCCAAACAGAGGATGCCCAAATATTAATATATTCAAAATTATCGTCAAACCAGATCAACCCTTGATTGGTCAAATGAATGGAATAATATTGTTGATGTATTAGCAAGATTATAAAACAGATTAGCTCTACTACAAATAAAAAATCCCTTTAATAAAGAAGATTAAATGCATCTTAACAGATGTCTTTTTCTCTTATTTATTAAAGGGAGATATTTCTGTATAAGCTTTTTTAATATAATAGAATTTATTAATTTAAAGTTATAAGATTAATTCTAAGAAGAAGATTTAGCTAGCTCAAAAATCTGATAATTACCATCTGCTGTTTTAGCTAATAAAGTTCCATCAGGAGCTTGAAAAACTTCTACACCTTTATCCACAGCATTAGAGGATAAGTTTTCTGTAGGTTTTTTATCTTCTGATACCTTTTCAACAATAGTACCTAATTGCTGAACATCTGGATACTGTTCTGTTTTCACAGCTTGTTGCCCAATATATTCTTGATCGTTATACTTTATAATTGCCTCATAAGAACCCTTGTCGGCTTCGCTATTGCATCCTACTAGCAGTGCAGTATACAAAATTAGTACACTTAAAGAAAAAAATATTTTCATCATTTAACCTCCTTGTAATCCCTCTAACTCTTCTAACGTAATAGACTTATCAGTTGTTGCAGAATAAGTTGGATCTTGCTCTGACATGATCGAAGGATTTCCGCTATTTTCAAATTTACCACTAGGTCCACCGAGCATAAGGTAACTATCATTGTATTTTTCTAAAAATAAAACATATTCTTTATTTAGTTCCATCAATGGATGTTCAGCATATTGTAATGTAGCATCTCCATCTTGATATACATGGATGATTTTAGAATTATTAGAGTTATCATTTTTATAAGTTGAAGATACCTCAAAAGAAAAAACTGTAATTGGATTATCTTCGCCATCCATAATCACTTGATCTATTTTTTGAGGTATCCCTTTAACAACTAATTCTGAATTATTTTTCAACTCTTCTGTGGATAAATCTGGAAAAGTTGCTTCGACAGATATGGATTCTTTAGGAGCGATATCTTCTTCTCCATAAGAAGTATGCAGAACATAGCCAAAAGCAGTAATTCCAGTGAGTATAATAGTCATTCCTAAGACTTTCCACGTTGATATTTTCATATTAAAACCCCCAAACTTTTTTTAAGCCAACTAAATCAGCCGGAGTTACACCACTATAGTTTCCTGCAAATCCATACATCAATTTTGCTGCATTCGATGAGGACTTGAGATCACCTAAACCAAATACATGACCCATCTCATGTTGAGCAATTCTACTCCATTGAGCAGTACTATAATTATCTTTCTTAGCTCCATTAAATTGCATTCTCCATCTAAGTTTATGAGATTCGTTATTAGAACTTACTACCCGAGCTACCCAAGTACTAGCAGGTGCACTAGTACCTTCAATATAATTTTCAGTAGATGCAATTGTACTATTAATAAATTTTAAATTATTACTAGTTTCTGAATACATGTAATTGTTAGCATTAGTTAGACGATCTTTCCAGAACTGGTCAGTCCCAGGCATCCAGTAGAAATATGGATTTTTATTAGCATCATGTGGAATAAGAATATACCCACTACTTTCTCCACCACCTGTAACAGTATGGGCAGAAACGGTTGTAGGAACAATTAAAATAGTAATAATTAACGCTATAATACTTCTTTTCATTTTTTCAATTCTCAATATAATCTCCCCTAAATTAGTTATTATAAACTTTAGAATTAAAACTCAAAAAGCTTTTATAAATCGCTTTAAAAATTAAGTATTTTCTATTAACAATAAATATACTAATTACTTCTAAACTTTATCTTTCTAAAACTCCTTTCTAATATTATTTTGATTGTGACTAATTATAAAAACTTGAATTAGTAACGTTTGTAAAATATAACCATAAATAAAACCGAAGTCAAAATTGCTTACTATATGTAAAAATATATTTATGTTGCAATACTATAAGACTATAAAATAGATCTTAGCACCCTTATTTCAAACATAATTAGACAATTAATTTTCTGCTAATTGTAAATAATCCTCTAAAATTCTAGCTGTATTGTATAAATTAAGTACTTAAGTATCAATTTTCTATTAACATTTTGCAGTATACAGATTATAACTAAAAAAGCCTATTCGAAAACAATCGAATAGGCTTTTTATCGAAATATTAAATTTAAAATACAAAAGTAAAATTGAGCCTAAAGATCGGGTTGAATATAAAAAGGTTCCATATTGATCGTGGACAAATATTGACGGAAACGAGACAATTCTTCGACCGCTCTCTCCTTCTGTTGAAACGTACCTACTGTAAAGGCAGATTCGACCGAACCGTCTCCTACATAAGCGGAAAGAACAGTTCCTTCGGTTGATGTTTCTAGGGTAAGAGCAACAGATTTGACGATAGTTTGCTCATCTTGGCTTATGATCCACATGGTTATTTTCTCCTCTCAGGTATATATTGTTCTATGCAACAAATTGTACACTTCAAATCGCTTTTAAGCAACAAAATGTTTCCTTTTATCTGAATTAGAAACGATTTGTTTCCTTTCGTGTATGCAACATAGAGTTGCATTATACTCCTCTTTATAGAGGTGATATCGTGTTAAATGGTGAACGATTAAGAGAAGAACGTATTACACAAAACTTAACTCAAGAAGATATGGCAAAAAAGCTCGGCATCACTCGCCAAGCTTATGGTAATTATGAAACTGGTAAAAGAGATGTTGATTCTCAGACGCTAGTGAATCTTGTAAAGATATTAAATGTTTCTAGCGACTATTTATTGAATTTATCAGAAATGAAACAAAAAAATTTTATAAATAAAGAAGATTTTTCTAAAATTAAAACTTGGACTAATGAAGAAAAGAAGCTTGCACATTTAGTAATAGAAAGCTGGCGAAAATTACAAAAAGACAACGAAGATAATGCTTAATTAAACGTTATCTTCGATTTTCTGCCAGTTATAAGTTACTAATTTATAATGCAGTTACTCTCAATATCTATTTTAGTTTTACTATAAGATTTAAAATGAATATAACCTAATTGATCTGTTTCTAAGCCAGCCTTATTTTTTATGAGATTTATAAAAACTTCGTTATGACTACTAATTAATAATTGTTTATCAGTGACTATTTGACTTATTATATCTATAAAGGAAAATACATTTATATCGTCCATATTTTGAAATGGATCATCTATGCCTATTGTGTTTAAAGGAGTCCAACTTTGGGAAAGTGCAAGTGATAAAAATATACAAACTGCAAGTACATTAGATTGTGCGGAACTGAATGTTAAACTTGCATTTAGCTTACTAGTTAGCTCATTATCAGTCATTTTTGTCCAATCTCGAGAACTCTGAATTTCTTCACTCATTAAAATAAATAGTTTTCCATCTTTAGGAACTAAATTTACATGTTTGTATATAGGGTGTGGGCTAATCTGCATAAAGAGTCTATCAATTGCTTCGCTGTATTCTTCTAAATATTCAACCATTGTATCACTACGTGCACCCACATGCTCTTTCCTAAGAGTAGCAATTTGAGTTTCTAAAATATTATAATTTTTCAGTTTTGAATCTAAACTAATTATATCTTCCCTTAAAAGTTTTTCTTTTGATCTAATTTTAGAAATTCCAGGACTCGATATATATACTTCTAACTTTTCTAGCAACGATTCCAAATCAATAAACATTTTAGAATAATTTTTCTTCTTATCATTAAAATTAAGAATTAAATCATTAAAATTATACGAATCAATATTAAATTGTTTAAGTAATTCAAATAATTTTTTCTCTTTTTCTTGTTGCATTATAACTTTTTTGTTTATTTTTTTAATATTTTCTGAATAGTTATCTAATTTCATCTTAACTTGTTGAAAATATTTTTCAGTTTCAAGTAGATATAAATCTATTTTCTGAATTTTGCTTATAATGAAAATTTCTTCTTTGTATAAATATTTAGCATTATTACCAGCAATTTTTATCTGATCATCAATTGCTTTCTTGTTAATTTTTTCTTTTCGTATTATTTGTGCTAGTTCATTATTATTTTTTTCAATTTCATTTAAAAGATTATATAAAAGCTGATGTTTTTCAATAAATTCATTATCTTTATTTAAAAGATTATTTAATTCTTTAATAACTAATGTACTGTGTTCTATTTCAGGCAATTCACCTAATAAACGCTGTACCCCAATTTCAATATTCTCAAGTTCATTTGATAAAACAATCAAATTGCTATTTAGAATACTAATTTGATTATTTATTGAAGTAATCTGATTAGTAATTGTTTTTTGTTCACTTAGTAATTTTTGGAACTCTTGTTCATCATTTGATAAGGCTTTATTGTTAGTCTCAATAATTTTTTTTACTGACTCATGGATTTCAATTGAAGATTCAAAAATGCTTCCACATACCAAGCATTTGTTTTCTGTTCCTCTCAATATATGTTGTTGTACATCAAATATAATTTGCTTTATAAGATCATTTTTTTGTAAGTTTATTTTGTGAGACAATCTGTCTATTTTTTTTCCTGTTATATCAAGATTATTTGCTTCTAAAATTTGATTTTTGTTTAAATTTTCCAAATCTTTTAATAAGTCACTTTGATCTTTTTTTAATTTTAATAATTTTGATCTTTTATGATAAAAATCTATTTTTTTATTAATTATATCAACATTTTTTTTCTTTATTACAAACTCTTCTACAAATAAAGTTCTGTCAGAAGATTTTTCCAAACTCCCAATACTTTTTATTCTGTTCTCAAGTAAAGCTATCTCAATCTGCTTATTTTCTTTTGTTTCATTAATTTTTTGACTTTCTAATAATTTTGTTTTGAATAATTTATTTTGTGAAATTAAAGCTGTAACTTCTAACCGTCTTTCCTTGATTTTTTTAACATAATCTTCTCTTTTTATTTTTTGAATGTCTAAAAGATGAAAAGAATTTGAATCTTCTTCAATTTTTTTTTGCTTATTAGCTATCGTTGTATTAAATAAATCTTCAGTTTCATCTAATAATGCAATAATTACATTAATTTTATCTGATACGGACAAAAAATTATTTTTAAATAAAATAAACTTATTTAAAAAGTCCTCATTAATAATTTTTTGATTTAATAAATCTTGGGATGTTGCAATACCTAGCAAATTACAATCCTTACTAAATAAATTTATTTCTTTTAATAATTGTTCTTCCGTGATACCACCTAATCTAATATTTAATTTTTCTTTTTCTTCAAGTTGAGTATTAACTCTAGTCCAATCAGTATTTATAAGATTTAATTTTGTTTGTATTTCGATTTTCAACTCTCCGATAACTTGTAATGAATCAATAAAATATTTTTCAAGATCACTTCCATAACCATCCAATCCTAAGACTTTTTCCATAAGATTAAAACGATCTTGCGGTTTATTTTGATGAATGAAATCATGCAACTGATCTTGAGACAAAATCTGTGTTGCCGAAAAATAGTTAGCTAATTGCTTTTGTGAATTATCATTATTGTTTACATCTTTATCAGAAGAAAAAAATAATATTTCTGCTAGCTTCTGGTTACCCTCATTCACTCCATAATTTTTATCGTTTATATATAGTTTTGTGTTAAATTTTTTTCGGTTGTAAGTAAGTTTTCGTTTGATTATATATATTTCATTTTCATGCTCTAATGCAACTTTAACAGAAGTACTGACATTTTTATCAAATTTTGATATAGCATGTTCATTAATTATATAATTGAATTTTTGATATTCATTCGATCCTTTGTATCTCAATATTTCTCCGGTGATACACCATTGAATCGAATCAAATAATGAACTTTTTCCATGACCGTTATTTCCACTTATAAGTATCAGCTTTTTATTAGAAAAATCAATTTTTGTTTTATCATAAAAAATTCTAAAGTTTTCTAATTCTATATATTTAATTTTCATCAATATTATTCTCCTTTAAAATGTTCAAAATAATATCTTTCGAATTATTTTTGTTGTAGATATTATTTATTTCAAAAAAACTATTTAATAATTGTTCAACTATAGGATTATTTTCTTTATTACTAGACAATAACCTATTTTTTAATTTATCCGCAAAATTTTCTTTAGATATAACTTTGATATACTCCTCTTGTAGGAATGAAATTCTCAATAAATCACTCTGTGCGTACAACACATATTTTCTACAAACTCTTGAATTTTTCTCAATTTCATTAACTTCTAGCAATGTATCTGTAGATAATTCGGATACCCAATTTAAAACTAATAAGAAATATAAATTGTTTTTGTATTTAGGTTCGCATAATGCTAAAAAATCAGAAATGATAATCTGATCTGATCTCCAATTTTTTTTAAAATAGTCGTCACTAGTATATTCTTTAATAAAAACAACTCTTTCTTCTGTAAACCATAATTCTAAATTATTCTGATACATTGAATCTTGAGTATGTTTATCTAATGATTCTAATATTTTGACATTATTATAAAAGTTTTTAAATTCCAGTTTTTCTCTTATATTTTTCATTCTCATATTTATTCCCTCCACAACATTTCATGCCAAATTTTTATTGTTTCATCACCTTTAAATTCTATTGTTTCATCCGACGATTGAGATAATTCATATATTGCTTGTAAATCTTTCTCTTCATGGAATTTTACATAAATTGGAATATCTATTATTTCTTTTTCTTCGCTTCTATAATTATGAGTTATAGAATTATTTATAAAGAAAGGATTTGTATTGTTAGGATTTGCTGCTTTATCTTCATGAGTAATAAAAAAATGATATGGTTCTTGAATACTATTTGAAAAAGAACAATTTTCAATTTGGGAAATAATTTTCTTTTGTGCTTGTAAATAAGTATCTTTTCCTCGAGCATTGTACATAGAAAATAAGTTCCAAATAGCTTCTTGATCTGATCTACCTTTTTTAAATAAAAATTTATTATTATCAAAAATAAATTCACGATCTGAATAAAATGCTAAGTACAACACAATATACTTTAAAGAATCTTTTAAAAATTTATCATCACCTATTTTTTGAGAAATAGGGAAATTTGAATTGTCTAAATGAAATAAACGATTTAAAAATTTCTCATATACAAATTTACTAATTTTAGAGTTCTCATTTTCTAATGCCTCATAAATCCAAGTAATTGATTCTCTTAAGTCTTTCTTCACAGATAATACACTACAGCTTAAATCAATTTCACTATCTAATTCTTGAAAACAACTTAAAAATAGTTCTCTAAAATTAAAATTTTGTATATCGAGTTGCATATTTGTAATAGCATGTTTTGTCCATACATTCACTAAATTTTCAAATTCTTTTCTTGAGAAAACAAATGAATATTTATCTGGTAAATGATCTTTATGAGTTTTCTCAACTATCGTTACAAGCATATTTTGTAATACTCTCGAAGAAATCTCTGTAAATAAAGGATTATTATTTGGATTTATATTTAAAGATTTCTTTTCACTTAATATTTCTTCTACCATGCTTCTTCTACAATAATCAGAAAGTTTTCCTATTATTTTATTTTTCAAACTTTCAATACTTCCAAAATGATTTAAATAAAATCTCTCTAAACACCATTTTGGTTCTTGACCAACTCGCTCATTAAAATTCAATACTATTCTGGAATTAGATTTTTTTGTTGAGGATTTAACAAGCTCTTTATTTAATTTACTTAATAATATATCTTTGTCTGTAAGTATCTTATCTTCAATTTTGTAAAAATCGTTTTTTGCGTATATACCTAATCCTTCTTTTTCGTATGTTGCATTGGTAGCTAATTCAAATTGGAATTGCATATCTTTGGATATATTAATACCTATTTCGTCTTTATTAAATTTTTGCATATTGTAAAATAATTTATCTAACCAGCTATTCAACTCATCTTTTCTTTCATATAAATGTTTAGCAGTTAAATGTCTGTCTTCTCCATCTTCACGAACAGTTTTTACTTGAATAAATCTAATTTGATCCTTGCCAATTAATGCAATATCATCTAAAATTTCAAAAACCACATTATCCCACCAAGAATTCTTTTCATATAACATTTCTACCATATAATACATAGCTACATAGTATTGGTATACAAATCCTCTTAACGCTGTTATTCCTCCTACATTCTCGGGTGTCTGGTTTAGTAAATAATGAATTGCTTCTACGACTTCTGTGTCTGTAGCTTCTATATTAAATTTACTTTTATATTCATTAGCTTTTAATAGCAAAAGTTGCTCAGTCTTTTTAATATCCACTTTCATCATTCCTTTATAATTTTCTACTTTCCTTCACTCTCAAAATCATCTCAACCAGTTCCTCACGATCGACCAATCGAACGTTATTCGATCTTGCAAGGTTTATTGCAGATTGAGTGTAACGACTGTTTGTTACAACCCAACCCGCAGAAGCTTTATAGTGTGCAATAGCTCCATATACTTCTTGTACAGCTTTTAAATTTACATTCTTGCTATACCGCTTCGCCTGAACTACAATCCGCTTGCCATCTTTGTTCAATACCAGATCGGCACCATAATCTCCTTGTGCCTGAGTCACTGTGGCATTGTATCCTTGAAGGTGAAAAAGTTGACCTAGATAATGCTCAAATTGATCGCCTGTCATTTTGTCTATTTCAGCTATCCCTGATCTTCTCAATTTGTTGATCCTCGCCTGATTGATCCAGTGGTTAATCATCCAAAATATAATGATACCTAATACGACGGCAACAACACCTACTGCAATACTTTTAGCAAAGTAACTAAAGCCTATTCCCCCGAATATAATCAGTCCACCGATTGCATTGGCAGATTCTTGCTGTTGCTTCTTTTTGCTCTTTCTACGTGCCATGTGTAACTCCCCTTTGAAAATGTTCTAAAGTGTATTCTATGATTGAAATCGTTGTTGCTTCTTCTGTTCAACTGTATTACTTGCCTCGACAACCTTCTCTTCCAACCATCTTGCAAATCCCTCAACCTTGCTATAACTCAAAAACAACCAGTCCATCGCTCTCGTCATCCCGATATAAAATAACGATACTTCTCGCTCTGGATGTTCTTCTAGCTTGAATGGCATGCTGTCGATATTGACGATAAACACCACTTTGAAGTCTAGCCCTTTGGAGCTGTCGAGTGTGGATAGCTTGACGGCTTCTTGGTGGCGTTCGAATTGTCGTTTGGCGGCGGTATTTTCGGTGAACCAATTGTATGGAATCTCATGCTTGGATAGTTCTTTTTGCAATACATCGATATAAGAGTATGAATAGCGCTTTTGTACCCGATACAGAACAGCCATTTCGGCATAAGGTACTTTTTTCTGCTCGTGTAGTATCTTCATCTGCTGTGCGACCCATTGCACTTCTTCTGCAAACGAAGCACAGTGCTTGATCTGTGGCTCTAATCCTTTACGCTTGGTACTTTGTGGTGGAATAATCTCTACCCCTTCTACACTTGTGCCTTCTTTGACCTTTTCCCCTAAGCTGGAATGGGTACGGTAGAAGTCCCAGGCGAAGTTGACGATCTGAGCGGTATTGCGGTAGTTGATACTAAGAATCTTGGAACGTCCACGGAAGTCCAGTCCGGTATTCTGGCTCAGACTGGTTTTGCGTTTGTAGATATTTTGCGCTTTGTCCTCTACTAGCAATAACGATTGGGTTTCCGGATTAAGCACCTTACTTAGTAGTTCTAGCCATGACGGTTCGAAGTCTTGTCCTTCGTCGATCAGAATCGCATCGTATTGCGGTAAGATGGTTTCGCCTCGATTAATCTTTTCCAAGTAGGGTTCGATCAGCTCGTCTTTGATACGCATGGTGCTCCATAGCCATTCATGGAATGTAGCAATCTGTAGCTGTGATCGTTTTTCAATAGAAGGTGGATTCTCCTGACTGTTGGCAAAGTCTAACAAATCTTCCGGCTCTTCGAGCATCCGATGGATCTGGCTACGAATCACACGGGATAATGGAATCCCATAGCAGAGAACAAGGATTTTCCAATCAGGATGTTCTTTAATTAGTATTTTCGCTCTAGCAGCTAAAATTAAGGTTTTACCACTTCCTGCCACACCACGAATTAAGCGGTTCTTATCCCCTAATTGTCTGGCAAGTGATTCCTGATGTAAGTCCATCGCTTGGATATTATGAAGCGATAGTAATAATTGATCTTGGTAATACACCGGTTCACGGTACTGTGCACTAATTCGCACTTCCGGGAATAGATGATAACGAATCGCTTGGATATCTTCGTCTGTGAGCATCTGATTCATATGAAAAGGCGTATCGAACATATGGGTAATCCGCTCTAATAAATGATCTGCGGTGCAATTGGCATCTTCAAGGTCTATTTCTTCTCGTGTCAGCATATATCTAGGATCGATCACTCGATGCAGACTGTGCTTCACGATATGCGTCTGCTTAAGACGGGTAAAGACAACTCCATGTCCATAGCGGAACTTGAGATTATTTGCATAGACTCCACTTTGTTGAGTTAGATTCTGATCTTTTTTGAGCTTATTGTTAATGCGAAAAGCATAATCTCTTGCTTGAAGCAGTGGGTTCTTGACCGTTTCCACCGATCCTGTTCCTTTTTGAGTATGTAGCTGCCATTCATGAGTATTGAGTTCATAGAGGGTATTTTCGGTATAGTCCTTCACTTCGAGTACAAGTAGTCCTAGATCGGGTCCGATAATCACATAATCCGGTCGTCTTCCACCGATCTCTGGTTCGTAGTAGACAATATAATCGTCTGGAAGATGTTCTTTGAGGGTCTGGAAAAGAAGGCGTTCGCCTGCGGTTGCTTTTCTAGGAATAGTTTCTGGAATCGTATACGCCATAGATGTATTCTCCTTAGTGCAGGCAGAAGATATAGATAGAGTCCAGTTCTTCTGGAAATCTGCGATGAATTTACTTCAAATTAAAACCTTTAAATTTTTAGGTCTTAAGTTGGGAGCTTATTTACCTACATCATACTTTGTTTGGACGATATTGGAAATACTTTTTTTCAAAATAATGGTTCAACTCCAAAAAAGAAGGACATCCCCCATATGAGTCTGGAAATGTCCTCTTCATGCAAATCATGATGGCTGAATCCCTAGCAGGTATGCTCATTTCATTAAATATTTCATTTCAATCTTCTATAAATTTTTTACTTTAATTGTAATATTTAATAATCAAATATAAACAAACAGCGAAATTTGTCGATATAGATATTACATTATATGTTTAAACAATCATAGGGAGTGGAATTATGCGTATTAGTATTCAGACTAAATTATTACTTGGATTTCTAAGTGTTATTTTATTATTAGTTTTAGTTAGTATCCTATCTTTATGGAGTATGAAAACGATGGGAGATCAGACCAAAGCGATTGATAACAAATGGATGCCAAGTGTTACTTTGCTAGGCACGATGAATGGAGATGTATCTGATGTAGAACGTTTGGTTCTGAATATGGTGATTGAAACGGATCCTACTGAACTGACTGCAATCAAAACAAGTTACGAGGAATTATTGAAAAAGATCGAAATCGAACGTAAAGAATATCAGGCATTGATTCAATCTGAAGATGAGAAGAAATTGTATGAACAATTTTCTACTAATTATGATAGTTATCTAACAACACTACCTGCACTTGTTCAGGCTGCTATGACTAATAATGCGGAACAATCTCAACAATTGCATCGTGCTTCTTATGATGAATGGTCTACAGCCAATAATACCATCTTTCAATTAATCACTTTAGATAATACGCAAGCCGCTTTGATCACAGCCGAGTCTGTCGATACAGCTGCAACATCAAGCAGAAACATTATTATTTTGAGTATTCTAGCGGTTCTGATTGGTATCGCTATCGCTTACTTGATTGCTCGCTCGATTTCTCGCCCTGTCAAACAAATCCAGCAAGCAGCAGAACGTATCTCTGGTGGTGATCTTACAGGAGAAGCGATTGTTATTCGTAACAAAGATGAAGTGGGCTTACTGTCTGTCGCTTTCAACCAAATGGTAGCTAATCTACGTGGCTTGATTGAATCAGTAGCCGCAACTTCTGAGATCGTTGCCGCTTCATCGGAGCAATTAACAGCCAGCAGTGAGCAAAATAAACAAGCTTCTGAACAGATCGCTGAAACCGTACAAGAAAATGCAAATGGTGCTGCCAAACAAGTCGATATTGCAACGAAGTCTTCACAAGCAATGCAAGAAATGGCAATCGGTGTAGAGCAGATTGCAGTTCGCGCACAGACGGTATCGAGTTCTGCTACCAATGCAGCAAGTAAATCATCTAATGGTAACAAAGCGATTCAACAAGCTGTTACACAGATGGATTCTATTCAGACTTCCCTCCATTCTCTCGGAACTGTAGTCAAAGAGTTGGGTAATCGTTCAGAAGAAATTGGGAATATTACTAAAGTCATCACTGGTATTGCGACACAGACCAATCTTCTTGCTCTGAATGCTTCGATTGAAGCGGCTCGTGCAGGTGAAGCTGGTCGCGGATTCGCAGTCGTCGCAGAAGAAGTTGGCAAACTAGCAGAACAATCTTCTCAATCGGCGAAGCAAATTATTGAACTGGTTACTTTTATTCAAAAAGACACGACAGAAGCGATCCATGCTGTAGAATTGAATAATCGAGAATTTGATAAAGGTCTTGCTTCAGTATCTATCGCTGGTGAAGCATTCGAAGATATCTTACAAGCGGTCAATCAAGTGGCTGGAGATATTGAAGAAGTATCGGCTGGTGCTGAACAACTATCTGCAAGCACGACAGAGATTGTTGAATACTCTAGACAAATCACTCATATTGCTGAAGAAGCTTCTGAAGGTATGCTTAGTGTATCTGCCGCGACTCAAGAACAATTAGCATCGATGGAAGAAATCACTACCTCTTCTTCTTCGCTAGCACAGACAGCAGAACAACTTCACGCAGAAGTGAGTGAATTCAAAGTATAATCATTTATTGACACTCTTTAATGATAAAACAATACCCCTTATCTTGTATGATCAGAAGATCGTTTATACAGGATAAGGGGTATTTTAGTTGTCTATATGCCTAATCGTTTTACATTTTGATCTTTTTACTTTTCTTCCCTTTATCATCCAAAGTCGAGAGTTTGCCTTCTGCTCGCTCCATCTCAATAATCTTTTCTGCTAAAATTTTGCTAGAGTTCGCCAATACCGCCATTTTGAGCGAAAGATTGCTGAGCATTTCTTGCTCTGTTGCTGCTGTCTGTCCCAATAATTCGCTTTCGGCTTTGGCTTGTGCCATCGTATAGACCGAAGCTTGTTCTTGTTCGTTTGCAAAGTGATCATAGACCTCGGCAAATGTTTTGGTCTGTAATTGAAACTCGATAATCCCTTGCACTACAGCCAAAGGCAAGACTGGCTTAAGTGTGCAGAGCATCATCAGATAAGCAATATGGGTACGGGAATAACGCTTTTTGATAGTAGGCGGAATAATCCCTTGTTTGACATAATTATTAATCATCGAAGGTGAGATCAACTTACCTGCACTATCTCCTGGGAACTTGTGAAAATGCTTTTCCAGTAAGGCAATCACTTGATCCATATACAACTCTATATCTGGAATCTGCTCCCACCGAGGAAATGTATATGCTACTTTCTCTTTGCCCCATGCTTCTAATTCTTGAGCAAGTTTGTCTTCCATATGTAATCCTCCTTGAGCTGAATAAATATTGTAGGTTGTATAGTACGAAGTTTGTGTTTATATCTCTATATGGTTATAATAACTATATCACAAAGTTATTAGTTTTATATGTTAAAATTTTAATAATCTTAATATAGCCTTTCTACTATATTATATCCCTGTGTACAGAAAGAGTGGTTTGAATGAAATCGATTGCTTGGATAACAGACAGTACAGCTATGATTGATAAAGACTTTGCAGCAGAGAATCATATTTATATTGTACCTCTACGTCTGATTGTGAACAACGAAGCTTACAAAGAAAATGTAGAAATTACCTCAGAACAGTTCTATGAGAAAATGCGTCAACATGAAAGTGTCAGTAGTTCACAACCTCCCATTGGCGAGTTTATGGAACTCTATGAATCACTTAAAGGCAAGTATGACGATATTATTGTGATTCATTGTTCTTCTGAATTAAGTGGTACGTATCACACTTCTCTACAAGCAGCTGAGATTACCGAAACAGAAGTGATCGGTATTGATTCTAGAGTAGGTGCTTTCCCTTTACGTGAAATGGTCATGCAAGGAATCAAATGGCAACAACAAGGTGATACTGCCCTGGAGATTAAAGCCAAAATTGATATGATCATCGAAAATATGGACTTCTATCTCATTCCAGCTAGTCTTTCTCAATTGCATCGTAGTGGACGTGTATCTGGTACTCAACTGGTGATTAGCCAATTGCTACGTATTCATTTATTGCTACGTTTTGTAGAAGGTAAGATTATTGTAGAAGACAAAATTCGTACATTTAAAAAAGCCAAATTAAAATTGATGGATATATTAAAAAGAGATATTAATGTTGTTAAAAGTGTCTGTATTATGCATGCTAACAATATTGAAGAAGCATTCCAGATGGAAAAAGAAATTAGTCTTTTTGCTCCTTTCCTCAAAATCGAGATTGCTCCTTTTATTCCAGTTGTAGGTGTTCATGCAGGTGAAGGTACGATGGCATTAGCATGGATTCGTCAGAAGTAATCGTTTGATACACCGCTTTAAATGGATAGTACAAAATGAAATATAAATAGCATAATAGAAAGCAATTTATAGGTAACCACTATAGATTGCTTTTTTTGTTGTGGGCTACTCGCTTACATTGTGAGTAATAGTACATCCCTAAAAATAAAGAATAGATATATTAATATGTAAGCATTTACAAATACAACCCTATGAACTACGCCCTTAGAACTAATTTTTCCTAAAAAAACTAAATTATAAAAAGATTTTGTCGATATAGATAAAGTTGAGAACGTCACTATTACATATTGGGGGACAAAATATTATGAAACGATTACGTGTAGGCAAAGTTAGCAGAATCAAAATGAGTATACAAACTAAGCTATTAACTGGATTTTTGAGTGTAATCCTGTTATTAGTTATTGTTAGCTTACTTGCTCTAACAAGCACCAGAACGATGGGGAATCAAGCAACCGATGTGAATACCAAATGGATGCCGAGTGTGACTTTATTAGGTACACTTAATGGGGATGTTTCCGATCTAGAGCGTCTACTGATCAATATTATTATCGAAGATAATGCAGATGAAGTAACTAAATTAAATCAAGACTATACTGCATTATTAGCCAAAATCCAAACGGAACGTACAGCTTATGAAAAATTGATTCAAAGTGATGATGAGCAGCGATTGTATGAACGCTTCTCTACTCAGTATGAAGCTTATGTTAAAGTTTCTCCTAATGTATTAAATGCAGGTCTGAATGATGAACTGGATAAAGCGATCTTATTACATCGTAATGCATACGCTTTCTGGTATAATGCGAACTCAACGATTGCTGAATTGGTTGCTTATGATAACAAGCAAGCAACGCAACTTACTAATGAATCTGTAGATATCTCTCGGACAGCAAGCTTTAATATTATTGTCCTAAGTGTAATCGCTGTTATTGTTGCTTTGGTTATTGCTTTCCTTATTGCACGCTCAATCTCCAAACCTGCCAAATCATTGCAACAAGCGGCTGAACAGATCGCTGCTGGTGATCTGACAGGTGCTGACCTTATCATCAAAAATAAAGATGAGATCGGTTCACTTGCTGTTTCCTTTAACCTAATGAAGCAAAATCTACGTCAGGTTATCGAATCGGTCGCTTCTACGTCCGAGTTGGTAGCGGCTTCGTCTGAACAACTAACAGCAAGTAGTGAACAGAACAAACAAGCAGCTGAACAAATCGCTGAAACGGTACAGGAAAATGCGATTGGTACCGCTAAACAAGTCGATATTGCAACGAAATCTTCTCAAGCGATGCAAGAAATGGCAATTGGAGTCGAACAAATCGCTGTGCGTGCACAGACAGTATCCACTTCTGCGGTAGATGCAGCAAGTAAGTCTTCCGATGGTAACCAGGCGATTCAGCAAGCGGTTGCCCAAATGGATTCGATCCAACAATCTCTTCAGTCTTTGGGATCTGTTGTGAAAGAGTTAGGTAATCGTTCACAAGAAATCGGTAATATTACCAAAGTGATCACTGGGATCTCTTCACAGACCAATCTACTCGCTCTGAATGCTTCGATTGAAGCGGCTCGTGCAGGTGAAGCAGGTCGTGGATTTGCAGTCGTAGCTGATGAAGTCGGTAAGCTTGCTGAACAATCTTCTCAATCGGCGAAGCAAATTATAGAACTGGTTTCGTTTATCCAGAAAGATACATTAAATGCGATTGAAGCTGTTGAATTGAACAATCGTGAATTTGATAAAGGGATGGCTTCGGTTGCAGTTGCAGGTACAGCATTCCAGGATATTTTACAAGCTGTTAATCAAGTTGCAAGTGATATTGAAGAAGTATCTGCCGGTGCTGAAGAAATGTCTGCTAGCACAACAGAGATTGTCGAGTATTCTAGACAGATTTCTCATATTGCTCAAGAGTCTGCTGAAGGTATGCTTAGTGTATCCGCTGCGACACAAGAGCAATTAGCATCGATGGAAGAAATCAATGCTTCTTCGTCTTCTCTAGCCGAGACCGCTGAACAACTGCATAGTGAAATGAACGAATTCAAAATTTAATACAGATCCGTATCGGCAACCTCTATGCTTACTATAAAATAGATATTAAAACCTATAGATCAAACAGCCCTAATTCTCTAAAATGAAAAGGATTGCTTTTCAAAAGAGATTAGGGCTGTTGTCGGTCTGCTTGTAATGCTTCTTAGTAGTAAGATAGAATAAAGAGAGATTTTCCTTCTGACTTCTCGTAGAACCGTAACAAAAGTAGATTTACCACCGATATATACAATAAGTACTTAGAAGAAGTAGACATAAAAAGATACAAATGCATCCTACACTCAGTCTTTATAATAATTAAGCAACTTTGTAAATCATTCTGAATCAGGAGGAATAGTCATTATGAGTACATCCAAACAAGAACATTCTAAATCATCTAGTACTCCATTACATACACAGACACCTTCTGTATCGGAAATGTCTCATACCCCTACTCCAACAGATGAAGAAGCTCTATTCGAAGCCAAACGCATGCGCTCACGTTTCCCCTGGTTGGATGCTCGATTACTGGTTGTGGTCGGTTTTACCTCTGTTGTAATGTTGATCTTACTTATTGTGCCTATGCCTACTGAAAGTACCAACACTACTGCCTCTTCTTGGGGCAAATTAGAACCTTTTCAGCAATATCAATCGGAAGTCATTCAGAACCAAAGCTTAATCTCGGCTATCAAACATAATTATATTCAGTATGTAAATGAAAGCGCTGAGAAAGACGGTTATATTGTCACTGTCAATGCTGTAACAGCCGATGAGAATCAGTTAATCCTTCTGTATACTGCCAAAAGCTTAAATGGACAAGAAATCTATGGGATGAACAGTGTCAAATTAAGCAGTATCGCTACTGGCAAATCGTTAGGGCATTCACGCAATAATGGAACACATGATGCCGATCGGGAGAATGTATTCCGTGGCACGACCACTATTCGTTTGAAATCTAGAGAACCTTTTCCACAAGAAATTGCAGCCAAATTCCAGATCGCTTCTGTTGATGAAGGTCGACTTAGCGATCCGGTGACCAATACCAGTACAGAAGATATGCATCATTCACCTACCTTACTTATCCACTTCTCATTAGCCAGTCAATTCAAGCGACCTGAGACTGAAATTGTTTATCCGAATCATACGATTACTTTAGGAGATCATACTGTTGCTTTAGCTCGTGTAGAAATGTCTCCACTGGAGATGCGTGTACGCTTCACATCAGATCAGCCTTTCGAGCCGTACAACACCAGTAGACAATGGGTTGAGGCTACAGGTATCCTTGCTGGCGAAGGCGATCAGGAAGTGCTGTTACGTGCGCTTAATCGCAAAGTCGCTTTCGATGATCCCAACAGTTATGAATATATTTTTTATAGCAATTTATTAGACCAACCAAAAACATTACAGTTACAAGTCGTGACGCGAGATGCCGATCGTGTAGGAGATACAACACTAATTCAGATCAAATAAATGAAGTATCGTTTCACTCTATAATGTCTATTATGAGAATCATGAAACAATACAAATAGACGCAATATAACTATCGGGTTGATATACAGCGATCCGATAGTTATACTGCGTCTACTTTTGGTATCTATTTATGGATATTAAATATTCGCTTCTAACGTTTTTCTTAGTTGTACTGGTGTGGATACAGATGGCGTATGAATTCCAGCAGACAACGCCTGACATTCATGAAAAGCAAAATGCTGACAACCACGACACTGTTCCAGGTTCAGATGGTCTAATGCTTTGTTAATAGCCACTCCTGTACGCTCATAGAAATGGTTAGCTCCGATCATCGTATATAGACCTGTTTTACGCATCAGTTCAAGTGGTTGCTGCTGAATACCTGAGATGATAACGATTCCGCCATAAGCTTGTACTTTATGTACCAGTGTCAGTACATTTGCATCCCCTGTCGTATCAATCATCGGTACTCTAGCCATCCGAAGCAACACCACACGAGGTTGATTAGCGATAGCTTCATCTATAGCAGATTCAATTATATGGGTTCCGCCGAAAAAAAGAGCCCCTTCTACTGTATAAATACTAATCTGCGGACAATCATGATTTTCGGTGACCATGTGACTGTGTACTTGTTGATGCTTGGAATCAGGATCAGGCAACACTTTAGTGATCGTTAAGCCTTGACTCATCCGCTGGACAAATAAAACCACAGCTAACAATAATCCAACTTCTACAGCAGTCGTCAGATCAGCAAATACCGTTAGTAGAAAAGTGATTGCTAATACAAGCGAATCACTGGTTTTGATTTTTAGCATATGCATAAAATGCTTACGTTCACTCATATTCCACGCCACTAACATAAGAATAGGCGCCATACTGGCAAGCGGAATATGAGAAGCATACGGAGCAAAAAGAAGTAATACTAACAAAACCACTATTCCATGTACTACACCGGAAATCGGCGATACAGCGCCATTTTTGATATTTGTAGCTGTACGAGCAATAGCACCTGTAGCTGGAATCCCACCGAATAAAGGTGTAATCATATTGGCAATTCCTTGTCCGATTAACTCCCGATTACTATTATGACGCGTCCCTGTCATACCATCGGCTACAACAGCGGATAATAATGACTCAATACTGCCTAACATCGCAATCACTAAAGCAGGACGAATCAAAAGTGTCATGTTGTCCAACGTTAAGTTAGGAATATGAAATTGAGGAAGTGCGCCCGAGATAGCGCCAAATGAAGATTCGATCGTAGACACTTTTCCTTGAAAAAAGAGTACCGCTACAGCTGTAGAAATACATAAGCCGATTAATGATCCTGGTACTTTGGGGAAAAATCGTGCCGTCAATATCATCGCCAAAAAACAGATTAATCCGGTGATTAAGCTATAGATATTAAATGTATTCAAATGAGTAACAATTTCTCGCATATTTGAGAAAAAATCTTCATGCTTAGTGAGTGCTGTTAGACCGAGAAAATTAGCAATCTGTCCTCCAAAAATCGTAACAGCAATCCCTGCGGTAAAGCCAATCGTTACTGGTCTAGGAATAAATGAGATCAATTTACCTAATCGGCATAATCCCAAAATCAATAAAAATACCCCTGCCATAAAGCCGGCTATCAATAAATTCTCATAGCCATACTGCATAACGACTGCGAATAATATCGGAATAAATGCACCTGTCGGCCCGCCAATCTGAAATTTGGAACCGCCAAACAAAGAAATACATATCCCTGCAATAATAGTGGTATAGATTCCATATTCCGGCTTCACTCCTGAAGCAATCGCAAAAGCCATTCCAAGTGGAATCGCAATAATACCTACAATCAAGCCTGAAATTAAGTCTTTACGCAAACTATTCTTATTGTATCCTGCAAATCTCCCTGTCCACTTCATCCAGTTACCTTCTCTTTTTAGATATTTGATCATTATTTTAAATATCTGATTATTTGAATATACAGAGATAGTACGCCTATGTATAGATCATGTCAATGATATTGTGTACACACCAAAAAGTACCTCCAATAAAACGAGAGATACTTTATTTTTATCATTCTATTCTATTGATTTTATCCTCAATCCAGATGCTTGATCGATTCTGGTTCATTCCGCATCCCTTCAAGTAAGGAGATCGCATCTACAAGATGATTGTCAAAAATCTGCTTCGCCACTGCTAACAAATCTTGAATCAACGGATCACGTAAAGAATAGATCACAGACGTGCCTTCTTTCACACTCTGCACCACATTTTTACTACGCAATATTGATAATTGTTGAGAAACGGCTGATCCTTCTGAACCGACAATCGTTTGCAGTTCATTCACAGTCTTGTCTCCAGTACATAGAGCTTCTAAAATCTGAATCCGCATCGGATGAGCTAAAGCTTTGAAGAAATCAGCTTTGAATTGCTGTATATTTTGATTCATGAATCCATACCCCTTACTGTATTATCTTCAACAGATACGGATATCATAACACAAAATAATCATCATACCACCAGATGACCTCGCTTCTCAGCTAGACCGATCGTTGCTGTCATCCCTGAATTGAATTCTAGAAAGTCACTTTCTACCCCATCGCTAAAGATCACCCCATTTTCAGGCATCTGCGATATAATCCGTAACGGTTGATTCTGATTAATTTGTCCGAATACACAGTTCGTCGATGTAGTACGACTAGGAAAAGGTTCTCTGACTGTAAAATATAACTGTGGTGTATCCCATGCTAATGAAGTCGTAGTGACTGACTGTGTCTCCTCGTACTGGACACTGCCTGTAATCTGCTGATAACTTTCGCTATGCACAATACCACTTGCACCAGCGAGCACACTTTTGAACCATCCGGTGGCTCCCATCCCTGTAGATACAATAATCCCACTTGAAGATTGCTGTTCAGTATGCCCTGCTAACTGTAATTGATACCGTGCAGAGACATGCGTTTTGCGTCCGATAAATAAATCGTTGACTCCATACAATGTCTGCCCATCATTCAGCTCTGCTTTGGCAAGCATCACTTCTTGAATCGTACGACGCTTGCTCAATACTTCCGGTACAATCTTAATCAGATCACGCACTTGAAAAGGAAGCAATACTCCATCCCAGCGTAGTGGATCAGGATTCACGCCGATCAATGGTTGATGTGTGACATACTTCATCGTATTAGCGACTAATCCATCTTGACCGAGTACCACTACAATATCATCATCCCCAAAAATAAAGTTGGGTACATGTTCGCGTTCTAGCAATTGTACTCTGCCTATACTTTGCAATGTCATTACTGATTGCTCTACAGCATGGCGGTAATTCTGATCTTCTTGAATATAGTCGGTAAAATCAACACCGAGACGCTCAATATAAAATTGTGCTTGCTGGATCGTATTATAACGAACAATCAATTCTTCTAATCGTGTTTTACGCTTTACGAGTACAATTTTATTTTCGCTCATCCGGCTATTCATCTACTCCGACCTCCTTGCTGTTGTTGATGGTTATTCGATTCTGATAACAGTCCTTGCAATAGATCCGGCGTAATGTTTAGTTGCCCGATTCGTCCTGCATTTTCAGCTAATCCCTGGAAAGCAATAGCGATTAACTTATCAGGATTCATGCCCATATTCGCCATGGATTGTAACAGCGCAGGATTAACACCTTCAAGCGACTTCATTACCGCAGACATTTCGTATGCTTTGGCATCGGCTTGTGATTTGGCATTGGCAATAGACAATTCTGTTAACTGTTGTTTCTTTTCTTCCATCATCGTATCGAATTGCAATTGTTCTTCTTTGATTTCGTTCTTTTTCACACTCACTGAACGTTCAGCATCTAATTGTGTTTCACGAATTTGTTTTTTCTTGGTTTCTACTGCAATCTCTGTATTTAGTTCGTTTTCTTTGACCCGGCGTTCTTGCTCAATCGATGCATTACGTCGTTCATATAGTGCATCATCCGCATTACGTAGAATCTGCTCACGAGCTTGCGCTTCTAACGCTCTCATTGTTTCTTTATTAGGTAGAATCGCTAATACAGAGAAACCCATCAATTCAATTCCTAGCTTTTCCAATTCTTCATTTTGCATAATTTCGCGTGTAATACTTTGGGCTAATCGTTCACTGGATTGAATCGCTTCTCGTAGTGGCATTTGTTCCAGATGCTTTTTGGTCAATACTTTCGCAATATTAATCACCCGTTGAGCCAGCTTATTCGGATCATCTGAAATATATTGATTTTTACGTAAATTGTAAGTGTAGTTGAGGATTTGAGTTGTTTTACGATAATCGACAATACGATAAGTTAATTGTCCTTGCACGGTTACCGTCTGATAATCATTTGTTATTTCTTCAAAGATAAATGGAACATCAATAGAAGATACAGGTACTACAATTACCGAAGTGGTCGGCGCATAATAACGGAATGATAAGCCTACGCCTTCTTTAACTATTTTACCGTTTCTTACTTTCATCACATATTCACTCGGTTGAAATTTGACGAAGCGGAATCCAAACATAATCAATCTCTCCTTTGTTATTTCCTTTTTGTTAATAACAATATAACATCCTTTATTGATATTTACAATATGATAATAACAATTTGTTAATTATTATTGTGATAGCGGTAATTGTAGATCATGTTACAATCAAATAAGATATAGAGAAAGGGAGTGTTCGGATGATCTATCGCCCTATTCAGCCACCCAAATTGCAATCTCATTTGCTTCATTCCTATTATGATTATCAAGAATATGCTCCACGACTAGCATTGCAAAATACAGTAGCTTGTTACTGGTCATCCACTTTTCAGATGTCTTCTTCTACTCTATCTCATGCTTTGGAATACCGTATTATTCCTGACGGATGTATTGATATTATTTTCGATATGGATGCTGTGTCTGCAACTCAAGGTGCTTTTGTATCTTCGTGGATGTCTAGTTATGAAGTTTTTTATCCTCAACAATCAATGAATTTTTTCGGTATTCGAATGTATATCGAAGCCGTACAAGCTATACTTGGTTATCCTATTGCTGAACTACGGGGACAGATGTTGTTAGAGGAATTATGGGGTTATGCAGCAGGTGATTTTTGGGAACAGACGTTAGATGCACCTGATATAAAGTCTCGAATCGATTGTATTGAACAACGACTACTTCAAGTGCTATATACATATGATATTCACTCTCGCTCGATTCATCCTTTACTTTCTAATAGTTTGCAATTGATGTACGCCCAGCGTGGACAAATGGATCTAGCCGCTCTTGCTCATGAAGTTCATTATAGTGAACGAACGATTCGTCGTATTTTCCAACAGGAGCTAGGTATTCGTCCCAAAGAAGTACTTGATATTATTCGTTTTCAGTCGGTTTTGCAGGCGATGTACCGTTTCCCACAGCTACCGATGAGTGAATTAGCCACCTCTTATGGTTATTATGATCAATCGCATTTCATTAATAACTTTCAGCGTTATTATGGACTATCTCCTAGCCAACTTTGAAAAGGAATGAATCGTATTGACGTATCTCGATCACAAGCATGTACATCAACGTTCGATATTGACCGTTTTTTCCAATGCTTATTCCATCTAAGCAGGCATAATAGATATAGATTCTTTGATTGATAATGTCACCGAATGTAAATAACGATAAGAAAGTTGGATGAGTAGATGAAATTAGCTATGAAGTATATTATTTTGTATGTTCGCAATGTAGAAGAAACGATGCATTTTTACAGAGATGTTTTGCAATTGCCAGTCAAAATGCAAGTCGATACTTATGTTGAATTCGATACAGGCATGACTACTTTATCGTTTAACACTCGTGAATCGGTTCGACAAGATATTGGACTGGATGTTGCAGACGATTTGATGGCATCCAGTACATTTGAGATTGGTTTTGTCGTTGAGGACGTTGTTGCCACGATTGAACACTTACGCCAGCAACAGGTCGTTATTGCTAAAGAACCTGTCGTCAAACCATGGGGACAGACAGTTGCTTATATTACCGATCCTGATGGACATTTTATTGAAATATGTAGTGCTATAGAATAGTATTACAGTTGTTATCCGCATGCATTGATTGAATGGTTCTATTTATATTCAAGCTACAAGCAACTTGTCCAATGATGGATAAGTTGTTTTTTTATTAGAAAGTGATTGAAATTCCCATTATTGCTTTATATAGTACAGGAACTTAATTTAAGATATACAAGTCAATATTACTTATTAGAATTATGTCTTAATACCTACATATTCAGGATTATTTTTATTTTTCGACAAAATTTGTGATTATTATGATATGTCTATTGTTATATTGTATGCTATATAGTATTATGTACCTATATCTAAAAGACTAAAAAGAGATGTAAGGGGTGATCGTGTTGACTCTAATGGTGGATTATTGTTCAAAATGTGGTTCTATTTTCCAAAAAAATATGCGTAACTTATGTTCTTCTTGTAGTAATCAGTTAGATAATGCTCTGAAAAACTGTATGGATTACATGTGGAGATTTCCTAAAGCAACAACCGAAGCTTTAAGCGAAGCGACTAAAGTTCCACTAACAGAATTGCACGATCTGATTAAACAAGGTAAATTATCCAATGGTTACAAAAATTTGACGTATCCTTGCGAATGTTGCTTACAGCCTATCGCTCAAGGTCGCTTATGCTCAGGTTGCTCTACTTCGTTCAAAGATGCTTTCCAAGCTACACCAAAATCACAACCTCATGTGGTTCATGGTGCACCTAGCCTGAATAGCACGGGACAAAAAGTATTGTTTACTTCACAGACGCGTTCACCTCGTCGTTAATTTTATATACTTTTTTATATACTTGTAGTTTATTCATAACATAGATAAAAGCCTGAATTCTGATAAAAGAATTCAGGCTTTTTGTTATTTATTGTTCTAGATTATATTTACCATTTCAGCATATTATCGTCTTTAATTAGTCTTAGTAAGCTGTCCAACCTGCATCAGCCACGATCACTGTACCATTCACAAAGCTTGAATCATCAGAAGCTAGAAACAAGGCTACTTTTGCAATATCATGAGACTCGCCTGTTTTGGGATTCAGATTCATACCGATCATGGCACGTTCCATTCCAAATGCATTTGGTTCATTAATTGTACTGCTAATATTCGTAGCTACTCCACCTGGTGCAATCGCATTACAACGTATACCTAGTGGAGCATATTGGAATCCCACATTTTTGGTTAAGCCCACTACAGCATGTTTGGAAGCGGTATAAGCGGCTCCTGCTCTAGATCCATTTAATCCACCGGCAGAAGCAATATTAATAATCACACCACTACTTTTTTCTGTAAAAATCGGTAAAGCTTGACGAATCGTACGCATTGTTCCTGTCGTATTGATTGCAAAAACACGTTCCCACAAATCGTCTGTCACATCAGCTGCCGGTACAAAGTTATCCATAATGCCTGCATTATTTACGAGGATATCCAGTGTTCCATATTCTTCGACCGCTTTTTGAATTAATTGTTGTACTTCTTGCTCTTGTGTCACATTGGTAGCGATTGCAACAGCTTGTCCGCCACTGGCTTCTATTTCATCTACTGTGATCTGAGCCGCTTCTTTTTGAATATCAGATACGACTACTTTTGCTCCTTCTTGTGCAAATAATAAAGCAATCGCTTTGCCCATTCCTGAAGCCGCTCCTGTAATAACTGCCACTTTGTGTTCAAGTCTCATCTATACAACCTCCATAGCTTTTGTCTCTAATCTTCAACAGTTGTTGATTAACATACATCTGTTATATTATCTTAGAGCGAGACCCGTAGAGATACAATCAGCAAATCATTCGGCTTTTGTTGAAAAATAAACAAATATCCTCTATTTTGTTCATTATGTGCCGATTGGACTTGCTTATGTCTGTCATTAAAGGAGCCTATCTATGAGTGATCGTCGTATTCGTAAAAGCAAACAAGCTTTGACTGCTGCTCTGATTGAACTGTTACAGCAGAAAGAATTTCGCAGTATTTCGATCACAGATATTGTAGCTGTCGCTGATGTGAACCGAGGTACATTTTACAAACATTATACATACAAAGAAGACTTGCTTGATGAGCTTGTAGAGAGTGTGATAATCGATCTTCGAGACTCGTATGAAGAACCTTATCGACATGTCACTACGCTTATTATTCAAGAATTAGTTGCTTCAGCTGTCAAAATTTTTGATCATGTGTATAAACATCGTAGCTTCTATCAACTGATCTCTAATTCTAATGCATTACCCGGTTTTCAGCAGCGACTTTGTAACGAGTTACAGAATCTATCCTTACAAGATTACCGCAATGAAGAAGCCCGAAATGCCATGATTGAGCTAGGAATTAATCCAGAATTATACGCTAGTTATCAAGCGTATGCGATCTGGGGATTAATTGTCGCTTGGATTCAGAATGACTTTGAGCATAGTACGCACTATATGTCTGAGCAATTGCTAAAGATCCTGAATCAACAGTCTACTTTCCGCCCTACTCATGAATAAAATAGCTTTTTAAGATTGGTTACGATGATGGTGAAGGTGGTAATAGTATCGGCTGATACGCTAAAGCCTTATCTACAATTTCTGCGGCTGAGCAGTCTTTATCATTCCAGAAAATCAGGTTACTAATCTCCGGATGAGGGACATTTTGCTCAAGTGTAACAAGCCATTGATCGATCTCTTGCTCATTACCTCGATCCTGCATAATTCGCTCGACAAGATCAATACATTCGTTACGGGAAAGAGTCATCATCCACATCTCCTTATGTCTTTGAAGTATTACTCTCTACCATAACTTTCAAATTCAGGTATTGCAATTCTAAAAAAGAGGGATTATACTAAGCCTACGATTTTGATCGATCAATCGCTAATCGTTTTCTTTATGACTTATAATAATTTCACTTATAAATAATGATGAAGTATATACACATTCTATGACGAGAAAGAGTATGCTTTTAATCTGATCCACAGAGAGTTGGGTACGGTGCAAACCAACGTTCAGATGCTAGCTGAAGCCATCTCCGAGAAGCAGGCTGAAATAACCAACTAGGTGCTGCCGCATGTCCAGCGTTAACGGGAACACGTATTGATAGATACGTAGCAGAGTGTCACTTTGTGTACGCACAAAGTGGAACTAGGGTGGTAACACGGGTAAAAGACTCGTCCCTTTTTAGGGACGGGTCTTTTTTGTTTTCTTTTCCCTATTCCTCTACCGAATCTTACACATACGTGAACAGATGAGCATTCACTATTTAGAGACTTTTGAGGAGGAACAACCATGACAACTTCAACAATCAACCAATTTTTGACCCCTTCTATTCAACAGATGCAACCTTCAGGTATTCGCAAATTTTTCGATTATTCTTCAGAACGTACCGATATTATTTCGCTCGGCATCGGCGAACCTGACTTTCCGACCCCACGTTTAGTTCGTGAAGCTTGTGTACGTGCTTTGGAAGAAGGTAGAACGACGTATACTCATAATGCAGGCTTGCCTGAATTGCGTGAAAGTATCGCTGAATACCTGTATACGAATTTCCAAGTCCATTACAATCCTGCGCATGAATTGATGGTCACGATTGGTAGCAGTGAAGCACTGGATCTTGCACTACGTGTCTTGATCAACGAAGGTGATGAGATTCTAGTACCTGCACCTTGTTATGTATCGTATTCACCGATTACGAATCTAGGTGGTGGTGTCGCTGTCGAGGTGGAGACATTTGCTCATAATAATTTCAAATTGACTCCGGATTCCTTACTTGCAAGTCTGACACCACGTTCGAAAGTATTAATCTTAAGCTATCCGAGTAACCCGACAGGTGGAATCATGACATATGAAGATTGGTTGCCGATTGCTAAGATCGCCGAAGAACATAATCTAGTGGTGATTACAGATGAAGTATATGCAGAATTAACGTATGGGCAAAAGCATGTTAGTTTTGCAAGTCTACCGGGTATGAAAGAACGTACATTGTTATTAAGTGGATTTTCCAAAGCTTTTGCGATGACAGGATGGCGAATTGGATATGCTTGTGGCCCTGAAGAGTTGATTCAAGCGATGCTCAAAATTCATCAATATACGGTCATGTGTGCGCCGATACTGGGTCAGATTGCTGCGCTCGAATCGCTCAAACCTCATGGACTTGCTGCAAAAGATGAAATGATGGCTTCGTATAATGCACGCCGTATATCTTTTGTACAAGGATTACGTCAGATCGGGTTACAATGCCATGAACCGCTGGGTTCCTTTTTCGCTTTCCCTTCTATCGCTCATACCGGTTTAACATCAGAACAATTTGCTCAGCGATTGTTACAAGAAGTCGGCGTGCTCGCTGTTCCGGGTACAGCATTTGGTAAAGGTGGCGAAGGATTTATACGTTGCTCTTATGCTACGTCCTCTGTACAACTGGATGAAGCTTTAGAACGGATGCGCCAATTTTTACAGACCCTTTAATCAGAGCATGATAAACGCTATTGAAATGATCTCTAGAGAGATGAATAACATCATACCTCTTCATTCTTTAGAGATCATCTATAGTGATTGATTTACTTTATATGGCCTACTATTCATGGATACCCTAATTCGTTCTGTTCATGTTTCTTTTCTTCTATAGATAACGCCTTATACTTTGATTCTGGATTGTATTTAAGCTTCTAAGCGACAGATCACTTTCATTCAGTACTAGAGCGAAATTGGTCATAGCTATATAGCTTCTGGTATAATCGGTAACTATTATCAAGTATAAGCCTTATTCGAAGATAGCTATCCTATAACTACGGGATGTGTACAAAAGAGATGTATACCGAACTTTATTGAAATCCAGAAAAGGTAGGCGATATATATGAATACACAGACTTATATGCAAAAGCTTGAATTACTAGCGGAACGTTCTATTTCTTCTTACTCTTATATTCATTCATTATTAGAAGAATTAAAGCCCCTTCTTCCTTTTGCAGGTGCATGTTGTACGAATATTGATCCGTATCGTTTACTCTCTACAGGAGCTGTTGTAGCACATAATATGGAATCGATTCACCATCAATTACTAACATATGCGTATGGACAAGAAGGTATTCATAGCTATGATAATATGACTCCCTCGCATACATCTGTGATAACATTACATTGTGCGACAGAAGGTCAACCGGAACAGAGTTCAAGATATCAGGATATTTTACAGCCTGCTGGATTCGGTGATGAGCTACGTGCGGCATTATTGTATAAAGGTAGTTGTTGGGGATATTTAACGTTATTTCGCAAACAAGATCAATCGTTATTCAGTGAGCAAGAATGTCAGTGGATGGTGGAGATTGCTCCTATCATCGCAAAACATCTGCGCCAGTTCAGCCTCGCGATTCCTTTTGTCAATGAAGTCAAATTACGTTCACCCGAAATTCTGATGCTGTCTCAGCAATTGGAATTATTATCTTCTAATTCAGATACACATCACTGGTTAGACGTTTTACGCCAACATGAAGGAATAACAACGTCTGCGCTCCCACGCTCTATTCTAACGGTTGCCAGTATGGCATTAACAGATGATACAATATTCGATCAACGATTACATACAGATTGCTGTTCATCTTCTCTACCATGTTCTCCTATTCAAGTGTGTGTGCCTGTACGTGAACATGACTATATCGATATTACAGCTTATGCGCTGTATAGTCACACCTCAAGTATTCAGTTGATGATTGCCATTCAATCTGCTTCTCCACTTGATATCTTGCCGTGGATGATGGAGGATTATCATTTATCTGAACGTGAAAAGCAGATCGTCGATCAAGTGATCGAAGGATTGTCTACACGCAAGATTGCTGATATTCTGCATCTTTCTCCTTGTGCTGTGGAAGAACATCTTCAATCTATTTTTGCCAAAACAAAAACGACCAGTCGTAGAGAACTGATCGCTCGTTTATTATCCCAAACCGATTGTATTATTTCCAGATAGCTGTTATATGTTTTGTTTTTCTTCTCATGTATCGTTTGAGTGCACTCTCACTTTTGCGAGACGCTAGTGTTTGTTTTACACCTTGCATGAGTAGTTTATAGCGCCAGTCATCATCATGGCTAATTTTGTGTAATTCATCCAAAAATTCTTCACTCATTATAATCACTCCAGCTCCAAAATATGAACTCTATACTTATAATATACCCAATGTATATGAATTCTTTATGGAAACTAGCTTAAAATAAGATGAAAAATGTATGAAGAATGTAAGGCTGATGTGATGATGTGTGAGCATATGGTTCAATAAACCTTCTGATTATCCGATATATAGTACTGAAGGTATACGAATATAATCAGGAGGCACGACCATGGATACATACCCACCTTATCAAGATCCTTACCGAAAAGAAGGTCGCAATCGTTTTGGATTGGCTTTGACTTCTTTTATTTTGGGGATCATTAGCTTTTTCACTTCTTTTATGAGCTTTGCTATTATTGGAGAATTTGGACAAGAAGATAGTGGCTTTTGGAACATATTACTTGCTTTAAGTGCATTTGTAGCGATTGTCCTACTTATTCTTGTGCTCACATTTAGTCTTATTTCGATTCGTACTACACATGGTAGAGCATTTGCGATTACAGGGCTTGTATTAGGATCCGTACAGATCCTTTTTGTACTGCTACTGATTTTTGTAGTCAATTAAGTCGATAGATATTAACCTTTGATCGCACCTTCTGCCATTCCAGCTAAAACTTGCTTGTTAAACACAGCGAATAAGACCACTGTTGGAATGGTAGCGATCATAATCGCTGCGAACATCGGCGCATAATCGGTTGTATACTCCCCTGCAAAACGGGTCAGTCCCACAGGAAGTGTTAATTTATCAGGATCAGAAATAAAGACAAGCGCCAATAACAACTCGTTCCACACCCCGACAAAACTCAGTATCGTTACGGTCATCAGAGCAGGCTTCGAGATCGGTATAACAATCCGCCAAAAAATACTATATACCGTACAACCATCCATCACAGAAGCTTCCAACATTTCTTTCGGAATACCTGTAAAAAATCCGCACAGTACCAGTACAGCCGCTGGCAATCCAAATGAAATATAAATCAGAATCAGACCGAACTGTGAATCGACCAATCCAACTTTCGTAAAATACACAAACAGTGGAATCAATGTCGCATGAATCGGAACCATCATCCCCAGTAGAAAATAAACAAAAGTCGCTTTTGATAATTTCCAACGTAATTTGGTCAGAGCGTATGCTGACATAGCACTAAATACCAGTACAGCAACCAAAGTAGCTGAAGAAATCCAGACCGAGTTCAACAGATATCTGCCTGTATTCCCTGTTGTCCAAGCATTCCAATAATTACTCCACATCCAGTGTTGAGGTAATCCCCATGGATTGGTATAGATCTCTGGGGTCTGCTTCAGTGAATTTAGCAATAACCATAACAACGGATAGACATAGAAAATCGCTACAAAACACAATACAGCATAAATCATGATTTTACCTATAGGAAAAAAACGTCGTGTATCTACGTTAGTTTGCTGTTTGGTTGTCTCTACATAAGGCGAAGATTTCATCCTTCCTGTTCACCCCCATCACGATACGATTTAATATTCAATACTTGATTTGCGGAAAATCATATTGATCAATACGGTTGCCACCAGACACATCAACAGCAAGATAACAGATAGAGCGTCTCCGTACCCGTATTCGAATTGACGGAAAGATCTACCGTACAAGTAAGAGGCTAATACCTGTGTCTGATTGGCTGGACCTCCACCTGTCATGACAAATACGAGATCAAAGAACTTAAGTGAACCAATTGTTATCAGAATTGTAGTTACTTTCATAATTGGTTGTACCAGCGGAATCGTCATATGCCAGACCACTTTCCACCCTACAGCTCCATCTATACGTGCTGATTCAAAGATATGTGCTGGAATATTCTGAATCGCCGCAATATATAGAATCATCGTATACCCCAGATATTGCCAACCGACTACAAAAGATACTGCCCACATGGCTGTATCCGGTTGAGATAACCAATCATTAGCCAGTGAAGACATACCAAGCACTTCTAACAATTTATTAAGCATTCCGATTTCTGGATTATAGATAAAGCTCCACATCATCCCTACAGCCACACTAGAAATAACAGCCGGGAAAAAGAAAATATTTTTAAACCATTCTTTGCCTTTGATCGAGCCGGTAATCAGAATGGCTAGTAAAAAGCCCAATCCTTGCTGAATAACCAGACTCACAAATAGTAGAATCATCATATTTTTGATACTGGTAAAAAAGACAGAGTCTCTGGTAAACATACGAGTATAATTATCCATCCCGATAAACTTCATCGGGCTAATCACATCCCATTTAAAAAAGCTAAAGTAAATCGAAGCCACAATAGGGATAAATACAATCGCTGTATACAGCAATAACGCTGGCAACAAAAATAGAATAATCGCTGATTTGTTCCGTAGCATTCGTTCCATGATTTTCCGCCTTTCCAGAACTTCATTCTTTGCAACTTATAGATTCGCTTAGAACATGTATCTGTTGAGAAGATCAGTCAGGAATCACTAACCACTGTTGCTACCTATCAATACAGTAACTTCGTTGTTATCATGATTCCTGACCTCATCTTTATACAGTGCTTACTAAGGAATGATTTACTCTTTATTATCTTGCGTAAACTGCTCTAGACTTTGAAACGCTTCTTCAGGTGCTTGACCTGCTAAGATCGCTTGGATCGTTGTATTGTATTCGTCTCCGATCTTCGCGCCTAGTCCTACATCGTAGAAAATAAACATACCTTTCATATCTGACATTTCTTTTTGCAGTTCTTGAGCAACCGCAGGCACTTTATCTTTGTTGAGCTTAACGTTGACCGCTGGAATATCACCATTTTCTTCAGCTAACTTTGTCTGAATATCATTGCTTGTCCATGCTTTGATATATTCTAATGCTTGATCTTTATTCTCTGTATTGGCACGAATGACTAGATTGTAACTCGGTTGCCCTAGCCATGTATCTAGATCGCCTTTACCACCTTCAAAAGTAGGGAATTTGGCTACGCCTACTTTTCCTTTGACTTTAGAGTCAGCGGCTTCTACTGAACCTACTGCCCAGCTTCCCATTACAAACATAGCCGCTTCACCATTTTTGAACATATTGGTAATGGCTGTATTATCCAATCCTAAGAATCCCGAAGGGAATGCCCCCATATCTCGTAATTCATTCATCACATTTCCTGTCTGAATATAAGAAGGGTCCATCCAAGATCCTGTGCCATCCATCAATTTGTTAAATGGCTCGTCTCCACCAATTCGATTCGCTACCATTTCGCTAAATAGAGCGCTTGTCCATGATTCTTTCGCTCCAAAAGCAAATGGAGTTACGCCATTGTCTTTAAGTACTTTAATTACATTTTTGAGTTCTTCATAAGTAGTCGGTGGTGTTAGATTATATTTAGCAAAAATTTCTTTGTTATAAAAAAGCGGTACAGTTGCAAATGCAGTCGGGATCGCATACACTTTATCGTCAAAAGTCAGTAGATTAAACGCTCCAGAAGTAAAGCTTTTTTTCCACTCAGGATCTGCATTTAAAATCTCTGTCAAATCCATAATTCTACCGGAGTCAGCGTATGTTTTTAATTTACCAGCGGCATGACTTACAAATACATCTGGCCCTGCATTCGCAGCAAGTTCTGCATTTAATTTGGGATAATAACGATCTGTTCCCGGAATATGTTGTACTTTCATCGTCGTTGTAGCATCTTTGCGTGCATTGTAATCTTTAGCTAGTTGTTCCGACATCTTATACACAAAACTATCTGCATTCTGCCAATCATAGATCACCATTTCACCTTTAGCACCTGCCGAACCTGATCCTGTGGCTGATTCAGAGCTGTTGCCGCAACCTGTGAGTACACTACTCAATAAGAGAACACCTGTCAGCACACCTATACTTTTTTTCCAATACCCCTTTGCCATGACTCATTTCATCCTCTCATGCTTTCGGTATAGAATACGCTTTCATCATATAAGGTGTTTGGAATATCGACCATGTGGTATTTCTGACATTTAACTTGAAAATTCCGACCTCTTTTCCAAAAAGTGGTCTCTAGGAATATGCAATATAACGGTTGTTCCTTGATTGTCTAGACTTTCAATTTGTAGTCCATAATCTTCTCCATAATGCAGTTGGATTCGCTGATGCACATTGAGTAGCCCTATACCTGACAAGCTCGAATCTGAAGGATGATCTAGATAATGGCGTAATGTTTCCAGATGAGCAGTATTCATTCCCAGTCCATCATCGTGGATCGATAGGATTAAAGTATCTTCACTTTGATGTGCATGAATACAGATCATTCCATTTTCCATTTGCATTTCTAATCCGTGAACAATTGCATTCTCAATAATCGGTTGCAAAATAAATCTCGGCACAATCAATGATAAGACTGCCGGATCGATATCGTATTGCATATCGAACTTATCTACATACCGCACTTTTTGAATATAAATGTATTTTTTGACACTCTCTAATTCTTCACTTAGTGTAATAAATTCTTTCCCTTTGATCCCTTCACGCATCAGATCACCTAACGCTTTGGACAACTTGCCTACTTCAGGGACACCTTCGATCCGTGCCATCCAATTCATCGTTTCTAGCGTATTGAATAAAAAATGAGGATTGATCTGGAACATTAGAAATTTCAGTTGTGATTGTTGCCGTAGACGTTCTTCTTCATACACTTGATTGATCAAATAATGAATACGTGCAATCATTCGATTGAAATTTAGACTGAGAATACCAATCTCATCTCGCGAAGGATAATTAAAGCTAATCGACCAATTATCACGTTCCGTATTTTTCATAATAGACGATAACTGACGAATCGGTCTGGAAATACTGACAGATAAGGAATAGCCTAATATCAGGGTGATAAGTGCAACAACGATAAACAAAATTAACATCCATTGCTGCAACACAATCGATTGTTCTGAATAACGTGCAGTCGGAATAATACTAACGATTTTCCAATCGGTATTCTGAATACGTTGATACGATACAATCTGCTGTTTATCATCAATATGATCTGCAAAATCACCTGTATCTCCACTGGTGATAATCTTCTGTAGATATGCTTCAGTAGGTGTATGATGAATACTTGCTTTATTTCCACTGGAAATAATCTGTCCATGACTGTCAATAATAAATAGCTCACCTTGTTCATTAAGCTTGATCTGACTGTACACTTTGTACAAAGCTTCCTCATGATAAGTCAACAAAAAATAGCCTATCTTTTGCAGGCTATCTACGTCATAAATAGTACTTACTGCGGCTACGACCGATTGCTGTCCTGACGGATTGAACCAGGTTAGATCGCCACGGTTGCGCTGTAATACTTGCCAGTTCTGATCTCGCAAATCTAACTTTCTTGGATAGGTACTGGTCTGAAAAGAAGTACCATCGAGTGCATATAGACTGACACCTTCAACATCTTCTCGATCACTTATTAACCCGTACAGAATATTACGTATGCGCTTATCTGCTGAGACATGTTGAAGTGGCGACCATTGCTGTCGATTAACAGCTTTGAGCGATCCACGAATCTCTTGATTAGTAAAAATAGCATAATACAGACGTTCAATATCATGCATATGCAGTTCAATATTTTTACTGACTTCACTTAACATATCCATTGTATAAATATTTGTCTGCTCTTGAATCAGTGAACTCGATTTCTGGTACGTCCAGACACTAATGACCGCTAATGGAATCAGATTAAGGACGATAAAGGCGATAAATAATTTATTGCGAATATTGAGATCACGAGCCGCTTGAATCAGTCGATGTAACCACACTTCAAGCATGGGATTGATCTCCTTTTTTACGAAATTCATTCGGAGTTAGTCCATATCTTTTTTTGAACACTTGTCCAAAATAACGAGCATCTCGAATCCCTACCTGCTCTGCTATTTTATAAATTTCAAGATGAGGATTGGCAAGCAATTGAACAGCCTTTTGCATCCGAATTCTTGTAAGCGTATTCAAGAAATTGTCGCCTGTTTCTTTTTTGAATAATCGACTAAGATAATCGGCATTAAAGTGATTTTTGTCTGCAATATGTTCTATCGTAATATCTTTCATATACTGCTTTTCCATCGTCTGAAGCATTTGCTGAATAACAGGATGTATTGAGGGCGATTCTTGATGAGCTGTATGTTTACCTTGTAAAGTCAGTGCATATTCTTCGAGTTGATCCCGTAATTCTTCTTCAGTATGCTGGCGTTGACGTTCTTCTAGAATCGTTGCTTTGGCTTTGAGACAAGCCGCTATAATCTCATCTGGATCTGTCGGTTTTAAAACAAACCCTAATGCTCCTAATTGAATCGCTTTGAGTGCGTAATCCAACTGATGATAAGCTGTAATAAAGATGACTTTAGGTGCACATAGTTGCTGATTAAGACTATCCATTAACGCTAATCCATCCAGACCGGGCATCCGAATATCTGTAAGCAATAAATCTGGCTTTTGCGAAAGACTGAGTTGTCTGGCTTCAATTCCATTAGCAGCTATGCCGACCAATTGAAATCCATGATCGTGCCAGTTGAGCATTTCCAATCCCCGGCGAGTCATGACTTCATCGTCTGCGATCATTAGTGTAATCATGCTTTCTCCTCCTTAACTGTTTTGATCAAACAATGAAAAGGGACACTTGTAGCTTCACTCCACAAAGGCGAACGTTCGATATGATCGTTATAACTCCATACAAATTTGAAATGATGTCCATAATCCCAATCTACACTGGCTAAATTCTGTTGCCAAAATCGTATATCTGTATATTCAAAAGGCGCAGGAGTGGCATACTGAAGAGGTAATCGGTCGACAGGAGAATACAACCCAACTGCTTCCACTGTACTTCCATCCCAATCCCGACTGTACCGTAGAATTTTGACCATTTTCCATAAAGGATGTAATCCACGTTGAAATAATTCGGGTTGCCCTAGATCGTGTAATATATTCAGTGCATGAGCAAAAGTTAACGTATGCCCGATCAGATCATGATGCGCTTCTGCTAGATAGATCCGCTCTGTTGCTGCTAACTCCTGCAAAATAAAAGCAGATAATTCCGCAGGAGATGTTATAGCTGGAAAATGATCCTCTGTAGTGATTTCTAACTTTTTGACGTCCGATACTTTATATCCGATCCACGAACGTCCCGGAATCGTGCGATCAAAAGCAGTAATCAATTGCTGAATACGTTCTATATCTGCTCGACATTCCCATACGTTCTGTTCACGCATAGCGAGCAATGATACAGCGGCATAGATAACATTGTGACCTACCCAGTGCAGTTGATCGATATTAGCTTGTAATGCTTCTAGAATGAACATGGACGCATCTGCATATGAAATAAGTTCGTCTGGAGAAGAAAGCGTAGATTTCAATTCCTGTTCTGGATTGTGTGAAGATAGCGACGTAGTGGAATCCTGTATCGCTGCCTTTTCTTTGACCGATTGATCTTCACTTAGATACGTAGTAGATGTTAATTCATATTGGGTGGTCATCTGCTCCGCTTGGTTCAATAACGCGGTTGCTACTTCATCTGTGATCGTAGGCGATTGGGCTAAGAAGTAAGCGGCAATACTAGCTGTTCCATAATGAGCATCCCAGATATCTCCTGACTGTTGCTGACAATCGGCGATTATTTTTAATCCACTTGTCAAAAAAGATGAGCGTAACATCAATATCCTCCCTTTCTGAATCTCATGTAATGTTGACGAATCTATTTTTTTCGTTAATGATAAAAGAAGTGAGTTGTTAGCTTGGCTGACAATTCGATACTTAATCTACATACACAGAGGAGCGCTTATCATGAAATATCGTAATCTGGGTCAAACCGGTCTAAAAGTGAGCGAAATTAGTCTTGGAAGCTGGTTAACTTATGGTACGGCGGCAGAACAACAAGCAGCCGATGATTGTATACGTACTGCGTTTGATTTAGGGATTAACTTTTTCGATACCGCAAACGCTTACAACCGTGGTCAAGGGGAAAAAGCGATTGGATCTGCGCTTCGTTCGTATGAACGTTCAAGCTATGTACTAAGCACGAAAGTCTTTTTCCCGATGGGTGAAGGTCCCAATGATCGTGGATTATCACGTAAACATATTATGGAACAATGCGAAGCCAGCCTCAAGCGTCTGGGTACAGATTATATTGATATTTATTTCTGCCATCGCTTTGATCAAGAGACTCCTACTGAAGAAACATTACGTGCACTAGATGATCTTACATCACAAGGTAAAATTTTGTATAGTGCAGTGAGTGAATGGACAGCAGCTCAGATAAGTGATGCGGCTCATATAGCAGATCGTCTGCGCTTACGTCCACTTGCAGCCAATCAACCAATTTATAATTTATTTGAACGTTATATCGAACATGAAGTTCTTCCTGTTTCTCAGCAACATGGATTAGGACAAGTCGTCTTCTCCCCGCTTGCTCAAGGTATTCTGACAGGTAAATACAAGCCGGGTCAAGCTCCCGCAGCAGGCACACGAGCAGCAGACGATTCGGTAAACCATGTGATTAACAGTTACCTACGAGACGATGTATTAGAGGTGGTTGGTCAGTTGGATCAATTAGCGCAAGGACTGAACATCAAATTGTCTCAATTGGCTTTAGCTTGGGTTCTTCGTCAACCGGGTGTGAGTTCAGCTATTATCGGAGCATCCAAACCCCATCAGATTCAAGAAAATGTAGAAGCGGTAAATATTACTTTGAGCGAAGATACATTATCACAAATCGATCAGATCATGGAAAATGTTCATGATTTCTCACCGATGCGTTAACATGATAAATGAGTCTGTGAGTACATCTGAATATTAGAAATTGCTCTGGTCCATCATTGGTAGGAGGATAAGAAGATGAATGATATTCAGATGGGACAGACACATATTGTATTGCTTCAAGGAGATATTACTGTGCAACACGTTGATGCAATTGTAAACGCGGCTAACTCTAGTCTGTTAGGAGGTGGCGGAGTTGATGGTGCTATTCATCGTGCAGGTGGTTCTGCAATTCTTGAAGAATGTCAACAGATTCGTAATCGTCAAGGAGGATGTCCTACAGGTGAAGCAGTCATTACAACAGCTGGACGCTTACCAGCCAAGCATGTGATCCATACGGTAGGTCCTGTCTGGAATGGTGGTTCTAATCATGAGCAACAATTACTGGCTCAATGCTATAGCCATTCTCTTCAACTAGCAGATGAACATCAACTGACTTCGATTGCTTTTCCCAATATCAGTACAGGAATTTACCATTTCCCTAAAAAAGAAGCAGCTACGATCGCTTTAAATACGGTAAAAGAGTATATCGAGCAACATCCTACAACTTCCTTAAAGCAGATTATGTTTGTATGTTATGATGCCGATAATTTATCATTGTATCAACAACAACTGCAAGCGATGAATGTCTAGCACGCTATTCTTTTAGCAAAATAAAAACCCCCTGCTCTTTACATCACAGTTATTCTCTGTGAGAAAAAGGCAGGAGGTTTTATTTATTTACAGATATGATTAACGTTCGTCATTCCAGAAATTCACAGGATGATTTTGTTTGTTCAGTACTTTAAACGTATATCCATCTTTTTTGAGTGTTTCTAATACCAATGGCAATACTTTCAGTGTCGCTGGCTGATCATGCATTAGTACGACTGGAGCGGTACCACGTTTCTCAACAGAGTTAACTTGACTCATAATATTTTTGTAGACACGTTGATGGTCTTTTTTGTATTTCCAATCCAGTGAATCGACGTTCCAATCCCATAAATGGAATCCACCTTGATTCAACATCACATCACGATACCCTTGCTTCATATAAGGTTTACTGCCGTAAGGTGTACGTACAAGACTGGTACGAACGCCTGCCACTTGGAATAGACTTTCGTTAGCATCACGCATTTCTTTGTAAGCGCTGAATGGTGAACTATAGAATTTTTTAACCACATGCGTTACACCGTGTAATCCAAGTCCATTGCCTTCTTTAACAATTCGTTTCGTTGCTGTCTGATATTGTTCCATATGCGGTCCTAACATAAAGAAGGTTGCTTTCGCATCATATTTACCTAAGATATCCAACAGTTGCATAGTATGTGCTGTTGGCCCATCATCGAATGTTAAATAAATAACTTTTTCTGCTTTTTCTGAACGTGTGGTAGTTGCACTTTTTGTAGCTGTTTTACTTGCACTAGCAACTGCTGTTTGTGTAGCCCATTGAGGAATTAACAATCCAATTAAAATCGTAACCAGTATCCATTTTTGATAGCGTAACATAATAATCTTCTCTCTCCCTTGTCCTATGTAATTTCGACATCTCTCGTCATTATTATATCTAATGTGCAGAGTCCATTTCATCCTTCAATAGCTACTTTCATATCACATTTTTGTTACGATTGAGAAAAACAAAAAACAATTTCGTAAATTAATTGTTATGATCATGCACAAAAAGGCTACATTTTGACGTGTAGCCCTTCTGTTCTATCCTATATATCGTACTTGATATTCAATCTGTATGTCACCAATCTATAATATGATTATTTGCGTCTCATACTTCGTATATGATGTTTGGTCTCTGGGTCGATCCGGTAAGATTCTGTGATTTTCTGCAATGCTTTGTTGTACGTAAAGCGATCCAATTGATTATGTTGCAAATAGTGCATCGTTGGTTCAGGTAAATGAATATAACAAATCGAAATTGCCCATGCGACAGCCATTTTCACATAATATCCTTCATGTTGAACACGATCCAAATGACGCAGCACATCTTGAATATAATATTCGTCTACATAATAAGTAAGTAACATTACAACTGCAAATCTCACCTCATATTCGTGCTCTGAAGAAAGATAAGGCAAAATAAATTCCCATACTGGCTGTTGATGGGTTGAAGTGAATTTTAGTCCACCGCAGAAGCGATCACAGACAGACCAATTATCAATTTTCGGTACAAAATCAGTCATGTATTGCAATCGTTCTTCAATATCCATCTGTGCATACCCGATAACCATCCCTTGTAACATCACTTCTTCAAAATATTCATGATCGGCTTGTTGTAAATATATACGCCAATCGTCTTTAACGATCTGCTTGGCCATAATACGAAGTGCAGGTATGCGCACTCCTAATATATTGGTGATCGTAGGCAACAAGCTGGCTGAAAATTGTTGATAATCTGAATCGACTTTTGCTAAAATCTGCTCTCGGATCATAGAACCTCCTTACGTTTTTCCAAATCTAATAACGTTGTCTTCATATTCAATCCACCACGATAGCCTGTTAACGCTCCACTTTTGCCAATCACTCGGTGACAAGGAATTGTAATTAAGAACGGATTCGCACCAATCGCTGCTCCTACTGCACGAACGGCCGCAGGACGCCCAATATGTTGTGCAATATCTGAATACGACCATGTTGCTCCATAAGGAATCTGTAACAACGCTTGCCAGACCTGTATTTGAAAAGAAGTCCCTTGAAAGTCATGTCTGATCGTAAACTGTTGTCGTTCTCCACTTAAATATTGAATCATTTCTTCAATATAAGGTTGTAATTGATGTTCATCATGTATGATCGTGCTCCCTGGTCGTCTGGCGTGAAGCCACACTTCCATTTCGTCATAAGGTTGACCTTGTGAGCCGATATAACAAAGTCCCTCTGGTGTTGCTGCAAGATAGAATTTCCATTGATCATGTTCGATATATGCCCAGTAGATGATAGGCTTGGTGGCTGTATTATGATTGTTCACTGCTGATTCCCTCCTTAATGCTATCTTTCTGTTGATGTATCATTTGGTGTTGTTTACGATATTGCGCAGGTGTAATGCCCATTTTCTTTTTGAATAAAGTAACAAAATAAGACGTATTCGGTATGCCTATATTCAGTCCTATAGCCGTAATACTGTGATGAGACTCTTTTAATTCTTGGCAAGCTTGATGGATACGATGCTGCTGAATATAATCGACAGGCGTGATATGCATGATTTTTTTGAATGTGCGGTGTAAATGATAAGGACTTCCATGACATATTTCAGCTAACTGATGTAGTGTTAACGGTTCTGTATAATGATGATCTATATATTCAGTCATTACTGATACCCACTCGCTATCTGGCAATCGCTCTCCTGTTGGTTTGCACCGTTTGCAAGGACGATATTTGGCTGTTATCGCTTGCTGAGCATCTGCAAAAATCGTTACATTTTGGGGCTTGGGTTCTTTGGATTTGCAAGAAGGACGACAAAATATACCTGTTGTACGTACCGCATAAAAAAACTGCCCATCATAAGAAGCATCATTATTAATAATCGCTTGCCACTGCTCGATAGAAATCTGAGATTCATGATTGAACTGCGTTTGGATATCCGTCATCGGGTTCACCTCTATCTGTAGTATATCTTTTTCAATCCCCCTTTGTACGCTGTTTTGAATGTAAAAGCAAGATTACAACATTTTCAAACAAGCTTGAATCTCAAATTAGACAGCAAAAAAGCATCCCGATCATAATGACCGAAATGCTTTTTCAAGATAGCTTCTTATTTATCTAATGTTAATTCCAATTGAACACCGATATCATTTTGTGTGCTTAATACAACAGAGTGAGGATTTTTCATACCGAAATCTTCAAATGTGACAGTCGTTGTACCGGATAGTAGAATTTGTCCACCTTTGTATACTGCTTTACCTGCAACAGTTACATCTTTAGCAATACCTTTAACCGTCAATGTGCCTTTCATGGTGAAATCATTTGTTGCGCCTTCTGTCCATGTTGTTGGCAAGCCTTCAAAAGAAGTTGCTTTGAATGTAGCTTGTGGGAACTTAGCAACATCGAAGAAATCGGCTCCTTTCACATGTTCATCACGTTGCGCTGTTCCTGAATCAATCGCGCTCATATCAATTTGTCCTTCAGCTACCATTTTGGTAGGATCATCTACATTGATATTCCAGTTACCTGTTACTTTGTTATCTACAAAGTTAACGGTCTCTTGTGAAGTGGTAACGGAGAAGTACACTTTAGAAGCATCGGTATTGATTTTCCAATCGCCATTCAGTTGTTCGCCTGTTGCACTTGCACCTGATGCGGTTGCACTGGATTCAGTAGACGTTGCTGCTGGTATGACTTGCTCGATTGCTACTTTGTTCCCCATATAACTCTTCATAAATTGATATCCACCAATAGCTACAACCACAATAACGATAGCTGCAATAATGATGATATTTCTTGTTTTTTTATTCATCGATTTAATCTCCTTTTGTAAACTGTTCTTGTACCCCTATCATAAACGGCGAATGTGTCGAGAAGATGTCCAAATCGATGCGGAAGGTTAAAATAATAAAATATTATAAAATGGCTTGATCATTGAAGATCGGTATGTACAATAAGTAGACAACGCATTATGCTCTCATTAAACGATAGTGCAAGCTAAACGTAGATATTATGTAGATATAAGGAGCCTTTGAAATATGAACTTAATACTGATTGTAGAAGATGAAGAAGGTATTGCACGAGTACTTTCGGCTTATTTGAAAAAAGCAGGCTTCGAAACATTACGTGCAACGGATGGTCATCAAGCGTTAGAACTATTCAATTCTTCTGCTCCTGCATTGGTTATCCTCGATATTATGTTACCCGGCATGGATGGCTGGGATTTACTCAAAATTATTCGAAGTAAAAGTGCTTGTCCGGTTATTATGCTAACTGCACGCGATGATATTCAAGATCGACTCACTGGACTGGACGGTGGAGCCGATGATTATATGACCAAGCCTTTTATGCCTGAAGAAGTGGTCGCACGGGTCAATGCGGTACTACGTCGTCGTCCACACTGGAACGATGGGGGCAGTAAACGGAACTTTGGTAATCTAGTGATTGATATGGCTGCCAAACGTGTCTATCTAAATGGTGCTGAAGTGGCACTCAGTCCACGAGATCTATCATTATTACTCTTTTTATCAGAACATCCAAATCGTACATTTACCCGTGATCACTTGATAGAGCAAGTCTGGGGAATGGATTACGATGGAAGTGATCGAGCGGTCGATCTATCGGTCAAAAGATTGCGCCAGTCACTCTCTCACTGGTCATCACAGACGGGAGAACTTCGAACATTGCGCGGAATGGGGTATCAATTTTGGCTAAGCGAGTAAAAAAATCAAAACAAACTTCGATCTTATCGTATTGGACGATTCGTTATTTTCTAATACTGTGTGTTGGATTCTTAATTATTGCAGCTGCGGCGGTCTATTGGGTACGCGATACAGCCATGGATAACCGTTTGAAAACAGCGGGTTTACTCGGACAGGAAGTTGCTGATCGAGTCACTTCGGATAATGGGACTATCGTTATTCCTCAGAGGCTGGATGGTATTATTCAAAATCGACTAAAGTTTTTTAATTTAGATGAATATATGTGTATTATGATCGCTAATGAAAAAGGGCAATTCTTATTCTCTATGCCTAATCTTCCGCAAGATAAATTAAGTAAAAAGTTAACTCCTGATCTTGCCGAACCGACAGATAAACGGTATATGGCGGTAAACACACCTATTTTCAATGAACAAGGAGTTAAGATTGGACAAGTGACTCTTCTTCAATCCAAAAAGTCGTTAACGTATAGCCCAAATGAAATTATATTAGTAGTGGTTCTGTTAAGTACGCTTATTATCTCAGGGTGGCTTACTATCTACTGGCTGTCGCGCAAACTATCCAGACCGATTCAATTAGTAGCCGATGCCGCCAAGCAAATTCGTGCAGGTAACTACGATGTTAACTTGGATATTGATACACGGGAACAAGAAATCACCGAACTTGTGCAATCTTTTGAAGAAATGGCTCAACGGTTGAAGCAATTGGAAGAATGGCGTGCTTTATCGTTAGCTGGAGTTACCCATGAACTGAAAACACCTGTTACATCAATTAAAGGTCTGGTCATGGCGGTACGTGAAGAAGTCGTTACCCAAGATGAAGCCAAAGAATTTCTTGATATTGCACTGAAAGAATCAGATCGTATGGAACGTATGATTGCGGATCTGCTGGATTATAATGCTTTTACTTCGGGTAGTGTAGAGATCCAAAGTGATCGCTTGCATTTACAGTTGTTGATCTCTGAGATTGCCTACCAGTGGAAAATAACGCATGAAGCCTATCCTGTAGATATGATTCTTGATCTGCCTGAAGAACCACTATATACGATGGGCGATTCGCTACGGATTCAACAAATCTTTGTCAATTTATTAAATAATGGATTACAAGCTGTTGATAAAAGTATACCGATTCAATTTCGGATTCGGATGTATGCAGAACAACAATATGTTCATGTTGAAGTAACAGATAACGGAACAGGCGTAGCACCTGAAGATCAATCTCATATTTTCGAACGCTTTTATCGTGGAGATTGTAAAAAGCGTAGTGTACGTGGATTAGGACTCGGATTAACGTATAGTCAATTGCTTGCTCGTGCTCAAGGTGGCGAATTGCGATTGCGTCAAAGTTCTTCTGCGGGTAGTACGTTTGCTTTACAGTTGCCTCGATAATCCCATGCTGATTCTGTTCGATAAATCTGCTAAATCAATATATGACTCCAAAGGTGAATCTTTAGATTCGCCTTTTTGGATTGCTATAAAACTTAAATGATATGGATACAACTACGGAATAGGATATATTCACTTAACTTATTAAGTAAGTTTACCTTTTTAGAGAGTTGGTTAATTTATTATATGATCCTAAATTATGGGATTATACTATGAATTAACATTATTAGGGGGCTGTGTCATGAAAAAGAGGCAGATAGGTATAAGTATATTATCGGTAATGTTATTGGGATGGAACCAGATTCCTGCTCAGGTAGATGCTGCTTCTACGTCTTATCAAGCATCTAGCGACTTTGCTACCACACAAGGACAACATAATTGGTATTATCAACAAGGGTCTGGCAATACATACTCTAATCTCACTTACAATACGGGTGCGAGTCGTTGGAATTTGAATCAAAGTTATCCATGGGTTTCTGCTAATGCTCAGCATCCCGGCAATACTGCTGATGCTGTTCGTACATGGATATCTCCAGGTACAGGCACGATCACGATCTCTGGAAGTATCACTAAAGGCTCCGCAGATGGCGATGGTATCCAAGCTACGATCAAAAAAGATAATACTACTTTGTGGACGCAAAAAATTACAACGACTGCTGACCAAAACCCTACCGGAGTTACTCAAATTCCAGTGGTCAAAGGCACACAAATTCATTTTGTAATCAATAAAGTACAGTCGATCAGCTTCGATCATACCCTATGGAATCCAACGATTACGTATACCACTCCAGACAATCCGTATCTATCGATAGTCGATTTTGGAGCTATCCCCAATGACGGCAAAGATGATTACGCTGCGATTACCAAAACAATTACAGAAGCTAAAAAACAAGGAAAAGAAGTCTATGTACCGACAGGCAATTTTACACTAAGTCAAATTCTTAAAGTAGATAGTGTAGCCATTCATGGAGAATCTCAAGATAGCTCTATCCTGACTTCTACTGATCCTAACAATGGCTCGATTGATCTGTCTGGAACCAGCCCTGCTCTTCGCCAATTGACCCATACGTATCAGACGACCGTTGAACGTGGCAATGGTGCGAATGAGAAAAACAGTATTACTGTACATGGCGCAACTAACTTTACGATTGATCATGTGACTGTAGACAAATCGAGTGCTGCTGGAATGTTAATAAGAGGTCAAGCTAATCAAGGAACGATTACAAATAACATTGTACAAGACACAGGAGCAGATGGTATTCATACAACTGATGGGAGTTATAATATTACGATTGCAAATAATAAGGTCAATCGTACTCTGGACGATATGATTGCTGTTGTTAGCTACGGTGATGATAAAGATAGCTCAGGCAAATTACTGCCTACTCATGACGTAAAAATTCTTAACAATCAAGTTAATGGTAGTACAGAAGCACGTGGTATTTCTGTTGTAGGCGGTCATGATGTATTGATTGAAGGGAACTCTATTCAAAATACTTACATGGCTGGAATTTTAGTGGCTACAGAAGCGGGCGATTATAATACTCAAGATGTCAATCAAGTTACTGTTAATAACAACACACTAAATTCTACTGCTACTAATCTAGGCGGTGGTCATCCAAGCCTTTTGGTAACTACAGGACCGGGAAAAATCGATAATGTAACATTTAATGATAATACAATTAGTGAAGCAGGTAAGTATGTTTTCGGTACATTAGGTAGCGGAACGATGGGTACAATTAATTTTAATCGCAATAATATTATTGGAACAGGAAAAAGTGGACTATATATTTTTAAAAATGGGAACGTATTCGTAGATGGAGAAAAAAAGGTACTTACTAAATAATTAAAGACTGCATTACATTCACCATTAAATAAAAAGGAACCTTTGCTCCCTAAGAGGAGGACAAAGGTTCTTTTTTTATTTTAATATAAAAAAGCTATAGACTATTCGCAAGCTACGCCGTCTTTATCACGATCTAATTTTAAACGGTATCCTGGCTCTCCTTTATACAAAGGCGCTTTACCTGCTTTGCGAACAGCGCTACAGTTTTTGTAAAAGACTGTTTTGGATTTGGTATTCACATAACTTCCAGCTTGACTGGATTGTGCTTGAACCGTTGGTGCAACAGCTACTGTTAATCCTGCTAATAATGATAATGCGATTAATCCTGAACATGCTTTGTTCATTTTTTTCATGAGTATACCCCTTTACATTATAAGTGTTATTATACTTTTTTGGTACTATATGGATTATATCGGAGAGTTAGTTAAATTGTTTAGTTTAATTTATAAGTTACTTTCAAAAAATAAAAAGCATACCTTATGATGGACAAGCCACTTTGGTATGCTTTGAGATATATAAGACTTGAACTTTATCTATGGAGATTGGCTGAATCCATCCGCTCATTATAGTGAAAATACTTTCTCAAAAGCTTGAATAACATGCTTCTTGGGGGATCGATCATACACAGCAAAAACAATCTGTTTAAATAAGAGTGCATATTTTTCTTCTAGTAGCACTTGACGGAACCACGCTGCTACTTCGTGCGGATCATTGCGAAATACACCACATCCGAATGCCCCTAATACCAGATACTCGTCTCCCTGCTCTGCGGCTACAGCCAAAATATAGCGAATACGTTCTAACATCACTTCACCGATTCGATTTACATTTGCAGGTTCACGTTCTCTGACTACACCTGCATTAACAGCTGGTGCAGTAATCATAGATACTTGATAGGTCTGTGCTCTCAGCGAACCATCGTCTTCCCGAAAGACCGTTACTTGTGGTGAGTAGATCATATAGTCTGAATACAGACAACTTTTTTGCTTACGATTATAGTCATACATTTCAGTCATTTGAATCTGACTCGGATACAGAGAAGAAGAACGTGCTAGACTTTCTTCTTGCGCCTGACTTCCTCCTAGAAAGCCACCACCAGGATTACGTGCAGAAGCAAAATTGAGACAAGCGACTTTGTCACGTTGTTGTCTCATGGTGAGTTGTTCAACTGCTTTGAGCGTTGAATAAGGATTTACAATAATCTTTGACGCACAGCGCTCATCATCCGACAATGACGACTCTTCCGGTTGTAATAAATCTGCTGGATTTGGATTTCCTATATGAGTTGTATGTTGTAAAAGAGTGTTGATCTTTGCGACTACTTTTTCTTTGACTGTTGGTAATTTTTCAGGTGTATACAGAACAGAATGATTGATAGTATATTCAATCTCTGACTTGATCTCAATCTGTTTACCTGATAGTACTTTGTAATGACCTCGTTCTAAAATATCTAATGTTTCTTGCGCCCACTTGGAGCGAACTTCTCGTGATGTCATGATTGGCAACTCCTTACTTCTCTATTTCTAGTTAGACTTGAGACAATAAACCTTCTCGCAATTGTGTTAAAACTTCGCCTAGCCAATTCGTTCCCCGCCATGTTGCTCGCTGATGGATACGAGGATCATCTTCAGATAATCCAATACCCCAGATACGATCAGTTGGACTGGCTTCGACTAAAGTCTGTCCAGCTGTGGCTAACAGTACCAGTAATAATTCCGGGTTCTGCGTAAACTTGGCATGATTGCCACGGTATACGATATTTTTGGCTTCTCGATTCCAAAGCTCATCATCAAATCGTTGAATCTGTCTGCCTAACGCTTTTTGCTGACGTGGATGATCCGCTTATAAAATACGTGCAGCGATATCCCGATCACCGAATAATTGAGCTTTGCCATACATCATATATTGTTCTGCTGATGTAAATTGCTGCCCTTCCAACTCAAAAGAAGCTGGATACCATTGAGAGAATGGAGAGGCATCTCGGTAAAAAAATAAAAAGCGTTCAGATTGAGAGCTTGATCTACTCATTGTATGATTCCTCTTTTCTTGATCCAGACGTTATTTGATGACCTCTTCCCAAGCGGGACGAAAACGAAACAGTTGGGACGGTCGATGTCCTGCATCTTTGGTATATTCATTCGTAGCTATCACTTGTGAAGCGATTTTACGGCGAAATGCAGGTGCTAATAACTCTCGATCCAAAATAATTTCATAGACTTGTTGTAATGCAGATAATGTAAATAACGGTGGCATCAAATTAAAAGCAATATCGGTATACTCAATTTTGCTACGCAAACGTTCTACACCATAAGCAATCATTTTGGCATGATCAAAAGCGATTCCTTCGCTCTCTATTACTTCCCAGCGTACATCGTTAATCGTACCTCGATAGACATGAGTGACTCGAACCAAGCCAGATAATTCATGTTCGCCATGCTGTAAATGAATACGAATATCCCGCTCAATCTCGCATCCATCGGGTAAACGTACTTTCTTCTCTTGCATAATCTGATAATTAAGCTTAAACCATCTTGCATCGTCTGCGTCTTCTCCCGCTTGTACTTGCTGAGTTGTAGAATCGACCAGTGCCATATAAGAACAACTGATTACCCGTGTGCGAGGATCACGATTCACTTCGCCCCATGTGTATAATTGCTCCATATAGATGTGCTCTAGATTTGTTTCACTCCGCAATTCCCGAGCCGCCGCTTCATCCAGACTTTCGTCGATAGATACGAACCCACCCGGTAATGCCCACTGCCCCATATATGGATGTTCACCACGTTGAATCATCAGCAACTGCAATGACTTTTCTGGTAATTTGCGATAGTTATCTTGCTCTTGATTCATCACTGTAAAAATCAGCATATCGACTGTAGCTGAAGGTCGATCATATATACCAGCATCATATTGTTCCAGAAATTGTTCTTCTGTAAGACCTTTATGGTTAAGAATGGGCGTCGTATCAGTTGGCGAATCAGACATAAATATAACCTCCGTATTAGAATTAGCTATTATTAGTATTTACGTTTATTGGTTAAATGTGTTCAGCAAAATAAATCAGATATATGTTCGAATGATATTCACTTATTGTTATTAACATATAGTTATTATTAACTAAAATTACTCTCCAAGTCAACATTGATCATAAAATAAACCAAAAAGACTTTCTCTAGATAACAGAGAAAGCCTATAGTGCAAAATATCAAATCTACCGTTTATTTACGTTGATTACGCTTATTTTTACGATTCGTTTGGATCGTCATAAAACCAAAAATAATAAAGACTACTCCTGCACCTACAAGCATTTGTATCAAAAAATCCATTATTTCACCTCAAGCTTAGTCGTTATGTATACAGCTTACTTTACACTTAACCGATTACGCAGTACTTGCCACACTTTTATTAGAAAATATGCTGTAATATAGCAACCTATTAATGATACAAAAAAAGAATCTGTTTTAAAATATACTTTCTCTGTATGCATAGTGATAAACCATAGATTTTCATATCCTGTCAGATCATCACTTGTCTGCAATGTTAAAAAAGAAGAAAACTGACCAAACTGATACTGCTTTACAATATCTGAAGGGAAATTTCGTGTTATATGTACTCTATTAGGTATTAACATAAACAGTAACATCACAATTACAGTCACTAGCCAAACTCTTTTATGATCAAAAAAAGTCATATTGTCCTCCTTTTCTATCAAACGTGTAATATAAACATTGTATACCAAATAAAAAAGCCTGAAACATTATGACTCTCTCGCGATCGCAAATGGTTAGGCTATAGTTATAAGGTTAGATATTTCATTTGTTCAAAATCCTTAACGTGGTATCTATAATATCTGTTAATTTCTGCTGATCTACAGCTGTTTTCACTGTGGTACGTAGACCTAACCAGGCATTCATAAAATAGTGAGCCAGCAGTTCAGCATCAAGGTCTGCTTGGATCTCTCCACTTCCTTGACCTGCCACCAGTAGATCCAACAAACATTGTTCAGTGTGTGTATAAGCACCTTCTACTAATGCAGAGACTTCAGGATCGAGTGTACCTAATTCTACACCAGAATTCACCATTAGACAGCCTTTCGGTAATGCTTGATTATCAACCGTTGTCTCCAGAAATATACGAATGATATCTGTAACAGGAACTTGCTGTTCCAATAAATGTTGCAGTCGTTGGGACTGAAGAAGTTGATAGCGTTGTAGCGCTTGAATAAACAGCGCATGTTTATCTCCAAATGTATCATAGATACTTCTACGATGAATCCCCATCGTATCAACCAATTCTTGCATTGACGTTTTCTCATAACCTTGGGACCAGAATAGATACATCGCTTTATCAAGTACTTCATTAATTTCAAATTCTTTATGCCTTGCCATTGTGCTCACCTCGCTTATTTAGTATACATTGAAGTGAATGATCAGCAAACGTGAGATTGATCCCAACTCATTCCTAACAGAAACTGTTGAACCTTTAACATCATAGTATTAATCTTTTTAAATCATGATATTATTCTTCAAAATCCAGATAATAATAGATATCAGAATTGCCTCGTTCAGATGTAAAATGGTAATCTCTTGTATTCAAACCGCCGATCTCAAAACCATATTTTAAATAGAATTTATTTGCAGCAAGATTATATGATTGGGCAATAGTACTCAAGCCTTTACAATTTTTTTCTTTGGATACGACTATTCCCAAATCAAGCATATCTGTAGAGACACCACTTCTACGATAGTTTTGATTTACTTTCAGATCACTAAGATAACAATACTTATTCCAATGGATCTCAAACACAGCGAGTCCAACACAGATCTCCTGATCAAAGGCAGCTATAGCAAAACCATTCTGATAGATTTTGGCAAATGAATAATTTTCTTCTGGAAATGTTTTCTCCTGCGTCTGATCAAAGTACTTTTCTTGATACTCCCATTGATCATTAGGCTTGGTTACGACTAATTCACCGAATATCTGAAAGGTCTCATTAGGTAATTGCAAAGAATCTTTGGTTGCTTCTGTAATCAATTCAATTCTTATATGATTCAATTTGTAGCCTCCTTCGATCTCTAACTATTCAGCTTCCAGAGTCCACAAAACTGAACGTATCAGAATTGTATAATAACTTTACCTTTTGGTCGACCATTAGCTACAAGCTCTAACGCATAATTGATATCGTTGATCGTAAATGTCTGCGGATGAAGAAGTGGAACAATATGATTGGTTTCAACGATTTGAGTAATTTCTTTCAATTGTGTACTGTCTGAGCGGACAAAGATAAATCGATATTGTATGTCTTTCTTCTTCGCTTTGTTATCGTATCTCGCACCAACAGCACCAAAAAGCTTTTGTTTCCACCAAGGAAAGCCACGATCTTCAGCAAAACGTTTATTAGGCCCGGTACGAAGAGAAAGTAATCGTCCGCCACGCTTCATAATTTGTAATTCATTATCGAACTCTTCCGGTCCTAAAGCATCGATCACATGATCAATATTCGTTAGAACGTCTACATAATTTTCTTTCGTATAATCTAAATATTGATCTGCACCAATCTGTAACGTACGTTCGCGTGTCTGTGCATTGCCGCTTACAATAACTTTTAATCCCATAGCTTTGGCGATAGATACAGCGATTTGTCCAAAACTACCAGATCCACCGGGAATAAACACAGACTGCCCTGATTTTGCTTCTAGTTCTTCATGTAGCCCTTGATAAGCAGTAAGTCCTGTCAATGCTACCGCTGAACCTTCTGCATAAGACAAATTTTTGGGCATGGGTGCAATAGCCGCCGCATCTACAGCTACATACTCTGCGAATGCGCCTATTTTTTTCAAAGGTAACCGTGTATAAATATCATCGCCTACCTGAAATTCGTGTACATTTTTGCCTACTTTTTCAATCACACCTGCTAATTCATTACCGATTGTTAGTGGAAAAGGATAGTCTTGAATTAATTTGACACTACCTGTTATGATTAACATTTCTAGTGGATTCACAGCGGCAGCTTTGACTTTGACCAGCACTTCATGATCTTCAATATCTGGAATCGAAATCGTATTCACTTGTGCTTCTATTTGCTTGGAATACTTGCTGATCTGAGCAGCTTTCATTGTTTTGTTCATGTATGAGTACACATCCTTTTTAAATTCATTTTAGAATTTATGTTTTTAGTCGCATTATACAAATATATACTATTTATGTTAAATAATCCTATTTACACTTATTAAAATATTGAATAATAGAGAGCGTACATGGTTTAAATTGTACGCTCTCTTTAAGCAGATCAAAGGAATGACTGTGTTACTGTTTTTCTAATTCTTTTGTTTTTCTAATTCTTTTAACGTAGGATAATCCGTGTAACCCTCGCTACCTCCACTAAAGAATGCAGCAGGGTTTGCTTCATTTAGTGGTGCGCCTGTTTGAAGTCTTTCTACCAAATCAGGATTAGCTAATGCCCATACACCAACCGGTACAAGATCAGCTAGACCGCTATCCAGATCTGCACTTATATTTTCTAAAGTTCGACCTGCGCGATTAACCAATAATGGATTCGTCCATATAGATCGAATATCTTTTAACAATTCTTCATTTCCAAGGTGCATGATATGAAGATAAGCCAGATTGAATTGTGCTAATTCTTTGGTCAGGTAACGATAAAGATCAGGACCCTGTTCACCTTCTTCAATACCTCCAAGAGGTGTATGTGGAGAAATACGGAATCCTGTTTTGTCGGCTCCAATCTCCTCTACAATGGCTTGGGCAACTTCGATAGCAAAGCGAGCACGATTTTCGATCGAACCACCATATTCATCAGTACGTGTATTTGAATTTTCGCCTATAAATTGATTAATCAGATAACCGTTCGCACCATAAATCTCAACGCCATCGGCTCCAGCTGCAATAGCAGCCGCCGCGGCTTGACGGAACTCTTGAATCGTTATTTGAATCTCTTCTTGGCTCAACTCACGAGGTACAGGGATATTTTGCATACCATTTGCTGTAAACATGTCGACGCCAGGAGCAATTGCAGAAGGCGCTACGGCTTGACGATGATGAGGTGTATTTTCAGGATGTGACATCCGTCCAACATGCATCAATTGTATATAGACATATCCGCCTGCTTCATGAACAGAATCAATCACTTTTTTCCAGCCTGCGATATGTTGTTCTGTATAAATACCGGGTGACCATAAGTATCCTTGACCATCGTCTGAAGGCTGTGCTCCTTCTGTAATCAGAAGCCCCAAAGAAGCGCGTTGCGTATAATACTCTGCGGCTAACTCTCCAGGGGTACCATCTTCTTGTGCTCTACTGCGTGTCATCGGTGCCATAGCTAGTCGATGCTGTAATTCCATATTTCCTATTTTTGTGGGGGTCCATAATTTTTCCATTTGTATTCCTCCGATATTGGATAGGTTATAAGCTAAATGCTATTGATTTGATATTTAAAATTCTGAAATGACCGGGTAGATCGGTGCTGTTAAATTAAATTGATAGTTTGTATCGACAATACCTACAGTCTCTGTACCTTCATACAGATTCAACATAAATCCAGCCATTTCTTTTGCTGTGTGGTACTTAGGCATATTGGCTTGGTAATCATATTCTTCAATATCGTTTGAATTTTTCACAAAATCAGTTTCAGTGATCGCTGGAGCCAATACTTTAGCTTTTAGATGAGCCCCTTTGATTTCTAATTCTTTGGCAAGACCTTCTGTAAATGCACTGACATAATATTTAGAAGCAGAGTAAGCTACACTTCCGACAGCAATCGCATAACCAAGGGCTGAAGATACATTGATTAATTGAGCACCTTCAACATCTGCATAATCTTTGACATACAGAGTCGAAAGAATCGTTAACGATTCGATATTAACTTTTAACATCATTTCGACTTTGCTTAGATTCTGATCGACGATAAAAGAACCTTCGCCAAGTCCTGCATTGTTGATCCAAGTCTCAATTTCATAATTTTTCAGACTGTTATATAACGTATAGGCTTGCTGAGTAATAGAAAGGTCACTCTCCACGACTACAACATCTAATGCTGGGTAGAGTTCTTTGATTTTGGCTTGAAGTTCTTCCAGCTTCTCTACTCTTCTTGCTACGATAATTAAGTTTTTGCCTTTAGCTGCAAATGCCAATGCGCTCTCATAACCAATTCCTGAACTTGCTCCTGTAATCACAGTATATTTCATTATTATTTCTCCCTTTAATCGTATTTTGATAATTCAAGAACGATCGTTCTAAATTTGGTATACAACGTCGTCTTGGTCTAACTAAAAGTAAGCATATCATTTCTAGAACGATCGGTAAAGTATTATTTTTAAAAATGATATTGAGTATTTAAAACCAGTTCTTGGAAACACTCTAACGATTGCTGACATCATATACTTACTCTTCTGTATCTGAAAATACAACAATTAATGGGTATTTTTAGCTTGCGTTGATCTGACGAGATGTGTTGTCCATTTGCGTGGTAATAATCGGGGCATAAATGCCAATAGGCGATTGCGCACTCCCGGTATAATCAGTGTATCTCCTTTTAAAAATCCGCGATACCCTTCTTTGGCTACTTGACTAGAAGTCATAACTGAACCGCTTTTTTCCATTTGCGGAGCTTCTTCCATACCAGAACGATTGAAAAATCCAGTTGCTGTCACCCCCGGGCATAATGCTGTCACGGTTACACCAGTTCCACGTAGTTCATTTTCAAGTGCTTCTGTAAAAGATAATACATATGCTTTGGACGCATAATAGACAGACATAAGCGGCCCCGGGAAAAATCCAACAAGAGAAGATACATTCATGATCCCACCATGCCCTCGCTTCACCATATCCGGTAAAAATAACTTGGTCATTACGGTCAAAGCTTTGATATTGATATCAATCATATTCACTTCTTGTTCCAAATCCGTTTCTAAAAAAGTACCATACAAGCCAAATCCAGCATTGTTAATCAGATAATCTACGATAATGCCTTTTTCCTGAAGTTCTGCAAAAACAGCTTGCGGAACTCCTGTTACTGAGACATCTTTGGCGATAATCATTGAGTGTGTACCATGCTTTTGCTTGTAATCTTTCGCCATTTCTTGTAGCTTGACTTCATTACGTGCTACCAATACCAAGTTATAACCATCTCTAGCAAAAAGGTCAGCTAATTCTTTTCCAATCCCACCGGATACGCCTGTGATTAATACCGTTTTTTTCATTGTTATAGCTCCTATTCATATGATAAGTGAAAGTAAAACGTGTTCGTTGTATTCATTTATAAGTCTTTACAAAGGATAATGGTTGCTAACATAAAAATATAAGAATGATCGTTCTAAAAATATCAAAAAAATAAACTTTTCTTTGAATATCTTATTTGCGTACGACCATTCTTTAAATAGGGTTAGTTAGCGACTTTCTGATTTAAACTCTACCATATTGAGAACGATCGGTAAAGAAAAATATTTTAAATTTCTATGTGTTAAAGAATTGGATATTAAAAAGCCTTTAGCTCGTACAAGCCAAAGACCTCTCATCAATTATTGTGATTTGTAATTACATCCTGTGTTGGACTTTAATCTCTTTCTAATCAACCTGAACTTGCATTGCGAACTACAAAAGCTAATACCAACCATAGTATAAATAAGATGCCAATAATTACAATTTTAGAACGTTTGCTTCTGAACATGTATAATCTCCCTTTCTTTTTCGATCTAAAATTCAATTTGCCCACTATGTAAGTCTTCTCAAAAGCTTTAGTTATTGCCCTACTTATTCATTTATTTAATATTAATATCGAAATTACTTTCTTCCATATTATAGCATTTAGTTAGTAAAGTATACGCGGAGATCGTTTGCAAATGATGGACTACCTTTTCCAATTGTTCTATAGAATCTGTTCCATGAGCCACTTTCATATATTGATGGCTATGTACGGCTCTATAAATATCCTTATGATCTGTCGGTTCAATCTGTACCAGATGAATATGAGAATCTGCTGTATGTCCACTGCCTACGATAGCGTAATGATTGTCGATTAGAAGGGCTTTGTCATGATGATATTGCAAATGTTTTTCATGTGGAACGACCCAGATTTGTTTCATATGTAGATGTCCTCCTAAAATTAAATATGTTTAAGTATTATTATTATACTCTATTCTTAAAACAATTAATACTTATAAATATCATTTAATAGTACGTATATATTCCTTACACCTTTGTGATTTATTGTCTACTCTTTTAGAGAGGTGTTGTATATGGATGAGGTTTTGATTAAATTAGGAAGTAAAATAAGAGAATATCGCAATCTTAAAGGATTATCTCAAGATCAATTAGGAGAATTATGCGGATTTCATTTTTCTTATATTGGCGGAGTCGAGCGTGGAGAACGAAATATTACTATTGAAAATATTGCAAAGATTTCTAAAGCTTTAGATATTGAACTTTCTAAATTATTTGAATTTCATCAAGAAACAGATGAGAATAATTTAGAAGAAAAGCAAAATCTTTTAAATGAGTTAACCATCTTACTTGAGAATAAGAATGTCAGTCAAATTACTATGATAAAGAATATTATTAATGAGATTTTCAAGACTTTCTCAAAATAAAAAAGAGATACACTAGTATATTAGTGTATCTCTTTTTTATTCTCTTCTAAATTAATTTGTTATTATTTCCTCTCCAATTTTTACGAAGATACTTTTTAAAATTATACTCTTCAAGATCTAATTCACCTACATGGTCTGTAACAATAACTTGTGGTTTAAAACCAGTAGTTTCTGCAATTAAATCTATTTCCTCTAAAATTGTTTTATATACCTGTTCTACTTTCCGAATGTCATTAGATTTTTCCATAGCATTAGTGTATGTGTTTTCTGGAAAATAAACTTGGCTAGGTTGATCAAGAAATAAAATAGATGGAATAGTCGACTTTTCTTGTAAAGCAAAAAAATGAAGAAAACTAATAAATAAACTTATATGACATGCTAGCCAATTGGCTCCACTTCCCATTTCACTTAAATATACTGAAGTTCTATTTTTTTTATCATAATGATATAAATCAAATGTATCTAATTGAAAATTCATATTAGCTGGTCTAAACTCTTCCTCAAAATCCAATTTTTCAATAATTCGACTTATATTTTCATTTAAAAATTTATGTGCTTGTGACTCATAATTTTTTAAATTATATTTTAATATTAGTTCATTGAGTTCTTTAATTCGCATATCAATATTATCATTCTGATATAAATCAGAATGTTGCTTTTCTGCTCTTTTGCATTCTATATCGATTTCTGCCTTTGCATATATAACTTCATTATTTAATTCTTTGTCTTTTTTCCATCTTTCAGTTATCAACTCAATTTTATTAATTTCATTTGTAATTTTTCTAATTTTAATATTGATTTTATTTTTTTCTGAATTCAAGTTCCGAATTTGTAAGTAAAATTCATTTCCATGTCCTTTAACACTTGCTAACTCTTCAATAAGCCATTTTTTTGAATCTTTAAGAGATACAGTTTTTTGTGTTAAAGATTTGACTTCTTGTTTGCATACAGGACAATTGTACGAATTATGTTCATTTGATGAATGATTTAATATAGCTGTAAGTGACTTTAAACTTGAAGAATATGTTTGTCCATACCCCTGACTTAATTCAAGATTACTGATACTTGTTTCAATATCATATCTATTTTGTTTTAATTCTTCTCGTTTCTTTTTAAGATGGGTATACGTTCTCTCCATTTCATCAGATAAATAACTTTCTTTCGTGAAATCAGGTAAATTACTTCTTAATTTTAGTAATTTAGACAAAGAGAGATCATCTTCTAAATTACTACCAACTAGCATATAATATCTTTTAAATGTGTTTACTAAATCTTCTCGTATTCTTTCTTTCGATTTATTAAATAATATATCTAACTTTTCATTTCTTTTATGTTGTTTTAAAAGTTCATCTAATTCCAAACGGTAGTTATAATAATTTTGGTCTACCCACCCAGCAAAAACTGGAAATTGTTTAATAGTTTGTTCTCTCTTTTGAGAGTCTTCAAATCGATAAAATAAAGCAAATTTATTTGCCACTAAATTTTGATGTTGAAACATATATGAAGTCATGTTTCTTATGGTTGGTCTTGGTTCGTTTCTATTAGAATCAATGTTTTCGTTTGAATTAATAACAGATATCCCAAGTTCTTTCCCTAATTCAACTTTTGCCTGCTCCAAATTCATCACATAATTTTCATTAAAAATTTCCATAGCAATATCTTTAGCCACAACATTTTCTGAGGTTCGATATAAATACATTTGTTTCTTACCTTCGTTTTCAAATTTTTTTCGAGCTATGGCAAGTTCATACGTTGGAAATTTTAGAAGAATTACAAATAGATGACCGAATTTAGTAACTTCCCCTTTTGGAATATTAGATTTAGCGCTTCCAAAGCAGTAATCTATTATTTCTAACAATGCGCTTTTACCACTTTTTGATTCTCCAGTTATTATATTTAATCCATCAGTTAAATCAACATGTCTTTTTTCACCATATTCATTAAATATTAAAATTGATTTTATAAAAACATTCATGATAGTGTTACCCCCAGTAAACGATATACATAAGAAATATTCATTTTAGAACATATTACTCCTAAATAATATGCAGCTCTTAGAAATTCTCTTACATTCCTATTCATTACTTTTTTATAATCTAACTTTTTAGAGAGAACTATACATCCATTCTCATTCAATTGAATTTTCCCTTCGTTTGCAGCAACAATAATTGAATGATTAGTTATATCTGAAAAATAAAGAATTCTATTTTGAAGACCTCCTAATGCAATTGACTTTGCTATATCATCCACAAATAAACTTCTTAAAGTACTAGTATTTTTTGCAACAATTAATAATTTTCGGGAAGGAAGATAATAAACAATTGGTAAAACAATATAAATGATGTTATAAGGAATTTCAGCTTCTCCATAACCTGTAAGAAAAGCATGAATGATTTTACTTGTGAAAAATGGATTGTAAGTTATATTTTGTATATGATCTATATATTCAGGATAATCTTTCTTATCTATTTCATCATATGCCATGAGAAACCTCTCTCTTCAACCACTTTATGAATAATTCCTTTTTGAAAAAATGGCCGATTAGGATTAATTGAGCAATAATTATTTACTGGCATATCCATTGCTTTATCGTAAAGCCTTTTTGATTTTAAGATTATATCTTCTTGATCTAATTCGTCACAATCATCTTTAAAAGATAACTTATTCTCTTCTAGAGTCTCTTTTATGTCTTCTTGAAATTCACCTAAATCTACATTAAATATTGGATTTCCTATAGCTGAGTTTAAAATGGTATTTTGAGCTCTCCAATAATTAGAAATTGCGGTAGCGATTTTCTTATCGTATCTTATCTCTTCAATTTCCCTTACAAATTTCCTATTTTTAAAGTTTTCTTCTTCTTCTTTCGATATACTATTTTCTAAAGGTACTTTCAATCCACCTGAATTTTCGGTAAATCTATCTCTAATGTCACAAGCAATTGACTCAAAATACTCACAAGTTATTTCCCATTTATAAGGTTTACTAGTAGGCATAGTTAGAATATATCCCATTAAATATTTTACAAAAGATTGTCTATCCTTTGCTTTAATACTTTTAAAAAAACTATTTTTCATTATCTTTTTTTCTATACTTTCAATATTTGTTTGACTTGTATATATCTCTATTTTTTCAAGAATAGATAATATAATTTCAGTTTCTTGTTGAAATACAAATGTATATAAAGGTCGAAAAGTATCCTCTTTTGTTTTTTTTTCCTTTCCAATTTCTTTTAAAATTTTTAATCTTTCATCAGTAGTACTTGAATTCCATAATTCCAAACTACTTTTTGATCCAAATTCAGAAGTTGTATACAATATTAATTTTTTGAAATTCCTCATATTTTCATGATAAAATATCCAGTTTTTTAGAGTTTTCCAAAAATCAATGTTTCTATCATTTAATTCATGTTTTTCTGCATGATGTTTAACTTCCATATTTAATGAATTTTCATTAGATTCCAAAGATATATCTCCATATTTCTCAATTAAAATCGTTTCATTTTCTTGAAGATCAAGACAATAGGATAAAGCAATATAATAATGGTAAATATCACCTAATTTTGTTTTCGTATCATCATTTTTTTGTTTATTTAGATTTTTTGACAATTATTAATCACTCCTTTTAGTCTATAAGACTTAGTTCTTTATTCATCATTTAATTTCCTTCTTTTATTTATATTTATCTTTTTTGTAACTAATGGATTAATTTTATTTAGTTTACAAATTATATATTCGATTAAATTATTAAGTACTTATGCAATTTCTTTAATAAATATTTAAATTACAATATATTTGATACTAATTTTAACTCATAATAAAAATCCCCTTCGATAATGAAGGGGATACTTTTAAGTATTTGAGATCACATCAGTATGTCTTACTCAGCTACAGTAATTAGCACTTTACTCCGAACAGTTCCCACTTCTGCACGATGATGAAGTTCTGGAAGGTCTTTAAGTTTTACTTTTTCAGCAATGATAGGTTTGAGTACACCTTCATCGACAAGCTTCGCAATCTGAGCCAATTGTTCGCCACTTTGCTGAACACTCATATTGACTACATTCACTTTTAACTCTTTGGCTACTTTTTCATCTGCTGGGCTGGTGATGGAGACGAACGTTCCACCTTCGCGTAGTAAATGGAGCCAGTTACTCACTTCATTTGTACCTTCTGGCGAAAGATTGAAAATAAGATCAAGCTTATCTTCGATTCGTTCTTCGACCATTTCTTGATTGTAGTCTATCGTCTCATCAATACCCAGTTCTTTAAGCATAGGAACACTGGATTCGGATGCAGTACCGATGACATATGCTCCTTTCCATTTCGCCAATTGTACCGCGAATGTTCCGACTCCACCTGCGGCTCCAGCGATTAAGACACGTTGTCCACTTTCTAGCTTACCGTGATCGAATAGTGCTTGCCATGCTGTTAATGCACCAACAGGGATAGCTGCTACTTCGGGCAGTTTGATCTTTTTGGGTGCAGACGCTACATATTCTGCTTTGGTCGCCACATATTCGGCAGCTGCACCATTAGATAGAATATTCAGTAAAGCAAAAACAGATTCGCCTACTTTCAGATTCTTCACGCCTTTACCGATCTCAGTAATCGTACCGGATACTTCTACATTCGGAATATAAGGCAATTTATGAGGGAATGTTTCTTGCACGACACCCATTCGAATCAGATGATCCAATGGATTAAAAGCTGTCGCTGAAACTTTAATCAATACTTCATCCGCTTCAATCTTTGGCATTAGCACGTTCTCATAGTGCATTTTTTCACTATTGCCGTAAGCATGAACTCTTATCGCGTGCATCATTTCTGGAGCTGGCATATTGAACACCTCTTTGGTTTATTGAGTAGCACATTCCAATAAATAAGCGCTTACAAATATTTGCTCATTAGGTTTATCTTACGCTTAACTTTGATGTAATACAATGAACAATAAGATATACACGATGGATCGCCATTTGACGTATACTTGAAATATGTATTTTAAAGGAGGTTATTTCATGGAACATATCGATTACATACAGGATCTAGTCTATCGAATGAGTGTAAAAACCGATGAACATGGCCAAGCTGTAAGAAGTTCGGGCGATAGTGTAGGGTGGAAAGCTCGCAAAGAAGCCCAGCAATTGAAAGAAGAACATTGGATTGATATCGTAGACACGGTATGGACACAGACAACCCAAGTAGATGATCGTAAACATCTCTTTTTTATATGGAGTCATCTTGCACGTCATACTCAAGGCACAAGAGCGGTAGACAAAATGTTATTGTATTTCCAATCTATCCCTCCTCGTGAACAAATGATGCTTTTGCACACCTTTACCTATGTGCCCTTTGTTCCAGACGCTACGCCATTCTTATCTTTGTCTTATGCCAAAAAAGCTTCAGTACGTCATAATGCTATCGAAATATTAGGTCATTGTGATCGTGAAGTTGTTGGTGAACGCCTTATTGAACTATTATCGATATCCAAAAACCATCTTGATTTATTTTATATCCTTCTGGCTATTCAGGATGCAAACCTATATATTGCTGCTCCTTATCTGGTTCCTCATTTGCGTTCCAACAAAGTGGATATTCGTGCATTATGTATTCATATCTTATCTGCATTTGACGGTAAGCATTATCTATCTATTTTTGAACATCATTTAGCCAAAGACTTATCCTCTTCTGTCAAATGGAATGCTATGCAGGCTATTGCCAAACATGGTACTCCTTCTCAAGTCAAGCTAGTTCTTAAACGAGTTAAATCTATCGTTTCTAGACCTCGTGCAAGTAGACAACATCCTACAAGTGAGTTGATGTATGGTATATCTTTTCTCCATCGTGTGGCTAGCGACGATCCTGATGTTGTGAAATGGTTACAAGAAATCAGAACCACCAAGTATGATAATCTGTTTGAATATGAGCAAAAGTGGCTCGACGAATTATTGCCCGAGTAATATTGTAGTTACTTATTGGCTACTTATTGATATCCTTTTCTCAAGAAATCATGACTTCTTTACACATTACTTGAGAAAAGGATAAATTTTTTATATAGCCACTTCCCCGATCATTTGCCACTCCACTTTCTTCATTTCATAAAAGTATCCCTTTTTATCCATAAGTTCTGCATATGAACCGATTTCTACAATCTTTCCTTGATCCATCACCACAATCTGATCCATCTTTTCCAATCCAGTAAGACGATGCCCGATCAGAAGCAACGTGTCTTCAGCGCTGTGTGCCAAAATCTGTTGTAATACAGATTGTTCTGTCACGTAATCAAGTGATGATGTCGGTTCATCGAGAAGCCATAATCTCCCTTTGCGCAACATTGCACGTGCTAGAGCCAGTCGCTGTTTCTCTCCATCTGATAAGTTTTCACCTTTTTCATAGACGATATCGTTTAATAAAATATGAGGGAGTTGCATCTGATGCAGTACATGTAATAAGTGCTCATCCGAATATTCTTTATTGTCTAATAATAGATTGTCACGAATGGTTCCTCTAAAAAAGTGCCCTTGTTGTAATACCACATTCGCGTTCTGCCAAATACTGTTCTCATCCAGTTCCTTCAGAGCCACACCATTTAATCGTATATCGCCAGCTGTAGGGGTACGAAGCTTGAGCAACAAGTCGATCAATGTGGATTTGCCTGATCCGCTTGGGCCGACAATTGCTGTTTTGGAACCTGCATCTAGATGTAACGATACTTTTTGTAGTGCAGGTCTCCATTCATCTTCATATTGAAAAGTCACCTGATTCAGATCAATCGAGATGGCTTGATCATCTAACTCTATTCTTAGCAATGGTGCAGGTAGAGATGCCGAACTGCCTACTGTGTCTTGTAGACGTTTTGCGGCATGTTCACTATCTTGCTTGTACGCTGGTAATGTAGCCATCGCCGCTGCTTCTTCGAAAACGGTAAGTGAAGCCATAATAAGCATTGCTAGAAATACGCCTGCAAGTGCTCCATCAATAATTAAAAAAGCTCCTAGTGCCAGCACTCCCCACGAAATAAGATATGTTACAAATGTATGCATTGCTTGTCCACGTAGAAGATTCTCGGCTGCTTTTTGTTGTTCTTCTGTTAACGTAGCAGAAGTTTGTTGAAGCTGTTGTTCGCGCTGTATCAATTGTCCATAAATTTTCAAATCTCGAAAACCGTACAATACTTCGGTTACTTCTGTAGAAAATAAAGCTCGCTCTTCGCGAACACGTCCATTGATTTTGCGTTGTCCGAATAATACGATGGATGGTACCACCAAAGCTATTAATAGCATTCCTACTACAAATAAACCAGCAATCCAAAATGAAAAAGTAGACGTAAATATCATCGTTGCCAAAAATACGAGCACGACAATAATAGGCGGATATGCTACACGCAAAAAGTAGTTTTGTAAGCTTTCTACATCGCCTACGATACGTGCCAGTAGATCACCGCTTCGATTTTTGTTTAATATGCCAGGCGTTATTGGAATAAGCTTTGCAAAGAAAGCAGTACGTAATCGGCTAAGCATAGAAAATGTAGCTCGATGTGAATACAATCGTTCTGCATAACGACTTCCTGCGCGAAGCAGACCTAACAGCTTAACCATAGATGTAATAATAATCAACGTATATAACGGGGGCGCAAATACAGTCTGCGAGATCATATATCCACTTGCCGAGAATAGAGCGACTCCGGCGATACCTGCAATAAATCCACCCAGTATAGAAAGGATAATATCTTTGCGTTCTTGCAACATCGCTTTGGACATGATAGCTAACTCATTCATGCTATACCTCCTTTTTGTTGAACATTTACCATTTCAGCGTATAAAGGTAGACGATCTATAAGTTCATCATGACGTCCCGTATCTACGACTGCACCATGGTCCATAAATACAATTTGATCCGCATCTTGAATCGTATACAATCGGTGAGCGACTGTAATCATAGTTGCCTTTTGAGACAATAGTGCAATCGAACGCTGAAGTACCTGCTCGGTATGCAGATCCAACCCTACCGTAGGTTCATCGAATAAAATAATAGTAGGTCGTTTGAGAAAAGCGCGGGCTAGCGCAAGTCGTTGCTTTTCTCCCCCTGAGAGTCCTCTACCGCCATCTCCAATCACAGTCTCCAACCCTTGTTGCAACTGATCAATAAGTACCGTCAGCCCTGCTTCTTCAGCCGCCTGTTCAATCTCAGCTGTTGAAACCTGTCTACCTGCACCGATCGAGATATTTTCAGCAATTGTCCCTGCAAAAATATAAGGATGCTGTGTTATATAGCTAACCTGTCTGAACCACGCCGATTGTTGAGATTCCGATAATACTTTTCGATTCACCAACACTTCTCCTGAAGTAGGCTTTAGCAAGCCGGCAATCAAATGTAGCAATGTTGTTTTACCTGATCCACTTTTGCCCACAATAGCAATATGTTCTCCAGCTTCAAAAGAAATGTTACCAGTCTGAATTTCAAAAGAATCAGTACCATAATGAAAATGAACATCTTCCAGTTCAATGGATAAAGGTGTAGATTGATCTAAAGTGGTTGATGTATCTTGGGATTTCGTAATCTGCTGATTAGAAGCACTTGTTGATTGCCCGATGTCTTCTAATTCACTTGTTATCTGTGATTCAGCAAGCATCTGATCGACTTTGCGGATAGCCCCCATACTTGTACGCCCACTATGAAAAGCAGTACCTGTATTTTTTAACAGACTATAGAACTCGGGAATCAATAGTAGAATAAAAAAAGCTGTGTGAAACGCCATGGATTTGAACACCAGCAATTGCAGAGCCAGTTCCAGCGCTACAATGCCTATACTTAACATCACAATCGATTCCAGCATAAAGGTATTGGTAAAAGCAATCTTCAAAATACTCATCGTCGCATCACGATACCCTAGACTGCTACGTTCGATTTCTTGTTGCTGATGATTAGCCCGTCCGAATATTTTTAATGAAACAAGCCCTTGAAGCGAGTCTAGAAAAGTACCTGAAAATTCAGCGAGTTGTGTATATTTTTCTTCAGACTTATTTTTCGTTTTGAGACCTACTAGAATCATAAACAAAGGAATAAATGGCGCAGTACACAACAGAATCCAACCTGTATTGGAATGGAGGTAAAATGTAACGATTAAAATCAGAATGGGAATCATAGCCGCTTCCATCATTCGAGGCATATATTGGCTAAAATACTGATCGGCTTCATCTACAGCATCCAGAGCGATACTGACTTTTCCACCGGTCTGTCCACGAAGAGTTCTTGGCATCGAAGTATAGATCAGACTTTGTAAGACAGCAGATCGCATATTGGTTTTGGCACGGGCAGCCATATGTAAGCCTACTTTGCCATTGCTATAAAAGAGTAATGTACGTATAACCATCACTGCGAGCAACAGACCGAGCAGTGTGATTACGGATGAGAAAGAAGCTTTTTCTACAAAAATTCGCTGTACTACTTCAGCAAGCAATACCGCCTGAGCGATCATCGTGATACCTAGTACCAACGAAATCATAGCAAGGAGAGTCCTATTTTTCCGTTGCAACGACATTTGTTCACTGATGAGACCGGATGTTCTACTCATTGCATTCTCCTCCTTTATCCATCAAGGCATACAAGGAATCTCCTCATATGCCACTATCCATTCACAAGTGTTATTTCTTTCCTTTTACATAATCTGCATCAAATAAGAACAGCTTAAATACCAGAATCAGTGAAGGAATTAACAGACATAGTCCTCCAATAAATACCACTACAAGTGCAAAGCCCATAGATGGCGAAGTGGCACTGCTCTGAATCGTAATGTATGGATCAAGAATATATGGATACTGCCCAATACCATAAGCGAAAAAGGCGCAGAAAAATTGCAACATGATACAAATAAACGCTAAGCCGTAACGACGTCCATTGTATAAAAGCCACATGGCGATCATAAAGAAAGCAACAGATAGCGCAAGTAACCACCATAGATCCATCATATTTTGAAAATGTCGTTCATTGTGTTGACCGAGATAAATAAATGCTGTTAAAGCTAGCACAATCGTAGGTGTACTCCAAAACAAAGCGTATCCTCGCATCAGCTTCAATGCGGACTCATCTTCTGCACGTGAAGCATAAAAGGTTAGAAATGTACCACTGATAAACAACACTGACACAATCGCAAGCCCTACAATACTCCAAGATAATGGATTCGTGAATAATGCCCAATAATCCAGAGAAACAACGTCTCCTTGCTTGAGGATAAATCCACCTTCAGCCAAAGTTAGTGCTACCGATAATGAAGCGGGAATCAGCAATCCTGTCGCACCATACAAAAAGAGATAAACGATGTTGTTTTTGGAACCATAATTTTCAAAAGCATAGAACGAACCTCGAATAGCCAGAAGAACGATCGCAATACTTCCCGGAACCAGTAGTGCTGACCCGTAATAATAAGCCGTATCTGGAAAAAATCCGACAATACCAATATAGAAAAAGACAAAAAATACATTGGTAATCTCCCAGACAGGTGATAAATAACGTGAGATCAAGCGGTTAATTAAATGATCTTGCTTGGTTAAGCGTGCATAAAAAGCGAAGAAACCTGCTCCAAAATCAATCGAAGCGACTATTAAATATCCGTACAAAAATAGCCATAGCACCGAAATCCCAATCAATTCATAACTCATGATAAAGGACCACCTTTCTCGCTTGGTGGCTCAGGCTGTTCTTTCAGCCATTTCTCCATCTCAAGTTCAGCAGGATTATTATTGAACAATCGTCTTAATACAAGAACACATATTGTGCCAAGTACGATATAGAGAAGTAAAAATACAAAGAACAAAATGCGGACACTCGGTGAAGATGTCGCTGCTTCTTCGACTCGCATATATCCTCGAATAATCCAAGGCTGTCTGCCAAGCTCTGCGTAGAACCATCCCATTTCGACAGCTAGAAATGCTAGCGGTGCGCATAGTGCAATAATACGAAGCATCCACTTATTCAATTCATTGCGCTTTTTCCAGAATAACAATACGAAATAAAGACTGGAGATCATCAGCAACGTAAATCCGATCCCTGCCATCGAATCAAATAAATAATGTACCAAAAGAGGTGGACGTTCATCGATAGGGAATTCATTCAGCCCTGTAACTTCTGCATTAAAGTCGCCAAATGCTAAAAAGCTAAGAATTTTCGGTAAATGAAGTGCTCCTATAATCTCATGCTCTGCATTCAACCACCCCAACAGAACCAAGTCTGCTCCGCGTTCTGTTTCAAAATGCCATTCTGCTGCTGCTAATTTCTCAGGTTGATGCTCTGCCAAGAACTTAGCGGATACATCGCCTGCTAATGTATTCAACAGACTAAATAGTAAAACAACAGCCATCATCAGATTTAAGCCTTTTTTATGATAAGCAGATACGCCTTTTCTTAACATCGCAAAAGCAGCAATGCCTGCTAATAACGCAGCACCTGTTAGATAAGCCGAACTTAATACATGGAATACTTTAGAAAATGTCGCTGTATTGAGCATCGCTTGTACAGGATTGACAGCTATAAATTGCCCGGCTTCCATCACAAATCCACCCGGTGCATTCATAAATCCATTCACTGTTGTAATAAATACAGCAGACATGCCTGCTCCAGCTACAATCGGAATAGTCAGTAACCAATGAATATACGGATTTTTGAAGCGATCCCATGTGTACAAATAGATGCCTAAGAAAATAGCTTCAAAAAAGAATGCAAATACTTCCATAAATAAAGGTAATGCAATCACATTGCCGGCTAATTTCATAAAGTTAGGCCATACGAGCGCCAACTGTAGCGATATCGCTGTACCTGTGACCACACCCACTGCTACTGAAATCACAAATCCTCGTGACCATCTTTTTGCCATAAGTATGTAATGCTGATCTTTCTTACGGATACCCATCCATTCTGCTATTGCAATCATGAGCGGTATCCCTACACCTAGTGTTGCAAAAATAACGTGGAACCCGAGCGTTAACCCTGTTACAAGTCTGCTCCATAACACCGTATCGATTTCCATACCTGTATTGCCCCCTTTCAAAATAGATCAAGCGACTGCACGTCTTGATAGTTAAAATTATTGTATTCTAATTTTCGACCAATTCAATCACAGTCACATTTTTGTCCCTAATCGTTCCAAGAAGGAACATATCTTTCTGACAAGTTAGTGAAAAATAGCGAAAATACTCGAATGGGCTATTGTGTTATTTGGCTTATCCCTTTAATGACAAAAGATCGTGTCCTGAACACGCAAAAAAAGTCGCTAAGTTAGCGACTTTGCCTGATCAATATAATTTTCAACAGTCTTACATATGTTGTAGACCCCATTCTTGTAGTTGCAATAAAATCGGAGTCAACGTTTTTCCTTTGTCTGTTAGAAAGTATTCCACACGAGGAGGCATTTCAGCATAAGCGACTCGGTGTATCAATCCATCTGCTTCCAATTCACGCAATTGGCGTGTAAGTGTACGATGTGTCACGGTAGAAAGTGCTCTTTGAAGTTCATTGAATCGAATTTTATCGTTTTGCAGTAACTGATATACAATCAAAATCTTCCATTTTCCACCAATCGTATTGATTGCAAATTCTACAGGACATGATTTACAATTTTCCATTAATTTAATTTCCGTTACCTTCATTTCCATTGATTTACCTCCAACAGTATCCTTAAAGATACCTGATATCTTACATGTGCGTACTTACATAAAGTGTGTAACTTGATTATGATAAATATAACATTTCGTTCGATGTTGAACAAATGAACTGATGATAAGGAGCTGTTTTATATATGGAAACAATTTTGGTCTATGGAGCATCAGGTGTACAAGGTGGAGCTGTCGCTAGATTATTAACATCTAAAGGAATTACTGTTCGCACACTTACTCGCCAAGAAAAAAATGTAGCGACTTTGAAGGAACAAGGAATAGAAGCATTTGTTGGAGATTTGTCTGTATTAGAGACTTTACATGAAGCAAATAGCAATGTAGATAAAATATTTTTAAATATGCCGATTGAGTATGATACAGAACTAATGAAGCAACAGATTACCAATGCAGTACAAGCGGCTCAGCAAGCTAATGTACAACTAATCGTTGTGAATTCGAATGGATTTTTGCCAGAACAGCATACAGCCACTGCAACGTTAGAAGTTAAGCGCGAAATGATTCAATACGTACAGCAAAGCGGTATTCCGACTATTTTGGTAAAACCTACTTTGTATATGGAAAACTTTTTAATTCCAGGACTCATCAATCAAGGCATACTTTTCTATCCTGTCCCTGCGGACAAGCCTATTCCGTGGATCAGTTCTGAAGACGCCGCTCAATATCATTATTATGCATTAAATCATCCTGAATTAGCAGGTCATACTCTTTTAGCTCCTGGGCCAGAAGCATTGACAGGTGAAGAACTGGGGTATCATTTTACACAAGCTTTGGGAAAAGATATTACTTTCCAGTCTCTAAATTATGATGACTTTCAAGCTTCGCTCACCCCTGTAATGGGTGCTCAACAAGCTACAGGTATTGCGAATTTTTATCGTTGGATTGGAGAAAATGTAGATTCTTTGAACTACTATAATGTGGAGGATCGTGTCATCGTACCTGATCTTCAACTGACTTCACTCAAAGATTGGTTGCAACAACCGCATATACAATCTATTCTTCAGGCTTAAACAAGCTACCCTTAGAATAACGGATTATAGTCATAATGTCTTTTAATATTATTCAAAAGGCACAACAAAAAGGGATGAACGACGTGTTATCGTCGTTCATCCCTTTTCTATTGCATATTTTTATACTATAAAGGTAGTCTAACAGACATTAAGATTTGGTGATATTGGATGTTCCTGTTTTGATCGCTTTGATATCATATTTGGCATTTGTCGAATCAACAACATACTCGGGCTTAGGTTGACCTGCTTTTTGGCGATGTCCTTGTACATGAGCATCACTTTTCTCCCAGTTCTTCCATGCTTCTTCAGACTCCCAACGGAATAAAAGAACCACTTCTTCTTCCCCTTTACGAGTCTGCTTCACCATAATATTCAAATCAACAAATCCAGGCTGTTCTTCCAAAATACCGGCTTGGTTAAAACGTTCTACGACTTGATGAGAGTTACCTTCTGTGACTGTAATACTACGCATAATTGCAAACATTGTTAAACCTCCTTCAAACCATTTATTCTTTTATTATAAATGATAATCATTATCATTGTCAAAACAACTATATTCACCTGACAATTTGGCGCATAAAATGACAGGATTAGCTTGAACTTTTGACTTATAATAAACACCAAGGAGTGAATAACTACTATGAACTGGATCGAATCTTTACAACATGCGATTAATTATATGGAAGAACATTTGTTAGAACCGATTACGATTCAACACATTGCAGATCAAGCTCATCTATCGCCTTTTTATTTTCAGCGTAACTTTGCGTTGTTAACCGATGTGACCGTAGCCGAATACTTGAGACGAAGAAGATTAACTCTAGCCGCTCATGAACTGGTACATAGCGATCACAAAATTATTGATCTGGCACATAAGTATGGCTACGATACACCTGAATCTTTTTCCAAAGCGTTCCGTAGACAACATGGGATTGCCCCTAGTGAAACCCGCAAGCATAGTACCTCGCTTAAGTCTTACAATCGCTTGGTGATTCAAGTGAATCTGAAAGGAGTCGAACCGATGAATTACAAAATTATAGAGCACCCGGGATTCTCATTAGTAGGTATCAAGCAAACATTCTCTTATGAAGATGGAGAAAATCTACGTGAAATTCCAAAAATGTGGCAAAAAGCGTATCATGATGGTATCGAAGATCAGTTATTTGAACTCAACAATGGAGCGATCTCAGGAATACTTGGTGTCTGTGTTGATCAAAGTGAACTTCAAGATAAACAAATGGAATACTGGATTGCTACTGCTTACAATGGAGATACTCCAGAAGGATTATCCCACTTACAGATTCCTGCTTCCAAATGGAGTGTATTTGAAGTGGAAGGTCCGATGCCAGCAAGTATGCAAAATCTCTGGAAACAGATTATTTCAGAATGGTTTCCTTCTAATCCTTATGAACATGCATACTTGCCTGAACTGGAAGTATACGGTGGTCCTAACGTTGCTCCGCAGATCTGGATTCCAATTAAAAACTAGCAGGTAATGGCTGAGTATATTCCAATATATTTATCTTTTATTCAACTGGTCGTTGCAAGCCCCTTTTACTGATTCATAGTATGAATGATTTATACAAAAAGAATTGCAAATCATTATAAAAAAGCTGTAGATCGCTCGTATTCCAACGATCTACAGCTTTTTGCTTTGGTATTTTTATGATAGTACAGATCTATTTAGAACATTGAGGTAATTTCACCTGTATTTTTGTTTACATAATACCAGCCATATGTAGATGTATGACCTTCTCCTGTAGCTTCATCATCGACCACATCTTCATACACATGGACAACATACATATCATCTTCCTCATGATCTACATCTGTCAACAGATATGAAGAACCATTTAACTTATATTTATCTTTGACCAGTTGAATCGCTTGTGCTCTGCTGACTGCTGATGTACCTGTTGCCGTATTGGAATTTGAATTAGGTGTGGTTGGCACTGTAGGTACACTTGGAGTCGGTATCGTCGGAGTAGTCGTCGAATTAGAAGATGACGATGAACCTGTACTATTTGCCTGATTGCTTCCAATATACAAATTATTATTGGACAAACGAATATCTTTGCTCATTGCATTACTCATCGTTCTTGCCGGTACATACGTAGTGCCTTTATAAATAATGACATTAGCATCTGACTTTTTAACTTGATCGATATATAACCCTACTTGCTTAAAAGCCACTTGAATACTGGTTGTATTAGCTGCCATTGCTACACCTGTACCTGTCAATAATGAACCGATCGTTATACCTAATACTAATCCTTTAACTTTGTCTTTCATGCCTGCTCACTCCTTTATAGGTAAATGTATTAATATTCGCTAGCGTACAAAATCTCTCCGGTGCGAGATAGATCATATCCACCGATCGCTTGTAATTCACGTTTGAAATCATCGGATGACAATATTCTTTTTAATGTAGCGATCCACTCTGCATTTTCTACTTTATTTAAAATAACCAGATCATATCGTTCTACTGTCAATGGAATAAATTCCACTCCGACCAATGCAGCGGCTTTCTCACTTCCTACCCCTACATCTGCTTGACCGCTTGCTACTTTACCTGCCACAGCAATATGAGAAGATTCTTCCTGCGTGTATCCTTGTAATTGAGAAGTACGAATCCCATTCAATCGTAATTGTTCATCCAATAATACACGCGCTCCTGCTCCACGTTCTCGATTCACAATCGTTATTCCATTTTGAGCCAAATCTTGCCATGAACGAATATCTTTTGGATTTCCTCTAGCCACATACAATCCTGCACGCCTTGAAGCTAGATTAATCACTGTACATGGATGCGAGACAAGCATTTTACGAATATACGGTAAATTATAATCTCCTGTATCCCCATCAAATAAATGAGTACTGACAATATCTGAATTTCCCATATACATCGATACTAGACTATCCATACTTCCGGCAAAAGAACGAAGCGGACGATAACGATTGTCCTCTTTTTCCATATAACGAGCTAGAATATCCAGACTAGTATCTTGCCCTGTAATCACAATCGTTTTGCCAGTCGTCGGTGGAGTGATCGGTTCTTGAGTAATCGGGTTCATCGTGCCTGTATTTCGCAAAATTTCTTCTGGACGTGCATAAGCTGCATGCACAAATTCAGGTGTCACTGTAGCGTCTGGATCAGGCGTATGATCTTGATAATCAATATGGGGAATATTCCCGATGCCAGGCTGAAGTGGAGACACTTCTGACGGCTCCGAGGACGAAGTTGGTAATATGCTATTTAGTGGGGTTGCTGTCATATGAAGCTGTCCCGCATTTTCTCGATTTTCACGAATCATTCCATTTTTCGCTTTTTGTTTATACGTTTCTAGATCATAATGATCCACTCGCATTTGTTTCCCTACACGATAAGCGGGTAAATCGCCTTTTTTGATCAGATCGTAAACGGTTAATTTAGAGACTTTAAGTAATTTGGCAATTTCTTCGGTTGTGTATGACACCTGCTCATTCATAGGTAGTTCCTCCCTAACAAGATACATTTATCTTAACGTGGATGATATGAGTTTTCAATTTAAACAATCGTACTATATCCAATTTAATGTGATGTTTAATTATAACTAGATATAATTAGAATGATTTAGTATGATCTAATATATATTATTCAGTATAATACATAGTTGTATTATAACTTTAAGGAGGAATATGTGTTGAAATCTATACTTTCTTTATTTTCACATCGAAATCATACTTCTACTTCCCGGATGGATCTACCTGCGCTTCTGTTAGGTCTGATCTTAATACTTAGTGCTTGTTCGTCCACGACAACTACATCCAGTACAGATAGCGCCAACGGTTCTACACCTTCTTCTGAGACTAATGCTACAGCTACCAGTGAATCTCCTGTACAACTCACTATTTCAGCTGCTGCAAGCTTAACGGATAGTCTACAGGAAATCCAAACGTTATACCAACAGCAACATCCTAATGTTAACCTTACATTTAACTTTGCGGCTTCAGGTACATTACAGAAACAGATTGAACAAGGCGCTCCTGCGGATCTATTCTTCTCAGCAGGTAGTAAACAAATGGATGCTCTACTCAGTGCTAATCTTATTGATAAAACGCATGAGAAAGACCTGCTCGCTAATGATCTTGTACTTATTGTACCCAAAGATAGCGCATTAACATTATCTTCATTGCAAGATTTGACTCGTGACAATATCAAAAAATTAGCTGTCGGTACACCTGAATCGGTTCCTGCGGGTATGTATGCCAAACAAACATTAGAGTCGTCAGGAATATGGGACAAGTTACAATCCAAAATCGTGCTGACTAAAGATGTCAAACAAGTCTTGTCTTATGTAGAAACAGGTAATGCTGAAACAGGATTTGTCTACAAAACGGATGCCATGGATTCAGATAAAGTACAGGTGGCTTTGACAACTACTACTGATAGTCATGATCCAATTCTATATCCAGCAGGAATCGTATCTGATACTACTCATCCTGAAGAAGCTGCTGCTTTCTATGACTATCTACAGACCGATGAAGCACAAGCTATTTTTGTCAAACACGGCTTTATGAAGGCTTCTGCGGGTTCATGAATTCGTTAAACTGGTCATGGGACGTTATCGGTTCGCCTATTCTGTTGTCTTTGCAAATTGCTTGTGTAGCAGGTTCGCTTGCTTTTTTACTGAGTATTGTGATGGCCATGTGGATGAATCGGCATACCTTTCTAGGGAAATCAATCGTTGAAACGATATTTATGTTACCCCTGGTTCTGCCTCCTTCGGTTGTCGGTCTTTTGCTACTGACTATACTGGGTCGGCGTAGTTGGATTGGTCAGGCGGCTGAATGGCTTACTCATCAGCCGCTTGTGTTCAGCGCAACTGGAGCGATTATTGCTGCAACTGTCGTTTCTTTTCCACTGGCTTATCAGACACTCAAAACAGGGTTCGCTCTGGTAGATAAAGATGTACTGGAATCTGCACGCTCTCAAGGTGCCAGTGAATTGCAATTACTCTGGTATATGATCTTACCGCTTGCATGGCGTTCACTGGTAACTGGATTTGTGCTTGCTTTTGCTAGAGCCTTAGGAGAATTTGGGGCTACTTTAATGGTAGCTGGTAATATTCCAGGCAAAACACAGACATTACCAACTGCGATTTACTTTGCTGTCGATGCTAACAATATGCCACTGGCTTGGAGTTTAACCATCATTACGATTCTGATTTCATTTATTCTATTATTAGTCACTGGACGCATTCGTGGTTCTGCCTGATCGGTAGCTGCGGATGCTTTTTTTATTTGTAAAACTTAGATAGCTTTATCTAGTATATTCCTTATATAATTAGAAATAGATTGACCAAAAGAAGATCGATTGGGGACGACTTCATTCCATCTCTTTCTATTAAATACAGAAAAAAGAGGTACCGCTATGCTCAAACTTCAGCAGTTATCAGATATATTAGAATTACAGGCACTTTGTGAAAAAGAAGATCATATTATGCTTAAATTAAACTGGGACATGCTCAAAAATCGTGCGCCTGGCAGTGTAGAAGATTTTTTCCATTATCAAGGTAAATTACTGATCGGTTTTCTAGGTATCTACCGAATGGGACAAAATATTGAAGTATGCGGCATGACACATCCTCTTTATCGTCGACGGGGTGTATTTACAAAATTGTGGGAACAAGCAGTCAGTCGTGGTCAATTGGTCGATGCCAATCAAGTGTTATTAAACGTGCCTCGTGATTCGGTTGCAGGTCAAGCATGGGTACATACAAGACCTGTTGTGCTGCAAAGTATTGAATATACGCTCAAGCTCGATAAAGAACATAACTCGTTACGTATAGACGAACCTGAATCTGCGGTATTACGTCCATTTAACGATAGCGATATTCCGTTGTGGATACGACTGGATGCAGATGCATTTGCGATTAGTGAAGCTTCTACAACAGCTACACTAGCCAATGCCAATCGTTCCAAAACACGCAAAATGCTAGTGATTGAACATGCTGGTATCGCGGTCGGTAAAATAGAAGTGGATTATGAGGGAGAACACAGTTGGATCTATGGATTCGTCATCGATCCTGCATTACGTGGACACGGGATTGGACGTAGTGCTTTGCGTCAGGTGGCTCTTGCTGAAAGTCAGGCAGGTCATAGTGTCTGGCTCAATGTAGTATCTGATAATGATCGTGCGCTCTATCTGTATGAATCGTGTGGCTTCCAGCATCAAGATATTCAAGACTATTACTTGTATTCTCCACCTATGCCTGAAATTTAAATCATTTATACAAACACAGAAAAAGCGTTTATACCAAGCACGGAGGTCCGGTCCATGCATGGATAAACGCTTTTTCTTAGAGAATCATCTATGTTATCGAATCATGTGACTGGGACGAAAAGATAGATGATCTCTATTCCCTGTAACAGGAAAGCCGTATGTTCGTTGGTCTTACTTATATTGTGAAAAGAATCCGGGTCAAAAAGATGGGGGGATTTTGACCCGTTTCTTGGTCCACCTACATGAGGCTCCACGAAGGAGCTAGGGATGTCACACCAGCGTTCTGTCTGCAATGTTCACAGACTTGAGTTCCGCCTGGTACGACATGTTGAAGCAAATGAAGATAATCGATCGATGCACCTACTTTTTCCGGTGAAGGATAATGACGCTGTACCTTGCCTTCCATAATCGAAAAGATATCAATTCGTTCAGGAAGTCTACCAAAAGCAGACTGGCAAAACACGGAAGATAGATGAATAAAAGCTTCTGCTGTGTAAGGATCATCATCGACTATAAACTTCTGAACAATCAGGCTCTTGTGTCCGGCTACATCATCCGGTTGCGCTTTTTGTTCAGATACTTGCCATGCCACTTGAAAAATAACAGACAAATCGGTTTGCAGTTCTGGAACCAAAGTCTGATGCTGTTCATACAACATCATAGGATAAGGTGCATATTCGTTGGCTGCAAGAAGCTTACGAATATTTGCCGTAACTAGATCTTTAACCTGCCAGTACTGCTGTTCATGATCGAAGTAAGAGATACGCTTGGGCCAACGGAAATCAACCAGCTGGCCAATATCTGTAATCCCTCTAAGCTCTGGCGACATACTGTAATAACGATTAATCGCATGTCCTATCGCAAATTGTACACGTTGCTTCCAATGAATCTGTGAAGCTTGCTTACGTGACGTTTGGCGTGTAGGTAGTGACTGATCATTTGTACGATAGGTCATCCGTAGCCATTCTTCCAGCTTATAATCCTGCAAAACAGGTGAAGCCTGATCCGTAGAATAATTCATATATGCTTAACACCTGCTTTCCAGTCATACGAAGTCTTTAATTACATCTACTCTAATATTGATCGTGTGATCAAGTAAGCTCGAATTACACTACGCTTACTGCTACGCCCGCAAATTTTTTGCCGAATTCACGACAAGTTTCCTTCTCGTCGGATGAAGGATTCAATTCGATCTTCAGCCCTTCTAACACGATATCTGCGCCACGCTCTTGTAACTTGTTTGTGAGAATATCAACTGCTGCTGCAAATTGTTCGTAACAAGTGTCTCCACTTCCAAATACAGCTGCTTTTTTACCAGCAAGGTCTAGCTGATCCATATCTTCGTAAAAGTCGAGGAATTCATCTGGCAATTCGCCATCTCCCCAAGTATAGGCGCCAAGGAGTACTGCGTCATATTCCAAAAGAGTATCCGCATCACAGTCCATTGCTTGCTTGAGTTCAACCTCTCCACCTGTGGATTGTATTCCTTCGGCAATCAAATCTGCAATTTCTTCTGTATTCCCAGTCATGCTGGCGAACACCACTAATATTTTAGACATTGTAATCCTCCCGCATATGTGTTTTCCATGGATTGATCATACTTGATAATGATTCTCATTGTCAACAACGAATTTTAAATTTTTAGTTTATTTCTTTTCGAGTGTGTTTGATATCGATTATATTTTCAACTTAGTTTCTTTTACACAAATAAAAAAGCCGCTTATTAAGTGACTTCTTTAGTGTATACATTTGAATTCAGCATTTTTGTAGATTCGAAAATATTACTTAATTCTGTCGTGCTTTAATACTGTATGGTTGCTGGCGTAACTCCTTTTGGATACTCTTCTTCCCATACTGCTTGGTCTGTATAAGCCTGATACCACATATCTGCAATTATATCTGGATCATTCACTGTGCCATTACCTGATTCTTTGATAAATAAACCTAACGATCGATGACCTACAAAAATGCCTTTAGGTGACAATTCAGTATGCAGATTAGTGATATAATTTCGCAAACCTGCCATAATAATACCGACATTTCCCATCATAGGCACAGGGTATAATGCTGATAATCCTGTAGTAAAAAGTAAAGCTCCTTCTTTGCGTGCAAGCATATCTTGTACTACTGTATTCACCACATGAATAGCACTGAAAATATATCCTTCATATAGGTCTTTGATATTCTCTGCTGTTAATTCCAATACAGAAGTAGGTGGATACTTTCCAGCAGTAGGACTAAATTCCAACACATCAATCGAACCGTATTTGTTTTTAATGTTAGCAAGTGCCTCTGTCATTTGGTCTGCTTGATATACATCTGCTATAAAATAAGAAGCTTCTATATGATTTTCTTTTAATACGTTTATCATTTCTTGCAGCTTGATAGCATTGCGCGAGACCAAAGCTATTTGAAATCCTGCCTTACCAAATCGTTTGGCTAATGACAATCCCAAACCTTTTCCTGCTCCAATAATAACTAATGTTTTCATTGCTATTCTCCTCTATCCATCCATATATTGTATTCATGTAATGGTTTTTATTGTAGAATTTAAGCTTAATGCATTCAATGGTGGATATTCATCAATTTAACATTTAATAAGCAAATGTATTGAATCTGCTTATTATCTTGAAGAAAGGAATTTAGAATGAACAAACCTAAAATTGATTTACGTATTGTTAAAACAAGAAAAGCGATCAAAGATTCTTTTCTGACTTTAATTCAAACTAAAGGATATGATCGTATCACAATACAAGATATTGCAGATCAAGCGATTATTAATCGAAACACTTTTTATTTGCACTATATAGATAAACCTGATTTGATGGAGAAATTATGTATAGAACATATCGATCTATTGAATATTTGCTTACCTGAGTATACTGAGGATGTTCAAAATGAAGATCCTTCATTTATGGTGATTGCGTTAAAAAGTCTATTTCTTATCCTAGAAGAACATGTCGTTTTCTTTAGAACGATGTTAACTCATGAGATTGAGCCTAGCTTTTCTAGTTATCTTAAAGACCATTTCAAACAAATTATTCTCTCTGGTCTTGATACTCCTCCCGATAATCTCAAGATACAGATTAGCCTTGAATATATGGTTTCAGGCTTAGTCGGTGCGATCTCTTTATGGATCAAAGAACCAGAACATTATTCTATAGATGAATGGATTGAGCAACTGAGTAACATTCATTTTAATAATATTTTGGATCTTATACGTAGCATCAACGGTCATAGTGTTCAATAAAAAGGAAAAAAAATCGTTTATATAACGATTTTTCTTTTTTTGCTTATTAAATCAAATATAGCTTCCTTTCATCTATTGTTATACAATGAAATGCGGTAAACTGATAAAGATGGCTTTTTAGGCTACTCTGTATATAGATGATTGTACTCTACAATATCTATCGAGAAATAAAATATAAGGATGGATTATTACATGTATATTGCTGATCAATGGAAAGATTATGAATTAATTGATACGGGCGCAGGTGAGCGTCTGGAGCGTTGGGGAGAAATCTTGTTACGTCGCCCAGATCCACAGATTATCTGGCCTCTTCAATCCGCAGATAGAGACCCACGCTGGAATCAAGTACACGGTCATTATCACCGCAGTGCTTCAGGTGGTGGTGAATGGGAATGGAAACGCAAAATTCCAGAACGCTGGAATATTCGTTATGGCGATTTGAATTTCCATATCAAACCTACTAATTTCAAACATACCGGTCTATTCCCTGAACAAGCAGCGAACTGGAGCTGGATGATGGACAAAATCAAAAATGCTGGCCGTCCGATCACCGTCTTGAACTTATTTGCGTACACAGGTGGAGCAACAACAGCTGCTTCTTATGCTGGCGCTGATGTGGTACACGTTGATGCGGCAAAAGGAATGGTACAGTGGGCTAAAGACAATCATCAATTATCAGGGATTGGCGATCGTCCGGTACGCTTTATTACAGATGATGTGTTCAAATTTGTTCAACGTGAGCAACGTCGTGGTAACAAATACGATGCGATCATTATGGACCCTCCTTCGTATGGACGCGGACCCGGTGGCGAAATGTGGAAACTTGAATCCAGTCTGTATCCTTTCTTAGAGTCTTGCTTGTCGATTATGTCGGATAACCCATTATTTATGCTGATCAACTCGTATACAACAGGGATTGCACCGACGGTATTGTCTAATATTTTGAATATGACGATGCAACAACGTTACGGTGGTACCCTTTCTTCTGGCGAAATTGGTCTACCTATCACGAACTCGGGTCTGAATCTGCCATGCGGTATTCTTGGACGCTGGGAAAGCTGAGGCATAACAATGGAACCACATTCAAATACTAAAGGTAGAGCGCCGATTCCTGTGTTATATGAAGACAACCATATTATTGGAGTTGTTAAGCCTGTCAATATTCCTTCCCAAGAAGATCCAACAGGCGATCCAGATATGTTGACTTTGATCAAAGAAGACTTGAAAGAACGTTACAATAAAACAGGCAATGTATATCTAGGATTGATCCACCGTTTGGATCGTCCGGTTGGCGGAGCGATGGTATTTGCCAAAACATCCAAAGCTGCTTCTCGCTTGTCTGAATCTGTACGTAGTCGTACGATGGTGAAGCGCTATGTAGCAGTCGTGCGTGGTATTCCTACTGTTACTAAAGCAACACTTAAAGACGTACTTCTTAAAAATGCACGCACCAATACAGGTTCCGTAGTTCCTCCAGGTACTACGGGTGGTAAAGAAGCAGTACTCGATTACGAAGTACTAGCTCAAAATGAGGATTTGAATCTAGCACTAGTCCTGATTCATTTGCATACCGGACGTTCTCACCAGATTCGGATTCAAATGTCTCATGCAGGTTATCCGTTATTCGGAGATCAAAAGTATGGTGCTGAAGTGAACCGTCGTGGTGAGCAATTAGCCTTATGGTCTGTATTAACGGCTATTCCTCATCCTGTCGGCGGTCGCATGATCTCTATGATCTCGCTTCCTCCGCAGACTAAGCCGTGGATCGAATGGTCGAGTGATATCTATGAGCAATTGAAGGAACGTTTAGAGCTTGAATTGGAGCAAACGAAGTTAAAGTAAGTGGTATAAGAGCGAGATGATGTATGAAATATTTACTTGTGTTTTATAAATAAGATGCAAAAAAGCTTTTCCGTTCCTTGATTACAAGGTAATGGGAAAGCTTTTTTCATTGATATTAGAAAACGAATTTAGAAGAGAATTAGCTTAAGGATTTGTGCTGGTGGTTTAGTGTAAAATCCGCTTCGAAAATAGATATTCTTCTCGTCGCTGTTAAGAACGGATATTTTGAATCACTGCTTATAGCAGTAAATATCCGTTCTTAAAGGCGAGCGCTTCGCTCTTTCAGAATCATCTATTCTCTCCGCTTGGTGTGTGAAGGTAGTTTACGTTTATATACTAACAAATATAAAAAAATTAAAAGATTATCAATAGTATAAAATAAATATAAAGTACGTTTTGTAGAGCTTAAATTTGTGAGAATAAGGTGATTATTCATTCTAAAAAAGTATAATGAGCGACTTTAAAACCAACTATCGACTATCTAATATTCAAAACAAAATATCAAAATTTACTTAATAACAGCATTAAAAACAAATCGTTCTTACTACTCTATGGTTAAAGTAATCCTATATTTTATGATCTATACGGTTGTTAACCGATTATTATGTAAAACTTCTCTGACTATCTGTAGATAGAAAGAGAAGTTTTTTATACCATTATTTTATTTTTACTCAAAGTCAGACTGATCCATTAGAAGATAAATCTTCTATGATACCAATAATCGTATCTGCCTTATCCATTTCAACAATTTGCTTACCGATATGTCTACGTTCATCGGTTTGAAGTGCGGCTTTGCTATTAAATCCGATCATACGATTTGGAGGTAAAATAGCCATAAATGAGCGATGTTCTTCACAGATAAAAGCACCAATAATACGATTACCATTTGGTTTAGATCGTTTACCTTCTTTGAACTCAAAGGTAGATAATCCTTTACCACCACGGCTTTGAGTCTGGTATTGCAATAATGAAGTACGTTTGGCATATCCAAGATCGGTAATGACCATCAATTGTCCGTCTTCTCCATCTACCCATAGGACTGCGGCGACTTCATCTTCTCCAACCAGTTGAATTCCACGTACACCTGTAGCAACCCGACCCATTGGATTGACTTCTTCTGCCCGGAAGCGAATACTCATACCGTCTTTAGTAATTAACATCAAATCTCTAGCTTGACCTGAACGGGTTACAGAGATAACTTCATCTCCTTCTCCAAGCTTACAAGCGGCTACTGCTCCTGAACGTTTGGTCGCATACTCTTTGATCTCTGTTCGCTTCACTTGTCCTCGCTTGGTCACAAAGATCAGATCGGCTTGTTCTTCTTCAAAATTACGAACAGGAACCATCGCCACAATTCGATCTTCACGAGTCATCGGGATAATATTAACAATCGCTTTTCCTGTTTCTTTCCATTTGAAATCAGGAATCTGGTGAACAGGCAGTAAGAAGTATTGTCCCCGCTGTGTAAAGACAAGTAGATTATCTAGTGTATTTACATTCATCACTTCGCGAATATAATCATCTTCTTTGGCACCTGATCCACTACGTTCTCCGCCCGAGCGATTGAAAGACATCATATTCGTACGTTTAATGTAACCGTCATTAGAAAGACTCACTAGCACATCTTCCGAGTTAATCATGACTTCCAGATTAACTTTCAACTCTTCAACTTCATCTTGAATAATAGAACGACGACTAATACCATGTTTATCATGAATTTCCATCAATTCTTTTTTGATCAATCCGACTAGCTTTTTATCGCTACCAAGAATAGCACGGAAATTGGTGATTTTCTTCTGAATATCGTTTAGTTCTTTTTCAACTTGATTAATTTCTAAATTAGTAATGCGGTACAATTGTAAGGTTAGAATCGCATCGGCTTGGCGCTCAGTGAGGCCAAACATCCATTGCAAATTATTTTGTGCATCTTGGCGGTTTTTAGACGCTTTAATCGCTGCAATGACTTCATCTAGTACATTGAGTGCTTTAGCTAGACCTTCAAGTACATGAGCACGATCTTCTACTTTATCCAGATCATGTTGTGTACGACGGGTAACCACTTCACGTTGATGCGCAATATACGCTTCCAGAATACTTTTTATTCCCATTTGTTGAGGCGCTTTGTTAACGATAGCTACCATATTGAAGTTATAGGTCACTTGTAGATCCGTTTTTTTGAGCAAATACGCTAGAATGCCTTGCGCATCTGCATCTTTTTTAAGCTCGATCACGATCCGTAGTCCATCACGTCCGCTCTCATCACGTACTTCAGCAATACCTTCTACTTTTTTCTCCAAACGGATATTTTCCATCGCTGTGACAAGACGTACTTTTACCACTTGATAAGGGATTTCGGTAATCACAATTTGCTGTTTACCGCCGCGTAGTGTTTCAATTTCTGTTTTAGAACGTATGTAGATACGCCCTTTGCCTGTAGAATAGGCATCACGAATCCCGTCTCCACCCATAATCGTACCACCTGTTGGGAAATCCGGGCCTTTGATATAGTTCATCAGTTCAGGCAATTCCATTTCAGGTTTTTCCATCAATGCAATACAACCTTCGATCACTTCACGCAGGCTGTGCGAAGGAATTTCTGTTGCAAAACCTGATGAAATTCCGCTTACGCCATTGACTAATAAATTAGGATAACGAGCTGGTAAAACGACAGGTTCTTGCGTCGTATTATCAAAGTTGTCTTTAAATTGAACCGTATTCCGATCAATATCACGTAAAATCTCCATCGCAATCGAAGATAAACGAGCTTCGGTATAACGCATTGCTGCTGCTGGATCATCATCAGGCGATCCCCAGTTACCATGCCCATCGACAAGCGTATGACTCATTTTCCAAGGTTGTGCCATCCGTACCATACCATCATAGATCGATGAATCACCATGAGGATGATAGTTACCCATCACATCACCGACTGTTTTAGCTGATTTGCGATATCCTTTTTCCGGTGTATTGCCTGAATCGTACATCGCATACAAAATACGACGTTGTACCGGTTTCAATCCATCACGAACATCAGGAATCGCGCGGTCTTGAATAATATATTTAGAGTAGCGACCAAAACGGTCTCCAACGATTTCTTCTAGAAATGCTGGTAAAAATTTATCGTTATTTTCAATAGCCATCCGTTCACCTTACCTTCCGAGCTTATCGCCGGATAATTTTGAAGCCGCCGCAGAGTACAGAGGGAAGTGAATACCATTCCAACCAAGCACGGTATGATGCTCACTTCCATCTGCACTAAAGCAGCGGCTCATTTAGTTTGATCATCCATCAAGATTACTTTTCTATATCACAGATACAATTATTTACTCCACGTATTCTGTAAAGTCTACGTTTTCGACGATCCAACGTTTACGAGGATCAACTTTATCGCCCATTAATGTAGATACACGACGTTCTGCTTTGGCAGCATCTTCGATCTGTACTTTAAGTAATGTACGACTTTCAGGATTCATCGTTGTTTCCCATAATTGATCTGGATTCATTTCACCTAATCCTTTGTAACGTTGTAAATCTACATTTTTGCCGAACTCTTTCATCGACTGATTCAACTCTTCGTCTGTCCATACATAACGTTCTTGCGATTTTTTGCCGGCACGTTGAGAAATCTTGTACAGCGGAGGTTGAGCAATATAGATACGACCGTTATCGATCAATTGCTTCATATAACGATAGAAGAATGTTAATAGCAACACTTGAATATGTGCACCATCGGTATCCGCATCGGTCATAATAATGATTTTGGAATAATTGCTATCTTCTATGGCAAATTCAGTTCCTACTCCTGCACCAATAGCAGAAATAATCGCCCGATATTCTTCATTTTTCATTACATCTGCAAGTTTGGATTTCTCTGGATTCATCGGTTTACCTTTGAGTGGTAAAATAGCTTGAATCTTGGAATCTCGTCCTTGTTTCGCAGAACCACCTGCCGAATCTCCTTCGACAATAAACAGTTCATTTTTGGAAAAATCTTTCGATTGCGCTGGACTTAGCTTACCGTTCAGATTCGAACTTTCGCTACGTTTACGTCCTGTACGCATATCATCACGCGCTTTACGAGCCGCTTCGCGTGCACGAGAAGCTTGAACTGCTTTTTTGATCAGCTTTTGAGCGACTTGTGGGTTTTCTTCGAGAAAGCGTTGCATATTTTCAGCGACTACCGCATCTACTGCTCCACGTGCGGAAGAACTACCCAATTGGTCTTTGGTCTGACCGACAAACTCTACATCTGACATTTTGACGCTTATAACCGCCATCATGCCTTCTCGTAAATCTCCACCTTCGAGGTTTTTATCTTTTTCTTTGATCAGTGCTGTTTTACGAGCATAATCATTCAATACACGAGTATATGCTGCTCTAAATCCTGTCTCATGTGTACCGCCGCCCCGTGTAGGGATGGAATTTACAAATGAAGCAAGCGTTTCAGTATACCCTGCATTGTACTGCATCGCTACTTCGACTTCGATATCTTCACGTTCGACATTGAAATGAATCACATCATGAAGAACATCTTTGCCTTCATTCAAAAACTCTACGAATTGACTAGCTCCGCCTTCATAATAAAAACGATCTTCTTTATCATTACGATCGTCTTTAAGTAAAATTTCTAAGCCTGAATTCAGAAAAGCAATTTCTTGCAGACGCTCAGCAAGTGTATCGTAATTCAATGCAATTCCTTGTTGGAACACACGAATATCTGGTTTGAATGTAACTTTTGTTCCTGTAATTTTGGTTTTGCCAATGACTTCAAGACCACTTACAGGTTCACCTACATGCTCTTTTTCTTTTTTATCAACCCAATATTCAAAACGTTGACGGTGAATACCACCATCACGATAAATTTCTACTTCTAGCCACTCGGATAATGCATTCGTTACTGAAGCACCAACTCCGTGTAGACCTCCGGACTTTTTGTATCCTCCACCGCCGAATTTACCACCTGCATGCAAAATAGTAAATACAACTTGTGGTGTAGGTACTCCACTTTTATGCATTCCTGTCGGAATACCACGTCCGTTATCAAAAACCGTAACCGAACCATCTTTGTTCAGTGAAATCTCGATTTTTGAACAATGTTTTGCCAAATGCTCGTCAACTGCGTTGTCCACAATCTCCCATACGAGATGATGAAGCCCAGATGAACTTGTACTACCGATATACATCCCCGGACGTTTCCGTACGGCAACCAGCCCTTCAAGCACCTGAATGTCGTCAGCATCATACCCGGAAACTGGCGGATTAACATTACCACGGGATGAATTTGTGAGTGAATCGATCTTTTCGACCATTCATGGTCCCCCTCTTTAATCTAAATATTGCTTTGTTCTGTTTGACCTACGATTAGCATTATAAATCTTAGTCGAAAATTATACCATAGGTAAATCAATAATCGCGCTTGACCCCGAACCATCATATCATACGCTTTTATTTTGTCGACACTTTTGATTTACATAAAATGTAATTTATTCGGCAGATAAATATATAATGCAAACACATGTTCCTTTTATTCCTTAAGTGTAATCTAATCTTTTCATTTCGTAAACCCACTTGTCACATTATTCTACGATTTCCCATTATATTAGCTATAATGATCTTTTGTAAATAAACTTGCCTGCTGATCTTCATAAGATAAGCAGGCAATCATACTATACTTTTTAATTGAGCACATCTCTTTTGGTAAATACAGCAAACGAAACAATAACTGACGCTAATGCCCATACTGCCAATACGCCAAGCGAGAATGGTAATGTCATGCCTTCAATCGGTGCCGGGCTTCCTGATAAATAATTAGTCAGTCCCAAATTAACCATAAATAAATATTTAGCTGTGCTCCACGAAGCCGCCATATTGGTCAAAATGGTACCTGCAATCAATGCCGCCATCATAATAACAATACTGGCTGCGGTACTTCGTACTAACACAGATACCATAAAGGCAAGTAATCCGACGGTCAAACCGACAAACCAGATCAATCCCATTTGCATCAAAATAAATTGCCACTGGGCTATAGCGTGTACACTACTCATATCGGTTCCTGTATCACCCGGCTGGAATCCGGTAAATACAGGAATGTTAAATCCACTATATCCGAATGCTGCCCCTGAGATGACGTAGGAAATAATAAAGGTTGAAACGACAATCAGCGAGACAAACATCGTCAGCGTAATGAGTTTACTTAACAATACTTTCCACCTACGAATCGGCCTTGTAAGCAACATTTTGATCGTTCCGCCTGTTCGTTCCGCCGATACCAGATCAGAAGCAATCGTCATAATAAGCAGTGGGATAAATAAGCTACTGGAGTTATCTAGAAATTCGCGAGTAAATGTAACGCCACCCGGTTCATTCGGATTCACATCATTTTCTAAATAATATTGCATCTGTTGAACAAACACACGACGGTATTTTTTCCATTCTTCAGGTACACGATCACTACCTAATGAGTTCTGGTTATCTGTGATTGCTTGCTGTAATTCAACACGCCAATCTTCACCGAACTTGGTGCGATTTTCTTGGGCTTGACGCATCTGCGCATAAGTAAACATCGGTACCAGTACTAATAAAACCAATAGCACGACATAAAATCTTTTTTTCTTAATAATTTTTATCGTTTCATTCTGTACCAATGGCCATATACTATTCAATAAATTCACCTTCTGTCACGCCCAGAAATAGTTGTTCCAATGTCGGGCTAAGTTTTCGTACATTATGAATCTGAATCCCTGCTTGCACAAGTGTAGCAATCGTTGTCGAAATGTATTCTTCAGGGGTTGCGGTGATAATAGAATGCGGTCGAAGTGATGCTGCTGTATCGTTATCCAAGTTAGAACTCTCCAGATCAAGCACTTGAATAGAAGGTATTGATTGAAGAATCTGTTCTCCTTGTGCTTGAGGTTCTAATTCCCATATCACAAGATGCTGTGTATCTTCTACCAGCTCTGTTACTCCGCCTACAGCAATAACACTTCCTCGTCCCACAATCGCCACTCGATCACAAAGCAATTGAATTTCACTGAGTAAATGACTGGATACAAACACAGCCATACCTTGCGATGCCAGTTCGCGGATAAAAATACGCATATCTCGAATCCCTTTAGGATCAAGTCCATTGGTCGGTTCATCTAAAATAAGCAATTTAGGGCGACCTAACAACGCTTGAGCGATCCCAAGCCGTTGACGCATACCTAGTGAGTACTTGCTTACTTTATCGTGGATACGCTCATCCAGACGGACAATCTCGGTGACTTCTTGAATCCGTTTTTCATCGACACCGGGCTGCATCCGTGCAAAATGCTCTAAGTTTTCCCATCCTGTCAGGTAAGGATACATTTCAGGATTTTCAACAATTGAACCGACATAAGCCAAAGCCTTCTCCGGTTGCTTGGTCACATCGTAACCGCAAATATTGATCGTTCCTTCTGTAGGGCGAATCAGATTCACAAGCATTCGAATCGTTGTTGTTTTACCTGCACCGTTCGGTCCTAGAAAGCCAAAGATTTCACCTGCTTTGACTTCAAAAGTGACATCTTTGATAATCCACTTTTTGCCGATTTTCTTTTTGACATGTTGGACAGATAATACAATCTCTTCTTGAGATGGTACAGACTGCGAATCAGCCGTTGCTATGGGATGGGTTGTTGTTAATTTAGAATCCATTATGATCTAGCTCCTCTCTCATTTCCATACAGGGTATACCTCATTATTCGATACTCTGGACGACACGTTCTGCAATTTGTTCATAACCTGTACCATTAGGATGGAAATGATCAGAAGATAAATATTTATTTAGATTTTGCTGAAATAAATCAAACGTAGGAATAAGCGACATATTGGATTGACTATTAATAATATTCAGTGCGGTAGTATTCCATGCGGTTACAGCTTCATTACCAGGTACACGTATTTCAGGCAAATCAGAGAATGGGTTATACAGTCCGAGGTATAAAATATGAGCGTCTGGATTAATTTGAGCGATTCGCTCTAAGATTTGTTGTAATGTTTTGCTGGCTTTCGGTAAATTGGCAAGCAATTGTTGTTTGCTTGGCGCTTGTTGTGTATTACCAAGGGCTTCTCCAGCATTAAATAAATCATTAGCACCGATCGATACAAAAATCATATTCGATTGTTTCAGTACATGTTGGACACCGGGTTCTTCTAATGAAGAAAGTACTGATGCTGTTTTCTGACCGTTAATGCCTAAATTGGCGATTAATTTAGCTTCTTTGCCGTTTTTTTGCAATAAGTCTATGGTTCGACGAGCAAATCCACTACCGTCGTCATCTCCTGTACCTTTAGCAAGTGAATCTCCTAAAACAGCGATTTGAAAAGATCCGTCTGTTGCAACAGTCGTTGCTGGTTTTGCTCCACTTGTTGTTGAGTCGGATGTATACGTGCTCCCTACAGGGTTTAATACATCAGAAATGGCATAAATAAAGCCGCCAATCAATACAATCGTGGCTACAATGGATGTGATGCCTGTGATTCGCCAGATACGCACTGACGATTTGGATGATTTCATTATTTGGCCTCCTGTGTTAGAAATATGAACAACATCTGCCACTTGGTATGATGACTCGCGGTTCATTTTAATATAGGTTATCTATCTATTATATACAGTACGTGTACAACTTCCAAACAGTTAGAAACTATCACTTCTATTTTTAAATCGATAGACAGCAAAAAGAAGATGGTTATATTATCAATCCACCATCTTCTATACATAGAATGATCTATTTAAAAGTAATTATTGTTTTACTTTCTTCTTTTCTTTTTTACCTTTTTTATCATTAGATGCATGAATCATTTCGACCAATTTGGCATATAATAGTTCTGGGGTTTCTTCGCATATCAGTGTCTTTTTTCCCACTAAAGCGATCGGTTGTTTGCGACAAGCTTTACACTCGCTTAAGCAACTTTTTTGCTTTTGCTTCACAGCAGGGAACTCTTTTTTAAGTGTTTTATAGACTTGTTTGGTACCGAGCTTTTCATTTTTCGTGCAATATTTGATCGTTTTCATCGCTTGTTGGCTCCTCTATCTGTTGCATTATTGCTATGGATATCATCTTATTTACCCTAATGAAGACCAATATGTAACGATTATACTGCTTATGAGCTTATAAAAATACCTGCTCCTTCTAAAAACAAAGGAAACAGGCACTTTTTATTCTATAAATCTGATTTTCGACTGCATCTGTCACATTTCATTATTGCATTTTGTAGCGTATTATTTTCCGATAAAATCTTGTACCCATACTCCATTTTGATACCCTACACCGATTGATGTAAAGCTAGAACTTAAAATATTGGCTTTGTGACCGGAGCTATTCATCCATGATTGCATCACTTGAGCAGGAGATGTTTGCCCTTTGGCGATATTTTCTCCAGCTGCACGATAACTAATTCCATACGTTTTCATCATTTCAAAAGGAGTTCCATAAGTTGGTGACGTATGATCAAAATAATTATTTTTCACCATATCGATAGCTTTATCTTGTGCCATCGTTTGAAGCTTGGTGTCTACCGTTAATGCTTTTAGCCCTGCTTTGCTACGTTCTTGATTGACCAATTGCACCACTTCCGCTACAAAGGTAGAGGTGTCTGCGGATGCACTTTGACTGGCATATACAGGTTTGGTTGTTTTCACATGATGTGTAGTAGCCGCTTGAGCAGGAGCTGCTATCGTTACTGCTACAAGTACTGCTGCGGCAGCAGTTGAGGTGATTCGTTTTAGTAATGTACGATTGTTTTTCAATGGTGTTCCTCCTTTAAATTCAGAATCACCGTATATTTTACCATCTATTGGTATTTAATTGCTATTTTCGCTCTATGATCAAAGCAAAAAGGCACCAGGATTAACCTGATGCCTTTTCGAAAGGTGTGGCTGTGTATAGCGGAATTACATTTTTTTAATGTACCGGCATCCAATCTTCTCATAGCCCATATGTTGATAAAAAGAGCATGAGGATAGACGTTCGTCACGGTTCATTCCTGTTACATAGACAGAGTGATCTCCAGCTTCGTTTGCTTGCTTTTCAGCTTGAGCAATCAATTCACGTCCGATACCTTGACCACGATAATTCGCAGAAATGATTAGACCTGTGATTTGCGAAGTCTGTTGACCTGTCTCATATGAAGTCTCACGGTACATAGCGATCATACCGACGACCTGTCCTTCACGTTCTGCAACAAGAGTCAAAAATTGCGGTTTGCCTTCCAACGCTTCCATACGGTCGCGCAGTACACTTTCCGTCATCGGATAACGAAGTTCACGCATTAGAGCAGTTAGAGCTTGAACATCTTTACTTTCGAATTTACGGACTTCTGCAACAGGCATTAATACACTAGTCGACATGTACATACTCCTCTTTTAGCAGAGCTGCCGCTTGCACGGCTCGCTTCCGCGCAATTTCCACACTTTCATCCGCACTGAGAGCTACCGCCATTCGGCGACCCGGCTTAGTCTCCGGCTTACCGAATACACGTACTTGCGTACGGGGTAACTTCAATGCCTCATCTATTCCGCCAACGACAAAATCTTTGGAAGCTTGTGTTGCTTTCAGTGTCGCTGATGCGCCAGGAGTTAACAAATGAATACTCGGAATCTCAAAACCAAGAATAGCTCGAACATGCAGAGCAAACTCTGATAAATCTTGAGTAATCATTGTCACCATACCTGTATCATGCGGTCTTGGCGACACTTCGCTAAATACAACACCATCTGGGGTTAAAAAGAGTTCGACACCGAACAACCCATATCCACCCAGACGTTCTGTAATGGTTGCAGCAATACGTTGTGCTTCTTCTAGCTGTCCAGCAGTCATTGGGTGCGGTTGCCATGACTCAACATAATCTCCATCCCGCTGAATATGTCCGATCGGCGGACAAAACAACGTTCCAGAGGCACAACGCACCGTAAGCAGTGTAATTTCACTTTCAAAATGTACAAACGCTTCGACAATAACACGAACTGATTTGCCTCTTGCGCCTTCAAGTGCCGCATCCCAACATGCCGAAGCATCTTCAGGTGTGCGACATACGCTCTGTCCTTTGCCAGACGAGCTCATAAGAGGCTTTACTACGCAGGGTGTTCCAAGTACAGCAACAGCTTCTTTCAATTGCTCCAAGTTGTCAGCGAACCGGTACGCAGCAGTAGGCAATCCAAGTGTCTCAGATGCCAGACGGCGTATCCCCTCACGGTCCATTGTCAATTGGGCTGCAACTGCGGTAGGCACTACATTGTAGCCTTCTTGCTCTAGTTCTACCAGTACGTCTGTTGCTATCGCTTCAATCTCAGGTACAATAAAATCCGGTTGTTCACTGATAATGACTGCTCGTAGCTTAGCACCATCAAGCATATCAATAACATGAGAACGATGAGCAACCTGCATAGCAGGTGCATCCGGATAGCGGTCTACAGCAATACATTCAATGCCGAGTCGCTGAGCTTCGATCACTACTTCCTTGCCAAGTTCTCCACTCCCAAGCATCAACATCCGTTTCGCTTGACGAGAATTTGGGGCCCCCCACATGATAGACAGCACTCCCTTATATACATGTTTTGCACTGCAACCTACAAGGTACTGCTTACGTCATTTTGCTTATCGAATCATTACCTATTCGACAATGAATAGCACATTGTAAAATTTCCGACGAATTTCCTTTTAAACTTTACAATGTGATGACACTTTCTATTCTCTTATCTAATGAGCAAGATTGCAAGTCACTTTGTCTAAATTTTTTGACAATTCTCGTATAATTCTTACTTTCAAGGCTTAATTAAGTCGAATAATGTCACAAAAAGCGGAATTGCGCTTCAATCAAACCATTGTAAATGCCTTGTTTTTGAATCAACTCTGCGTGTGTTCCTTCTTCTTTGATCTGTCCATGATCCAATACGACAATATGATCAGCATGTCGAATCGTAGAAAGTCGATGCGCCACGATAAAAGAAGTTCGTCCTTGAAGCAACACTTTTAGCGCTTCTTGTATACGTAGTTCTGTCTCCGTATCGATACTGGCTGTCGCTTCATCCAAAATCAAAATCCGTGGATCTGCAAGTAGTGCGCGGGCAAAAGATAATAATTGACGTTGCCCCATCGACAACACATTTCCCCGTTCTTCGACTTCTGTATCATAGCCTTTAGGCAACTTCTCAATATACACATGAGCATGAACAGATTTGGCGGCATTTTCTACTTCTTCATCAGTAGCGTCCAGTCGTCCGAAGCGAATATTATCTCGTATTGTTCCGGAAAAGATAAACGTATCTTGAAGCACAATACTGATCTGTCCACGCAGACTTTCCAAAGTCACATCACGGATATCATATCCATCAATTTTAATCGTACCGCTCTTAATATCATAGAATCGACTAATCAGATTAATAATCGTCGATTTACCAGAACCGGTATGTCCGACCAATGCAATAGATTGCCCTGCGGTGACATGTAGATCAATCTCGCGCAGTGCAGGTCGATTAGCTACATATTCAAAAGTCACTTTGTCAAACACAATATCTCCGTTGATACGTGGTATTGGTTGTGCACCTGGCTTGTCGGCTACAGAAGGCTTTTCATCCATAAATTCAAAAATACGTTCAGACGATGCCATCGCTACAAGCAGTTGGTTATACATATTTCCCAGACGGTTAATCGGGTCCCAGAAATTCCCTACATAACTTGCAAAAGCGACCAGTGTACCAATCATAATCTCACCGCTAGCGATCAATGTGGCTCCATACCAGAATAGAATCATAGAACCCAATCCACCCGTAATCTCGATCAACGGTCCGAACGATTGATTGAGTGCAGAAGCTTTATCCCACGATTTTTTGCTAGAAGCATTCATATTATCAAAGTACTTCATGTTCTCTTTTTCTTGTGTATACGCTTGCGTTACACGGATACCTTGAATTGATTCGTTCAAGTGAGAATTGATACGTGAATTTTTCATCCGTACTTCTTGCCATGATAGACGGATAATTTTGCGTAACTTGGTGGAGACGAAGAACATTAACGGTACGGTCAGCATCACAGCAAGCCCTAATTTCCAATTAATTAGCATCAGAATCACCACGATACCTAATAGCTGAACACAATCGATCATGACGTTCACTGCACCATTTGTAAATAAATCTTGCAAAGAGTTCACATCATTCGTTACCCGTACCAATACAGAACCTGCGGGACGTTTATCAAAAAAGGAAAAAGATAAGCGCTGAATATGACTAAATAAATCCGAACGAAGATCATAGATCACACGTTGTCCAATAATATTCGTATATTTGATCCGATACGCATTCGCTGCCCACTGGATAAGATATAATCCCAGTGCCAATGCAGTAAGTCCGTATAGTAATTTGAGGCTAGGAGCACCCGATACAGGTTGAATCGCTTTATCAATCGCTGCTCCAGTAATATAAGGAACCGCCAATTTGGTAATCGTGCCAAGTACCATCATCAAAATAATAAAGGGTAGCAATTGCTTAGCATACGGCTTGATATAACCGAACAATCGTGCAAATTGAGACCAGTTAAATGCTTTATCAATCAACTCATCATCTTGATAAACAAATCGGTCTTCGACACGTGTAATAGCAGATGAACTGGATGTCTTTTGCTTTTCTTCTAGTGGTTCTTTGGCGGATAGATTACTCATAGCTTCTCACCTGCTCACTGTTGATCTCACTTGCTGTTTCGTGGGAAATAGAGGGCTCATCAATATTTTGAAGTCGCTGAATATGGTCTGCATATTGCACATGATAAATATCCTGATAAGCGCCCGGTACATGTATCAATTGCTCATGCTTCCCACGCTGTACTACCCGTCCTTCTTGCAGCACTAGAATCTCATCGGCATGGCGCAAAGAAGAAATACGGTGAGCGATAATAAATGTAGTTCTACCTTTCATCACTTCCTGAAAACCCGACTGAATCTCATGCTCGGTCTCCATATCAACAGCGCTGGTAGCATCATCGAGAATCAGGATTTTTGGGTTTTTGAGTAGTGCACGAGCAATCGCAATCCGTTGCTTTTGCCCACCGGATAATCCCATACCTCGTTCACCGACAAGTGTATCGTACCCTTGTGGTAGTTCCATAATAAAATCATGAGCTTTGGCAAGCTTGGAAGCCCGAATAATATCATCCATCGTGACCTCACTCATGCCGTAAGCGATGTTATTTTTGAGTGTAGAAGAGAATAAAAACGTTTCTTGAAAAACCGAAGCGATCTGAGAACGCAAGTCTTCAATTCGGATATCTCGAATATCCACTCCATCTAACTTGATACTGCCTTCGGTCACATTATACGCACGCATCAATAACTGAATGACTGTCGATTTACCAGATCCTGTACCCCCTAGTAAGCCGATAACCGACCCTGGAGGGGCATCCAAATTAATATCAACTACAGCAGGTAATTGATTCCCATAAGCAAATGTCATATGTTCAAATGTCACATGACCTTTCACTTCATGAATATTCATGTGACTTGTTGTATCTTTATCTTTAACATCTACATGCTGATATAGAATTTCCAATATACGCTCGGTAGAGGCTTTGGACTGCGTATAGTTATTGATATGAAATCCAAGTCCCCACATCGGTCCAATAATGTACCAAATCAAGGTGAAAAAGGCGACCAATTCACCAAGGGTAAGCGAACCTTGGATCACTAATGTTCCACCAAAACCAAGCAATATCACGACACAGACCGAAGCCAGTAATTCCATAACTGGAAAGTAGCGACTCCAGAGTGTAGCGGCATGAATCTGATTGGTACGATAACGCTCATTACGTATAGCGAATTTATCAACTTCATGAGGTTCACGAGCAAAAGATTTGACGGTTCGTACACCTGTAATATTTTCTTGTACAGCTGTTGTTAAAGACCCTAAAGCAAGCCTCATTTCTTGAAAAGCAGGGTGAATACGGGATTCGAATTTGAGAGCGACAAAGACTAAAAAAGGAATAGAGATTAATGTAACCAATGTGAGTTGCCAGTTCATCGAAAACATGACGATCGAACCAAAGACTACCATCATAAATACATTCAATAACTGAGCAAAACCAAAACCGATAAAGTTACGAATCGCTTCGAGATCACCGGTTAAGCGTGACATTAAATCTCCTGTTTTAGCTGTGTCATAATAACGGAAGGATAGAAATTGTAACTTTTCATAGCACGCGTTGCGAAGTCGGTATGCAATATAATTACCTAGACGTCCTCCAAAAAATCCATGAAGAAATTGCATGATACCTTTCAGAATAGCGACACCAAAAATAGCTAGTGCCAACATTGGAACCTGATCAAATCGCCTCAGCTTAATAACATCATCAATCAAAATTCTAAGTAAATTTGGATATACTAGCCCGAGTGCGGTAGCGGTTGCAAGACATAAAATAGAGAGGTATAAATAGCTTCTTTTACTCCGATAATAGTCATGCAATTGTTTGAGAACGTCCATGTGTCTCCCCCTTTGATTCTCTTGTCGATGATTAGCATAATGAAGCTTACCACCGTCCTCAAAAGCCCGCAAAGTGGATACACGTTCGTTTATCGGCAATCGCTTTAAATTTATGCCATAATTTAGACATAAACCGTCAATTTTAATGAAATAATGCAAAATACTACATTTCACGAGCATTTCTTAACATTCATTTTATTTTGTAAACTTGTTTATGCAATAATTTGGTAAAAGCGCTATCATTTTTGAATATAAGTATTGTATCTATTTTCACATATATAATAATATGGAATTTATATATAGATAAAAAAAGAACGCCTATCTTCTGATAGCACGCTCTTTTTGGTGATTAATTATTATTCGTATGACTTTTAAGTCTATATTTTATAAATCATAAGCTTGTTTGATTCTAGCTTCATCTTCTGCTGAAACAGAATGAATTAATGTTTCTAGATCATGAGCTAATGCTGACCAGCGATCTGCACTCACATCTGTTTGCAATGAAGCTTCAGTTCCTTCGACCCACTCTGCAATTTGACGTTGCATATCATCAGCCGCTTCTTGTAGTCTTTGGTTCAGACCAACAATATAATATTGTGACAATCGCTCACGTTGTTCATCCAACATGCTAGCGATCAATTGGTCTAATCGACCCGATACTTCTTCACGGAATTTCTCACGTCCACCTTGTTCAAAGAAATAACGAGGATTGCGGAATAACGACCAGAGTGACTTCCAATCCAGTACATCTGCTATTTTCATCTGTACCAGTTCTGGAGTTTGCCATTTGGTTAATTCAGGCTTAGATAATGTCAAACCTGCTGCCGCCGCTTCTGCTTCACGTCCATACACTTCCTGACGCTCACCGACTACTCGCTCAGAAGCTTTCTCCATGCGTAACGTTGTAGCCAGTACTTCCTGCTCTAATTCTGTAGATAATCGGCGTAATAATTCCCGTCCACAAGCAGCAAAATCTGCTTTGAGATCAGGAGATTCACTATTAAGCAAAGAAGGATTAAAAATTTCAGGCATCCAATCTAGCGCCTTCAAGCGTACACGTTGACGAACATGGAATAACAATTCACCACTCTCTTCTTGAATCCGTCGATCCGGTTCGGTCTGAAACATTCGCATAGCTGCCGCATGAGCAGCTGATCGTTCTTGCACCAGCTGTTGCATGCGTTCTACTCGATAAGCCTCTCCACGCTTCGCCGCATCTTCCCATGTGAGTACTGTTTTGCGTACACGTTCTACTTCTTCATAAGCCGCTTGAATCGCAAGCCCTGCTAATGTCTCATCTGCAAAGTTCATAAAATGTTGCTGGAACTGTCTGAATCCATCATCATTACCTTGAATAGCTCGACGACTGGATAACGCATAGATATTAGGCTTGCGAATGCCTGTCGTGTTAAGCTCATGTACTATACGTTCAACCACTTGATTCTTTTCTTCTTCCGAGGAAGCTAGATCCGATGCATTGACTACAAAAAACATATTATCTAATGCTAGACTTCCTTTAACCCGACCTAATTGCTCTAGTAACTGGCGATCTCCATGTGTAAATGCGTGATTATAATAAGTCACAAATACCAATGCATCTGCTGACTTCATATACTCAAAAGTTACTCCAGTATGACGGGCATTGACGGAATCGGCTCCCGGTGTATCAACCAGTACCATACCTTGAGCGGTCAATTCACAATGATAATACAGATCTATCCGTCGTACAAAGCAAGACTTGGTCTCTTCCGATACAAACCCTCTAAATTGATCCAGTCCGATCTTCAGATCTTGTCCAAGCAAAGGCTCTGCTTCTTGCCATCCTGCTGCTGCTGCAATCACAAAGTTATAATGAGCACGGGCAGATGGATGAATACGTCCAGGTGATAAGGAAGCAATCTGTTTTCCCCAGTCCTGTTCTAATGTCATCTCTGGTAATCCTAATAAGCGAAAAGCTCCAGTAATATCTTCTTGCATTTCTGTTCTACTTTTCATAAAGACTTGAGCAGTTCCGTGACCATATTCCCCTTCAGGTGCCATGATCTGTGTAATAGCAGCTGTCATCGGATGAGGAGAAACAGGAAGTACGGCTTCCCCTAGTAAAGCATTTGCAAACGACGACTTCCCTGCGCTAAATGCACCGAATAAAGCCAACGTAAATTTACCATTTTCCATTACATGAGCACGACGACGCAATTCAGTAGCAGGTAAGCTTAATCCTTTGATATGTTCTATCATATCTGAAGCTTGACGCAACTGCACAGCTGTTTGGACAAGGCGCTCTTTTCGATGAGAAGATATTACTTTTTCTTTTATAGGTGGCGTGATAATACTTGAATCAGTATCTGTGTGTGTTGAAGATCCTGAGCTTCCTCCTGATGATTCAGATGATTGTAAAGTATCAGTAGACGATGAAGTTAGCTGATCATCTATAGCAACTGTAGAATCCACTTCACCTGTTTCTTCTAGGATAGCAGGCAACCACTGCGCTTGAAGCTGTGCACGGGCAGGCAGTAATTGACGTACCGCTTGATCATTTTGTTCTTTTTGCTGTTCTAATTGCTGTTGACGCATCAATGATTGATACCGTCCAGCTAATTGATCACGCTCTTGCTGTAATCCTTGTTGCTCTGCTTCTACCTTGGGCTCTAACTGTTCCAGTAGACGCTCCATCGCATCAAGTGCAGCTCTCCGATAGATAGCGACTGTTTTTTCACGTAACGCACGCGTGTAGTTCAATACATACTCACCTGAAATCGCAATATCTGAAGTTGCACCGGCTTCGATATCACGTTCTGTGATTTGTGGCAAAGACGATGTTAACAATGTCTCCTGTTCTTCAGTCCATAATTGTTGTTCTTGACTCCAGCCACGTAACAATCCACGTACATGAACATCTAGATTAGCAGCCACTTGTTCCCGGTATGATGTCAAAAAATTAGACTTGCGCTGCTCACGTTCTTGAGCCGTTTTGTCTTTGGAAGCAAAAAATCCTACTTTGAATCCAGGACGTTGACTTTCCAGATACAACTGAGCTAGATCACGTACAGGTGCAGGTGTGATATTGGCTTGATCTACCAATCGTCCAATTTCCCAACTCCATGTTTTGCGATAATTTTCTATTGTAGTCTGCGCAGTAATAATCTGTTGTTCAAATTGTTGAAGTTGCGCATTCAATTGTTCTATCGTCATTTCATCGTTCAGATCATGGTCTACAGTCGAAGATGATTCTTCTTCGCTGTTCATTTGCTCTTGCAACCATTTGGTATGTTCTTCAGCTAATTCCCAGATCGCTTGAGACAAGCTATACATCCGTAAGGGTTCACGCTCAAGTAACAACTCACCAATAACGGTACGTAGACGCTCTAGCTTACCATGACGATGCTGAGGCTCCTGTCTGGATACATAAAGGATACCTGCTGGTTCAATACCTCGTCCGGCAAAAGACTGAGCGACTCCACGTTGATAGTCAGCAAAAGCTAATTCTGAATCATCATGTTTATCAATCTGATTAACGATTAAGTATAAAGGCTTCCCTCGCTCAGATAACGTTTTGGCAAATGAAAGATTGGTTTCCGATTGAACATGGTTATAATCCATCACATAAAAAACAACATCTGCACGATGCAATGCAGAGTACGTAGCCGCTTCATGAGCCGCGTCTGTAGAATCGACACCCGGTGTATCCAACAATACTCCATGAGCGCCTAGAAGCTTAATATCGTCCCATAGATCGACTGATTCGTACTCGCCACCATTTTTACAATATTCATCTAATGCATCCAGACCGATTTCAAAAGAAGGTTCCTGACTATTAAGATGAACGATTGCGCGTGGTTCACCATCACGAATAGCTGCAATATTAGCTGTAGTAGGAATCGGGCTTGTCGGTAAGACCTGCTTGCCACAGAGCCAGTTCATCAGACTGGATTTGCCTGCGGAAAAGTGTCCACAAAAAGCGAGCACCAATTCTTCAGAACGATGCTTCTGGATTAAATCTTGCGCCTTATTAGCAGCAGACGTATTGCCTTGTTGTTGAAGTGTCGCTTTCAATTGTTCAAGTATATGATCTAAAGAATCTTTGGTTTGCGGTGTAATCGCTTGCATCAGTATGCCCTCCATCATGCATGATCTCTGTCCAAATCACTTTTCTGATATTGTACCACTGTGACCCACTGGATGTAACTATTGGATTATTCACTTGATCTATACCTACAAAAAAGGCTTTTTATGAATAGCTTCTATATACCTGACTCACAGATATATACATGCATTCATAAAAAGCCTTATGTTCTACTATAATGTTATCCGTACAATTAGATAACGCTAGCTTCTGTTTCAGCAACAGGTACTAGAATTTCAAATAATTTACCATGTTGTAAAATAGTAATACCTTTACCTTTGTCTTTCATAACAACAACATCACGCTTTTGTGCCATACGCTCGATATAATAATCAGGTACATCACCAGAATAGTTAACTGTAATACCGTCAACTTCTTTTTCTTCGTTTTCAGCCAATTCCTCTGCTACCACTTGCTCAAAGATATCAGAAAATTGTTCAAAATTATCAGTATACACAGAAATGCATTTCATAACGTTCGACCTCTTTTTATGTTGTAGTGTTGTTTTTCTTTACTGATTTTGAGATTTTGGGTTTGACCTTTTTCTCTTTGATCACTAAAGACGTTTTCATTCTTTTTTTGCCTTCACGACAAATGTCCAGTAGTGGACATACCTGACAAGCAGGATTTTGAGCTTTGCAATGATACCGTCCGAAAAAGATAAAACGATGATGACTAATCGTCCATTCCTCTCGAGGTACACGCTTGTTCAGCTTGTTTTCCACTTCAGTCACATTGTCTTTCCAGTTTGCGAGTCCTAGCCTTTTGGATACACGTTCAACATGAGTATCTACTGCAAAAGCCGGCACATCAAATGCATTGGATACGACCACATTCGCTGTCTTACGTCCAACTCCTGGGAGCTGTACAAGCAGGTCATGTTCACCAGGCACTTCTCCACCATATTGTTCAATCAGAATCTGGCATAGATTCTGGATATGCTTCGCTTTGTTGCGATACAATCCAATACGCCGTATATCTTGTTCCAATTCTTCAAGAGGTACAGAGATATAATCCTGTGGTGTGTGATATTTCTGAAATAAATCTGCCGTCACCTTGTTGACTGTTGCATCTGTGCATTGTGCCGATAGCAGTACAGCAATCGTCAGTTCAAACGCATTGTTATGATTAAGTTCGCAGTGCGCATCTGGGAACATGCCAGCGATGGTATCTAAAATATGTCTCACTGTAGTGGCATTCATTAGTATTCCTCCTGCAAAAAACCGCCTGTCCACGGCATTTTCCGCGACTCAGACGGTATCGTCTCACTGTACCTGCATGATAGGGATTGCTGCGTCTAGCATTAGATCTCGTACCCAATCTTCAATGACAATACAATTCGTATCTTAACATGTTCTGTGACGAATTGCACGCATCGTTTACATGAATTTTCAGTAATTTTTTACTTACGTCAACAAATCGTTAAAAGTTATCAAGGATTTGCTTTTTTCCCTAAACAAAAGATCAGTCATCTATTTAAAATATAGATAAGACTGATCTTTTGGTACACATGTATTTTCTTTTAGGATACCCCTAAATATTCTTTGATTCCTTTAACGACCCCTTCAGCAACAGCTTGTTGTCTGGATGCATCGTTCATTTTGGATTCTTCTGATTTGTTACTAATAAATCCAACTTCTAGTAGTACCGCAGGCATTGTCGTTTCACGAATAACATGGAAATTACCATATTGAACGCCACGATTTTTAAAACCTGTAGCTGCAACCAGATACTTGTGAATTGTCTGTGCTAGCTTTTTACTATTACTGCGTTGGTAATACGTTTCTGTACCGGAAGCCGCAGAAGAACTACTGCTGTTCGCGTGAATAGAGACAAATAGATCAGCATTTAGCTTCTCTGCTACTTTCACACGTTGTTTCAGTTCAAGGAACGTATCGTCAGAACGTGTAAGTACTACATCAATATTTGGATCTTGTTTAAGAATAGCTTCTACTTTAAGGGCTACAGCAAGATTCAAAGCTTTCTCTGTACTTACAGAACCAACAGCTCCTGGATCTTGATATCCATGTCCTGCATCAATTACGACTACTTTTTTACCGGAGTTCCCTACAGCAGATCCAGGTTGTGTTGTTCCTTCTGTGCTTGTTGGAGGTGTAGGTTTGGTTCCGTTATCCGGTGTTAGATCGACAATTAACAATCCGTCACCTTCGTTAAAGACTTCGTAATTCTGCTTATTGTTCAAATCAATTACAATTCGAATAGAAGATGGATCTGTACTGTACTGTGAGTAACGGATTTGAGAAACTTTATCATTGTTCTCTACAGCCAGTGTTTGAATTTGTCCTGCACTTGCAGATTGACCTTGAGCAAAGCCGCCACCAAAGTCAGAATTAGGCAGATCAATAACGATTCGATTCGGTGAATCCATTTTGGATACTTTTGGTGTTACGTTTTTGTCCAGTGTAACCAATAAGCGGCTTTCACTAAAACTAATACCGTTCACCAGTGCAAGACCGTTCTCGGCGTTTGATCCTGATTCCGAAGTCGTTCCTCCGCCGGTGCTCGTGCCTGTTGTTGCCAACGTGACAATTTTGTCGCTGTTATTCCAGTTTACTTTGATCCCCATCTGTTCACTAACCAGACGAATGGGTACTAATGTAGTACCATTTTGAACAACCGGTGCTGTATTCAGCGTATACGTTTGGTTATCGACAGAAGCCGATTTTTTGCCAATATTCAATGTGATTGATTTACCTTCGCCATCAATCGCAACCTTACCATCATCTTGATTCCAGGTTACTTGATAACCCAGTTCCTGAGAAATCACACGAATCGGCACCATCACCGAACCATCCATATTCTGTACTTCTTCTGGAATACTAAGTTGCTGTCCATTTAATACAACACGTGTGTTCGTGGCAGCATCACCGATGTGGGGAAAGGACCACATAAACGCAAACAAAAATAACAAAAAAGCAAATTTCTTCATTCTTCACCCCTACCATTCCCGTTTTTTATTACCGAACTTCTTGTACGGCTCCTACCGGTTTTCACATACAACCCGACGATTGTTTAGACGCTCAACTTGGTCAAAAGTTGCGAGTCTTTTACAATCTTAACAGAATGAACGCGACCTTTCCTTAAATTTAAAAATGTTACGTCAATGTAACCTTAAAATTCAAGGCGATTTTAACAAAATAAAAATGCACAACCCGCTGTCATAAGTACTATCGACAGGGTTATGCATTTTTTTAAGAATTATACGAATAAATGCTGAGCTTTATTATTTTCGTAGGTTGTAATATCTGCTTCATGTTGTAAAGTTAGACCAATATCATCCAGCCCTTGAAGTAAAAATTGGCGACGATGCTCATCCAGATCAAAATCAATCGTTAGACCGTAATCATCGGACAATTGTTTGTTCTCCAAATCTACTTTTAGACGGTAACCTTCATGATCGGCTGTACGTTGGAAAATGTCTTGTACTTGCTCTTCAGACAATTTGACAGGTAAAATTCCGTTTTTGAAGCAGTTATTATAGAAAATATCTGCAAATGATGGTGCGATAACACAACGGAATCCATAATCCATAATCGCCCATGGTGCATGCTCACGAGAAGAACCACAACCAAAGTTCGCACGGGAAACCAGTACAGAAGCTCCTTCGTAACGAGGTTTATTCATTTCAAAATCTTGATTCACATTGCCCGCTTCATCCCAGCGCCATTCGTAAAATAGAAATTGTCCAAAACCTGTACGTTCGATTCTTTTCAAAAACTGCTTAGGAATAATAGCATCTGTATCGACATTTACACGGTCTACAGGAGCCACGATCCCGTTTAATTGTTTGAATTCTTCCATGGATAATTACCCCTCTCCTAGTTCAATACTTCTGATTTGAAATTCCAATCACGTACATCGGTAAAGTGTCCTGTGATCGCCGCTGCTGCTGCCATTGCTGGAGAAACTAGATGCGTACGTCCACCACGTCCTTGACGCCCTTCAAAGTTACGATTCGATGTTGAAGCACAGCGTTGTCCAGGTTGTAATACATCCGGGTTCATCGCTAGACACATACTGCATCCTGCTTCACGCCATTCAAAACCAGCTTCTTTAAATACCACATCCAAGCCTTCTTTTTCCGCTTGAATCTTCACGCGTCCAGAACCAGGAACGACGATAGCTGTCAAACGATCTGAAACAGTATATCCTTTCGCTACAGCTGCTGCTGCACGCAAATCTTCTATACGTCCATTCGTACAAGAACCGATAAATACATAATCAACCGGAATTTCAGCCATCGGTGTACCCGGAGCCAAATCCATATATTCAAGTGCTTTTTCAGCAGCTCTACGTTCATTTTCAGTGGTGAAATCAGCAGGGTTCGGTACGGAAGAAGTAATATCTGTACCCATACCCGGACTTGTTCCCCAGGTTACTTGTGGAATCAATACATCGACATCAAATTCAAGCACAGTATCATACTCTGCATCTGCATCTGTTGTTAACTGTTCCCAACGTGCTACAGCTTCTTCAAATGCTGCGCCTTGTGGAACATATTGGCGACCACGAAGATATTCGATCGTTGTTGCGTCTGGTGCGATTAGACCTGCTCTTGCACCACCTTCAATGGACATATTACATACAGTCATACGTTCTTCCATCGTTAACTCACGAATCGCTTCACCTGTATACTCCAATACATAACCTGTTGCAAAGTCAGTACCATATTTCGCGATAACGCCCAAGATCATATCTTTTGCTGTAACGCCCGGTTTGCGTGACCCATTAAAACGAATTTCCATCGTTTTGGACTTGGATTGCTGCAAACACTGTGTTGCCATAACATGTTCTACTTCACTGGTTCCGATACCAAAAGCAAGAGCACCAAAAGCTCCATGAGTTGATGTATGACTATCTCCGCACACGATTGTTTTGCCCGGATGAGTTAGACCCAATTCTGGACCCATAACATGGACAACCCCTTGATCAATCGTATCAAGATCAAATAGTTTGACTCCAAAATCTGCACAGTTCTGACTTAATGTATCAATTTGTTGCTTAGAAATTGGATCTTTAATATTAAAACGATCTGTTGTCGGTACGTTATGATCCATCGTTGCAAATGTTAATTCTGGACGACGTACTTTACGATTGCTTAAACGTAAACCTTCAAATGCTTGCGGAGACGTTACTTCATGTACTAAATGTAGATCAATATACAAAATACTCGGTTGATTTTCTTGTTGAAAAATAACGTGATTATCCCAAATTTTCTCGTACAATGTTTTTTTACTCATTATTTTCACCCCATCATAAGATTCGGACTAAGTCAGCGAACATTCTCTTGCAGCAGATTACGATGGCTGCAATGAAATCTTGGACCTGAGAATGAAGCACCGCTTTATATTGAATCTAATATAACATCCAGTGCTATATTGTTCCAAGATATAATAACTATAGAAGTTATAGGCTATACTTATAAGTGAACTTTTATTAAAATAGATGTATAAAAACAATAGATGTACAAAGGAGCAACTGAACATGGAACTTAGACAATTGCAATATGCGTTACAAATAGCCGCTGAACGTAACTTTTCACGTGCAGCCGAGAAATTACATATTGCTCAACCCTCACTTAGTCAGCAATTATCCAAATTAGAAAAAGAATTAGGGGTGCTTTTGTTCCAGCGGAATACCAGTACTGTAGAATTAACTCATGCAGGTGCTAATTTTGTAGAACAAGCGCAGAAGATTATTGATGCGGTGGAACAGTTACGTCAAGAAATGGCAGATATTTCGCAATTACAAAGTGGACGTGTTGTGGTTGGTAGTATGCAGATTACCGGTTCACATTTACTCCCTCATGTATTACCTGCTTTCCGTGCTGCTTATCCGCAGATTGAAGTTATCTTAATAGAAGATACTTCGCTGAATCTGGAAAAGTTAACTGCAAGTGGTAAAACTGATTTAAGTCTACTGGCTCTTCCACTGACAGAACCTTCACTAACTTATGAACCCGTTGGCGATGAATTGATCGACCTAGCTGTACCCCCTAATCATCCTTTAGCGCAGCGCTTTGCGAATGGTGATCATCGACCTGTGCAATTAAAAGAATTAGAACATGAACCATTTATCGTACTCAAAAAAGGACAAGGATTCCGCAAAATTGTATTCGATGTCTGTAAAGAAGCAGGATTTGAGCCACAAGTGGTATTTGAAAGTAATAATATTGAGACGATCCAATCTTTGGTTGCTACTGGAATGGGTGTTACTTTTGTGCCTCACTATATTGCACGGGCACGACGTGGTGAATTTTTACCAATTTATTTGCCTTTAGCCGAACCGATTCCAAGCCGTACTCTGGTCATTGCACGTCGCAAAGGACGCTACCTCTCCAAAGCCGCTGAAGCTTTTGTGCAGACTTTTAAAGAAACAATGATCAATGTAGTGAATCCTGAACAATAAAAATAAGGAGAAGACATCAACGGTCTCTCCCTATTTCTGCATTTGGATTTTTATACGAAGACTAGCACTTGATGAATCGTAAATACTTTATTATCGAAGCTCATCTTCTTAACGAAAAAGATTCTTCTTTTAAAAATTTTGCAGAAAATCAATATATCCTGAAATACTTTCTTCAATACGTACAGGAGTAGATTCGTGTTCTGCACTATAGAAAGCGGTAAAGCCTTGATACGAAGCATGAATATAATCGAATGTCATTTCAAAAGGAAGTAATATTTGTTCTAACGTATAACGATATTTTCCTTCGGGTTGATAATCAGCTTCACTTACGCCTACAGTTACTGCAATAGCGACTTTACGATCAGTAAATACTTTACCTGTTGAACCGTATGCCCAACCATATAATAATACTTCATCCAACCATTTTTTCAAAAGTGGCGGCGAATTAAACCAGTATAATGGAAATTGAAAAACAATGTGATCATGAGCTTCAACTAGTGCTTGTTCTTGCTCCACATTTATTTTTTCGTCCGGATAGACTTTATACAATTCATGGATAGTAAATTGATCTGGATACTGTTCCAGTTCTTTGACCCAACGTTTATTAATCACAGAATCCTCCATATGGGGATGCGTTACAATAACTAATGTTTTCATATAAACCTCCATCATGATTACGCGTATTTATGTTGCTTCAATCATTGTATGGTGGATTACATTTTAAAAAAAGTACGCACTTTAATGTTAGATACTAACCTAAAGGAGAGTATGTTATGCATATCGGTAACTATAGTCTGACAGGCGTTGACCTTAAAGATACAGGATTTGGCTACACCCTCTCACTGGTAGGTGGGAAATATAAAATGATCGTGATGTACTGGTTAGCCGGCGAAAATAAAGTGATGCGCTATAATGAACTCAAGCGCTCGATCGGTACGATTTCTTTCAAAACGTTAAGTGTTACACTGAAAGAATTAGAACAAGATCAGCTAATCATCCGTACGGAATATCCACAAGTACCACCTAAAGTAGAATACCGTTTATCTGCACGTGGACAATCTTTGATACCTATTTTGGATATGATGTGTGATTGGGGCGAACAAAATCAGTTAGAGCAGGATGTATTAGAATCCAATCCACTATAAAAAAACAGCAAAAACAATAGTAATCATATCTTAATTACAAAAAGTAATAAAAATACTATTAATAACAATGGATTGCGTTTATACTGGAGATAGTGCAACTAACATGATTACACCTTATAGATCGTTTTATTTATATTTATCAATGTGCATTCTATTTATTTTACTGGAGGATTATACCTATGAAAATTGAAGTTTGGTCAGATTATCAGTGTCCATTTTGTTATATCGGCAAAGCACGTCTTAATAAAGCTTTAGAACAATTTCCGAATCGGGACGAAGTAGAAGTTAGTTTCCGTAGCTTTGAGTTGGACCCGAATGCTGCTAAAGATATTCCAATGAATATGTACGAAATGTTAATGAACAAATATGGCTTAACGTTAGAGCAAGTGAAGCAAAATAGCGCTAACTTATGGCAACAAGCCAAAAATGAAGGTTTGGATTTCCAATTTGATACGATGGTATTAACCAACAGCTTTGATGCGCATCGTCTACTCAAATTTGCCGCTAAACAGGGTAAAGAAGCAGAAATGAACGAAGCTTTATTCCGTGCTTATTTTACAGATTCATTGCATATTGGAGATCATGATACATTACTTGATATCGCTGAACGTGTAGGCTTGGATCGCACCGAGACACAGACCTTTTTGAACAGCGAACAATTGGGCAAAGAAGTTCGTCAAGATGAACAACAAGCGAATCAATTAGGTGTAACTGGAGTTCCTTTCTTTGTTGTTAATAACAAATATGGTATCTCTGGAGCACAACCGACAGAAGTCTTCCTAAATACATTGCAAGATGTATGGGCAGAAGATCATCCATTACAAATGATCAATAGCACTGAAGGCGATGTATGTGTAGATGGTTCATGTATCGTACCGGACCAAAAATCGTAAGCTATATTCGTAGTAACATCTTTATTTCATAATAATCGGTCATCAAAAAACGCTTCTGTTATGTATTAACGTACAATCCTTGAGATAAGCCTAACCTATCTAGGAGTTTACGTTTAATACAGCAGAAGCGTTTTTTTAACCTTTTTTTGAAATTCATGGTGAACTTTTAGGATACGAACTGTTGATTATACCATTGTACCGCTGCTTCCACTTCGGTTGCAGTTAATTGGTGTCCGTAATTTTCCCAATGCAAATGTAAATTTGCCTGTGCATCTACAAAATACTTCGCTAATTCTTCTGTTTCTGCGCGAGGAATAATCGGATCATTGGTACCTGAACCCATAAAGATCGGAATACCTGAAAGATCAGGCACGGTTACACTGCGAAGTGGAACCATCGCATGATGCAGAACAGCTCCTTTTAACGATTGATTATCATGGAAAAGTAAGCTTGCTGCAATATTAGCACCATTGGAATATCCTACAGCTACAATATTACGACGATCAAATCCATACTCGACTGCGGCTTCATCCAAAAACGTATTTAATTCATGCGTACGAGCAATCAAATCAGGCTCATCGAATACCCCTTCTGCCAAGCGACGGAAAAAGCGTGGCATTCCATTTTCCAAAACAGCTCCACGCACACCCAATATCGAAGCTGTTGGTGCAAGACGTTGTGCTAAAGGAATTAAATCATTTTCTGTTCCACCTGTACCATGTAACAATAAGAGTAATGGTTGTGAAGGGTCGCTTCCTTGTTTAAAAATATGCTTTAAAGTCAGTGTCATTTTCTATTCCTCCATTCTTTATTTACGATTGAGCTGATACTTTACGAACTTCGATCGGTAATAGATTGTTTTCGATCAATTCACGTTGTGGTTCATACCATTCAGGTAACATTAATTTTTGTCCTAATTGATCAGCTGGTTCGTCATTAGCGAATCCTGGAGGATCTGTAGCAATTTCAAATAAGATTCCACCTTCTTCACGGAAGTAGACTGCATTGAAATATTGACGATCAATCACAGGTGTAGGTTGGAATCCTCCTGCTTGTACTTGTTCACGCCATAGTTCATGCTCTGCAAAGTCAGCCGCACGCCATGCGATATGATGAACGGTTCCTGCTCCAGCAATCCCTCGTGGTAATTCGCGAGAATTGACATCAATAATATTACCAATCTCTCCATCGGCTTGAAAACGAACATATCCATCTTCTTCCGCAATTTTGGTTAATCCCAGTACATGCTCTACTGTATGCAATGTTTTAGCTGGTGCTGCGCTAAATAATACACCACCACCGAATCCTTTGATTGCTTGAGCAGCCGTAATCCCGTCCCATTCCCATGTACTCTGTGCGCCGCCTTCACGTTCTACCAATTCGATCCGTAGACCATCATGATCTTCAAAACGCAATAACTGTTCGCCAAAACGTTGAACCGGTTCAAAGCGAATACCTAATCGAGTTAAGCGCTCTTTCCAGAAATCAAGTGATCCTGTTGGAACAGCAAATACTGTAATTCCTAGTTGACCTGCTCCAACGGCTCCTTTACGTGCACCTGGTTGTGGGAAAAAGGTAACGATCGTTCCTGGACTACCGCCAGCATCTCCGAAGTACAAATGATATACATCGGGTGCATCAAAGTTAATTGTTTTTTTAACCATATGCAATCCAAGTACGCCTGCATAGAAATCAACATTACGTTGTGGATCAGATACGAAAGAAGTGATGTGGTGAATACCTGCTGTGCGAAGTGTCATAATAATAATCTCCTTTTTGTTAATTCATTTTTTTAATTTTGATTTTAAATGATTTTTGAATGACCTTATTTGAAATATCTTTAAGTTAAACTAATTACGTGTACGAATGTAAGTTGTAAGCTCGTGTTGTATATCCTTATTATAAACAGTTTGCACAATAACAAAAGACCTTTAGGGAAGAATGTTGCTGAACACCGAACTAACTAACTTTTAGTAAGTAAAAAGATTTAAATAGGATTGTTTTCTTCTTTTATGCGAGATCGTTCATTTGTATGCTCATCTACTCTTTCTAAATGACAGCATAAAAAAAGCGGAAATAATAGCACACGATATATGCTGTATTATTTCCGCTTCTGTAGAATCTATGTGTTACCTCGTATGCTGTTTTACTTTTGTTCATGAATATATAATTCAGGACGGCGATCTGCAAATACAGGAATACGTCCACGCACTTCATCCGCTAGATCAAGATCTATCGTCGCACTAATGATTCCTTCTACTTCATCCCCTTCAGCTAATACTTCACCCCAAGGATCAATAATCATCGAATGTCCGAAAAATTCACTTTTCTCGTCCCGTCCGACTCGATTGCAAGCCACCACATACATTTGATTCTCAATCGCACGTGCAGTCAGTAGTGTACGCCAGTGATGCATACGTGGATGAGGCCATTCCGCAGGCACGAACCAGATCTGTGCACCAGCTAGAGCTAGACTGCGTGCTAACTCAGGAAAGCGAAGATCATAACAAATCGAAGCGGCAGCCGTCACATCATGTAGAGGAAATAATGCTTTCTGCTCACCCGGTTGCATAAATTTCTCTTCGTTCATTAATTTGAACAAATGAATTTTATCGTATTTGGCAGTACGCTCGCCATCTGCTCCATACACATATAATGTATTATAAAAACCGCTCTCCCGTTGTTCTGATATCGAACCTCCTACCAGTACAATCTGATGTTGCTTAGCGATTTGACTCATCCATGCGGTCAGCTTGCCATTTTCACGTTCAGCTAATCCTTCTAAGCGATCGAGAGCATAACCGGTATTCCACATTTCAGGAAGTACGATTACATCGGGTCTTGGCGCCGCACTCATTGCTTGTGTAATCCATTGTTCAGCACGTTGTTGATTAACTTTAGGATTCGCAAGCTCAATATCCATTTGAATCAAAGCAATATGTAATTGACGTGTCTTATTCATTGGTTATAATCCCCTTTATCACAGCTTGAGTAGCTAGCTGAATCTAAGCTAGTTTTAATGTAGCATGAGTTTATTATTTTGGATATCCTCTATATAGAATCAGTAATATAGAATGGGCAACGAACCCTTCTGACTTTCGATTCCCTTAAATCTCCTGTATACTGATCGGAAAAATCATGATAGATTAGGAACACTTGAGGTTTTTTTAAATTTTAACAATCATACCATGAATTTAGCGGATACGGAGTGATAACGATGACTACTTCTTCAAACTCAAACTCAAATACAAATGAATTACCAAGTATATCAATACAACCTGCTAGTGTTATGAATCAACTGCCTGAACAATTTTTTGCCAAGCTTGTTCAAAATGTTAATCGTCAGGTTGCCGCAGGGCATGATGTTATTAACTTGGGGCAAGGAAATCCTGATCAACCAACCCCTCCGCATATTGTAGAAGAATTGCGTGAAGCCGCTGGAAATCCACAATATCATAAGTACTCGCCTTTTTCCGGTTATTCTTTTCTCAAAGAAGCGGCGGCACAACGTTATAAAGAAGATTATAATGTCGATCTTGATCCTGAGACAGAAGTTGCTATTTTATTCGGTGGCAAAACAGGTCTGATCGAAATTAGCCAAATTATGCTTGAACAAGGGGATATATGTCTTGTTCCTGATCCGGGGTATCCTGATTACTGGTCTGGTGTTGCACTATCTGGTGCAGAGATGTCCTTTATGCCTTTGACAGAAGAAAATAAATACTTACCGGATTATAATGCAATTGCACCCGAAATATTAGAGAAAGCCAAGTTGATGTTTCTAAATTATCCGAACAATCCTACATCGGCGACAGCTCCTTACTCTTTCTATGAAGAAACAGTACAATTTGCAGCTAAGCATAATATTGTTGTTGCTAGCGATTTTGCTTATGGAGCGATAGGATTTGACGGAGAACAACCGGTGAGCTTTTTACAGATTCCGGGTGCCAAAGAAGTCGGCGTTGAGTTCTATACGTTATCCAAAACGTATAATATGGCTGGCTGGCGTGTTGCTTTTGCTCTAGGAAATAAAGAAATCATTCGTCTGATCAACTTAATGCAAGATCATGTGTATGTGAGTTTGTTTGGAGGTATTCAAGCAGCGGCAGCCAAAGCTTTAACAGAGTCACAACAATGTGTGACTGATCTGGTAGCTACGTATGAATCTCGCCGAAATGCTTTTTTTGCTGAATTAGAAAAAATCGGTTGGGAAGCTCAAGCACCTAAAGGTTCTTTCTTCGCCTGGTTGCCTACACCTAACGGCATGGGTTCAGAAGAATTTGCCACTTTACTGCTAGAAAAAGCACATGTAGCTGTAGCACCAGGAGTTGGCTTCGGAACCAAAGGTGAAGGATATGTACGTATCGGTCTACTCACTTCTGAAGAACGGTTGCAAGAAGCGGTACGCCGTATTGGCAAGCTAGGATTATTCAAGTAAGTGATGCGGTGCTTGGCAAAAGCGCTTGATCATGCTATTCTAGTTTGCAACAAACAGTTAGCGTAATCTTCATGGATACGCTATGGATACGAATGATTGTGATGACGGGAACAGTACGTAAACCTGCGGTGTGTATAGAGAGTGAATCCCAGCGGCTGAAAGGATTCGCCACCAGCTCTTACCGAACCTACCCCCGAACTTTTAGCGCCTATAACGCTGAACGGATACCTACCGTTATCTTGGATATTTAAGCCGGACAGAACGATAGATTCTGTCAATAAAGGTGGTACCGCGGGAGCTCAGACTTTCGTCCTTTGCATTGTATGTTGATGTAGAGGATGAAAGTCTTTTTTGTTTATATTCTAACTAAATATAGAAATGGATAGGCAGTTATAAAGGAGTGAACATATTGTCAAATCAGCGTATTGTTGTCAAGATTGGGAGCAGCTCGCTAACCGGACCACAAGGAGGACTTGATCATCAAGCTGTTGATTTTTTTGCAGATGAGATCGCATCGTTACAGCGTGCAGGGTACTCTGTGCTTTTGGTCACCTCGGGAGCTGTTGCCGCAGGATTTAGAGAAATAGGCTATCCTTCACGTCCCAAGTTATTACATGAAAAGCAAGCCGCCGCTTCGGTCGGTCAAGCCCTGCTGATGCGTGATTATCAACAAGCTTTTGCACGTCATGGCATAGTTAGTGGACAGGTATTATTAACCCGCAGTGATTTTAACAATCGGAAACGAACAGGCAATGCAACCATGACTATTGAAGAATTGCTGAAGCAAGGGGTTATTCCTATTTTCAATGAAAATGATACGGTATCTGTCGATGAATTGAAATTCGGTGATAATGATACATTATCTGCGCTGGTTGCTAATCTAGCGCGTGCTTCGCAATTGATTATTCTAACGGACATGGAAGGATTGTATAGTGCTGATCCCCGTCATGATCCAACGGCTAAGCGATATGATCGCATTGATGAGATTACCGATGAAATCTATGCGGTTGCTGGAGGTTCCGGTTCTGCGGTAGGTACAGGTGGTATGCGTTCTAAGATTGATGCCGCCAAAATAGCTACTCGCGGCGGTGTACCTGTATTTGTTGGTCGTGTACGTGAAGTCGGTGATCTCAAAGCAACGATTGATCATCATGGTAAAGGAACGTATTTTGCGACACATGTCTCTGCACTTTCGATTAAAAAGCAATGGCTTGGCTTCTTATCTACTCCACTGGGCACCCTTATTGTTGATGATGGTGCAGCTCAAGCATTGACTCGCGAATATCGTAGTCTATTACCTGTTGGGATTAAGCAAGTGGAAGGTCAATTCCATGCCGGAGATGTGATTGAAGTGGTGAATCTTCAGCGTGAAGTACTAGGGCGGGGCATCGTCAATTATGATCATGATCAATTACAATTAATCTGTGGTCTACCTAGTTCTGAGGTATCGAAGCGATTAGGTATTGAAGATATCCACCGCTTAGAAGCTGTCCATCGGGATGAATGGGTTTCATTATAATCTTTGATTTATACTTTAACTTATTAGGATAGAGGAGGTTTTTTATTATGAGTGAAGTATTACACAAGTCCACTCTTGCCAAACAAGCTTCGACTAGACTAGGTGCATTATCTACTGATGACAAAAATGAAGCGTTATTGATCATGGCCAAAGCGCTCATCTCTCATACAGATGAGATTATTACAGCCAATATCGAAGATTTAGAACGTGGACGGGCACAAGGAACATCGGAATCGATGTTAGACCGCCTACGTCTGGATAGCGTACGGATTGAAGGAATAGCTTCTGCTCTACGTCAAATCGCTGATCTGGATGATCCTGTAGGTGATCTTTTGGAAACGTTAGAACGTCCTAATGGATTGATTATCGAGAAGCTTCGTGTCCCTATTGGAGTGATCGGAATTATCTATGAAGCTCGTCCAAATGTCACTGTCGATGCGGCAGGATTATCTCTCAAAACCGGTAATGCTGTTGTTCTACGTGGTGGTTCTGCTGCCCTTTCTTCTAATCGTAAAATGGTTGAAGTGCTTCATCAAGCGCTTGAACAATCTGCTATTCCACGTGATGCCTTACAACTGATCGAAGATGCAGATCGTGCTTCTGTCAATGAAATGATGAAGCTGAATGGTATTATCGATGTTATTATTCCACGTGGCGGTCATTCTTTAATTCAAAATGTGGTTCAAAATTCGACTGTTCCTGTAATTGAAACCGGAGCAGGCATCTGCCATACCTTTATTGATGCTACAGCAGATCATCAGATGGCATTAGACATAGCGATCAATGCTAAAGTACAGCGTCCTTCCGTCTGTAACTCGATGGAAACACTATTAGTGCATACAGACTATGACCAGACTGCTTTTATCGCGCTTGCTGAAGCTTTACGTGAGGATCAGGTAGAAATTCGGGGTTGCGCAGGAACACGTCAATTGATTCCATGGGCAAAAGAAGTGACTGAACAAGATTATGCTACCGAATATAATGACTATATTTTGAATATCAAAATTGTAGCTAATCTGGATGAAGCATTGCAACATATTGCGACCTATAGCACGATGCACTCGGAATGTATCGTTACCGCTGATGAGAATAATGCCAAACGCTTTATGCAAGAAGTCGATGCCGCTGCTGTGTACCATAATGCTTCTACTCGCTTTACTGATGGATTCGAATTCGGATTCGGGGCTGAAATTGGCATCAGTACACAGAAACTACATGCACGCGGTCCTATGGGATTACCTGCGCTCACTTCGACCAAATATCGTATTTACGGAAATGGTCAAATTCGTCAATAATATAAATATGAATCATAGGTTCATAAAAGATATTTTGCTCTGCAAAAATCATATTTGATTTAACTAGAAGATGTAGCGCTTGTAATACCAAGTGCTTGAAAGGATGAAAATGATGAGTCACCCTCAATCTTTACAAACGTTAATAACAGAACCTCTTTGTTTTTATGGATCAGGATCTATGGCAGAAGCAATTTTACGAGGGTTAGTGAATCGAGCTGTTGTGGTTCCTGCTCACGTAACAATGCTAAACCGTGGAAATAAGGAACGTTTAGATTATTTAGTACAACGTTACGGTGTTGCTGTCGCTGGAGAAGAATCGACACGTACAGCCGCTTTGCAACAAGCCAAAGTGATTGTACTAGCGATAAAACCTGTCGATTCAGCTCATGCACTTCGTCAGTTAGGACCTACTTTGACAGAAGATCAGTTGATTGTTTCTGTGATTGCAGGTTTGGAAGTAGGTACGATTCAGCACTTACTCGGTCGCAAGCAACCTGTAGCACGTACCATGCCCAATACTTCAAGTAGTATCGGACTTGGAGCCACAGGTCTAGTCTTTTCGGAAGAAGTGAGTCTGGAACAACGTCAATTAGTTCATCATCTATTTGAAGCTGTCGGTACGGTAACTGAGATTGAAGAATCTCAAATGGAAACGTTGACCGGTATTTCAGGAAGTGGCCCTGCTTATATTTATTATGTGATGGAATCGATGATTCGTGCAGGGATCGAAGGCGGATTATCTGCTGAGCAAGCACGTGAACTTACGATTCAGACCGTAATTGGTGCTTCTCATATGGTACAACAAACCGGTGAAGAACCTGCTGCTCTGCGTGCCAAAGTTACTTCTCCTAATGGATCAACCGCAGCGGCGATCAAAGTATTTGAAGATGCACATATGCAAGACACGATTGTACGTGGTGTAGAACGCTGTGCAGAACGTTCTCGTGAGATGGGTGCTGCACTCAAGGAGGACAATTCATGAGTTATTGTATAGCTTCTTATCGTTGTTATGATAGCCAAGCTGATTTTCATAAAAAAGCTTCTTCAATTGCAATTGGGATGACGGTCGGTAGCTGGACCGAATTACCTGCCGCCAAGCAAGAATCTATGAAAAAGCATCTAGGTGAAGTCATTTCTGTTGAGGTGAATGAATCCGAACAAGGTGAGCGTTATGCGGATATTCAGATCGCTTACCCTGATGCTAACTTCAGTTCCGATATTCCTGCATTATTAATTACGGTATTTGGTAAAATTTCGATGGATGGTCAGATCAAATTAACCAACTTACAATTCTCAGATACGTTTTTAAGTGCTTTTACGGGCCCTAAATTTGGCATCCAAGGGGTACGTGATATTCTAGGTATTCCTGAACGTCCGTTATTAATGAGTATTTTCAAATCAGTGATCGGTCATGATCTGGATGAATTAACACGTCAATTTACAGCACAAGCTCTAGGTGGCGTGGATCTAATTAAAGACGATGAAATTTTATTTGAAAATGAATTAACACCGATCGAAAAACGTGTGGCTGCTTGCCGTAAAGCTGCCGATGATGTACAAGCACAAACAGGCAAAAAAGTACTATATGCTGCCAATCTAACCGGTCATACTTTTAAATTAAAAGAACAAGCCAAAAAAGCAATCGATTCAGGAGCCAATGCTCTACTTCTTAATGTATTAGCTTATGGTTACGATGTGCTTCATGAACTGGCACGTGATCCTGAGATCAATATTCCAATTATGGCACATCCATCGCTTGCAGGCGCTTATTACCCATCGACTTATTATGGGATTTCAGCTTCGGTGTTACTGGGTCAATTAATGCGTATTGCGGGTGCTGATCTTGTATTATTCCCTTCTCCTTATGGCTCAGTAGTTATGCCCAAAGCAGAAAATATGGCAATTCGGGAGCAACTGGTATCCCCAGCCTTGCCTTTCCAGCATAGCTTCCCTGTACCTTCGGCTGGTATTCATCCAGGGCTTGTACCGTTGATTCTGAAAGACTTTGGTCATCAGGTAATTATTAATGCTGGTGGCGGTATTCACGGTCATCCCGAAGGTGCTAGCGCGGGTGGTAGAGCTTTCCAACAAGCTATAGATGCTGCCTTGGCAGGTACTTCACTTGCTGATCATGCCGCTCAAGGACATCAAGAACTTAGACAAGCATTAGAACTTTGGGGTGGAGAACGATGAGTGTAAGTAAACAACCGATTATTTTTTGTGATTTTGATGGTACGATTACCAATTCCGACAATATTGTTGCGATTATGAAACATTTCTCTCCTCCTGGATATGAAAAGATTATGAATGAAGTCGTCGGAGGTCAACGTTCGATTCGTGATGGTGTAGGTAAAATGTTTGCACTACTGCCTTCTTCACAAAAGCAAGAAATTGTGGATTATGTGATGAATACAGCCGGTATTCGTGAAGGATTTAGCGATTTTCTAGCTTTAGTTCATCGCCACCAAATTCCTTTTTATGTGACCAGCGGTGGAATCGACTTTTTCTTAAAACCATTATTAGCTCCTTTTGATATTGCAGAAGATCATATTTTCTGTAACGGTGCTGACTTTAGTGGTGAACATATTGAGATTGTATGGACTCATCCTTGTGATGAACATTGTCAAAATGATTGCGGAATGTGTAAAACGACGGTTATGCGTCAATTTTCACCGGATCAATATGAGCGTATCCTTATTGGAGATAGCTTAACTGATTTTGAAGGAGCTAAGATTGCTGATCTGGTCTACTCACGCTCTGTCTTAACAGACAAATGTGTAGAACTAGGGGTTGATCATGTACCTTTCCATACTTTCCATGATATTATTTCAGATTTTGGACAACGAATAGGAGCGATACATTCATGAGTTTTGTTAATATTCCTTTAGAGCATAAGCAAGCGGCATTACAAGAGCTAAGTGGCATCAAAGAGCAATTCGCTGCAAGACATTGGTTTCCAGGTACAAGCGGTAACTTATCGCTTCGTGTAGGCGACTACACGCCTGAGAACTTCCATTTTGCCATTACAGCAAGTGGTAAAGACAAATCAGTAAGTACACCGTCTGATTTCTTATTTGTAGATCAAGATGGTCGTCCTTGTGAGACTACCGGGCTGAAGCCTAGTGCAGAGACATTAATTCATTGCGAAATCTATCGTGAAACCGGTTGTGGTGCCGTATTCCATGTACACACCGTATTCAATAATCTAGTAAGCGAATATTTTGGTGAACAAGGTGAAGTTCCGATTCAAGGATTAGAATTAATAAAAGCATTCAATATCTGGGAAGAAAATGCTGCGATTACGATTCCTGTTCTTCCTAACTATGCTGAAATTCCTAAAATTGCTGAATTGGTATCGGGTGTGTTGAATCAATCGATTCCAGGTATTCTGTTACGTGGACATGGTATCTATGCTTGGGGTCAAAACGCATTTGAAGCCAAACGCCATCTAGAAGCATTTGAGTTTATTTTTGAGTACATCTATCGTGATTTGCTGCTAAGAAAATAAAAAGGGTCTCTGTGCCTTTTAAAAGATCGATGAAGTGATGATTTCGTCTATAGGATTAGATGATTTACTCTTATAGACGAAATTAATCTCTCTCTTACATGTAATCCGTTCGTGTTTGAAGATATAAAAATCAATATTAGGGTCATTTTTCTTAAATGAAGCGTTATCATTTTGGAAATATTTGAAAAAAACGTACAAAAAAGCTGACATTATGGTTAATGTCAGCTTTTTTTGTATGTAAAACACAATTTGTTGTTGCCCTTCATCACAAATACCCGTATACTGATTATAAATTAACAACAAGCGTACAGATGAACGAATTGATCTGCATTGCTTCACTTGAATATGTTGCATTTCGTATAAGAAATACCATAATAGAAACCATCTATGGCAGTAGATGGCTTCATGTATATCTTTATTGGTATTTTTCTATCCTATGCTCTTGGCCGATCAGATGGATAAATCTTATTTTTGCGGAATAGTCAATTGGTATCCAGCTGGAAGAAGATTGTTAGCAGCAATCAACTCATCTACAGTTACACCATATTGAGCAGCGATTTCAGTAAGGCTAGCACCTTGTGGAACAACTACAGTTACATTTGTTTTAGCTTGTGCTTCAGTAGCAGGTGTCTTAGCGGCATCTGTTTTTTCTTGTTCTGGAGCAGTTGTTGTTTCGTTAGAAGAACCGAACATTGCATTTACTTGTGCAGATACAGCAGCTTGGTAAGCAGCGTTGTCAGCACGTTTTTCTGCTTTGTCTTTGTTTTTCTCATGGTTAGAATCGTTAGTTGCAGCAGATACTTGGTGTGCTCCCAAAGGTGCTACTACGGATACTGCTCCCAAACTTGCTGCTACTACTGTAGACAATAATACTTTTTGAATTTTGCTGTTCATCATTTTGTATCTCTCCTAATTGAATGTTTTATTTTGTATTACTATGTGTTACGTGTTTGTGTTGATTTTAGATCACTCTATACGCTAACCACTTTAGCTTCTTATGAATAATTATGAGGTAGTAGTCATGTATTTGTAAGTATTCAGTACTTGTTTATCAGGGCAAAAGTAACTTTACTCCTATTTCAAATAAATTGCAACCCTACTGAAATGATTTTTATTATATTTTGCAAAATTAAATGTAACTACATAATAGAAACATACCTAATTAGTTTAGCGCTTACATTTTTCATAAACTTTTTACCATTTTAATATTTACTGTATATTTTTTCACATTCCGTTTACATTTCTGATTTGCTTCTTTTTTGTACATATTCTGTACACATTTTAGTAATGATGTTATATTAATTAACATATCAAGCGTTATTTATATAAAAATATTATCATATAAATACTTTTAAAGTTATAAATCTCTCTCTATATTCTTGCATTTCACTTGAAAAATATCCTTTTTAGGTTTGCTACCCTATGTAAATCCCTTGGTTACTCTGTAATCAGTTGTTTTTATTTTTACATTTCTCTTTTATCATTTATACTAGCAATCAATCTACTACATCACTCTTCATGTTATATATACCTCACACCTAACTAGCTAGCTATAATTTTCAATCTTCTTTTATTACAGACAAACTCCTTTTTCCAAATATAGGATAATGTATATTCATTCTTTTTATTGAATAAATAATCTTAAATATTTTCTTTTAGATCCTCCTTATATTTATATCAAAATGACTCCAAAAAAAGAAGATTTTGAGCATAAAAAATATTTAAAAAGTTTTTAGAAAATCTTCTTTTTTACCTTTTTGAGTCTATTTTGTTCATATAGATTCTCCAAATATTTTCTAAAATATGTAGTCTTTTTATTCATCTAAATGAGCACAAATCTGCTCTTCTTCTATTTCATAAATTTCTATATTTGATCTTCTATACATTAGATAAATAGATCTAACACAAAAAAAGACTGTTTCCCCAAATATTATCGAGGAAACAGCCTTTTGTTTTTTTACACTTTATTTATTAATAGCCATGAAACAGATCCTACCAACTTATCGTTGACGGAATTTCTGTGTGTGTGCTCTAGCGTCTTCTACTGTACGTACACGGTTACGATTCCATTCCAGTAAAATACGATCAATGTATCTAAAATGAAGCTTACCTGCAAATACAGCTTCTTTGAGCGCCATTAAAATCAATTCTTCAGCATACCGATCCTGATCGATCCAACTGGAGATCGTTTCGCATTCCATTGGAGATAACGGACGAGCAAATTCTTTTTCAAAAATAATAAAAAGGTTGCGCTCATTCTCTGCTTGTTTATCTGCTTTGGACATCGGTTTGACAGGTTCAGGTAAGACGTCTGAAGAATCAATCATATCCTGCTGCTCTGTAGCCAGTACAGTGCCCAGTTTCTCATACAATCCGCTTAGATCATAACGCTCATAGCGAATGCCTGTTAACGGGTCTTCTTCATCTTCAATTAATACAAACCCTGACTTCATTAACTTCTGGATACGAGTAGCGATCAGAGAAGCATCTGCTCCTGTTCTCCATTGTAGTTCTTCAAGTGTCGGGAATTCATTATTTTCAACTTGTCGAAAAGATAGAATTTGAATGAGCAACATTGCTTCCGCATCATCCAGATCTAATGCCTGATAATATTTGAGCAATGCATAAGGCACATTCGCCGTCTGCAAGCCCAAAGCAAAGGCAGCACCTTTAGACCAGGACTTCCATTGTTCTCCGCCCATGTGATTCACCCTTTCTATTGCTCTACGATTAGACATCATCCTACGCAGAGACTAAGGGTACAGACGGTACAACATACGTGGGAATGCAATGGTTTCACGGACATGATCCAATCCACAAATCCATGCTACCGTACGCTCTAGACCTAGACCGAAGCCAGAATGCGGTACGCTTCCGTAAGTACGTAGATCAAGATACCATTTATAAGCTTCTTCAGTCAGGTTATGTTCTTCAAAACGCTGCTTCATTAGCTCTGGATCGTCAATACGTTGTGATCCACCAATAATCTCTCCATATCCTTCAGGTGCGATCATATCCGCACACAATACCACTTCAGGACGTTGAGGATCAGGTTTCATATAGAAAGCTTTGATATCTTTAGGATAGTTGGTAATAAATACAGGCTTGTCATAGGCTTCAGCAATCGCTGTCTCGTGTGGCGCACCAAAGTCATTACCCCAAGGAATATCAAAATCTTTACCTTTTAAGAATTCAATCGCTTCATCATATGAAATACGTGGGAATGGCGCTTGAATATTTTCTAATTTAGAAATATCACGCTCCAACGTTTCCAATTCAGTGCGACAATTTTTAAGTACAGATTGTACCACATAAGCTACAAACTGTTCTTGTACACGCAAGCTTTCTTCATGATCTGTAAATGCCATTTCAGGCTCAATCATCCAGAACTCGATCAAGTGACGACGTGTTTTGGATTTCTCTGCACGGAATGTAGGACCAAATGAATACACTTTACCCAATGCCATTGCTGCTGCTTCCATGTACAACTGTCCACTTTGAGTCAGATAAGCATCTTCATCAAAGTATTTGATATGGAACAATTCTGTAGAATCTTCTGCCGCAGACGGAGTCAAGATAGGTGGATCGACTTTCGTAAATCCATTGTCGTTGAAAAATTCTTGTACTGCACGAATAATTTCTGCACGAATCACCATAACAGCACGTTGTCTGTTGGAACGTAACCATAGATGACGATGATCCATCAAGAAATCTGTACCATGCTCTTTAGGTGTAATCGGATAGTTTTCAGTCAAATGAATAATTTCAATCCCTGTAACAGTCATTTCATATCCAGACTTACTACGTGGTTCTTCGCGAATGATTCCTGTTACATACAAAGAACTTTCTTGCGTTAAGCTTTTAGCATCATTCCACAATTCTTCAGATACTTCGCTTTTTACAACAACGCCTTGAATATAACCGGTACCATCACGTAATTGTAAAAACTGGATTTTACCGCTAGAGCGCTTATTGTTGATCCATGCGCCAATCGTGACAGTCTGTTCAACATGCTCATTTACTTTTTTTATAACGGTTTTGGTCGACATTTATATACTCTCCCTTTTGTTTATTGAGCCATATCAATGAAATAGGTATATGAAAAAGGTCATTCTCAGCAAGAAATCAAAGCAAAAAACGACTTTGCTTTGATTTCTACTGGGAATCTCTTATGTTAACATGATTTAAATCATTTGAATAACATCCATTTACCTATTTTAAATCATTATACAATAAACATCTGCTTGTTTATAATCTGTAGTTTTTCTTACTTTTGAATCAACTTGTACGTATCGCGTGCAATCACAAGTTCTTCATTGGTAGGAACAACCAGTACTTCTACTTTAGAATCCGGTGTAGAAATGCGACGTGGGTCACCAGAACGAATTTTGTTCAATTCTGGATCTAATTTCACACCAAGATACGTTAAGTTTTCGCATACTTTTTCACGAACGATTGCAGAGTTTTCACCGATACCTGCTGTAAAGACGATTACATCTACACCGTCCATAGCAGCTACATAAGAACCGATGTATTTACGCAAACGATATTCAAACATTTCAAAAGCAAGTGTTGAATTTGCATCGCCTTCTGCCATCGCATCTGTAATTTCACGCATATCACTGCTTGAACCTGAAATAGCCATCAGTCCACTATGTTTGTTCAACATAAAGTTAACTTCGCCAATACTCAGTTCTTCTTTGTTCATGACATAAGGTACGATCGCTGGATCCAAATCACCACTACGTGTACCCATGATTAAACCTTCAAGCGGTGTCATACCCATAGATGTATCTACAGAAATACCATCTTTAACCGCTGTTAAGCTACCACCGTTACCAATATGGCAAGTGATGACTTTAAGTTCTTTTAACGGGCGTTTGAGGTATTCAGCTGCTGCTAGACTTACATAATAGTGAGAAGTGCCGTGGAATCCGTAACGACGTACTTTGTGTTTTTTGTAAAGTACTTTAGGAATAGCATACAAATATGCTTTTTCAGGCATCGTTTGGTGGAATGCTGTATCAAATACAACCACCTGTGGTACATCAGGCATATTCAATTCAACAGCTTCAATCCCCATAATATGTGCAGGGTTATGAAGAGGTGCTAGATCGAATAAGCGACGAATTTCTTTTTTTACATCTTTGTCTACAAGAACAGACTCTTTAAATGATTCTGCTCCTTGTACTACACGGTGTCCTACAGCGTCAATTTCATCTACAGATTTCATAACACCATGTTTTTCATCTGTTAAGCTTTCTAGTACACGACGGATTGCAATCGTATGATCTAGAATTTCGCTTACTGTATTGTATTCTTCGCCGCCTGTAGGCTCATGCACAAGGATAGAAGAATCCATTCCGATTCGCTCTACACGTCCTTTAGCTAGAACACTTTCGTCTGTCATGTTATACAATTGGTATTTTAGAGAAGAACTACCTGCATTAATTACGAGTACTTTCATATCCGGTCACCATCCTTGTCATACTTGAAGAATCCTTCGCCTGTTTTCACGCCAAGACTACCTGCACGCACCATTTTTTTCAAAATGATTGCCGGGCGGTACTTCAGCTCTCCATATTCACGGAACATACGCTCAAGTGCTGCATTGACTGAATCTAATCCGAAACGGTCAGCCATTTCAAGCGGACCATATTGGAATTGGTAACCAATGCGCATCGAATCATCGATATCTTCAGCAGAAGCTACACCTTCTTCAAGTACATGCAATGCTTCATTGATCAATAAACAGATAATACGGCTTGTTACAAATCCAGGAGATTCATAGACCATGATTCCGCGTTTGTTTACTGTTTGCTCAATAAAGTTCTTTGTCACTTCAAACGTTTGATCCGATGTACGAAGACCACGAATGATTTCTACAAGATCAATTTTGGATACTGGATAAATAAAGTGCATCCCAATCACGCGTTCTGGGTACATTGTAGAACTAGCCAATTCTGTTAAGCTCAGTGTAGATGTGTTACTTGCCAGAATAACGTTGCTTGGACATACTTGATCCAATTGAGCAAAGACTTCTTTTTTCGCTTCTGGATCTTCACTGATGGTCTCAATAACCAATTCACATGAACTTAGATCTGCAAAATGAGTCACTTTAGCGATTTTGGACAAAATCAATTTTTTCTCTGCATGAGTTAATGCCCATTTCTCCATTTGTTTGTCTAGACTCGTCTCAATCATATCCCAAGCATGGTTCAGCTTGTCCTGTGTTTTCTCAACAAGTAAGACCTCGATGCCCTTCTTAGCAAGCATTTCAGAAATACCTTGTCCCATTGTACCGCCGCCGATAACGCCGACTTTTTTAAAATTCATGGTTTCTTTCCACCCTTCCAATATTCATAAAGTGTATAGACTCATTTTACTCCGTCTATATCCTTTGAAGCCTTTAATTAGTTATCTTCTTTTCTATAGCTTACGTTCATACCTAATACATCGATCGATTGCAATTGATCGGATGTACACGTATATTAAAGCTTAAAAAATCAAAACGTAACGTCAGGCTTTGATATGCTCTCCAACATCTAATAATAGCGTAGCGCAGGCAAAAAGTAAAAAAAAAGTACCAGCATTTTAAATTATGCTGGTACATTTGAACTTTTCTTGAACTGTTGTCGAAATTGTTCGCCAGATAACACTTCTTCTTTTAACAAAATGTCTAAAGATGTGTCAAAAATAAGACGGCGACTATCTAGAATTTCCTTGGTACGTCTGGTTAAATCTTCAAGAATTGTATTATTTTCTTTCATTAGTTGTTCTTTAGGAACCATATTCATACTTACAATTCCAAGTCTGGTCAATCCCGATTCCATCATCGTTTGTACAATACTGAGTGCCTGATCAAAATCACCTCTAGAACCTGTACTCCGTCCTTCATAATACATTTCCTCAGCCGCCGCTCCAGCTAGAGCAATCATAATCTGCTCTTCCAAAAATGGCTTCGTATACAAGTATTGTTCTTGCGCAGGATTATGACGTACATAACCCAGTGCTTGTCCACGTGGACTAAGCGCTACTTGTCCTACACTGCCCGGACGAACCACTTCAGCCATAATCGCATGTCCTAGTTCATGAATAGCGACACGACGCTTTTCTTCGACACTGGATTCACGATCTGTTTTTTCACCCATCATGACTTTATCAATCGCCATAGATAAATGACTTTGCAAAATATGATCTGCATTCTGACGCATCGCATAGATTGCACCTTCATTCATCACGCTTTCTAATTGAGCCCCAGAGAATCCATATGCTTCTTCTGCTAATTTATCCAGATCCGTTTCTTCTCCAAGCGGTTTGTTTGCTGCATGAAGCTCTAGAATGTGCTTACGACCTTTTTTGTCAGGTAGATCCACTTGAATATGACGATCAAAACGACCCGGGCGTAACAATGCACTATCAAGCATTTCTTTACGGTTGGTTGCTGCAATAATTAGGATACGTGGAGCTTCATTACTGTAGATCCCATCCATCTCGGTTAACAGCTGGTTCAACGTCTGATCATACTCACGTTGTTGTCCACCTTCACGTTTACCACCAATAACATCTATTTCATCGATAAAAATAATCGCGCTTTGCTTATTTTCTTTGGCGGCACGAGTACGAGCGTCTTTGAATAGATCACGGATACGCCCTGCACCAACACCGACATACATTTCTACAAATTCGCTACCTGAAGCACTTACAAACACAGAATCGGTATAATGAGCAGCCGCTTTGGCCATCAATGTTTTACCTGTCCCCGGAGGACCTGTCAGCAAGATACCTTTTAACGGACGAATTCCGAATTTGTTCATTTCATCATGACGAACAAGAAAATCAAGGGCTTCACGCAATTCGCGCTTAGCATTGTCCTGACCACCAATTTGTTCAAACGTTAATTTGAGCGGACCATTTTTTTTACGTTTGCGTTCTTGAGCAGCACCTACAGCTAATCCACCACGCATTTGCAGAACCAAAAATGTTCCACCAGCCAGAGCAGCAATCAATAGTAATGGTAAAATATTATACCCTATAAAAATAAGAAAAATGAGTAATACAGGTACAAATCCAATAACAATCTCTTTTGTTGATTTAGGCATTAGGCGCTTCCTCCTGTGACTTGGGAATGACGTGGCAAGATCAGGAATTTGCTTCCTTTACCATTGCTCAAAGATACGTATACATTACGTTCATCCATTTCTGCTTTCACTTGAATATCTTTATTGGCTTGCATAATATTTTCAACCGTTTGCGGAATTTCAGTGTATTTTTGAGTAGCCATTGCTTGAGAGACAGAGAACATTGCATTTTCCCATACTTTATCTAGTTCTGTATTGGAGTGATCAGTGACTTCAAGTTGAAGTGTACGTTTTCCCCAAATATCTGTTCCTTGCTTATTCAATAGTTGTACCAAACCACCTAAATCTGCGGAAGGTGCAAGATCGAGTTTCAACATGACTTCTTTTGGGTTAATACTAATATGAGAGTTATTGACCCCAGGATAGTTCTGTACAATTTTTGTTAGCGGACTGTAGAGAGTCAGCTGACGATACGTAAACCATCCACCAAAAAGTACAGTGGCAGATACGATTACAGTAATAAAAATAGGCATGATACGGAGTTTCATATACGTCCTCCTTTAATGTAGTCAACATGATGTACATAGCAACATATATTTTATTTCGGCATCTTCTAGCCTATCGGTAACAGTTAATGGATAGGTTTTTTGTTATGTTCACATTTATTTATCTATATCTAGTATATCATATGTGTTTTTTGATTTCTAATAGCACTACTTTTAGTAATATTCAGCCCTTTCTCTTTTCCCCTTTAAAATAAATAAAACTCCCTATTATTAAAAATACACCCTGTGTCGATATACTTTATATCTTGTCACATTTTGTCCTCATTTAAATTGTTCTCAAAATGTAAACGTTATATATTTCTAAAAATGAATAGTATGGAGGTTAGGCAATGCGCGTATTTTTTCGGTTTCCCCCCGCTCTTTTGTTGATCGCTCTGATTGTGCTTATTTCGGGTTGTACTTCTAGCCCTTCTGTAGCTCCTGCTTCAACCAATTCTACTGCCTCTTCTACTACAGCAACAGCAACAACTCCTACAACTACGACTAACACAGCAGGAAAGATCACTATTGGTGTATCTATTCCAGATATGAATGATCGCTTTATCAGTTATGTAGAGGCTGGTATGGAAGACTATGCCAAAACACAACCTGATGTCACTGTCACTTATGCAGATGCCAAAAATGATCCCTCTATTCAACTTCAACAAATCAAAGAATTTATTGCTCAGGATGTCAAAGCAATTGCTTTTTTACCGATGGACGCTACTATTTCCAAAACGATTGTAGATTTAGCTAATCAAGCGAATATTCCTATTATTGCGGTAAATCGTACATTTAAAGAATTAACAACTACCACATCTTACATCGGCTCTGATTCTTTGACTGCCGGTACACTTCAAATGAACGAAGTGGCTAAATTGTTAGGTGGCAAAGGTAATATTGCCATTATGAACGGCGATATGGGCAGTGATGCACAGATAAACCGTACTCAAGGTAACAAGGACGTTATTGCCAAATATCCGAATATGAAGATCGTTTTTGAAGAAACCGCTAATTATGATCGTGCTAAAGGTATGGCATTGATGGCTAAATGGTTAGCATCCGGTCAAAAAATTGATGCGGTGGTAGCCAATAACGATGAAATGATTATTGGCGCTATTTTGGCGGCACAAGTGGAAGGTCAAGATCAAAATATTATATTTGCCGGTGTCGATGGTACGATGGACGCTCTTAATTTTATGAAAGCCAATAAGTTAAACGTCTCTGTTTATCAAAATGCGGCTGCTCAAGGATCTCAAGGGCTCAAAACTACGATCGAAGCTGCAAATGGTAAACAAGTCGAAAAAGAAATCATTATTCCTTATGAATTAATTACCGAAGCCAATACAGAAAAGTATATTGCCAAATGGAAATGATTATATATAAAGGAGTGGTCTCTGATGCGTCTATCTATCCTGCATAAGCTTTTAGCTGGATTTCTTGCCATTGCCCTGATTGCTGGCTGTGCAGGAGTCATTTATATTATGTCTCTACAACAAATACAAAAATCAATGAGTACAATTCTAGATCGTTATGTCACACTTAAATCGCAAGCTGATAATTTGAAATTTTATGCGACCAGTCAAAATGGATATATGCAGACCTATATGTTAAGTCGTGATTCTTATTATGGTTCTCAATTATTAAGTACCAACGATCAGACGACTCAACTTTTAACAGATATGAAAAGTCTAGTCGTCTCTACTGAAGATACTGAAAAAATAGATTATATGCTCAAAATGAATGACTACTACAAAACACATGCTCAAGAATTATTTAACCTTCCTCCTACACAACTGGATCAGTCTTATCTCGATATCATTACAAGCGTTATTCCTGTAGGTAGTGTTATTGTTAAGTTTGCTCAACAATTTTCAGATCAGCAAGATGCTCTTATGGAAACTGCTAAAAATGAAAATCTTCAAAAAGTATTACATGCTCGTCAACTGGCAATTACGATCAGCGTTATTAACTTTGCTCTAGCTATTATCATCGGTATCATTATTTCTCGTCTAATCTCCAAGCCTTTACAGAAATTAAATAAAGCGGCTAAAGCGATATCTACAGGTGATCTTAATATTGAAGATGTAACCGTCAAGCAAAAAGATGAACTAGGCGAGCTAGCGTTTTCTTTTAACAGTATGAAAAATAATCTGCGGCATCTCGTTCATGAAATTAATGATAATGCAGCACAGGTCATTTCTATTTCTAGAGATGTAGCAAGTGGAACGTCTGAAACAGGCAAAGCAGCAGAACATGTAGCTGATATTATGTCAGACCTTTCAAATAGTACCCAAGATCAGGTCAAAATTGTTGAAGGCGGTCTACAAGCTGTATATGATGTGAATAAAGATATTCAGCAGATCGATCAAAGCAGTCAACAAGCAATGAATGTCGCTCAACAAGCACAGACACAAGCTTTACTAGGTGATAAAGAAATATCTCATGTTATGAATCAAATGGATCAAATTCAGCAACGGATGAGTAAGCTGGAAATCATTATTTCGTCGCTTAACAAACGCTCTAGTGAAATCGAAGAAATCAATAATGCTATTTCTTCTATCGCTTCTCAAACAGGTCTATTATCACTGAATGCTGCGATTGAAGCGGCTCGGGCTGGAGAACATGGACGTGGATTTGCTGTAGTAACTTCCGAAATTCGCAAACTATCCAATGAAACCAATGATTCTGTTAAACGTGTTAAAGAACTCGTGAATACGATTCAGAATGAGACTAGAGGTGCAACTGAATCGGTTGAAAGTATGGTTAAAGAAGTGAGTCAAGGTATCACGGCTGCCCATTCTGTAGGCAATCTGTTCAATACGATCAAAACTTTGACCGATCATACAACCGCCGAGATTAAAGAAGTCACTGATTCGCTTCATCATTTATCCGGTCATTCGGAGAAAATTGTAAAATCGATGGAAAACATTTCAGGATTAACCGATCATGTCGCTTCAAATACCGAAAGTGTAAGTGCGGCTACAGAAGAGCAGTTAGCTTTCCTTGAAGAAAGTACAGCGCATACGGCTACACTTCATGCGATGGCGGAGAAATTACAAAGCACTGTTTTACAATTCCGCTTATAATCCTATATACCTCCACTGCAACAAAAAAAGCATGATCTGGATGAATTCATACGCTGAATTCAAAAGATCATGCTTTTTTGGTTTACTCTTCTTGTGTCAATCTTCTTGACCTGTTCCTTTTAATGTTGCGGGCAGTTCCATGGGTTCGCTTAATTTAGCTCCATCACGGAAATTATAAAAAATATAATAGTAACGTTCATTGAGTTTGGCAAAGACTTGCCATGCATATTTTCCTTTGAATGAACCGGGAACAATACGTACAGCTTCTGCTCCAGGCAGATCATTTTGTAGTAAAGCATTTACTTTTTCATATGTCACTGTACCTGCTGTTTTCTCAACATGTACGGCATTAGCACCTTCAGCGACTGAGCCATCAATATTGAACTTCACCCAGACCATAAGGTCTTCTTGTGCTGTGTTCTTACCTTCAACTACCCAATACGTTGAAGTATCTGTCCAGACAGAATTAAATGTACGTGTCACAGATACGATATCAGCCTTTTCCTGTGCACTGTTTATCGCCAGCTGCTCTTTACTCCATGGCTGCGCCATAACATGAACATAAAATTGATTAACACCTAATACAAGCAATCCTACTACTACAATAATGATTGCAATCCATTTTCCACTTCCCAAATTTCGCAAAACACGCCATCCTTTCCTGTCGACTTCCGGTTAGCGTTTGAGCAAACCTTCAAAAGCACTTTGGGCTTCATGACGAATTTTTTCTTCATCCAGTGTTAATGATATACCATCTTTGATTAATTGCTTACCATCTACCCAGACATGCAATACATCTTTAGCTGATGCAGAATAAATGGTATGTGAGATAAAATCAGTACGTGGCAAGAAATGCGGTTGATCTACATTTAATGCCGTAATATCGGCTTTCATACCGACAGCAAATGTACCTACGTCATTCAAAAATACAGATTTCGCACCGTATTCTGTACCCATTTTCAATGCTTCTAATGCAGGTACTGCTGTTGGATCTCCGGATACTCCTTTATGAATAAGAGCTGCCAAACGCATCTCTTCAAACATATCCAAGTTGTTATTACTTGCCGGGCCATCTGTTCCTAAAGAAACGACTACACCTGCACGCAATAAATCAGGAACACGAGCAACACCACTTGCTAATTTCAGATTACTACCCGGATTATGCGAAACAGCTACTTTATGTTGCGCAAGCATTTCGATCTCTTCATCATTCAAATGAACAGCATGTGCCAAAAGGGCTGGACGCGTGAAAAATCCTAATTTCTCTAAATGAGCTACAGGACGTAATCCATAATCAGTTACATTTAATTGTACTTCAGCTAACGTCTCAGACATATGTGTATGCAGCGGCAAATCCAAGTCATGTGCTGCTTGTACAAATTGTTCGATGTATGCAGGAGGACATGTATACGGCGCATGTGGAGACATCATCGTTGTAATACGTCCATCAGCTTGACCGTGCCAATCCCGTGCAAAGTCGATAGATTGTTGTAACTTTTGCTTTTGTTCTTCTTCTGAACATAAGCCGATAACACCACGCATCAATACAGCACGCATTCCTGATTGCTCTACGACTTCAGCAACACGCTCTGAACGATCATACATATCCAAGAATGTTGTAGTACCGCCTTTTAACATTTCAAGTACAGATAATGATGTTCCCCAGTATACATCGTCACTAGTAAACTTCGCTTCCATCGGCCACATTTTTTCCTGTAACCATACTTGTAGTGCAAGGTCGTCGCCATATCCACGTAGCAAAGACATTGCCGCATGACCATGACTGTTCACTAGACCCGGGATAAAGAACAAATGATTACCATCGACTACTGTTGTTCCTTCTTCAATCACAGGCTCTTCTTCTCCAAGATAAGTGATCCATCCATCTTCAATCACCATATGTCCGAAAAGCATCGATTTTTCTTCACTCATTACAGCAAACATACCGTTTTTGATAACCCATTTGTTCGAGGTGTTATTCATTAGTTTCATGTTCCTTTCCATCTTCCAGATAATAGGCAAGGCTTAGTAAGTCCGTTGTAAAATCAGCAGTGTGTACACGAATATGCGGTGGAGCTTTCAAAATAATCGGTGCAAAGTTCAAAATGGCTTCGATCCCTGCTTCAATCAATTGATCTGCTACACGCTGTGCTTCAATATTAGGCACAGTAATAATACCAATACGAATACTTTTCGCTTTGACTGTTGCTCCAAGTTCTTCGATCGGTTGTACAACTAATGTATTGATCATCGAACCGACTTTGGGTTCTAGAGAATCAAACACAGCTACGATTTTCATCGTTTCTTTCAAATACATATTATAGTTCGAAAGGGCATGTCCTAGATTACCTGCACCTACAAGTGCAACATTAATCTGTTGATCTAATTTTAAAATATGACGTATTTTCTCAATCAGATAAGATACATCATACCCGATTCCTTTACGTCCAAAATCTCCAAAATAAGCTAAGTCTTTGCGAATTTGTGCTGGATTCAAATCTAATTTTTGTCCCAATTCTTGCGAAGACACTGTGGGAACTTCACGGGTGTGAAGTTCGTTCAGATATCTAAGGTATACAGGTAGTCTTCGCACGACTGCTTCTGATATTTTGTCGGATTTCATGCTTGCTCCCCCTCTTGATTTACAGTTTCCTTTTCAGGTTCGGCCTGGCTAAGCCATTCTGTAATACGGGGTACCATCTGCTCTGTCGGCATATGTTCCATTTTGGGACCGGGTAATGAATATAGAAAATGCTTGCCATAATAGGACTCGATCACACGAGTGTCATAGACAATAACGATTCCCCGATCACTAGATGTCCGTACTAATCTACCAAAACCTTGTTTGAAACGGATAACTGCTTGCGGTACAGATAATTTCATAAATGGATTTTTCTTTTCTTTTTTAAGCCGTTCGCTTTTGGCTTCTAGCAATGGATGATTGGGCGGTTGAAAAGGTAATCGTACAATCGCCAGACATGTTAATGCTTCGCCCGGAATATCGACACCTTCCCAGAAGCTACTTGTTCCAAGCAATACAGAAGCAGAACGCTCCTGGAATCTACGAGTAAGCTTCGTCCGACTCCCTCCATCAACGCCTTGACCAAATACAGCAATATCACTATGTGATAACTTCTCTTTTAATGGCTCATACACCTGCTTGAGCATTCGATATGAGGTAAATAAAACCATCATTCGTCCTTGCGTTGCTTTGGCAGTCTCTGCTAACGAGTTCGCTAATGTATCTACAAAGAAGGCATCACCGACACTGCCTTTGACACTTGGAAAGTCACGTGGAATCAACAATAGCGATTGCTCACGATAATTAAAAGGTGAAGATAACTGTTCAGTCATCAATCTGCCTTCTTTTTCCGCTTCGACAAGTCCCAGTTGTTCAATCATATATTGGAATTTCTTTTCTATTGATAGGGTTGCGGATGTTAGAATAATACTTTTCTTTTTATCGAAAAAGTACTCTTTCAATTGCTTGCTCACATCCACAGGCACAGCATACATCTGTAAAGACTTGCTACGGTAATTTCCATTGGCTTCATACCAGTAGACCGTATCTGTACTTTCCAGCTTCACAAATTGACGTAGATCGTCTCGAACGACAGTCAAATCTTTGAATAGACCCGATACATCAGTCACCAGACTATCTGTGCCCAACTGTTCATCGCTTTCTTTGATCTGATTCATTACTTGTTCGCCTTTACGAATCAATTGACTCAGTCCGATATGGATCTGATTCTCCAAATCCGTAATTACCGTCCATTCTGTCGGTTGCTTCTCAGGTAACAAACGTAATGTAAATTGTCCAGCTTCTCCTGGAGCGGCATCACTACGCTGAGGTAATAAAGCAAATAATAATTCGCTCAATTTGTCCCAATTTTCTTTGACATCTACAATTTCAGGATATAGATTATCTATCGCTATCGCCCAATCCATACCACGCTCATTACCAGATGAACCTAACTGTTGGCGCAAAATAGCCAGCTGACCATTTTTACTGTCTTTGAACAAACGAAGTAGCGGATGAACCAATGTGAAATATTTCATATGCATACCCAAGTGCTTACCTGCTACATCTTCTAAATGATGCGCTTCATCAATCACCAATCGATCGTAAGCAGGCAATAATTGATGCCCTGCTTTGACATCGGTAAATAATTTGGAATGGTTCGTAATAACGACATCAGCTGTACCTGCTTCATGCTTCGCACGATGGTAGAAGCATTTGCGGAACCACGGACATGCACGACCAAGACAAGAATCGGTATCACTCGCTACCGTTTCCCAGAAATCGGCTCCACGGTTACCCATATTCAGCTCTTCATCGTCACCGGTTTCCGTCGAATTTAACCAGACAATCATTTGAGCAGCAATCAATACATCTTCTTTAGGACTTTGAAATTCTTTTGTATTTATTTTATGCTCAAATTTGCGCAGACACAAATAATGCTGGCGTCCTTTAAATACGGCAGCACGAAATGCAAATGGAATCACTTGAGTCAGTAATGGAATATCCCGTTCTCGTAACTGTTCTTGCAAATTAATCGTATGTGTACTTACCATCACACGATCGTTTTCTTTTACACTATGATAGATCGAAGGTAATAAATAACCTAACGATTTGCCCGTTCCTGTTCCTGCTTCAATCAATAGATGTTTATCATCCGTCATCGCTTTGATCACTTCTTCAAACATCCGATTCTGCGGTTCACGTTCTTCATAATGAGGAAGTAAATTACGCAAATTCTGTTTCACTTGCTCCAAAAATTCATCAAATGACACATCGGCAAGTGGCATATTTCCACGCTCTTCATGAGCAGGTAAAATCTCATTCCAATCGCCTACTTTTAACGCCAATTGACGGAAAAAGCGATGTTCGTCTAAATCTTGAATCGGTTGTGCTTCTTTCTCCATCCGTACTCCATCAAAATACCAACCTAAATCACTATCCTGATTATCAAATAGTTCGGATAATCGTTGTACCGTAATCAATGGGAGGTCATTCAATTCTTCCAAACATTTCAGAAATACATGAGCTGTCGCTAACGCATCGCTATCTGCTTGGTGAGGACGATCATGGACAAATCCTAAATCTTTACTGACCATACTTAACTGGTAACTTGAAAGATTCGGGAAAAAAATACGCAATAAATCCATAGTGTCTAGTACTCGACCTGTAAAAGCCAAATATCCTGTCTGATCCAAAGCTCGTTGTAAAAATCCTAAATCAAACCCAACGTTATGCCCAACAAGCACAGCGTCTTCTAGTAGAGGAATCATCTCCAAAATGACATCATCCAACTCTGGAGCGTCGACTACATCTTCATTTTTAATTCCGGTTAAACCTTCTATAAAAGGAGGAATAGGCACTCCTGGCTTCACCATAGAAGAATATACGGTGGAAATACTTAAATCATGATCTATAATGGCAAGCCCAACTTGAATAATATCATCGGTGGACTGAGTACCTGTGGTCTCAAAATCCAGTACGGCAAATTTCATGGATGTCTAAATCCTCTCCTTGCTGTCGTCTCAACCTGATGTCGAAATGTTCACCTATCAGCATACCAGAAGAAGACGGTTTTGAAAATCAAAGGGTGGGTGGTTATTTAAATTTTAGCTTTTCTAGGGGTGGCGCTGCGAGGAGAAAATCGTTCTTGTCGTCGCTTGTTGTAAATGAATCCTTTAAATGACTGCTTCACAGTCAGGATTCATTTACAAAGGCGAGCGCTTCGCTCTTTCAGAATGATTTTCTCCTCTCCGCTGGTGTAGGTGCATAAGCATAATTTTGAATAACTCGTTTAGGAAGAAGCAGGAAATGAGGAACATATATAGAGTTACATAAAATATCATATAGCTTTAAATTGTGTGAATTTTAATTTACCCATATTGAGTAGCATCTGTTATATTAGTAAAGGATTTCAATATAATTATAAATGGAGGGAATTAAAGTAAAATGAGAAAGTTTATGATGATGTTTTTAGTGTTGGTGGTGACATTAATGGGGTCAGCGCCTGCTACGCTTTTTGCAAGTGAGGAAGAAACAAGTAATTTGGTAGCAAGTAATGAGGTTATAAGTACGCCTAACTTTAGTCTTTCTGGAGACTATGATATAACATTAAAGCAAGGAGAACCTTTTATTGAAGAAGGCTGGAATGTATCGGATAGTGTATATAGTAAAGATGAATTAAAAATTGATATTACATATACTTTAAATTCTGTACCAGTAAGTCAGATTGATACTAATATACCTGGAGTATACGTCATTACATATGTTGCAGAGAATCCAGCCGGAAAAAGATCTTATCCTTCAAAACGTACAGTTGATGTTGTTGCTACTGCAAATCAAAATGATATTGATCAATTGAATATCCTTAGTAACTTGGGTATGACTTATCACAACGGTTCTGTTTATCTTGCAAAAGGTAGTTCAGGCATATCAAAAGTTGAATTAAGCTCTGGGACAGTTACTTCTATCGTATATGGTGGTTACTATGCTGATACTATTGTCACTGTTGCTTTCAACCAAGCTGGCGACCTATTTTATACTTTAGAAAATCAAGCAAAGATTAACAAAGTAGATGCCAAATACTTGCAAAGTTCTCCTCTAAATTCAGAAGAGCTTCGTAATTATAGCTCTATTTATTTAGATCTTAGCGACAAAGCGCCTGCTGGTCAGGAACCTATAGAAAATATTTCTAATATCGCATTTGATTCTCAAGATCAACTTTATATTGCTAATCCTGTTTTTTATTTTGATGCTGTTTTGTATAGATGGAATCAAAATAGTCAACAGTTAGAAGCAATCATACAATCAGATGTTGAAAATTTTCAAGTTATGGCTTTAGATAAAAATGATAATTTTTACTTTAACGGAAATGTATCTCGACCTGACTTTGCAAAACATGGCTTCTTCAAAATACCTGCTGATAAATTAAAACAATTACCCGTATCTGATGATGCTTCAGAATTATATCGTGATATCGGTTCATTGTATCCTAATGCCAAAGGAATGGTTTTCCTTCCTGATGGTCGAGGCTATTATAACGATAACGGAAAAATTAAAGCTATTTATCCTCGCTCTAAACCTATAATCACATTAAAAGGAGATTATAATCCTAGTCTTTTTGTTGGTGATACTTATGTAGAAGAAGGTATAACTGTACAGGATGCGACATATTCTGAATTCACAACAAAAATCACTTATACACTTGATAGCAAACCTGTGGATTCTTTAAATACTTCTATTCCAGGTCATTATATTATTCACTATAATGCAACTAACCCTGCAAATGTTGCAGCATTAGAAGTAACCAGACAAGTAATTGTTAAACCTCTTCCTTTAAGTATAGAAGGATTAGATATTCCTCATATAGTTGCTATGACGGCTTGGAAAGATCATTTATATATTACTAATCATGAAAAAGGATTTTATGAGGTTATTAAAACAAGTAATGGTTACAAAAGATCGTTACTTGCTGCAACACCTTTGGCAAATGCTGTGGCTGTAGATCAACACGGAAATTTATTTTTCACGCTGTATGCTACCCATTATATATTTAAATTAGATGCTCAATATTTAAATCGTTCAACACCATTAACCCAAGAAGAGCTTTCAATATTAAGCCAACCTTATTATCATTTTACAGATGAAGATAGATTGTATATAAATGGTTTAGCTTTTGATCATCAAAATCAGCTTTATATGTCTGTAACTAAAAATAAAATTAGTCAAATTTTGAAAATGGATGGGACTACTGCTGACACTCCAAAATTAGTGATTGATTTTCCTAATCAAACAAATGATATTGATGTGAGTCCTGCTGGAAATTTATACATCAACGCAAATAATGGGTATCTATTTCAAGCCAAATCTTCATCATTAACTACCTTGCCGTTAAACATTAATGATTTAAAGGAAATTAAAAAAAATAATGATAATAGTATTGTTTTCTTACCTGATGGTACTGCTTATGGAAGTAGTTTTGATCGTAGTTTCAATGGGAGACCAGCTATTCAAAAACTAGACTTTACAGATCCTAAGCAAACTGTAGATGTTACTGGTGTTACATTAAGTACTTCTACACTTACAATCAATAAGAAAGATCAACCTGTAACTCTTCAAGCAACGGTTGCTCCTGTTAACGCAACTCAAGCGGATATCACTTGGATGAGTAGCAATGAGAAAGTAGCACTGGTGAAAGATGGAGTGGTTACACCTGTCGCTAAAGGAACTGCAATCATTATAGCAACAACTGTAGAAGGCAATTTTAAAGCAACTGCAACAGTGAACGTCAAAGAATCCGATGATAAAAATACCAATTCATCGAATACAAATGGTAATTCTAATGTAGCAACCAATACTAGTAAATCAACTGTACTATCTGCTAATAATATAAGTAGCACAACACAAATATCTTCAGCAAATGGACAGCCGCAATCCAGTATTTTATTTTCTACAGACAAATTACAAACAGAAATTAATAAATTACAGGCAAATAATCAAAAAACAGCAACTATTACTATTCCAAACACTGCTAATTCATTGAAAATGACGATGCCGCAAACAGCTTTAAACAGTCTAAATCAAGCTAATATGAACTTGGATTTTAATACAGAACATGTTCAATTGGCTATTCCAACAGCATCATTACAATCGTTGAAAAACGATTTGCAATTTCAAGTCATTCCTTTAACCTCTTCTACTGATCAAAATGCTGTGAAGTTACGTGCACAACAACAATCACTTGTTAAAAATGTATCCAAAGATGGAAATATCACAGTCGTTGGTACACCGATGAATATTGAAACGAATTTGCAAAATCAGTCAGTAGATCTGGTTATGCCTGTAGATACTAATGCTATTCCTCAAAATGCGATTGCCAAAACAGAATGGTTAAACCAACTTCGCATTTTTGTAGAACATAGCAATGGAGAGCATGAGTTAATTCAACCGACTGTAGTTAATGAAGCTAACGGTCAGACAGGTTTGAAATTTACAGTGACTGCGTTTAGCACATTTACGATTTTGGATATACCATCTCCAAAATTGGAAGCAACGACTCCAGTTCCAGCTAATCTATCAACAGTTAGCCAGAATGTGTATCAAGCGTATATTCAAGGATATAGCGATCAAACATTCCGTCCGAATCAGAAAGTGACTCGTGCTGAAATGGCTTCTATGCTATCTCGATTAAGTACACATTCTACATCTGAGCCATCTACAACTTCTTACTCAGATGTTCCGAGTTCGCTGTGGGCTCACCAAGCGATTCAAGATGTACAAACCAATGGCTTGATGAGTGGACTACCTGATGGTACATTTAAGCCCAACCAAGCCATTACACGTGCTGAGATGGCAACTATTATTAGTCGCTGGCAAAAACTAAGTGGCACAGGAACATCAAATGCTACAGATATTCAAAACAACTGGGCTATTGCTGATATTAAACGAGTGAATCAAGCTGGATTTATGCAAGGTCTAACGCCAACAGCATTTAAACCTAATCAACCACTCACTCGTGCTGAAGCCGTAACCACTCTTAACCGTGTACTCAAATTAGATAAAACTCAAAACTCAACAACCCCATGGACTGACGTTCCATCCACTCACTGGGCAAAAGCAGATATTATAGCCGCTTCATCTAACTACACCATCACTGATTAACATATATCCTCTATCCATAAAAAAAGAAGAAGCATCCTAAAAAGGATACTTCTTCTTTTTGCATTATCGACCAACCTCATTTCTATCATTTCAAAACAAAAAAGAACCTAGTCCCTTACCCACCAGATCCTCCCACTAACACAATCCTTCAATCCTTCAATCCTTCAATCCTTCAATCCTTCAATCCTTCAATCCTTCAATCCTTCAATCCTTCAATCCTTCAATCCACAAAATGTTCTTCTACCAAGAATGCCCTTGGCAAGCCAACCTGAATAAACTATTTGTGAACAGCGTATTAGCTACCCGCTCTAGCGAAGGGAATGGAAATTGTTCTGAAAGAGCGAAGCGATCGCCTTTTGACTATAATCCCTACCGCTATGCGGTATATAACAGGGATTCTAGTCAATCAGCGACGACAAGAACAATTCTATTCCCGAAGCGAGGTAACTAAAAACGCCCCCACCAAGCCTTATTCAACTCTCATTCTCACATAATTGTTGCGTGAACTTCTTTGTGAGCTTCCATAACTGCTTTGTTCGTTTCATCGACAAATACTACGGTCGGACGGTGAGTGGCTAGTTCTTCAGCACTCATCATCGCATACGAAATAATAATCACAGTGTCACCTGGTTGAACCAGACGTGCTGCTGCACCATTTAGGCACACTACTCCACTACCTCGTTCACCTACGATCACATACGTTTCCAAGCGAGCACCATTGTTATTGTTAACAATTTGTACTTTTTCATTTTCAAGCAAATCTGCCGCATCCATTAGATCTTCATCTATCGTAATACTACCTACATAATTCAAGTTTGCTTCCGTTACTGTAGCACGGTGAATTTTGGATTTCATCATTGTTCTATACATGTAGCGCAACACCTTTCGCTTCCAGAATAACATTATCGATCAGACGAGTACGTCCGAATTTGACAGCCAATGCAATAATCACTTCATGATCCAACTCAGCTAAAACAGTATGCTCTGCCAACGATTCTAACCGTGGAAAACTTAAAATATCTGCATAATCAACCTCAGCAATGGTTGATTGAGCAATCGATGTACGCAGGAATTCACGTACTTGCCCTGCTGTCATATCCTCTTGATCACGAATCTGTTGCTGTACATTATTTAAGGAACGTGAAAGCACTAATGCTTGTTCGCGTTCTTCACGAGATAGGTACACATTACGAGAACTTAGTGCCAGTCCATCTTGTTCACGGACAATCGGACAAGGGACAATGTCCACATCCATATTCAAATCAGTCACCATTTGACGAAGCACAGCAACTTGTTGTGCATCTTTTGTACCGAAAAACGCATAATCAGGCTTTACAATATTGAAAAGCTTGGTGACTACAGTCGATACCCCATCAAAATGACCTGGACGCGAAGCACCACATAGTGTATCTGTGAGATCAGCAACAGTGACATGGGTTTTGATTGGTGTAGGATACATATCTTCAACATCTGGCATAAAGACCAGATCGACTCCATTTTTTTCAGCTAATGCAAGATCACGCTTCTCATCACGAGGATAACGTTCGAAATCTTCATTCGGTCCAAATTGAATCGGATTAACGAAAATACTGATCGCTACAATATCGCTCATTTCTGTTGCTTTTTGCATTAGACTAGCATGTCCATCATGCAAAAATCCCATTGTTGGAACAAGTCCAACTGTTGCTTCATGATCTATCGTCGAACGTTGTTTGCGTAATTGTTTGACTTCGGTTCTCATTTCGGTGATGCTACGTACTACTTTCACGATTGAGTCTCCACCTTCCGTTTGGCTCCATACAATGATCCTAATGCTTCTTGATCTCCACTAAACACATGCTGTTCTGCTGGGAATGCGCCGCTTCTCACTTCATTGACATACTCTTGCAAAGCCGTACGAATGGTATCGCCTATATCCGCATACGTTTTAACAAATCGTTTTTCACGGTAAGACGATGTGTATTTCACTGCATCATGGAACACTAGCACTTGACCATCACAACCACGACCTGCTCCAATACCAATTGTTGGAATCGATAACTTTTGGCTAATGGTTATCGCTGCTTCTTCGGTAACAAGCTCTAACACAATTCCAAATGCGCCTGCCGCTTCTAATGCCAGAGCATCGTCCAATAAACGTTGTGCATCCTTCTCGTCTTTCCCTTGAATCCGGTATCCGCCAATCTGATGTACCGATTGTGGAGTTAGACCGATATGCGCAATAACCGGCACACCTGCTTGTACAATCGCTTTGACGGTATCTGCAATCTCTGCCCCACCTTCAAGTTTGATTGCATGAGCATGACCTTCTTGCATTAATCGACGAACACTTTTTAATGTCTCGTCAATACTTCCGTGATACGTCATAAAAGGCAAATCAGCTACGATAAACGTAGATCCTGCGCCACGAGCAACTGCACGCGAATGGTATACAATATCATCTATAGTTACAGGAATCGTCGAATCATATCCAAGCACGACATTACCTAACGAATCTCCAATCAATAACATATCTACTCCCGCTTCTTCGGCAAGCTGAGCTGTTGGATAATCGTAGGCGGTAATCATTGTAATCGGATGACCTTCCTGTTTCATTTTTTTCATTTTCAAAATATTAAGCGGCATTTTGGCTGCCATGGTGACATCAAGCTCCTTTTAAGTTGGGTATAGTCTTTCGGACAAAATAAAAAACCTTTTAGTCTAGTCGTTCACTAAAAAGGTCCTGAGTCCAAAAAAGAGTCACTTTGCGATCATCTCTCCTGTCTCGGTCCTATAAAACGGCTCAGAGCAGAATTGAATGTAAGCCAACACCTCGCTTCACATGTGTATCCTAGATGGGATACCTATTCAGTTAGTACTCTAATCTGCGACTCAAAAATTGTAGGTTTATTTCTGCTGAATAACAGTGATCTTTTCAACAGACAGATAACCTCGGTAATTGAGTGAACATTAGAGTGGCTTGCATAATGCGCTTATATTGCCAAGCGCTGATAGAAAGATATTTTGCTTCGCAAAAATCATTTTCCATTGAACTTAGTCGCGCTTATATTGCCAAGCGCTGGTAGAAAGATATTTTGCTTCGCAAAAATCATTTTCTCATTGAACTTGGGCGCGCTTATATTGCCAAGCGCTGGTAACATCAAGTTAACATCAAAAAGTACGGTTCGGTCTTGCCGATACCGTCTTCCGATATAGTATAACAGAACAAATACTTAAATTCACTAGTTTGGGTCACAATTATTTTTAAATTAAAATTCGATATCTCCTGAATAAATAGGAACCACCTGATCATCAGCAAGGCGTAGTAACAGTTCACCGTTCATCCCTAAACCTTGAGCAATCCCTTGTAAAGAACCTTGTGCATTGTGGACTTGAATCGATTTGCCGATTGAAATCGCCATACTTTCCCATAAAGCTGCAATGGGTGTGAATCCTTCTTCTGCATACAATTGATACAATGTTTCTAGTTCAGAGATCACTTCAGCAACAACAACTGTACGATCTACGATCTGACCGGATTCAATTCGTAGAGAAGTGGCAATCGGCTGTAAATGTTCTGGCAGATCTTCTGCTGTTAAGTTAGCATCTATACCGATACCTGCAATCGCATAACGTACACGTCCATCTTCCGCCGCCGATTCGATCAGAATACCGCATACTTTGCGTCCATCTATTAATAGATCATTCGGCCATTTAATGCCGATATCTAATTGTGTGATGTTACGTAACGCTCTACATACCGCTACAGCAGCCAGTAATGTTAATTGAGACATATACTGTAATGGTTGTGTCGGACGCATCACCAGACTCATCCAGATGCCTCTACCGGATGGGGAAAAGAAAGGTCTTCCTTGTCTGCCACGACCTGCGGTCTGTTCTTCAGCAATTACTAATGTCCCTTCAGCAGTCTGTTGTTCTGCAAGAGTTCGTGCTTCATCCTGTGTAGAAAGTACAGATTCGAATAAATGTAGAGGCTGACCCCACGAACCTTTTTCACTTAATGCTAATTGTAGAGCTGTGACATCGAATCGATCTGGACGACGTGTGATCCGATATCCTTTGCGAGAAGTCGAGTCAAATTCATACCCTTTTTCCTTCAAACGATTAATTCCTTTCCAGATGGCTGTTCGACTCACCGACATGCGGCGACTGATTTCTTCACCTGAAATATATTGTCCTGGATGTTCATTCAGCAATTGAAGCAGATGTTCATCATTCATCGTAATCCCTTCCTTACTAAGGCTTGATCTGCATAATGTAATATAGCCTCTTTGTTATTTTCCAATTGCCCTGTAGCAACAACAAGTAGAATCTCATTAAATAATTCGCCCAACCATTTTCCAGCGGGAATCTTTACATATTCCAACACTTCTTGTCCTTTAATCGGTAGATCAGCTAGACTGTAAATCGTTAACTGCTCTAACCAACTATCTGCTTGCTGTCCGATGGTAGATAATCGTTGTTGATATGTTGATGGTAAAACAGGATACAGTGTATGCCAGTGTTGAGCAATCTCTTTCCCATAATCCAATACACAACTGACAAATCTCACATAAGACTGATCGATGCTGGATGTTGACTCTATAACCACTTCATTCTCTGTCAGTGATACAGATTCTTGTTCTACTATTCCATCATATAAGCGCTGATTCATTCGTATGATTTTAGATGCTTGATCTGTGATTGTATTTGGAAATGTCCATGATTTGAAATATTGCTTGATCTGTTGTTCATCCATACCTAACGCTAATGCAATCAATGTCCAACGCAAAACCAATGGCGATGAGGGTAATGATTCTAATGAGCGTAGTAAATCAAGATTCAACTTTTCGCAAGGTACACCGACTTTCATATAAGGAACCAATCCACTGCTTAACAGCAATTCAATTCCATGATACGGATATGGACCTGCTATCATTTTTTCCATTTCGACACGAATACGTTCAGTAGCAATATGTTTGATTAAAGCTTGATGATTGAGAAGCGCTTGCCATGTCTGCTGTTCAATCTCAAAATCAAACACCGAAGCAAATCGAATCCCTCGTACCATCCGTAATGCATCTTCTTCAAACCGTTCATCCGCTATACCTACACAGCGAATAATTCCATTGCGTAAATCTTCGATGCCATGAAAAGGATCGACGTACTCTCCATCTATCCCCCGTGCAATAGCATTCATTGTAAAATCACGCCGGCGTAAATCTTCACTCAGTTCACGCACAAATTGTACCTGTTCTGGGCGACGATGATCGACGTATTCCGTTTCCGTACGGTATGTAGTCACTTCAAAAGGCTCATTTTCAATCAAAACGGTAATTGTACCGTGTTCTAATCCTGTTGGAATGGTACGTTCAAATAAAGCAATCACCTGCTCTGGTGTTGCATTGGTTGCAATATCCATATCATTGACGGGTCGCCCCATTAATTCATCACGTACACATCCACCTACAAAATATCCTTCATATCCCTGATCAGTCAAACGGCGGAGCAGAGATTGTCCCTGCTCCGCCGTTTGCGGATCTACCCATTTCCATTGCATGGTATAATCCCCTCAACCACATACCGGAGAAGGCTGAGACAACTCACGTCCAAGTACCCGGTAGTAAATTTGTTCATATTCAGCCATCATGCGTTCGTTGCTAAATTCACGTTGCGAACGATCCAGACAATTTTTGATCATCGTCTGCATCAACTGATGGTTGGTTAATAATTCGATGGCATGTTCTGCCATTTTGTCTGTATCACCAATCGGCGCAAGATAACCCGTTTCTCCGTGAATAATCAATTCAGGAATACCGCCTGCTTGTGAACCTACAGTGGGTACACCGCATGCCATAGCTTCTAACGCTACCAAGCCAAAGCTTTCTTTTTCCGAAGGCAGTAACAAAATATCAGCTAACGAGATCACTTGCGGGATATCATCTTGCTTACCGAGAAACATCACACGATCGGTTAAGCCCAATTCTTGAATCTGAAATTGAATTTTAGGCAGATCAGGCCCTTCACCTACAAGTAACAATCGGGAAGGTATCTTCTCATTGACTTTGGCAAAAATCTCTACCACATCGCTAACACGTTTGACCGGGCGAAAATTCGATACATGCATCAGTACACGATCATCACCAAAAGCATAATCTTTATGCAATTCAGTCGTATCTCGTGGATAATACATTCGTTTGTCTACAAAATTGTACGTCAAATCAATATTGCGTGTAATATCTAACAATTCGTGCGTCTCACGAATCAAGTCTTTGGATACAGCTGTTACAGCATCACTTTCGTTGATCGCCAATCGAATCAAATCTTTTAACGATTCATCTTGTGCGAGCACTGTGATATCTGTTCCATGCAAAGTGGTAACGACTTTCAGATGATCGCCAACCATTTGCTTCGCTAGAAAAGCACATACTGCATGAGGCACAGCATAATGCACATGCAGAACATCCAGCTGTTGCATTTTAGCGACTTGAGCCATTTTGTTAGCCAGTGTTAGATCATACGGCGGATATTTAAACACGTAATAATCATTCACTTCAACTTCATGATAAAAAATATTTTTGTGAAATGTTCCTAATCGAAAAGGAACACTGTGCGAAATAAAATGCACTTGATGCCCTTTTTCAGCAAGTAATTTGCCTAATTCTGTTGCCACGACGCCGGAGCCGCCCAGCGACGGATAACATGTGATGCCGATTTTGAGCATCGTGTCCATAAGGGCTGTCTCCTTTCACTTACCTCATTTATCATGATGTAAGCTCTACGTTTTATATCAGGTAAGTTCATTACTTTATATTATATACATACTCTTTATAATTGTGTTAGCAAAAAAAAGAGATTTTAGCGAAAAAGATCAACGACAAAAGGAGTCTTCGTTACAAATCCTTCAGCAAACTTAATCTGACTGCGTTGACCTGCTAAGCTATCCCGATAACGTACTCGTTCGACATACCCTTGTGTTAGCGGTGTCTCAACCATATCGATATCTGCACCTAATCCACCAAATTGAGAACGATAACAAAGTAAAGCTTGTTCTTTCTGCTCATATACATCCGTGACATCTATAAGCAGATCGGTAGGCGCAGGATCATTGATAAAATAATAATAGGTCTGCTGCACAGTTACTGGAGGAAGTTCTGGCATATAACGACGCAACTTCGCATTAAATACAGCTTCTTCTACCAGTTGACTACAGATCATATGATCTGGATGACGATCGATCCAATACGGAGCAAATACAATTTTGGGAGATAGCTTACGAATCTCAGCAGTAATCGCATCCAATTGCTCTGTAGAACGTGCCAAACGGCGATCAGGCAATCCTAAGTTACTACGATAAGCTAATCCCAATACTTTACCTGCGGCCTCTGCTTCTTGCTTACGCAACTCCACATTCCCATTCGAAGACATCTCTGCTTCGGTCAAATCACAAATGCCTACTTTTAGACCTGCTGCGGCATGCTTAGCGATCGTACCCGCCATGCCAATCTCTGCATCATCTGCATGCGCGCCAAATACAAGAATATCAACAGACTGACTCATTACAGTGCCTCCGGCTTGTATTTATGAACAAGCTCACGCCATGCAAAATCGCCACGATCTAACGCTTTAACCAGAATCTCAGCGGTTGCAATATTGGTAGCTACAGGAATCCCTTGTACATCACAGATACGAAGCAAAGCACTGATATCCGGTTCATGCGGCTGTGCCATCAATGGATCACGTAAAAAGATAATCAAATCCATATCATTTTGCGCAACCATAGCACCGATCTGTTGATCTCCACCTAGTGGACCTGATAAATAACGATGAATTTTCAACTGGGTGTGTTCCATAATACGCATTCCTGTGGTACCTGTAGAATATAATTGATGTCCATCAAAAACATTTTCATAAGCAATCACAAAGTTGACCATCTCATCTTTTTTACGGTCATGGGCAATAAAAGCGATATTAAACATCGAAATCTCCCCTACTCTTCAAATTAATCGATAAAACGCTCAAATCCATAGATCATACCGCTGTATTCCATTACTTTTTGAACCCCTAGCTTTACACCTGGCATGTAGCTAGAACGCTCATACGAATCATTGCGGATTTTGAGTGATTCTCCAGCACCGCCAAAAATCACTTCTTGTTGTGCAAATACACCTGGCAAACGAACACTGTGGATACGGAATCCGTCATATTCTCCACCACGAGCACCTTTTATATTTTCTTTCTCATTCGGGTTACCTTGCTTCATCGATTCACGAACTTCTGAGATCATTTCTGCTGTTTTGACAGCTGTGCCTGAAGGCGCATCTAATTTCTGATCGCCATGATATTCAATAATCTCTAGATTCGGAAAATGTTTGGCGGCTTGTGTTGCAAAACGCATCATTAAAATAGCTCCGATCGAAAAGTTCGGTGCAATCAATCCACCTAGACCAGCTGCCTGACATTTCTGATCTAATTCCTGAATTTGCTCGGTTGTATATCCTGTTGTACCCATCACTGGACGCACACCTGCTTCGATAGCTAATGAAGCATGCTCATACGCATATTCAGGTGTCGTAAAGTCTACTAATACATCTGCTGGATAGTCTGCTAATGCTTGCTTCAGATCAGCAACGACTGTGATATGTGCTGTAGGCAGACCTACTAATTCGCCTGCGTCTTTGCCCGCATCAGAGCGACCAATTGCCGCTGCTAATTCCAATTGTTTGTCACCTAGTACTAATTTCAAGACTTCTTTACCCATACGCCCGCCAGCTCCGGCGACGATTACTTTGATCAATGTTGTCATAACAGACTCCTTTTACTTTAAAATGCTTGATTGATATTATTGTTCTTCAGTGCTACTTTCGTCTATACGTGTCCAGCGATCTTTATCGCGTGTGTTAAATTTATGCATCACTTGATTGTGTGCTTGTGTAAGATCGATTCCTAATGAATTGGCAAAGCACATCGTAATAAATAAAATATCACCCAGTTCCAATTCGATAGAATTATCATCTTCATCATTTTTTTTCGGTTTTTCGCCAAAAGAATGATTGACTTCACGTGCCAACTCACCCACTTCTTCAGACATGCGTGCTAACATGGCAAGTGGAGAAAAATAACCTTCTTTGAATTGTGAAATATACGCATCAACTTCGCGCTGCATTTCTGCTAAAGATTTCTCTGTCATTAATTATAGCCTCCATTACACATTTTCAATCTTATGTACCCTGTATTTCCAACAAATTAACGATGTTCATTGTTACTACAATGTTATCCTAAAGCGATTTTGAACACAAATCAATATTTGTGACTATACTCATTGCAATAACTTTTATGCAATTATGCACGAAAAAATGTATACTGTTAAAGGTTAGTTTATTTTACGGAGGTATTGGCGATGTCAAAGCACAAATATTGGAATCAACTTCGATTGATTATTCCGATTATATTCGGAGCCGGCTTGTATGCATTTGGTTTGCTCTATTTTATTATTCCCAACACCTTGATGGAAGGTGGAGTCACAGGAATCACCGTACTGCTGAATTATGCATTTGGTATATCGCCCTCCTTATCTACACTTATTTTGAATATTCCTTTATTTCTAATTGGTCTTAAATTATTAGGTAAACGTCAGATGATCTATACTGGCGTAGGGATTGCTTCGCTTACCTTTTTCTTATGGTTATTTGAACGAATGATCAAAATGGGTTGGATCGGTACATTTCAGACCAAAAATGATTATATTTTAGCTGCGCTTTATGCAGGTGTAACGTTAGGTACAGGACTTGGGATTGTATTCCGCTTTGGAGGCACTACCGGTGGTTCAGATATTATTGCTCGTATTCTTCATTTAAAGTTCGGTTGGAGTATGGGTCAGATTATGTTAGTTATTGATATTGTGATTATTGGATCTTCATTATTTTTTATCAGTAAAGAATTAGTATTGTACACCTTAGTGACTGTCTATATTGCCTCCAAGTTAATCGACTTTATTCAAGATGGTGCGTATTCAGGTAAAGCGTTTACTATTATTAGTGATCATGCCGGTGAGATTGCTGAAATTATTATGAAAGAATTGGATCGTGGAGTCACTTTAATTCCAGCAATTGGCGCTTATTCTAAACACGCCAAAGAAATTGCGTATTGTGTCGTATCAAGGCAAGAGATTCGACGGGTGCAAATGATTGTTCGTTCTGTGGACCCGCGTGCTTTCATGATTATTAATGAAGTAAATGATGTACATGGTGAAGGATTTCGTGAGGATAGCTGAGTTGGTACCATTCAAGTCATAGAAGTAGTCGCTTTTGCATCATCCACTCCATCAAAATCATTGTTCTTATGGTCGCTATAAAACAAAAGAACCACAATCCTTAAAAAGGTTTGTGGTTCTTTTGTTGAATATACTGTTTTAGTGAATCTTTTTAACGTGTTCTTTCATGTACAGATTTTTTCGACGTATACAGATATAACAAAGTCTATTAATTAAACAACCGTATTTTACGGGCTTGTCTTAATGCTAGAGCTCCTGCCAAAGCAGACGCGAAAGTAAGCATGACTGTAAAATTCCGAACTTGATCTAATCGGTCGACAAGAAGCGGACTGAGCCATGGATAAATATGTTGCGAGTAATCCATATAATCGTTTAGCAGTGTCCATGCCAAAGCGATCAGAAGGTATTTCCAGCCAAAAACGAAAAAGCGTACAAACAATAACGATTCGACTGCCATCGTTAAATGAGAAGCGGTTAACATCCAATCTTGCCAGTATAATGGATCACCTAACGCTACGCCCCAGAAGATCATTACCACTGCCCAGACTCCATATTTTACAGAAGTGACCACTGCGAGTGCTTCGAACAATTTCCGAATCACAATCCATGCTTTTTGCTTGGGTGGATATAAAATAAAAGCTAAAGCTACCGTAAAAAATAAGCTTGCGGTTGGACTATCAGGTACAAAAATGATCATCCATGTCGGCTTGATCTCTAATGTATATTCTAATTGCAATCCATACCATATGTATCCATACACTGTCCCCAGTGCATTACAGATAAGTAGTAACCAGAGCACTCTACGATCTGTTAACAGTGCTTTACTCCACAATAATGAAATCGACATCAACATTCCCCTTTATCTGTTACCACTCTGCTGTATTCTTGGTTAGCCATGAATCTATATCATTTTAATAGGATGTGAGATCAGGCGCAAGTACTATACCTAGAGCCAACCGTTTTATTTGCGATTCATATACACAAAAAAGCCTGCCTGATATAGGCAGACTCCGACAGTTAGCATACACTAACTTTTTATAATCAAATTCCGTTTCTTCCTTATGTCCGACAACGGCATCCATACGAATTATTATTGTTCTGCTTGCTACGCTTACAAACAGATCAGGATCTTACACACTTTTTGATTAAAAAGATAATGATTTTCGTTCAACGATTTCTAACACCGGTTCTTCCACAACAACTGTAGAAGCAAGAGTACGTAACTCATCGGTTAGACGTTGAAAAGAATCTTCATCTCTTTCCGCAAGTGCTTGATCAATTAAAAGATGTAATTCATTCATCCGATGCTCACGTAGTACTTGATCCCATACCATTTCAGCCGCTAGTCCCAGCATAACTTCATAGGTTACTTTCATCTTGTACATAGGGCGCACCTCCATAATGCTATTTCATGGATTCCTGAACTCTGCTCCTTTGTCCACATAGCTCTGTGTAGTACGTGCCATCCGTTCCAAATCTTGCTCGGTAAGCTCGCGTATTACACGTGCTGGTGAACCTAAAGAAAGAGTATAAGGTGGTATTATTGTGTTCTCAGTGACGAGTGAACCTGCACCAATCAAAGCATACTCTCCAATATCAGCACCGTTCAGAATAATAGCTCCCATTCCAATGAGAGAACCTTTACCTATTCGGCAACCGTGTATGATAGCGGAGTGTCCGACAGAGACATCATCTTCAATCCATAACGGATGTTTCTCATGTACATGTCCTACAACTAAATCTTGAATATTACAACGCTCTCCAATGATTACTGGAGCAAGATCGCCACGAAGTACAGCGTTGAACCATATACTGCTGTCTTTGCCGGCAGTTACATGACCAATTAATTTGGCACCTTCTGCAACAAAAACAGTGGGATCGATATTCGGTAGTTGATTATGATAAGGCAATAACATGTGATTAACTCCTTAATGGCATTTAACCAATTTATTTGTAAGCGCATCACTAATTATACAAAAAAATAAAATAAAAAATAACCCGTCTAAAGAAGGGTTATTGTAAATGCTGTATATTGTTATATAAAATGGTCGTCCACTCCTGCTCTGTACGCTCCAAAACCGTCAAAGAAAGATTGCCAATTCGCTCGGTGTGATCTTCTTTTAGTAGTAATGTAAATAACTGTGATAAAAATCCACCATGACTGACAACGAGAATATTTTGCTCTGGATATTGTTCCATCGTATGATTCAAAAATTCCAATCCACGCGCTTGAATATCTTCTACTTTTTCTTGACCCAATTCTAATGTTTCCCAATCAGCGCCCCACTTTTCTTCTCGTTCTTGCCATGTTAATCCTTCCACCTGTCCAAAAGAACGCTCTTTCAATCGTTGATCCGGTTCCAACAAAGGAATATGTAAACGATCTGCTATAATTTGAGCGGTTTCTTGAGCACGAGACAATTCACTTGCTACGATAAAATCCCATTGTACGGATTCACGTTCAGTCACAAGACGTTCTGCTAATAATCCCGCTTGTCGTCTGCCTTCATCATTTAAAGGAATATCACTATGTCCTTGAATCCGTCCCAAAGCATTCCAATCAGTGAGTCCATGTCTTATTAAGCCTATACGCATTAGTGATTACCCTACTTTCTATTTTTATTCCATGTCACTCTAAATACAAAACAATAATCTATACTAACACAATTTACATGTATTCCAAACAAAAAACAGTTCACAATCCCCATGTTCCGTTCATGGTTACGATTGTGAACTGTTTGGAATATCAGCAAATGATTAATGACGTGCTTTGGCAAGCCAGCGTAATGACAGTAAAGCAAGCATCATACCTACTACCGACAAAATCATCCAGTATTGAGGATGGCTTGGGTTCATAGGAATGACCAAAGGATCGATTAGACCACGTTCAGAGCCTACAAAATGTAGAGAAGAATTAGCTACTGTTGCGCTATCGCTTGTGGCAATAGCCGTAGGTACAATCCCTGATACACGCTCTTGCGCCGCATCTCGATCAAATGTGCCTGAAAAATCAAGTGTTAAATATAACGAACTACATATAAATATAGCAAACAAGCAGAGAATCCAGGCCGATAAACGACGGCGGAACAAACGCAAAATAGGTCCATGCTTACGATCGGTCTGTAATACCCATGGAGATTCAGCGTAAATACGATCCATGACGCTAAGGTTTACTTTCTCTGCCTCAGCATTCATCATCAGCTCAGCAGCTTCATCTTCTGCAACCTGAGCTTGAATTAAATCATAACTTTCCTGCCATATTTGAAATTCCGCCGCACAAGCCGGACACTCTTCTATATGACGGTCAAGTGCCTGGCGGCGCGAATCATTTTTCGGAAGATCGTGATAAATCCCGAATAACTCTTCGGCCTCTCTGCAATTCATTTTCTTTTCATCCCTTCAATAGGCTCATCATAGACCGAATCATAAAAATACGGTTCTAACCGAATTTTCACACTCGCTCTTGCCCGGAACAAAAGAGACTTGACGGAGCTTACGCTCTGAGAAAGGATTTCAGCGATTTCCTGATAATCCATCTGATCATATTCGCGGAGGATCAATGCAGATCTTTGCTTTTCAGGTAACAGATCAATTGCTTCACGTACCATTTGTACACGTTCATTACGCAATGCAGCTTGCTCAGGCACCATACTATTCGGTGCTAATGGAACAAAACCACTTTCTTCAAGCGGTACACTGCCATTTTTTTGTTTGCGCAGTTCACTAAGTACAGTATTGCGTGCAATTGTATACAACCATGTCGAGAACGAAGCATCTACTTCCCGGAAGGAATGAAGGCTTTTATAAGCCTTGTAGAACGTCTCTGAACATAAATCCTCTGCCATCATTTCGAGACTGGAGTTTTTGAGCATGTGATACACAAATGCCAAAATTTTGCGCTGATAACGACGCATCAGCTCTGAATATAACTCCACATCACCGTTTTTAATTTCCTGAATCAACAGGGAATCATCTGTCATTCTAATGCGACCCTCCTCGTTGCTGCCGCCGCATCTTTCCGTTCCATGTATACTATGTAATACCGAAACGAACGGCAAAAGTTGCGGTAGAAAACCAAGTTTCCACAACTTTACAACAACTTCTCTAGTTTGAAATGTATTTGAATGATAAAAATTACGAATGTCACTAAACTGCAATATAATAAGCGATGAATGATCGTCAGTTGTTACGATTGAGAGAGCTTTATTGATTTAAAATAAGCCTCAGAAAAATGCCCTTTTATAACCTATCTAATTATCAGACGGAGCATGTACCAAAAAGGTTGCTGATTTTAGCAAAAAAATTTAAAAAAATTCGAATTTATTTTTGAAAATCGATTTGAAGCTTGGAGTAGGTTCGTCTAACAGGTACTCAATACCTTCAATTTGGCTACTTTTATGCTTCTTTATGTAGTGTCTCCTTTTGACTATACATAGTTATCGGTTAGACCTGTATATCTGATGAAGTTATTTAGCAAGGGTATATGTTCAATTCACACTTATTATACTTATATTGCTTTAGTTCCCTTCTATACTTTCTTCCCAATTCCAAAGACTTAAGTATCCTTTAGCTGGAATAGGCTTTTGTAGTATGTTCATTTGATCTAACTCCCAAGCATATCGTCCTTCGGTATAATCTCCTACGTATTCTTCAAAAGCAGTAATGTTTTTAATTTTACCTGCTGATTCAAGTATCACTTGATCTTCCTGTGTAAAAGATTGCCAACAATCCATTAACACTCCTTTAGCGATGACTGCACCTATTGGAAGATCGTTAGGTGTAGAATACCCGTGCTTTGACAGTATCGTTTTTATTGCTGGATGTGCACACGCTTTTTTGTCTACTGATTTACCTGCATGAATCGCTATGGCTCCACGATGCTTGGTTGCCCAACTACGGGTTTCAAATCTTTTTTCTCCTAGCGCAATCAAAGTTGCCCACGGTTGTCTAATCGTTACGGCTCTCATGAATTGACCTCCTGTTACATTGATACACTGGAATCCACAATGATTATAATTGATATATTTTCGATGTGTCTATTCTTAGTCATTGTATATTACCATAGCTAATTTTCCCTCAAAACACAAAAAGAAACCGCTAACATAAGTTAGCGGTTTGTTCCCACCTAATAAGGGGGAGCTAGTATTGGATAGGAGTGGAGAGAAACCATACTGTACTTTTAGTATACTGTATACGCTTTCATTCTGTCAACACTCTTAGTTACTTTTTTCATATTTTTCTATAAATAATTTAAAAATCCATTTTTGGAAGCCAGTTTACGGTACAGTAAATTGTAGATGTAGACTGGTTTCCTTAATGTTTACTTCAATTATTCTAACTTTATATCTTATCTAACACTTATGATTCTATTTTATACAAATACACTATATTGCTGATCTTGTAGCATAATCTTCGCTTTTTCCATATCATGCTCTTGTCTAAAGGATAACCGCATTACACCCGGTACATCTTCTCGACTCTCCACAATCTGAACATTGCTAATGTTAATGCCTTGATTACCAATTTCAGTTGTGATTTTACCAATAATCCCTGGATGATCGGGTACTTCGAGATAAAGATCATAAAGCGAAGCAATCATACCTTTACGACGTTCAGGCAATTGATCACGGAAAGCGCCTGCTTTTTCAAATTGTTCTTCAATCCCACGAGAGTCTTGTTGATTCAATAATTCAATAAAGTCAGCTACACCGCTATTCCAATCTTCCAACAAAGACAATATAATCTGTCGATTATTCAGTAAAATATCTCGCCATACGATCGGATCACTGGAAGCGATACGTGTAATATCACGGAATCCACCTGCGGCTAACATACGATACAATGGATTATCCTGATTGTATTGACGAATTTGATTAACCAGTGCGACTGCAATAACATGTGGTAAATGACTAATCGCCCCCACAATTTCATCATGCATAACCGGTTCTACTTTTACAATTTGTGCTCTTGTTGTCTGTTCCAAAAGATGACCTAAACGGTCTACAACGTCCTGTGGTACATTTTCTGGAGGTGTAAGTACGTAATATGCATTTTCAAATAAAAGCGCTGAGGCAGCTCCTACCCCTGCACGTTCTGAACCTGCCATAGGATGCCCACCTATAAAATACACGGAATCCAAATTCAATTGTTCTGCATGAGCAATTACAGATGCTTTGGTACTGCCTACATCTGTTATAATGCAACCCTTTTTAAGTGGCAAATGACTTAACTTGTCCAAATAAGTACCAATCAAGCTAACAGGCACACATAAAAAAATAAAGTCGGCATCTAACGCCGCCTCTTCTATCGAAAGTGTAGCATGGTCAACAACTTCCCGTTCTTGATACGTATGTATTAATTCAGGGAGGTGCGTGTAGCCCGTTACATATAGATCAGGCTTGCCTTTAAAACATAGTGCAAGCGAGCCACCAATCAGCCCTACACCGAAAATTGCAATTTTAGTTGTCATCACATATCCCACTCATTCTTTATCTGATATCAAGTATGGTTCATATCAGGACCATGCTTAGCTAGATCTTTTCTGCTTGCATTGATCCTGATACGAACGCACTTGCTTAAGAAATTAAACAGTTGTTGATTGTTCTTGCATCGACTCTTCTAATGCACGAATAAAGATTTCATTTTCACGTGCTGTTCCAACCGTAACACGAATATACGTTGGATATTTCTGATGCCCTGCACGTACAATGACTCCACGACGAAGCATCGATTGGAACAATTCTAATGCTTGATGCTTCACATCGACCATAATGAAGTTTGTCTGTGTTGGGAAGTAATGAAGTCCTAGACGGTCAAATTCAGCCGTTAGATACTCGATACCTTCTTTATTCTTGTTATGACATTCTTGTACGAAATCTTGATCTGCCAAAGCTTGACGTGCAGCTGCTTGACCAATACGTGAAGTATTGAACGGCTCGCGCACTTGATTGATCAATTTAATAACATCGGCATGTCCTACACCATAACCAATTCGGAGTGCAGCTAGACCATAGATTTTGGAGAATGTACGTAAGATCACTAGATTTGTATATTTTTCAAGCAATTTAAGACTTTGTGGGTAAGCCGCATCGGTCACATACTCATAGTATGCTTCGTCCAATACCACCATTACGCTACTAGGCACCTGTTCCAAAAAGCCAATTAATTCTTCGTGAGATACAATCGTACCCGTAGGATTGTTAGGATTACATACCCAGATGATTTTGGTACGACCATTCACCTGTGCCATCATCCCTTCAAGATCATGTACTCCGTCTTTTAAAGGCACTTCATGAACAAGCGCTCCTTCAATATCGGCATTACTTTTATAAACTGAAAATGTCTGATCTGCCATAATTGTCTCGTCGCCGGGCTCTAAAAAAGCACGTGTGATCAATGCAATAATCTCATCTGATCCACAACCGAAAATAATCTGATCCGACTGAACACCTAGATGCGACCCTAATTGTGCAGTTAGCTCTACAGCTCCACCATCAGGATAGATATGTAGTTGCGTTAATTCTTGAGCAATCGCAGCCTGAACAGATGGAGCAGAACCGTATGGATTTTCATTCGAAGCTAACTTAATGACTTCACTTAGACCTAACTCACGCTTTACTTCTTCTAAAGGCTTACCTGGTTGGTATACAGGAATATTGACAATACGAGATTTTGGCTTCATGGTTTTTGACTCCTTCATATAAAAGGCGGAGCCACTAATATAGGGCTCCATCTTTATTGGATATAGTAATGACTATTGTTATTCTTTTAATTCTGCCACAAATTTGCGAATTTGCAATAATCCTTCGATTTTGCGTTCTGGATTAGTTAGAAGAGGTATTTGTGATTCGATCTGGCGTACAATCGCACTACCTACAACAACACCATCACAGAATTTTGAAAATTCTCTCACTTGCTCACTACTTGAAATACCGAACCCAACAGCAACGGGAAGATCGGTATTGCTTTTCACATCACGGATAAATTGCTCTACGTTGTTATGAAAAGAAGCTCGCTCTCCTGTCACTCCAAGTGAAGATACACAATAGACGAATCCTTGTGCACCGTCTAAAATGGCTGCAATTCGATCATTCGATGTAGGAGCCACTAGCGGAATTAAGCTAACACCTGCGGCTTTGGAACGCTCTCTCATTTCACCGGATTCTTCAACTGGTAGATCTGGAATAATCATGCCACTAATGCCATGAGCTTGCATCGTCTCAAAAAAGCGTTCCAGTCCAAATTGCAAAATCGGATTATAATACGTAAACAAAATAAAAGGCATTTCTACCCCGCGTTGACGTGCTCCGTCAGCAACTTCAAGGCAAGTGTTGATTGTTACATGATGGGTAAGCGCACGCTGAGAAGCACGCTGGATGACAGGGCCATCTGCCAGTGGATCAGAATAAGGAACGCCTAATTCCAAAATATCGGCACCTGCTGCTTCCAATTCTACAATAATATCGATCGTTGTCTGTGGATCAGGATCGCCTACAGTGAGAAAGGGAATCAATGCTGTTTTGCCTTCTTCTTTGAGTCTAGCAAATGTAGCATCCATACGGTTCTGACTTTGATCAGTCATACTCATTGTACGCCCTCCTCATACTGCATAATTGACTCTACATCTTTATCGCCACGACCGGAAAGGCAGATCACTAGCAACTGATCACTATTCATATCTTTCGCCATTTTAACCACATGGGCAATTGCATGTGAAGACTCGAGTGCAGGGATAATACCTTCGGTACGACACAATAATTTTAGAGCGTCTAGCGCTTCTGCATCTGTTACAGGCACGTACTGAACACGCTTGATATCTTTAAGATACGAATGTTCAGGACCTACACCCGGATAATCGAGACCAGCTGAAATCGAATGTGCAGGCTGTACTTGTCCATATTCATCTTGTAGTAAATAACTCATAGAACCTTGAAAAACACCTTTGGTTCCCAGACTCATCGTTGCCGCATGCAAAGGCGTATCAATCCCACGTCCTGCTGCTTCTACACCGATCAAATTAACCTCAGTATCTTCAATAAATGGATAGAACATACCGATTGCATTACTACCGCCACCGATACAAGCTACGACTGTATCCGGTAAGCGATTTTCAAGTTCAAGTATCTGACGGCGTGTCTCATCTCCAATAATACGTTGGAAATTACGCACCATCATCGGATATGGATGAGGGCCTACCGCTGAGCCTAGAATATAAAACGTATCTTCAACATTACTTACCCAGTAGCGTAATGCTTCATTTCCTGCATCTTTAAGTGTCATCGTACCTGAAGTCACAGGAACCACTTCTGCTCCCAATAACTTCATCCGAAATACATTCAATTGCTGACGGCGAATATCTTCTTCACCCATAAATACTTTACACTCAAGTCCAAACAATGCAGCTACCGTCGCTGTCGCCACACCATGTTGCCCTGCACCCGTTTCAGCAATAACTTTCTTTTTACCGGTACGCTTCGCAAGCAACCCTTGAGCAAGCGCATTATTGATTTTATGTGCACCTGTATGATTTAAATCTTCACGTTTGAGATAAATTTTAGGACCACCCAATTCTTCACTTAAGCGTTGTGCATAATAAAGAGGCGTTTCCCGACCTGAATATTCTTTGAGCAAATATTTCAGCTCAGTCTGAAATTCTTCATCTTCTGCATATTGATAATAAGACTGCTCCAATTCGATAAGTGCATTCATAAGAGTCTCAGGCACATATCTTCCTCCGAAATCGCCGAAACGTCCTTTTGCATCTGGTAATGTAGTCATTATGCCTTCACCCTTTCTACAAATGTTGTTATTTTCATGATGTCTTTGATACCATCCGTTTCCACGCCGCTCGATACATCAACGCCTTCAAGCAAATGGTTGTCCAATAGAGAAGATATATTCTCCGGTGTTAATCCTCCAGCTACAAGCAATGGAATCCCTTGTTGCACTGTCCACTGGTGATAAGGTTGTATCTGATCCCAAGCAAATGTCTTACCTGAGCCTCCTCCATATAGAGGGTCATACGTATCTAATAAAAAGGCATCGACTACGCCTTTGTAAGGTAAAAGTTGTTGTTCTACCGGTTGTGGTTGGTCTGTCTGTGTGAGTGAAACCACTTTGAATACCTGCTTATGCAATTGTTCCTTGATCTGTCTGCATAGCTCAGGACTTTCTTGACCATGAAGCTGAATCACATCAAGTGGAGCGATCTCAACAATCTCTTTGAGTTGTTTCAGCGTCGGGTTAACGAACACGCCAACACTTTGAGGAGCAGGGTAATCTTCCCATTCCTGAAGTGTTTGAATCAGAATAGAGGCTTGTTCAGCATTCACCTGACGCTTACTTGTAGCAAAAACGAAACCGATGTAATCAATCGGTAATTGTATCATAGATTTTAGCACTTCAACGCTTTGAAGTCCACAAATTTTTACGTATTTTTTTTCAGTCATGATTTTGTTTTTTGGTAGGTTCCATAAGTGTTTTTACAGCGTCACGAATATCGTCTTTACGCATAAAGTATTCGCCTACCAATACTCCTTTAGCTCCTGCACCCGATAAATAGACCATATCGTCCACACCAGAAATACCACTTTCACTGATCAAAGGAACATGTTCAGGAACAAGATTAATCAGTTCAACCGTTGTCGCCAGTGAAGTTTCGAATGTTTTGAGATTGCGATTGTTTACACCAATCAATCCATGTTCAGCAGCACCTTTTATTTGCAGGACGGTTGCCAATTCTTCATGATCATGAACTTCAATCAATACATCTAGCCCAATTGATAATGCTAGATCGAAATAGGATTGCAATTGTTCAGGTGTCAAAATAGCCGCGATAAGCAAAATAGCATCTGCACCGATTAAGCGTGCTTCGTAAATCTGTACTTCATCAATAATAAAATCTTTACGCAATAACGGAAGCTTTACCGCTTGATGAATAGCCGTTAAATACTCTTTACTTCCTTGAAAATAGTCAACATCAGTTAATACAGAAATACAATCAGCTCCTGCATCTTCATACGCTTGAGCAATCTGAACAGGGTCAAAATCAGGACGAATCAAACCTTTAGACGGTGAAGCTTTTTTCACTTCTGCAATCAAGCCCATTGAATGATGAGGATGCTGAATTAAAGCTTTGCGAAAACCTTTAGTTGCAGGCAATGCTTTAATCTGTTCTTTGGCTTGTTCTACCGAAAATGTTTTTTTCAATAGTTCTACTTCCTGCTGTTTGGTCACTACAATACGATCAAGATACATAACTTAATCCCTCCGTTGTGTCTATTAATTGTTGTAACTTATGAGCAGCCGCACCTGAATCTATCGCTTGTGCTGCTATAATCGCTCCTTGAGCCAATGTCTCTGCTTGCCCTGAAAGGTAAATACAAGCTGCGCTATTCGCTACGACTACATCTCGATAAGCACTTTCTTCTCCACGAAGTACACTACGAATAATATCTGCATTTTCCATGGCGTCTCCGCCTAATGTATGTTCAATCGGATGAGTCGGTAATCCAAAATCGCTAGGACTGATCTCATATGTGTGTACGTGTCCATCTTTTAATTCAGCCACTCTTGTAGGTGCAGATATACTGATCTCATCTAGACCATCCAGACTTGCGACAACCAGTGCACGTTTTAGCCCTAATAAATGAAGGGTATGTGCTACGGTCTCGATTTTTGTAATATCATACAGTCCAATCAATTGACGATCTGCTCCTGCTGGATTGGTTAAAGGCCCTAACATATTAAATACCGTTCGTACGCCTAATTCACGACGAGTCGCTGCGGCATGCTTCATTGATGGATGAAAGACCTGTGCAAACATAAAGCAGATGCCGATATCTTCTAGACACTTAGCTGCTTGATCCGGATTAAGACTAATATTCACACCCAAAGCTTCTAATACGTCTGCACTTCCAGCTTTACCTGAAGCAGAGCGGTTACCATGCTTTGCTACCCTTACACCGATCGAAGAAGCAATAATCGCCGATACAGTTGAAATATTAAATTTGTGAATCCCGGAACCGCCTGTTCCACATGTATCTAATAATCCATCGGATAGTACAGGAACACTCCCACCATTTGTACGCATTGCTTCAGCCAAACCTGTGATTTCTTCGACCGTTTCTCCTTTAATACGAAGGGCTGTCAGTAACCCTCCAATCTGTGAAGGTGTCGCAATACCGCTCATAATCACATGCATCACTTGATTGGATTGTTCTCGTGTTAAGTGCTTGCCTTCTATAATTGTAGCTATCGCTTGTTGCATCAGTTCATTCCCAACCATCTCTGTCTCTCCTTTAACTCTTTTATCTTTCTATATTTATCGATGTAATACTTAATAACTTGATGTAATGCTATTTAACGATCATATCCGTACATATAATCTTGATTAATTTCAGAATCATGATCTTGTGGTTTAGGTAAAAACATCGCTTCCGCTACACGAATCGATTTGAGCATCCCTTTTGCTTTATTTACCGTCTCTTCGTATTCTTTTTCTGGAACCGAATCCCATACAATGCCTGCTCCGGCTTGCACATAAGCTTTACCATTTTTGAAAATAATCGTCCGAATCGTGATACAAGCATCCATATTGCCAGAGAATCCAAGATATCCGATAGCACCTGCATATGCACCCCGTGCTTCATTTTCGATCTCAGCGATAATCTCCATCGCTCTTAACTTAGGTGCACCTGATACGGTTCCTGCGGGTAGACAAGATAAGAAAGCATCGAAAAAGTCTTTATCTTTATGCAGTGTACCTGATACTCCAGACACAATATGCATTACATGCGAATAACGTTCAATTTCCATAAACGTATCTGTTTTGACACTTCCGAATTCAGAGACACGTCCTAGATCATTACGTCCTAGATCGACAAGCATAAGATGCTCTGCACGTTCTTTTTCATCTTGAAGCAATTCTTCAGCCAAAGCTTGATCTTCCGCTTCTGTTTTACCGCGAGGACGTGTGCCTGCTATCGGTCGAGTCTCTAAGCGATCACCCGCTACTTTGACAAGCGCTTCTGGTGATGTCCCGACGATAATCTCATCATCCATTTTCAAATAATACATATAAGGCGACGGGTTCATCGTACGTAACACCCGATACACTTCAAGTGGTGAAACTTCAGTCTCGATATGAAAACGTTGTGACAACACCACTTGAAAAATGTCACCGGCACGAATATATTCTTTGGCACGATGTACACCATCTATATATTCTTCTTTGGTCATATTGGATTGAATTTCGCCCATTTCTACATCTTCCGATACCGGGCTACGTCCCATCGTGCTTATAGAAGGTTGTGTTTTCAACAAATCTTCTGTTGCTTCTAGCTTACGACTAGCTTTGATATACGCTTCACGAATCTGTTGTTCTGTTGCGTTATCCGGTACATGCACATTACCAACTAGCAAAATATGTTGCTTCACATGATCAAAGACGACAATCTGATCACAAAACATAAACTGAATATCATCCATCTGCATGTCATCTATGCGATGAGCAGGTAATTTTTCATAATATTGCTGTAGATCGTAACCGAAGAAACCAATAGCTCCACCTGTAAATGGAGGTAAGCCTTCTACTTTGGGACTGCGATAACGCTGTAATAATGTTTTGAGTTGTTCAATCGGCTTACCTGCTAATTCAGCTTCCTGACCATTGATTTCAAGCTTGATTCTGCCCTTTTTCCCGGAGATCAATAAAAATGGATCACTACCAATAAATGAATATCGCGCCCATTTGCTACCGCCCTCTACGCTTTCCAACAGAAATGCACGCTTATGATCAGCATAACGTTGAAAAATCCGAATCGGTGTCTCCATATCTCCTAGCAAACGTTTGACAATAGGAATCAAATTATATTCTTTCGATGTTGCAATCACTTGTTCGATATTAGGTTGAATCATAGAAGTCGCTCCTCAGATTTGTATTTTGGGTACTAAAAAAGCCTTCACGCGTGTTGACGCATGAAGGCTGCAATAGACGTACAAAATGTACAAATGTCAGAATCGACTACCTCAGATTCTGGCAGACCCGAAGTATTACACTACAAATAGTATAAAGAAAGTAGCAATCGTATAACATATCTATGTATACGGCTGACTTATAATCTGTTAGCGATCAAGTTAGCATCTATGAATCTCTTATTGTTTATTTAGCATAACAGCGATACACTCTTGTACCTCTCGTTATCTATAAATAATGAATACAATAATAATCCAATCGATGATGACTATCTCACCATACAGTTCTTTCTATGATTCTATTTCTAGCTATACTACGTTATACTGCTTGAAACGTCTTCGCTGTTGTCTTCCTGCTGGCACACGATCCGAATTGAATAACATACAGTGTCTTCACACCTATGGATCAATCCGCTCTGCCCGCCGACAAGGCTTACGTTTCATTCTCATCTATACTCTTCTCTACCTCTAACTTGCATCTCAGCTCATTACACGGCTCTTACTATTTATCTTAACGACTACTATACAGCAAAAGAAACGTCTAACGCAACCCTTACATCTTATCCCTATTCTGAAAGTGCCAAATCAGGACGTAATCGCTTGGCTTCGTTTAAATACACATGTCTGATTTCTTGTTGTGATTTCGTCGTATTCACTTGAATCATTAACCGGATACATTGAGGTAAGCTGTTCTGTACCGCTGCTTCTACCGCACACATTAAAGGAACCATATTCCAACCTTCCATCTCACGAATAGCAAGTGCTGGAAAAATAGCATCCAGATCAGGGGTCATCGTAATCCAGATACAGCTGATATCTTCAGGTTCAAATTGATTACGGTCTACAATCTCCTTCAGCAATACTACGGTTTCATCCAATATTTCCTTTTTGTCGTTATTGATCACTGTAGTAGCCCCACGAATTCCTCGATTGTACATCGTTTACACCTCTTCCTTTAATTGCTCAACAACCCGGCGTACCAGATCATAATCTACGTTGTGATTGATTTCCACAACACCGATTGATTTGGGAACCACAAATGTCATTGATCCTTCTTGGAATTTCTTATCATGCATCATTGCTTCCATAATCTGATCGACATCTAGACGCTGAGGCAATACTATAGGTAACCCAAGAGCTGTCAACATATGACGGGTCGTATCAACAAGACCCGGTTCTCCACCTAATTGTTCACCGATAAGCGCAGAACCAACCATACCGATAGAGATCGCTTCACCGTGAATAATCTCGCCATACCCTGCTACAGCTTCGATGGCATGCCCTATCGTATGTCCCAAATTAAGAATAGCTCGCAAGTCGTTCTCACGCTCATCACGAGAAACCACGATCGCTTTGATAGAACAGCCTTTTTCCAGACCATAACCCATCGCTGTCATATCGACTGATTTCAGTTCGTCAGCGTGTTCCAGACACCAGTAAGCAAATTCTTTATCCCAGATTAAACCATGCTTCACCATCTCTGCAAGTCCAGCATAAACTTCACGTTTGGGTAATGTTTGAAGTGTTGTCAGATCATATAATACGAACTCCGGCTGATGAAAAACACCAATCATATTTTTCGCCAGACGATGATTAATTGCTACTTTACCACCCACACTACTATCATGGGCAAGTACACTGGTGGGCATTTGGATAAAACGAATCCCGCGCATATATGAACCAGCTACAAACCCAGCTAGATCGCCCACTACGCCCCCACCGAGTGCAATTACAGTCGATTTGCGATCCAGACCGCCTTGAATGGCTTTGGTCATCACTTCTTCAAATACAGACATCGATTTGGATTGTTCACCTGCACCTACAATCGCTGTCACCACTGTAAATCCAGAAGCAGTCAAAGACTGCTCCACGATAGCAAGATAAGGATCAGCCACATGTTCATCGGTAACGATCAGTATCGGGCTTTGCTTGGAAATGCGATGATTGTCTAAATACGTTCCTGCCTGTTGTAACAAATCTTCTCCAATATAAATCGGATAAGAGCGTTCGCCAAGTTGGACATCAACGGTTCTCACCGCAGACATTAGTATTGCTCCACTTGAGCTAAATAATTTTTAAGATTATTACGAATCTCATCCATCGAATCGCCACCAAATTTCTCAAGGAAAGCCTTGGCTACTTCCCAAGCAACAACACTTTCAAGCACAACACTAGCGGCAGGTACAGCACAAGCATCTGAACGCTCGACTTGAGCTGTAAATGCTTCTTTGGTATCGATATCTACACTTTGTAGCGGTTTGTACAAAGTAGGAATAGGTTTCATGACACCACGAACCACGATAGGCATACCATTTGTCATTCCGCCTTCAAATCCGCCTAAACGATTGCTTGCACGGTGATATCCACGCTCTTCATTATATAAAATCTCATCATGCACTTGTGAACCACGAAGTTCACCTGCTTCAAAGCCTATGCCAATCTCTACGCCTTTAAAAGCATTGATCGACATTACAGCTTGAGCGATACGTGCATCGAGCTTGCGATCATATTGAACAAAACTTCCCAAACCTACAGGCACGCCCTCGATAATACATTCAACGACGCCACCGATCGAGTCGCCTTCTTTTTTGATTTGCTCAATATAAGCTTCCATTTTTTGCTCGGTTTCTTTATCCACTACACGTACAGAAGACTCTTCTGTCTGAGCAACCAGCTCATCCAGTGGAAGATTGTGAGGTGGAGCTGCAATTTCACCGATACGAATGACTTGTCCAGCTACTTTGATTCCGAATGCTTCAAGGAACTGACGTGCTACTGCTCCACAAGCTACACGAATAGCAGTTTCACGCGCACTGGAGCGCTCTAATACGTTACGCAAATCTTTATGATTATATTTAAGACCGCCATTCAGATCCGCATGACCTGGACGTGGACGGTGTACACGACGTTTTTCTTCATCTGTACCTTCCATCGGCTCAATATTCATAATCTTTGTCCAGTGTTTCCAATCATTGTTCGCTACAACTAGAGCTACAGGCGCTCCTGTTGTGTATCCATGACGTACACCGCCTACGATATCAGCTGTATCTTTTTCAATTTGCATCCGGCGACCTCGTCCATACCCTTTCTGACGACGTGCTAGTTGGAAATTCAATGCTTCAAAATCCAGCTCAAGCTGGCTTGGTAATCCTTCAATAATCGCAGTCAATTGGGGACCATGTGTCTCCCCTGCTGTTAAATAACGTAAACTCATTGTTGCGTTCCCCCTTTAAACTGTTAAACTGTGCATTGCTAAAATCCGTAATTATCTTTGCTTATTATAGTACAGCATCTAGCGGTTTGACAAGAAAGCGCAAAACATTGATTTAAAGTGTTCTTTCTCCCTGTGTATCATAAAAAACACGCTACCTTTTCGTCATCGACGATACAAGCAGCGTGTTTTTATTTAAAGTTATTGTATCGTTTTTCTGCATGTAGAACATAACAGATCACTCTATACATAGATAAGTATCGCGTAGTACTAGCCTCAATCATGTGCACTTTTTCTATTGCAGTCTAGGCAATAATTAGCCTTTTTTGTAATAGAAGAATGTTTCTGATGTCTCAAACCCATATTGTGCCGGAGAGAAAATCTGCTCCGTACTGCCTACAAATAATACTCCACCAGGACGCAGACTGTTAGCGAATTTATGATACAGCATGTTTTTGGCTTCTTCTGTAAAATAAATCATAACATTGCGACATACGATTAGATCGTATCCTGTTTCAAACGTATCGGTCAGTAGATTACCTTTACGGAAATTAACCGCTTTTTTCAGCGAGTCACTGATATGGAACATATGACCATCTGCTGTAAAATGACGTTTGGCTACATCAGCAGGAACATCTTTAAGTGAACGTTCTAGATACATTCCTTTTTTAGCTTTTTCCAATGCGCCATCATCAATATCCGTAGCATGTAAAGTTGTACTGGACAACAGATTTTTGTCAGCAAGGATCATAGACAATGTATATGGCTCTTCACCTGTAGAACATGCTGCGCTCCATACTTTCAAGTTTTTACCGTTGTTTTTTTGCAATTGCGGTAAAATGGAATCACGCAATACTTCCCAACGGTTTGGGTTACGCCAAAATTCAGACACGTTGATCGTCATACGATCCAAAAATTCATAAAATAACGTTTTATCTTTTAACATCGCATCGAAAAAAGCGCTAAATGTAGAAAAACCATTTTTGGTACGTAATGTGGTCAGACGACGCTTCATTTGAGCTTCTTTGTATTGAGACAAATCGATTCCAGTATTATCTTTTACTTTTTTTATAAAACCTACATAATCCGAATCTGAATGAATAGTATCATTAATAAGCATGGGATCACTTCCTTGATCATCATTATAAGTGCAGTCCATGCGAGGGTATGTTTAGATCCATGCTGAAATATTTTTGTCGTAAACGCTTAGTTCGTTCTCGTCAAAAAAATTAGCAATCTCCCGTTCAGCACTTTCAACTGAATCGGAACCGTGAATCAGATTGAGTGGAGTATGATTAGCAAAGTCACCACGAATCGTTCCAGGTTGTGCTTCAGTTACTTTAGTTTTGCCGATAACCATGCGAGAGATTGTGATGATATCATCACCTTCCCAGACCATAGCGAATACCGGACCTGAAGTAATAAAGCTAATCAAATTATCATAGAATGCTTTGCCTTCGTGCTCAGCATAATGACGTTTTGCCTGTTGCTCTGTTGCGGTTACGAATTTGCCACCTACCAGCTTAAAGCCTTTGTCCTCCAAACGACTGACAATGCGTCCTATTAACCCCCGCTGCACACCATCAGGTTTAATCATCAAAAATGTGCGTTCCATTAGTTCACTCTCCCATTATCTACAATGTGATCTGCATTGGACACGATTGGTAATTATGCCCACCTGTGTATTCTAACAGAAACCATTGTTTACAGAAAGGAAGCGTTTCATAGCAATTTTCGACATTTTCTGATTGTACTCAAACCTGAGTAGCATACATTACTGGACATATCGAATATTTGAACAAAATATAGATTTGAACCGCTATTCAATATGCTTTGTAATGTATATATCGACCGTATGATCCCACTCTATTAGTGATTAAGAAATATTTTACGTATCCAAAAGACTTTTATTTTACACAATCTTCTATATTGTGCCATAAAACATTAAATTGTCGAACATTGTTGTAGGTTAATGTGAACGATTAGCGACAAATTTAGCAATCTCTTGCAAATGCTTTTGGGTTCTACCCGCTGGCAATTGACTCAGTGCATGCATTGCTTTTTGAATATAACGATCAGCTAATAATTCAGCTTCTTGAATACCCTGACTTTCACGTACCATACGTACTGCTGTTGTTACATCTGTCTCGCCGTTAGCGTTATGAATTCTTGTAATTTCAGCAAGTAGCGGTTCTCTACGTGATTCATCTTGAAGAGCATACAAAACAGGGATCGTAATATTGCCTTGGCGCAAATCACTACCCGGTGGTTTACCTAATTGCTTCTCGGTACCACACAGATCAAGTACATCATCACGAATCTGAAAAGCCATGCCTACGTTGTAGCCATAACGATACAACTCGCGAGTGACTTCTTTGGGTGCATTCGCTGCAATTCCACCTAATTGGCAACTGATCGCAATCAATAGCGCTGTTTTACGACGAATACGCAGTAAGTAGCGACGAATACTTTGCCCTGTATTGAAAAAGTCTCTAATCTGTTCCATCTCACCAATCGACATCTGTACCATCGCTTTAGATAATACCTGATGAATTTGAGGATTTTCCAGACGAGCAACAATCATCAATGCTTTGGCATAAATATAATCGCCTGTATACATCGCTATCCGGTTATCCCATTTGGATTTGACAGTAGGCTGACCACGACGTGTATCTGCATCATCAATCACATCATCATGTACCAGTGAAGCCATATGAATCAATTCCAAAGCTACAGCGACATTACTAAGACGATCTAGATCATACGTACCGTACTTGCCTCCAAGCAACACAAAAGCGGGACGAAGTCGTTTGCCTCCCGCTTTGAGCAGATGCAGTGATGTCTCATTCAATAAAGGATGTTCACTGTCTATACTATGACTAAGCTGTCTTTCTATCACATTCATATCTTTTTTTAGTGTCCCGAAAATATCCAGTAGTTTCATTCGTTCACCCGTATCAGTGTATTGTCAGTCCATAATTCCATGTGTACTTCATGATCTAATAATTCGAGTTCATACGCATATTTAAAATACAATGCTAGACCTTGTTGCTCTTTTTCTCCAAAATCATACCATAATTGCTGAAAATAATGTTTCCAATACGCATGATCGCCGCCCATTTTTTGCTGAGCTTCTTGAATCACTGGATTCAGATCAGCGATAGAACGTTGTTTACTTTTCACCAATTGTTGCGCTGTTTCGGTTACAAACTCAGGATATGTAGCTGCAAATTTCTTGTTAACAGCCCATACAGCAAAAGTCATACTGAGTCCTGTCCATGACTTCCACTCTTGCCCTAGATCGGTCACAATATAACCTGTTTCTTTTTGTGCCGCTGCAATAGCATGATCGCCAATCAATAATGCTGCATCTGCTTGTTCCATCATTTCATCCAAGCTTGGATCCATCGAAATATATTCTGGTGTCAATTGATAACGTTTATGCAGAATAATTTTGAGTAGATTGATCGAAGTAGCTGACGTATTGGTCAGTGCGATCGTTCCATTTCCCAGTTCCGCAATAGGCTTTCTGGAAAACAGAAGAATCGATCCGACTGCATTTTTAGCACTCACTGATAGATCAGGCAATAACCAGAAATCAGATGAACGCGTACCATAAGCAAATGAGGACACAGGGGTAAGATACAATGTTTCTTCTAACAAACCACGATTCAAGTTAGCAGGAAGATCGCTATGAATCTCTGCGGGCAAGGATAGAGCCGACGGATCAAAATGATGATACACCGGCCAATCGTTTGTATATTCTATTTTACCAATTTTGAAAGGCTGTTCAAAACTTTTCACGACCATTCCCCCATCGTTCAAATAATTGATGTTCGATGTCCAGAATATCGAGCACCTTGCCAACCATGAAGTCGACCGTATCATCCAACGTTTTCGGACGATAATAAAAAGCAGGCATAGCCGGAACAATACTCACGCCCATACGTGCTAGTTTTAACATATTTTCTAAATGTATCGCTTGAAGCGGAGTCTCTCTTGGTACTATAACCAGTTTACGCTCCTCTTTAAGCACCACATCTGCTGCTCGTGTCATTAAGTTAGCAGACATTCCCCCTGCAATATTCGCCAGAGTGCCCATCGAACAAGGAACAATGATCATTGCTTTGACCCGAAATGATCCACTCGCTATCGTAGCTCCGATGTCTGCAAAGGAATGATAGACTAATTGTGCTGACCATGTACTGAAATACTGCTCTAGCATTTCTTCCCGGCTTGAGGCTTCCCAGTCCATCTCTTCTTTAAGTACGCGCCAACCCGCATTGGAGATCACTAGATGAACAGTATAACCGAGGGATAATAATACCTCGGTTAGTCGAATGCCATATATCGAACCACTAGCACCTGTAATTCCTACAATATAGCGTTGATTCGCTGTATGTTCTGTAGAATTTACCACCACTGTTTCACCACCAGATCGATCAATGTAAATACAAATACGATCAGACTCAGCGTACTATTTAATGTAAAGAATGAAGTCTGCAAACGACTTAAATCTTTAGGTGTCAAAATATAATGTTGATAGAATAAGATAGCAAGTGCAATTACAGCGCCGGCGAAATACCACCAACCCAATCCTGCCATAATACCAATCGCAATCAGACCGACTGCTGTAATCACATGGAATCCTTGTGCAATTTTGAGCGCTCTAGCAATACCAAAGCGACTTGGAATCGAATATAACCCTTCTTCACGGTCAAATTCTTCATCTGCACAAGCATAAATCACATCAAAACCAGCTGTCCAAAATGTAACTGCAATATAAAACACAATCGCTGTCCAGCTAAAATGACCGGTTACTGCAATCCATCCACCTAATGGAGCTAGACCCAGCGTCATACCCAGTATCACATGACAAAGCCATGTAAAACGTTTGGTGTAGGAATAGATCACCAGCATGAAGATAGCAATCGGTAATAATTTCAACGCTAACGGATCTAACTGTGTCACTGCCCAGAAAAAGATCACTAATGAAATCAGTGTAAATAATACCACTTCACTTGAGCGCAACAGACCTGCTGGAATCGCACGCATCATTGTACGTGGATTTTTGCCATCAAATACCTGATCTATGAGACGGTTAAGACTCATCGCAGCTGTACGTGCTCCGATCATCGCTAACAAAATCCATCCAATCTGTGACCATAAAGGCAAATGACCATTAATCACATAGGATCCTAAGATTGCTCCCATAAAAGCAAAAGGCAACGCAAATAGCGTATGCTCTATTTTAATCATTTCTAAAAATACTTTAAATTTCTTAAACATTCTACTTCTCCTTGATCCCAATATGAAGTGCCGCAATACCACCTGTTAAGGGGTACGCCTGAACATTATCTAGCCCAACATCTCGGAAAATTTGCGCCAGTTCTGCACGTCCCGGGAACAGCTTGAGTGAATCAGGCAGCCATTTGTATTGCTCGTAATGTTTGGCTACAAGTTTGCCCATAAGTGGCAATAAGTTTTGGAAATAGAAATAATACAGCCCTTTAAATGGTTGCCATGTGGGTTTGGATAATTCTAAACAAACTACCATACCCCCAGGTTTCACAACACGCTGCATTTCTTTTAACACTTGAACCAGATCTGGTACATTACGTAATCCGAACCCTATTGTGACATAATCAAAAGAATTATCTTCGTATGGAAGATCCATTGCATTCCCTTGAGTCAACGTAATATTATCTTTCCAACCATCACGGTTGATTTTGTGCTGACCAACTTTCAACATATTTGGACTGAAATCTAGCCCTTTGATTTGACCGGTACCGCTAGCTTCAGCAATACTTAGTGTCCAATCACATGTTCCGCAACATACATCCAGCGCCGAAGTCCCTGGTTGCACGTTCATCTTTTTCATTGTAAATTTGCGCCAAGCTTTGTGGCGACGGAAACTGAGCAAATCATTCATCATATCGTATTTTGGAGCAATAGACTCAAAAACAGATTGTACAAATTGCTCTTTAGGTTTGACAGCTTCTGGTTTACTCACGATACAATCACCTCATTTTAAAGTAACTACTTTGGGAATATTATGATTTTAACTAAAAGGCTTAGCGATTTTTAGTCGATGCTATATCCTGATAAGCCTCTGTCAGCTGTACAATTTCAGTCTGCAATTCAGCATAACCGGCTTGCGCTAGACGTTGCTTAATATCTGTCAACACAGCATTTAATTCTGAACGAAGATGTTCATTGATCTGATACGTCTGATCCCATTTATTCCAATGGTCTGTAGTGACGGCATCACTCATCAGATTCTCTTTATTCTGCTCTTGTACATGTGCAATCACTTTATACAGAGCATAGCTACCAAAAGGCCCTTGTTCTCCATGTGCGCGTGTCAATTCATTAGCTAGTATCTCTGCACGACTAAAATCAACCAATAATGCTTGCCATAATTCAGCTACTTCTGTAGGAATATACGGTGTAAACAAAATAAACAGCTCCATTTTAAGCTGTGTCAGCGACTCTACATATTGCTCTGCTGTAAATTGTTCACTTTGAACATTGTGATACAGATTCATCTTAAGACGATTTGTTTCACAAATAGCTGCACTTAGTAATGAGATCATTTCAATCTCGCCTGCTTTGGACAACAATTCGTAAAAACGACTACTGAAAAAGTCACCTGCTAACACATTTAACTGTCTAGCACGCATCGCTTCTTCTTCTTGATGAACAGCCAGTGTATCGATCATATCATGGGTATCCATTGCCATCTGTACAATACCTGCTACAAGGGGGAATAATTCTCCACGATGTGAGACAGTATCATCCTGATCTTTCATATTCAAAAAGGCATGAAGTAAATGTACACGAGTGTCTGGAAACTCGGGAACTCCTGTATGCTTTTGAATCATATCGTATTCTGTGTATTTTCGGGATGTTTCCAACAAACGGTATGGTTTCATCTCAGCCTCCGACGCCTTTATAGTGCAAGTCTTTATTTTCACAAACATAGTATAGCCTAAAAGATATCTTTTCAGCCATTTCAGTTCATTATACCATATGTTTTTTTGACAAGACAGGGCTAGTGAAGATTTGTAAGTTCATTCATGACATAGAAAAATACTGGTTTCCTCAACCTTAATCAACTATTAAACATGAGGAAGCCAGTATTTAAGTACATTACGTATTCAAGATTAGATGCCATATTGATTATACTTCTGTATCCATAGAGCCATGTTTAGTCATGACTTCCGCTTTACCACGCACTTTAATCGCTGATGTATTCTCTGTAAATTGAACAACCATAATTTCGCCTTTGTCCAATTTCTCTGTATGATGAAAACGAGTATCACGTCCACGAGTCAAGCCAATTACCTGTACTCCGTTATCTTTCGCTTTGATCACAATATAGTCACTATTGGTATAATTATTGTCTGGTGATTCCATAAATGTTATCCCCTTTTCGTATTCAACGTAGATCAGATATGGAAAAGACCGTGAACATGATCGTCACGGTCTTTCCTGCACATGGAATATGTAATAACTTATTTAATTCCATCTTTCAATGCTTTACCAGGTTTAAAAGCCGGGATTTTGCTAGCTGCGATATCGATCTCTTCACCTGTTTGTGGGTTACGTCCTTTACGTGCAGAACGCTCACGAACTTCGAAGTTACCAAATCCAACTAATTGTACTTTATCACCACTTTGTAGTGCACCAGCGATAGCTTCAAAAACAGCATCAACTGCTTTAGTTACGTCTTTTTTCGGCAAATCAGTTGTTTCTGATACTTGCGCGATCAATTCGGATTTGTTCATATGTTTCACCTCCTAAAGTATTTGTATCGATTGCTCCACTTGCTGCTAGGTTTTTCGTTTGCACGAAATATACGTAAACACCGCGGAATTTTCGAAAATATCACCAACTGCCTATAGAGCGCAGAAGGCGGAACAAACCTATAGTAATATACTCACCCTTTAATTTCAAGCATTTTACGCTTTTTTATCTACCAATCACTCAGATCTTCGTTTTGTTGCTCCATTTGTTTGCGAATCGCGGCTTTCAGCCGATCTTCTGGAACTTCTACCGTCAAATCACCGATCACTTTGGCTTGACATGACAATCGTACACCTTGACCGATCAAAACTCCTAATTTACGTGTTTCGGCAGGTTCTGCTGTTGAAATACATGATTGATTCTCCTCATCATACGGATGAGCAATATTCACTTTGCACATCAAACAAGCGGCTTTGCCATCGCAACGCACAGCAATATGAACGCCTGCTTTACGTGCGGCTGTAAGTACTGTGGTTCCTGAACTGACCTGTATTGACTTACCAGATGGCAAAAAGGTGACTTGAGCTTTGTCTGTTCTGGACATTATTTTCTCCTTTTAACCGTTTATTCCAGCTAATCTACGTATACGCTGCATAAATTGAGGGTGAAATCCATTATGTTGAATGATCTGTTCAATCAGTGTTGCATGATCCTGTGATTGCTCACGAATACGCTCACTAATAGGTTCGTAACGATCCGGTCGATCACGCAATAGGTTAAAAATCAATTCATGGGCTAAAGGCATCAAATGAATACTACCACCTGATTCTAGCGTATATACAGGAGCAGCAGGATAAAGCACAGGCTCTACATGCACACGATAATAGGATTCTCTGGCTCGAACTTCAAATCCACCTACCAATTCGATCGTATAAGTACCTAACTGATAATGGCTTAATGTTGAGCGATAGGTTCTTGTCTCGTCAAGTATTGGTTCATCCAAAATAGAGAACTCACTCGACAATTGTTTGTGAAGCGTATCTATCCGAATCTCATCGGTATATAAATCAATATCGCGTGGAGCTTTGTCTAATTTCACACCATGCAGTAAAAGACCACAGCTTCCACCAAGCAACCATGGAGATTGCTCCTCCAAAGGTTGAAGCAGACGAACAAGCTGCTCCAGAGAAGGTATCAGCTCTTTTTTCTGCTGTACCTGCTGCTGCGTTTCCACCATGATTTCCTACTCCTTCCTGTGCAAAAAGAACGAAAGGATGATATCTACCCCGTCGTTCCTGCCTATTTCTTTTTTTAGGAATGCCATTGTTGCCATGTTTCTAGCTTCATGACTTCCATTTCATTTTTGGGATTACGTCCCATTAACGTTTCTACTGCTGTACGAGGATCACTCTGCTCAAATAACACATGATACAATTGCTCAGCTATCGGCATTTGTACATTGTATTTTAAAGAGATATCCCGTGCTGCTTCCGTCGTACGTATACCTTCAACAACCATATTCATCGAAGCCATCACTTCATCGAGTGATTTGCCTTGACCTAACATATAGCCTGCTCTCCAGTTACGACTATGTTGGCTACTAGCTGTGACCATCAAGTCACCAATCCCGGCAAGTCCTGAAAAGGTTAATGGATTCGCACCCATTTCACTACCCACACGTACCATTTCAGCAAGTCCACGAGTCAACAAAGCGGCTTTGGCATTATCACCAAATCCAAGACCGTCGACCATTCCTGCGCCTAGCGCAATAATGTTTTTAAGTGCACCTGCAAGCTCTACACCAACTAGATCTAGATTGGTATAGACACGGAAATAATCTTCATTCATAAATAAAGACTGTGCCGCCGCTGCTGCTTTGGCATTGTGAGAAGCAACCACTACCGTAGTCGGTAGACGTTTCACCACTTCTTCGGCATGACTAGGGCCAGATAGAACAACCACATCTGACTCTAAACAGCCTAGTTCTTCGCTGATGACAGTAGACATGCGTTTCAGTGTCTTAGTTTCAAACCCTTTGGTCGCATGAATACAGAGCATATCAGGATGGTAATAAGGCTTAAGATCACTACATACTTGACGCATTGCTTTGGAAGGGGCAACAATCACAACTGCTTTTGTTCCATCCATTGCAGCAGCAAGATCAGAAGTTGCTGTAATTTGAGTGGACAGAACTGCATCTGGTAAATACTTTGTATTGGTGTGCTGTTGATTCATCTCGGCAACTTGCTCTTCACTACGCGCCCATACGGTTACTTGTAGACCATTGTCTGCAAGCACAGAAGCAAGCGCAGTTCCCCAACTACCAGCTACTAGAACGGTCACTTTTTCAGACAACTTTGTTTCCTCCCTTGTCTGCTTTGGATCCGATTTTGTTTTCAGTGCCTTTGAATATTTTGACAATATTCGTCTGATGGCGCCATACTGCAAGCAACCAGATAATTACACTGACTGTAACAATCGGTGCAGAATATCCTTGAATCAGTAATACAATAGGCGTTAACGTAACAAAAATTAACGAACCTAATGATACATAACGAGTGATCACAATCGATGCAATAGCGAATACACCTGCAATCAATGTTGGAACAATACATAACGTGGCGAGAACACCAATCGTTGTTGCAATTCCTTTACCTCCGCGAAAACGGAAATAGATCGGCCAGTTATGCCCCAAAATAGCTGCAATTCCGCATAAAGCAGGAACCCAGTACATCGTATGTCCGGATAGCCCGATACTGAACCAAACGCCAAGCCAAATAGCTGCCACACCTTTGAGCGCATCTAACAAAAGTACAAATATAGCAGGTCCTTTGCCTAGTACGCGCAATGTATTGGTTGCTCCGGCGTTGCCGCTTCCGTGATCACGGATATCGATTCCTTTCAGCCATTTAGCAATAAGTACGCTAAAGCTGATCGAACCAATCAGATAACTAATAATAATAGCCACGACTGATAAAATCACATGCTTCTCTCCTTAATTATCTGATGCTGATTTTCGGCGTGTAAATATTCGAATCGGTGTACCAATAAAGTCGAACGCCGCACGAATTTTATTTTCCAAATAACGCTCATACGAAAAGTGCATCATTTCAGGTTCATTCACAAAGACAATCACTGTTGGTGGCTTAACTGCAACCTGAGTTACATAGTTAATACGCATCCGTTTCCCTTTATCTGTCGGTGGAGGATTGATAGCAATCGCATCAGAGACTACATCATTTAATAAATGAGTTGGAATACGTAGTGCATGTTGCTCAGCTACTTGTTGCACAACCGGTAATAATTTGTGAACACGTTGCTTCGTCAATGCAGACAAGAATACAACAGGAGCATAACTCATAAATAAGAAATGATCACGGATATTGGATTCAAATTGACGCATGGTTTTGTCATCTTTTTCTACAACATCCCATTTGTTTACTACGAAAATAGCTGCTTTTCCTGCTTCATGTGCATAACCTGCTACGTGTTTATCCTGGTCAATAATACCTTCTTCACCATTGATAACCGTTAACACTACATCTGCACGTTCAATCGCTTTCATCGCACGCATGACACTATATTTTTCTGTATTCTCATATACTTTACCACGTTTACGCATACCTGCTGTATCAATTAATACATAACGTTGTCCGTCACGCTCAAAAGGAGTATCAATCGCATCACGTGTTGTACCTGCTACACTACTTACGATAACACGTTCTTCACCCAAAATCGCATTGACCAACGAAGATTTACCTACGTTAGGACGACCGATTAGAGCTACACGAATTACATCATCGCCATACTCATCATCAACAGTTTCAGGCAATTCTTTCACTACAGCATCTAGCAAATCACCCATACCGCTACCGTGACTTCCTGAGATTCCGATTGGCTCGCCAAATCCTAAATTATAAAATTCATAAATATCATTCATACGACCCATGTTATCTACTTTGTTAATAGCAACAATAATCGGTTTACCTGAACGATAGAGTATTCCAGCTACTTCTTCATCGGATTGAGTCAATCCGCTTTTGACATCACACATAAATACGATAACATCTGCTTCTTCGATCGCAAGTTCAGCTTGCATCCGAATCGACTTCAGCATCATATCTTCCCCATCTAATTCGATACCTCCGGTATCAATCACACTGAATGCTTTACCATTCCATTCAGATGTTCCATAGATACGGTCACGCGTAATACCAGGCTTATCTTCAACAATAGCTAGCCGATCACCGATCATGCGGTTAAATACTGTGGATTTCCCCACATTCGGGCGGCCCACGATTGCAACTACAGGTCTTGCCATACGATCCATTCCTCCTGTTCATTCTTTCCGCTTTTCATCATAGCAAAAAACATTGCACTTGGCTAACATTATGATGAACTTTACGACTGTTTCATTTATTCCTTTAAAACCAATAATCGACGAATCCATTGCGGATTCGCCGATTGATTGAGTGACTTTTACTAGAAAGGCGGTCGCTTGACTATCAATGGACCGTCCATAAAAAGCCCGTACTATGATTTAAATAATGAAGTGAGAAAATCACTCGCTATCGTTTTGAAGTTCAAAACAGTGCAAACATTATTAAAATGTTAATGTTTGCTTAAGCGAGGAAATCACTCGCTCATGATCACTTAAATTTGCTTAATTTGTCACCGAAACGTTCGCCAAGAGTGATGCTTAATCCTTGGTTGCTTAGAGATACGTTAGGGTTGTTCAATTCTTCTTGTTTAGGAGCTCTGTCACCACGGTTGTTGCTGCGTTCTGGTTTAGCAGATTGTGCAGGAGCTTCTTCTGTTTCTTTGATACTCAAGCTAACACGTTTTTCTTCTGTGTTAACATCAAGCACTTTAACAGAAACCGTTTGTCCTTCTTCAAGAACTTCTTGTGGAGTACCGATGTGTTTGTGAGAGATTTGAGAAATATGAACCAAACCTTCTACTCCTGGAGCGATCTCAACGAAAGCACCAAAGTTCACAAGACGTTTAACTTCACCAGCTACGATATCACCGATGTTGAATTTGTCAGAAGCTGAATCCCAAGGTCCTGGTTGAGCAGCTTTGATACTCAAGCTGATTTTACCTTTTTCAGGGTCAACACGAAGTACTTTTACTTTTACTTCGTCGCCTTCAGACAATACATCAGATGGTTTGTCTACGTGATTCCAAGCGATCTCGGATACGTGAACCAAACCGTCTACGCCGCCAACGTCTACAAAAGCACCGAATTGAGTCAAGCGTTGTACAGTACCTGTCAATTCTTGTCCTTCTTTAAGACTTTCCATCACTGTGTGTTTGTTAGCTTCGTATTCAGCTTCCAATACATCTTTTTGTGAAAGAATGACTTTGTTGTTTTCGCGATCCAATTCTTTTACTTTAACGCGCAATGTGCGTCCTTTGTAATCGCTGAAATCTTCTACGAAATGACGTTCTACCATAGAAGCCGGGATAAAACCGCGTACGCCAACATCAGCAACTACGCCACCTTTAACCACGTCTGATACAGTCACTTCAAATATTTCGCCTGATTCAAAGTTCTTTTCAAGAACTTCCCAAGCATTTTCGCTGTCAATCGCACGTTTGGAAAGAACCAATTTCTCTTTCTCATCGTCGATACTTACAACTTTACATTCTACTTCTTGTCCTACTTCAACAGCTGCAGAAGCATTGTCTACTTGTAGTGAAGAAAGTTCACGGATCGGAATGATACCGTCATATTTATATCCGATGCTTACATAAGCTTGGTTATCTTCAATTTTGACGATCGTTCCTGTGACAGTGTCACCTTTGTTCAGTGAGACGAACTGATCAAGCGCCTCCTGGTTTGTAACTTCGGTAGTTTCTTGGTTATTATTTTCTTCCGACATGTCAATGCCCTCCTCAATTCAAACCCCATTTATTTAAACCCGCAAAATGCAGGGTTCAAAACTTCATTAAACATTATTGATTTTCTTGAATTAATTGGCGTATCGCTAGCATAATCTTGTCTGTTGCTTCATCTACAGTACCTATTGCCCCTTTACCCCGATAATCATCGAGATTAATAGGTGGACCATAGACGACTTTCGTTTTGCCGAACAGCTTGTATTGACCTACAATAGCGACAGGTACTACTGCTGCATCGGTTCGTAGTGCAAAGCTTGCAGCGCCATTTTTGGCAGCAGCATCTCCTGCATTACGACTACCTTCAGGAAAAATCCCCAATACACCGCCTTCACGTAAAATCAAAAGGGATGTTTTGATCGATTCTTTGCTTACACCGCCACGTTTGACAGGATAAGCACCGAGCTGTCTAATCAATGGACCCAGAACAGGAACTTTGAATAACTCTTCCTTTGCCATAAAGCGAACTTTACGGTTTAGCAGAATGCCTACAGTAGGCGGATCCAAATTACTAATATGATTAGAACAAAGTAATACTCCACCTTGCTCGGGAACGTGCTCTTTACCTACAGCTTTAAGTCTAAATAGAAAAACATACAAGATGCGTAAAATGGTGCTACAGATGGTATATACCATGAATCAGACTCTCCCTGACTGCACACTCTGTGCCATTGCAATAATACTCTCGACCACTTCTTCAATAGGCATGAAAGTAGTATCAAGCACTGTGGCGTCTTCTGCACAAACGAGCGGAGAAAATTCACGCTGTTCATCCAATTGATCACGCGCTGCAATTTCACGTTCAAGTTGCTCTAATGTAATACTTTCCGAAGCATTCATTTCTGCGTATCTGCGTCTTGCTCTTTCTTGTACAGTAGCAGTCATAAAAACTTTGATTTCTGCATCCGGAAGCACATGAGTACCGATATCGCGTCCATCCATCACAACGCCTTTACGCAAAGCCATTTGCCGCTGTAAAGCTGCAAGCTTCACTCTCAGCCCCTCGATTTGCGCATATCGTGAAACAATCCGGTTTATGGCAAGGCTACGAATATCTGCTGTAACGTCTACTTCATTAGCAAGGACTTTTTGCCCTTCTTCATCCGGTATTAATTCAATCACCAGATTTTGTGCCTCTTGAAGCACTTCTACAGTATTTTCTGGATCGATATTTCGTTCTAACATATGCCATGTTACTGCTCTGTACATTGCACCGGTGTCCACATATACGTAACCGAGACGTTTAGCTACCAACCTGGCTATTGTACTTTTACCAGCCCCAGCAGGACCGTCAATCGCAATGTTCATTTTCCCGCTATGTTCTAATCCTTGGCGCACCAATCGGGAATCCCCCTCAACACTTCATACTACAACTCACTAAAAAAGCAGGCATTGCCTGCGACAAGCAAATTATACCACAGTACAATATAACATGCAAAAACCATACGTCATTTAAAGCACTCTAAAATCGAATTGACGTTCAAAACAATACCGTATCATTTTTTGTCGATCCATTTCCGATATCACAGTGTACTCTGCTAAATATCTAGGAGTCAGCGATGTAGAATCAATCACACTCATCACTTTGGCTGTTAAAGGAATATGATCAATCTTGCCATTTTTCATATGAAGCAATAACCAACATTCTAGCAGATCATTTTTCTGTATTTTATTCATGACATCTGTTGTAAAAGAAAGACCGCCTGCGCTTACGTTGTCCGTAATAGCTACAAAGCGATGATCTTCTTTTTTGATTGCAACTTCGATTTGAGCTTTAACACGCAAATATTGCCGTCTTTGAACCACTGAAATTTCTTCTTGATGAGGTTTGCGAATACGACTGAATGAAGAGGTGGAATCGAAGCCTGTTACGATGGTGCTAAAATAATGTTTGATCTCATTATCAATCAAATAATAAGCATACAACTCTTCACCTAAGACTAATTTTTTAACAGAAGAAGACTTTTTGTGACTGAGCTGTCCGATATACAAAGAATCATCATCTACACGTCCTACGATCGCTTGATAAATCTCTGTCTGATCTCCTTCTACCGCTTGAAATTGAAAATAAATAATATCCCCCGATTGAACCGACATACCTTCTTCCTCCTTGAACAATATCCAACCATTTCTAATGATACCCTGATGTGATCAACACCGTTTATAGTTATACGAATTATACCATTTTGCGCTATAAATGATACGTATTAATTTGCCACTTTACACAAAAAAAAGCAATCAACCTTCTCTGCACTATAGCAACAGATCGATTGATTACTTTTTATGAAAATACTACAAGTTAACTTCTTCCTCACGTTTGATAAAGCGGAAAGGTGAACGGTTACTTGCTCTTGTGATCTTACTCATTCCTCCATACCAGAGAACAATCATCAATGGAATAATGTACCATAACCAGTATTGGCTCATCATATGCAAAATCAAATCATATAGTCCATGCCAGAAAATAGGAAGTATTAATCCTAAAGCAAGGAATATATTACGTTTACGCTTTGTTGTCGTAAATTTGGCTTTGCCGATATAATCGCCCATAATCACTCCAAATAAAGCATGTCCGGAAACAGGAAGTAATCCTCTTAATAGTAAAGACATGACTGACATGGAATTGTATAAGGCATATAGTACATTTTCTAATGTCGCAAAACCAAGTGATAGTGCGACAGTATAGAGTATTCCATCATAAGGTTCATCGAACTCTGTATGGTTATACAAAATATGATAGATAATAAACCATTTGGCGAATTCTTCGACTCCTGCTGACGTTAAAAATGAAAATACATAAGGACTATCGCCGAGTCCAAGCACCATAGTACGTTGTATGATCATAAGAGGAAATACGATAGCTACGCCCAAGAAAAAAAATTTGATCACCAAATGGAGTGGTTCTGGTTCATATCTGTCCTTGAGGTAAAAATAGATCAACAGAGCAATACCCGGAGCTATTGCTGCCATCATGATCGAAAATAAAGACACTCGATATTCTCCCTCCATTCTTGCGTAAACCCTGTCCGACGTTGTGCCAAATGCTGATACGATTAGGAACTCCTTCCGGTCGGTTCACGCTATACATACGAAGGATATACCTGAAGTGCCTTTATATAAGGCTTAGTCGTTACGATCAAAATGTTCACAGATTGTTGCGATTGCATTTTCAGCCATGACGACTTTGCCGTATTCTTCTAAAACAGCTTCTGTTAATGATGTTGTATCACCAAACTCAGCCAATACAGCGATCAATGCAGCGTGTTTTGTTAGATCAACATCAGCTGGATCCATCGTCAAAATCCATTTATCTTTATAATGGTACAGCCGTCCGGCTTCAGTGACATTTTTGGAGAGAGTATGAGCTGCTTCAATAAGAACTTCAAAATCTTTGAAAGAGTACGCTATAAAATCAGTTTCTTCAAGCGTAACTTCCATTTCATATATTTCGTCAGCCATATCTTCTTCATTGATCGTGCCCAAGTGTTGGTCATACTTGCCACGCGTCACGATAACAACCATTCCTTGTGCAGGAAGTGCAAATACTTCCACTGCAAGCGGACCGGTAGCATCAAATCCAAGCTCGCTATACGCTTGATCCATCATTTCCGTAAAAAGATCATGGACTTTAGGAATTTCCTGCCACATGTCTTCTTTTTGAATTCCACGCTCAGTGAGATCATCAAACGTAAGGAAAATCCGTATTTTGTCTGAGCTCAATCGTTCTATTTTCATAATAGGATCCCCCTTGGAAAACATAGGTCATAACCGCTATATTAGTATAGGTTATGTCACTGCCTATTCATATCGATGATAAATATAGCAATGCTATATTAGGTATGTTACCATTTATTATCCTTAAATGCACGCACTAAAACGCTTGATTACGAATAATACATAGGGTAGACTATTTTGTCTCAAAAATGTTTCAGTGACTACCTATTTTGTTTAAAGAATAGTTTGTGCTTTTTAGGTCTTGTCCTATTTATAGCTAGATTGTAACTTATTGTTTTATATTTGTGGTTGACCTTGCACAGGGTTTAAGGATTTAATTTACATATGCGGTATTTTGCACCACCGTGTTTTTGATGATGTTATTTTCTCACAATTCAGACAGAAAAGAGCGTGAATGTATGTTTAAAAAAACAGCAAGTTGGTTGTTGTTATCTGTGATTATATTGTCTGCTTGTAGCAATCAAGCACCGGCAAATACTACAGAAACACCTACCACAAGCACAGAACAAAGTAATACTAGCACTCCAGCGGCAACAACACCTGAAAGTAGCGAGACAGCTACATCAGAGACTCCGGCAACTCCTGCGACTTCTACAGAAGGAACGACAACTGGACAATCTTCTGAAAGTACATCTGCCAAAGACAGCGAAGCTACAGCTCCTGCTGAATATACATATCATATGAACAAAAATTATGATATCGTACCTAACAAAGAATCAAAAGAAACGCCTAAAAAAGTGATTCTTTTAACTTTCGATGATGGTCCGAAAGAGAAAAAAATGATCGACAGCATGATGGATACGTTAGACAAACATAATGCTAAAGCGATTTTCTTCGTTAACGGCTATCGAATCAAAACTCATCCTGAATTGCTGAAATTGATTCATGATCGTGGTGGAATTATCGGTAATCACACACAAGATCATATCGTGCTCAAACATGAATCCAAAGCCAAAGTTACTCAACAAATCGAGGACACTCAGAAGCTGATCGAAGATACAATTGATGAATCACCGCGCTTCCTTCGTGCTCCAAATGGTGCTACCAATGATACTGTGCATGCCTTAGCGAAAAAACATAATATGCTGTATATGAACTGGTCTGTAGGTTCACTGGACTGGGTAAATCAAAAAGATCCAGATGCTGTGATTTCTAACGTAATGGATCAATTACATTCAGGCAGTATTATTTTGATGCATGAATTGCCATGGACTGTTGAAGCATTGGATGAACTATTAACCAAACTTGAAGCTAAAGGATATACTTTTGTTGATCCGAATGCGATTGAGCCTAAAGCGCGTTAATATCATCCTTTTGAACGAATAATGAAAAAGCAAGAGTTACAGTGTAATAACTGCGACTCTTGCTTTTTTTGTTGGATGAATTAATGTGTTCCACAGCAATGATGTTATAGACCAGAACGACCTGCTAAATTCTGAAGCCAATACCAATTCGGCATAAAGCCAGATAGCTTAATCCCCCACCATAACAACATAATCGTCAAGGCAACAAACAAGAAAATAAGATAACCATAAAAAAACTTAGCAATTTTGATTTTTCGAGAGGGATAAATTGTACTTCGAGGTACATATTCTTTATCTTTTTCGTTCTCTTCTTCATCGGTTTCGCTAACTTCGCCTGTTCTAGATCGTGTCAATACCCCTTGTTCATTTACAGCTCTACGAACGGTATGTGCAGCATTCTTTTTACGACCTGCTGGTAAACGAATACGGCCTCCTGTAAGAAGTCCTTCTTCGCCACTACTGTATTTGGCTACTCTACTGGATTGTTTTGTTTCTCGTGTTGTTGCTGTATTGCTATAACGTTCTAACCTACTTAGGCGCTCGCTCATTTTTCCCTCCGCAATGAAATAATTAGACCGGATATCAGGTCAATCGCAAAGTGACATAATATAGGTGCCCACAATGTTCCGGATTCAATATATATATACCCAAGTGCGTAGCTACTGACGAATACCCAAGCTGTAGGAATCCAATGTCGTAGATAACGGAAATGAATAGCTGCAAATATAATGCTAGTCCAATAAGGACCTACTGCATATTGAATAGCTCCCCGAAACAAAATCTCTTCGCAGACCCCTACCAGTAGTGTAATGATAATAATATGCCAGATTGGACGATTTTTGAAGATCATTTCGTTAATTCCGCCATCGTCCATACTATTTTCAGGCACGACTTTGGAAATAAACAGATCAACAATTAGCATTAGCGCTGCAAGTCCTAATCCCCAAAAAATAAATGTAAGCTCTTGTGGTAACTTTAACAATGTGAATGGATTACGACCTTGTAACCATATCCATATCAGTCCCACAAGTAGTGTTAATCCTTGAGTTAAATACAAATTAATCAATAATAATTTATCGGTTAATTGTTCAGGTTGTACTCGTTTGATCTTGAATGAACGAAACTTGCTTTTTTTCATAATCACAATCCTTTAGCTACGTAAAATAGTGTATCTGTCTATTATATCATTTTATCGGATACAAGCTTCTATCTCTGCTCCTAATTATTTACGATTGTATTATCTCACATCTTTACGTTCGAATACATTTGTCGTTTCAGATAAAATTCATTTTGGACTTTTGTTATGACTTTCTCACTTTGCTGTATTGACATGATATGTAACCCATGTTACATTATGAAAAATTAAATGATTCTAACGTCTATGAAGGAAAAAAGGTACATGATGGTTTTCAGAGAGCCGATGGTTGGTGCAAATCGGTAAGCCAAATGTTATCTTTGAGCGATCCTGAGTCACTGTATTGAACTCAAGTAGGTACAGTCGGTTGATCCCGTTAGCGATCCGGTCAATACATTGACCATAAGGCTGATTCTTGTGAAAGAACAGCGAATTAGGGTGGTACCACGACAGCTCTCGTCCCTTTGCTACAGTAGTAGTGTGCGGATGGGTGCTTTTTTTGTATGATTTTCACTTTCATGCGGTAGTGCGTTCACTCATTGAACTCGCCAAAAAGAATGTGTACGATAGATATTAGCATAGCATAGCTGTTTTCAGCGCTGACAGCAGATGCGAGTGTTTATATAAATGACAAATAACGATTGTACAGAGACTGACCATTTTGGAGGAGGAAAGAAATTATGTTTAAGGTATTGGTATCAGACCCGATTAGTGATCTAGGAATTCAGCAATTGGTAGACGCTCAAGATATTATTGTGGATAAGCAGACTGGACTTAGCGAAGATGAATTAGTGGCTATTATTGGCGACTACGATGCTTTACTTGTACGTAGTCAAACAACTGTCACTAAAAAAATAATGGACGCTGCCACCAAGCTCAAAGTCGTTGGACGTGCAGGTGTAGGCGTAGACAATATTGATCTGAATGCTGCAACAGAACGCGGTATCATTGTTATCAATGCACCAGACGGTAATACAATCACTACCTGTGAACATACTTTTGCAATGATGATGGCTCTAGCTCGTCATATTCCTCAAGCATATGCCAAAACTATCGGCGGTACTTGGGATCGTAAATCTTTCCTCGGGGTTGAACTTCGTAACAAAACGTTAGGTGTACTCGGTATGGGTCGCATCGGTAGCGAAGTGGCGAAGCGTGCCAAAGCATTCGGGATGGAAATTTTGGGATACGATCCATTCTTAACGCAAGAACGTGCAGATAAAATGGGTGTAACTTTAGCCAGTGTAGACGAAATTATCCGCAATGCTGATTTTATGACGGTACATACACCGTTAACGCCAGAAACAAAACATATGATCTCTACTGCTCAATTCCAGGTCATGAAAAAAGGCATGCGTATTATTAACTGTGCACGTGGTGGGGTTATTGATGAGACGGCTTTAATTACAGCTGTGAATGAAGGTATTGTAGCTGGTGCTGCTTTTGACGTATTTGAAAGCGAACCTCCTCAAGCCGATCATCCATTTTTGAGTCATCCTCAAATTATCGTAACTCCACATTTAGGTGCATCTACGATTGAAGCACAGGAAAATGTAGCGATTGATGTATCTGAGCAAGTATTGCACATTTTGCGTGATGAGCCTTTCAAAAATGCTGTTAACATGCCTCCAGTCGCAGCAAGTGTGATGAACAAATTGCAACCTTACTTCTCCCTCGGTGAGAAATTAGGTAGCTTTGCGGCTCAAATGGCAACACAAGCGATTCAAGAAATTCGTATTGATTATGCAGGTGACCTATCTGAAGTCGATACTCAACCGTTGACTCGTTATATTCTAAAAGGTATTCTTTCCCGTCATATGGGAGACGAAGCAAATATCGTGAACTCGATGCACCTTGCTAAAGTACGAGATCTCAACGTGATCATTACAAGTGCTCCATCGACGAAAGGTTTTACTAACTTGATTACGGTGAGCCTAAAAGGACAAAACGGCGAAGAACCTCGTGTTGCCGGTACATTGTTAGCTGGTTATGGCGAGCGCATCGTGCGTATTAATGATTATTCTGTCGATGTATTGCCAAGCGGTCACCAAATTCTTATCTCTCATACCGATAAGCCAGGTATTATCGGTAATGTGGGTTCACTACTCGGTCAAAAAGATGTCAATATTGCATCCATGCAAGTAGGACGTAAGCAAGAAGGCGGCGAAGCAATTATGATCTTGACGGTAGATAAAGATGTTAACAAAGATGTATTATCTGCACTTGTCGACTTACCTAACTTGAACAAAGCACAAGAAGTGGTATTGGTATAATTTATAGTCTAAATAAAAGAAAGCTGCTTGATACAAGATATTATTGTATCGAGCAGCTTTTTTATTTTGTCCATTATCTTAAACAGTGCTTGTTTTGTATATACAAAAAATCCCCTTCTAGCTTTCAGCGTTGAGATCATTGAATAATATCTCTTTTTTCACTGTCTACTGGGAGGGGATGATACTCAAAATCAAATCTGATTAGACTTCATCAGGATGCTTAATCGGAAGTAATAATGTAAATTCAGTACCTTTACCTAATATACTATCCGCTGTAATACTTCCATGATGGGCTTCTACGATATTACGTACAATCGCAAGACCTAGACCTGTACCGCCAGCTTCGCCGCGTACACGAGCTTTGTCTGCTTTGTAAAAGCGTTCAAAAATAAAAGGAAGATCATCAATCGGTATCCCTGCACCTGTATCTTGGAATACGACACGAATCACTTCTTTTTCTTTATGAGCAGTTACTGTAATGATGCCACCGGCAGAAGTATGACGAAAAGCATTATCTAGCAAGTTGGTGAAGATCTGCTCTAACCGATCAACATCTGCATACAACTGTAGAGAATCGTCCCGTACAAAGTTCAGCTTGAGCTCTCGTTCTTTGGCTCGCACTGTAAATTTACGATATACTCGATCCATCAATTCATTCAGATCAATCTGATCGAAGTTCATATCGATATGTCCGGCTTCCATACGCGCTAGATCCAATAGATCCTGCACCAATCTCCCCATACGTAGAGATTCATCGTAAATGACCTGCACCAATTCATCGCTTTCTTCTTTGGATGTTGCCATCCCATCAAGCAATGCTTCACTATACCCTTGAATCATCTGTAATGGTGTACGAATCTCATGAGAAACATTAGCGACAAAATCACGTCGCATTTTCTCTGCTTTCACTTCATCAGTTACATTACGAAGCACAGATACCGTTCCACGTACATCATCTCCTGAGTACAACGGAGCCATATTAACAGACCAGACTTGTTGTTTGACATGGATATTCGAACTTTGATCCTGACGTTCACTTATCACACTCTGGAACATCGGATACAGTGGTTCGGGCACTTTGGTATCAGCTGTGATTCCATCTTGTTCTTGACGTTCCCAGCCTGCTTTGTGCCATGTATCCATAATCATTTCGCCTGGCGGATTATGCAGAATCATATTCCCAGATTTATCGAATGTAATCACAGCATCTCCCATACTGCGGAGTATACTTGCCATTTGTTCTTTTTCCAGTTGTAAATTCTGAATATTCTTTTCCAATTCTTCTGCCATATGATTAAAGGCGCTCGCTAATTGCCCAATTTCATCACTGGTTTGCAAAGAAACACGTGTATTGTACTTTCCTTTGCGAATCCCGTCTGCGGCTTGAATTAATTGCTGCATCGGTTGTGTAATTTTGGTCAATAAAAAAAGAGCGAAAAAGGTAGTCATCGAGAATCCTACGATAGAAACATAGGTAAATAAACGTTTGATTGAACCGGAATTGGTAAATGTGCTATCAATATAAGGCAACAAAAATAAACCCAGTGTTAAAAGTACACAAGCCACTAATGCGCTAATCGTCAGCCACAACTTACCGACAAGCGTTCTCCAGAAGTCCACTTACTTTGGAACCTCTAACTTGTAACCAACGCCCCATACCGTAGTGATCATTGCGGCTGATTCAGGTGATACTTTATTTAGTTTTTCACGCAACCGTTTTACATGGGTATCTACAGTACGCAAATCACCAAAAAATTCATAATTCCAAACATCTTTGAGCAATTCTTCACGTGAAAAGACTTTATCCGGTGATACCGCTAGAAAATGTAGCAATTCATATTCTTTCGGAGTCAAGCTAATCTCATGCCCACTTGCAGTGACACGATGCGCATCATGCTCAATAATCAAATTCGGGAATACAATATTATTACTTGAATTGTTTTCTTGAGACAGATAAGCGGTTGCTGAAGAACGACGCATAATCGCTTTGACCCGATAGATCACTTCGCGCGGGCTAAATGGTTTGACCACATAATCATCTGCACCGACTTCAAATCCTTGCACACGGTTCACTTCTTCGCCTTTGGCGGTCAGCATCAATACCGGTGTTGATTTCACTTGGCGTAAACGACTACATACTTCAATACCATCTATGCCGGGAAGCATCAAATCAAGCATAATTAATCCATAATCTTCTGCGACTGCTTTGCGTAAAGCGGCTTCACCGTCTTCCGCTTCATCAATTTCATAACCTTCTTTTTCCAAATACATGCGTAGTAAACGGCGAATACGTTCTTCGTCATCTACCACTAAAATGCGATTCATCTGGTCACTCATTCACTAAAGCCTCCTAGCTGTCATCAATGGATATAAATGATCTCTATATTATGCTTTACCGCTGCTTTTTAACTTATCAATTTCTTCTTTGGTCAAATGGCGATAAAGACCACGCTTCAAATTACCGATCAGTAACTCGCCAAAAGAAATACGTTTCAAACGCACTACTTTATGAGATAACGCTTCAAACATACGACGAATCTGACGGTTTCTACCTTCATGAATCGTTACACGTATCGTAGCTTGTTTCTTCTCTGTATCGATATCATAGTAATCTGCTTCAGCAGGTTGAGTCATACCGTCTTCCAATTGAATCCCTTGACGGAATTTCTCTAGTGCTGTACCGTGTGGTACGCCTTCTACGGTTACATGATACGTTTTGGGTACATGATGTCTTGGATGAGTTAAGCGATTAGCTAATTCCCCATCATTGGTCAAAATCAAAAGACCTTCTGAATCATAATCCAGTCGTCCTACAGGATATACACGCTCACGAACACCTTTAAGATAATCGCCTACAATTTTACGTCCTTCTGGATCAGAAGCACTTGTAATTACACCTTTAGGTTTGTTGAACATAATGTATACTTTTTTCTCCGCAGCAATTGATCGTCCGTTGACAATAATCTCATCCACTGTTGGATCTGCTTTGGTTCCAAGCTCAGTTACTACTTCGCCGTTCAGAGTTACCTTACCCGCAACAATTAACTCTTCACATTTGCGTCGGGAAGCTATACCTGCTTGTGCTAATATTTTTTGCAATCGTTCCATAATAGTTAATTCACCTCACACTAATGATACTCATCTATGCACAAAATCACAAGACACTCCCCAAGTTTATTGTGATTTTAGGGAGTTTCATGTGATTTTGAAAGGATATATTTAAAAGTAAAACTGTCGATTCAATCCATATAGATCGCTTCTTATGAAAGATGAATAAAATCTGCCATCGATTGAATCTTCAAACCTTCTGGCTTAGCAGGAACAAAATGAGGTAAATGAGGTACAGGTTTCTGCACAATATTAGACTCCACATGGCTATGAGCGGCTTCTTCCACTTCTTGTAGTGTCTGTAACTTCTTGAATTGAACAGTCTTCGTCACGCCAGGAATCAGATCAAAGAAGTTATCACTAAAGATTCCTTCATTTTCGCTAGATAACCAGACCTGACGTGCTAATACATCAGTAGTCAATTGATAGGCAACCACACCATCGACTTCTGTTTCTACGATCTGAAGATGTGGCTGTTGCAATGATAGCTCAGGCGCAGACACAAAGTAAGCGATCTCTGCATGAATCAATTGATCTTCATGCTCCAATTCGGCTACCAGTATCGCTTCAGCTGGATGAACATCTCCAAGTAACTGTTCTGTCGTCACAGACAATACTTTGATCGCTTCTCCACCTGCAAGTGTAAGAGATTGCGGCATTTCTTTGTACAACGTTCCATCCAGTCCAAGTACTTTCACGCGTACAGTGAGTGACTTGGGTGCAATCAGATCCGAAACTAGATGAATATCAACTTTGCCTGAGACCGATTGATCAATCGAGATCAAAATATCTTCAAAGCTACGTTTGGCATAATATTGAACTGCTTTCCAGCGACCATAGTAATCCATACTTGACCATGATGCTACAGGCCAGCAATCATTCATTTGCCAGTATAATGTTCCCATGCAATAAGGTTTACGACGACGATGAGCTTCAATCGCTGTTTTCATCGCTTCGGCTTGCAGAACTTGACTCATATATAAGAAGGAAGGGAATTCTTTAGGTGCTGGTAAATATTTATCCATATATTCTTTGATTAGTCGATTACCTGCACCATTTTTCTGATGACGTAGCATTACTTCAGATTCCAATTCCAAATCTGATTCTTCAGCATACGTACGAACAGACTTGTACTCTGGGAACGATTGAAAACCGTACTCACTCATAAAGCGTCCAATATACGTATTGTACCGCTCAAATGGTTCGCTGTTATGCCATACTCCCCAATAATGAATATCTCCAGAATCTGTAATACCATGGGTATGCTGTTTTTCGTTATTTGTCACTGCAACTATAGGTGAAGAAGGCCAATACGAGATCCCTGGATGTTCGGTTTGCACGACTTCTGGTAATAACTCATGGAACAGTGCTTCATAATCTGCCCAGATTTGAGTACGTTGTTCTGCATTATAATCTTTTTTCCAACCCCAACCGCCATCTTCAACATATTGAGACCAAGCAGAATCAATCTCATTATTACCACACCAAAGCACAATACTTGGATGATTGCGTAGACGACGAATATTATCTTCTGCTTCCGCTTGCACACTATCTAAGAACTCTTCATCCCCCGGGTACATACTACAAGCAAACATAAAGTCTTGCCATACCAGAATACCGTACTCATCACAGAGGTCATAAAACTCATCATTTTCATAAATACCGCCGCCCCATACACGCAGCATATTCATATTCGATTCCACAGCAGTCACAATCTCATGACGATAGCGCTCTAATGTCACTCGTGGTGAAAAGCTGTCATTTGGAATATGGTTAGCTCCTTTGGCAAATACCGGTACACCGTTCAGTTCAAAATAAAACGAAGTTCCTGGATAATCAGGATGTGGTTCGGTAACCAGACGAATAGCGCGAATACCTGTGCGTTCTGATTTGACAGCTAGTGTCTGATTCTGCTCTAACACTTCCACTGTAAACGTATACAGATAAGCATCGCCGAGTCCTCTAGACCACCACAATTTAGGATTATTTAACGTTAAAGGAATCTGTACAGCATCTGTGCCTTCAGCCAAAGTTACAATCTGCTCCCAATTTTGTCCGTCAGCATAGACACGCAAATTAACCTGACGTTCTTGTTCGGAATAAATTTGCACAACTGCTGTTAGATCGGCAGATTCAGCATGCACTTGATTTTGACGAATATATACATTTTCGATACGCACATCTGACCATGCCACTAATTCGGCTTCACGCCAGATTCCACTCGTAACAAAACGTGGACCCCAATCCCATCCATAATGATAAGGCGCTTTACGAGCAAAAACGCTAACTCTTTTGTCTCCTAGCTCGCCGACTTCAGATTGATCATTGGTTGCCGGTAATCCGTAACCTAAAGCTTCAAGCTTCGGTAAGTCTTCCATAATCGGGGAACGGAAATGAATACGAATATGATTGGCACCTAATTGGATGTAAGGCTTCACATCTGCACGCCATGTACGGAACATATTATCGGCTGACAATACATGTTGTTCATTTACATATACTTCTGCATAAGTGTCCAGACCTGCAAAAACAAGTTCAATATGCGAATGATTCATCACATTTTCTTCCACATCAATTGTTGTTATGTACTCCCAGTCCTTTTTATCAATCCATTGCACGTCTTTCTCATTGGTACCATAAAAAGGGTTCGAAATTTTACCATTATCTAATAAATCAGTATGCACTGTCCCTGGCACAGTAGCTGGTAACCACTCTGATTCATCGATAGCTTTGAAAGTCCATTGCTTTAACGATTGACGAAATTGTAGCGCTTGCAAATTAGTCATAAGACAAATTCATCCTTCCAATATTAGGTTATGAGTACACCTTACTACGACTAGATTTAAGAAGCAAATCGGCTGATATGCTATAACGTCTATGTTGCGGTATTTCATTACTAAATACGGCAGTTTGCAATAGAATACACCGTTTTGCTATTTTATATACTAGCTTATCCAATCTATTTGGCTATCTGTATTTCATCTGTAGTATTTACCATATTTAAGCGTTATTTTAGGATCATAATTAAAATAAATATTGACAAAAAAAACGCTTGGATTTAAAGTTTGAGAGTCATTGTATGATAATGATTATCAATTTCATTCTATCTAAAAGGGGAATTAACGTATGAAAAAATTGTTGTTACCATTAATGATGGTGATTGTGTTGGTATTAAGCGCATGTGGTAATGCGTCGGAAAAGCAGGCAACTACAGGCAATACAAGTTCTTCAGAAACAAACATTTCTACTCCAGCAGCTACAGGTACCATTACATATCAATCTGAGACAGGCCCTGTAGAAGTTCCAGCTAACCCACAACGTGTTATTGCTTTAGCAGGTTATGCAGGCAACTTGATTGCTCTTGGTGTTCCACTGGTTGGTGTGGATTCATGGACCAAAGCTGATCCTAACTTTGCAGAACAATTAAAAGATGTCGCTGAAGTATCAGATGAAAATATAGAAAAAATGATTGAACTCAAACCTGATTTGATTATTGCTGCAAGCGATACTAAAAACATGGATAAATTAAAAAAAATTGCTCCAGTTGTTGCTTATACGTATAACAAAGTCGATTATTTGAAACAGGTTGAAGAAATCGCTAAAGCGGTGAACCAAGCAGATAAAGGCGCTGCATGGATCGCTGATTTTAAAGAACGTGCACAAAAAGCAGGTACAGAAATCAAAGCTAAAATTGGTGATGATGCTACTGTAACCGTGATGGAAGGCGATTCCAAGCAACTCTATATATTCGGTAGTGCTTGGGGACGTGGTACTGAGATCATTTATCAAGCAATGGGTCTCAAAATGCCTGATAAAGTGAAAGAAATGACCTCTGAAAAAGGATATTATGATCTATCGCTTGAAGTATTACCTGAATATCTAGGCGATTATGTATTCTATAGTAAAGACCCGAGCGTAGATGCTTCATTCCAGAATACAGATACGTACAAAAATATTCCAGCGGTTAAAAACAAACATGTATTTGAAGTCGATGCACGTGGATTCTATTTCAATGATGCGGCATCTTTAGATTATCAGTTAGACTTTATTACGAAATCGTTGCTAGGTCAGTCTTAAATTTAAATTACAAATGAAAAGAAGGGGCGCCTAGCGTTCCTTCTTTTCTAAATACAGAGAAGGAAACGATCCGTATAATGAAAAATGATATGACTGCAAAACATTTCCGTTCTTTTCTTATCAAATTGGTACTGATGATATTGTTATTTGTTGTTGTGTTCGTCATCGCTATTATGGTGGGTGCTAAAAGTATTTCACTATCTGATATCTGGAATGCGATATTTCATCCTCAAGTGACCGGTGGAGATATCTCTATTATTCGTGAACTTCGTCTTCCACGCGAAGTTGCAGGTGTCTTGGTAGGAGCAGCACTTGCTGTGGCTGGAGCGATTATGCAAGGATTAACTCGTAATCCTTTGGCTGATCCCGGGTTGCTTGGATTAAGTTCCGGTGCGAATGCAGCACTTGCTATTGCTTTAGTTTTTTTACCTTCGATTGGATATTTTGGTATTATGATCGCTTGTTTTATCGGAGCAGCGGTAGGTATGCTTCTCGTATTTGGATTAACCGCTATTCGTAAACGCAACATGTCACCGCTACGTATGGTGCTAGCAGGAGCAGCCGTTTCAGCTTTATTATCTGCTGTGGCTGAAGGAGTTAGTCTACAATTCAAAATTTCGAAAAGTGTCACGATGTGGACATCTGGCGGATTGATCGGTACAACATGGGGACAGATTCAAAGTATTACACCTGTTATAGTGATCTGTATTGTGATTGCTATTCTATGTTCAAGACAACTCACTATCCTTAGCTTGAATGAAAGTACTGCTGTGGGATTAGGACTGCAAACGCAACAGATCAAAATGGTGTTGTTTGTATTAATTACATTACTTGCAGGTGCATCCGTCGCATTGGTTGGAAATCTAGCTTTTATCGGGCTAATGATTCCTCATCTGGTACGTATGATTGCAGGTACCGATTATCGAACAATTTTGCCACTATCTGCGATTGCAGGCGCAACATTTATGGTATTTGCAGATACATTTGCACGCATGATCAATGCTCCTTTTGAGACACCATTAGCAGCGATTGTCGCGATTATAGGTCTACCTTTCTTTCTACTGATTGTACGTAAAGGAGTGCGATCATTATGATAAAACAATTACAACCTGCCCGTTACCAAAAAATGATTCTTGTTGTATTCACCGTTGTTATTTTGATTACGATGGTAATAGCTTTGAGTGTTGGGTCTTCTTCGGTATCGTATGATCGGCTGATTCCAACATTGCTTGGACAAGGTACTTTTGTAGATGAGTTTGTACTCTTTTCTATTCGATTACCCCGTATGTTGGTGACTTTACTTGCAGGAATGGCACTGGCTTTGTCTGGTTGTGTATTGCAGGGAGTCACCCGTAATGAACTTGCTGATCCGGGTATTATCGGGATTAATGCAGGAGCAGGTCTAGGGGTTACTGTATTTTTCTTATTTGCACCGCTTGAAGTGGGGACGTTTGTCTACATATTACCTATCGTGGCTTTTTTAGGGGCATTGATTACAGCGTTATTCATTTATCTATTTTCGTATAACCGTGTAGAAGGCATGCAACCGATGAAGTTTATTATTACAGGTGTTGGATTTTCTCTCGCCTTATCCGGTGTAATGATCGTATTGATCTCCTCGGTAGATCGGGTAAAAGTCGATTTTATTTCAAGATGGTTAGCTGGCAATGTATGGGGAACCGATTGGCCGTTTGTCATCGCTCTATTACCGTGGCTGATTATTCTGACTCCCTTTATACTGTATAAATGTCGCTCTCTGAATCTGTTAGCGCTAAATGAAGGTACTGCGATTGGTGCGGGTGTACCGATTCAAAAAGATCGTATTTTACTTATGTTAGCTGCTGTGGCGCTTGCTGCGTCTGCCGTATCTGTAACAGGCGGTATTGCTTTTATTGGACTGATGGCTCCTCATATCGCTAGAGCGCTTGTCGGGCCACGTCATCAATTGTTTGTGCCTGTAGCTATTCTGATCGGTGGATGGTTATTACTGGTTGCAGATACGATCGGTCGCAACCTGTCTGATCCTGATGGGTTGCCCGCGGGGATCGTTGTAGCCTTAATCGGAGCTCCTTATTTTCTGTATTTGCTATTGAAAAAGTAGATCCTAACAAAAAAAAGCAAAAACCATTTCGGATATTCTCGAAATCGTTTTTGCTTTTTTCGTTTATGAGATGATATTGCTCGGATCGTATCCTTTTATGAGGATATACGATTTAGTCTTCGATCGATGTATCTTTGGAAGACGTGGATGATGGTAGTGTAGTCTCTTTTGATGATGATTGCTCTGTACTCGAAATGGATTCTGAAAGAATATCTTCTGCAATTTCAGTTAGTTCTTCACCTAATTCTTCTAACTCTACTATATCTTCACTATGCACTTTCTCTTCCAAACGATCGAATAATAACTGCGTTTCCCCTTCTAAATCATCTGCATTTTCAAAAGCAGACGCATCAGGGAGTTCACGAATATTACCAAGACCAAAGTAATCCAAAAACGATTTGGTTGTACCGTATAAAATAGGTCGTCCAATCGCTTCAGCCCGTCCTGTTTCTTGAATCAAATCTTTGTTCACTAACGTATAGATCGCACGCTCTGATTTGACACCACGAATCTCTTCAATCTCGATACGTGTAATCGGCTGGCGATACGCTACGATAGATAACGTTTCAAGTGCGGCTTGAGATAATGAAGAACGGGAAGGCGAATATGCCAATCGTTCATAATATTCCGCATGGGCACGTATCGTTGATAACTGATACCCTCCTGCAATATTAACGACTTGAATCCCCCGTCTTGCTTTCTTCAGATCAGCTTGCAATTCTTCGATAGCGATCTGTACCGTTTGTACGGGTTGATCGGTTACTTCTGAAATTTGCTTCGCATTCAATCCTTCTTCTCCAGCCAGAAATAACATACCTTCAATAATCGACTTCAATTTCTGGGACTTCATTGTTACTTATTTCACCTCTCCACTCCATCACGATATCGTCAAAAAGCCGGCTTTGGTAGCAGGAAATTTGCTTCATTTTCATTAATTCCAGCACAGCCAAAAAAGTCACCACGATCTCATGACGATACATTTCCTGGTGTAGCAGTTTGGAAAACAACAAGCTTTCTCCTTTACCTAATCCTTGAAAACGGGTAGAGACTTCACGTATCCGATCTTTGACCGAAATCTCATCGCGCTGAATCCTTGTGACTTGTGTACGACGAACGACTTTACGAAGCGCTTTGCGAAAAGCTTCCATCAAGTCTAACGTGTGCAGTCCTTCTACTGGATTCACATCATCTTTCGGCATAAAAGCAGTTAAGTCTTCCGGTTCTTTTGTGAAAATCAGACTACGCTCGGTTTCCATTTCCCGTAAATGCACTGCAATTCCCTTGTACTTACGGTATTCTACCAGCTTGCGTACCAACTCTGCACGCGGGTCCAGATCGTCTTCCTCATAATAATCAAAATCATCCATCTCTATCACAGGCGGACGTGGCAATAGCAACTTGCTTTTGATCGACAATAATGTCGCTGCCATCACTAGAAATTCACTGGTCACTTCAAGTTCCAATTCTTTCATGCTATGAAGATATTCCAGATATTGATCTGTAATTTTGCTGATCGGAATATCCTGGATATTAATTTCGGATTCATCAATTAAATGAAGCAACAAATCGAGCGGCCCTTCAAACGTTTCCAGTTTGTACAGTACAGTCGTCACTGGACCACTCCTCTTAATCAATAGATTCTCATCTCTTATTGTATCTCAATCGCGCACTTTTCACAGTATATATTCAGCAAAAAAAGGGCAAATCCTGTTTCTGCCCTTTTTTTGCTTTCTATTTGATTATTATACAGTACATCTTATTTCATCATTTTCGTTAAATTCGCCATTTCGATAGCTGCATTTGCGGAATCCCAGCCTTTGTTGCCTGCTTTGGTTCCTGCACGTTCAATCGCTTGCTCGATACTTTCAGTCGTTACAATTCCGAAAATAACAGGTACACCTGTTTTTAAATTAATAGCAGATACGCCTTTGGCGACTTCATTACATACATAATCATAATGGGTAGTAGAACCACGAATCACAGTACCCAGTGTAATGACTGCATCGTATTTTCCACTTTCAGCCATCTTTTGTGCAATCAAAGGAATTTCAAATGCTCCTGGCACCCATGCCACATCAATATCATTTTCAGCGGTTCCGTGACGTTTGAGTGCATCCAGTGCTCCGCCTAGAAGTTTGGTCGTAATAAATTCATTAAAACGTCCAACAACAATACCAAATTTAAGATCCTGCGCGATTAAATGTCCTTCAAAAATATTAGCCATAGTGTTCATCCTCTTTTCGATAAATTAGTTAGTATGAAGCGTTGGAGATGTCTGTTCCAAATAGGTAATTAACGCTTGAATGCTGATCAATTTGAGCTGATGTTGTGTTGCGATCTTCTGTAATTCTGGCAAACGTGCCATCGTACCATCGGTATTCATAATTTCACAGATCACACCGGCAGGTGGAGCATCACATAAACGAGCCAAATCAATAGCGGCTTCTGTATGTCCTGCACGTTGCCATACACCGCCTTCACTCGCAATCAATGGAAACATATGACCTGGACGGCGAAAATGAGATGCTGTTGCTTCTGGATCGGTCAGACCGATGACGGTCATGGATCGCTCTTGTGCAGAGATTCCTGTAGATGTACTGATATGATCTACAGATACTGTAAAAGCCGTGCCATGATAATCGGTATTTTGCGCAACCATAGGAATCAGTTCTAGCTCTGTCGCACGCTCACTCGTGATCGGAGCACATACCAGACCACGACCTTCAGTGACCATAAAATTGATGACTTCAGGAGTCGCACGATCAGCTAAAGCGATAAAGTCGCCTTCATTTTCCCGATCTTCATCATCAACTACGATAATCACTTTTCCTTGCTTCAAATCTTCTAACGCTTCTTCGATAGAATGTAAGTGGGTAGATGCATGATTCATTGATATAACCTCCTTTTGAACTCTTTCGCGCTTTTACTGCCAATCGCTTACTGTAAGATATTTTGCTTTGCAAAAATCATTTTTTATTGAACTCTTTCGCGCTTATACTGCCAAGCGCTTACTGTAAGATATTTTGCTTTGCAAAAATCATTTTTTTATTGAACTCTTTCGCGCTTATACTGCCAAGCGCTTACTGTAAGATATTTTGCTTTGCAAAAATCATTTTTTTATTGAACTCTTTCGCGCTTATACTGCCAAGCGCTTACTGTAAGATATTTTGCTTTGCAAAAATCATTTTTTTATTGAACTCTTTCGCGCTTATACTGCCAAGCGCTTACATATATCCATTTTCCTGCAAAAATTGACTGGTGATTGATGGCTTTTTCTGATGGGTTGCATCATTAGCTGTATTCGATTGGTACTGTAATAAATGTTCGACATATTTACCAAGCACATCACATTCAATATTGACCATGTCGCCTGCTTTGCGGTAAGCAAGCACTGTTTCTTTAAGAGTATGAGGAATAATCGAGATTGTAAACGAAGTGCTGGTTACCGATACTACCGTTAAGCTGATTCCATCGACTGTGATTGATCCTTTGGGAATGATATAACGAAATAAATCATGATCTGTCGGTGCAATCTGGAAAATCACAGCATTCTGGTTGCTCTGTATCTGCTCAATATGCGCTGTTCCATCGACATGGCCTTGTACAATATGCCCTCCAAAGCGTCCGTTAGCGATCATCGCCCGCTCTAAATTAATCGGACTGCCTGTCGTCAGTTCTTTAAGACTGGACGACCGATAGGTCTCTGGCATTACGTCTACTGTAAACATCGAACCTGCAATCGTGGTTACTGTTAAGCAGACCCCGTTACATGCTACGCTGTCTCCAATTTGAAGCCCGTCCATAATACGTGATGCGTTAATACCCAATACCATCGTTTCGCCACGTCGTCCATTTTGTCTCAGTGTTCCTATTTCTTCGATCAATCCGGTGAACATAGATAGACATCCTCCTTTCGATAAAGCTGATCTGCTTCAAGGTTATAGATGATGATAACGTGGTAATCCACTGATATAGACATTGTCCTCTAACGTCTCTATTTCGAGTTCATCTAAAGTGACTGCTTGATTCATTTTTTCAAATCCATCAAATGCAAAAGTGGATAATGTACCCCCGATAATTTTGGGAGCAAAAAATAAAGTGATTCGATCGATCAATCCAGCTTCAAGCATCGAACCGTTCAGCGTACCTCCACCTTCTAACAGAATCGAAGATATCTCCAGTTTGCCAAGCTTTTTCATTGCAAAAGGAAGATCCACATACGGGCCGCTACCACAGATAATGACTGTGATTCCACGTTCTTGTAGTTCATGGATACGATCTCGATTCGCTTGATATGTTGTGACAATAATCGTAGGAGCCACTTCCGTATTTAATAACTTAGCGGTATAAGGAATACGAAGTTGCGAGTCAATCACAATTCGAGTCGGCTGAACACCTGTCACTTCTGTACGTGTGGTCAGCTCAGGATCATCAGCCAATACTGTACCAATGCCTACCATAATGCCTTGATGACGATGACGCATCGTATGAACGATCGCACGAGCATCGCTATTGGATATCCATTTACTATCTCCTGTGCGAGAAGCCAGACGACCGTCTAACGTACTAGCTGTTTTGAGCGTTACGAAAGGTAGCCCTGTTGTAATATATTTGTTAAATGTTTCGTTCAGTCGTTCCGATCGCTTAGCCAGTACTCCTGTCACCACTTCAATCCCATGACTGCGTAGCTTTTCGATACCTGAACCAGCTACCTGTGGATTTGGATCTACTGCTGCCACCACAACTCGCTTCACTTTTTCTTTGATCAGACGATCACTACAAGGAGGCGTTTTGCCATAATGACTGCATGGCTCTAGTGTCACATACGCTGTTGCACCTTCTGCTTGATCTCCTGCCATATTGAGCGCATGGACTTCAGCATGTCCGGTTCCACGTTGTAAATGGGCTCCCATCCCTACAATTCTGCCGTCTTTGACGACTACGCAACCGACAACAGGATTGATATCTGTCTGCCCTTGAGCCTTTTCTGCTAAATCTAGCGCTAGTGTCATGTAAAATTCATCATTGATTACGTTCATGATTAAGGGCTCCTTCGATACAATAGGTCTTTCATACCGCACCATGCAATAGATCATCTATACGGTAATGATTTCACATATTCGTATCCTCATATTTAGTTACTATTCATAATTTAATAACTAAATTATAAAGGTTAAAATGATACAATGACAAGCAAAAAGCCCTGTAAACCGGAATAATATCCGAATGTTTACAGGGCTTAACATCTTCATGTATAGGAGTAAGAATGGAATGTGCTTATTTGATGGCGATCGTATGTCTGTAAATGCACAGCACAAAACTGTATATCTACTATCATCTCAGCTTGATCCACTGATCCAATATCAACATATTTTCAATATATAGACTATCATCAGAGACCAAATAAACCTGTTATCCACAGATTATTGCTTCCTGAAAATAGTAAACTATACACTCAAATAAGTGCATCTTAATTCAGAAATCGCTATGCAAGCGACTTCTGTATCCCTCTCCCATCCAGACTATACTGTCGGCTCCGGATTCTCACCAGATCCACCGTCTATGATTATACAACACATAGCCGGGTCACGGACTTAGAGACCTATACAAACTTGATCTCAACACCGCCGGTGGGGAATTGCGCCCCGCCCCGAAGGATAACGTATGAAATTATAATCACGATTTTGCTGTGATGCTGAAATCATATCATCGAAACAATTAAAAATCAAGAAAGCTCCATTTTCACCTTTTTTGTAGAGAGTCATTATGAATATTATTCTTTTGAAAATGACTTATCGCATGACTTGTCTATTACTAATATTGTATAATAAATTGACTTTTTTATAGTTAGATAATGTATGTTGTCGCCCATTGTAAGTTCTTTATTATTCACATAGAAAGGTGCTTGATGATGCTATTTATCCACAAAACGCTTATTCGCAAACTGACTACACCGTACATAGAAGCCAATACGCAGATCTGTTATGCCCAGTCTCAAAGTTTTGCCTCCTATTCTAGTAAAACGATATTGCTCCTAAATCACGATAAGCTAATCATTTTATTTCTTAATTTTTTCTCATCAAAAGTCATACATACCCTAGAGATTCCAGTGACTGATCTACAGGAGCAGAATTATAATACAGGCAGTTTGCTGGATGCTTTATGGTCATTTCAAAGTAACGGTCAACGCTGGCGGTTTCGAATCATCAAAAAAATCTTGTCACTCGGCACCATGCAACAAGACTTTTTAGATTTTTTGCAACACTATATTATTCGTTAATCCAATATAAAAAAATACCTATGCATAAGCTCTGTCCAAAAAAGCAGATCATGTATAGGTGTTTTTTGAGTTCATGATGTGCTAAATAGAATAACTACAGTTTACTAGGCTTGATAAGCGATATGTCCATTAACAATGGTCATCTTAACTCGAGTCTGTAACAAAGACTCTGAATCTGTTGAGATATCTCGATCCAGTACTGTAAAATCAGCAGCTTTGCCAACTTGAATACTACCTCGCTCTTGTTCTTCGCCTGCCGCTTGTGCACTACCGACTGTAAATAAATGTACAGCTTCCGCTATAGTCAGTCGCTCCTGTGGTAAATAGCCTTCTACAGGCTCTGCACTATGAGGTTTGCGACGAGTGACAGCCGCATGAATACCAAGCATCGGATCAAGTGGCTCGATCGGTGCATCACTTCCACCAGCACAGATTACGCCTGCGTCTATTAACTTTTTCCAAGCATACAAATAATCTGTACGCTCTGCACCCACACGTTCCATCACCCATGGGAAATCACTGGCTACAAATCGAGGCTGAATATCTGCAATCAGTGGCAATTGAGTCATACGCTTTAGCAATGATTGATCCAATACTTGAGCATGAATAAATCGATCTGGTAAATGGGAAATGCCTTGCAGTGGATGAGCTTCCATCGCCGATAAAGTAAGGTCAGCTGCTCCATCCCCAATCGCATGTACCGCAATCGGATAACCAAGCGAACGTGCATACGATGTAATTTCATTCAATTGAGCAGTTGTATGAATTGCCATTCCTCGTGTGTGAGGTGCATCGCTATACGGTTGTTGGAGTAGCGCCGTACGTCCACCAATCGCTCCGTCTGAGAACAATTTGGCTGCTCCAATGCGCAACCATTCATCTCCGTCCCCTGCTCGTAAGCCCAATGCTTGCGCTTCTTGTAAATGAGTATAAAAAATCAATTGATGTGTTCGGAAATGTAGCCCTTCTGCATGCAATTCACGATAAATCTGCAACATGGTCTCTATACTTCCCAAAAACCGTAAATCTTCCGTATGTGACGCTGTTAATCCCAATCGAAGCGCATCCTGACAAGCGCGCCGAATCGCTTCTTTTTTGGTATTATAATCAGGTTCTGGTTGTACTGCGGTAAAAGCCGCTGAAGCTTCTTCATAAATCCAGCCATTTAATTCTCCTGCTTCATCACGACCATAGGAGCCTGCTTCAGGATCTGCTGAAGAAGAGGTCACCCCTGCTCTGGCAAAGGCTAGACTGTTGCCTAGAAAAGCATGAAAACACGTTCTCGTCAGGTAAATAGGATGCTCCGTCGTAATCTCATCTAGCTCTATTCGTAAAGGTGGAATCGGTGGGTTAAAGTTATTTTCATTCCAGTTCAAGCCTACAATCCATTGCCCTGCTGGTGTCATAGCTACACGCTGACGAATCAGGCTGATCATTTCTTCTTTGGATGTCACTTCTGAGAAATCGAGCATCGATAACTTCATTCCGTGCATCGACAAGTGCATATGAGAATCGGTTAATCCGGGCAATACATGAGCACCATCCCAATCCACTTGGTGATAGTCTTTGCCAGACAACTGTAGTGATAATTCTGAAGTGGTACCAACCGCTTGAATAATGCCATTGTCTATGTAGATTGCATCTGCATCGGGTTGAAGATGAGTACTAAATGCAAATGTTCCATGTGTAAATAATGTGCCTGCCATTAATCATTCTCCTTTATTTCATAGATCTATTTATTTAATGTACTTGATAGAGTTTTCTTTAGCAATCATATACATATTGCTCACTAGATGTTGCCCTCTATATGAAGTCGACAAATCCAAATCTTTTTCTTTTACAAGACAGATCACATGTTTACGATACTCGGGATGTTCACGTTCTTCTTCTAATGTATGCTCTGAAATGATGCCTTTTAGCACCTGTCTGCCTGATACAAAAAATAAAGGGCATGAAGAGATCGTATCTGTTTTGACATACACAGAAATAATAAAAATAATCACTAATAAAGAAAGAGCTACATTCATGATCGATGAATAATCTAATGCAATACGAGGCAATAATAATGTGATCAAAAAGAAAGAATATTCGCTAGCCGATAATTTCTCAAAGTGGCGCACAGCATATTGATTTCCGACCTTTTTAGACAATAACTTTTGTTCTATACCAGCCAGCAACCATACAATCACAATCCGGTACAATACAATAGACAACACCAATACAATGATGATAAACAGTGCTTCACCTGTCCATTGATGAGCAAACCATAGCGCTACATTTTTCTTCTGAAGCCATGAGGGTAAAAGATCATTCTCATATAAGAATCCAGCGACAATTAAAAATAGAAGTGGAAAATAAGCGGTTATCCATAAAATAAGTTGCTCTTTTTTAGACCACATTATCAGTCTCCTTCTCCAATTTGTAAATTATGAATCATTCTCTAATGGATCTATATCTACAGCAATACTAAAATTTTTAGTTAAAAAAGATTGTTTTATTTTATCAGCAAAAAAATGAATTAAAGTGGTTGGTTTTTGATCAGGTTCATATTTGATTTTGTAATGTTCCAGATCCAGAAATGAATATAAGTCCCAGATCGCGGCATATTTTTTTCTATATTCTTCTGCTTTTTGAGCATTTCGAGGTAACCTTTTTCTAATTAATTTCAGCTCATCACATCGTTCTTCAAAATTATCCTCTAACGCTGCTATATTGTCTGCGCTCAATTGTGCCAGACTTCTAGAATACACATGTTGCTTGCAATGTTGCTCAAATATGTCTTTATTGGACTCTTCTGCGGCAAAAAAAGGAAGATTCACAATTTGATGCAGATTATAATCTCTAGCTTCGTTAATATGATCACGATAATCAAACATATTTTCAAAAGATAACAGATTTGAAATATAAATCTCATTATTAAAGATAAAAAAATCTATCTTCCCACCTAACTCTAACAAATCATCGCTGACAAAATGAAACACATTGGAGTCTTTTATCGCTAATCTTCTCTTTTTGGTTCCTACTTTGGGTTTACGATAAAAACAACAATATACTTTATGTTGTTCTATATCTAATCGTATGATTTGAAAATGGGTATCCCGTTCTTCAATACTTTGATCTGTTTCTGTTAATGCATGCAGTAGACCGTTTTTGCGAGCATTCAATGTACTATGTTGTTCTTGGATCACTAGCTTAGCCAGTTGCTCATTTTTTTGTACTTCCAAATGATAATCACTGACCGCAAACTTAGATTCGTCACCTTCTGGTTGCTGAAAGCTTTTAAAAGAACGAATTAACTGATCTTTTAACCAGCTGGTGACTTCTTCTGCTAATGTAATCACTTTGCTCCGGTAATAATGGTCAGCTTCTTTCTCTTTGCGAACGACAAAAAGTTTGAGATCGATTTGAGATTGCTTCTCCTCGGTATCGCATGCTATTAAAAGCTGTACAGGATGTTCAGCATGATTAATATTCATCGGCTCGCCTTCCTTTTTTATCCAATTGTTTCGATACATACCATTATTCACATCAAAGGGAATAAAGTCAAAATGAATAAAAAAAGAACCTGCTCTCTAAAGAGAACAAGTTCTTGTTGATAAAAAAGTGAAGCTATTGTTATTGAAAAAAGCTTACGCTTCTACAATTGCAACAGTTTCCATTTTGTCGCTGCCTTTAAGAGCATCAACATATTCCAAACCTTTAACTACTTTACCAAACACAGTATGTTGTCCATCCAAGTGTGGTTGTGGTTGGTAGCAGATGTAGAACTGGCTTCCGCCTGTGTTGCGTCCTGCATGAGCCATAGCCAAAGAACCGCGCTCGTGTTTGTTCGGGTTGATTTCGCAGTTGATTGTGTAGCCTGGTCCACCAGTACCTGTACCGTTAGGGCATCCACCTTGAGCTACGAAACCAGGGATTACACGGTGAAATGTTAATCCGTTGTAGAAACCATCATTTGCTAATTTTTCAAAGTTAGCAACCGTATTCGGTGCATCTTGATCAAACAGGTCGATAACGATCTCTCCACCGTTTGCAAGTTTGATGTTCGCTTGTTTAGACATAATATAATAAATCTCCTCTCAATTAAAAACAGAAATTAGGACGCATGCCTCTACTTCACCAGAGTACGATTAAGCGAGAAATAGATCTGTAGGACAGCATCCTCTTTAGTTTACTATGAAAAGCGATTCTGCGCAAAGGCATGTTCACTTCTTTTTCGCTGTATTCCGTTCATGATACCGATATATAGAGTCATCATCTGTACAATCATGATGAACATTTTCATACATTAGATACTAATCATATAAATAAGATTCAGTCTCTACGTAGTGATTGTTGTACGAGTTAGACGAGCTGGAATCACATCATTGCTTGTAATATCTTCAAATGTTTCCCGCTCTACAATCACATCACTTTTGCCGTCTTTAACTAATACGACTGCCGGGCGACGAATCCGATTGTAATTGCTTGCCATAGAATAATTATAAGCCCCTGTACACGCCACTGCTAACAGATCGCCTGCTACAGGTGAAGCCAGTTCAATATCCCAGATGAGCATATCTCCACTTTCACAACATTTACCAGCGACCGATACCAATTCTGTTGCTTCATCAGTGGCACGATTGGCAATCACAGCTTCATATTTCGCTTCATACAGAGCCAGACGTGGATTGTCTGTCATACCGCCATCAACCGATACATATTTGCGTACATTGGGAATATCTTTGTTAGAACCTACTGTGTATAACGTTGTTCCTGCATCCCCAACGATACTACGACCGGGCTCTACCCAGATTTGCGGTAATGCTCCTTCTAATTTGGAAAAGTGTTCTTTCACTGCTGTGGTGATCGCTTCTACATATTCAGATACTTGAAGCGGCGTATCTTCGGATGTATAGCGAATACCGAATCCACCACCCAGATTAATGACTGTAAATGAAATGCTTTCTTGTTGCTGTACTTCAAGTGCAAATGCAGCTACACGTTCAACGGCTACTTGAAAACCATCCACTTCAAAAATCTGTGATCCGATATGAGAATGAATCCCTAGTAATTTGACATGTTCCAGTGAATGAGCTTCTTTCACCGCTTGATAAGCTGTTCCGTTCCCGACGTCGAATCCGAATTTGGAATCTTCTTGACCGGTTGAAATGTATTCATGAGTATGTGCTTCTACACCCGGAGTCACCCGTAACAGAATATTAGGCATCATTTTTTTAGAAGCAGCAATCGCATTTAACACTTGTAACTCCACAAAGTTATCGACAACAAAGCAACCGATCCCTGCATCCAAAGCCATTTCTAACTCATCTGGCGTTTTGTTATTTCCGTGAAAATGAATGCGTTCAACAGGAAATCCTGCTTGCATTGCTGTATACAGTTCTCCTTCAGATACTACATCCATCGACAATCCTTCTTCTTCTACAATCCGGCACATTGCCATCGTGCAGAATGCTTTGCTAGCATACGCCACTTGAAAAGTTAACCCTGATGCTTGAAAAGCTTGCATATACTCCTGACAACGACTACGAATTAAATGCTCATCCATAATATATAAAGGCGTACCATATTGTTCTTTAAGTTGAACGGTATCACAACCACCGATCACAAGATGACCTTGATCATTAATTTGACTTGTTCCATGTAAATACATCTGTTGTCCTCCGTTCATTCACTTGAAGTGTATAGTCAGTATAACCATTGTGCATATTATAGCAGAATGGACTATTTTGCTGAACATTTGTGTTTTATGTGAGATTCCAATGAATGGATTCGCTTATTAATGTACTTACATATGGAAAAAATAAGCATTTACGTTACTTCAAATAAGATGCTACTATTCTTGATAGAGACACTCTAATATACCGTTAAATCAAGGATTTTAAACATTTAGGGTACTAACAATTGTATATCATTTTTCTAGAGGAGGATGGCATTGAAAAAGATTGGATGTCTTATGCTTGCATTTATACTATTTGTCCCTACTCTGCTGTTCCAAAGCCAAGCTGAAGCAGCAAGTAGCACGGTAGTTAACCCGTCTGTCACGTATACATATGCAGCCATGACCCGACATATTCAGTCATTGGCTCAGAAATATCCTGACTTGATTCAGTACAAATCTATTGGTAAAACCAAGTATGGTCGTGATATCTGGGCAGTTGGACTTGGGCATGGACAAGCAACCGTATTTATTAACGGTTCTCATCATGCTCGTGAATGGATGACAACGACAATCAATATGTACATGTTAGAACAATATGCGATAGCGTATACCGCCAATCGACCTTTTGAAGGATATAATACTCGCCAAATTTTAGATCGAACCACCATTTGGTTTGTACCGATGGTTAATCCTGATGGAGTAACTTTGCAACAACAAGGAACAAGTGCTTTTCCGGCTTCGGTTCGACAAGCTTTAGTCAAAATGAATGGGGGTAGTACCAACTTCAAACGCTGGAAAGCCAATGCACAAGGTATTGATCCGAATCGTCAATATGATGCATATTGGAGCACGATTGAAGATAATATTCCATATCCATTTTGGAAAAATCATAAAGGAACCACTGCTGTACAGACTGCTGAAAATCAAGCAACCACTTCATTCACCTACGATATTGATCCTGAAATTGCTGTATCGTATCATTCAGCCGGTCGTATTCTGTACTGGAACTTCCATACGCTTCCGCAGAATCTAAGTCGAGATAAACGTTTGGCTAATATATTTACTACGTTTACAGGTTATCGCCAAGTACGCCCAAATAATAATCCTTCGGGTGGCGGATATACCGATTGGTTTATCACTACATTTGGTAGACCTGCTTTTACACCGGAAATTGGTATCAAAACAGGTGAAACCAACTTGCCCCTATCTGCTTTTAACGAAGAGTGGCGACGCAATAAAAAAGTAGGGCTTTGGATTGCGCAAGAAGGCTATTCACTCTGGTTGAAAAAGAATCCAAATACACCTGCTTCACCGACAACACCAACGCAACCACCATCTAATCCGTCACGCCGATCTTTAAATGTGACTTTAGATGGAGTCAATGTCAAAAAAGAAATCCCTGCTTTTATCCAAAATAAAGTCACGTATATCTCATACAAACCTTTGCTGACTCCATACGGATTTGCTTTTTTCTGGGATCAAGCGAACCAGACCATTACAGCAACATCCAGCGCTTCCGGTACAGCCACATTTACATTGAATCAAAAAGCAGCTGAGATCAACGGCGTATCGTCAACTCTTCAAGGCACACCAATAAATCTAGACGGAACCGTATATGTCCCAACATCATTAATCAGTCAGCTTACAGGCGTAGCCGTTAATATTAATGACAAAGACGACACCTTAACACTAACCAGTCCAGACACTGCCGCTCCATCACCAGCAACAGAAATAACAACAGAAAATTCCAACCCTTCTCCAACACCTACACCAGAGTCCGTACCCAATCAACCCACCGTAGCCCCTGACCCTGATGTAGAAGAATCATAAGTTTATCAGTATTTTCTCCATCTAACTCAAACTCTCTCAAATACTACACCCTTTCCATATCATCCAATAACGAAAAAAGCTTCCGATCCTATACTATAGGATTCAGAAGCTTTTTCACATGACCATATCGTTTATTTACTCCCACCGCACTACCTGCCAACCCACCAAAAAGTTGGCGTTTATCTTATGACTGTGCTCCCACCTCGGAGCGAAAGGAAAATAATTGTTCTGAAAGTCGCCTTTGAAGTGGAATCCCGACTGCCTAGCAGTCCAATCAAGGGATTCCATTTCACCAGCGACGGCAAGAATAATTCTTTTCCTATAGCGGTCTAACTCCCCAGCACAGCCATCTTCAACCCAACCACATTCAATTACATTTGAGGAATAATCGCCAATACCAATTTCAAAAACTGATCTCGAACACGGTCTGCTGTCTCCATAACTTCATCATGAGATAACGGTTGATCCAGAATACCTGCTGCCATATTGGTAATACAAGAAATACCGAGAACTTCAATCCCTGCATGACGCGCTACAATCGTTTCTGACACGGTAGACATACCTACTGCGTCTGCGCCTAATGTACGTAGCATAACGATCTCAGCAGGCGTCTCATACGTTGGGCCAAGCAATCCAGCATAGACACCTTCTTGAATTTTTAATCCTTGTTGTGCAGCTGTTTCTTTGAACACCGCACGTAGACGACGGCTATACGCTTCTGACATATCAGGGAAACGTACACCTAGAGCCGAATCGTTAGGTCCGATCAATGGATTGCGACCTGTCATATTCAAATGATCGCTCAATACCATCAAATCACCTGGCTCATACGAAGTATTTACTCCGCCAGCTGCGTTGGTTACCAGCAATGTAGAAATACCCAATTCTTTCATCACACGTACAGGGAATGCCGTTACTTCAGGGCCGTATCCTTCGTACATATGGAAGCGACCTTTCATCATAACAACAGGACGACCTTGAATCGTACCTAGCAATAATTCGCCTTCATGACCTTCTACAGTCGATACAGGAAAATGTGGAATATGATGATAGTCAATCGCTACGCTATCTTCGATCAAATCCGCCAACACACCTAATCCTGATCCCAAAATAAGTCCGATCTCTGGTTTGATATCACTTTGACTGCGAATATAAGCAGCTGCTTCTTGAATCGTTGCTTGTGTAATAGTTGTCATTAAAGTATCCTCCTTGAATATCTATGCTATATAAAATGAATATCTTAAATCCGTAGTCAGATCAATCTTACTTTAATTTATCTAAAAAGCTTTCACCGTGCAATGGACCACCTGTTCTAAAATTATCTGCGATCGTTGCACCGATATCACTGTACGTTGTCCGGATGCCTAGATCAACAGACTGTTGTAGTGATGGACTGTAGACTAACAAAGGGACATACTCGCGTGTATGATCGGTTCCTTTGTGTACCGGATCATTCCCATGATCTGCGGTAATAATCAGCAAATCTTGTTCACCGATAGTAGATAATATATCAGGTAACGCTTGATCGAATTGTTCCAGTGCTTTGGCATATCCTAGTGGATCACGACGATGTCCATATAACGAATCAAAATCAATCAGATTGGTGAACAATAATCCGTTAAAATCTTGGCGTAACACGTCCATCATCACTTGAATTCCATTTTCATTACCACGGGTAGGATGGGTAGCTGTAATCCCATGCCCTGAGAAAATATCATTGATTTTGCCTACAGAAATAACATCGTATCCAAAATTCTGCAATGTATTCAATACCGTAGGTTCAGGTGGATTGACAGCAAAGTCACGACGGTTCGCTGTCCGTACAAATTGCCCGGGCGCTCCGCGATAAGGACGTGCAATAATACGTGCTACCGAATGTTCAGGCGACATCGTAAGTTGACGTGCTATCTTACATGCTTCATACAGTTTATTCAGTGGAATAATATCTTCATGAGCCGCAATCTGCATCACACTGTCAGCAGAGGTATAAATGATCCATGCTCCACTCTTCATCTGTTCTTCCCCGTATTGTTCAATCATATCTAACCCTGCACCTGATTTGTTACCGATTACACGTCTACCGGTAAGTTTCTCTAGCTCAGTGATGAGATCCTGAGGGAACCCGTGTGGATACGTATTAAAAGGAGAACTGATTTGCAAACCCATCATTTCCCAATGACCTGTCATCGTATCTTTGCCAATAGAGGTCTGTGCCAGTTTACCATAAGAAGCTTGTGGGTGTTCTGCTGGCTCAAGGGGTGCCAAAGACGTAATATTCGCCAGCCCCAATTGTTGCAAATGAGGAATCTGGATCTCTGGAACTTGTTCCAAAATATGACCTAATGTATGTGCACCTTTATCACCAAACTTCGATGCATCAGGTAATTCGCCAATTCCTACGCTATCCATCACGATAACGCTAATTCGTTTAAAACGTGTGTCTGATTGTGTCATGATCAATGCCTCCTTATTCGATGATGAATCAGGTTACATTGGCACGCGGATGATGAGCTTCATACACATCTTTCATATTCTTCTTGGATACCTGTGTGTAAATCTGAGTTGTGGAAATATCAGCATGTCCTAACATTTCTTGTACCGAACGCAAATCGGCTCCACTCTCTAACAGATGGGTCGCAAAAGAATGACGCAATGTATGAGGTGTAATATCTGCCTCAATCCCAGCTTCACGAGCATACTTTTTGATCATTTTCCAAAAGCCTTGTCGTGTAAGTCTTGTGCCAAGCTGATTCACAAAGAGTGCCAGTTCTTCAGGATGATTACGAATGAGTTGCTGACGGCCCTGTTCTATATATTCACCTACACGCTTCACGGTGACTCCTGTAATCGGAATAATCCGTTCTTTGCCTGCATTATTCGCACAGCGTAAAAACTTCAAATCCAGACGCACATCGTCCACATTGATCGAAATCAGTTCAGAAACGCGTATCCCTGTAGCATATAACAATTCCAGCATCGCACGATCACGTCGACCTTGCGGTGACTGGCGATCAGGTGCATCAATCAAATGTCCGACTTGTTCAATCGTCATCACATTCGGTAGACGCTTTTCTGCTTTGGGCGCTTCCATATGTATTGAAGGATCTTGCTGAATCATGCCCTGTCTCACCAGATACTGGCAGAATGAACGGATCGAAACAGTCATCCTTGTAATCGTGGATGATGCTTTGCCCATCTGTCTCATTTCTCCTAGGAAAAGGGCGATATGTGTTTTACGAATTTGATCGGGTAATTGCAAATCACGTTGTCTAGCAAATTCCAGAAATTGATTCAAATCTCGTCGATACGATTCTAATGTATTTCGAGATAATGCTTTTTCTTCCGTCAAATAGCGGATAAATGTCTCTAAATGTTCATTCATCAGAAATCAGGTCCCTTCATAGGAATGGTTACGGCAAAAAGACTCTCTCCCGAACAGCCAAATATCGGGCGAGAGTCTCTGGTATCCATTTTAGTTGTCAGGTTTTTCGTCTTTGTTGATATCGTTTTTGTCTTTACAACGATAACAAATTCCGTAAAAATCGAGTCTGTGGTCCAGAACCGTGAAATCGAATTCTTTATCCAATCGTTCTTCTAGTGGTCCTAGCCAATCTTCGCGGATCTCATCCATACTTCCGCATTGCACGCATATAAGATGATGATGATGGTGCTTGCTGGTGTCGGTACGCAAATCATAACGCGCTACACCGTCACCGAAGTTGATTTTTTCCACGACATGCAGTTCACTCAGAAGTTCAAGGGTACGGTAAACAGTGGCAAGACCGATTTCGGGAGCTTTCTGCTTCACTAACATGAAGACATCCTCTGCACTTAGATGATCTTCTTCATTCTCAAGAAGCACTCGAACGGTGGCTTCCCGCTGGGGCGTTAATTTATAACCTTTGGATTGTAATTGCTGTTTAATCTTATCGATCCGTGCTTCCATTCTATACCTCCCCCTGTGGAAATCACTGCATCGTGTAAATGCTCACTTCTATTATTATAGGGGGAATTCTTTGACAAAGTCAAACTTTTTAGAACACGTGTGTTTGCTTCCAATTCAAAGCAAATCCCTGATTTTGTAACGTCTATATTCTGTTCTCTGGCTTCGCCATAACTTTGCCATATGTTCCGCCGCCACCTGAGCTTAACTGTAGTTCTCCGTTTCTTGCTTGTACAATCAACAAAGCAATTTCAGCACCTACGATATCTGTTAATTGCTCTATAGAAGTCTGATGTAAGATATTCATCTCTGTACCGTATTCTGCAAGCAAACGGTTCATCTTAGCAGGCCCTAGCCCTGGAATAAACGACAATGGCACCTGATAATGATACGGTGGACGATGAGCATTCACAACAGGTTGCTCACGATCGGCAATCTGTAGAATCCGATCCATCACACCTATAGTAAGCTTGGTACTACCGCAATAAGGACAACGCTCAATTGCAGGAGAAGCATCATCTATAATACTGTTACAGTTGGTACAATACGTACGATGGTATTTACCAAGTCTAGGATCAAGTCCGTAATTAGCCATAATATGGCGCCCGTTTTCTCCTCGAAGTACAGCTACCCATTCATCAAAGCTTGCTTCACGCATCGCAAAAAGGTTGTATTCACGTCCAATTTTGCCAAGCGAGTGAGCATCTGAATTGGTAAGTAACGGATACGGATCAAGTTCACTAATATAACTGGACATTGTCGTATCTGCACTTAGTCCCAATTCTCCACCATCGATGCTATTCAAGTCCAATACTTCACTCATCTGCGCTACGGTACTTCCATAGATGCCTTTATGCGGAGTAAACATATGAGCAGGCATAAAAATACCATTTCGTTGTTTGACCTGCTTTTGTAGTTCCTGAAAAGACACATGTAGACGTTGAGAGCTTAATTGAACATTTTTCATATGCTTGCTCATCCATTGACTAAAGTCCGTGATTGTGGCTAGATCGCGAAAATAAACCAACACATGAGCTTCGTGATAACCCGGCTCACGTATCTCGATTTCTGAACCGAGTAGAATGGTAGTATCTTGATAACGAATGCCACCACCAGCGATTTCAACCATTTCACCGCTGGCAATATAGTTACGAATATCTTGTTGTACTCCAGGTGAATGACAATCGATAATTCCTGTTAATCCGATTCCTTTGCGTTCTGAAGATTCTTTGGCGATATTAGCAAAAGTCAGATTACGGCTACCACTGATCTTCACCGGTTGTCCATCTTCACTTCTACCGATATGAATATGAAGATCAGCATAGATCGATTGCAATTCACTCACAGACTAGGTTTTCCTGTAACTTTGATCAGATGCCAAGCTTGTACCGCCATAATCGTCTTCGCATCGCTAATACGTCCTTCACGAATCTGTTCATATGCTTCTTCGAGTGTAATCTCGGTCACTTCTAGAAATTCATCGTCATCTGGATTTAGCTCACCTGCTTGTAGATTTTCAGCAAGATAGAGATGGATAATCTCATCCGCAAAGCCGGGCGATGTATAAAAAGAGTTCAACAAAGTCACTTGCTCACAGCGATATCCTGTTTCTTCTTCCAGTTCACGCTTGATGGCTTCCTCTGGCTGTTCCCCTTTTTCCAATTTGCCAGCAGGAACTTCCACTTCGGTACGACCGAGTGCTTGACGATACTGCTCTACTACAAGCATACGATCGTTATGAATAGCCAGTACTGCTACCGCTCCTGGATGGCGAACGATCTCGCGCTTACTCGTATTTCCATTTGGAAGTTCTACAGTATCCACTTGTAAAGATATGACTTTCCCTTCAAAAATCGATTCGGTGGATAGTGTAATCTCGTCTAAAGCTTTATTCGCTGTCATCTCAATTCCTCCACGTATCATTTATCGTTGAATGCTATGTCGTCTTATTTCCACTTCGTTAACTGGGATGTTTCACGTACAATTTCAGTTACTAGATGTGCCGCACGTACTAATTCGTCTTTATGAATACGCTCATCTGTTGTATGAATAAATTCATAACCGACCGCTAGATTGGCTGTTGGAATTCCAAAGCTATTGAAGATATTAGCGTCACTGCCTCCACCGGTATGGAAAATATCATTCGGTACACCTAATTTACTTGCGGCACGTTGCGCCAATTGAACAACAGCATCATCTTCTGTAAATTTGAAGCCCGGATATACAATCACACTTTGAAATTTACCTGTAGCGCCAAAATCTGCACATGTATTTTCAAGCGATGCTTTCATCGCTGCTAACTGTACTACTACTTTTTCGTGCACCAGACTGCGTGCTTCTGCTTCCAAGCGTGCATAGTCGCAGATAACATTGGTCGCTTCGCCGCCTTCGAATTTGCCAATATTCGCAGTCGTCTCGTGATCGATTCGTCCTAATTTCATTCGTGAAATCGCTTTGCCTGCCACTTGAATCGCACTAATGCCATCTTCAGGATTGACACCTGCATGAGCTGATTTGCCGAAAATCTCCATCACGATACGTGCTTGTGTAGGCGCAGCAACCGCAATCGTTCCCACTGTTCCGTTAGAATCCAGTGCATAACCGAAATCTGCATCTACGAGAGAGGAATCCATAGAACGTGCACCCATCAGACCGGATTCTTCACCTGCGGTAATAATCAACTGAATCTGACCATGCTCTATATTTTGTTCTTTTAACACTCGAATCATTTCAAAAAGAGCAGCGATGCCTGCTTTGTCATCTGCTCCTAAAATAGTATCCGTTGAGCTGGTAATATAACCTTCTGCATCCATCACAGGCACGATTCCAATACCCGGTTTTACCGTATCCATATGAGAAGTAAAAAATAATTTAGGAATAGATTTATCGGTATTAGCCGGTAGTGTCGCAATCAAGTTACCTGCGGCATGTCCTGTTTTGGCAGCTGATTCGTCTTCAATAACGGTAAATCCAAGTGCAATTAGCTTTTCTGTCAAACGATCTGCGATTGCACGCTCTTGTTTGGTTTCACTATCTATTTGTACAAGTTCTTTAAATTCTTCAATTAAACGGGATTCAGATATCACAATATTCGCTCCTTTGAGTTTACGTAAATATACACATATTGCAGTGAGTCCTTTTGCAAAATAGCCTTATAATCGGTATGATGAAGAGAATGGGTTCTGTTGACCGATCCCTATTTTATAGACATAAAGGAGTACACTTATGGAAAAGAAAAAATGGTTCAAAGTCTTTATTTATATCATGTTGATTGCAATGGTCGGTTCTACTTTACTGATGGTCATTCAACCGTTTTTATAAGGATAATGGTTCTTCCGGCTGTGCATACTCAAAATGGCGCATAAAATGTAGCAATATCTCCTGTGCCACTTGCTCAACGGTAAAAGTACGGCCGGTAATATCTTCAAGCGAAGTCACTCCATATTGTTCAATGCCACAAGGAACAATACCGCTAAACCCTTCATTTTGAATCCCCGAAGAAATATTAAACGCAAATCCATGACTGGTAACAAACCCTTTACGATGACGACATTTGTTAAATTTAATGCCTATCGCCGCGATTTTGAGATCACCAATCCATACGCCTGTATATTCTTCTTTGCGTCCGGCTTCAATGCCTTGTTCTGCTAAATAATCAATAATCACCTGTTCCAATGTTCTCAGATATCGGTGTGGATCTATGCCTTTGGCGGCATCCAGTAACAGAATCGGATAACCGACTAACTGTCCGGGTCCATGGTATGTAATATCACCGCCTCGATCAATCTGAAACAGTGTAATGCCTCGCTTTGCCAGCTCTTCTTCGTTCCATAACAAATGCTCTGGATGACGCTGAGAGCCAATAGTATACGTCGGTGGATGCTGAAGAAGCAGAAGGTGTTCCTCTTGCTCACCGGTATCAACCCCGCGAACAATCTCCTTCTGCTTCTCCCACGCTTGCGCGTAATCCATCGAGGGCGTATAGGAGACTTGAATGAATTTACTCATATGCAGACACGTCCCTTCCCTGATGACTATTCTATTGTTGTGTACCTTTTATCTTAATTTACCGTATTCAAGTTCTTAATACAACTTTGTATCGGTATTATAACTTTCCAAATTATCTTTAACACGTTGTAAGAAACGTCCACAGATGACACCATCGAGAATACGATGATCTAAAGACAGACATAGATTAGCCATCGAGCGAACAGCAATCATATCGTTAATCACAACTGGTTTTTTGACAATCGATTCAAAGGTCAAAATCGCCGCTTGTGGATAGTTAATAATCGGATACGACAGAATCGAACCAAATGAACCTGTATTATTAACCGTAAATGTACCACCTTGCATATCGTCCAATTTGAGCTTGCCATCACGAGTACGGCGTGCCAAATCTTCTACTTCATGCGCAAGACCTGCGATATTTTTTTGATCCGCTTTGTGAATAACCGGTGTCATGACTGAATCTTCTGTACCTACAGCAAGCGCAATATTGATATCGCGTTTGACGATAATTTTATCCACTGCCCAGACAGAGTTCATAATCGGATAATCTTTAATTGCGTTCACAACGGCTTTGAGCAAGAACGATAGATACGTTAAGTTAATACCTTCTTTACGCTTGAACTCATCTTTTACTTTGTTGCGCAGCATCACGAGGTTCGTTACATCGACTTCAATCATTGTCCATGCATGAGGAATCTCGGATACACTTTGACGCATATTACGTGCAATTGCATTACGAAGTGGCGTGACATTGATCAAATGTTCACTTTGACCTAATTGATTCGCCTGATCTTCTTCCATCACGATCTTAGCAATAGCTGGTGTCTCTGATAAATGAATACCTGAATGACGCACTTGATATTCTGTGGAAGCCGCAGGCATACTTGCCGCTGTCGGTGCAGTCGTATTACTTGGTGTTGATGGTGCTTGTTGGGCTGCATTGCTATTATTGGATGCTGATGCTACAGGAGCATGAGCAGTTCCATTTTCTAATGCTTTGAGTACATCACGACGAGTCACACGTCCACCTGCGCCTGTACCTTGAATACCAGATAGATTCACTCCATGTTCAGCAGCAAGAGACTGTACAGCAGGTGAATAGCGTCCACTCATCGATCCATTTCCAGATTCAGCAGAACGTGGAGCAGAACCAGCAGGACGTGTTGATGCTACAGGTGACGAAGATGGTGTCATAGCAGGTGTAGCTACTGTCTCAGCAGGTAGATCATCATGCACTGTGATTTCTGGTGAAGCGGGTGCAATATGGTCGGTATCTGCTGATGGAGCTTGTTCGGTAATGATCTGACAGATCACTTCGCCCACTGCTACTTCTTGACCTTCTAATGCTATAATATCGCCCATAATTCCTTCTAATACAGAAGGAATCTCAGCATTTACTTTATCGGTAATGACTTCACAGATCGGTTCATATTGATCTACAGATTCACCAGGCTGTTTGAGCCATTTGGCAATCGTTGCAGATACGAGAGATTCCGCAAGTTGTGGCATAACCACATCTGTCGGATTTCCTTTTGCAGACATATGATTTCACTCCTAAAGGATTAGATATTTTGCTAGGCAAACATCTTTTCACATTTTGTATAGATACGCTAGATATCAATCCGCGCTATCGTTGTTTATTTTAAAATAAAGCAAGATCACGCATAGCGACTTTGACTTTATCTTTGTTGAGCATAAAGAACTTTTCTTGAGGTGGGTTAATTGGCATCGGTGGTGTATCTGGCCCTGCAAGGCGACGAATCGGCGCATCCAGATCGAATAGACATTCTTCCGCAATAATCGCTGCTACTTCTCCGCCTACACCGCCTGTCAAATTATCTTCATGCACGATCAATACTTTACCTGTATGACGAGCTGCATCAATAATCGCTTGGCGATCCAATGGCTGAATCGTACGTAGATCCAGAACATGGCTAGTAATGCCTTCTTCTTGTTCTAACTCTTCTGCCGCTTGCATAATAAAGTGTAACGGTAAGCTATAGCTGATGACGGTAATATCATCGCCTGAACGTAGCAGATTCGCTTCACCGATCGGCACCACATAATCATCATCAGGTACATCACCTTTGATCAATTTGTAGCATTTTTTATTTTCAAAAAAGAGTACTGGATCAGGATCGCGGACAGCGGCTTTCAGTAGACCTTTAGCATCATACGCTGAATAAGGGGCTACAATCTTCAAACCTGCTGTACCAAAAAATACCGACTCCATACATTGTGAATGATACAGACCACCGAATACACCGCCACCAATAGGGGCACGGACAACGATCGGACAACTCCAGTCATTGTTAGAACGGTAACGAATCTTCGCTGCTTCACTAATAATTTGATTGGTTGCTGGCAACATAAAGTCTGAATACTGCATTTCAGCAATAGGTTTCATGCCGTACATTGCCGCTCCAATCGCAACCCCTGCAATCGCAGATTCTGCAAGCGGGGTATCCAATACACGATCTTCGCCAAATTGTTCTTGTAACCCTTTGGTCGTGGTAAATACTCCACCTTTAAGCCCTACATCTTCTCCCAAAACAAATACATTATCATCCAGCGCCATTTCTTCTTTCATCGCTAGACGAATGGCATCAATATATTCCATCATCGCCATTACTGATTACCCTCCTCATCGCCTGCAAACACATGCAGTAATGTATCTTCAGCACGCGGATAAGGGGCATTGTCCGCATATTCCGTAGCTTCTTTCATGATTTGAACGTATTCTTTGCTTAGTTCTGCATCTTGCTCTTCACTCCAAATACCGCAGTCGATCAGGTATTTTTTATAACGAGGCAAGCTATCTTTTTTCCAATTCTCATCGACTTCTTCTTGAGTACGATAAGCTAGATCATTATCTGATGTAGAGTGTGGAGAAAGGCGATATAACATCGCTTCAATCAATGTAGGACCTTCACCGTTGATCGCACGCTCACGCGCTTCTTTAGTTACACGGTACACTTCTAACACATCATTACCATCCACTTGGACACCCGGGAATCCGTAACCCAGTGCACGATCACTAATTTTACCACTGATCTGCTTATGTGCAGGTACAGAGATCGCGTACTGGTTATTTTGACACATCATAATCACTGGCAATTTATGTACGCCAGCAAAGTTACAACCTTCATGGAAATCACCTTGGTTACTTGAACCTTCGCCAAACGTGACAAAAGAAACCAACTTTTTCTTTTTCATTTTGGCGGCAAGTGCTACGCCGACCGCATGAGGAACTTGCGTGGTTACCGGGCTGGAACCTGTCACAATACGTAGACGTTTGCTACCAAAGTGACCTGGCATTTGTCGTCCACCACTATTCGGATCTTCCGCTTTGGCAAATGCAGACAACATCAATTCGCGTGCTGTCATACCGACAGACAGAACGAATCCATAATCACGATAATACGGTAAAAAATAATCTTCTTCCCGATCAAGAGCAAATGCAGCACCGACTTGCGCTGCTTCGTGTCCAACACCGGATACGTGGAAATTGATCTTACCTGCACGTTGTAGTAAATGACAACGTTCGTCGAACTTACGTGCTAAAAGCATATATTTGTACATCTCGATCGCTTGAGCGTCGGTCAATCCAATTTGTTCATGTCTAGTTTGTTGGTCAATAGTACCTTCCGCTTTCATAGCAGGTACCTCCTTAAAATTAGACAAGCTCTGTATTAGAGATGGCTTGTCATTTTGATAAAAATAGAAGATTGTACAACATGCATCCGTCACTACAACAACCTTGATCAGTTATTTTAAGCTACTGGAACAGATTATTCAACAATCGGATAATGAAGCTTCAAGTACAGGTTAGTGCTTGTCTTAAAACCTGGTACTAAGACTTGAGCCTAAACCTATTATAATCACATCCCGGGCAAAAAGAAAAGACGGATTTCTCCATCTTCGCTTATGCATCGTTGTATATAGGGTCAAAAAGAGTAAAAATCAGACTACATTCCGAGCGCTTTGCCATCTACAGCTAACATTGCTTCGCCTAAAATTTCAGCAAGTGTTGGATGAGCATGTACAGTCTGAGCCACTTCCCACGGCGTTGCATTCAGGAATTGTGCTAATGCCGCTTCACTGATCAAGTCTGTGGCTTGTGGTCCAATAATCTGAACACCTAATAAATCATCGGTATTGCGATCTGCAATGACTTTCACAAAACCGTCACTTTCTCCGTAGACCAATGCTTTACCGATCGCTTTGAAAGGAAACTTGCCTACTTTGACGTCGATTCCTTGAGCGGTAGCTTCTTGTTCTGTGATGCCTGTACTTGCGACTTCTGGACGTGTATACACGCAACGAGACACTTGAAGCGGATTATAATGGACTTCTTCTCCGCAGATATGATTGACTGCGGCAATTCCTTCATGACTTGCAGCATGAGCCAATTGCAGTCCTCCAATCACATCACCGATTGCATAAATATGAGATTCTGTCGTTTGCATTTTGCTGTTTACTTTGATAAATCCGTTCACAATCTGTACATCGGTATTCGCAAGTCCGATACTTTCAGCATTCGCTTGACGACCGATCGATACGAATACTTTGGATACCGTTAACACATGCTCTTGTTCTTGATGACGAATCGTAATCGATAGCTCCTGTTGATCCGCTGCTGGCGCATATGTATCTGTTAACAGGGTGGCATCCGTATAGATCGTTACACCACGTTGTTCTAACAATTTGCGTAATTCGCGAGCGACTTCTTGATCTTCCGCAGGCAGAATTTGAGGAGCGGCTTCAACCACTGTAATCTTCACGCCAAAATCATTTAACATCGAAGCCCATTCCATTCCGATCACACCACCGCCAACAATCAGCATGGATTCAGGTAAAGATTCCAATTGAAGTGCATGATCACTATTGAGGATCAATTGACCATCTGCTTCTAGACCTGGAAGTACACGAGGACGTGATCCTGTAGCGATAATCAGATTTTTGGAAACGACCGTTTCCATTTCGCCATCTTCATATTCCACAGCCACTGCCCCACTTTGCGGAGAAAAGATCGATGGGCCTATAACGCGCCCTTTACCTTGTACCACTTTGATTTTATTTTTACGCATCAAATACTGTACGCCTTGATGCAATTGATCGACAATACCTTGTTTGCGAGCCTGTACTTTGGCAAATTGTAATGTAATATTTTCAGCGGCTATACCGTAATCTTCACTGTCTTGCATCAATGCATAGACTTCTGCACTACGCAGTAAGCTTTTGCTTGGAATACACCCACGATGTAGGCAAGTTCCGCCTAATTTATCCTGTTCGATGATGACTACTTCTTTACCTAATTGAGCAGCACGAATAGCAGCGACATAACCGCCTGTTCCTCCACCTAGTATTGCGATATCACAATTAATTGTCATGGTTAATAGTCACTCTCTTTTCTATATAAGTACAATCTTTATCATTAAGTAGGCTTGACCTGTCATACTTACACATACTCTAAGCCACAGGTAACAGTGATCATCTATAATGTATGGTCTGATTTAAGGCACGTCTATTCTACCATATCTTGAGCATTGTTAACATGTAGGGTGTAAAGGTAGCTTATTCGTACAACGCATCACGTAAACGACTAGACATTTTCGGTTGTTGTGCATTCGCTTTAAGAAGTGCTGTACGCAGGCGTTTATTTTCAGCTGAAACGGTCTGTAATGTATGCAATAATTGTTCAATTAAAGGAGTATCTGCTGCTGTCCATTCTGATCGTGTTAATAACTCATTTAATTGTTGTTCCAAAACTGTACGTTCTTCTTCCGTCATGATGATTCTCCTCTGTCATACATTATTATTCATCATTGTGTATACCTATTACGTTTGATTTATTTTTAAAATATGATGTTATGGTAACAGCAACAAACCGGGCAACAGTATGCGCCCGGTTCAATAGTAAGTTACAGAAATGCGAATTAGGTACGCTAACCATACCTTTTATAGTTCCACAAATGATCATAATCGTCAATCTATTTACGTGACTACTAGATAGATCATACTCTTAATAAGCATCGGGTGTAAATAACCCTTGCTTGCCTTGAAGCTTCACTAACGCTTCTGCAAAAAAGTAATCTCCATAAATAATCGAGACATTCAAATATTTCTGCTCTGGATAATGCACGGTTCCTTTGGCAATTAATCCTTCGCCACCTATTTCTTTCGAGGAAAATTGTTCATACAATCCTTGCACGATCAATTCCCCTGCACGCTGATAAAACGATTGTTCATTTTCTGGTACATGACGAGCCAATTCTAACAATCCACTAGCGGCGATTGCTGCGGCAGATGAATCCCATGCAATACGGTGTTCATCCGGTGCTCGAAAATCCCAAAAAGGTACAATCTCTTCGCCTAATTCAGTCAGAAAAAATTGTGCTGTTTGCTTGGCAATATCCAGATACCGTTGTTCTCCTGTATAGGCATAAGATAACGTAAACCCGTGAAGCGCCCAAGCGGTTCCTCTAGCCCATGCTGAACCTGGCGCGAACCCTTGTCCACCATGTTCTTTCAACTTTTCCCCTGTCCAAGGATCAAATTCAACTGCATGACAGATCGAATGATCTTCCCGTACAAATTCTTTGGCTACGGTATCTGCATGTTCCATAGCAAGTGCTTGATAACGAGGGTCTCCTGTTTCTTTGGATGCCCAATATAACAAAGGAAGGTTCATCATACTATCTATAATTGCCACTCCACGTGTATCCATCAAAGGAGAACCAAAATTCCATGCCCGAATATAACGACCACGTACATTATACCTTGCTGCTAACAGATTAGCCGCTAACAATCCACGACGACGTGATTCTGTGTTACCTGATAATCGGTAATGGGCAACACCGCTAAGTAACCATGTGAATCCAAGATCATGATCGACTTTTTCAGGATCATGAAGACATTGTTCCAGTTGTACTTCACAACTTTCCGCCCAGGATGATAAGGCGCTACTTGACTCTGTAGCCTGTTCGCCAGTAGACATTTCTTTATCGTAGGCTGAATCTGCTTCTGTGGCTAACGTTAATGACGAAGGTGTCGATTGAACTAACCATAACAATCCCGGCCAAAAGCCTGCTGTCCACCACTCTGCTTCTCTACGATCATATTCACCTTGTTCAGCAACATGGGGAAAATGGTCTTGAATCGCTTGTGCGGTGGTGGATGTTTGTTGAACGACCCAATTCCATGCTTCACTTTGCCAGTGAGTAGGTGCTGTTGTATTCATATCGTATCCCCTTTGCTTTTGGCAGGAGTATGTCCTGTATACAATTTGTATAGCTTCAGAAAATAGCTTTTGTACTGATAGCCTAACATCTGTGATACTTCATCTACCGTTCCATTACCTGCGGTAATCCATTCTTTGGCACGTTGCATTTTGACCCGTGTCGCATATTCAATAAACGTCTCACCTGTTTCTTTTTTGAACAAACGGCTGAAATAACTGGCATTCAAATGCAAATGTTCAGCCACTTCTTCTAACTTCACCAGACGATTCATATGTTGTTCGACATAGTTACGCGCATGAATAATTTCTGAACGACAATTGGCCTGTAAAGTCCAATCACGTGATAGCACTGCCAGCGCTCCAAAACGGATATTCATCCATTCAGTCAATTCATGGATATGACGAATATGTCCCATTTCACGATGTAATTCTTCTACTGAAAACGCAAACGGTCGCTCATGCAATTGCTGTTGCTTCAATTGCCAGTCAATCGCTAATTTGAGCATAAATGTTTTGACCGTTTCGGGATGATATCGTTCTTGCTTTAAGCGCTCAATCCAGTTGTTAATCCAAAGATTAATTTCTCCATCTGGTAATAATGCAAGTGCTAATGATTCTGCTGCTGTTCCATAATTAGCAAACAGATCACTTTCTTTTTGAAAATCTAAACGATGCGTAGAATCACATAATGTAGAAGGTGGTAAATAAAAATAACGATCTGCTTGCGCTTGTAATTGAATCGCATCGTTCATTGCTTCTTGCCAGTGCAGTGTCTTCGAACCACATACCGTCACAATCTCGGCTTTGGCAAATTTCTGCACACTATAAATCAACTGGTACATCACTTCATGCACAATCATTTCTTGTTGCGCACCTGAACGAACAGGCAAAGCAAACCAGACAAATCCTTCACCAGGACTTTTACTTAAATGCACTGCTGTTCCTGAATGTTCTACAATTTCTTCAACGATATTTTCAACGGTAAATGAAAGCAAATCCAGATCATGGAATCGCTGTTTGCGTTCTTCATTGGCTGTTACGGTGTAATAGACCGGCAGAATCATTTTACCGCGCGTATCCAATCCAAAATGAGTCAATCGCTGAATACCATACTCTGGGTCTTGAATACTGCCTGACAGCAATTCACTGGTAAATTTGCGCTTAATTAAGAGCCGATGTCGCAAATGATCTTCTTGTAGACGTTGATGTTCACTGGAATGCGATTGTGCTTGATCCAGACGTTGCCGAATCTGCTCCAGAATAGGTACTAATTGATCTGCTGTTAGATTTTCTTTGAGCAAATAATCTTGTACTCCTAACTTTACCGCCTGCTGAGCATAGGCAAATTCTCCATGACACGAAATAATGACCGACATCAGCGATTGTTGTGTCTGCTTGAGTGAAGCAATCAATTGAATACCGTCTATCTTGGGCATTCCGATATCGGTAATTAATACATCTGGAGCATGTTGCTGTCCATAAGTAAGCGCTTCCTCTGGATCGCTGAAAGAACCTGCTAATTGAAAGCCAAGTTGCTCCCACGGTACAGCACGAGACAAATAATGAAGTACGGGCATGCTATCATCGACCAGTATGACGCTATACATCATCATAAACCTCCTTTACTCTTACCATATAAAATACTATTCCTGCTATGGATCAATTCTATTGTCTATGTGGCAATCCGATCTTAATTTCTGTGCCTTCACCAGGGTGACTTTCTATGTGTACTTGTACCGAAGAACCATAGATCATTTGCAGACGGCGTATTACATTCGTCAGACCAATTCCTGAAATAGCAGGTACAGGTGGTACAGCTGATTCCTGTTCTAACGGGATTGAATCAGATGATGCTGTTTCGGATAAATCAGTATGTGTAGATTCTAATCGTGATAAAGGATGTAGAGCATATTCTATGTTTGGTTTTTGAATCTGATCAATCACTTGTTGTACAGCTTGCAAACGTTCTGTATTCATACCTTCTCCGCTATCACGAATACTGATCCAGATATATGAATCTTCCAACCAAGATTGTATCCACAAAATACCGCCATACTTCGATAACCCATGATGGTAAGCGTTCTCAACAAGCGGTTGAACGATAAATCGAGGTACGAATTTATCAATCGTATCTGGCGATAATTCCATGTCTAAGTGCACTTTCACTTCTCGCTGAAAATCAACCAGACGAATATAATGTTGTACGGTTTCCATTTCTTCTTGAAGCGGAATACATTCGTTACCTCGATTGACAGTCATTCGTAGTAAAGAAGAAAGTGAACCCAATAATACAGCGGCGTCTTCAGAACCTTTTAACAACAGATCCATCCGAATCGCTCCCAAAATATTAAATAAAAAATGAGGGTTAATCTGTGCTTGTAGCATTTCTAGTTCTGCTTTGCGGCGTTCACTTTGTTCGCGTTCGATCTGGATAATCATCTCTTCGACACGGTCTAACATGGCATCTAGCGATTGACCGAGCACACCAGCCTCATCTTCTCCTCGAATACCGGAGCGAATACTGAGATTATCATTATCAATTTTGCGGACGACCTGCGTTAATTTGACAATCGGACGGGTTAGACGAGCAATCCCTAGCACTAATAAAATCAGGAATACAATCAATACCGCCATCTGGACAAAATTCGTCACTTGATAAATTCGATTAATCTTTTCAGCAGCAACGCCATAAGGCACTAATCCTTCCAATCTCCATCCAGCCACAGACATATCTCTTTCCAGTTCTAGAATCCCTTCTTGTGGATGATACAGTTGACTAAAATCATTACCGATCATCTGGCTATTGGGATGAGAAATAATCTGATTATCTTCGCCTACGATCATCATTTGAATGGTAGAATCGTACTTATTCAGTACCGCTTTCAATTGTTCTTCATTCATACTAACAATCACATAACCATAGACTTTGCCTGATAACAAGCGTAAACTGCGAGCCACCGAGAGCATGTGAGTGGTTGGTTCGTCTTTGGATTGCAGATACGATGGATGTAGCAAAAAATTAAGCTTACCCCCTGTAATAAATGTACCGCTATGGGTCAGTTGATGGATATCCAACTTATCCAGCTGGTATTGATCTGACTGGAAATTGCTATAGATCATTTTACCATTTCCTGTCCAGACCGAGATATAGACTTGTTCTCCTGCATAAGAAAGATTATCTAGTTTCTTGGTCACATCCGAAGCTTCAGTCTGTCCTACATAGATACCACTACGTCGATATTTGAGTGCTAGATTGAGTTCTTGATCCAAGTACAGATAGTTGGAAATATAGATCAGGCGATTGATCTGATCGGTTAAATACAGATTCGCTGCATCCAGTGAATTGCCTGCATTCTGCAAAACGTTTTCTTTCATCATGTCTTTGGTCAGCCAACTGGATAACATTGTGCCTGCGCCGATCGTTAACAGCAAGCAACAGGCCACGGAGGCAATCAGCTTGCCCCTTAGTGAAGTATGCCAGATTCTCCTCCATGCCTTCATGCTCATATGACCTTTCGTTTTGGATTAAAAGTTTAGATCAAAAATGGAATGGGGCTTTGGGGCATCATCCGCTGCGGCAGAGGTATTGTCCTTGTCATCGCTGGTGAACAAAAATACCTTGATTGACCGCTGGCGGTCGGTATTTTTATTCAAAGGCGACCGCTTCGCTTTTTCAGGACAATTCCTTTGCCTCCGCTCCGTGCTCCCTAGCCACCACTCTATTTCTTGATGTAAAGCTTTCTTAATTTGGGGTAGCCGTGTTAGTGCTAAAAGAATTAGTTGGTTTGTTTTACAAGAATATTGGTTTTGTAGTGATTAAAGTATGGTTTGATAGTGATTGGGATTTCTTTGTTGTAGCTTTAGTATAGAGTTTTTGGTTATTACATAAGAATATTTTAGATGAATTAGTATGATCTTATTTTAGTTGCTATACGGGCTTGTTTTCTTGTTTTATAGTTTAGGAATTTTTATTTCTTTTCGTTTTGGTTTATGATTTTCGGCTTAGTGTCATTCTTTAATAGAGGCTATCGAATTAGCTTTTGTTAGCGTCTATGATTTGTTGGACAATGGCTTTGGCGTTGGTGATGGTGGTGTCGATGTCTTGTTTTTGTAGGATATATTTTTCGAATTCAGCGTTTACTTCTTGTTCGATTTCGCTCAGGTATGGAACAGCTGGGGCTTTGTTAATGCCTTTGCTGACTTTGAAGGTGTAGATGAGTGAGTCTAGATCGACGTTTTCTGGGTGTGTACCGTTATTGATAATACTTTCTAGTGCTTTACTAACATCTGCTTTTTGCCAAGAGGAGATATCTGTTCCTTGTGCTTGGATACCTTCTGTTGTCATCCAGCGGATAAATTGCATAGATGCGTCTTGTTTGTCTGATCCTGCACCAATTCCGTAGTAATCATAATCATTACTTGAATAGATTTCTTTGGTATCTGCGTTATTTTTAGGATAAGGTGCTACAGCGACTTTGAAGTCAGGTGCAGATTCTTTGCTTCCTGCGATATTGGAGTTCATCCAGCTTCCCATAACTAACATGCTGGCTGATCCACCTAGAAATTGATCACGATAATTTAATTTTTGTGAAATCGCATCGCTATATGGAACGGCTGAGTGATCTTCGTGTTCTGCTTGATAACGCAGTTCGAAAGATGCACGGAAGTTAGGATCGTCCATGTTGGATGTACCGTCTGCTTTGAGATAGCTATTGTTTTCAGGTTGATTCAATAGTTCAAGTAACGTCTGAGATGCCCATGTATGGAAGTATACACCATAGTAGCTATGATCCGGTGCTGTCAATTTTTTGGCATATTCACGGAATTCATCCCATGTCCAATCGGTAGGTACTTTTAAGCCTGCTTTATCCAGACGATCTTTGTTCAGTAACACATACGTAATCGCACGTTTACCGGGTAATGCATAACGTTTGCCATCGACTGCGAAGTCAGCTAAGTATTCATCTTCATATTTAAAATCAATCAAATCGTCCAGTGGTGCAAACATGCCCATATCCACACGTTGAGCGTACGTATTCGCATTGTTGACCATCACCACATCAATAGGATCGCCCGAACCTGCGGCAAGGTCTAACTTTTTGATATATTCGTCGGTATCACTTTTTTCAGATAAACCTACATATTCAACTTCAATATTTGGATTCTTTTTTTGCCATGCGGCATAGACATCATCCCAGTGGAATTGATCTTTGGTATACCATGTGTAAAATGTGATTTTGGTTTTGCCATCTGCTGTTGTGGCACTTTCTTTGGCTTGTCCACAGCCTGCGAGTACTAATAGTAGACAACAACTCATGATGATCATCGATTTCCATTTTAGATTCAGCTTCATTATAATCCCCCTTAGGATATATACATTTGATATAAATGAATAACAGTTACCCTTTCACGCCACCGAGTGCAATTCCACCGATAACATGTTTTTGTGCTAATAAAAAGACGATCAGTAAAGGTAAAATCGCCGAGCATGTGCCTGCCATAATGAGTGAGTAATATTCGCCTGTAGCATCGGCAAAGCGGTTAATACCTAATTGAACTGTAAATAATTCAGGAGAACGTAGGAAGATCAATGGTGCTTGATAGTCATTCCATGTCCAGATAAATCGTAAAATGGCATAGGTTGCAATAAAAGGCTGGACTAAAGGCAAAGCAATTTGAGCGAAAATACGTGCATGCCCTGCTCCATCAATCTTGGCAGACTCGATAAATTCACTATGAATCGACATAAATGCTTGTCGTAACATAAATGTACCAAGTGCACTGAACGATTCAAGCAATACCAATCCGATATGCGTATCGAACAATCCTAGACTGCGATACATAATGAATTGAGGCACTAATACCGCTTGCCCTGGAATCATAAACGTAAGTAACACGATAATAAATAATGTATCTCGACCTCGAAAATTAATTTTGGAAAAAGCATAGGCTGCCATCGCTGAAGTGATTACTGAGATAAGGATAGTCATCACCGAGACTTTGATCGAGTTCCAGTAATACAACATAAATGGTGGATCACCGAACCATACGGCACGATAATTTTCGACTACATTCCATGTATGCGGAATCCATTGAACCGGATATTTGAACACATCGGCTTCTGGCTTAAACGATGCTGACAACATCCAGATAAAAGGTAGTAAAAAGATAATCCCTATCACCAGCATGATAACGGTTACAATTATTTTCGTCAAAGACAGCTTGGCTCTTTTGGGACGATGCGTTGACGATACATTTGGAGCTGAAATCGGATGTTCCAACAGCTACACCTCCTTATCGATCCTATTCATTAGTAGTTGACCCATTTTTTCTGACCCCAGAATTGAATACCGGTAATCAGTAAAATAACAGCAAACAGAAATACCGATTCTGCGGCGGCATAACCCATTTTCAAATTCACAAATGCTTGATCGTAAATTTCATATACCATCACATTGGTTGACTTGGCAGGTCCGCCCTGCGTAAGAACAGCAATTAGATCAAATGTTTTGAACGAGTAAATGATACCGGTAATCAACAAGAAAAACGTAGTCGGTGATAACATCGGTACGGTAATGGAGCGAAACTTACGCCATGATGATGCACCATCAATATCAGCCGCTTCATACAGATCTTTCGGAATCGATTGTAACCCTGCGAGATAGACAACCATATTGAAGCCAATCGATGTCCAGACCGTAATCATCATAATCGACGGTAATGCATACGTAGGATCGGCTAACCATTTCGGCGGATTGGTGACACCCAGAGACATTAAGAAACCATTTACAGGGCCTTGAGAAGGATGAAATAAAATCTGAAATACTATCGCTACAGCTACAACACTTGAGATATACGGCATAAAGTAAATGATTTTGAAAAAGCTTTTAAAATACACTTTCTCATCGACTACAATAGCGATCACCAGTGAAAATAATAGAGTGAACGGAACCGCTAATAACAATTTGATATTATTGAGCATAGAGATGAAGAATGATTTGTCTTGAAACAAATGACGGAAATTGTCTAGCCCTATCATTTCAACACCACGGAATCCTTGAATAAAGTTCCATTTGGTCAAACTAATAAAAAATAACGACACCATCGGGATCAGTATAAAAATAGTCAGTCCGATCAACATGGGTGCCGCAAATAGATACCCTGCAATCGTTTCTTTGGCTGTGGTTGATAGCCAGCTCTTGGACTGCGATGAGGCTGTAGATTGAGATGCAGAACGCTCCACGAGTCGTACCTCCTTGTAGAATAGTGCAACAGCCGCGGACTGTAGCCTTATTCGGTTAATATCTTATGTTCTAAGTGTATCGTGGAAAGCCTGATCATTTAAGACACAGAACTGACCTGTTTCCAAACAATTTTTACCTATTGTGGTTAAAATAATGTTTTGGGACGGTAGGATTGTTTGGTTAACATGCTCTACTGTTCTTATTGAAAATAAAAATAGACAACAAAAAATAGCCCGGTTATGCTCCCCGAGCTATTTCTTTATCTTTTTATGCTGATCACGTTAAGGATCATGACTCATTTCTACGGTAACCAGATTTCAAACGAAATGCGCTGACCTGGCGCTTCAATTCTCGCTCCGCGCAACAGACCATTCCGACTAGCCACTTGCTCTGCTTCTTGGGGAAAAGTAATCATCGAGTGCGGTGTTATAGGTACGATTCGTAATTGTTGCCCCCGATACGTCAGTGTAATGGCTTCGGTAGATTCTTGAGTAGCTGTTTCTATCACAGAAGATTCTTGTCCATCCGATTGAAACAACGGAATCCAAGCACCGATATGATCAATCTGTTGTGTGGATTGCTCGCTGTCTTGGTCATGCCCCACTTCATACGTGATTACGATATGCCCGGGAGACTGTTCATAGATCGCTATCACATGGTCGATTCCTTTTAACGGTCCTTGCCACTTGATCACAAGATGACTATGATCCGAGGTGGTTGCTGACTCCGCAATCGTATACGAACCTCCGCCATCCGATGGATCAACCCCTGCATCTCGATCGAATGGAAACACCGTTGGGAATCCTTCTGCTAGATGATGCCATACTTGATCCTGTGTCTGCCATGCCGGCATATGACTCAGCGGGAAAATAGCACCTGTCGCAAACTCTGTAAATCCTTGATTCTGATGCCCTGAAGAAGAAGTGGCTAGATTCGCATGTAAGCCCGCTCGCTGAATACGGACTACTCCCGGAATCATATATGGATCATTAAGTGCCGTATGGATCACCAGCTGCTGACCGGGTACAGAACTAAATACCGTTTCAAACCAACCATCTGCCTGAAGTGTACGGCTGCCTAGCTCTACTGGAATCGGATAAGGCGTGATCTCCTCCACCTGTTCATACCAGAGCGTATACGCCAGAGCGGCGGCTGTCCATAGATTGTAGGTCGTGTGGTTGCTATACACTTCATATCCATGACGCTCCTCTGCCGGGTAATGATTACGTACAATCTGTACATAACCATCAGGCATTTGCCATTTTGCGATTGCTTCCCATGTCAGATCTGCCGCATGACGAAATGCTCCTGCCCACTGCACTTCTCCATCTGCATAAGCTTGTTGTGCTTGCATTGTGAAAATAAATGCGGCGGCGGCTTCATTCCATTGATGTTGTGCACTACGTCCTCGTGGAGGTAATTCTCCAAGTGGTGATAGAGTCAATAACGAACTTATCGCTCCATGTTGCAACTGAGTCTGTAGTTCAGATGCAGTGGTTCCTTGGTAACCGGATAACATCATCACACTTAAATGGTACCTTGTAGCAATATCGTAAGCGAATGGGCTATTCGGTCGATCCAGCGGGCCATCTTCGTACCATCCTAATGAAGTGAATCGAGGCAGATGATATTGTTGCAAATAATTATCTATCCACGCGGTATCAGTAGGTGCTATTCCTTCGGCTTGTCGGATCACTTCTCCAGATAACATAATCGCATTCCAATTAATCATTCGGTTAGGATTTTTCATTTTGCTCATTGTAAATAGATAGGTCTGTTCAGGCTCAATCGTAGCTAGCGATTGCTTCCATAATTCAGCTTGTTCTGGCAGTCTACTTTTCAAGATACGATAAGCACCCATAATCATAATAATAAAAAAGTCAGGATGTTGATCAGGTGTGCGCTCACTTACCAGTAACTCAATACTATGAGTCAAAGCTTTTGCCCCAGAGTCTAGTAAGTCTTCTCGCCCACTGCTCACCAGAACAGCCGCCGCCAGTGCGTACGAAGGTGTCGAATAATAACGTTCTGCTTCAGAATGGGGATCGATAATCGCTCCGTTATCTTGCTGATGAGTGGCATAATAATCTACCATTTGACTTAACATGTGTACTTTCCGCTCTTTCGTCCAATCTGAAGCTGGTAAAGGCTGACTCTGTTGCAATTGCTGTTCATAAGCGAGAGCTTCATCTTCCCAGCCATAAGAAGACGGATTCCATCGATTCCACTGTTTCAAAATAACCCCTTCTTTCGGTCTTTTGATGATCATGATTACGCTTACTTCTTCATGAGTTCAGTGTAGCATCTTGTTTTACCTGATACGATTCACAGATTTGACCGATTAAGCGACAATCTTGACTCTACTGCTACAAGCATAGATTAAAGAGGTCGGATCACAAATGGCAACTCCACTACTACATCCAACCATTCGGATTGTTGTGGCTTTACATCTTCTGATACAAGTTCTGATTGAGCTATATCTGGTCTAGATGTACTCTGTTCTATAGAAGAAAAATACTGAATAGATGTTCGATATAAGACTAGCGCTTGTCCTTCATGATCGACATGTTCGATCACTTCTACATTTACTTTATCCTGAGCATGCAAAAGATTCAGACACACTTCTGCTTTTCTTCCTTGCCAGCGTATTTGATCTGCTTCAACTATCGGCTTAATTTTACTGATTAGCCGTTCTATAATAGGTGGTGCTGTAGTATAGTTCTGATTTAAAAAGCTTGATGTATCCAAACTATTTTCATACGAAACAGAATGATTCTCGTCTAGATTATTATTCTTATAGAAGCGAAATTGATCTATACAGTCTATCGTCACTTCTTCTTGACCGATCGGAACTTGCCAATCGAGACTACGTGTATATTGGTGCAACGACTGATGGTCATAAGCATGAGTCAGATCTACTTTCCATACCGCATATTCTTTCTCTTCTTCTTTCCATATCTGCTGTTCTACCACGCTAGCATAAGCTTCACGTCCACTTTGTTGTTCTTGTCCATCAATCTGTGGTACAGAATGTCCTGCTGACGAAATATTAAGAATCTGTTCTCGACCAGCTGCAAAATAAGCTTGTGTATACAGCCCTGCTCCAAGATCAGATAATATATTTTCTCCACCTGCATGAATAATAAAAGAACCTAGATCATTATGGTTATGCGGTTCATCATTATGCCCACCTTTTGTGGCTAAAGCGACCGTGATTTGTGAATCTGGAAGTTCGCTTTTACAGATCATCCACTGTAGATCAGGCAAATATATATTTACATTGTTAAAAGATGTTGGTACTACAGTAGATGCAAAATAACGCGGGTCTGCCCACAACACATTACGAATCAAATGCCCCCAACGGCGACAAGGATCATCCATCAGTCGATTCATTTGAAAAGGTAACGAATAATGATGCCCTGTCCATTCACTTAATCGAGATAATAATCCTGCTGGTAATATCTCTTCCTCATCACTATCCGAGAAATTAACAAATACACCTTCTGACAAATGGATATGCTCGGGAAAAGCCGCCATCTTCATTATCTTTGTAGATTTCAATCTCCATTCATGCTGTGGCTCATATCGAACAAGCATATCTACAAAATACGTATAATAACCGAATCCATACACCCAATACCCTAGTCCTTCTGCACACCCTCCATCTTCTCCATAACCAGATAGAAAATGATCGATAGCCCCAATCACTCGTTCCAGAATCTGCCCACGTACAGGATCATCTGATTTCAATAACAACAATGCCGCTATCCCACATCCTGATCCACAGACGGCTGACCAATTATGATCTGCTGTTTCCCATGTGAAAAGTTGCTCAGGATCACTCATCGGCTTAAATATCCGTCGCTGCACTTCAAGTTCTATCCGCCTCATTATGCGAGTATCGAGCCGACCCTCGAATAAGGTATACAGTTCTGCTACCATGGCTGCTGTCTCTGCTGCAAATAAATCTATTTCTTCCCATACAGCTCGCTCTGTACCTTCATTCGACGGAGGCAGATGCGCAGACAAGCACCATGTGTACTCATTGCATATATCCCATAATGCTTCTTCCAATGCTTCTATGTAACAGGTCACATCATTGGTTGTATTCAAGCTGACAATAGCCAGTGCTCCAATACGTCCTCTTTTTTCAAAATAAAGTCGCTGGTACTCTTCACGTCCTCCATGATCAGCAAATTCACGAAATGCTTCAAAGGTCAGTACCGGAATAGGTGTAATCAATGCTTGATTGGCTAGATTCTGTAGCTCTCTCCACCATACTTCATAATCAGGATCTGTTAATGTATCTTGTAATCGTTGCTGTAAATGATCTACACCCCACGCAAACGTTGAAGCGTTGGCAGACATGCTCATTCAATTCACCTCATTGATATTGTGATTGTTGATTGTTGATTGTTGATTGTTGATTGTTGATTGTTGATTGTTGATTGTTTTGAAGATACCGCTTTCAACGATAAATGTATATCTATTATGAATTTTTCATATAATGAAATAATTATAAATGACTGGATATTTGACCATTATAGGTTATGCTATATAAAAATAAATATGCAGTTGGAGGGATAACCATGAGTGTAAATACAGAATTGGAACAACACATCACTACATTGACGGATGAAGAAAAGAACGATTTTATCAAACATATCTACTTAATCCTAAATAATCGCAGTAATTCCGATCTAATCGTACGTGCCAAAATCAGTGAATTGGTAGGTCGTTATATCAATATTGCTAAATAAGATTATGGTAGACGAATAATAAATCTTGCTATTCGAACTGCCGACCTTTTTTACTTTTCGCTATACTTATATCTACTATTTTCTGCATATCAAAAAGTCGCTTCTTTAATACAAGCGACTTTTTGTGTTGACTGCTATATCTGACTTGCCTACTTCTAATTACAGATATTTAGCGGAAACGCAGTCCACTTTTTTTATGTTTACGTTTACGAATCCAGATGTACATCATCACCACTACCACGATTCCGATCCCATCGACTAACGTATCTTCAAAATGCCCAGTTCTGCCGACGATAAAGGTCTGATGCCATTCATCAGATAGCGCATATAGATAAGAAACTATCCCTGCCCATATCAACGGCATATACTGCCTACGGCTCCACGGCGAAAATACTCGACATAGCAAAAACGTTAATAGCGCAAATTCAACCACATGAGCTATTTTACGAATAAAAAATTCAAAAAAATCATATGGCGATTGACTACTTACCAGATAACCATCATAAGAAAATTCAATAGTCGGTGTAAACGTGGTTAATGTAGATTCTGGAATCAAGTTGGCTAGAAATGGCTTCAAATCCTGCTCGGTATAAGGCTGATGGGATTTATAAAAAATAAAAGCCATCCAACCTAAAGCCAGTATCGTCCATATAATCCACCCTACAGATGGAACTTTTCTACTACTATAGATAGAACTCATTAATCTTATCCCTCCAAACATATGCAGCATAGTATATCATATCCTGCACACTGGATCATCACTCTGTACAAAACAACATATCAAAAAACAGCCTGATCTATACCAGACTGTTTTGGTCATTACAGTATGTATTTCCTAGCACATACGGCTATTCTAGTATGTTTTTATCTTATCGACCCTATCGTGTCTTTAATCAAACATACTAGCTAGTCGTTAACTTATTGATCATTTTCACACTTGTCTAGACAAACAGTCATTTTTCACGTTGCAATGACAGAACTATATTCTATTCGATAGGAGCACGTTCTACAAAATATTTATTTGTCATATAGAAAGCTTCACCGCGTGATGTTTCCACTTTTCCTTTTTTCGGATCGAGGAAGACAATTTCTTTACACTTCGTGCAATACCATTTGGTACGCATAAACGGTGAATCTGTTGTATAAGCTGTTCCACATTTACAATCGACTTTAATCAAAATCTCATTCGCTTTATAAGCAGTGCTCAAGTCCTCAGCAGGATGTTGTTGTTCTTCCGGCTGAATCGGAACAATCACACGTTGATGATCAGAGAATTGATTTTGTACTTTAAAGTCAGCAACTAATTCTGGATTCAACCCAAAAAATTCTTTACCTATATTAGTCACATAACGCGTATTGCTTCTATAACTTTCAAGCCATTCCTCAATTTGTTGGTTAGATAAAGGTACAGTACCCTTAATACCACTGTTCAAGGTATATGTCATGATGTGCAAAGCATCGCTTGTTCTGCTTGAGTACATTAGAAACCTCCTCTTTCTTCAAAGCTAATGTACTATAAATCATCGTTTTTATCAAAGCACGAAATTAACTAAAATCCCATGTTCTTGAATTCGCTAGTACATATATGCCGTTTTATTCCCGGTAAAACGGATGATTACATTTTTGTTACAAATAAGTCAGCAAGCATCGGACCCTACTTTCTAGCCTATCCCCCCTATTCGCGATGATTATGTATCATTGCTTAACTTATATAATCGCCCAGATCGACATGCCACTTTATCTGGTTGCGGGCAATCCACAATTGAACAGCCTCATGAAAATGCTGAGCATATTGCTTACGGGATACCTGATTTACAGTACAAAAATGCTCTATTAATTGATATTTTTCTACCCAATCTTTCATCGTAGCAAAGCCAATATGCTTGATCATATGACATTGAAAGCAAAGTGACTGAAATCCAGTAAGAGACTGAACTTGCGTCTGGTTATCAAATGTCCATAATTCATGGCAATGTAGCTTATCGATCGTATCCCCTTTGACACGTTCACAGATACAACACGTATACTGATCCCGTCTCTGAATATCCTGGCTGAACTGTCTCCATTGATAGGAAGTGAACTGATTACGAAGATTCAAATGCATCGTCGATTCGGGAATTAATTCTATTTGTAACTTTAAATCATTCAGATTCATAGAAGTTTCCTGTCATCTAAGAGATTTTAAACTTCCTTATATTATAACACTAATGTTAATAATTTATAACACTAATGTTAACATTAAGGCAAGTCTAGAATCAGTTTTGAATCGCATAGTTAATGCGATTAAACTTTTGATCATTATATATCAATTATTCATTTTTTGAAATCGTTAAATCTAAGAATTATGGATTTCGATTATTTAATTTAGCGGTTAATTCAAATTTTCCATTGGTATTATTACCGATTTCATAATTATTAATCGTAAGATAGACCACCGTATCTTTATTCCATGTTGGCAGAAATTCTCCTTCACCATAATAATCTTGAACATCCGTAATCATCTGTTCACATTTCACTTTCAATTGCTGATCCGGTAAAGTGTACACTCCTTGTGCGCTATAACTAGCTTCCATATTCGGCTGGTTGTAAATATCAATATAGAGATAATCCAAATGATGGGATGTATCTTTGTAAAAATAGACTTTGTTTACCACAAAATCATCTGTCGCTAGATAATCTTCGATCTGATGGGTCATATCGTGAATAGCTGTATCTTCTCGAAGATCAACGTAATTGTTCTGAACATCGGTTAACTTCTGCTGATACTGCTCCAGCTTCTTTGTGAGTGCTAGATTACTTTGTTCACTATGATCTATGGCTGTATTTAATCTGGCATTGCCCATCCACAATAGACTGGCTATAGCAATGATAAGCAAGATAAGAACAACTACATATACTCCTCCACGAACACTTTTTTTGCGGCGAATCATTGCAGTAGTCCAATCCTTTTCTACAAACCGCATAACGACCTCCTTAAATATATTCTCGTTTGCATTATACCTGAAAGTGTATGCTTGTGATCTCTTTTTGAGTATTTATGAGTAATGAATCAAGACTTTGGAATGAGGAAATAAACAGGCTAGGTCTATTCACTTATTTTATAAAAATTTGTCAAAAATACTAGCTGTTTATGTAAACCTATGGTAATATTAGTTCATACAGAAAGGAGGTGCGTCAACATTCAGATTAACATGTTGAACGCGTCCTTTACCCAATCCGAGGTTCTTGTCTAAACCACACGAACTTCGGAGGCGCGGGATGCGGATCAAAGATTTCAATTAGCGCCATCGGGTTAGAAAGACCACCTTCGGGTGGTCTTTTTATGTGCCAATTTATAATGGAGATATGCTACTCTGCTTCGTAGGGAGCATCCAACTCAATAATATTGTGATCGGGATCAAGAATATAGATCTGTGCAAATCCCGCCAGACTATGAGGACGTGCCTCGTAAAATACCTGTTGTTGATCTAACCACTCCAATGTCTCCGAATAACTTTTCACCCAGATCGCCAAATGCCCATCTGTCGAATCAATATCACCCTGACGCAATGTCTCTCCTTGCGGTTGTTCAATCAAATGTAACTGCTGATTCCCAAGAGCATACCAGATGCCTACAGAATCAAATGGCGGACGCTCAATCTCTTGAAATTGGAGCACATCAGAATAAAATACACGTGATACTTCAATATTGCGTACAGCAAGACTCATATGGTGGATATATTGAAATTCAATCATAAGCGGTTCTCCTTTGTTGTTTTTTTCATTGTTGCAACATTCTTTTTCTATATTAGCGGTATGTATCTATAAAGTAAATTCAGTTTAGAAAAAGAATTGCCAATCATTAAGAGAACGCTTACAATATGAAATATTAATATCCGCTTGTCTACATCCTTTCTAAACCAGGAGGCATATGTAAGATGATATCCAGCGAAAATGAATTGCATCCTTTTTCTCAAAAACCGGTTCGCTTTATTATAACTCCTTCTCCTGTCGCTCAATCTACCTACCTGTATGTTCAAGAAATCAGTTATACGGATATCGAAGCCTCTTCTTCTATTAAACATGCTCGTATTGCTTCATATCTATTTTTATATACGTTATCCGGTACAGGTCATCTGTATTATCAAGGGCAATCCTATTCATTACAAGCTGGAGATTTCTTCTGGATCGATTGCACAGAAGAATACCGCTATGAAGCAGATGCCGGTCAACAGTGGGAAACATTATCTATACATATGTATGGCGCTACGATAGAAGGTTATTATCGTCAGTATGAAGCCAATCAATTGCCTATTTATCATGCCCCATCATCTTCTATTCTGCTAGAGCTTGGACTGCAATTGCTCAACTTACAATATACTCGTACGCAAAAAACAGAGTTACTGAATGCGCAACTTCTCACCCAATTATTAACCGAGATCATCATGACGACGATCTATGCAAGAGACAATACCTACACGATCCCATCTAAAATTCTCAATATGCAGACCTATCTCGAACACAACTATACTCAAGCGATCACACTGGATCAGCTTGCCCGACAATATGGGATGAACAAATTTCAATTAACCAAAGACTTCAAACAATACATCGGACTCCCTCCGATCGAATACCTGATCCATATTCGGATCAATGCTGCCAAAGGCTTGCTACAGTATTCCGACAAAAGCGTCCAAGAAATCGCCAACGAAGTCGGCGTAGACAATGTATCTCATTTTATCAATTTATTCAAAGCCAGAGTCAACTGTACCCCGCTTAGTTATCGGAAAGAATGGTCTTAACAATGCTTATTTCGAACAGTCATTTGTCTATTCGTGCTCTTCGCATGGAAGATAAAGATATACTGGTTAAATGGATGTCTAATCCTACAGTACTCCAATATTATCAAGGTCGGGACGAACCACTGGATATGGAAAAAGTGACTGAAATCTTTTACGATCCAGATACTGAAGATGTGCAGTGTATCATCGAATATGAAGGTGTACCTATAGGCTATATTCAGTATTATCTATTAGATGAAGAAAGTAGACAGGCATACGGATATCAGGATGCTGACGAAATCATCTATGGGATGGATCAGTTTATCGGCAAACCGGAGTATTGGAACCGAGGAATTGGTACTCTACTTATTCAGACGATGATCACCTTCCTCACACAGCAAAAACAAGTCCATCGTATCGCAATGAACCCTCAGACATGGAATACAAGAGCACTGCATTGTTATGAAAAATGTGGATTCCAAAAAGTAAAATTATTGCAAAAACATGAATGGCATGAAGGACAATATCGGGATTGTTGGTTGATCGAATATAAACGGTAAGGAAAAGTTGTAATGAGATTAGATACATTTGAAAAATATACAATTGTACGTTATGATTTGGCTGATATACATAAATGAAAAACGTGTCGGTTAGAGAATATTCGAGGTCAATAATTGTACAGTATCTGACTCAATTGTAAGCCGTCTTTGATCCCCTGCTCATACATCGTTGATTCTGCCAATCCTTGAATCAACGTAACCACTTCTTCATATTGAGTGAACAGAATTTGGATGTCTGGTGGTAGTTGATCATAGATGGTAGCGAATAGTTCGGTGCATTCGGTGGTGAGTGCCTGATATTCAGGTGAAGGCGAAATAGCATCTTCACTCACTTGATCCATGCGTGTCGACATGAACTGATTGAAGGCTTCTTTGATTTGGGCTTTTCTATGTAGTAGTTGGGTCATAGATCAAACTCCTTTTCACAATCTAATTATTCCCCCAAGGTCATACATAAAATATACGCTTATAGTCATAAAAAGTCAATAGTTTTGTGGAGGATATTTATGAAAGTTATCAAGATACGGCTCAAACAAGCGTTAAAAGATAGATCACTTACTCAAAAACAACTTGAAGCTCTCTCTGGTGTTTCTCAAGCCAGAATCTCTAAACTGTGTAGAGATGATCGTCAAGAGGTTAATTTACTTATGCTTTCTAAAATTGCAAATGCGATGGGTATTACAGATATATCTGAACTATTAGATTTTGTAGATGAGGAATGATTAATTTATTGATTACGGAGAACTTAAATGAAGTTAAATATACTTTTGAAAAAATTATTAAAAGAAAAAGAGATGACTCAATTAGAATTATCATACTTATCCAGCGTTCCTCAATCTAAAGTATATATGCTATGTAATAATAACTACTAAAACTTGAATATTTCCAATCATCAAAAGATTGTAGATACGATAGAGATTAAAATATTTCCGAACTCTTGGAATTTATAAAAGAGAAATAATCTAGTTAATAAGGAGCTATTATGGAGCATGATACATCTTTCACTTCACAAGAAAATATTTTTACAATTAATTGCGAGGATGTAATTCTAAGAGAATTTACAGTTAACGATTTAGATGCTTTTCATTCACTTACTTGGCAACCTGAAATATATAAATATCTTCCTGATTGGAATGTATCAAAAGAACAAAGAAAAGATTGGTTAGTTAATTATGAAATCCCAGAAAATAAAAAGCTTCTTGATGCTATTTCACAAGGTTTTGGTATTGGTGATCTTTGCCTACGTTTAGGAATTATTTTAAAAGAAACACAAGAATTTATAGGTTGGTGTTGCTCAGGAATAAAAGAAGAATTATCACCGCCAAATCGAGAGATTGTATATGCCATCTCAAAAGACTATCGTGGCAAAGGTTATACTACACAAGCTGCAAAAGGAATAATTAACTATTTATTTGAAAATACCAATGTTGAAATACTTAGTTCTATTGCTTTATTAAATAACATTTCCTCTAATAAAGTAATCGAAAAAAGTGGTTTTATTTTTCAAAACATTATTAAGATTGATGATAAAGAATATAATTATTATCAACTACATAAAAAAGATCGGGCAGACGTACTATAATTACAATTATTTTTGACTTCACTTCACGAAACTTTATAGAATTAAAAAAGACCAATACTATGATCAGTATTGGTCTTAACTCTACCTTACTTATAATTTCAACTTTTCTCCAACTGTATTCCCTGGTATTCCTAAAGCTTGAGCTAAATGGACAACAGCAAATTGATTAGCGGATACGCCTTCTTTTTTAGCAGCATTGAGCAATTGCTTGTGCATTGTTTTAGGCATACGCAAAGGTATTTGTCCAGATGGCAAATCTTCGTTTGGCTCTATAATTTCTGCACCAGATTCTAACTTGATTTCTAAATAATCACGTTGTATTTCTTCCAATTCAGCGATTGCTTCTGCAATGGTAGGTGCATCGGTGTGACAGCCAGAAAGTTCTTCAACTCTAGCGAAATAATAGATACCATCTCCGTCATTTCTTTTAGTAATTTCTATAGTATAAGGAAGATTCATATAATACTCTATATCTTTACTCATTCCTGTTCACTCCTTTTATTTAATATCTATACGATTTAAAGTCTAATCTTCTATCAATCGATCTAACATTTCTTTTATGTATGAAATCTTTAAAGGATCTTCTTCTTTTAAAACAAATACATTTCCATGGGGATCACCATATATCCTGTGAGAACCTCTTTTACGTTTTAATTCATAACCATAATAGATTAACACTTTTGCCGCTTCACTATACGATATACCTCTTGGTTGATTTCGCATTTTATCTATTATTTTTTCAATAGATGCCATAAACAACAACTCCTTCTTTGAAATAATGATATCATATGTGATATCATTATTTCAATATAATACTAGATTTATATACTAAATAGCCCTTATTTCTAAAATACTGTTCCTTAGAAATAAGGGCTATTTTTCAATCTATTTCATCGTATATTACAGACAATTAATTCGGAACCTTATGCTCAATTCTTAGCTTATCCGCTACCATCGCGATGAATTCGCTATTGGTAGGTTTACTTTTACTAATATTGATCGTATAGCCAAATAAATGACTGATACTATCAATATTCCCTCTTGTCCAAGCCACTTCGATGGCGTGGCGGATGGCACGTTCTACACGAGAAGGAGTTGTTTTGAATTTGTCTGCAATCGCAGGATACAATGTCTTAGTAATCGATCCTAGAATCTCGATATTGTTATAGACCATCGTGATCGCTTCACGTAAGTATTGGTAGCCTTTGATATGTGCAGGAACGCCGATCTCGTGAATGATCGCTGTGATATTCGCATCCAGATTTTTACCTCTGGTTACAGGTGGTAGACCGTTATTCACTTTGTTGCCCATGCTGTTGCTGTTATTACCCGGTTGCATATTGCCACCGCTATTGGTAATCGGTGATCCTACCAATTGGCGTACACGACTCACCAGTACTTCCATATCGAACGGCTTGAGGATGTAATACGATGCACCCAATTGTACGGCACGTTGTGTGATATTTTCTTGACCGAATGCTGTTAGCATAATAATCTTCGGTGCTGGAGATAGATTCATATCTCGCAAGCGCTCCAACACACCCAATCCATCGAGGTGTGGCATAATAATATCCAAGATCAATACATCTGGAAGCTCTGGTAATTGATCGATCATTTGCAATACTTCTTCTCCGTTAAATGCTATACCTGCTACTTCCATATCTTCTTGACTGGAAATATATTCAGCAAGCATATTGGTAAATTCACGATTATCGTCCGCTAATAATACTTTAATATCTGACACGTTATAATTCCTCCTTATGAGTTCTCTGTTACTATGGCATAGCGGTTTGTTGTACTTACATTCATAATTTTTGGGGGACAAGCAGAAAATATATTTAAACTTGAAGTACTGTGATCATCAAGTCGCTACAGAAATTTGACTGTTTTGGACTCTTTATTATACTTTTCGACACCAACAAGGGTATTCCTGCTGTCGAATGTAAAAAAGCGGATTATTTTTCCATATTTGCTAACTTGGTTGATAAACGTTCCTTTTCTATATGTATAACACAAAAGGAAGAGCGTTAAGCTCTTCCTTTGACTTAAGCATTTGATTTCAAGATTGTTTAATGTACCGCATACGTAGAACTGTCTTTGCGAGCTTCCGCCAGCTTCAACATTTCATGAGCATGATGATTGGTTTTTTCTGTAATCTCTACTCCACCAAGCATCCGTGCAAGTTCATCTACGCGTCCATCTTCATGAAGCGAAGTCACACGAGTCGCTGTGCGATCTCCAACAATATGCTTTTCGATTAGGTATTGATGATCTGCCATACAAGCTACCTGAGGTAAGTGAGTAATCGAGAATACTTGGCAATCAGCAGATAATTTGAACAATTTCTCTGCGATCGACTGTGCCGCCCGACCACTAACCCCTGTATCCACTTCATCAAATACCAGTACAGGAACTTGATCATGACGAGCAAAGATACTTTTCAGAGCAAGCATAATACGTGACAACTCACCACCAGAAGCGATCTTACCCAGTGAACGTAACGGTTCACCCGGGTTCGGAGAGATCAAGAATTCTGCATTATCAATTCCCTGACGGGTAATGCGAATATGACGTCCATTCCATTCTGGTCCATTCGCATCATCAATATAATCCATATTGACACGTAGCGAAGTACGCTCCATTTGTAGATGTTTCAGTTCTGCTTCGACTTGACTGGCAAGTTCGTCTGCCGCTTTGCGACGAACCTTACTTAGTTTCTCACCGGTCTGAAGCAATTTATCACGTAAACGATCACGACGTTCTATCATTTCAGCCAGACGTTCGTCTTTATTTTCAAGCAGATCTGTCTCATGTTGAATCTTCTCATAGTAAGTTAGAATTTCTTCTACATTGTCTCCATACTTACGACGCAGACCTGAGATTTGATTCAGACGAGTTTCTACTTCTTCTAGACGACCTGGATTGAATTCGATATTCTCCCGATAACTCCGTAATTGGTAAGCTGCATCTTCCAATTGGTAAAAAGCAGATTGTAACTGCTCTAGGATAGGATCTAACGCTTTGGAATCGTAACGAGTGACATCTTCCAGTTGAGAAATAGCGACCGTTACAGAACCCATACCGCCGTCTCCATTGATTGAATGATATCCACCTACGATAGCTTCCATCATTTTTTCACTATGAGAAAGACGTAAACGCTCTTCCTGTAATAGCTCATCTTCGCCGATCTCTAGTCCTGCTGAAGAAATTTCTTCAAGCTGGAAGCGATATAGGTCAAGCATCTGGTACGTTTTCTGGCTTGTTTCTTGCAGATCACGTAATTCACGTTCGATTTTGGCATAGTCTGTATATTGTTGTTGATATTGAATTTTTAATGGATTAATATCTGCAAATCCGAATGTATCGAGTAAGCTCAGATGACGTTCTGGCTTCATCAAAGATTGGTGCTCATGCTGTCCATGAATATTGACCAGTTGCTCACCGATCTCACGCAACATCGTCAGATTCACTAACTGTCCATTAATACGCGCAGTACTCTTACCACTCGCTGTAACTTCACGGCGAATGACTAGATGTTCTTCTGCGGTTCCCTGAATGCCAAGTCGTGACATCGTATCCCATACGGGGTGATCGCCACGTAACTCGAATAACGCTTCCATCTCAGCTTTATCATTTCCGTAACGTACCAATTCCGCTGAACCTCTACTACCTGCAATTAGACCTAATGCATCAATAATGATTGATTTACCCGCACCTGTCTCACCGCTCAGTACATGGAATCCTTTATGAAAATAAACGTCGATTTCTTCAACAACAGCCAGGTTTTTAATGCTCAGCATAACTAGCATGAGCCTCACTCCTCTTCGTATAAAAGACTATGGAGCAACGCTTTAAGACCGATATGGAGCAAGCTCATGCGGTTAAGCTGGCAACTTGTGTGCCGAGCCGAACATTAACGTATCAATTACAACGACATCAATGATTATGAAATAAAGCTCATAATTTGATCAATGACCTGTTGGCTGTCTTCCGGTTGACGACAAATAATCAGTAGCGTATCATCTCCTGAAATAGTTCCCATAATCTGAGGCCATTCCATATTGTCGATCAGCGCTGCGATTGAATTTGCTGTACCTGGTAAGAACTTCATAACCACCAGATTAGTTGTAAAATCTACTTGCAAGAAATTGTCCACTAATGCACGTTTTAACTTTTGCACCGGGTTATAACGTTGATCCGTTGGTAATGAATATTTATACCTTCCGTCATCCGTTGGAATTTTGATTAGTAATAATTCTTTGATATCTCTTGATACCGTTGCTTGGGTGACTTGAAAGCCTGCATTACGCAATGCTTCCACTAAATCGTCTTGAGTTTCAATATCTTGATGGGTGATAATCTCCCGTATTTTGATATGTCGTTGTCCCTTCATAAAGACCTCCGTTTGTGATGTGCTCTCTATAGTGTTAACCTTCCGCTATCTCTATCTCTGTGTATTTATGCATCATACACAGAATATGCTCATCCATCTTTATTCGTGAACATATACGTAGATTCCTTTTTGTGAATGGAAAATACTGTAGATATGAGGATCATTGATCATTAGCCGAACAGATTATCCTATTGTAACATCCAGAACGAGAAGGTCCAAGCCTAAGCGATATCGATCAGATCGATTCGCCATTTGGCAGATAGGCTACACATGTAGTGTTAAGCGCTATAGTCGGAACGTTCGTTCTCATTATATAGGAATACCTGTTCGTAAATCAATAGTCTTTTGGAATTAGTTTTTTCTTCCAGTTGAATCGCTTCATACGAACAAAAAAACCTGAGCTCAGTAACATACACCGAACATCAGGTCTTTGTTGTGCTTGCATAGATATAGGTCATGCTGTATGAATGTTTTACTTTTTGGCTGAACCACCGCGGAATGTATGAGCGGCTTCAAGGGCTGTCTGAGAAGCAAGCGCAGGAATATCAATAACATCCAATTGTTCGATCGTATCGTCCCCTTCACCGGAAGGTAGATACCAGTGAGCTAGAAATTCGATATTGCCTTCTCCGCCTGTAATCGGGGAGAACGTTACGCCTTTGAGTACATATCCGATCTCTCTTGCAAACGTAAGAACATGCAGTAATACTTCTTCATGAATCTTCGGATCACGCACTACGCCTGTTTTACCGACTTTGTCACGACCGGCTTCAAATTGAGGCTTGATCAGCGCTGCAATATCAGCAGGACGATTAAGCAATTCTTTCAGCGGCGGCAACATCAATCGTAACGAAATAAATGACACATCGATACTTGCAAAATTAGGTCGCGGTCCTTCTAGTTGATCCGGTGTCATATAGCGGAAGTTGGTACGTTCCATCACTTGTACTTGCGGATGATTACGAAGCGACCAATCCAGCTGATTGTACCCTACATCAATTGCATACACGTATTCTGCCCCATGTTGAAGTGCACAGTCGGTAAATCCTCCTGTAGATGAACCAATATCAAGCATGGTACGTCCTGTCATAGGAATTTCAAAATGTTTCAATGCTTTCTCTAGCTTCAATCCACCGCGGCTTACATACGGATGAACCGAACCTTTGACATTCAGATCGGTGTCACGAGCTATCTTCATACCTGGCTTCTCCAGACGCTCTGTGCCTGCGTAGACCAATCCAGCCATAATTGCTGCCTTGGCTTTCTCACGACTCTCGTAGTAGCCTTGTTCGACGAGTAAGACGTCGATTCGTTCTTTGTCACTTGCCATGATTGGATATCTCCTAGCTTGCAAAATGAAATAACAACATGAAACGAAGCGGAAAAAATGCCCTCCGCTTCGCTTCTGTTGATCTTATGGTGTAGAGATACAAATGTTAAACTGAGTTTTTGTGAAAAGTAATCGCTTCACCTGGCGCAAGCGCTTTGAGAGCGGTAGCGATATTTTCAGTGGTTAATCCAGCTTCACGTTGCTGATCTTTGATACTACCGTGTTCGATAAATTCATCCGGTACACCCATGATGCCTACAGCAACATCGTGTAATCCTTTAGAAGCAAAGAACTCAAGCACAGCACTACCCATACTACCTGCTTGTGAAGCTTCTTCAACTACAAGCATACGTGTACCTTTTGCTGCTAGATCAAGCAACAATTGCTCATCTAATGGCTTCATAAAGCGAGCATTAACAACAGATATGTTCATACCGTCACGTTTCAGTTCGTCCGCTACTTCAAGTCCAAGTTGAACCATCGGCCCAGAACCTAGAATCGCGTAACCTTCACCTTCACGTACCGTTTCCCATTGTCCGATCGGAATCGCTGTCAGCACTTGATCCAATGGTACACCTAAGCCACTAATCCGTGGGTAACGGTAAGCGATAGGGCCATCATTGTAATCGACAGCTGTTTTCATCATATGACGAAGTTCATTCTCATCCTTCGGCATCATAATAACCATATTCGGAATATGACGCATAAACGCGATATCGTATACGCCTTGATGCGTCTCGCCATCTGCGCCGACAAAGCCAGCACGGTCAATAGCGAACATCACATTGGCATTATGACGACAAATATCATGTACAATCTGATCGTAAGCACGCTGCATAAAGGTAGAATACACTGCATATACAGGCTTCATGCCTTCCATCGCAAGCGCCGCACACATCGTTGCTGCATGTTGCTCTGCAATCCCTACATCAATCATACGATCCGGGAAACGAGCTGCAAATGGGAACAATCCAGAACCACCAGGCATTGCTGGCGTAACTGCCACAATACGCTCATCTTGTTCTGCAAGTTCGATCAATGTCTGACCAAATACCTCGGTATACATCGGATGACCGCCTGCTGCTTTGAGCACTTGACCGGATTCAATTTTGTATGGTGTAATACCATGCCATTTGTAAGAATCGGCTTCAGCTGGTAAGTATCCTTTACCTTTGATCGTCACCACATGGATTAATACAGGTCCTTCTACATTGTCTGCTTGTTGCAACGTTTCCAACAATTTCGGTAGATCATGACCATCCACAGGTCCCAAATAGGTAAATCCTAGTTCTTCGAACAATACGCCAGATACCATAGCATATTTTAGTGTATCTTTAAGCTTTTCAGCCGTTTTAGCAATTTTATCGCCGATTGCTGGAATCTTTTTGATCAATGATTCCATTTCGTCTTTTGCACGCAAATAATTTTTATCCGAGCGAATCTTGCCCAAATATTTATGCATTGCGCCTACGTTTGGAGCAATCGACATTTCGTTATCATTCAAGATCACTGTCAATTTACGTTGTTCATGACCGATATGGTTCAATGCTTCGAATGCCATACCACCTGTTAACGCACCATCACCAATAATAGCGATAACTTTGTTATCTTCTTTTTTGAAATCACGTGCAAGTGCCATACCCATAGCTGCGGATAAAGAAGTGCTGCTATGTCCAGCTTCCCATACGTCATGTTCACTTTCATTGCGTTTTACAAATCCACATAATCCTTGGTATTTACGTAATGTATCAAAACGATCCATCCGTCCTGTCAATACCTTGTGCACATACGCTTGATGTCCAACATCAAAAATCATTTTATCCTTTGGACTATCATACAAATAATGAAGTGCCAGGGTGAGCTCCACTACACCCAGATTAGAAGCAAGGTGCCCGCCAGTTACTGACAATTTTTCGATCAGAAATTGACGAATCTCGCCTGCTAAATCGGCTAATTGTTCCGTTGTTAGATCTTTAAGATCACTTGGTTGATGAATCTGTGGAAGCAGCACACCATTTCCCCGCTTTCCTTGTTGAATGCTTATCGACATCCAATTGGTTTTAAAATTATAATGTTTACCTTGTCCAACTTTTCATCTATCTTTTATATTATTATTCACTATATCACAACATTCCCTTTTTTTCGAAAATGCATGTGTGAATGCTCCTGAATAGTGAATGTCTATCCTATATACGTATAGACGAACTAAAATGATCATTCCTTACGATTAATGGTCCCTTTTTACCAGATAATCAGCAATCTCGGTTAATCGTTGTGAATCTGCCAGATTGGCTTCTGCTAGAGCTTGCTTCGCACTTTCAGTCAAGCGTGCTACTTCTGCTTGTGAAGCTTCTAGTCCGATAAAATAAGGATAAGTCACTTTTTGAGCTTTAATATCGCTTTGTGTCTTTTTACCCAGTAATGCCTCGTCTCCAATCACATCCAGAATATCATCCTGAATTTGAAAAGCTAAACCGAGATCAGAACCGAAGCGACGCAAAGCATCCAGTTGTTGCTGCGTTGCACCTGCTGTACGTGCGCCAGCCGTTAACGAGAACATAAATAGATCAGCTGTTTTGTGCAAATGGATATATTCGAGTTGAGCAATTTCAGTCATTCCTTGCTCGCCTTCCATATCAGCCACCTGACCGCCAACCATTCCACGAGGCCCAGCATACTCAGACATATCGCTAACAATCGCAAGTAGCGCTTCTGCGGATACTCCTGCTTTGGACGCTTGAGTGACTGTATAAAAAGCTTGCGTTAACAATGCATCACCTGCTAGAATCGCCATCGCTTCGCCATAAACTTTATGATTGGTAAGCTTACCCCGACGATAATCATCATTATCCATTGCCGGTAGATCATCATGGACAAGCGAATACGTATGCACCATTTCTACAGCGCAAGCTACAGGTAAAGCCGCTTCACGACTGCCACCTAACGCTTCTGCTGCTGCAATTACGAACAATGGACGCAGTCTTTTCCCACCTGCCATTAACGAATATTGCATCGACTCTTGCAGATTAACCGGTACACTCCATTCAATCGGTAACACGAATTTCAATTGATCGCCCACATAAGTAGCAATCTCTTGCATATATGTTTGTAGATCCGGACGACTAGTCAATACTGCCACCGCTTTCTGAGGTATCAAATGGCTTTTTACGTAGTTCGCCATCTTCCTCTACGATCATTTCGATTTTACGTTCCACTTGCTCTAATTTCGAACCGCAGATTTGAGATAATTTCATTCCTTGTTGAAAAAGGTCGATCGCTTTTTCCAGTGGAACATCTCCATTTTCCAGTTCGGAGACGATTTCTTCCAGACGATCCATTGCTTCTTCGAAGTTTAACTCTTTTTCTTTTTCAGCTTTTGCCATCGGTTGCCGCCTCCTTGATCTCTGTCACCTGACAATTCAATTGTCCATCTTCTACGTTGACGATAATATGATCACCTTGTTGCACTTGTTGTACCGATTTGACCAGTTGTTGCTCTTGTTCGTCATAGACCAGACTGTATCCTCTTGCCATGACTTTAAGTGGACTTAATGCATCCAGTTGCTTCATGCCAAAGCCTAACTTTTGTTGCTTTTGCCGTAAAATACTACTCATACGAAGCTCCAATTGTTGACGTGCCGTATCAGTACGACGACGAGCATAGATCAATTGTTCTTGCGGATTATGACGGGCTAATCGCTGATTGAAACGTCCCAGACGATCACGCTGCATATGCGCACGGCGCTGTAGACTACTAGTTAGCCGTCTTTCAAGCATATCTAATCTCGTCATATGTTGTACCAGATGACGCTGAGGATGTAACAATACAGGTGCACGGCGTAGACGTTCTAACCGTTCCCGTTGACGCTGAGATAGACGCAACAGCCCTTGATTGAGCTGTCTACGACGTTGCTCTACTTGCGCACGTAATTCATTGATATTGGGTACAGCTAGCTCTGCCGCCGCTGTAGGCGTTGCAGCACGAAGATCAGATACAAAATCAGCGATCGTAAAGTCCGTCTCATGACCGACTGCTGAAATGATCGGGATTTTAGAAGAAGCAATCGCACGAGCAACGATCTCCTCATTGAACGCCCACAATTCTTCCAGTGATCCACCACCACGACCCACAATCAATACATCGGCTTCTTGCATACGATTGAAATTCTGAATCGCTTTGACTACCGATGGACCTGCACCTTTTCCTTGCACCAGTACAGGGTAGACTTCAATCTTAACAATCGGATAACGTCGACGAATAGTCGTCAAAATATCCCGTACCGCTGCTCCTGTCCCCGATGTAATCACACCGATCACTTTGGGAAAAGCAGGCAACGGACGTTTGCGCCCATGATCAAACAGCCCTTCATGTTCTAGCTTCTGTTTGAGCTGTTCATACGCCAGATATAGACTACCGATGCCATCAGGTTGCATCTGTGTAACATAGAATTGATACTGACCATCCCGCTCAAAGACCGATATATTTCCTTTTGCCATCACTCTAGCGCCTTCTTTGGGTATAAAAGGAAGTCGCTGGTTATGAGAAGCAAACATAATCGTTTTGATACGGCTACTTTCATCTTTTAACGTGAAATACATATGTCCACTAGAATGATGAGTGAAATTCGAGATTTCTCCGCGTAACCATACTTCAGATAGCAGTTGATCCGATTCCATTTTCATCCGAATATATTTGTTTATTTCTTTGATTGAATAGACTTTTTGCTGCTGCATACCATCAGCCGCCTTCCTTACTTCAAGCCGTGAGCGCGTTTGGCAGCGACCAGAGTGTTCTGCATTAACATCGTGATCGTCATTGGACCTACACCGCCAGGAACAGGTGTAATCGGGCCACATACTTGTGTAGCACTTTCAAAATCAACATCACCGGCAAGCTTACCATTTTCCAGACGATTCACACCTACATCGATCACGACAGCACCTGGCTTGATATAACTAGCATCGACAAAGTTGGCTTTACCAATCGCTACGACCAGAATATCGGCTTGCTTCGCTAACTCTTTCATATTGCTTGTACGGGAATGACACATAGTCACTGTTGCATTCTCACGTTGTAACAACAAAGAAACAGGTTTCCCTACAATGTTACTACGTCCAATCACCACAGCATGTTTACCCGAAATCTCAACGCCTGCACGCTTAATTAATTCGATAACGCCCGCAGGTGTACAAGGTAACAGACTATCATCACCAATGACCAGATTCCCTACACTGATCGGATGGAAACCATCCACATCTTTTTCAGGAGCAATCGCATTAATAATTGCTTTTTCTTCGATCTGCTTCGGTAATGGAAGTTGTACCAGAATACCATTGATATTTTCTTGCTTATTCAGTTGATCTACCATCGCTAACAATTCTTCTTGCGAAGTCGTTGATGGCAGACGGTGTACTTCAGAATAGTAGCCAAGATCATGACAAGCTTTTTCTTTATGGCGCACATATACTTGTGAAGCAGGATCTTCACCTACAAGTACAACAGCGAGTCCCGGTTGGAAACCTGTTGTTTTCAATTGTTCCATTTCTTGACGGATACCTTCACGAATGTCTTCTGCTATTTGCTTACCATTGATAATTGTTGCTGTCATGATAATCGCTCCTTTACCTGTTCGGAAAATTAAGTTTTATCGTTCAACTGCTTGACGTTTATCGTTGATGTCTGATGATCTTTTGTATTCCAATTTCTTATTCGGCTTCAGCTTGTGTTTCCGTTTCTGCTTCAGCTTTGGTGTGTGTTTCTTTGAGTTTATCCAAGTCTTGAATCATTTTACCCAGAACACCGTTAACGAATTTACCGGATTCTTCTGTACCAAAATGTTTGGATAATTCAATCGCTTCATTGACAGCGACTTTGGCAGGTACATCATTATGGAATACCATTTCATAGACCGCTTGACGCAAAATCTGACTGTCTACACGAGATAGACGGCTGATCTGCCAGCCTTTCAAATATTCTTCCAATAGATGATCGATCGCTTCTTTGTTTGTAAATGTACCATTTACGATATCAAGCACATATGATTTTAATTTAGCTTCGTCACGAATTTCAACTTCAGATTCGTTTTCTTGAGCTGCTTCTTCCAAAATCATTTCGATTGCTTCTTCTGCTTTCACATCGTTCATTTCCATCTGATACAAACTTTGTACAACGATCTCACGTGCTAATCTTCTTTTCATTCTTGGGTTCCTCCCGGTATGGATAAGCAGCTATTGCTATTGTCAGCTTACTATCCTGTGTACCTTATTATTTTCAATTCATTATATTTTACTCACGACAACCTATTCGCATCTATCGATTCATAAGTTCATTCCTATAGCATACCAAAAAACCTGTCGTACATCATGCCCGGCTGTATAATTTATAATCCAATACGTGGTCCGGGAATGATGTATGACAGGTTCATTTAAACGGGCGCCAGCGATCCGATATCCATGCATTCACCCGTTCCCAGGGAATCACAGAGCCTAATCGCATATCTTTGTGCTTGCCGACGCTATAGCCTATGAACACTAACAGTGCAAAGAACAACATATCCCAAAAGCCAACTACCAAATACAATACTCCGCACAATAGACCTGCGGCTACACCTGTTATCCGTCCTCCGTGAGTTTCCCAGATGGCTTTCCATATCATAAGGAGAACTCCCTTCTACTCCACTCTGCTTTTGAATGCAGGGGATTGAACGATATTTGCTATAAATACCGATACCGAGGACACTGGAATACCGGTAATTTCTTCCACTTGATCATGAACGGTTTTTTGCATATTTTCGGTCAGTTCAGGAATCGAACTTTCACCGTCTACGATCGCTCTAATCATAATTTCAAGTCCGGATTCAATTACACGCACACGTGTTTTGACATCGCGCACACCTTTTGTACGTTCTGCTGATTTGAGACACATATTTTCAATCGTTTCCAATGATATCTGAATATCGCCAAATTCTGTCCGTTGATGTACAGAGTGATGATGCCCACGCTCTGAACGCACTGATAGATAAAAAAAGCGGATACTTAGCAAAAATAAGATAACAGCTACAATCACGATCGTAATGTATAGATTCTGCTCGTTCCGATCATTTAATTCTACAGGCACTTTGCCACTTAGTAAAAGGATTGCAAGCACAGACAAGATTCCAATGCTCAGGCTGTAAATAAACAACAGCAGTCTGTCTATAATTTTAGCCAAGAGTGTGCAGCCCCTTTACATTATAGTAAACCCCTGACTGTTACGTCGGGGGTTTATGATTGCTTTTCGTACTTATTTGACCCGTTGTGAAAATTCGACTTCTTCGCTTCTGTTCTTCTCCGTTGTCTCTAAATGTACATCATGAATCTGCACATTCACTTCGACTACGATTAAGCCAGTCATCGTTTCGATCGAGCGTTTGACATTACGTTGAATCTCAGCCGCCACTTCAGGCAGACGATGTCCATAATGAACAATAACAGACACGTCTACAGCTGCTTCACGTTGTCCCACTTCTACTTTTACACCACGGGAAAGATTTTTGCGACCTAGTAATTCAGCAATGCCACCGGCAAAACCACCACTCATACCTGCTACACCTTTTACTTCAATCGTCGCTAGACCAGCGATAACTTCTATGACTTCAGGAGCAATCTGAATCTCACCTATATCTGTCCGCTCAAATTCAGTCGGTAACGTACTCATATTTATCTATACACCTCCTGCTAAGTAAACTAAATATAACATGTGAATGATTCATTGACAAACGAGCTTAAACTTCATTTTCCTCAAGGAATTTGATGTCAAAATCGCCACGTACAAATGTCTCATGATTCAGTAGGCGCATATGGAAAGGAATCGTAGTATAAATCCCTTCAATCGCAAATTCATCTAATGCACGCTTCATCTTCGCAATCGCTTGTTCACGGGTTGGAGCCCAGACAATCAACTTAGCGATCATGGAATCGTAATAAGGGCTAATCGTATATCCTGGATAAGCACCACTATCTACACGCACACCTGGACCACCTGGAGCAAGGTAGAAATCAATTTTACCCGGGCTTGGCATAAAGTTACGCTCAGGGTCTTCTGCATTGATCCGACATTCCATCGACCAGCCGTTAATAACCACTTCATCTTGACGGAACGAAAGTGGATTACCTTCTGCAACAGAAATCATTTCTTGGATTAAGTCGATTCCTGTAACCATTTCTGTTACTGGATGTTCAACTTGAATACGCGTATTCATTTCCATGAAATAAAATTGTCCATCTTGTCCGAGCAAGAACTCAAGTGTCCCTGCGCCCGAGTAATTAACAGCTACTGCTGCACGTACAGCCGCAGCGCCCATTTCTTCGCGCAATTCAGGAGATAATACAGGACAAGGTGCTTCTTCGACAAGCTTTTGACGACGACGTTGTACAGAGCAATCACGTTCACCTAAATGAACAGCATTACCATGCTTATCCGCAATAATCTGTACTTCGACATGCTTCATCGACGTTAAATATTTTTCTAAATAGACGCCACCATTACCAAAAGCTTTTTGCGCTTCTTGTTGTGCGGCTGTGATTTGTTTGATCAATGATTCTTCATCTTCTGCAAGACGAATCCCTTTACCTCCACCACCTGCGGTTGCTTTGATAATAACAGGGTATCCAATCTCACGAGCGATTATAATCGCTTCATCCATGTCTTCTACAATTCCGTCAGAACCCGGGATAACCGGTACGCCTGCGGCAATCATTGTACGCTTCGCTTCAGACTTATCACCCATACGTGTAATCGCATCTGGAGATGGTCCGATAAACGTAATATTGCAAGATTCACAAATCTCTGCGAAATCTGCATTTTCAGCTAAGAAACCATACCCTGGGTGAACCGCATCACATTCAGTCAATGTCGCAACACTCATTAAGTTGGTTAAGTTCAAGTAGCTGTCTTTGGATAAAGTGGGTCCGATACAGTAAGCTTCGTCTGCTAGACGCACATGTAATGATTCGCGATCTGCTTCAGAATAAACCGCTACTGTTGCTATGCCTAACTCACGGCAAGCACGGATAATACGAACCGCTATTTCGCCACGATTCGCTATCAGTATTTTATGAAATTTCATTTTACGTTTCCTCCTCCGGGATTTGGCAAAAGCAGTGCCTTGCTTATTCCGGTTTTACTAAAAATAATGGCTGTCCGTATTCAACAAGTTGTCCATTTTCTGCCAAAATCTCTACGATTGTTCCGTTTGTCTCTGCTTCAAGCTCATTCATCAGCTTCATCGCTTCGATAATACATACAGTGGATTTATCGTTGACTTTATCACCCGTACTTACAAAAGGAGCCGCTTCTGGTGAAGAAGAACGATAGAACGTTCCAACCATAGGCGATACAATCGTATGTAGAGAAGGGTCTACTTCCGGAGTCGTTGGTGCAGAAGTTGTAGTAGGTGCATTAACTGGCGCTTGCACGACTTGAGATGTTGCAGCAGGGGCAGTTGTCGCTTGCTGTACATATACCGTTTCAGCTTTGCTTGGTTTGCGAATCACTAGACGTGATCCTTCATTTTCGATTTCTACTTCTTGTACAGATGTCTCGTCTACCAATTGAATCAATTCTTTAATTTCATTTAAGTTAAACATCTATTTTTCACTCCTTTGGCTTCATCGCCCGTTGTACACGGAAAGTTACACATAACGCTATGTATTATAGCACATCCTAGCCGTTTTCAAAATTCGTTTTATTCGGCGCGATAGCTTCTCGCAAAAAAGGGCAGAAACACTCTTTCTTTTCGAATGTTTCTGCCCTTTTGATATACGATTAACGACGATCTTGAGGACCGCCTACAAATGCTTGTTCTTCGGTATCTAGACCGTATGCTGTATGAAGTGCAGCCACGACATCTTGCAAGCGACTGGCTTCGATGACACAGGATACTTTGATCTCAGATGTACTTACCATCTTGATACTTACACCTTGTGCAGAGATGGCAGCGAACATTTGCGCCGCTACACCCGGGTGACTTACCATTCCTGCACCCACGATCGATACTTTAACCAGATCAATTTCAGAAGTGACTTCGCTGAAAGGAAGTTCGCTACGTAAGCTTTCCATCACAGCAAGCGCACGTTCACGATCCGCCAGACTCACGGTATAGGAAAAGTCTGCTTTGCCATCTAATACACCGCTCTGTACGATCAGATCGACATCGATCTTGGCCGTTGCTAGTTCTCCGAACATTTTTGCAAGTACTCCCGGTAGATCAGCAACACCACGGATTGTAAGACGTGCTACATTTTTATCATAAGCAATGCCGTTGACGACTGCTCCCTGTTCCATAGTTGTCTCCTCCTTCACAACGGTTCCTTCATTATAGTTAAAGCTAGAGCGCACAACGAGTCGTACATTGTTATGCTTCGCATATTCTACAGCACGCGGATGAAGTACCGCCGCACCTAGATTTGCCAGTTCTAGCATTTCGTCATAAGATATTTCTTCTAGTTTGCGAGCACATTTGACAATCCGTGGATCGGTAGAATAAATTCCATCGACATCGGTATAAATCTCGCAAGTATCGGCATGGATTGCGGCTGCCAATGCAACAGCTGTCGTATCCGAACCTCCACGTCCAAATGTTGTAATCTCACCTTCGGCTGTAATGCCTTGGAATCCAGCAACGATCACGATCTTACCTGCGCCGATTGCTTTCAGTACACGTTCAGGCTGAATATTCCGAATGCGTGCCTTACCATGTTCTGCTTCTGTCTCAAAACCTGCTTGCCAGCCGGTGAAAGATACCGCTTCTCGACCTAGATGCTGAATCGCCATCGATAACATCGCCATCGAAATCTGCTCACCTGTTGTCATCAACATATCCATTTCACGAGCAGGTGGATTCGGATTGAGCAGACGTGCCTGATCAATCAAATCATCTGTTGTATCTCCCATCGCTGAAACAACTACTACACAGTCGTGCCCTTCATCTTGCTTCTCAACAATGCGCTTTGCTACACGTTGCATGCGCTCGGTATCCCCAACGGAACTACCACCGAATTTCATAACATACAAAGCCAAGACCTCTTCACTCCCTACATGATACGGGTATGTTATCTCTTCCATATTCTACCCGGATTGAACAGCGTATTTAGGCGTTTCATACATAATAATGCATGAACATGCTTAGTCTTTAACAGTATAATACGAGAACGCGTTAAGTACTACCCGTAAATTAAAAAAGCTATAACAGATTATTATTCTGCTTTATATGCTGTCTATTCATTCTCCATTGATCCACAATCGATTGCGATAGAACAGTATGTTCTGTGATCTCAATCAAGCACATATCCTTATCTGTAGCAGGTTCATGTCCAAATGTGATAGCGTTTATGTGATATGGTTCTATCCATTTTTGGAAGTAGGTAAGCATATGTAAGCATTTCTTCGAGTCTAATACACCCTCATACATCAACTCTGTATCTCTAAAATTAAATTCCATCGTAATATATTCTCCATCTGATGAAATAACAGTTAATACTTCTTTTAATTCTATACCTAGTTCAATGACTTTAAACAATATAGTTCCTGTACCTGCACGTAATAAAAAGGTTGAGAACGAATCAATATCGTACCATTCTATATCTTTCGCTGTAGCTTGATCATAAAAATGAGAAGATTTTATATCGGCTGACGTGATGTCTAGCTCATGTTGTAATAGTTGATCTATATAGGAAATATGTATATCAAAAAAGACTTCAAAATTGTCCATATAGGCACTCCTTATCGTAATTTGATTCTAAAAAAAGAATGAGCAGGCATCAAAGCCACTCATTCTTTCACTTGTACAATAATAAGTTCTATGCGCGAGAAACGTATTTACCTTCACGAGTATCGATGATTAGAACGTCACCTTCGTTGATAAACATAGGCACTTGAACCGTATGTCCTGTTTCCAATTTTGCATTTTTAGTTGCGCCTGTTGCAGTGTTACCTTTGATTCCTGGCTCTGTTTCAGTAACAGCCAACTCTACGCTTGTTGGCAAGTTAATTCCAAGAATTTCACCTTGATAGCTAACGATGTTAACGGTCATGTTTTCTTTCAAGAATTTCAATTCCCATTCCAATTGTTTGGAGTTCAATTCGAATTGATCGTATGTTTCGTTGTCCATAAATGCATGCTCGTCACCACTTGCATACAAATATTGAACGCCACGGTTTTCGATTTGAGCACGAGCGATAGTTTCACCTGCACGGAAAGTACGTTCTACTACGTTACCGTTACGCAAGTTTCTCAATTTAGAACGCACGAATGCTGCGCCTTTACCCGGTTTTACGTGTTGGAATTCCAAAACGGAATAAATATTTCCTTCTACTTCTACGGTCAAACCTGTTTTAAAATCATTTACTGAAATCAAAATAACGCCTCCTCAGATGTGGTAAAGCTTGTCTCTTGCATAATTCTATGAAGCCTATATATTGTACTATACCCCATATCAATCGGATACTATATCATCATATACAGGTATTTTATTCGGCAAATGATAGTCATCATCCTGCATAACAGGATAAACTTTTCGTTATACCGGTAAAATCGTAAATTCTTTGGTCGAATGCGTTAACACACGAATACCGTCTTCTGTTATCAACACATCATCTTCAATCCGTACTCCACCGAAGCCTGGAATATAAATTCCCGGTTCTACAGTTACCACCATACCTGGAGATAATACCGTATCGCTCATTTTAGAAAGGCGAGGTTCTTCATGTACTTCCATACCGATACCATGACCTGTACTGTGTCCAAATGCGTCACCGTAACCATGAGAAGCAATCACATCACGCGCTAGTGCGTCTGCATCTCTACCGCTCATACCCGGTTTTAGGTGTTTAAGCGTATTCAGCTGTGCTTCCAGTACGATATTGTAAATTTTGCGATGCTCATCTGTCGGTGTACCTACAAAAACAGTACGTGTAAGATCCGATACATATCCTTGATAAATCGCACCAAAGTCCAAAGTGACAAATTCATTTGCCCCGATAACTTTTTCACTGGCTACACCATGAGGTAAAGCAGAACGTTCACCCGACGCAACAATCGTTTCAAATGAAGTGCCTGTAGCTCCTAGACGGCGCATAAAGGATTCCATTTCGAGTTCGATCTCTTGCTCAGTTACCCCTGGCTTGATGTAGTTCAAAATATGACTGAATGTACGATCTGCAATATCGGTTGCTTTCTCAATAATTGCAATCTCTTCAGCATCTTTGAAATTACGAATCTCTTCCATGATGCCAGATACAGGAACTAGCTCAACAGGTCCTAAATGCTTGCTGTACATTGCGTATCTGCTATAAGGCACCAAATCTTGTTCAAATCCAAGTTTGCTGATATTGCCTTTAGCCAACAATTCTTTCATCGTATCGACTACATTTGCAGAATGTTCTACCACTGAAAAAGCAGTAGCTTGTTCTGGCGCTTGAGTCATATAACGGAAATCAGTCAATAAGTAAGCTTCTTGCGCAGTGACAAGCACATAACCTGCCGAACCTGTAAACCCTGTCAAATATCTGCGGTTCACACTACTTGTAATTAGTAAGGCTTCTAACTGTTGTTCTTGCATCGCTTGACGTAACTTATTTAAACGTTGTGTACTCAATTACATCTCTCCCCTTCAGCATTTTAGAATAAAACACGATATCTGCTTGGTTCTGTGTATCCTCGTATTGTGATCATTTTGGACAAATGTAAAATGAGAAATAGCCAAAAATTATTTTACCATACCAATTGCAATTTTGAGAATAGGCAGTAGAATATCTTATCTATTCTATCTAGCTTGCTGATAGCGTATTCTGGTAAAAATCAGCCAAATCCGCTACAATTAAAGGATAGGCTTATTTCTAGCAATTATAGATCAATAGATAAGCTTGATCAGGCATTTCGTAAATAACGGTAATGTCGAACTACGGAAGGGTGACTGTACTTGTCAAAACAATCTGCTCCTCCGAGCTATGGCGGCCAAGCAGTAATAGAAGGCGTTATGTTCGGCGGAAAAAATGTGAATGTGACAGCTGTAAGACGTAAAGATGGTGAAATCACCTTTTTAGAAGTACCTAGACAAGATAAGTCATGGGTCAAAACATTACGCCGCATTCCATTGTTGCGAGGAATTATAAGTTTGATTGATTCAAGTGCCAAAGGCTCCAAACATCTCAATTATGCAGCCGATGCGTATTCAGAAGATCAGATGAGCCCTGAAGAATATGCAGAACAGAAGCAAAAAGAAGAATCCAAAATGAGTCTTAGTATGATGCTTGGTGTTGCAGTAGTGGGTATCCTTTCACTCATTGTAGGTAAGCTTGTATTCACACTCGTTCCCGTATTTGTAGAAAGTTTATTATTCGGTAGAGCCTTCGATAATCATGCACTGCATACCTTACTTGAAGGTGTTATCAAAATTATCCTGCTCTTAATCTATCTCTGGGCGATCTCACAGACACCGATGATTAAGCGACTCTTTCAGTATCATGGTGCTGAACATAAAGTCATTACAGCTTATGAACACGGCGAAGAGTTAACCCCTGAAAATGTACAAAAGTATAGTCGTCTACATTATCGCTGTGGAAGCAGTTTTATTATATTAACCGTTATTATCGGAGTCATTATCTACGCACTGTTCAGTTGGGATAGCCTCACCGAGCGGATTATACAACGTATCGTTTTGTTGCCTGTCGTTATCGGTGTTTCGTTTGAATTTTTGAAATTTACGAATAGCTTACGTGAAGTACCCGTTCTACGGTATTTGGGATATCCGGGGTTATGGTTACAATTGTTAACGACCAAAGAACCGACACTGGATCAGATCGAAGTTTCAATTGCTTCATTTAACCGTATGCGTGAATTAGACGCTGCGCTTGAACAACAACATGTGCGTTCGGCAGTGACTACTGCTTCTCCTGACCCTGTGAAAGGATGATGATAATAAAATGAGAAAATCACCTGTTCAACTGATTGTATTTGGAGTTGCTATTCTGCTAGGTGCGGTCGGGCTGTTTCTTGAAATATTCCAAATGGTGGCTTCTCCTGCAATGTACAATTGGGCGAATCTCATTGTACCGATCATCTTGATTGTCGTTTTATTTTTGGTAATGCGGTCAGCTTCTGGTATGTCTGGTCGAGGTTATCAAGGACCTAAAGTCAAACCTTCTGCACGTACCATGGCCAAGATGAACGGCTCGCAAAAAAACAATTACAAAACCACTTCTGCTAGACCATCGAATAGTCATCAATCGAAGCCCAAAAAGAATTATCCTTTTCAAGTCATTCAAGGCAACAAAGGGAAAGATGATGATGAAGCGCCTAAATTTCATTAAATTAATAAATAGAATGTAGATCAGTTCTGTATAGCCCTTGTTGCAATAAAGCTGATTATATCTATCAAGAAAAAGCATGACTTTTCCTTCTCACAGAGGAACAGATCATGCTTTTTCTTTGCTGTCTGACTATAATGCTCTCAGATTTTAATGTTCTAATTTATCAATGTTTCTTTTCCAATCAAAAAAAGAGATTCCATCGCCTATTGTAACGGCTGATGAAATCTCTTTTTCTACTCTTCTGCTATTTTACAATCCCCAGTATGAACGCAATTTCGCTAATACACCTTGTGGATTCTTTTTCAAATCTTTAGCGCTAAAGAAGATACTGCCTTTGATATTGCTGTATTTCTCGTTGTATTTGAGCTGGTTGATGATCTCGTTAGAACTGCTCCAGCCAATTTCAGGAGTGCTGATTTTGTAAAGAGCATGACCGATATACAGATCTACACCTGTATTTTTAGTTTCATTTGCCCACCAGTCTACCACTTTATCATAACGAGCTACAGGAAGTGTCATACTCCAATAGACTTGCGGAGCGATATAATCGATCCAGCCGTTTTTGATCCATGTGCGTGTATCTGCATAGGTAGTGTCATAAGCAGTTACACCTGCTTTGGTATCTGATCCTGTGATATCGGATGATTTGTTACGCCATACACCGAAAGGACTGATTCCGAATTTCACAGCAGGTTTGGAATTATGAATCGATGTATTGAGCTGTTGCACAAAGCTATTGATGTTTCCACGACGCCAATCCGCTTTGGTTTTGAATTTACCGCTGTTATAACTAGCATAGGTGCTGTCATCACCGAATTTGTTAGAAGCTGTCTCTGAATATGGATAGAAATAGTCATCTAAATGTACACCGTCGATATCGTAGTTGTTGACGACTTCCATCACAGTATCAATGACTGATTGACGTGCAGCTGGAATCCCCGGATTGAGATAATATTTATTATCGAACTTGATCACCCAATCAGGATGCTTCAATACTACATTATTGCTTGCAAGCTTACTGGTGTTAGCATCTGTTGTAGCACGGAACGGGTTAAACCATGCATGGAACTCCATCCCACGCTTATGAGCTTCAGCAACCATATATTCTACAGGATCATAACCCGGATCTTTCCCCTGTGTTCCTGTAAGATATTTCGACCATGGCATAAGTGACGATTTGTATAATGCATCTCCAGCAGGACGAACCTGTACGAATACTGCATTGATGCCCATCCCTTGTAGATCATCTAACAATTTTGAAAATTCTTGTTTTTGCTTGGTTGCACCTGATGTCGCTGGCCAATCTAGATTGTAGACGGTAGAGACCCATGCACCACGAAGCCCATCTTTGGCTACAGTGCTTGTTGGCGCTTTGCCACTGTTACTATTATCTGTTGTTCCTGTATTGGTAGTAGCTGGTGTAGAAGGCTTGCTGCTGTTATTTTTACTACCTGTACCTTGATAACTACTTGTCGCTAAATTTACGGTACGATTGGCTTGATCCCAATTTACATCAAGACCCAGACCTTCACCGATAAAACGTAGCGGAACCATGACACGACCGTTTTTCATTTCAACTGAAGCATCTAAGCTTACTGACTTGTTATCAATCGTTGCTGTATTCTGACCTGAAGTCAGTACCAGTACTTGCTTATCACTCGTAATCGTGACTGTGCTTGTGGATTGATTCCAGGCGATTTTAGCTTTCAAATTTTCACTCACTAGACGTAAAGGAACCATGGTTACATTGCTCTTGCTGGTTATGTAAGGAGCAGCATCCCCTTGTATCTGTTCTCCATTGAGCATGATCTTAATATCCGAATCTGCGGCATGAAGTGTACTACTGATCGAAGGGACAATCATCAACAATACTAAAAATACAGCGATAACACGAACCATTTTCATAAATTTAAAACCTCCAGTAAATCGTTGCTTGGTGCTTATATCATTAGACGACTGACGGGTACCAAAGTTGCGAACAAAATAAAAGACATCTGCCAAGTGATCGACAGATGCCTGCCTTACGAGTCGCTAATCAGCTCTTTTTGCAGATTCTGTAGCGCTTCCACACGTGAAGGATCACGACGGAAGTATTCTAACAATGTTTCGATTTGAGTAATCGAATTCCAACTTAAATGATGCTCTATACCTTCTACATCTTTGTATATATAATCCGGGTTAACACCGATTACATTCAGGAAATCTTCAAGCAATTGATGGCGTTCTACAAGACGTTTGCCCATCTTTTTCCCTTTGCTTGTCAGTACTAATCCCCGGTACTTCTCATAAATCAAATATTCATCTTTATCTAATTTTTGGATCATTTTTGTAACGGACGAAGGATGTACTTCTAACCCTTCTGCAATATCCGAGACACGCGCATATCCCTTTTGATCGATTAATTTATAAATGCGCTCTAAATAATCCTCCATACTGGGCGTTGGCATCTTGCTCCCCCTTTTTCACTACATACTGTATTCATTTGGCAAATATTGATTCAATAATCATACATTTAATTCGCATGAGTTGGCAAGTTTTGCACATGGTTCAAACGATAGAAAGAACCTTCCATGTGTACACCATATATGCTGTTCCACGGAAGGCTCTACCTGATCATTTAAGCCTTATTTATTTAACAATTGCACCGTTAGGCATACCGTCTGGAACCGTCGCTAGTGTCAATTGATCGCCATGAGAAGCCGCCAAAATCATACCTCTAGATTCTTCTCCGCGTAATTTAACAGGTTTGAGATTAGTCACACAGATGACTTTGCGTCCGACTAATTCTTCCGGTGTATAGAACTTCGCAATACCGGATACCACTTGGCGTTGCTCTGTTCCTAGATCCAATTGTAATTTAAGCAGTTTGTCTGCCTTTTTAACAGGCTCTGCTGAGATCACTTGAGCTACGCGTAGTTCCACTTTAGCAAAGTCGTCTATACTAATCTCAGGCGCTTGTTGCTCTTCTACCTCTACAGGTGCGGAAGTCGTTGGAGCTGTTGGTGTTGCTTCAGCAGCAGCTGTTAATACGCCACCCATTGCTTCTACGATGTAAGCCACTTCTTCTTTGCTATCTAGGCGAGGGAAAATAGGATCGCCTTTCACTACAACTGTACCTGCTGGAATCTGACCATACGAACGAATACTTTCCCAAGCGGTAAGTTCGCCTTCTGCTATTCCAAGTTGTGCCCAGATTTTTTTCGGTGCACGTGTTAAGAACGGTTGTAACAATACAGATACAATCCGCAATGTTTCCACCAAATGATACATTACCGAATCCAATTGTGGTTGGTTAGCTTCGTCTTTGGCAAGAACCCACGGTTGTGTCTCATCGATATATTTATTGGTACGACTAATCAATTGACTGATTGCCGTCAAAGCTACAGAAAACTCTAGGTGTTCAAATGCGTTTTCTACTTTTTCTATCGTTTGTGCAGCAATATCTTCTAACGTACCATCGACTTCAAGCACACGACCTGGATAAGCAGGAATGGTACCACTACAATACTTATCGACCATAGCTACCGAACGGTTAAGCAAGTTACCTAGATCATTTGCTAGATCTGAATTGACACGATCGACAAAGCTCTCCGGTGTAAATGTACCATCTGAACCGAAAGGCACTTCGCGTAGCAAGTAGTAACGCAGTGAATCTAGACCGTAACGCTCGATTAATGTGACTGGATCTACTACATTTCCTTTAGACTTAGACATTTTGCCGTCTTTCATCAGTAACCAACCATGACCAAATACTTTTTTCGGCAAAGGTAGATCAAGTGCCATCAACATAATCGGCCAATAGATCGTATGGAAACGTACGATTTCTTTACCTACCAGATGAATATCTGCTGGCCAGAACTTATTAAATAATTCTGGATTATCGGTTCCATATCCTAGAGCTGTAATGTAGTTAGATAAAGCATCGATCCATACATAAACAATATGCTTAGGATCACCTTTGACTTGTACGCCCCACTCAAAGGTTGTACGCGAAACGGCTAAGTCTTCAAGTCCTGGCTTGATAAAGTTATTAATCATTTCATTTTTGCGAGATTCGGGTTGAATAAATTCAGGGTTGTCTTGATAGTATTTTAATAAACGGTCTGCATATTTGCTCATACGGAAGAAATAAGATTCTTCTTTCACCAATTCTACAGGATGTCCACTATCCGGACTTTTACCACCGATAATCTCACCGTCTGCATTACGTTCGATATCTACAATTTGCGTTTCTGTGTAATACGTCTCATCTGGAATACTATACCAGCCTTCATATTCACCTTTATAAATATCACCTTGCTTCAACAATCGATCAAAGATTTCTTGTACCACAATCTTATGGCGTTCTTCTGTCGTACGAATAAAATCATCATATGAAATGTCTAATTGATCCCATAACTTTTTGATTCCTTCTACTACACCATCAATAAATTGTTGAGGAGTCTGTCCTTTTTCTAGAGCTTTACGTTCAATCTTTTGTCCGTGTTCATCTGTTCCTGTTAGATAGCGAACTTCGTATCCTCTTAAGCGCTTGTAACGAGCCATAGCATCACCGGCTACGGTTGTATAGGCATGACCGATATGCAATTTGTCACTTGGATAATAGATAGGTGTTGTTAGATAAAAAGTAGGTTTGGCTGTCATTATAATTCCTCCTTCAATATTGTTAAATCACTATCATGTTATTTCCATATCTGGACGCAAAAAAGCCCTCGCCCCTATATGGGACGAGAGCATAGACTCACGCGTTACCACCCAAATTCTCTACTTCTTTGCAAAAGTAGACTCTATCAGTCTTTAGCAGACTGCCCATTAACGCTGGTTCACGCTGAAGCCTTACATATCGATACAACCGAATATGCTTGACCACAGTTCCTCCCGGACCATATTCGATGACGCTCACCATACCGGTTCCCAGCTACTCCGGCTCTCTGTACTGGCGCTTTTTCCATCTACTTATCCATTCACAGGAAATGATATTTGATGTTATGAATATACCGAACTTCCAAATCACCTGTCAAGCATTTTGCTGTTCCTGATTGGTGACTGATGAGGCTGATTTCACTTTGGATTTAGCTGGTGGTACAGGATCAAACCCTCCCGGATGAAAAGGATGACATTTTCCTATCCGTTTAGCAGCTAATCCGATGCCTTTGGCCACACCATGAATCTCGATCGCTTCGAGTGCATATTGAGAACAAGTCGGATAAAAACGACATGTTGGAGGTTTAAGTGGTGAAATGAATTTGCGATACACATGGATCGGCGTCTGTACCGCACGACGACTCAATTTTGGCTTCACTGGCTTTTACCTGCATGTTCATGTGTATCATAATGAGGTTGCTTTAGATGTAGCGTTGGACCTTCTTTACCATCTCCGGCACCCATTTCTTTACGACAGTCTTTGCAATAACCGAACACTTCAAATTTGTGTTTAACCACTTCGAATTGTTCCGGCATATCTGTCATATCCATCGGGCAAAAAGCAATCGGGTACGTTTTCTCACATTGTAAGCAGATCATATGATGATGATGGCGATCCTGACTACAATGGCTTTTAAATTTAACACCATCTTCGAAAACGATCTGTTCTAACACACCTAGCTCCTGCATCACACGTAAATTACGATAGACTGTATCAAAGCTAAGTCCACTGTATTTTTTACCCATATAGTCATATACATCTTTAGCGGTCAGATAACCGGGAGCTTCTGCAAATAAACGAGCTAATGTACGACGTTGATCGGTTATTCGCAATCCCTGTCCTGCCATGGTATCGATGATTTGTTCTGTCGACAGCATGAGTTATTCCTCCTGTCCTAATCTATCTTTTCTATTCTGAACTATTTATCTTATTATTCGTAATAATAACTATTATACAACATAACCGTATACGATGCGCAATAATTCGTCAAAAGTTTATGGCGATTACGTTACTAATTGAAGCTTACTTCCACTTGTATACACATTTCTCCATCATGCCTTATTTAGGCTCAATCGTCAATTGATTCTGACCAAAATCAGCAATTATCGTAGCACATCAAAAAAGCTCGAATCAGCATTCACTGATTCGAGCTTTTGATTTGAAAATTATTGTTTTTTAGCTGGCAATTGTGTGAATAACAAGTTAACTGGCAAGTTACTACCAGGTGCTGCTGTAAACCACAATTCCACGGCTTCTGTATCTAATGTTCCTGTACGATATAGAACAACATTATCATTTGCTGTTGTTGCTGCACCGTTATTTTTGATTGCTGTTACTGCTCCGTTTACATACATGTAACCTGAGTAACGACCACCACGAGCATTAAAGGAAATCATCGTGTTTGGCGCAACCATGTCTAGCTTGATTTTGTACAATACACCAAAGTTACCTGCGTTAGAAGCTTCAGTCATTGACAATGGATCTGTACCCATTAAGTTAGGGTCACTGTTGTTGTCTCCGATTGGCATACGAACTGTTGTGTTACCGATCAAGTCAGCAACATGGATATTACGTACAGCATTGTCATACGTACCACGGTTGTGGATACCATCGCGGTCTAGCTTAGGTTCTGTAGCTAATGCAGCGATCGGATCTTGATTTTCATCAATCATCATCACTGTATATTGTACATTAGAATCACTTACTAGATCGCCGAACAATGAAATAACTGTATCGTTTTTCATTGCAGTAGCACTAAGTTGGTTAAAGATAACTTGGCTTTGTCCAGGTTGTAGAACAACAGATTGTGCTTCTGCACCTGATTGCATCGATTGGAAATAACGTTGAACAGAAACTTTACCTACTGCTGTAGCATAAGGATTCGGTCCACCAAAACCAAGAGCTTGAATATTCAATGTTGCTGGTGTAGCATTCGGATTCGTTGCTACAACATACATTTTTTTGCTACTACCGGTTTCGTTCAAATGATGCACCATAAAGCGTGTAGCACCAGTAGCGAATTCTTGGTACACAATACCTTTAGTCAATACACGTTCAGGACTGTTACTACGAATCAGACGACTTGGATCATCATTGACTTGAGCATTGGTTACGGTTGCCCATGTTGGAACGACAGAACCGTTAAAGTCGAATGAATCTCCGATTGGTGTAAATAATGGGTAGAAGTCTTCAGCCGAATATAATGTTTGATCCGTTACATTAATCGTTTTGCTATATGTTCCTGTTGCACCGTGTTTGTCGGTTACAGTCAATGTGATTGTCTGTGGACCTGGTGTAAAGAACGCTAATTGTTTGTTATCCCATTTAGTTAAGCCTGTATTGATAGCATTCTCATCATCAGTACTCATATCTGTATAAGTAACCAATTCACCCATACGATACGTTTCTTGATTGGTATTGAACATCGCTACAGGGGGTTGGTTAGGAGGAAGCACGTTGATGGTAACCGTGTAAGGATCACTCCATTGTCCTGACGAATCCATAACAGAATACGTAATCACATGAGGACCTGCTTCTGCAAAAATGTCTTCGCGTCCTGTCCATGTTTCATTAGCAATAGGACTGCCATCAGACGTTTTAGATTGTGTTTTGTACGTTACTAATGTTTGACCTGCATAAATCGCAGTAGGGGAAACTGTAAAGGAAGCTGTTGGTTTAACAACCAAATCCAATACAACTAATTTACCTTGTACTGTATAAGGAATATTTAGAGCTTGAGTAATAGAAGTCAAAGGAACCATAAATACATTTTTCTGTTGGAATGCTGGACCTTTCATCAAGGTGTTCACACCATTTACAGTGTAGTACTTACTGTCTGTTTTGAAGCGTAATTCTTTACCATCTTTTTGCATGATCGTTTCTTTGGTCTTAGCGTCGTATGTAAGCTTCAGACCGACACGGGTCACAAGTGCGCGAACCGATACGTAAGATACTCCACTTTTCACAGCCATAGGTTGATCTGAAAAGTATAATTTACCATCTTGATAAATTTGATTAGAGTTCATCATAAAAATAACTTTGTTAGGTCCAGCCGAATACACATCATTCACCACGGTAGGTGTTGTTGGTGTAGTTACTGGTGGTTTAACCGTAGTTGGTGGTGTTGTAGGAACCGTTGGCACTGTACCATCACCTGTTGTTCCAGCAGGATCTGTCGTCGGATCAGTCACTGCGTTAGGATCTGTAACTGCATTAGGATCAGTTACTGTAGTATCATCTCCTACAGTCCCTTGAGTATCATTGTAGACATCTTGTACGATACTGCTATCCACATCGCCTTCAGCAGCATGCACTTGCGCTCCTGGAACAGTCGCAACAGTCTGAGCTACAGCGAGTAATGCAATTAGTAAAGTCTTCTTGAATTTCATTATTAGGCTCCTTCTCATAGCAATTTACTGTAATTCACTTCCAAAAAGATGGTGTTTCCCCCGAATTGGCACATTAATAAGACGCGCCAAACCTTGAAAAGTTTCTCTCTTCCTTAAGAAACCTTACAACATACGTATCTGTTCACACTTCAGTCACATCTATTCCGCAGAAAAATCACATAAAAAACAGCCTTATCCATCAGCGATGAATAGACTGTTTTTGACTACATCATGTGCTCAGAAAACGTCATTAATTATACTTTACCACAAATAAATGCAATAACCTATTTTGACAACTACTCTTCTATATTTGAACCTGATATTGCTCATTTAAGCTCACTGGTAATTTTCCTACCGCTGGCTTAACCCCTGCAATTACAGCTGCCAAAGCTTCTACCGCATACTTCCGATTTTCATAACTACAGATATACGTCTTGATCTCAGGAAGATCATTCATATCATAAGGATTACGTACAGAAGCCACAATCAACGAAGTGTCTGTCAAAAGAGATAATTGGCGGGCGAGTTCTGCTTGACCGAGTGGTAACAGACCCGATGATGTATATGCTGCAAAGATCACTTTGGGATAATGGATTGCTTCTGCTAATACTTGCTGAATCTCTTCCGGTTCCGGGCGAGCATCTATCGTAATCTGGGTTGCATCGATCCCATAGCTATTAAGAGCTTGAGCAAAACTGACATCATGCCCTGTCGGCTCATCCACTTCGGTTAGACGCGTCACCTGTGGCCATATAATGAGTACCTTATCATCCGGTTGCAAAGGCAATTGCCCTTCGTCTTTGACTAATGTAATACTGCGCTCTGCAATTTCACGCAACACCGGTTCGATCGGTTCAGGTTCTAAGCGCTGTGTCCACTCTTCTATCGTATAAGGTGCTGCATCCATCTGATGTTTGGCTTTGAGTGATAGTATTCGTTCGACTGAAGCATCGATTTGAGCTTCAGATAACTGACCTTGTTGCACCGCTTCTTTAATCGCTTCAATCGCAGCGATCTGGTGCTCTAATGTATGACTCACCAGCAATAGGTCTGCTCCGGCTTGAGCTGCCATAACAGTCGCTTGTGGTATCGGAAAATGCTTGGCAATCGCATGCATTTCCAGACAATCGGTCACAATTAATCCTTCAAATCCCATCTCGATACGAAGCAAATCGGTTAGTACTTTACGCGACAATGTAGCTGGAATAGGCTCCGGTTCAAATGCAGGGAAAATAACATGAGCCGACATGATCACATCGACTCCTGCATCTATCGCTGAACGAAAAGGTAATAATTCAATCTGTTCTAAGCGTAATTTATCATGAGGTACAGAAGCTAATCCATAATGAGAATCCACCTCAGTATCTCCATGCCCTGGAAAATGCTTGGCTGTAGCAGCTACATACTCTTGCTGAATCGCTTGAATAGCGGCGGCTCCATGAATAGCTACTACTTCAGGCTTTTCAGAATAAGAACGGACGCCAATCACTGGATTACGAGGATTATTATTCACATCGACACAAGGCGCAAAATTCAAATTAATTCCTAATGTACGTAATTCACGCGCACTGATCGCTGAAGCGGCTGCCGTTAATGCCACATCATTTACTGCCCCAAGAGTCATATTGCCCGGAATCAGACTCATTCCATCTTGATCGATTCGGCTCACCATACCGCCTTCTTGATCGATCGCTATCAATAACGGTGGTAATCCTTGCCTCTGAGCAATCTGCTGTAACCCTGTGGAAAGGTCTGTAATCTGGCGAGCTGTTCCTATATTACGCCGAAAATAAATCACTCCACCGACATGATATTTTTCGATCAATTCTGTAATATGTTCGTTTGGTACATTGGTATGAAATCCGCATACAAATAATTGTCCGATTTTCTGATCTAATGTTAAGTCTGATAATTGAATAGTGTTCATAGATATCCTCCTTGTGCTGGAGCCTATTTTGAAAAGATGTCTGAACAAGATACATATGATATGGATAATCGATATTCTTATTTAAGTATAGATAACGAGATGGCGTGCAACAAGCGGATAAAGTTTGGGTTTTGGGGAGTTTTTTAAGAAGAACTGATATTACAGATAACGTATCACTACTCAACTATGTAGATACCAAAAAGTCCTTCCCTATGGATCAGGAAAGGACTTCTGGCTTCACGTTCATATACCCTTTTTGCTTACTATGGTTGTTATTTATCTATTTTCATAAAGAGGAGGATTAGACACAAGAGACTTGACGACGACCTTGCTCAATCAGACGATACGCACGTTCTACTTCTTCTTCGGTTGGCGAAGGAACCCCATCCAGCGGATAGATGCGTCCCAACGCTTCCCATTTGTAGATGCCCATCTGATGATAAGGTAAGATTTCGAATTTCTCTACCCCTTTTAATGTGCCGATAAATTCTCCTAAAGCGATCAGATCTTCTTCAGCATCATTAATGCCAGGTACAAACACATGGCGTATCCACATTTTGCGTCCATTATCAGATAGCCATTGTGCTGTGTGTAGAGTGCGTTCATTTGATACACCGGTTAATTTTTTGTGCTTTTCATTATTGATATGCTTAATATCAAGCAAGACTAAATCAGTAACTTCAAGCAGTTCATGGATTTTGTTAGGTTCATTGAATCCATTGCTGTCCAGTGTTGTATTCAGGTTCCAACGGTCTTTGACTGCTTTGAACAATTCTCTGACAAAAGGAGCTTGCAACGTTGGTTCTCCACCAGATACCGTCAATCCTCCACCTGAAGAACGGTAGTAACTCAAGTAAGGTTCAATTTCAGCTAGAACTTCTTCTAGCTCCATCACTTTACCTCCGTCCAAATTCCATGTATCAGGGTTATGACAGTATTGGCATTTCATCAGACAACCCTGCATAAATAGTACAAATCGTATGCCCGGGCCATCGACGGTACCGAACGTTTCTAGCGAGTGAACACGGCCTTTTACCATGATCAATCACCCCTTTCGTCTGAGTTGATGTATATAAATGAATAGGATTTCGAGAGTTAGAGTTACACCGCTACGCGTATGAATTATTCTTACGATCGCTGTTAAGATCGGATATCTGGAATGAACTGCTTTCGCAGTCGATATCCGAATCTTAAATGCGAACGCTTCGCTTCTTCAGAAACAATTCCTACTCTTCGCTCTGCGGTGTGACTCCACTTTCTCAAATGCTTCATTTATATCATTCATTGTTGGTTAGCAGTTACCATCTTTGATTACATTTCTTACTTTAATTAGCTTTATTGCTTTGACTATTGTTAAAAAGTTCGTGTTACATTGATCCGTGGAATGTGCGGTTGATGACATCCATTTGTTGTTCACGAGTCAATTTAACAAAGTTAACAGCATATCCAGATACACGGATGGTTAATTGTGGGTAGTTTTCTGGGTGTTCCATTGCGTCTAGTAATTGCTCACGAGCGAATACGTTAACGTTCAAGTGATGGGCATTGCTACCGAAGTATCCATCAAGCATAGATACAAGGTTAGTTTTGCGAATTTCTTCTTCTTTACCTAATGCTTTTGGCACGATAGAGAATGTGTTAGAAATACCATCTAAGCTATCTTCGTATGGTAATTTTGCAACAGAACTTAGAGATGCAAGAGCACCTTTGGTATCGCGTCCGTGCATAGGGTTAGCACCTGGTGCGAATGGTTCGCCAGCTTTACGTCCATCTGGTGTTGTACCTGTTTTTTTACCATATACTACGTTAGAAGTAATTGTTAATACTGATTGTGTTGGTGTAGCACCACGGTATGCTTTGTTTTTGCGAATCATACTCATAAATGTTTCGACCAATTCAACAGCAATCTGATCGACTTTATCATCGTTGTTACCGTAGCAAGGATATTCACCCTCGATTTTGAAATCTACAGCAATACCGCGTTCGTCACGAATTGGTGTTACTTTAGCGTATTTAATAGCACTTAATGAGTCAGCTGCTACTGATAGACCCGCAATACCGCAAGCCATTGTACGTAAGATATCACGATCATGTAGTGCCATTTCGATACGTTCGTAGCTGTATTTATCATGCATGTAATGGATAACGTTCAATGTGTTCATATACAATTTGCCTAACCATTCCATCATGGCTTTGAAACGTTTCATGACTTCGTCATATTCAAGCACTTCAGAAGTGATTGCAGGGTATTCAGGGCCTACTTGAACGCCTGATTTCTCATCACGTCCACCGTTGATTGCATACAATAGTGCTTTAGCAAGGTTCGCACGAGCTCCGAAGAATTGCATTTGTTTACCAATACGCATAGCGGATACACAGCAAGCAATACCATAATCGTCGCCATAGATTGGACGCATCAGATCATCATTTTCGTATTGGATCGAACTGGTTTCGATTGAAACTTTAGCACAGAATTTTTTGAAAGCTTCTGGCAATTGTTCTGACCACAATACAGTCAAGTTAGGTTCTGGTGCAGGTCCCAAGTTGTACAATGTATGCAAGAAACGGAAGCTGTTTTTGGTAACTAATGTTTTGCCATCGACAGCCATACCACCGATTGATTCCGTTACCCATGTAGGATCACCACTGAACAATTCGTTGTAATCTGGAGTACGTAAGAATTTAACGATACGCAATTTCATAACGAAATGGTCAACCAATTCTTGAGCTTGTTGTTCTGTCATTGTGCCTTCTTTAACATCACGTTCGATGTAGATATCAAGGAAAGAAGATACACGTCCTAGAGACATCGCTGCACCATTTTGTTCTTTGATTGCTGCAAGGTAACCGAAGTATACCCATTGGAACGCTTCTTTTGCTGTTTGTGCTGGTTTGGAAATATCGAAGCCATGCATTTCAGCCATTTTTTTCAATTCGCCTAGAGCACGAATTTGTTCTGATACTTCTTCACGAAGACGAATCACATCTTCATCAATCACGTCAACTTCCATATCATTCAAATCTTGTTTTCTTTCATTAATTAGGAAGTCTACACCGTATAATGCTACGCGGCGATAGTCACCGATAATACGTCCACGACCGTAAGCATCTGGTAAGCCTGTAATAATACCTGCTTTACGTGCTGCTCTCATATCAGAAGTATAAGCATCGAATACACCCTGGTTATGCGTTTTACGAATGTTTGTAAAGATATCAATGATTTGTTCTGGTACTTCAAAGCCATACGCTTTACAAGCATCGATCATCATTTTGATACCACCGAACGGTTGTAATGAACGACGGAAAGGAGCATCTGTTTGAACACCGACGATTTGTTCTTTGTCTTTGTCCAAGTAACCAGGACCGTGTGAAGTGATTGTAGAAGGTGTTGCAGCATCTACATCCCATACGCCACCACGTTCGATTTCTTCTTTAGATAGTTTGGAAATGATATCCCACAAGTCTTTTGTATTTGAAGTAGGGCCAGCTAGGAATGTTTCGTTTCCTTGATACGCACTAATATTTTGTTCAATAAAGTCGCGAGTATCTACATGTTTTGCCCATTTACCTGATTTGAAATTGCGCCATGCGTCTTGTTTTAAATTATCCTGTACATTTCTTTCGATAACTGACATTGATAATCCCTCCATTATTTGTGAATAAAATCACAAAACCATTTACACTATTGCTTGTCTCGCCTACACGATACCGGAAGCTGTTGTTTTCTCCCTCCGGCTATGTCTTTATTATGATGCAATTCATAAGCAGAGTATGTGACATTTATCACAAAATAGCATTTTTATTATGATTTTTATCACATTCTGTATCTATAACAGTTTTTAAAAATAACTACTACAGTTCAAAACCAAGCCTGTTACACAATAAGTAAATAACGATTTGCACAGTGAATACAGTGATATGAATCTACTAATACAAAAATACACATCATCATTCACTGCAAATAGCTGTAGCATCATACAAGAATTTACGACTTCTAACAACGAAATACATCACACTATTTCTGTATTATTCTATATACAAGCTATAGAATAATGTTGGACATCGCATCACTCCTCTCTACAAACAAAAGAACGGTTCTCTTTAGTTCTGCTAATATCGCAAACTAGGAGATCGTTCTTTGGGATAAGGTGGCATTCCATATTTGCTTTGTTTTTTATTTTCAACCATGTATCTTGAAAGTATATTCCTAGCGATACAAGTTAAATAAGAAGGAAAAAGGATCAACTCCAACGTACTGCTATAACAGCATGTGTGGAGTGATCCTTTTTTCAATCTATCATTTTACTTGTCGGACAGGTCTATTTATTCAAATCGACCATAGAATGCGTTGCGGTATACATCAGCTAGTTCAGTCACTAAAGGTAATTTAGGATTCGCTGTTGTACATTGATCTTCGAATGCACGGTCAGCAAGGTAATCTACACGAGATTCAAAGTCTTTTGCATCAAAGCCCAATGCTTCAAACGTTTCAGGAATACCTAGTTTGCGGTTCAAGTCACGAATAGCATTGATTAAGCTGTTCACGCCTTCTTCGGTTGTGCGTGCTGGCAATCCCAAGATACGAGCAATCTCAGCATAACGTTCGTGAGCAATAAAGTGAGAATATTTAGGGAACGCTGCGAATTTAGTTGGTTTTTTCGCATTGTAGCGGATAACGTGTGGCAACAAGATCGCATTAGTACGACCGTGTGCTGTATGGTATTGTCCACCCCATTTATGTGCCAGGCTATGGTTAATCCCTAAGAATGCATTCGCAAATGCCATACCTGCAATCGTAGAAGCATTATGCATTTTTTCACGAGCCAGTTTGTCGCCTGTTAGAGCAGACTGTTCTAGATATTGGAATACCAGTTGAATCGCTTTGATCGCTAGTCCATCGGTAAAGTCACTTGCCATTACAGATACATAAGCTTCAATCGCATGAGTCAATACGTCCATACCTGTATCAGCAACAGCTACACGAGGTAAAGAGTATACAAATTCAGGATCGATAATTGCTACGTCTGGTGTTAATTCATAGTCAGCCAAAGGATATTTTGTGTTGCCTTTTTCTTTATCTGTAATAACTGCGAACGATGTTACTTCAGAACCTGTACCTGAAGTCGTTGGAATTGCTACAAATTGTGCTTTTTGTCCCAAATGTGGGTATTTGTAGATCCGTTTGCGGATATCCATGAATTTTTGTTTTAGGTTATCAAATTCAGTATCAGGATATTCGTAGAACATCCACATGCCTTTAGCAGCATCCATAGGAGATCCACCACCAAGAGCGATAATGCAGTCCGGTTGGAAACGTTCCATCATTTGACGACCACGTTCTACAGTAGCAGTTGATGGATCTGGTTCTACATCAGAGAACACTTCAACAACAACTGGAGTCTGGCGTTGACGCAAGTAATGTTGTACTTTTTCAACATAACCAAGTTGTACCATCATCGCATCTGTTACGATCACTACACGACTAATATCAGGCATTTTAGCAAGGTATTGAGTTGCGCCTTTTTCAAAATAAACTTTAGAAGGTATTTTGAACCATTGCATATTCACAGTACGACGAGCCACCCTTTTCACATTAATCAGATTCACAGCACTTACGTTAGAAGAAGTAGAGTTACGACCATAAGATCCACAACCTAGTGTTAAAGATGGTAAGTTCGTATTGTAAATGTCACCAATTGCACCATGTGTAGAAGGAGAGTTCACGATAATACGTCCAGTTTGTAGACGATTAGAGAACTTCTGAATAACTTCATCATTATTAGAATGGATAGCTGAAGAGTGACCCATACCGCCAAATTCTACGATTTGTGCAGCACGTTCAATCCCTTGATCCGCGTTTTTAACTTTATAGCAAGCCAGTACAGGGCTTAATTTTTCAGCAGATAATGGGAATTTAGTACCTACGCCTTCCAATTCTGCTACCAGTATTTTGGTATCGGCTGGAACGGTAATTCCACAAAGTTCAGCAATTTTGACAGCAGATTGACCTACGATAGAAGGGTTCACTGCACATTTGTCTGTATTCATTGCACCGTTCGTTAATTTGCCTGCTTCTTCTTTAGTTACAAAGTAACAACCGTTATCGATCATTAATTTTTTCACTTTTTCATAAACAGGTTCTTCAATAACTACTGCTTGTTCAGAAGCACAAATCATACCGTTATCAAATGATTTGGAAAGAATCAAGTCATTCACTGCTTGTTGCAAGTCAGCACTTTTCTCTATAAAAGCAGGAACGTTACCAGGACCTACGCCAAGTGCAGGTTTACCACAGCTATATGCTGCTTTAACCATTGCGCCACCACCAGTAGCTAAGATTAACGCTACATCAGGATGATTCATTAATGCATTTGTTTTGTCCATTGAAGGAGCATCGATCCATTGGATACAATCCGCAGGTGCACCATGTTTGACAGCCGCTTCAAGTAAGATGCGAGCGGATTCTTTACTACAATTCTGTGCAGATGGATGGAAGCCGAAAATGATTGGGTTACGTGTTTTGATTGAGATCAAAGATTTGAACATGGTAGTCGAAGTTGGGTTCGTTACCGGTGTAATCCCCATGATGATTCCGACAGGTTCAGCAATTTTTTGGAAGCTTTCATAATCGTTATCTTCTATAATACCGACTGTTTTTTCATTTTTGATACCATGGTATACATATTCAGTAGCGAACATGTTTTTGATAATTTTATCTTCATATACGCCTCTGCCTGTTTCTTCAACAGCTAGTTTGGCAAGATACATATGTTGATCCAAGCCCGCTAATGCCATTGCTTGTACAATGTTATCAATTTGTTCTTGATCCATATTCATAAATGCGGCATGTGCTTTATTCGCTTTATCGATTAACTTTTGAATTTCTTCCTGTGCACTCAATTCCACGTTACGACTAGCATCATTTTTAACAGCCATTTCTCTCATCCTCCTCAGAATGTGTATTGCTTTTGTCTACACACCGATCATAGCATAGAGACATAAATCATAATGTGATATTTTTCACAATCAATTTTTATTTTTTAAATTTGTTTTATTTTATTTTTTCCTTTTGCATTTTAATATAAAAAGATGTATGATAATAGTGAAATTAATCACAAAGTATAGATTACTTTTACGTATACATGAGTTCATTATCTTTCCTATATAACGTAGAATTTAACTAATCATTTAATTTCCAGTTTTTTTCCTAAAATGTTATGCATTATGATTAATTTCACGTATAATTGAAACAAAAAGGGGCGAACCATAATGAACAATTCTTTAGAACATACTCAACCACGTCATAATACAGCATGCTTTTCGGAAATTAATCAGGAAAGATTACTTAATCATTCTACAGAACGCACGATTGCAGCAGGTTCACATTTATTCTGGGAAGGCGACTTATCCGATAAATTATACTTCCTTAAAAGTGGACGGGTTAAATTAACCAAATCTACTGATGAAGGTAAAGAATTGATTCTATATATGTATCAAGCAGGCGACATGATCGGTCAAGCAGATCCATTTTCAGGTACACGCCTTGGATTTACAGCGGAAGCATTAGAAGATACTGAAGTCGCTGTTATTGAACACAAAGAATTGGAATTGATGATCTGTCAGTATTGTGATTTTGCTATCGACTTTATGAAATGGATGGGTACTCATCACCGTCTAACACAGACTAAAGTGCGTGACTTAATGTTATACGGTAAACCAGGTGCTCTCTGCTCCACTCTGATTCGTTTAAGCAATACCTATGGTCAAGATTATAACGATCAAGGTTCGATTTTGATTAACAAAAAAATTACACATACCGATTTGTCGAATATGATTGGTGCTACTCGTGAAAGTGTCAACCGGATGCTTAGTGATTTGCGTAAAAAAGAAAGTATTGAATATGAGCACGGGATGATCATTATTCATGATCTTGAAGCGCTACAAGAAGTATGTCACTGCGAAATGTGCCCTAAAGAAATATGCAGAATTTAATGAATATTTAGGTGTGCTTATGCATTTACCTGTTGAGACAATTAAAATACCAAAAAAGCTTTCCGTGTGTTACTCATAGCGGAAAGCTTTTTTTGGTTAACACATCGAAATCTACTCGACCCAATGCTCTGCCCAGTTCTGAATCTGCTCCATCACTGGCTTAAGTGCACGTCCTTTGTCCGTTAGCTCATACTCAATTCGAACAGGTGTCTCTGGATAGACCTGACGAATCAATATTCCACTACCTTCTAAGTCTTTCATCCGCTCTGACAACATTTTGTCGCTCATCATAGGAATAAGATTAGAAATATCTTTGAAACGCTTAGGTCCACTCATTAATGATTGAATAATTAGACCGTTCCATCGTTTACCTAAAAATGAAAACGCGGTCTCAAAACGGGGACATAATCCCAATTGGTGTTGCTCCATGTTTTCTCACCTCTTCAATTGTTCCGAAACACGGGATCGGATAGTCATAAGCTCGTATTTCATCACGTTGTGATGTTAACTTACGATTAGTTAGTACATATATTTTAGCATATTTTACCTGAAAAGAGAACGAAAACATTACATAATTAAAGAATACTGAATATTATTTAAAATTCAGGTCATCATTCTTGAATCTCATCTATACAATTACGCAAAATAACGAGATCATTCGCAATAACATCAGTCAATGATCTATTATACAATACTGCTGCTGGATGATACATAGGAAAAATCCAGTATTCTTGATCAGACCAGTGATATCCTTGATCCATATGATCTGCATCTACTTGTTGAATACGACTTCGGTAAGCTTGACCATGCACATTCGATACCTGATGCCCTTTGCCAAGTAATCGTTGCAATGCAATATTGCCCAGCGTAATAATGATCCGAGGTTGTACTGCCTCAATCTCAGCATCCAAAATAGGTGCAAATGCAAATACTTCGTAAGATGTTGGTGTGCGATTAGAACGACTCGAACGTTCGGCATGATGCTTTCCTTGAATGATTTTGTCTTTATAAGGACGACTGCGTACAGCACTCGTAATATACAGATCGTTTCTAGTGATATTTAGCGCTTCAAAATAACCATCTAATACTTTACCTGCTTGTCCGCAAAAAGGAATCCCTTTTTCAATTTCATTCGCACCGGGTGCTTCTCCCACCATCATCAGCGATCCCGGAAATTTGCCATAACCACCCAAAAATCCTTCTAATCGATGTCCGGCGACTCGTTCCAGACATTCACTAATTCGTGCTGGAGATAGCTTCACATTGCCGATTTGTGATTCTATTTGTGCTTTAGACATAAATGCACTCCTTTCTATATCTAACTATATGTTAGAGTGCTAAGTATTATGGATACTGGATCTAAAGGGATAAATCTCAAAAAAAGTACGCCTGTAGGCTATTAACCATACACGCGCACTTTTGAAATATTTATTTTTTATGATTAACACAGTCTGGAATTCAGGATCAGGCTGTTCAGGTAGACAGTTACACCATTACTTTACTACCGAGTGCACGCGTAGGTTCTTGGCGTCCGAATTCAGGACGTGTATTAGTTGCAGGATACGCCCAGCGTACAGCATTCGAGATAATGTGCATAATATCCTGATTATAATATGTTGGATATGTCTCATGACCTGGACGGAAATAGAATACTTTACCATGTCCACGGCGATACGTACAACCGCTACGGAACACTTCTCCGCCTTCAAAGTTGCTTAGATATACCAATTCATCAGGAGCAGGAATATCGAAAAATTCACCGTACATTTCTTCTTTATCCAAAGTGATCGAAGGGTTCACGCCTTGAGCAATCGGATGCGTAGGATTCACACACCATAGAATTTCTTGCTCGTCTGCTACACGCCATTTCAGATCACAACTGGTTCCCATTAATTGTTTAAATGGTTTGGAGAAATGTCCAGAATGCAGAACAATCAATCCCATGCCTTCATTTACTCGTCTTGCTACCGCTTCTGCAATATCATCATCTACTAATTCATGAGCCGTATGTCCCCACCACAACATTACATCAGTAGAGTTCAAGACAGACTCTGTCAAACCATGTTCCGGCTGATCGAGTGTAGCTGTACGGCAGGCAAAGCCTTCCTTCGATAGCCCATCCGCCAGAACAGTATGAATCCCATCAGGATATACTGCTTTGACATCATCACGGATTTTCTCATGTACAAACTCATTCCAGACCGTTACATTAATCATAAAAAACTTCCTCCTCTATATTAGACCCACCACATCTCACCAAGTTCTTCTTCAATCAAAACCTGCTTCAAGTTATGGACAGCTTTTGTAAAACCTTCATTCACCGACATCAAACCATCTTCGTGCTCTATACTTACAACGTAATCGTATCCAACTAAGCGTAACGTGCTGATAATATCAGCCCATGTTTTGTTATCATGTCCAAAGCCTACTGTACGGAACTGCCAAGCACGATCTTGCATTTTTGTGTAGTCTTGCATGTCTGTTACACCGTGCATATTAACATTATCGGTATCTACCAGCGTATCTTTAGCATGAAAGTGATGAATTGCATTATTTTTTCCTAAAATTTTAATAGCTTGTACAGGATCGATACCTTGCCACCACATATGACTTGGATCAAGGTTCGCACCAATCACTTCGCCAGCCGCTTCACGTAGACGTAAAAGTGTACCCGGTGTATGAACAGAGAAACCTCCGTGCAGTTCCAGCCCTACTTTTACATTATGATCAGCAGCGAACTTACCATTTTCTGTCCAGTATGGAATGACTTTTTCTTCCCATTGCCATTTCATAAGATCCTGGAAATCATTTGGCCACGGTGCTACAGGCCAGTTCGGATATTTCGCATCATCACTATCTCCCGGACAACCGGAGAATGTATTAACAACTGCTACATCTAACTTCTGTGCCAGTTGAACGGATTTGATAAAATCTTCATGCGATTCTTTCGCAATCGCTTTTTGCGGATGAAGCGGATTACCGTGACAACTTAATGCACTAATGGTTAATCCACGAGAATCAATCGCTTGTTTAAATGCTCTAAGCTTGCCTTCATCAGCAAGTAACTCATCTGGTTTACAATGAACATTACCCGGGTTACCACCAGATCCTAGTTCTACCATTTTAACGCCTTTTTCAGCTACATAATCCAATGCTTCTTCAAAGCCCATATTGTTGAGTAATACCATAAATACGCCTAATTTCATTTGTCCATCCTCCAGCTTCATTCATTAATTTTATGAACGCAGTCTGGTGAACTTATCACTTGAATCTGATTCCAATAGAGTGAGCTGTAAGTTCTGTATTCGTCCAATCGAACAAATGAGAATGTAGTAAAAGCTCTATCTATTAAATAATACGTCGAAACATGTCATAAGGTTCACCTAAAATGCGATTTATATCCATTTTAGTATAATTATTGGGATTGAACAGCAAGAGTTTGATTATACACTTACTTTTCCACTTTTGGCACCGTAAGATTTCACCCAGTTCATGCTTTGCTCAATACTTTGTAAAGGCGGTTGTAAACATGAGTCTTGCTCTACCACTAACCATTCAGCTCCTGCTTTTTCAGTAGCATCTGCAATAGCGGCTACAGGTACTTCACCTTCACCAAGCTCGACCGTCTGTGCACCTTTATCTGTGCGTTTGAAATCTTTCCAGTGAACAATCGGTAAGCGTCCAGCGTATTTTTGAATATATTCTATAGGATCGTAACCACCGTACTGTACCCAGCAACTATCTAATTCAACTTGCAATAACGATGCAGGTACTTCTTCATACATAGCATCAAATACAGTGTGTTCACCTAATTTTTCAGTAAATTCAAATTCATGATTGTGATATAACAACACCACATCATTTTGATTACACAATTCGCCAAGCTTACGTAGATTAGCGAAAATATCAGGCCAATTCTTACGGTGCTCATCTGATAAGAAAGGGACAATAATATAACGATTGCCTATTTCTTTGTTATAATCGATTAAAGATTGAGCATCTTCCAGTAGTTCTGTATATTGAGTATGAGAACCAACGACTTCAAGATTGTGCCTTTTGAGTAATTCGTTGATTTGGGTAGAAGTACGTCCGTAAAAGCCAGCGAATTCAACACCTTGATATCCAAGTGCTGCTACTTTAGCAATCGTACCTTCAAAATCTTTTTCCAAATCATCTCGTACGGTGTATAGTTGCAATCCAACTTTAACCATTGCTCCATTCACTCCCACAATTTATGATAGTTGTAATAGCATCATTCATCTTTAATAACTATTGCCTTGTCTGTATCCTGCACGACTTTTGATAATCACATGCTTGCCTTCTAGAGAAGAACGTTGAAAAGCATGCATTGCTTCAAGTACATGATATGCCAGTTCACCACTAGCACGATGAGGTTGATTGTTACGAATCGCTGTAACCATTTCGTTTAGACCTTTACCACGTTCATTACGAGTCCCTTCAAAAACAGGAGGTACAATCTCAAACTCTTCTGAACCTGCGCGTCTTATACGAACATCACCATCGAAAAAGTTAGGATCAGGGATATCCAGTGTACCTTCTGTACCGTAGATTTCAATTCGAGGCAATTGAGAGCCTCCTTTGATATCAAAACTGGTCACCATGGTAACGATTGCACTGTTTTCGAAATCAATTGTTCCTGCCAGATGTGTAGGCGTCTGTACACGTAATGGTGTACCTTCTTTAGGACCACTCGCAACATGTCGATCAGGAATCTGAATACCAGCTGACGAGCTTATTCTTGTCATCGATCCAAGTAAGCTTGTGAGTGCCGTTAGATAATAAGGTCCCATATCGAACATAGGTCCACCACCAGGTGCGTAGAAGAATTCAGGATCAGGGTGCCATGATTCAGGGCCACCGCTCATCATAAAAGCAGAAGCTGCAATCGGTCGACCGATTAATCCATCATCGATCGCTTTGCGTGCTGTTTCTATGCCTGAACCTAAAAATGTATCCGGTGCACTTCCTACACGACGACCCACTTCTTTGGCTCGTAATAGTGTACGTTGACCATCTTCTAGCGATACAGCAAATGGCTTTTCAGCATATACATGTTTGCCTGCTGCAAGTGCTGCTAGATTCACCGCGGCATGTGCGGCAGGAATAGTCAGGTTGATAATCAATTCAATATCTTCCTGTGCAAATAATTCCTCCGGCGTGAATGCGTTTGCAATGTTAAATTGTGAAGCTCTTGCTTGCGCCTTCTCGATCACCATGTCTGCACAGGCTACGATCTCAACGACTGGACTTGATTGTAGATTTTCCAAGTAAATTTCACTGATGTTACCACATCCGACTAAACCAGCTTTCATTCGTTCCACAGGTCATCCTCCTTTGGGCATGTGTTTTTCTAGGTGCAGAAAAGCTACTCCTCTGGTTATAAGTAAACGTAGGATTGTCCTGTCAAACGACAATCTAGCAATGCTATGATAAACCCTTTATGTATGATGGACTTATACATACCATTGTCCTTTTTGTTTATTGTAAGATCATGATGATTTATAAGCTTGTTACAATAGTATTACTATTTCGTGTCAATTAAAATGAATAATATGATTAAAACATGAACTATTTGGTCAAATTTTAAATTTGTTGCTGAAAAGAGGATTTTTAATGGAATTAACTGGAGATATTTGCAAAGTTTACACCGCAGGTTATTCGTTTCATCGAAAACCTTTTTATATGAATGAGCCCGAAGGTGTCAAAAGTTACTTATTCCGTTTTCAAACTGAAGGCAATTGCTTGCTTCGTTACAAAGGCGGTATGGACGAAGTGGAAGTAGGCGATCTCCATCTATATGCTCCAGACGAACCGTATGAATTGAAAATTGATTATGCGCCGAACGCAGCAGGTCTACCGATAGTAGAAAGCGGAGATTACCATATCTTTTTTGGAGGAGAATGGGCAGATCGATGGTGGAATCATACCGAACGCCCGGCTAAAGTAAAAATTCCACTTAGCGATAATATCGTTGATCTATTACGACAGATCTCGATGGAAAAAAGAAGAATCGATGATCCTTATCCTGAGATTTTATCTTATTATATGAAAATTCTATGCTTATCGATCGATCGGTATTTATCAGAACAACCGATCAGTGGTCCCAAAACGTATCTAGCTTATCAAATTAAAAACTATATCGAAGAAAATGCATCGACTGCTTTTAAATTAGACGATGTAGCTATGTATGTGGGAATTAGTGTCTCTAGAGCTGTTCATTTGTTTAAAGAAGCTTTTGATACCACGATTATGCAGTATGCGCTTGATGTTCGTCTCAATATGGCACAAGAGCGAATTGTCTTCAGTCCGATGCCGTTAGAGGAAGTGGCTGAATCTTCAGGATTTGCCAATTATACGTATTTCCATCGTGTATTCCGTTCTCGCTTTGGCATGTCACCCAAAGAGTTCCGTATTTCCAAACGTGAACATATCACTTAAATTAGTCTTCAATTGGCTGATAACGCTTAGGGTAGATAATCAATGACAGAGAGATTCTTTGATCTAAAGAATCTCTCTTTTTTCATGTATAATAAACAGAATATAACTATAGCAAATATAAGTAGATATACGATCATTTTTGATCTTTATAAGGAGTATATAACTATGAAAACGATTATTGATATCGCTCAAGCCGCTGGTGTTGCCAAAAGTACTGTTTCTCGGTACCTCAATGGCGGCTCGGTGAGTGAAGAAACCAAAGAAAAAATCGAACGCATTATTAAACAACATCAGTATGTACCGAATACATTTGCTCGAAGCTTAAAAGCGAAAAAAACAAGTATTATCGGCATTATTGTACCACGACTGGATTCTTTTGCTGTTTCTCAAATGTTAATGGGGATCGATGATACATTACGTCAAGAGCAGTACCAGATGCTACTAGCTAATGCTAATCAAGAAACCACGCGTGAGATTGAAGCTATTTATGAATTTTCTCGGCAAAAGATTTCAGGCTTACTATTTATGGCGGCTCAAATCACAGATGAACATCGTCAAGCGATAGCCAAATGCAATATTCCTGTTGTCTTGATTGGTCAAGATGATAAACAGCTACATAGTGTTATTCATGATGATCGTCAAGCTGGTTATCTACTAGGTAAATATGTACTGTCTAAAGGGCATCGTCAGATCGCTTATCTAGGGGTCACTGAACAAGATGATGCAGTAGGTATTCAGCGTAAACTTGGCTTTCAACAAGCTCTTCAGGAGTATACAGATTATGATATTCGTTATTACGAATCAGGATTTCGTATGGATCAAGCGGTCATTGCAGCCCATCATCTACTTGATCAGTGGACTCCTTCTATTGTGGTTGCAGCAACCGATAATATAGCTATTGGTGTATTCAAAGCCGCACTTTCTAGAAAAATTGATATTCCGACTGACTTATCAGTGACCGGATTCGGTGGGTACGATATCACTGAGCTTATGCATCCTGCTTTGACTACCGTCAAATTTCATTACAAAGAAGCCGGGCAACTCGCAGCGACTAACCTAATTCAAATGATTCAAGGGCAATCGGTACAAAACACATCCATTTCAACATGCGAACTACTTGTCAGAGAAAGCGTTGACAATCGCTAAATCCCGACTTATAATACATTGGAACCGGTTCCGATGTATTTTTTTAATCTAATTTGGAACCGGTTCCGTAAAAAGAATATGATGAATAAGTATGGAGAACACACTATGAAAATGAACAGAACTCAGTTGTACCGTAAGCTTCATGAAGCAGAGACTGGCGAATGGGAAGCCTTAAAGCAATTAGCCGATCAGAGTCCGTGGCGACAAGCTTTTCATATTCAACCTGAAGCAGGGTTACTAAATGATCCTAACGGATTTTCCTTTTTTAATGGAGAATATCATCTTTTCTATCAATGGTTCCCACTAGGCACACAACATGGTATCAAATACTGGTATCATACTTCTTCTACTGATCTGGTGCATTGGAATAATAAAGGGATCGGTATGGCTCCAGATACGATATATGATTCTCATGGGGCCTATTCTGGAAGCGCTATAGAAAAAGACAATCTACTGTATCTAATGTATACCGGTAATACGCGTAACACAGATTGGAAGCGTTATCCATTTCAATGTATGGCGACTATGGATCAACAAGGTGTGATCACCAAGCTCCCTCCTGTTATCGACAAAGTACCTGCTGGGTATACCGATCATTTCCGTGATCCTAAAGTCTGGCAAGATGGAGAATATTATTACTGTGTCATTGGAGCACAGCGGATCGATCAGACAGGATGTGCAGTTCTTTATCAATCACCTGATCTACAAGAATGGACTTTTCAAGGGGAGTTAAATACGGCATTACCTTCATTTGGCTATATGTGGGAGTGTCCGGATTACTTTGAATTGGATCAGCAAGGTGTATTTTTATTTTCTCCGCAAGGGTTAGCAGCCATTGGAGATCATTTTCAGAATATTTATCAGTCCGGTTATATGATCGGTACTCCGCTCGATCTGAATACGCGACAGTTTGATCATGGAGAGTTTTATGAGTTAGATCATGGATTCGATTTCTATGCTCCACAGACTACACTTGCACCCGATGGACGCAGACTGCTCGTCGGTTGGCTTGGAATGCCAGAGATCAACTATCCTACAGATACTCAAGGATGGGCACACTGTCTCACGTTGCCACGTGAATTATCAATTGAAGATGGTCAGCTTAGACAGCGTCCAGTTGCAGAACTGAGTCAGCTACGTGGACAACAGTCTCATTTACATCGCACTGTTCATCATCATCGTGATCTGATTTCTTCTATAGAAGGTATTCATTACGAAATGCTTATTCAGATCAGTGATATTCAAGCTGATAAAGTAGGGATCGAAGTACGAGTGGGCACAGATGAAAAAACAGTTCTGTATTACGAACCTGCACTTGAAAAACTAACGTTAGATCGCACCTTGTCCGGTCAATCCCTTGCACTGGAGTATGGAACGACTCGAAGCTGTAGTTTACCGCTAGAAGAAGGAATAGTAACGCTACATTTATTTATGGATACTTCTTCGATTGAAGTTTTTGTCAATGATGGTCGTAACGTATTCACTTCACGCATCTTTCCACAATTGAACAGTACAGGATTTGCTTTATTTGCGGAACATGGGAGTGCTTGTTTTGATGTTACACAATGGGATTTGATCGATAAGGGGGAACAGTAATCATGTCTGAAAATCAAAAAATTGCTCAACAGGTGATCGAAGCTGTCGGAGGTAAAGATAATATTGCATCTTTTGCTCATTGTGCAACCCGCTTGCGGATTATGGTACATAACGAAGAGCTGATTGATCAGGAGCGTACTGAAAATATTGATAAAGTTAAAGGTGCTTTTTTCAACTCCGGACAGTATCAGATTATTTTCGGTACAGGTACAGTTAATCGTATTTTTGAAGAAGTTGAGAAATTAGGTGTCGAGAGCACTTCCAAAGACGATATTAAAAGTCAAAGTAAAAATGCCGGCAACTTTTTCCAACGTTCTATTCGTACATTTGGCGACGTGTTCGTTCCTATTATTCCGGTTCTTGTCGCTACCGGTTTATTTATGGGATTACGAGGATTATTAACACAACCTCAGATCCTAGCTTTATTCGGTATTACACCTGATCATATTCCAGCTAACTTTCTTTTATTTACACAAGTTTTAACGGATACTGCATTTGCCTTTTTACCTGCACTTGTTGCCTGGTCTGCTTTTAGGGTGTTCGGCGGAAGTCCTGTATTAGGGATTGTACTTGGTCTTATGCTCGTCAACCCTGCTCTACCTAATGCTTATTCGGTCGCCGATGGGTCTGCTCATCCATTAACGATGTTTGGATTTATTCCTGTTGTCGGTTATCAAGGTTCTGTTTTACCGGCATTTGTCATCGGTCTGATTGGAGCCAAATTAGAAAAAGCTTTACGTAAGCGGATTCCTGAAGCGATTGATCTAATCTTAACTCCATTCCTGACATTACTGATTATGATTACACTTGGGCTGTTCGCAATCGGTCCTATTTTCCACTCACTGGAATCTGTTGTTTTGAATGCTACGATCTATGTATTAGATATGCCTTATGGAATTGCAGGGCTATTAATCGGTTCTTTGCATCAAATTATTGTAGTTACAGGTGTGCATCACATTTTCAACTTCTTGGAGATTCAATTATTAGAAAGAACAGGAGTTAACCCATTTAACGCTATTATCACCTGTGCGATGGCGGCTCAAGGTGGAGCTTGTCTAGCTGTAGGTCTCAAAACCAAAGACAATAAGCTCAAAGCATTAGCCCTTCCTTCTTCGTTCTCTGCTTTTCTAGGAATCACAGAGCCTGCGATTTTTGGAGTGAACTTACGATATATGAAGCCATTTATTATGGGATTGATCGGTGGCGGTGTAGGTGGATTTATGGCTTCTTTGTTCCATTTAGCAGGAACAGGTATGGCAATTACAGTGATTCCAGGAACATTGCTGTATTTGAATAGCCAACTTCCACTTTATATTTTGTGTAATGTAGTAGCGATTGCAATAGCCTTTACATTAACATGGTTATTTGGTTATAAAGACAAAGTAGTCACAGCATCTACAGCAACCGTATCAGGAACTGCTTCCGGTTCTATCCCTACTGCTGTACAAGTTGAATCTGTATCATCTGCTTCTAATGATAATCAAACAGCTACATCTTCGCACTCTAATCAAGTAAATACTTCTGCTACAAGCACTAAGGTGTTAGATATAATCGCTCCTATCAGCGGTACATTGGTTCATCTCGAAAATGTACCTGACCCTGCTTTTGCAGGCAAGCATATGGGTGAAGGAATTGCGATTCAACCGGATGAAGGCAAGTTATATGCTCCGTTCGATGGAACAGTCGCCCATGTGATGGATAAGAGTAAGCATGCGATTATTCTTGAGCACAGTAGTGGTGTACAATTATTAATTCATATTGGACTGGATACGGTTTCTTTGAAAGGACAAGGATTCACCCTTCATATACAATCCGGGGATACCATTCAAGCAGGACAATTATTGATCGAATTCGATACTGCTATGATTCAATCTTCAGGTCTATCTATTATTACACCTGTGATTGTGCCCGACGGGATCGAACATATTCAGAATAGTCAACCTGCTGAACTTCAGCAAGTACGTGCTAATCAAGATTCTATTATGCAAGTCACCTATACTATTCATTCATAAAAATCAAAAAAGAAACCTGATTCTACGCATATACAAATGTTGCGTAGGATCAGGTTTCGTATTATTTATAGCCAAAGTTGAATCTTAAAGTTGAGTACGGTAAGCTTCCATCAACTCTTCAATAGCATTACGGCTAATCATTTTACCTTTGAAATAGATCAAGTCTTCTGAATCGCCTGTGAAGATGCAAGAAGGCTCATATTTTTTCAAAATAATGCGATCACTATCGACAAAAATCTCCAAACCGTCTTTTACATCGATATTCATGACACGACGCAATTCGATAGGAATAACGACCCGTCCCAATTCATCTACTTTTCTTACAATACCAGTTGCTTTCATCATGTTATTTCTCCTCCAATTATATATTTATATAACCCCTATATGACACTATTATATATCATTCTACAATTTTCTACATTTTTTTCAAATCGTAATAGTTATTATTAAATCATATTAAGTGTCATATGCCAAGTTAAAATTTAAAAATTTGCAAAAAATAAATAAAAGCTTCTGCTATTTCCTTTAATTTTCAGGAAATAACAAAAGCTTTGTACACATGGGTATTCTACTCTTTTTCTGTTTCTTGGGAAGCAAGTCGGCGCTCTGTTGAGGCTCTTGTCTCTATCGCTTCACTAATCACTAACGCTAAATCTTCATTTCCATACATCGACAACACACCAAATAATGTGTCATCAGGAATATCGCCTGCTTCTTCTTTAGGAACGGTAAGATTAATCCCTTGTTGCAGACGCGGATTGTCCACTTGATCAGGATAAGCCGTCTGATATAATTCTTTGGCATCGAATCCACGATTCACACACCACTGAGCGAATACCAGAATCATCATATCTTCATCTTGACGATAACTTTGTACAATCTGCTCTTCTCGTAATTTCTGCTGCTCTTTACTTGTTAAATTGTCGTAATCATAATCATCCATCTTATTGCATCCTTTCTATATTGAAGATTTCTTTTACAAATCTGATGTTAATCGGTCTGCTAAAATATGTGATTCTAATACCAAGTCTGCACGTATACTGCATTGTTCAGGTGTCGATAAGCGATCTAGAAAATGATCAACCACGCCCATAAACCCGCGCCGTTCCCATATCGTTTCCCAGCTTCCAAATTGTTGATGCTGAGGTAACATATCTTTTTCATATAAATAAGCGCTATCCATATTCATCACTTCTGCAGAACGTCCGCCGCCGTGCAAAATCAATCGTTCCATATCGATCCCTGCACTGCGTGCCATCGTATAGCTCCCATAACGCCCGTTCCCTAACGAAAGCATTCCCGAAGCATGAAGCATAGGGCCATTACCGTTCCCTTGCTGACGAAGCTGATGAGCCATTACAGCATAAGTGTCATTACCCAACCACATTAATAAATCCAACATATGAATCAGATCATCATAGACCGTTTCTTTGGCAGGTAAACTTTGGAGACGGGTACGATGTTTGACCACTTCACATAATTCGAAACCACCTGCTTCTGCCAGCCAGGCATAAGCATTCATATATAATGGAGCAAACCGACGATTAAAACCTACAGCTAGCAATAGATCTTTCTGCTCTGCTGTTGCAGTCATATGACGGGCTTCTTCGATTTCGTAAGACAATGGCTTATCTACATATACAGGCAATCCGTAACTTAGACATTTCATTACAATATCATAATGAGTGAATGTAGGGCTATGTACAAATACAGCATCTAATTCCCATTTTTCAATATCTTCGACTCTAGTACTCCCCTGTGTTAAGCGAAAAGTATCCATCGTCTGACGCACAGTCTGCTGAGAATGGCTGACTACACCGACTACTTCTATATCTACACGATTGATAAGTAATGGTAAATATACTTTACGAGCAATATCCCCTATACCGATCAAAGCAATCCGTTTACGCTTACCACTTTTGTGATCGTGTTCTTTCATACTATAGATTCTCCTTTGATCATAAGTATAGATATTATGGTTACATCTTATTCTACTATAGAGGTAACCGATCGAATATAAAAGTCACTTTATTTTATCTTTATTGGATTTATATTGAAATTTCATATGGTTTTAAGCTATCCCTCATGTGAATTTAATCGCAAAGCTTATAATAAGAGTATACAACACGATAAGCAAACCATTTAAAAATAACATCAAGAAAATATACACAATCTATTGCAATTGTCGAATGATGGTGGTATATTTATATAATAAAGTTACTAAATGAAAGTAAGTTATAAAAAATTATGTAATTACAGAGGAGAAATTAATATGAAATCCACATTTAAAAAAGTTTTATTGTCTACTGCTTTAGCTACTAGCTTGGGTGCTGTTGCTTTGGTTGCACCACTAGGAGCAAGTCAAGTATCAGCTGCTGCAGATACAAGTAATCACCAAAAAGCAAAAGATAAAGCAGAACAACGTGCAGATAACTTAGCTTACCAAACAGCAGTTTCAAAACAAGTAGAAGCTATGTTCGGAACAGCTAACACAACAACTGAAGAAACAACTCCAGCTGTAACACCTGCTAAAACAGCAACAACTGTGATTGTTCCTCAAGGTGCTAGCTTGACTGAAATCGCTGCTCAATACGGTGTCACTGTAGATGAATTGATTGCTGCTAACAATCTTTTGCCTGCTGGATACCAATTGACTATTCCGCAAAAATAAGAATTATCCATCTGATCGGCCAAACGGATAATTAATAACAATTAAAATATAACCACCAACCGCTCACATGGCTACATGTCGGCGGTTTTTTCTCCCTGTATTTATAAATAGATATCATCCAAATCAACAGTTTTTACGTACCTAATGTTTGAATGCACTGTTTTTTTGGGTTTTATATAGTGTAAGATATTATATATGATTTAAATTTTAATTATTTATTTAAAGAAATGGAGTGAACGATAAATGAGCAACTCACAATATGAAAAGGCTACTTTTGCAGGCGGATGTTTCTGGTGCATGGTATCTCCTTTTGAAGAACTACCAGGCATCATCAGTATTCGCTCCGGTTATACAGGTGGACACACCGAAAATCCTACGTACAAAGAAGTATGTACTGAAACGACAGGTCATGCTGAAGCTGTACAAATCGTATACGATCCAGCTATTTTCCCTTATACCAAATTGTTAGAATTGTACTGGCAACAAATAGATCCTACCGATGAAGGTGGACAATTCTACGATCGTGGTTCTTCTTACCGCACAACGATCTATTATCACACAGAAGAACAACGAGAGTTAGCAGAAATCTCCAAACAAGAAGTAGCTGCTAGTGGTCGCTTTGATAAGCCGATCGTTACACCGATCGAACCAGCTCAAACATTTTATGAAGCTGAAGAATATCATCAAGATTATCACAAAAAAAATACAGGTCACTACAAACGCTATCGTAAAGGTTCCGGTCGAGATGCTTTTATCAACGAGCATTGGTCTACCAAACTTGATAAAAGTGATCTAAAAAATAAATTATCTGAAATTCAATATCATGTTACACAAAAAAATGGAACAGAACCTGCTTTTAAAAATGAGTTCTGGGATCATCATGGCGAAGGTATCTATGTCGACATCGTATCAGGCGAGCCATTGTTTAGTTCACTAGACAAATTCGATTCCGGTTGCGGATGGCCAAGCTTTAGCCGTCCAATTCGTGATTATCAAGTCAAAGAAAATATGGATTTGAGCCACTTTATGGTTCGTACCGAAGTACGTAGCCGTGAAGCTGATTCTCATCTAGGTCATTTATTTGACGATGGTCCGGGACCGAATGGTCTACGTTATTGTATTAACTCGGCAGCTCTACGCTTTGTTCCGAAAGAAGATTTGGAAGCTGAAGGATATAGCGAATACAAAGCGATGTTCCAAGAAGCTTAAGTTTAATAGATGAATAGCTAAAGGCTCTTACCTCTAAGGTGAGAGCCTTTTTGTTTGATCATAGTACCGTTTCGTCTGATCTGAAAAGGGTAAAATGAATACATAGCATCTTTTTTTCGATGCAAATATGTTTATGGAGCATGTGATTACGTATTCTATCTTATCTAAAGGAGTGTTTATAATGCCGTGGACTAACGGAGATTATCCCCCATCTATGAAAAATTTAGATACTCGTGTACGTCATAAAGCGATTGAGATTGCCAATGCTTTACTCGATGAAGGTTATGAAGAAGGTCGAGCGATCGCTATTGCTACTGCCAAAGCTGAAGAATGGGATAAAGATCATCCCAAATCAGATTAAAACAATCTTAATACTACCTAACGAGGGATAATGAGTATGAATATTCATTATCCCCCGTTTTTTTGTAGACAACGTTTTTTTAATCGATCATAAATAAAAATAATGAAAAAAGCACAGACTATATAAGCCTGTGCTTTTTTGTTGCTTTGATATGATCAATAAATTCAGCTGTTTACTTCAATATAATATTCTTTTATACAGATTGAATCGCTTGCTCAACTGTATCGTCACCGGATGCAAGGTCAAACGAACGGCGGTACGTACTGGACTGGTCTAAAATGCTAGCAATCACTGAAGCAACATCTTCGCGTGGAATACTGCCTTTTTCTCCTAAATGTTCAACCAGTTTAACTTTACCTGTACCTGCATCATTTAATAGTCCACCCGGACGAATAATCGTGTAATCCAGTGAACTTGCTTCTAACATTTTATCCGCATAATGTTTGGCTACATAATAGGTTTTCATATCATCTGGCCATTGTGTACGATCTTCTGCGTATAATGCACTGACTAGAATAAAGCGTGAAATTCCTGCTTTTTCCGCAGCTTCCATACTCTTGACAGCTCCATCCAGATCAATCAGTAACGTTTTGTCTGCACCTGTACTTCCACCAGATCCTGCTGCAAAAACAACTGCATCTGCTCCTTGAAGTACTTTGGTCAGATCCTCTACCGATCCTTCAAGATCAGCAAGTACAGCTTGTGCACCTACTTTTTCTAATGCTTCTGCTTGTTCAGGCTTGCGAATAACAGCACTGACTTTATGTTGATTTGCTGCTAATTGAGTAGTTAAGATTTTACCAATCTGTCCATTAGCTCCAATAATTGCGATATTCATTGTTATTGTCCTCCTATAGGCAAAAAAGATTCGGTCTTTACTATGTATACCCCAATTACACACTATTTATTCTATATTGCCTTAAATTGTCCTCACAGAAGTCATATGCTAACGATCATATACACTTTTTATATATAGCAAAAAGCGAGCATACACGGTCATTAACTACCGATCTCTGCTCGCTTTTATTGTACTGACTTATATTTATCCAGTTTATAAATTAATTCCATGAAGCAGGCTTGATCTCCACAGGTTCGATCTCTGCTACATCCATATAATGTTTACCCCAGTTATACATCGCATCCAAAATTGGCATCAATGTTTCGCCCATTTCAGTTAACGAATATTCTACTTTAGGCGGAACAACAGGATAGACTTCACGATGAACAATCAAGTCTTCTTCCAGCTCACGCAATTGACTGACTAACATCCGTTGAGTGATTCCAGGAATCAAAGCTTTGAGTTCGCCGAATCGTTTTGTGCCACTTTTACCCAAATGCCATAAGATTAACATCTTCCATTTTCCCCCGATGACCGATAGGGTTAATTCTTTCTCACAATTAAATATACGTTCACGCATGATTGAGATTCCTCCAATTGGGATAATAACATATGCTCTAGTATGGTCTGCTACACAGTTCTATTTCTTTATGATCTCTCTATTATAGCTAAAAAAGTGCTGACAGTATACTTTTAGACACTATGTAATTAAAAAGTGCGTACTTACGGAAATAGCACCTTTTGATTTATACTAGCAATACGTCGATGATGGCTATCCACTTTGTGTGGAATAATGATCTGATCATTAGGAGTCATCATTGAACGATAGGTAGAACGAACGCAACATACAACTAGGAGGAATTATATATTATGGAACTTCAATTAGCGTTAGACTTGGTTAACATCCCTGAAGGTATTGCTCTTGTAAAAGAAGTAGCGCCTTTTATTGATATCGTAGAAATTGGTACACCGATCGTAATTAACGAAGGTCTTCATGCAGTTAAAGCTATGAAAGAAGCTTTCCCTCACTTGAAAGTATTAGCTGACCTTAAAATTATGGATGCAGGTGGTTATGAAGTAATGAAAGCTTCTGAAGCTGGTGCAGACATCGTAACTGTTCTAGGCGCAAGTAATGACCTTACAATCAAAGGTTGTGTAGACGAAGCTAAAAAACAAGGTAGCAAAGTATTGGTTGATATGATCAATGTTAAAGATATCGCAACTCGTGCTAAAGAATTAGACGCACTAGGCGTAGACTATATCTGTGTACACACAGGTTATGACGGTCAAGCAGCAGGTCAAAATCCGTTTGAAGACTTAGCTACAATCAAAAGTGTAGTTAAAAACTCTAAAACTGCTATCGCTGGTGGTATCAAATTAGAAACGTTGCCAGAAGCAATCAAAGCTAACCCTGATCTAATCATCGTTGGTGGCGGAATTACAGGTCAAGACGATAAAGCTGGCGTAGCTTCTAAAATCCGCGACTTGATCACTCAAGGGTAATACGATGAGTAACCAAGCAGGAATCTCCAAACATTTCGACCGTATTATTCAAGAATTAGAACGTACACTTGCGGCTATTCCTGAAGTCGAAGCAGAAGCACTGGTACAACAGATTTTGTCAGCACGTCAAGTCTTTGTAGCTGGTGCAGGACGCTCCGGTCTTATGGCAAAAGCATTGGCTATGCGCTTAATGCAATTGGGACTGAAAGCTTATGTGGTTGGTGAGACGGTTACTCCGCGTTCTGGAAAAGGTGATCTGCTGATTATCGCTTCCGGTTCAGGAGAAACACAAGGTCTCGTGTTGATGGCTGAAAAAGCACAACAAGCTGAAGTAACGATTGCCGCAGTGACGATTTTTCCTGAATCAACGATCGGTCAGAAATCTGCATTAACGGTCAAATTGCCTGGTTCTCCTAAAGATCCTGCTGATCATAATCAATATGAGACAGTTCAACCGATGGGTTCATTGTTTGAACAGACTGTATTATTATTTTTCGATGGATTAATGCTTCGCTTAATGGAGCATCGTGGTGGCGACTCTGCGGCCATGTTTACCAATCATGCTAATTTAGAATAGAACGATGTAGATACTCTTTATTTGATGTCTTTAATCCACAGAAGGATTCCCCTCCTTTTGTGGATTTTTTGTGTGCGATGGGACAAGACAGACTATTTAGGTTACACTATTAAAGTAACGTAGTATTGAAAAGTTACAATGATCATACTTTAATCCTATACAGAGGTGACTATATATGTTGAAATTAGGCGTACTGGATCAATCCCATATTAACGAAGGCGAAGATGCCAAAGATGCTCTAGCCAACACATTAAAATTAGCGCAAGAAGCAGATCGTTTAGGCTTTTCAAGATTCTGGATGTCAGAACATCATGCGTCTCCAAGTCTGGCTCATTCAAGCCCTGAAGTATTAATCGCTCATGTAGCCGCACTAACTTCACGGATTCGTGTTGGTTCAGGTGGTATTATGCTTCCTCACTATAGTGCTTACAAAGTAGCTGAAAATTTCCGTCTACTTGAAGCTTTATACCCTAATCGTATTGATCTGGGTGTAGGTCGTGCTCCTGGAGGTATGCCTTTAGCTACACGTGCTCTTCAAGAAGGCAAATTCCCTTCTATGCATGCATCAGATCGTTATCCTCAACAGATTGTCGATTTGATTGCTTATCTGAATGATGCTTTGCCAGCAGATCATCGTTTTCCTGGATTGATTGCTGAACCAAGTATTGAGACTGCTCCTGAATTATGGTTACTCGGTTCTAGTGGCGGAACAGCTGATCTAGCGGCGATGACAGGTGCTTCTTATGCGTTTGCTCAGTTTTTTGGAACAGTAGGTGGAGAAGATGCTGTAGCTCATTACAAAGAAAGCTTCAAACCATCACTCATGTCTTCTACACCCAAGTCATTAGCAGCAATCACAGTATCTTGTGCAGAGACAGAAGAAGAAGCAGAATATCATATGCGTAGTAATGATCTCTATTTCTTGATGTTGCGTGAAAATCGTCCGATGCCTTATCTCCCTTCTGCCAAAACAGCAGCAGAATATCCGTATACCAATTCTGAAATCGCACATATTCAAGACACTCGTCGTTTTCGTGTAGTGGGTACACCTGATCAAGTAAAAGAAAAAATGCTTCAGTTTGCCAAAGATTTTCAGACTGACGAATTGCTCGTTGTATCTGCTATCCACAATACGGAAGCTCGATTAAAATCATATCGTTTACTAGCAGAAGCGTTTGAACTACAAGCTTAAGTCTTTTCGACGATCTAATAGATTACAACTTAAAATGATAAAGGGAGCGATGTATAATCGCTCCCCTTTTCTTTGACTTTTATGACGTAGATTGAATTGACTTATCCCTACATCTATATGATTAGCCCTTAGTTACACGTGTAAGACAATGCGCAGGAATGGGACCGGACAACCAGACTTCATGACCTGCAAAATAAAACGTTACACCTTCTGCAATCGCTTGAACCGTATCTACTTGTAAAAGCACTAATGATCCTCTACGCTTCCCTGCTAATTCTGCAAAATGTGTACTGGCTGATAAATGGACATACTGACGATTCATAGGCAAAAGACCTTGCTGCTCTATTGCTGTTACTGCTTGTTCATGAGTGCCATGATATAGGATCGCTGGTGGTGTTCCTTGTTCGTATTGAACTTGGGTATGGCTATGCCCATATCTTGCTTTGATCCGATTATCGTTGATTTCAAAACGCTGTTTGTCTGATTGTTCAACAACCTGACGAATATCAGCTTCCGTAATATCGCTCCATCCTTTTTGCTCACGTAACACATGTACTAATTCTTCTAAAGGACAAGAACCATCACGAGCATCAAGTACAATGCCGTATTGCTCAGGGGTATGTCGCAAAATCAAACTCATATATTTACTTAATTGCACCTCTTGTTTGGCTGTTAACATTAGAAAGCTCCTTTAAGTTGGATTTGGGTACATCTATACTCACTTTGAATTTTAAATGTTACTATGTACATACAGAAAATATAGAGAAAAAATAGCACATTTCAGAAAATAGGAGAGAATGTATGCAACCATCTGTTACGCAAGAACAAGTTTCACCGCAAAATGATCGTTTCCCGGCAGCACTATTCTGTCTCACTGCTGGTGCTTTTGCGATCGGCATGACTGAATTTGTGATCATGGGTTTACTGCCTAATGTAGCCAGTGATCTTCAAGTCACTATTCCACAAGCAGGGCAACTCATTACCAGCTATGCGCTTGGAGTGGCTGTCGGCGCTCCTGTACTGACGGTATTAACGCATCGCATTCCGCAGAAACAATTGCTCTGTCTGCTTATGATTATTTTTATACTGGGTAATGCACTTGCTGTCATCGCTCCAAACTATAGTCTGTTAATGGCTTCGCGTCTAGTTACTGCATTAGCACACGGTACTTTTCTGGGAGCAAGTTCATTGATAGCTGCACGATTGGTACGACCGGAAAAACGAGCCAGTGCCGTCTCGATGGTTCTCGCTGGACTTACCATCGCTAATATTATCGGCGTTCCTTTCGGTACCTTTATCGGACAATATTTAGGCTGGCGTGCTTCTTTCGGTGCGATAACGATTATGGGAATGATTTCGCTAGTCGGTATCTTTTTCTTAATTCCAAAGATCGAGCAATCAGGGCCTTCTAGCCTTGCAAAAGAATTCCGTAGTCTGATCAATCCGCAAGTTCTGCTTATTTTATTCACTGGTGCTTTTGGCTGTGGAAGTATGTTTACTGTATTTACCTACATTACGCCTCTACTCACCGATGTGAGCGGATTCCAAGAACATAGTGTCACATGGATTCTGGTGATGTTTGGTGTAGGTGTAACATTAGGTAATATTATAGGCGGTAAGCTAGCCGATTGGAAGTTAATGCCTTCATTGATCGTAACATTTACCATTCTAGTGATCTTGCTGGTTATCTTATCTACTGTTCTTCACAATCAGATCTTAACGCTTCTATTCGTATTTCTCTGGGGTGCAGCGGCCTTTGGTATCATGCCAGGTATTCAGATTCGTATTATGAATCTAGCCCATGAAGCGCCAAGACTTGCAGCCACTTCCAGTCACTCTGCATTGAATTTGGGTAATGCAGGGGGTGCTTTTCTCGGTGGCATTGTTATTACCCATCTCGGCTTACCTTACGTTCCACTGATTGGTGGCGCTGTTGCTGTAGTCGGTATTTTAGGATCTATCCTTAGTTATTATTTGGTTGAAAAAAGAGCACTTGTCAAATAAAATAGCAAAAAGCCGTTCAATGATCGTTAAGATCTACTGAACGGCTTTTATTTATACTTTGATGCTCTTATTATTGATTTGTAGTGACTGTGGAGTAGATGCTATAGGTTTTACAGCTGCTTTACTCACAGATACAGCTAATGTGGAAGTGCGCTTAATCGGTAGTACATAACGTATTTGCCAAGATGTTGTCATTGTCCATGTGATCACTTTACCAGCAATCCATACTGCAAGAACAGTATACATTGTTTCTTTAAGCGGTAAATAGAACAAACAGATCAATAACACAATCGCATCACTTGCAAAAAATACATTACCGATCTTCCAGCCACTCCAATCACTGATTAATTTGGACAACACATCATCGCCTCCGGTCGCCCCACCATATCGTAGAACGATTCCTGCTCCTAGACCGGTTAATAACCCAGATAAGACTGCGGCTGCTAGCAGGTTACCGTGCAGGTCCACCACAAACAACGATAATTGCTCAAATAATGAGTAAAATAGTGAAAACGATAGTGCTCCAATCAGTGTAAATAACATGAACCTGCGACCTTTCAACCACCATGCAAGTAATATCACTGGAATATCCAACAACAAGGCTGTCCAAGCTGGTGACCATCCAAATGCATATTTACCTAATAAGGCTAAGCCGACAAATCCGCCTTCTGACAATTGATTCTGAACATTAATGTGATAATAAGCAAACGCTAAAATCAAAGTTCCAAGCAGTATTATGGCAATCTGCCTTAATACTGTTTTATCCATTTGTTTTCTCCTCATACAAGCTCCCTCTATTTCTCGTAAGTTTGATCGATATCGACCGACTCCTACGTGAGGCAAACTTGGAGGACTTTGTCCTTCGCATACATGATTCCCTCTTCCGTTAGAGTTGGTCTATAGTGACTTGTTCTCTACGGAAGAGCTAAGTATAAGAGAGATCATAACGTTTCCAAACCGTCCTTTGGGGAAGTATCCTTCGGGGACCCATGGTATCCTGATCCTTTCGTTAATAGATTCTAAAGCTAAATTTATTATACCACAAGAAGCTTAATGCTAAACAGCTTGCTTGTGTAAAAGATTTTCTAAGATTGTATATTCTATGTTAAAAAAGTAGATGTTTGCGTTCTACTTCAAAGAGTATATACATTTCCATTTGAATTTCTAAGCGTTTGTAACTTTCAATTATACTGAACTGCTCATCTCGATCAAATCGTTCCTTTATACATTTGAATATCGAATCGTCTGTATTCTCATTACTACTTGAATATAATAATGTATATAGGATTTCAATATTCTCATGATTAGTATTAGCAAATTTAATATCTTTGGAAAAATACGTTAAGTTGAACGTTAACAGAAAATGCAAAACATCTAAACGATATTCTAATTCACGATCAGATTCAATTTCTACCAAAAATCGCTTCATATCTCCGATCAATTCTTCAAATGTTAAGCCAACATGCCCCATCGCTTGATAAGTCCATTTTCCTGTGCCTGTACCCATATCATGGGCTTGCCAATTCGAGCTCCAAATGATGTTCTTTATCGTTTCTTTCTGTTCTTTTCCATATAAAGCAATGCCTAGAATCAGTCCTGCATTACAATCTATAGAAGCATGTTTGTCTCCCCATTCATATAAATGTTCGACAAAAGTATCATCATATAAACGAAAACTAAGTAGAGGTAAAAATTCCTCAAATAGAGGTTTATTGATAGACTGTTCTAATCTATCTTTTAATTGTTGCTGGTATTTTTCAACAGATAAATGAGCTAATCCTAGACAGGCAAATTTACAAGTGCTCCAAAGTTCACTTTCTAATGCATATTTTATTAATACAGGTGTAACTTGTTCTACTCCCATATAACCCAAAGCATGTAACACTTCATAAGGTGCTTCTTCTGTCAGATCATTGTCTACAATAGAAAATTCATATAATACATGGGCTAGATGGCTATCCCCTAATCTCATAATAGGTTCTATTAATCGTCCATTCTCATACTTTAAAGAATCTTGTATAAAAGTAGAATATAATGCTTCTGCATCTTCTTGATTGCCATAACGAATTATCGTATTTATGTACCCTTGAAATTTCTCATAATTGATATCTTTTGTTGAATGTAATTCATTTATAAATTTCTCTGTAATCTTAAGCATGTCCTTATTCTCCTTCAATATATTGCTATGTTATTCTGATTGGAATAACCCATTTTCTTGTTATAAAATCTGTATCATAATATACAAAAAGCCTACATATTAAAAAGATGTAGGCTTTAAAGATATTTATTTTTTGATCGTTGATTTGTGATCATTTGCTAGTTTCTTTTTACCATTCATCAAAATAAATTTGCGTTCCCACAGTCGTTCAGCACGCATAGCGACTTTGAACCATTTGAGAGAAGCACAACGTTTCTGTGCAGAGACTGCCAATCCCCAATGAATTACTCTTGTTAAAATAGGAGATACTTTGTTCATATCACGCAATGGCTCTAATGTATCATGGAATAGACGCTTAGGTACATCAATCGGTGCTTTACCCTGACAGCAGAAATACAGTGTAGCCGCCAAACTATAAATATCCGATACCGGTCCTTGTACCGAGCGACCTGAATAAAATTCAATCGGTGAATATCCTGCTGTCGTCAGAATCGTATGCGTTCGTTCTTGATAACGCACAGCCGAACCAAAATCAAGCAACTTGGTCTGTCCATCTTCTCCAATCAGAATATTACTTGGTCTCACATCACGATGAATATAACCAAGACTATGTATGTATTCCAATGCCCGAATAACAGGAACCAGTCGTTCTACTAGAAAATCATTGGTTACTTCTGTAGGATGTTCTTCCATAAATTGATCCAATGTGATGCCTTTGCAATATTCAGTGACAAGGTAAGCTGTACCATTTTCTTCAAAATATTGTACATAGCGAATAATACCTTGATGATTGATCTGACTCAATATTTCAGCTTCAGAACGAAACGTTTCCAACATTTCTCTATATTTAGAACCCAGACCAGGTTCATGACAATCAATATGCCGACGATCCTTTTTACGTTGTACCAATGCACTTGGAAAAAATTCTTTGATTACATGAAGTGTACCCTGTTCTATATGTCTGGCTACATAGACGATAGATAATTCACTAACCGATAATGTCCGGCGAATCTGATATGTATTCGCAAGTGTATGGTTTCGGGCAAGGGCCGGATTGACTATTATTTTATTCATTCTACACCCCTTCGCACCTTCCCACAGCATAGCGGTTCCCCATGTATATTACGCCCTGCCGGTGAAGAATATGGATAACAGTCATTGATTATGGCTGTCTACACAAATATTTTAGCATGAAACTTGACAATTGTGAGCAATTTCTCTGACAAATTTCATTAATTTCAGCAAATGTTCTGCTTTTTTCTTAATATCGCAGAACATTTGCTGTTTTTCCCACTACTTTTCGGATTTATTTATAGTATCTCCCATTTCATGAAGGTTATCAACGTTACTCGATAATACTTCAATTGAGCTACGACTCATGCGTATTAAGCACGTTCTGAGATCCAATCGCTTTCTCGCATAATCCGTAAAGCACTCTCAGCTATTTCGGCTACTCTGGAATCAGGATCATGTGTAGCAGTATAGACTAACATATCCTCAAACTCTCGCCAGCCGATAAAACTTGTAGCAAATACGGCGGATTGACGTACACGTACATCGGGATCACGAAGATATAATTGGAAAATGTCTAACACTTCAGATGAAGCTTCATCATACGAAGCAATACCCAAACGACAAATCGCATCGATTCGATCATCAACATGTTGATCATGTAGACAACGATATTGAATATCTTTGCTTGAATACACCATACCACTTTGATATAAATGATAAGCTAATTGCCGATGATCTGGGCCTGATAATAATAAATAAGGAATACTGGTCGATTGATCATTAATAAGATGTACCAAAGTCGACTGATCATCCATAACAAATGTGAAATATTCAGACGTCTGTTGCTCCTTTGTTTTCTGTGTTCCTTCTAAAGTAGATAAACACTGCAAATTTGATAGCGCTTCCAATATATCAAAAAAACGTAACTTAGGTTTCGTGCACAAACGAATATCATTCATACGAATACCTCCTCCTTTAATCTTGGGATAGAGTTAGTCTTACTTAAGTTATAACGATATATGGATATAAACGAATCATTATAGTAAAAATTGTAAGAAAAAGTAATCATACAAGTTACATATTGAGGCGAAATAATATTTAAAAATCAAAAATCGGTATGATTGTTCGACAATTACTTAACACTTATAGAACCTATAGAAAAAGCGTCTCTTAGTGGATAAGAGGCGCTTTTAGATTTTACAATGAGTGATCAATATGACATGTATGATTATTTGTATTTCCATAATCATATCTACATCTTACAAGTACAATAGAGTATGCCTATTAACTACGTGCTGTATGCGGTTTGGCACTCCATTTTTTCTCGTCTGCGGTTTGTTTTTCTTCGGTTGCGCCAGCAACTGGAGGTTTGATCCACAGTGCAATCAAGAAGGATATGATACATAACATGCCGATAACGATAAAGGTTGGTTTGAATCCACCCATCCATGCTGCAATAAATGAACCTGCTAATGCACCAATACCAAATCCTTGATAGACAATACCATAGTTTTTGCTGTGATTTTTGAGTCCAAAGAAATCACTCACAATCGCAGGGAATACGGTAATATTACCACCGAAGCAGAATGCAATCGCTGCAACAGCTGCGAAGAAGATACTGTATGTTAATGGGATAAAGCTTAGAACCGCAACCGCTGCTGCTGTCACTATAAATGTACCGCAGATCACTTTCATGCGTCCTACTTTATCAGACAATGCTCCCAAAATAATACGTCCTGCTGTATTGAAAATAGCGATCATAGCAACCGCATTAGCTGCTGTAGCCAAATCCAAACCTGCTAATTGAACACCGATATCTTTGACAATTCCGATTAAGTACAATCCACTCATACATGCGGTAAAGAACATAATAAACAGTAAGTATACTTGTTTAGTTTTGAGCATTTCTTTAACTGTGTAATCATGAACAACTACTGTTGCTGTTGGTTTGATAGAAGATGGTTGGCTATCACCTACGCGTTGTTGTGCTGCTTTTGCTTGTGGAGCTGGTGCACCGGATACATTTGCTTCACGAATAAAGCGTGAACCAATAACGATCATTAGTAGCACAATAATGCCCCAGTACAAGAATGTTGCTGATACACCTACAGAACCGATAAAAGCACCATTGATATATTTGAAAATGAGACTGCCTGTTCCATATGCTCCTACAGATATTCCGGAGATTAACCCTTTACGTTCCGGGAACCATTTGATCAAGTTAGATAGCGATGTAATATACGCTGTACCATCTGCAAATCCAACAATCACCCCTGCTAACATATACAGTAAAGGTAATGAAGAGACTTGCGAACTAAGCATTAAGCCTACACCGAGTACAATACCCGCGATACCAATCAGACGACGGATACCCCATTTTTCTTGTAATTTCCCTGCAAATAAAGTGGAAAAAGCTAAAGCAAAACTGGTAATCGAAAACGTAATCGCTACTGAACTGAGACCCCAACCGAATTTATCAACAAGAGGCTGGTTAAAAAGACTCCATGTATAAATCGTCCCCAGACCCATTTGTACAATAATTGTACCGAGTGCAATCAACCAACGATTGACTGGAGGTTTAGTGGTTTGTAATTGAGCTGTACTGGCTTGATTGGATACGTTTTTCATGATCGATGTTCCTTTCCGTAAGGACCGCAAATTGTAGTGTTATATGGTTCGGAGAATTCTCTGTTTCCTATGACCAAATTATAACCCTACCTTTGATGTAACATTCTCAAAAAGGAATGAAATGCAGTATATACGGAATGAAATGCCTTTAGATACTCATGATCTGCCTGAACTCTTTGACCTTACTTCGGCTCACTGGAACTTCATAATCCAGATCATGTAAACGAAGTAAATAAGTGTTATTAAACCACGGCACAATTTCACGGATTTTGGTGATATTGACGATATACGAACGATGACAACGGAAGAAGTATTCCTCTGGTAATGTATTTTGAAATTCTGAAATACTTGAAGTGACTGTATATTCAGCTCGCTTGGTAAATACATTCGTTACTTTCTCGCTGGCAGACGCATAATACACATCATCTACAGGAATCACCTGAATTTTATCATTTTTCCATAAGCTAATCTTACCTTGCAACACATGTGCATGATGAGGAACATGTGTTGTACTGGCTGTTGTTGATTGACCTAATGTAGACTGATCTGCATTAGAATGAGTCTCTTCAGCATGTTGCTCTGTTGATTCTTTTTCAGAAGACGGATTAGATAGAGTCTGCGAACCTTGATCACGTTCATACGTATTTTCTAATTTGCGTAACATTGATGTCATACGAGACTCACTATAGGGCTTCAAAATATAATCAAACGCTTCGATTTCAAACGCTTCTGCGGCATGTTCTTTGTACGCTGTAATAAAAATAATATAAGGTTTACGTGAAAATTTACTGATCGTATGCGCTAAGAATACACCGTCTAACGAAGGAATATTAATATCAAGAAAAATAGCATCTACTTCATGATCTTGTACATATTTTAAAACATCCATTCCATCGTCAAAGCTACCTACAATCTCAATCTGACTATGTGTACGGATATAATATTCTAATTCTTGTCTCGCCAGAAATTCGTCTTCCACTACGATTGCTTTCATGACATCTCCTTTTTCACTTTAAACTGGATACGTGTGCCTCGTTCAAGACGCTCTATCTGTAATCCTTCACCATAGATCAATTTGACCCGTTGATGCACATTTGAAAGCCCGATTCGATTTTCAGGCATTTTACCATTATAGACATTCGTAATAATATCTTGATCGATTCCTGCTCCTGTATCTTCTACACTGATGAGTACTTGATCGCCATGATCTTTAACCGACAATGTTACTGTACCGGAACCTTTACCTTTCAAAATGCCATGCACTATCGCATTCTCCACTAATGGCTGAATAATAAGACTGGGGATTTTCACTTCTACTTCTTCATCCACATCATAGATCACTGTCAATTTATTACCAAATCGTGCTTTTTCAATCTCAACATAATTCACAACCTGACCGAGTTCTTTATTAATATCGATCAATTGGTCACTCCATTCCAGACTATGACGAAGATAACCGGATAGATTGATAATCATTTCACGGGCATAGTTAGGATCGATACGGATGGACGATGCTATCGCATTGAGAGCGTTAAATAGAAAATGAGGATTAATACTAGTCTGTAACGCTTTAATTTCAGCTTTGTTTGCCATTTCTTTCATCTGCTCAATCCGAGACACTTCCATCAATGTAGAAATGATCTGAGAAAGACCTACTGCTAATGTTTGTAAAGAATATGTTATTTTATGCGCTTTACGGTAATAAATTTTGAGTGCACCTGTAACGATCCCTTTTTCAGTCAAAGGAATAATAATTAACGATTGAATATTAGGCACTTTGCCTTCCATATCGTTATTGCTAATCATAATCTCACCGCTACGAATCGTCTGTTTGGTCGCATCGGTAATAATCTCATGCCCGATATTGTAGTGATCTTCGCCAAGTCCTACATAAGCTAAAATAAGCTTGGTATCTGTAATCGCTACAGCATCCGCTTGAATATCCTCTTTGATAATACCGCATATTTTGCGCAATGATTCGCTATTAATGGACCTGAAATAAGGAAGTGTTTTATTGGCAATATCCAGGGCTAACTTTGCTTGCCTTGCAGCAATATTTTCCTTTTCTCCTTCGACTCCTTGTACAAATAGAACGATTAGACCTACACTCACCTGACCTAGAATCATCGGCAAAGCAATAATAGATACGATTTCTCGACCTAGTTGAGCCGGTTCTGCCATCACTAGAATTAAAAACATGGTTAATGCTTCACAAAACATGCCTGCTGCTATACCAGCAATCCAGCGTCGATTACGCTTTACTTTTTGATGAATATATCCTGAGACAATTCCTGCGGTAATACTGGTAATCAGACAAGGTATTGAAGTAACACCATCTATATCAATCAAATAGCGATGAAGCCCTGAGACGACACCAGTGACGATCCCGACCGGCCAACCAAATAATATACCGCCAGCCATCACAGCTATAATTCGTACATTGACCAGTGAACCTTCTACATTTATACCTGTATACGTACCAAATACAGCAAATCCACTAAAAATAATCGAAATAATTAGCAAATCTTTTTTGAATAATATATCTTTCTGAAAAATCTGTCTAAAATGCGATAACCTCGTTAAAAAGTATAAACAAATCAGTAACAATGCTGCACGTTCAAACAGCTGTAACAGGATAATTAACGTTACATTATTATTAAGCATGTATGCCTCCACTATAAAGTTAAAAAGGATATAGGATATACTTTTTTATTCTTTCGTTTTCGTTTAGATTCTGGTTATGATTATGGTTGAACTACATTCTTTTTATTTTACACTATTTTGCTTCTTTTGATTGTGACACCTTTCAAAATAAACCCAATCGCTCTGTAGATCACAGAATGATTGGGTTTATCTTCAAATATTTAATATAGACCTTTAACCAAGTACCACACGATCATCTGCCATTTTAGTCCCGCTGATTTGCTCAAATTCAGACATCAATCGTTCGATCGTTAGATCTTTTTTCCGTTCTTCATCAATATCCAAAATAATTTTGCCTTTATCCATCATAATTAGACGATTACCAAGACGTATCGCTTGCTCCATATTATGTGTAACCATCAATGTCGTTAGATTCATATCACGTACAATTTCTTTGGTCAGTGATGTAATCAAGTCGGCACGTGCAGGATCAAGGGCAGCGGTATGTTCATCCAGTAATAGTATCTGTGGGCGAGTAAATGTCGCCATTAATAGACTCAAAGCTTGGCGTTCTCCACCTGATAACATCCCCACTTTGGCACGTAGCCGATTTTCCAATCCAATCCCAAGACGTGATAACTCTTGTTTGAAAAGATTACGTCTTGCTGTTGTCACGCCAAATGAAAAGCCACGATTTTTACCACGGCGATAAGCCATCGCTAGATTTTCTTCAATCGACATATGAGGAGCTGTTCCAGCCATTGGATCTTGAAAAACACGTCCGATCCAGCGACTACGCTGATATTCTGCTAGATGTCCTACCGATTGCCCTTCGATATTAACCAGACCTGTATCGGGTTTTATTACCCCGGAAATAATATTCATAAGTGTTGATTTGCCTGCACCATTACTACCGATCACAGTCACAAAATCGCCCGGCTTCAAATGAAGCTGAATACCGATCAAAGCAATTTTTTCATCGACAGTACCCGGATTGAACAATTTAGATACATTTTCGATATGCAACATTACTGTTCACCTCCGGTTGGTTTGGAATAGGGCGCTGTCTGGATATTGCTTAATAGTTCAGCAGAGCGCTTTTTGGCTAATCCTTTTTGTTTCACTTTGCTTCGAACAGCCGGGAACACAAGTGCAATAATAACTATAACCGCTGTAATTAATTTGAGATCAGATGCTTCAAACCATTCGATTCGTAGAGCAGCTGTGACCACAATCCGATACACAATCGAACCTAAAATAACAGCCAATGTAGCTCTAAATACCGTTTTGGCACCGAAAATCGCTTCTCCTATAATGACTGAAGCTAGTCCGATCACAATCATCCCAATACCTGATGTCGCATCTGCAAAAGTCGATGTCTGAGCAACAAAGGCACCTGATAAAGCCACCAACCCGTTGGAAAGACTTACTCCAATAATGGTTGTTGTATCGGTATTAGCGCCTAGACTGCGAATCATTTGCTTATTATCGCCTGTTGCTCGTAGCGCCAATCCCATATCTGTACGCAAAAAGGCATCTAGCAACAATTTACATGCAATCACAATAATCAGCATCAATGTGATTGGAGAAATATGATCAAATACCATATCGCTACCAAAAATAGACACGTTCGGACTACCTAAAATGCGCAAATTAATCGAATACAATGCAATCATCATCAGAATACCAGATAATAGTCCATTAATTTTACCTTTTGTATGAAGTAATCCTGTACAGGCTCCTGCTACAAGTCCGCCTGCAAAAGCTCCTAGACAAGCTAACCACGGCGAAAAACCATGAACAATCATCACTGCTGCAATCGCACTGCCTGTGGTAAAGCTTCCATCCACCGTCAAATCAGGGAAATCCAAAATACGAAACGTAATATATACACCTAATGCGAGCAGAGCATACAACAAACCTAGTTGTATCGATCCTTCGCCTATTTTCAAAAATAACTCCATACTCTAGCCCGCCCTTTCTTCATGTTGCTTCGTTGCTGATCACTGGTGCTGATACGGATAGGATCAAGCCTACGGTAGCAAAATGGGATGAACTCAAAAGAAGCTCACCCCACTCTGTGTGATCCTATTTCACTTTTAGCTATAGTGCTCGCTACTATACTATTACTGGATCAAATTGTTCTCAGGATCTTTGACTTTGGCTTTCATTTCATCAGTCACTTTAATACCTTGTGCTTCAGCTGCTTTCAGATTCAAAATCAAATCTAGCTTTTCTTGCATAGCTACAGGTAGATCACCTACATTTTTGCCATTTTTCAATACGTCTACAGCCATTTGACCAACTTGATAACCATGATCATAATATTTGAAGCCTACTGTAGCAAAAGCTCCTTTTTCAACGGTATCGCGATCACTAGAAAAGAAAGGCATTTTGTTCTCATTGGCTAATTGAATAACAGTATCTACTGCGCTCACTACCGAGTTATCCAGTGTAATATAAAAGGCATCTGCACGACCAACTAATGATTGTGCAGCTTGCTGAACTTCAGAAGTATTGGTAACTGCTGCTTTGATCATCGTAATTCCGTGCTTTTTGAAAGCTTCTTCTGCACGTTGTGCCATAATTACAGCATTAGGTTCACCTTCATTAATCACTAATCCAATTGTTTTGATATCAGGTAATTCTGTACCGATAAAATCAGCTAATTCTGTGATTGCTTCTGGATTCGTATCCGATGCTCCTGATACATTCCCACCCGGCTTTTGTAGATCGCTAACGATCTTGGCACTTAATGGATCTGTTACTGCCGCAAATAAAACAGGTGAATCTTTAACCTGACTGACAACAGCTTGCGCTGAAGGGGTAGCAATCGCTAACACGAGATCATTGTCACTTTGAGATAACGTCTGTGCAATCGATAAGTTATTGGTTGAATCGCCCTGTGCATTTTTATAATCGACGGTTAAATTCTGACCTTCTACCATGCCCGCATCTTTAAGTGCTGCTAAAAACCCTTCACGAGTCTCATCCAAAGAAGGATGCTCGACAATCTGCGAAATGCCGATTTTGTAGGATTTACTATCTGTACTGCCTGCCTCTCCTGAAGAAGCACCTTCACTTCCACTGTTACTACACCCTACTGCGGTTAAGATCATTAGCACCATACTTAGAGGTAAAATCCATTTCTGCTTCATATTCATTTGTCTGTAACCCCTCTCGTCTCTAGTCTCAAGCTGTATATGTTCAGTAAACTGAACTGCATCATTCAAACTACAATGCCGTTTGAATGCGTTGCAACTTTACTTAGTAAAAGTCTTAGTATAAAAAAGGGTAGAGTCCTTATACTTTACATTCTATGAAATATTCTTAGCGTATTTTAATTTACTTTTAAGAGTATTCTCATCTACAGCAAGTATGCTAAGTGGATATCCTCAACGTAAAGTATCAAGTTAGAAAGGTGGAGAGAGCCTGATGGATATCAAAAAAATAATGGCGACCAGTTCAATGGCAATGGCGCTAGCTGTAAGTGGAACCTTACTGATTATTCCACAAGCTCATGCAGCGACAATCAGCAAAACCATTCCTAGCCGACTGGAACGTACGATAGCGACTCCATTATCCGTTAATCAGACTCCAAGGCGTGATATGCACCAACTTATGCAAAGAGAACGTATACCCTCTGCTTCCCATACTATATTAACAACAAGAAATCTATTATCTATTGATACGACAGCAAATATAGGCCATTTATTTGATGAAATATCCAGTTTACTCGGTATGAACAGTTTGGAATTAAAACAGTATTTACAAGATGGAGATACAATTGCTCAAATCGCTGAGCATCAAGGTATGGAAGAAACGAAAATTACCGATTTGTTGATCAATAACATAAGCATCATCTGGCAGCAACAATTAGCTGCTGGTCAAATTACACAAACACAATATGAACAATATAAGGTAGAGGCAAAAGATCAAGCACAGAGGATTATTAACAGTGCTATGTAAGAATATATTTGATATCGAAAATATATATTAAATCTATATTAAAGCTCTATCCTATACACCGTCAATCTATAATTAGAGATATCTTTGTAAAAAATAATATTTGCTGCTGAGATATCGATTTGTACATGTTAATCATATGTATTTTATAACGTATAGCAAAAAAAAGGAGAATACGATCATCGTATTCTCCTTTTTCATATCCAGTTTGAGTCTATTGCGTTTAATCCATTAACTCGCCTTGAAATACTTGCTGACGTTCCAGATAATCCCGCAAAGCAGCGTATTCGGGTGAAGTCCAGAAAAATTCGTTGCTTACTAATTTAACAGCATCTACACGAGCAATTTCTAATACTTCATAATCGCTCATCATATCGGCTACTTTAAATTCAGGCAATCCACTTTGCTTGGTACCAAAAAATTCACCAGGCCCTCGAATTTCCAGATCACGACGAGAAACTTCAAATCCATCTTCGGTTTCAGTCATCGCACGCATCCGCTCTTGTCCATTTTCAGACTTCGGATCAGCAATCAAAATGCAAAACGATGCATGTTCACCCCGACCAACTCGTCCTCTTAACTGATGAAGTTGAGATAAGCCGAAGCGATCAGCATCCATAATAATCATCAGTGTGGCATTAGGTACATCTACTCCAACTTCAACAACCGTTGTTGAGACTAACAATTGAATATCGTTACTGTAAAAGTGACGCATCGTTTCTTCTTTTTCTGCTGCACTCATACGTCCATGTAATAATCCTACTTTGTAATTAGGAAAATCTTGATCCATTTGTATATACAGATCAATCGCATTCTGTACATCCAATTTGTCGGATTCTTCTATAAGTGGACAGATGAGATAGGCTTGTCGTCCTTGGTCAATTTCGCGCGCAATAAATCCTTTGACACGATCCATCATATTATGTTTCACCCAATACGTACTGATCGGTTTGCGACCTTTAGGACGTTCTGCAATCGTCGACACATCCATATCTCCAAAGGCGGTAATAGCTAGTGTACGTGGAATAGGTGTAGCTGTCATCGTGAGCACATCAGGATCGAATCCTTTGCGTCTTAAAATACTACGCTGATTGACACCAAAGCGATGCTGCTCATCAGTGACCACTACGCCCAGACTGCGGAAATACACTTCATCTTGAATCAAAGCATGGGTACCTACCAGAATATCTATCATTCCCATTTGCAAAGAAGCCAGTAGATCCTTCCGCTTGCGCCCTGTGACACTACTGGTTAACATCCCGACTGTAATATCAAAAGGCTCAAACATCCGCTGGAGCGAGCGCATATGCTGTTCTGCTAGAATCTCGGTCGGTACCATCAGTGCACCTTGATGCCCTGAACGCACAGTTGCAAATAAAGCGATCGCAGCGATTACTGTTTTACCAGAACCTACATCTCCTTGAAGCAAACGATTCATACTATAAGGCTCACGCATATCTTTGAGAATTTCCAATTCCACTTGCTTCTGCGCATTCGTTAATTCAAATGGCAAGCTACGAACAAATTCACGAATCGTTGCATTATCTGTGGTATGGACAATTCCGCTATTACGCTTACGATTAATATTGCGATACGCTTGTAATTTTAATTGGAACAGAAATAACTCTTCATAGACCATGCGGCGACGTGCTTGCTTACCTTCTTCAATATCACCAGGTTGATGCAAATGGCGAATCGCTTGCTTGCGTGATACCAGCTTATACCGACGCATAATCTCTTGTGGCAAAATCTCAGGAATCATTTCACCGTATTGGTCGAGCGCTTTACCAATCGTTTTGCGCATCCAACCTTGCGTGATATTACCCCCGACCGAATAGACAGGTTGCAGACTACCACTACGTTGTGTTCCCTTATCAGGAAATTCAGAATCAAGCACTGTCATTTGTGAGCGGCGTTGATCCCATTTGCCAGTCAGTATAATTTCACGACCGGAAGTTAATTGTTCTTTGAGATAATGACGGTTAAACCATGTCGCTGTAACCATCCAATCGTCGACCATCATTTTACAGGTCAGACGTGACTTTTTACCATAACGTTGTAGTACAGGTAGACCTACTATTTTGGCTTGAACGGTTATTTTTTCGCCATCTTTGACTTCTATTAATGATCGTAAACGATAATCTTCATACCGGAATGGAAAATATTCCAGTAAATCAAGGATCGTATAGACGTCAAAGGCGTGAAGCTCTCCTTCTTTGAGAGCACTCACGCCGTTCACTTGCCGAACTGTAATCTGTTCCAGACTGATATTCATGTTCATCCCTCGTTTATGGCTGATCCGGCCACGCGAAGATCCCTAATGTGCGCGCTCCTGTATGACTTCCCACTACAGATCCGATGTCTGGCAATACCAGTTCACCAATCTCATAATGTTCTTTGAACAGCGCTAACAGTGGCTCGGTAGACTGTGGATCAGCTGTATGTCCCAAAGCTAGATTAATTTTATCAACTTTTAATTCTTGACGCATCATTTCAACGATACGTGCCATTGCTTTTTTCTGACCTCTTACTTTTTCAACCGCATAGATTTGTCCTTGTTCGTCGATCGATAAGATTGGTTTCACATTAAGCAAGGTTCCGAGAACAGCCGATGCTCGTCCAATCCGTCCACCTTTACGCAGATTTTCCAGATCATCTACAATAAAGTATAACGAACGACTTTTCAAAATATGTTCAATACCTTCTACAATCTCATCTACTGTTTTGCCTTGTTCCGCAAGTCTTGCAGCGTGGACCACAGCCATACCAAAACCGTACGATGCTGATTTGGAGTCCAATATCGTTATATGATCATCTTGATCGATCATTGATTTCCCAATAAGTGCAGATTGATACGTCCCGCTAAGCCCAGAAGACAGATGAAGCGAAATAATGGAAGCCTCTGGATACTGTGCATGAATCGACTCATACATTTCTGCAAATTTGGCAGGAGAAGGCTGTGATGTAGTTGGTAATACTGATACAGACACCAGACGACGGTAAAACTCGGTCGCCTGAATATCTACACCATCTTGAAACGTTTCTTCACCGAAAAATAAACTTAACGGGATAATCCGTATACCATACTGTTCTGCTAGAGCAGCCGGAATATCTGCTGTACTATCAGTCACGATTATCGTATGTGCCATCGTTTCTCCCTCCTATCGTTCCTATTTTCAAGATTCTACCGAGAATAAGTAATGGTAAACGGGTTGACCACCTTCATGCATCTCAATCTCTGCATCCGGATATGTCTCTTCTAACCAGCCCATAAGTGCACTGGTGTCTTGATCATCTGCATCGTGCCCTACTAACACAGTCACTACTTCTTGTCCTTCTTCGATCATTTTGGACAGTAGTTGTTGACAGGTGGTTAGCATGAGATCACTAGCGGCTACAATTTTGGAATTATGAATTCCGATATATTGTCCTTCTTTAATATTCATATCTTCAATAACAGTATCACGTACAGCATTAGTCACTTGACCGGACTTCACATGTTGCAGTGCTTCATTCATATTGCTCTGATTGACACTGACATCTTCATCTTCTTGAAAAGCAAATGCCGCAGCAATCCCTTGTGGAATACTTTTACTTGGAATAACTGTGATGTGATGTGTTTCTTCTAATAAGTCTTTGGCTTGTTGAGCCGCCAGTACAATATTAGAGTTATTTGGCAAAATAAAGATATGGTCAGCTGACATACTTTCTACAGCTTTGACGAAATCTTCTGTACTCGGATTCATCGTTTGCCCGCCGGATAGAATAGCATCTACACCTAGACTTTTGAAAATATCAGAAATACCGTCTCCTGACGATACCGCGATAAATCCATAAGCTGCCACTTCTTCTGCTGGAGGTGTAGCTGTTTCCTGAGCAGTCAGTGGTTGTGGTGGCATTTCAGCAAATACGTCTGGTGATGGCGCAATATCTAGTCCTGCTGATAATAGATCACGATGTTGCTCACGCATATTCAAAATATGAATCTGTGTAATCTCACCATAACGTAATGCCAGGTTCAATACTTCACCGGGTGCTTTGGAATGGACATGTACTTTGACGACTTCATCATCGGCAATAACAATAATTGAATCTCCATTCTTAGAAAGTTCCTGACGGAAAGATTCTTCATTAAAAGCAGCATTTTTGATATCACCGATCTGACGATTGATAAAAAACTCCATATCGTACAAGAACTCGATATCTTCGGTCTCCATACGAGATTGAGCAGAATGATCAGGAGTAGTGGTCGCTAATCCTTTAGCTTTATCCAAAGCTACGCTAGAACCTTGTACCGGAACACTTTCTCCAATATTCGCATAGATATCCGCTTGCTCTTGATTCACTTCATAACCATGTTGTAAGTAGTTATAGAAGCCTTCATAAATATAGACTAATCCTTGTCCACCTGAATCCACTACGCCTACTTGCTTGAGGATCGGTAACATTTCTTGAGTCTGTGCCAATGTTTCTTGAGCACGCTTGAGCACTTCGCCCATCAACTCGGTAATATCGGTCGTGCGACGTGAATAATAGAGTGCATGTTTGGCAGCTTCTTTGGCAACCGTTAAGATGGTTCCTTCTACCGGTTTCACGACTGCTTTATACGCTGATTCCACTCCACTTTGAAGAGCTGCTGCAAATTGATTCGCATTTAATTCTTCATATGAAGCCGCAGAACGACTGAATCCACGGAATAATTGAGATAAAATAACACCTGAATTACCACGTGCTCCCATCAATAACCCTTTAGATAATACGGTTGCAGTTGATCCAATAGCAGCCGAGTGATTACGCTTTAGTTCTGTAACGCCCGCAGTCATCGTCAAATTCATATTAGTGCCTGTGTCTCCATCAGGTACCGGAAACACATTGAGGGAATTGACGTGCTCTGCATGTTGTTGCAATCGCTCCGCTCCAGCCAGTACCATAGCGGTAAAATCAGTCCCATTTAAAAAACGCTTACTCAATGAAAATTCCCCTTCCTCATCATACCTATACATCCTGCCGGATCATATTTCGGTCAGGATATTCATTTTTAGTTGTAGTTAAGATTGTTGAAAAGCCATATTTGTATTTCATAAGGACTATAACAGACTATTCTCTATCAATGCCACTCTATCCATTACCACCATAACTACAAATTAGAACCTTGTCCTTGTACCAAGTACCAAAAATAGGCGAGAAGGTATAAAGAATAGACGATTTCTTATAAACGATCCAGAAATCATCAAGTCAGTTACCTTTAAGATCCAACAAAAAGATATACGTCGGACTATTTTACATTGTACTATAACCTACCATAGAAATAAATAAAGTATTTGACACTGTTGACTATAGTCAAATCGTTATGCTAATATGGTAGAAGTGTTGTTTTCATGCAGTTTTTTTGGAAATAGGAGGTGTAACTATGGCTCGCAAATGTTATGTAACAGGTAAAAAACCTGGTAGTGGTAATACTGTTTCTCACGCTAATAACCGCAATCGTCGTACTTGGGGCGTGAACGTTCAAAAAGTTCGCATCTTGGTAGACGGTAAACCAAAACGCGTATATGTCAGCACCCGTGCTTTGAAATCCGGTAAAGTGACTCGCGTATAATTTACGGCTAATACATTTGTATTATATGTAATGATGAAAAGCATCTCTAGCGATAGGGATGTTTTTTTGATTTCATTTTTAAAGTATGGCTCAAACATTCCAAATATACATATACACCTATATAAAAAACCAGTAACTATTATCGTACTGATAACGTTACTGGTTTTTTTATGATATATACGCAATCACTACAAGATCATGAGTTGGTTAGTTCAAGCTATCTCGAATACTTTGGATCGCTTTAGCACGATCAGGAGCTCCAAAGATAGCACTTCCTGCTACTAACACATCTGCACCTGCATCCACGACCAATTTGGCAGTTGTTGCGGAGATGCCTCCATCGACTTCGATATGAAAAGCCGTATGACCTTTCGCGTTAGCCCAATCACGTAATTGTTTTACTTTATCGACCATACGTGGGATAAACGCTTGTCCACCAAAACCCGGGTTAACGGTCATCACAAGCACCATATCCAAATCATCCAATACTTCTTCAATCGCAGAGATCGGAGTCGCAGGATTCAAGGCTACCCCTGCTTTCACACCATGCTCTTTGATCAAATGAATAACACGATGTAAATGTACACATGCTTCTGCATGCACAGTAATCATATGTGCGCCTGCTTTAACAAAATCAGCAATATAATTTTCTGGATTTTCGATCATTAGATGCACATCTACAAACAATCCTGTATGCGGAGCCACCGCCTGTAATACAGGAGCACCGAATGTAATATTAGGTACAAAATGACCATCCATTACATCAACATGTAACCAATCTGCTCCACTACGTTCGATTTCTGCGATTTCTGCACCTAATTTGGCAAAATCAGCAGACAAGATCGAAGGCGCAATTTTGATAGGATTCATCGTTCAATACCTCCGTTTTTCATCTTTCATTTCTTGATAAAATAATTGATAGTGCTTATAGCGACTTTCTGCGATTTCACCTTTAGCTAATGCTTCGGTTACTTTACAGCCCGGTTCGTGTAAATGAGTACATCCACGGAACTTACAACCGTCTGAGTATTCATTGAACTCACGGAAACATGATCCCAAGTCTTCTAAATCTACACCAAGCTGTGTAAAGTTCATCTGACTGAATCCCGGAGTATCGGCTACATAACCACCGCCATCAAGCTCTATCAGCTCGACATGGCGTGTCGTATGCCGTCCACGTCCAAGTCGCATACTGATCTCGCTAGTATTGATTGTACTTCCAGGAATAATAGCATTCAGTAAAGAAGATTTACCCACACCTGATTGTCCTGCAAACATACTGATTCGATTCGATAATTCTGCACGAATCGATGCTGTACCTAAACCGTCTTCCGCACTGGTCAAAATGACTTTATAACCAATTTGTTCATACAGTAGACGTGCTTGCTCCACTTCAGCTAATGTTTGGGTATCGTCTGGATCGATCAAGTCCATTTTGCTAAAACAAATCAATGGTTCTAGATTCGCATCTTCCACATGAACCAGAAATTTATCTAATAAATGTAGACTCAAATCCGGTTCTTTCACTGAAAACAGAAGAACAGCTTGTTCAATATTGGCCACAGGTGGACGAATCAACTCTGTTTTTCGAGGCAATAATTCTTCCACTGTACCTTCTCCATTTTCAGTTAACGAATACAACACTTGATCGCCGACTAAAGGCGCAATCCCTTTTTTCTTAAGAATACCGCGTCCACGACACTGAACTGTTTTCCGGTGATCCCCGCCCGAGGCTATATCATCGACTTGTTGTTGTACATAATAGTAGCCGCTTAAAGCTTTGACGATTAAGCCCTGTAGCATGTGATTACGTCCCCTCATGGATAAAGCTTATTTCTTTGGATTGTGCATTCTTATGGTTACTGGTTTATACATGATCACTATTACGGTGTACTGGTATCTCCACTATCCGCTGTTCCTTCTTCTGTTGTTGGATCAGTCGTCGCAGTTCCATCTGTAGCTGGATCAGTCGGTGTAGTGCCTTGACCGTCTACTGGTGGATCTACGGCAGGATCATCTGTTCCCGTGCCTGTGCCTGTACTTCCACCATTATCGACCGGTGGAACTTCAACAGGAGCGTCTGGTTCGACTACAGTTTCTTGTACAGTACCTTGCTTCGCTTCGTTATACCCAATCGCGTACGTATCAATAAATTCACCATCACGATAGATCGATACAGCGCCATCTCGATTCGGTCCCAAAACCATATTCACTTTTAGCGATTGACGTGAATTGATTGTTTTGGTTCCCCAATCTTTGTTTTCACCAGTAGCATCGGTATATTTAATATTGATTTTGCTTGATTTGCCTGCTGTAGCTGGCGGAATAGATACGGAGTACGTATAGTCGAATGCTTCTGGCGGATACCCAGAGCTCACCCAGAACGATATTTTACTTCCTTTGCTTAATGAATTACCGGAAGCAGGATTTTGTCGGGTCACTTTACCATTCGCTACAGTATAGCTGGTTTCTTGCCCTACATCGCCTATAGCAAATCCGTTAGAAGATAGTTTGGATTGCGCCTCTGATTGACTCATACCGGTTAGATCAGGTACTGAAGCTGTAGCTGTTCCTTTACTTACAGTCACCGTGACTGTTGTCGTTGCGGGATCAACATCTGCATTCGCTCCTGGAGTCTGATCAAATACGGTTCCACTATCTACATTGTCATTATTTGCATCTATACGTGTTATCTGATCTTCTTTGAATCCTTCAGCAAGTAAGAGTTTACGTGCATCTTCATATGTTTTGGCATTCAGATCAGGCATTTTGGATAACTCTTTTTCAGCGGTAACCGTAATATCAATTATAGCGCCCTCTTTGACCATCGATCCCGCGTCTTTACTCTGGGCGATCACAATACCGGCAGGCTGTCCTTCTTTGTATTCACTTGTGACCTGACCGATTTCCAACCCCTGAGCCTTCACTAGCTGCTTAGCGTTATCCTGTGTCTGATTGATCAGATTCGGTACAGCCACATCTGCCACTTCTAAAGTCGAGCGAACATACATCGTCGCAATCGTCATCAGTGCCAGCAAGACGACAACCGCAGAAATCCAAATCGTCGGCTTCACCCATCTACGCTGTTTCTTCGAAGGCGCAGACGAGCGTGACATTTCACGATCAGACTTACGATCATCATCCCCAACAGGAATCGAAGTCGGGCGAATTGCGGATATAACTCGTGTCTGTTCATCATCATCAATCGTAGGGAAATACACTTTGGTTTCACTACGACGTTCTGGTAAAAGACAAGTGTCCAAATCTTGCAACATTTCATGCGCCGAGTTATAACGTTCCGAAGGATTTTTGCGCATAGATTTCAAAATAATATTTTCTACACTTTGCGGAATCAGCGGATTGATCAACCGCGGTTCTTCAAATTCATCTTGTAAATGCTTAAGCGCTACACTAATAGGACTTTCGCCCAGAAAAGGAAGTCGCCCAGTGAGCATTTGATACAATACAATACCCAGTGAATACAGATCAGACTTCTCGCCTGTAGCCACACCTTTAGCATGTTCAGGTGAAAAGTAATGCACCGAACCGACCACAGAGCCTGTCTGTGTAATCGTTGTAGAGGTGACAGCACGAGCAATACCAAAATCGGTTACTTTGACCCGTCCATTACGTCCGATCAAAATATTATGCGGTTTGATATCACGATGAATAATCTGATTATGATGAGCATGATCTAGTGCATCGCAGATTTGGGAAGCAATTCGTATCGCTTCATCTACAGGCAAAGGCGCACGTTCTTTGATCACTTCATTTAAATTGTAACCTTGTACATATTCCATCACGATATAGTGAATATCGCCTTCTTGTCCGACATCATAGATGCTGACCACATTAGGATGTGATAAGGAAGCCGCCGATTGAGCTTCACGACGAAAACGGCGAATAAATTCTTCATCATATACAAATTGCTGGCGCAAAACTTTGATGGCAACATGACGATTAAGCAGCACATCGCGCGCATTATATACAAGCGCCATACCACCGCCACCGATTTCCTCGATGACTTCATAACGGCCGCCTAGCGTATGTCCGATCATTGTTCCCACCCCTTCGTGCTTAACTCTACTGTAGAGTCATCCATTTCGAACAGGGCAACAGTAATATTATCTTCGCCACCAGCTTCTAGGGCTAATGCTACTAAATGCTTCGCGCGTTCTTCAAGTGCAATACCTGCTAACGCAACGGTCTCGATCTGCTGATTACCAATCATATTGGTTAAGCCATCGCTACATAGTAATAACACTTCGCCAACTTTAAGCTGAATATCGTCAATTTCAACGACAACTTCTGCATCTGTACCCAGCGCACGTGTTAATACATTACGGCGCGGATGAACAGCTGCTTCTTCTTGGGTGATCTGATGATTTTTGAGTAATTCATTGACCAGTGTATGATCTTGCGTTAATAGACGTAATGCTTCTTCGCCTACCAGATAAGCGCGGCTATCACCGATATGACCGATAATGCCGCTATTACCGCGTAGCAATACAGCTACAACAGTCGTTCCCATATTGTGGTAACTGTCGTCCATTTGAGCAGTATGAAAAACAACATTATTCGCATGTAAAATAGCATCATGTAATGCGGCACGACATGCTTCAAGCGATAAGCCCGCTTCTAGCCCTTGCAGATCACCAATAATCGTCTGCACTGCCAGTTGACTTGCTGTATCGCCAGCACGATGTCCGCCCATACCATCAGCAACTATACCTAATGTATATTCCTGTTGAATTGAACCAATCCATACTGAATCTTCATTCACTTGTCGAACGTGTCCCCTATCACTATGTTGCGCTGTTCTAATCAAATGTGATCACCTCGCAGTCGACTCCATGTGTTTCGCTCGTAATTGTCCACAAGCAGCAGCGATATCGTGTCCTTGCTCACGACGGATCGTTACATTCACACCTTTGTCTGATAAAATACGCTGGAATTCAAAAATATCTTTGCGCGGGGTACGCACATAATCACGTTCTGGAACATAGTTAACAGGAATCAAATTGACATGACACATCATTGTTTTGAGAACATCTGCTAATTCTTCTGCATGCTCAGGTTGATCATTAACGCCACCAATCAACGCATATTCAAACGTAATCCGGCGACCTGTTTTCTTCAAATAATAACGAAGAGATTCCATTACATCATCAAAAGGAAAACGACGGTTAACCGGCATTAATTTAGAACGTAATTTATCATTCGGTGCATGAATAGAGATCGCTAGATTGATCTGCGTATCTTCATCTGCAAATTTGTAAATATTCGGTACGATTCCACTTGTAGAAACAGTGATATGACGTTGACCGATATTCAATCCTTTTTCATGAATCATAATCCGTAAAAAGGTCATTGTTGCTTCATAGTTTTCAAAAGGTTCACCTGAACCCATAATAACGATACTGCTTACCCGTTCATTTGTTTCATCCAAAATCTTCTGTGCTTGAACAACCTGAGCAACAATTTCACCTGCTGTCAGATTACGTTTCAATCCGCCCAGTGTGGATGCACAGAATGTACAACCGATACGGCAACCTACCTGTGTCGTTACACAGATACTATTTCCGTAGTTGTGACGCATAATAACCGTCTCGATCGCATGAGCATCATGCAGACCAAATAAAAACTTAACCGTACCATCTTTAGACTGCATTTTTGTAATCTCATCCAATAGAACAAAAGAAAACTGGTCGTCTAGTTTAGCGCGAAGTTCCTTGGAAAGGTTAGTCATTTCCTCAAACGAAGTCACACGCTTCACATACAGCCAGTCGAAAATTTGTCCTGCACGGAAAGCAGGTTCATTATTTTCTTTTGCCCAGTTCTGTAGATCTTCCAAAGCATAATCATATATAAAAGGTTTCATTACAATTATCACACCTATTCTCAAATTCTTTTCATTTTTTGATACTACTGATTACATGACGGTCAACATTGAATTTCATCCTTACTATTCTAGCATAAAACAATCAAACCCTAAAGAGTCTGTTCATTAAGATATCGTCATATTTATCACAACTTTATTCATTTTACAGATTATAGACTCATATTTATTTATAAACATAGCAAAAGTCGCTTTATTCAAGGCATATTTCGTTATCCTAAGATATCCAGCCAAGATCCATTACGATAGTTGCTGAATCAGAATTTGTGCTGCTTCACGAGCATGAACAGCTGCCTCTGGCTCTGTTTGTAGCATATAAGTCATTATAGCTCCTTCTACTAACATATATAGAGTGCTAGCTAACATTTGCGATTGTTTAACATTGCACTGTTCTACCAGTGATGCAATATAATCACGTAGATACACTTTATATTGATGAGAAGCTACAAAGTAAGGATGATTATCATCTGAAAATTCCGAAGCTGTTTTGATAAAAGCACAGCCTGTAAAATCTGGCGCTACAAACCATTCTCCTAACACATCATAGACAGCTAGCAAACGATTTTGTGGTGTACCTCCGCGACGATCAACAGAAGATTCGAACCAATCTCTCCACTGTTCATCCTGTCTTTTCAGATAAGACAAAACAAGTTCATCTTTGGATGGAAAATGATTATATAACGTCATTTTGGCGACTTTAGATTCGGCGACGACTTGATCGACACCTGTAGCACGAATCCCCTGTTTATTAAAAAGTTCAGAAGCGACTCGCAGAATCTGTTCTTTTTTACTTTTATTAACCATCACATAACCTCTATTCCCAAAAGCTTTTGCAATTGATTATCAATATATACAGACCTGTAAGTTTATATTAAATCGACTCCAATGTAAATACAAATAAAATAGCTTGAAACTATACAGACCTGTATGTATAATTTAAAAAGTGATAGCACCATTACACATTGCAATTCAAAACTAAAACTGAGGTGATCTCTATGAACGTGAAGCATAAGTATGAGCTGGTTAATGGTTTAAACATTTTTTATCGAGAAGCAGGTAATCGCAATCATCCCACGATTTTGTTACTACACGGATTCCCATCTTCCTCGCATATGTACCGTAATCTTATGATTCAACTTGCTGATCGTTACCATGTTATTGCTCCTGACTATCCAGGGTTTGGTAACAGCGATCAACCGCCAATGGCTGATTTCGAGTATACGTTCGACAGTATTGCTCATCTGATCAACGATTTTGTTGAACAATTAAACTTGGCTACGTACAGTATCTACGTACATGATTACGGCGCTCCAGTTGGCTATCGTCTAGCCGTTATGCATCCAGAACGTGTTCAAGCGATTATTTCTCAGAATGGTAATGCTTATGAAGTGGGACTTGAATCTGCATGGGCACCTATCCAAGCTTTTTGGAAAAATCCTAACGATGCTGCGATTCGTCAAGATGTGCTTGACATATTAACAATCGAAGTTACAAAACATCAATATGTAAATGGAACGCGTGACCCTGAATCCATTAGTCCAGACAATTGGAACAACGATCAGATTCATCTGGATCGAGAAGGTAATCAAGAGATTCAACTGGCGCTCTATTTTGATTATCAGAACAATCTGAAGCAATATCCAACATGGCATGAATACTTCCGTACTTATCAACCACCTGTTCTTGTCGCATGGGGTAAAAATGATATGTTTTTTGGAGTCAAGGGAGCCTTAGCGTATATGGATGATCTTGAAGATGTAGATGTTCATTTGTTGAACACAGGGCATTTTCCACTGGAAGAAGATTTAGCGATTAGCGTTGATCTGATTCGACACTTTTTAGAGACTCGATTAATCGGTTCATCCTCATAAATATGCAGACCTGTCTGTTTAAAAGTGAATTTCTTTTCCAACATAAAAAGCGCCCAAAAGGCGCTTTCTTTGTATATCATTTATTTTAATGACTGTTTTTACGTAGTGCCGCAATATAGAATCCATCTGAATGAAAATCTTGCGGTAAAATCTGTACACCTGTTGTAGCATGATTGGTAGTGATCGGTGCAAAAGGAACCACTTCAAACTGCTTATTTTGATGTAAAAAAGATTCCACAATCGCTTCATTTTCACTACGTTCAATCGTACATGTACTGTATACCAGAATACCATCAGGCTTGAGTAAAGTAGACATATTCTGCAACAACTGTTGTTGTAACTGTACGATTTCTTTGATATCCGCCATACTTTTATTCCATTTAAGATCAGGTTTACGACGAATAACACCTAGACCGGAACATGGAGCATCTAACAATATCCGATCAAAAGAACCCGCAGGATAACGTTCTGCTAGTGTTAAGGCATCACCAACGGTCGTTTCGATAATCGAAAGTTGTAGACGTTCTGCCTGATCATCAACCAACTGACGCTTGTGCTCATGAATATCGTTAGCTACAATATGGCCACTGTTATTCATTTTCTCTGCCAAATGAACACTTTTCCCACCGGGAGCCGCGCAACAATCGAGTACATTCATTCCAGCTTGAACTTGTACCGCTTCTGCCACTAACATCGAACTTTCATCTTGTACCGAAATCAATCCTTCTTGATACCATGATGTTAACGCCATATTACCGCCACCATGTACCAGAATACCATCTGGAGATAATGGAGAAATTTCTACCTCATATCCTTCACTTTGTAGCAATTCCAACATCGCTGTACGAGAAGTACGATGCGTATTTACACGAATACTTACCGATGGAGCTTCATTATTAGAAATACAGATTTGCTCTGCTGTCGCTTCATCATATTGCTTGATCCAACGTGCTACCATCCATTCAGGGAATGAATGTTGCAATGATATTCTTTTGGCTGCTGGCAAATCTTGCGGAATAACTAATTCTTCACGACGACGAATTACATTACGCAAGACACCATTAACCATTCCTGATATGCCTTGATGTCCACGACGCTTCGCAATATTAACCGCTTCATTTACAGCCGCATGCGCAGGAATACGATCTAGATAATAGATTTGATAAAAGCTAAACCGTAACAGATTACGTACCCATGGTTGAAGTTTATTTAAGCCTTTAGCCACAAATTGTCCAAGGAAATAATCAATCGTATTCAGACGTGAAATCGTACCGTACACTAGCTCTGTGGCGAGTCCAATATCCGCACGTTCCAAACGAATACGATTGAGCATTTGATTGAGAACAAGATTACTATATGAACCTTCTTCTTCCACAGCAGTAAGTACTTCCAAAGCTACTTCACGAGCTGTTGTGGGGCGAACCGATTTGCTTTTTGGATCTGATTTCGTTTTGGTGCTATTTGCTAATGGGCTATCTGCATTCGGTTGACGTTTGGATTTGTTGTTATGATTTTGATTATTCACCCGAGCACCGTACCTTTAGTCATTGACGTTCCGCGTACAAATTCAGACGCTTTGAGCGCTTTTTTACCCGCAGGTTGAATCTCTGTAAGTGTCACTGTGTTATCGCCTGTACGAACAACGATACCTTCTGGAGACAAGTCTAAAACAGTTCCAGGTTTGGCATCGAGTACAGCACCTGTTAAAGTGACATCGGTAGCAGGTTTGCTCATTTTCCATACTTTGAATACTTCACCGTTCCATAACGTGAATCCACCGGAAAACGGTACAAGACCACGCACTTGATTATATAATTCACGACTGGTTTTCGACCAATCCAACTGTTCATCTTCACGAGTTAGGTTCGGAGCATAGGTTGATTCATCATCATTTTGCGGTTCTGCGTCAACTTTACCTTCTAACAAACGTGGCAATTCTTGACGAAGAATTGTTGCTCCCGCTTCACTCATTTTGGCAAATAAGGTACCCGATGTATCTTCATCGGTAATCGGAACTTCAATCTTGGAGATCATATCCCCTGTATCAAGTCCCTCTGCCATATACATCAGTGTAATCCCTGTTACTGTCTCACCATTAATAATACACCGCTGAATCGGTGCACCACCACGATATTTAGGCAACAAAGAACCATGAATATTGACACAACCTAGACGAGGAAGATCAAGTACTGCTTTGGGCAAAATCTGTCCAAAAGCAGCCGTTACGATCAAATCAGGTTCATAAGCGGCCAGTTCTGCAATAGATTCTGGATTTCTCATCCGCTGTGGTTGAAGAACAGGAATACCATGTTCTACAGCTGCCGCTTTGACAGGCGTAGGCGTTAATACTTTTTTACGACCTTGAGGACGATCGGGTTGAGTTACGACACAGACTACGTTCATGCCTTCTTCAATCAGAACATTCAAGCTATGCACAGCAAAATCAGGTGTGCCCATAAATGCAATTTTCACGATAGACTTATTCCCCTTCCTCATCTAGCTTACGGTCATAGACACGTTCTGCGATATCAGTAAACAGTACACCGTTCAAGTGATCGATCTCATGTTGAAAAGCACGTGCTAATAGATCACGACCTGTGATTGTCACTTCTTCACCATTACGATCTAACCCTTTAACCGTTACTTCCAACGCACGACGAACTTGACCATTTAGACCTGGAATACTCAGACAGCCTTCAGTGCCTAATTGCTCGCCATTGCTTTCTATAATTTCAGGATTAATGAGTTCGATCAATCCGTTATCATCGCCTACATCAACTACAATCAGACGTTTCAAAATCCCAACTTGTGGCGCAGCAAGACCTACACCATCTGCATCATACATCGTGTCCGCCATATCGGTTAACAACTTTTGTACATTGGGTGTAATTTTAGTCACTTCTTTTGCTTTTTTGTGAAGCACGTCATCCGGTTCAGTTACAATAATACGTATAGCCATTCTTTATCCCGTCCTTTATGTCATCTCTCTACTTTTGCGTTGTTACTATTTTGCATAAACCCTTTTTACATTAATACCTGTGGATCGACATCGATACTGATTAATAATTCTTTATCACGTACGCTGTCTTGCAATTGTTCTGCCACATGCTCTGCAAGCTTGGCAACGTCCATATCTCCACGCCATTTTATCATACATTGGAATCGGTATCTATTTTTTAAGCGTGGGATTGGCGAAGCGACAGGACCTAATACATCCAGAGCTTCATTTGAAAATCGTTCCAGACTACCTAACCAACCCAATTTAGAGGCTTGATCTTTAATCATCTGTGTATAATTTTCAGCAATTCGTACTAACAAAGCCAACTTCTCATGAGAAAAGGTAATCAGTGCTAGACGGCAATAAGGTGGATACCCTAATGTCTGACGATGCTTTAATTCTTCACGTACAAATGAATGATAATCGTGATGACTGGCATGTATGACCGAATAATGCTCTGGATTATACGTCTGCACAATCACTTCGCCCGGTAAATGATGACGACCGGCTCGACCGGCTACCTGTGTAAGTAGTTGGAACGTTTTCTCCGCTGCTCGAAAATCAGGTAAATGTAACGCCGAATCGGCAGCAATAACACCGACCAATGTCACATCTGGAAAATCCAATCCTTTCGCTACCATTTGGGTACCTAACAGTAAATCCGCTTTTTTATCTCGGAATTGATTTAATAATTTCTCATGTGACCCTTTTTGTGTGGTTGTATCGACATCCATCCGTACAACACGAATACCGGGAAATAACTTCGCCAATTCTTCTTCGACACGCTGTGTTCCTGTGCCAAAATAACGAATATGCTCGCTACCACATTCCGGGCATATTTGCGGAGCCGGTTCAGCATGTCCACAGTAGTGACAACGTAGACTGTTCGAGCGCTGATGATAGGTGAGTGAGATATCGCAGTTCGGACATTCAGCTACATATCCACAAGTACGACACATAACAAAAGTAGAATGACCACGTCGATTAAGCAAAAGAACCGTTTGTTGCTTTTTCTCTAGCCGATCTTCTATCGCTTGGTGAAGCGGTCGGCTAAACATCGAGCGGTTGCCTTCTTTCAACTCTTCACGCATATCAATAATCTCTACAGCTGGAAGCTCACTTCCAAGTGCACGTCCATGAATTTCCAATAAGGTTGGCATAAATTCATCATTTGCTTGGGATCTAGCTGCATAATAACTTTCCAATGAAGGGGTAGCTGATCCCAAAATAACCACTGCATTATGCTGATGAGCACGATGAATAGCTACATCACGAGCATGGTACTTCGGACTTTCTTCTTGCTTATACGAAGTCTCATGCTCTTCATCCATAATAATTAAGCCCAGATTAGAAAAAGGAGCAAAAATCGCTGATCGTGCCCCAATAGCAACTTGCGATTTGCCTTCACGGATTTTGCGCCACTCATCATAACGTTCCCCACTGGATAAACGGCTATGCATCACTGCTACACGATCGCCAAACCGACCTTTGAATCGCTCAACCATCTGCGGAGTCAGTGCAATCTCAGGTACCAACATAATCGCTTGTCGATCTTGTTCAATCACACGCTGAATACATTGCAGATACACTTCTGTTTTACCACTGCCTGTAATCCCGTGAATTAAATATTCCCCTTTTTCCCACTTGTTAATCCGATTGATGATCGAGTTATATACCTGTTGCTGTTCATCGGTTAATGTAAATGGAGTAGTAGGTGTAAAGTTACGATCTTGATAAGGATCACGATACACTTCCATATCCATAATAGCGATATATCCTTTGTCGGCTAAAGCTTTCACTGTACTGGCTGTTACGCCAAGCACCGTCATAATTTCTTTCAACGGTACATCGCCGCCTGTATCTGCGATATACGTTAGTACTTCTTGCTGACGTTTGGCTTTGGCAGGAAATTCTTCAATAATCGTACGAATCTCATCTTCTGGCAAATGTAAAGAAACCGTTCGAACAGTTTTCTTTTGCACTTTATCACGTATGCTACGGCTTTCTAATAATATGCCTCGTTGTAACAACGATTTGATAATATGCGCTTGTTCACCAAAACGTCGACTTAACAATTCCATTCGCACTTCTTGTTGCTTTTGAATATGAGAGATAATCTGTTCTTCTTCATCGGTTAATAAAGATGTTGTAGCATCAAAAAGAGAATCTTCGCCTACCCAAGATTCACGTTCAGCCACTCGAATATACCGTTCTGCTTTACCTTTCAAAGCCGCAGGTAACATCGATTGAAGGGCAGTAATCCGATGACACGCATATTTGGCGCTCATCCATTCAGACAATTCTACTAATTCTTCTGAAAGTGGAGGCACAAGATCAAGTAATTCCTGCAATGCTTTGAGCTTTGCAGCAGGTGTCTCTGATGTTCCACTTAATCCAATAACAAATCCTTGTAATGTACGTGGGCCAAAAGGAACACCGACACGACTCCCTACTTCTAACCATCCTTGCATCGATTCCGGCACAATATAATCAAATGGACGATCTGTGCCCCGGCTAGGTACATCAACAATCACCTGAGCAATAAGCGTCATGAGGTAGACACTCCATTCAGCCGTTTAGCTACTACACTCAACAATTGGATCGCTACGTCATCTTTACTCATCAAAGGCAAATCCACTACTAATCCATCAGCATCATAAATCTGAACTACATTGGTATCTGTACCAAAACCTGCTCCAACTGTGGTGACATCATTAGCGACTAATAGATCACAGTTTTTGCGTTTTAATTTGCCCATAGCATGTTCAGCCACATCATTCGTTTCTGCGGCAAATCCAATCAGGAATTGTCCCTGTTTGCGTTGACCCAGACTTTCCAAAATATCGACTGTTTTTTCGAGTTCTAATGTAAGCCCCTCGTCTTTTTTCTTCATTTTGGTATCGTATACAGTGCGTGGACGATAATCTGCAACAGCTGCTGTTTGAACCATAATATCGGTGCTGTTCCATTCTCCTAATACAGCCTCATACATATCTTGAGCAGACTGAACACGTACAGTCTCGATCCCTTCAGGTAAAGGTACTTGAACCGTCCCTGCGATCAGTCGTACCGATGCACCCATATCACGAGCCGCTTTAGCAATGGCAATCCCCATTTTGCCGGAAGAATCATTCGTAATAAAGCGAACAGGATCAATCCGTTCCACGGTTGCACCTGCGGTGACTGTTACTTTTTTGCCTGCTAATGCTTGACTTAACTGATTACGATGAGCCTGAGCTTGAAAAAAGTCTTGTACTACTCTAATAATCGTCTCCGGTTCTTCCAAACGTCCTTTGCCAACATAACCACAAGCAAGCATTCCACTTCCAGGCTCGATCATTAGCACACCTCTACTAACCAGTGTATTCATATTCTGCACCACGGCTGGATGCTGATACATGTGTACATTCATTGCTGGAGCTACCATGATTGGAGCCATCGTTGCAAGCAAAGTTGAAGAAAGCATATCGTCTGCTAGTCCATGAGCCATTTTAGCTATTGTATTTGCTGTGGTTGGAGCAATTAATACCAGATCGGCTAGATCGGCTAGATTAATATGCGTGACTACTTCTGGATCACGTTCGTCAAATGTATCTATATGAACCGGGTTACGAGAGAGCGTCTGTAGGGTAAGTTCGGTAATAAATTTGGAAGCTGAACGTGTCATAATAACATGTACATCTGCTCCTTGTTTTACCAATCCGCTACATAACGCTGCCGCTTTGTAAGCAGCGATTCCGCCAGTAATCCCTAGCACAATCTTTTTACCTTGCAGCATCTCTATCTCCCCGCTTTCGTTTAGTTTGAGCAATTATTCATCCCTTTATTATACCGCTTTTTGTAGTAAAAAGGGAATAACAGTGATCATTTCGAGAACTTTTCAAAAAAAATAACAACCTTTCGGTTGTTAGCAAGTGGCGCCGGGGACCGTATTTAATTATACATTAGATAGCGGACCCCTTTACCTAGACCCTTACTTCTTACTCGTCGTCATACTCTGTTTCTGTTCTGCGTTCAATGCGAAGAATATCGTTATAGATTTCTTCTAATGCAATACCTACATATTTGCTCGCATGAGCATCTTTCAATTCACTAGTGCTACCTTCGCGCAATTGTCTTGCACGACGGGAAGCTGCAACAACAAGAGAGTACTTACTGTCGACTTTAGTCATCATTTCATCAATAGAAGGATATAACATTAGATACACACACCTCTTCGTGTTCTGCGAAATAAACTTCCGCAGGACTTATTTTGTAATCTTACAATGTTCTGCGACAATAATACTCTGGATTCGCATACATGCTAGATCAATTTCATCATTGACTACAGAGTAATCATAATGCTTCATCAATTCCAACTCGTCAGCAGCTACCGTCATCCGATTCATAATCGTATCTACGGTTTCAGTTCCACGCCCATGCAGACGTTGTTCCAATTCTTCAAACGAAGGTGGAGTCAAAAAAATAAATACGCCTTCTGGAAACTTCTCCATGACTTTCAAAGCACCTTGTACTTCGATTTCAAGGAAAATATCGTTACCCGCATTCAGCGTATCTTCTACAAAATCACGTGGAGTGCCATAGAAGTTACCTACATACTCCGCATGTTCCAGCAATCGATCATTTTGGATCATTGACTGGAATTGTTCATGACTTTTGAAAAAGTAATTCACTCCGTCCACTTCCCCTGCACGAGGCTGACGAGTGGTTGCAGATACAGAATAGATCAACTCGGGCATGCGCGTCCGAAGAGCACTGCATACCGTCCCTTTACCGACACCAGACGGGCCGGATAACACAAATAATAATCCTTTAGACATGGTACACTCCATTTTAGGCTGTTGCGTCGTACGGTCTGTACTGGATTGATCAACAGCCTCTTTTTGTTTATTCGTCGTGATCATCATCTTTGGTAGATAGACGATGTGCTACGGTTTCCGGTTGCACTGCGGAAAGAATCACATGATCGCTATCTGTAATGATAACAGCACGAGTACGACGACCATATGTGGCATCAATGAGCATATGACGATCGCGTGCTTCCTGAATAATTCTTTTGATTGGTGCAGACTCAGGGCTTACTATAGAAATAATCCGATTAGCGGATACAATATTTCCGAAGCCAATATTGATAAGTTTGATGGCCATCTTCAGGTTTTTCCCCCTATACATTTGACTCATTTACGCCGAAATGAGGTCGCTGACTTGCATTCATTCCAAATTTGCAGCTTGTTCACGGACTTTTTCCAGTTCCGCTTTCATCTCAACCACATGATTAGTCAGAGCCAGATGATTTGCTTTGGAACCAATTGTATTCACTTCTCTATTCATTTCTTGAATCAAAAAATCAAGTCTACGCCCTATCGCATCATTACTTTCGAGCAATAACCTGCACTGCTGAAAATGACTATTCAAACGTGTCAATTCTTCATCAATATTTGAACGATCTGCAAATACGGCGATCTCCATGCTGATTCTGGAATCATCCCAATGATAACTTCCATCCTGAAGTTCAGATAATCGCTGTACCAGACGTACACGATGTTCTTCTACTACAGTAGGTGCTAATTCACACATCTTCCGATAATGCTGCTCTAGTAAATTCAGACGCTCCCGCAAATCGTTAGCTAAATGAATCCCTTCTCGTGCACGCATTTCCAGTAAATTCTGAAGTGCTTCTTGTAGCCCCTGACCAAGAATCTGTTGCCACTGTGCTTGTCCTTCTTCATCTGCCAATTCCGAAGGTTGCTCAGTCGTCATTACTCCCGGTAATGCAAGCAATTGGTTAATATCCAACGTTCCATTCATGCCATAACGCTCTGTTAGCTCTTGACCTGCTTGTAAATAAGACTGGACATTCGCATAGTTGAGCTTCAGAGACGGAACTTGCCCTGTATCTTGCTCTTTGTTCATAAATACATCTATCCGTCCACGCTTGATCGCATCTTGAATCAGTCGTTTGAGACTGTCCTCCATTTGACCCCATTCGCGTGGTATACGCATCACGATTTCGCAATAACGATGGTTGACGGATTTGACTTCAATCTGGACTTTGTAGCCGCCAAATTGCACGGCGGACTGACCGTATCCGGTCATACTGAATGACATCGGCATCACATCCGTTATCCTATTGTAATTGATTATCTAGTGTGAAACAAGGGGTTTGGACGGCGCTTTGCTTTTGTCCATATATATTCAGTTAGCTGTACGCTCATATCATAAAACATAAACGGAGTCATAATATATATTCCATTAAAATGTTCCATAGCAACATCCAGCAGTTCTTTAGCGATCACTACGCCTGTAGCTCTGCCTTCTTCGCCTTCGAGTCCAGCCATTCGTCCACGTACTTCATCCGATAATTGGATACCCGGAACTTCATTATGAAGATATTCTGCATTACGCCCGCTCGCAAGTGGCATAATGCCGATAAAAATAGGAATATCCAAATGTTTGGTCGCTTCGCGAATATCAGCAATCAACTGCACATCGTAGACAGGCTGAGTCATAATATAATCAGCACCGGCAGCGATTTTCTTTTCCAGACGAACGACTGCTTTGTCGAGATGTTTTACGTTCGGGTTAAAGGCTGCCCCTACAACGAACTTGGCACGTTGTTTGAGTGGTTTACCTGAGAAAGCAATGCCTTCATTCAATTGCTTGATCATTTTGATCATATCAAATGAAGTCATATCGTAGACCGAACTTGCTCCTGGCAGATCACCAAATTTAGACGGATCACCGGTTACCGCTAGAACATGATCAATACCCAATGCATCGAATCCCATCATATGCGATTGACTACCGATCATATTGCGATCACGACAAGCAATATGGATCAAAGGGCGAATACCTGCTTCACGTTGCACAATATGTCCAAGTGCCATATTACTCATTCGAGTAACTGCTAGCGAATTGTCTGCTAGAGTTAATGCATCCACTCCTGCTTCTTTAAGCGCAGCTGCTCCTTTGAGAAAGCGAGTGATATCCAGATCACGAGGCGGATCCAGTTCAACGATAACGGTTGGACGTTCGCGCACCAGATCAACCAGTGTTGGAGGTACATCTTCTCCATTGCGATCACTTTCATCCATAATTGCATTTTCTATGGTTACACTGATCTGTGGAGTAGGTTTTTGTACATTTGAAAAGTCTAATGTCCCCGGTGTATATCCTTCTAGTGCTCTTGCGATTGCAGCGATATGTTCAGGTGTAGTTCCACAACATCCACCGATCACTCTGGCACCTAACTCGGCAAATCGAACACTCCGTTGACCAAAATAAGCCGGGCTTGCTCCATAACGATATTCACCATCAACATAATCAGCGACACCTGCATCTGGATAAACAGATAACGGTAACGATACTTTTCCTTGAATCGCTTCAAGTGCATGTAGTGTTCCATTAGGACCCACACGGCAATTAAGACCAACCATATCGGCTCCTGCATCCGTCAACAAAGCAAACGCATCTGGCAAAGCAAATCCATCTAACGTCCGAATCGCATCTTCTACTGTTAATTGGCACATGACAGGAATATCAGTAAGTTTGCGTACCTGCCGTAAAGCAATCGCCAGTTCTTCCACTTCAAAAAAAGTTTCTAACAAAATTCCATCTACACCTTCATCTAATAAAGAAGATACTTGTTGTCTAAAATATTGGCGTAATTCAGACCTCGGAATATTGGTACGTTTGCCATTGCGAATCGCTCCGACTGAACCAACGACATAAGCTTGATCCCCAGCTGCTGCCCGGGCAATACGTACCCCTGCGCGATTAATTTCATCGACTTTATCTTCAAGCCCATATTTAGATAATCGGTCATAATTAGCAGAAAATGTATTGGTCTCAATCATTTGAGCACCTGCATTAACATATTGACGATGTACATCTTCTATAATATGTGGACGAATCAAATTAAGTTCTTCATAAGAGATCCCTACTGGAAATCCTAATTGATATAAATAGGTTCCCATCGCTCCATCACCTATAATCACGCTATCTGTCCATTTGGAACGCAAATCTGGCTTCATTGTATAGTCCACCCCACTGGATTCATTTACGTTCTAATGTAGCACAAAAACAAGAGCTATAAGACGTTCAAACGGTGATATAGCTAAATTATATAACCAGACTGTTTGTAAGCTGTTATTCGGTTGTTTCTCCTGTATAGACCGTAGCCGCAGAACCTGTCATATAGACTTTGTTACTGGACTCATCCCATTCGATATATAAGTCTCCACCTTTAAGAGATACATATCCACTACGATCTGAATATCCATTAAGCACCGAAGAAACCAATGTTGCACAAGCACCTGTTCCACAAGCCAGTGTTGGCCCTGCTCCACGTTCCCATACACGCATATCCATACGATCACGACTTTGTACAGTTGTAAATTCTACATTGACTTTGCGTGGAAATAACGGATGATTTTCAAGCAGTGGTCCCCATTTATTCAGATCAATATTGACTGCATCATCGACATAAATAACACAGTGAGGATTACCCATTGATACCGCTGTAAAATGGAAAATCTGTCCTTCCACTTCAATCTCTTGATTCATCACAGGATTACCTTCTACTGCCACTGGAATTAAAGTGCTATCCAGAATGGGTGCTCCCATATCGACACGAACGGTATGCGCAACGCCATCTTCGGCTTGAACCGTTACCGATTGAACACCTGCACCCATCGTTTCTATTGTAATTTCAGTATGCGGCGTTAGACCGCGATCATATACATATTTGGCAACACAACGAATCGCATTTCCACATTGTTCTGCTTCTGATCCATCTGAATTAATAATACGCATCATAAAGTCTGCATTGGCGGACGGCAAAATATAGACTAAACCATCTGCACCGATACCAAAGTAACGATTGCAATGCTTAATCGCCAATTCTGCTACATTTGCTGGCAATGATGGCTCTCCATAAACAACGATAAAATCGTTGCCCAGACCATTCATTTTGGTAAATTCCATCTCAATCCTCTCCTCCGAAAAACACATTCTATTGGGTAAGCATACATGATGGCACTATAAATTGCTATGGGTTTGTGGCATGATAGAAGATGATTATGATAGTAAGAATAGGAGAATATTAGATATGGCATTAGATGGCATTGTTACCCGTGCGATTGTTCATGAGCTTCAGTCTCTACAAGGCGCACGTATTAATAAAATTCACCAACCGACAGGTAATGATATTGTTTTTCAGATTCGTGCACAACGTGGGAATCGCAAATTAATTCTAAGTGTGAACCCTACTTATCCACGTGTTCAATTTACCGAACAATCATTTATGAATCCGCAAGAAGCACCGATGTTCTGTATGTTACTCCGCAAACATTGTGAAGGCGCAATTATAGAATCCATTGAGCAAGTAGGTATGGAACGTGTCATTCATTTCAATGTGCGTCAACGTGATGAATTAGGCGATGTTTCATTCAAACGGTTAATTATCGAAATTATGGGTCGTCATAGTAATATGATTGTAATCGATCCGGCAACCAATACGATATTAGACGGAATTCATCATATTACACCCGCTATTAGTAGCTACCGTGTGATTATGCCTGGATTCAGCTATGTAGAACCGCCAGATCAGCACAAATTGAATCCGTTAGAAACAGGCGAACAACAGTTTATGGAACTGCATCGTGAAAATATTGATCCGCCTGCTCGTTTTATTTTGAATACGTTTAGTGGTCTGAGCCCTTTGATCGCTGAAGAAATTGTATATCGTGCTCAGCAAGCTGATGTGAGTGCTAATGGAGCAAATGAAAATCCGTATCCAGATGTACAGTATATCTGGCAAGCTTTTTCTACTTTAATGGAGCAAGTATCCAAAGGAGAATTCGCTCCTGTCAGTGGTCTGAATGCTCAAGGTAAAATCGTTTTTTCAGCAGTGCCGTTGACTCTGATTCAAGAGGAAGAAAAGCATTACGATTCGATCAGTCAATGTATCGAAGCTTATTATGGTGACAAAGCAGAACGTGATACCGTAAAACAGAAAACAAGTGATCTATTACGTTTTCTTCAAAATGAGCGCAGCAAAAATATTAAAAAGTTAGACAATCTACAAAAAGATATTCAAGAAGCTGAAGGTGCTGAAAAATTCCGTATCCAAGGTGAATTGTTATTCGCTTCGCTACATGAACTAAAACGTGGCGATAAACAGATCGAATTGATTAATTTCTATGATGAAGAACAGCGTCCAATTACGATCACTCTTGATCCGCAATTGACACCCTCTGATAATGCACAGCGTTATTTCAAACGGTATAACAAATACAAAAACAGTCTAGCGGTTATCGATCAACAATTAATCAAAACACATGCTGAAATTCAGTATTTGGATTCGTTGCTACAACAATTAGGCAGTGCTTCTTTGCAAGATATTGACGAGATTCGTGAAGAATTGGCGGAGCAAGGATATGTACGTAATCGTAATAAACGTGCCAAAAAGAAACGTAAAGACAATCGTCCGACTCTTCATGTCTATACGTCTAGTGAAGGTATCGAAATGTATGTAGGTAAAAACAATTTACAAAATGATTATATTACCAACAAATTAGCTCATTCCAATGACACATGGTTGCATACCAAAGATATTCCTGGTTCTCATGTGGTTATCCGTAGTCAACAATTTGGTGAAGCTACATTAGCAGAAGCTGCACAGCTTGCCGCTTATTTTAGTCAGGCTAAAGAATCCAGTAGTGTGCCTGTCGATTACACATTGATTCGTCATGTGCGTAAGCCCAGCGGAGCGAAGCCTGGATTTGTCATCTATGAGCAACAGACTACTTTGTTTATCACACCTGAAGAAGATGTCGTTAAAGGTTTGGAAAGTTCGATCAAATCTTAATCCGTATGTTTTAATGATATTTTAGAACTATCTAATATTGCTTTTGCGATGATGATTTACAAATAAAGAACGGCTTGAAACACCTTTGTTACAGGTGATCTTCAAGCCGTTCTTTTTCTTATCATTTTTCTTATGATGCAGAAATATTCCATTTGATTACGTTGTGATTATTCTGCTGTAATGCCTGTCTCGATCGCTGTCTGTAATTGACGCAATTGAACTAATGTAGACATCGGTACATTTTTACCGCCTAATGGGCCATGAAATACTTTGCCTTGGCGCTCCCCATGATAATCAGATCCACCTGTGACAATCAGATCACGACGTTGTGCGATTTCCAAATAGCGTTGTTCATCTTCAGGTGAATGATCGGAATGATATACTTCCAAGCCTGCTATCGAACTGTGATCCAGAATATGCTCCACTAATGTATCATCACCATAAATACCCGGATGAGCCATTACAGGAACTCCATTGGCTTCACGAATCCATACAGCCGCATCAGCAGCAGTAATACGTGGGGGTGAGACATAAGCGGCTGCACCTTCTGCTAAGTACTTGTTAAACGCATCTTTCATATCCGTTGCATATCCTTTGGCAACTAATACATCAGCCATATGCGGACGACCGATACTTTCGTCAGGCATTAATTCTCTGCCTAACTGTTCAATCACTTCTTCCATTGTAATCTCCACGCCAAGGTCACGTAAGTTTTGCAAAATCTGTACATTACGATGATCACGAACTTCACGCAATTGTTGCAGACGCTCTAATAATATAGGATCTTCTGTATTCAGATAATATCCTAGAATATGAATATCTTTGTTAGCTTCTCTTGTACTAATTTCCACACCGGCAATCACTTCAATATCATATAGCTTGCCTGCTTCGATTGCTTCAGCTACACCTGCAACAGTATCATGATCTGTGACAGCAATCGCACCTAGTCCTGCTTCTACAGCCAATTTCACATTTTGCGATGGGGTATTCATCCCATCAGATGCCTGACTATGTGTATGCAAATCTGCATAACGTTCTTTTGAAGACATATCCATATCTTATTCACTCCTCTTCTATTCCTTTATATATTGATTACACTTTCTTATTCAGACCCACTCATACTCTTGCACAAATTGTAAAAAAGTCACTGCTGGAATGGTTAGCAATGTCGATTTGAGATGAATCGAGTAAAATTGCCGCTGAAAGGAGACCCCTTCAATCGTTAGTACTTTCAGTAACCCTAATGCTACTTCATGCTTTACGGATGATGGGGATAAAATTGTAATGCCTAATCCTGCTTCTACAGCAGATTTAACAGCGCCTGTACTTCCAAGTTCCATGACAGTCTGAATTTGAGAGAGATCGACATGATGTCTAATCAATTCTTCTTCCATTACCTGTCGTGTACCTGATCCTTTTTCCCGTAATACAAAAGGATACGTTAGCATATCGGATAACTGTACTATCTCCTGCGTGGCTAAAGGATGATTACCTGGCACAATAAGCTTTAGTTCATCTTGCATCACAGGCTTAATCGTCATATCAGGATGTTCAACAGGAGCTTCGATTAGACCAAAATCCAATTGATTACGACTGATCTCATCTAAAATCTGAGTCGTATTCATCACTTTAAGCATCACTTTCATATGTGGATATCGTTGACCTAGTGGACCTAATAGACGTGGTAATACATATTCGCCAATCGTATTGCTTGCCCCCAATACCAATCGCCCTGCTAATGTATCTGTAAAGCGTGACATGACCGCATCTGTTTCTCGCATCAAATGGATACCTTGAGAAGCAAATGGCATCAAAGCATGTCCTGCTTCAGACAATTCAATTTTTTTGGTTGTACGGTGAAACAATTTCGTGCCAAAATGATCTTCCAACGACTGAACTTGCATCGTTACCGCAGGCTGAGTCATATGAAGCGCTTGGGCTGCTGCTGAAAAACTTCCTCGTTCAGCAACTGTATAAAAAATATGCAATTGATGAAAATTAAATGCCACTACCGTTTCCCCTCCTTGCTATGTATATAGTGTACCATTTTCAAATAAGCATACAAAAAAGAAGCTTGCTTGAATAGCAGCTTCTTCTCAAAGTATACCGACTCTATTTATAGTGGATTGGATATTCATTGCATGATTGCGCAAATGACTATAATGGGTTCATAACATCCATTAAGGTAGGTTTATCATGAATGAAGTTTATCATCCTTATTTACGTTTACGACTGTTTTTGATCAATGTCATACGGCGAGAGTGTCTTAACCAAGAATAGTAAGATTTAAGATCGCGCAGTTCAATCGTTTCGGACATTTTACCCAAAAATGTAACGATAATCATTTTGTGCAGTGGATTACCTGTAAGATCGTATTCACCCGGCAGATCAGCAAATTCAGCGACAACAACAAGGTCTTCATCGATCAAATATACATCTTCTTCTTTGCGGTAATAAGATATAATCCGATTTTGTTTAAGTGTTTCCCACATGAAGGAAGCGATCTCTTCTGGCTTGGTTTGAGCTTTGGCAATACGGTCATTATAACGACTGATCGCATGATTCGTGATCACAATATCAGCTACCTTTTTCTCGCCCAATTCCACGTGAAAAGGTTCGTACGTGCTCCAGCGTTCCATTACTTTATCTCTCATTAACTATTCACTCCCCATTCTGTATGGGTCTTTCCGTCTAAGTATTTATACCTATTAAGATATATATATCGTTCGCCCTACACAAGACGAAAAAGCTACCATTTTTAACGTTTTTTACTAAATATTTGACATTTTTAAAGTCATTTCATGTTATTAATTTATTTGTCTTTGTTATCTTACAGTTCTGTAGTCCCACTAAATATTATATCGACAGCTAGTCACGTTTCTTTAACCCATAAATGATAATTCTTCAAAATTATCGTAAATAATACTTATTAAATACCTTTAACCACTCATAAATGAAACCGTTTGCTGCAAATTAAATATAAAAAAGCGACCGTTTAAGGTCGCTTTTTGTTTATTGCTAAAGGTAATCATTCCCAAAGGGATTAATTAAATACCGTAAAATTGAGTCTGATCCGGTACTGCTTTGGTATACTCGGTCTTAATTTCATTACGATAAGAGCGTTCAACTTTACGTACATAAGAAAGACGACGGATATTTTTGAGTGTTTCTTCGGCTTTTTCAGTGTACAGATACATAACCACATAATGCATGCGACGTGAAATATAATGAACACAGCCATATTTTTCAAGATTGCGCGCTGCTTTGACATCGTTGACCCAGATAATATAACCGATACGTTCAGGTAGAGCTAACCCTTGTTCCTCTTGTTCTGGAACTTGTTCTTGCTGGACTTGAACTTGTTCTTGTTGCTCATTCTCAACTGCATCCACATGATCCTCCACTACCACATCCGCCTCCTTTCGGTAAAGGGTTGTTACTTGGAACTTTAATACTTTCAGAAACGGAATGTGCAATCAGTTCTGACATTTCGTATAACATTTGATCCAAATTATTTTCAGCGTCTTTGAAGCGCCATACTGCTTCAATTTGTTCCATTTCCCGTTGAACCGCTTCCACCTGTTCTTTGGCTTCATGGAAGTTTGGATGGAAATGACCAAACCGCTGTGTTTCTTCAAATAATTCTTTTTTACTGTTGAGCTTGTGCATCAAGCTTATAACGTCCGGGTGAGCCAGCATACGCTCTTCCCAATATAGGTAATTCGCGACTTCGATAGAATTGTTGATCATATCGCCTAGTTCATAGGCGTTTGTCAAGACTTCGGCCATATCGACCGTCCTAATCTCGGTTACGCTCATGAAATTCATCTCGTTTCTGTATATAAAGTGGACAACTATCTTCTTAGTTGTCTCTATTATCATAGCATAAGCCTAGAACAGATTAGAAGTGCTTTTCCAAAAATGGTATTTCATCCTGCTGTTCGAGATAATTTTCAGCCATAGAGACTAAGATTTTGGCTGCATTCAGTATCGCTGCTTCATCAATATCGAATCTAGGATGATGATGTGGATAAGTAATCCCTTTATATTCATTACCAGCACCTACAAAAATAAAACAGCCCGGCACTTGTTGAACATAGTAAGAGAAATCTTCAGCAGGCATCATCGGTGGTGTCACCTGAACTTGTTCTTCTCCAAATACGGCTTTAGCTACTTGGAAAAAGCGTTCTGTCTCTCCGGCATGATTCACAAGCGGTGGATATCCCATCATATAATCAATTTCTACTGTTGCTCCATTCATAGCGCAAGTATGCTGAGTCACTTCTTCGAACCGTTTGCGAATAACAGCACGGGTTTCTTCATCAAACGTCCGCACTGTCCCTGTAATCCGGCACGTTTCGGCAATAATATTTTTGGCTGTTCCACTGTTGATCGTTCCGATCGTTAACACAGCAGGTTGAAGAGGATTCACATTGCGACTTACAATCGATTGTAACTGTACTACCAATTGCGCGCCTGTTAATACACTATCCACCGTCACATGAGGAATACCGCCATGACCACCTTTACCTGTAATATCGATCACAAAGTCATCTACAGATGCCATGATCGGCCCTGCTGCACTTGCTAACGTGTGTACTGGCAAAGGCGACCATAAATGAACACCGTAGATGACATCGACTCCTTCAAGCGCACCTGCCGCAATCATTTTTAACGCTCCACCCGGACAGACTTCTTCTCCCGGTTGGAAAATAAGACGAATTTCGCCTTTCAAAGTATCTCTATTTTCACTGAAATAACGAGCTACTGCTAATAATCCTGCGGTATGACCATCATGTCCACAAGCATGCATGACACCTTCAACTTGTGAAGCATACTCACATTCTTTTTCATCTTGAATCGGTAATGCATCAATATCAGCACGTAGCGCTACTGTTTTGCCGGGCAGACTTCCTTTAATTGTACCTATCACTCCGGTATCGCCAACACCGGACTGTGTGTCAATACCAAAAGCTATTAATTGGTCTGCTATAAATTTCATTGTATTGTGTTCTTGATAAGATAACTCAGGGTTACGATGAAGATGCCTGCGCCATTCTACCATATCTGGAAATAAAGCTTCCCAATTATAATTCCCCATCTGCTCTTCATCCTTTCAATGTGATTCTCGTTATTTCATTATACACATATTGGTAAGTTTCAATACCTGTGTGTTGGTTAAATAACAGTTTATATGACCAATTTCTGTTTAACCGTAACATATTTGCTTGATAAGTGCGTCAATATAGCTTTTCAAAGCTTGCGCCTACCTACAAAACGTACTATCATGAAAAGTGAACTTAACCATAATTTTATATGATAATACAACATATATACGTTTTTTATTACAAAAGGAGGATTTGTGCATGAAAATTAGCAGTTTGTTAACTGCCTCTATGAATGATGACCTGTACATATCCGTTCTATCCTTGGAGACTCGTTATGAATAAAATCAGACATACTTCGCAACGAACACTAAACAACCAGACTACAGCCAATCGCTATCGGAATACAAATACCCAATCAAGTTCCAATGTGCGTAATATACAGCAACCTGCGCAGACAATCACCAAAAAAGGGGCTCCTGATTTTCAATTGTTAATCATGACCGTCATTTTGGTCTGTTTCGGTATTATTATGGTCTTTAGTGCAAGTTCAAGCATCGCATGGACGAACAAAAACTATAACTTCGACTCCTTGTATTTTACGAAAAAACATATTTTATACGCCGTTATTGGTTTGGTCGGTATGTTTTTTGCTATGAAAGCTCACTATAGTAAATATAAAAAATGGTTTGCGCCCTTTTTTCTGATTACTTTAGCGCTATTGGTTATCGTTCTTATGGTAGGTAAAGAGTTGAACGGTGCTCGAAGCTGGTTGAATATTTTTGGATTTTCACTTCAGCCTTCTGAATTTGCCAAATTAGCTGTTATTTTGTATTTAGCGGCTCTGATCTCCAAAAAAGGAGATAAACTTAGAGATTTACGCAGTGGTTATATTCCAGTCATGGTTGTAGTTGGCTTAATTGCTGGCTTAATCTTTTTACAAAATGACTTGGGTTCTTGTATGATTTTGGTCGCAACAGCAGGTTTAATTATTTTTGCTGGTGGCGCTAGTGTCAAACATATTATGGCTTCTGTTCTTTTACTGGTTCTGGGAGCATCACTTGTACTTGGTATAGGTGCCCTCTTTAATCATGATGATAACAGCAGTAATGAAAGTAGCTACAAAGCAGGACGGATTGAAGCGTTTCTTGATCCCATGGCTGATGAAAAAGGAAGTTCTTACAACCTTGTTCAATCGCTAACTGCTATTGGAGTGGGTGGATTTACAGGCTCAGGCTTTGGTCAAAGTATTCAGAAGCTTCACTATCTTCCTAACCCTTACAATGACTTTATTTTTGCCGTCATTGGTGAAGAATTCGGATTTATAGGCACCAGCTTATTCTTATTGTTATACGGGTACTTTATCTGGCGAGGCTTGTTTATCGCTTTGCGATGTCCCGATATCTTTGGAACACTCGTTGGAGTCGGTATTATGAGTCTGATCGCTATTCAAGCGTTTATTAATATCGGTGGTGTTACGAATACGATTCCTATTACAGGGGTTACATTACCATTTATCAGTTATGGAGGTACATCATTAATTATGATGATGACCAGTATGGGGATCATGTTAAGTATTTCTCGCGAAACGAATCGGGTAGCTAGTGAAAAAGCACAAACAACAAATTCACGCATAAGTAGTCGTTCTTCGGTCTCTATGCGCATGAAATAATAAAATAACTGCATACAAAGTAAAAAAAACGACGGAGATCATATCCGTCGTTTTTTTATATGGTTAGACTTGAGATTTCTACAAAATATCGTCTTTAAAAGCGACGCCTTCTACTTTTACATTCACTTCAACCACTTTAAGTCCGGTTAAATTTTCTACAGCTTCACGTACATTTTGTTGAAGCATGCGGCATACTTCATGAATCGGAGTTTCGTAGAGAACAATAATACGCAGATCAATCGCTGCTTCCAATTGTCCAACTTCTACAGTCACACCTCTTTGTACATTTTTACCACTTAGACGTTTGGCAAATCCATCGGATAATCCTCCAGACATAGCAGCAATACCTGGCGTTTCTAACGCGGCCATGCCCGCTACTTTTGCTACGACGTCATCGGCAATTTTGATACTACCCATTTCCAATTGTAATGATTCGGTCATGTCCCATCCTCCTCTAAAGCTTAAAACGTCATCTGTCTAAATAACTTCATATCGAGCTGATGTTTTCTTCTCTATTGTATCAGCATTCGAGCAAAATCTAAACTTTATCCGATACAATCGGTTTAAATACCCTACTGTTTTGGTTATAATGTTAAAGAATTTACATAAAATATATAGAAAAAGGGGTGCACAATGAAGAAACATTTATCTACTATTTTATTAGCCATCTTTTTTGTGTTTAGTGCTATTGCTCATTATGCACATTTGAATCCTATTCTACAATTTGTAGTATCGGCTATTGCAGTTATCTTAGTCGCAGGATTTCTAGGACGTGCTACGGAAAGTGTAGCTCATTATGCAGGACAACGTTTGGGTGGATTTCTGAATGCTACATTTGGTAATGCCGCCGAGCTGATTATCGCTATTATGTTGCTACGTGAAGGATTATACGATATGGTCAAAGCCAGCTTAACTGGTTCGATTATCGGTAACTTATTGCTGGTATTGGGTCTTAGTATTTTTGCAGGTGGAGTCAAACATAAAGTACAGAACTTTAATGTGGCATTAGCTAATATGAATGGTTCATTGATGATCGTAGCTGTGATTGCATTATTTGTTCCTGCTTTATTTTTAAATACTCATTCTATTACGCCTCAAGAAGTCGATACACTTAGCTTAATTGTCGCAGGATTGTTGATTGCTGCTTATATTGCATGGTTGATCTTCTCGATGGTGACACACAAAAAGTATCTGGAAGATGTCAAAGATCCCAAAGCACCTGAAGATCATGAGCAACCAAAATGGTCTAAAAACAAATCAATCTTGTTTTTAGTGGTGGCTACAGTGATGACTGCATTTGTCAGTGAATGGCTTGTCGGTACGCTTGAGACATTTACGACAGACTTTGGATTCAGTGAACTATTTGTCGGTGCATTCGTTGTTGCCATTATTGGTAATGCGGCTGAACATAGTGCAGCTATTATGTTAGCGATGAAAAACAAAATTGGTGCATCGGTTGAAATTGCAGTAGGTAGTAGTCTACAAATTGCTCTGTTTGTTGCTCCTGTACTGATTTTTATTAGCTTTTTCTTAGGCAATACGATGGATATTGTATTTACGACACTTGAACTGGTTGCTATTATGGTGTCTGTATTTATCGCCAAATCCATTATTCAAGATGGTTCGACCAACTGGTATGAAGGATTACTATTATTAGTCACTTATATTATTCTGGGTGTATCGTTCTATCTCGTCTAAATAATATTCCAAACCAAAAAACGCCTGTACCCTCAGATGAAGGTACAGGCGTTTCTATGTAACGAAAGTCTGCTACTCAGCAGACTGTTGTTTATTATTCATAGCTTCGTACAACACAGATAAATTACGTTCCAAGTTGCTGATTAACTGTTTGCCTACAGGCTCAGAAACAAATCCGGCACGAATCGCAAAATCTACTTCTTTGGAAAAGCCGTATACTTGAGTATCCAGAACTTCCTCGTACAGAGGACAGTAACGAGTATCCAAATTCTCCATCTGTATTTCAATTAATTTTTCAATTTTATTTGCATCTTCTTGTAGAAGATTCAATGCTTTTATATTCAACTGTTCTTGTAAATCAGATGAAGTCATGCTCTTCCCCCCCATGTTCGAGAATCGTCAGTCACTACTACTCTTAATATTAGACGAAATTGGAGGCTAATACAAGAACCCCTAACGAAATTAAAGGAATTTACCTTAGATTTTAACAATTGATCCGTGAATCTATTTAAGATCGATTCCAACAAAAAATGCTGACAATCCACAAGGGATCATCAGCACTCTTAATCATTGACCTTCTGCAAGTTTTACAGCAAGTCCATGTTTTTCAAAAGCAGCAACGACTGCTTTTTTAGCTTCTTCTTCGTCTGGTCCATGTACATGAAGCTCATAATCTTGGTTTTTTACAAGTGTTGTAAATAGTCCCAAAATACTTTTAACATCAATAAATTTAGATTCATGTTGTAAAACAATAGAAGAAGTGAACTGACCTGCTGTCTGTGCGATTTCAACTACTGCGGCATTATTCGTATTACTTGTTGCCATTTGAGAACCCTCCTACTCCGACTAAAATTTTTCAACAATTCAGGTTTTCCATTTACATCATAATTGAATACGCTTTCTTATGCAACCCATTTCTTACTTCTGGTAAGAGTGATAAATAGAGGTTATCTTATCGGGTTAGCACATAAGATGCTCACACCAATATATAACCTCTTTTACCATTTTCAATCTTTTACTGTAGATTCAATCCAAATATTATTTTAAGTTCTCTGGATTAAGAGCTTCCAATTCTGGTAAAACAAAGATTCCATCTTTACGAATCAATACATCATCAAAATAAATCTCACCGCCACCGTATTCTGGACGTTGAATAAATACAAGATCCCAGTGAATCGAAGAACGATTACCATTATCTGTTTCTTCATACGCTTGTCCTGGTGTGAAGTGGAAGCTACCTGCGATTTTCTCGTCAAACAAAATATCGTTCATTGGATGCAAAATGTGTGGATGGAATCCAATCGCAAATTCTCCGATATGACGAGCACCATCATCTGAATCCAAAATGCTATTTAATTTCTCTGTATCATTACTTGTTGCTTCAACAATTTTACCATTTTCAAAACGGAATGTGATGCCTTCAAACGTCGTTCCGTTATATACAGTTGGTGTGTTGTAGCTAATAACGCCGTTAACTGAATCACGAACCGGCGCGCTGAATACTTCACCATCAGGAATATTACGTTGACCGGAACATTTTTTAGCACCGATGTTTTTGATAGAGAAGCTCAAATCTGTATTTTTACCGACTAGGCGTACTTTATCTGTACGAGTCATCAATTGTTCCAAAGCATCTTGAGCTTTATCCATTTTAGCGTAATCTAGATTACATACATCAAAATAGAAATCTTCAAATGCTTCTGTGCTCATACCTGCGAGTTGCGCCATACTTGCATTTGGATAACGAAGAACGACCCATTTAGTATGTTTAACACGTTGCTCACTATGAACCGCATGTTGGTAAATGCTGTTATATAGCTTTTGTTTGTCATCAGGAACATCAGATAGATCATTAATATTCTCACCTGCACGAATACCGATATACCCTTGCATCTGCTTCATACGTTCCAGATCAAGTGCAGCCCATGTATTCATACTTGCTTCTGTTGCATTCATCAACATAGCACGTTGTACTTTGCGATCTGTTAATTGAACAAAAACATTACCGCCTCTTTCGCCAATCGCATGAATCACTGCGTTCAGTAGATCACGCTCTGTACCGATCATTTCGACCAATACATTTTCGCCTGGTTGTACATCAATTGAATATTCAACCAAATTTTTGGCTAATACTTTTACTCTAGGATCTTGCATAGTATATCTTCCCCTCTTGGTGTTTTTTTCAAAACATTTTTTTGAACAACGGTTAATTATTCAAAAAATATTGTATCACGATGTTAAGTTTCTTGTCTTCATCTGCCCTTATAAAATAAAAAAGTAGCTCTATGATCTATGGCTAATCGCCACATATCGTTAGAACTACCCTTTGGTTATTCTCTTGGACTCTCATCAATACATATACGATTCCGTCCGCTTTTTTTCGCTTGGTACAGTGCCATATCTGCACGATAGAACAAAGATTCTACACTGACTTTTTGATCTTCTCGATCCCACGCAGCAATTCCGCAAGAAACGGTTACGGTTGGATGAGTTTCATTTTCGATTTTTTCACGAATACGTTCAGCGATCACTTCTGTCTTCTCTGCATCAATCTGTGGGAAATACACGGCTAACTCTTCTCCGCCCCATCTTGCCGCAATATCACCTTCACGAATAGAAGACTGAATGATTAAGCTCACCTGTTTGAGAATCTCATCACCGATCTGGTGACCATACGTATCATTTACCTGTTTAAATTTATCAATATCTACCATTAGCAAAGCACCGCTATCCTCTTTACTTTGATAGCTTTGAATCTTTTCATCCAGATAGCGACGTAGATACAACCCTGTAAGCGCGTCACGGCTTGCCATACGTCTTACTTCATCATGTAGGGTTGCATTATCAACCGCGAGCCCAATATGCGTTGTAATGACTTGTAGCAGCTTAAAATTGCCATATGAAAAATAATGACTTTTCCGGTGGCCCAAAAAGATCGATCCTTTGACTTCGCCACCACCGATTAAAGGAGAAGCAATCATTGAGCAAGAACCCGATGCATTCATAAATAAAGATTCCAGACTGGGATTGTTACAATAATCTGATAAAATCACCGGTTCTTTGGTACGGTAAAGTAAACCGGTATATCCATGATCTTTGCCTACTGACTTACCTTCCATACTTGGAACGTTGCCTGTTACGACTTCGAACTGTTCGGTTTCTGGATTCAGATGGAGTACAGCCACCGTTTCTGCTTTGAATACGTCTAATAACTCTTTGCCTGCGATATCAAAAATTTCATTCAATTGCAGACTTTGATTTAACCTTCTAGTGATTTCATTGATCAAACGTAGATCTTCATTGAGCAATTGCGATTGTTCGTATAATTTAGCATTTTCAAATGTACGTCCAGCCGCTTCTGCCATAATGCGCATCAGTTCAATATCTTCTTCTTCTAAAGGATAATCAGACAACAAATGAAAAACGCCATAGATCGCTTGCTTGCCACTTAAAGGAATCGCTACTTCCATTCGATCAGACAGCCCTGAAGATTCTGAATGCACTTCAATCAAGGGCTGACCTGCTGTAAAAGCACGTACACACATATCCTCTTTAGGATTTTGCAATAGTAAAGGTTTTACTTTGGGATTGTTACTCTTATTGTCCTGAGATACCAGCAATTCAAATTCGACTTGCGGATACATCTGACCCACAATAGCAAACAGTTCTGTAATCAACGCATCCACTTCAAATTTGTCGTGCATACGTTGGATGACTTGGAATAATACGGAACGGCGCTGAGCTTCACGTTCTGCCAGCGTTTTGGAATGAAGCATATCGGCTATAAATGTATATTCAAAACGCCGATAAAACAAACTTTTATAATGTAAAACAAGCATATTAATTTCTTCTTTAGATAACAACTGGGATTGATTACATAATTGGATACAACCCATCATTGCAAATGGTTTTTGATGATGACGTGTATAAATAGGAACAATCGTAAACTGATACTGTTCCTGTTGATATTCAATAAGATGCTCATTAGAGATTGAACGATCTAAGACTGCTATATCTATCTGTGGTATCAAGTGATCACTTGTCTGATCTCCGCCTATATATTTATGCATATGGTTAAATAAAAACCAATGTGCATTACCTATCCGTGTTTGAGAACTATTCTGTTGTTGCCAATCACTAAGGCTTTCTTGCAACAACGGTTCGATATACGGAAAATCTTCAGGACTAATATCCAGATTTTGAAGCCAGAATGTGTTATCAGTAGTTGATACGACCGGATAGGAGGCATGTCCTTGTTCGGTACGCCAGGCTTGCACCGGATAATTCCATTGATTGTCTGACATATAAAATGCCTCCTCTCACAACGAATGTAAGTCACTAAATGTCTTAACATTAATACACCCATTCTACAATTTTATACTATAGTTTGCACTCAATATTTAAATTCAACAATACCTCCATAAAATTTTACATAAACAATATTTACAAACCTATTGACGACAGATGATTGTTTCCTATATAATTTATTATTGATGAAGACTGGATAGACTTTAATTTGGGGTAACGTTGTTTCACCCTCACGCTTTTTGTTGCTAGCAAGACTGCGGCTGAACATTTTTGCTAGTAGTACGCTTCCTATCCAAGCCTACGACAAACAAAACGCGGCAACATGAATCACAGACCCAAAGCCCCGGAATGTTTATTTTCAAAATAAAACTTTAATTACGAAGGAGCTTATTATAAATGTCACGTTACACTGGTCCTAAATTTAAATTAAGTCGTCGTCTTGGTATTTCCCTAAGCGGCAATGGTAAAGATTTGAAACGTCCTTTCCCTCCAGGTCAACATGGAGCGAACCAACGTCGTAAAATGAGTAACTATGGTATGCAATTACAAGAAAAACAAAAATTGCGTCACATGTATGGTTTGGGCGAAAAACAATTCCGTACTTTGTTCTCTAAAGCTCAAAAAATTCAAGGTATTGCTGGTGAAAACTTCATGTTCTTGCTAGAAAGCCGCTTGGATAACTTGGCTTACCGTATTGGTTTTGCTAACAGCCGCGCTGGAGCACGTCAATTGGTATCCCACGGTCATATCACTGTTAACGGTAAAAAAGTAGATATCGCTTCTTACTCCGTAAAACCAGGTGATGTTATTGGTCTTCGTGAAAGAAGCCGTAGCTTGTCTTCTGTTAAAGAAGCTATCGAAAACCGTTCACACTTGCCTGCTTATGTTGAGTACAACGAAAACGCTGTTGAAGGTAAATATATCCGTTTGCCAGAGCGTTCTGAATTGTCTCAAGAAATCGACGAAAAACAAATCGTTGAGTTCTACAACCGTTAAGATTTAAATCCAAAGCTATCAGAGTTCGCTCTGATAGCTTTTTTATTTGTCTATATACGTGAATATAGCAAACCCCCATCAGTAATCACCGATGGGGGTTTTATATTTCTTTTATTATATGATCTCACCCTATTAAATGTTATTAAGTTCGGAACTTGGAAATCAATTCATTTAAAGAATCCGAGACTGCATCTAATGATTGCGCAGAAGCTTCAAGTTTCTGTAACGATTGCGATTGTTGTGTAGAACGTTCTGTTGCACTGGCTGCTCGTACTGCTGAAGATTTAGCAATATCAGCTAGATTATTGAGAGAAGCAGTAACTTCTTCTGCTCCAGCTGACATCTGCTCGGATGCAGAAGATACTTCTTGAATCTCACCCGCTACACTTTCGATATCCTCACTGATCGAAGCAAACATCTGCTTCGTATCTTCGAGCATCGTAATTCCTTCTGTGACTTGTAAAGATCCGTCTTTCATCCCACTGACTACCGCAGACGTCTCTGCTTGCATAGAAACGATCTGCTCTGTAATCAACTTGGCAGAGTCTCCAACATTATTAGCTAGATTGCTGATCTCTGAGGCTACTACAGCGAACCCTCGACCTGCTTCTCCTGCTCGCGCCGCTTCAATAGAAGCATTTAACGCCAGCAATGTAGTCTGCTTGTTAATCGATTGAATCATATCTATAATACTGCTGATTTGTTGAGAGCGTTCATTAAGCGAAGCTGCCATACGTCCTGCTTCATCCATTACTTCTTTGGCTCTATCAATCTGCTCTACTGCTTTGTTCAGACGATTATTCCCTTGTTCAGCTTTCTGTTCAATCACAACTGTAGCTTCCGATACTTCTTGTACCGATTCAGCGATCCGTTGTACGCCGATAGCCATTTCTTCCATTGCAACTGTACTCTCATCTGCTGCTTTCAACTGCAAGTCGGCTCCATTTTCCATCTCATGCAATTCTTTTACATTATGCCCTGCATCGGCTGCCGCCATAGCTGAATCTTGAGCAATCTGAGCTGCGGCATTTTGAACCATAGTGGATTGTTGATTAAGATGCGCCATGATCCCACTTGTCGATTCTAATACTTTATTAAATTCGGTAGCCATTTGTCCAAATTCATCGGCTCGTTGATTAGACAAGCGTTCAGAATAATCGCCTACAGCCATTTTACGACTTACGTCTACTACTTTACGTGTTTCACGAATCAGTCCTATATTATTCCACAAAATAGCAGCACTAATTACAATAATACCTATGGCTCCTACAATCAGTAGAATATGTAACAATTCTTGAGTTGGCTGTTTAATTTCAGAATCCGGTAAAATAACAGCGATTTTCCAACCTGTCTCTGCAACAGTTGCATAGAAAATCGTATTCAACTCTCCTTGAATATTTAATACGGTATTGCCTGTTTGATTTTTGTTCATCAAATTAGCTACGGTTTGAATACCATCTATTTTCTCATCTTGTAACGGAGTATCTTCTACAATCTCTTTTCTTCCACTTGCAAGTACTTCACCTTTACTACTGATTAAGAATGCACGACCTGCTGTGCCTATTTTGAGATTGTTAATATAATCTTTAATATTATTCATACTCACATCGGCGGCTACTATTCCTAATACTTGCCCATCATTATTACGAATCGTTTTCCCTGCTGTAATCATCTTCATTTTGCTCACAGAATCGGTAAAAGGCTCTGTATAATAAATCTTATCAAAATTGTTCAGTGTACCTGTATAGTAAGGCTGTGTTAAATAATCATAAGCTGGATCATCATATTCTGTGGTGGTGTTGATTTTGTCTCCATCTCGTACCGCATATATCGAACGATACTTTACGCCTTGTTCATACGCATTCTCAGCAAAGAAAATACCAGTTCCATACGTAAATGAACTTAACATTTGCCAGCGTTCTGCTAGCTTAAAATAGTCAGGAACGCTAATTGCATTCCCTAACTCTCCAGTAGCGGCGGCGAGTGATGATACAATCATTGAATTCTGTTTTAACTGACTGTTTAAATTTTCATTCAAGCCTGTTAATGTTGTTGCAGCATTAGTGTTGATTTCGGTATTGAGTTTTTGTTTGGCAAATTGATACGATAGCGCACTAATGAGCACAAGAGCAATAATAACAATCGGGAGTAGCGTTAACAATGTGCGAGCTTGGATGCTTTTAAACTTAAATCTACGCAATGTAATTACCTATCCTCTCTATATCTATAATAAAATCCACATTCTACTTATATCGACAAATTGATACATAAAGTTAACAGTTTCATTTTGAGATATTGAACGAATAATAGATAAAATAAGGAGTATATATTCAAAAGTCTATAAACAAGTGCAACAAAAAAACCTTTATCATCACCGAAGCGATCATAAAGGTTTTTGTTTTTGAATTAAGCTGGATTAAGCTTTTTTGATTTTAGCAAATTTACGTTTACCTACTTGAACAATATCACCATCAGCTAGTTCAATACGTGCATTTACATCATCATGCTTTTGTTCGTTGATTTTGAGTGCACCTTGTTGAATACTGCGTCTAGCCTCACTCGTAGATGTTGCAAATCCAAGCGTCATTACCAGTTTGATCAGCCCGATTTGTCTATTTTCTAGTACACTCTCGTCCAGTACTACTTCTTGAATATCATCAGGTAATGCACGTTGTTGGAATACAGTTACAAAGTGATTTTTTGCAGCTACTCCTGCTTCTTCATTATGGAACATACGTACATAATTTTGTGCCAGATTCATTTTGGCATCACGTGGATGTACAGAACCATCTGCAAGCCCTGCTTTGAGTGTAGCCAAATCTTCATTCGAAATATCTGTTGTTAACTCATAGTACTTAAGCATCAATTCATCAGGTACACTCATTGATTTACCAAAGATTTCGTTCGGCTCTTCATCAATGCCAATGTAGTTACCCAGACTTTTACTCATTTTTTGAACACCATCTAGACCTTCGATAATAGGTAAAGTAATCGCAACTTGAGTAGCTTTACCGTATTCTTTTTGCAGTGTACGTCCCATCAATAAGTTAAACTTCTGATCGGTACCCCCAATTTCAATATCACTTTCAAGAGCTACCGAATCCATACCTTGCATTAGTGGGTAGAAAAATTCGTGAATACTGATCGGCTGACCGCCCTGGTAACGCTTCGTAAAATCATCACGCTCTAGCATACGGGCTACTGTAACTTTGGCTGCCAAATTTACCACATCGGCAAAATTCATCGGACTTAGCCATTCCGAGTTAAAGTATACTTTCATTTTACTTGGATCAAGGATTTTGGTGATCTGTTCTTTGTATGTCTCTGCATTGTGTTTAACCTGTTCTTCTGTTAATTGCTTACGTGTCTCTGACTTCCCTGTAGGATCACCAATACGTCCTGTAAAGTCACCGATAATTAATTGAACATGATGTCCCAATTCTTGAAATTGACGTAATTTCTGCAAAACAACAGTATGACCGATATGAATATCCGGTGCAGATGGATCTAGACCTAATTTGACTGTTAATGGCTTGCCTGTTGCTACAGACTTGATCACTTTCTGACGTAATGCATCTTCAGGAATAATCTCTGCTGTTCCTCGCTGAATCACACTTAATTGCTTTTCGACTTCTGCTTGTTGCGCTGACGTTAATTCTTCCCATTTCATTATTCATTTGCTCCCTTATTCGATAGTATACGGATCACTTCCGCTGGAGTGCCTGCTTGAAAATGCGCATCAAAAAAGACCTACCCATCCCCATAAAGGGACGAGCAGGCCTCGCGTTACCACCCTAATTAGAAGACTGATCCTATACCTATATTGATAAAATCATAAGATATATTCAGCTTCTCACTTCATTGTATATAACGGAATCTTCATTCCGGCTTGATATTATCAATAGAACTACTAATATCAAACGACTCCAGACCTGTAATTCAAAGGAAGTCCGCTTGCCGATTTGCACCAACCATCGGTTCTCTGAGAACGGTAATCTCCACTTCTACTGGGTGTCTTTCTTCGTCTTTGTGTTATGTAATTGTAGATTTCTTCAACGTATCACTTTTATAACATACCTTTTACAAACAAGTCAATGCTTGTTCACATCCGACTTTGTGCCCATCCTGCTTTTATCGGTCATAAGAAACTGATTATAGCGTAATTTTTATGATATAATAGTGGCTGGTAAAAGGGGGAAGTTACATGGCTGAAAAGAAGGACAAGCGTCCAACAAATAAGTCCACTAGCAAGCATGCTAGATTCCGCAAATTACTCACTATTTTGAAATGGGTAGTTATTGCTGGGTTTGCCATTTGCCTGTTTGGTGGAGGTATTTTGATGGGCTACGTTTCTTCGATTGTAAAAGACGAACCGGTGCGTTCGCGTGAAGAAATAGTCAAAAAAATCAACGAAAATGCAGTGACCGGTTTTGCTTATTTTAATGACGGTTCCCCGATCGGACAACTTCGTACAGAAGAAGATCGTCGATTGGTGACTTATGAACAGATTCCTCAACCTGTCATCGACGCCATTATTTCCATAGAAGATAATCATTTTTATGAACATAAAGGTGTTGACATGAATGGTACGCTGCGTGCTGTCAAACAGCGTGTACTGAATGAATCCGTCCAAACCGGAGGTAGTACACTTACACAGCAATTGTCGAGACGGGTCTTTTTGAACTTGGACAAAACAGATGATCGCAAAATTAAAGAAATGTTGCTTTCTCTTCGGATCGAGCGCTTTATGACCAAAAATGAAATTTTGACTGCTTATTTGAACAAAATGCCTTTTGGTAAAGGTTCAAGCGGATACAATATTTTTGGGATCAAAGCAGCAGCTAAAGGTATTTTTGCTGTAAACGATCTCAGTAAAATCAATATCGCGGAAGCCGCTTATATTGCAGGTCTACCTCAATTGCCAACCGCTTACTCTGCTTTTGACAGCAGCGGTAAATTCAATGAAAAAGGATTTAAACGTGCAGTCGGCAGACAACAACTGGTTCTTGAACGGATGAAAGAACTAGGTAAAATTACAGCTAGTGAATATAATGAAGCAATTAACTTTGATCTCAAAAGTTCACTCGCCAAACCAACAGCCAAAGCGTATTCTCAATATCCTTACTTAATGATGGAAATTGAACGACAAGGCGCGCAAACGATTGTAAAAATGGAAAATCCAGATTTGGATATGTCCACTCTATCTTCTGAAGAACGGAATCAACTGTTTGAAGATGCACGTCAGAAATTGTTAACTGGTGGTTATCGTGTCTATACAACAATTAACAAAACAGTCTATAACACGATGCATGAAGTCGCTGAAGATAGTAGTAATTTCTCACCAGATAGTAATACCAAAGGCAAAGAGCAAACTGCGGCTATGATGATCAATCATAAGACAGGTGCTATTCTTGGTATGATTGAAGGTCGTAGCTTCCAGGAAGAACAGATGAACTATGCTACTCAGATGACACGGCAACCGGGTTCTACAATGAAACCGATCGCTGCTTATCTGCCTGCTCTAGACGCAGGTCTGGTGCAACCGGCAAGTATTCTGGATGATGCACCAATTATTTTGAAAGACGGCGGTAAAGGCTATCATATCCCTGCAAATGCGAACGGACGCTATCAAGGTCTAGTCACTGCTCGGACTGCATTAGATGAATCGCTCAATATACCTGCCCTTAAATTATTTAATCAAAAAGTAGGTATTGATAAAGCTTGGGCATTTTCCAAAAAGTTAGGTATCACTACGATTCAAGATACCGATTACTCTGCTCAAACCGGAGTACTGGGCGGTCTTAAATATGGAGTGACTGTAGAAGAATTAACCAATGCCTATGGCTCCATTCCGAATCAAGGGATATTCAATGATGCTTATATGATCGATAAAATTGTTGATCCGTATAACAAAATCGTTTACAAACATAAAGCTGATCCACAACGAGTCTTTTCGAAGCAAACCGCTTATCTTATGACCGATATGCTTCGCAGTGTTATCACAGATTCTCGTGGTACAGGTAGAACGATGCAGACCTTATTTAATAAATACGGAAAAATACCGATTGTCGGTAAAACAGGTTCCACTCAGAACTATGCTGATGTCTGGTTTATGGGCTTCACACCGGATATTACACTTGGTGTATGGGCAGGTTATCGTGAGCCTGTAAATACCTTGTCCGAGGATGGTAAAAAGCGTGCTCGTACCTTATGGGCAACGATTATGAACAAAGTTACTGATAGTGATCCCGAGTTGTTCAAAACCGATGCTTTTAAAAAGCCAGATGGTATTGTCACACAGACAGTGTCTGGATTTAGTGGTAAATTACCAACATCGGCTACACGACAATCCGGTAATCTAGTGACCGATATTTTCAATGCTAAATATGTACCTAAAGACTTTGATGATGGTGTAGCTTATGCGAAATATATTACGTACAATGGCGTAAATTATATTCCTCAAGATAGCACACCAGATGATATGGTCAATCAACGTACAGTCGTCAAACGGGAAATGCCTATTTCAGAATTAATCAAAGATCTGCAACATGCTCTAGCTAATATGTCAGGTCCTAAATATGCGCTATGGCGTTATCTTCCTGAAGATGCAGGTGCAGATGCTCCAACCCGGATCGATCCAAGGCAAGATGATGGTGGGTCACCAAATCCACCAACTAATGTGCGCTTATCGACCAGTGGTAGCGATGCACGAATTACCTTTAACTCAGGTGGTTCAGGAGATGTGGTAGGTTACCGTCTGTACCGTTCATCCGGTGATGGTTCTTATCAATATCAGAAGTCTGCACAGCTAGGTAGTAGTCAATTTAATTCATTTGTATCTGCAAATGGTAACTTCTCTTTCTATGTAACAGCCGTTGATGTCGGCGGACATGAATCGAGTCCAAGTAATACGGCAGATTACAGTGCAGCACCAGTACCGGTAGAAGAGCCAGATGAAGGCACTTTATTACCAGATGGAACGACTGAAGAACCTGCAACGAATGGCACGACGCCACCAGCAGAAGGCGAATCGACTGAGCCTGCTACAACTACCGAAGAAGCGGCTCCTGCTAAAGCAAAAGCAGCACCTTCGGCTCCGTCTTCACTTAGCGCTAAAGGCGCAGGTAAAAGTGCAGTCGTGATCTCTTGGGGCGCTCCATCGCAAACTGCCACTAATTACAAAGTATACTTTAGCAAAACGAGTGGGGGTCCTTATAATCTAGCTGGATCAACACCAGATACCAAGTTCCAATATAATTCCAGTCGTAAAATTGATGGTTGGTTTTATGTAGTAGCTGTTAATGAAAGTGGTTCTTCTTCTCCATCATCACCTGTTCAGTATAAAGGGAAATAAACTAAAAATAGATTGATTGAACAGCGAGTACCGATTTAATATTTATCGGTACTCGCTGTTTTTCTTTTATTAAAAATTGTAATCAATCATTAATATCTATCAAGTTAGTTCCGTTGAGTAGGTATAGCCTAAAGATATAACAAAAAAGCATCTTCTCCTTAAAGGAAAAGATGCTTTTGATTATTGCGGATATTCAATATTAGTTTAATTGATTGACAGACAAGCGTAGGATGGTTTCGTGTGGCAAAATAACACGAGTGTTCTCTACGTTTTCTTTTTTCATCAACTTCGTTAACAAACGCATAGCTACAGCACCTAGATCATACATCGGTTGAGCTACAGTCGTTAACTGTGGACGTACCATCGAAGCTAGACGAATATTATCTACCGAAATAATAGAGAAATCGTCTGGTACTTTCAAGCCTTCATCTTGAATGCTGTGAATCGCACCAATCGCCATTTCATCTGTTGCTGCAAAAATAGCCGTTGGGCGCTTTTTCAGACCGATAAAATATTTCATAGCTTCTACGCCAGATTCGTAACGATAATTACCGATACGTACCCAGTCTTCTTTATATTCAATATTTGCTGCTTCCAATGCTTTTTTGTATCCTTGGAAACGAGAATATCCATTTGCAGGATCTTGTAATGTACCACTGATCATTGCAATTTCACGATGTCCATGACGAATCAATGTATTCACAGCATCAAAAGCAGCTGCTTCATGATCGATATCTACAGATGGAATCAATCCATTCTCATCACGAGTGGCACACAAAACGATAGGTACAGCTGAAGATTGGAATGCTTGCAAATGATCTTCTGTAACGGTTCCGCCCATAAATAACAGACCATCTACTTGCTTCTCTAGCAATGTATTCACTACACGAATTTCTTTTTCTTTTTTCTTATCTGCATTACAAAGAATAATATTGTAATGATACATATTTGCGATATCTTCTATCCCACGTGCAATTTCTGCAAAGATAGAATTTGAGATATCCGGGATAACAACGCCTACTGTTGTTGTTTTCTTACTAGCAAGTCCACGTGCTACTGCGTTAGGGCGATAACCCAGACGCTCGATCGCTTCATAAACTTTTTTGCGCGTTTGCGGCTTCACGTTGGGATTATTATTCACTACACGAGATACTGTAGCCATAGATACTCCAGCTTCACGTGCCACATCGTAAATGGTTACTGTCACGGTCCTTCTCTCCATTACCAATAAATTTTCTTCATGTTTTCAAGAATTTGCTTCATTTTTCATTTAGATTCATGATACGCTAAAATACTATGACTTGCAATCATTGGTTATCGCTTAAGATAGCGCTTCACGTAGCGAACTGACTGTAATCTTAGAATGAGAGGTGTTCCAGATCGGCTCGCCATTTTTAACCAAAATCACTTGTGGTGATTCGTGCTTCAATTGCAGACTTTCTGCTACAGCGTTAGATACATCGCGATTCTCCACTACATAGACCAAACCATAATCAACATCTTCGCTTGGATTACTTTCCAAATACGATTTAAATTCATTATAAGCGCCAGCGCTAATCGGACAACGAGTACTATGTTTAAAAACAAGCAGTGGTTTTTGTGTTGTATGATTCAATGCTTCTTGTAACTGATCGGTTGTAGTCATCTGAGTTACACTTGCCATTATGCACACATCCCCTTTTGCTATTAATTAATGTAAGAACGTTTTCATGAATAACTATCATAAGTATCTTAACAAATAACAGTGTAAAAATCCATTTTTTTGTCATTGTTAACGTTTTTTTAGCTGAATTTAATGAAATGTAATTTTCATAATCACTTTCTTTTCATAGTTATACCATTGCTTTTCATTTGACCTCTTTTGATCCATGTTCATTATTTTGATACAATGAACCCGAATAAACGCAGTTGAGCTATAGGTATGATGATCATTAATCAATATAATTCTGAAAGGAATGAGAATATGAGATTAGCAGGTAAGAAAGTGATTGCTTTGGTCGATGAGGAATTTGAAGATCTGGAACTATGGGTTCCTGTATACCGTGTACGTGAAGAAGGTGCTGAAGTTCATCTAGCAGGTGCAGATCGTGGTAAAAAGTATATGGGTAAATATGGAGTGCCTGCTGAAGCAGAATATAGCTTTGACGAATTAGACAGTGCGGATTATGATGGCATTCTTGTTCCCGGAGGATGGGCGCCAGATAAATTACGCCGTTATCCTAAAGTATTAGAATTGGTACGAGAAATGCATGAAGCTCGCAAGCCGATCGGTCAAATCTGTCATGCAGGTTGGGTACTAATCTCAGCAGGTATTCTACAAGGAGTGACAGTTACTTCTACACCAGGTATTCGTGATGATATGGAAAATGCCGGTGCTACTTGGAAAGATGAAGCTGTTGTTGTGGATGGTCATATTATCTCAGCTCGTCGTCCGCCAGATCTTCCTCCGTACGGTAAAGCATTTTGTGATGCTCTGGCAGCAAAAGTGTAACTACAAACTCTCTTTTGGAGCAAGCATATTAAAATGGAATAACCGTACACTCTAAAATAATACAAAAAAAGAAGCAGACCTTAAACTACATGGTCTGCTTCTTTTTGTATCATTTGATATGGTACTTATTTATGAAGTTGAAGAAGCAAATGAAGCATCCGAATCTGTTAATGTATTCATATAGTGTTGAATGCCTTCTTCGATCGCTTGCGATGTTTTTAATTTCATCCATGACAATGCTTGATGAGAAGCTTGCTTGGAATCGGTATTCAATATGCTCTGTTTGACCCGCAATAACGATTGAGGTGACATGCTTAGATGATCGACACCCATCTGTAACCAAAATGGAATCGAACGTTCATCTCCAGCCATTTCTCCGCATACACTTACAGGTATACCTTCTGCATGAGCAGCTTGAATCGTACTCCGAAGCATCCGTAGCACAGCAGGATGATACGGATTATACATATGGGCAATATGTTCATTCATACGGTCAACAGCCAGTACATACTGAACTAGATCATTGGTACCGATACTGAAAAAGTCACATTCTTCAGCCAGCAGATCAGCAATAGCAACAGCCGCAGGAATTTCGATCATAATCCCGACTTGAATATCACGGTTGTATGGCATTCCACGTTGATCCAATTCATCCATTGCTTCACGGAGAATTACATTCGCTTGTTGTACTTCTTCTACCGAAGAAATCATCGGATACATAATTTTGACTGCACCATAAGCACTTGCACGTAATATCGCCAGTAATTGCGTTTTGAACAAGTCCGTATGTTCCAGACAGATTCGAATCGCTCGATAACCGAGGAAAGGATTTTCTTCTTCAGGTAATGGGAAATAATCCAGTTCTTTATCTCCACCAATATCGAGTGTGCGAATAACGACTGCTTGCCCTTTGGCTTTTTCAGCAACTAACCGATACACTTCGAATTGCTCACGTTCACTTGGAAAAGAAGTGCGATCCATATACATAAATTCAGTACGGAATAATCCCACACCTTTGGCTCCATTTTTCAAAGCAATATCCAGTTCTTTAATAGAGCTGATATTCGCTGAGAGACGCATAGGAAAGCCATCTCTAGTAACTGAATCTACCGTAGACAACATCTCTAACTGCCGTTTACGGCGATCCTGAGCGGTTCTAATTAGCTTATAATGTTCGATTGTTTTTGGATCAGGGTGAACAATGATTTTACCATTATCTCCATCGACAATAATCATTTCACCGGTCTGAATTGGTGGATCTAATTGACTTTCCAATCCAGAGACAAGCGGAATCCCGATCGCTCTTGCCATAATAGCCGAATGAGATGTTTTTCCACCTAGAATGGTAGCAATACCGAGTACATTATGTGGATTCAAATGCACTAATTGCGAAGGTGACAATTCTTTAGCTACCAGAATATAAGGTTGTGTATCTGTAGGTAACGTCACTTCAGGCGCACCTAGTAGATGTTTGAGTAGGCGGTTACCTACATCTTTGATATCAGCAGCACGTTCTTTCATATATTCATCATCCAGTAAATCAAACATCGTTACAAAATGGTTAATCGCTTCTTGTACAGCCACTTCTGCCGCTTTGTATTGACGTTCAATAATACCGCGAATCTCATTCATAAATTCAGGATCTTCCAAAATAGCTAAATGAGCATCGAAAATGCTTGATTCTTCGGGGCCTGCGATTTCCTCGAATTCATTTTTCATGAGCTCTATTTCCGTTTTGGATGTACGAATCCCTTCATATAAACGCTCAAATTCTTGCGCAAGGTCTGTTGGATCTAGACACTGATCCGGCACATCCCATTCCCAAGTTGGTAATACAAATGCTTTTCCTATCGCTACTCCACCAGCAGCTGCAATTCCTTTGATCATGTTTAGTCCCCCCCACCGCTCTTATCATGCAATACTACCGACATTACAGCCCCTTGTCCTTTTTTCACATTTTTAAATGGAGCATAACTCCATGATCTGACACGATCAGGGTTAGTAATAACCATCGGAGTCGCAAGTGACGGTGCGTTTTTTTGCAATGTTTCCAAATCAAATTTGATCAATAACTGTCCGGCTTCGACAACATCTCCAGCAGCAACAACCGCTTCAAAACAGCCTTTTTGCTGAGAGGTATCAATACCGATATGAAGCAATATTTCAACACCTTCGGTTGTGCCAATACCTATCGCATGCATTGTAGGATACAAATGCATAATCGTTCCGGCTACCGGTGATACTAATTCACCACTTTCAGGTAAAAAGGCTACACCTTCACCGACTAATTTCCCTGCGAAAATCTGATCAGGCACTTCAGATAAAGCAATCATTTTACCTTGTACAGGTGCGCAAAATTGAACATGTGTCAGATCGCGATCCATCAACTTCCGAATCTCTTCACGAATCAATTCGGAATACGTGCCGAATACGATTTGTACATTACCGCCACCTAATTTGATCAGTCCGGCTGAACCTAACGACTTCAGCGCACGACTATCTATCGCACGGTCATTGACTACCGTTAATCGCAATCTTGTAATACAAGCTTCCACTCTGACAATATTTTCTTTGCCACCTAATGCTTGCAAGATAAGCGGGGTCTGATAAGGTATATTACCCACCCAATCGCCTAATGTAGAAGCTTCTTCACGACCAGGTGTTGGAATCCTAAATCGCCGAATCGCAAAGCGGAAAATAAAGTAATATGCCAGTCCATAGGCTATTCCAATCGGAATCAACATCCATGCATTACTAGACAAATGATAATTCAGCACATAGTCGATCGCTCCTGCTGAATAGGAGAAACCATGATGAATGTCTAATGCATAGGTGATCCACATCGCTAGTCCAGATAACACAATGTGAATACCGAATAACCATGGCGAAGCAAATAAAAAAGCAAACTCAATCTGCTCGGATACCCCTGTCAAAAAACAAACGAGCGCCGCCCGCATAAATGTTTTACGCACTTTGGGCTTCAAATCTTCGCGTGCTTCTTGAATAATAGCAAGAGCTGTCGCTGGTAATGCAAACATCATCACAGGATATAAGCCTGCCATATAGATACCTGCTGTCGGATCCCCACTGAAAAATCGTGGCAAATCACCCTGAACAATATCTCCATGCGTCTCATAAGACCCAATTTGAAACCAGACAATATTATTCAATAAGTGATGCAATCCAAAAGCGGAAAGAATACGGTATAACGCTCCATATAAAAATAACCCGAACCCGCCCATCGTAGACAATCCCCAGGTGAGTCCATTTAAAAGATGTTGTAATATCGGGGCGAACCATAACATGCCATAAGCAAATACAGAAGAAAATAACCCCATAAACAGCAAAACAAAACGCGATCCGCCAAAAAACTGGATCGCTTCGGGAAGACGTACATTTTTGAATCGCCTGTACACTGCCCCGGCTATGATACCCATCATGATTCCAATCAATGTGGAAGGCTGTATCAAATCACTGCTAAAATGCTTGGTCACCTGATCATATAATGCCATTCCGGCAAAAGCGGCAAGTCCTGCCGTTCCGGCTTGATTAGCCAGTCCTAAGGCAACACCTATCGCAAAAATAAACGGTAAATAATGAAAAATACTTTGACCTGCTATCGTAGCTACCTCAGAAACGACAGGTAAGCCCCATGCTCCCCATGGAAGGCCTCCTACACTGAGCAAAATAGCCGCTGCCGGAAGTACCATGGTAGGAAGCATAATTGCTCTTCCGAACTGTTGCAGGGAACCTAGCCAATTCAACGCGCCCTCCCCCTTCCTATACCTGATGGTACGCTGTAGGCCATGTTTTGTCAAAGCGTCTCCATATGATAGGAATGCCATGATTTCCTCATTTTTATATATAACATACACCTAATTGTTCATCTATTCTATATCTATTATGCAAAAGATATCGAAAAGACAAAAAAATATAGAAAAGCCTAAGATTGGATCAACCGGCTTTTCTATATTTTGATGGAGTGCTTCATTTTTATCGTATATTTCAAGACACTTATCTATAATTGATTAAGCTCGTACAGGACGTACAATCGCTTCTTCTACTTTGATACAGCGATCCATAATCATCTGGATACCCTGTTCTTCTGCTATTTGTGCGGCTTCGTTATTCACTACACCTAATTGTAACCAGATCGTCTGAGCATTGACCTCTACCGCTTCTCTAGCGATGTCTGCGCAATACTCACTACGGCGGAATACATTGACCATATCAATCGGTTCAGGCACATCTTTAAGGCTCGCATAGCAGGTTTCGCCTAGAATCTTCTGCCCTGCTGCTTGTGGATTAACAGGAATAATACGATAGCCTCGATTTTGCATCGCTGCGGATACCATATACGATGTACGATCCATTTTGTCAGATAATCCAACCACTGCGATATTGCCTACGTTTTCCAAAATCGTTTTAATTTCTTCTCGTGAAGGATTAGTAAAAGCCATCTTCATCTTCCTCCTTGATCTGTATTTAATAGAGAACAGTACGCTGATTAATTCAAGCTATACCTATTGCTTATATTAACCTTGTACCCATTCTATATTAGCGCCAAGCGCTTGGATGTGATCAAAGTACTGCGGATACGACTTCGCTACATGATGAGCATCACGAATAACGATCGGTTGTTTGGCACGTAAGCCTACAATAGACAGTGCCATAATAACACGATGATCATAATGAGCATCAATCGTAACGCCACCTTCTACTCCTTCAGGACGACCATGCACGATGATCTCTGCTTGACGCTCTTCTACATTAGCACCTGCTTTGCGAAGTTCTGTTAAATAGTCTGTGATCCGGTCGCACTCTTTATAACGCAAATTTTCTACATTATAGAAGCGTGAAGTGCCTTCTGCAAATACAGCCGCTGCTACCATCGCAAGTACAGCATCTGTAGCCGCATCACCATCAAATTCAACTGCTTTAAGTATGCCTGTTCCTTTGACATGTACAACATCATTTTCATGAGTTAATGGAACTTGCATCATTTGTAATACATCTACGACTGCTTTTTCCCCTTGCTTACTTTCTACAGGTAAGCGATGAATAATCACATCAGACTTGGTGACTGCCGCTGCTGCAAGTACAGCTGCTGATCCCGGATAATCGCCTTGCACGGTGTAGGATTGAGCTACATATTTTTGACGACCTGGTACTTTGTAAGTCATCAAGTCTTCACTTGCTTCAATCGTAATACCAGCTTGCGCTAATACTTCAAGTGTCTGCCCTACAACGACTTTGGACTTGAGATCATGTAGTACTGTAATTTCACTATCTTCTTCTAATAAAGGAGTCAAAAATAACAATGCACTTAAATACTGTGAGCTGACACTACCCGATACAGTAATCTTGCCACCACGCGGCTGACCTCCACGTATCGTAATTGGTAGTCTTCCATTCTGGTGTTCTACTTCGACACCTAATTGACCCAAAGATGTAATCAGATCATCATGTGGACGTTTCCCTAGTGAATCTGGATATGTATTCACAAACGTCACTTCAGGGCATAATGCAGCAATCGCCATCAAAAAGCGTAATACCGCTCCAGCATTACCTACATTTAACTCTTTCACATCTACAGGCTTGCTCCCGAATCCAGTAATCACTATTTTCTCATCATCTTCTTCTAAAATAGCTCCCAAATCACGAATACAACGACGCATTGCATCACTATCTTCACTGTGTGCAGGGAAATGAATCGTACTTGTTCCTTCTGCTAAAGCAGCTACTAGCAAATAACGTGTAGTATAATTTTTAGAAGATAACGCTCCAATTTCTCCTTTGAGTTCAGGGGTAGGGGTAACAATAACATCCATAGTTTTCTGCTCCTTTAAATAAAATAATATTGGTCATTATAGTTATACTTCTTTTGTTTAACTCATTTTCTGTGCTATGCTGTCACTTCAATTGACAGTAAAGATCACGCTTCGGTATGATAAAGATGTTAAAAACACATTCAGAAATGAGGGTATAACCTATATGTCTAATCCTACTCAGATCGACACGGATGAACTGCGCGAACGCTTGGCGGCAGGAGAAAAATTGCAATTAATTGATGTACGTGAAGATGAAGAAGTGAACCAGGGTATGATCGATGGTGCCAAACATATTCCTTTGGGTCAAATTCCTGATCGTCTGAATGAAATCGATAAAACAATACCGACTGTTTTAATTTGTCGTAGCGGATACCGTAGCGAACGTGCGCGCGAATATCTACAACAATTAGGTTACGATCATTGCTTAAATATGTCTGGTGGTATGATTGATTGGGTTGAAAATCAATCTTAATTGAATATTCTTTATCTGTATCAAAGACTTGTTGACTTCATGTAACAAGTCTTTTACTTTCGTACCTAAACATTAAAAAGCTTGAACGCGGTAACGTGTTAAAACATGTGTAGCCACTTCATCTGGATTCAAAAGCGATGTATCTACAGTGACATGGGCAAATTCATAAGCGTGTTTACGCTGCTCCATAATACTACTGACTCGCTCATATGTGTCTCCTGCTAGCAATGGACGGTTATCGTCTCCACCTACACGTTGTACAATATGATCAATATCAGCGGTCAAACATACCACAAGCCCTTTATTGGTCATGAGCTGGCAATTGGTATCCCGCAACACTGAACCTCCGCCTGTCGACACGATTTGCCCTTTTTGCTCCAACACTTTGGCAAGCATTTGGCTTTCAAGTTCACGGAAGTACAATTCTCCTTTGGAAGCGAAAATATCCTGTACACTCATACCTTCTGATTCTGCAATCACTGCATCAATATCAACTAATGGATATTGCAGTAAATCAGCTAATAATGTACCTACGGTTGTTTTGCCTGTACCCATCATTCCAACCAGAATAATATTGGAATGCAACAAATCTTTTGGTTGATGCACTATGTCTACACCTCTTTCAACAACTATGCTATTCCACCCATCATATCATAGAGGTAAAACATAAGACAATCATTCGTTTCTTCGATGTAATCCCTTTAGAAGCAGACAAAGTAGACATCAAAAAAGCGCACTGGCTTTTCCTATCTGCATAGGAGTTCCAGTGCGCTTTAAAATAATGATTATCAGATATTGTAGACTATTCTTGCATCCATTCGTGATGGAATGTACCTTCTTTATCCAAACGTTTGAACGTATGTGCACCGAAGTAGTCACGTTGAGCTTGTAACAAGTTTGCTGGCAATCTTTCTGTACGGTAGCTATCGAAGTAAGCCAATGCACTAGAGAATCCAGGAACCGGAATACCGTATTTCACAGCGATAGATACAACTTCACGCCATGCATCTTGATATTCTTCAACTACACCTTTGAAGTAATCATCAAGCAATAGGTTTTTTAGACCGGAGTCTTTGTCATAAGCATCTTTGATGTTTTGCAAGAAACGAGAACGGATAATACAACCGCCACGGAAAATCATAGCGATATTACCGTATTTCAAATCCCAACCGTATTCGTCAGAAGCTGCACGCATTTGTGCGAAACCTTGAGCGTAAGATACGATTTTGGAAGCAAACAATGCTCTGCGAACTGCTTCAATAAATTCAGCTTTGTCGCCTGTGAAAGCATCTGTTTTAGGTCCGTTTAGAATTTTACTTGCTGCTACACGTTCTTCTTTCATTGCAGACAAGAAGCGTGCAAATACAGATTCAGTGATCATAGACAATGGAACGCCTAGATCCAATGAACTTTGACTTGTCCATTTACCTGTACCTTTTTGTCCAGCAGAGTCAAGAATAACGTCAACCATAGGTTTGCCAGTTTCTTTATCATATTTAGAGAAGATATCAGCTGTAATTTCGATCAAGTAGCTATCTAGTTCGCCTTTGTTCCACTCGCTGAAAATAGATTGTAATTCTTCAGCAGAAGTTCCTAGAACAGAAGTTAACAAGTTATATGCTTCACCAATCAACTGCATATCGCCATACTCGATACCGTTATGCACCATTTTTACATAGTGTCCAGCGCCGTCTGGTCCGATATATGTACAGCAAGGATCGCCATCAACTTTAGCAGAAATTGCTGTAAGAATAGGTTCTACCAATTTATAAGCACTTTCTTGTCCACCTGGCATAATAGCAGGTCCTTTAAGTGCGCCTTCTTCACCACCGGATACACCTGTACCGATAAAGCGGAATCCTTGAGCTTCCAAGTCTTTGCTACGACGTTGCGTATCTGGGAAGTAAGCATTACCACCATCAATAATGATGTCACCTTCAGCTAAGAAAGGAATCAATTGTTCAATCGTAGAATCTGTTGCAGATCCTGCTTGAACCATAATTAGAATTTTGCGTGGAACTTCCAAAGAATTAACAAACTCTTCGATAGAAAATGTTCCTGTTAGGTTTTTGCCTTTTGCTTCTTCAAGCAAATCGTTCGTTTTTTGCGGAGAACGATTGAATACAGATACTGTAAAGCCTCTGCTTTCAATATTTAAAGCTAAGTTCTTACCCATAACGGCAAGACCGATTACACCAATTTGTTGTTTAGACATTTCTGGTTCTCCATCCTTTGCTTCAATATTTTGTATTCATGATTTTGCATAAAATAAGTAGGTTCAATTCATCATTTTACAGGTTTTAATGTCATAAGGAAAGTCTCAAAACATGATCTGACCAAAATTCATAGAATTGTTGAAAGAATTGTGAATATTTTGGCTATCTCAACAAATTATTTTGGAGATCACGTTTTAAGGTTTACTTTTCCAAACGAATAAGTTCAAAACGAAGATTTTCCAACACTTTTTTACATTCATCAATTTTTTCAGTATCGCCTGTTTTGATCGCTTCATTCAATCGATCTAACGATTCATCAATTTGCGTCTCTATATTTTCCAATCTCTGTTCACCTTCCGTCGATAAAAAAAGTGTGTGTAATGCTTCATGCGTTAACGTCGATTCTTTTTGATATAATACACGCTGTTCGAAACCCGATATTTCGACCATACGAATCACTTCACCAAACAATATGTTTTCAACAAGAATCTGTTGATCTTTAAATCGTTTGACGATTGCATGCCCACGTGTATCGCCGATTAACTTCTCCATCCATTCAGACAAACGCGAATCATGGATACGATAATCTCCGATCAATTTGTATCCTTCTTGTGTTTGTTGAAAACGTAATTTGGTCATATGATCATCTGTACGGATCGATACGATAAATGAATCCTCGGTTTCTCTCCAATACAGTGAATATCCTTCTTTGATCAAATCACGAATCAAATTTTGAATATCACGCCGCTCAAAACGCAATTCCAAGTTACAATATTCCACTTCATAACTTTTATTCATCATAATCCCTCCTTTTCAAACAATTGGTTGATCTGTATGTCATTCTATATATCTTTCTAGCTGTTCTGTGATTAATTGATAAAATATACAAAAAAAAGTATAAATAACGAATGCTATTTTGGAAATAAGCACTATAAAGAGTATTGTTGTATATGCAAACTTTAGTACAATGTATACTTATTATAATTTTACCCCTTTACAAGGTTGTCTAAGCACTAAAGCATACAGATACATGTAATCTTCATGAAATAATCGTATGCTCTTATGCTATAATAAACGCGGCTTATCGGTACACTTATATGGATGGATTTGGAAAGAGGGGCATTTTAAATATGAATAATGTTGAATTTAAAGGATTTGATTCGAAAGACTTTGATGTATTTACTATCGATGGTTTGGAGCCACGTATGGATGCGTTGATTCAGACGATTCGACCTAAACTCACAACAATCGGTGAACAGATACAGCCTTATCTGGCTACACTATGTGGTGAAGAAATGTATGTACATGTTGCCAAACACGCTCGTCGTACGGTGAATCCACCTAAAGATACATGGGTAGCATGGGCATCGAATAAACGTGGATACAAAGCATTACCTCACTTTGAAGTAGGTATGTTTGGCAGTCATGTCTTTATTGTATTTGCAATTATCTATGAAAGTCCACGTAAAGTAGATTTTGGTAAAGCATTACAAACCAATTGGAAAAAAGTAAAACAAATGATTCCTGATGAATTCTACTGGTCTACAGATCATATGTCACCACAAGCCAATATTCAGGGTGAATTGGATGACCAGTACTGGTTGGATACCGCAGAACGATTACAGCATGTCAAAAAATCCGAGATCGTATGTGGATTACGTATCGAAAAAGATGATCCATTGCTTCAAGATGGCAAAGCTTTTATCGAAAAAGTAGAACAAACTTTCGAACAATTACTTCCGTTGTACCGAATGGCATTTTAATATCGACCTTCATATGAATCTATAAAAACACCTTATCTGCGATGTAAGCACATAAGGTGTTTTGGTATGTTTATCTAAGACTAGGTCGATGACGTATCATGATCCAATGAATACAAAACAAAATAAACATTGAACTAGCACTGACAAAAAAAGGAGCTTGTGGACTGATACTATCCCATAACTTTCCAGAGACTAGAGGCCCAATCACAAGCCCTGATCCTTGTAACGTCAAAAACAACCCCCAGATCATACCTCGTTCTTGCGTAGGCACAAGCTTAGCGAGTAACGAATTCCAAGCGGGCAAAATCATCGCATAACTCAAACCTATACCCACTACAAATATCCATATCCAAAATAAAATTCTAGTAGAAGCCATTCCGACTAATGCCGTACCTGCAAGTAAAAACCCAATATGCAGAAAAAAGCGACTGCCAAAACGATCGATCAGACGACCTGCTGGAATCAGACCCAGTGCAGTCACACCGCCACCTACAATTAATAAGCCGTTAAAATACGCAGGCGTTAATTCGAGTTGGCTGACCACATACAACGTGATAATAGGTGTAAGAATACCTAATGCAAAAGATTGTAGAAATAATGCCGGATATAATAAAGGATGGATATGTAGCGAACGAATCAACGATACATATTGCTGTATCCGTTGCTTACCTGTAATTCGAGAAGTTGATCGGTGCTGTAGCTGTTCATCCGATTCAGGATCAGCTTCTAGAGCATAGACTTCTTTTTTACGACCTGGTAAGCATAAAGCAATTCCTAGTACTACGGTCATACAGACTAACATCATCCAAAGTGTCGATTGATACGATGTGCCACTGATCCAATTGACAGTTACGGGTCCAAGCCCGGCGCCTCCAAGAGAAGCTATTTCTATAATGCTCATCGATGTTCCATATTTGCCATCAGCCTGTGAAAGACTGGTAATCTGCGACATCACACAAGGCCATAGAGGAGCACTTCCTATCCCCATCACTGCACAAGCAAAGATTAGCCAGCCTGTACTTTTTTCGGTTGCCATAATAAAAACAGCACCCAGTACAAGAATCATACCGATCGACATAATCATTCGGAAGCCCAATCGTTCTGCTAACCAGCCAGCAGGACCTCGAAGTGCATTGTCCCCTACATATTGCAATGCAAAAGCAATACCGATTGCAAACGCAGGTAATCCAAGTACATGGCCCATATATACAGGCAGTAAAGTGACTAATAATCCACCTTTAACAAATTCCACTAAAAAAATAAGGAGCCATAGGCATACAAATACAAAAATATGACGTTGACGCTTTTTTGCTTGATTCTGCTGGTCTGTGATAGAATTCGAAATCGATACCATTAATGAAGATGACTCCCTTCAAGTCTAACCCTGAATGTATACCTCTTTATAGATCATGCATTTTATCTTATCATAATAACTATTGCATTCCCTCCACGTTTTGCTATACTCATTTTGTTTGGCAAAATGTTGTATAAGCATTTTAGCCTATGAATCATTATTTGACATCAGAAAGGTTGTGACAGCTTTAATGGATCATCAGCAAACGCCGCTTTTTACCGCTCTTCGAGAACATGCGGCAAGCAATCCCGTCCAATTCCATATTCCAGGGCACAAAAAAGGAATCGGAAGTGATCAGGAATTTCGAGAGTTCGTGGGTGACAATACCCTTTCTATAGATCTGATCAATATCGCACCACTGGATGATTTACACCAACCTATGGGTGTGATCGAGCAAGCACAAAAATTAGCTGCTGATGCTTTTGGTGCTGATTATACGTATTTCTCAGTTCAAGGAACAAGTGGTGCTATTATGACTATGATTTTGTCAGTCTGCTCACCCGGTGACAAAATTATTGTTCCTCGTAATGTACACAAATCAATCATGTCTGCGATTATTTTTGCAGGAGCGAAGCCTGTATTCGTGTCTCCAGCACGTGATGAGAACTTGGGGATTGATCATGGTATTACGACTTCATCGGTACGCCGTGCTCTAGATCGTCATCCTGATGCCAAAGCTGTTCTTGTGATTAACCCGACTTACTTTGGTGTGTGTGCAGATTTGAAAGAAATCGTGGATCTTTCGCATAGCCGGGGTGTTCCTGTATTAGTTGATGAAGCGCATGGTGTATTGATTCATTTCCACAAGGACTTACCGGTCTCTGCGATGGAAGCCGGTGCAGATATGGCTGCTACCAGTGTACATAAGCTTGGTGGCTCTATGACTCAAAGTTCTGTCTTGAATCTAAATGTAAAAAATGGTCATGTGAATCCTCACCGCGTACAGACCATTATTAGCATGCTGACTACAACATCTACTTCATACATCCTACTCGCTTCTTTAGACACGTCACGTCGTAATCTAGCGCTACACGGACATGATATGGCAGAGCGCACGATCAATCTGGCACAAGAAACACGTCAGAAGATCAATGATATTCCGGGATTATACTGCTTTGGTAAAGAATTGCTTGGTGGTGAAGCTACCTTCAATTACGATCCGACGAAGCTGACGATTCATATCCGTCATTTAGGAATAACAGGCTATGATGCAGAGAACTGGTTGCGTGAGCATTACAATCTAGAGATTGAACTTAGTGATATGTATAACATTTTGTGTCTGGTGACTCCAGGGGATACACAGGATAGTGTAGATATTCTGGTACGTTCGTTAACGGATATGGCTTCTCAATATTACAGCACAGACGGTTCTAAAGAAATTCATGAATTGGTGGTCAAAATTCCAGAGATTCCGCAATTGTCACTGATTCCGCGTGATGCTTTTTACGGGGATACAGAAGTGGTTCCTTTCAAAGAATCCGCAGGGCGCATTATTGCTGAATTTATTTATGTATATCCGCCGGGTATTCCTATTTTGCTACCAGGTGAAGTCATTTCACAAGAAAATATCGATTATATTACCGATCATGTAGAAGTCGGTCTGCCTGTTAAAGGGCCTGAAGATCGTACGGTTCATCATGTCAAAGTGATTGTCGAGACAGACGCTATTTTCTAAACGTTTAATTACCTTTCTATAACATACAAAAAAAGCCGGAGCGAATACTGTATAGAAATATACAATATCCATTCCGGCTTTAGTTATAAAGTGATGAATCTTACTCTGATTCTTCAATAAGCTCGCCGTATGCTTTCTCTACAGCTGCCCATTCTTTTTCGTCTTCGATATTTTGCAATTCGAATCCGTCTTCTTCTTCCTCAAGACGCATGATATAACCATCTGCTTCAGGGTTGCCACGCTCTAGTAGAAGTGCATACAATTTCTCGCCCACATCAAATGTTTCAACAAGAACCATTTCTACATCATTACCTTCATCGTCAGTCAATGTTAATACATATTCTTCCGCTTCGTGGTCATGGTCGTGATCATGATTGCAATTTTCATCATGTACATGTTTATCGCTCATTAGGATAACCTACTTTCAGTATAAAATTGAATGTCATTTAGGTTCATAAATAGGTACAATACCTTGGATTCATGAAATAATACTTGTGTATCTTACCACTTTCCCCTAGACAGGTCAATTGAGAGTCATACCTTGAACAGATCCTAATCGATGAGAGACTAATCAGACATCATGATTATTGATTAAGCGCCGTAATTACCTTTTGGGATACCAGTACATAATCGCTAGCTTTGGACTTTTTCATATAAAATCCGACTGTATACTTGCCTGCGCTATTAAAGTCGTATGTGAAATCATATGTGCGGAACCAGAAGTTATCTTTTTGTTGTGTAATATCCTGACTTTGGATATCTTTTTGATTCCCTGAAGGATCGATAATCGCTACTTTCACAGCTACAATATCCGTTTGTAAATTGTCGACTTGACTAAATACGTTGAATTTGAGCTTTCCTTTACTGACGTTGCCAAACGCCGTATCATTTTTGAATAAAAAGATATGTACGTTAGGTTTGGTAAGTTTGACCGTTTTGGCATCATTATCATAATCGACAATCCCTTGAATTTCACGCAAAGGCACATAGGTTTTGCCATCGATCATGTACGCTCCATCACTAACCTCACTTCCATTGATCCAGACTTTAATCTTTTGACTTACAGCATCTGCAAATAGCACTGAACTGCTCATTAAGAAAAAGGCTAATGCACAGACTGCAACTCTTTTCCATATCACGTAAGAACCCCTCCTTTTATATTTAGAAAAAGCTTATCGACTCCAATTCTTTCTGTATTATAAAAGCATTGTATCTCTATGCTGATCTTCTTATACATATATACTCCATTAGTCCCGTTCAGTTGCGGTGAAAAAATTGTAACCTTTTGACATATGGTCACTCTTCTGCATTTTCACTTTTAACTCTTATTAAACCAATGAATTAAAGTTGTATCTCCGTGGGTTGGCTATAACAGGATTATATTCATCATTTCCCTTCTTGGTTCTATTCATGGTACATTGAGAAGGAAGAATGTCTAATGATCATACAAGACATATCTAGATCATACGTACAATACAGACAGGAGGAATACTGTGTCTATTGAACTACAAATGCTAGGAACAGGTAATGCTTTTGCCAAAAATTATCATAATAACAATGCCCTTCTTCATGTAGGCGACTATACGTTGATGGTGGATTGCGGTATTACAGCTCCACTGGCTTTACATCAATTGGGCAAAACGGTCAATGAAATAGATGCGATTCTAGTGACTCATATTCATGGAGATCATGTTGGAGGACTGGAAGAGCTAGGCTTTCAAATGAAATTTATCTATAATCGTAAACCGGTTCTATATATTGCAAGTACATTGGTTCGTCCACTATGGGAGCACACGTTGTCTGGTGGAATGACACAAGAAGGAATAGAACGAATCGAAGATGTGTTTGATGTGAGACCGATTGTGGCTGAGCAACCGATTACTTTAACCGAAGGACTGGATATTGAATTGATTCAGACTCCGCATATCGATGGCAAGAATAGCTATTCCTTTTTACTGAATGAGACTATTTTTTATAGCGGAGATATGAAATTCCAACCTCATCTGCTGGAACATTTGGTATATGAGCGAGGGGTGCAGACCATTCTGCATGATTGCCAATTACATCCTCCGGGTATTGTTCATGCCACGTTAGATGAATTGCTGTCTTTACCAGAACAAGTACGTTCGACTATTCTGTTGATGCATTATAACGACGATAAAGATGATTTTGTAGGCAAAACAAAAGAAATGACATTTTTAGAACAGCATAAAATATACACGTTAGGATCATAACCCTCCTATCGACAGATCAACAAAACAAAAAACCGTGCCCTATGCAACTGGCGCGGTTTTACTACGTTCATTCATGTCTATACATAGGTGAAAAGATTAGATCGTGACAACAAGTTGCTTTTTCATACTAACATGAGCAATACCTGCATCATCAAAAGGCTCTTCAGAAATCGTGATATATCCCATTTTATTGTAAAATCCTTCAGCTTGACATTGAGAATCAAGTAAAGCTTTTTCAAATCCATTTTGACGCGCATAATTTTCCATACCCAAAAGAATAGATTTGCCATATCCACCTCTACGATAACCAGGCAACACAGCAATACGTTGCATTTTAGCTGCTCCATTTTCATAACGAATCATACGGCCTGCGGCAATACTTTCACCATCTTTTTGCAATAAAAAGTGGTAAGCTACACCGTCATTAGGCAAATGATCGTACTGATCTATTTCTCGACTCTCAGGAACTTTCTGCTCTACAACAAATACTTGTTTCCGGATTTTTAAACATTCTTCCAGTTGTTGTTGAGTTTGAACGCGTATCACTTCTATCGCCATTTTGTTTTGCTCCTTCGATCTTTCCATTGTGGACTCTTTATAATTGTATCATATAAATGGAAGATATAGACGGCTATTGTTGGGATATGGTGGATAAATTCTATTTCTATGCTGATCCAAAACAGCTTGATGACAGCAAAAAACAGCCCTTTTCCATAGCGAAAAAGGCTGTTTTATCTACAAATTAACGTTGATTATTTGCAAATGCTTGATTCAATATTTCGATATCTTTAGCTAACATTTCTTCTGTATATTTACCCTGTCCAAAGTTCACCATAGCACGTAAAGGCATTCCTTTGACCATAGCAGACATCATATCATCACTAGAATCAAATAATTCGCCCATTCCTGAACGTTCTAACAATTCTTTAGCCAGTTGTTGAGTCGTTGGGTGTGTTGTAATATCACCCATCGTTGTATTACGGTCAATCGTAATCGGAAGTTCTACTGTCGATTGTATCTCTACCGATTGTTGCACACGAATATCACGAGAAGAAGAACCGATTAGAATCTCAAATGTTCCTGATTCTACATGCCAGTCCGCAATATCTACATTGTAATAAGCGAACGCACGTTTATCGAGAGTAAACTGTACTGTCTGACTTTCCCCTGCTTGTAGATGAACTTTAGCGAATCCTTTCAATTCTTTTTGCGGACGTATCACTGTACTCTCATGATCACTTACATACAATTGTACAATTTCTTTACCTGCTGTTTTGCCTGTATTGGTAATCGTCACACTCACTTTTACTTTATCTTGATCGCTGTATTGCTGACGGTCTAACTGTAGATCACTATATTCAAATGACGTATAACTGAGTCCGTAACCAAATGGGAACAAAGGCTCTACTTGCTTGGTATCATAATAACGATAACCTACAAAAATACCTTCACGATATTCGACCCGATCTTTTTCCCCCGGGAAATATAAAAATGATGGATTATCACTTAAATGCATAGGGAACGTTTCTGCTAATTTCCCGCTTGGACTTACTTCACCAAAGAGTAGATCCGCAACTGCACCTCCAAATGCTTGTCCACCCAGATATCCTTCCAGTACAGCTTTGGCATGGTTGATCCACGGCATTTCTACAGGTGAGCCGTTACTAAGAACAATAATGAGATTAGGTTGTACTTTAGCAATTTCTTCGATTAATTGTTGATGATTTTGCGGAATATTGAGATGAGTTCGATCATATCCTTCAGATTCATACCGATCAGGTAAGCCAGTAAATAAAATAGCCACATCTGCTTCTGCTGCTTGTTGTACCGCTTCTTGGACTAATGCGGTCTGGACATCATCGCTATCGAGATCATATCCAGCTGTATACGATACCTGACCTTGATCACCTACTAATTGAGTAATTTCGTCAAATGCTTTATCCAGTTGAGTTGGATTCACATGGGAACTGCCGCCGCCTTGATAACGAGGATTTTGTGCAAATTCACCGATCACCGCAATTTTTCCTTTTTTAGCAAGAGGTAAAAGGTGATCTTCGTTTTTGAGTAAAACCATACTTTCTTGTCCTATTTTGCGTGCTAGTGCATGATGTTCATCTGCATTATACGTAGCATCTGCTTGACGTTGCTCGACCGCTTTGAAAATAAATTCCAAAATCTTGGTAACCGCTTGATCTAATACCTCTGCATCCAGTTGTCCTTCTCGAACAGCTTTGACAATTTTGGCATCACCGATACCATTATTAGCAGGCATTTCAAGTTCTAATCCTGCACGAAGACCATCTACACGTTCGTTCACAGCGCCCCAATCGGAGACTACAAACCCTTCAAATCCCCATTCTTCACGTAATACTTTGGTTAACAGAAATTCATTTTCTCCTGTATATGTTCCATTTAATTTATTGTAAGAACACATAACGCTCCAAGGTTGAGATTGCTTAACCGCTCCTTCAAAGCTAGCTAGATAAATCTCACGCAATGTACGCTCATCAACAATCGCATCTACACTCATACGACGTTCTTCTTGATTGTTAGCGGCAAAATGTTTGAGTGATGTACCGACACCCTGACTTTGTACCCCTTGAATATGATGAGCAGCTAATTCCGCAGAAAGATAGGGATCTTCAGAAAAGTATTCAAAGTTGCGTCCACATAACGGCGAACGTTTGATATTGGTTCCAGGCCCAAGCAACACAGCCACATCTTCTGCTTGTGATTCTTGACCTAGTGCTTCCCCTACTTGACGGATAAGATCACGGTTCCATGAAGAAGCCATGCCTGCTGCTGATGGGAAACAAGTCGCAGGTACACTATCGTTTAACCCTAGATGATCGGCTTCTTTTCCTTGCTTACGCAATCCATGTGGCCCATCGGTCATCATGACAGACGGAATATTTAAACGTTCGATCGGTTGTGTGTTCCAGAAATCAAGACCTGAGCAAAGACTCGCCTTTTCTTCAAGCGTCATTTGAGATAATAATTGTGGAATATTATTTTTCATTATGTCCTCCTTGAATAACTGTACTTATCCATAAATCGTTATCACTTCACTTACCCAATATAAGCATAGACTGAAATCAATAGTTCGTATGGTACGATCCATATGTAATTGGTACTTATCTGAATGATTATAAATAAGGCTTAAATAACACTTGAAAAAGAAACGTATGTTCGTATATAATAAGAATATAAATAAGAACAAATGTTCGGATAGGAGAATACGATATGTTATCTAAATATATAGGCGAAATTGTAGAAATTGTGTATATGGATCGTTCGAATCAATTGACTCAACGACGTATAGAGATTAAGCATATTCGTAAAGGTCTGGTATATGCAGACTGTCTACGTACAGGAAGTCCACGTACATTTCGTGAAGATCAGATTTTGGCATGGCAACCTGCGAAGTCCAAGCTGAAGCCTACAATTAAGCCTGTTCAACCGCTTCATCCTCGTCTAACAGGATACACTGCTTCTCCGACGAGAGCAGAAGTTATTCCTCAGACGTTCACTAGCTCATCCTCTCATGCTGTCAATACATCTGTGGTTAGACCTCCTGCAACCAAACGTAAATCTATGTCGATCAAAGCTACCCGTTCCCTTCGTCATTCTACACCGTCTGCTCTTGCTTCTACTTCTCCTACTCAGGTTTCTTAACCAAAGCTGTGGAAAGTGTACTCCCTTTTTAGAATACTGCTTATCCAAAAAATATTTGCTGATGTACACTACATCTTATGCTGATTAGTACAGCAAAAAGCGCAGCTTATCATGATAGGCTGCGCTTTACTTGGTATATATGAGGATAGAATCATTTTTTAGGATGAGCGAAATGGGGATGGGGACGATAATCTGACTAACAATTGATGATAAGCTTCTAACTGCTCTGCCTCATGAATAACTTTGCCAGATTCTACATACATTATCTTACCTGTTCCTTCACCGATTGAAGAATGCTCTTGTAATATACGGTATAGATTTCGTGCTGTGCCTTCTCCACCATCAATAATATCTACTTCTTCTGGAAAGAAATGATGCAAGTGTTCTCTAAAATAAGGAAAATGAGTGCATCCTAAGACGATCGTTCCGTATTGATTGGGATCAAGTCCAGATAGCGCTTGTTCCAAATAAGACTGCACTTCTTCCTCTGCGAATTGACGCTTTTCAGCTAATTGTACCAACCCTGGCAAAGCCAAACTTTCTACAATATCAGCAGTATCAATAGAACGGACTAAATTTTGAAATTTTTCTTCTTGTAATGTTAATGTGGTTGCGAAGACCAATACCTTTTTGCGCTTAATCATACTGTTCTGAACCGCAGGCTTCACTGCTGGTTCTATACCTAGAATAGGAAAGTCATAAGCTTGACGTAGATCATTGACTGCTATACTGGTAGCTGTATTACAAGCAATCACCAGCGCTTTAATATCTTGCGCAGCTAAATAATCTACCGCTTCAAAAATATACTGACGCACTTCATCTTTCGGCTTTTCACCATAAGGCACATGCTGAGTATCTGCATAAAAAATATAGTCTTCCTCTGGCAATACTTTTAACATCTCATGTAAAACAGTTAATCCACCAATCCCCGAGTCCAACACACCAATTTTCAATTTATTCACTCTTCTTTCAAGACGGCAACTTGTTGTCTTTGTAATAAAGTCGTTCTTTCATTATAACTTTTCTTGTTTATTTTTTAAAATCAAACCTTATTTAATAGATAATGCTCACTGTTCGACTTTATTCCTTAATATTCATTCTTCTTGGTCTTGTTCTGTCGATTGAATATAAGTTACCGATTCGTGTAATAACTGAGCGAAAGATTCAGGATAATCATGATCCAGTTCAGGAAGCTCAATATATTGGTAATCTACATGCGCTTCTTGTAGAGCTTCGATCAATTCCATCGTACCTGGTAGACAATCATCGTCCCATTCTCCACACATAATCGAAAGTTTAACACCAGCTTCCTGTAATGCCGCTAGCCCTTTCTCCCATTCTGAAGCTTCTGGTAACCACGGTGCGACCAGAATCAAGCCACTGAACGCTGTAGGGTCTTGAATCGCAGTATATAGAGACACTCTTGCTCCTGCTGAGAATCCACCCACAATCGGCTTCAAGGATGTAGTTGAAGGGCTTAGAGCATCTTCGGTCATAATATCACTAAGATGCCATTTCAATTCTTCTACACCTTGCTCTACATCTTCCCACTCATACGCATCGGTGAACAGAATTTGCGAAGATTGAGGTAAAGCTAGACGATAATGATGATCTAACAGACTGATCCAATAAGGTTCTGCAATTTCGATATTTTCCTGATCACCATGTAGAGCAATAATCGTCTGTTGTATTGTATGATCTTCTTGATCATTCGGGTACAGAATTTTCAATTCAGGTGTAGACTCTTCGCGTGCTAACGTTTCTCGTTCTACACATAATTCGACTAATTTTTGAAATTCATCTTGATCACGTAAAGACTTCAAATCTTCTTCTTCCAGTAAGTATGTGGAAGAATACCAGTATCCTTTTTCCAAAATAGCTTCTTGTAGTAGTTGTAATGCTTCTGTATTCATACCTGAAGCAGCCGCTAAAGAATAACGGAAATTATACACTTGTGCATCGTTACCTTTTACTTCATTCGCATGTTCAGTTATATAAGTATAAGCTTCTTGACTGCTCTGCTCTGCCAAAATTTCAAGTGTCCGGTTAATAAGACGTGTGTATGTTAGTGTAGTCATATCTTCAGCTCCTATAATGTCAAAATAAGAAAAACCCTTGAAATGATGATTCAAGGGTTCTTGCATACGTATTGTACCAAATTCTGATACGATAACCTATTCTATCTTATTGCGCCGTTACAGCTCCATCAATGGCATAGACAGCACCATTGATATAAGGTGCTTCATCTCCTAATAAGAAAGATACTAGATTCGCAATTTCTTCGGGTTTGCCTAATCGTCCCGAAGGGATACTATCAACGGTTGCTTTCATTGTCTCTGGATTCTGTCTTCCGAATTCAGCTACCATCGGTGTCTCGATTGTACCGGGTGCAATTGCATTCACACGAATATTGTTTTGACCGTATTCAATCGCAGCGGTACGCGTCAAACCGATAATTCCATGCTTGGTAGCGGCGTAAGGAGCTACTGTCTGTACACCGACTACACCTGCGGTAGAAGCTGTATTGACGATAGACCCGCCACCTATTTTAAGCATTTCAGGAATAACATATTTCATCCCGTAAAATGCTCCACGTAAATTAATATTAATAATCTGATCAAATTGCTCAATACTATGATCAGCTAATTTGAGTCCAGGACCGGAAATCCCTGCATTATTAAAAAACATATCGATTCGTCCAAATGTAGCTACTGTTTGCTGAACAAAATGCTCTACTTGTGGTGCTTGGCTAACATCAGCAGCAATAAAAAGCGCTGTGCCTCCTTTGGCTTCGATCATCGATACCGTTTCTTGCCCAGCTGTTTCCGAGATATCTACCACAACGACCGTAATGCCGTTACCGCTTAATTTGAGAGCGGTAGCTTGACCCAGTCCACTTCCTGCACCTGTAATAATAGCTACTTTTGATTGTGTATTCATCGTACGCCTCCATCAGATCAGTCTTTATGATTACGATATGATCTTAGATGAACCTACTCTGTTCCGCAATCCTCAATTAGCCTGCTATCTATTACTGGCTCATTAGACTTACTTTTCTACTCGACTTAAAAAGGCTTTGGTACGATCTAACTGTGGGTTGCCAAAGATTTGAGCAGGTGTACCTGATTCTGCAATTTCACCTTTGTCCATAAATATAACTCGATCAGCTACATCTCTAGCAAAATTCATCTCATGTGTGACCACAACCATAGTAATCTTTTCTTGCGCCAATTGCTGCATCACTCGTAACACTTCACCTGTCAATTCTGGATCAAGTGCTGAAGTCGGTTCATCAAAAAGCAAAATATCTGGATTTAGCATCAATGCTCTTGCGATCGCTACCCGTTGTTTTTGCCCGCCAGATAGATTAGCTGGTAGTACATTCGCTTTATCCAACAATCCTACTTTATTCAAAATCACTTCACTGCGCTTACGGATATCTGCGACACTTTCTTTTTTCACCGCTTTGGGCGCTAATTCCAAGTTCTGTTGTACCGTTAGATGAGGGAATAGATTAAAGTGCTGGAATACCATCCCCATACGTGATGTTATTTTTTTGATCGTGTTTGCATTGGCATATTTGCCGTTCTCGACTAAAGCTTGACCTTGAAATAAAATACTACCGCTGTTCACTTCTTCCAGATGGATCAGACTCCGTAACATCGTACTTTTACCTGAACCAGAAGGTCCGATAATCGCAACGACTTCACCCGGTTCCACTGTAAAATTCACACCTTTTAATACTTCGAGATCGCCAAAACTTTTTTTGAGTTGTTGTACTTCAATCATTGTCATAGATAGACATTCCTTTTATTCAAATTTAAATCGACGTTCTAATCCTTTGAATAGCAACGTCAATACTAAAGTCATTAATAGATAAATAATACCTGCTAGTACAAATGGAGTGATCGTAAAATCACGATTGACTGCTGTTTGTGCAAAGTGAAGCAGTTCTGGTACCGCTACAGCATAGAGTAAGGCAGTATCTTTGACCAGTGTAATCGACTCATTAGCAAGTGAAGGTAACGCCACCCGAATCATCTGTGGAACAATCACTTTGGTCATCGTTTGCCATTTGCTGAGTCCCAGTACTTGCGCTGCTTCATGTTGCCCTTTATCAATCGACAATAATCCGCCTCTGAAGATCTCTGCGAAATAAGCTGCATAATTCAGTACAAATGCAAGCCCTGCCGCTACAAAACGATCAAACACCAGATAATCGCCTATAATCGGCAACATCGGTAATCCAAAGCAGAAAAAGAGTAATTGTAATAGTAATGGTGTTCCACGAGTAATATAAATAAACGTATGCGCTAACCACGATAACAATTTGATACTGCTATTGGCTAACAATGTAATTCCAAATCCTAGAGGAATAGATAACACAATTGCAATCAAAAACAGAAGAATTGTATTTTTAGCTCCCTCTAGCATAGGTCCTATAATTTGTAATAAGTAATCTACACTCATCGTATTCGACTCCTACATCTCAACATTTTTAATTTACATCTGATTATTTACAAAAGAAAACCGGGTTGTATCACTCAACCGGTTTTCTGATGACTTTTATATGGGTGTACTCTTGTACGCTTTGCAAAACATGTATACATCATCTTGATGATTATTTAAGAACTTTGTCTTCACCAAACCAAGTAGTTGAAATTTTGCTAGCTGTACCATCGCTATTTAATTCATCTAATGCTTTTTGCAGACTATTAAGCAATTCTTCATTACCTTGCTTCACACCAATACCATATTCTTCAGGCGATAATGATTCATCCAATAATTTAAACGTATTCGGTTCTTTAGACATATAGTAACGAGCAACCACTTCATCAATAACGACAGCATCCAAGCGACCATTTTTCAAATCACTTAACGCCAGTACGTTATCAGGGAACTCACTTACTTCTTTCAGCTGTGCTTTGATCGGATTAGCTGTTAAAGCATCTGAAGCAGAAGATAGCGACTGTAGACCGACCGTTTTACCAGCTAGATCATTGAATGTAGTGATTGGCGAGTTAGCAAGCACAGCAACTACTTGACTATTCGCTAGATAAGGTTTGGTAAATAGTACTTTTTGCTTGCGTTCATCTGTGATTGTATATCCGTTCCATATCAGATCAATTCGACCACTATTTAATTCAGATTCTTTGGCAGACCAATCAATCGGTTGAAATTCGACTTGCTTACCCATTTTAGCTGCGGCAGCTTTGGCATAATCAATATCAAATCCAACAATATTATTTTGTTCATCACGGAATCCCATCGGTGCAAATTTATCATCAATTCCGATGACTAGCTTGTTATCATCTTTGTTAGCTCCACTAGAACATCCTGCTAATACCAATAAAACCACACTAAATATCAATAATAATCCTGCTATTTTTCTCTGTTTCATATGATCGCTCCCCTTACAATTTACCGAACGCTTTAGTTCGTTACCACGTTATCAGAACCACTATAATAACATAGCATGGAATTGAAGTCGAGCGCTAGAGTAGAGAACAAAAAGATATTTGGTGATTTCATGATTTGGAGTATGTATTCAACCACTAGTAGAAGTTCTAAAGATTAAAATGGCATATAAAAAGCACCCATTTCAGGGTGCTCATCACATCAATATTATACAGCTTCCAATGCGTTCATAAAACGTTGGATATAATAAGTAGGAATATTTTGTTCCATCCAGTCTGTAATATCTTGATATACCAAGCTATATTTTGTATTTAAATATTGAGGATGTGGTAACACTTCAACTTCCTCAAAATAATTTTTAACTTTGCGACGCAAATTACGCAGAACTTGCTGTTTGGATTCTACATCTTCGCGATCTTCGATTAACAAATGATCTTCTAATTGATTACCATCATTCATCATAATTTCGCGACTATACATATAACGTTCGCCTACACTTAACTCGCTTTCATAAAAGTTAGCATATACTTTATTGTCTACAATAATACGTCTACTATAGATACGTTTCAATTCGCCCATGACACGATCGAATTTTCTATATTTTTCGACTCCGATGGTATCAATCAATTCACAGATTGTTTTTACCGCTTGTTGGTGATTTTCTTCTTTACTATCAAATAACTCAAAGATATCTACTTTTTTGTAACGAAAACGGATATACGATTTGGATAACTTACCATACATATAAAAAACAATACTAACATCAAGAATCTGGTCATTGTACTGCACATCCATATTGACATATCGGTGCTGTTGACGCATAAGATTCTACCCCTTTTCTTGTTGAATTGATTGGGCTAGTAAATCGTTTATTCGACAAGGTGGATACCTTTAAAATAAATGTACTAAGCTACCATCGTATCCAAATAAATGTAATCTATACAAAGATTTAACCTTTAAATTACAATTCAAATCAAATGAAGCACAGTTATTAACAAATATATTTACAACAAGCCAAAATTTAAAACCTTTTTTTCTTCGATTATGTGGATATTATCTGTTATTTTGTTGGAGTATCCAGAGATATCAAGGTTTTTTTTCATCTTTTTCTAGATAAGACATTGTCGTATTTGAAAAGATCATTCTTATCATGTAAACACCTAATGTAAAAGAGTGTACTGATCTATTGTCTGCTTATGATCAAATCCATCTGGTATGAGATGAAGAAATAAGGTATGTAATTTACTAATATACACAAGTGAATCATTGTGTAATATATCTGTACACATGAAAAAACAGGCGAACAGTGAAGTTCAGCCTGTTTTTATATAGGGTACGATTTTATAGTTATAATTAAGTCGTATAGTATGAAGTTTAGTTAGTAGTGGATGTATATCTGCTTACCAATTCACTAATTTTACCTCTAACGGCTAAGTCGGAATTCTGACGGTTTTTCAAAATAGCATGTACTTGATCGACAAAACTATTTTCTGTATCTTTTGTTTCCATTAAAGGTGTTGTTGCCATAGATTCTAAGTTCATCATTATTCCTCCACATCAATTAATACGTTCTCGAATGATACGCTTATTTAATATGACCCCGATTACAGACGTTTAAAACACATTTTGATTAAAATATTGGAAATACTTAGCAACTCTTTCGATACATAGATTGATTGTAATCGTTATCAATTTTGTTCAATCGCTTGTTTAACGAATATTTTGGTAACAAAAAAAGTCCCAAAATAATATTGGGACTTTCTGTTGAATACATTAACCTTCTGCTATATCTGCTCGTAATGCACTAGCCACTTCGATCATTTTCGGGATCACTGCTTCATTGGTACCTGAGACGTACAAATCGCCTTCATAATGGCGGAAAGGAATCGAAGCTGTCCCAATATCCCACAAAAAGAAGTCTCCGTCTATCGACATCGTCGCTTCTCCTTTGACTGTGAACACAGGAGTATACGTAAAATCCGGTTGTAGTGCAAAATAAGCTTTGCACTCTTCCAAAGTAATCGGATCTATTTCACCTTCGGGTTGTTGCATCTCTCTTGTAATACGGTAACGCTGAATCATATGATGTCGCTCCTTTTATTGAAAACTACTTTTAATGCATAATCACTATTTTCAATCATTATGATTTGTAGTTATTTATTTAGTACTTAATAAAGTTTTAAAATAACAAAAAAAGCCTTAAATATCAAGATTTTTACTAACACTTATTTTTAAATATATCTATTTTAATACATAAAATGATATTGTTCTAGAAAATAAGTAAAATGTTATCACGTAAATAGTTTAAATATATCTTCAAATATTCTTTGTTGACTTGATGTGCACTTCAAGTAGTAGAATGAGGACATCCTAAGCGCGGGATTCATTAACTTTCACCCTTTCTAGAAAGTAGGGAATCAAAATATGAATACAGAAATAGTTTATTGTATAGGTGAATTAGGCGAAAAAACAGGGCTTAAAACTGAGACTATTCGATTTTACGAGAAGTTAGAGTTGATGCCTGTACCTAATAAAAAAATGAATGGACATCGCATATACAAACAAAGAGATTTAGATCGTCTTCTATTTATTGTGAAATTAAAAAAAACAAGTATGACTCTTCAAGACATCAAACAATATCTCAGTTATTCTGATGCCGGACAATATGAAGAATGTTATAACATTCTTCAATATCAACAAAAAGAAGTAGAAAACGAATTAAAAAGTATACAATCTACCTATGATTTATTAAGTTATAAAATAGGTAATTTCAAAACATTAATTGAAACTACTCGAGGAGTGAAATTGAATGAACACCAAAACATTAGGACAGAGTAATATTGAAATATCTGTATTAGGACTAGGTTGTATGGGAATGTCAGAATATTATAGTGGACGAGATGATGCAGAATCGATTCGTACTTTACATCGAGCTGTTGAATTAGGTATTAATTTTTTAGATACAGCAGATACCTATGGAGTCGGAGCTAATGAAGAACTGATTGGACAAGCATTCAAGGGAAGACGTTCTGAAATTGTATTAGCCACTAAGTTCGGCTCAATGCGCGGAGAACATGGCTCATTTTTAGGGGTTAACGGACATCCAGACTATGTAAAATCTTCTTGTGAATCGAGCCTTAGACGTCTAGGAACCGATCATATTGACCTTTATTACCAACATCGTGTTGACCCTAACATTCCCATAGAAGAAACTGTTGGAGCTATGGCAAAGTTAGTAGAAGAAGGTAAAGTACGTTGTTTGGGTCTATCTGAAGCTTCTGTCAATCAAATTAAACGTGCTCATAACGTCCATCCTATTACTGCTTTACAGACTGAGTATTCACTATGGAGTCGTGAAGCCGAAGATGATTTGTTTCCACTATGTAAAGAATTAGGAATCGAGTTTGTTGCTTACAGCCCTTTAGGACGTGGTTTTCTTACTGGTCAGATTAAACGTTATGAAGATCTAGCAGAGGATGATGCTCGTCGCAACCTTCCCCGTTTCATTGGAGATAATTTTCAACGAAATGTTGATCTAGTAAAACATATTGAAGCACTCGCTCAACAAAAAAATGTATCTACTTCACAACTAGCATTAGCTTGGATGATCGCACAAGGTGTTACGCCTATACCTGGTACAAAAAGAGTAAAATATTTAGAAGAAAATGTTGGTTCTGTTCATATCGAATTAAGCAAAAATGAACTTGAAAGTATTAATGAAATTTCACCTAAAGGTATAGCATCTGGTGGTCGTAACGTAGAAAGCCAAATTCCAGATTGGTCTGCTGAATAAAAAACAAAAAAAGCCCTTGATAGACAAGGACTTTCGGTTATGACCTGTAGTGGGATCGAACCACTGACCCCTACCCTGTCAAGATAGTGCTCTCCCGCTGAGCTAACAGGTCAAAATAAGTATGACAACTTCCATATAATATCAAGAATTTATAACGTTGTCAATCACTTGCTTGGGTTCGTGTATGCGCTCGATATGTAATCTTCTAATACTGTGTCCAATACGATTCTGGAAGAGGAAGTACGGTCTTTTCTTTGCGCTCCCAACCCTGAATCATGACGACACTATTCACTTCAAGTTTGTTATCCCAGTATATGTATTGTTTATGTTCGAGTGATAATAAAATCTGACTCAACTCTTGAGTCGTCTTGCCTGTTTTGAAAGATAATTCTCTCCATTCTGGCATACGACGGTACAACGAAAAAAAGTTATACAAAATACGCAACAACTTACGTTCATTATCTTCTAACATGATGTATCTCTCCTTCTGATCACAAATCCAATAGGCATGTAATCATATACGAACTTTTGTTCTTATTTTAAATGAAGTACTGCCTTTTGGCAAGTTTTGTTAACAAAAAGACTCTACCTCATGAGGTAGAGTCTTCCTATTAGCTAGATCATATCAAGTGAATACATTGACTATTATTGTTTAGCAGGAACAACTTCTTTTACGTTCACAGTAGTCGACACTTTTTTATCGCCGTATTCTACTTTGATTGTTGTTGTCCCTTTAGCAAGTGCTGTAATTTTACCTTCAGTAACTGTAGCGATATTGGCTTTGGTACTTGTCCATGATGCTTCTTTCGTTACATCCACTTTCAGACCTGTATCATATTCAGCTACGACCTGAACCGATTTAGCATCGCCAACAGTCAATTTCAAAGCTTTCTCAGAGAACGTTAATTTTTTCAACTTCGCTGTTACATTGACTTTAACTGTCGATGTTAAGCCCTGGTATGATCCTGTTAACGTTGCTGTTCCTAGATTCACGGCTTTGATGCTTGATCCTTTAACTGTAGCTACAGAAGGATTAGAAGACACCCAATTCATTTTGGTAGATAGGTTTACAGATTTACCTGTTGCCGCATATGTTCCTACTGCTTTAACAGATTTGCTCTTTTTGATATTCAATTCAACCACTTCTGGCGTAACTGTGATTGATTTAATTTTAGGTTCCATCGTTACTGAAACTTTAACGATTTTGTTAAGGTAAGTTCCTTTAAGCGTAGCTTTACCATTTAGCAATGCTTTTGCTGTAGAACCTGTTAACAATAAGCTTTCAGAAGAAGAAGTCCAGTCGATATCTTTACTTACATCAATCGTAGAACCTTCTACTGTCATCGCTTCTACTTTAGGCAAGCTTGAAGATTCACCAACAACAATACTTAAAGTCGTTACATCTGGTGTTAATACAAGCAATTTCGTCTGAACCGATACCGGTACAGTTACTTTAAGGTCACCAATCGTACCCACTAGATTGACCTTACCTTCGCTTTCAGCTTCTACTTTAGTACTTGTAACTGAAGCAACACTTCCGTCACCTGCACTCCATTCTACAAGCTTAGATAAGTCTACTGTTGTTCCATCTACTGCTGTACCTGTTACTTTAGGAAGTGTAGCACTATCTCCTGTAACCAAGTCGATTGAATCTACACTAGATTCTACTTTTTTCATAGTTTTGTAGACTGTAACTTTGAAGCTCTTTGTATAATCTTCATACTCTGCTTTGATCGTAGAAGTACCTTCTACCCACGGAGTAAGCAAACCTTTATCTGCTGTTACGTTGATTGCATTAGATGAAGTCCATTTCACATCACTCGTTACATCTGTATTTACGCGAGTGGCGTCAGCTACTTCTGCTTTGATTTGTTTAGGCGTATCACCGATAAACATCACTTGATCTTCTTCAGGTGTTAGCAACAATCCTTGGAAAGAAGAACGTACATAGATCGTTTGTGTATCTGCCAATCCTGCATATCTAGCAGTTACTGTTGTTGTTCCTTGTTTGATTCCTTTTACCGTACCCAGAGATACAGTGGCTACTGCTGCACTGTATGTAGACCATGTTACTGAAGAAGTGACATCTTCTGAACTACCGTCTGTTTTGGTAGCTGTTGCTGTAAATGTATAAGGCTGTCCGATCGTTACATTTGCTGCTGCATCTGGTGAAATTTTTAATGCTGTATAGGGTGAGTTCACTGTTACTTTTTTAGTAGCAGATAGATCGCCATACTTAGCAGTGATTGTCGTTGTTCCTGTGCCAACCGGCGTAATGCTTCCTGCTTTAACTGTTGCTACTGTAGATGCTGAAGAAGTCCATTTCGCTTCGTCAGATACATCTTCTGTATTGCCTGCTCCGTCTACTGTAGATACTGTCAAGTCAGTAGCATCATCATCTAAAGATAAAGTTAATGCATTATCGTCGGCGAATTTGAGTGATACGGCAGTCGTATTTGCTGCGAAAACTCCGGCTGGAAATAGTGTGCTTGCCACGATTACAATTGCAAGCATCCATTTTGCCATTTTTGCAGTATGTGTCATTAATTTCTCCCCTTGTGTACAATATTTGTGTTCAGCTTTGTCCATTCCTGTATTAATATCGGTTGGAATACTATATTTTTGAAGATAAATGATCCAAAATAAGGCTATAGTCCTGTAAATTCTCTTCTTTTTCTGGAAAATCAAGGGGTATTTTCATCACTATGTAGTTCAGCATCCACGTAGAGAACGTACAATAAATCGATAATCGGATTTACGCAAAATACGTCCATTTCCCAAAACAACTTGTTGATGATCGTGTCTGACGATCTGCGCTTGAAGTTCAACCAGTCGATCCCCTTGCCAGATCATAACTTGGGAGCCGAAAAGAATAGCATTATCGAATTGCACAGGTAATTTCATAATATACCCGATATGATTCAGTTCTGCTGCGGAAGACTCTAGCTCTTGTGGTAACTGTTCTAGTTCTTTAATATACAAAATATCATTGAGCAGAACATTGATCGCACCCGGTTGCAGAATCAATCTATTTTTACTTTCATCCCAGTACTGGATCGTACCGTACAAGCGAGAAGAATATTCATCATCTCGGGTGACTACTACTTTTTTACCTTCCCAATGCTTCATCTTTTCACCTCCCTGAATGATTAGTCTTTATGTGATATTAGGAATACGCCAGTCGATTGGACGTTCACCGTGCTCCTCAAGAAATTGATTGGTACGTGAAAAAGGTTTGCTTCCAAAAAATCCTTTGCGAGCAGCAAAAGGACTTGGATGTGCTGAACGAATCACTAGATGACGCTCTTGATCGATAAAAGCTTCTTTTTCACCAGCATGATTGCCCCACAGTAAAAATACCATTGGCTCTTTTCTATTATTAAGCGCATGAATAACAGCATCTGTGAATTGTTCCCATCCTTTGCCTCGATGAGAAGCAGGCTTGGATTCTCTGACTGTTAATGCAGTGTTGAGCAAAAGAACACCTTCTTTGCCCCATTGTACAAGGGAACCGTGATTGGGTGTCGGTACATCGATATCTTCTTTTAACTCTATGTAGATATTACGTAAAGAAGGTGGTACTCTTACCCCTGGCATCACTGAAAAGCTTAATCCTTCTGCTTGTCCTGCACCATGATAAGGATCTTGTCCCAAAATTACAGCTTTGACTTCTGCATAGGGAGTCAGACGAAAAGCTTGAAAAAGCAGGTCACGTGGAGGATAGACGACCTCTTCTGCATACTCTTGATCTAGCCATGTCATCAACTGTTGAAAGTAAGGCTTTTCGATTTCTTCTTTTAATACTTCATCCCAATCATTACCGAACATATCCAACACCCTTTCTTTATTATTGATCTGTGATCTGACAAAAAAAGGACCAACCCATTATTCATGAGTCAGTCCTTTGTACAATAGGTGTACTTATGATAACCACGTATACCTACTTGAATGCTAAGGATCTCACCGTTCACCTATGAGCAACATTTATAATAGAAAGTAAACTATGCTATGCGTCTGTATTATAGCGTATTCTAGGTTCTAAAGGCAAGAATCTAGAGGATCTATTATCGTGAACGAATGGATGCTATTCTTTATATTTTTTCTATTTACGAGCAGGTACATTAAAGTCATCGACATTAATATGTCCGAATCCTCCAGTTGATTGATCCACTACTTTAATGTAGAGTTCTTCGCCTAAATACGCAGATGCATCCCAAATTTTTCTTTGATACTCTTCATAGTTAGTCGCTGTTTCTTTAAATAACTCTTTGCCGTCTGATGCTCGAACCAGTGCTACATATAATTTATCGATATCACGACCACCACTGAGTAAGAAATTGATACGTCCATTTCCTCCCAGAATAAAACGTTGTGATTGTAGTGTACCGGTTAAGCTATCTCCTCCAGCTTGTTCATTGAATCCCCATAAATGGTACCCACCCGGGATTTTTTGAGAAGGATTGAAATAAATCGTATCCCAGAAAAACTTTTGATTGGTGACATGTACATTTTGGAAAGCATTCCCTTCGCTAATCCATCCTGTAAGATCCCCTGTAGCAAAATCATGATTAGGCAAGTCTTTAATATTGGTGTATTTGGTATTATCCCAATCCTCTGGTACATCTACAGGTGGAGCAGGTTCACCTGTCAAAGCATTCATATTCCATACTTCCATCGACTTCACTTGGATATCCTGATCTGCCCAGACTTGTAAACCAAGCGAATCGTATCTACCCACATAGACGCGAGTGGTCAATTTTTTCTTATCGTTGGCAAAAGCTTCAACAACCGAACGATCCAAGAAAATATGCAATTTCAGATTTTCTCCATCAAGGTCTACATATCCGCCTTGGATGCCATCGACACGTACATCAGGATCTACACTGCTTTTATTGCGATCGACGTTAAAGGTTTTATTGGTTTTATCATAATAGATTAATGTTTCCTCTTCACCTTTGTCAGAGCGTCTGACTTTCAGTCCAAACTTCTGAGATTGTTTAGGATCGATTTCCATTACAATTTCTAACGTATCGCCTTTGACCGATTGAATAGCTTGATTAGCAGCTTGTAGATTTTTTTCTTTGAAATTGACTACTTTCGCACCCCGTAGACTCTGTAATTCTTCTATCGGTTTAATCTGTAATTGATCCTTACTATCCAGACTCAGCGAAATCGGCAATGCCAAATTATGAGCCCAGCCTGCCTGATATTCAGCTTGCGGTGTTCTTACATTTTGCACCATCGAATAAATGACTGTTCTACCGTCAGGTGTGACCATTCCACTTTCAGCGGTTAAATAGCCGTCGCCTACATCTAACTTAGAAGGCGCTTCTTGATCCGGAATAAATTTGAAATGTTCTCGATCCCATGTGCCTATCCAGTAAAAGACTTCAACATCTCTTTGCACATCGTTAGCTGGAGCAACATGCTCTGGTTTTTCATGCGGATTAATCATAAAAATATATTTTTCTTTGCCTGCACTATTTTTACCTAATGGTAACAATACAGGCAATTCCCATACTGTACCGAGTTCAGGATAGCGAGTTCGATCACTTTCATATAGTGGACCTTTGTACTCCCAGTTATACATATCATCCGATACATAGACCAGAGCTGTACCACTGCTAAAATCTTTGATACCGGACGTGACTAACTGATACCACTTGTCAGTTTCTTTGTCATACCATACAAAAGGATCGCGGAATTCATTCGGAATTCCTTTACCGTTCTGTTCAGTCACCGGTGTAGGATGTTTCACCCATTTCTCCAAATTAGGATCAGCCAAATTCGCAGGTTTGGCTAGAGCTGTACGTTGATTAGGAGATAATGCATCATTTCCAGCTGTATAAAATAATACAGGATTACCTTCGCGATCATAGGCTGCACTGCCTGACCATGCACCATCAGGATCCAGACTGCCTGCTTCTGGAGCAAGTGCAGGTCGTACATTTTCCCAATGTACCATATCATCACTCACCCAATGACCCCAATGAATCTGATGCCAGAAAGGGCCTTGCGGATTATGTTGATAAAATAAATGATATTTTCCGTTAAAATAAATCGGTGCATGTGCTTCATTCATCCAATTTTGTGGAGGCATTGCATGATATTGTGGACGATGTTGATCCCCATCAAAAACAGCAGGATCTTCATCAATATCACCATTTGGAATAGTTAGAATGTTGCCACCATGCAGAGTCTTCACACTCTCATATTCAGCTAAAATCTCTTGAGAAGTTAGTGCTTTGTTGTATAGTTTTAATTCATCAATCAGTCCGCTAAACATATTAAATGAAAATAAACCTGCTAGCTCGACTGGATTGTTATTTTTCCCGATCACTAAATCTGCTGAAGAAGGAGTAATCGGAACGTTCGCAGGTGTTGCCTGAGAGGCTACTTGCTTACCGTTCAAGTATAACTTGATAATACCTTCTGTTTTGTCAAAAGTGGCAGTGACATAATTCCATTTGTATTTCTCAAGCGGGTGATCTTTAACCCATACTTGAACCCACTGACCGCCGATTCCTAACTGCATCGACCATGTGCCATGTCGATACATTCCAAGTGCAAAACCTTCTGCTTTATCCGGGTTAGACTGATTGACAATCGTAGATAACTTATTGCCATCTCCCCATTCATAGCTACGTGGAGCTACCCAAGCTTCGATTGTTAATGCATCATTGACAGCAACAGTGTCTTTGGCTTGGATCTGAATATCATTCGAATAGCCATCAAATAGCAAGGCTCCACCTTTCACTCCACGTGAAGTCCATCTAGGATCTTTGGAATCCATATATCTAGCGTTGTTAAATACATAATTCACATCGTGTTCGATATTGGTAACTTTCTCTAATGCTTTCTTTCCTGTACCTTCGTCAAAATTCATATCAAAAATAGTACCTACATTGTTGGCTCGAAAAGCATCAACAGCAATACTAGCTTGATCAGATGAATCGACAATCTTCAGATACAGTTGCTTATTATAATATTTCTGGAGTTGCCATGAGATCTTCTGATTGGCACTGACAGTCTCTGTCTTTTTCAGTAGCACGTCTGTCTGTGCATCATATAGTGCAACATAAGCATCCTCTGGATGAACAATATCCAAAATAGTAAAGTTTATCATGCCTGTTCCTTGAAGTTTGAAAGTACTGGAAGTTAATGAACCGATTCCTTCCAGAGAAGACTTGGCATAATACTGTCCTTCTTTGCCCGCTTTAGATTCATCGGTTACTTGAAAAGGAGTCCCGTCTACTGTCCAACCTTCAATATTCCCTGTCTCAAAGCTAGGATTTTTTATTTCACCGGGAATAGTAGCCACTGGAACCCTATTTTCTGCTAATACGCCTTCTTGAGGAGCCGTTTTATACAATGTTTGGAAATCATCTGCGAAGATCAGTCCCCAATCGGAGGTTGCATGATCCACAATCTCAATATACAGTTTTTTACCTACATACTTAGACAAATCTGCTTTATACTTTTCCATATTTGCAAGTCTTAATCCTTGATTGGGATTGGGAAATCCAGATTCATTAAAAGCAGAATTTCCGTATTTGGCTACAGAATTTCCTGTATCTGCATCAATAATGTTCACGTAGGCTTCATTATTATGCTTACCTCCGCCCAATCTAAACGTAATCCAACCTGTCCCACCAAGCTTGAACGTACTCGAACGAAGTGTACCTGTAGCCGATTCATCATATTTCCAACCATTTAGATGATAAGAGCCTTCTTGATTGTATGGAATTTTTTCAGCCCACCATGTCGTTTCATTGGATACACTGTTCGGGCCGAATGCATTACCTTCAACCACCGTCCAGCCCGTAAGATCTCCTGTCTCAAAACCTGGATTGGTAATCCCATAGACTTCTTGTGTAGCTGATAATGCAGGATTTTGATAAACTGCATCTGTCACCGATGATTGGATGTCTTTCTGTGAAATCGAAATATCGCTTATCGTAGATTCAGGTGCTGCTGCCGCTGATATTTCAGGAGCGATACATTGAAGAATCATAATCGGAATAATCAATTTGGAAATCCAAGATTGTCTACTCTTGATATTTTTCATTAAATAGCCTCCTTCATCGTATAAAGCGCTTCTACCAAATCGATTGCATATCCCATACTTCCATCGAGATCACTTCTAACTCTCCATCACTCCAAAGTTCCATTTCCAAAGCATCTGCTCGACTAGGATAGACTCGAGTCGTTAAGCTTTTCAATCCATTTGCATAGACTTCGATCATAGAACCATCCAGATAGATATGAAGCTTCAACGGATCATCATGAATGTCTAAAGTACCCCCTTGAATGCCTGTAGAGACCTCTTGAGGATTCAGTGTTGATTTGGTACGATCAACCAACAATTGATCAGCCTTTTTATCGTAATATAGCAACGTTTCTTCTGCTCGATCCGGTGTACACCGAACTTTAATCCCTATGTTTTGAGCTGTTCTGGATTGCAGTTCGACCTGAATCTCTAGTCGGTCACCTCGAACATGCTTCAGAAGGTCATTAGCTTCTTGTAACGACTTTTCTTGAAACGATACATGCTTCTTCCCACGCAGGGATTGAAGCTCTTGAATAGGTTCTATGCCTAATCGTCCATCTTCCCTCAAATAGATGCTTAGCGGTAACCCAGCATTGTGAGCCCAACCTGCCTGATATTCAAGTTCCGAAGTACGATCACCCTGTGCAATAGTGAAAATAATTTTTCGATTGGTTTTGGGATCTATCATTCCGCTCGGGCCTGTAAAATGAAAATCTCCTACATCAATTAATTGAGGTTCTTCTTGATCTGGTATAAATGACATTTGTTGTTCATCCCATTGCCCGATCCAATAGAACACTTCAACATCTGCGCCCTCTCCTACAGGGCTAACTAACAAAATATGCTTATGCTGACCCTGCTGATCGATTCCTAATGGAAGAAAGACAGGCAACTCCCAAATCGGCCCAAGATAAGGATATTTCTGTAGATCCGCTTGATAAAAGATACCTTTGTACGTCCAATTCAGCATATCTTCTGAAGAGAAGGCAAGTGCTACTCCGCCTACATCTTCAATACCTGATCCTACTAAAGCTAACCAGCGATCACCTTCTTTCCATACAAAAGGGTCTCTAAAATCTCCAAACGCACCTATTCCATGGGGTTGCACCATCAGAGAATCTGAATATTTAGTCCATTGCACAAGATCTGGATTGTGATCTTGCAAATAAGTGCTTTGTGCAAGGGCTACACTTTGATTGGGAGAAAGATTATCATTGGCTGCTGTAAAGAACAAAACAGGTAGCCCGTTGGCATCATAAGTAGCGCTTCCAGACCAAATGCCATCAGGTGAAAGGTCATCATGTTCAGGAGCTAGCGCTACCGGGAGATCACGCCAGTGTACAAGATCTTTACTCACCCAGTGCCCCCAATGAATATGATAAAAGAATGGACCCAAAGGGTTGTGTTGATAAAATAAATGATATTGCCCGTCAAAATAAATCGGTGCATGGGGTTCATTCATCCAATGAGCAGGCGGACTCGCATGATACTGTGGTCGATGCCGATCTTGTAATAATGGTGTTCGATCTAGCTTGATCTCGTCATATTCTAGCTGTGGATGCGTACCTTCAGACGTACTGTCTAAAACATGTTGATACGCAAAAGCAATCTGCTCCATATTCAGTGCTTGATTGTATATTTTGAGTTCATCGAGGATGCCACTGAACATTTGAAGATGGAATACATCAGCAAGTACACTACTATGATTGTTTCTACCAATAAGCAGATCGGTATCGTCAGCTTGAACAAGTCGAGCGCCCACAGGTACATCAGTACAAGCTATTTCGCTACCATTCAAATACAATTTAAGTTCTCCACGATCACTGTCAAATACAGCATGGATACAAGACCATGTATTTTTGGGAAGTTCATATCCAGCAGGTGCCCATACTTCTTTCCATTGCCCGGTATCCAGCCCTACTTGAAAAGACCATGATCCATGTCGTGACATTCCTAGTAAATAGCCTTGTTTTTGCTCCATATCATGACGATTCACAATAGCTGTTAGCTTGCCTTCGTTGCCCCAATCATAAGAACGTGGTGCTATCCAGACTCCTATCGTAAATGCAGAGAAAGAGACAGCTTCACGCTCTATACCTGTCTTATCCAATGAATGAGCAATATACGTTGAATATCCATCGAAGCACAGCCCACTTCCGACAACGCCTTTTCTCCACTGTGGATCATGCTGATGCAACTCTGATGAATGAAAAACATAATGGATCGAATCTTGGACTTGAGAGATATTCTCTACCGTGCTTGATCCGTTACCTTCATCAAAGTCCCAATACATTATCAATCCACGATCTTCTGCCAGGTGACTCATGCATCTGCCCCCCATGCAATAGCATCTTGCATTGCCACCGATTTCAGGGTATGCAATTGAAGAGAAGTTAGCGTCGTTTGACCTGATTTTGTACTGATCTCGATAGATTCAAGTGGATCTGGGAAAATCTGATCGGTGATAGCGACAATACCCTGATTGGCATACACTTCTATCGAATTGCGATCTACCCAAATACGCAGATGTAATCGCCCTTCTTTTATCGCTAGAGGAGCGCCATGTTTGACAGCAAATGAAGGATGAAAATCCGTTATTCCTGAACGAGAACGATCGATAAATAACCACTGTTGCACAGGATCGTAACCGACAATCACTTCACTTTGTTGCGAAGATTGAAGACGGATATGAACTTCATCTTGCGAGCGGACATCTAGCTCTACTTCTATTTCGATGAGATCATTACGGGTATGCTCTACAAAAGGAGTTGCAGGTGTAATCAAAATATTTTCCCAATGTCGAGATTCTTCACGTAACTGTTGTATTTCTTGTACAGGCATTTGCTTGAGTATTGTATGTCCGTTGTTAGAAGTTAGAGATAAGACACGTGGTAGCGTCATAGCACCACGCCACAAATCAGTAGGGGTGTCGTTAGCATATTTCCAATTACTCATCCAGCCGATAATCACCCGGCGTCCATCTTGTTCAGGTATATCTGACCAAGTCACGCCTGCATAATTATCTCTACCATAATCCAACCACATGACATGATCTTTAGGGTTATCATTGCTGAAGGTATGACCGTCAAAATCTCCAACAAAATATTGTGTTCGAGATCCTTCAGGGTATTCAGGATGATCTCCTATACTTATTATCAGCACCCATTTGGAATACCCTGTATCATCTATAGGTAATTCAAATAGATCAGGACATTCCCATACCCCATCATGTGAACCTTGACCTTCGCCAAATGTGCTGGTTAACGACCATTCCAATAAGTTTTTGGATGTATAGAATCGTGCATGATCGCCTGCAACAATCACCATAATCCAGTGAGCACTTTGCGAATGCCAGAATACTTTAGGATCTCTGAAATCGATCAAGTCTTTTTCCGTAATCACAGGATTTCCAGCGTATTTGTGCCAGGTATGCCCTTGATCGCTACTATAAGCTAGACTCTGACGTTGACGGGGTTGATCGGTGTCTGGATGGGTATCTGCATGGGTAAATATAGCGATTAATCCATGAGTATCTTCAAATAATCCGCTACTATTTTGCCAATCTACAACACAGCAACCCGAAAAAATCGCTCCATGTTCATCCGGAAATAAAGCAACCGGCATATGTTGCCACTGAATAAGATCTTCACTGACAGCATGCCCCCAGTGCATTGGTCCCCATTTCGTACTGTACGGATGATATTGATAAAAAAGGTGATACATGCCTTCGTAATACACTAATCCATTCGGATCATTCGCCCAGTTAGCGGCAGGTGCAAAATGAAAACCGGGTCTGAATACATCTGTAGTATGCTGTTGATTTAACTTCATAAATTGCTCAATCTCATCTATTGTTGGCATCGCTTCAAGAGCCCCTTTTCGTGTAGTCACTAATGCTCCTCCAGCGTTCGCAAAAGTAAGCATACTTATCATTTGTGGCGTTGTTACATGTTCCAAAGCACTATCACTCTTCAGAATGTGATATAACAAGCAACCTAGAAAAGCATCACCAGCGCCTGTAGTATCAATAGTGTCAACTTGGAAACCCTTTACATATCCCTCTAGATGAGATAAACGGTAATAACAACCTTTTTCAGCTAAAGTTACTACGATCAAGGGAATATTGAATTGACGTTGTAACTCTAACGAACCTTTTTCAATATCAGTGGTGTTGCAAATAAAACAAAGTTCTTCTTCCGATATTTTTAAAATATCCGTATGGTTCATTCCCCACCATATCTGTTGCTTAGCTTCTTCTTCACTTTCCCATAAAGACATACGCAGATTCGGATCAAAAGAAAGAAGTACTCCTGCTTCTTTGGCTTGCATCACCGCAGTCTGAGTCGCACTACGTGCAGGTTCATGACTCAACGATACCGAACCAAAATGCAGCACTTTACAATGTTGAATCCGCTCGAGTGAAATGTCTTCTGATTTCAGAAAAGTGTCAGCCCCTGGCTTGCGAAAAAAGCTAAACGATCGATCGCCTTGATCATCTAAATGAACAAAAGCCAAGGTTGTACTCGCTTCGTCTGTAAAAGACACTTCAGATACATCCACTCCAGCATTTAACAATCGTTGATGTAGTAACGAACCAAATGGATCACCTCCTACCTTACTGATTAATGCCGTACTCGCTCCTAGACGAGACAATGCAGTCACTACATTAGCAGGTGCCCCTCCAGGATTGCACTCAAACAATTGATGATGTTCAGCTGTATGTCCAGCCGGGGTAAAATCCACTAGCAATTCTCCAATAGCAATAACATCAAGCACAGTTGTTCTCCACCTATTCTCTATTTATTTGTAAGATTAGCGTTGTAACGATCAAGTCCGGTCTGATAGATGCCCATCAATTCATTCAGACCCATTTTCTCCAATGTTTTTAAATAATCATTCCACTCTTCATCGGTCACACCGTCCACAATAAATTGTCCTCTTTTGGTGTTGACATATCTCATTAATTCAGGCTCAATTCTGTTGATCTTATCCAATTCTTCTGCTGCAAAAAAGATATTTGGGTACTTTTCTTTTTCCATATAAGGAACATAGTATTTGGCTAAATCTTTAGCACGATTCTGAGCACGAGGCTCCATATCTACAACTTTCCCAAAATCAGCAGCCGTAATGACGCCCGGTCCACCTGATCCTGGTGTTACTTTTTGGCGATACTCTCCTGCGGATGCTCCTTCTGGAAGTGGCAGATTGACTAATTTACCATTTTTGTCTTTTTTAAATATGATATCTAACGGACCCCAGTGAATTTGGGCAGCCATATACGGTTCATATTGTTGATCAATCCAACGCATCGTCAATTCGGGATTACTGTTGACGCTAGTAATAGCAAAAGCTCCGCGCCCTGGGCCTCCACCGTTAGCACGTCCAATCAATTGATCTCCTTGCGGTCCTTTTAGTGGAGATAGAAGAACATAATCTTTAGCACGCTCTGTTCCAACCACTTCTTCAGCTTCCCACCAGATATACGATCCAAGCGTCTCATCAATCGTTTTACCTTTAGATAAATACTGCGCGGCATCTTGAGTAAATGATTCTGGATCAATCAGACCTTGCTTGTACCATTTCTCATGGAAATACGTTAATGCTTCCTTGTATTGAGGCTGGGTAGCGGTAAAGATCACTTGTCCATTGCGAACCACTCTGTGCTCCAAATTGTCAGGAAGCCCAAAAGCTCCAAAAAGACCTGCAATATCCATACACCATTGCATATGCATAAAGCTTAATGGGATTTCATCAGGCTTGCCGTTTCCATTAGGATCTTGTGTTTTGAAAGCAAGTAAAGCTGCTGTATATTCATCTAACGTTTGCGGAACCGGAAGCCCTAATTGATCCAGCCATGATTTATTAATCACATGAAAGAACGGGTTGATTTCAAGATTGTTTTCTTCCCAAGAAGGTAATCCATAGATATGCCCATCTGTTGCTGTAATGGCTAACTTGATATCAGGACGACGGTTAAGCAGTGCTTTCAAGTTAGGCGCATATTGATCAATCAAATCTTCCAACGGAATAATCGTGCCATCTTTTCCATAATTGATTAACTCGTAATCGGTAAATCCTGCTGCATAAAAAGCATCTGGTAAATCGCCACTAGCAATCAGCAAATTTTTCTTTTCTGTATAATCAGTATCGGGGATATTCTCCCAATTGATTTTGACATGTGTCTTCTTTTCCAAACGTTTAAAGATTTCCATTTCTGAAAATTCTGGAGCTAAAGCAGACTTTGGAGATACCATTCTTAACGTTATGGATTCATCTACAATAGGAAGACCTGTTTGATTAAAAGCTACTTTTTTACTGGGATCACTACTTTGATTGTTGTAACCATTATTGTTTGAACATCCACCCAGTATTAACGCTCCACTCACCATCAAAATGACGGTACTTTTGAATACAGATTTCACAATTTCTAACCTCCTTATACTTTCCACAAGCTACAATCTGGTATCACATGTTATGAAAATAGATCTCTTTGCGATCATCACTTCTGTGTAACTCTATTTCACTTATCCTTTGATTGATCCGATCATGACTCCTTTAACAAAGTACTTCTGCAAAAATGGATACAACATCAGTAAAGGTAGACTGGATACCATAATCACGCCGTATTTAATCAATTCAGTCACACGCATTTTCGCTGCATACGATTCGACATCAATCATCATGCCCGAGTTGACCTGATTCTGAATTAGAATATTGCGAAGGACTAATTGTAGTGGATACTTCTTATCGTCACTCAAATAAATCAAAGCATCGAAGAATCCATTCCAAAAGCCGACTACATGATAAAGCACCATAACCGCTAAAATAGATTTGGATAAAGGTAGAACGATACTCCAGAAAAATCGAGTATTGGAACAACCATCGATAGAAGCGGCTTCCCACATTTCATCTGGAATCGATGATTGAAAAAACGTTCTGACGATAATAACGTTAAATACGCCACCTGCTCCAGGAAGAATAAGCGCCCACATGGTATTTAATAAATGCAGATCCTTTATTAGCAAATAGGTAGGAATCAACCCTCCACTAAAAAACATAGTGATTAGCAAAAACCACATAATAAAAGACTTTCCAGCTAGATTTTTACGAGCTAAAGGATAAGCTGCAAATACCGTAACTGCAACTCCGATCAGTGTTCCGAGTGTGGCATACAAAATCGAATTCGCGTATCCAATCCATATCGAAGAATCATTAAAAATTCGTTCATATCCATCTAGAGTAAACCCTTTAGGAAATAACCAAATCTCACCCGAATAGATATAATTAGGATCACTGAATGAGGCAACCAATACAAAATACAATGGATATAATACAAGCAACATAATAAAGGTCAGTAGAGCATAATTAATAATGTCAAACCACATATCTCCTCGACTTTTACGCTTCAGCAATGAATTCAAAGTAAACTCCTCCCTACCAGAGACTGGTTTCTGTCATTTTTTTGGCAATTCGGTTGACTGTAACAATCAGAACAATATTGATCAGTGAGTTGAACAAACCTACTGCTGTCGAAAAGCTATATTGTGCTTTCTGAATTCCCATCTCATACACATAAGTTGGAATAATATTAGAGGTGGCATAATTCAGATCACTTTGCATTAAGAATGCTTTTTCAAAACCTATGCTCATGATATTACCGAGAGCGAGAATCAGTAAGATCACAATCGTTGGCAAAATACTTGGAATATCGACGTACAATACACGTTTCCATTTGCTTGCACCATCCATTGTTGCCGCTTCGTGAAGTTCAGGGTTAACTCCCGCCAGTGCAGCCAGATAAATGATCGTGGCAAACCCTGTTTCTTGCCAGATCCCTGATAAGATATACAGTGGTCGGAACCATCCTTCATCTGCCATAAAGAGAATCGGTTCTCCACCAAACATCGTAATGATATGATTGATCATTCCACTATTGGGAGATAGAAAAACGTTCAGCATACCGATCAGTACTACTGTAGATATAAAATGGGGTGCATAAATCACAGTCTGTACAAATTTTTTGTATGTTTTCCCTAGCATTTGATTGAGCATAATGGCAATAATAATCGGAGCAGGGAATCCAAATAATAAGGATAGGAAGCTAAGTGAGAGCGTATTCATAATAACTGTCCAGAAATTATAGGAATTAAAAAAATCGATAAAGTGTTGAAATCCTACCCATTCACTTCCCCATATTCCCCGACTTGGTGAGAAATCTTTGAAGGCAATCTGTACGCCATACATAGGATAGTACTTAAATAGAAGATAAATAATAATGATCGGTAGTAAAAATAAATACAATTCATAGTCTCGTTTGAAGCGACTCCATCTTTTTTGTTTGGTTTTGGTCGGTTGTTGGACCTGACTGGTTATCGAATCCACTCTCATTCTCCCTTTCATTTCTATCCTTTTTGAAACGTTTCCAACTTGGTCTAAATAAAATATTCACGTTTCATTTTATGGGATTGATCATTTTTGAAACGTTTCCAATTTTAAATAAAAAACAGCAAGTACTCCTTATTACGCAGTATGTACTGAAGTTTTTTTGATCTAAACAAAGATCATGTCGTTTCACCTTGTTTGAACATTACTGGAATACGGTATACTTGCTGCTCCAAAGAGACACCTTCCATTTTGCTATACAGGAGTCTAATACTCGTGCGCGCCATTTCTTCTACTGGTTGTCTGATTGTGGATAATATAGGATGAAAATAAGGACTATCTTGAATCCCATCGTATCCAATCACTTTTACATCTTCTGGAACTGAGATCCCCTGTTTAGTTGCTCTGTCGATATAATTCGCTGCCAACATATCTGTAATTGCAAATACACCATCAATATCAGGATATGTACCAAAAAACTCATCAAAATACGCTTGATCATCTACGATCGGATCTGCCTTTTCGTAAATAACATAATCGATTCCTAGTGCTTCTGCTTCATCAATAAATCCTTTTCTTCGATTCATCGTTTCGCTAAATACAGAAGTGATACTCCCCATAAAAGCTGGCTTTTGAGATCCGGCTTTAACCAGTTCTCTTAGAGCTAAGCGCCCTCCTTCATAATTGTCTGAAGTGACACAGGTGATCTTCTTATTAAAGTGTCGATCAATACTTACAATCGGAATATCATTACTGACACTACTTTCGATATCGTTATACGTTATGCCTACAATACCAGCGACTTTGTTTTGTCGTAGCATATCCAGATAGTACAGTTCTTTTTCAGGTTTCCCTCCACTATTGCATAACATTAACTTAAATCCTTCTTGATCCAATTCATCTTCAATATAATAAGCTAATTCAGAAAAGAAAGGATTCCAAATACTCGGAAGCAATAAGGCTACCATTTTAGATTTTTGCATTTTGAAATTACGAGCGACTTCATTCGGGAAATAATTAAGCTCTTGGATAGCTTCTTCTACTTTTCGACGTGTGATTGGTTTAACAGCTCCAGAGTTGTTAATAACTCTAGAAACGGTTCCTACAGCAACGCCGGCTAGCATAGCTACATCTTTAATGCTGGTCATTTAACACCTCCGACCTTTCTTATGGAATTTATAATAGCACCAAATTGGAAACGTTTCAATACTTTTTTGGAAACGTTTCATTTTAAATAAAAAGCGAACAAAAAGGACTTACTCTTCCTTCTCGAGTCAGCCCTCTTCTACTACAAATATAACGGTTATCTAGCTAGCTATTTAATTCAGTTTGTCGTTCGTTAATACTAGCATGTTGTTGAAATGCGCTAAATACGATCTCAGGGAATCTCTCTACATCTATTACAGAGTGATCCATATTCTCTACCGATAATGGCTCTGTTGAAAATAATTCAGCTTCTTGACGACAGCAAGTCACGGTAATGCGTTTGGATTCACCCGGGAAAAGAGTAAAATAAGCTTCACTTGCTGTGATCCAATAACGGTTACTGGATTCATAAGGATAGATATGCAAAGCTACACTTTCCCCTTGATTGATTACTGTATAATCTCTTGTCCATAATGTATAAGCGATACTGTCAGATACAGAAGTACTCCACTCTTGATCGGCTTCTACCTGTAAATAAGCATTGCCTTTTTGAAGCGCAGGTGCATAGATAGACTGTTGCTTCGTTGAAAAAGTATACATATTATCTGCAATCGATTTCTCTCCACATGTAGACTGCAAGCGAATATAAAATAACTGATCTTCAGTCTGTGGAATCGTACAGCGGAACAAAGCAGGCGTTACCGCATGATTGGAATTAGTTGTTCCAACAATATGACGTTCTTGCAATATCTGACCTTTGCTGTTCAGCAATTGGATATTCACTTTAAACGGTTGGTCGTGATCATGACTAACAATGCGCATAGGAAATGCGACAATCTGCCCTGCTTGATAATGTAGACTACGATAATCGATACTTGCTCGAAAAGGAGCAAATGCTTCTTTCACCCAATAATAAGCCATCTTCGTTTCATAATAATAATCTACTAGATTTGTACAGCTCACATTAGGCCACGGTTCATTCAATTGCCAGACAAGACTACCACTATTGTTAAACTGCCGGCTTCGATTGGAATCCAAAATAAAGCGTAACCCTTCAGCTTGAATCCATTGGCTACAATCAACAAACGTTTCCAATGTCTCTAAAGAGCCAAATAAGTCAAGATCCCGACTATACGTATCCCACCATTCTCCATGATGCCGCCAGACCAGACTCTTTTCCATCGAAGTCGGTTGCCGATAAGACTCACTTAGAAATTTATGTAGACTGCGAACAGGACTCATCCCGTCTACGCCAAACTCACTATGAAATAAATGATCTGCTTCTCCATACAATACATAATGTTGCGGATTACCTTCATATTTCCAGTGACCGTGTACATCATGACTGACACCTTTTTCATGGGTAATATATTGCACAGGTCCTGAGGCAGATGTTGGTAAAAACAACCGCTGTGCGTCATATTGCTGAACAAGTTGCTTGAGCATCGCTAGATTGGGATCATCATAGGTGGAAGGAATATTAGGTGCACTCATTAATTCATTGCCGCCACTCCAGATCGTAAGACTGGTATGATTACGACGACGTTTTAGCGCAGAGATCGCATTGGTTTGTAATAAAGTCAAGAACTCTGGCTGTTGAGAAGGCCTATTATCTATTCCAGAACTAGACTGGATAAATTCTTGCCAGATCATAATACCGTGCATATCACATAGCTCATATAAAATACTTTTTTCTATAATACCGCCACCCCAGATGCGAAGCATATTCATATTCGCTTCTTTAGCAAGGTGAATAAGCCATTCATAACGACCATCCGTAATATTACCGTACAGATGATCCAGTGGAGTGATATTTGCCCCGCGAATATAAATTTTACGCCCGTTAATTTTGACAGTGTAAGGTAAAGCATCGGCTGGGCTTTCTTCGTTCGCTACATATTCCAAGCGCCGAATCCCTGTACGACATGTATACAGATCACATTTCATATCCTGCTGAAGCAATATAACCTCTACAGTATACAAAGGCTGATCTCCATATCCATTGGGATACCATAACTGCGGAGAATCAATAACACTTTGAATGTTAAATGCAGACTCATGCTCTGTAAGTGACTGTTCTAATTGAACAACCGAATTTCCTGCTGAATCCAAAATAGATACTTGCACTAGCTTAGCCTCTTTACTCTCCCCATGTTGCTTGATCTCTCCAACAATCTGAATAAGCCCTTGATGTTGCTCGTTTAGATCTGTCTGTACTTGAATATCCTGTAATGAACAGTTTTGATAGGACTTGAGCACAAGATCATCCCAGATTCCAATATTGATCAGACGGGTTGAAAAGTCCCATTTGTAATTGAATCGGCTTTTCTGAGTAAAGGTTGTAGACGTTTTGCCGATTTGCCCCATTTCATCAGGAGGATGTTTGAGTACAATTAGTAATTCAACAGTCTGACTTTGCTTCAGACATGCGGTGATATCCAATACAGCCGGTTCATACATCCCGATATGTTCTCCTAGAAATTGCCCATTCCAGTAAATAAGGGCTTCATAATCAAGCCCTTTGCAGATCAGTTCAGTTCCTATAGATTCTGGATGTACATCCCATACATCTGTCCAGTCAAAATATGTCCGATACACCCACCAGCGATTCTCCACCCACTCACATTGCAGACTATTCATATCACGATATGGATTCTCTATCCAACCTGCACGATAAAGATCATAATGAACACCACCAGGTACAGTTGCTGGCATCCATTCGGTCACACCCATTAATTCATTCCCAATCTCCATACTTGTTCCTTTGATCGGAACCCAGGGCCAGAATCCTTTCAGTTCCCATGTCAACTGACGCAATGAATATTCTTGATCTGATGTATACATACTTGCCAATAGAATCATGTCCTCTCTTACCGTATGATTATCCTTTTACTGCACCACTGGTCACACCTGAAAAGATATATTTTTGCAGAAATAAATATAATAAAACGGTTGGAATCATAATAATCAGAATCGCCGCACAGATATTGGTCCATTGGGCTTGATTGTTTCCTGCAAAGCGCATAATAGCTGTGGAGACCACCACTAAGTCTTGCTTCGGCATATACAGAAATGGAATATACAATTCATTGTAAATATTGATTGTTTTTAAAATAATTAACGTAGCTGTTGCAGGCCCTAGTAACGGTAAAATAATACTACGATAAATCCTTAATAGACTGGCTCCGTCCATCATGGCACTTTCATCTAATTCGTACGGAATATTTTTGATAAATTGCAAATAGATATAGATCTGGATCACATCGGCTCCTACAAAAAGCAAAATAGGTGCATACAGCGTATTATAGATTCCCATCGCTTGAATAATAGAAAAGGTAACCACCTGAGTCGTAATCGTCGGGATAATCGTAGCAATCAAAAACGCACCAATCACGAGCTTCTTCCCTCTAAATTCGATTCGTCCTACAGCATAAGCCACCATCGTACCGAGTATAATATTGCCGATTAAAGCGACCATAATAATCAAAAATGTATTGAAGAAAGCATGCATAATATCTGCACGATCGATTACATTTGCAAAATTGTCAAAGTTCAAAAAGCTAGCAGGTAACGAAAAAGGGTTACTGCCTTCATCTTCATTTTTAAATGCATTTACAAATACAACATACAGTGGAAACAGTACGGTACATGTACCCACAATCAAAATGACATATTTGAGCATATGCACAAGATCAAATTTTCGACTCATTAATGATCAGTCCCCTTTCCGATTAATGACTAGATTTTGAACTAACAAAATAATCGCTGTAAATAGAAGTAATACCACACTCATCGCTGAAGCTAACCCATAATTGTTAAATTGGAAAGCAGTCTCGATCGTTTTGAATAAGAACGTTTCACTCGCTCCAGCAGGGCCGCCTTTGGTTAAAACAAACGGTAAATCGAACACAGCCAACGCACCACTAAGCGTTAGGAACATATTTAACGAGATGATAGGGGTTAGATTAGGAATAGTTAGTGACCATAACATCTGAAAACGACTGGCTCCATCAATTTTAGCGGCTTCATACATATCACCCGGAATCGATTGTAAAGCTCCTAGATAAATGACCATATTGTAGCCCATAAAGCGCCAGAAGCCGATCGAAGCCAGTGCATAGTTAACTAGCGAAGCATTACCGAGCCAACTTTGTTGCCATGACTCTAATCCAACAAGCCCTAGCAATCCATTCAACGATCCATTAGTGGTATCGAAGACATACTGGAACATAAATGCAACTGCAACGGCATTCATAATAAAAGGAAGAAACAACATCACTCTAAAAAAATTACGTCCCCGCAATTTGGAATTCAAAATAACAGCAAATACAATCGCTACGATATTTTGAATAATACCAATCAGTACATATGGAATCTGATGTAGAAAAACACCAAACAAATCTGGATTGGTAAAAATCTCAATATAGTTCCCTAGCCCAAGCCACTCTTTAACCGGACTAATACCATCCCAACTGGTAAAGCTCAAGTACACTAATCGCATCGCTGGATAATACGTAAATAGCGCTAACAATGCCAAAGGGATCAACAAAAACGATATTAAAATGAATTTGCGTTGTAACGGATATGAAATATGACTCATCGTTCCACTTCATTCCCTTTCTATAACAGCTTCATAGAGCAAAGTAGACTCGTTTACAGATCGATGCTACTTTGCTTCTATTTAGTTCAACTTTTAATTTGGATTTAGTTACCTAGTGATTTTTTAGCATTTGCCCAGGTTGCGTTGTATTTATCAATAATCGTTTGTGGGTCTGGAGCTAGCACAAATTCTTGTACAAAAGCTTCTTTGGTGATCTGCGCTTTATTCACAATCGCTGTCACTTTAGGATCATCAGATACAGCTTCAAGATACTTCGGTTTGAAGCTATTAAATTCTGTTAATTGAGTAACCGCCGGCTTTTTATCTTTGAGAACTGGAATAAATCCTGCAAAATCATCAAATCCTGAATCTTCCAACATCCATTTTACAAAAGCTTTAGCAGTTGCCGAATGCTCACTGTTTTTGTTTACTCCATAAGCCCAGTCTGGCGCTAATGTCACATTGTGTTTGCCAGAATTATCATAAGGGAATGGAAAGTATCCGATGTTAGCTGAATCGGTTCCACTTTCAATGACTTGCGGAATCGCCCAGTTGCCGATTACATACATCGCAAATTTACCGCTGGCAATATCTTTTTTGGATTGTTCCCAATTGGTCGAATTAATATCCGGTTCAAGATAGCCTTTCTCATACATATTGCGAATAATGCCCATCGATTGACCATAAGGATTATCCAATTGATAAGGTGCATCACTTTGAAGACGATTGTTATTGAGGTTAGCATCTCCTGCGATAGCAGTCGGAATCTCTGAAGACCACGGATATAATGTCCATTGATCTTTAAAATTAGAAGCAAGTGCTACTTTACCGGCTGCTTTCAGCTTATCTGCTGCTGCATAAAATTCATCTAACGTTTGTGGCACTGTAGTAATCCCTGCATCGGCAAAAGCTTTTTTATTGTACAAAATACCTGTTGTCGTAGCACCAACTGAAATGCCATACACTTTGTTTTCAAATGACTTGTAATCTTTAAAATAAATACGATCATTCAATCCTAGATCATCTAACGGTGTGAAATATTTAGGAAGATCAGAATTAGGGATGGTCGGAATTAACACTACATCTGGAAATTCACCTGAACCTACACGAATCTTAGTCGTTTTATCCAAATCGGTAACCGCTTCAAATTCGACATGAGCATCTGGATACTTTTCATTAAAGCGTTTAGCATAATCATCGTATTTCTCACCGATCATATCTGTACGATTCGTTAAAAAAGTGATCGTGCCACTAATCTCATTTTTGTCGGCGGATTGACTTTCTGTTTTACCACAAGCGGTGACGAATACAGATAATATGACAAGGAGTACAACAGGTAAGTATACTTTTTTCACTTTGAATCCCCCTAATATTGATATCGCTTACATCCAAACATTAACATATTTAAATTTTTATTTCAACAAAATAATTATATTTAATTCAACTTTATAATATTTGTTGAAATAATTCAATTGTAAACATAGCAAAAAGACACCTTCTACACATGACGTGCTGGATAGGTATCTTTAACATCTAGCTATTCAATGGGTGATAATGATATCCAATTATTCTTTTGATTGCTTTGGTGCTGTAATTGATGCTCGTTCAATCAATTGAGTAGACATTAGTATATGTTCAGGAGTCACATCAGGATTTTCAATACGTCGCATCAACATTTGTACTGCTCGCATTCCAATATCATTTTTAGGCACGCGAATTGTAGTTAGCTTAGGATTCATCAGCTCGGTTAATGTCAAATCATCAAACCCGATAATAGATACATCTTCCGGGCAACGAATATCCCATTTTGATAACAGACTAAGTGTCTCTAACGCTACCACATCATTTCCACAAAATAGTGCTGTTAATGCTTGATCAGATGTTGTGTGCGTTTTCAAATGTTCTGAGAATTCACCAGTGATATACATTCCTGTACCACTTACACCGATCCCAGCAATAAACGTTGCTTGTATATCGTCAGTATTCTTTTCGTTAAAATCACGAATGGCTTCACGAAATCCCCGGCTACGTTCACGAAAGCTCCATGAAGCATCAGGATCACCAACAAACCCTATGTTACGATGACCTTGTGCAAATAAATGATTGGTCGCTTGATAGGCACCCAAAAAATTATTCGCCAGAATATGATCAATCGAAGGATCTAACAAATTCGCATCTAACATCACAAAGGGAAAATGGATCGAACGTAACATTTCAATATAATTATCCGGTAAATGCCCCATTACGATAGCACCATCCGCCTTGCGATCATAGATGCTTGACGGCAATCCTTCTTTGGGAAACAAACTAATATCTATCGTCGATAAAATCATACTAAACTGATGATTGGTCAACTCAGCTTCGACGCCTTGCATCACTTTACCCCAGTATTCAATATCATCAAGATACGCTCTAGGCATTAACACTACAATATTACCTGTTTGAGCATCTCCAACTTTTTTGCGAACAGGCTTAATCCGATAACCCATTTCTTCTGCGGTCTGCCATATCTTTTCTCGTGTGCCTTCATTAACAGCCGGATCATTAGATAACGCTTTGGAGACAAGCGCTTTAGATACTTTTAATTCATCTGCAATCACTTGCAGTGTAATTTTTTTCATGGAGCTTATAATCCCCCTTTATGTATCGTTTATCTGTGTTATGGATTCACTTGCTTTAACAATAAAGCTTTATTCAACAAATTTCAACTCTATTCCTATACGATGTAAGAACAAAAAAATCCAAACAATAGCTAAGAAATCTCTCTTAGTCTACAGTTTGGATTTTTCATCTGGACTGTGTCAGTTACGCCTTACTGATATAATCCTGAATCTTACTTAGTAATGTCTGGTACTTTATCTTACTTTAACTTCGGTAATTCATCACGTGTGATCACATTAGAAGCATTATAGACGGTTTGAATTTGTGCATTTGTATTTTTTTCAAAGGTGAGTTCTGCCCAGCTCATCGCAAATGCCCACTTAGGCTGAGCCGCTAACTGGCTCGGAGTCGGTAATACATCACATTCACCAATAGCAATAGGTTTGCCATTGGCTACACTCAAAGCGGTATTGTATTTCTGCGTTGTAAATCCATCTGGATTGTATACATCTAACGCAAAGATATCCCAATAAGCACTACCCGGGTTATATACATTCCAATTCAGATCCAAATCTTGCATATCCCATACCCAGACCAGATTAGTCAATCCTTTAGTTTTAACTAGATAATCATGTGTTAAGCGATACAATTCAGCTGTACCTGTACTTCCCGGACGACCTGCCCACCAGAATACTCCTTGATTCATTTCGTGAAATGGACGGAATAAGACAGTCACGTTATTATCTTCTAAATATTGAAGGTATTGAGCATAGTTATCTAAGCGAGCTTTCCACGCTTTGTTTAACGTACCTCCATTAGTCGTTAAGTCTTTCCATTGTGTATCACTAAGATGACTGACTACGCCACCTTCCCAATTGCCTGCATCTGCTTGTGTAGGAGGTGTAACATGCATCATCACCTGAACGATTGCTCCGTTATCCCACTGTTTTTTGGCTTCATAGATCATATTCCAACGGTTATTGACATCATTTGCTGAAAATAATAAATCACCACTCCACAGCCCTGGATATTTACCTGTAATGCTTTTTATTTTCTCAGTTTGTACAGCAGGCGTAGCATTCGGTTCACGATTGTGCATGCCGATCACTGTCTGCTTGCCACTGATACTTTTAATATAATCAAGGACTCCGGTAGAAGCTTGTGTACCACTACCGTATATTTCAAATTCATATAAAGAGTATCCATACGTTGTAGCTCGTTGAAAAGCATACATTTTCACATATCTAGCTGTAGTCGATGGAAAAGTAATAGTGTTTGTTCCACCAGTGTTACTATAATTCGAATAGACCGTATTCCAGTTTATATTATCGGTAGATGTCTGAATTTGGAATTGCTTCGCATACGCAGCTTCCCACTGTAAAATAACACTTGATACCGATTGAGCCGATCCCAGATCAACAATATAATATTGTTGGTCTGCGTTGGTAGATGCCCAGCGTGTAGAGGTATTACCATCTACAGCATTAGAGGCTATATTGCCACTGGCTTCAGTCGAAGAAACCGTCACTTGTTTTCCTCGTGCCAGATTCACACCTGCTGCTTCCACATTAGATGACGAAGAAACGGCTACACTTCCAAACACCAAACTAAACATCACTAGAACGATTAACAAAGTACGACTCTTTTTCACCATCATATTGCCTCCTCTATCAAGTTCAGTGTTTTCTATCTACTCCTACCCTGTAATTCATCTTGTATAGCATACATTTACAATCGTGTACGGTAATAAAAAGCATTTTTTAGAGTACTCTATCACCTCCTTAAATATTTTAAATAATATAATTATACTTTTATTTAAATTTTAAATTTTGTTTAATATACATATATTACATAATTTGAAAATAAAAATATATAGCTTTTCACAAATTAAAAAAAAGAATTATAAACAAAACAGACTATCCTTGATCATGGATAGTCTTCTTCGCACATATATTCAGCTATTTTAAATGCTGTATAAGCAACAACAAGGCATTGATCACTTTGATAAAAGTAACTTGAGGTAGAAGGTTCAATCTTTCTGTATTTCTATTTTTATATACTTCTCATCTTTAATCTTCACCATCTTTTTTAAACAGCTCAAGAAGCGCTAGGAATGCTTTTATAGACGATTCAATTATAAATACGATTACTTATATAAAACGTATACAAACATAACTAAAAACCGATTCTAGAAGCTCTAACGAAGACTGCGGTATGACTGGATTGAACCTGATTATGTCTATAAAACAAAAAGAGCGCTTCTACCGTTATACAACGGTGAAGCGCTCTTTTATCTGTACATCTCATAATGCCGAGAACCGGAATCGAACCGGTACGGTAGTCACCTACCGCAGGATTTTAAGTCCTGTGCGTCTGCCAGTTCCGCCACCCCGGCACATTAACCCTTGAAGGGTTATACATGTGCTGCTCTTCTTTATGTACTACGTGTATGGCTTTTACTTATATCAGAAATATAAGTATGCCGAGGACCGGAATCGAACCGGTACGGTAGTCACCTACCGCAGGATTTTAAGTCCTGTGCGTCTGCCAGTTCCGCCACCCCGGCAAATGATGAGATGAATAAATTCACCTTCATACTCATTGCCTCAATCACTAGCAGTGATTGTTTCGCCAACATTTAAGATCATACCATGCTAAATATATAACTGTCAACACTTTAGATTGGATTTTATTTTTAGCTGATCAAATCGTCGATTTTCAAGAGACAACATCTATATTTTCCAAAGAAATAAATTGAGATAATCGTAAGTTAAAGCGAATCGAAGTGCCTTGCTCTCCACTATTGATTTCAAATTCACCTTTGAGTAAATGGATCAATTTTCTACTTATTGCAAGGTTAAGCCCTATACTACCGTACTGCTGATACCATGACATATCGTTAACTTCATTCAGCGAATCAAATAATTGCTCTAATGTTTTGTTATCCATAATCATGCGCGAATTATGAATAGAAACATCCAAAAATACACTGTTATCTAAAGCATGAATCACAGTAGAGATAGATAATGTTAATTGTCCCACAGAGTTGTAACGTAAAGCATTAAGTGTATTAATCAATGTTTGTCTTAGTCGTAAAGCATCACCATAGATTAACGGCAATATATTCTCAGCCGTATCGACTTTTACAATAATAGGATTCTCTTCTAAAGGGGTCTCTAGTGACGTAACCACTTCATGAATGGTATGCATCAGATCAAAAGGTTCTTGATCAATCTCTGTTGCTCCTTCTTCCATATGACTAAAGCTTAAAATGTCTTCTACTAATGTCAGCATCGATTGATTACTGGACTCAATAATATCCATATAGACCTGTTGTTGTGGATCGATTTCCGAGTCCATCATCAGATCCGCTACGCCTACAATATTTGTCATTGGTGTACGAATTTCATGCCCCATGATCGCTAGAAGATTACGATTAACTTGTGCAGACTTTTCTGCTTTGAGGCGTGCTTGCTCAAGTTCTATTTCTTTGTGCTTTAGATCTGTAACTGTTCGTTCCAACTCTACGACGTATGCCAAGAAAATAGTCATCGTTTCTAACGTTTGGATATCTGCTTCACTAAATTTATACGTATCACGGTCTAGCGCACAGATCGTTCCATAAATACTACCATCTCGCAAACGTACCGGTAATCCTATAAAAGAACCTCCACCAATAGAACTTGTTACTTCCATATTGCGTGTCAATTCGTCTTCATTGGTATTTTCGATAATTAAAGGCATCGTCTTATTCTCATTATTGATCACAAGACTGCAATAACTTAATTCTAAAGGAAGTACACTACCCTGTTCTACTAATTGTTCATCACGATTATAAGCTCTCATAATGACATTGTTTAAGCCATCATTACTGGCAATAAAAATAGTATTGATATGGATAAGTCCACCGATTATTTTAATAATGTGGTCTGCTGCATCGCCCACATTTTGATATAAAATGGTATTGATTGAAGAGGTATTCATTGTGAACTTCACCATCTTTCATTAAGAAAATTGCAAGTATAGTTCTATATACCCAATTTATACTTAAGTTTATTATATATTAAATTTTAAATAAAGTATTGTGAATTTTTGTACTTTTTTAGTATAAGACATATGTTTTAATAAACATATAAAGATAGAGAGAATCTAAAGATGTGATTCATCTTGCTCTACAATGGTTTATTTCGATAACATAACCTTTATATTGTATTGCATATCTGTTATGTCGAAAATAGCAAGATAGACGAAAGGGTGACTTCTAATGAGTAAACCAGATGAGTATAAAAACCATGAGGAACGCGGCGCAGGTGTAGATCCTATACCAGATCCAGATTCTAATAAAAATCATTCTGCAGAAAATTTGCTTGAGGAAGCAGTGAGTGAATCTGTAGATAAAGTGAAAGAAGATTTCAGTAAAGATTCCAAAAAAGATTCTTCTACTGATCATTCTGATCATAAATAAAAATAATTCTGATTCTTTTGAACTACTTGGTCAGTGATAAAGCTTGGAGGTTATACGCTATGAAATTTATTCTAATTGTTGTTATTGTTGTACTTTTAGTGATGCTGTTTATGCGACGTAGAAAACGGTAAATATAGCTACTTATACAAAAAGACCCTTACAGATGTAAGGGTCTTTTTCTAATGGGCCCAGAGGGACTCGAACCCCCGACCAACCGGTTATGAGCCGGTAGCTCTAACCAACTGAGCTATAGGCCCGCATCTCCAAAAGAACGATTTCTATTGGAAAGTAATATAAACAGCGACTCAATTAATATACCGTATTTCACCATTTCACGTCAAGTGAATTTTCTGGATACTGTATACATCCATGTCATATACCTTATCATTATCACGTTCTTATTTTACAAAATATGTAGCGTGTGTATTAAAGATCAGGGCATACATCATGATGTATACCCTGATACTCACCAATTCATTAATGAATTATATTTAGCATTAAGTTACCTATCGATTAAGACTAACTTATTTACCAAAAGCAGATGGATCTTCACGCCATGAACGTAGCAATTCCAAATCTTCTGCTGGAATTTTGCCTAATTCTACTGCTTTGTCGATCAAGGCTGTATAGTTGGAAAGCGTTTGTAATGGAAGATTCGCTTCTGCAAAAGCATGTGTAGCTTTATCCAACTGGTAACTAAAGATAGCCAGTACTGCTAATGGATCTGCCCCTGCTTCGCGCACTGCTTCAGCAGCTTTAATTGAACTACCTCCTGTTGAAATCAAATCTTCGATAACAATCACTTTCTGACCTGATTGAATTAATCCTTCGATCTGATTGTGTTTGCCATGTCCTTTGGCTTTGTCCCGAATATAAGCCATCGGTAAATCTAACTTCTGTGCTACCCATGCCGCATGAGGAATACCTGCTGTAGCTGTTCCTGCAATCACTTCAGTATCTGGATATTGTTCACGAATGATCATAGCAAACGCATCTGCAATCTGATCGCGTATGTATGGATATGACATCGTCAGACGATTATCACAATAGATAGGTGATTGGATGCCTGATGTCCATGTAAAAGGCTCCTGTGGACTTAAAGCGACCGCTTCAATCTGTAATAATGCAGATGCAATGTGTGCTGGAATCTCTTCAATTGTTAACATGTACACTCATCTCCTCTATAATCTGTTGTGTGGCTTCTCTAGGATCATTTGCTCCTGTAATCGGACGACCGACTACCAAGTAATGACTACCGCCTGCTATCGCTTCTCCTGGTGTCAATATACGCTTCTGATCACCTAGATCACTGCCTGCTGGACGCACACCTGGCGTGACTGTAGCAAATGATGTCCCACATGCTTGTTGAATCATAGACACTTCTAATGGAGAACATACTACTCCGCCTAATCCACTTTGCTGTGCTAAGCGTGCATAATGAACCACAGCTTCTTCTACCGTTCCTTGAATACCAATTTCTTGATTCATCACTTGCTGGGATGTACTGGTTAACTGGGTCACAGCGATCAGTAAAGGACGTGCTAAGTTAGAATCTGTAGCTAACGCAGATTCCATGCCTTCTACTGCTGCTTTCATCATCTGTACACCACCTGCTGCATGCACATTAAATATATCTACGCCCAGTCTGGTGATGCTGTTTGCTCCACCTTTAACAGTATTCGGAATATCATGCATTTTCAAATCCAGAAATACATAATATCCTTTTGTTTTGAGTTCACGTACAAAATCAGGACCTGCACTATAAAATAATTGCATCCCTACTTTGATCGTACATGGAATGTCTTGAAGATGTTGAATCAATACTCGTGCTTCTTCTACATTAGGATAATCGAGCGCTACAATCAAGCGCTTCGCAATTGCTTGAGATATGGAATGTGTCAACTGGTTATACCTCCTTCATGATCGAATTCTTTATTTCAGATCCGTACCTAAAGTTCAATTATATGCACACAAATGACGGCGGACACGAGAATGATCCGCCGTACTTTAATTGTGTGATCGGGGTCGCTGGTATTAGCTTAAAATCGTTTCTTGATCTTCTAATTGACCAACAACAACATTGTTAATGACTTCATCTTTTTTGCCTGCATGTACAGTGTTAGTCAATGACGGCATCGCGTAAGAAGAGAAGTTGATCGTATCTAGCATCGTGAGTAGTGCTTCAACAGTATCCAGTGAGGTCATACATACCACACCATTTTCAACCGCTTCACGGCGGATACGGAATCCGTCACGAGCAGGTGTTTTGCCTTTAGTAAAGGTATTTACAACGAAGTGTGCTTGTCCACTGCGGATAAGATCCAGAATGTTCGGCACGCCTTCTGTTAGCTTATGAATAACAGTAACTTTGATCCCTGCTTCTTCTAGTGCTTTTGCTGTACCGCTTGTCGCAATAATTTTGTAGCCTAGACGATAGAATCCTTTAAGCAAACGAACCGCTTCTGGCTTGTCTTTGTCTGCTACTGTAGCAATCAAAGCACCAGTGGCTGGTATTTTCATACCTGCTCCGATCAATCCTTTATACAGAGCTTTCGCATAAAGTAGATCGCGTCCCATAACTTCACCTGTTGATTTCATTTCAGGGCCTAATGTAGGTTCTACACGACGTAATTTGGCAAAAGAGAACACAGGTACTTTTACCGAGATATATTCGCTTTCTTTCCACAATCCTTCGCTATATCCCAAGTCTTTAAGCTTAATGCCTAGAATTGCTTGTGTCGCAATTTTCGCCATCGGAATATCAGTTACTTTACTCAAGAATGGCACTGTGCGTGAAGAACGTGGATTCACTTCAATCACGTAGACTTCATTTTTGAAAATAACGAATTGGATATTCACCAAGCCGACTGTCTTAAGCTCTTTGGCTGTACGAATAGTGATATCGACCACTTTCTGCTTCAGTTCTTCAGACAGATGTTGCGGAGGATACACAGCGATTGAGTCACCGGAGTGAACTCCTGCACGCTCGATATGTTCCATGATTCCCGGTACAACAACGGTTTCTCCATCACAGATCGCATCGACTTCAACTTCTTTACCTAGCATGTAACGGTCAATCAATACCGGATGTTCTGGATTTACTTTGACTGCTTCTGCCATATAAAGTAATAGCTCTTCATCAGAGTAGACAATTTCCATTGCACGTCCACCCAGTACATAAGAAGGACGAACCAAGACTGGATAGCCTAATTTCTGTGCTGTTTCTACTGCTTCATCTATCGATAACACCGTGCTACCTTCAGGTTGAGCAATATTCAAGCGAGAAAGTAAAGCTTCGAACTTTTTACGATCTTCTGCTTCATCAATACTTTCTAAGCTTGTTCCTAGAATTTTAACGCCTGCTTTGCTTAATGGTGCTGCAAGGTTAATCGCTGTTTGTCCACCGAACTGTACGATAACCCCGATTGGATTTTCCTGTTCGATAACATTCATGACATCTTCAAAGAATAACGGCTCAAAGTACAGTCGATCTGAAGTGTTGAAATCTGTTGAAACAGTCTCTGGATTGTTGTTGATAATAACCGCTTCATAACCAGATTCTTGAATTGCCCAGACAGCATGTACAGTTGAATAATCGAACTCTATCCCTTGACCGATACGGATCGGACCGGAACCTAGAACAACGATTTTTTCTTTCGCACTTGGAATCACTTCATTTTCAGTCTCAAATGTTGAGTAGTAGTATGGTGTAGTCGCTTCAAATTCTGCTGCACAAGTATCTACCATTTTGAACACAGGCATCATGTTATTTTCTTTACGATATGCACGAATACTATGCTCGTTATTCATAGGATCTTCTGGATGATTGATATTGCGTAGTTCAGCAATCGAGCGATCTGTAAATCCAAGACGCTTCGCCATATATAATGTCTCATCGCTTAGTGTACCTTCTGAAGAAATTACAGATTCATAAGCGACAATACGTTCGATTTTATCTAAGAACCACCAGTCAATATTGGTGAGTTGTTGAATTTGTTCTAAGCTATAACCACGACGGAATGCTTCTGCGACTAAGAAAAGACGCTCATCATCTGCTTTGGCTAGACGTTCATCTAATACGCTATCTTCGATATGTTCTGCATCTTTTAAGTGGATACGATGAACACCGATTTCAAGTGAACGGACTGCTTTGTGAATCGCTTCTTCAAATGTACGTCCAATTGCCATCACTTCGCCTGTTGCTTTCATCTGTGTACCTAGCTTACGGTTAGCACTGATAAATTTATCGAAAGGCCAGCGTGGAATTTTAGCTACAATATAATCTAATGTTGGTTCGAAGCAAGCGTACGTTTGTCCTGTTACAGGATTCACGATTTCATCCAATGTGTATCCCATTGCGATCTTCGCTGCCATTTTCGCAATCGGATAGCCTGTTGCTTTGGAAGCAAGTGCAGATGAACGACTTACCCGTGGATTTACTTCGATGACATAGTATTGATAACTTTGTGGATCAAGAGCGAACTGTACGTTACATCCACCTTCGATATTCAGTGCACGGATAATTTTGAGAGAAGCAGAGCGTAGCATCTGATATTCACGATCAGAAAGCGTCTGGCTCGGTGCAACAACGATACTATCGCCTGTATGCACACCTACTGGATCAAAGTTCTCCATGTTGCAGACAACGATACAGTTATCATTAGCATCACGCATAACTTCATACTCGACTTCTTTCATACCTGCAATACTTTTCTCTACCAGACATTGTCCGATCGGGCTATAACGAATACCAGCTTGTACCGTTTCGCGTAATTCTTCTTCATCGACACAGATACCGCCACCTGTACCGCCCAATGTATACGCAGGACGTACAATGATTGGATATCCGATCTCATTTGCAAATACTAGCGACTCTTCAAGGGTGGTTACAATAACACTTTCAGGAACCGGTTGATCTAATTCGCGCATCAAGTCGCGGAACAGATCACGATCTTCCGCTTTTTCAATCGATTCTAATTGTGTACCTAGTAATTTAACATTTTCGCTTTCTAGTACACCTGCACGTGCTAATTCTACAGCCATATTCAAGCCTGTTTGTCCACCCAGTGTAGGCAGTAGACCATCAGGACGTTCTTGACGGATAATTTGAGTGACAAATTCAAGCGTGATTGGCTCGATGTATACTTTATCTGCCATATTTGTATCTGTCATGATCGTTGCAGGGTTACTGTTGATCAGTACAACCTCTACCCCTTCTTCTTTCAGTGCCTGACAAGCTTGTGTACCTGCATAGTCAAATTCAGCAGCTTGACCGATAACAATAGGTCCGGAACCAATCACAAGTATTTTTTTGAGTTCATTATTTTTGGGCATATCAGTTAGCTCCTTTCACAGCAGCCATCATTTCGGCTTGACGCGTTTTTTGAGGGTGTTGTTCTTTATATTCACGAATCATCGTTAGAAATTGATCGAATAGATAGCCGTTATCAAAAGGCCCTGGTGCTGCTTCTGGATGATACTGTACTGAAAATGCTGGATACGTCTTATGCTTTAATCCTTCAATCGTTTTATCATTGTTATTGATATGAGTCACTTCAAGTTCTGTTCCTTCAATAGAAGCTTCTTTCACCGTATAACCATGATTTTGCGATGTAATGTAGCAACGACCTGTTTGCAAATCTTTGACAGGATGGTTACCACCACGATGTCCAAATTTCAATTTGTCTGTGTCTGCTCCGCAAGCCAAAGCGAACAATTGATGTCCTAAGCAAATACCGAAGATTGGATATTCGCCAAGTAATTCTTCAATCACTTTAACCGCAGCCGGTACATCTTTCGGATCTCCTGGACCGTTAGATAATTGAATACCATCTGGATGCAGACGGCGAATCTGTTCTGCTGTTGTATCTTGCGGTACAACCACAACATCACAACCACGTTGAGACAGTTCACGTACAATCCCTGTTTTTGCACCATAATCGATCAGTACAATACGTTCTTTCGGTCCTGGACTTGTATAAATATGAGAAGTTGAAGTGTGACTTACTTGGTTCGTAGCCGATACGCTACTGTTCAGACGCTCCATCAATTCTTCTGTTGATAATGATCCGCTTGTCAAAATGCCTCGCATTGTTCCTTGATGGCGGATGCGACGTGTTAACATGCGTGTATCAATATCACTTATTCCGATAATGCCATGTTCGCGTAGCAACTCATCAATCGTGTATTGAGCACGCCAGTTACTAGGTACAGGCTCATGTCTACGAACAACGAATCCATTAATGTACGGACGAACCGATTCAAAGTCATCACGGTTAATACCATAGTTGCCGATCAGTGGATACGTCATCGTGACGATCTGTCCACAATATGAAGGGTCAGATAGCACCTCTTGGTAACCGGTAATTCCGGTATTAAATACAACTTCTCCAGTTGTTTCGCCTTCTGCTCCGAAACTACGGCCTGTAAATAATGTTCCATCTTCTAATAACAATTTTGCCTGCATCCCGTTTCACTCCTCTATCTATCTTAAAAGTTTGTTATATTTAAATGAATATTTATATCATTTTTTGGTATATTTATGCTTTGAAAGCCGTAGCTTCCTGCGACCACACGACTTGACCGTCTACGATCGTTGTCTGTGGCCAACCTTGTAATGTCCAGTTGGTAAATGGTGTATTTTTTCCTTTTGTAGCAAATGTAGTTGGATCAACCACTTGCTCTGTTTCCAGATCAATCACGGTTAGATCAGCAGGAGCTCCTTGCTCTAAGCGTCCTGTTGGTAAGCGGAATACTTTAGCTGGATCAGATGTCATGCGATCTACAAGCATTTGTAATGACCAGCGTCCTGTTTTTACAAATTTGGTATATAACAATGGAAATGCGGTCTCGAATCCGACGATACCGAAAGGTGCTAATTCCATTCCTTTTGCTTTTTCCTCTTCACTATGAGGAGCATGGTCTGTCACAATAATATCAATCGTGCCATCCTCGAGTGCTTGAATACAAGCTTCTACATCACGTGGTGTACGTAGAGGTGGATTCATTTTCCAGTTCGCATCCATACCCGGAATATCTTCATCCGATAAGATCAAATGATGCGGACATACCTCAGCAGTCACTTTGATACCGATCGATTTGGCTAAGCGGATCAAGCGAATTGATTGCTCTGTACTGACATGACACACATGATAATGAACGCCTGTAGCTTCAGCCAGTAAAATGTCGCGTCCTACATGGATAGCTTCAGACTCATTTGGAATCCCTTTAAGACCATGTTTACGAGCAAATTCGCCTTCACTGACTGATGCTCCAACGACCAGTGAATCATCTTCACAGTGAGCAATGACTGGCATATCCATCGAAGCGGCAAGTGCCATCGCATTTTTCATCATTTGTGCATTTTGTACACCTACACCATCATCGGTGAATCCGATAGCCCCTGCTGCTTTGAGTGCGGCAAAGTCTGTTAATTCTTTGCCTAGCTCATTTAAAGTAATCGCTGCATAAGGAAGTACTTTGACACTGCCTGCTTCTGCTGCTTTGTCCAGTACAAGCTTCACCGTATCCGCATTGTCTGTCACCGGGCGTGTATTAGGCATACAAGCAATCGTTGTAAATCCACCTTTTGCCGCTGATGCTGTACCTGTTGCAATTGTTTCTTTGTGTTCAAAACCAGGTTCACGTAAATGAACATGCATATCAATTAATCCTGGTGTAACTAGCTTACCGGATGCATCAATTTCTGTTACTTCTTTGCCTGCTCCATATTGGACAAGCAATTCTGCTGCTTTTTGATCGCCTGTAAATAGGTGTTCAATACTATTATTTTCGATCCATATATGTTTGATTTCCAGTTCGTTATTTCCGTTCAATACATTTGCGTTTTTGATAAAAAGTGTCATTGTTAACCTCCGAAGTTGTATTGTTGATCATCGTAGTGCTTAGTTACGTAAGGCTCTTTCAATCACAGCCATCCGAATCGGTACACCATTTTGCATTTGTGGGAAAATTTTTGATTTAGGACTTTCCACCAGTGCATCATCGATCTCAACATTACGATTGACTGGAGCCGGGTGCATAATAATCGCATGCTTTTTCATCCGGGCAGCTCTTTCTTCGGTCAATCCATATTGTAGGCGATATTCTTCTGCTGACTTGAGCATGCCTACTGCATGGCGTTCAAGTTGCACTCTTAACATCATCACTACATCTGCTTGCAATGCTTCTTCCATACTGATATAAGAAACATCTCCCATATCATCGGCACGCATATTGTTCGGTGCGCAGAAGCTTACTTTGGCACCCATTGTCTGCAATGCCCATAGATTCGAGCGAGCGACACGGCTGTGCAAGATGTCTCCAACAATTGCTACATGCAGACCCTTTAATTCGCCAAACTCTTGTCGCATAGTATACAGATCAAGCAATCCTTGTGTTGGATGCTCATTGTTACCATCGCCTGCATTAATAAGCGGTACATTTACTTTCTCTGCTAATTCTTGCAACACTCCTGAAGGTTTCAAGCGAATAATTCCTGCATCGATACCCATACTCTCAAGTGTGCGAACTGTGTCGTAGATAGATTCACCTTTTTCAACACTGGAGACTGCCGAAGTAAAGTTAAGTACTTCTGCACCAAGCCTTTTCTCAGCCATTTCGAAAGAGAATCGTGTACGTGTACTATTTTCAAAAAACATATTTGCGACAAAGCGTGATTGCAAAACAGATACTTGTTTCTCTGTATGTGCATCCCAATACGCAGCACGATCAAGTATAGACACTAACTCCGGTTGACTCATACCTTTGAGACCGAGTAGACTGCGTTGTTTCACTGTAGTGTTGGTCATAATCATGCAGTCACCTCACGGTGTTGCATAATATTCACTTGATCACTACCATCGATTTCGCTAAGTCGTACTTCAATCTCTTCTAATTTAGAAGTCGGTACATTTTTGCCGATGTAATCCGGGCGGATCGGAAGTTCACGATGTCCACGATCTGCCAGTACAGCCAGTTGAATCATTTCAGGTCGTCCACAATCCATTAGTGCATCCATTGCCGCTCTAATTGTTCTACCTGTGTAAAGTACATCATCGAACAAAATAATTTTTTTGTTGCGAATGCTTAGATTCGCTGGTGTAAGCATTGTGCTACTATTGATATCTGTAGGACGTCCATTGTCTTGATCATCACGATATCCTGTAATATCTAGCTCTCCACAAGGAACAGGTTTGCCTTCGATTTCTTGAATACGCTCTGCAATCCGTTGTGCCAGGTAAATACCACGTGTACGAATACCGACCAGAATACAATCTTCAATCCCTTTATTTTTCTCCAAAATCTCATGTGCAATACGTGTAAGTGCGCGGCGGATTGCTGTCTCATCCATGATAATGCGAGTCTCTGTATTCATTATCGTTAGCCTCCTCAGGTTGTGTACACCCTGGGCCCCGTGGTCAACATCATAACGCGTGTCTGGTCATACTTGATTTCCTGACTAGATTGCACGTTCTAAGACAGGGTATAAAAAAAGACTCCCTGCCCTAAAACGGCAAGGAGTCTGTAGTCATAGACACACGTCATGACAGTCATACTCAGACGCACTGTAGTATGCACCACTCCACACAGAGGGTGTCCTACAGTGAACATCGTTCACGTTACCTTGCCAGTCTCACGGGACTGAATTAAAGGTGCTTATTCATCTGAAATGAATTATGACAGAAACTTGAGTCACTGTCAACCGCACAACTTACCGTGGGATGATGAAGAAATCATTATATAGTTGTAAAAGGATTCTCATACTTCGTTTTAATAATCATAATTATACAATATAAACGAATAAATATCCACAATTATAAGTAAAAATATCATTTTAATCGATTTTTATTCATTATTTATTCATGATGCTCCATTACAATGTTCTATTGAATTAGTTGTCGATAGGATGTAGACATAAAAAAGAAGCCATTCTAGTGATAGAATGACTTCTTTGACTTATTCATGGCTTAACGATTACGTAGTGAAAACAACACTTGTTCAAGATCATCAGGGATCGGTGCTTGGAATTCTAAATATTCACCTGTTGTAGGATGAACAAACCCAAGTACTGCTGCATGTAATGCTTGCCCATCCAGTGTGGATGTCTTGGCTCTTACACGTCCATACATCGGATCTGCCACTAGCGGATGATCGATAAATTTCATATGCACACGAATTTGATGTGTACGTCCTGTCTCAAGGCGAAGTTCGACTAATGTAAAATCACCAAAACGCTCTGTCACTACAAAATGGGTCACTGCATGCTTGCTGTTCTTCTCCGTAACCGTAAACATTTTACGATTCTGTGGAGAACGACCGATCGGTGCATCTATTGTTCCTTGATCATGATCTACATTACCATGAACAAGCGCTATATATTTGCGGGTAACCGTATGATTTTTGAGCTGTTCTGATAATGAAGCATGAGCTTTATCATTTTTGGCAGCCATCAATAATCCTGTTGTATCTTTATCAATACGATGTACGATACCCGGACGCACTTCGCCATTGATCCCTGATAAGTCTTTGCAATGATACATCAAAGCATTAACCAGTGTATCGGAAGAATGACCGACAGCAGGATGGACAACCATACCACGAGGCTTATTAATCACGATTACATCTGAATCTTCATAGACGATCTCAAGCGGAATATCTTGTGCTTCGATTTCTACAGTAGATAGACTTGGCAGTTGAACGATAACCTGTTCATTTTCTATCAATTTATGATTCGCTTTAATAACTTTGCCATCTACAGTCACTAAGCCATCTGTGATCCATTGTTGTACTTGAGAACGTGAGAAACCTTCTGGCAATAAGTCTGTAATGTATTTATCAATACGAGTTTTGGCATCCTCAGCATCGATTGTCCATTCCATCACTTGCCCGGCGTTTACTTCTGTCTCATCATCACCGATTTCTTCAGCATGTTCCAGATCAGGCATATCCTGCTCTACCGACTGTGTATCTTGAACTTCATTTAACTCTGATTTGTCTTGCTTACTCACTAAACATTCTCCTCTTCATGACCGGCAGCTTGTTTCTTCTGACGGCTCATATCCAGCAGTGCGTCTATAATAATCAATGCCACCCCAACCACAATACAAGAATCGGCTACATTGAAAATCGGAAACGTATAACTACCGAAGTTAAATTGTAAAAAGTCTACGACTTCTCCCATACGTGCACGATCAATAAAGTTACCAATTGCTCCACCTAAAACAAGTGACAAAGCAACAGGCAATAATTTATCCGGTTGTGATTTTACTTTTTGGATATACCATATAATCGCAACAACGACTATTAAAGTAACAACGACAAAAAACCAGCGTTGATTTTGCAAAATACCAAAAGCAGCACCTTGATTACGGTGGGAAGTAATCAAAAAGAAATTGCCGATCACTGAAATCTGATCTCCTCGTTCCATCCCAGTAGCGATCCAGTATTTGGTTAACTGATCTACAATAATCGCTATAATTGCAATCACATAATATATCACAATAATCCTCCACCCTATTGATATCTTATCCATGTGCTTCGTCCAATACTACCACTAAACACAGCTTTGTTTATTGTAGCACAGCCTAGAATCAGTCGTCTATTGAGAAGCCTGATAATAAAAAGCATGAGTATCATCTCACTACTCTAAAAGTAGATCAATGATGCTCATGCGTATTGAATATATAACCTAGCGTGTGATTCGTATAGCTGTTATTTACGAAATACGGATACCTACATTTTGACCCATTAATTCAACTTGTTCCATGCCTTCTTCTCTAGCAAACGATACATCATTAACCAATACATTTTCACGAAGGACATGATCAAATGTTTGGATCGCTTGACGAAGATCATCATTCACAGACAATGTTAAATTGACATATTTCTCGATAGGTAAATCTAATTTTTTACGATAGTCTTGGACAGCACGTACAATCTCACGTACCCATCCTTCTTGCTCTAGTTCAGGTGTTACATCTGTATTGAGTGCCACCGTTAGACCATAACCAGATGCAGAAGCAAAACCAGACTTCGCTTTTTTCTCAACTAATAGTTCTTCGTTCGTCACTTGTAATTCTTCGCCTTCTGGAGAAAGAATATGCAAGAAGCCATCTTCAACCACTTTACGCGTTTCTTCTACAGCCATGCCTTTGAAGAAGTTTTGCAAGAAACCTACGTTTTTACCGTATTTCTTACCAGCAACTTTAAGATTTAATTTAAGAGTGAAGTCAACAAATCCAGAATCATCGGTCTCCGTATGGATACCTTTGACATTGATCTCATCTTTGATGATCTCTTCATAACTATTCAAATCAAAATCTTTGTCCAATGAAACGATCAACTCAGATAGCGGTTGACGTGTTTTGAGCCCTGTTTCGTTACGTACATTACGTGCTAATTCAACAATACGACGAGCTGTTTCCATATCACGTTCTAGCTCAAGGTCGATCAGATCTTCATTGGCAACAGGATAATCATCCATATGCACACTTTCACCACTGCTTAGGTTTAGATAGATATCTTCAGCTAGCATAGGTGTAAATGGTGCAATCAATTTGGCTGTTGTTAATAATACTTCTGTTAATGTGCGGTAAGCATCTAATTTATCTTCAGTTAGACCACTACCCCAGAAACGGTCACGCGAACGACGGATATACCAGTTACTGAGTTCATCAACAAAAGCTTCGATCGCTTTGGAAGCATTTAAGAAGTCGTTAACAGCTAATCCTTTTTCTACTTGTTTGATTAAACTGTTCAGACGAGATAGAATCCAACGATCCAATTTATGTGCTGACGGTTGGAAAGGATGTTCTGCTGGATCGAATCCATCAATCGTTGCATACAATGTCATAAAGGCATGTGTATTCACAAGAGTATCAACCATTTTAGATTTCGCTTCGCCGACAATACCTTTAGAGAAACGTTTGCTATTCCATGGTGCACTATCGGATAACAATGCCCAACGAAACGCATCTGTTCCATACTCATCAATGACTTCCCACGGATCAATAACATTACCTTTAGACTTGGACATTTTCTGTCCTTGTTCATCCAAGACATGACCTGTCGCCATAACAGCTTTGTAAGGTGCTTTGCCTGTGATTAACGTAGACACTGCTAATAGACTGTAGAACCAACCACGAGTCTGATCGATACCTTCACAGATCATATCTGCCGGAAACTGTTCTTGGAATGTATCTTGATTTTCAAAAGGATAATGTTGTTGAGCAAAAGGCATGGAGCCACTATCGAACCATACGTCGATCACTTCAGGTGTACGAATCATTTCATATTGACCACATGAACTGCGTACTTTGATAGCATCTACATACGGTTTGTGTAGTTCAATATTTTCAGGCACATCACCAATCGCACGCGCGCGAAGTTCAGCGATACTATGTGGTGCAAATTGTTCACCTGTCTCTGCACAGACCCATACGTTAAGCGGTGTACCCCAGTAACGATCACGACTGATATTCCAGTCTACTAAGTCTTCCAAAAATTTACCAAAGCGTCCATCACGTATATGCCCTGGATACCAATCTACTTCTTTATTGTTAGCGATCAGTTGTTCTTTGACTGCTGTCGTTTGGATAAACCAGCTGTCCATTGCATAGTATAAAAGTGGTGTATCACAACGCCAGCAGAATGGATACGTATGCTCATATTTTTCTTTGCTGAACAAACGATCTTTTTCAGACAACAAACGCACGATATCAATATCACAATCTTTAACAAAACGACCTGCAAAATCAGTTACTTCTGCTACAAATTTACCTTCTAGATCCACCATATTCACAAAGCTGATTCCATTTTCACGGCAGACACGATAATCATCTTCACCATGAGCAGGCGCCATATGAACAATACCTGTACCACTTGCATCGGTAACAAAATCTGCACCTAAAATGATGTTTGCTTTTTCTGCTGTAAAATAGTTAAAAGGCGGCGCATAGGTTTTTCCTACTAATTCTGCCCCTTTTAATGTACTAAGCACTTCATATTCGCCTTTACCATCTTTCATCACATCGTCTACCAGATTTTTGGCAACGATATAGACGCTTCCATCTTGACTCACACGTACATAATCCATATCTGGATTAACAGCTAATGCTACGTGAGAAGGTAATGTCCAAGGTGTAGTTGTCCAAGCTAGAACATATTCACCACTATCATCTAATTTGAATTTTGCGGTTGCGCTCAAATCTTTGACATCTTTATATCCTTGAGCCACTTCATGAGAACTTAGTGTCGTCTGACAATCAGGACAATATGGACTTACACGGTGCCCACGATACAATAGACCTTTGTCATGAATCGTCGCTAGATTGTTCCATACACTTTCGATATAGTTATTTTCAAGCGTTACATACGGATGATCTAGATCTGTCCAGTAACCAATCGCAGATGTAAGATCACGCCATTGTTGCTCATATTCAAATACACTTGCTTTACATTCTTGAATAAATTTCTCTACACCGTACTCTTCGATCTCCGGTTTGTGAGAGATGCCTAATTTTTTCTGTACACCAAGTTCTACAGGAAGACCATGCGTATCCCAACCTGCTTTACGAACAACACGGTATCCTTTCATCGTCTGGTAACGACCTACAAAATCTTTGATCACACGTCCAAGAACGTGACCGATATGAGGCTTACCGTTAGCTGTTGGTGGACCTTCATAAAAAACAAAGTTAGGTTTTCCTTCGCGATTCTGAATAGAACGTTGGAATGTATTTTCCTCATTCCATTTATTTAAAATCCGTAAATCACGTGTACGTGCTTTTTCTTTGACATCTACTCTTTGCATGATTTTGTCATCCTTCCCCATCTACAGATATTTAATACGTTATAACTATTCATTGTGAAAACATCAAAAAACCCCATCCCAGAAAGGGACGAGGTTGCTCGCGTTACCACCCTTGTTTCACTTCAATCCTTCATCGTACCTACTCAAACGAAAACCAGTTATAGATACTGTTTTCCTTTAGGTACAAGGTGAAGTGACACCTTAGATCCGCACAAATGATGCGGTGCCTCTGTAACGGTTGGCAATCCGGCTCGGCTTACTGCATTATGGTTCAGCCTCGCTTCTCCAGGGGGATATTCTATCATACGATGTTCATTGGCTTGCACCAACCGCCAACTCTCTGTGAACACATGTATGATGTACTGACCCTATCAACGAATGGTGATGTTCATATTTATATTCGTCTACACGAACAAATCGAAATAAGTTATAAAATATTTATAGCGCTTTAGGCTTTAAATGTCAACTTACAACATTGATCTTAATACAAATCGCCTGAATTGTGCTGTTCTTCATTATCGCGATCTCGTTCACGATCTCTGTCTCTATCGCGGTCACGGTCGCGATCTTCTAGACGATCTCTTTCACGATCACGTTCATTGCTTGTACGTTGAAGTTCACGCGTTTGATTTTCCAAAGCATCCCATCCATCTTGACTAAGTAGCTCTAATTGAGCTTCTACCAATGTACGGAAACGTGTGCGGTAAATAGAAGCTTGTTTTTTGAGCTCTTCTACTTCCATCGACACTTTGCGTGATTTGGATAATGACTCATTGATAATACGATCCGCATTTTTCTCGGATTCTTTAATAATCAATTGAGCTTCTTTTTTCGCATTATTACGAACTTCATCGGCAGCTTCTTGAGCAACGATAATCGTTTTACTCAATGTATCTTCCAGATTCGCAAAATGATCGAGACGTTCCTGAATAGACATTAACTGACTTTGCAGTTCTTTGTTTTCACGGATCGCTCCCTCATAATCCTTGATCACCTGATCTAGGAATTCATTTACTTCGTCTTCATCATAACCACGCAAACGACGCGAGAATTCCTTATTATGTATATCAAGCGGGGTTAATGGCATGTTGGACACCTCCTGTAATGTTTAGGCCGTTGAATTGCCTCGTTATTGCTATGATACTTCATTTCGACGCATAAGGATATATCCCTGCCAAAGACACTACAAAATAAATAAATTTGCTGTATAAAGAATACATTTAATCCCGGTGTGTTCTATTCTTTATCAAACAAATTTACCTACTTTGACTCGATATCTTCCTTTTTTTGTAATTCCATCCATCTCTAATACTTTAAAACGACCTAATCCTTGAATAGAAATCATATCGCCTTGTTGCAAAGCATACGAAGGATTTTCTTCCACTTTCCAATTGACACGACAACGTCCTGCTTTGATCGGGACTAGAATTTTACTACGACTCATCCGATAGACATCGCTTGCTATCCCATCCAAACGTAGAGAAGCTACGGTTAGCTCCATCGACTGCAATTCTGGAGTAGCCACTTGCAAATCGGTAATCGGTAAAATCTCAGTCATCACATGAAGACGATGCACTTGGGTTAAATTTAGATGCAAATAAGAAGCAATCTCAGACGACACCACTGTATGACAACCATCCGCCAATGCGTGGATATCTCCAATCTTACCTCGTTTCATACCCAGTCCTAAAATAGAACCCATATAATCGCCATGCTCCAGATCAGCGAACTTGCGTCCTTCTGGTGTGATCGATAATACTGATAAATTCATATCTTCGTTGTCTAAATCCATATAATCCGGTCCAATAAGAGCACGCTTCCGTTCAGAATGTTCTGATCCTCCATCCAATCGGATATGCACATCTAGATTACGAGCAGCGAGAATATGGAGAATATAAGCCTGACGTGGATCCAAAAAATCGGTCAGCTTTAGCTCATGATAACGGGCTGCGTTATCGATCCACTCCGCAGCCCGTTCCACAAACTCTCGCTCATCTGGATGAAAATGATGATAAATATTGCTTTGCATGATGTTGTTCATACCTTTCATATTTAGAGCAAGTGTAATTTTTTTGTTACATCATTATTAAATTAGTAGATAAGACTTCTTAATAAAAATATTAATCCACTAAATGCTAATTGTAGTACGAATAATGCTACAATCGGAGATATATCAATGGCTCCCATAATTGGTGGTATAAAGCGACGGAAAGGAGCAAGATAAGGTTCTACTAATCGTGCTAGAATTTGCCCGAAAGAACTTTCACGCGCGCTAGGCAACCAAGAAAGTAAAATATAAATAATGATCATATACGTATAAATTCGATATAAAGCATTTAACACTGCAAAAGCTGTTTCCAAAATTGCGTCACCTCGTCTTGTTATATTCGTAATCTTCGCCTAAAATTTCAGCGATAGTGCCTTCAATTTCGACGGTATCCGGTGTACACAGAAAAATGTTGCCCCCGATTTTTGAAATACTGCCTCCAAGTGCATAAACGGTTCCGCTCATAAAATCAATAATACGTGTCGCTTGATCGATACGAACACGTTGTAAATTGACAATAACTGAACGATGAGAACGCAAATGATCTGCAATATCTTGAGCTTCATCATAACTACGAGGCTCATTCAAAATCACTTTCACATTTTTCTGAGAATGAATACTAACGACATTACTGGCTCTATTGTTCTTACGTAATTCTGTGCCAGAGGTTTCACGAGGTTCTTCATCATCATCCATAATCTGTTCGCGCTCAACAATTTCTTCTTCTTCTTGAAGTCCTAAGAAGTTCATAAAGCGATTCATTACACCCATCGTTAATCCTCCTCTTTACCTACTAATATGGAGCCAAGTCGCACAAATGTGGCGCCTTCTTCAATCGCAATTTCAAAATCACCCGACATGCCCATAGATAAATGTGTAAGTGGATTTTTCGTTAATCCACGATTATTAATATCATCTCTTAATTCGCGAAGTCCTCGGAATACAGGACGTGTCATTTCGGCATGATCTACTTCTGGAGCCATCGTCATCAAACCTACTACTTCTAGATTAGAGAAGGCAGATATTTGTTCAAAAAAGGAATCTACTTGTTCTGGTGGCAATCCGTATTTGGATTCTTCACCAGAGATATTTACTTGTACCAATACTTTAACACGAATATCCATTGAACTCGCTTTTTTTTGTATTTCTTTTGCTAACGACAAGCGATCCAGTGAATGAATATATTCAAATTTGCCAATCACATCTTTGACTTTATTCGTTTGCAAATGACCGATAAAATGCCATACGCCACGTTCGTGTAATTGATTCCATTTATCTTCAGCATTTTGCCAGCGATTTTCGCCTAGATGCAAAAGCCCTGCATCTAACACTTGAGACGTTTTGGCAACAGAGACATATTTAGTGACTGCTACAAGTTGAATCTCTTCACGCTTGCGTCCACTTCGTTTACATACTTCTTCAATACGCTGTTCTACATGCTCTATTCGATCTTGTAATCCCAACTGCATTTCACTCCGTTTCTATACCTATCCAACTCGCCATTCTGCCGGTTATTCCTCCGTCAGCCCGATACGAGAAAAATAGATCGTGGTTACGGTAAGTACACCAATTACTCATTTCGATATGTTCAGCAGGTATTCCTGCAAAAATCATGAATTGTCGATTTAATTGTTTGAGGTCTAGCCAAGTTTTACCATTATCGCCCGGACGGGCATAAAGAGGTTGTTCACCATTACCCATTAACTTGCTTTCCCAAACGTTTACGGCATCCATGACTTTGTGATCGACTTCATAACTTTCTCCACCGATAGAAGGACCAATAGCCGTATGGATATCTGATATAACACTCCCATACTGCGTTCTCATCGTTTCAATCATTTCGCCTGCAATGTTAGCTACTGTTCCTTTCCAACCTGCATGAGCAAGCCCTACAACTTGTCGAACAGGATCCATAAAATACAGCGGTACACAATCTGCATAAAAGGAAGTTAACAAGATACCTGGTACGTTAGTGATTAATCCATCTGTATTTTGAAAAGCACTCTCACGATCAAGCCAGCCTTTACCTGCATGTTCTGCTGTAACGATCTCTATATGATTACTATGTACCTGTTCTCCCGATACCCAGTGAGTATACTCAAACTTTAATTCATCGCATAACAACTTCCGATTTTGCAACACATCTTCTGGTTGATCATTCACATGATAAGCCAGATTAAATGAATCATAAGGCGATTGACTGACTCCACCTTTGCGTCCTGTAAATCCTGCTGTAATTCCATGACTATATGCAGAAGTATCTAACTCAAATAATTCAGGTCCGCTACTTATCGTACGGCTTACAAACTTCTCCATGTATACACCTCATATTAAACAAAATATTTTAAAGGTATTTGACTATACCTATACCTTTATCTTACTTAGATCATACCATTATTCAACTCAATATATAATCAAATGAAAAAGACCTGTTTTCCGTAGAAAACAAGCCCCTCGCATAAATCATTATATTGCTAGTACCTAATCGTTTTTGTGACGAGAACGATTGCGTAGGAATGTTGGAATATCCAACTGATCTCCACTAGGTTGTGTAGTATTTGTATTGTTGTACGGACGCGATGTCGGCGCCTTGTCTTTGTCTTCTACATTGTTGGTTGGTGCTGGTGTAGATTCATCGACAGGCTGAGACGGACGACGTACTGGTGGCAATGGTTGTGCCGGTTTGTGTTCAAATCCTGTTGCGATAACAGTGACTTTGATCTCTTCTTTCAGATCTTCATCAATAATCGCACCAAAGATCATATTCACTTCTGGATCTGATGCTGAAATTACGATTTCTGCTGCTTCGTTAACTTCATACAATGAAAGGTTGTTACCGCCTGTAATGTTCATAATCACACCACGTGCACCTTCAATGGAAGTTTCAAGTAACGGACTCATAATCGCTTTACGTGCTGCTTCTGCTGCACGGTTCTCCCCTGTTGCTTCACCAATACCCATCAATGCTGAACCACGCTCAGTCATGATTGTTTTTACATCGGCAAAGTCAAGGTTAATGAGTCCTGGTACTGCGATCAGATCCGAAATACCTTGTACAGCTTGACGCAATACATTATCAGCTTCACGGAACGCTTCTAACATAGGTGTCTTTTTGTCAACAATTTCAAGCAAGCGATCATTAGGAATAACGATCAATGTATCTACTTTTTCTTTCAATCCTTCGATACCTAGCTCTGCTTGTGAAAAACGCTTGCGTCCTTCAAAAGTAAATGGACGAGTGACTACACCGACTGTCAATGCGCCACATTCTCTAGCGATCTCAGCAATAACAGGTGCAGCACCTGTTCCTGTTCCGCCACCCATACCTGCAGTAACGAATACCATATCAGCACCTTTAAGAGTGCTCATGATCAGGTCACGAGATTCTTCAGCTGCTTTTTTACCTACATCTGGATTAGCTCCTGCACCCAAACCGCGCGTCAATTTATCACCGATTTGCAATTTGTGTTCAGATTTAGCTAAATGCAATGCTTGAGCATCTGTATTAACCGTTATAAATTCCACGCCTTGAACACCATTCTCAATCATACGGTTAACAGCATTGCTTCCGCCGCCACCTACACCGATGACTTTGATCTGGGCTAGGCTTTCCATTTCGAAATCAAATTCTAACATACTTTCCCATCTCCCCCTCGTTGTCCATGAATAGCTTGTTCCCATTTAAAATAGAACGTTAGCTTATATAAACTCACTGAACATATTTTTTAACCGTTCAATCAAGCCCGGCTTGGCACTGCTTTCCGGGGTCGAGGTTGTTTTGTTACGTGCTGGTGCTTTTTTGTTAGTCCCAGCCGTGCTTCCACCACCACGGATATTGCGGATGACATTATACAAAATGCCTACCCCGCTTGTATAAGCAGGATCACGTACACCAATATAATCAGGAACTGCTATTCTTACAGAAGCTGCCAGTTCTTCGCGAGCGACTTCTAAAACGCCCGGCATTGAAACTGTACCTCCTGTGAGTATATAACCACCAGCAAGCTCTTGATAACCGAGTCTTGTGACTTCTTGACGAATCAGTTGAAAAATTTCTTGAACACGAGGCTCAATAATAGCTGCTAAATCTTGTTGTGTGAATTCTTTGTCTACGTTACTGCCAATACGCATCACTTTGAATACCACATCAGAAGCAGCATCATCTATCAAAGCACAGCCATACTTCAGCTTCACTTTCTCAGCATGTTCTGTTAGGGTACGTAGTCCATAAGCAATATCATTAGTGACAAACTCTCCCCCGATTGGCAAAGTCGATGTCGCTTTAAGCGAACCTTCTTCAAAAATCGCAATCGTGGATGAACCTGCACCGATATCCACTAGAATCGAACCCATTGATTTTTCATCTTTAGACAAAGCCAATTGACCTGCACCTAAAGAGATTAATACAAGATCCTTAATACGCAGATCTGCTTTTTCTACACAACGAAGAAGATTATGAATAGAAGTTTTGGCTCCTGTAATGATCGTAGCTTCTACTTCTAGACGAACACCAATCATTCCGCGCGGGTCCTGAATTCCTTCTAACCCATCAACCACGTACTGTTTAGCAACAACGTCAATAATTTCCCGTTCTGGTGGCAGAGCGATTACTTCTGCCGCTTTTAATACACGTTCGATATCTTCTTCACCAATCTCACGATCTTCATTGGATACGGCAACTACTCCGTGGCTCGTTTGAAGTCCGATATGATTGCCTGAAATACCAACGATAACTTCAGATATCTGAATGCCGACCATACGCTCGGCATGATCAACAGCACTACGGATGGATTGTACAGTTTGATCAATATCTACGATCGCACCTTTACGAATTCCTTCCGAGTCGGCAGATCCAACTCCAATAATATTAAAGGTTCCATTGTTGATTTCCCCGATAATAGCACGAACTTTGGATGTACCGATGTCCAAACTAACAATGATGTCATTGTTGCTCAAGCCCTAGGCACCTCCCGCTATCCTGTAATAAAAATGATGTATCTAAATCCTTAAGAATAACACCATTATGTGTTGGAAATTGAATTTCCGAAATAAATTGGTTCCCAAAATTGCTCTCTACATTAATATTCAACATTACCTATGCTTTCCCTCTTTTTTCTCCAAACTTTTTGAACACTGGTTTGCATTATAAAAAGGTTGAAGAAAAAAGGATCAGGTCAGCTATTTTCATCATAAATTTTTAAAAGTTTACAAAACTTTAATATCTACAACTTTCATTCTAGCATCTTTCGGTCATTGCAGAAAGTATTGTATCGATATGATTTTACAAAACGTTCGTATTTATGAGTTACAAACGGTCAAATCCTAAGGTGCAACTTCCTGTTCTGCTACGTCTTCTGGATTAAAAGGAGTATATGCATCGGCTTCAAGCATCGTAATCACACCTGGTGGTTGAGTCTCGATAACCTGATTTAAATACTCTACTTTATCAGCCAAAAGTGACACACTTGTGATCACTTCAAAGCGAGAACGTGTATAGATTTTGATTCGGTCTGGAAAAGAAGGCGTTGGTGATGGACTAATCTCAGAAATATCAGAAGACAACTCGTTAGGGATCGTCCCTAATACTTTGCACAATTGTACTTTCTGCGCTTCGAAATCATTCCAACCTGTAAGCACTGGCTTCTCCACAGCAACTCCGCGTGTATCGGCTCGTACTAAAGCTCCACTTTGCAAGATAGCTGTTAGTTCTCCGGAATCTTGTAGTTCATATGCCACTACAGGATACTCTTTGATTGTAATATCAATTTGACCTGGAAAATGCTTAATGACTTCTGCATCTTCAATCGAACGAATCGTTAACAGCTTTTTCTCGATTGTTGTTGCCGATGTGCCAAAAAAGGCATTTCCCTTAGCCAATCCACTTACATTCAATAAATCTGTTTTGGCTGTGAATGTATTTCCTTTAAACGTGATTTGCGATATTTTACCAATAGGCGAGAACCAGAATACAATTCCGATGACGATTATCAGTATAAGCGATAATAAAATAATCAATCGCGTTTTGCGAGTCATTTTTGGGTTAAAGGAAGGTCTGCGATTGCCAGTCGATTTGTTATTCGGAATAACAGTTAATTTTTGCTTTACCATAGCGATCTCCACAAATCTTTTTTAGGTTCTATTCATTAAAGTCATTGTCATTATATCATGCAGAATGCTGAATACCTAAATGTGCTTTAGCTATCGCTGTATACGGCTCTATTTACTTTTCACCCATCAGATAAACTTCCGGTTGAAGCTCTATACCGAACTGCTTCACAACTTCTTGTTGCACATGCGAGATTAACTCTAATACATCAGCCGCAGTACTTTGTCCCACATTGACAATAAAGTTAGCATGTTGAGTCGATATTTCTGCTCCACCGATTCGATATCCTTTAAGACCTGCTGCTTCGATCAAGCGAGCCGAGTGATCTCCAGGTGGATTACGGAAAACACTCCCTGCTGAAGGTTGCTGCAATGGTTGTGTAAGACGTCTGCGATCTTTATGTGTATTCATTTCAGCCATAATTGTAGTACGGTCGCCTAATTTCATTTGAAAAGAAGCTTCCACTACGATTCCAGGTTGCTCTTGCAGGATAGAATGACGATACGCATATTGCATGTCTTCTACACTGTATGTCACGATTTGACCATCATGAAGAACAATACGAGCAGACTGCAAAATTTTAGAGGTATCTGATCCATGAGCTCCTGCATTCATATAGACAGCACCGCCTACAGAACCTGGAATACCGCCGGCAAATTCAAGACCAGACAATCCTTTTTTCGCTGCTAAAATACAAAGCTTAACTACGGAATGAGCAGCACCTGCAATAATACGATCTTCTTCAAACGTAGCATAATCAAAACCTTCGCCTAATTTGATCACGACTCCACGAATGCCTTTATCAGCGACTAACAGGTTGGAGCCACGTCCTAACTGTGTCCATGAGATCTGATGTTCTTTGAGAACAGTCATCAGTGTACTTAGCTCTTCTTGATTGCTAGGTATAACCAGTACATCAGCAGGTCCACCAATTCTCCATGTTGTATATTTTGCTAACGGTTCATTGACAAGTACTTGACCGACAGCATGCTGGGATAACAGATTCATCCACTGCTGCATTTCGTTAACTTCCCCCTTCTAGCGGGACAGAACACCTGACAAACGCTTCATTTCTTCAACAATCAAAAATGCAGATTGAGGTGTACCCAAGCTGGTTGCTGCTTTGGACATGTTCTGTCTAACCTCTTCATCACTCATAACTTTGTCTATTCGAGCTAACAATGATTCTCCTGTTAACTCACGTTCTAGTAATACTTCAGCCGCACCTGCTTTTTGTAGTGCCCAAGCATTGGCTTCTTGATGATTATTGGTAACGTTAGGTGACGGTATCAATATAGATGGTGTACCTAGTGATGTAACCTCAGCCAATGAAGAAGCTCCTGCACGTCCTACTAATAGCGAAGTAGCCGCTAGCACTTCTGGCATATTCGGAATATAAGGAAGTACGTGAAGATAATAAGGAAATGATCCTACCGCATCCCGAATCCGTTCGCGAATTTCTTCATAATACATCTCACCGGTTACAAATACATAATGCATCGATGAATTGTTTTGCTTGAGTAAAGGTGCAATCTGAACCATGGCTTCGACCAATGCTCTAGCACCTCGACTACCTCCAACGACTAATACGATCTGTGCATCAGCAGGTAGACCCAAGGAAGCAAGTCCACGTTCACGATTGGCATTTTGCACCATCGTGGCTCTTGGATTCCCTGTAAACATCACATGCTTTGAACGTGGAAATCGATTCACTGAATCTTGAAAACTGACAGCTACTGTACTTGCATATCCACTCAAAAATTGATTCGTTAATCCTGGAATCGCATTTTGTTCATGTACAATCGTTGGGATTTTAAGCTTAGCTGCTGCATAAACTACTGGCCCACATACATAGCCACCTGTTCCAATAACAACATCAGGCTTAAATTTTTTAAGTAGCTGTTTTGAAGTTTTCACACCCTGAATGAAGCGATTTATCGTTTTAATATTTTCTAACGAAAATAATTTACGTCTAAAACCGGTAATATCAATACTTTCAAAAGGGATTTTTTCTTCAGGCACAATCTTATTTTCCAATCCTCTTTTGCCACCGATATACAAAAATTCCGCATCTAATCCTTCGGTCTCACATTGCTGAGCAATCGCAAGTGCTGGATAGATATGACCACCTGTACCTCCGCCGGTCAATACGACCCGCATGATAAATCACCTCCTTGATTCAAATTTCATTATTTAAGTTCGTAAGTTAATTTACTGAATGACCTATTGTAAAGGAGAAGCCTTATTTAAGCTAGTCTATACAATCCATTCTATAATTGATGTACTGCTTCTTTAAACGCATTTCCACGTTCTTCATACGAAGAGAACATATCCCAACTTGCACAGGCAGGAGACAATAAGACAATATCCTCTGCTTCAGCAAGCGCTGCTGCTTGTTCTACAGCTTGCTTGATAGCTAAGTTAGCTTGCTCTGATTCTTCGATAATCTTCACTTGGCTAATACCTGCCAGTTCTGCAACTTTAGCTAATTTGTAGCGAGTCTGTCCTAACACCACTAATGCTTTAACTTGTTGCTGAAATACAGGTAGCAAATCCATATAATCAGAACCACGATCCAGTCCACCCGCAATTAAGACAATACCTTTATCTTGAAACGCAGATAATGCCATCATGGTCGCTTTTGCATTGGTTGCTTTGGAATTATTATAATACTGTACCTGATTGTGATCCTGTACATATTCTAAGCGATGTTCCACGCCACGAAAATCACGTAGTGAATCTGCAAGATTTTGCGGTAGACAACCCGCAGCAATTGCTATTGCACAAGCAGCTAACGCATTTTCGATATTATAACGACCTTTGATACCCAGTTCACTAACAGGCAAAATAGCTACTTCTCCATCTTGATCACAATACATCATCGTACGTGGTAAATCATCTTCCATTTCTGGAATATAAGCAGGAGATACATACAATCCTGCTGTTAATGATGAATCCATTGATGATGCCTGTTTCGCTGCTGTTATATAATTGCCTAGATTTTCTGTAATGGAAAATGGAATCAAAGTACCTGCTTGGATATAAGGCACAAGGCTACGACAGTAACTGTCATCCCAGTTAATGATGGCTGTATCTTCTTTGCCTTGATTTGCAAAAATCTTACGTTTAGAAGACACATAATCATCCATTGAACCATGATAATCCAAATGCGTCTCAGCTACATTCAACAAACAAGCAATTTTGGGATTGAAATCAGTCGTTCCTTTTAATTGAAAGCTACTTAATTCGGCTACGATCCAGTTCTCTGGCTGAGCTTCACTTACAGCTTCACATAAAGGAATTCCAATATTCCCACCTACAATAGGATGTAATTGATTATCTTCAAGCATTTTACCGACCCATGTTGTTGTCGTTGTTTTGCCGTTTGAGCCTGTAATCCCAATCATAGGCACATCCGAAATACGATAAGCTAATTCCACTTCGGTAATCACTTCTATGCCTAGATCTAGCGCTTGCTTGATCGGAGGAGCTGTATACGGAATCCCTGGATTTTTGACCATTAAAGTGATACCTGAATGAATCAATCCTTCTGGGTGTCCTCCACAAATCACTTGAATATCCAACGCTTCTAATTCTGCTGCTTCTGGTGATTGTTCTCTTGGTTTCAAATCATTAACAGTTACGATCGCTCCTAGACGATGCAAAGCTTTGGCTGCTTCTACACCGCTTCTCGCTAATCCGATAACGATGACTTCTTGTCCCCGATATGTCTCAGGATCATTCATATATTACAACCCCTTGCTCAAGTAGATGCCGATTACAGCTAATACTAGACTAACTGCCCAGAATGTAGTCACGACGCGCCATTCTGACCAACCTGACAATTCAAAATGATGATGAATAGGCGCCATTTTAAAGACTCGCTTACCGTTTCTTGTTTTGTAGGATACCACTTGTATCACAACAGATAGCAGTTCAATAACAAAAACAGCTCCGATAATTAAAAATAGCAATTCGCTTTTGGTTACAATCGCTATACCACCAATAGCTCCACCGATTCCTAAAGAACCCATATCACCCATAAATACTTTAGCCGGATGCATATTAAAAATTAGGAATCCAATTACAGCACCGATCATGGCTGCTGCACATACAGCCGCCGCAGGTGAAGTTGCTTGAACAGCTACCACTGCATATGCAGCAAATGCGATTGCACTTACACCTGATAACAATCCGTCTAATCCATCTGTAAAGTTAACTGCATTACTAATTGCCAGCAACATAATAACGATAAATGGATAGTAGAACCAAGGACCCCAATCAAATGAGAACGATGTCGCTGGAATACCTAATGCTGTACTGTGTCCACTTTGGATCAAAATATAACAAACAATTGCAGAAAATAACAACTGTCCAAACAACTTCTGCTTCGCTGTTAATCCAAGTGAACGCTTCAAGCCGATTTTGATAAAATCATCCAAAAATCCAACTAATCCGAATCCGAGTGTGGCTACCAATAACACCCAAAAGTTCGTATCCACTACAGAAAATTTCACGTACGCTAATGTAAAAGCAATCATAATAATAATACCGCCCATAGTCGGCGTGCCTGCTTTTTTCAAATGACTCTGTGGCCCGTCATCACGTACTTGCTGTCCAAACTTCATACGGCGTAATACCGGGATCAGAAGCGGTGCAGCAATAACTGCTAATACAAATGAAACTCCTGCTGTTAAAAATAATATTCGAAAATCCATGTCGTTTTACTCCTCCAGCGCCTTTGCGTTACTTGTTGAATCAGGCATCAGCGCCTGTACGACCTCTTCTAACTTCATGCCACGAGATGCTTTGAACAAAATAGCATCTTTGTCCTGTGCTATTTGTAACAAATCGTTGATCAGTTCTTGCTTTGACAGATAAGAATGAATCTGAGAAGCTTCTAATACTTTAGCTGCCCCTTCGGCAATCTGTTGTCCAAGCTGACCATACGTAAACAAAATATCTGCTTGTCCATCAATATATTGACCTACTTCTTGATGATAGATCGCTTCGTCTTCGCCTAACTCTAACATATCTCCAAGTACTGCAATTTTACGCTGATACCCTTTAAGATTGCCCAGTACATCGATTGCAGCTTTCATTGAAGTCGGGCTAGCGTTATAAGCATCATTTAACAATGTTATACCATTACGTCCCTGAATGATTTCAATTCTCATCCCTGTCAGTTGTAGCTTGGATAAGCCTTCACGAATCTGTTCAGAAGTGACTTGATAATATTGAGCTATAGTGATTGCAGCTAAAGCATTGATCACATTATGCATGCCTAGTAAAGGTAATGTCCATGCTTCATCAGATTCACTATTTGTTGTGAAAACAGTACTTTTCCCCTGAAACATGACACCTGTTGGATATACATTATTAGTATGATCCAGTCCAAATGTTATTTTTTTCATTTCTTTTTGCTCAAATGCTGATTCTGACAGAATTTGTTTGAGTAAAGGTTCATCACCCAAATACACAAGCAGTCCATCTGCACGTAGTCCACTGACAATCTCTAATTTAGCACGAGCGATTTCTTCTCGACTTCCTAACTGTTGAAGATGCGATTCACCGATATTGGTAATAATCGTTGTCTCTGGATGAGCGATATTCGATAGCAACTCAATCTCGCCACGTCCACTCATACCCATTTCCAAAATTAAGATTTCGGTGTCTTTAGGCATAGCTAGTATGGTTAAAGGGAGTCCAATATGATTATTGAAATTTCCTTCTGTTTTATGAACACGGTATGCTTCTGCAAGCAAAGCATAAACGATATCTTTAGTGGTTGTTTTGCCATTAGATCCAGTAATACCTACTACTTTAACACCTGTTTGTTGTACGTAAGCTTCTGCAAGCTGTTGTAGTGCTTGTAGCGTGTCCTTCACGATCACAATATTTCCAGACGGTGGAGTGCCATGATCTTCTTGCCATAATGAACCTAATGCTCCTTCTGTCAACGCAGATGTCACAAATTCATGTCCATCAAATTTTTCACCGACAATAGGAACAAATAATCCGCCTTGAACCAACTGGCGGGAGTTAATACTAACGCCTTCTAAACAGGTATCTGATGAACCTTGAAGTTGTCCACCACATATATCGGCTATTTGACCGAGTGTTGTATTTATCACTTGTTAAGACCCCTTATCGCTTCTTTGGCTACCAGGCGATCATCAAAATCTAATGTTTGTTGACCGATAATCTGGTATGTCTCATGACCTTTGCCCGCAATCAATACTACATCTCCTGGCATCGCCATTTCAACCGCTTTTTCTATCGCTTGCTTGCGATCAATCATACATTCATATTTTTCTGTAGCCACATGATGTTCTTGTAGTCCTTTTTGAATATCTTCAAGAATCGCTGCTGGATCTTCTGTACGCGGATTGTCTGAAGTGATCCATACATAATCACTATATTTAGCAGCAATCTGTCCCATCAAAGGACGTTTGGTACGATCACGATCACCACCACAACCAAAGACAGTAATAATCTTACCTTCTGCAAATTCATTGATAGTACGCAACACATTGTCTAATCCATCCGGTGTATGAGCGTAATCTACGATCACTGCGAAAGGCTGACCTTCATCTACAGACTCTACACGTCCATCTACACCAGCAATCTGTTCTAGACTCAGCTTAATCTGTTCTAACGATATATCTTCGATCAGAGCGGCTGTGATCGCAGCTAGAGCATTATAGACATTGAATTTACCGACCATTTTCAGAGTCATCTCTGTGTTGCCTTTAAATGTATCCAATTGGAACGTCGTACCTTGAGATGTAATTCGGATCTCTGACGCATGTACATCGGCAGGATGATCGACTCCATATGTAATCACATCTGCTGCTGTAATTTTACGGAAATACTCAGCGGCAGGATCATCGTTATTCAACACCGCATATTTACGCTTTGCAGGGTCTATTTCATAACGGTTCCCCAAACGTGCAAAAAACAGCCCTTTGGCTGCAATGTACTCTTCCATCGTCTCATGATAATCCAGATGGTCTTGACTTATATTAGTAAAAATAGCTGTACGGTAATCAGTCCCTTTGACTCTACCTTGCTCTAGAGCGTGAGAAGATACTTCCATTACACAACTTTTCACATGTGATTGCACCATTTCATGTAACAAACGTTGCAATTCTAATGCTTCTGGTGTTGTACGAGGCATAGGTGTAGCTTTGCCGTTATAACGCATTTCTATCGTTCCAATTAACCCTGTATTGATATGAGCATCATTCATAATACGCTCAATCAGATAAGAAGTTGTGGTTTTGCCATTAGTCCCTGTAATTCCTATCATCGTTAGTGCTCTACTTGGATGATTATAAAAATGGTCGGATAATACAACCATAGCATGACGACAACTACTGACTAGCAATTGAGGAATGTCCAGTTCCAGTCGACGTTCTACGACTAGAGCAATAGCCCCTTTTTGAATCGCTTGAGCTGCATAATCATGTCCATCGACTGTAAAACCAGGCAGACAGATAAACAGATCACCTGACTTCACTTTGCGAGAATCAATCTCCATACCGGATATTTTTGTGTGAACATCACCTAGCACCTGAGACGTGATCAGCAGATGTGCTGCTTCTGACAAAAGCATAGTTTTACCTCTTTTCTAAATATTAATAACGATACCCGACAAATAGCAGACAAAAGATAGAGCCACTTGCACTCTATCTTTTCTGATTATGCCGGGTGATCGTAGATTACATTAATTCGTAGGCGCACCTGTAGGCTCTGGAATTTCTAGACTGCTTGCAGGATTTTGATTAGCACTGCTTTCAGATGTACTACTTCCAGTTTTACCCTCTGTAGTACTTGAATCTGTTTGAGTATCCGAAGTTGTTGGATCTTTGGATTCAGTAGCTTTCGGATCAGTAGAAGTTTCTTTATCTGTTGACGATCCTTCTGAAGTTGTTTTGCCATCAGTTTCTCCGTCTTTCGGCGCTGTTGCTTCTTCCGAAGTTGCTGGATCTTCTTCTGTATCATCTACACCTGTTACTGTTGCTCGCGCAGATTTAAGAGTAAGCGTCACAGATCGTCTCCCCCCACTAGAAGCCTCTACTTGTTCAGATACATACCCTTCGCCTGTCGCTGTGACTTCTACTTTCATCAGCGATAGAATTTGTAATGCATCACGCAGTGATTCTCCTTTTAGATCAGGAATACTCATTTTGGTGGGATCTTCTGTCATCAAATAAATAGTTTGTCCACCTGTCATTGCTGCTCCACTGGCAGGATATTGTTTGACTACTTTCGTTCCAGAACCGACAGTTGTATATGAAATACCATCAGCAAGCAATTTTTTCTTCGCATCTGCGAGCATTTTACCTGTTAGTGTAGGAGCCGTATATGAAGCCATCAGTTTTTTAGAAGCAACTTCTGCTTTAGGTTTGGTTTCACCATCATCAAACACTTTGGAAATACCCATATAAGGCAACACTTGGCTCACTATTTTTTTAAATACAGGAGCCGCTGCTGTACCTCCGCCTAGCTTCGAATCTGACGGTTGGTCAATCACCACGATCATAGCGATCTTAGGATCATTAGCAGGTGCAAACCCTACAAAAGATACCACTTGCTTCGTATAATCATATTTACCATTGATAACTTTAACAGCTGTACCTGTTTTACCTGCAACACGATAACCGTCAATGTAAGCATGACGACCTGTTCCGATGTCTTGATCCGAAACCACTTGTTCCAAATAACCACGTACTTTTTCAGAAGTTGCCGAGTCAATCACTTGACGAACGACTTTAGTCTGTGTATTTTCGGTAACACCTGTATTGGGATCTGTAATCGATTTGACTAAATGCGGTGTTAATAATTTCCCGCCATTCGCTACCGCTGAGATCGCTGCTAACTGTTGAATAGGTGTAACTTGCACCAATCCATGACCGTAAGCGGCTGTTGCTACTTCTGTCGGGATATTAGGATGGAAATTGATAGCCCCTTTAGCTTCACCAGGCGTTTCTATTCCTGTCTGTTCTCCGAATCCAAAAGCATCAATATATTTACGCAAACGTTCTGCACCAAGCATCTTATAACCAAGATTAACAAAAGCTACATTACTTGAACGTTTTAGACCTTCTAAGTAACTAATCGTTCCCCAGCCACTATGATTCAAGTCATGCAGTGTGGTGCGTCCTACTTGAATAGAACCGGATTGATATCTAGCATTAGGATTAAACAGATTTTCTTGTACTGCTCCTGAGAGCGTAACAATTTTAAATGTTGAACCTGGTTCATAGATCGCTTTGACAGCCAAATTACGGAAATCTTTAGGATCAGTCACTTCATTAAACTTATTAGGATTAAAAGTTGGCATATTTGCCATACCTAGAATTTCCATCGTATTAGGATCTGCTGCAATCACAGTGATACTTTCAGGTTTCAATTGTTCATAAGCGTCTTTCATAGCTTGTTCAATATAATACTGAATCGTCTCATCAATCGTTAACGTTAGATTATCTCCATTTTTAGCAGGAGTATAGACATCTTTGGAATCAGGTAATTTATCCCCTTGTTTATCACGAAGATATTGAATATGACCATCTGTACCTTTAAGCTTTTCATCGTAATAAGCTTCAATTCCTGCAACTGCATTACCATCTTTATTCGTATAACCAATAACATGAGCTGCTAATTCATTTTTAGGATAATACCGTTTGGAATCAGCACTTAAATAAACGCCTACATCCCATTTTTGTCCCGTTTTTTCTTTCAACTGCTTAACAAAAGCGTTAATTTGATCTGCTTTTTCTTGATCGATTAGACGACCACCTGAATTAAGTTCACGCCACGTACGAAGTTGACCTATTTCGTCTCCACTGGTTAATACAGAAGTGGCTTGCTTTTCAATTTCTGTTTCATCTGTGCCAAGTATAGCGTGAAGTTGACTTACAACATCGCCTTTAATCCCATACTTATCAATAACTCTAGGATTAAGGGCAACATTATAAGCTGGAGCATCCATTGCCAGATCATTACCATTACGGTCTGTAATCGTACCACGCTTAGCCGAAATATTACTGTTGGCTGTCCACTGGTTAATTGCTTTATCCGTCCAATCACCTGATTGAACAACTTGTAGCCAAAATACTTTAGTAATCAGTACAGCAAAAAAGAGGGTAATACATCCCCCTATAAATAAAGTACGAAGTTTTATTCTCTTATTCACTGTTGGTTCCCCCGTTTACTTGCCTTGTGTCTCATCCGTCGTCGAGGTTGTTGCTTCTGTTCCCTTTACCCGGGATACTTGAATTGGAGCTGTATCCGTAGGCTCTATGTAACCTAGAGCAGTGGCACGTTCAACAATTTGATCTTGTAACGAATATTTGCGAATTTCATTTTGTGTTGTTTGCTTTTCAATACTTGCCGTTTCACTATCCATACTTTGAATATTTTTGTTCACTTCATAGATATGTGCATATTGAAAAACAATTACACTTGCTACTGTCGCACAAAAAATAATAGTCATCAAATAAAGCAGCTTTTCTTTCGTTGGAAGCGCGCTACGACGTACAACTACTTTGGTCGTTTCACGATATCGTCGAGCCGCTTTTTCAGCCGATTGTTCTTTGACAGCTAGATTGCCGCGCGTATAAGCCATTGATCCGTCTCCTCTAAATTAAGTTTTCGTTGATTTTTCCACCTTTTCGGCAACACGCAGTTTGGCCGACTTTGCACGCGAATTCTCTTCCAATTCTTCTTCCGAAGGAAGGATTGGTTTGCGATTGATCAATTTTAGTTCTCCACCAGTACTGACATAGACCGGAAAACCAGGTGGTGAGACGTTTTTCTCCACGTATTCTGCAAAAATTTGTTTGCAAATACGATCTTCTAAAGAATGGAACGTGATAACCGCCGCTCTTCCTCCTGGCGTTAGACAACGTATTGCTTGATGAAGAGCTTCTTCAAAAGCGCCCAATTCATCATTGACAGCAATACGAAGTGCTTGAAAACTCCGTTTCGCAGGATGTCCCCCTGTTCGTCTTGTTGCCGCTGGAATGCCTTCTTTGACAAGCTCAGCCAGTTCCCCCGTTGTTTCAATCGGCTGGATACTTCGCTTGGCAACGATCACTTTAGCAATCCGTCTTGAAAATTTTTCTTCCCCATATCGATATAAAATGCGGGCGATTTCTTCTTCCGGCCAGGTATTCACTATAGTTTTGGCTGTGAGTTCGGCAGATTGATCCATTCTCATATCCAAAGTTGCATCATGGTTATAGCTGAATCCTCTGTCACCGTCGTCAAATTGAGGTGAAGAAACACCAAGATCGAATAAAATGCCATCTACTTGCGGAACTCCATCTTTGACCGGTACTCCTGCTACCAATAGCGACTCTTCCAATTGACGGAAATTGCTTTTGATCAACGTTACACGATCTTCATAAGGTGCAAGTACTATTTTCGCATTGGCAAGTGCCGTATCGTCTTGATCAAAAGCGATCAGTCTTCCGCCTGCTCCTAATTCAGCAGCAATGACTGAACTATGACCAGCTCCCCCGAGTGTGCAGTCAACGTAAATACCATCAGGCTTAACCTGAAGTGCTTTTGTGGCTTCTTCTTTTAATACTGTGATGTGATGAAACAAGATGTAAACCTCCCGGACGATTACAGGTCGAAATCAAAATCAACCAGCTTTTCTGCAATTTCATTAAAAGATTGTTCAGAATGATCATAATATTCTGACCATGTTTCTTTACTCCAAATCTCTACCCGATTCGAGACGCCAATAATAACACACTCTTTTTCGAGCTTAGCGTACTGCCGTAAATTCCCTGGCAGATTGATTCTGCCCTGCTTGTCCCATTCGACTTCGGTTGCACCGGAGAAGAAAAAACGACTAAATGCACGGGCATCCGCTTTCATCAGCGGTAGAGATTTGAGCTTTTGCTCAAGGAGGGACCACTCCTCCATAGGATAGACGAATAGACAATGATCCAATCCGCGGGTGACTACAAATGAAGTTCCGAGTAATTCGCGAAATTTGGCTGGAATAATAATCCGGCCTTTTTCATCAATGCTATGTTGAAATTCTCCCATAAACATTGACGTTTCACTCCTCTAAACCATAGTCTCCCACTTTGTCCCACTATCCACCACTACCATAAGCATAATAGATTCGACGCAGAAAATCAAAATCCTTTTTTTATATGATTATTTTTTAGAAAAATACTGAAAAAATTTGTTTTATGTAAATCAGCCATTTCATTTGCAAAAATAGGCGCAAAAAAGGACTGATTTCTCTTTATCGGAAAAATCAGCCCTTTTTATTATGCACGAGTAACTTTTATTTTAATTTTAAAGCAATAATTCAAAATTCAATGATTATGACCAGCTATCTAGATACAATTTTTGTTCTTCAGTTAATGTATCGATATGAATACCTAGACTTTCTAATTTGAAACGCGCTACTTGCTCATCCAGTTCATAAGGAACACTAATAACGCCTGCTTCCAGTTGTTCATAGTTTTCACTTACATAACGAAGACCAACTGCTTGTAGAGCAAAAGTCATATCCATAATTTCAACAGGATGACCATCTGCTGCTCCCAAGTTAACCAAACGACCTTCTGCTAATAGATAAATGCGGCGTCCATCTGTTAATTTGTATTCTTCGATATTTTTACGAACTGTACGAATCGATTGGGAACGAGCTGCCAAATCAGGTTTGTTAGCTTCAACATCAAAATGCCCAGCGTTCGCAATGACTGCGCCGTCTTTCATTACATCGTAATGTTCACCTGCAATAACGCTCTTATTTCCGGTTACTGTGATAAAGAAGTCACCATGCTTAGCGGCTTCATTCATCGGCATCACACCAAAGCCGTCCATATGTGCTTCTACTGCCTTGATTGGGTCAACCTCGGTAACGATAACATTTGCACCCAAACCTTTAGCACGCATCGCTATACCTTTACCACACCAGCCATAACCTACTACCACGACTGTTTTACCTGCAATAATCAAATTGGTTGTACGAATAATGCCGTCAAATGCTGATTGACCTGTTCCATAACGGTTATCGAATAGATGTTTACAGTACGCATCATTAACAGCAACCATCGGAATTTTCAATGTTCCTTCTTTTTGTAATGCTTTTAGACGAATAATCCCTGTCGTTGTTTCTTCTGCGCCACCACGAATCGTCGATAACAAATCAGGACGTTCTCCATATAAGAAAGTAATCAGGTCGCCACCATCATCGATAATCAGATCTGGCTTCGCTTCTAATGCTTTTAAGTTCAAACTTTTATATTCTTCTACACCTGGATTATATTTCGCAAATACGGTAATACCGTCTTCCACCAAAGCTGCACATACATCATCTTGTGTAGACAAGGGATTGCTACCTGTAATGGTTACATTAGCTCCACCGGCCTGAATAACTTTAGCTAAGTATGCTGTTTTAGCCTCTAAGTGTAAACAGATCGTTACATTCAATCCTTTGAAAGGCAAATCTCTTTCAAATTCTGCTCGAATACGATTCAATACCGGCATATGGGAAGATGCCCAATCAATTTTAAGATGTCCCTCAGGAGCAAGTGCCATATCGGCAACAATACTTGCTTGAATAGATGATGTCATTGTACAGTTCTCCTTTGTTGGTTGAAATAGATATCCAGCGTTATTTTATAAATAAACAAGGCGATGTGAACCATTAAAATCAGGTTCAAGTGTTAACAATTGATCAATCCAGTGCTCTCCGTAACGCCCTAGATAGTAATAACTGTTGATCGTACGTTCTTGTGGCTTACCAAACGGATATAAAGCATACGCAATACGATCTAGACGCTGTAATCCAGTCTGATGTTGACGTGCTATCGCATTCTGACTTTTGCGATACAAATAATCAATTTGCAAATCAATTTTATGTTGAGTAGTTTCTCCTAGATGCGGTAATGAAGGATCGATCTCACGTAAAGAATCTACAAAAGGTGCATACAATTGTTGAAATTGCTCACGGAATGTAGTGAATCGTTTTTCCAAATGATAATCTTCTTGCTCACTTAACCACGTCTGACGAATATCATCAAACCGTTGTCTTACATCATCAAAAGTTAACTGATACTGTTGCATCAAAATTTTAACCTTTTCTTCCACCATTGTAAATAACATCCTAGGAACGATCGGAGGCATTTGCATATTTAATACAGGAAATGCTTGTTTGGTTAAAGCCCAGTATGCAATCTCGCCTGTTCCCAAAATGGTACTAAGTACAGGGAATAATGAATCTTGCATCAAAGGACGTGTTAACACATTATTACTGAATCGTTCAGGGTGTTGTTCCAATAATGTTAACAACTCTTGTTTGGTAAATACAACTAATCCTTTGCGATCAGTAAATAAACCATTTCGCTTAAATAATAATAATCGTTCATTGGTATACACTTCATCACTATGGATATAGAACAAATTAGCACTTTCTTCATCGACAGTGGCTTGTTCTTCATAGCCATACTGCCTTACTTGCTCAGCAGCAGCGACATATGCTTGAGTCAATGCATCATTATGTTCTATCAATTGACGAAATACAGGAATTTCTAGACGACGAATAGCTGCATCATCGGAATCCATCAACACTAATCCGAAACGTCCAAATAATTGACCCAATTGCTGAGCAAAAGCACTACTCAGATCAGTCGCTTGTTCCATAATATTTCGTAATGTCTGTGTCCACTGATTTTTATTTGCAGTATCTGGCAACAGACTCTCAAATTGATTCAAAATATGTTCGGTATTGAGCTCATTGATAAATGTACGGCTTACTGGTGAATGTCCACCACGTTCATGATCCAAACGAATTTTGACAGCTGCTCCGTCTTGATCAGGTAGATACGTATGATTGACTTCATCCCAGTCATGATCTTCACCTGCAATCCAGAATACAGGAACAATTGGACGTTGTAGGCGATTTGAAGCTTCACGCGCAGACGTTAACAATGTGATTACTTTGTAAATGACCAATAAAGGTCCTGTAAATAGACCACTTTGTTGTCCACCTACCATCACAAGTGCTTCATCTGTCCGTAATGCTTCTAAAGACTGCTGTACTGCTTCATGATTATTATACTGACGGTTATATATGGTTAGGCAGTCAACTAAGGCTCCACGTTCGATCCGGGAGTGCTTACTCTGATCTAGCCATTCTGCGCGTTTGATCCATGTTTGTGGATCAGAGACATTCATATTATACAAACTGCTTACCGATGCAAAATCATTGATGTACCGCTCAGCGAGCGGCTGATTCGCGGGTAGGCTCTCCGGAATCACATTCATGGGGTGAAGTCCTCCTCATCGCTATTGCTTTTGATTGTTACTAATCGTAACTTATTAAATCTTATTTGATTGTAACGAAGTTAGTACTGTTTAGTCAAAAGCTATTCTTAAAATATTTAAATATTTTTAGTAACAACCAAAAAACCGCCAATAAATGGCGGTTTACAGGTTCGAACACATGGATTAAGCAGAAGGTTGAGATACCCAGTGACCTTCAGACACTTCGATCAACTGAGAATTTTCCAAATTAAACGGATCTTTAGCTGCCAAAGTGGCTGCTGCTTCTTGAGAAGCTGCAAGATGTTCTTCAGGCAATAAGATTCTACGTTTATTTGCTTCCACTTCAGGATCAGGAATTGGAATCGCAGATAGCAATGTTTTGGTGTAAGGATGTAGAGGATTTGCATAAAGTTCTTCACTTTCAGCCAATTCTACAATTTTACCCATATACATAACAGCTACACGGTCACTGATATGTTTTACCATTGATAAATCATGCGCAATAAACAAATACGTCAATCCAAGACGTTGTTGCAATTCTTCCAACAATTTAACAATCTGTGCTTGAATCGATACGTCCAAAGCAGACAATGGCTCATCACAGATAATAAATTTAGGATCTACAGCAAGTGCACGTGCAATCCCGATACGTTGTCTTTGACCACCAGAAAATTCATGCGGATAACGAAGAGCATGACTTGGATTCAAGCCTACCATATCGAGCAATTCTTCTACACGTTTTTTACGTTCAGCACGGCTATTCACCAGACCATGAATGTCTAGAGACTCACCGATGATGTCCATGATATTAAAACGCGGGTTCAATGAAGCATACGGATCTTGGAAAATCATTTGCATATCTTTACGCATGTTTTTCATTTTGCGTGGAGACAGATCATAAATGTCTGTTCCGTTAAACTTCACACTACCACCCGTTGGTTCATACAGACGAAGAATCGTACGTCCTGTTGTTGACTTACCACAACCGGATTCTCCTACTACGCCTAATGTCTCACCTTCGTAGATGTTGAAGCTAATATCGTTAACCGCTTTAAGAATATTACCTTTACCTAAATTGAAATGCTGTTTCAATCCTTTCACTTCAACCAACGGTTTACGTGGATCAAGATTAAGTTTAGCAGAAGCTAATTTAGGTTTTTTAGGCTCATCCAAGCGTGGCAAAGCATTTAGCAAACGTTGTGTATATGGATGTTGAGGGTTTTTGAAAATTTCAGCTGTTGTTCCTGTTTCAACAACATCGCCTTCTTTCATAACAACCACGCGATCACACATACCTGCTACTACACCAAGGTCATGGGTAATCAAAATGATCGAAGTACCCAATTTTTGTTGCATATCTTTCATCAGATCAAGGATCTGAGCTTGAATCGTTACGTCTAGTGCTGTTGTAGGCTCATCCGCAATTAGCAAAGATGGACGACAAGCTAGAGCGATTGCAATCATCGCACGTTGGCGCATACCACCAGAGAATTGGTGAGGATATTGATTAAAACGAACATCAGAATTTTTGATACCTACCAGTCGTAACATTTCAAGCGCACTTTCTTTTGCTTGAGAAGAAGACATGTTTTGATGTTTACGCAATACTTCAGTAATTTGTTTACCCACTTTAATGGTTGGATTCAAGGAAGTCATCGGATCCTGGAAAATCATTCCGATATCTTTACCACGAATAGCTTCCATTTGCTTATCGGTTTTAGCAAGTAGACTTTGACCTAGGAATTCAATCTCTCCACTTTTGATCTTAGAAGGCGGAGAAGGAATCAGACGCATAATGGTTTGAGCTGTTACACTCTTACCACTACCGGATTCCCCAACAATACCTAGCGTTTCGCCTTTGCCAATTTCAAAATTGACATCTTTTACCGCATCAAATTCACCAGCACGCGTTTGAAAGGATACGCTTAAATTCTTTACTGTTAAGATTTTCTCCACTTGTTCCACCTCCTATAGATTTTATTTTCTCAATTTTGGATCCAAAGCGTCTCTAAGACCGTCGCCTAGCAAGTTAAATGCAAGCATTGTCAAACAGATTAGAGCAGCTGGGAACCACATACGCCAAGGATACAAGTTCCATCCTGTTAATGCATCATTAATCATTGAACCCAATGAAGCGACAGGAGCCTGTACACCTAGACCCAAGAAACTCAAAAATGCTTCAGAGAAGATAGCACTTGGTACAGAAAGAGTTACAGTAACGATAATAGGACCCAAAGCATTAGGCAAAAGATGTTTGAACAATTGACGTCCAGCACTTGCGCCCATAGAACGTGCTGCTAGTACAAAGTCTCTACTTTTCAGCTGCATAATTTCACCACGAACGATCCAGGACATTGTAATCCAACCTGTTACCGTCAAAGCAACGATAATCGTTCCCAAACCTGGCTCAAATACAACCAATAATAGAATAACAACTAGCAAGTAAGGAATAGAATAAAGAATCTCTGAGAATTTATTCATGATAGTATCTACACGGCCACCAAAGTAACCCATGATCCCACCATAAATAATACCGATGATTAAGTCAATTGCTGCTGCTGCCAAACCTACAATAAGAGAGATTCGTGCACCCATCCAGGTACGAACCCACATATCACGTCCAAGGTTATCTGTACCGAACCAGTGAACACTAGAAGGCGCTTTATTCGTATTCATCAAATCATTAGAGTAATAGTTAAAAGCAGAGATCATTGGTCCAACGATTGAAGCCAAAATGATAACGATCAATGTTCCTAAGCTAAACATAGCTACTTTGTTACCTTTTAAACGAATCCAAGCATCCTGCCATAAAGAGATACTTTCCTGTTGCAGTGCGATTGGTTCGCCGACCACATCTGTAGTCGCATTTTTATTGTTATTGTTTCCGCTAGCTGACAACGTTTAGCTCCCCTTCCGACCTGATAATTTGATCCGTGGATCTACCAGTACATATAAGATATCTGTAACAAAACGAGCAAGCATCAACAACACACCATAGAAAATAGTTACTCCCATAATCATTGTATAGTCACGGTTAGTGATACTGTCTACGAATACTCTACCAATACCACCGATACCGAATATTTGCTCGATAACAACGGAACCCGTTACGATGTTTGCAGTCATAGGACCTACATACGTAACTACCGGAAGAATACCATTACGTACAACGTGTCTAGTCATAATGGTAAATCCATTTAGACCTTTAGCTTTAGCTGTTTTGATATAATCTGCATTTAACACTTCTAGCATACTAGAACGAGTCAACCTCGCTATAAATGCAATCGGTTGAACAGCAAGTGCTATAACCGGAAGTACAAAGTCACTTGGCTCATTAAAGCCCATAACATCAAACCAACCTAATTTTAAAGCAAAAATATACTGGATCAATGTTGCCAATACAAAGCTGGGAACAGCTATACCTAATACAGCAATAATCATAGCTACATTATCAATCAATTTACGATGGTAAAGTGCAGCGATTAGACCTAATACAATACCGACAACAATCGAAATAACAATAGCGAAAATACCAATTTGTAAAGATGGAGAGAATGTATCAGCAATACGCTGAGAAACCTCTTGATTTTGGTATTTCATAGAAATTCCCAAATCACCTTTAACTAAATTTCCTAGGTACTGCAAATACTGTTCAGCAATTGGTTTATTTAATCCATACTGCTCCATTAGACGTTCTTTAATTTGAGGCTGCACATTTTTTTCTGACATAAACGGATTACCCGGTATAGCTTTCATCAGGAAAAATGTAGCTGAAGCCAAAATGAACAAGGATAACAGCATATACAAAAATTTACTGGCGATATAACGAACCATTTCCCCAAGAACCTCCTTTATCACATTTTGTAGTTTATTGAACATGGTCAAAAACAGCTCGTCATTATTCAACAACTTTTTCATTTTAAAACTTCATCTAATAGATAACAAGTAGAACTTGAAATTATCATGTTTAGAATAGCAATATATGGAAAAACGATAAACACGCAAAAACGGGATATATATGGATGGAGAATCCACACATACATATCCCGCTGCAATCATTAAACCGAAATCTATACTTAATTATTGGAAATAAGCACGAGTAAAGTCAATTGCACCACTAAAGTCTACAACGATACCTTTAAGATTTGGTTTAACCAGTGAAACGCTAGTGTAGTAATAAATTGGCATCATAGCCATATCATCTTGCACTAAGATTTTTTCTGCTTTAGACATATCTTCCATGCGTTTAGCGTTGTCTTGAGTTGCTTGCGCATCTTTCAACAATGCATCGTATTCAGCATTATCATATTTAGCGTCGTTGTTGCCATTACCTTTCATCCACATATCCAAGAAAGTCATAGGATCATTATAATCCGCTGTCCAACCTGCACGTGCGATTTGGTAGTTACCACTTTGACGATTATCTAAGAACACGCTCCACTCTTGGTTTTGTGTTTTAACACTTACACCAAGATTGTTTTTCCACATATCAGCAATTGCCAAAGCAATTTTTTGATGAGCTTCACTAGAGTTGTAGATCAAAGTAATTTCAGGAAGAGTTGTGTAACCTTCTTCTTTCATACCTTCAGCTAACAATTCTTTAGCTTTAGCTGCATCTTCTTTGAAGTAGCTATCTTTGTATTCTGTACGGAATTCTTCAGTGTTACCTTTGATTCCTGGTGGTACATAACCGTAAGCTGGAATTTGTCCACCCAATGTTACGTTATCAACAATCGCTTGACGGTTGATCGCCATAGAGAATGCTTGACGGATTTTCAAGTTGTTAAATGGTTTTTCTTTAAGGTTGAACAAGTAGTAATAAGTACTTGCAATCCCTTTAGCTTGGAACTGATCTGGATATTGTTGTTTTGCAGCTGGAATTTGGTCTGTTGGAATTTCACCAGTTGGTGCTCCAGCATAATCCAATTGTCCACTTTGGTAACTTGAGAACTCAGTAGCTCCAGAGTTAACCAATGAAGAAGTAATTGTATTTAATTTAACACTAGCAGCATCCCAATACTTAGCATTTTTTGTCCAAGCCAATTCTTGACCTGTTGTCCAAGTTGTTAAGTTGAATGCACCGTTAGTAATCATTGTATCTGCTTTAGAAGCCCATTGTGCATTAGCTTCTACATTCTTTTTGTTAACAGGGTAGTACGTGTAGAAAGAAGTCAATCCCAACCAGTAAGAAGTTGGATTAGCCAAAGTCACTTCTAGTGTTTTTTCGTCTACGACTTTAACACCAACATCAGCGAAATCTTTAACTTTTCCTTCATTGAATTCTTGTCCATTTTTGATGTAATAAAGTTGGTAAGCGTACTCAGATGCTGGAGTTGTTTTTGGACTTAGAACGCGTTCCCAAGCATAAGCGAAATCTTCTGCTGTTACCGGTTCACCGTTACTCCATTGTGCGTTATCACGAAGATGGAAAGTGTATTTCAATCCGTCTTCAGAAACATCCCATTTTTCAGCAACGCCTGGAACAGGATTACCATCTGTACCTGGACGTGTAAGACCTTCATACATTAGTCTCAAGGCAGTATTTGTTTGACTATCTTTTGCCTGAGCTGGATCAAACGTTGGAGGCTCAGCACTCATGTTAATGTGTAAGTCTTGAGCTGCTGTAGCGCCATCTCCTGATTCTCCACTTGTTCCTGTGTTGCTAGAACCGCTGCCGCAAGCTGCAAGCAAAGTTCCGAACGCCATGACAAGCGCCATAAGTACTAACCAACTTTTTCTCTTCATCTAGCAGTTTCCCCCTAAAAAATGTGGTATATGCTTTTAAATTATACAACCAGTGGTCAAAAAAATCTATAACTTATATTTAAAAAATCATGTTTTTTTCGTTATTTTATATAAAACTGTCACATTTAAACGTATATTATGCTTCACGCTACGGTCGAATACCTAACATCAAGCAAATATATTCCAATTTTCGACAAAGTTACTGTGTTATGTATTGCAAAATTCCAGTAATCAGTAAAGCAATGTAACCTATACTCAGTAATAAAAAAGAAACTCTCCATACTGCACGAAATAATCGTTTATAGTCCACTTTTCCTTTTAAACGGTTTTGTGCACCTCCGATGAGTCCAATACCAAGCAATAAAATAAGTAAAAAGATATAAAATCCTGTTTTGGTATTAAACGTATTATTGAATAGTGCAGCTACAGCAATATACAAAAATGGTGTTGTGACATCCATCGCCATACTGATCGCTGGCTTTTTTTCTTTTCCTTTTAGCCTATTAATAGTATACGTTAATACAAATGGAATAAACGGAACTAGGCTTAAGAAAATAAATCCATTCAATAATAATCCCAAAAATACCCCCATTAATGATCCTCCTGTCTATTCATAGCTTCAATCAAATGATATACACAGTCATTTGTTGGTGTAGATATGTGATGATCTTGACCCATTTTAATAATACTACCATTGATCCACTGAATCTCGGTTGTTTTACTTTGCAAAACGTCTGCAAGCATAGATGATGTATTATTAGAAGTCGCTTGGCATACAGCTAATATGTCTTCCCACCACAACGAAGAAACTTCGATACCATTAGCTTCGTATACTTCAATCACTTCATCATATAATTGTCGCATGACAGCTAAGCGCTGCTTAGATACAAGCAATTCACCATTCATTATACGCCAGATCGCTGTTAATGGATTGATTACAGCATTGATAACAAGCTTCCGATAGATATCTTTATCGATATTATTCGACAAGACGATATCAAGTCCTGCTTTTTGTAGTTCATTTAGCAAGAGTTGTATAGATAGTTGCTCTTCTTTATCTATTGCTTTAGATTGATCAACGACTCTAGTACTAGAAATATTGGTTACACGACCTACAACTGTTTTTCCTATTCCTGTATGACTGACTTCATTTGGAGATATTCTTTTAGCACCTTCTGTTGTAATTGCGGCATAAACCTGCCATGGTGAATCCCACCATACATCGGTTCTTACCCCATTTTGCAAACAGATAATGCGAGTATGATGATCTGCTCTTTGTTTCAAATAAGAAACAAAATCAGCAGTGATATCTTTTTGTTTGACGGTAACCAGTATATAGTCTGCTTTTGGTTTATTTTCGTTATCAGTCATATCATAGATAGCACAGGCTTGATGTAGCTTACTAGGAATATAAGTTTGCGCTTCCACATTGTAATCTGTAGTGGATGTTTGGGCAGTAATCCCTTGTTGATTGATTAAAGTTGCTTGTTCTGATGTTCGAGTCCATAGATGAATCGTGGCTACCGAGCTATAACTCACTAATTTGCTGTAAAAAAGTAATCCTATAGCTCCTGCTCCAAAAATATCAATGATCAATTTTGTAACCTCCATACGTTTTTAAATAAGTATAATTAGAGTTATTCAACACTAATGAGTACGATGTTATACTGATAGTAAGTCATGAGTAATGGTTAACATGTATAGCAACAAGTGCTAATACTCTGATGTTTTACTTTGTAAAATCACTTTGATTTAATAATAATTGCGCTTGTACTGCCAGGCGCTATAGGAGGGGCGATCAGTGAAATACATATATCCGGTCAAAATCGTCTGCTTCTGTTTGACTTTAGCTCTAACTTCTCAGCTTTGGTCTTCTTCTGTGAGAGCACAATCTGTACCTGCACCTCCGCAATTAGACGAAGCGACACGACAGTTATTAGAAAACAGTCTATCTGTGAATGAATTAGATCAAGAAATCAAACGGATTGCAGATCAACAACATGTAGCTCAAACAAAATACACGACATTGCAAAAAAGTTTGGTACAACAAGAAAAGTTACTATCACAAGCAAGACATCAAGCAGATTCAGTGCTTGTTTCTTATTATACAGGAGAACGGGATGATTTTTGGGCTCTTTTTTTCTCGACAGGTAGTCTTTCAGGTATGATTGCTTTTTACGATTATTATAGAATGATTATTGATCATGATCAGTTGCTTCTTAATGATTATCAAGAACAATACACATACCTTACTCAGCAAAGAAATGAATTATACACGACAGCGACTGAATTAGGAGAAATCACTACCAATTTATCGAACCAACGTACACGAGTAGCTAGTCTGCAACAATCGATTCATCAAAATCTTGCTACCAGCTCTGATCCTAAGATTGCCCGTCAACTTATGAATGAGATGAATGAATATTGGAACAATATTGGACTCTATGAAGTCAAAAGATATTTTAAAGCGATTGCTCTATCTATGCAGCAATTCCCGGATTATCTTAAATCTCAACCTGGAGCTATTCAGATTAGAGGTACACATTACACGATTTCTATAGATGAACAACAACTCAATCAATTTTTGCATGTACAAGGTCAGTTACCTGAATCTTTTCAATTTAAATTTGCGCAGGATCAATTAAGTGTACATGGCAAAGAAGGCAATTTAGACTTGGATATTACAGGACATTATGAAATTGTCGATCAACCTCAAAATGCGATTCAATTTTATGTGGATAAACTTGTATTCAACGGACTTCAATTACCTGATACAACATGCCGAATGTTAGAAAACGAGTTTGATCTTGGCTTTTATCCACAGCAAATTGTATCTTATTTGAAAGCAACTTCAGTCACTACAGAACCACAATTGATGAAAATTGAACTTGAACTATCGTTAAACTAATTTCATCATACGCAATAGATACAATGATGATGAAAGGATTTTGGATGATGAATGAAGTTAAAGTTCTACATTTATTCAAATTGTATACAACAATGGCTAGAGAATTATGTCATTCTATGTATCAAATGCTTCCAGATGATCAAAAACCTATAGTGTCACACCAGCAGGCTTCTACTCATTTTGAATGGTTATTTGATTTGATTTATGAGGTAGAGTTATGTAAACCATTTGTGATATACTGCAATACCCATTGGACTTGGGATCTACATGGGGAACACTGTTTATTTGAAAGTGATCAAGGTATTCAGATTGAAGCCAATATCTATAATACAGACTTTGTTGATATCGCCTTTTTTAATGTTTTTATCAAAAGTTATACCGATGCTCATTCCTTGTTCGAATCTATAGAGGATATTGATTTTAAATTCACAGCTACTTTATTTGATCAATGGGCTAACAAGAATATTTTACAGCAACAAAGTGGTACTGAATTTAGTCTAGTGCATCCTATAGATCACTAAAATACAAATATATTCACCATTTATATTTTAAAAAAGACTCTACTGTGCTAACCATGCACGGTAGAGTCTTTTGCATTGTATTTAAAACTATGTTATAGCAAATCAGCAGCCAATTGAGCCAGTTTAGAACGTTCACCTTTTTCAAGGGTTATATGACCACTGATGCCCTCTTGCTTGAAATGCTCAACTACATGAGTTAATCCGTTACTGATTGAATCCAGATACGGATGATCGATTTGATCAGGATCACCGACCAGCACAATTTTACTGCCTTCACCTACACGAGATACAATCGTTTTGACTTCGTGACGGGATAAATTTTGCGCTTCATCAATAATAATAAATTGACCTGGAATCGAACGTCCACGTATATAGGTTAAAGCTTCAACCTGAATACTACCAAGCCCCATTAAAATTTTGTCAATATCGCCAGCTTTTTTCGTATCAAACAAAAACTCTAAATTATCATAAATCGGTTGCATCCAAGGGCGCAATTTTTCATCCTTCTCGCCCGGAAGATAACCGATATCTTTACCCATAGGTACCACAGGTCTTGCAATAAGCAGTTTTTTATATTTTTGTTCATCTTCGACTTTGGATAAAGCAGCAGCCAATGCAAGCAGTGTTTTACCTGTTCCTGCTTTACCTGTAATCGTTACTAAAGGAATATCATCATTTAATAATAGTTCCAATGCCATACGTTGTTGTGCATTCCGAGCAGCAATCCCCCATATCGGATCATTACTTAAAAATAACGGTTCTAACTTTGTAGAATCGGCATTTACTTTAAGTAATGCTGATTTAGCACTTCCTAATTCATCTTTTAATATCACAAATTCATTTGCATAAAAAGAATGTTTGATATTTAAGGATTGGATAGGTAAATAACGATTGCTGTAAAATTCATCAATCACAGCTGGATGAACCGTTAATGTAGTATATCCTGTATACATTTCATTAGGATCGGCTGTGCGATCAGATAGATAGTCTTCTGTATTTACACCTAGCACGTCTGCTTTGACTCTAACCAATACATCTTTACTAACAAGTACAACTTGAGAACGCGCCTCTTGATTTTGTTCTTTTTCTTGCTCCTCTAACTCATAATTCAATGCTACAGCCAGAATACGATTATCATTCGAAATCTCTCCGAACATATCTTGTACTTTGGCAAAACTACGATGATTCAATTCAACACGTAATGTCCCACCATTTTCTAAGTGCACACCATCATGTAGATAACCTGATTCTCTTAAAGCATCGAGTGAGCGTGAAATACTTCGTGCATTACGTCCAATCTCGTCTGCATTCCGTTTTTTAGAATCAATTTCTTCGAGTACAACCGCAGGTATAATGACATCATTTTCTTCGAAAGCAAAAATGGCATTTGGATCATGAAGAAGCACATTGGTATCCAGTACAAAAATCTTTTTCATCGAGAGTTCCCCCTTGAGTAGAAAGTCTTATGATCTCTGATGCCATTTACTTAGTGGATAACTATGCTTATCCCTTCTTGATCGGCCAAGCCTCACCCTCCTCTTAAATACACAAAAAACCAGACGCTATATCATAGCTAACTGGTTTTTTTATACAATGATTCATATATGCACTTTGTCCACGATACACCAATGTACATAACAGTATAGAGCCTCTCCGGCACGTATGTGTGAAATATAGCATACGATCAAGCATCATCATGGATTCCGGCATCATAGAGACCTCCAATTACTGGCATGAATATACTGGTGTTTCTTCATTATAGCATAGGTTAATTTCATTTCAAATCCATAATCTGGAGAACCCCATACAGCAGATATACATAAAAAAGAAGCCTTTGCTTAAGCAAAGACTTCATGATTATTGACAAACTACGATTAGCTTTATCTAGCTACAAGAGTGATATTACTGACTTACTTTGCTTGTACCTGCTGGTTGATCAAATTGATCGGTATGCGTAGCTGTACCTGCTAATTCATCTTGTAGTGCCTGTTTAGCATTTGCTAATTCAGTTTCATTGATATAGACGTAAGGGCTTTTCCAATCACCAGTTACTGGCATGTATTTAATATTCTGCTTAGGAATATCCCAATACGTAGTCAGTAAATTTTTAAATTGTTCACCTTCAATATCAGTCTCCATATTTTTATCTACAGATTCGATAATCGATCCCAATTTAGTTACACCGCTAAAAGATTGAATTTTGTCTACGACAGCATTCAGTACTTGGTTTTGGCGCTGGTTACGACTGAAGTCATCAGACCCTTGTGTACGAGGACTACAATTTGATTTACGGTAACGTACATAATCTAGAGAGTTTGCACCATTTAGATGTTGTTGACCGGTAGACAAATTAATATTCGTACCATCTGCTTTATCCACATAACACATTTTCATATCTACATTGATATCAATACCACCTACTGAATCGACAACATCCCGGAAACCCTGGAAGTTCAACACAGTTGTATACTCTACATCTACACCCAAGTATTTACCGAGTAAAGTTTTCATTTCACTCATCGCTAAATCTGTACCCTCTTTTTTATCTTTAGCATAAAACTTCGGATAATAAGAGTTCAGTTTATTAGGAATGTACCCTTCGAGTTGTAGATACGTATCACGCGGCAAAGAAACAATTGTGGCTGACTTGGTATCCGGATTAAGTGTAGCTACCATAACAACGTCTGTTAAACGTGTTCCTGTTTCTTGGCGATAATCAGTTCCCAAAAGTGCCATCGTAATCGGTTTTACTTTTGCTGATTTCTCAGGCGCAACAGGTTGACTTATAACAGTACCACCATTGTCTTTAGGACCTACTCCATCAAACATACCTTGAACCTGATAATATAAATATCCGGCATAAGCCATCACGCCAACAACAGCTAAAAGAATAACAATAAGCAATATTTGCATAAAGCGCTTAAAGCCACTTGCTTTTTTCTTTTGCTTTTTTTTGGGATTGGGATTACCGGATTTTTGTGTTTTGGCTTTTGTTCCTGCACGCGGCGGAAGTCCACCTGTTGTCGTACTCATTGCTCTCAACACCTGTTCCATCATTTTAGATAATGAAGTTATAGTCTTCAATTATGTTGCCTTCATCATACGTTCCGCTTCTGCATAGAGTATGTAATGGCATGTACTGTAGCAGAGATTCGATCTATTTCTTAGCGACCGAATCTCAGAACAGTATTTAACCTGTTGAAACAGGTACTTAAGCGCAGTGGTCTATCCAACAATATATGATATTAAGATTGCATTGCAGATTTACGTTGTTTTTCAGCACGTTCGCGCTCACTCTTATTCAAAATCTTTTTACGCATACGAATTGATTTTGGAGTGATTTCACAATACTCATCTTCATTCAAATATTCCAATGCTTGCTCAAGAGAGAAGCCACGAGGAGTTTTCATTTTGACTGTATCGTCTTTAGTCGCAGAACGAACGTTAGTTAATTGTTTTTCTTTACAAATGTTAACAACAATATCGTTATCACGTGTATGTTCACCAACGATCATACCTTCGTAGATTTCAGCACCTGGCTCAAGGAACAATGTACCGCGATCTTCAACAGACAAGATACCGTACAAAGTAGAAGAACCACTTTCGCTTGAAACCAATACGCCTTCATGACGTCCGCCAACTTGACCAGCAGCAACTGGACCATAGCTATCGAAGGAATGGTTCATAATTCCGTAACCTTTAGTCAATGTTAGGAAGTATGTTCCGTATCCGATCAAACCACGAGCAGGAATCAAGAATTCTAAACGAACTTGACCACTACCGTTGTTAATCATGTTTACCATCTCAGCTTTACGTGAACCCAAGCTCTCCATAACTGCGCCCATGCTTTCTTCAGGCAAGTCAATCAATAGATGTTCGATAGGCTCCATACGTTTACCATCGATTTCGCGCACGATAACTTCTGGTTTGGATACTTGCAATTCGTAACCTTCACGACGCATGTTCTCGATCAAGATCCCAAGATGAAGCTCACCACGACCAGATACGATATAAGCATCAGGGCTATCTGTTTCGTCTACACGTAGACTTACATCTGTTTCTAATTCTTTGAACAAACGGTCACGAAGACGACGGGAAGTTACCCATTTTCCTTCGCGTCCAGCAAATGGACTGTTGTTTACAAGGAATGTCATTTGCAATGTAGGCTCATCAATTTTAAGAACCGGCAATGCTTCTGGGTGTTGTGGATCAGCAATCGTTTCACCGATGTTGATGTCTTTAATACCAGCGATAGCAATAATATCACCAGCACCCGCTTCTTCAATCTCAATACGTTTTAGACCTTGGAAACCAAATAACTTCTCGATACGAGCTGTTTTCTTTTGGCCTTCACGGTTAATAACGGTTACGGATTGACCTTGACGGATAACACCACGGTTAACACGACCTACCGCAATACGACCCAAATATTCGTTATAGTCCATCAATGTAACCAAGAATTGCAATGGCTCATCAATTTTCTCTTTTGGTGAAGGGATATGTTCGATAATCGTTTCATACATTGCTTGCATCGTTTCGTCTTGTTTTTCTGGATCAAGACTAGACGTACCATTCAACGCTGAAGCATAAACAACCGGGAATTCCAATTGCTCATCATTTGCACCAAGTTCAATGAATAGATCTAATACTTCATCAATAACTTCTGTAGGACGAGCAGCCGGACGGTCAATTTTGTTTACGACAACAGTAGGAGTCAAATTTTGCTCCAATGCTTTACGCAAAACGAATTTAGTCTGAGGCATACAACCTTCATAAGCATCAACAATAAGAAGTACTCCGTCTACCATTTTCATGATACGTTCTACTTCACCACCAAAGTCGGCGTGACCTGGTGTATCCACGATATTGATTAAATAGTCTTTATACGTAATAGCTGTATTTTTTGCAAGAATCGTAATACCGCGTTCACGCTCCAGATCATTGGAATCCATCGCACGCTCCTGTAAAGTCTCGTGATCCCGGAAAATACCTGACTGTTGCAACAATTTGTCCACTAACGTTGTTTTACCATGGTCAACGTGGGCAATGATTGCGATATTGCGAATTTGTTCTCTTGATTGCATAAATTTCTCCAAATCCTCTCCATAAAAGGAGCGTCGGTCAACTAAGCCGACGCTCTACTATTTGTTAACACGGTGGTCAAAAAATCGGCATCCATAATCTTGCTTATTATAATTATACGTCATTGTTTCTATAAATCAAGCAAATTCGCATTTTATTACCAACCTGTTTTTGAATTACTACGGCTAGCAAGTAACCACAATCCAGATAGAATCAGGATCATAGCGATAAAATAAAAACCTAAAGTACCTAATAAACTGAAAATAAGCAGAATAACTGATAAACAAGTAAGCACAATAGAAACAAAACCAACATTTCGTGAAGCCGGTGAAGCTGCACAGACATAATACTCATACAGTCCTATCGCAATTCCCAAAATAAGAACAGGCCATAAATGAGCCATTATCTCCCATCCCCATGTATTACAGAGGAAAAATAATACTCCATATACTGTAAGTATTCCAGCCGGAATCAATACAATAGCAGGCGCACTGCGGCTAAAATACAGCAATTGCAATACAATGCCAGGCAAAAGAATAGCAAGTGGCCAAAAAACGTGACCAATAAAACTGAATACGCCCAATTTGCCAAGTAGGATAATCAAACCTGCAAATAAAACAAAAAGTCCGATTAACCCTTGATTACGATTGGTCATTCCAGCTTCCTCCTTCATCAATCTGTCCCTATTTATATCGGTTGACTTTTGGCTATTCTGAAGATGTAAGTCATTTAACCTGTTTCCGCTTAGAACCAGTCCTCATTGATTGTAGCTGATGCAAGTTGTAATGGACTTCCCGCTTCAATAATCATTAATTCTGTCTGCTCTACTGCACGTTCAATCATAGGCTCTAACTCCAAAAATGATTCTACTTTTTCAATAATTCGTAAATTAGGATTTGTGGTTGGTGATTTTGGTATAAATAACGTACAGCAATCTTCATAAGGCAAAATAGATAAATCGTACGTGCCTATTTCTTTGGCTATCTGAATAATCTCATCTTTTCCAGTCATCACTAAAGGGCGCAAAATTGGTAATTCTGTCGCACGCTCAATAGCGTTCATACTCGATAATGTCTGACTGGCTACTTGACCTAAGCTTTCGCCTGTAATCAAAGCCAACCCTTTTTGCTGTTCAGCGATCTTCGTAGCGATTCGCAACATTGCCCGGCGCATCAATGTAATCATTAAATTATCTTGCCCTGTTGTGGTAAAAGCGGTCTGTATCTCTGTAAAAGGGACTACATGCAATTTGACCACTCCAGCATATCCAGCCAGTACACGAGTCAGATCGACTACTTTTTCTTTGGCACGTTCACTGGTAAATGGATAACTATGAAAATGAATACATTCGACTTCCAGTCCACGACGCATTGATTGCCATCCTGCTACAGGGCTATCTATACCGCCGGAAAGAAGCAACATCGCTTTACCATTGCTCCCCCGAGGAAATCCTCCTACTGCCGGAATCAGTTCACTATAGATATAAGCGGCTCCATCGCGAATCTCTACCCGTAATTCAATCTCTGGTTGTCTTACATCCACTTTGAGTAAAGGATAAGCACGCAATACAGGTGAACCGACTAAATGATTCATGTCTTGTGAAGAATGAGGGAATTCTTTCCAAACCCTTTTGACAGACACTTTAAATGTAGTCAATTGTTCAATCTGTTGTTCACCGATCAATTCTACAGCGGCTGCAATAATATCATCCAATTGAGGCAACGTCTGCTTCACTGGAATAATATCCATAATACCAAAAACATTTTTTAATACTTGAATTAATGCTTCTACAGATTCTCCACCTGTTTCGACATACATTCTACCGTATTCACGGCGAACATGTGCTTTAGGATACGGTCGTAATACTGCACGTACATGTTCTGAAATTGTTTTTTCAAATCGGGATCTATTTTTTCCTTTGAGTGTCATTTCACCTAATCTTAAAATCAAACGATCTATATTTTGCATACTTAACGGGTTCTCCTCTCCAATGGGCGAAGCTGTGTAACAGTCTGACGAAGTGCTGTAATCAAATGTTCAATATCTTGCTTCGTATGTTGATCTCCTAAGCTGATCCGTATACCGCTTGCAGCATGTTCTCGCTCAACGCCCATCGCTAACAATACACGACTAGGTTCAGCTTTACGGGAAGAACAAGCAGACTGTGTAGATACAATACAACCCTGTTGTTCTAGACTATGCAATATCACTTCAGACTTCATCCCCGGGTAGCTAAAATGAACAATATGAGGTGCAGACACTGAAGGATTCGTTAACACTAACCCTTCAATCGATTGAATCGCTATTTTTAATTGTTCACTCCATGCTAGCAAGCGTTCTGACAATGTTGATTGTTCTGTGGATGTTAAACGTAACGCTTTGGTCATCCCTACAATGCCAGCGACATTTTCAGTTCCTGAGCGATATCCATTTTCTTGTCCACCACCTGCAAGCAACGGGAACAATTCAGTCCCTTGTTTAACATATAATAATCCAGTTCCTTTAGGCCCTCTTAATTTATGAGCAGATAAGCTATATAGATCAATATTCCATTGTGCAATATTTACAGGCAATTTACCAAATCCTTGGACTCCATCGACATGAATCAATGTGCGCGGTTGTACTTTTTTGAGCCAATCGGCTAGTTGTTGAATCGGCTGGACAGCACCTGTCTCGTTATTCACATGCATTATACTGACAATAATAGTATCTGGTCGTAAAGCATTCTGAATATCTTCTACACGCACAATACCATCTGAAGCAGGATCAATATAATTAACATCAAATCCGATCTGCTCTAATTGACGACAACATTCATACACAGAAGGATGTTCGATCCGCGTGGTAATAATATGTCCTTGTGTACGTCCGCCTCGCATAGCGGCTCCTTTAAGCGCAAAGTTATTACTTTCTGTAGCTCCTGATGTCCAAATGATTTCGCTTGGCTTGACTCCAAGAATCTGAGCTGTCACTTCTTTGGCATGTCGAACCAATCGATCAGCTTCTTCTCCATATTGATGTAAAGAAGATGGATTACCAAAATGCTTTTGCATAATTTCAGCCATCGATTGTATCACTTCAGGATAAGGAGGAGTGGTTGCTGCATAATCAAAATATTTCATCGTTTCTGTATCCTCCTTTTCCTGTACATTTATATTTTCTATCCATTAAAAAAAGATCAAAAAACGGAACCTACGCTCCGCTTTTTGATCTATCTCATATGGAACAATCTGACTCTATATGATGATCAAATCTCTGTATCGCTAAAACGTTCGTGTACTATTATACCATGTACTTAGGTACTATGAACGTTAATTATGATTATAATTCGTATTTGGCTTGTGCATTTTCAATCTTGCCAATATAGCGTTGTGTTTCTTTTGGCAATTGGCTTAATTTTGCCATCAATTCTTCATCATTGGAGATACCTAAACGTTGTAATCGACCGGGTCCTGCATTATAAGCAGCTAACGCTGTTTTCACATTACCATCATAACGCTTGATCTGATAAGACAAGTATTTAGTACCACCATCTATATTTTGCGCCGGGTCAAAAGAGTTACTCACTCCCAAGCCAGCTGCTGTACCATCCATCAATTGCATTAATCCTTTTGCACCCGCAGAAGAACCAGCATTAGGATTAAACGAAGATTCTGTATCAATCACAGCTTTGATCAATGATTCTGAAATTCCGTATTTGCTACTGGCTGAACTGATCAAATCATTATACGCTGTTGGCTTACTAGCACCCGTGCCTGTAGCATCAATTGCAGAAGCAGCATCTGCTCCGCCAATTCCTGCTGTACCTGTAGCTGGAAGAGGTGTATTCACTTTAGCCGTTGTTGTTGAAGTCGATGGATCGACAGGAGCCAATTGATCAAATTGATACCACGGATCACTTTGACCTGCACCACTCGCTGCATACGTATTACCTGTAACTGAGCTTGCATCCACATCGCCAATACTTGTTGCAGAAGGTAAAACACTTGCAAGGCTTACCGCACTCAAGTTCGAACCTTTGGATTCAGTCGAACTCCCAATATTTTGTTGTAACATCATATCAAATAATTTATTGCTGTCACTGGTATTAGCGGTCACTTGGTCTGCACTACCCACACCAGACGAATTTAAATATTTTAATTCGATTAATTGTTTTGCCACTTTTGCATCAATTTGCATTCTGCTCGTGACTCCCATCTATATAATGTACATAATGTCCGTCATCTATGTTTATCTTTGTCTTTATTATAATTGTACAAAGTGTTCTATTCTATAAGAAACAATACTCATAACTGTACCTTCTTCAGAAAATAGGAACAATCTCCTTCTATACTCGAAATCATGGTTAGTTAAACATTTTTATAAGTCTATATACTACTTTTCGACAAATAACTTACTTTTGTGAATAACAAGTTTATTAATTTTTGTAATGACTGTATTTTATATTGTAAACAAATCATTAAATATGGGTAATGTATTAAATTTATATGTAATATTTTATATCATTTATCGTTATATTATATCTATAAAAAATAAAAAGATGCCCCGAAGGACATCTTGGTTTACTGATTTCATAGTGAGATCAAAATTAAGCGTGACGTTGATTCATACGACGTTGTGTCAAATAATCACTTTCGTAGTAAGCAAGATCATCGCGTAATTCTTCATAAATTTTGGTGATTTCTAAAATAATGTCTCTAACCGGTTTGACAGGAGTCTGACGGAAACGAATCGCTTCCTGACCTGTATAAGCATAACGTCCATCTTCAGAGTAGCACTCATTTTTGGGATAAAAAAAGCTATTGATACAATGGTGATACGCATTATAAAGTGCTTTTTCTGCAAAATCCATATCGAAGTTTGCACGACGGATCACTACACCTAATTTTTCGTAAGAAACTTCGGAAAACACAAGCAAATGACGTAAATCGGACAAAAATCCTTTGTAGAAAGCAACACTGTCGACCCCACTTTCAGCGGTCAATGCTTGTAAAGAGTATTCGTTTAGGAACTCTTCCATCTTCTTCATTGCTGGTTTCAATTTTTCCCTAGTGCTTTCACTTAACTTTTGGACATTCGCTGCTAACATGTCTGTAGCTCCCCCTTAAAATTGGTTCCTTAGAGACTGGGATGCCCCTCGAGAAAGGAAACATTACCCTGATTTTTAATTACAATCCTACCACAAAAATAATACTTATGGTATCTCTGATGTGTACAAAATCTTCTTAACTTCATTTTAACCATATTTTAAATATTAAAAACGTCTCCTTGTGAAAGGAATCTCATCAATATCCCCATTGATGAATGGTTTATTATCATATAGATTACTTTGGTTTTTACAAAGAAGCAAGTTTGTTATTAGAATATCAATTTTAACCGCATCAAAAAGCGGCGTGCTCTCCAGAGATGGAAAGACACACCGCCTTCTTCCAGCGGATATACAACCGGTACAGAGTGTCTATAACTCTATATCGGATCATGATCAATACTTATAAATGATATCTGTATACTGCATCAAATAAATAGTAGCGTTAGTGGGGAAAGCTTCTCGTAAGCCGGGTTCTGTGCCTTTTGTGGTTCAGACGGGAACTACCCTCCCACTTTAGGCGACAATCATCTATCTAGGCCAAACATTACTGTTTGGCTCCAGCGACCAACCTCGATACACCTCGGGCAAAGGCTGCTTTTCCGAAAAAAAGCCGTATCTCTTTAGGTCTTGCTCCAGATGGGGTTTACCAGGAACGAAGTCACCAGCGTTCCTCGGGGTCTCTTACACCCCGGTTCCATCCTTACCTGTGCATAATTTCCGAAGAAATCAGCCATCGGCGGTCCATTTCTGTGGCACTATCCTTCAACTCGCGCTGACTGGATGTTATCCAGCACCCTGCCCTGTGGAGCCCGGACTTTCCTCCCGTGACGATAAGTCACCGGCGATTGTCTGTTTAGCTTTCCGCGAACGCAACACTTCACATTATATAATCATTCTATAAGAGTGTAAAGCATACATTACACTTTTTAAGAGTTTACATTACAAAAATGCAGATTTGATTGTATTCTCTAGCTATTTCGATGCATTTCGTACAGTACATTTTGTAAAGCAAATGATAATTAACATAAAGATATACGGCTTCAAATCTTTAAATACAAAGATTAACATAGCTTTTGTACCCGATTAACTTTTATACAAATTGAAAAGGTTCCGTATTGATTGTAGAAGCATGTACTTGAGTATCGTACTTATCTGCTTCTAGTCGCTTACGTATAACCTCAGCCAGTCCTGACTTCATAATCTTCTCTGTATTATGCCCGGGATCAATAATCGCTATCCCAGCCATCAGTGCATCCTGAGCAGTATGATAATCAATATCTCCTGTCACAATTACATCTGCACCTTTAAATAAAGCCTGATTCACATAGCGACTACCTGATCCACCAAGCACTGCTGCTTTTTTGATCGTACGCTGAAGATCACCGGTTACTCGTACAATAGATACATCTAATCCTTGTTTAACGGTATCGACAAATTGAGCAAGACTCACCGGAGCATCTAATTTACCTACACGACCTAGACCATATACTTTACCGCTATCTGCTAACGGATACAGATCATAAGCTACTTCTTCATAAGGATGAGACTTGATTAATGCTTGAATCACTTTATTACGTAGACTGGAAGGAACGACTGTTTCCAGACGAATCTCAGATACCGATTCTAATTTACCTGTAGTCCCTATGTAAGGCTCACTGCCTTCTTCCGGCTGAAATGTACCTGTGCCTTCCAAAGTAAACGTACAATGGCTGTAATCACCGATATGACCGCCACCAGCCGCAGTGATCGCATTACGTACACCTTCTACATGAGTATTAGGTACAAAAGTGACTAATTTGAATAAAGAATCTGTAGATGTCTGTTCGATCGGTACTGTCTGACGAATCCCTAACGCATCCGCCATCCAATCATTGACTCCACCTTCAGCGATATCTAGATTCGTATGACTGATATAGACTGCAATATCATGCTTAATAAGCTTTTCATACAATTTACCCATTGGCGTACTGGTATTGATACTTTTAAGAGCACGGAAAATAATCGCATGATGAGCAATAATCAAATCAACATTAAGAGCGATCGCTTCATCGACTACTTCATCTGTTACATCAAGAGCAACCAGAATGTTACGAATATCCTTTTGTAGCGTTCCTAATTGCAGACCAATTCGATCATCAGGTACAGCGATACTTTTAGGTGCAAATTGCTCCATATATTGAATTACAGTTTGTCCTTTTGCAAGCATACTAGAACCTCCTTCACGGTTTGAAGCTGTTGGCGAAAAGCAGCCGATTTGGCTTGTGCTTCTTCATTTTCAGACTTACCTGTTGAAGCAGCTACTTTTTCAAGTTTATTGATTTCTTGAGACCATTTGTGTTGAAAAATGGCAGACCCTTCTTGAATTAAATAAGGTCCAAAACGTAGCAAGCTATCTTGATCAACATGATAATCATTCACTTGGTGATCTGTACTGCGAGCAGTTAACGTTATCCCTGCATATAATTGTTGATTTTGCGTACTCGCATCAGGCAGACGATCTGCTGTTAAAATTTCATAAATACGGCCGTCTTCTTCTAAAATTTGTTCATGGCTTAAAAACCAATCATGTTCTAGTAACCAACGACGTACGTTTTCTTCGCCGACATTAGGTTGAAGTACAAGACGTTGTACACCTGCTAATTTATCAATGCCTTCCGATAAGATAGAGACGATCAATACGCCGCCCATTCCTGCGATTGTTACCACATCGACTTCGCCGGGCTGGATCACAGCAAGTCCATTACCTAATCTTACATTGATCTTTTCTTTGAGTCCTGCTTCATTCACCTGACGCTGAGCTGCATCACGAGGACCTACATTGACTTCCCCTGCAATTGCTTCTGTAATTATGCCTTTACGCATAGCAAAAACCGGCAAAAGGGCATGGTCGGAACCAATATCCGCCAACCGGCTTCCTGTCGGAATTTGCTCTGCAATTTTTGTTAATCGTGTTGATAATTTCATGCAGCCACCCACGCTATCCATTTTTTTCGAAGTACAAATAAAATAATACATATCAATGCCACTTTTACCATACAAAATAGTGCGAATGCTTCTGGCATTTGTCCCCGTAGAAAGACTTCATCAATCTCCGGCATAAACCAGACTCCAAGACTACTTGTAAAATAAACAGCCGCCATTTTTTTGCCACGATGATGTACAAGCCAGCAAAACCACATTAATAACAAACTAATAGGTAACCATAGCCCTTGTAACATCAACCATGAAGCTTTAGGTTGAACCTGAGCAAAGAACCCTGCATATAATAATACAAAAGCACCAAACCCTATATACAATAACACAGGACTCGAAATAATATAACCGAGTATACACCATATTATCGCGCAAACCAAAATTAACAGCGTTGTAAAAACACGTTCATCCATGCCCTGTTCACGAATCAAAAATATACCTAATCCCAACATGAGCAAACTACCTATCGCTAATAAAAATGACGATGCCAGCGCATTACGTGTACGCACACGAATTCCGCCAGTATAACATAAAGCCGTAAATAACGGTATACATACCAGCTGTACTAAAAATGGAAATGTAGCAAAATACAAAATAGTCAAACAAATAAAACATACCACGATAAAAGTAAACAACCATGTGCGAATATTGCCCTGTTGTAATGAATTCATCGACAGTACTTTTTTGTCACTCCGCTCTTGATCCACATCGTACAAATTCATCAAAAAATCGCAATAATGCCCTGGAAGCAAGCGATTTTCCCGCCAGTATTCAATTTCATCCAAAATAACTTCCCGTTTCCCCCGATCCACGACTTTCCCACTCCCTATTCATCACTAGGCCATTGCTCGATCTATGCGCTGCCAGCCGATTGTAACCGATTATTAGATACTGATAACAGCTATACTTGCATTATAGCCTGTTATGTTCTTCTATAGTTATATATCGCTTAATTGGGAGCAAAAGTAAACCCCTTACATGGTGAATCTGTAAAAAACGAATTTTGACTGATATGTAAACAAAAAAACATCATGATACAAAAAGAGACCTTACCGCTATAAGCAGAAGGTCTCTTTGTATACTCTATTCTAAGAAATCTTTCAGACGTTTGCTACGGCTTGGGTGACGAAGCTTACGAAGTGCTTTTGCTTCAATCTGACGAATCCGTTCACGCGTAACACCAAATACTTTACCAACTTCTTCAAGCGTTCTCGTACGTCCATCATCTAAACCAAAGCGTAGACGAAGTACATTTTCTTCACGCTCTGTCAAAGTATCCAGAACATCTTCCAATTGCTCTTTTAACAATTCATAAGCCGCAGCATCTGCTGGAGCCAAAGCATCTTGATCTTCAATAAAATCGCCCAAGTGAGAATCATCTTCTTCACCGATCGGCGTTTCTAACGAAACAGGTTCTTGAGCAATTTTCATAATCTCACGAACTTTTTCGACACTTAGTTCCATTTCAGCAGCGATTTCTTCTGGTGTAGGTTCGCGTCCTAATTCTTGTAGCAATTGACGGGAAACCCGAATCAATTTGTTAATGGTTTCTACCATATGCACAGGAATACGAATCGTTCTTGCCTGATCGGCAATTGCGCGCGTAATCGCCTGGCGAATCCACCAAGTAGCATACGTACTAAATTTGTATCCTTTTGTATGGTCAAACTTCTCAACCGCTTTGATTAGACCCATATTACCTTCTTGGATCAAATCAAGGAACAACATTCCGCGTCCCACATAACGCTTAGCAATACTAACCACGAGACGTAAGTTAGCTTCAGCCAATCTACGTTTTGCTTCTTCATCGCCATTTTCAATCCGTTTAGCCAATTCGACTTCATTATCTGCTGATAATAGAGGAACACGACCGATTTCTTTCAAATACATACGAACCGGGTCATTAATCTTGATACCTGGTGGAAGCGCAAGGTCATCGTCGAAATTAAATTCGCTATCTGAACTCTCACGATCGGTACTAGGGCGCATTGTAATTTCTTCGTCGCCTTCATTGACCACTTCGATACCTATATCACCCAATTGCTCGTAAAACTCATCAATTTGCTCGGAATCCTGGTCAAATGGAGCCAGTCTTTCCATAATATCTTTGTAATTCAGAGAGGATCTTTTTTTGCCGACCTCTATTAATTGTTCTTTCACCTGATCTAATGTTAATTCGGTTTCTAATTCAGTATGCTGATCGTTCGCCATCTTTCGACTCCCTCCTCCCTAGAACTATCCGTACAAGACAATTACTGTCTTTCTAGGGCGATAATCTCACTTGCAATTTGTGCAGCACGTAAAAAATCACCTGACTTTTCAACGCGTAGCATTTCTTCTCTTTTTTGCTCTACTTGTTTCTGTTGTGGAAACTTTTTGATCTGTTGAATACAATCTTGCAAAACTTGCGTACTGTCACCATGAGGGGTATCCATCATAAGGATCGAAGTCGCTGTCTTTTCTAGCCGATCATCCTGAAGCGACGAAATAAATCGGCTTACATCGGGTGGCTTACCTTGCGCATAATAAGCATAAATATAGGAAGCAATCGCAGCATGATCAGCAATATTAAAAGCATCTCCTAGATGTTCTGATACATAAGTTGCCGCTTCAGCATCTTGTAGCATCATTGCAATTAGGCGACGCTCTGCCGCATGATAAGCCGGTAACAGAGTAGGTGTACCCTGAGCTTTTCTAGAATTACCATTTCCAGAACTGCGATTCCCATTCTGTCCTTGCGGACGAGTCCTATTCAAAGTCTGACGCATCAAATTACAATCTTGTTTAAGACTTTCAAGCGATACACCTACCTCGGTTGATAACTCTCTAAGGTATACTTCTCGCTCTGTCGGTGAAGATAGCTGAGCAATCACTTTTAATGCTTCTTGAGCATAAGACGCTTTGCCATCTTCTTCTAACAAGTTGTAATTTCGTTTCACATAAATAAGCCTGAATTTGGTTGTTGACACCGCACCATCAATCACTTGACTTGCAAAACGTTCGGCTCCGTATGTTTTGATATACTCATCCGGATCGAGCCCGTTTTGCAATAAAGCGATCTTAACGCGCATGCCTGCTTCTTCCAAAATCGGAATACTTTTGAGCGCTGCTGCTTGTCCGGCATTATCACCGTCATAACAAATCACGACTTCTTCTGTGAGTGTTCTCATTAAAGAAGCATGATTCTCAGTAAGCGCTGTGCCCATCGTCGCTACACTATGTTGTACCCCCGCATCCCATGATGCAATCACATCACCGAAACCTTCCATCAATACCAGCTGCCCTTGTTTACGAATAGCAGACTTAGCAAGATTCAGATTATAGAGAGTACGACTTTTGTTAAATAAACGACTCTCAGGTGAATTGAGATACTTGGGCTGCCCTTCTCCCAAGATTCTACCTGCAAATGCAATAATCCTGCCGCTTCGGTTCATAATTGGAAACATAACTCGTCCGCGGAATCGATCAACATATCCAGAACCATCTTGTTTGGAAGAAAGTAAGCCGCCTTTTTCCATTTCTTTGAGATCAAAAGAGCGTTTTTCAAAAAATTGAACTAGCGTATCCCAACGATCAGGCGCATAGCCAATTTGAAATTGATCAATCAGCTTATCCCCGAATCCACGGGCACGTAAATATTCCATTGCTGGTTTGCCATGTTCCGTATTTTTCAAAAGGTAATGAAACAACTTGGCTGTCCATTCATGAGCTTGTAATAAACGCTCAAGCTCTTGATCACGAGGAGCCACTCCTCCACCTTTACCATCCTGAAAAGGAATATGTGACTCTTCTGCCATCAACTTTACAGCCTCTGGAAAAGAAAGCCCGTCAATCTCCATTCTAAACTTGATTGCATTGCCACCTGCTCCGCAACCATAACAATAAAAAATTTGACGATCAGGCGTCACTGTAAAAGAAGGCGTCTTCTCCGAATGAAATGGACAGAGGCCTTTCATATATTTCCCCTGTTTGGTCAAATGAACATATTTGCCTACCGTATCAACAATGTCATTGTGCTGAAGTACAGCTTCAATCACTTCGTCAGGAATACCACCATTATGTCCGGTGCTCATTGTTACCACCTTCATCTCTTTTCACACGATACATAATATTCGATAGCTAGGAGTCGATCTCCTGCAAATTTGTTAAAAGTTTTGTTAATTGTGACTGAAAATTTTTCTTATCTTCTGTTGTTAAAGGCTTAGGACCTTTACCATACTTGCCACTACGACGTGCTTTGGCTTGTGCATGTCGGCGTGCCAACAGGAATTCTATATTCTCACTATCAAATTCCATTCCTCGAAAAGAAAGAATTCGACATTGCTTTGCTAGAGCAATCGTTGCCAAACCATAATCTTGTGTAATCACAATATCTCCTGGACGCACATGATTCACAATATACAGATCAGCACTCTGATCACTGCGATCCACTTGAACCACAGATACACCTTCTTCTGCATAAATCTTGTGATCAAAAGAAGACACCATTAAGACAGGTGTCTGAAATGCTCGTGCCGTCTCTGCAATTTCTGCTTTGACCGGACAAGCATCTCCATCCACCACAATCGTACGCGGGTGGAATGGCTTGTTACTTTCCAATTTCCATCCCCCCTCTCATCGGGACTTCCTATGGAGCATACGTTCGTTTATAAAAGTAGAAAATACGGAACGACAAGACATAAATGCCGTCGTTCCGTATAGCTGTATTTAGTCGTTCATTTAAAGTTATATCTGTAAATCTGTTATTATCTTTTATTTAACCAACTTCGAGAAGTCTGCATAGCTACGAATATCTTGATCGACCGCTGCTAGTAAAGCAAGGCGATTTTCCCGTACAGCTTCATCTTCTGCCATAACCATCACTTGATCAAAAAAGGCAGTGATTGCTGGACGTAAAGAAGACAATAATGCTAAAGCTTCTGCTGTGCGATTAGCTGCAAGCAGTTTGCGATATTCTGTAGTAGCGGCTTGCCATGAAGCGTATAATTCACGCTCTGCTGGTTCGATAAACAATGCTGGTTGTACAGCTACACCAGAAGACTTCGCTGCAAGATTAGATACGCGTCCAAAAGACTCGATCGTCAACTTGAAGTCTGGTGTTTCTTGAACCACTTTCATCAAATCATGACCACGAGCAACCACAGAACCAATATGATTGAATCCTGATGCGATAACTGCATCTACAACATCATAACGAAGATGCTCAGACAACAATTTTTTCACACGAAGTCCAAAGAAGTCATATAGTTCTATACGTATTATATCGTAAGAACGTTTCATATTCCTTAAATTTTGATGAATATTTAGGGCAATATCAAATAATTGTTCTAAAGTCAGTGATAATTGATGCTCAAGCAAGATTTGTACAATCCCTGCTGCTTGACGACGAAGAGCATATGGATCTTGCGAACCTGTAGGAATAATCCCGATTGAGAAACAACCTACAATGGTATCCAGCTTATCGGCAATACTGACAAGTGCTCCTGTTAATGATGCTGGAGAAGCTTCGCCTGCAAAGCGTGGTTGATAATGTTCAAAGATCGCACGCGATACTTCTTCACTTTCGCCTGCTTTGCGTGCATAGTCTTCACCCATAACCCCTTGTAATTCAGGGAATTCGTAGACCATTTGAGTGACCAAATCGAATTTACAAATATCTGCTGCACGACTAACTGCTGTTGCTTGCTCAGGCGTCACATGAAGTTGTACGGCTAATTGATCTGCGATTTGACGAATACGACGTACTTTATCGCCTACTGTTCCAATCTCTTCATGGAACACAATATTTTCTAACTTGGCAAGTGCTGTATCAATCTGTACTTTCTGATCTTCTTCATAAAAGAATTTGGCATCAGACAGACGTGCACGCAACACTTTTTCATTTCCTTTAGCAATAATATCTAAAGAACGATTATCTCCACTACGTACGGTTACAAAGTAAGGCAATAATTGACCCGCTTCATCCAGTACAGGGAAATAACGTTGATGTTCACGCATCGAAGTGATCAATACTTCTTGCGGAATATTCAAAAATGCAGGATCAAATGCTCCGTACAATACAGTCGGCGTTTCGACTAGGAATAATACTTCTTCTAGCAAGTCTTCTTTGACATCAATATGCCAATTCTTTTCACTCGCTAAATGAGCGATCTGTGCACTGATCATCGCTTCACGTTCTTCAATATCAGCAATAACATGTTGATTGCGAAGAGCTTCTAAATACAATGTAGGCTCAGCAATCTCAGTCTCACTACCTAAGAAGCGGTGACCGCGTGTTGTGCGTCCTGTGTGTACGCCTGTAATTTCAAAGTCGATCACATCATGTCCCCATAGTGCAACAATCCATTTAATAGGACGTACAAATTTGAAATCATGTGTACCCCAACGCATATTTTTAGGGAATGTCATTGTCGTAATAATGTTACGCAATGCTTCAGCAACAATACTTTCGGTACTTATACCTACACTGCTCTTTTGAGCATAGATATATTCAACTCCGCTGAGTTCACGGAAAGTGAATGTTTCGGGATCAACACCTTGACTACGTGCAAATCCAAGTGCTGCTTTACTCCAAGCACCTGTCTCATCTTGAGCAATTTTGCGAGAAGGGCCTTTAACTTCTTCATTGATATCTTCTTGCTTTTCAGCGACATCTTTGATCCATACTGCAAGGCGACGTGGGGTTGCAAAAGCTTTTGCTTCTCCATGAGTCAATCTGGAATCGTCTAACCATTTGACTGTTTTATCAAGCAATTGGTTCATCGCTGCACGTAAAAAGCGTGCAGGTACTTCTTCCAGTCCAATTTCAAGTAATATGTCTTTTGCCATGATTAAGCATCTCCTTTCTTCAACATCGGGAAGCCTAACTTCTCACGCTCTTCCAGATACGTAGCTGCCACTTGACGTGCTAAGTTACGAACACGAGTCAGATAGCCTGTACGTTCGGTGACACTGATCGCTCCACGTGCATCCAGTAAGTTAAATGTATGTGAACATTTCAAAACATAATCATAAGCAGGGAATACCAAGTTCTGATCCATAGCACGCTTCGCTTCTTGCTCATACGTGCTAAATAGATTAAGCAACATCGCTACATCGGAGACTTCAAATGTATACGTAGAATGCTCTACTTCAGGTTGATGGAATACATCACCATACGTAATGCCATTCACCCATTCTAGATCAAACACATTTTCTTTATCTTGAATATAAGAAGCTAGACGCTCCATACCATACGTAATTTCAACAGCTACCGGATTTGTCTCAATACCACCGACTTGTTGGAAATAAGTGAATTGAGTAATTTCCATACCATCTAGCCATACTTCCCAACCTAGACCTGCACAGCCGAGTGATGGATTTTCCCAATTGTCTTCTACAAAACGAATATCATGATCTAACGGATTAATCCCTAATTCTTTGAGGCTATCCAAGTATAATTCTTGAATATTATCTGGTGAAGGCTTGATGATTACTTGGAATTGATGATGCTGATACAAACGGTTAGGGTTCTCACCATAACGACCATCTGAAGGACGGCGGGAAGGTTCTACATAAGCCACATTCCACGGTTCAGGTCCAATCGAACGTAGGAACGTCATTGGATTCATTGTTCCTGCACCTTTTTCAGTATCATAAGGCTGTACGATAATACAGTTCTGAGCTGCCCAAAAATTTTGCAGTGTCAAAATCATTTGCTGGAAATTCATTGACATTACTCCTTTATCTTCATAGTTGATAGGTGATTTCGCTGAATATGTATCATCTGCATCGCACGCAAAAAACTCCCGTTCCTACGCCTGATGTACAGACATAGGGACGAGAGTTGTATTCCCGCGGTTCCACCCTATTTGAAGACATTTGCATGTCATCCACTTTTCTATTCAGCTCATATGCTCACGGATGCCATTGGGCATAAGGTCGTCATCAGGCTTACACTATCCCTGACTCGCTATCCAAAGACGATAATCTTCTGCTTACTAATCCGGTCAACGCATCATGTGTGTATATAATACACAAGTTATAACCTAGATCATATCTGACTTTAGACTATTCGTCAACATGGTTTTGAAGTGAAGTTTCATACTTATCCAATTGATCTAGGAAGCGGCGGGATTTCAATTTAAGCCCTAACTGAACTTCCATAAAAGCATCCATAATTTTTTTTAGCTCTGCTTTGGTTGAATCTTTGACATCAATATTACCAAGGCGACGAATATCCAATCTAGAAAATAATCGTAACAACTTGAGCGTTCCCGGAGAAACTGCAAAAGCTGCTGGATCTTGACGACGTTCACGTTCTGATAAAATACCACCAAGTCCTGGACTGAGGAAAAACTTCCCTTCGGTTTCGCCTGAAAAAATACAAGCATCCACTTGCGGAGAGTATCCAGTCGCTTGCAGAATTTTCATTTCGAACAACGTAGTAAGTACGACAGGATCTCTGCCTTCGCCTAGAAAAGAAAGAAATGCTTTGAGTTGATCGAACCAGAAGCGTCCTGTTTCATTTTCTTGGAGTGCTTTATCGACCATTTCGCAGCCATAAGCCGCATAAGCTGCTAAAAATACATCTTCACGTAACTTATGATTCGATTCGATGATCTCACCTTGATTAAGAGTACCCAGACCTGTTCCATTACGAATAAAGGAATATTCACCATACGTAAACGGCTGTACCATAGCACCGTGGCGGCTTTTGGGCTTTTTGGCTCCGCGTACAAAAATACCTATCTTACCGTGTGTTTCTGTACACAACGTAACAATTTTATTCCCTTCGCCATAATCCATGCTGCGGATGATAATCCCTTCCACCCTGTATAGCATGTCTCATCTCCCTATCTGATTATGAATATAGTCCATTTTGAATTTAAAAGAAGCAGAGCATACAATTCTATGCTCTGCTCTTCGATCCTGAATCTGTATTGAAGTGATATAAAATAATTAACCCGATTTAACTATAGATTAAGCATTACGATGGAAACCAAGATCTTTCAACACACTATCTTGATTACGCCAATCTTTTTTCACTTTTACCCATAGCTCTAAGAAAATCTTAGAACCTAGCAAATTCTGAATATCCATACGTGCTTGTCTACCTACTTCTTTCAATAATGCTCCTTGTTTACCGATAACGATTCCTTTTTGAGAATCACGTTCTACAAAGATCACCGCTGAAATATTAACTACACCGTTAGGCTCTACACTCATCGCTTCGATAGTTACTGCAATGGAGTGAGGAATCTCTTCACGTGTCTGATTCAAAATTTTCTCACGAATCAACTCAGCACATACAAATTGTTCTGGATGATCTGTAATTTGATCATCTGGATAATACTGAGGGCCTTCTGGTAAATACTTACCAATTTGCTCCATCAGTGTATCTACGTTGTTACCGAGTTTGGCAGAGATCGGAATAATCTCAGCAAATTCATGCAATTTACGATATTGATCAATAATAGGCAACAACTGCTCAGGTACCACTTGGTCAATTTTGTTGATCACTAGAAAAACAGGTGTTTTTACTTTTTTTAGATGTTCAATAATAAAGCGATCTCCGCCACCTAGTCCTTCAGCTGCATCAACTAAAAATAGAACAGCTTCTACTTCGCTAAGTGTGTTTAGTGCAGTCTGATTCATATAATCGCCCAATTTGGATTGGCGCTTATGCACACCCGGTGTATCCAAGAAAACGATTTGTTTATCATCTCTTGTAAATACGCCATGAATCTTGTTACGTGTAGTCTGTGGTTTGTCAGACATAATCGCAATCTTCTGTCCAATCACCTGATTCATTAGTGTGGATTTCCCTACATTTGGTCTGCCGACAATAGCCACAAACCCTGATTTAAAATGTTTTTTCGACATATCATTCTCCGTTCCAAGAGTTATTCTTTAGAATAGCTCCTGTCATATTAAAGTGCTTTTTGGTAGTACAAGTCTGTGTATATAAAGTTCTCAACGATTCCGCTTATTTATTTAAATTCCACGGTCCAAACGCATGTGGCAACAATTCTGAAATTGTCGTCAACCGCGTATCGCCTTTCATATTTCCAAGCAATATAGGCATATCCGGTTGACATAGTTCAACCATCACCTGACGACATACTCCACAAGGAGCAATCGGTTCATCTGTATCTCCAACAACAGCCATCATTTGAAAAGAGCCGGGTTGTTGCCCTTGCGCAATCGCACTAAACAACGCTGTACGTTCTGCACAATTACAAGGAGTATAGCCTGCATTTTCAATATTACAGCCGTGATGCACTTGTCCATTACGATCAAGCAATGCTGCACCGACAGCAAAGTTGGAATAAGGTACATAGGCTTTGGCACGAGCAAGAATAGCTTCTTGTAATAATTGTGATGATTCCATGGTAATCCTCCTGAACATGTATCGTATTGATCGTTTCCATACACTGCCTATTCTTATATATTACACGATTTAGACGTTTACGCCCACTAATCTACATGATGTTCTAGAACTTTTTGCATAAAAAAAGATAAAATCCCCTCCTGACTCTATACCTCAAGTCATTAGAGGGGAACGTATACGTTATAGTCATGTACACTATTTATCGGGTGAACCATGATAAAAAAGGTTCTACAAACACAATAAGACCAATCACAATCGCAACGATGGAAGAAATAAGAACAGCTCCTGCTGCGGCATCTTTTGCTTTTTTGGCAAAGGGATGCCAATCGGGAGAGCATAGGTCTACAGCAGCTTCAACACCGGTATTCATTAATTCCGCTCCGAGCACCATACCTATCGCTAATGTTAGCAGCATCCAATCTACAGCAGATACATGACAAAGGATTCCGGCGATAATGATAATACATGTAATCAATACATGAATACGAAAATTACGTTCTGTCCGAAAAGTGTCTGCAATTCCTTCTGCCGCAGAAAAAAATACGGCTCTCCACGTTCTTTTTTTCATCAGCGTGTCAATCCTGCTTGTTGTAATACCGCTTCTTGCTTGCCCATCATTTCGGCTTCGGTCTCATCATCTTGATGATCATACCCTAACAAATGCAGAAAACCATGAACAAACAAAAAACCAAGTTCCCGTTCTACCGAATGCCCATAATCTTCGCTCTGAGCAATAGCACGTGGCACCGAAATAATAATATCGCCTAACATATCGCCTGGAAGTGGTGTATCCTGTCCAGTTAATGCAGGATCATAGATAATATCTAATTCATCATCAAGCGATTCATGCATGGCAAAAGACAACACATCTGTTGGACGATCAATCCCACGATACTCTTTATTTAGCTCATGAATTGCTTCATCGTCAACAAAAGTAAGAGCAACTTCACCATCATTCACTTTTTCTTGTTCTCCTGCTTTTTGCAGAATCAGTTCAAGTGTAGTGATTAGCTCATCTGTAATCTCATATTTATTTTGTTCATTTTCCCATGCAAGCTGTAAACTCATGCTTTATTCTCCTTCTGATCCGGTTTCTTGATGTCTTCCGGATATTCAATACGAGAGTGGAATATCCCCATTACGGCTTCTTTGAGCGTTCTGGCGACCACATCTAGTTCTTTCATCGTTAGATCACATTCATTAAATTGATTATCATCGACGCGACCTTTAATAATTTTCTCGATCATCGTCTCTACTTGTTCTACAGTAGGTTTGCTAAGTGAACGTACTGCCGCTTCTACACTATCTGCAATTCCTACGACAGCCGCTTCTTTGGTCTGGGCTTTGGGCCCCGGATAACGGAAATCATTTTCAGTGAAATCCGGTTCGATCTCTTGTTCTTCTGCTAGCTTCAATGCTTTGTGATAAAAGTAATGCAAAAAGGTTGTTCCATGATGCTGTTCAGCAATATCACGGATCGGTTTTGGTAATTTGTACTCTTTCTGCATTTCTACGCCATCACGAGCATGAGCAATAATAATTGATTTGCTGAGCTTAGGATCAATACTATCGTGTGGATTACCAATATTGTTCTGATTTTCGATAAAATAACCCGGACGTTTGGTTTTGCCAATATCATGATAATATGAACCGACCCGACATAACAATCCATCGGCACCAATCGCTTCTGCGGCGGCTTCGGACAGATTCCCTACCATCACGCTATGATGATAAGTACCCGGTGTCTCAATTAACAATTTACGCAATAACGGATGATTTGGATTCGACAATTCTACTAATTTAAGCGCAGATAAAATACCAAAAGTCGTCTCAAAAAACGGCATTAATCCAAGCACCAATACAGTAGTGATCAGCCCTCCAATACAAGCAAATCCAACAGCATACATCATCGATATACGTGTCCATTCTCCATCATTCAGTAATACTAATGTCAAAACCGCTATCGCTCCAAAGAAGCAACTCATAATACCTGCTTTGAGAATAGTGGAACGTTGACTAGCACGATGAATACATTGAATCGCTGTAAATGAAACCACTAATGTGAAAAATCCAAATTGATAATCGAATAGTTCATGCTGACTCATATTCAAAATAATACTTGCTAAAATACTCATAATAATCGACGAAATATACGCCAATTGAATATCAAGCAACAATGTAATTAACATCACCACGATAGCCGCTGGTACAAGGAATCCAAAGTAAGGTGAATTACCCATTTGCAAAATACGTACCAGATGCAAGCAAATCACACCAATCGCAAAAATAACGATCAACATGAACAACTGCGCATTATTGTAAGTTCGACCTTGATGAATAGACTGACGTAGATACATATACAGCCCTAAAGTAATCAAAAAGGCAAACAGTACTAGACCCAGTTGAGGCCAATAATTCACATCGTTTTTGAGCAGATCATTTTCATCCAGCAATGTATACATTTCCTGTGTGATCTTCTCGCCTTTAGGAACAAGTACTTCTCCTTGCTGAATATAGACGGTTGGTGTATTCTCACGAGCTTCTACTTTCGCCGCTCGGGTCGCTTCTTCATCATAGAACTTGTTAGCTGTGAGTGTGGCACGGACAAGCTCTTGCACCACTTCACGAGCTGTACGGCTACTTAGAGAACTGGTACTGACCAATTCAGCGACTTTAGCACGTGCAGATTGCGCATCTGTTATCTGATCGCTCATTAAACGAGACATAATCGATGTAGCGACCTGACGCATATCTTGTATTTCAGATGTGGATAGACGTGGAATTTTGAGAAACGTTTCTTCAGGAATACTGTACGTTTGCTCGCCTATGGTTTTTTGCATTTCATCTAACATCTTATCTGAATATTTACCTGCTTCACGGTTATTCCGAATAAAGTTAGCGATAGAATTTTGGGCACGTTGTGGAATCTCTTCGCTATAAATCTGTGCTTTATCCGCATTGGTAATCTGATCATCTTGATTCAGAGATTCAATTCGATCTAACATTTGTGAAATAACCGTTTCTCTACGCATCGATACAATCGCGTATACAGATTCTACTTGTTCAGCAGCAGCTTCCTGCGCTTGAAGCGTAGTTTTGTTATTCGGAATCTGCATCGGAGCAATAATATCGCTATCACTCACGGTACCGACTTGAATATCAAAGCGCTGTGGAAGCAGATTGGGTGCCAGACTGACATAAAGCACTACAAATAGCAGAGCAAACATTCCGTAACGGGTCATTCTGCTATTTTTCCAACCTGCGATCATAGAATCAAGTAAATTGCGTGTGGACGGTTCTTTGGAAGTCATACATACAGCCCTCTCACTTCTGAATATTCAAAATGTGCGGTTTCTGTTTTCTCCGCTGACCGCCGACTACTCCAGATTTTCCGAAGCTTTATCATAAGCGACAATAATTTTTTGTACCAAGGAATGACGAACCACATCTTGCTCGCCGAAAATAACAAATCCGATTTCTTTGATACCATCCAGAATCATTCGAGCTTCTACCAGACCGGACTTTTTACCGCGAGGTAAATCGATCTGTGTAACATCACCTGTAATGACCATTTTGGAACCAAATCCTAAACGGGTTAAAAACATTTTCATCTGTTCGGCTGTACTATTCTGTGCTTCATCCAAAATAATAAAAGCATCATCTAATGTACGTCCACGCATATAAGCAAGCGGAGCGATCTCGATCAGACCACGCTCTAGCGCTTTGGCTGTCTGCTCAGGCCCCATAACATCATATAAGGCATCATATAACGGACGCAGATAAGGATCTACCTTTTCCTGTAGATCGCCAGGTAGAAACCCTAGGCTTTCCCCTGCTTCAACCGCAGGACGAGTCAGAATGATTCGTTTGGCTTTGCCTTCTTTAAGCGCTGCAACTGCTAAGACTACAGCTAGATACGTTTTACCTGTACCTGCTGGTCCAATCCCGAATACGATATCTAGCTTTTTAATTGTTGATACATAGTGTTTCTGACCAATCGTTTTGACACGAATTGGTTTCCCACGATACGTCTGCGTAATTTCACCTTTATATAAGTCAAGCAGTTGGTCTGCTCGAAGCTCTTTGGCAAGTTCTATTGCATATAAAATATCACGTTCTGTAAGTACATAGCCATTGCGAACTAATTGTAATAATACTTCGAAAAGCTGAGTCATCTGTTCTACTGCTTGTGCAGGACCATGAATCGAAATCTCTGCTTCACGACTACCAATTTTGGCTTCCGTTTCGCGTTCAATTAATTTTAGAAAACTGTCCTGTGGTCCAAACAGTGACAATCCTTCTTCTGCATTAAGCAGTGGAATTCTGGTGCTTTGCGTTTGCTCTAACAAATAGCCTCAATCTCCTCATTAATAAAATAATATAAAACTGCTGTGTGCATTTATACTATAAAACTTGAGTGCAATATCTTTACCCTAAACTTTACCATTGTATGGTTTGTCATGCAAAATTTTTTGCACATTATTTATCATTACCATACATCGGTCAAGATAGAAACAAAACGAAGATAGATTAGAAAGAAACCGATCTCCATATAGAGATCGGCTGATACCTTACTATTTCTTGTCTACTGCATATTTATGATGGTTATAAGGACGTTTAGCACGTGGTTCACCTAAGATTTCTGCCCAAATCACGCCTTGACGAAGTTCATCCGACCCGATTGCATTTTTAGAAGTCGATGCGGAATCCAATTCTTCGATAACTACTCGACTTCCTGCGTTCAAATGCATTGAGCGTGCTTGAATATCTTTATGCATAGCATCTAAACGTTTCTCCACTTCACTGCGATTAGCAGTGACCGGCTTCGGTATTTGAGGCTCTTGCATAGATGAAGCCGATCTAGTCGCAGAATCTTCATATCCTGGAGCATTTTCAGACGTATCTGACTCATCATAACGTTGCTGAGCCTCATGATACCGTCGCTGTGCATCATCTAACGGTCCGGGTTCAGCAGATGTGCGTTCAGGTTCATTGAACCATCTTTTTTTGTGATCACCATTTCCACCAAACGTCGGCATCCCAGAAGGTTGCCCGCCTGATTTCTTTTTTGCTGAACGCGTTTTGACAAAAGAAAAGATAGCAAAAGCAATAATGGCGACAAAATATAAATTACCCATAAGGAAATCAAGCATCAATTATCGCACACCTTTATTTATTTGACTTGTTATCTGAACTACCATCGAAATCTTCTGATTTACCAAGTGAGCCTCTCATTTGAGTATCTGCTTCGATATTTTTGAGGTTCATGTAATCCATTACACCCATTTGTCCTTTACGAAGAGCTTCTGCCATCGCAAGCGGTACATCGGACTCGGATTGAACAACACGCGCTCTCATCTCAACAACACGTGCTTTCATTTCTTGTTCTTGAGCTACAGCCATTGCACGTCTTTCTTCTGCTTTAGCTTGAGCAATACGTTTGTCCGCTTCTGCTTGTTCTGTCTGTAGCATTGCACCAATATTTTTACCAACATCTACATCCGCAATATCGATCGATAGAATTTCAAAAGCAGTTCCTGCATCTAGCCCTTTTTGCAATACTGTACGAGAAATCATATCTGGATTTTCTAAGACTTGTTTGTGAGAATCACTAGAACCTACAGTTGTAACGATACCTTCACCAACACGAGCAATAATCGTTTCTTCCCCTGCACCACCGACCAAGCGTTCGATATTCGCACGTACAGTTACACGAGCTTTAACTTTTACTTCGATACCGTTACGAGCCATAGCAGCGACAACAGGCGTCTCGATTACTTTAGGGTTAACACTCATCTGTACAGCTTGTAGTACATCACGACCTGCAAGGTCAATGGCTGCTGCACGTTCAAATTCCAACGGAATCTCTGCACGTTGTGCTGCAATTAGTGCATTCACGACACGGTCTACATTACCACCTGCTAGATAATGACTTTCCAATTGGTTCATATCAAGTCCCAGACCTGCTTTGTGCGCTTTGATCTGTGGATTCACAATACGTGAAGGTGTTACACGACGAAGACGCATCGCTACAAGTGTAATAATACTTACACGTACGCCAGAAGCGACAGCCGAGATCCAAAGCATAACCGGGAAGAAACTGAAAAATACACTTAAAATAATAATAGCGACAACAACGATAAAGAGAATACTTAATACACTTGTACTCATTATTCACATCACACTCCAATTTTTATAGTTCAATCTGTGTTACCTGACTTGCCCATTGCCTGTATTCTTGGATTCAATGAATCGGTTATACGGCTAAATATGTAAACGTACATGACCCCTTTTGTCTACATATGTGTATATGAATCCATAATGAAGACGAAGCAATATTATTTTAAAATGATCAAGGTATGAATAGAAAATGAAACGGTTTATCCATACCTTACCTATGGAATAACTTCTATATTTGAAATTATTCTTTCAATAATTGTGCGTGCAGAGCCGATTCTTCTGTTATTTCTTCGACAATAATACGACTGCCATCCACTTGCTTGACTCGAATCGGACGATCACTCGCAATAAAGTTACCCTGTGTAACGACATCGATTCGTTCATCGCCGATCAGTACTGTACCTGACGGACGAAGAGGCGTTACACTTATTCCTTCTTTGCCCAAAAATTGTTCTCTCGTTAAGCGAGACATAAAGCTTTGCTCTGAAGAAAGTTGTTCTTTGAGAATAAATCGATTCCAGACGCCACGTTCTTTGAGCAAAATAGCAATCAGTGTGACGACTACAGCAGCGGCAGCAAATGCGATACCTAAAGATAACAAAGCATCGCTTGTATCATATGCGGCTTTCACTACCCCTGTAATCAGACTGGCTGATCCTAAAATACCCAATATACCAAAGCTTGGAATAAACAGCTCCAGCACCAGTAAAATAAGTCCTCCTAAAAACAGTAACCATGTGGTAGATCCTGAGAAACCAGCTGCATAACTACCGAAGAAGTACAATGCAAAAGCAACAATGCCTACGATACCTGGTATACCAAATCCCGGTATAATAATCTCCATGGCTATTCCGACCATTCCAATAAATAGAAGCAATGTAGTTACAATCGGATTAGTTAGCACCCGTGCGATATTTTCGCCAGCACTTGGTTGTACTTTTACTATATCTTCAGGTGAATGCCCTAATTCAGTTACAACCGCATTGGTAGAAGAAAGAATCTTGTCTGCAAATCCTACTTTCAATGCTTCATTACTAGAAAGAGAAATAATCTGTCCTTTTGTTTTGGTCTGATTAATCTCTGGCATAGATACTACCATGTTCACATCTGTCATACCGTCAGCGATATCTGCGTTACGATTATGAAGCTGTGCGGCAGCTCTCATTTCACTTTTCCAATAAGCGACCTGTTTGGGATTATCAATCGGATTGCCTTTACCATCTACAATAGCAGCAGCACCAATTGTACTTCCAGGTTGCATAAAAATCTTATCTGCATTCAAAGCAATATAACTTCCTGCTGATGCAGCTTTGTCTTGTACAAAAACAGCTACAGGTACACTGCTATTACGTACCATCGCTCCAATATCACCAGCCGCTTGAAGTTCTCCGCCCGGCGTATTCATTTCCAGTACAATCCACGATGCTTTCGCTTGCTTCGCTTCTTCAAATCCTCTTACCAAAAACTTTTGTAATCCGCTTTCAATTTGACGGTCAATAGGAATCACGTAGACGGCACCATCATTATTGCTAGTAGCGGGTGCAGATGCGGCACTAGCAGATTGTGGATAAATCCCTGCCACGATAAGCATCGCCATCAGTGAACCTAGCAATAATAAACTTAGCTGACGCTTGATACGGCCAATCTGGTCAAGCGATGAGTTCATTCGATCTTAGCCCCTTTCAGTTCAGATGTGTTTTGTTTAATACAGCAATAATACTGATATTAAACAATATACATATAAGCATGGTAAAAGGTAGTCTATATATAATACGTAAACATCATGGTTACGTTTCAATTATATTCCTTTTTGATAAAATAAACATAGAAAAAAGCACCCCACTTTATAAAAAAATGAGGTGCTTTCACATATGTTTATTGCAGAAATTGTTGAACCGTTTGATTCACAACTTTTCCGTCTGCGCGACCTTTTACTTTAGGCATCAGGGCGCTCATCAGTTTTCCCATATCGGCTTTTGAAGAAGCACCGGTTTCCTGGATGGTCTGCTTTACAAGAACTTTAATTTCTTCTTCAGACAGCTGTGTGGGAAGATACTCGGAAATAATCTCAATCTCCGCTTTAAGGTTGCTTGTCAGGTCATCACGACCTGCTTTTTCAAATTCTTGGAGGGCATCTTTGCGCTGTTTGATCTCACGACTAAGAATATCAAGCACTTCAGTGTCGTCCAAGTCTCTTTTCAAATCTATTTCGAGATTTTTAATCGTTGAACGAACCATGCGAATAGTCGACAATTTGAATTTCGCCTTGTCTCTCATTGCTTGCTTCATATCTTCGTTTAATCGTTCGCTAAGATTCATAACGGGTAAATCCTCCTAAAACTTTCTTTTACGAGCAGCCTCAGATTTTTTCTTACGCTTAACGCTCGGCTTTTCATAATGTTTGCGTTTTTTCACCTCAGCCAGAACGCCATCTTTAGCGATGGAGCGTTTGAAGCGACGAAGTGCTGCATCAATTGTTTCGTTTTTGCGAACTTTCGTTTCAGACACTAGTTTTCCCTCCCTCCGACCAGACCGTCCAAGAACAATAACACGGTTTATCAACTTTCATTATAGGTGAAAGTTGAATGAAGTGTCAATATGATTGGCTAGTTTTGCCTGCAATTTTTTAATGTTCTATTATATACCCGTTTTAGACTGTATTGGAACATCTTTTTTTATTATTCTTTTACACGTTATTTTGACTTATGCGTGAGAGCTCGAAATGCCTGTCAGGGCGCCAAGATTGGCTCCACCTAACAAATGATAATGAAGATGTTGTACCGCTTGTCCGCTATCCGGTCCACAGTTATTGATCAGACGATATCCACTTTGATCTAAGCCCAATTCTTTGGCTAATTGTATCGCTACGCCATGAATATGACCAATAACTGGCAAATCTTCTTGAGATACTTCATTCATCGAGTCGATATGTTTTTTGGGAATAAGCAATACATGAACAGGGGCAGCAGGTGTAATATCGTGAAAAGCTAGTATCTGATCATCTTCGTATACTTTTTGTGAAGGAATCGTTCCTGCAACAATTTTACAAAATAAACAATCGTCTTTAACCATAATCTTCAAACACTCCTTCAATTCTTTTTGTGTATTTTGTTTACTATGGGCATAGATTCAAATCTACATGCGTTCAAGGACTACTTTGGAGCCACTTCCTGCTTGCTCCGCAGGTACAATCACTAATTTACGAGGCAATCTCATCCGTAATTCAGGAACATGGCTAATAATACCCACCGATAGTTGATCGTTATGAAGCTTCTCCAGTGAAGTCACCACTGTATCCAAAAGTTCGGGATCAAGCGTACCAAATCCTTCATCCAGGAAAAAGAACTGAAGCGGATACTGACCGCGCAACTGAATCTGAGCCGATAAAGCTAATGCTAATGATAACGAAGTTAAAAACGTTTCTCCACCGGATAAAGAAGATACCGGGCGACGAATCCCACCATTGCCATTATCACAGATTACAAATCCTCCACCAGAATCCACTTCCAATGAATACCGTTGTTTGGTCAAAAAGCGTAATCGCTCAGAAGCGGCTAGACTGACCTGCATTAATTGTTCTTCTGCAATATATTCGACAAAAGCATTACCACGCATACTAGCTTGTAATTTGGATAAATGCTTAGCCTCTTGCGCTAAAGTGACTCGTTTGTCTTCTAGCTCACGCCAGCGTACATGACGCTCTTGAAGGTCTTCACGATCACGAGTGGCTTTGGCTCGTTGTTCTAATGCCATCTCATCTGCTTGACGGGCTTCTGTATATTGCTGTTGTATTTTTGCCCATTCTTCTTCACTTAGACTCTGTCCGTTTAACTTGTTCTGTACTTCTCGCAAATGAACAGATAATTCATGTTGTTGATCACGATGCTGTTGAATCTGCTGACGATACAACTGAATCTGATCTTCTGCCATCCGTGATTGACTGACACTTTGCTCATTATCAAAAGGAGAGGCTTGTAATGCTTGTTGCCACTTCTCTGCATGCTGATCGACCTGTTGTTGTAACGATTGTGCTGATTGCACAGCCAATTCAACTTGATGTGTTGCTGTCTGCTGCTGCTGTAGCGCCTTACGCCACAAGTCTGCGGTCTGCTCTGCTTGTTGTCGTAATTGTTGTTGTTGCTGTTGCGTCTCGGTAAGTAACTGCTCCGCAGATTGATCGCCGATCCACTGTGTAAGACGGTTTTTCTTTTCTTGTAAAAGTCGTTGATTCCCTTCTTGACGGGTCTGATCTTGAATACGTTGCTTATCCAATGTATTGATCTGTTCTGTACCGTGCTTGATGGCTTGTTCACGCTCTTCGATATACGGAACACTTTTATCCAATCCTTCACGGATCTTCTCTGCTTGTTCATCCATCTGTGCTAGAGCTTCAAATCGCTCACGTGCCGACTGTTCTGTTAGATGCGGTAAAGTCTGTTGCCACTGTTCTAAAAGTTGCTCTAACGTCTGTGTAGCGGCTTGGAGACGAGTATTGGATTGTTCTGACAGGCGAGCAGATGATTGTTGTTCAGATTGAGCTGTAACTTTACGCCCTGACCATTCTCGTTCATTTTGACGCCATTGTCTTAATTGTTGTTGTAATTCTCTAGTCTGTTGCTCTAAATTCTGATTATGAGCTTGTACATCTAACCATTGTGCTTGCAGTTCTTGCTCTGATAATAGAGTCGCTTGATCAGAAGAAGCAGGTAATGAATCTGAATCTTTTATCTGCCAATCCCATTCTTGCATATGACTGTCTAGCTCTATTTGACGACCACGAACATGTTGCTGTACAACTTGAAGATTTTGTTTCATTTGTTTGAGCGCTTGAGTCTGCTCAGTTGTTGTATCCGCCACTGATTGATTATCTGCTGTGACTTTATGTTCGATGTCATGAGCAGGTTGAGGATGATGAGTAGACCCACATACTGCACAAGGTTGGCCTTCTTGTAGTTCTACTGCTAACAGACTTGCCAGACGATTCGATTCTGCTTTTCTGGATTGTTGTGCATACTGTTCTTCCAGTTGTTCAGCAGATTGGTGTGCTTGCTGTAGTACATGTTCAAGTTGTTGATGCTCTTGATACAACGAAAAAACATGTTGTTGTAATTGCTGTTCTTGCTCAGATCGAGTGGCTTCTTGCTCAACAAATTGTTGCCATACTTGATTCGCCTGTTGTGCTGACTGAGTATAACCATCATATTCGGTTTGTTGTTCTTGTAGACGGGTTCTAGCTGTATTCAGAGCAGACAATTGTTGCTGGGCTTCTTGTAATTCACGCCGATCCTGACTGCGAACTTCACAAGCTTTGAGTTGCTTATTCAGTTCTTCTTGACGCTGTCTTGCCTTATCCAAAAGCATCTGTTCACGTTGTACTTGATGAGATGCTTCTTCCCATTGTTTTTGTATATTTTCCAATTGCTGATGAATCTGCTGTTGATCTTGTTCTAATGCTACACATTCCTTTTGCAATTGTAGTGCTTGTTGTAGTTGTTCGATCCGTGTCATTAATTGCGGTTCTTGCTCGGTTAATTGTTGTTTGGCTTTTTGTTCACGCTCTACAGCTGTCGCTACTGCAATCTCTGCTTGTTGTAAATCTTGCTGTAATGTAGTTACACGTTGTTGTTCTTGTATGGCTTTGGCTTCATGAGTACGCCATGTATCTAATAATGGTAATAAGTTCTGCGCAGATAACGCTTGTTCAATCTGCTGTTCTTTGTGGGCAACCTCAGCTTCGTGTTGTTGTAATTGAGTTAGACGTTGCTGTAACTCAGCTTGTTCTCGTTGATATTCTCTAATCTTGCTCCATTGTTCGGTACGAGCAGTAATATCAAACAGTTCTTGACGACGTTGTTCTGCTTCTTGGATCGCTGTTTCTAAGCGCTCTATTGCTGTTTGTAGCGCTTCTGCTGAGGCTTCGCCCAGACCTGTCTGTTCGGCGTACAGTTTGCCTAGTACGTTGTCTGTTTCTTTCACACGCTGGCTAAGCTTCTGCATTAAGCGGTCACCGTATCGTTCCAGATGGAAAAGACGTTGCAACATCTGTCTACGGTCACTACCTTTAAGAGATAAAAATTCAGCAAATTTACCTTGTGGTAATACGACTGCGCGTGTAAAATCATCCATTTTCAGCCCGATATAATCTTCTACACAACGTGTGACTTCTGCTAATTTGTCAGCAACCACAACATCGCCATCTGCACGCATTTCGATAAAACGGCTCATCGCATTACTTACTGTATGATCGCCCGTACGTTTAAACCGGCGTTCGACTCGATACCGTTGCGCCCCTTCAGCAGATAACAATTCAAAAGAGAACGATACAAATAACGAATCTTCCGAATGATTCATGATCCCCTGTGTACCGTTGTAAGCTCGTTCCACCTTGCCATACAAAGCAAGTGTAATAGCATCAAGAACAGTTGATTTCCCACTCCCTGTAGGTCCAAAAATACCAAATAGCCCTGTTTCACACAATGCTTCAAAATCGATTTCTTGTTGTTCACGATAACTTTGTAAACCGGATAATTTAAGTGTGATTGGCTTCATGATGATTGTTCCTCCCCGGTTTCTTCTTCATCGATCAGTTCCAAAAACAGCTCAACTAATCGATCTTCGGGCACGGCTCCACCTGTCTGGCGTGCATAAAACGTACGGAACAATTCATGGACAGGCAATTGAGCACGTTCTGCAAAAGATTGCTGTGCTTCTGTTTCTGGATATACAGGACGAATATTGACAATGCCACTATAAGCTTTGCGAATCGATTGAATATCAGACATCGACAAAGCTTCTAACAATGAAATTTCCAGATCGATAAAAGCATTGCGATCTCTGCCTTCCTCTAACCATTGATGGACTTCAGTCAGACCGCCTTTCGCTTTCCAGCGCACTAAAGGACGACCACAAGTTAAAAAGATTTCTTCTATCTGTGGAATACCACCGGGCACAACATCGAGCATCGTGACAGATTTGGCTTGCCCTGCTTCAGAAAAACTATAAGCTAGCGGAGAACCACTATACCGAATCATTCCTTCTCCTTTGACTGCTTGAGCACGGTGTAGATGACCCAGCGCTGTATATTGAGCTCCTGTATATAATGCAGAAGGATCAACTGTATACGCACCACCTACTTGAATAGGGCGCTCTGAATCCGATTCGACTCCTCCAAGAGCATAGATATGGCTCATAGCTAGATTGATCGTATCCGAACGGAAGTCAGTCGCTAATTGTCGCATTAACATGCCTACACGTTCACTATAGGCACGACGTATTAAATCTTCATCATGTTCCTCGGTTAATAATTCATTCAGTCTAGCTTCGGATGGATAAGGTAATGCTGCCACTATAGCTGTCTCTGAAGTACGAGGTACAGAAATAGTTAAAGCCTGTGCAGCAGGTGTACCTAATAAATAAATACCTCGCCCTTGAACCAATGGTGTCGCTGACGCAATACGATCAGGTTGATCATGATTCCCTGCGATAACAGCCAGTGGACGACCATTAGCTGTTAATCTAGCGGCGGCTTCATAAAATAATTGTTCTGCTACAGCAGGTGGATTCACAGAATCATAGACATCGCCTGCCATCAGAATAAGATCGGCTTGTTGATCATCTGCAATCTGAACCAATTCATCGACAAAAGCGATTTGTTCATCGAGACGACTTCTGCCTTCTAATGTTCGACCAAAATGCCAGTCAGCTGTATGTAAAATACGCATAGCTTTCTCCTTTTTAAGTGATGCTAGAATTGGGGTGTATATCGAATCAAAGGAAGTTTGTCATCTTATAGACTAGCTTCAAAATGCCATTAGTCTTATGGACAACAAACTACCTTTTTGGTTTACCATTTTAGATTGATGAATGAAAAAGAGTTAGGTTATTTAATATGTTAATCCTGTTTAGATTTCTATCGCTTCGTTAATGTCGAAGAAATACAACCATAATTGATCGACTTTCCAATGCAAAGAATCTTGAATCGCTTGCGCATACAGCTGAAGTTGAATACGATAACGATCTTTCAGCGCTTCTATACCTCCATGGGTATCTACTACACGATCGGTTTTGTAATCGACAATGATCCATCGATTATCAATCTGGAAAATGCAATCGACTATTCCCTGTGACAAAATCTTATCACCTGCATCATTGATCGGAATACCATAACTAAAGGCTAATTCTCGTCTGATCTCTGTAGCTTGCAACATTTGTTGACCGAGCGGTGTTGCGAAAAAAGCAACGATCTCATTCGCATGTACACTATCTGCTTGATCCTGACGTAGAATTTGGCGCTGAACCAGATCTGCTTTGGTCTGTTCAACTATCTTGACATCTACATATCCCTGATCTAAAGGCACTCGCTGCATGACAGTATGATATGCGGTTCCACGTTCTGCTCCGCTTAGACCACGTTGTTCCATAAATTTAGGACGTTGCAATTTGAGTGTACTTCCATCTGCTTGGTGATCGATCGCACCAGACAAAGTAGCTGATTGCTGAGAAGATACATCTGTTTGCAATCTATTCGATACAGGCTCAGCTGAAGAGGTCTGATCATCTGTCTGATTTTCCAGCAGTATACCTGCCCGCTGTAAAATAGTGCTCATCAAAAATGGATTAGCCCCTTTGACTTGTGGCACATCTGTTATGGATTGATCTTGATGCTGATCGGTATAATGTCCAATTGTAACCCGTTGATCCAGAGATTCATGGATACCGTCTACAGCTGGAGATTCTTCTGAAACCAATTGTCGCTTGATTTCACTAATCGTTGTTTTGGCAGTAATATGAGTCGATAATTCATACGGATACTGCCATGACAGTCTTTGTTCGACTTCTTTCGCGTTCACAGACGTATCAATATCTTCAACAGCGAGATCATGATTATTTTCAAAATCAGTCACAGGCTGTACCTGTTCCCCATCTGCAATCTGTTGCAAAGCAATCCACTTGGGATCATGTTCGCGCAAAGCTGTTATCGATTGCTCGGTATCTTCTGTTTTCGATTGTAATTGACGACTATCCAGAATGGTAATGCTCCACGGTGTTGGATCATCTGCCAAGCAAGCTGAATAAGGTCCTGCCGCAATTTCGTTACGCTCACGGAATACAGAAGCCGCACGATGGCGCATTAATGCTGGACCCACCCAATCAAGATACGTCCGGCTTTTGGCTAATACATAATCAGGCAGTTGCAAATGATCAGAGTTCTGAACCTGACTCCATGCCGAGATTTTTTTGTCGATATCTTTGACTGTTCCAATCATAATCAGTTTGTCCCGAGGACGAGTTAATGCTACATAAAGGACACGCATTTCTTCTGCTAATAACTCTGTGGCTGTACGACGACGAATCGCCAAATTCGGTAATGTTGGGTAACTCACACGTGTATCTTCATCTACAAATTTAGGGCCGAATCCTAATTCTTTATGCATCAAAAAAGAAGTATTTAAATCTTGCATATTGAACATTTTGGACATGCCTGCTAGAAACACAACTGGAAACTCTAGACCTTTACTTTTATGAATAGTCATAATTCGAATAGCATTTTCTTGACCATCGACCGAAGCTGTAGCTCCTAGATCACCATCTGTATCTTGCAGACGGCGAATAAAACGCATAAACCGAAATAGTCCTCGTGAAGATGTAGACACTTCAAATCGACGAGCACGATCATATAGTATTCGTAAATGATGTTGACGTTGCAATCCTCCAGGTAAACCAGCTAACCAGTCGAGATAACCTGTATCCCGGTAAATACGCCAGATCAGATCACCTAGTTCACCTTCTCGTGCTGCTAATCGCCATTGATTCAATTGTTCAAGAAAATGAAGTAATTTGTAACCCCATTCTTCCGGTTGTTCTTGCATATGTTCAGCCGCTAACATCATGGCTTGATAATACGAAGTGTCTTTGCCAAATAAGCGAATGGTCGCCAATTGATCTTCATTCAAACCAACAATCGGTGAACGCAGTACAGAAGCCAGTGGGATATCTTGTTGCGGATTATCAATTACAGCTAACAAAGATAGAATAATCTTTACTTCCACTGCTTCAAAAAATCCTTGATTCAGTTCGCTATATGCAGGGATACCTTCACGTTGCAATTCCTCTAATATGAGTGGTGCCCATGCTGCAGTTGAACGTAGTAAAATAACCATATCGCGATATTCAGCCGGACGTAAACTATCGACCGATTTATCATAAATCATCAATGGTTTGCCATCAGGCTCTACCATTTCACGTACTCGTACAGCAATCGCTTGTGCTTCTAAGCGAGCAGATTCCATTTCCGAGACTTCGCTATTGCCATATCCCTCACTATCATTACTGTCATCTGCATTGTTGTAGTCAGCACTTGCTCCACTTCCTGCACGATCAATAATCCAGCATTCTGGTGCATAGGCAGTTTCGTCACCCGGTGGATAAGTTGCACCGGCTACTAATTCTGCTCGCTCATCGTATTCGATTTCTGCTACTGTTTTATTCATAATCTGTCTAAAAATCATATTAACAGCATCGACAACTTGATGACGGCTACGGAAGTTACGAGAAAGATCGATTCGTCGTCCTTCTCCTTCCCAATCGTCTTGATACTTCTCATATTTATCTAAAAACAGCCCCGGTTCTGCCAGACGAAAACGATAAATACTTTGCTTCACATCACCAACCATAAAGCGATTCCCTACCATATCTCGTGAAATGAGCTGTACTAATTCTTCCTGTACAGAGTTAGTATCTTGATATTCATCGAGCATCACTTGATCAAATCGTTCACGATATTCCAAAGCAACTTGTGAAGGAATCACATGCTCAGGTGTAGAATCGGCATGACGTAATATATGAAGAGCGTAATGTTCTAGATCGGCAAAATCGACCCATCCTTTACGCTGTTTCTCCTGTTGATACTTTTGACTAAAACGAATCACTAATTCTGTTAATTCTTTCATCAATGGAAATGTTTCACGTAATTCTTGAGCAAATTCATCAGGAGTTCTACCGAAAAATAAATTTTTGATCTCAGCTAACGATTTTTTCGCATTTTCACGCAATTGTTTAACAGTTTCTTGTAATTGAGGATCGATTCCCTCTTTGCGTACTGCTTTTAATTTACCGAAAGCCGCGCTTTGGAAAACGGTATACAATTGCTCCCACGGCTGTACAGTCATTGCAGATTGAAGGGCATGAATCACTTCCAGATCATCTCGTAGACTATCTGCATAAGCTACAGGTCCCCCCGGCAATAATGCTGTATCTATCGCTTGATGTAGCACCCCTTGAATACCTTCTAATGTCAAAGCAATATCAGTCATAATATTCTGTACCCATGACGTATTTTGCAATGAAGACCCATCGGTTACATCGAATTCAGCCGCTGTTCGCTCTAACCAGTATTCAGGCCATGGATGACTACGTGCAAAATGATAAAGGCGCTCTACCAAAACCAAAGCGGCATCATCACTTCGCTCTCCACCGAACCAGTTCATTAAGCGGTAAAATTGCTTATTATCACGCTCTTCTTCTTCGGTATACTTTTCTTCAAATAGTTCAGTTAACAATTCTTCCCGCAAAATATCACATTCATTAGCAGTCGCTATCCGAAATCCCGGATCTAACGGAATCATCGAATAATAACATTGAATAATTTCTAAACAAAAAGAATGTAGCGTCGTGATCGATGCTTGGCTTAACAAAGCCAATTGTTGACGCAAATGATCATCTTCCGGGCGACGCAATACTTCTTTGTCCAGAGCAGCACGTATCCGTTGTCTCATTTCAGTTGCGGCTGCTTTGGTAAAGGTAGCCACTAACATCCGATCCACATCCATTGGATGAATAGGGTCGGTTACTTGACGAATAATACGCTCCACAAGAACAGCTGTTTTACCCGAACCTGCCGCTGCTGCAACCAGCATATTTCCACCGTCCAGAGAGATCGCTTTCCACTGATCATCGGTCCATGTACTCTGTTCAGGCTTAGGCATTTCATTTCTAACAGGCAATGGTTGATCATGGTCTGCGAATAAATGATCTAGTGATTCATTATTGTCGTTATCGTTGTTATGGATCATGAAGGTGAATCTCCTTTCTGGTAGTCATGACGGTTTTGTAAAAGTTCCCATGTTTCATTTTTGCCCGGTTTTTGCAGTAATTTATATTGATTATCTTTTAGCGTTTCATCGAATTGGCAGACTGATTTGTAATCACAGTAATCACATGCTTTTTCTTGCTCTATACGATAAGGTGTAATCTGTGTTGTACCGTCTGTAATCTGCGTCCCAATTTCTTGAGCCGTCTGACGCACATTACGAAGCAATTCTTGCCATTGCTCTCCTGTGGCTACTGCTGAACTGCTGTAAAATCCTCCATCTGCTTTGACAGCTACAGGAAGAATCGCAGAATATCCTTTATCCAGTTCTGTATCCATTTTGCCGATCACGTCACGGTCTGCAAGAAGTAATCCTTTCATTTTGAAACGCTTGAGCATTTCTTGTTCGGATTGTTGCATACTTAGCCCGTTCCCTGCTTGTAGCATCGGATTATGCACATGGAAATAAAGAGCACCTGCCGGTTGTGCCGATTGACCTAATTGTTGTTCTGCATGAGTTAGCAATACATCCAGATACGTCAGCATTTGCAAAGCAAGTCCGTAATAGACTTCATGCAATTTGAGATCGGTTTGACTGGATTTGTAATCAATAATCCGTAGCAATAATGTATCATCACCTTCAGCAACATCCACCCGATCAATTCGTCCTACAATCTCCATCGTACATCCATTTTCAAGGGTGAAACGAAGCGGTGGCCATTGTCCGTTCGGTCCAAATGCCAGCTCTAAATAAAGCGGCTCAAAATCTCCACGGCGTGCTTGCTCTCCCAACATAATCGAAGCACGGCTTACAATCTCACGCAATTTACGTGAAATATAATTGTATCGTTTGGAACTGGAAAGAATCTGTCCTTGCAGACGTGGGATATGCTTATCTACAGCTTCATAAGCGATCTCTACACACTCTTCACGAGTCAATTCTCCCCATGCCCGTCCTTGCTCTTTCAGTGTAGTGGCAAGATCGGTTAAGGAAGCATGGAATAACTGCCCAATATCAGGTGCTTTCAACCGATACTCTTGGCGTTCTCGCAATCGTAATCCACGGGAAGCAAAGTGAGCGAAAGGACAAGAAACAAACTGCTCCATACCTGATACACTGGTACGTAACGTCTGCCCGTATAAATGCCGACTGGTTTCCGTTTCTAATAATTCGCCTGTATTTCTATAAAATAAAGATTGAACTAACATACTGATCTGCGGTCGCCATGCTTCACGTGCTGTATACCAATTCAACACATGCCACCATGAATCTGCAATCGTTGTTCCACGACTCCATTCCCGTAACTGTGCTATTACATGTGGTAACGTTGTAGTTGGTGTAGTCACATATCGCAAAGATTCTATATCATTAGATTGAGCAGATAATGGAGTAGTAGCAACTTGTTCTTGTAAAAAAGGAAATAATTTATGCACATTCGTAATCACTTCAGAAGGCAAAAGTCCTTTATCTTCATCGTCTGTCAATGCATAACTAAGCCATAATTTGGAACTGGCTACCGTTAACGCATGATAGATCAAAAATTGCTCATTTAACAAAAGACGCTTACTACCTGGAGACAGCTCTAAGCCACCTTCCAACATATTCGTTCGTTCCGGTTCACTCAAAATACCACTGTCTGGAAATAGTGAAGGCACAATCCCTTCATTCATGCCCAAAACGAATGCATATTTGATATCCATCGGACGAGTACGATCCATAGAACCGATCAACACCTGATCAATCGCTGGAGGAACAATCCCTAGACGGATGCCGCTTAATCCTGTTTCCAGTAAGCCTGCAAAAGTTCCCAAATCTATAGCATCTTCTGCCATAATATCCACCATCTGATCCAGTAAATCGATAATTTCTCCATAGATCTGTATATGTTCACGCGCACGTAATGGATTGCCTTGCGCCGTAGCTGTGGTACTCATATGTTCCAAATGCATCGCAATCTGACAATCTTCCAATAGCTGATACAGAGCGATACACATTTCTTTGGCATGTTTTGCTTTTTTGATTCGTTTTTCAAATCGGTACAATGGTTCCACTACTAACTGACGTGCTTGTTGCATGCGTTGTCCTTCAGCTAATTCACGTTCGCTAATTTCTTTAACTTCATCCCCCGCTTCGAGTGAAAGGCTAGGAATACCTTTCCACGGATGTCCATCTGTCCAACGTGATCCATGAATCCCAGAAGCCAACACCACATTTTCCAAACGATCAATATCTTCTGTAGTGACACGTCCATCATCTGGAAGTAATAGCCCTGTCTTGATACAGCGGAATACATCTTCATACCGCCAAAAATATTGCACAATATCCAGTGCTGAACGTATAAACTCTGCTAAAGGATGTTGTAAAATGCTACGTTTCTGATCGAGAAAATAGGGAATTTCATAGTCTTGTAGTAGTGGTGCAATAATATGTTCATAATCTGCTAATTGACGTACAAAAACGCCCATCTCTTGCCAGCGTGCACCTTCTTCACGAGCCAAACGAATCATTTCGCGAAGCGCACTCTCCACTTCTGAACGACGATCAGGAGCAGCATACGTATGAATATCTTGACGTTCATTTACCTGCTTCACATACGGAGCTTGTTGCCAGCGGTGAGATGAACGATATGCATTTTCCAAATGAGCAAGCTGTGGACTGGATTGAAAACGAACAGGAACATCTATAGGATTCTCCGAAAGATTTTCAACATCTATAGTAAACGATTCATCAATCGCTGTAGCGTACTGCTTTAACTTGATATACGTTGTAGCAGTCTGATGGAAAAGCTCTAGCTCATGAGGAGGCTCACCATTATAAGGACGATCCAATGTTAACGCAATCGTGACAGAATTGGCTTTTTGCAATAAAGCTGTAATCACAGCATATTCTTGTGGAGTAAAGCTATGAAATCCATCTATCCAGATATCGATATTATGCAGCACCTGTGATTCTGGAATCGCCAAAGCCAGATCTGTTAACGTATTTTCCCCATCTACATATAACCCTTGCAGATTCTGTTCAAAATCTTCATAAATACGTTGTAGATCATGTAATTTATCAATTAACAACGGTGAGCGCGCCGAAGTGGATAAACGGTCACTATATTCCGTTAACTGTTCTAATGTAATCGTATGACGCTTAAATTCATTATATAATTCGCTTAATTTGCCGATAAAACCAAACTGATCGCTAGATGTACCAAACATCCGTAGTTGTGATTGATATCGCTGAATTAATCGATAAAGAAGCATTTTTTTACCTTCTTCACCGATCGGTGTTTTGGCACTTCCACCTACATCTTGAAGCACCCAATTAGCTAAGCGTCGAAAACCGTACGTTTGCACACGTACATTTCCTTTCGATTGATTAGAACGAACAAGTGCATATTGAGCTTGAAAAGAACCCTGTTCAGGAACCAGTAGCAATATAGGCGGTCCATCAGGTTGTTGTGTAATATTATCAATGATTCGCTTAGTGATGGTGGTCGTTTTGCCACTTCCAGAGCGACCTAATAAAAAATGCAATGGCATATGAGTTCACCCTTATTTATTATAGTATAGTCTTCACGATGCATAAAAATTGTTCTATTAGAGCGGTGCAATCGATGTTGACGTCGCAAAAACTCCTTTTTGTAGAACGCCGCACCTGGAAACTGCTAACCCGATAAGTAGCGAATATGTGTTCTATTTTATTATAAAAAAAGAATAGCCATCTGACAATGACTATTCGGCGTTGCTCTTGTTCGGATGTAGTTCTAACTCATAACGCTGACAAGCAATTTCAAACACATCATCATACGTAAACAGTATAAAATGACGCAGTTCCTTTAGCTCTTGCTTCTGCTGCGCTCGTTCCAAAAGTGGAGACTGACGATATTCCAACCAGTTCGACTTAATGTCCGATTGCCCTGGCGGTAGCTGATCACTATACAAATCGAGTTCTACCATATTAAAGTAGAACACCCCTTCAAAGCGAAGCGTGTACATGACAAAATCGTCTGACTCGCTTTTACTTGCTAGCGCACCATTAAACTCACCTGCTAACGTCATTCTGCGACCCAGTCCATAGTAAAGCTTATCCACATAGATCGCATCACGTCCATACAGATAACCGAGTGGCGTGATCACCGCTTCAATTTCACTTTTTTGCTCTGACAATGCAATTCCTCTTTCATGATCGATTTTATATTTATACATGATTTTTGTGAATGTGGATGTTGTAATTAAAATAAATGATTAATTATATATTTCAAAGCATATACAGTCTACTGTTTATTGTACTACAGAGACCCTAGATCAACAGCTAACATGTAAGAGGTAGCTTTAACATTCCAGAATCACGAATAGATTAGTCAAGTCATCTAGCAATTTTATAAACACTCTATTAAAATTACGATTTAAAACGTTTTACTACGTACTTCAAAGATAGCGAATTTCAAATAATGTCCTTCGTCTACACCCAAAATTTGCGGATGATCTTTACCTGCTGCACGCCATTCAATGAGACGTAATACTTTACCCGCATCTTTAGCTGCATCTTGAATCGTCTCCAAAAATAGATCAGGACGCATATGATACGAACAACTAGCAGTGACTAGATAACCACCTTCATTTACAAGCTTCATTCCGTGTAAATTAATATCTTTATATCCACGAACAGCACCAGCTACAGCACTTTTCGTTTTGGCAAAAGCAGGCGGGTCCAAAATAACAACATCCCATGAACGTCCACCAGAAGCAGTCATCGGTTTGGACGTATCTTGTTTGCTATCTGTGCTACTACGTAATTGACGCTCATCTAATCCTTTAGCATTACGGCGCAAATAATCAAAAGCATCATCCACTACAAATTCAACACGATCTTCAAATCCATTTAAACGTACATTTTCTTTGGCACTTTCGATTGCGTGTGCTGAGATATCAAGGCAAGTTACTTTTTTGGCTCCATAATGACAAGCATGTAGCGTAAAGCTTCCTGTATGTGAAAAGCACTCTAACACATTAGCTCCATCCCAATAAGGGAAATCGACAATTTTGCCATTACGATTCATAGGCTTATGCGTCATATGCCCATCTACTTCAACTTCAGTCAGTTCAATTCCACTACGATCTCCCCAACCTAACATCAGTGGAGCAATCGAAGCACGATTTTCACGCTGATCGAAGAAATAACCTGTTTTTTGACCTTCTACAATATCCACTTCAATCAATAGACCATTTTCTGTAACCGTTACATGTCGAGGACATTCTCCATATAACACACCGGTGACTTCTTCTAGCCCTTCTAATTTGCGTACAGATACATCGCTACGCTCATAGATACCTAATGGCTGCATAACTTGTACCAATGCATCAATAATCGATTGACGACAAGCATCCATACCTAACGTCAATAACTGGACAACCAATACTTCTCCAAAGCGATCTACGATTAAGCCAGGTAAAAAGTCTGCTTCACCGTAAACTAGACGATATGCATTTTCTGTAGGCAAAAAACGATGACGATGCTTGAGACAACGAGTGAAGCGCTCTACAAAAAAAGCAGTATCCATTTCTTCTAAAGGCTGATACGACACTACCCGCACTGTGATCTGAGAAGCTGGATTATAATATCCAGTTGCCAAAAAGCGCTTCTGATGCGTCAATACACTCACTAATTGCCCGGGAATAGGATCTCCTTCAACCGAAGCAATCTCATTTTGAAAAACCCACGGGTGAGCTTGTTCTAATCTTTTTTTACGCTTGGGTTGCAATATAACACTTGCCAATAGTATTCCACTCCTTCTTCATATACCTGTTTATTGTTTAAGCTCTTTATACGTTGTTAGCGCTCATTTCGCCTGTTTCATACATGATACAAGCCAGTGCTGTCATCGCAGCGGTCTCTGTACGTAAGATACGTCTTCCTAGACCTGTAGCTACTGCACCACTTGCTTCGGCTGCTGCTACTTCTTGCTCGCTGAATCCACCCTCAGGTCCGACAACAATCATGACACGAGTCACTTGATGAGAAGCATGATCATGATCTGCTGTTAACGATTGTGCAAAAGGTTGAACCACATCACGAAGTTGATGCCCGTTCTCTTTCTCATAACAAAAACAGATCAAATCGTAATCTGCAAATTGCTTCAATAATTGTTTCCACGATACAGGTGATTCGACCAGTGGAACACGACTACGATGACTTTGTTCTGCTGCTTCTTTAGCTATTTTGCTCCAACGCTGAATCCGTTTCACTTCTTTACGTTCATCATATTGAACAACTGTACGTTCAGACAAAAAGGGTAGAAAAGAAGATGCACCGATCTCTGTACATTTCTGAATCACACTTTCCATTTTGTCTGCCTTGGGCAAACTCTGAGCAATCGTCACAAATAGATTAGGCTCTCCATGCTGTTCTAATGTTTCTACGATCGACGCAGTAACTACGCCTTCGGCAAGTTCTGTAATTTCAACCAATACATCTAGAGATTGACCGTTACAAGCAATCACTTGATCGCCTACACGGGATCGCATCACTCGACTAATATGACGCGCATCTTCACCAGTAATACGCACTTCTTGTTCGTCAAACTGGTCTGCGGGTACAAAATATCGCTGCATACTTCATCCACTTTCTATGTGCATTTGATAACGTGCTAACTCAAGTTAATATCATACAACTTTTAAAGGGACAGGGCTAGGTGTAATGTATCGTTCACCTGCTTCTGTCCCTTATATTAACGAATGTATACTTGTGTAACTGTCTTGATCTATCCTCCGAAAATCACACCAGCGAATGTATAAAAGCTAGACGCTAAGTCTTGAGCAAATGTATACAACGGTGAAATAGTAACTGCACGTAGTGGCGGTAAAAAGACAACCAGTAAAAAGATCAACATTGCCCATTGTTCTACACGTTGTAACTTAGCACTAGCACGTCTTGGTAGCCAATCACTTAAAATACGGTAACCATCTAACGGAGGCAAAGGAATTAAGTTAAATACAAATAAGAAACAGTTCATCAATGCCATATACTGTACAAACATAAAGATTGCTTCATCAATCCGAGTATTGGCAAAAGAACCTACAATACCAAAATAATTTAAAGCATAATAAATGATGACTGTGATTAAAGCTAGTAATAAATTACTGATTGGCCCTGCCGCAGAGACAATAATCCCCATCAGACGTGGATTTTTGAAATTTTCACGGGTGACAGGTACAGGCTTCGCCCAACCAAAACCAGCAATCAATAACAAGATAATACCCAACAGATCAATATGCACCGCAGGATTAAGACTAACCCGTCCTAACAAGCGAGCAGTTGGATCGCCGAACTTATTGGCAAAATAAGCATGCGAAAATTCATGTACTGTAAATCCGATCACTAATGCCAATACGTAAAAAGGTAATACATCTAACCGTACAAATAATAAGTTGTTCAAAAAATCCATTACTTACCTCTTTCTCGCAACAAAGGCAATCCAATCTTCATCCCGATGTGCGCCTTCGATAATAAATCCGGCAGCTTCTAAAGCTTCACGAACAACATCTTCTTTATTTTTATAAATACCTGATGCGATATATACACCATCTGGTGTTAGTGCTTCATACACATCTTCAATAAATAACAAAATAATTTCAGCTAAAATATTAGCCACTACCACTTGCACAGGTAACGTTACATTCAGCTTGGTTGTTGCATCTGCTTTGAGCACAGATAACAGATCACTTTCAAATACAGTGATCTCTTGCTCTAATCCATTCAAATGTGTATTTTCTTTGGCACTGGATACAGCTACCGGATCAAGATCAAGGGCAAGCACGCTTTTTGCTCCTAATTTGATCGCTCCAATTGCCAGAATACCTGATCCTGTACCGACATCAATAACTTCTTCTCCGCCTTTGATAACAGTCTCAAGTGTACGTAAGCAAAGTGATGTTGTAGGATGAGTCCCTGTACCAAAAGCCATACCTGGATCTAATTCAATAATCTTTTCGATATCACTTTCAGGAGTATAATCTTCCCATGTTGGCTTAATCGTTAGACGCTCAGACACACGAATAGGCTTGAAATACTGTTTCCATGCATTTGCCCAATCTTCTTCGTCTACTGTTTTGAAAGACATCTCTGCTGTACCGACTTCAATATCAAATTCATGAAGTTGTGCAATACGTACACGCACTTCTTCCATCAATGTATTCATATCCGTTTCTTCTGCAAAATAACCTTGCACCACTGCTAATCCTTCTGGAATATCGTTAAGCGGAAGTTCATACCATTGTCCATATGAAGTATCGCGTGGCTTATTCAGTGTGCCTGATTCTTCAATCGCTACACCACCAGCTCCAGCTTCATGCAGAAAGTTGGAAATCATTTCTACTGCTTGCTCTGTTGTATGTATAGTTAATTCATGCCATAACATTATTCATTTCCCCCTAATAGTGAAACATACGTACGATTTATTGTACTACATCTGGACTGAACAATTCAAAATTCTCTTTCATACCTTGTAAATGCCTGAATGAAAAGCCCGGCTCATAAAGAACCGGGCTTTCTATTTAGACATGTTAGCACTTAATCACCGCGGAAAGCACGTTTTACACGATCAAAGAAAGATTGCTCATTTTCATGAGTATGCTCACCATTAAGCGCTCCAAATTGACGAAGTAAATCTTTTTGCTCTTCGCTTAGATTGCTTGGTGTAACCACAACTACCTTGATATGTTGATCCCCTTGACCTACACCACGTAGACGAGGAACACCTTTTCCTTTAAGACGGAAATACGTTCCTGTTTGCGTACCCGCAGGGACTTTGATTTTCACTTTTTCATTCAATGTAGGAACTTCGATCTCATCACCCAAAGCAGCTTGAGCAAATGTAATCGGAATTTCACAGTAAATATCATCATCTTCACGTTCGAAGAAATCATGCGGTTTAACGCGGAATACGATATATAGATCACCTGGAGGACCTCCACGTGAACCACCTTCGCCTTCACCGTTAACTCGCATTTGTGCGCCATCATCTATACCCGCTGGAATGCGAACATTGATTTTGCGTTGTTTTTGTACACGACCTGTACCGCTACAAGTATTACATTTCTCTTCAATGATTGTACCTGTACCTCCACAGTTAGAACAACTGCGACGGTTGACCATACGACCGAATGGTGTATTTTGTACTACTTCTTCTTGACCACTACCATGACATACAGAACATGTTTTAGGCTGAGTCCCTTTTTTGGCACCTGTTCCATTACATGTATCACAATTTTCACTACGGTTAATTGTAATATCTGTTTCTTTACCGAATACAGCTTCTTTAAATTCAATGGTCATCGTATATTGTAGGTCATTACCACGTTGTGGAGCGTTCGGATCACGCTGTCTTCCACCGCCACCAAAGAACATATCGAAGATATCGCCGAATCCTCCGCCACCTGCTGAGAATCCGCCTCCGCCCATACCTTGGTTCGGATCGACATGACCAAATTGATCATATTGAGAACGTTTAGAAGAATCGCTTAATACATCATAAGCTTCTTTAACTTCTTTAAACTTCGTTTCTGCATCTGCTTCTTTGTTTACGTCTGGATGATATTTACGAGCTAGCCCACGATATGCTTTTTTAATTTCATCATCGGAAGCACTTTTGCCTATACCCAGTACTTCATAATAATCGCGCTTATCTGCCATCGTTCCACCTCGACTCCTTGTCATATAATCGTATCAATCTCACACAGTATTCAAGTGTATCCTTATAAACAAACGAAAGTCAAAGCACGGGATGCCCCGGCTTTGACCTTCCCACTTCATAAATGTTATTTATTCCGTGCTGTGGTATAGATATTTTGCTTTGCAAAAATCTTTCTCTTATTACACTTTGTTGCACTTATAATGCCAAGTGCTGTTATTCTTTGTCTTTTTTCTCGTCTTCGTCAACCACTTCGTACTCAGCGTCAACAACGTTATCTTTTTGAGTTGTTGTGCCTTCAGCACCTTCAGCTGCTTGACCTTCTTGTGCAGCTTGCTCATACAATTTAACAGCAAGAGCTTGAGCCACTTCGCTTAGCGCTTCTGTAGCAGATTTGATTGCTTCTACATCGTCGCCTTCCAAAGCAGTTTTCAATGTTTCTTTCGCTGCATTTGCTTTTTCAACTTCAGCTGCATCTGCTTTTTCGCCAAGATCTTTGATTGTTTTTTCAACAGAGTAGATCAATTGGTCACCACTGTTTTTAACTTCAACCAATTCTTTACGTTGACGATCTTCGTCAGCATGAAGTTCAGCGTCTTTCATCATGCGTTCAACTTCATCATCGCTCAAACCGCTAGAAGAAGTGATTGTGATTTTTTGGCTCTTACCTGTACCTTTATCTGTAGCAGATACGTTAACAATACCATTCGCATCGATATCGAAAGTAACTTCGATTTGCGGTACGCCACGAGGAGCAACAGGAATATCACCCAACATGAAACGACCCAATGTTTTGTTACCTGCTGCCATTTCGCGTTCACCTTGAAGGACATGGATTTCTACGCTTGTTTGGTTATCAGCATATGTGGAATATACTTGTGATTTACTTGTAGGGATCGTTGTATTACGCTCGATCATTTTAGTAAATACGCCACCTGCTGTCTCAATACCAAGAGACAATGGAGTTACATCCAACAAGACAACGTCTTTAACGTCACCAGTCAAGACACCTGCTTGTACAGCAGCACCCAATGCTACAACTTCATCCGGGTTAACACCTTTATGAGGATCTTTACCTGTTAATTTTTTGATTGCTTCTTGTACAGCTGGAATACGTGTAGATCCACCAACCAATACAATTTTATCGATTTCGCTAGCGCTTAGACCAGAGTCTTTGATCGCTTGACGAGTAGGTCCAAGTGTACGTTCAACCAATGGAGCAGCTAATTCTTCGAATTTAGCACGAGTTAAGTTTACTTCTAAATGCTGAGGTACGCCATCTACAACAGTGATAAACGGAAGAGAAATGGTTGTTGTTAATACACCAGACAATTCTTTTTTCGCTTTTTCAGCTGCATCTTTTAGACGTTGTACTGCTGCTTTATCTTTGCTCAAGTCCAAGCCTTGATCTTTTTTGAATTCACTTACCAAATAGTCGATAACCACTTGGTCAAAGTCATCACCACCAAGGTGATTGTCACCACTGGTTGCTTTTACTTCAAAGAATCCGTCGCCTAGTTCAAGGATCGATACGTCAAACGTACCGCCACCAAGGTCATAAACAAGGATCGTTTGATCTTCTGATTTCTCCAAACCGTAAGCTAAAGCTGCTGCTGTAGGCTCGTTGACAATACGAAGTACTTCAAGACCTGCAATTTTACCAGCATCTTTAGTAGCTTGACGTTGGCTATCGTTAAAGTAAGCAGGAACAGTGATAACGGCTTGAGTTACTGTTTGACCCAAGTATGCTTCTGCATCTGATTTTAATTTTTGCAAAATCATTGCTGAAATTTCTTGTGGGCTGTAGCTTTTCTCATCGATCGATTCTTTGTGATCTGTACCCATATGACGTTTGATAGAGCTGATAGTACGGTCAGGGTTAGTGATGGATTGACGTTTTGCTGTTTCACCAACAATACGCTCACCGTCTTTTTTGAAACCTACAACAGAAGGAGTTGTACGTGCACCCTCTGGATTTGGGATAACGACAGCTTCGCCGCCTTCCATTACTGCTACACATGAATTTGTTGTACCTAAGTCAATACCAATTACTTTACTCATCGTAAAACTTCCTCCTAGCATCTATTTAATATATTTTTAAAATGTTGGTAATTATTAATGTATAAAAAGGATATAGCTAATTAAAAGTTTGTATTAGCTACTTACTTTAACCATTGCCGGGCGAAGTACTTTATCTTTCAGTACATAACCTTTTTGTAATTCTTCAACAACGATACCTTCTTCATGCTCGTCAGACTCAACTTGCATTACGGCTTGGTGAAGTTCAGGGTTGAATGGTTGCCCTACAGCGTCCATTTGTGTCAAGCCTGCTCCTTTAAGCACTTCGTCTAATTGACGGAAGATCATATCAATACCTTTGTTAAATGATTCCAACTCAGGGCTTTCTGGCTTAGTTGCCATTGCGCGTCCAAAGTTATCAACAACCGGAATCAACTCGGTAATCAATTGCTCGGAAGCATATTTCGCCAAGTTTTCTTTTTCTTTCTGTGTACGACGACGGAAGTTATCAAAATCCGCTTGAGCACGTAGAACACGTTGTGTCTGCTCGTCTAGTTGCGCCTGTACACGTTCTAATTCAGCTTTGGATACCATTTCATCAGAACCCATATCGGCTGTTGTAGAACCTTCTGTTGCCTCAGGAGCAGGTACTTCGCTCTCTACCGCTTCAGTTTCTGTATGATTAACCGGGATTTCTTGCTCCGATTGATTATTTTCTTGAAAGGATTGCTCTTTATTCAAGATTGTTCACCTCCTTAAAATACTTAAATACAGATCATTATTTATATTGAAATAGTATCTACTAACGATACCAGTGATTCAAAATTTTAGTCATATCACGAGATAACACATTTAAAATACCGATTACTTTGGCATATTCCATTCGTGTAGGTCCCAGTATACCAATCGTTCCTAACGATTCGCCATTCACTTCATACGTAGCTGTAATCAGACTACAATTTTCAAACGCTTCATGTCGATTCTCTGTACCTATACGTACTTGAATACCATTTGGTGCCGAAGCTTCTGTAATTATTTTGGAAAGTGTCGGTGTTTCTTCTAACAAATCAAGAATACTTTTCACTTTATCCATATCTTTGAATTCCGGTTGGATCAGCATATTGGTTGCACCGCTCAAGAAAATCTTCTGTTCTTGATCTTGATCAAATGCAGCATTCAGTGTGCTCATTACTTCTTCATAATGATTCATATGGCGCTGCATCTCTTCACCAATTTCGGAAAAGATACGTGATTTTAATTTATAGAGAGGCACACCAATCAATTTGCTATTTAGTAAATTGACGACTTGTTCCAAATCGGAAACAGCTACACCTTCTGGAATACTGATTTTACGATTTTCAACTTGTCCGGTATTCGTAACTATAATCGCAAGTGCCGTCTGGTCATCCAGTGAGATTAACTGAAAATGACGTAATGATGTATTAAACACTTCAGGCCCTAATAGAATCGAAGTATAGTTTGTCATATGGGACAAAACCATCGCAGCATGTTGTATAACCTGCTCTGCTGCTGTTAATTTCTCTGTAAAAAATTGTTTGAGTTCTTTAACATCTGAAGCGCCTACCGGTTGAAAAGGAGTCAGATGATCCACATAATAACGATATCCTTTATGAGAAGGAATACGTCCAGCTGAAGTATGCGGCTGTTCTAGAAAACCTAACTCTTCTAGATCCGCCATTTCATTCCGAATCGTAGCCGGGCTGTATTGCACATCGCCACGCTTGGATATACTACGGGACCCGACAGGCTCTGCCGAACGAATATAATCATCCACTATCGCATTTAGAATCATCTTTTGACGCTCGGTTAACATGTAGTTCCCTCCTTCTAAACATATCCAGTTTGATATCAATCCAAGTTCATTCTGCTCTATCATCGTTAGCACTCAATCAACATGAGTGCTAACGACTAATACAAAAATACCAAACTGACTCGATTATTGTCAAGTTAATTTGGCTGATTTTTAATATATATTTGATGAATATGCTTACTTTTTTTGATTATACGGCAATAACTTTCAACACAGCAATTTCATCGCAACAATGTTGTTTGGGACAATGCACACAATCCGTCCATACCTTTTCAGGGAAAATGCTGGTATCTACGACTTCAAATCCATTCTTTTTGAAAAAAGAAACTTCATACGTTAATGCCATCACTTTAGGTAGTTTTCTAGCTGCTGCATGTTCAAGCAGAGTATCGACTAACTTTGAACCTATTCCTTGACCTTTATGTCCATCTGAAATACCCAACGAACGAATCTCAACCAAATCTTTGCCTAATTGACAAAGCGATCCACAACCGACTAATTCATTATCGATTTCAGCGACAACAAAATGTCTCAATTGACGTTGCAATGCCTCACGAGAACGGGGAAGCATAATCCCTTGCTCGGCATAACCTGCAATCATCTGATACAGTGGCTCTACATCTTCAAGTACTGCTGCTCTACAAGTAACTACGGCAGGCATATAGCTTTCCTCCTCATGAGGTAATGCGGATCAATCGGTATCATTTAGCGATTTTCTTATCATCCGTATAACCGTTCATTTTTTAGTTTAGATTTTCATTCATTTATTTTTAAAATAGCTTTGATTTGAAATAGAAATATTTATTTGAATTTGGTTTGTAAACTGTAGCTATTATGCTACAAATTTGAATCTTATAAGAGAATACGTATAAATATACATTAAGATGAATGATATTTCAATAGATTTTCAGAAGAAAAAGATATAAATATTATCGGACAAACACTCTATTTTTCTTTATAGCTGGATTCTTTATATTCTACTATTTCGAGATAATATTCATATTTTCTATATTAAAGCGTAGATATACAAGTATTTTCTGTATATCCTTGCTTATGCTTTTGCTATACTTGTACAACAGACTTCAAATGAATGTAATAGGTTATATACCATTTAACCAAATGAGTACTAATTATTCATGTCACTGCATAATTTTTATGTTATTTTCGATTTTATGATCTACTTTTATGTAAAATACAAACAAAAAACCTGAAGAATTTCTCTTCAGGTTCTTAATTTAATGAATATTATTTTGCAGTTTCTGCTTCTTGCACTAGACTGCCTACAAATTCACCGAACACATCATTACCAAACAGCAGACCTTTTTCGCTTAATTTATACCCTTCTGCTGTAGGTTCTATCAATGCTAGACGTAACAATTTCTCAATTTGTGGGCGGAAAATATCATCTAGCTGTGCTCCGTTAAATTGACGAACAAAGCGTTCTTTGGAGACACCTTGTAATAATCGCAGACCCACCATCATAAAGTCTTCCATCGCTTCTTCACGATCCACTTCAAAATGTTCTAATCGTGGTAAGCCTTTCATAGCCGCTTCATTGTAAGGATTTACGCCTTTAATATTCATATGACGTTTACCTCCTACATAACCATGTGCTCCTGCTCCAAGACCGTAATAATCTTCATTATGCCAGTACGTGGTATTATGCCGACTACTATAACCCGGTTTGGCAAAGTTACTGATTTCATACTGCTCGTAACCGGCTTTTTTCATCCGCTCCATCAGAAGCAAATACATATTCAACTCATCATCTTCATCAGGCAAAGGAAGTTGGTTTTTTTGGAACATGGTATGGAACAATGTGTTTTCTTCCACTTTTAAGCTATAAATTGAATAATGAGGCAAATCCAATTCTAGCGCACGATCAATACTGTACGACAGCATCTCAAGTGTCTGATTCGGCAAACCAAACATCAAATCAATCGATAGATTATTTAGCCCCACTTTACGTGCATTTTCCAGACTGCGATACACATCATCAATATTATGAATACGTCCGATACCTGTTAACAGCTCATTTTGAAAAGCCTGTACGCCAAAGCTTACTCGATTGACGCCGCCTGCTTTCATGATTGCCATTTTTTCCAAATCCGTTGTACCTGGATTGGCCTCCATCGTAAATTCTATATTTTCTGACCAATTTGGAAAATGCTTACGGATCGATTGTAAAAAGTATTCCATTTCATCGTTTTTGAGAACGGTTGGTGTTCCGCCGCCGACGAAAATCGTATCAATGACTCCGGGTGGAGTCTGTTGTACTGTATATTCCATCTCACGTTCTAACGCCCGTAAATAATCCATTACCGGCTGATCTTTAAGAACATAAGAATTAAAGTCGCAGTAAAAACACTTATTGGTGCAAAAAGGAATGTGCATATAGATCGCACGGGGCGCGTCGTTTTGTACATTACTATTCATGACTCTTTTCCTCCCCGTTTGTGGATAGTTGGTAGTGCCCAGCACTTATGGTGCCAATTGCTAGGACAAAAGGGAAAGCCTTGCGGCTCTCCCCGAATGATCCTAGTATTGCAGTTGTGATAAAAAAACTAAACGAACGTAAGATATTTTGCTTTGCAAAAATCACTTTTGATTCAAATAGAGAAAGTCACGCTTATATTGCCAAGCGCTTTAATCATCAATTTTCAGTACTGCCATAAATGCTTCTTGAGGCACTTCGACATTACCGACTTGTTTCATCCGTTTTTTACCTTCTTTTTGCTTGTCTAGCAATTTACGCTTACGTGAAATGTCACCGCCATAACATTTAGCCAATACGTTTTTACGCATCGCTTTAACGGTTTCGCGGGCAACAACTTTGGTTCCTACTGATGCTTGGATCGGAATCTCAAACATTTGGCGAGGAATCAATTCACGTAATTTTTCACAAATAATTCGTCCACGATGATAAGCACGCTCACGGTGAACGATAAAGGACAAGGCATCAACTTGCTCGCCGTTTAGCAAAATATCCATTTTTGCCAAGTTCGACTTACGATATCCAGACACTTCATAATCAAATGAAGCATATCCTTTAGTACTTGATTTCAATTGGTCAAAAAAGTCATATACGATCTCTGACAAAGGTACTTGGTACGTAATCGTTACACGTGTAGTATCCAAGTATTCCATGTTGATAAATTCGCCACGCTTGTTCTGACACAATTCCATGACTGTACCTACATAATCATTCGGCACAATAATAGATGCTTTCACATAAGGCTCTTCTACATATTCGATTTTACCCACTTCTGGATAGTTCGAAGGGTTATCAATCGTCATGACATCGCCATTGGTCAATGTTACTTTATAAATAACACTTGGGGCCGTTGTAATCAATGGAATATTGAACTCACGCTCAATACGCTCTTGAATAACATCCATATGCAGAAGTCCTAAGAATCCACAACGGAATCCAAAACCTAATGCACTTGAAGATTCAGGCTCAAAACTTAGCGATGCATCGTTCAATTGCAATTTCTCCAACGCTTCACGTAGATCGATATAATCGGATGATTCGATTGGATACAATCCGCAATATACCATCGGATTGATTTTACGGTAACCTGGTAAAGGTTCTAACGTAGGATTTTTAGCATCGGTTACCGTATCACCGACACTGGTATCGCCAACTGTTTTAATCCCGGCAACGATAAATCCTACATCTCCAACATTCAATTCATCGACTATCGCCATACGTGGCATAAATGCCCCTACTTCGATAACTTCGAATTCTTTTCCTGTTGCCATCATTTTAATTTTGGAACCTGATTTGATTTTGCCATTAATGACACGAATATAGACAATAACGCCTTTATACGGATCATAATGAGAATCGAAAATCAATGCTTTAAGCGGCTCATTCGGATCACCTGTAGGTGCAGGAACTTTTTGTACAATCTGCTCTAAGATGTCTTTAATCCCGATTCCTGCTTTGGCAGAAGCCAGTACAGCATCGCTTGTGTCCAGTCCAATAACATCTTCTACTTCTTTCTTCACCCGTTCAGGATCAGCACTAGGAAGATCGATTTTGTTGATGACTGGCAAAATTTCTAAATTGTTATCTAACGCTAAATACACGTTAGCTAACGTCTGAGCTTCGATACCTTGCGCCGCATCGACGACAAGCAAAGCGCCTTCACAGGCTGCCAGACTACGAGATACTTCATACGTGAAATCGACGTGTCCCGGTGTATCAATCAGATTCAGCAGATACTCCACACCATCATCTGCTTTGTACACAAGACGAACGGCTTGTAATTTGATCGTGATTCCACGTTCACGTTCCAAGTCCATTTGATCAAGTACTTGTGCTTGCATCTCACGCGAAGTGAGCGCGCCTGTATATTCCAAAATACGGTCAGCCAAAGTGGATTTACCGTGGTCTATATGCGCAATGATTGAGAAATTACGAATTTTTTGTTGTCTTACTGACATATCAGTCATGCCTTACCCCCAACACAAGCCTGAAATATACTGCTGATTATTGAAAAAAATCAACAATCCCATTAATCCATTTATTATAGCAGTTGAGCGATTTTACAGCAATCCCACATCTCAAATATCATTGACTATAGTCAATAATGGTATTGCATTTGATTAGGGTACATGATAGAATATTTAAAGTTGTGAAGAATACGTATATGCTCTACAGGAGGTGAATGTAATTGCCTAACATTAAATCCGCGGTGAAACGTGTAAAAACTAATGAAAAACGTCGTATGTTGAATGCTTCTCACAAGTCTGCTCTTCGTACAACAGTTAAAGCTGCTGATACTGCACTTGTGAATACTGATGTAGAAGCTGCAAAAGCTGCTGTAATGGCTGCTTCTAAGAAGCTTGATAAAGCTGCTACTAAAGGTCTTGTCCACAAAAATGCGGCTGCTCGCAAAAAATCTCGTTTGGCTAAAAAACTAAACGCGATTTCTAGCCAAGGCTAAATTTCGTGCAACAGATTGTTGAATGTATTCACAATCTGCATATAATAAACCCCTGCATCGGCCATTCCGAGCAGGGGTTTATTTTGTTAGTTTGCTAGGGTGAGCTTGGGATACTGATACTATCCATGCACATCTACTTTTTATATTTACCAAAATATGATTGTAACAAAAAAAGGCTGCACCACAGATAATATACATTCTGGGTAAGCCTTTTTTGTGTGAAATAAGATAAATTTATGATAAACAGTAGTGCCTACCTCAAAAGGATCAAGCTCCTAAACGCAACAAAAACATTTCTAACCCTAATACTTTGTCGATCGCGCCTGTTTTCATCTGATAATCCAATCTACCCAAATGTGCTAAAATCGAGCGTAATTTCTGACTATCAAATTTACGAGCTTGTTCACCGGCTAACTTAACGACATAAGGATGTAGGCTCAGTTGAGAAGCCATCTGTTGTTGCGAATAATTCTGCCCCGCTAGCTCTTTTACCTGCAACATAATCCGAAATTGACGAGCAATCAGAGCCGCAATCTTGATCGGTTCTTCACGCTGTTTCAGTAGATCATAAAAAATAGTCAATGCTTGTTCTAAACGAACAGCTGCAATCTGTTCTACTAAAGCAAACACATTTTGCTCTGTACTGCGCGCAACAAGGTGCTGTACATCTTCTACCGTGATGACACCGCCTTTGCCAGCGTGTAAGCATAACTTGTCCATCTCGGCAGCTAGAATACCCAAACCAGTACCCGCAGACTGTACAAGTGCTTCTGCGGCTGTTGTAGAACATTCACATTCTAACTTTTTGGCATGACGAATCAACCATTGTAACAATTCATCTGCACCCATTGGTTGAAAGGGCAATATACACGCTGATGATGATTTAAGTGCTTTGACAATTTTTTTGCGCTCATCTAACTTTTCGCCCTGTACCCAAAAAATAATAATGCTATATTCAGCGGGGTGTTCCATGTAGCGAAGTAAAGAATCGATGCGATGCTCGATTTTGGTGTCTTTGCCTGCTGTTAGTACAGAAGAATCTCTGACAATCATTACTTTACGAGGCACCATAAAGGGAATCTCTTCTGCTTCTTCGATAACGGTCTCTAGCGGTGTTTCTGCAAGATCATATTGAGCTAGAGCAAAGTCTTTATGCTCGGGTTCAATTAATTGCGAAGTCGCAAAATCAATAAACTCACGAATACGATATTTTTCGTTGCCATAACATACATAAATAGCGGCTGGATTATTATTTTTAATTTCTTTACTTGCTGTTTTTAAGTCCATCTTCCGTCCCCCCAAGTTCGTCCTTTTTATTTTAACGGAAAAAGGAGTATACGACAAAGAACTTTCCTAAATACTCGGAAAGTTCTTAATTTACACTTGTTATCATGTACATTAATGTTATTGAAGTCCAGCTGTAGAAAGTTTATACCATTTGGTTTTGCCTTCTTTAGCTACTTGATAATTAAATGCTTTGCCATCTTTAGTCCATTGACCATTTAACCAGGTACCATCAATTGTAGCAGTAGCCACAACTGTGCGACCATTAATATTGTTTTTGGATAGACTATCCAATCTCAACGTATTGGATGTGGTTAATACAACTGCAAATTGCGAAGTGGGAGATACCCATTCTTGCTCTTGCTGTATGGTATTGGTACTAAATGAACGAAGCTTACTATCGTCTTTAGGTTTAGCATCTGTTTCTGGTGCTATACTATACGTTTTTGGTGCAACATCACTATCGGATGTATCCGGTGTAGTACTAGAAGCATTATCTTTAGACGATGAACTATCTTTGGACGAACTATCATCTGCACTTGATTTGGGTGCTACTGTAGATGAAGATTCATCGTTATTTGCTGTACTTGGGGTAGTGCTGTCTGACGATTTGGAACTGTTCGAAGAACTACTATCTGTTGTTCCTGAATCGGTTCCTGTTGCAGATGATGATTCGCTTGTGCCACTACTATCGGTATTCGGCGCAATTTCTTGCTGTTTCATCAACTGATCTTGATTACTGCTTGGGTCACTGCTCGAACTCGGCGGACTTGCTTCTGGTCCAGTCTGGGAACTTGCTGGAGGATTGCCTCCCTTGTTGCCTGAAGAAGGAGTGCTTTCCTGGCTAGTGCCTGTACCTGTATCAGGAGTCGCTTTATCTGGCGGTGTCGCTTGTGAATCTAGTGTTCCACTGTCAGGCACCGTAGTTTCTGGTGATTGATCCGACTGTGGTTGTGTATTACTTTCAGGTGAAGTTGTTGATTCAGGCGTATTTGTTGCAGGTGCTTGTAAGGTAGCATCTTGTTCAGCATTGGATTTCGCTGCGCCTTTTTCTTGCTCTGCTGCTTGTTGTTCCATACTGATACTAGTTGGTGCTTGTCCTGCATCTGAAAGTGTTTTGGGTTCGTATGTTGCAATCGACACTCCAAGAATAACACCAGCAGCGACTAGCCCACCGATCGTACGTACAGGCAGACGATCTCTCCAAGAACTTCGCTGTCTACGACGTTCAGTGAATTCATCTTTACTTTCATGTTGCGGTTCCATAATGCCGATATCAGAAGCAATCTCAGCACGACGTTCGGCATCGATATCATCTAAAGTAGGCAATATAGAATCGACTAGACTAAACCGGGGCTTAACATCTGGTAATTTCTCAAGCTGTAAAGATAAAGCGCTCATTATTCGAAATGTATCCGCATCATCAGGATTATTATCGATATGGCGGAACAGGATATCAGCATCTTCCTCGCTTAGATCACCGTCCAAATAGCGGTTCATCCATTCTTCCGCTACTTCACGTTTCATCCAGTCACTCCTCCTTTCTCATAATCTGCAAGCAGACTCTGTAATTGTTGACGGGCACGAAACAAATACGATTTCACAGTATTCAATGGCAAATCAAGACAATCTGCTATTTCGTTATAGGATAAATCTTGAATATAACGGAGTACAATCACGGTTCGGTGATGCTCTGGTAGTTGATTAATCGCTTCGCGTACATCTTCTGATGTATAAGCACGCATAACATCATGCTCTACATTATCGCGACCTTCAAAAATCATTTCATGTTCATCGATCGAGACCGTTGGTTTGTTACGTCTAAATTTATCAATACATACATTTGTCACGATTCGTTGTACCCATGTTTTAAATTGTGCTTTTTCTTCATAGGAACCGATTTTGGTATAAATACGGATCAAAGCTTCCTGAGCCGCGTCTAGAGCATCTTGTTCATTATTTAAAATGTAATATGCCGTTTTGTAGACATGATGTTCTATCTCTCTTAATAGGGTGATTAGAGCATCCCGGTCTCCCGCTTGGGCGGCCTTGATGAGTCCCTGCTCCACCACGGAGGATCCCCCTCTCCTTACAACTATTCAGACGCAAAGAGTTGCCTAATAGTTGCAGTTATTTTCAAATTAATTTTAATTAATTGATTCATTTGAATAATTAGTGGTCTACGCGCTTTATCTTGTGAACTCTGGTGTTATAAAGATTTACCCTATGTAGGATTCATCCGAATCGAATGTCAAGATGTAAACGGTTCAAGACTGTATTTAGAATAACAGAAACACTTGTATTCGTCATCCCGACAGTTGGTATGGATTAGAATACACGTCTAAAGAAAGGCTGTAATGGAGGATTAAGGTAAAGGAAACATCACTCGCTCTAACATGTCTCCATCGGGTGTCACTTGAATCTGTATTTCTCCTTGCAGATCTGTACGAGCAACTTCCGAGTCTACTTGCTCTATCCGTTGCAATACTTCTTCTGTAGGATGACCGTATGTATTTGTAGCTCCTACAGAGATTACAGACAAATGAGGTTGCCAGTAGTGTAACCATTCACTAGAAGACGATGTTTTGCTACCATGATGACCGATTTTGAGCACATCAATAGGAAATGTCGATTCGGTTCGTGATGCTACAAACGCTGAGTTAGATTCAAACGTAGACGACTGCTGAAGATGATATAATATGCCTTGTTCTTCTGCTTGATCAGCGTCTCCTGTAAATACAAAGTTACGCTTATTCATGGTCAGCAAAAATACAACCGAATAATGATTTTGATTTTCTTCACGTGGTAATCCTTTGAGCTGATTATTCTTTCCTTGATGTAATGATTCAGGAGCTAAAAAGGTCAATGTAGTCTGATCGTCGATCTGTAATTCGCTACCCAGTGTAGGTGTAATTAAAGGAATCTGTTGATCTAATAGCGTCTTCATCAATGGATTCAAGCTATCTCCATCTGGCAATGTGCCATTAAAAATAAAATGATTAACCGGAATCTGCTTCACTACAGCAGGTAATCCTCCTGCATGGTCATGATCGCCATGTGTTAAAAGAACCGCATCTAATTGATGTATCCCTCGCTTTTTGAGCAATGGAACCAGTAGCTTATTACCAATCTCATACGGATTTTTGCGTTTTCTCCATTCTTGTCCCGGACGTTCAAATGTCATTGTACCGCCACCATCCACCAAGATCTGCTTTCCTTGTGGAGTCGTAATCAAAATACTATCGCCTTGCCCTACATCTAAATATTGAACGATTCCGTTACCTGAAGTGGTCGGCTGAATATAACCATAGATGATCAAAATAGTGACTAAACATCCACTGATCCAACAAGCGATATATCTTCGCTTGATCCATGGAGATTGATAAGATACGGCATGCCATTTAGAATGTATAGTCTTTAAAGGCTGTGTGATTGCAGATTGTAGATCCGTTGAATGATCCGAAGAATCAGCATGTGCTGACTGTTCTCGAAATTTCCACTGTATAATACTTTGATTACAGCGCAATCCTATATAAAGCAGTACGTAATATAATAAGATCCATAACATAGAAGGCGAATACCAGATCGTTAACATGCCGGGTATAACATCGATCCAATCTACCAGATGAAATGTCCATGTGTTGATCCATGAGACTCCATTTCCAAGACTATTCGCTATAGGCAACCATACATAACTAAGAGCAAGTACGATAGATCCGATCGGCAATACAATCAAGCTTACAATCGGAACCAAGATGAAGTTAGCCACCGAGGATAATATAGAAAACTGATTAAAATAATAAATGGTTAAAGGAAACGAGATCATCTGTGCCACCCATGTTACAGCTATCGCTCCTGCCCATTTGGACGGTATTTTTTGAAGTAAAGGTTGAACTAAAGGTACAAAAATAATTAATCCCGCTGTTACGATAAAAGATAATTGAAAGCTCACATTCAGCAAATAATAAGGTTCATAGATTAACATTCCTATACAAGCAGCACATAGTATATGCAGTCCATCTTTGAGGATGCCACGGCTAAGTGCATATAGACCAATCATGCCCATAATACCTGCACGGACAGCAGATGGAGAAGCTCCTGTTAATAAGACATAGATAGGAAGAAGCACAATCACAATCAAACAAGCCCGTTCTTTTGTCACTCTCATCTGGCGTAACAGCCATAATAAAATAGCTGTATAAATGGCTACGTGCAATCCAGATATCGCCAGAATATGCGTTAATCCTTGTCTGGAAAAAGAAGCAAATGTCTCAGGATCCAGATCACCCGAGTCTCCGATCAACAATCCTTTCATATATCCACGATCATGATCATCAAATAATGCATCAATGCGTGCTCCAAGATCCGCTCGAACCTGATCGTTATAACGTAGTAGTTCCCATTTCCACTGTGTTATTTTGGATAATGGCAATGTCGTCTTTTCCAGTGAATGGGCACCTTTTGCGCTAATGATCCAATGGACGTATTGTGTACGTAGATAATCTCTGTAGTTAAACGTATTAAAATTACGAGCTTCTCCGGGTACTTTCCATACACCTTGAATCTGTATCTGATCTCCTCGTTGCCACAAAGCCGCTGTTTGCAATTCGGACTCTTTTGCTAATTTGAGTTGAATTCTTACTTTTTCTGGTGTAGCCAGTGATTGATCTTTCTGAAAATGATATGTATTCATCAAAAAAGTAACTAGATCACCATCTATTTTGATAGGGCTAATAATGATACCACTACTTTGAACCGGTTGATCGATCATCTGTGACGCTTGAACTTGAAGGGTAGAAGGGATTCTGCTGATATTATTCACTTCATTCCAGTGCCAGTAAAGTAGCGCAATCAACATAACAGAACCTAGAATAATGATCGAACGTCGATTTTCCGGTAATAACAGATAATTTGAGCATAAAATCAGACTTAAACCTGCAAGTACCCACCCTATATATTCACTGGTTAGACAAGCGATCATACTGCCTCCAACCCATACTGCACATAATGCGACAAGTGGACGTGTTTGCAATCCTATTCTCTCCGTTCTTGATTTATTGTGTTCAAAAAAACTATTTTTCAAGACCATCTCGCCCTCTACGCACAAAAAAGAACCATTACCTGTATAAGTTCACACGCATCTTCAACAGATGTGGTGTACTTACAAGATAATGGTTCTTCCATATATCGTTCCCTAATTTGCGATGAGGGCAGATGAATCTTATGAAATTAGCTGATCACTGTGGTGTCAGGTGGTGGATTATAATGATCCAACTGACGGAAAATAATGCCTTTTTGCTTCATCATAGCTGTCACTTTACGTGTATCTTTAGGATAAGGACGATAATAGACGATCTCGATAATCCCACTATTGGCTAACATATTGGCACATGTCCAGCACGGTTCGTCTGTAACATACACTACTGAACCTTCACGGTCAGCACGATCGGTAAAAAGGAGTAAATTCTGTTCGGCATGAATGGTGCGAATACAACGTTGCTTTTTGACCATTGTTTCTACACCATCCACTTTGACCACTTCTACTTCTTCTGAGATCATACAACCATCTTCAGAACAATCGGGTACACCCATCGGTGCTCCATTATATGCAGTACCAAGTAACTTTTTCCCTTGTACTAAGACTGAACCGACATGACGACGCGGGCATCGTGAACGTGTCGAGACCATATGAGCAATATCCATAAAATACGTATCCCAATCTTTACGTACCAATCCTACTCCCCCTTATATCCCCTAAAGCTGTACATAAGGCAACATCTTCGCTAACATTTTGCTACCGATTCCTTTGACATTATCCAATTCATTGACACTGCCAAAAGCTCCATGTGTATTCCGATAATCGATAATCGCCTGTGCTTTCTTTTCCCCGATGCCAGGTAATTCAGTCAGTTCCGACAAACTGGCACGATTAATGCTAATCCGACCATCTTGCACACTAGCAGATGACTCAACCGTCGTTGATACAGGTTCAGTCTGCGGTGAGCTTGAACCTGTAGATGCTGCTGAGTTCATTGAAGTTGTGGTGGATCGTTTCTCACGGGTAGAAGCAGGTTCAGTTGTGATACTCTCAGCAGCTACCTCAACCGCACTCTCTTTAAGAGAAGCTGTTGCAGAAGTCGGTTCATCTCTAGAACGATCTCCTAAGTTGGTTGGTGTAGCTATTGATTCTTGTGAAGCAGAATCTTTCGTTTTGGGAGCAACTGTCTGATCTTCTGTAAGTGAAGCTTGTGCTTGTTCATTTAAAGCTGTCCATTTCGTTTCTTGATCACTGGATTGTAAAGTGCCGAACCCAATCAATCCTACACCAAGTACAGCGGACACTACCGCTGTCCATATGATATCCCGTCTCATAATTACACCTCTGCCGTCGGGACTCCAGTACATTACCGGAATCCCGGTAATAGACTCCCATCGCATAGGAGATTAAACGATTTTACTGTTAAATCAATTCATCCTATTGTAGTTAATCTATTCACTGGTTCGTGATTAGTTAGCTACAATATTTACTAATTTCCCGGGTACAGCAATGACTTTACGAACGGTTTTACCTTCGATGGCTTGTTGCACGGTTTCTAAAGACAATGCCGATTCTTCCATGGCTTTGGCATCCAAGTCTTTTGCAATTTTGTTACGTTGTACAATTTTGCCATTCACTTGAATCACAATTTCCACTTCAGATTCTGTTGTCCATTGCTCATCAAATGTAGGCCATTCCACATACGTAATACTGCCTTCATGACCCAAACGAGTCCACAATTCTTCAGCGATATGCGGAGCAAGTGGAGATAACAATTGTACAAACTTCTCCATCAAATCGCGTGGCAATACTTCGGTTTTGTAAGCATCATTGACAAAGATCATCAACTGACTAATCGCTGTATTGAAACGAAGTCCGTCTAAGTCTTCGGTTACTTTTTTGATCGTTTTGTGAGCGGTACGTTTGAAAGCTTCATCGCCTTCACTGTCAGTAATCTTCGGATTCAATTGTCCTTCATCATTGATAAATAGACGCCATACACGAGATAAGAAGCGGTACATGCCTTCTACACCATTTTCATTCCAAGGCTTCGTTGCTTCCAGTGGTCCCATAAACATTTCATATAGACGTAATGTATCTGCGCCATATTCATTGACGATATCATCTGGATTAATCACGTTACCACGAGATTTACTCATTTTCTCGTTATTATTACCTAAAATCATGCCCTGATTCACAAGTTTTTGGAAAGGCTCTTTCGTATCGACTACACCGATATCGTATAGTACTTTATGCCAGAAACGAGCGTACAATAAGTGAAGAACAGCGTGCTCTACACCTCCGATATATAGATCAACAGGTAACCATTCTTTTTGCTTCTCTGGTGAACACAAAGCATCATCATTGTGTGGATCGATATAACGCAAGTAATACCAGCAACTACCTGCCCACTGTGGCATTGTATTTGTTTCACGGCGTGCTTTCATTCCTGTTTCAGAATCAATCGTTTCTACCCAGTCCGTGATATTAGCGAGTGGTGATTCGCCTGTACCTGAAGGTTTGATTTGATCAATATCAGGAAGCAATAAAGGCAATTCAGATTCAGGAACAGTCTTCATCGTCCCATCTTCTAAATGCAAAATAGGAATAGGCTCTCCCCAGTACCGTTGACGGCTGAACAACCAATCACGTAGACGATAAGTGACTTTGCCTTGTCCTTTGCCACTTTCTTCAAGCCATGCAATCATTTTAGCAATCGCATCGGTTGTATTTAATCCATTTAAGAAATCAGAATTTACATGTTCGCCTTCGCCTGTGTACACTTCTTCTTGTACACTACCACCAGCTACCACTTCTTTAATTTCCAAATTGAATTTTTTCGCAAATTCCCAGTCACGAGCATCATGGGCAGGAACAGCCATAATAGCGCCTGTACCATAACCTGCAAGAACATAATCAGCGATCCAGATTGGTAATTTTTCTCCGCCTGCTGGATTAATCGCATAAGCACCTGTAAATACGCCTGTTTTATCTTTTGCCAAATCAGTACGCTCCAGATCACTCTTATGCGTTGCTTGGTCTTGGTAAGCTTTAACAGCCGCTTTTTGTTCAGGTGTTGTAATCAGGTCTACTAATTCGTGTTCAGGAGCTAATACGCAGTATGTTGCACCGAATAATGTATCTGCACGAGTTGTAAATACCGTTAGATTCTTATCTGTACCTTCGATATCAAAATGAACTTCTGCACCGACAGATTTGCCGATCCAGTTACGCTGCATATCTTTGATACTTTCTGTCCAATCCAATTCTTCCAAATCATCTAACAGACGCTCTGCGTATTCAGTGATGCGTAACACCCATTGACGCATCGGTTTGCGGACAACTGGATGTCCTCCACGTTCACTTTTGCCATCAATAACTTCTTCATTCGCAAGTACTGTTCCTAATGCTTCACACCAGTTCACAGCTACTTCGTCTACATAAGCGAGCCCTTTATTATACAGTTGGATAAAGATCCATTGTGTCCATTTGTAATACTGTGGATCGGTTGTACTGATCTCACGATCCCAATCATAAGAGAAACCTAGTGATTTAATTTGACGACGGAAATTATCAATATTTTTGAATGTAATATCACGAGGATGTTCACCTGTATCCATCGCGTATTGTTCTGCCGGTAGACCAAAAGCATCCCAGCCCATTGGGTGAAGAACATTAAAACCGCGCATCCGTTTGTAACGAGACACGATATCTGTTGCTGTGTACCCTTCAGGATGCCCTACATGTAGTCCTGCTCCAGATGGGTAAGGGAACATATCCAAAGCATAGAATTTCGGCTTACCTGGTTCTTCTTGTGTTTTAAATGTTTTGTGCTGATCCCAATATCCTTGCCACTTTGGTTCGATCTGCTGTGGATGATAACCGGGTTGAGCTGTTTTTGAATCTGTCATCAATGTGTCCTCCTTCGGTCTTAAAGACCGTTTGTGTCTGTGGTGTAGATTAATTTCGTTCTGTTTTACTGCGCATATGCGACAAAAAAACCTCTCATCCATAGCGCATAATATCGCTAGGGACGAGAGGTTGTGTCTCGCGGTACCACCCTAGTTAGTGAACAAGCATACTTTGCTATTCACTCACTTAGTTGCCTGATAACGGTAGGAAGCCGATGTCGTTCAGAACTATCATAACAACGCTGACTATGTATCGCTAACGATCACAGCGTGCCACATATTCTTGCAACATATCTCCAAGGTGAGTTCATACCAGTATCATATCGACTTGCACCACCCGTCGACTCTCTATCATTACATGCTTACTGATATTACTATTCCTTTTCACTGAGCATTGTATTATAAAATATAACAATAGTTCTATTTTAAAAAATTCACCTGTGAAAGTCAATGATTACGCAATATTCTCTTGCACTTTGCGTTTGCCTGCTAATTTGGCGGCATCTTCTTCGGGTGTTGTAATAAATTTGGTAATAATTGCGCTGATAAAATAAAGGATAGCAAATATCCATACGACCCCTTCTGCACCGATCGTACCAATAAAAGCAAAAGCGATTGCAGGCGCAATAAATGCAGATAACCCCGCACCTAGATTCACGATCGACATGGCAGGCCCTTTATTTCCACCTGCAACCGATGGAGCAAGTGCAGCGATTGGAACATAACCGGCTAACAATCCACCCCAGATAAATCCAACAATCGTTGTAATCCACAAATTACCGTTCGTCCATTCAGGAACATAGAATAGTAATAATGTGAAAATTCCACACCCCACTCCACCAAACCACATCACCGTCTGTCTCCAACCAAACTTATCACCGATAATCCCGAATAGTAGATTAAATACGATATTACCTAAGAAAATCGTTCCCCAAATATTGAGCCATGTACCGGTTTGTATACCGTACTGTGCCATATGTAATGGTAAAAATACAGGGAATCCGTAGGAACCTACACTATTGATAACCCGTATGATCCCACTCAATCCGACTTTGGGATGCGTTTTGACAATGGTTAAGCCTTTGCCGAGCTCACGTAATGTTTCACGGGCATTTCCTGCTTTTTTCGGTAAGCGATCACGATTGATTAACAAAGCAAAAATAGCTCCGATTCCTGCAAGTACTACAGCACTCCATAATGTCTGCATATACCCTAGATGTTTGATTGCATAACTGGAATAATAAGCTCCCAAAACAAACATACCTCCGGAATAAGCGACCCAGAACCAACCAATCGCAGTACTTAATTTATTTTCAGGACTACGATAAGTGACCCATGTTAAAAAGGAATACGCAAATAATGGATATCCGAATCCTTTGACAGCATACGTTAACAACATTATTGGATAGTTCAAATCAGTGATGCCAAAAGCGATAAAAGCAGACGTACCGATTACATAAGCGATAAATCCAATCAACATCGACTTCTTCGCTCCAAATGCTTCTAAAAATACGCCTGAGAACCATGAAGCTATTGCAAGAGTGACTCCGTATACAGTAAATAGTAGACTGGCTTGTTGTACACTAAGTCCTCGTTCAACCAAATAAGGACTTAACCAACCTGCTTCTAACCCATCTCCCATCATAAAAATCAATACTCCGAGATAGCCCCAGACTAGTGTTTTGGGGATACCGACTCGATCCAATATATTCATACTCCACACTCCTTTTCTTTTTTGACTATGGATATTGATGTGTACCATCAAAAGTAATTATTTTTTATCCAGAAGGGGTTGGTGCTGATTCTGCTAATTGTAATTGTGCAAAAAAGAGCTGTGCCGCATGCCATTGTTGATAATCTTTTTGCAATTGATCTGAAGATTGAGGATAAAAAGATTCTATCTGTTCTTCTTGCGTTGAATCTATACTCAAAGCTTCATTACAGATATAAGCGGCACCGACAATAGATGCATGTTCGAACCCAGCACGAATCCGAATTTCTTTGCCCAACAGATCTGCAATACTTTGGATCAGAGTACGGCTTTGTAATCCTCCGCCACATGCCCAGATATACGAACGATCTAGTGATATCACTTGTGCCAGTTGATCGAAGTTCACTTTGATTGAAAATGCAATCTCATGTAAGGCGGATCTGACAAAATGAGCACGACTTAATTGATCGGATAATGGAGCATCAAATACAAATCCTCCACGTACACGTGCATTTTTGGCAGAAGATAGATAAGAACCTAAGGCTGCAATACATTGACTTTCACCTAGCGCATCCATCTCTTGCTCCATCACGTCATATCCTTCATTAGGATAGAAAATAGATTGCAATTTCTGATAATTCAAGCCTGTAATGCCTGGATTAGTTTCGATCAAAAATTGATGAGGTGTCGTATACGCATTAATCCATGCTTGCGCTGAATCATCAGTAGTAAATGTACTTGTAATCTTAGCGATAGGTGTCGTAGTTCCCGATACGATAACAATATCTTCAGCCTCTGCGCCTGTACTATGAATAGCCAGTTGTGTATCTCCACCACCTACGATCACAGGTGTATCTATAGGTAGATTTAACTCTGCTGCTATAGGGGGTATGACTGTCCCAAGTACACTGCCTGAAGACACCAACTCTGGCAATACAGTAGGTGAGATTCCAAGTACACTACACATCTCGTCTGACCAATTTCCTTGCTCTACATCGTATAAAAGAGTCTCACATGCTTGAGAAGGTTCATAACTTAACGATCCACTGAGCGTATATGTCACCCAATCACTAATACTTGTCAAACGATGTAACCGTTGATACTGCTCTGAACGGCGTTCGCGTAACCCAACTAATTTCATCGCTGAAAATAAAGCAGATGGTGTTCTTCCTGTTCTATGATAAATAGACGATAGATCTGTATACTGTTCTTCCCACTCTCGTCCACGGTTATCAATATTCGGTAATCCTAAATACGATTCTCCTGCTTCGTCGATCAATACAATCCCTTGACGTTGACTAGTCGAAGTAATCGCTGTGATATGAATATCAGGTACTCTAGATAATGCTACCTTCGTCAACCCGGCAATCTGTTCCCACAATACTTCAGGTACAAAGTGACGTGCATCTGGATACTGTTCATCATTGTGATAGACAATATCAGCACGTTCAATCGATAATACGTTCCCATTGATATCAACAACGGCTACACGGGCATTACCTGTACCAATATCAAAGACTAGATAAGCTTGTTGTGTCATTGTTCATATCCTCCAAGATCGCTTTATTGTAGAGCACTTTCACATCGGTCTGATGATGTTCAAACCAATCAATTAACGCGGTATTCATAATCTCTACATGATGATCTTCTACTTCATAAGTAGCACCTGCTAGATGCGGAATGGCTAATACATTCGGCAATGAAATCAATTCATAATCTTTAGGAAGTGGTGGTTCTTGATCAAATACATCAATAATCGCTCCACGAATCTGATTCTGTTGTAACCGTTCAACCAGTGCATCATGATCTACCACAATCGAACGAGCCGTATTTACAAAAATAGCGTCGCTTTTCATCGATTGTAATAATGTCTTATCGATCAATCCTTTGGTATCTTCAGTGACTGGTAAATGAATTGATATGATATCGCTGGTTGCAAATAACTCCTCTAACGATACTTTCTGATCACGTGGATCCGGGCTTTTCACATAAGGATCGTAATAACGAATATCACAAGGAAAGCTACGTAGAATACCTGCGGTACGCTGAGCTACAGCTCCAAAACCGACCATACCTATGGTTTTCCCTGCTAGTTCATTACCTTTGAATTTGAGATAAGCGGTTAAACTGCCACTTTGCCATTGCTTGTCTTCCAACCATTGGCTGGATGGAATAATACGCCGTAGAAAAGTAATCAGACTGCCTACAACCATTTCTGCTACAGCCTGTGCATTACGTGCAGGCGTATAAAAGACTGGAATACGGCGATGGGTGGCAACAGGAACATCTACATTGGAAGGTGTTCCACGGCAGACACCAATAAATTGTAGATTGGGTACCGATTGAATAACTTTTTCAGTTACCAGATCAAGTTCTGCAATCAGTCCATCTGCTTGTGTTTCTTGTAATAAAGAAATTAATTCGTCTTCTTGATAGGCTTGTCCATGATCTTTCCAACAACGATAGATGACTTCTCTAAAAGTATCCGCGAGTTGCTGACGACCTTGTTCGTTATAAGGGGCAGTAATTAATATTTTCATTATTGAATCTCCTTTGGTACACTTAGGTGCAGTGTTATTTAAGTGAAGCTTTAAAGTAAGAAAGTATGAACTTATAGCATGTTCTCCTTTTGATCCAAATGGAAGGATCATATGAGATATAGATATGATGAGTAAAAGGATAAAATATAAAAAAACCTCTTTCCCAAATCAAGGAAAGAGGTTATCTAAATATTCACTATACTGTTGTATATCTACAAACAGCTAATGCAATAATTCATCCTGCTTTCCTATCTCCCAAGCGATTCAAGCTTGCTGGAATTGGCACGTTTTTGCCGAGGTTTCGTAGGGCCAGTCCCTCCACCTCTCTGGATAGAAAATCTAATGTATGCAGTTGTCGAAAAAACTTGCAAATCAGGATCAGACACGATAAGGTATAAAACATCTAATTTTGTCGAATTCGAAATAATTTTCTTAATTCTAATTAAACCTAGTAAAAAAGTCAACATTAAATCTAAAATTTGATTTATGATAAACACAACATGTACACATCGTATGTATAATTTAAATTGTTTGATGTATTTTGAAAGGAGCTTGGTATATGTCTACTTATATTGATCAACAAGATGGGCTATTTCCTTCTGTCTGCTCACTCGATTGTCCCGATCAATGCGGACTGCTTGTTCATAAAGAAAAGGGTAAAATCGTCAAAATTGCAGGCGATCCTAATCATCCTGTTACTAAAGGCAATATCTGCAATAAAGTTCGCAATATGGCTGAACGTATCTATGATACGAAGCGCCTGACGACTCCGCTTAAACGTGTTGGGGCTAAAGGAGAAGGATCATTTGAGCCTATTTCGTGGGAAGAAGCTATCTCTACCATTACATCGAATTGGAAACAAATGATTGCTACATCAGGTCCTGAAAGTATTCTTCCTTACAGTTTCTACGGAAATATGGGCAATCTGTCAGCAGAAGGTATGGATCGTCGCTTTTTCCATCATATGGGTGCCAGTCTACTAGAACGTACGATTTGTACAGCTGCCGGTTCAGCAGGATATAAATATACAATGGGTGGCAGTATCGGTACCGATCCAGAAGATACTGTAGATACACAGCTTTTTATTTTCTGGGGGATCAATGCAGTAAGTACCAATATGCATCAAGTCACTTTAGCTCAACAAGCTCGCAAAAAAGGTGCTAAAGTGATTGTTATCGATGTTCACAAAAATCAAACCGGTCGATCAGCAGATTGGTTTATCCCTATTTTGCCGGGGACGGATAGTGCACTTGCTCTAGGCATGATGCATATTTTATTTGCCGAACATAAAGTAGACCAAGCTTTTATGGAGCAATATACCGTAGGGCATGAACAACTTCGTGAGCATGTGAAACAATACGATCCAGCCACAGTATCTGCGATTACAGGCGTACCTGTCGATGATCTGTATCGTTTAACACGTATGTATGGAGATGCCAGCCCTGCTCTAATTCGCATCGGAAATGGATTACAACATCATGACAATGGTGGTATGAATGTACGTACCATTACGTGTCTGCCTGCGATTACAGGGCAATGGTTAGTACGTGGCGGTGGTGCAATCAAATCCAATACATTCCAGCTTAGCTTTAACGAAGAAGCATTACAGCGTCCAGACTTGCTCATCAATCGCAATACACGCTCTTTCAATATGAACCAATTGGGTCGTGTATTATTAGAAGAATCTGAACCTGTACAGTCTCTGTATGTGTATAATTCGAATCCTGCTGTTGTCACTCCTGAATCTAGTAAAGTGCGTCAAGGATTAGCGCGTGAAGATTTATTTACAGTGGTTCATGATCTATTTTTAACTGAAACCGCTAAGTATGCAGATATCGTTTTACCAGCTACATCTGCTTTTGAAAATACAGATTTCTATGCGTCTTACTGGCATCATTATATGCAGATTCAACAACCTGTTATTGCTCGCTATGGTGAAAGTAAATCGAATACTGAAGTCTTTCGCTTACTTGCTACAGCTATGGGGTATGAAGAACAAGCATTACAAGACAGCGATGAACAGTTAATTCGTCAAGCGCTCGATCATCCTGCTAATCCTGCACTTAAGCCGATTACGTATGATTCGTTAGTCCAGCATCAATATGTCAAAGCAGATCGGCAATATATTTTCCCGGATCGCTTACCTACACCTAGCGGTAAGATCGAATTGTATTCTAAAGATATGGAACGTGATGGATTACCTCCATTGCCAACCTATACACCACTTCAAGAACAAGGTACTCATCCTTATATTTTTGTGCCGGGTCCTAATCATAACTTTTTGAATTCAACATTCTCTAATAATGCCAAGCATATCGGTCTTGAAAAAACACCGAAGCTATTTATGAATACTACTGATGCACAGAATGCAGGTATCGAAGATGGAGACTGGGTCACCGTCTGGAACGAGCGGGGTTCTTGTGAATTGCTTGCTACGGTAGGTGAACATGTATTACCGGGCGTTGTCGTCAGTCAAGGACTGTGGGCAGATACAGATAACAATCAAGCGACACATCTAGTGAATGCTCTAACACCTGATCGCTTAGCGGATATGGGTGGCGGTGCGACATTCTTTTCTGGTCGAGTCGATGTGATGAAGAAGTCCAGTTAATATTCAAGTATTTATCCACCAATAACCATAGATGTTAGACACTACTGCGTTCGATTAATGTATAGGGAATAAGCCGTTTGGCTGAAGTTAATGTAGGATCAAGGCTACGTTCATAAAATAAAGAAAAAGCTTGTCTGCCGATTTCTTGCAAATTCTGATCAATCGTCGTGAGTTGTAAGCCTGCGGAGATCGGCTGATTATCATAACCGATAATCGCTAATTGATCTGGAATACGTAGACCATATTGCCGTGCGCCTAACATCACCCCTGCGGCAGCTTCATCCCCTGTAACGATCAATGCAGAAGGTGGTTTATCCATTTCAGCAATCTGTTTCGCAATTTGTTCGCCATCACTCATATGAATACAATCTGGAAAAATCCACTCTGAATACACTTCAAGCCCTGCGGCATGGAGTGTATTTTGATATGCACGGAATCGCGCTTGACTGCTAGCACTTGTTTTGCGACCGACACAATAACCGATCCGGGTATAACCACGATCTAATAAATACTGAATTCCACTACAAAAAGCATCATAATGATCGGTATAGACTGCTGAGAGATTAGACTCTTCTGTATACTCACAGACGACAATAGGTCCTGATTCACTGTAGGACTGAAATTCTGCCCACGGTAATACACGTGAGCATGAAATAACGCCATCCACTTGTCTTGTACTGAGCATATGTAGATATTCCCGTTCTTGATCTGGATTATATGAAGTCTGACATAACAATACATGATATCCATATTGATAAGCTTCTTCCATCACTCCTGCAATAATGGCATGATAATACGGATGATGACTAAAAGGCAAAATCAAGCCCACTGTACGTGTTTTGCCACGAATGAGGCTGATTGCTTGTGAATTAGGTGTATAGCTATTTTGTTCGATCACTTGCTGAACACGCAATCGCTTATCTTCACTGACATAAGGATGATGGTTGAGCACTCTGGAGACTGTAGTGACGGATACGCCTGCTTGTTTGGCAATTTGTTTGATATTGACCATGAGGTAACTCCTTTCTGTTTATACCATTTCAATAAACTTTGTGTATTATTTCTATCATAGCTTATAAATGATAAAAACGATAAAAACCGTTTATTCTTCTTAGTCATCTAACGAAGAATAAACGGTTTATTTAGATATAAAGGGATCTTATTACAATTGTTCGCCGTTGCTTTCAATCACTTGTTGATACCAATAATAGCTCTTTTTCGGAATACGACGCATATCTTTTTCACTGTCTTCATCACGGTTAATATAGACAAATCCATACCGTTTCTGATAGCCATTCAACCAGCTTAACAAATCTGTAAATGACCAGCTACAATAACCAATCAGATCAACACCATCAGCTATAGCTTCACGGCATTGTTCGAGATGTGAACGTAAATAATCAATACGATAATCATCTTGAATACTTCCATCGGCTTCTAACTTATCGAATTCACCTAATCCATTTTCAGTAATAAAGACAGGCAATCCATAACGACTTGTAATACGGCGTAATCCTATACGAAGCCCGATCGGATCAATCGCCCAATCCCAGTTCGACGTTTCTAAATGTCCATTAGGTGTTGTTTTGTATAGTCCTGGTCGCCCTGTATCTTCATTGCTTCCTTTTTGACCGGTCGTATTCATTTTACCTTCAGCGACACCATCAATCGGATTGAATTCATAAGTGATCGTCTGATAATAATTAACACCGACAAAGTCAGGAATCCCTTTGGTCAGTAGCTCAATATCGCCTTCTTCAAACGTTGGTGCTAGATCATGTTCTTGCAGATAACGAAGTGCTACCTGTGGATAATGACCGAGACAATACGTATCCAGCCACCAATTATTTTGAAACTCTTCTGCATTCTCATACGCCAACATATCACGAGGTTGGCTACTCGCTGGATACGAAGGAGAATACGCAAAGCTAGGTCCTATTTTACCGTTTGGTACATATTGACGGAATGATTCGATCGCTTTGGCATTCGCAAGAAAAGCAATATGGTTCGCCTCGTAAAATCGTTTGCGATCATGTACACCCGGTGGATGCATCGCTGTAATAAAAGCATGATTTGAGTTATAATTTTGCTCATTTAAAGATACCCAATACTTCACACGATCTCCATAACGCTTATACAATGTGATGCAATACTGGTTGAAATCTTCAATCATGTCTCTGGATTCCCATGCTCCATACTCATCGGCAAGCGCTTGAGGCGCATCCCAGTGATATAGCGTTAATACAGGTTCGATCTGATTCGCAATCAATTCATCAATCAATTGATCATAGAACACCAAGCCTGCTTCATTGACTTTCCCTTTACCTTGCGGATAAATACGAGGCCAACTAATCGAAAAGCGATATGCTTTAAGCCCTTGCTTTGCCATCAAAGCAATATCTTCTTTATAACGATGATAATGATCTACCGCTACATCTCCGTTAGTTCCTTTAAACGTTTTCCCTGGAATTTTGGTAAAAGAATCCCACATCGAAGGCCCTTTACCATCTTCATCCCAAGCTCCTTCTACCTGATAGGCTGCTGAAGCAGAACCCCATAGAAAATCTGTCGGAAACGCTTTTTTCTGTTCATGATGCATATTATACTCCTCCTTCAAGCTGATCATGCTTTTATGATAAAGTATGAAATGCATTTCAGATCAAGCACTGTTTATTTCAGTGGTTCAGCTAACTTCACCTGATTACGTCCCGAAGACTTCGCCACATACAATGCTCGATCTGCTTGTTCAAACATATTTTCAGGCTGATCTTGCGGATAACAACTAATTCCTATTGAGATGGTGACCTGAATAATCTGTCCATCTTCTAATTCAAATGGATGAACTTCGACCTTTTTACGAATAGACTCTGCTATCTTTAGCGTCTTTTCTATAGTGCAATCATTCAAAATAGCAGCGAATTCTTCTCCGCCTTTACGAGCACAATAATCATTCGATCGCATAGTCATCTTTAATAACTGAGCCACTTGGATCAAAATAACATCACCATTCAGATGCCCATACGTATCATTAACTTGTTTAAAATGATCAAGATCAAACATAAGCAAACTAAAAGGCTGTGCTTGATACGCTATATTCATTGTTTTTTGCTCAAACATTTTCTCAAACGCCCTTGGATTATGAAGCCCTGTTAAGAAATCGAGATTGACCGCTTCACGCATCAGTAGTAATGCATCATCCGTACGTTTCATATAACGAAGCAAATAGTAGACGAATAAGACCGCAGGAATATAAAAAAGGGAAAAAATAATAATCGTAAAAAAGGCTTTCTCACCCAATACAGAAAAAACAGATAAACCATATACAAGTAAAATACCAAACATCATACGAACCCATTGCGATAAGACTAACTCTTTGCCTTTTTTGATAAAAAATCCAGTCACAATAAAGGTAAAGATCGCATTAAAAAAGCCAATAAATGAACTAAAATTGATCGGATCAATCAAAAAGAGTCGATATACGCCAATAATAACAGCAGTCACCAAACTACTTAATGCCCCGCCAAAATAAAAGGAAAGGATAATAGCCACTTGGCGAAGATCCAGCACGATCATATCTGATAAACGAAATGAAAAGTATTTGGTAAGCATGATACCAATCACACCAGCAAATATACCGGATACTAATTTGACATACAATGAATGGATATCGATTCGTTTACTAAGCCATTTTAATATTAAATTACCAAAGAAAAGAGTTGTGGTTAGAAACGTAAGATTGTTCAGCAGGGATTGAATAATAGTTATCATCTCAAAATCCTCATCTATGAATTTGAAAAGCATTACGTGTAGATCAATCAAATAGATAGATCAAAAAAGCTCCCTATACTGGGAGCTTCTTATAAAGCATATCATATTATTTAATCGCTACAAAGAACAATCTAGACGCATCATTACCAGCTTCAACCCATTCAAAGTCAGCGTAACAATGTACATCTCGAAAACCTGCTTTGATTAATTCTGTTTTCAGCCATTCTGGATCATATGAACGCTGAACATGCGTTTCTTCAAATCGTTCATATAAAGCATTACGCTCTTCACTTGCACGGGCAAAAATCGTCAAATGATGCTCGATCTCAGTACGAACTTGATCATATTCACATGTCCATAAATATGAAACAGAACGCTCATCTAACATAAAAGGTTGCTCTTCATCGTAACGGCGTAGGGTCTGCGGATGATGAACATCAAACACAAACGTACCACCTGATTTGAGACCTTTATACGTAGATTGGAATGTATCTACGATATATTCAGGTTCTGTTAAATAATTAAGACAATCGCAAAATGAAATTACACTATCCACAGGCTCTGGCAGCATCCAATGCGTCATATTTTGACACACCCAATTGACACTCCCGTTTTGGAAAAGACGGTGTCCTTGCGGAGTCGATTCTAGCTTGTCTTTAGCAACAGATAACATATCCGAAGATAAATCGATTCCTGTCACTTGAAAGCCTGCATTGACCAGTGGAATGGTAATACTCCCTGTTCCACAGCCAAGCTCAGCGACGGTACGAGGCATACCATATTTATCCCAGACTTCACGTACAAAACGTAACCAATCTGGATAGGGCATGTCTGCCATTAATTCATCATATACATAAGCAAACTTCCGGTACGACAATACGCTAACCGTCCTTCCGTACATCTGCAACATTGATTACAGAATGATCAATTCATACTACAAGTTATCTATTAAGACTGTTGTTCTTCGTCAGGCGCAGAAGCTTCAGCAGCATCGGCTGGCTTGACTAACATCGTCCAGTTTTCTTTCTGCTCGACAATGCCTTCACGCATCAATTTACCAAGTGCACGTTTGAACGCAGATTTACTGATGCCAAAACGTTGCTTGATAATATCAGGTGTCGTTGTATCCGAGTAAGGCATCGCTCCGTCAGGACGCTCGTTTAAGAATGCAAGTAAACGCTCTGCATCTAGATCGCGACCGACTTCTTTACGCTGAATCATGGATAGATTGACACGTCCATCTTCACGAACTTGAGTCACACGTACATTGACTTTTTCACCTAGACGAAGCATACGACTGCGTTCGCTTTGGTGAATCATACCCAATGCACCGAATCCAAGTACGCCACCTTCTACAATCACAAATGTTCCCATTTGTAACGGACGATAGACTTGTGCATCTAACCAGAGGTTGACCCAAGATTCAGGAGCGTGAAAAGTATGCTCCATAAATTCAAGTTCACCTGCTAATTTGGCACGAAGACGACCTTGACGATCATGCTCCATCATCACATAGACTTCATCGCCTATTTGCGGACGAAGTTCTTTGAGTTCAGGCATTTCGCTTAGAGGTAATAACAACTGGCGACCCAGTCCCATTTCAAGAAATGCACCCAGACGAGGATGAAGATCAGCCACTGTTAATTTCGCCATTCCACCTAACGTTAAAAATGGCTTTTTCATCGTTGCTGCTAGACGATCTTCCGTATCATGGAAAATAAACACTTCCAGATGATCGCCTATCTTGATTTTTTTAGTGATTTCACTGTAATGAAGCAACACATCGTTTTCTCCATCAGACAGAAAAAAACCATACGGCGACACTTCACGCACTAATTCAAGTGTTAATACTGTACCTGATTCAAAACTCATACGTTCTCCATCACTTTAGCATCTGACCACAGACGCTCGATGTTATAGTATTCACGCTCATCACGATGGAAAATATGCACGACAACATCGCCCAAATCCATCAATACCCAACGAGCTGCATTTACACCTTCCATACCACGAATCTCAGCTTTAGCATCATGCATTACTTTACGAATTTCGCTAGCAATCGCTTGTACTTGTGTATCCGAGTTACCGTGACAAATCACAAAATAATCAGCAATCATAGAGACACCACGTAGATCTAGTGCTACCAGATTGCTTGCTTTTTTACTTTCAGCTGCTTCTACAGCAAGTTGCAATAATTGTTCAGGATTCAATTTCATTAAAGTTCCCCCTCGAGTTGTATCTGTTTGACTAAATCGTTGCGAGATAATACGGTCAAAGGAAAAATGATCTGGCGTTTGGCAACCAATAACTGAATCGTTGAGTCAAATCCAGCGACTAACCCCGCTTCAAGACTGTGCTCAGCTAGACTACGAATATGATCCACTCCTGGAAAATCACGTCCAGGCTCTATATAATCAGCCAAACAAATCACTTTTTCCAAAACAGTCATACCGACACGTCCAGAAGTATGATAACGAATCGCATTCAATATCTCTTCATCGTCTACACCATATTCTACCTGTGCCGTATATGCTCCCACTTCAGCATGCCATAACGGCTTATCATACAATAATAATTCATCATTCAAAGCATGTTCACGTAACACTTGCTCCTGGCGATCACTGGTCCAATATTTAGCGACATCATGCAAGATTGCAGCGATCTCGGCTTTGACGGGATCAGCACCATAACGTTTGGCAAGTACAATCGCTGATTGCATCACACCTTCGGTATGCTTCCAGCGCTTTTGTGGCATTTGAGCGGATACTGATTCCATCAACTCATCTCGTGTCAGGTTCATAGATTCCGCTCCTTTTTATATATTCATTCACTTGATCATGTACCATATAACGAACAGATTGCCCTGTTGCTAGACGTTCACGGATATCGGTCGACGAAATGTCTACTTGTGGCATCTTAACCAGAACAACTTTTTCCTGCAAATAATGAGGTAAATCTTCTTTGCGAATCACAGAACCTGGACGACCGACACCGATAAAAGTAAGCACCTGTGCTAGCTCTTCGATTCCATGCCATTGTGTTAACGAATTTACCATATCTGCACCGATAATAAAAAAGAAATCATGTTCTGTATAGCGTGCTTTTAATTCACGGATCGTATCAATTGTATAAGATACACCTCCGCGTACAAGCTCAATATCCAATGTACGAAAAGCAGGATTCGTTCCTACTGCAAGCTCCACCATCTGAAGACGTTCATCTCCTCCGGCTCCTGCTTCGTGCTTATGCGGTGGAATATGTGACGGCATAAACCAGACTTCATCTAAATGACAACCTTGAAGTGCTGCTTCTGCTGCTAACATATGACCGATATGCACAGGATCGAATGTTCCACCCATAATACCGACTTTCATGAATACACCACCGAATACGATTTTATAATAAAAATAAGATCAATTAAGCTTTTGGTAATTCAATTTGTTTGTGGTCTTTGGATTCTTTGTACAAAATAATCGTACGTCCAATCACTTGTACCAACTCGGATTTTGTACTTTTTGCTAATTCTTCAGCCAAATCTTTTGGCTCTTCTAGACAGTTGTTCAATACCGAGATTTTCATCAATTCGCGCGTTTCAATCGCATCCAGTACATGACGAACGATCCCGTCATTCATACCGCCTTTACCGATTTGAAAAATCGCATCTAAATGATGTGCTTGTGAACGCAAAAAGCGTTTTTGTTTTCCTGTTAACATATATTTCTCCTTCAATACCTATTCTTTTTGATGATTCATTGCTTCAAGTAAAGCACTACGCATGACAGATACCGGTGCAGGTTGCCCTGTCCAATATTCATAGGCATATGCTCCTTGATATACAAACATACCGAGTCCGCCAACTACCGTACAACCACGACTTTTAGCTTCGCGTAGAAAACGTGTTTCTAACGGATTGTAGATCAGATCACTGACAATAATTCCTTCGGGAATGCGTGACTGCTCTAGTGGAGTCTCGTCACTATTCGGTGACATGCCGATCGAAGTGGTATTAATAAGTATATCGGTCTGCGCAAGAACTTTATCGAGTGTATCATAACTGCCACTTTGTACTTGTAAAGTGTCATGACTGAACTCTGTTGCTAGCTGTTCAGCCTTGTCTACTGTACGATTAATAACCGTTACACTTTCAGGTTGTTCTCGCAACAAAGCATAGACCACTCCACGTGCAGCACCACCTGCACCTAGAATCGTAATGTGCTTACCGGATAACTCACTATTTAATTCTTCTTTTAATGAACGGACATAACCGATACCATCGGTATTATATCCTTTTAATTTACCATCTTGAATAACCACTGTATTCACAGCACCACAACATACCGCAGATTCATCAAGCTCATCCATCAACTTTAGCATTTCTACTTTATGAGGAATCGTTACATTGAATCCGCTGAAGCCTAGCGCTTTGGTTCCTGCTACAGCTTGTGCAAGTTGTTCTGGTTTCACATGTAAAGGAACATACATCCCCGGAATTCCTGATGCTTCTAACGCAATATTATGCATAGCTGGTGACTTGGAGTGTCCAATTGGATCTCCCATAACCCCTAATAAAAGCGTATGATGTGATAAATCATTTTTCCGGTCTGTCATGATGTACATCCTCCTGTGAATAAGATGGGTCTTCGATTAGATCAATGATGGACGCATCATTACTTTGACACCTTTAGGCAAATGAATAGCAGCTAATGCGCCTGTGTCACCGTTAACTTTGATCCAACCCAAGCCTGAAATAAATAGATCATATTGTGAACCGCGTGGAACACGGAATTCATGACGTGTCCATTCTGGCAAATCAGCTAAATGTTCTTTGGTTGGTGGCGCAAGCATAACTCCTGCATGATCTGCAAATAAGTCATCTGCACGTTCCAACTTGGTACGATGGATTTTGAGACCATTATTAATGAAGCAAGTAAATGATTGACGACCACCTTCAAGGTAATCAAATCGTGCCATCGCTCCGAAAAATAGCGTCTGACCTTCATTTAATTGGTATACCATCGGTTTGAGTGGTTTGTCCGGCATAATCGCAGCCAAATCTTGCTTGGTCACCAATTCTGTATAACGAGATTCGTATACAATTCCTGGTGTATCAATAATAAAATGTCCATCATCTAATGGAATATTGACGGTATCCAATGTTGTTCCCGGATAGCGCGAAGTGGTTAATTCTTCTTCCAGATCACTATAATCTGAGATCAGACGATTGATCAATGTAGATTTACCTACATTCGTTGCACCGACCACGTACACATCACGGTTACCACGCATCTCGCCAACCACTTCCAAAATACGTTCAAACCCTGTATTTTGTTTGGCACTACAAAGAATAATTTCCTCGGTTTTGAGTCCGATTTCTTTCGCTTCTTTTTGTACCCAATTACGCAATTTGTTCCAGTTGGTTACTTTAGGCAACAAATCGATTTTGTTTACAGCTAGAATCACAGGATTATTTCCTACAAAACGTTGCAATCCTGAGATCACGCTACCCTGAAAATCGAACAAGTCGACAATATGGATAACCAGTGCATCCTTTGTGCCCACTTCACTGAGCAATCGCAAGAATTCGCTCTGATCTACCGTTACTGTCGACGATTCATTATAATTGCGGATACGGAAACAACGCTGGCAGACTAGAGGTGTTCTTTCTAGTGCTTGTGCTGGCAAATATCCTGGTAATTCAGGCGCGTCCATCTGTAGAGCAATACCGCATCCACTACATTTCGCACCCGCGGTAAGACCGCTTTGTTCTGTCATTTATTCTTTTCCTCCTCGGACCATAGTCCTTTTCTACGCAGTCGTTTTCTTGCAAACCGTTCGACCTGACGGTTAACTTTGGTTCTCCAACCTTCATCAGCAGCAGCGATAGGTAAGACTAGAATTGTAAATAAACCCAGTCTGTTCCCACCATATACATCTGTTAACAATTGGTCACCGATAACAATAGTCTGTTCTTCGCTCCATTTCATCAGCGTCATTGCTTTGCGAAATGGTGCATTGGACGGCTTGCGTGCCGCATGCACAAATTTGATATCCAGTGGTGTAGCAAATAAGGATACCCTGCTCATATTGTTATTCGAGACAATAATCAGCTCGAAGCCGTATTTTTTTACTTTAGCAAACCATTCGATCAATTCCGGTGTCGCATTTGGCGCTTTAGCACCAACGAGTGTGTTGTCTAAATCTGTAATGATTCCACGATAACCTTTGGCATACATTGCTTCTAGATCAATATCAAATACAGTATTCACGCGCAACTTGGGTACGAGCATCTCAAACAAGCTTTATTCACCTCGGTTTCATACGACAAACTATATCATAAGTGTAACCTATCTGACAAAAAGAAACGCCGCATAAGCGGCGTTTTTTGTAGGATTTATAAATAGTTTGTCCAACGTTTTGAACAATCGTTCAGCCATCCATTATTATACTACTTTGTGGACGTTTTGCGCCATCTTTTTCGCAAGTTTTGTAGATGATGTTGCATTGTTGTCCACTCTTCCTCTGTAATCTGATTCGGACTGTATTTGGCTTTTTCAAACAATTCAAGTAATGGGGTTAAATGTATCGCCAAATCTGGACGTACCTCTTCCCATCGGGTCACCGATTCACGCAATGTTTCATGAGGACGACGATCCATTCCATGGCGTTTCATCCAGGCGAACCAGCGTTTGGATTCAGCCATCATTTTTTGTTGCGGTGTCAAAGCTTCACCTTGACGCATACGCATAATCATAAAGCTCAGTTCACGACGGTAGCGAATCAACATCACGATTGCCCAAGCAGCAATCACACCACTTGCTATCCAGATCACAGCAGCAGGTACTGCAGGCTCATTGTTTTGTACCGGTGCTTGCGTTTCTTCTTCCTCTGGTGTCTGTTCTTCTTCCTCTGGCTCAGGTGTTGGTGTATCATCTGCTGGTGTCTGAACAGCCTCTGTAATCATCGGCATATCAAATCCTGGTGTGGCTTCAATCGGAACCCATCCATAATCAGCAAAATAAATCTCTGCCCATGAATGTGCATCTGCATTAGTTACCGTATATTCTGTAGCACCATCCGGGAAATAATCACTGGTTACATAACCGGACGCTTGCCCGGGTGCATACCCTTTAACCCAGCGTGCAGGGATATCTAATGAACGTGCCATCATGACCATCGCTGTAGAATAATAATCACAATACCCTTCTTTGACTTCAAATAAAAAGCTATCTACAAAATCACGACTTTTTTTCTTCGACAAATCAGGATTGTTGGTATACGCAAAATTGTTTTGCAAATATTGTTGTAATAACTCTACTTTCTCGTACGGCGTGTCTCCTGATGCGGTTACTTCTTTGGCTAGATTACGCACACGATCAGGCAATTCCGAAGGAACTTGTAGATACCGATCTAACGATTTATCGGCATAGAGTTGATTAAATGTTTTCTTTTCTAATTCTTTGACAGGTACGATCGGCACTCTGGAAACCAGTGAATACGATTCTGGGAATTTACGATTCTGACGGGTAGGGCTCCAGTGCACTTCGCCCGGGTTACTACGCCAATCCAGTTGTGACGTATCTGACCCACCATCGACATCGGTTACTCTCCCTATCGTATAAGCACCAAATAATACAGGATATGTTACATTATCTTCAGACAGCATTTTTACTTGTTGCTTAACGGTTTTCTTTTCTACATCTGACGATTCATCCAGTGGAAGCTCGGTACCTGCTTCGACCGATTGCAGTTCACTCCAACCATTGCTAGAGCGATCGATCCAACCTTCGCCTGAATAGACTAATCGTGTCTCGCCGCGCCAGTAACTACGACTGGTAGTGCTAACTGTCATCACCGGTGTATAGTCAAAATTAAAACCGCCACCTAGATTGGAATCTTCACGACTATATCCAGAAGAAGCACCTTGTCCATTTAAAGGATTAGAACCATTGATCGTAATAACAGCTTCACCACGCCAATTTTTCCATGCTGTATATGGATCTTTAAGTGTAGGTTGAACTTCCGGTACATTGACACCTACCAGTAAAATGATGGAGAAAATAACAGCAATATTAAAAACGATTTTGAGCGGATATCTACGTAAATGTTTCCATCCTTTGGGGAATCGTTGCTGAAAATAACGAAAATGATTACTTACCAGCCAACCCATTCCTGCAAAAACAACCCATGCGACTTCTTCCCACATCATCGAGGTTGTAAAAGAATCCAAAATCGACAATGCCGCAATATTCGTACCGACAAACATAATAATGGCTCTACGTGAAGAACCGATTCGAGCAGAGACTTCGATCAACACCCATGCCGATAACACAAACCACAAGTAAGGCGAGACAGTCTGAGTAAATGTTTCTACATTATCGGTGAGTAAGCCTTCTTGCCAGCTATAAAATCCATAATGACTGAGTACATAATAGACTGCACCCAGTACAGCAAATAATTTGATCACTAGACGATAGATCATTTTGAGTGGTATCAAAATATCAATAATAGCCACTACAGCCATCGTCGCCAGAACAAGCGGTGTCGTTTCTTGATACCAGACTCCATTGGCATAATTAATCCATTGCAGCGCAATAATAAAAACCCATATTAAAGATAACGAATAATACCAAGAGCGACTTATTCCATCCCACCATTTTTTCAAATCGCTCCACCTCCTAACACAGCTGGCAATTGCTCTAATGAAGAGATTGGATAACAAGATACTCCGCGTGCATGAGCAGATTGTGACCAGTTGATTACAGCTTCTTTATTTTTTTGCATCGTAGGGTTAATTAAAAATTGAAGAGGAGTCATTTGACGAATACGAGCAAATTGAAAAATCTCCCATACTTTTTCATTCATTAAAGGCGTAATCAAAATAAATAAAGTACCTGCTGGAAACATACGCGCATGATCTTCAAGTTTATCTAATAAACGTCCTTTACCATCTGCCATCACATCGACAAGGTGTAGACGCATTCTTTGACGTTCCCCTACATGATCGGATGGCAAGAATACTCCGCTATTCTGACCGGTTGTAAATAAACCCATTCCCATCCGTTCTCGTACCCCATAATCAAGCATTGATGCCGTCGTGGATACTGCTAATTCAAAAGCTTCATCTGATTCATAATGATCAGCGATCGCATCAAGTACCAGTACAGTTTTGGGTAATGATTCATGTTCAAATTCTTTTGACTTCCAATTGCCTGTACGAGCGGTAGCAGACCAGTGAATTCTTGAAATTCGGTCACCATATACATAATCACGTACACCATTAATCTGATTCGTTTCCGGACGGGACATCAATTGCGAGGTCTGTTGACCTCCAAGTCTAGAATACCGTGATCCCATTTGCCAGTTCGGAATAAAAGCAATTCGTGGTAATACCAAAAACTCACCGGACGCTGTAAATCGCCCTTTATTTTCGATTAATCCAAAAATATCTTCACTGATACATTCGGTACCATAAAAGCGGTAACGTCCTCGTTCTAACGGAGGGGTCTGAAATAGTAGTTCACCTTTGCCCCGCATACTTGGAATCAAACTTTCTTCAAAAGACCACGATTCGCCATTGTGACGCTTAAGCGTTTCACGAATAATCACATATGGTAATGGCAGAAATCCAGGAATCGTCACATCCAGACGTACCTGTACTTGATCACCTGCCAATATCATTTCTCCTTGTTCCCCTGCTGTCGATAAATGGCGCTGACCATGAGCGCGTCCAACACCACGAAAGCCACCGCCAATTAAATATAGCGACAGCAAAGAAACCATCACAAATAGCATGACCGATGTTTTACCACCTTGAAAAAGCACATAAAATAAACATCCAATCCATACCATAAACACCAACCATAATTTAGACGGTTGGCGTTTCCACTGCAAATTCAGACGCAAGTATGAAAATAAGGCTCTCATACTTATTGTCCCATAGATACAGGAGCATGAATTTGCTCCAAAATCTGCGCTACAATTCGTTCAGAACTCATGCGCTCCATCCGTGCTTCTGGACGTGGAAGTATACGATGTGGAATAACATAAGGAGCTAACTTCTTCACATCATCAGGGAGTACATAATCACGATTCTGTATAAATGCATAGGCTTTGACAGCCATCATAAAGGATAATGTTGCACGTGGACTGGCTCCAAGTAATACCGATCCATGTTCACGTGTATGGCGAACCACACTTACTAAATAATCACTTACCGATTCATCCAAATGAATCTTACGAATCTCTTGTTGAATATCAGCGATATGTTGCATATCCGTAACAGGTTCTAAGCGATCCACCGGTTGTCCGGCAGCACCATGACGAAGCAAATTGCGTTCAGTCTGCTCATCTGGATACCCTAATGTAATTTTCATCATAAAACGATCCAATTGAGCTTCAGGCAACATGTATGTTCCTTCGAAATCAATCGGATTCTGTGTAGCACATAACATAAAAGGATGAGGCAATGGATGAGTCTCTCCATCTACAGTGACACTGCGCTCTTCCATAACTTCTAATAAAGCGGATTGTGTCTTGGTCGTTGCACGATTAATTTCATCCGCAAGTAGAATGTTCGTCATTACTGGACCTGGACGGAAATAAAACTGCTCATCCCGAGGATGAAAAATAGAAACACCTGTGATATCACTTGGCAAAATATCGGGATTACATTGAATACGACGATATTGACCACTCATTGATTTAGCAAGCGCTTTGATCATTTGTGTTTTACCTGTTCCCGGGACATCTTCTATGAGTACATGTCCTCCAGCAAGCAAAGCGGTAAGCAACAATTCGATTTCAAATGATTTGCCTAATATACAGGATTCTAGATTGGATCTTACAGCTGCAATGACTTCCATAGATTCTTTGCGTGCCGACATATATATAAAACCTCCTACTTCTGGTTCATATTCTTATATAATGATGTAATGACTCTAACTTTGTTGAAAATGTGTATATAGTTATATTGTACATGAACGATAAGTCAGAGTCACTTCAATAGCTGATTACAATTTGAAGTCAGCGCGAATGATTGGACATTTTTCGACATGAAGTTCATACTGTATCAAAGAATAACACTGTTAAGGAGTGACCTACGTCAATGGATAAGCAGACGCTTCAGATGTTTAAACAATTAACCGAATTCCCCGCAGTATCAGGGTTTGAAAGAGAACTTCGTCAATTCGTTAAAGAAAAAATGGAACCGTATACCGACGAATTTGTACAAGATCGATTAGGTAGTCTATTTGGTGTTATGCGTGGTGATGAAAGTGGCCCTAAAATGATGGTCGCTGGTCATTTTGATGAAGTTGGATTTATGACAACAGGCATCACTGATCAAGGTCTTATCCGTTTTCAACCGTTAGGCGGATGGTTCAGTCAAGTCGTGCTTGCTCAACGTCTACATATTATTACCGATCAAGGCCCTATAGTGGGAGTTGTTGGTTCTACCCCTACTCACTTACTTAGCCCGGAACAACGTAACAAACCTGTAGATATCAAATCCATGTATATTGATATTGGTGCTGATGATCGTGCAGAAGCAGAACAAATGGGGTTACGTCCAGGACTGCAAATTGTACCGATCTGTGAATTTACACCAATGGCTAATCCCAAAAAAATTATGGCAAAAGCTTGGGATAATCGCTATGGAGTCGGTCTAGCGATTGAATTATTACAAGCTCTTCATGGAGAGAAGCTTGGTGGGACTTTGTATTCTGGCGCAACTGTGCAAGAAGAATTGGGATTACGTGGTGCACGTACTGCTGCACAATTGATTCAACCAGATCTATTTTTCGGACTTGACTGTAGTGCGGCTAACGATATGACAGGCGATCGCAATGCATTCGGTCATTTGGGTAAAGGTGCATTATTACGTATTTATGATCCAACTATGTTTACCCACCGGGGTATAGTTGAATATATTCAAGATACTGCAAGTACACACCAGATTCCAGTACAGTATTTCATTTCTGCTGGTGGTACAGATGCAGGTCAAGTTCATGTCAGCGGAACAGGTGTACCTTCAGCTATTATCGGTATTTGCGGACGGTATATCCATACTTCATCTTCGATTATTCATACCGATGATTATGATGCTGCCAAAGAATTGCTCATTAAATTGGTAAAAGGGATGAATCATTCTACCTATCGTACCATTTTGGATCGAGCTTAATCTATCGAATGATCATGATTATTCCTATGTTTTCACTTTAATGATACGTAAATTTCCGGTTGCCAGATCTCTTAATAGGAGAAAAGTAACCGGATTTTTTTATACATTTCCTTCTTTTCAAAGTGATTTATATACTAAATAACTACAAATTCTTCCCGACTTTTTCTTCGCTTAATCTACATCACTCGCCATTTTCAGTGCATAAATGAGACTTTGCAAACGAACGGTTTAACCCTATCGGCACATGTAATCTAGTGATATACCATTTATAATAAGCAACAAAATAGATAGATAAAAGGAGAGAACTAATGAATTTAAAGACTATACTGTACCAAAAATGGTCTAAAAATCTGATGTTATTGACTGTATTTTTGATGCCTCTAAGTTCGTTTATCTACTCGGTACCTGTCACTGCGGAAGAAAGTTCTGCATCTAACAGCGAATCGACTCTGTCCAATCTGTCTACAGTGACTCAAAATGTATATGTGTCTCCTAAAGGTAGTGACTTCTTAGGATCAGGGACTCTACAGGCTCCTTATCGTACCCTTCCCAAAGTTCGCTCTGTTTTGCGGGATACGTATGCTGAACGACCTGCTGGCGGAACAACAATCTGGTTGCGAGAAGGCGAATATGAATTGTCTTCTACATTAGAATTAAATGAACTGGATTCAGATTCAGCCGACAGACCAGTGACATATCGCAACTATCCTAATGAACAAGCGGTGATTACGACTGCCAAAACAATTGATCCCACACGTTGGAAACCGCTTAATTCTGAAGCGGCAGCTCGTGTTCATCCGGCGGTCTATGCTGATCAATTAGTCGAATTGGATGTACAATCGTTAGGACTCAAAAATACGTCTGGGTTCCCGGGAGGGACTTCGTTTACAAAAGAATGGGGTATTGTCGATCTGATTGTAGATGGCGTACGAGAACCGATTTCTCAATGGCCCAATCCTCAGCAAAAAATAGGCAAAAATCGGGTGGGCTGGGTAACGATGAATGGTTCGGCTGATCCTCAATCTTTTTATTACGGTGAAGGTGGACAACCGAAAGATGGAATAACGACAGATGAAGTGAATGCCGATCAGACCGATCGTACTGCACGCTGGCAACGATCTATCGAACAAGGTCATGATCTGTATCTCAAAGGATTCTGGCGTACTGATTTTGACCCTGTTACTAGCAAAGTAGAAAGTATTGATAACACACGCCATACGATTCGTCTAGTCGATATTCCAGAAGGCGGAATGGGTTCTAAATGGAGTAAAGATGCTCCTGTAGCTGATTCTACAGGGACAGGGACAACTACATCTACAACTATCTCTACTCCCCTGCCAGCTCAGTCTCCTGTGACTATTCACGGGGATACGTATGTTACGCAAGATGTCTATGTAACCGATGACGTTTATCATGCGCCCCTGTTTCCTGAGCCGTTGCTAACTGCTACTTCTGTTACATATCAAGTGTATCGGGTGGGGACAGGAACCGAAGAATGGCAAGCACTGAACCTATTGGATGAGATTGATACGCCGGGAGAATGGGCTTTGGATTTTAAAGATCAGAAAATCTATTATTATCCTGACGGCGATATCAACAAACAGAATATTATTATTGCCGATCGTACAGGCCCTATTATCAAATTAAATAATGCTTCCTATCTGAACTTTGTCGGTCTGACGATTGAAGGTGGCTTAAATAACGGTATCGAGATGCAAAGTTCTCATCATATTTCACTGGATAACAATACGATTCGTAATATCGGTGGCGGTGGAATTCTCGATTATTATGGTCATGACAATCGGATACAAAATAATACCATCTATGAAACAGGAAGTTTTGGGATCAGTATTGGATATGCAGGGAATCGAGATACATTGACCCCTGCTGATTCATGGATCACCAACAATCATATCCATAACACAGGCACACTGATTGCTTTGGAAGGATTAATTATTACACAGTCGATCGGAATGACGATCAATCATAATCTAATCCATGATGTGCCTAAGCATGGTATACGTTATGTGTATAATAATGATCTGCTTTTCGAATATAATGAGCTTCATCATATCTCGCTTGAAGATGGAGATGCAGGAGCTTTCTATACCGCTCAAGACTGGACTTCATACGGTAATGTATTACGTTATAACTATGTACATGATAGCCCGCGGGCAAATGGATTCTATGCAGATGACGGGGATAGCGGAGATACATTTATCAACAATATTGTCTCAGGAGTATCCAAAGCATTTCTGTTTGGCGGAGGTCATCATAATCGAGCTACAGGCAATCTGATTATTAATGCCACATCTGGTATTCAGATTGATGATCGCGGTATTGCACGCAAATATACAGCAGACAGTACTCATGCAGAACAATTAATTGCTAAGAACCCTTCTACCGGGCCTTGGAAAGAGTATGGTCGTGTGCTGGCAGATACGTATGGATATGATACGAATCTATGGAAAAATATGTTGAATCCAAAATGGCATCCTGAATACCCGAATGGGACTCATTTCAAAGATAATGCTATTGTTCAATCGGGTACACTGGTTATTCCTAAAAAAGGAGCTGTTATTATTCAAAACAACCCAAGAATCACAAACACTCAATCGGCTGGACTGAATCCGAATACAACAAATGGATTCTACACTCAAAATCCTACGATTTTGGCTATCTTTCCAAATATCAATACCATTTATCCACAGATTGGATTGCAAAAAGGAGATGCTATCTCTACCTCCTCTTCTGATTAATAGATCCTATTTAGGTTAAAAGAATACCTTCTCAATCCAAATAGCCAAAAGCTTCAGACATTGATCTGAGACTTTTGGCTATTTTCTTATGTCCTATATAGCTATCGGGGCTATTGCTTGCTGACTGAATAGGAAGGACATACTAATATAATTTGATTTTCTATCGCAATAGATACCTTCAAGAATGAGACATTAAGGCGGTTATCAGTTGTTGGAACATATACTATACTGAGGGTGGCTAAAGAAACACCAACACTTTCAATTTATTCTTCTATCTATCTCTTCTACTTCTTCCCACTCTTTATTCTACTACTTAACCTACTTGTTTACGTTATCCCTACTTCATTACATTTTGCTTTCCTTGATCTTCTTTCTAATACGAGTATACCGAAAGTTGAGATCACGGATTAATCCAATACTATATCTGACCTAATAACCCTACTCAATTATAAGAAAACAGCTACAGTTAGCCATCTTAGAGTACATCTATTCGTTCATCATTTATTTGATAACAATAGCATTCAGGATATTTAGGAGGAAAATATAATGGTAACAACTACGAAATGGGTAGCATGGATACTTTCACTGAGTCTTATGATTACTCTTCTACCAACAGGGCAAACCAGTTATGCTGCAACAAATCAAATGCTTAGTAGTGGTAACACGGTTGCAACTAACGTTAATCTATACGTCGATCCAACAGGAAATGATACAACAGGGACAGGCACTAAATTAGCACCTTTCAAATCATTATTCAAAGCTAGATCAACGATTCGTGCTTACAAAGGCAATTTACCAGCAGGTGGTGTTACCGTCTGGGTCAAAGGCGGAACATATAATCTAGCTACAACATTCGATCTCAATGCTCAAGATTCAGGAACACCCGATAAACCTGTTATTTATCGCACGTACCCGGGAGAGACGGTTACCTTAACAACAGGTAAAGGCATTGATCCTACATCATGGCAACCTTTAAGTGCAGATGCAGCGGCACGTGTTAATCCTTCTATTCAACCAAGTAAACTACGCGAGCTAGATGTAGCTTCGCTCAATATACAGAATATTGCTGGCTTTGCAGGAGGTACAACATTTACAGAACAATGGGGTATTGTTGACCTGATTGTAGATGGTATTAGACAACCGATCTCTCAATGGCCGAATGAAAATCAAAACATCGCATCAAATCGTGCAGGTTGGGTCACTATGAATGGATCAGCAGACTCCAAATCCTTTTATTATGGTGAAGGCGGTATTCCAGAGAACGGAATTACAGACGATGAAGTCAATCAAGACGGTACCAATCGTATTCAGCGCTGGAAAGCTTCCATGGCTAAAGGGCATGATCTGTATCTCAAAGGATTCTGGAGAACAGCATGGAGCCCTGTAACGAGTAAAGTAGGCGCTATCTACCCTAACGATCATATTATTTCTCTATATGATATTCCAAGTGGCGGTATGGGCGATAAATTTAGCAAAACGGTTGTTACAACCAACACACTCAAAAGTTCAACGGTCAGTATGGATGTTTATCGTCCTAATCTAATGTCTTCTGCTTCAGTACAAAAAGATGTGTATACTCCAGCATTTTCTGTTCCAAGTGCTAATGTGAACCTCTTCAATGTGACTGCTAGTGTCTATGGATTGGCTAACGATGAACCTTTTATTCCAGATACAAGTGTGAGCTATAGAGTTGGCACAGGGAAAGAAGAATGGAAAGCTATTAATTATTTAGATGAAATCGATGTTCCTGGGGAATGGGCACTTGATTTTAAAGACGGCAAAATTTATTACTATCCTACAGGTGATTTTACTAAACAGATGATTACCTTATCGGATAACAAAGCATCTATTATCAAAATGAGTGACGCTTCTTATATTCAGTGGCTTGGATTTACGGTTGAAGGTGGTATGGGTAACGGCATCGAGATGCAACGTTCTCATCATATGAAGCTTGCTGGAAATACAGTCTGTTATGTAACAGGAACAGGTATTGTCGATTACTACGGCAATAACAATCTGATCCAAAGTAATGATGTATTTGAAATTGGAGCTGCCGGTATCTCTATGGGGTACTCAGGAGATCGTACTACTTTGACAGCATCCAATTCTAGAATCAATAACAATCATATTTCAAATATCGGCACATTGATTAGTCTTGAAGGTATCGTGATTCGCGAATCTGTAGGGATTAAAGTCGATCATAATCTTATTCATGATACACCCAAAGCGGCAGTTAAGTATACTTCAGATAACAACTTATTGTTTGAGTATAACGAAATTCATAATACGTCTTTAGTTGAAAGTGATTCCGGTGCTTTTTACACACCACAAGACTGGACTTCTTATGGAAATGTACTCCGTTATAACTTTATTCATCATAACAAACGGTCTCATGGATTCTATTTTGATGATGGAGATAGCGGTGATATTGTCAGCAAAAATATTATTCAACAATCTCAAATCGCTTTTATCATGGGCGGTGGACACGATAATCTAGCGCAAAATAACCTGATTATCGCTTCTAGAGCAGCAGGACAAATTGATGATCGTGGTATTACACGTGGATATACGGCTACAAGCACGTATGCTCAGAATTTGATTAGCAAAAATCCAACTTCTGGCGCATGGCTACAGTACGGTAAAGATTTGAAAGCAACTTATGGCTACACTACCAATCTATGGGCAGATATTCTTAACCCTGAATGGCATCCAGAATATCCAAACGGTTCTTCGATTTCCAATAATGTATTTGTACAAACAGGCGCAGTCACTACACCTAAAAAAGGATCTTTTACTGTAGCGAACAATGTGATTCTAAATACGATCGCGGACGCTCAATTTTATAATGCTAACACAATGGATTATCGTACCAATAATGCAAGTATTCTGAGCAAATTTACAGATTTAAATACGATTTTCCCACAGATTGGATTATCTCAAGATGAGTATAGAGTGCAAGTCGTTTCTAGATCAGCATCAGGCGGAATGAGTAATCATTAAAATGAATAGGAATTTCCATATTATTGTGAACTTTTTATGAATACAGTAGGTCTACCCTTTCCACTCCTCCTACTAATGATTCATAAAGATAACTTTTATTTCGGGGATAATTAGTAACTAAATATCTTAATTATCCCCTCTTTTATCAAAAAAAGTCGATTTTTCACTTAAATTAACCAAATTTATCTATAACCATTACAAAATGGGCAAAAGTATCCGACAAAGTAACTAGTGAGCCTAATTCGATAATTATAAAACCAAATATCCAATTCTAATACAACTATAGGTAAACCATATTACAGTATGAAAGGATGTTTTATAATGTTCAGAAAGACACCGTTAGCCATGTTAATGGTGATAACTACACTAGTTGTAAGTACTTTGTTATCACCAAGTTCCGCTTTTGCAGATCGTACCGTAAATGGAACTGTTGTTACCCTAAGTAGTGGAGCAACGACCAATACAGGTCTCAATATCTATGTAGATGGTTCTGTAGCAACTGCTGGAACAGGGACAAAAGATGCTCCCTTCAAAACACTGATCGAAGCTAGAAATGCGATTCGTGCTAAAAAAGGAGTTTTACCTGTTGGAGGAATTACAGTATGGGTCAAGGGCGGCACATACAAATTCACTTCTACAATGGATATGAATGCTTCTGATTCTGGAGCACCTGGTAAATCAATCGTTTATCGTACCTATCCTGGAGAGAAAGTTATTCTTTCTAACGGTACATCTGTTGATCCTACCCTTTGGAAACCTTTAAATAGTGAAGCACAATCCAGAGTTAATCCAAAAGTTAGTGCAAGCAAGCTAGTTGAACTGGATGTAAAAGCTTTAGGGCTTACCAATATTAACAGCTTTCCTGGAGGCAATTCATTCTCCGATAAATGGGGCATTATTGATCTGATTGTCGATCATGAACGTCAACCGATCTCACAATGGCCGAATCCAGGCGAAATGGCTGGTTCCAAACGTGCTGGTTGGACAACAGCTAACGGTTCCGCAGATGCTAAATCTTTTTACTACGGTGAAAATGGAATCCCGACAGATGGTAAGACTGATGATGAATTAAATGCAGATGGAACCAATCGTTCCGAGCGTTGGGCTGCTTCTGTGAATGCAGGACATGCTCTCTACCTTCAAGGCTTCTGGAGAACGGTCTGGAGCCCGGTAACAAGCAAAGTACAAAGTATTGATAATGCAGAAGGCAGTATTTCTTTGTTAGACACCCCTACAGGCGGTATGGGTTCCAAATGGAGTAAAGATATTGCTAACTCTAACCCTGTTTACCGTACAGGTGATGGAACAGAAGAATGGCGTGCAGTGAACTATCTAGATGAGATTGATGTTCCTGGCGAATGGGCACTTGATTTCAAAGATGGCAAAGTATACTACTACCCTGATGGCGATATCAAAACAAAAGATGTAGAAATCGCTGATAATGCTACACCTATCATCAAAATGTATGCGACGTCCTACCTTCAATTGCTAGGCTTCCAATTAGAAGATAGCATGAGTAACGGGATTGAAATGCAAAAAACACACCATATTACAATTGCAGGTAATACGATCTTAAACGTAAGTGGTGGCGGTATTGTCGATTACTATGGCAATTACAATTTGATCAAAAGTAATGATATTTACGATACAGGTGAATTCGGAATAAGTCTTGGTTATGCAGGTGATCGCACAACGACATTTACCAAATCCAATACACGTGTAACCAATAATCATATTCATCATACTGGTCTACTTTCTCACCTTGCAGGTATTATCGTACGGGATTCCAATAATGTATGGGTCGATCATAACTTGATCCATGATGTTCCCAAAGATGGTATTCGTTATGTAAGCAGTACAAATCTAACCTTTGAATTTAATGAAATTCATAATGCTGCTCTAGTTGAAAGTGATACAGGAGCTTTCTATACGGCTCAAGACTGGACTTCATACGGAAATGATCTTCGTTACAACTTTATTCATAACAATGTACGTGCCAACGGATTCTATGTGGATGGCGGCGATGCAGGCGATAACTTCTACAACAATATTATTCAAGGCTCTGATCGTGCATTCCAATTTAACGGTCATCATAATATTGGTCGTAACAATGTCGTGGTTGCTTCTTCCAAAGTACAGATCGAAAATCGTAGTGATGTACTCACAACTGATGTGGTAGCAAATGCGATTATGACGAAAAGTTATGGAGTCGGCAGTAGCTTTGCAGATGGATTGCGTGCTAAAAATCCTTCATCCGGTGTCTGGGCAGGCTTTGCAAGTGAGCTCAAAACACGTTATGGTTACACAGATAACTTATGGACAGATATCCTAAATGCTAACTGGCATCCAGAGTACTCTAATGGTTCCAAATTAGTAGATAATGCATTCGTTCAAGTTAATAGTATTATCAAACCCAAACTTGGAAATATCACTGTTGAAAAAAATAATATTCTGTCTAAAGTAGCAGATGCAAGCTTCTTCAATTACGGTCAAATGGACTTGCGTACTAACAACAGACAAATTCTTGAGAAATTCCCGAATTTGAATAGTATTTTCCCTCAAATCGGATTGCAACAAGATATGTACCGTATCCGTGTGGTAACTCGTGCAGAAACAGGCGGATTCACCAATCACTAAGTTAAATGGCTAAGATACAGCCGAACTTCTTTTGTAAAGAAGTTCGGTTTTTTGTTGTGTTTAGCTCTAGCTATACTTATGCATGACATGAATCCATTTGATTAGTTATCCAAGCGAACGGGTAAATGCACTATGAATCCGAACGACACGAAGACGATACAGAACATACAGGAGGAATTCATCATGTTAGGTAAAAAAACAATTTTTATTACAGGTGCAGGTAGTGGACTTGGTAAAGGTGCTGCATTAGGTCTTGCCAAAAAAGGACATAAAGTGATTGCTTCCGTAGAAATTATCCCTCAAGTGACAGAGCTTCGAGAAGAAGCCAAAGCTCAAGGACTCGATATTGAAGTACTCAAATTAGATGTAAATAAACCACTTGATCGTATTCAATTGGAAAAATATGATTTTGACGTATATGTAGCGAATGCAGGTATTGGTGAAGGTGGTCCACTTGCTGAGATTCCAGTCGATAATATCCGTCAAATTTTCGATACCAACGTTTTTAACTCATTAGAAATGGTACAGATTGTCGCTCGCCAATTTGTCGCTAAAAAGAAAGGTAAAATCATTTTTGTCAGCTCTATCGCTGGACTAAGTGTGACTCCTTATCTTGGTGCATATTGCGCCTCCAAACATGCTGTAGAAGCGATGGCTCAAGCGCTTAAAGAAGAACTGAAAGAGTTTGGAATCCAAGTCGCTACAATCAATCCTGGTCCTTACAAAACAGGATTTAACGATAATATGTTTGAACAAAAAGAGAAATGGTATGACGAGAAAACCAACTTCACCAAACGTGCTGATTTGTTAAAAGGTGAAAAAATGCTAGCTCAACAGTTCGATCCTCAAGATATGATCGACAAAATGGTGGAAGTCATTGACGCGAAGCACCATCCTTTCCGTAATGTGTATCCAAAACCATCTGAAGAGCAAGTAAAAGAATATCAAGCAAAAATATGGGAAGAAACAGTATAAATCTTTCTTTTCTACTCACTACTATCATGTATCCAAAGCACACAGAATAGGCATTTTGACTGCCTTCTCTGTGTGCTTTTATACTGCTAGAGCACTTTGAAGTACCTATCGCACTTCAAAGTGCGTACTTCTCATCTCTTCTATTATGCTGCAAGCTAATCATGTAACCTATCATGATTAAAGGAGAGCTCAAGATGAATACATCGATCAATCATTCTCGTAAAGTCGCTCTGGTTGTTGGAGCCAACGGAGTTATAGGTAGTAACCTGATTGACCACTTAATTACACTCCCTGATTGGGATATTATAGGGTTATCCCGTAGAGGCGGTATTTCAACAGATCGTGTGACTTATGTATCGGTAGACCTTTTACAGCGAAGCGAAGTTGAACATGTTTTAGCATCATTTCCCACGATCACGCATATTTTTTATGCGGCTTATCAAGATCGTCCAACATGGACAGAATTAGTAGAACCTAATCTGAATATGCTGATTCATATTGTAGAAAGTGTAGAAGCCACTTCTCCTCAACTTGAACATATCAGTCTGATGCAAGGCTACAAAGTATACGGTGCCCATCTGGGTGCATTTCCAACCCCTGCCCGTGAAACAGATGCGAAGCCGATGCCACCTGAATTCAATATGGCACAACAGGATTATCTAGTGCAGCAACAACAAGGTAAAGATTGGACATGGTCTGCTCTTCGACCTTCTGTGGTATGCGGATTTTCAGTGGGTAATCCGATGAATCTAGCTATGGTGATTGCGATCTATGCGACGATTTCTAAAGAACTGCAAATCCCTTTACGCTTCCCTGGCAAGCGAGGAGCTTACCATAGCATTTTAGAAATGACTGATGCAGGTTTACTCGCCAAAGCAACCGTATGGGCAGCAACAACGCCTGCATGTGCTAATCAGGCGCTGAATATCAATAACGGAGATGTATTTCGCTGGGAATCCTTATGGCCTAAGATTGCTCATTATTTTGATATGGAAACGGCTCCGCCTTTATCGATGGACTTAAACGATATGATGAAAGATAAAGAAGCTCTATGGGATTCGATCGTTAGTAGGTATGGATTAACAGCATATACTTATGCAGAGGTGTCTTCATGGGCTTTTGGTGATTTTGTATTTTCGTGGGATTATGATTTTTTTGCAGACGGTAGTAAAGCACGTCGTCTTGGCTTTCATGAGTATGTCGATACCGAAGAAATGTTTATCACTATTTTTGAGGATTTCCGCAAGCGTAAGATTATCGCCTGATCTTCTGTCGTTTGTATCGATATATCAATAAAAGCCGACCTTAGGTAAGACAAAGGTTCGGCTTTTATTGATTTACATCACTTGAGGAGGAGACGATAAAATACGCGCTTGATCGCCATAGTGTTTATTCACATGCACTTCTCCCCATTTGCACATCATATGAAGTAACTCTGTTAGAGTCGTTCCGTATGGGGTTAATTCATATTCAACTTTGGGTGGCACAACATGATAAGAAGTTCGCAATACGGTGCCTGCTTCTTCTAATTCACGTAATTGCTGGGTTAGCATTTTTTGCGTAATTGCTGGAATTAACTTTTTAAGTTCACTGGTGCGTTTTTTACCAAATGTAAGATGGAATAAGATCACAGGTTTCCATTTACCACCGATCACTTCCAATGTGACTTCAACAGCAGTATGATATACTTTTTCTTTTTCTTCCATTATTGTTCCACCTTTCTAAGGTAGTTAATTATTTAGTATACTTACATCTAAGGTACAACACGAGCGTATGGTATAGTTCTTTCTACTGTAACATAGCCTATGGATAAGAAAGGTAAGCTATTTGGTTTGGTAAACATTACTTTTTTATTACCATGAATGTATTGCTCAAACCAAGTGCTGTTTGACAGTAGTCCTTTGTTCTACCTATACTAATGCCAACTCAATCTATACCCAAACATATATTATAAGGAGGTGGTCGCTTGAAAGCATCAAACTCGCGAATGATCCTTTTGGGGCTCGCTTTATTCGCTTTGTTACTAGGAGTACTATACTACAGTTTTCATACGAAAAACGATTCGTATCCGTTAAGTAGCGGTGCTGTGAAGGAGTCTGGAATGAATATCTATGTCGCCAAAACAGGGAATGATCAGACTGGAAATGGTAGCAAGAACAGTCCTTATGCGACTTTAAAACAAGCTCAGAAAAAGATTCGTGCCTATCAGGGCAAGCTTCCTCAAGGAGGCATAACGGTCTGGGTGAAGCAAGGGAATTATCTGATGGATTCTAGCTTACAACTGGATCAAAAAGATTCAGGAACAGCCAGTTCTCCAATTACATATCGCACGTATACCGGAGAACAAGTAACGTTATCTACAGGCAAAACAGTAACGGACTGGCAACCACTCAGTCAAGAAGCTCAAGCTAGAGTTCATCCGAAGATTGATCCCAAGCAGTTAGTAGAATTGGATGTACGCAAATTAGGATTTAAGCATATTAATGGATTTGAAGGCGGTACTTCGTTTACAGAAAAATGGGGTATCCTGAACTTATTTGCGAATAATCAAATGCAACCTATTTCCCGCTGGCCGAATACTACAGAAGTCGCTGGTGGACAACGTGCAGGTTGGGCGATTGCTCAAAGTGTCTATAATGCTCAATCTTTTTATTATCAAAAGCCCGGTTCATCGAGTGTTAATATTCTGGATGAAGATGGTACTAATCGTTCCAAGCGCTGGCAAAATGCGATTCAACAAGGACATGCGATCTACTTACAAGGTTTCTGGCGTACACTATGGAGTCCAGCCAGTATCCAGATCAGTCAAATTGACCCTGCTCAAAAAACGATCAAGCTTTTAGATACCCCTCAAGGCGGTATGGGTTCTAAATTCAGTGCTCTCGTGTCTCCTTCTGCTCTATCGAGAACAACGAATGAGCAAAATGATAACAGTAGTACACCTTCTACTTATCGTGTCGGTGATGGCTCTGAAGAGTTCCGTGCACTTAATCTATTAGAAGAAATTGATACGCCCGGAGAATGGGCGCTTGATTTTAAAGACGGCAAAATTTACTACTATCCACCTTCTGATATTCATAAATTGCAGACCGTGATTGGCGATCAAGATTCACCGATTGTCAGTATGGATGGTACATCTTATGTGCAATTTAAAGGATTTACGATACAGAATAATATGGGCAATGGTTTTGAAATGAAACGAAGTCATCATATAACGATAGCAGGCAACAAAATTCATGATGTGAATGGCGGTATCTTAGACGTAGATGGTCATCATAATACATTCCGCAGTAACGATATTTATGATACAGCTAGCTTCGGAATCAGTCTGAATAGTGCAGGTGATCGGGCTACCTTATCGTCTGCAAATACTCGCATTACCAATAATCATATTCATCATATCGGCAAGCTGATTCATCTGGAAGCGATTATTATTCGAGATTCAGTCGGTGTGCGGGTAGATCATAATTTACTACATGATGTTCCCAAAGATGCTGTTCGTTATGTATTTAGTAATAAGCTGTTGCTAGAATACAATGAAGTTCATAATACATCTCTGATTGAAGGCGATACAGGAGCTTTCTATACCGCTCAAGATTGGTCTTCGTACGGCAATGTATTACGATATAACTTTATTCACAATAACAAGCGCTCCAATGGATTCTATGCAGACAGCGGTAGCAGTGGGAATACGTATCAGTATAATATTATTCAAGATACTTCCCGTGCTTTCCTATTTGAAAATGGTCATCATAATGTAGCAACAAACAATCTATTAATTGATGTCCAATCGCTTGAAATTAATGACCGTTCCAATCAACTGGATTATGGACTAAATAGCGACAATGCAAATCGTCTACGTGAACTACAACCTTTAACCGGAACTTGGAAAAAATACGGTGAACAACTTGCTGAAAAATACGGACTGCAAGGCAATCTATGGAGTAGCGTATTAAGCAAGAAATGGAATCCGCAATATCCAAATGGCAGCAAGCTCAATCATAACGTTATTGTAGGTGCAGATGGACAAGTGAAATTACCGAAAAAAGGTGATGTGACAGCCGTAGGGAATACTACTGTGAGTAGCACATCCAAAGCTGGATTTTATAACCTAGCTACACTGGATCTACGTACCAAAAATGCGAAGATTCTAGAGAAATTCCCAGACTTGAATACCATTTTCCCAACGATTGGATTGTACAAAGATGATTATCGCACTCAGCCTTTTAATCGTGCAGATTCAGACGGTCTTTCCGATCATCAATCGACTTCTTAAATCAAACTTTTCTTGATATTACTGACTGATCAGTTGTGCTTCGGTGCAATTGATCAGTTATCTTTTTATAGATTAAGATTTCGTCCGACACACTTGACAAGCAATCTACCAGTATGCTCAAATGGTTACAAAAAAGAAACTAATTTATGAATAAATTGAAATTTTATTAAGAAAGTATGAAAATAGTCTTTGCTAAATATGTATCTGTATTTTATTATATAAAAGCATCTAAAGAAATTACCAAATTATATGTATTTTAGGGGGTGATTAACTAATTAAAACAATGATCTACACCATAGCAGGGATAAACCATCATCCCAACGACATCAGTGTATCTAGAAACGGAGGGAATTTATATTTATGAAGAAGTTCCAGAAAATGATATCGCTCGCAGCTATTCTTGCTTTGAGTAGTGGTATAGCAGTTCCATATGCATCTGCTGACAAAGTTGGAAATCAAGAAGTGATTAATCTTGATAGCGGTGCTGTGACAAAAACCGGTTGGAATCTATATGTAGATACTGCCGGAAGCGATACCGATGGGAATGGCACAAAAGAGAAACCATACGCCACCCTCGAAAGAGCACGTGATGCGATTCGTAGCCTCAAAGGCGCCCTACCCGATTATGGAGTAACGGTCTGGGTCAAAGGTGGAGAATATGAATTTTCCAACTTGGAATTTACAGATGCAGATTCAGGTACGCCTGATAAACCGATTATCTATCGTACCTATGCGGGAGAACAAGTAACGTTAACCAATGGTATTCGTATCAATGCGTCAGATTGGAAGCCTCTTAGCGCAGCTGCCAAAGCTCGTGTTCATCCTGATGTAGATGCCAATGCTCTGTACCAGTTAGATGTAAAATCACTGGGCTTGAAGCATATTAGACATTTTGAAGGTGGCACTTCATTTACCGAAAAATGGGGAATCATTGATCTGATCTCTAACGGTATTCGTCAACCGATCTCACAATGGCCGAATATCACCGAATCGGTAGATGGACATCGTAAAGGATGGACAACTGCTAACGGTTCAGCGGATGCCAAATCTTTTTATTATGGTGAAGGCGGTATTCCTGAAAATGGAGATACAACGGACACATTGGATTTGGATGGTAGCAATCGTGCAGCACGCTGGCAGAAGTCTTTGTCAGAAGGTCATGCTCTTTATCTCAAAGGATTTTGGAGAACGGTCTGGAGTCCACTGACCAGTTCTGTACAATCCGTCGATACCAAGCACAATGTGATTACACTTAAAGATATTCCAGATGGCGGTATGGGTTCCAAATGGAGTGCTACCGTATCTGATTATGCATCTGCTACATCCGCTACAGCGAATACGTATGGAGACGATGCCAAGTCAGCTAGTGTGGCTCCATCTACCTCTGCGACAAGTGCGCCTGCGGCAGATGATGCTTTGCATGATACTGATTCTACGCCTCAATCATATAAGCTATTTAACGAACAAGGCGAATCAGGATCAGTAAGTTTGAAAGAAAATGTGACAGACGATTCTCAATTAACGACCGAAGCGACGGACTCGGAAAACAGCTTATCGTTACCTTCAGGCGTAACGGAACATACAGGTACCGATGCTACTGTGACAGAACATACCGCTGACTCCGAATCAGCCAACGTTTCTTCATCTGTAAAAAATGATGTCTACAAAACAGCGACAGCCAGCACGTATTTCGCACCTTCATCGTATTCATCCAAAATTAAAGCGCCTTATCGAATCGGTTCCGGTTCGGAAGAGTGGAAATTGATTAATTATCTGGATGAAATCGATGTACCGGGTGAATGGTCACTCGACTTCAAAGATGGGCAAATTTATTATTATCCGAAAGGCAATCTAAAAAGCCAAACGATTATTATTGCCGATCAAGAAAACCCGGTTGTCTCTATCAACGGTGCTTCCAACTTGGAAATGTTAGGGTTCACTGTTGAAGGCGGTATGGGGAACGGAATTGAATTGAAAAATACCGATCATATTACGATTGCAGGCAACACGCTTCGTAATCTAGGTAATGGTGGGATTCTGGATGTAGATGGTACGAATAATCTTTTCCAGAGTAACGATATTTATGAAACAGGCGGATTCGGGATCAGTATTAACGATGCTGGCGACCGTAAAAAATTAACAGCAGCGAATAGCCGCGTTACCAATAACCATATTCATAATGTGGGTGATCTTACTCACCTCGAAGCGATACTGGTGCGTAATTCAGTGGGAGTCAAATTCGATCATAATTTACTGCATGATGTACCCAAAGATGCTGTCCGTTATGTGTACAGCAACAATTTAACATTTGAGTACAATGAAGTACACAACACTTCGTTGATCGAAGGCGATACCGGAGCATTCTATACCGCTCAAGATTGGGCTTCGTATGGTAATGTGCTGCAATATAATTTTGTTCACCATAACAAACGTTCTAATGGATTTTATTCAGATGGTGCAGATAGCGGCGATAATTATCGTTACAATATTGTACAAGGTTCCACAAAAGGTATTTTACTCAATGGACATGACAATATCGCAAATAACAATCTAGTGGTCGATTCCAATATGATTCAAGTCGATCAACGGGGCGATAGTAATTCTCATGGTGTGAATAGTATCTATGCAGATCAACTTCGAGAAATGAATCCAACCAGTGGTGTCTGGAAAGAATACGGAGCAACATTACAGAAAACGTATGGTTATGATCATCCGTTATGGAGTAGTATTCTTGATCCGAACTGGCATCCTGAATATCCTAATGGTACAAAAATGAATAACAATGTAATGGTCAATACCCCGAATATTGTGGTTCCTAAATTAGGTGATGTGAAAGTTGAAGGTAATCAATTTATCTCTACGGTCACAGGTGCAGGATTCTACGATTACAGCAAAATGGACTTACGTACCGACAATAAGACTATTTTAGCGAAATTCCCGAATCTGAATGAAGTCATGCCTAAAATTGGATTGAGTCAAGATGAATACCGTACCAAAGTCGTGACTCGTGCCGAATCAGGCGGATTAACCAATCACTAATCTAACCAGCTCTTCTATGCTTTGACCAAGTAGAACCTTTGAATCAACAGGCTGTTTGCCTACGATTCAAAGGTTCTTTTTTGTCTATACATTTCTTTTTTACATAGTTACTATATTTTTTTCATGGAAATGACTTGTAATTATTTTTGTCCATGTTATAATTATCTTAATATTAAGATTTTAAATATAAGCCGATTATGATTCATTCATATATATACTAGGAGGTTGACGATTATGGAATTATTAGGTATTCATCACGTCTCAATTATGACAGGTAAAGCGGAAAAAAATTACGATTTTTATACCAAAACAATGGGTATGCGTATGGTCAAAAAAGGAGTCAATCAAGACGATACGACTTCTTATCATTTATTTTATGGGGATGCTGTTGCTTCTCCCGGTACCGAATTAACTTTCTTTGATCTACCAGGTATCGGGCCTAGCTATCAAGGAGTATCTAGTATTTCAGCCACTTCATTACGTGTAGCCAATACAGAAGCGTTGCAATACTGGTCTGATCGATTTGATCAATTGAATGTTACTCATGAAGAAATCAAACAACGGGCTGGACGGGATACTTTAGCGTTCCAAGACTTTGAAGGTACACGTCTTATTCTTGTAGCCGATAATGGCGAACAAGGTGTTGCTCCCGGCAAAGCTTGGGATCAGACTGAAGTTCCTGTTGAATACGGTATTCTTGGACTTGGGCCTACCACATTGACACTTGCCAAACCAGCTTCTACAATTATGATTTTGACTGAAGTGATGGGATTCCGTCACACAGGCTCGTATCCTTCGCTTGCAGGTGACTTTGCAGATATTGAAGTCTACTCTACAGGTCAAGGCGGAGCAGGTGCAGAAGTCCATATCGAGACACGTCCTGATCTTCCGAATGCTCGCTTGGGTCGTGGTGGTGTGCATCACGTAGCTTTCCGTGTACCTGATGAATCCGAGTACGAACGTTGGGCAGACAAATTATCCAAATTAGGCATTCCTAATTCGGGTAAAGTCGATCGTCACTATTTCCGTGCTCTTTACTTCCGTGAACCCAATGGGATCTTATTCGAACTTTCTACAGATACACCGGGATTCGATATCGACGAATCTATGGATTCATTAGGTGAGACATTGTCTTTACCTCCTTTCCTTGAAGGTAATCGTGCACAGATCGAAGCTAATCTTCGTCCACTTGTACTCGATGAAGCTTAATGTATTAAATGAAATAGTATTGTTATCATAGGTTTATAACACAAAGAGCAACTCTTAACAGAGTTGCTCTTTTATGATTTAAGCATATTTTTGTAGCTGTGTCTCTTACTTCCCTTGAGAAGACGTCTGCTCAAGTTGCTCTGCTTGCTTCCGCTCTTCAAGATAAGCTTCAAATCGCTCAGGATGAACCACTTTACGCATCAAATGCATCGGTCCTTCTCCTTTACCTGCATCTCTAGAACGGATACTTTCATATCCTCTACGTTCATACATTGGCAGTAACCATGGATGTTTCTCCGCAGTACCCAGTGTAACCGCAGGCGCGCCTACTTCATCACGGATAATATGTTCTTCTACCCAATTGAGTAATTTGCTACCTGCACCTGTTCCTTGTACATTCGGATCCACTGCGAACCACATAATAAACGGTAAGCCCGTCTCAGCGGTTAACTCTTTGACCCGTTCAGGATCAGCTAAAGTCACTGTCGCTACGATCAAGCCATCTTGCTCTAGTACATAGCATTTATTGTGCGTAATATTATCTTCAATTAATGCTAGATCAGCATGAGCTGCTGGCCACGTTAATCCTAATTCACGAATAGTCACATATGCTTCATATGTGATATGAAGTACACGCTCTGCATCTTCTACGGTTGCCAAACGATAAATGTCACTCAATTCTGTCACCTCTTTATTCCGACTATGTTCATCAGATTATTAAATATAATCTAACATTGATTATACCACTTTTCTAATTGATTTTTTCTATAAGTAATTTTCTATAAGTAACGATGGATGATATGAATCCTTATTTTATATGATCTACTTATCGACAATCGTTAGACGATTCCATGTGTGTTGCCAATTTTTTTGTTGAACACGTTGCTGATAAATATGAACGTCTCCGCGTGTCTGAAGAAAGCGTGGATTGACACGTATCTTCATTTCAAATACATCTTCAAGTCCACAAGGAGCGACAAGAATCACTTGATCATCTTCATCTAATCGTACTCCTAATGCTGTCGCAGTTTCGGGAAAGCATGAGATAGCATCTACTGTAGAGGTGTAAGGTTCGATACGATTGGCGATATGCATTCTTGCTTCATTTTTGACTGACCACGGCACTACTGGTTGTATACAGGATAATTGACGTTCCCACTCTTTTTCATTATTTTCATCCAGCTGGTTGGGATCGTAATAGACTACATCAATATCAGCAAGTACTGTGCGAGGTTCAATCTGATGTAACCTATCCCAGATCTTCGAACGGACAAATCCTGCACATACCCAGCTATCCGGCAGATTCAGATGTCGTACACTGCGCAAAATATCCATCATCCAACGATCATCTTCAATCCATTGAACAATCGTCTGCTGCCTGCTTTGCTCTTTGTCACTATCATATGTAGACATGTCTGTAGCTCCTCTATACCCTGAATTGTGCTCCTATTTATACGGTTGAATCACTGAGCTGTTGTTGGATTTCATTTACCATATATTCGGCAAATGCTTGTAACTGTACAGGTTCCAATCTTGGATCATCTATACTGCCACTGTACATATCAAGGCAATTACGAATAAACTCAGAGTAGGTAGAAGGCAATGCAGAGATTCCCCATTCCCCTCCTTCTTTTTTCGATGAGACGGTATGTTCTTGAAGAAACAGCAAGATCCGACACAGGTTAAGTGTGTAATATACAGGTGAATCTATTATATCTGTAGATACATGTTCTATATCTAACAAAATCGATTGAATATACAAATGAGGATCGATTGGCGCAAATACTTCGGAGATCTGTTTACCATATAAGGTTAGACCTCGATGATATGTAACAAAAATATGGGCTGCTATATCGGTATCTGTATCCCCTCCGCAAATATAATGTGTATCTGTACGATAATTTTCGCGGTGATAGGCTGAATAATGGAATTCAAATGGAGTCGGGTATACAAAAGGGTTTATATCTTTTTGCAATAATATACTCAACTCGAGCCCGTTGCCGTATATTAAATCTTCTTCTACTATTAGAAGTTTTTGAGCGATATCTAATTTCAATTGCTGACTGATTGCATCTTGTACCACAATTAACAAATCAATATCACTCTGTTCAGGATTGAACCCACCCATCGCCAAAGAACCATGTAGATAAATACCGACTAGATTATCTTCTAATACTGTTTGAAATAATTCTGTAATACCTTTAAGTTTATAGGCATGATCTGAGATATGAGGCTGAATATTCAATATGATCGGCTCCTTTTCAATACCCTATTTCACCAAAATATCCTTCTATCTTCTTCCTTTTAGATGGTATCGTCAACCATAGACAAGGATCTATCAAAAAAAGCATCCCTAATGATCTAGGAATGCTTTTTGATATACTATTTTACTGATAATCTACATCTTCGGTGAAATGAATCTGTTGCAATCGTTCTTGAATCCGCTGAACTTCAGCTGATGTTAACGGTGCGTTAGGCGCAATCTTATAATTACGTCCAGTCACATAACTAACTTCAGTATGACTGTCAAAAGCATATGGGGTCTGCGGAACAGGCGTTTTTGTATAATCAGTAAAATCAATCACTGACCATGCTTGATCTCCATCGTGCTTGCGCAAAATTAGACGCTGATATTGATTCTCTGTCCATAGATAACGAGTATCGGCTGGCGAGTTATTACCATCTAATGCCGTCGTATAACCGGAACCTCTGAACATCAATGTAAATTGAGCTTGATCATTGGTAGAACCCGACTTCGTTCGATACGTTTGCCCAAGTTCATTGATCCCTACAATATGCACATTACGTCCTGCTGGAAAATGATCAACAAAGTCTTTCCATCCATTTAGCAAATTATCATGACGTAACACCCAGTTTGTATCAATCACAATAGATAGATAGTTAACGGTGTTCATCATTTGATAAGGATTATCGACATATTGCTGCGCAGTATACAATTGCGGTTCAGCATTAGAGTCTTTGACATACGGATCACCCGGATGAATCGTCCACCGGGAAGACTTTTCTACATAACGTGAACCGATAGGATCGATTGTTACTGGATTCATAAAGACGGCTCCACTATTATCTAAACTTCCCTGTGCAGGCACCAATGGATTATGCTCATTCGACCAGTAAGGCATCAATGGCGAACCTTCTCCAAATAATTGATTTACATTATATTGCGTCGCTGCCCAGCCCATATAGGATGTAATCTCAAAATGATCTTTGAGCCATGTCACTTGCTCGGGATTGACAGCAAAGCTAGATAATGAAGTTGGACGATATGCCGCTGGAATACTTTCAAATACCGATGGTTGTCCGACTGTACCTGATTCATGCAATGTATTCATAGCATTATAGCGATACATATACAACCACTCATTCATCTCATTGCCCCACTGTGCTAACGTATAGTGATTGTTCGGATAACCAGACAAAATACCGACTTCATCTCCATACAGATCAACATACTGTAAGACTTGATGCAATTGAGGACGATTGCTTTCTTGAAAAACAAAATTGTTATCAATTGCCCATGTCAGATGTACATTCGGATCAATCTGAGCAAGCATACTCCGCATCTGCTGCATTTCAGCTAGGGTAGTTGATGAACCTGATCCACCTTCTAACATCACGGATACTGCAAAATATTGTTTTCTACGCTCACCAGCCACTACGTTCAACTCAAATTCTTTATGGAGATATACGCTAGTCGAAGGTGATGTCACACTGATTTGGACAGGAATTGTGCTACCTACCGGTGGGATATTATGCACATTGATAATCCGTCCTTGCTCATCAATAATACCCGTATTATTTTCAAATCGAATATGAAGATCGGCTGGCAAATGTTCAGAAGCAATCGGTTGACCATATACATCTTGGAGCACATACTCGATACGCCATGAATCTGGCTTAATCGATACCGATTGATCTAACGTATATGTGTCCAGATAGACAGAACGAATCACATAATCTGGCTTGTATTCCGGTTCTTCAACAGGTGGAGTCACTGGTGGTGCTTTGATTGTCACCATTATCAGGGTCTCGATCTTAAGATCAAGCTTCGCTTGTGGTGAGACAATATGAAGTTGAACAGGAATTAATCCGCCTGTGGCTGGAATATGTTCAGGATGAATAATTTTGCCCTGTGTATCAAATATATTTAATGGATCTTCAAATTGGTATGTCAGATCGGATGAGACCCGTTCAGGTAAAGCAATCTTCTGACCCTGATACCAGAAATAAAACGACAGTCGATATGCACTATATGTTGCAGGATCATTCCACAGTACAGGCGCTTCTATATTCACCCGATCAAATACAAATGAAGGTTCCACTGGAGGCAACACAGGAGGTGCGACGGGCGGCACAGGCACTTCTGGATCAGGACTAGGGTTGTTGCGATCATGGTCTTTGTCTTTAGGATTTGCCCGGCTACCTGTCAGTTCAGGCGTACTATCTACAGAATTTGATCCAGACGTTGGTTCAGAATGATCTTTTTCTATTATTACAGGTGGACGCTCGGGAGTCAGTACAGGTGGAGTTGCCTCTGTAGAGCGGCTTGCTAACAACTGCTGTGCACGCTCCTGTAAGTTATCTCCTGATTGCAGTACCCGATAGGCTACCAAAATAGCCGCTTGACGTTGTACAGGTTGCTTGGGTGCAAAATGATGCTGCTCATTGCCTTGCATCAGTCCTAATTGCTCCATTAACCACACACTAGATTTCGCATAATCTGAAATATCGGCTTGATCTTCAAACGTTGATACATTCGTCACCTGTTGCTGATCAGTCAAGCCAAGATAACGAGCATACCAGACAGCGACATCTTGACGACTAATCGGTTGCTTTACACCAAATTCGGTAGCACTGATTCCTTTGGTAATATCATACTGATATAAAGCACTAACATAAGGAACTGCCCAAGGTGATACATCGGTAAAAGGGAGTACCGTTCCAGGTTCTGATGTCCAATTTAAGCTTTTAACAAATACACTTGCCCATTCTTGTCTAGAAATAGAGCGTCTCGGCTGAAAGCTGCCATCCTGATAGCCTGTAATGACTCCTTGTGCCGACAATGACGTAATAGCATCAACAGCATAAGATTGTCTAATATCTGTAAAGGCTTCTTTGCTCATCGCTGATATATCGGTGGCATTAGTACAGAACAGCAATACAATCAACAAACAAGCTATATATTGCTTCATATGTGTTGACCCCGCTTTGGATATCATATAATTAGTTATAACCTGTTCTATCTCAAACAAGCTATAACGTTGTATTCACCTCCAAACACATCTTATGAACCTATAATTTGAAATTAAATTCATACTTTAGACCCATCTAAGTAAGTAAATATATTTAATCTAGGGTAAAAGTTGAGCAACTATACTACTAATTTATTTACGTATATATCGAATTATACAACAATTTATCGGAATATTAAGGAAAGGTTTGAAGAAAAATCGAAAAAAGTCGTTTTATTATAAACGACTTTCTTCATTTCACTTCAAATAGTTCATGCGAGGAAGTTAATTTTTATTTTCTTGTCTTCTACGTCTTAATTCTTCAGTAATTTTGCGTCCGGTTGGTGTCTGTGCTAATCCTCCGCGGGCCGTCTCACGATGCTCACTTGGCATAGAACGTCCGACTTGTAACATCACATCGACCACTTCATCTGATGGAATAGCGCTACGCACTCCAGCAAGTCCCATATCTGCCGCTGCTAACGCATTCACTGCACCTAATCCGTTACGAACAATACAAGGAATTTCGACAAGTCCAGCGACCGGATCACAGATTAATCCCAGTGTATTTTTGAGAGCCAATCCTACAGCATGCATAGCTTGCTCGGGTGTACCTTTACGCATCTCGACCATCGCTCCTGCTGCCATCCCAATTGCTGAACCGACTTCTGCCTGACATCCACCTTCTGCGCCTGAGATCGAAGAATTGTTGGCAATCACATAACCGATCGCTCCTGCTGCAAATAGTCCTAGAACCATATGAGCATCATCCCAACCAAAACGTTCTTGCGAACTGACAAATACGCCAGGAATAATGCCACATGAGCCTGCGGTTGGTGTAGCAATAATACGACCCATCGAAGCATTGACTTCAGATACAGCTAGCGCATACGCCATCGCACGAGTAGCATCACTGCCTGAAGAAGTTTCTCCACTTAACATATACTCATGCACACGGCGTGCATCTCCGCCCGTTAGACCGCTTCGTGAAACGGTATCTTCTGTAATTCCGCGATGTACTGCTTCTTTCATCACTTGATAATAATCTGCCATCTGCTGGATCACTTCAGGTTCACTAACCCCTGTTTCTTTTACTTGTTCTTCAATCATCAGTTCCGCAATCGTGAGTGAACGTTCTTCACATAACCGAACAATATCTTTTAACGTGCGAAATTGCATATTCTATACTCTCCTTTGTCTTTCATTTACTTCAAGTCTATAACAGCCGCACGAGTTACATAAGGCAATTGTAAAATACGATTCAACACATGCGGATCAGGCGCAGTATCCAATTCGATAACAGTCATCGCTTCACCACTACGAGCTTTGCGATCCACATCCATAAATCCAATATTGAGTTCCGCATCACTAAGTGTGCGTGTAATATCAGCCAGTACACCTTTACTATCCGTGTGTTCTACAGCAAGCATCGGATACTGACCAGAGCCTCGTACATCGAATCCATTTAATTCATGAATCTCAATATTTCCGCCACCGATCGAAGCACCTGCTACTTCAGCTGTTTCTGTTCCATGCTGTACAATAATTCGCACAAAGTTAGGATGCGGATAATTGCCTGTGCCTTTATCAAAAGAAATCGTTATCCCTTGACGATCGGCTTCTTCTGCTGCATCTGGTAAGCGATCATCATCGGTATCATAATCAAGCAGACCACCGACAAGTGCTAGATCTGTACCATGTCCCCAGTACGTTTCTGCAAACGAACCATACAAAACAATCTTTACATGCTCAGGGCATACTCCTAAAAAATGACGAGCCGCTCTTCCTAGACGAGCTGCTCCTGCTGTATGTGAACTAGACGGTCCTACCATCGCCGGCCCTATAATATTGAATACATTTTTAAAACGCATAAATTCCTCTTCTCCCTTATCACCAAAATATGCGCGCACAAAAAAAGACAGGGAATAGCCCGCGCGTGGCTTATTCCTCTGTCCTCGTTACCTGAGAGTTTGGACCGAATCGTATCGGTTGTACTCCTTGGGTGGCTGGTATGCTCTCTCCAGAGTTGCATCCGATAGCGGTTCGGGTACCTGAGAGATTAATCAATCATCGCCAAATGATTAACTTGCTCCTTCGGTGGTGGATCACATACATCCACAGACTCTCCCTCTATCTTCATGTGCAGTTATTTATTTGAATGGTTCGTTATTAGTTAAATCACGTGAATACGTTCGATACCTTTAGCTTAATTCAGCACACCTGACACTGTCAATTGATTGATTTGAAAAAGGATACTTTTGTGCATAAAGACAACAAAGTCCTTTCCCGATATGCTCGAAAAAGGACTTTGATAGGACTAGCATAGTATCATTTATCTATCTATACTTGTAGATACAACTATCCTCGTAATAACGATTCTGCGCCATCTACAAATATCTCTGTACCTGTTACATGTGAAGCTTCACTAGAAGCCAAGAATAGCACTAGATTAGCCACTTCTTCGATTTTACCAGGTTCGCCTTTAAGCGGATGATCGCCTTCTGGGAATTCCATTGGAATTTCGACTTCTTTTAGATCGTCACTTGGATACGTATTGTCGTCGATTTCGGTATCGATCGCTCCCGGACAGACCGCATTAACTCTGATTTTATAGCGTGCAAGTTCTAGCGCCGCCATTTTCATAAATGCTACTTGCGCTGCTTTGGTTGAAGCATATGCAGAGAATCCTACATTAGAGAATACACGATTACCATTGATTGAACTTGTAATAATAATACTACCGCCCTTTTCTTTCAAATGAGGGATAGCGTATTTTACAGTTGCAAATGTGCCTCGTAAATTAATCTCTACCGTTTGATTCCAATCATCTATTTCTAATGTTTCAATAGGGGCTTTGCTACCATTGATTCCTGCATTCGCAAATACAATATCCAATTGACCTGCTTCAGCCACTACTTGTTTCATAGCACTTTCAATCATTTCTGGTTTGGAAATATCGCACTCAATCACATATGCTTTTCCGCCAGCTTTTTCAATTTCGGCTTTGGTTTCTTCTGCATTTTCAGGCGTACGATCTAACATATATACAACAGCACCTTCTGCCGCAAATCGTATCGCTGATGCTTTACCTATTCCTGATCCGCCACCTGTTACTGCTGCTACTTTACCTACTAATTTTGTTTCTGCCATGTGGATAAACCTCCATATTTCAGAATGTGTTTGTACTAGATAACTGTTTTTTGATACTCACAACGTTATCTGTTTTCCTATTGTAAGTACCCTAGCAGACAGAACAATGAAACAGATGACAACGTATTATTCGATAGAATGTGCAGAATCATTCTTTTTGGGCTTCGGTAAAAGAACAGAAAAGACAGAACCTTCATTCGGTCTCGATACAAAACTTAATTCACCCTTATGATCGTTAACAATTCGTTGCGTAATATATAATCCAAGCCCCGTTCCTTTGATTTGATGTTCAGACGCAGAACTTGCTCGGAAAAATTTTTGGAAAATACGAGCTTGATCTTCAACAGGAATACCTATTCCTGAATCTTCTATAGATACACGAATCTGATGAGGTAATTCTTCAATCACAATATGAACAAGCGATTCAGCAGATGAATATTTAAGCGCATTACTGATTAGATTCTGAAAAACTTGAATTAAACGATGATGATCACCAGTAATAAAGACTTCATCGACCCCTTCATGATGAAGAATAATACGATCTCTCGAATCTGGATTCCATTGATGACAGATTCCTTGTAACAGTTCATATAAAGGAATATACGTCATATGATATTCGGCATGATCTGCTTCGATGCGCTGAATATCGAGGAAATCATCTAACAAATGAGACAATCGTTGCCCTTCTTGATGAATCGTTTCTATAAAAGTATGTCTTTTCTCAATCGACATATCCTGATAGATCATTAACATTTCGATATATCCCATCATCGCTGACAAAGGAGTACGCAACTCATGAGAAACGACACTAATTAACTCATTTTGCATTTGTTTGACCTGTTCTTCTTCTGTACGATCCCGAAAAACAAGAATAACACCATGTTCAATCTGTTGCACGGTATCGGTCACTGGAGTGACATAAAGCGATAAAATCTTTTCATTTTTCAGCAATACAAGCTCGCCTTGATTCCAATGAGGTTCACCATTTAAGAATTGTTCTAACTTTTCAATCCATGATGATGTGCCTTCAATCAGTTGATCTTCAATATGATGTAACAATTGCTGTACCGAGTAGCCGGTATAATCTTTGATTTTGAATAGCGATAACATCGTAGGATTGATAAAAGAAATGATTCCTTTCGAATCACACATCACAATACCTTCTTGTACCGATTCAAGTAGATTCCCTGTAATACTTTTCTGCTTTTCAGCTACACCCTGCTCTTCTCGCAAGCGATCATTAAGTGCTTCTAATTGACGTTCATGCTCATGGCGCTGTGCACGTTCTTTTTCCTGCTGGGTTAAATCATGTACAAAGAAAGTCTGAAAAGAAGATTCTTCTGCCAAAATTTCACTCCGTGTCAGTTCCACCTGAAAAGGCGTATCATCCGAACGTATCGCTGTAATAGAATGATTGGAGTCTTCCTGCTGACTTGTGTCGATAACCAATAGATCTGATAAAGGCCTGCCAATGACCTGTTCACGACTGTACTTGAACATCTGCTCTGCCGCAGGGTTAAATTCTGTGATTTTCATCTGATGATCGGTTGAAATAATACCGTTAATCGCATATTTGAGAATAGCCCTTTTCTGTGATTCACTTTCAGCGAGATCAAAAGTACGTTCGACTACACGAATTTCTAGATTTTCTTTATCCCGTTGAATTTGCAAAAACTGATTCTCCAACACAAGCGATACCAATTTGAAGTTCTCGATCAACGCATGAAATTCGGAAATATTGCTGTTAGGCCAATCAATAGGCGTATCTTTAACCAATTTACGTGGAATATTGTTAGACGCTTTGGCTAATTCCAGTAAAGGTTTGGTAATTTTGCGACTAATCGGTCGTGCTAACAAAATCGCAATACCAATAACGATCAGAATCGTAATAATACTCTGAATATAAAATATATAAATACGTTCTAAATAAAACGCCGCTGTCAATTTTAAAAGTAATCGATAATTATGATTTAGTGGAATATCCATAACAAAGTACGACTCCTGCCATCTCTCGATCAGGGTTAACCGATTTAACGGAAAATGATGAAAAATTCTTGCTCCGTCTGCTGTTTCTTTAATCATCAACGATTCATAACTTCCATCTTGAACGAGTTGTTTTGTTGTCTTATTATCTAGTGTGCTGTACATGGACGAACCTAACGGACTAACCAGAACAGAATCAATATAGAAATTTTTTTTATATTTATTCATTAACGGTTTGACTGTACGCATATCCGAAAAACTACCTTCAATATCTTGCTTATAAATATAAGAAGAACGTTCCAAATACGAAGAATACAATCCTCGAATATCTTGAAATTGCTGATGACTGCTAACGGTCAATAATAGCAATGACGTAAAGATAACAAAGGCAATTAAATACTTAAAAATAATTCGCCCCAACGAAATCGTATACGTAGGCTTAATATCTATTTTGATACGACTTATAATACTTTCTAACAAAATCGAAGCGATCAATAAATTGATAATACTGTTAAAACTTTGTTCCAGAATAACCAGTGTCATCATCTTGATTCCCATTTCATCAAGACGGTACTGGTACATTAAGAATACTAAAGGGAGTCCGATACATCCCCAGAATAAAAGATCACCTTTAAACAAAATACCTTTATTAAACCACTTAAAATAAAAGTACAAAAACAAAATTTCCAAGCCAAACAAGCCGGTCATGAAAAGATAAGACCCGCCAAATCCAAAAGGTATATTTATAGCGAGTAAAGCAGGCGCAGCAAATCGTAATCCGTAGAGACGAAAAATAATCAAAAGTGCTGCGCTGCCAAGTGCAAATCGTAAATTTAAAGATAAATCCCATTTAAAATAATTACCTGCTATGCCCAAGATCGTTAAGATGATTGTTCCAATCCAAGGCGATCGGAACCAAAGAAGTATTCTGTATTTCATGACTAACGGTCCTTTCTACCACGGACAGCAGGTTAACCCGAAAGACCTTCTGATAACAAAAGATCTGGATTCACTCCAGGATATTCGTATCTAAAAATGTCAGTCTCCGATACAGCTTTCCCTATCTGTGACTCAATAAATTCCAGTTCGCCTTCTGAAGCGCTAATATAATGTCTTATCCCAGGCTCTACGACAATCACATCACCTGGAGATACTATAGTTAGGACTCCATCAAGGCAAATCTTGCCTATACCTGATACAATAGTCCATACTTCTTTACGTAACTTATGTTCATGATAACTAATCGATCTACCTGACGTGATGACTACACGTTTAGTCACTGTTTCAAGTCCACCTTCATCTTTACGATGAGAAAGAATTGTTTGTTTTCCCCAGAATCGTTCTTCAAAACGTGGGGCAATTTCTACTTGCCCGACCATATCTTTAATGCCTGTTGCATCTTCCCGATCGGTAACTAATATGCCATCAGGTCCGGCAACCACGATAATACCTGGCACATTCCATACACTCACGGGTATATCTAATTCGTTGATAATTCGCGTCTTATCAGATAACGGAGAAATGTATCCTGAACCCGTGACATCAAAATCCATTTCACGAATTAAAGAGTCCCATGTTCCCAGATCGCGCCATTCTCCATTAAACGGTAATACTGATATATGACTTGTTTTTTCTACAACAGCTACGTCAAAGCTTGTTTTTGGTAACGACAAATAATTGCTTAGTAAATCATTATAATTGGAGTTCCATCCTTGATGATCCATATGATCTAGCAGAAATCCTAAGCGAAATGCGAATACACCGCAATTCCACAATGCCCCTTTATGTATTAAGGATTGGGCAGTGATAACATCTGGTTTTTCTATAAATGAACAAACACCAAAATATTCCTTATCCACCATATCAGACAACAATGGTACAATATATCCGTATTTGTCTGAAGGCTCGGTAGGAGAAGCACCCATAAGAACTAAGTCATCACCAGAATTCTCTAAGATAGATGGAAGCTTACGCAAATGCTCAAAAAATTCATCACCGGCATAACCGTCTACTGGCATAACTCCTATCATTTCATCACGTTTGGCACCGGCATGATGATATAAATATGAAGCTGCTAAAGCGATTGCTGGAAAAGTATCCCTTTGCGCAGGTTCTTCGATAATGGTAGCATTTATACCAATTTGTCCTCGAATCAAGTCAGCTTGATGCCCGCTAGCCGAAAAATAAGCTTGCTCGGATAGCCCTGCATCTTGTAATTGTCGCCATATGCGCTGAAGCATACTTTCAGGCTGACCTTGATGGCGAAGAACGGGAAGAAATTGTTTGGGACGATTAACGTTCGATAAAGGCCACAGACGTTTACCTGACCCACCGGACAACAATATCATGCGCATATATGAAACCTTCTTCCAAAAAAATTGTAGTAAATCTTAAAAAACTGTTCATTTTAACTGATTATGCCGAAAATAAATGTAAAGAGTCGAATGATACTATAGTCCTATTCCATTTTCTCATGTATATTTTAAGAAAGTTCTCTTTTCTGTATAAAATTTCATGCTAATTGATTCGCATTTTTTTAACATTTGGATTACTTTCATTATATTCAAAAATGAAATAGTACTATTTTATTGAAATTCTGTTCTTGATTATTCTATACATGGTATTTAAATATTGTCCTATTAAACATGGTATAGAATAGGAAAAGGGAGATATTCAACAAGCCTATTATTTTTCATACAGGAGAGTGACAGCGATGTCTATTAAAGTTCTTCTTATTGAAGATGAGAAAAGTCTGGCAGATATGATTGCATTTTTTCTTCAAGAAGAAGGTTACCTTACCGAAATGATTCATGATTCCAAAGACGCTATTCAAAAGTTGTTTCATTTCAAACCCGATATTATCGTAACCGATCTTATGCTTCCTGATATGGATGGAAGTGAATTAGTCAGTCAAATCCGCAAACAATCTACCGTACCTGTATTGATGATATCTGCCAATACGATGCTGAATGAACGGATCAAAGCACTGGATAATGGTGCAGATGACTTTTTGTGTAAACCATTCAGTCTCAAAGAGCTGGATGCTCGGATCAAAGCCTTATTACGTCGAAGTGGCCCGACCATTATTAATGAACCTAAAGTCAATGTTTCGAAAGACAAAAAAGGTCGTATTTCTGTGAATGATTATCGTCACAGTCTGTTTGTAGAAGAACAAGAAGTTGAAGTGACACATATTGAATTTGCGATTATGAAAGAACTTTATAATTATCCAGGTAAAGTATTTACCCGCAATGAATTGATGGATCGTATTAAAGGAGGAGATCGCGCTTATCTGGATCGTACCATTGATGTACATATTTCCAGCTTACGCAAAAAGATAGAACGCGATCCCAAAAACCCTCAGCATATCCGCACCGTCTGGGGTACAGGATACAAATACGTAATGTAACGAAAAGCACATCATTTTACATTTTATTACCGTCGTTGCCTTCGCTTTTTCCAGCGCTGGTAAGGAAGAATACAAGCAATACCTGCTAGAATACCTATTGCAAATAGTATCCAGCCTATCCGGTAAGCAGAAGCAAGAATAATAACAACTGTTCCACTTCCGTTTCCTTCGGTGATAAATCCGGTTGTGACTCCGTTAACAGCCAGTCTGGCTCGCTGAGTCTCTCCGTTTAATCGGAATTCCCAGAGTGGATTAGGCGATTCAGTCTCACGAATCAATACTTGATCATGCGCTGGATTGCTCAAGATGAAGCTTCGTTCCATCGAGTTCTCACGAGTCGCTTGGACTGTTGCTTTGAGAGTAGGAACTGTAAAGAACTGATTGATATCCTCACCTTCAAATAACATGAATTGATCGACCATAATCATCGCTTTATACGGAATAATGGAGTATTTTTTCATTTGAAAAGAACCTTTTACTTTTTGATCCGCATGCGCCAGCACTTGGAACTGCATCATTGCAGTTTCGGCTGGCGCTTTTATGATTTGATCATAATGATTCCACTTGTTTTTATCCTCTTCTTCTACTTCATTGATATAGGTAGTCTGTAGAATTTGAGAATTAGCATTGAGGAAGACTAATTTCATATGACGCTGTTTGATCTGTTGAGACACAGCATCCAAAGTGACTGAATATTCTTCCAATGGTTCAGCTTTCATTTTCTGAGAAGCATAAATATTCCAATCGCAAGAGTAACTAGGGGCATACTGGATCGTGATCCCATTTTTAGATATCACTTTGCGTGTCTGTCCGGGCTGAATATCTGTCATACATTCTGCTGACGTATTCTGAAGTAAACTTTCATTATTCTCTTCACTTGGCAGTACTTTGACTTCATCCGCTTTCATCAAGTGAAGATCTTGCTCATTGGTCAGCGACGGCACTTGACTATCCAACACCAATTTCAATTGATACGTGCCTTTGGTTAGCAGTAAATGATTCCATTCAATACGTCCATAATTACGAAGTAAATGAGGAATACTTAACTTTTGTTTGGCAAATCCATCTTGATCTGGTAACGTTTCGATCACTGTATTTTTGATCGTGTCTGGATCGGTTGATCGGGTATACACTTGATCGCTTGCTATTTTGCGAGAAATGACTTCTCCTGTTTGTTGATTGATCCATTTCATCGTCAAGCTTCCTTGATAGCCTGAAGGAATATTTGCCAGAATCGATGTCGAATACTCTGCTGTTTTGAGAATATCTACTTTTTTCTGCAATGTTCCTTGTTGATAACTGATTCCTTTTCCCATACTTAATAAAGGAAAAGCACGTTCGGTCTGCGTATTGCCCTGTCCTGCAAAATCATTCTCTGCTTCTAGAGTGAAAAATAACTTACCTCGCTTCACTGCTTGCTCTACAGGGAATGATAATTGATCCGCTCGATCGGTTGGAACAACAGCCAGTAGATTGATTGCATTGAAGCCTTTAATATTATTCACTGTAATCGCTGAATCGCCCGCAGGGAAATGATGCTCTCCCAAGTCAATCCATTCAAATTGATTACTACCTTCATGTTGGGTATTGATATTGACTTGCTTATCAGGCATCCCAAATACCAATTCTCCACCTTGCTTATTCATAAATATCCGAGCGTATACATGAGCTGTCTGCTCTTGATCTAACTTTTTGTGCATTGTAAATGTATTAGGCTTACGATATTGCCCTAGATCAAGTAACTGAATATCATGAATCCACCAGTAATTTTTTTGCTCCGGACGCTGTTGAGTTAACAGATCAATTCGCATCCATTTGCTACCCGGTGGTGATACATATTCCCCGTAGAAATTAACACCGTTAAAGTTATTTTCTTCCGAAGGAGCAACGACATAACTCACTCCAAGTTCATCCATATGTTCATCGTAAAATCTCATTTTGACATGCATTTTATTCGTGCCTCGACCTGAAGCGGTGATATTGAATTGATAAGGATTGTTTTCTTTGGCTTCGATCATGCCAGATTTGGCAACTTGCCAGATATTATTGGCATCTCCTTTGATAATTTCTCCGTGTAGTGTAGGCACATCATTTAACTCATCTAATGGATTCGCCTGTACACTGAACATTTGCGGATTATCAGGTGTAAAAAACTTTTCAGTACGTAATAATGAATCAAAATCGACGACTGTTCGTCCTTCAAGCTTACTCATCTGATAGGGTTGTACATCTAATTTTTCACTGGCAAAAGTGACAGCAATTCCTGCATCCATTTCCATATCAAATGAAAAGTTTTTAATATTTTGTGAGGACAGATACCAGAGCCAATCATTCGTTGAAGCAAATGTTTTGGACCATTTTAGAAAAGCATTACCATCTTCAATCGCATCAAATGGGCGTAAATAATCTTCTTCTGGTAATTGTGATAAAAATAAATCGTTATATGATGAAGCTTCTACATAATCACCTTTGTTTACCGTCTGAATCGTATCCAGCTTGGGATTAAGTGTACTGAACAACACTCCAAATTGATTGAAATTAAAGCCGGGCTGATGACTATAACTTTCCAGTCGACTATATCCATAAGGCGTAATCACTTTGGCAGGCAAAATATTCATATATTCAGGAGCTTGATCCAATTGGAATATCGAAAAGATCGAATTCTGGTAGGTGCGCTTCAATCCTGCTTGATCTTCCAGCATGGATAACTGGAATTGTTGCCGCTTCTCCTGTCCTTCATATTCGTTATGATAGACAAGTTGATTGATACCAAACGTTGAAAACAATGAACCCATTTTTGAACTTAATCCATTGTCCAACATATACTGCAAAAAGTTCATATAATACGTAATACTCGGATCATTACCTTCATGGTGAAAGATTGTATTTTTGGGCGAAGAATAGACTTGGAAATCACCTGTTGCTTTCTGCATCGATGTCTCACCTTTATTCCAATAAGGTGTGGCTACCCCGTTAAAACCTTGAATCATATTATCTGCAATGGGGAAATATAACGCTTTGCTATCATAGCGATCAGGATCGGTTAATTTGTTCGCCATTTCGGCATACTCTGTGGGTACTGTCACAGGCTTATAATACCCTTCTACAAATTGAGTCCGTAAAGGTGTAACATAAATCGCCAGACATACCACTACAGCAACAAAAGCAGTATGTTTGAATATACGTTGTAATCGTGACGAGCCGAACCATTCAATCAGCTGAATGATCCCAAACGTCAACAACACACCAAAATTCAAAGCAATCAAACCGATAAACTTATTCGGATCACGGAATACAGAACCGATTACAGGTGTCTTGGTTACTAAAATGACAAAAAATCCAGCAATCGAAGGAAATGTCGTTCCAGTAGCAGCAATTAAAAAGAATAAAGTTAGCAAAGTAAAAATCAAAATAATCGGATTTTTGTGTGAACGTGTAACCATTGCATAGCCGATCAGTAATAACAGAAATCCACCGCCGATATAGAAAATAAGCGGTAAACTGGATAAAGGAAACATAGGCCACCAGTAACTAAGTAAATAAGCCACATTTTTGAGCGTACTGTTACGACTGAATAATGATAAGGTATCGACCACATTGATATTATGTTGTGACGCTTGCGCATCCATAAGAATACTTCCCATATACAAGGACAACCAGTAAAAGCTTAACAATCCAAAAAAACAACCAAAAATAAGCCATTTACGAGCAAAGTTAAGATACAACAATTTCAAAAATCCCCAACCATTTTGTTTATACGTCCATGTTAATTTGATTAATAACAGACCGGTAAAAAATGCTAGATAAATCATTCCAAAAAAGAAATAATGAATCGCAGCAGCACTTACTGTAAACACAGCCGCTAACATAAAAAGATCGATCCAATTACGCTGATATAACTTATGTAGGTTGTAATGATAAATCTGTTGTTTCTGAAACTTCGGATCAAAACTACTAAAGAAAAAGCGCAATACTAAAGGAAACAGGCTATATCCACACAATAAGTAGATATGTTGAATACGAAACACTACCCACGGATTCAGCGCGTAAAATAAAGCTCCGATCACAATCGCAAAAATACGTGTTTTAGTAAAACTAGGTGAATAGTACACACTGACCAGACGCTTTGCAAAAGCATACATGGAGAACGCAGATATAAATAACAAGCCCGTAATAAACGACTTGAGCAAAACCGGGCCACTTTCGCCAAAAGCAAGTGATAATAAATAAAACGGTAAAATATAAAGGATACGTGGTGCATTAAATAACGTAGATGTTGACCAGCGTTCATTCCATACTCCTGCAATCTCTTCCAAATAACGATGAGAAGTCGCTCCAAAAGCGATATCACTAAATACAATCTGTCCTGAACTGTAAATTGGAAGCAAAAATAAAAGGATAGCTGCCAGCATAATCAATACAGCGACCAGATCATAACGATACATCTCGATCCATTTTTTCATGTGACAGCCTCCTTTCTTCGCTTATTTATATTTATCATCCATCAACGTCTTAATTGGATAATCGCTTGCAGTCCGCGATCTGTATTACGTAATTTGAGTCGTCCACCGATCGTTTTCAGAAAAGCATCCATATGATACAGACTGAGTGTATCGGCATTATTATTTTGAGAATAATCAGACTGGAAGTAGTTCCAGCGCATCTTATCATCAATCCCTCCGCCAGTGTCTTCAATCGTAATTAGAATCTCTTCTTCATCCATCAGAGAACTGACTTTAAGTGTTTTGTTCACTCGCTTCGATCTTGGAGCAAAAGCACCGTGTTCACTCACATCAGGAGGTGCTTCATAATGCTGAGCCATGGCTACAACTGCATTTTCAACCAATCCTTGAATCGTACGATATAACATCGCCGACTGCGCCGCTATTGGAGATACAGGTTCTTGCTTGACGACCACTTCGATCCCTTTCATATCAAGAGCACGATTTGCCCATTTCAACGATTCTGTGATCACTTCATTCATATCTGTAAAATTAATACCTGCTGCACCATGCATCTTCTGCTCTAACTCTTCACGAAGTTCCTGCACAGATACGGCAAGCTCTGCAATATAAGATTCTTGCTTCAATCGTCCTTGAGTAAAGTTCTGATTGAGCTCTCGAAAAAATTCAAGTTCTGCACGTGAAGCAGAATCGCCTCGGCTGGCTGATGCTTCTAGATTGTCTGCTAAGTTGTTGTAGAAACCCAGTAATTTCAGATCATCGCCACCGGTTAAACGGGTGGTTCGATTCTGTAATTCTTGCAATTGTTCTTCCATCGATTGCAACATCGGCAAGTAATACGTATCCTGCTGTTGACGCAAATCTTCTTCACGACGCTGATCTCGAACTTGAGTGTTCACTGTATTGTCTTTAATCACGCGTCTGCGGTAAAACACCATCACTATCGCTGCGATCAAAAAAACAGGGATATAGATCAACACCATTTGATTGCGAAATGCTTTTACATTTTGAGCCGTATCATTATTGATCTCATGTACAGCGACATAAAGAGCATGGTCATCATTAATGCGACTGAACCCGATACCATATTTAATATGGTTATCTTCGATGATCCCTGTGTTACCGTCTAGTAATTTTTTGGTAACTGCTGTAATATCGACTCTACCGATATCTGTTGCATTATGAGAGCCGACTACTTTGAATTCTTCGTTATAAATTAAAGTCTCGTAATGTGTAGAATCAGCAATGATCCGTTGACTCAACATTGATGTATCAATAGCACGCACAGCAAATCCATTTTGATCGGTTCCTTTGATACGGCAAATCATATATTGGACAGGTTGATTATTTTCGGTTGTAAATCCTGTGATTCCACAGCCATTTTGTAACGTTTGTACTTGTTGAACAGCACTTTGCATAATGGTATTGTTACGACCGCCTATAATCTCATATTGATTGGTAAGCACATAAAATTCGCCGGGGTTACGTGTAATTCCACTGGTATACGCTCGCTTGCTGTTATCCAATATATTTTTACCAATAGTAGCGGCAAGTTCATTCAATTCCACTTGCCATGTCTGATATTGATTGTTCATATTGGTTGAAGTCGCTTGCACAATATCTTGCAACTGACTTTCGTTAATCTCTGTGATCTGAAGCTGATACTCATGAACAGCGAACCACTGGATTGCAAATAACAACAGCGCTACAATACCCATAACGACGGTATATAGAATCAGTCGTTGCCATGCTGGTCTGACAAATGCCCAACCTTTCATTGCCGTACCTCTCCTTTATTCTGCTCCAAGCGGTGAATAATCGCTTGCATTAGACATTCCAATTCAAATTTGGCTAATGGTAATCGTGCACATAATAAGCGCGGTGTTCGGCGCTGAAGCGCGGCAAAGCGAGCCGCATCTTCAGGTTCTCCATTACTGAGGAGTAGCAGTTCGCAATGCTTCGCGATATACAGAAGATCCAATTCTTCTTCGGTATACTCGCGAAGATTCACGATATATACATCGTATTGTTCATCCATATGTTTAAGTCCTTGAGAGACTGTTAATGTCAGATTAGCATGTTGATTCCCTTGATATTGATGAAATAAATGCATCCCTTTTTCCCAGAGTGCATGCTCGGCTGAACTGAATCGTTCACAGAATAAGCGTAGTTCACACGCCACACTAGTATCTTTCAAAAATGCCAAAACATTGATATTATACATGTAGTTCCTCATTTCTGAACCTATGATTGGAGTTATCCAGAGCTTATGAAAACCCAAAGTATTCTGTTTGTTGACGATAATAAGATGGTCTTAACGATTCTAGAGCGTTGGTTAGAAGAGGAAAAATTTCACATTCATATGGCAAATACGCCTAAAGAAGCACTACGCATTATTGAGCAACATCCTATTGATGTTGTTGTATCTGATCTGTTAATGCCCGGTATGGACGGACTTGCTTTTTTAACAATGATGAAAGCAGATTATCCTCATGTTGTCCGTATTATTTTATCCGGTCATTTACATACTCAATCAATGCTATCTGCTATCAATCAGGTAGGTATTTTCAAATTTCTAACCAAGCCATTAGAACTGACAGAAACACTTAAAAACATTCTGTACGAAGCGTTACAGCAATCTGAACGAAATCTATTCGCTTATCATGCTGAACAACAGTTCGCTAATCATTTATCGGCATTTATTACAGATATGATGAAAATAACAGATCAACCGTATGTACTGATCAATCATAATCATCTGGTTATGGCTAATCATCACTCGATGAATCAAATGTATCCGGTAGGACAGTCGCTTCTGCATCCTGTCCATGATGGGATTCATCTTGCTGCACATGATGTATATATTGCACGGCAAGAACTTGAGCATTATACGAGTGATATTTGCACGATTCACCAATTAGTATTTAAAGATACGATATTGCGTGTTATTTATTTTCATTAAGAGGTGTAGATTGGGTAGAATGGGAACTGCTTTTTAGTAGTGCAGTTACCCCGAGCACACTGAGACAAATATACATCCAACACATTCCGGCAGTTAACAACGGATGACGCAAATATTGAAGTCTATTCGCACGTGAATACAAGACAGGACGGAAAAAGTACCATCGTTCTAACGCTTTACGAAATCCGCCTTCTTCTGAAGAAATAGTCTGATCCATAACCGAAAAATAATATGCTTTTTTACGTAATATATCGCTAAGATATACTTGCTTTTCATCATGATAAATACGTGTGAATACAGCACGGCGAATATCTCCGCCTTCTTCTACATAACGTAGTGTCGGCTGAATTTCTTCGAAAGCAATCTGATCGGCATTAAAGCCACCAGTTGACTCATATGCATTCATGCGCCAGAATCGTGCGGCTTCAATCGAACGCTTACCTAATGTTTCTCCTGCATTATTAATGACATTACGTTCAAATACTTTGACTTTGGAAAAGAAGTTAGTCGCTGTCGAATAGGCTTCTTCAGGGACAACAAGTGCTCCCACCTGAGGATGACTATCCAAAAACGATACACACTGACTGACCAGATCTTTTGCCAGAATCATATCGGAATCGATCACCAGTATACAATCAGCATGTAATCGCTGCGCTTCTGCAATCGCTGTTACCCGTGCTATACCACGTTCACCATGCGGTAATTCTAATACAGTCATAGGTACAATACTCTCTTCAGCTAACTCACGTATCACCTGCACCGTGTTATCGCTAGAGCCATCATCAGCAATAACAATATGAAGCGACTGATGATTCTCCTGACTCATACAACTTTGCAGACAAGCGACCACCGTCTGTTCATTATTGTACGTGGAGAAGAGAATGACGACTTTGCTCATGCTCTTGTGCCTCCTTTACCAAATGATCTACAAACGTATCGAATGCAGCTCCTGTATGATTGAAATGAAACTTTAACGCATACTCATATGCACGCTTACGCATCCCTGCATAATCTTCTCCGCCCATAGCTGCACGTTCCATTTGCTCGGACAACCCTTTTACATCTCCATGAAAGCAGAGATACCCTGCTTTGCCAAAATCGGTTGCATCGACAAGTCCTGGTGAATTACTCACAATACTTGGTGTACCGACAGCCGCCGCTTCAGTAACCGTAAGCCCCCAACCTTCACGCAATGATGGGAAGACTAACGCTTGAGCACGACTCATCAATTCAAGCTTACGTTCTTCCGACACAAATCCGTGAAAAATCACATCCACTTCAGGATCATCCAATTCACCATAGGTTAATCCATATTGATTCATGATTGGCAATAACGCACATTGCACATACTCTTGATTGGTACGACCAGCGATCCATAATTTAGCTTGCGGAAATTTCTTTTTCAATTCACCGAACGCTTGGAATACCAGATCAATCCCTTTATATTTTACAAATCGTCCTACATACATAAAAGTAGGTTGAGCTTCTTTAGGCAAAAACTGCTCGGGTTGCCAGTGTTCGAACTCAATGCCTTCTGGTAATAAATGAACACGCTTCGCATCGAATCCTAATTGCAGTAGATCATACCGGGTCGAAGGCGATACTGTGATTGTCTGATCCTTTTGAGCTAACTTCAGCATCCAGGGTTCTAAAGCATGACCAATATGATTCAGTGGAAAGCTAGCATTTTCATACCAGATTTCACGTGTTAACTGGTGAATAAAGAATATACGCTTTGCAGGTTCTACCCAGAATGAAGTAAAAAATTGATGTGTGTTGGATTGATTGACTACATAATCAATTTCATTGCGATGCTGGCGATAATAACGAATCGCATGACCGATAACGCTATAGATATTGCCCTGACGAATATAAGTCACTCCATCGATCTCTTCTTCAGCAGGTAAACCTTCAAATTGAGGAGCAAAATGGATAAAACGATATCGACTCTGTTGTGAACGTTTTAACATTTCATGAGTGAAAATTTCTGCTCCTCCGCTTTTTGGAGAGCGAATATCACGCCATGATAACAGTAAAATAGTAATTTGATCTTTTTTTACATAAGTAGAATCCATAATCTTGCTCCTTCAATTCAAAATAGTTGGATCATGTTGTTGCCTCTGTTGTGCTGGCAACGTCTGTTTGGAATATAAATAAAACCACGCATCAATAATAAAATAAATAGATAAAATGCTATATAACCACAGTTCAGCACGTAAAAAGTCTTGCGGGCTTTGATGCCACCATCCAAAAGAAATCAATAAAGCAGCCGCCCCTGCTAACATGCCCCACATAAATTTGCGTCGACCGATTAATACATGAACATGAACAAAAAAGAGCACAATCGAGAATAACCAGTACACCCAACCACCTAATACCAAATATTGTTCTGCCGATTGGTAAGCTTCACCAAATAACAACGGAATTGATAATGGGAATATAAAAGTAGTTCCGATATACACACCAATCGCTGCACAGATCATTAGAACGCTATAGATTCCAATCAACTTACGCAAACCTTGCTTGTTGTCGCCATTAGCGCCTAATTTGGGAATAAAGGCAGCAATGAGACTATAAGAAACGTAATAGACGAGCTGACTGTATTTCAAAGCAATTGCATAACCACTACTTTGTACGGGAAAGTAATGTTGTACAAAAATCATATCGATTGAAATAAAAAATAAAACGAATAAATTGGTCATCAAGCTATCTGTAAAATCTTGACCGAGTGACTTCCAAATCCCTGATAACTTTGAATTCCCAGCTGTGACCGAGAGCGCTGTATTTTGCCGCACACTATATATCCAACCGTGAATTAAAGCGAATAACATGCCTGCACAACTACCAATCAGAACAGCTGCTAATGTAAAGCCCAAAACAGCAAGTATAAAAAAGACAATCAGCTTCCCTAACACTTCAATATAATAATTTATATTTAGTGCTAACATACGTTCTTTGCCTTGCATATCACCACGGGTCATACTCACAATCGTATGCAAGAAAACAAGTATGTAGAGTAACAATAAAGAACCGGAATCTACACCAAGTACAGAACGTAATACAGGCAACAGCATCAACAGGATAATACATGAAGTAAAGCTCAATATAATCGGTGTTTTGATTAACAATGAACCTAAAGGTAATTGCTTGAGCGACAATGTACGATCTTCTTTTGAGACCACTTTAGCTGTTAATAATTGAATTGATAATCCTAGAACAGACAATAAAGCGAATAAAGCCAGTAACGCATTTGCTTGTCCATAAGCAGTCCCTGTTAAATACCAGCTGGCAGCGATATGGAAGAAGAAGTTGAATCCATTCAGCAATACATTAAAAAAAGGAAAAAGCATAGGTCTTATCCGACGAATCACGTTAACGCACCCGCCGATCCAGTCGCCAGATATCGATTAAAGATCGCAAAAAGCGAACTGAATCTTTCCACACTTCAATATGTGAACCTTCACGGTCGATACATTTGACAGGAATCTGTAATACACGCAATTGTAATCGTTTGGCAATAAACATCATTTCTAGATCAACTGCAAGTCCAAGTTCTTGCTTCAGATGAGGAAACATTCGTTTGACAGCAACAGAACTCATAATTTTGAGACCAGTCTGCGAATCAATCACACCTGATGGTAAAAATGGTCGACAAATCTGTCGTTTGCAAAAGCTCACCATCGAACGAACAAAAGAACGATTTTCAGCCGTCATATCTTTGGTTCCAATTACCACATCGTAATAGCCTTGCCTTACCACATTGATCATTTTGGCAATATCTTCAATAAAAAAAGAATCATCCGCATCTACAAATACATAATAATCAGCTTCAATCGTGCGCATACCTTCTAAATACGTTCCAGCTTTGCGTGTATTCCGCTCTAACTGCTGTGCTTTAAATAATGGACTGGCATTACGATTGATTCGATTGATCACCATACTCGTGGAATTTTCTAATGATTCTAACAAAAGCTGTGTCCCATCCAAGCTTCCATCATCAATCACATAAATAGAGCCTTCCACTAGATGACTTCGAATAAATTTTTGTAATCGTTCAGCAAATTTTTGTACATGACTGAATCGCTCTTCTTCGTTATATACCGATAAAATAAAAGCGATATGCGGACTTTTAGCTGGATATTCGGGATACAATAAACTTTGAATTTCAGACAACATTTCTTCACTATGATTCTCTTTCCAATACAACAACCGTAATCGCCCTACTCCTGTAATACGCACTAGATGTCGGTCACTAACTGGCTGCGATACATCAGTGATTAACAATAACGCCATTTGTGGAAAATACAGTCTGATCTGATTAGCCGTGTGAACAGTTCGTTCAGGATCTGTATACGCAATTACACAACAACGTGCGGTTTCGTAAACTTCCAATTCATCTGGATGGTTACAAAATGACGTTTCATAGAAATAAATAACATTTTCGTAGTCAATATTTCGGATATGATCCGTAAAAATGGTTATATGCCCCTGCATGATAGTACCCTCCGTTTAGTGCGGATACCTTATTTTGTCGAAAAAGGATTAAAAATGTTTTTATTTTAGTATAAAAGTACTAGTTCTATTTTTAATACTTTTTTAATAAAATTCCTATAATACATTGATATTAAAGCGTATATAAAAATTAATAGTAAAATATCAATATATTAAGTTTGTTATCTTTAGACCTATTTTTCTAAAAAAATAGAAATTAATGGTTCTTTTTTACTAGTTCTTAAGGGTATTTTTGTTGTCAATAGGAAGATTTTCGAGTAATCATTCCCAGCTAATCAGGGATAGAGTATAATCATGAAGGCATAATTTTATTAAAATATGTACATGATTATACTTATATTTAGGAGCGCACCTATGAATTCACATGCAACCTCTAAGAGTCCTGCTATTCCTCTAGAACTTCTCTACGTTATTGGCATTATAGCTATTTCTTTTTCGTCGATCTTTATCCGGTGGTCAGATGCTGAAGTATCTGTGATCGGAATGTACCGATTGTATTTCACCAATTTACTGTTATTACCGCTTGCGATTCGTTACCGCAAAGAACTATTTCGGATTCAGCCCAAAACATGGCTGATGCTAGGTATATCAGGGTTGATGCTTGCACTTCATTTTCTACTTTGGATGGGATCGTTACGTTTAACGACCGTTGCTAGTTCTACTGTTATTTTGACACTTGAGCCTATTATGGTGGTCATCGGTTCTTATTTCCTTTTTCGTACACGTACCAATCGATTTATGATTATCGGTATGGGTATGGCGGTGCTGGGATCAGTCGCTATTGGGTGGGGAGATTTTGCTCTGTCGGGAACAGCGCTACAAGGTGATATTTTATCGTTTCTGGGTACAATTGCTGTAGCTATACATATGCTAATCAGTAAGCATATCCGCTCTCATATGGAAGCTTTGATTTATAATTTCTGGGTGTTTTTTATCGCAGGTAGTGTGATGGCACTTTACAATGTGTTTCATGATATTCCGTTTACCGGATACGCAGCTAAAGACTGGGGTGTATTCTGGTTACTTGCAATTGTGCCCACATTGTTCGGACATTATTTGTTTAACTGGCTTTTGAAATATATGAACGCGGGTGCTGTGTCTATGGCGGTATTGGGTGAACCTGTTTTTGCTTCTCTTTTGGCTTTCTGGTTGCTAGGAGAATCGTTAACAGGGATTCAATTGGGTGCTGGCGTATTGATTTTACTTGGCGTATGGGTGTTTATTCGTTTTGGAAAAGATAAAACAGAAGCGCTTGTTCCTCCTGATCTGATGGCGACAGAGGAAGAAATGGTGGAGCGGGAGAAATAAAATCAACTATGATGCGCAAACGATTTGTAATGAATGGGAGTGGGACACTGCGGGAAAAGAATCGTTCTTGTCGTCGCTGTTAAGGACAGATATCTTGATGGACTGCTAGGCAGTCGATATCTGTCCTTAAAGGCGAGCGCTTCGCTCTTTCAGCACGATTCTTTTCCCTCCGTTTGGTGGGGGTTGATCATTTTTAAAACCTTTAAGAATCTACAATCTATAATCTACAATCTATAATCTATAATTTATAATTTATAATTTATAATTTATTATTTAGAGTTTAGGGTTTATAAAATTACAAATACTATAAGAGTGTTGGGTTTTATTTCTTTAATGAGGTTTAAGGATATAAAGTGAATTAAAACGAATTAAAAAAAGGCTACTTCCTTATTAGGGAAGATAGCCTTTTTATCTACTTTTACGTGTGCGCTGAGATTGTCGTTGGTTTGTGCTTTGTTTCCACGGAGATAATAGAATCTGGGGTTCACTTTCGATGATGTTCATAGCTTCTTCGTGATCATTGGATTTGAAATCTTCAATCAGTTGAATCAGATCATTGCGATCTAGTAATGTGACGGCATTGACACCGGCAAGTGTTTCACAAGCTTTGGTAAAATAAGAAGATGTTAATACGATACACTTCTCTGCTTCATAATAACGCATGGATGAATAAATTTCCTGTACAGCACTCAAACCAATTTTATTATGTTCGGCATAGCATTTGGCTTGTAGTACATTACGTATTCCTTCTCGATCGGTAAAAACTAGATCTGCCCCAAAGTCGCCACTGCTTTGTGTTTTGTATGTATCTTCATATCCTAATTCAGTAAACAAGCGATATAAATATCGTTCAAATTCTGATCCTTCCATCTGGTCAATATCCTGCATAGTAATACGGTATGGATCAAGTTGTTGACGGCGTATTCTAGCTCTTCTGCGAGATATGCTTTTGATCGTGAGTATAATGATGAGTAGAATAACTACTGCAATCAGTGCGTAAATCCCGAGCGAATATTGGTCAAATATCTGGTTAATATTCATGATGTGTGACTCCTCTTATTTATCGTTATTCTGAGTGTAACAAAAAAAGACTTTAACCGAAATACCAACGTTACACTTGAACGTCTACGGCTAAAGCCTTTTATACAAGAAAAGATTTATAGATATAGGTAATCAATAGAAAGATTAGTAAAAGGAATTAATGAAAACAATCATTACAAGTAAACATGTCTTATGTGGTGAAAGGTCGTATTTCGATAAATCTACTTCTACTCAAGCTTATGTTTGATACGTTTTTTACGATTAGGTTAACTCTGATACTCAACAATATAGTCAATATACTTTTTAGCACTTTGATCAATTTGTTGGTCTGTTGCTTGAAAAGATGCCCCAAACATAGCGAAGTGTGGCAATGCTATCGCTCCTACATGCTGCATACTTGCTTGGAACGGACTGATTAGTTGTTCTACTGTAAAAGTAACCGAACCTTCTGGATCATAATTTTCCTGCTTATCTCCAATAGACATCGCTAAGCCTATCTTTTTCCCTTTCAGCTTATCCCCTGCTGATCCGTATGCCCATCCATATGAGAAGACATCATCGAACCACTTCTTCAGTAAAGGCGGATAGCTATACCAGTAGAATGGAAATTGTAAAATAATATGATCATGAGCTTCCAGTAATTGTTGTTCCTGAGCCACATTAATATTCCAATCTGGATATGCTTGATATAAATGATGAATCGTCACTTGATCCGGGTGTTGAAGTAATTCCTGATGCCAGCGTTTATTCACTTTGGATGTTGCAAGATTCGGGTGTGCTAAAATAATCAATGTTTTCATACGATATAATTTCCTTTCGTGATGTGAGAATATTGCCATTATGATATAGCTTGACCCAAAAGAAAATACACACAATAAAGTCATGTACTTACTTTAAAGTGTGTATAGACTTTATCTACGATCTGATGTAACAATAAAGAATCAAGCTTATGATCGATAGGCTTATATAGCTCAATAACTACAAGCAAATGAGCTCAAACGGAGGAAATGAAGAATGAAACAATATCATCTAGGCATAGAAGCCACCCTTGAAATTATCGGCGGAAAATGGAAAGCGTTGATCATCTGTTTGTTAATGGCATCGGATGCAATGCGTACTAGTGAATTGCAACGTAATATTCAAGGTATTTCGCAAAAAGTACTGATTCAGCAATTACGTGAACTTGAACAAGATGGCTTAGTAAGTCGATACGTCTATCAGCAAATGCCTCCTAAAGTTGAATACTCTTTAACAGCATACGGCAGAACAGCCAATGCTATTGTCGAAGTGATGTGTGCATGGGGCACAGAAAATATTAGTCTTCGTCAGCAACAAGGAGAAGACATTGAACTATTAGATCATGAAGTAAAGCGAAATGTTAAATAGGATATATGAGCATCGACTTCAATATAAGAATGACTTGCACCATAAGAGGTAAAATGCAAAAAAGTATAAAGAAAAAGCCATCTATAAGATGGCTTCACTTTTAGCAATATATGCACGATAGCAGATTATTTTTTACTCACTTTTAATTTCACACTGGTATTACTGTAGATCGCTTTGATGCTGTAACCTTTAGGTAATCCTGTTGTTGTCATCGACGAGAATTGTCCATGTTGTACAGATTTCTTATTGATCACAATCTTCATACCGTTAGCAGGCATATAGTTATTAGTAAAGTTCAATTGTAGCTTACCGTTATAACTAGCTTTTCCTTTGATTTTCAAAAGATCGGCTTTGCTCCCGATATTTAGTTCCAGTGTACCTTTAGGTGTTTGTTTGAAATCACCATCAATCGTCCACATGCCAGCTGTTTGTTCAGCAAGTGTACCGCCTTGGTTGGTGACATTTCCACGTCCAAATGCTGTCGCTGTTGTTCCTTCGAGTGTGCCTTGCATAACCGTTGTATTTCCACTGAATGTATTTTTACCTTCTAGATAAAGAGTACCTGTTCCTTTTTTGATCAGACCGCCTTTACCTGCGATAGCATTACGCCAGTGATCTTCCTGATTGAATCCACCTTTGTAAGCATCCATCGTTACCGTAACATTACTCATAAATGCGCCATAACCATCCGCTGCGGCAAATAAATTCAAACGTCCCCATCCTTCAGCATCATCCAATACAGGATAACCAGATGGAATCCCTGTTGTTGCTAATACGGCTCGGCGCTGGTTATCACTTAGATACGGTTGACGCGTTTCTAATAATACCTCTGCCCCTTTAGGTACAGCGATCGGTTGGTTTTTGGCATACACTTGCGGGAATTGGTACGTTAAGCGCTCGGTATACATTTTTTTATTGGCTTTGTAATCACTAAAGCGATCTGGCGCTGTTCCTGTTTGCGTCATTAATACTTTTTGCGCTTGTTGGTATGCTTGTTTCTTCAATTCTTTATTTGCTGGATCATTCAAAATAGCCGCCGACAAAGCCGTTGCCATCACACGTCCACCCATTACATCAAATGGAGAATGCATTCCTGCAACAATTCGGTTGTTACCAAGTTCAGAAGCACGAGTCAGTAACTCCTGATAACGTTCAGGCATAGCATAAGCCATTGCAAAAGCACTTAAATAGGCTGCATTGGTATGCCCACTCGGGAAGCCTCCATCTGAGGTTGGATCAGACTTAATCTGTGGCACTAATGTTGGTATCACAATCGCTGGTGAATCCCAACGGAAAGGACGTTTGTAATTAAAAAAGCTTTTCGCTGGATTCGTAGATGAATAATCACCACGTAACTTGTTCACCAGACTTACAACACTACCCAAGCTAGAGTTCGGATCACCTGCATTGTTGCCTCCATCATCATACTTTTGCGTTGTCGCATCTGCGGGAACATCTGTAATTGTGGTCGTTGCGCCTGCATCTTTACGATATACATCTGTAAGCGAACCTAGACCTTCGATCACACTGTAACTCTGGTTACGACGATCATCCAGATAAGCCGCTTGAGCTTGACTGGCTGTACGTTTTTTCGCTATGTCGATGACCATCTGAATATTCTGGTCTAAGATTTTAGCATTTACGGCTGTACCTGAATCCCAAGTAGCACCCGGTGTCCATAACTTTTCAAATCCAGATAATACACCAATAGCCGGATTAGATGTTGCAGACATATTGTCTTTCGTATTGTTTTTGTAATTGTCTACAAAATAACCCCATGCTGGCTTCACTGGTGTCAATGCATCTTTCGCTTCTGCTGCATACGAAGAATGTCCACCGACCGTACCTGCCAATACCGATAACGTCAGGGATAATCCTAGCATTTTAAATTTAGATAATTTCATAATAATGTAAATCCTCCTCAACAATTGTGCATCTATGTACTTTCCACATCTTACGGTAATTTTGTTAACGCTATGTTTGTTATTTATATTAAGTTTGTTAAACGTCTTTACGAATTCCAAATAGATACCTGCTGCAATATCATGTACACTATACAAAAAGATATTATTTATAAAAGGAGATACATATAATGCAAAATATAGTATCAATGAAATGGTTACTTGCTCGCTTGTACGAACCTGATATCGTCACTGTAGATTGTCGCTTCTGGTTAAATGACAAACCTGCGGGTGCGGCGGCTTATGAAGCAGAACATATACCGGGTGCGGTCTATCTCGATCTGGAAAAAGATTTATCGGCTCCAGTAACAGCACATGGTGGTCGTCATCCATTACCTGATGTCGATCAATTAGCACTTACACTTGGCAAAGCAGGAATCAATCCAAATAGTCGTGTCGTGATCTATGATGATAACAAAGGAATCAATGCCGCCAGATTATGGTGGATGCTTCACTATGTAGGGCATCAGCAAGTGTATGTATTGAACGAAGGATTTACCACTTGGAAAAATGCGAAGTATCCTGTGACTAGCGATCAACCTGTTGTGATTCCAACCACATTTGTCGCAACTGTACAGCCTGATATGTTAGCAGATATCGAAGAAGTTCGTCAGGTGTCTCAAGCTTATGGTTCTACAGATACGACTCCTTCTGTCCAGACTCAAGATCCTATTTCTTTGCCTGTACTGATCGATTCTCGTGAAAACAAACGGTATCTGGGACTTGAAGAACCGATCGATCCCAAAGCGGGACATATTCCAGGAGCGGTGAATTATTTCTGGTTAGATACTCGTCATGATGAAGAAGATCGGTATGACGATGTAGAGCAGTTGGAAAAGCATTTTGCAGGATTGGATAAAGAGCAGTCGATTATTGTGTATTGTGGTTCTGGAGTGTCGGCTTGTCCGAATGTGTTGGCGCTGAAAGAGGCTGGGTATAAGAATGTGAAGTTGTATAGTGGAAGTTGGAGTGACTGGATTAGTTATAAGGAGAATCCGGTGGCGACTGGAGAAGATATATAACATTTAAAAAATTCAAAAAGGAGCGACTCCAAGTCTAGATTAAGACTTAGAATCGCTCCTTTTTCTATTCGATTGATCTTATTCCCACAAATGCTTCATCTCTCGATATCCAATATCCCATGCCTTTTCGTTTCCTTCTAACGTAATCGTAAGCACGTCGGCTTGTTCGAAATACCACTCGAATATCTCAGGCTTATGCTTTTGATATTCAGAGGAATAGGATAAGATTTGCCGTCCGTCTACAGACACACTTATACTTCCTTGGAAATCGGTTTGGTCTGGAATTCCATATTGCAAATAAAAATAAAATTCTTTGTCATTAAACTTGTAACTATATGTTTCTGATTTCTTACCGTTAGTGTCATATACATTGAATTGAGGAGTGATTTCTTGTCCACCTATTTTGAAGGGGAGCGATTTCGTCTTTTTCGATGTGACTCCACTGCTGTTTTCCCATTCGTTTAAAGCAACAAATGATCCCGGATTTTTAGCAACCGCTTTATCGATTCCAGCACCAATTCCCCATGTTACGATCAATAGCAAAGCCATAGAAATGCCCATAGAGATAACGCTTCGTCGAACGTTTTTAGCACGGATTCCAATGCTGTAAGCTGCGAACCCGATCACTGCGCCAGTTGAGTTTTTCAAAACATCGCCCATATCGAAGCTTCCAAGTAAAGTCAAAGCCTGTATCGTTTCAAGCACAAGGATAGAAAATATAAACAAGATAATGAATCGAATAAATTTTATCGAATACAATAATGGAATTAAAATGCCAAAAGGAATAAAAGCCGCCATATTTCCTAGACTCACCATATCCATTAGTGTCGGATGCAAAAAGTCTAATGGATTAGGTAATTTCAAAAAATTATCGGGTACAAAGATAAATGTATAACTATCGGATTCAGAATCGCTTCTGCCGAACGCAAAAAACATAAAATAAAAAATAAAGAGCGTATACAGTAGTGTTATGGTGAGAATAAGTTTGCGTCTTTTTAACATTGTCGGCTCCTTTAGAAAGAACTTTTTTAATACTCTGTATAAAAGACGGACTCTTGTTTCCTTTTGTATCCATTTCTTAGGAGTCTAATATTGAACAAGTCATCAAAATCAGAAAAAGCTTTGTAAAATAGCAAAAAGAGATTGATCCTACACCGCGATCAATCCCTTACATATTCATTGTCCATTATTGTGGTTATCGATTCAGATGAGTATACGTACGGAGCTACGAAGGATTCAGTTACTCCACTGTTTATATCCCAAAACGGCAAGATTCGGATTCATACTTGAAATAAAAATTCGAAATTTTTTGTAATCATTTCGTGGTAATGTCATATGTTGCTTTTGGACTTTGGAACTTGGTTGAAACGTAGTTACAAATACAGATTCCCAACCTTTAGCTGTTTCTGTTTCCAGACTGAATACTACTATTTCTTTATTTTGACCTGAAAATGGAAATGCAGTAAATTGCACATCTGTCATTCCTTCTGCTTCTTTTAATCACAGCCTAAGGGATACTGGCTTATAAGAAAGAATAGATTTTATAGTTGGAACATGATTTGAAAGAAGCTAGGTATTGGATGGTCATAACGCCCGATGAATATGGCTTATGCTACAATGGAGGGCAAAGGAGGCGTTATTATTGAATAAACCGAAAATCGTCATTATTGGCGCAGGGATTGTAGGAGCTTCTATGGCATACCATCTCGCCAAACGGAATCAAGATGTAATCGTGATTGAACAGCATTCAGCCGCAGCACAAGAAGTGACAGAAAAATCTTTTGCTTGGATACATACGACTCATGAAGTGGCTCCCCCATACCAGCATTTATATGATTTGGCTTTGGAAGAATATCATACACTTCAGCAAGAACTGCCAGAACTGAATATCCATTGGAACGGAGCTTTGACTTGGGACATTTCGTCACCTGTTAAACAGCATCGCTTTCAAAAATTAAATCGTACGCAACTTATGGAACTAGAACCGAATTTAGAAGAATATCCCGATGAAGCGTTTTTTGCTAGTGAAGAAGGAGCAGTTAATCCTATAGAAATAACCAAACTCTTACTGGGCAAAGCGCAAGAATATGGAGCAAAAGTTCTATTAAGCACACGGGTGACCGGGCTAGAAAAAGACGCATCCCAACTGATCGGTGTTCACACGTCCAATGGTTTTGTAGAGTCAGATATCGTTGTATTGGCAGCAGGTACAAGCATTCTTGAACTGTGTAGCCCATTAGAAATTCATGTACCCGTAACATCGTCACCTTCTATTCTGATTCAGATGAAAACATCCCATAAATATATCCATACATTGATTTCGAATGCGAAATTTGAAGCACGTCAACTGACAGATCATATCCTATTAGCTGCTGAAGATTATATCGACGATTCATTAGAAAATGGGCCTGAGGCAGTTGGTAAGCGAGCGTTCGATACGCTGCGTCATAGCCTCAAAGATGGGGATCAAATAGAATTAGAAAGCATAAAAGTTGGGTTGAGACCCATGCCTGAAGACGGTTATCCGATCGTAGGCTTTGATAACCGCATAAAAGGTCTTTATCTAGCATCAATGCATGCTGCGATTACGCTAGCACCTCTTATTGCGCGTTTGGCTGCAAATGAAATTATCAATCAGCAATCTGAAAGCAAATTAGCTCCTTGTCGACTTTCCAGATTTTGAAAATGCTTTTTGAAGGAGCTCTCATGATGAGGAAAATTAGAAATAAGTAAAAAAGCTCGCATATAACTCAAAAATCCCTTGCAGACTCTACGGTGATCAGCAAAGAAATTTCATTTTAATATACTTACTTCCCAAACCCCAATAATCACGGTTATATTCTTCAGGGTATTGTATAAGATGTGTTGAACGTTGTATCCAAGCTTTTAACTTTTTAGCCTTTGCAGTCTTATCTACTTTATTTAGTAATATAGAAAGTTTTTGTATCTCTTCTACCTTTGCACCTCTAATAACATCTCCAGTAAAAACATAAAGACTACTCAGAAAAAAGCGATCACGATTACATGTCTCATCGTCAATAAAAGTACAAATCATAGGTATATGATCAAAACTATTGACTGCTAATTCCCAGTCTTGCTCTGGAATACTCTCTTTACTATAAGCCCAACTTCTAATTTCTTCAGAAGTTGGATTCCAAGCATGACTCGAATCTCTAAACAAAAATATCATCTCCTTATGTATACTATTATTCTAAAGCTCTACTGGCATCTGTTAATTCATCTTGAGCTTCTAAATATCGTAGTGTTTTTTCAATAGCTTCATAATTTATTTCTTTCAATATAAGTAAATGCCTGATATTAAAACCTAAACGGTACATTTGCTTTTCAAAATAATCTGCAAGTTTAGAAGGAGTGGTGATCAGACACCATCGCTTACTACCATCCGAAAACATAAGATCAACTTCTATAAAATCTAATTCTGCTGGATTATCTTCTACTTTCCATTCTTTCAAATAGGGCAATGTGATATTCCCCTCTATAAAATAAGCTTTAGCTATCCAAACTAATCTGCCATGATTACCAGTTATTCTATACTTATCATCACTCTCATTATTGACAATATACTGATTACCTCTTTTAAGCGCATGCTCATATACACCTACACTACAGCAAGTTACGATTGATTTGGCCATTACTAGATTCACTTCCATCCTTGATTCAGTATTTTAGTTATCCAGATACTTTAGAACATTATCAAGCAGTTTGTTTGATTAAGAAGATACGGTAGACTTCAATAATTTCAAGAATATTTGCTAATCATTTTACAATAAACCAACCTATATATCTTATCCACAGTTTCAATTTCTAATCACAGAGGGTAAGGAACATCTAACTGCATCTCTCCACTTTATATCAAGGGTGAGTTGTGGTTTTTTTATGATTGTCTTTAATGACTCCAACGTTATTCATAATGGCGTATTTACACGTCGAGAGGAGCAACATCATGACGGTTCAAAAAGCACTGATTTCAGGTGCGAGTATTGCTGGACTTAGTACAGCATTCTGGTTGAACAAAGCTGGTTGGGAAGTTACGGTTATTGAGCGTGCTAGTACTTTTCGTGATGGTGGGCAAAATGTTGATGTGCGTGGGATTGCACGCGAAGTTCTTCAAATGATGGGCTTAGAAGATCAAGTGCGCAACCAAACGACGACTGAAGAAGGAACCGCATTTGTAAATGAAAAAGGACAAACTGTTGGTGCTTTTCCGGTAGAAGATTCAGATGGACTGACTGCTGAATTGGAAATCTTACGTGGCGACTTGGCACGTATTGTTTTGGATGCATTACCAGCGCAAGTTCAGGTTCGTTATGGTGACTGGATTGAACACATTGTAGATCACCAAGAACATGTTGAGATCGATCTGCATTCAGGCAAAACAGAAATATACGATTTACTTATTATCGCTGAAGGGGTACGATCCAGAACACGGGATAAAGTGTTTGGAGATCGTGTATCTAGACGTGAATTGGGTCTGAACATAGCATACGGTACGATTGAACGACAAGCTGGAGATGACCGATGGTGGCGTTGGTATACAGCTACAGGCGGTCGTCAAATTTCACTTCGTCCTGATAATCAGGGAACGATACGTGCGATGCTCGCCTTTAAAGATCGTGATCGTAATCTGGCAGCTATTCCTTCGGAACAGGCTCGTACAGAATTGAGTAAGGTTTTTGCAGGCGCAGGATGGGAAGATTCTCGTGTGATTGACGGATTTGCTACATCACAAGATGTTTACTTTGATTACCTTACTCAAATTATGATGTCTACATGGTCAGAAGGCAGAGTATGTGTTACCGGCGATGCAGCATGGTGTGTCACTCCTATCGGTGGAGGTGGATCGTCACTCGCATTGATTGGCGGATATGTTCTGGCGGCATTTCTATCACAACCTGAATCTAATGAAGCAGGAGGCATACCTATTTGTCTCAAAAAGTATGAGCAATGGATGCGTCCGATTATAGATAAAGCGCAACATTTACCTCCAGGTGCTCCAAATTTCTTTTATCCGCAAACCAAAATCGGCGTTGGCACGATGCAGACATTTATACGGATCGCTAGCTTTGGCCCATTCCGCAAGCTTGCTGCCCGTATCGGTCATGTGGCTCGTACCCAGCAACAACTGCCTGATATCAGGCTTGTACAGACTACAACATAAGTAATCTTATCCACGAATTGATATACACATAGAAATAGTAATTAGCCGTCTGCTCACATGTTCTTATCCTTCTTTATATACAGGTTGTCCTCCTATAAAAGATATAGAAAGTTGCTGTCTTTCCAATACATTATAGGAGGAGAATGTTGTATGCAATCAGTGTTTTGGGCATAACTATTGAAATACTCTAAGATCACGTATTTTCTCCTTTTTAGTCATATCTTCTTAAAATTTCTTCTTTCGATACTCCGATTATCTCTGCAATGATTTGAGGATCTATTTTTAATTCTATCATTCTCCTCATCAAATCAGCTCTTTCTTTCCATATTCCAAATGCTTTCCCATTTATAAATCCATCGTCTCTGGCTTCTTCAATATCTTTTGAAACATCCATATACTCACTAGTTAACTCGCCACACCAAGAAGATTGCTCTGAATCATACATAATTTTCGCTTCTACCTGAATATCCTCAGCATATAAAATGACTTTTTCTCCATCGACAAGCTCAAAATAATCCATATCGAAATCAGGAATTCTTATTCGATATGGATTAGGATTATTAAAATCTGTGCATATTTTTTTCATATCATTCTCCTCTTTCTATGAAGTATTTGACAATACATTGTCTTCGAACTAACTTATTCTCAATTATATTTAATATTTCCTTCTAAAATTTATTTGTTTTAGTTTTGAGTTAGATAGTTTTTATGTACTTCGATCTTATTATTTATTAATATCAATAATCTCTGTTTACTAACATTATAAAAAAAAGCCGCTCCTAAGAGCGACCTTTTCTGGTATTAATATTATTTTCCTACCGAAGAAATAAACTTCTCCAACGGAGCAGTATCTGCAATACTATGGTTGCACTCTTCATGATCGATACAAATATACTGACCTACAGAAGCTATATTATCCGGCGATCCACTCGCTTTGATTTTCACATTGAAAAATCCAAGTTCACGATGTCGATTACAGAACATACAAAACCCTTTTTTATTCATCGAAGTTATCTGTCCCTCAATACCGACCAACCGATCTTGATGCGGATAAACAATATATAGACGATTTGTCGCAATATCTGTCCATCTCAGATATGTTGTATGTGTATAATCGATTACTTCTAGATTAGGTGTTTTGAGCTTTTTCGCTTTTGGGAAAAGCTTCTGAATCTGCTTGAGCGACACTTTTGGAAATGGAATCACATACGCATCCAGTTGTTCTAAATACTTTTCCAGATCATGAGTCGCTTCATAGGTAGATAGCTGTTCCAAAAGACTTTTTTGCTCTGCGGTCAAGTCGTCAAAAGCTTCTATAACGTTCATAACAGCAGTTTCTCTAACGGTTGCTAATACTTTACGATCGGCAACACTTCGCATTGTTTTTAAAAGAAAATCTGCTTGTTTTTTGATTACATTCAATTGATAATTTTGGATAAATGGTGTTTGCATTGCTTTCAGCCCCTTATTATTATTCATCAAATCATAAGGTGCAAAGCCTACGTATACCAAAATACGTTACAACATGGGCGATATCCTTTGTTCTTATCGCGCCCTACACAAAGAAATGCGCCCCGTTTAGGCTTTGCGTAAGGCCTTTGTAGTGAACGAGCAATCTAGCACTGCTACCAACATTGCCACGGTATGACCCCCAATTCAGTAGTATATCCAAATTATAACAGGGAAATGCTAAGAAGGAAAATCAACTTATATTCCAGATTCTGTGGTTATAACAGATCATTCTTATCATTTTGCAATTGCTTTATAAATTGTTGTAACTGCTTCGGATGACGTATAATAATAACTTTTTTATGTTTTTCAACCTGTTCTAGCTTTTCTAACGTTCTCACACGATTTCTTTTTTTATAATTCCATACCCATTTGATAAATTCGATATCGATTTTTTCCGGGCAATCTTCGTTAAGATCAGGTCTTGTTTTGCCATGATACTGTACTCTTCGCTTCATGATCCGATACATACACAACCATCTAGGCATATCCAAAAAGATAATGATATCAGCTCTCTTAATCCGTATATCTAATGTTCTGGAGTAATTACCGTCTATAATCCAACGATCTGTTAACGCAAAATCTTCTACTTTCCGATCCCATTCTGTAGACTCTGTCGCTTGCCAGTTAGCTTTCCAATAATAACGATCCAAATGAATAACAGGTAATTGCCATGCCTGATGAAGCTGTTGTGAAAGAGTCGATTTTCCTGAACCTGAACAACCTATCACCATCACCCGATCCATCAATTTCACCTCTTTTTTATTCCATACATTGTATTATTTCGCTTATATCTAACTCCATAGATGTAGATATATAAAACTTATATCATTTATTCAATTTTTATTTAAAATTAGTTCTTTTATACTATTTTTTATTGCTGTATTCCTAATCCTTTGATAGTATAGATAAGAATTTGGTTATATTTAACTATTTCACTCTATTAAATACTAATTACATTAATATAAAAAATGATAGGATGTGCGAAATCATGTTATTTAAAAAGTTAGTATTACCTGCTACTGTTATTATTCTCCTTTGTGGCTGTGTTCACCAACAAGAAGATGTACAAGTTACTAACTCAAGTACGGATTCTACATCAACTACTGAGAGCACAACTAAAACACTAGACACAAATAAGCAACAAAATACAATAGAAACCACTTTGTCTAAACAGCAAAAAGAAGATATTAAAAAATATCTGATAACTTATACGCAAGGTATACAGTATATAGGTCAACAAATGCAAGAAGTTGCTACACCTGCTAATATATCTGAAGAAATGACTGAAGATGAGATACTGGCTAATATTCAACCTTATTCAGACAATATTGAGAAAAAATTATCCGCTCTTTCATTAATCACTACACCTCAAATCAAGGACACTGATTTGCAAGCTGATGTTATAGCTCTTCGCGATCATGTACTGGTTATAGGTTATACAGGTAAACAAATTATAGATAATCTAAAACGCTACTTAAAAACTGGAGATGAAGCTATTTATAATGACACTATCAAAATGTATGAACAAATGGCTGCTAATCAACAAGAATTTATGGAGCAGGCTAAGGACTTAGGAGATCAACTGAACTAGTCTTAATAGGCTACCTTAACTAGACAGCCTATTTTAGTTTAAACTTTTCTATAATCATGTCTGCCACCGTATCTGCTGATAGATGAGTATTATTGATCCGTAAATAATGTTGCTTTTGTATCTCATCCGGTAATGAGTTGAGTCGATACAGTTTATTTGTTTCAATCAGCTCATTTTCAGACCATTCGGTATTTCGTTTGGTTGGTTTATGTATTAGTCTATTCTCGGTCTTATTTCGCACCTTACGTTCTTCAAGATCTGCTTCAAGTTCCACATAATATACTTCAGCACCCCTAGATCGAAATAGATCAGAAATGTTCTCTATATAATCCCAATCACTTTGCAGATCAAACGCCCATACATAGGTGAAAATCAGTCCATCCAGATTACTTTTGGATATTTCTTCAAATATCTCTTGTCGGATGACCTGTACCAACCGCTTGCCAGCAGGCGTACCGTAATCGAAAAAGTTAGACACCAAATCAATCGACATATGATTATGAAATAATTTAAAGTTCGTTTTAGCTACAAGACTCTGACCGACTGTCATTTTCCCCACTGCTTGCGGACCAAATAAAATTATAAATTTCATAGAAACTCTCCTATTCTTTAGACTTCACTATTACACAGCACACACCCATGACAGGTTAAATAAACATCATGCTTTTCGCATTTTGGATATCCTATTGGAATCGTAGGTCGATTATCACCTTCTTCAATTTCTGTCCATTCTATGTAACTTTCCATATTCACATGTTCCTGAGTAAATACTTCTATCATTATATTGTTATTTAGTCTTACTTATTAATTTCTGATATTGTTCCCATTCAAAATAAAAGGGTCCTATAGGTATAGTTTTATTATCAGGCTCTAGTTTAAAATCTCTCCATATGATCATGTCTGCTTCTCTTTCTATGAGAACAGATATAAAACCACATTCTTCATCCCCGCACAAAGGACAGACCAATATCGGATATCTATAATATAGATAAGGATGCATCTGTTTGAGTAACAAATAATCTAATATTTGTTTTTGATGCTCTTTCCCACCCCATCCTAACACAGGAACCATATCATATTTTTTCAGCATGTTATAAAGAGATTTACCATCGATGACAAAATCAATAAATTCTGTATTTTTATTTCCATCTTTTTGAGGATCGAACTCATCGTATCTCTGTGTAGGATTTAATTGTAAATGATTTATGTTATGCATATATTCTCCTTATTATGTATTTCTTTATTGAGTATATCAGTCCTTTTATCATTTTCAACATGCTGTTTGTGCACAAATAAGATATAAGGATTCTTTTCTATCCATTCATTCGATCTCGACTCTATTAAGAAATTAATATTCACTTTTTTTACTCACTAAAAAACGAGCTAATCTATAGTCGTTACAGATTAGCTCGTTTATTTTCTTCTATTTCTAATTAGCTTATAATTACTTAGATTATTGTTCTATGCTATTTTGGGTCTATCGTTATTGGGTATACTCACTTCTTCATCCATCATCACACTGTAATTGCTACGCGCTAACTTACGAACTTACATTTTTATTTTTTTCATAAAAACGTGTATTGTGAGAAGAGACTCCTGCCATATGAGAAGCATCCGGTTCTAGATACAATTTGGCTGCATTTACTGCAAGCACAGCATCGTTAAATGCGCCTGCGATCAGTCTCACTTTGCTTCCATACGTGATACAATCTCCTGCACCAAACACGCCTTGAATGTTGGTACGCATACGTGGATCTACCGACACACCGTAATCTTCCCGCTCTAGACCCCATTCCATCAGATTACCAAAGTTACGATCGTATCCGTGATTGACGATGACTTCATCGACTTCAATATGTTGTCGCTCATCCGTATGCATATGCGCAATTTCCACACTATCTATTTTATCTTGTGCACCATGTAGATGATCTATACGATAAGGTGTGCATACCTTAGCAAAAGATTTCATTTGTGCAACAGGTTGTTCATGTCCTCCAAATTCATCTCGTCGATGCACAACAGTGACTTCTTTGGCTAACCCTGCGAATTCATTTGCCCAATCGACTGCTGAATCTCCACCACCAGAGATCAGTACGCGTTTACCCGCAAATCGAGAAAGATCGGTTACTGTATAGTGTAGATTGGTCAGCTCATATTGATTGGCGCCTTGAATATCTAGCTTCTGAATCTGAGTCATCCCTCTACCAATACACAACACAATAGTCCGTGTATAATGACGTTCACCTGTTTTGGAAGTAAGCATGAGTACTCCATCTTCAAGCCGTTCCAAGTGAGCCACTTCCTGACCAAATACAATAGTGGGTTCAAATGTTTTGGCTTGTCTTTCAAGCGAATCAATAATGTTCTCGCAACGAGTTGGATCAATGCCGCCTACATCCCATACTAATTTTTCAGGATAGGTACGCATAAAGCCACCGAGTTCATGTTTGGCTTCGATAATCTTAGTACGCATTGCTCGCATTCCACTATAGAAAGAAGCATACATCCCCGCAGGGCCGCCGCCAATGATGGTGATATCATAAATATCAAACTGTTCGATAGGATTCATCTTATTTCACCAACTTTTCGACGACGTTATTCATCAATAACACAGAACCGACAGGTCCTACTCCATGAACAAAGTCACTGGTTTTGAGCGGGAATACATGATCATTTTTGACAGCTGTCAGACTTGCCCATACTTTATTTTCTTTCAACTTTTTCATTGATTCGGTATTATCGTGATCTTTCAAAATACGATCTTCGACAAAAATATAATCGGGATTCATATCAGGTAAAGCTTCCAGTGATATAGGAGAGAACCAATCGGTAGAGTCTTTGATCGCTTCAGGGCTATGTAGACCTAATGTCTGATAAAAGAATGCACTACTATTCGCCGCTTTGGGTCCCATCACACGATAACGCTCTGACTCTACACGTAGAATCAATACTGTTTTGTCGCCAATGGCTTGCTGAATCTGTTCTCTAGCTTGCTTGGCTTTGGCATCGAATGCTGCTAGTACTTGTTTGGACGTTTCTGTTTTATCAAAAATACTAGCTAATTCAGGCATAGCCGTTTTCATTTCACTATCTGCATTGATCGCTACTGTTGGTGCAATTTTAGATAACTCTTCGTACGTTCCGGGTTCCATACCTACTCCAATCCCTACGATCAGATCAGGAGACAATGATAGCAATTGTTCATAATTATATTGATACTGCTCGGCTTCAATCATTTGAATCCCATTTTTTTCAAAATAAGGAGCACGATAATCCGGTTCTACTTCCGGTACAAAAATCACCATCTGTGGTGGAACACCCATTTCAATCAAATACTCTGCATAGATCGAGCTAAGCACCAGTACATTTTTAGGCTTTTCAGGAATAGTGACTTCTCCAAAATAATCTTTTACTACTTTGGTTGCTGTAGCTTGTTCAGTAGCTGTTGCTGTGTTTGCTTCTTTATTCGAACCGCTAGAACAAGCGGACATCAACACGCTAAATGCCATCAAGATTATTCCCCAACTTAACAAACGACGCGACATAAATGTATCTCTCCTCATATGATAATGATTATTATTATCATATAGTATCAGACAACAACTCTTCCTAACATGGGGAATCGTGCGTATTGATTTGAATTATTGTGCACTATTTTTAAAAGTAGGATTAAGATGAGTCGTTATTTCATCCAAAATCATCGTGTATCCTTGGATTCCGCGTCCTTCTACCCACAATCGAGTATCCATATCAAATACTTGCTGTTGCTGAACAGCTTTTAACTGTTGCCACACATCACTGTCTATTAATTTGTTCATGCTCTCTTCTGTACTGAACTGCTCTATAATTCTTTTTTCTATAAAAAGATAATCAGGATTGGCTGATAGCAACAGATCGAATGTACACGGATTGAACCATGCTTTACCTTCTTGTAATACCTCTGGCGCACTCAAATCCAACTGATGATACAATAATCGGGCAATCCCCACTGCATCTACACCAAGATAACGATATCCAAACGGTTCTACTCGTAAAACCATAATAGTCGCTTTGGCGTTAATGATCGGTTGTAGCGCTTGTTTGGCGATAGTTATTTCTTGTTCTAACTGGATTTGAAGTTGCTGAGCTTCTGTCTGCTTGTTAAATACAGACGATAATTGTTCCAGTAATGTCATTACATCTATACTCAAGCTTGTAATCAAAGGGGCAATAGCACGTAACTGTTGTCTCACCTCTTCAGACCAGACATTGCCAACCAACAATTCAGGTTCTAATTGCTGAATCTGCCCAATATCTTGCTCATACTGCGCGATCTCTACCATTTTCACAGCATGGGCTTCGAATTGCTTGAACTGATGGGGAGCCAAAAGAATCGGAGTAACAATCACCGCATAAGGGATTATACCAAGGTGAATCATAATGTCTGCACAGGTAGAAGAAAGACAGACTATTCTGCGTGATGACAAGCTGTCAGCATATAGACTTGGCGAAACACCAACCAACTGCTTAAACCTGCGGCTAAAATAATGCGTATCTTCAAAGCCCGACTTTTTGGCAATATCTTGTGAATTGATCTGTGTAAAGATCAGTTGTTCTTGCGCCCGATACATACGAAAAGAAGCTAGATACTCTAACGGTGACTTCCCGAATCGCTCACTAAATTTACGTGAATAATACCAAGGACTTACTCCTGCAATCTCTGCTAACTGCTTACGGGTAATCACTTGATCATAATGAGTCTGCATATATTCAGCAGAACGTATGATTCCTTGAGTCAATGTCTGTTGATCATCGGGTTGATGCATCCTGTCCATATACAGATAATTAAGCAATTCATAGATCATATAGGGATGCTTAATAGATAATTCGTACTGTTGATCTGCTTCTTCTTGACTCAAATGTTGGCTAATATTGGCTAGTATTCCCCCTGTTAATTGTACTTTCTGATACGTTCCTTCTACAGGAACAGACCATAGGTATTCAGTCAAAGTGGAGGTATTATCTGCTATACCATATGTATTAAATTCAAGGCACCAACCTGACAAATCAAGTTGACCTCCTTCAAGCACTTCGATCAACGAGTATGCTTCTACTGCAATTAATTGACCGAATGACACTTGAACACGTTCACCGTTGATTTTCCAGATGGCCTGTCCATCTATAATAAGAATGAATGCTGGATGTATAAAAGAATGATATTCCCCGATCGACATCCATTGATGGGTTAACGCTTGTGTTGATTTCCATTGTACAATCCACTGCTTTTTACCAGACATCACGATTTCCCTCACGATCATTCGTATAAGCTTGACTACTTTAGTATCTTTTAAGCTCATCTTACTTTTTTGTGTATTGTATCATAGCTATCAAAAAATAAGCCTGCTTCTACAGCATTATTCACTGTATCAGCAGACTTATGTGTTGGAATCGATTATTTATTTAAATTAGTTTTGCTTCAAAATATCACGAAATCCTTCGCTAAGTGGTGTATTCGGATGACCCAATACGTTCTGGAAATCCTGACTGTCTACAGCTAGTGAACCTTCACGAATCGCCGTCTGAATACCAACTACAAATGGAAGAGCGTCTACAGGTACGCCAGCTTCTTTCATTACTTGTTCATAAGTTGCATCATCCACTTGTTGAACAGGAATATCTTTGCCACTCACTTCAGCTAAGATCGCTGCTAATTCTTCTTGTGTTAATAATGGACCTGACAATTCATAGACTTTATTATTGTGACCTTCATGAGTTAACACATTAGCTGCTGCTTCTGCATAATCACGACGGATCGCCCAGCCTACTTTACCGGTTCCAGCAGATGTTAACCACGGAGCCCCTTGTAATGCAGCTTGAATCGTACCCATCTCATTTTCCAAATACCAGTTATTGCGTAGAATAGCATAGGTGATACCTGAAGCGATTAGCGCATTTTCAGTTTGACGATGATCTTCTGTTAAAAAGAATGTACTTTCTTGAGCATTCGGTGCACTGGTATATGCGATAAAGCTAACACCTGCGGCTTTAGCGGCATCGATTGCAGCTTGTTGCTCTGCTACACGATTACCCGGCGAAGTTGAGATCATCAATAATTTATCGATACCTGCAAATGCGGAAGATAATGTCTCTGGACGAGCAAAATCGCCTTCTCTTACTTCTACACCTTGAGCGCTTAAATGCTCTGCTTTTTTCGGATCACGTACACTTGCAACGACATCACTAGCAGGAACCGTTTTTAATAATTGCTCAATAACCAGTGAACCTAATTGACCTGTAGCTCCAGTAACTAGAAATTTCATAAGCGCAACCTCCATCGTATCTCACATTATTTTTTGATCTGTAATCAACTTGCTTTATTCATCATAATCAATAACGTATGCAATTCATATTACATTCAGCAAAATAAAATAATTTGTTATCTTAAGCACAAATTCATTTATTTACTTTATGTAAGTTAGTATATTTAAAATATAAAGTTTCGTCAAGTAACCAAAATAAATTTATACATCACTAGATTTGTTGATATGAGAATAATGATGCGACGCTACACTGGATTCACGCACAATTAAACGGGGTTCAAATTCGACACGTTCATATTCAGTTCTATCAGGTGACTGAATACGTTTGAGTAATAGTTCTGCGGCTAATCTTCCTACTTCATTGCCCATAATCGAGACTGAACTGATCTGCGGAGTCGTGATCGTTGTCCATAAATTATTATCGATTCCTACAATAGCGATATCTTCAGGAACGCGCACTCCTAATTCTTTGAAACGATTCACAATACCGATCGCTACCATATCATTTACAGCATAGATTGCATCAGGCATGTGTTTGAGATGATAAAAATAATTCGCTGCTTGCCGTCCCGTCTCAAAGGTGAAATCTTCGCCAAAATAAACAAGTGAAGCATCGACCTGCCCCACAGATTGTTCATAAGCAAGATAACGTTCTTCAATCTTGTCTTTGGGTGCACCTGCATAAGCAATTCGAGTACGTCCAATCTGAATCAGATGCTCCATCACTAACTTGCCTTCTTGCTTGGCAAGACCCACAATATCGGCTTTGAGATCAGAGCTTAGCTTTTTACTATAATTAATAACCGATATCGGGATACCTGCACGATTAATAAGACTTTCCAGTGATTTGGGATAAGCGAGTGGCATCATCACTAACCCATCTACATGAAGCTTTTTGATGTCACGTAACGTTTCCAGTTCCAGTCTGGCATTTCCAAGTGTATTGATCTGTACCACACGATATCCATGTTGCTTTGCCGCTTGTTCAACTGCCCATGCGATATCAGGAATAATAGCGTTACGAATATCGGGTACTGCAAGTGCAATCTGACGGGTCTGACGAATTTTGAGACTTTGGGCAGACGTATTCGGTGTAAAACCCATTTCATCAATAATCTGTAGTACCCGTGCTCTAGTCGCTTGACTGATCCCTGTACTGTTATTTAATGCCCGCGATACGGTAGCAATGCCGACTCCCGCTTGCTTGGCTACATCTTCTATCGTTACTTTTTTTGAAGTCATCTTTAGATCGTCCTTCCTTACCGGAATCGTTTCCATACTCTTTTGAAATTTTTCATTAGTTACATCAATTATATCATGCAGTCTGATCTACAAGCTGTATCAAGGGATAATGCATTATCCGCATGATTCTATTTCGTTATTGAACTCTCCTTTTGATCTAATATAATCTCATATAAAGATTATTCTTATGAAAAAAGAATCTATTTTTTCAATGATTATCATCACTTTTTATCGCTAAACCATTTGACTTTATGTCAATAATGTGACATTATAATTTTCGGAAACGTTTCCTAAAATATTTTATAATTAACTTTAAAATGATATATTCAGACTAGGGAGATGACAGAAATGCAAGCATTGCGTTGGCATGGTGTTAAAGACTTAAGAGTAGAAACGATCGAAGAACCTCAAGCATCCGCAGGCAAAGTAAAAATCAAAATTGAGTGGTGTGGTATTTGTGGTAGTGATTTGCATGAATACGCAGCAGGTCCTATCTTTATTTCTCAAGGAACAAATCATCCATTAACTCATGAACAAGCCCCTGTCGTTATGGGACATGAATTTTCCGGACAAGTAGTTGAAGTGGGCGAAGGTGTAACCAAAGTGAAGGCTGGTGACCGTGTGGTCGTAGAGCCTATTTTTGCATGTGGTAAATGTACAGCTTGTAAGCAAGGTAAATATAATCTGTGCGAACATATGGGATTCTTAGGTCTTGCTGGTGGTGGCGGTGGTTTCTCCGAATATGTCGCTGCTGATGAACATATGGTTCACAAAATTCCAGATAGTGTGTCTTATGAGCAAGGTGCTCTTGTTGAACCTTCGGCTGTAGCTCTATATGCTGTACGCCAAAGTCAATTAAAAGTCGGTGATCGTGCTGTAGTATTCGGTGCAGGTCCAATTGGATTGTTAGTGATCGAAGCACTTAAAGCATCCGGTGCAGCAGAAATCTATGCTGTTGAATTATCAGAAGAACGTCGACAAACAGCTGAATCTCTAGGCGCTATTGGTCTAAATCCTGCTGAAGTAGATGTGGTTGCTGAAATTCACCGTCTAACCAATGGTGGAGCTGATGTCGCTTATGAAGTAACAGGTGTACCTGTTGTATTAACACAGGCGATTCAATCCACGAAGCTGAGCGGACAAATTATGATCGTTAGTATTTTTGAAAAAGAAGCTCCAATTCATCCAAACCAGATCGTCATGCAAGAGCGCAATATTACAGGTATTATCGGTTACCGTGATGTTTTCCCTGCGGTGATTAGCTTAATGAGTCAAGGCTACTTCTCTTCTGAGAAATTAGTCACCAAACGTATCGCTTTAAATGAAATTGTAGAACAAGGATTTGAAGCATTGCTAAAAGAAAAAAACCAAGTAAAAATTATGGTTTCTCCGAGTCTGTAATCGTTAAGACCTTTATAGAGTCTAATTGAGGAGAACTCATCTACTTTTATTGATATATTTCTATCTCTATTTAAATGATTGATTTTATTCATATTTTATAGACAAAGACCTCTTTTTCGTAAAGAGGTCTTTTTTGCAATAATCACCAAAAATGTGGACAAAATAAGAACCATTACCTGCTACTGTATGCTTGGGGTAAGAACATGATATAATCATAGGAATATAACAAGAGAGGGGGTAGTCCAATTGGGAAGGCGATATTGCAAATGGATCAAGTTACTCAATTAAAGCCAAGTGATGCTGTAATGAATATTCTCGATAGACTACCTGTTCTATACGGATAGCTAGCTCAACACAAATGAATAAGGCTTTTTATACTTTTGGAGGTGAATCCCTTTTTTAAGGGAAATAATTGGACATTATTACGATCATTAATTTACTTATACTTGCTGTTTTAATTGTGTTAACTGCGTTTTTTGTTGCATCTGAATTTGCTGTAGTCAAAATTCGAATGTCTCGAATCGATCAATTGATCGCAGAAGGTAACAAAAAAGCTCATTTAGCTAAAAAAGTAGCAAGCGATCTAGACTATTACCTTTCTGCTTGTCAGTTAGGGATTACAGTAACAGCACTTGGACTTGGAGCGATCGGTAAACCTGCTGTAGAACGGTTAATGTATCCTGTGTTTGACCTATTAAATGTTTCTGCTGCAACAGCTTCGATTGCTTCGTATGCGATTGCTTTTGCTTTAGTCACCTTTTTACATGTCGTTATTGGAGAAATGGCTCCCAAAACGTTGGCGATTCAATTTTCGGAAAAATTGACGTTAATGCTTGCTCCTTCTCTTTACTGGTTCGGTAAAATTATGAATCCTTTTATCTGGGCTTTGAATGGTACTTCACGCGTATTGCTTCGTTCAGTTGGTGTAAAGCCTGCTGGACATGAAGATATCTATTCTGAAAGTGAATTGAAGATTATTATGACTCAGAGTTTTCAAGGCGGCGAGATCAATCAGACTAAGCTAGATTATATGGAAAATGTGTTTTCATTTGACGAACGGGTAACCCGCGATATTATGGTTCCTCGTACTGCTCTGGTTACACTTGATCTTAATATGACAGAAGAACAGATTATTGCGACGCTGGATGAAAATTATTATACTCGTTACCCGGTGACAGAATCCGGTGATAAAGACGTGATCTTAGGTGTAGTTAATGTCAAAAAAATGTTGCCTCATATCGTGGCAGGTCGAGAACATCAATTGCAACAGTTTGTACGGACTCTTCCTTCGGTACAAGAAGCAACCCCTATTCAAGATGCGATGATTCGGATGCAAAAAGAACGTGTGCATATGGCGCTCGTTATTGATGAATATGGTGGTACTTCCGGTGTGATTACAATGGAAGATGTATTGGAAGAACTGGTTGGCGAGATTCGCGATGAATTTGATGATGATGAAGTCGCTGATATTCAACAGATCGATGACCATCAATATCTGATCAATGGACGTACATTATTGGATGAGTTAGAGAAGCAATTCGGTATGACTTTTGAAAATGATGAAGAGATTGATACGATAGGCGGTTGGATTCAGCATTATAAAGGAACCGATGTGCAAGTCGGTGAACAATTAGAAGAAGATGAATCTGTCTGGACGGTTACAGAGAAAGACCATTTACAGATCAAGCAAGTACGACTAAATAAAATATAATCAGATCGGTAGTATATCGTATATTCACAAAATTATAATCACGCGGAGGTGAATCCCTCATCTGAGGGAAATCATTGGACGGAACAATTGGTTTAAATTTATTTTTAGTAGCTGTATTTATTGGCTTAACTGCTTTTTTTGTAGGAGCAGAATTTGCTATTTTGAAAGTCAGAATGTCTCGAATTGATCAATTGATCGCCGATGGTAACAAAAAAGCAGTACTGGCGAAAAAAGTAGCCCATGAACTTGATTATTATTTGTCTGCCTGTCAGTTGGGGATTACGATTACAGCGCTAGTCTTAGGGGCGCTCGGTGAACCGACAGTTGAGAAAATATTGCATCCTTTATTTGATCAATTGAATGTACCTGCTGCGCTATCTACTGTGCTCTCGTATGTAATTGCATTATCTATTATTACATTCTTGCATGTTGTTATCGGTGAATTGGCACCCAAAACATTAGCAATTCAATTTGCGGAGAAAATGACATTATTGTTGGCACCTCCACTGTACTGGTTTGGTAAAATCATGTATCCATTTATCTATATTCTGAATAGTTCGGCAACTTTGTTACTACGTATCTTTGGCATTAAGCCTGCCGGTCATGATTCTGTATATTCTGAAGAAGAATTACGCTGGATTGTGGATCAGAGTTACGAGAGTGGCGAAATTAACAAAACCGAGCTTAGTTATTTGCAAAATATATTTACATTTGATGAGCGTACATTAGAAGAAATTATGATCCCTAAAGCTCAAATCGCTACGCTGGCGAAAGAAATGCCACTTGCAGGTATTATTGAGATATTGGATGAATATGAGTACACTCGTTATCCTGTGATCGACTTAGACGAACCCGATCATTTTATCGGATTTATCAATACCAAAGAATTATTAACGGCTGTAGCCGCAGGTCGTGATTACAAAGTCGCTGACTTTATTCATAAAATGCCCCATTTTCCATCGACTTCTTCAGTGAAAGACGTATTGATCAAAATGCAACAAAGCCGTGTGCATATGGCGATTGCTATAGATCCATCCGGTCATACTATAGGTCTAGTGACGATGGAAGACATTTTAGAAAAAATTGTCGGTGCGATCCGTGATGAAGCAGATACTAGCGATCTTGTTTTTGAACCGAAAATGACATCATTTTAATGGCATAGTAATATAAGCAGTACCATAAAAGGTCTCTATATCTCTTAGAGACCTTTTTCTTTTGTATTCATGAGAGCCATAAGATCATTCAAACGGTACATGGTATAATAAGCAAATCATAATCAGTGATTAATCAAGGAGGTTATACTTTGAATCCACATATTGAACTTTTATTATCCGAAACATGGTCACAGATCGAGTCATTATATCTGAAGGAAAAAGAACGTATCGATGCATTCAAATCATATCATTCATTACAAGCAGGATTACGTGATTATCTCAAAGTTGGTTATCGCAAAGGAACAGCAAGCTATAAGCAAGGCTCCTTTTTTGTAGAGATTGAAGAACCTTTTTCTTGGAGCGATTCAGCCTATACATGGGAAAGTGAAGTCTCTATCGATGAACTATCTGCTACTCTATTCCAAGAAGAATATGCTCCTGCTCTGCAACAACGCCTGTATACGTTATTTATGTCCGATGAATATGGAAGTCACTTTTTTGATTATCGTTTTGAGCTTTGGTTTGAATTTGAAAATGAACAAGCCGAGCAATTGTATATACATAATGAGCAATGGATCAACACATCCAAATTAACAACATTACAACAAGCACTAGATCATTTTATAACCGATAAAGTAACTTCGGATCTGCCTGTATTACCTAAAGAAAAAGATTTATTTTTCTTTGCCAAATTAATGTTGAATAAAGATATTATCCCTACCGATGTAGAACGTGTTTATTCTTTATTTGAGCAGCTTGATCTGAAATTATTTAATTTTAGAAGTCTGTACAGTGATTGGCAGTCTACATCTACGATGGCTTTACGTTTTTGGGCAAATGAAATCTTTTTACCTACCTATTTCGATGCTGAAAGTGAATATAACACCACATTACATCTCAAATCAGCAGAAAGTCTTCCTGCGATAAATGAAAAAGAATTAGCATTGTTTATTTATGCCGCTTTACGTATTGGTAAACAGGATGCCGAACAACGGAAAACATATCTAGAATATGCTGTTCAATTACATTCAGAACAAGCTCAACGTTACCTTCGTCAAGGCAGTGGCACGATAGAAAGTGAACGCAAAACCGACCTTTTCCATGGTAAAGCTAATGACATTTTACAAATGATACAGATTAAGCTTACTGCTGAAGATGAACCACATTATCGTGAAGCTCTGATCTATATCTGCGATCTTTTGCGTGCCGATTTCCCACGTGAATATGTACTGAAGTTCAGCAGTAAACAAAAGAACTTTTTACCTGTTAAAGGATTAGCTAAGTCTGCATTACATCGCTTTTTCGCTAATGCTTTGCAGTATAAAGAATTGCATCCCTTGATTGCGGAGTATGGTGAATTGGCTTTGCAAGAATTCGCATGGTATAACGATGTTGAAGCTGGCGAGAAATCGGTGATGCCTGGAACGTATGCGATATTAGGTCTAGGGCTATACAGTACCGATTATTTTCCTCTTCTTATCCGTTATATGAAACTGGTGGATACAGAACATCAATCTGCCCAAGATCATTATCCAGCGGCTCTAGTAGAAGCTCATGGGATGGATGCCTCATTTGTACCTACATTAATGTCTGTGCTGTTAGCTAGTAGTGAATCGGCTAAACCGATCAAAGGCTGGGGGGATATTCTGGAGAAAGATGAGCTTATTCTTGCATGGGATACTCAGCTTCAGTCCTTAGAAGATTATCAGCGTGATCAGGTATTGTATCTACTCTGTGGCAATTCCGCCAAACAAAAAGCTTTTATGCAAAAAGCAGAGCGTCTTCGTTCTTCAACCCATTCCTAATCAACTTCATATGTATATCTACCTTTTATCTGTGCTGAATCTAGCAGGATGAGAGGTATTTTTTTGTTTTTCTTATTTTTTTCATCTTAGCTATTTAAGTTTGTGTCTTAAGTTCCGATATACTGTTAGTAGTAGAACTTTTGAACTATAAATATAATCAAAAAGTATACATAAATACTAATTTTTATACATAAAAGTAGTGTATCTTTTTATTAAATAGTACTATAGTCGCTACATATACAATCATAAAGGATGGGTATAGATGACTCGCAATGATGAGATTATTTGGCAGAGAAACAAATTAGTAAGTTATATGTTGTGGGCTATTACAGCGATCAGTGCAGCATTAACCGTACTTGTACCGGATTTACTATTTTCTACATTATTATCTGTTCTAGTGACTGGCTTGATTACAGTCGCCAACTTAACTAAAAAAGGAATTCATATTATTCCCTGGGTAGTCACGGTTGCCGTCATCGCAAGTGGCATTTATGTTAGCCGTGATTCTGTAAGTACAGTGCAAGGTATTCTAGTCACTGCTCCACTATTATTATATCCAAATAGTAAACATTATAATATTTCATTTGGCGCTTTATTATTGTATTACATCATCAAATTAGTCACAGGTACGCAAGCTGATCCTATGGTATTCTTCAACGATATTATCAATATTACGATGTTTATTGTTACAGGTATTATTTTGATCACAGTTTCTCGTATGAACAAAAAGCTATTTACAGCGAGTGAACAACGCCGTAATGAAGTCGAACAATCACAGACCAAAGTAAAAAATATGCTACAACATGTCAAAGAAGCAGTTAACGGTCTGACTGTATTTACAGATCAATTTAAGCAAAAAGTAATCAGTACAGGTTCAATCACTAACGAAGTCACAATGGGATTCAATGAAGTAGCTAAAGGTGTAGAATTTCAAGCTACCAATGTCGCTGAAATCTCTGAATCGCTAGCTATTTCAGATCAACATATTCAAGATGTTGCTTCTTATTCGTTACAGATGAAAGAAGTATCTGCTCATATGGCGACTCGTACAGCGACAGGTAGCACCACAATGGAGCATCTTAATACACAGATGGTTGATCTGTATGAGAAAGTAGATACCACGGCTGAAGATATGAAAAAATTCAGTGAAGAAAGTGCATCCATGACTGTGATTTTAAATGGAATTTCTGATATCGCTCGTCAAACCAATTTGCTAGCTCTAAATGCAGCGATTGAATCGGCACGTGCAGGTGAACATGGTAAAGGATTTGCTGTGGTTTCGGATGAAGTACGTAAGCTAGCTGAACACTCCGGACAATCTGCAACTGATATTGCTTCTATTTTATCAAGCTTACAAGATCGTACCAAGACACTAACCGAGCGATTTGATCATATTCGTAGTTCACTTCAAGAAGGTCGCAATGCAGTGCAGACAGCCGCAGAAGTATTCCGTCATGTGAATACCAATTCTCAACAAGTACTGACTCAAGCTACTGATATTGAAAATAGTTCAGTAACCATGAAGCAATCATCTACTAAAGTGGTCGGAGAAGTTAGCGAAATCTCAAGCCTTACCGAGCAATCTAGTGCAGCTACAGAAGAAATTCTAGCCAGTATGGAAGAACAGCATCAACTGACTCAGAATATGGTGTCTAGCTTTGGTGAGTTGGAACAACTGATCGTAAGTCTGAATACATTAATATCTGAAAGTGATCATGCGGTAGCCCCTACACCGATCTCGTCTAAAGTAGTAGCATCACAATCATCATCGGCACCATTAGCACAATTACCCGCTTAATATCTGGATACAACAAAAAAGGCTGTACTCCTTTATCAAAGGAAGTACAGCCTTTTTGACTTGAATAAATATTCTCTTGTAACCTTGAGATAACACGTTACACTATACATACATCATTATCATTTCTGATACGGAAGAGGTAGAATGTATGATTTATATTGCTTTACTACGTGGTATTAATGTAGGTGGTAACAACAAGATCAATATGAAAGCACTCCAATCTACATTTGAACAAGCAGGTATGCGTCATGTAACTACTTATATCAATTCAGGCAATATTATATTCTCCCACTCTACTCTCACGCATAGTGAACTATCCTCTATTCTAGAGCAAGCTATAACCACAGACTTTAATTTACAGATCAAAGTTATGATTCGAGATATGCAGCAAATGCAGACCGTTCTATCACAAATACCGGAATCTTGGAGCAACGATGATCAGATGAAAAGCGATGTCTTTTTTCTCTGGGACGAGATTGATAACGAATCGATCATAGAAAAGCTTCCTCTCAAAGCTGGTATAGGCACACTGATCTATATTCCGGGAGCGATTCTATTTGCTGTTAGCCGTGAAGATGCTACCCGGAGTCAAATGAATAAATTAGTAAGTTCCAAACTCTATCCATTGATGACCATTCGCAATGTAAATACCACTCGTAAAATAGTTCAGTTGATGCAAGCTGTACAAGAGTAATCCGATTGCAAAAGTCTACAACAGATTGCATCCTGATCTATTAATTCTCATATGGAAATTCAAACCACCAATGTTCATGATGGTGATCGCGTTCTTCCAGTGTATTCTTTTTGTGATAATGGTGTAATAAATGCTGAAATGTATTCATTTTTTTAGCATTTTTCAAATGAGCATATGCTCGTTTCACTGAAGGATTTCTCATTAAGGGTTCATACGCTTCTGGTGCCATTTCCCAAGCTTCCCGATGAATAAATTCGATCAGTGCAGGCGCATATTCTAACGATTGAATATCTTTTAACCCTTTCATGCCGATCAATTCAATTTTTCGTAAACTGTGTAGTTCATCCAGAGTAGGTAATGTTGTGATATGAGGCAAAGCTTCTAAATACAAGTATTGCAAGCCTTGCATAGCAGAAATGAAATGGATATCATCTAATCCTTTAATTTGAGACAGGCGCAGGTATTTAATATGCTGTAGACGAGCAAGGGCTTCAAGCTGACGAGTACCTCCAAAATGAAGATGAAGCGACCATAATAACTTCAAGTCTGTTAGAAAATCCAAATCAGATACAGAAATCGATTGCAATACCAGTTGTTCTAATGTTCTTAATTGACCGATTACTTCGATATGCTTGTGATGACCGTCTATCGAAAGGTACGTTAGCTGTTCAAATCGTGCTAACACTTCCAGATCAGGCTTTTTGGAGGATGTGGAGCCAAGTTCTAATGACTGAAGGTGGGCAGGAATCTGCGACAATAGTTCAAAGCTATCAATTTGTTCACACTGTAGACTGAACTCCTTTAATTGTTGAAGTGTAGCTATCGACTGAAGATGAGCAATCTCTCCTATGCATTCAATAGACAGCTTTGTTACAGTAGGCATATGTTCAAGACATTCAAGATCGCATACTTCATCATAAAATCCATATATTCGCAAAGTCACATCGGAGCGCTTTGCAAATAATAGATCATTTAGATAGGTATACGTATTTGCACCAAGTGGATGATTATATTGAACAATACGGAGTTCAGGCATGTGACAGAGTTCTTTTATTTCTGCTGGAGTCAATTCTTTTGTCACTTCAATAACACCTTCACGAATCTGACTGTACATAGATGTTCACCTCATCTTAATATCCTAGTTGTTCAAATTCTATGGCTGTGGCATACCCGTATATCCAGTAATCCTGTTCTTTTTTCAGATAAGGGATACGTAGTCGTTGTAATAGATTGACCCATTCTGCTTCAATATCTAACATATTCGGTGCTGTATACTTTCCTGTATGTTCAAGCAAACGTGGCTTTACTCTTACCCATTCGACATTGTACCAAGCTGTACTCAGACTTTCCCAGTCCCCTAGATAAAATACATCTCGCTCGAACACTAATGGATAAGGCTCTGGTTCTAAAATAGATTTGTTCTGAAAAGCAGGAGGAAAACGCAGTTCGCGATAGATTGCTTCTTGTAGCTCATTCCATTTTGTAAGATTCATAATTGAAGTCAGCGAACGTTGCTCTACTTCTGCGATAACTTTTTGCTTATGTATCTGGTCTGGATCGGCTCTCATATAACGATTCCTCCTCTATTTTTTAGGATGAGTGGCTAATAAGGTCAATGCTCTATTCGCTTATAAATACGTTCCAAAATAATAGTTGAGCATAGATGAGGAATACCGGTCTTCCCCTTGCCATATAGCCACCGAATTGAAGTCACCAGAACCTCCGCGTAATTTGCGCGGTGTATCTAAAGGAACTAGCAAGCCGGCATATCCCCATATTTCCAGTATCACATCACGTTCATGTTTATTGGCTGGAAAAAGGTCTTTCCATCGTTTTTCTAATTTGCGTGCACCTTCATTTTCATCACATTCTTCTATCGCTTGGATCATCTGCTTTAGAATATGTATATCTTCTGACGTAACCGTGATTGTTGAAGGGGATTGTTCTATAAATAATTTCAGATCTAACCAGCAATACAGCAAGTGATTCAGACGAATACCACCCCACTTGATCCGCTCGAAATTCAATACATTGATATCAACATCAGTATACTGGTCATCTGACATCAATCGATTAAAATTACAATCTCCACAACTGCTCGTATTCGCATGTACAGCACGTCTTTCTTCATAGGTATGTAGGGGTAGGTTGACGGTTAATGCCCAGCTAGACAAGATACTACGCCCATGTGTTTGACGTGTAGAAAGACTATGTAAAAAAGCTTGCATTACCTGCTCTTTAGTAATCACTTCTTGATGCCATCGGTGTATATCTTGAATGATAGCATCATGAGTGATCGATAGCCGATCAAACATCGTTCCCTGGCTTTTGGCATACTCAAATTCTTCACCTGTAAAAGACGTAGGAGCTGATTTCCATCCTTGTGCTGACCAATATGTTTCTAGTAAAATCTTTTTCGCTTTTTTATCCATTGTGTTCTCCTTTACATTCTTGATCTAATAACAGAGCCAGTTCTTTCCAGCGTGGATATTCTTCATTTTCAGCCAGCTCCTGATCTTCTTTTGCTAACCAGTAGTCTGCTTCTAGTAGTTCGTACATATCTAACTTGGTAATATACAGACATAACGGATGCCTGACAACTGCTAACATTGGTTCTGGACCATCATCCCAATTATATTGATTGACTACAGCATGCAATATCACAGAAGAATCGAGTTGTTCAATTCCTCTACATGCTACCGCCATATCTTCTTCATACAAAATGGCATCGAGCTGTTGCTCTTCTTGTTCAAGCAAAACAGATCGTACCGACCCTACTGTATCCAGTAACATATCAGCAATACCCGGATGATGTTGACGTGCAAAATTCCACGGTGTCGCTAAAATACCCTGCTCTGAATCTAACTGTACTTCTGCTTGAATCAAGGCGGTTATCACAGCAGTTTGTTTGAATTTAATTGCTTTTTTTAGAGCGGTATGTCCAAGTTTATCCTTCCTTTCCAGATCGGGTTGTTGCTCTAATAGAAGCTGAATAGCATCCAAAGAGGAGCGATTGGTAATCAATAACATTAGCGGAGTTCGACCGCGTTCATCTTGCTGATTAATATCTAACGTCTGTACTGCTTGACGAAGCTGTTCCATATCTTGAAGTTTTATAATTTCTTGCCAATTCAATGTAATATGCCTCCCTTGATGTAATGAACGATTTCTATATATACATCTACAGAACAACCGAATTGACAGCAGCTTGAGCGCATTGAAGTAGCGCTGTATATAACTGTCCGGAAAGATCCCGATATTGTTGCTCTAACTGATGACTATGCGCGCTATTTGCTGGATCATCATTCCATGATCCCATTCCTCCGAATACCCATGCTTTGTATACCGCATTCAGTAGAAGATACGCTTCTTCGGCATAGACTTCTGGCAATTCAAAAGCAAGCTTAGGCGCAGCCTGAGAACCTTGTAATATCGCTATCGCAGGATCAAAAAAGTGCTGTTGCCAGAATGTCTGATCAATCTGCTCGGCAAAGGTAGAGATGTGTTGCAATACATGGTGTAAATGAGCTATATACTCGCTCAACGGCTTAAAAGCATGTTGCTCCTGCTTACTTGCTTCATATGGTTCTGCTGTATAGGATACGTCCCATGTGACTTTAGCAGGAAGCCGATGAACTTGCCAACTCGGTCGCCATAATGTATCCAGAGCGGTTCCTATCGTTCTGATTCCTATCGGCGTCCCTCCACCTGCGAACCCGCTACTTTGCCAGGATGAAGATGGTGCAGAGCTACTGACTAGCATCAAGCGCTGATACCCTGTTTCTCGTAAATACTCTAGCCATTTGATCCATGTCCAGCTTTGTTCTTGATACTTAAATTGAACATGTATACTTTCATGTTGGGTCAGCTCAGGATGAGTAGCATCAGTTCCTCGTATTAAATACGCATTGCCTAATGCTGTAATCAATAATTGTTGATGCAATTCACCATTCATACCGCATCTCCTTCTATCATTAAGGATCTTAAAGTCGTTATATACACTTAATGCTATTTAAACAAGCAAATGATTCTAAATTATTGATCTGTATATTATTACGGCTGGAAAGGTCTATTATCGCACAGAATAAGCCCACGATAAACGTGGGCTTGGTCATACTGATCAAATCATTTTATTGTACTGTAATAATCACACGCTGATAATGTTTGAGTTGATGTTTGCCATGATCTTGTACTTCAGCAATGATATGAATCGTATCGCCTGATTGGGCATCTGTTGGAACGGTGAAGCTTACCGTATTTGTATCTTTACCTGCTAAAGCAATGGTATCTACTTGTTCACCTGTCGCTAATTGTTGATGAAGTCCAAGCTGTAGGTCGCCTGCCATATTCGGTTCTACTTTTTCTGGTGTCCCTTTGAAGTCTTGATAAGTATCAGCTTCAAAATATCTCCACCATTGGTATGTCAATTTGTCGCCATCAGGGTCTGTTCCTTCGGCATGTAACGTCATCGTTTGCCCCGGCGTAGCTGTAAGGTCTAATCCTTCTTTAATTGTTAATGTAGGATTATGATTCGCGTCTGCATATTGATCTGCTATAGCCCAATCTGCACGAGCTGCAAAATCATTTTGAATATCATTAAACCAGCGCATTAATGAATATTCAGCTTCATATTGCTTAGTATAGATATCATAATCAAGAACGGTGTTGCGGTACAACGTATCACTTACTTGTCCAAATCGACCACCCCATCCTCCATAGCTAGGATCTTCCATACTACGTAGACCATTATCGATTAGATAGAAGAACGAAGGAGAATCCCCTTCTGAAATAAAATCGTACTTTTTGTACTGTGGATTTTTGGCTAGATACTCTGCACTACCACGTTGTTCTTCTGCAACTTCCCCATCGATCATTTTGCCATCGCCCATCAGTGCATACATATCCAGCAATGTACCATGATCTTTCTGAATATGTTCCACATTCCATGCCCCTTGCAATTTATCATTCACTTTATCGGTATGCATTTTCCAAGCATACGCAAAATGCCAGAAATTCGATTGGTCATTGATAATACGAATGTTGGGCCACTTTTTGGCAATATAATTGTTATAGCTATCATCTTGATCCAAAATAATATACAAGACTAACTTATCACTTACTTTTTTCTGAATATCTGCCCACTCCGCTGTATCTTTATATTTTTCTTCAATCGATTGGAGTGCTCTTGCTGTCGTATTGGTTCCACCCCATGTCTGTACATATAGATTGCGCTCATCATCGTCTAAAAATAACTGTTCTAGAAATGTAGAGCCTTCGGTTACTTTTTTCATTTCGCCTTTATCTGAAATATTACCGATCTTGGTCACACTGCGAATATAGTCAGGAGTAGGATAACCTTCTGCCTGTTGACTTAAGTTCGGATAAATCTCTTCATAAGCATCCGTCATATCCGATACCCACTGTGTTCCTGTCCAGCGGAAAGGCTTAATTCCCGCTTGTTTGTCTCCTGCATAATGATACATAGAACTGGTTAATACAACGCCTTCCAGATCCATTTCATTCGCATAGAGTAAAAAGCGAATGACCGAGTTCATATCATCCACCTCACCATCGGTAGTGATGACTGTTCGAGCTTTAGACGATTGATTTGGGGCAGGCGTAGCGACTGTAGTCTGTGTATCTGAATTCGTCTGCTGCTTGGTTCCTGCTTGAGGTTGTGCTTGAGTACAAGCCGTTAATATCCATACACATAGTAGACTAACTATTCCCACTTTGAGCCATTTTTCTTTTTTCATGATAAGTCCCCTTTTCTAATTGCTCATCAGATACCATGACTGAGAACGAAAAAAAACCTAAATACATGTAGCACCCCATACGTGTGGGCGATACATATACTTAGGTTTTGCCTGCATTATCAGTCACAATCCGTATCCGTACAATAGCATGTTCATTTCTAAATGTAAACGGTTTATATCTAGATAATAAAAAAAACTCCTCTGTCGTTATGACAAAGGAGTTCTTGATTATACTTTAGCTTTATTTACACGAATACGGTTGATTACAAATGTAATTGCGAATACAACAACCAGAAGAACAAAGAATGTAGCATGTCCCATATGGTAAATACCTGCTGTATCTAGAATCATTTTAAGTCCGATAATAGCGATTAAGATAAATGCTGCATTTTCAAGTTCAGGAATTTTATCCATCAATTTCAGGATAAAGCCAGCAACTAGACGCATCATCAAGATACCCAATAGTCCACCCGCAATCAGAATCCACGGGTTAGGTGATACAGCAAATGCTGCTAGAATGGAATCAATAGAGAATGCGATATCCATCATTTCAACAGTAATGATTGTACGAACAAAAAGGCTCATACCTGTCTTAGCAAGTAATTTCTGTAAACCGCCTTCTTCTTCACCTTCATCATCGCCATCTTTACTTTTGAATTTATCCCAAAAGTGTTTAATCGCGATCCAGAGAAGATAAGCCGCACCGATATATTTGACCCATGCGATCTGCACGAGGTAAATACCGACTCCGATAGCAATGATCCGGAAAACGTAAGCTCCCCATAGACCATACAATAATGCTTTTTTACGTTGATGCGCAGGCAATTTGTTAACGATTGCTGCTAGAACCAACGCATTATCTGCGGATAGCAGACCTTCGATAATGACAAGGGATAAAATAAAGCCCCAGCCTACAGGTGTTGCGAATGCTTCTAAAAATGTACTCATTTCAAACAAATGACTATACGTCATTACCGCACAACCCTCTCTCTTTTTTCTGGTATGTTTAAAAAAATCAGATGAAGAAAGATATGATTCATTCTTCGATCTAGCACACTCTATTTATATTCGTGATTCCTATAAAACCATAAATATACTACATATTTCCTTATTGTCAATCTGCCGACATGAAAAATTATATCATATAAACATGATTAGCCAAGTATAAAAAATGAATATATTCTGCTATTGTTTTGGGCGAACAAAATAGAGTTAAAGCTGATTGGTTATTCAAATGATCTTTTTTACATATAAGAAATGCAACTTTTTGAATAATACGTTGTAGCCGGGTAAATGGTTTCTTTTTTATTTAAAAAAGAATATGTATACCTTTTTTTCGAAGATTATGTATATCGGATAGAAGCTATATACAGCTAAAAACCTCTATAACCATATTGCTATGATCACAGAGGTTTTTGATAAAGATGAGGGTTACGCTACATTTAATTAGCGATTTGTTGACGACTTTTTAAATAACAATCCGTCTACTGACCAGCTTCTTGTATTTGCTACAGCTAGATAGAGCGCAATCACAATATAAGCGATATCTAATTCGTAGCCTGCCATTTGACCATTGCCCATTAGACCAGCAGATAACTTCGCTGTAAAAATAGCACCTAACAGAATAATAATAAATACGATTGAGATATAACGTGTCAATAAACCAATAATCAACATAATACCTCCAACCACTTCGATCGTACCTACAACGTAAGCCATAAATCCTGGAATGCCTAGACTTTCAAAAAATCCAGCTACATTTCCAAAGCCCATTTGTACTTTACTCATACCATGTGCCAGGAACAAAATTCCTAATACGACTCTCATAATAGTTGTAACGACGTTAATTTTCATCATTATACATCTCCTTTTATATTCTAATAGTTACTTTTATACTGTAACTTTTATTTTGTAACTATAAAGCAATACAAACAGAACTGTCAACAAAAATATTATTATTATCAATAAAATATTTCTATAACTAATAAAAAACAATGGTTTTAGTTGCTATATTTAATTACTTGTTGTTACAATAACTCATAATATAATGTAAAGAAATGCGGGGTTATATAATGAATATAGGAGCTATGATTCGTTCGATTCGGAAGCGTAAAAATATAACGATTGCAGAAATATGTAAAGAAACCGGACTATCCCAAGGATTCATGAGTCAGGTAGAAACGAACAAAACTTCTCCTTCGATCAATACATTGGAACATATAGCACAGACGCTTCAAGTGCCTTTAAGCTATTTACTGTTACAGCAAGAAGAACGGATGCAAGTGATTCGCAAAGAAGAACGTGAATTGACTTCAAGCGGCCCTGACCAGCTGAAAGTCTCTCATCTGGGTCATACCTCGAATATGCGAATGATGTTAGTGGAAGTTCCTCCAGGAGCTTCGACAGGAGAAGTGCCGATGGCGCACAAAGGAGAAGAAGTTCATCTTGTGGTTAAAGGAACGATTTATGCAGAACAAGGTGAAGATCAATTTGAATTGCATGAAGGTGATTCATTTAGTTGGAATGCTTCTGTCCCTCATCGGGTTAAAAATATCGGGGAAGATACGGCTGTTGTTCTTATCTCAGTGTACAAAGAGAAATAAATTGTAGATCATAACCATTTATTTCATACTGCGTTAATACCCTACTAACATATGAACATTATAATTTAGCTTATCAATACTCTTGCTGAATATTTACATTTTTTTGTGAAATGAATGTAAGTGTTCATCAAAATCTACTACTTTGATGTAGCTAAAGGATGGCTTATATTATGGGAATTCATGCGTATTTTAGATCACTTAATGAATTGGAACGCATTATTCGTTGCCCGGGTAAATTTAAGTTCGAAGAACACAGTGTATCTGCTCATTCATGGAAAGTGGTGCAGTATGCCAAAACACTAGCAGATATTGAAGAAAAACATGGTGTCACTGTCGATTGGAAAAAGTTATATGAGATTACCAGTAGTCATGATTATGGCGAAATCTTTATTGGAGATATCAAAACACCGGTGAAGCACTCTTCGATGGAACTGCGTAAGCTGATCCAACAAGTCGAAGAAGGCATGGTACAGCATTTTATCGAGGAACATATTCCGGAAGATTTCAAAGCGATATTCCGTCAACAATTACGTGAAGGTAAAGATGAATCGGTTGAAGGTTTGATTTTGGAAGTTGCGGATAAAATGGATCAGGTGTATGAAGCTTTTGCAGAGTTACAACGTGGCAATACGGAAAAAGAATTTATTGTGATGTATCGTAATGCACTGGTCAAAATTAAGCATATCAAACTGCATTGTGTTGATTATTTCCTTGAAGAGATTTTGCCGGATATGGTGAATGAAGAATCATTGTCTCCGATTGATATCAAACGCATTACAGAAGAAGCACTGGCGTTATAATCCAGCACTTCCCCTGCTCTCTTACTTGTATGAGAGTTTTTTGCGTTGTATACATATAGCCATTCTATTACGTATAGGTAATACTTATCGAGGAACTAGCAGAACGAGGATCATAAGATGAGCTAATGCTGCCATAGTCTACCTTATATTCGATATAAGGATAGGGCTTAGAGCGCCGAACATCTGGTTCACGTTCTAGTTCTTGGCGGAGCAAAGCATCATGTTCTTGCTTGCGTTGCAACTCTTTCGCTTCCGTCCAATCGTCCCATGATGTACCATATTGATCATCGTCAATACTCATAATTACACTATCCAATACTGAATTTTTAAAACATAATGCTAACGAAAATAGTTTAGAGCAGATAGGAACATTGTGAAAAGAGTACCATACATAACCATTATTCATATCCCGAATTTCTGTAAAATAATCGCTATACCATTGAGATTGTAATACTTCTTCTAACGTCAGTACTGGATATATTGCTCGTTCTTGATTCACCTCTAATTCGCCTGCAATCCAATTGCTCATCAATAGACTCCTTTCTCTATACTGTACATCTTCACTTTGATTACCAGCGTAATGGGATTTGATCTTTCCAAAGAATCCAGCGACTGGTTTCACTTATCGGTGCTGTTCCAATGGTATATTCATCTCTTACTCCACTTTGTAGATCAATCCAATGTGCCATACCGCCATGCGTTCCTACAATTAACCACTTTTCATCAGAAGATACAACAACACCTACAATCGTACTGCCTACAAAATAACGCCATATTTCTTGTCCATCATAATCGATCAAGCGCAAGTATCCATAAGCATCGCCTACAATATTACCGGACGGCAATGAAGCTCCTGCATAGACACGCATTTCTTGATCCATCAATGGTAATTCGTCTTCTTCGTTGATCTCATCTTGTTGAATGTCTGTAAGATCAACTTTAATGGTTGCTCCATTATAAAAATGACAGGCATTGTACCAGACACTACGATTGTCGTGTGCAAATAAACTGTAATGCGGATAACTGGATGCCGGTTCGAATTTGTGTATTTTCTGCGTATATGTATCTAACAAGCAATGTTCACTCATCTGGCTACCATAAGCAATCCAGCGACTATCCAATGATACTGCGCCATGCGCCATATCCAGTGATATCGTTGTATACTCTTTTCCATACGATTCGATCTCTGCTAATTCAGGCGATAGTAAGACTGCTTGTTCTCCTTCAATTAGATAAATACCATATCCGCTAACTAGCAATACTTTGGTTCCTTGGGCAAATGGAATAATATCAATCAAAGTCTCAACCGGATAGATACTATCGGCGAGTGATTCCCAGCGCGATAATTTCTTTTTCAGGATCTGTTGAATATGTTCCCAGCTAAAATAAGCGGTATGATCTCCATTTAATAAAAGATCGGGGTTATGTACAACACTAATCCCTGCTGCCGTGACTTTGGCTATATATTGCTGGTCAGGAGATATACCTAGTCGAAGAATATTAGGAATTTCGATTAATTGCTCGCTGTTGGCTAAATACAACTTCGTATGCTCGCGTGTATTACCTGCTTGAACAATAGCATAATCCTGAATACATCCGATGGGACATACCGGTTGTAATTGCTCTTCAAAATGAGGCGTAATTGGTGAAGATGCGGGTGGAACTTGTTCATGTAGACGCTCTATATCATCAGCTTGATTAGCCGCTATAATCATTTCCATCACATCAGATGCCAATACAGGACGCTTGTCTTCTTCCGGTTCGTCTTGAGGTTCCTGCCAATCACTTGCTATACCAATACGTACAAATTCATTAATAGCATGCGCATACTTTTTACCTTCTTGTCTCCATTGTGATGCTACTTCTGGATGTAACCAATCCATACTACTCATCTCTCTTTCTATTCAGTATTTCTTATTATCTCAAAGTTCTACTCAAAATAAAAATAGCCCCAACGAGGATTAGGGCTAAATACAATATATATCGATCCTTTTGATAGCAACGACTCACAACGTTTTGTACCTCGCATTCGATTCACTTGAGGTGCAATCTAGGCTTGGCGTAGTCTTTGAATGCCTGAATAAACAAAGAAGGATCTTCACGAATCATATATGAAAATACACCTTTACGCGTATGCAAATAAAAGAAACCTTCCCCATCGCTAAATGTACGATAAGACATATCAAATACATCCAAAATAGCAAATTCTCGGCGATGAGTCGTTACTCGATCTTGATATAAAATAAGCATCCGTTCATCAATCCAATGCTGTTGTTCCAGTCCATCGCTTTTGCTCTCGATTTTGCGTTCGACTTTGTAATAAGGTTGTACTGCAATTTGATTCATTTCACCCCTCCTTAGCGAGAGAATACAAGTCTATTGTATCTATTACCCAAAGTATTCGGAATGACGAGAACAATATAATCACTTTAGCAGTAATCAAGTGGATACGACGATCAATGATAACACTGTCGCCATAAACAGATCGAACAACCCGCTGCCTATAAACGAGATGATGCAGGCGAATATAACGGCTTAGTCCGCTTTTGGCTACGATAAAAACCGCCTTGTTTCAGGATTTTTTTCTCCGTGGCAGTTGAGTGGTTTGTATCAGTGCTTCGCTTTTCATCGTTTCGTTCCAGTACGAGTTCTTCGTAATAACGAATCGTTCGTTTAGTAAGTCCCGTCTCTTGGGCGACTTTGTCGATTTCGAACACGTTGATGATGTCCCCTTTTCAAATATGGTAACTTTTATATATTTAATCATATACCTTAATAAATTTAACGTTATTGTTAAATTTAAAACAAATAAAAATTGCACCCGCACTGCGATACGCCAATACAGCAAACCATCCAGATATTTTGTTGGAGCCGTACGATTCAATGCCATTGTTCGGCATCGACTTGAAGCAGGCGATAAACACAGCCAGATAGGTATTGACCCTACACGAAAATGAACCAATGCTCATATACAAATAAAGCAGTCCGATTCCTCTCCTTATCTAGCGGTAAGAGATGTCGAACATATGGATCAGCACAAATTCCCGCGATGCGTGGTAATCTCGTGATACAGATCTATCCGGCGCTCCAATGCGCTACTTTCCTTCGCTAACTTTGTGACCTGATAATAAGCTTACGAAGGGCTCCAGTCCACCCATTGCTCCCTCTTGTTTAAACAAATGTTTATATTTTACTTTTGACACAAGAAAACTGCGAAAAAGCCTCTCTTTTCAATTTATTTAAATACTAAGTAATTAATTTAGTTATATTTATAATTATATTCTAAATTATGTATTATTTTCCTACTAAAATATGTATTAATAGATTACACTACATCGAGTTCATGTACGATTTTCAGATTCAAAAAAGGAGCAAAGTTCATGTCATTGATTAAAAAAGTCGTTTCACTTATGTTAGCTATGCTGATGATTACACAGATGGTTAATCTACCTGTACCTATGATTTCTGTTAGTTATGCAAGTTCATTACCAGATACAACTAGTGCTCAAGCCAAAATGATAAACTGGTTGGCAAAACAACAAGATAAACCTGAGTATGATATGAATATCCAATTTTCGAAGAACTATTCCGATTCATACTTGGGCGAAGTCACAGGTCATGTAGAAGTAGACAAATTAGCTTCCTCAGACTGGAAAGCTTATCCTTATATCGCTTTATCTAGCGCTTATACTATAGGAGAACCCTCTTCTATTCATGGAATATGGACAGATATCAGTAATCCAAGCGATTACAAAATCGCTGTATATGATAAAACAGATATTGAATATTTAAAAAAAGAAGTGTCTTTAAATTCTAATGGTACGTGGGATGCCGGAGAATTGACGCTTCGCGGAAATTTGTCAGTGCATCTTATGACGGCCGACGGAAAAATCGTTTGCAGTTTGGGCGATTCAAAAGTAAGTGTTAACTCGCAATACGAAGTTTGGGTATATGCTGTATCCGATGTACCGTATGTGCAAGCTAAAATCCCATTACGAAGAGATGGATCGTTTGTTTCCCAGCCGGTGCCTGTATTCAATGCTGACCGCGATATTGTGGATTATTATCCAACAGTACATAAAGGCACAAAAGTAGCTAGTTTGGTGAAAATCGATCATGGAGAAGTAATTACGTCTACAGAAATTCCAATTTATAATCTTGTACGCTCTTTCCAAGTTCCTAACGATGATCCTGATCGAATTGCCAACATCAATAGAAGAAGCTGGATTTATGATGATGCTCTTGCTGTTATCGCTTTTTCTATGGCCGGCAATCAAGACAGAGCATCAAAAATTTTATCATCTTTACAGGTTTTACAGGAAAATGACGGTTCTTTAGAGTTTGCATACGACGTTTATTCAGGCAAACTGGACACGGCTAAAAGATCCGGGGCAATAGCCTGGGTTGGATACGCAGCTGTTGTGTATGAAAAGTATTTCGCCGATTCAACCTATCGTCCCTTTTCCGAAAAAATCGCAAATTATTTACTTACTATGCAAGATAAATCGACTGGAAGTTTTAAAGGCGGTCCCGATGTAAATTGGTATTCAACAGAGCATAACATCGATTGCTATTTCTTTTTTCGAGATTTGTATGAATTGAGCAAAAACCCTGATTATTTTGATGCCGCAAAAGCAGTCCGCGATTCGCTCACAAAAAATCATTGGAAGGCATCCGAAAAGCGTTTTTATCAAGGATTGGGAGATGATGCTTATGCTTTGGATACAAGTTCATGGGGAGGGATTTTTGCCCATGCTATAGGCGATGAATCTATGGCACAAGCCTCAATGGATACCACAAATCAATTTTATTTAAGTGGTCAGACCCTGTCTGCTAGCACTGAAAAAAACTCATACAATACTTCTTTCGTTTCGCAGGCTTCATTATCCGGGTATAAACCTTACTTAAAAAGCTCATCGTATCCCGATGCACCTGATATCGTTTGGTCTGAAGGGACATGGGGAGTCATTGCATTGGGTTTGAGATTGAATCAAGATGTAAGTCCTTTGACTCAATCAATGCTGAATATGCAAGCGGCTAATCCTAGCGGAGCCATGGTTTATTCGAATAAAGGCTATGCTCCTTATCCTTATGAATTTCATGTCTGGTCTTCGGTCGCTGGTACAGCTTGGGGATACATGACACTTAAAAATTTCCGAGGATTCTGGGAAGAAGATTCAGGAACTTTTAAACAAGAGATCGAAGAACGCGAAGCAGAAGAGTTTGCTGAAGAAGTATTTCGGTTCTACTATCCTCCTTCTAGAGGTGATTCACCTTCATCATCTGCAAACACCAAAGTGACGCCTGAAGTCGCCCTAGAGGTTTTGAAAAATCTGTCCAAAGGCGAACCCGCGTGGAAGCCGGAACTTTCAAATAATGGAGGTTCGGCATTTTTTGTACTGGAAGGCAACCCCTATACTGGTATTGATAAAACGAAAGATTTTCAAATTGATGTTAAAATCAATATGCCGAAAGATGTGCTTGTTTTTGATGAGACTGCGTTACTTGAGATATATAATAAATATAAAGATGCTTCTAGGACTGAAGCCGAAACAAAAATTAAATCCTATAGATTACAACAAACAGGTAAAGCTATTGATGCAAAATTAAACTCAAAAGACATGAATTTAGTAGCAAAAACTCAGCATAAAATTGCGGAAAGATTAATGTGGAATGAAGTGGGAGAAAAAGTTAGACTCTCTACATCTAAAGTTGGAGAAGTTATACTAAATGGTAGCCTGTTTTCGAAAACAGGAAATGGTAAGTTTGCAATAGTCGCAGATGCTTCGAAAATTCAAGTTGACGGTGGGATTACAAACTTAACCAGACTTATCAAGGAACGCGGAATTGTAGCAGAACCTGCATTGATTGAATCTGCTGAAGCTTTAGCTAAATCGAATCAATGGACGGGAATCGTGAACAATGTTTTTCGTTATGGAGGTAAAGTATTAATTGTAGTAGGCGTAGGAGCTGATATTTACAAGGTTTATGTGGCAGAGGATAAAGTAAAAGCTATTGTTGAATCCACCGGAGGCTGGACAGGAGCAACTGCCTCAGCAACTGCTTTTGCGGCTTGGTGGGCACCTGCGGATGTAGCGGGACCTTGGGCATGGGCGGCACATGGAGTAGGAACGCTTGCAGCAGGAGGCGTGGGCTATTGGGTCGGATCTGAAACTTCGAGAACGATTTATGAACTTGTAGTAGAAGAATAATATGTTGAAAGGAGATTATGTATGCTAAGAAACGATAGAGATACAATTGTAGAGGTTCTTAAATATTTATGCGACGGACTTAGCCCATTCCAAAAAATGGATTCTGTTGAGGATTTTATTAAAATGCATACGGATGTCTACGATACTTTTGGAGACGATTCGTTCGATATTTTAATTGATATTTTATTACATCCTCCCGAGCTAGGACGTATTGATCCGAATGATTTTGAATACGAATTACAAGAAGCTCTTAGCGCGGTTGGACGTAGAAACCCTCGCTATGCTTTAGATACAATCGAGGATCTGCTCGGTATCAAAAGTATACGGCTTGTCCTGATCAATGTGATTGGTGGACTGAAAAATGAAAACGGTTTGTTTCTATTGGAGTCTTTATTGCAGCCGTCGGCAGAATCGGATCTCTTGGCGGAAGATGAACTCATAGGTGTGGCTTGTGCAGTCGATGAGATTAGAGGCGAGAAAGCTGTTGAACTTTTAGCAAAAATGAAAATAAGATATCGCAATCATTCATCTGATCTATTGGAATATATTGAAGATGGGTTAAACGGATATTAGAAGCTTGTTTTAAGTGATGAGGAAAAGCCCAATAGTTCTTCTCTTGAACTATCAACTTAGAGATGATGTCCTTGCTGGGCTTATCTGGAGCTGAGAAGCGACTATCCTCATGAATTCCTCTTTTTAGCATCTGAGCTGCTATCTTCTCTCCACGAGCCTTTCCGCTTCCTCAACGTAAAAAAGCCCCACCAGTTTGTCAGGCATACGCGGTATCAGCCCGTACAATCGAACGCCCAGACCGAAATAGCTTGGAATCTCAAGTTATTTCGGTCTGGGCGTTTCTATCATTCGTACAATCTCGCAAACAACTTTTTGGGGTCGATTCCGTGAGGCATCGACCAGTAATTTATGCTGACATTTCGATAATAGAATATTTTCCATTTTGTCATCGATCATCACATCCCTACTAATAAATGTTTAGATGTGATTAGAATAATATTTCCCTTCTTCCACTTAATAACCTATTCATTCAACATTTTGCAAAATAATATATCTTCTACCTACTCATCGACCTGAAGCCTAAAGCAAAAAGCCGCTTTGCTTTTCTACACATATAGAATCAGCAAAACGGCAATTAAATTATATTGTTTATCTCTATTGGATTAGTTCGTAAATGTATGTTGACCTAAAGAAATCACTTTAGGACGGGCAATACTCCAGCTAGACGTTGCAATCTTAGGATTGTAATAGTAAAGTGATCCGTTCGTTGGATCAACACCATTCAATGCTTGTCTTGCTGCATCATAAGCTCTCTGATTCGGTCTCATTCCGTATTGTCCATCTTGCACTGCTGTAAATTGTCCGGGTTGTAAAATAACAGCAGAGATCGAATTAGGGAATTGATTTGATTGCACACGATTCAACACGACTGCACCTACCGCAACTTGTCCACGGAATGATTCTCCACGAGCTTCAGCATAAATAATTTTAGCTAACATATTCAATGAGTGATTGTTGACTTTGCCTGACGGGTTAAGCCTTTTCATAGTTGCAGGGCCTACAACTCCGTCTGCTGTTAATCCATGATCTCTTTGGAAATTTTTAACGGCTTTGCTGGTAATTTGACCGTAATAACCGGTAACGCCAACATGAAAATATCCGCGTGAAGCCAGTTGCTCCTGTACCTGACTTACTTGTTCATTTTTCATACCTTGTGTCAGCATCAATGCATGGGCTGGCGTAGCCACCGTAGCTGTACCGAACAAACATGCACAAGATATAAGAAGAGCGGGTAATTTTTTCATCTTTTGAGATAACCTCCACTTTGATTTTCTGACCGGTTCCATATGCCGGGCTGTCCATCCGAGAGACGTTGATCCGCCTGAATCGAATATACACGCTCCAAACGGAGAATGTAACGCACTAAAGGAGTGGGACTAAGCTGTATTAAAGCATCGGTAGGATTCTAGCATATATTTTTGTGAATAGCAATTTAATTGCTAAAAAGATGAACGCAAACAATATAAAATACATTGTTCTGAACTTCTGCTATTACCTTATTACAGTCAAAATCTTTTCTTGAATCACTTTTGACTCATGATATACTTTCGTATATTGAGAAAGGGGATTGAGAATGGATATTGAAGTGTATACTTTAAATGCTTTTTCCTATCAAGAACAAGGCGGTAATCCTGCGGGTGTTGTGCTGGATGCCAGTCATTTATCGACCGCACAAATGCAGCATATTGCGCACCAGTTAGGCTTTTCAGAGACTGCTTTTATCCTGCCTTCTACAGTCGCTGATTATCACATTCGTTATTTTACACCAAATCATGAAGTGGATCTATGTGGTCATGCTACGATTGCTAGTTTTTATTTGATGGTGAATCAGCAACATATTCGCCCTGGCAAATATCAGATTGAGACGTTAGTAGGACGATTGGACGTACATATTCAAGATGATCATTATGTATTTTTAACACAGACATTACCTCAATTTGATATCGAAATCGACCGTCATGAGATTGCAGATTCGTTAGGGATTTCTGTATCTGAATTAAGTGTAGATTTACCTGTTCAGATCGTATCTACAGGATTGCGAGATCTGATGATCCCTATTCGTTCGTTAACTACATTACAACGCATAGAGCCTAATTTGGAGCAGATCAAAAACATTTCACAAAAGTATGATGTTGTCGGTTATCACTTATTTACACTGGATACAACGGGTGATGCTATCGCACAATGTCGTAACTTTGCTCCACTGTATGATATTCCAGAAGAAAGTGCTACAGGTACTTCTACAGGAGCATTAATATGCTATCTCCATCAGCATAACTCTATTCCATTCACAGCTACTGCACCTTTTATTTTTGAACAAGGGTATACGATGAATTTACCTTCCCGCCTGCTAACCACACTACAACTGAATACTCAAGGATCGATCGAAAGTGTACAAGTAGGTGGTCTAGCAGCAAACATTCAGAAGTGTTCTATTCATCTACCTGAGGAATAGAGTGAGTCTTGATCCAGTTGTAAATAGCTGTAAAACCTATATGTTTATGTGCTGCATAACAGACCAAATGTCCACTATCTGGTATCATCACCAATTGAGTATCAGAGGTGCCTAGATGTTGGGCTAGATAAGCAGCACTTTTGGGTTTGACTAAATGATCAGCATCTCCCTGTACAATTAGTGCAGGGATTTTGATCTGAGGATAAATAGCGAATGATTCATGAACAATCCGGTAAAATTCGCGTGTCGCTTTGGAAGGCACAACAAAGAAATTGCGAATATAAGCTTTCACCATAGGCCAGCGATATAGTGTACGAATAATCTGCTGTGGATTGAGCGGGAAAACAGGTGTAGACAGCATCGTCAAAGAGCAGATACGATCTGGATATTTAACAGCCAAATGAGCTGCTATTAATGATCCTGTTGAAAAGCCAATAAGATGTATTTTAGAATATGTAGTTAGCAATAGGTTTAATTGTATTTCAGCACTGTCGATCCAATCATAACGATCAGTATTACGGAGATCGGTTTTACTGCCACCATGCCCTTTTAACGTAAACATTTTCACTAGATAACCTTGTTGTGCTAAATATTCAGCTAATGGAGATACTTCATGTTCTCCTCCGGTAAATCCGTGGATTAATAAGCATACTTTCATAATGAGCTCCTTTGGTGTTGGTAATGCTAGATTCTTATCATAACTGGTTATGGTACACTATGAAAAGTCTGACAAAGGAGAATAACTTACTTATGAAATTAATATCTTGGAATGTAAATGGACTGCGTGCAGCAGTTAAAAAAGGATTTAACGAGTATTTCGACCTTATGAATGCTGATATTTTCTGTATTCAAGAGTCTAAATTACAAGCGGGACAGATTGAAATGGATCATGGAGATCGTTACCATCAATACTGGAATTACGCGGTCAAAAAAGGATACTCCGGTACAGCTATTTTTACTAAAGTGAAGCCTCTATCTGTGTATTACGGTATAGAAGAAAATGCTGAAGAAGAAGGTCGTATGATCACACTGGAATTTCAGAATTTTTATCTGGTTAATGTGTATACGCCTAATGCCAAGCGTGATCTGACACGCCTACCGTATCGCTTAGAATGGGAAAATCGGTTCCGACACTATGTTCAGCAACTGGATCAGCTTAAGCCGGTTATTATCTGTGGTGATCTGAATGTCGCTCATCTCGATATTGATGTCAAAAATGCCAAGTCCAATCATGGCAATTCAGGCTTTACGACCGAAGAACGCGGTAAAATGACCGAATTATTGAATGCAGGCTTTATGGATACATTCCGTTATTTCTATCCGGATACGACCGATGTGTATAGCTGGTGGTCTTATATGTCCAAAGTACGTGAACGTAATATCGGCTGGCGTATCGATTATTTTCTAGCTTCTGAACGTCTTGCTCCTTATCTTATCGATGCTTCAATTGATCATCAGATTATGGGTAGTGATCATTGCCCGATTATGTTAGAGATCAATGATTTTCCAGAGTTGCCTGCACATCATGCTGTACAATCCTAGATTCTAGAATAGAAGAGCAAGCTACGTTAAAGGAGGATTTGTGTTGAAAGAAGACAAAGCAGATCATTTATTTAAAAGCTTTGGAGCGATTCTGGCGATTTTATTTTTAGCTTTTGTAGGATTGATTGTTGTTGCTTTATTCAGCAATTCACAGCCTTTTTATATTCCGTTTATTTTTGTCCTAGCAGGTGCGATGATCATTGCAGTGATTTTGAGCAATATTCAGTCGATTGCTCGTCATCGCTTTTTTCCATTAGCTATCAAAATCAGTCTTGGTTTATTTGTACTAACAGCTGTCGGTTATCATATTCATCGTGCGTATGATCAACATTTAATTGTGAGTGAACAGGATGTCAATGTCGATGATTATCGCCCTTTTGCTGATCATACTAAAGTGGTCACATTAGATAAACCTTCAACCTATACCCTAACTGCTCAGGATCAATTACCTGTATTAGATGGTGCAACCGCTCTGTATCCACTTTATTCTGCTTTTGTCAGAGCTGTCTATCCAGCTAACGATTATAAGCCTAATGATAAAAAAAGTAGTGTTCGAATGACAGGAACAGGTCAAGCATACAAACACTTAATTCATCATCGTGTAGATATGATCTTTGCCGCAGCTCCATCGAAAGAACAAGAAAAATTAGCTCAAGCTAAAGGATTACAATTAAATATGCAACCGATCGGACGCGAAGCTTTTGTATTTTTTGTACATAAAAATAATCCGGTACATAGCTTAACTTCTGCACAGATCAAGCAAATCTATACAGGTGAAATCACCAATTGGCAACAAGTTGGAGGCAATAATGATCCGATTCGTGCTTTTCAACGTCCTGAAGATAGTGGTAGTCAAGCGATGTTACGGCGCTGGATGGGTGATCAATCACCGATGACTCCAATTGTAGACGATGTAGCATCAGGTATGGGTGGAATTATGGAACAGACTGCTGATTATCGAAATTACAAAAATGCGATTGGATATTCTTTTCACTATTTTGCCACCCAAATGAATGCTAACGATGATATCCGTCTGCTCGCTGTAGATGGCGTATATCCAGATGAAGCATCGATTCGTAATGAAAATTATCCTATTATTACTCCTTTTTATGCGATTACAGCTTCGGATCGTACAGCAAAAGATTCAACGGATACAGCGAATCCTAATATTCAACCTTTTTTAAATTGGATCTTGTCCGAGCAAGGTCAACAATTAGTAAGAAAAACAGGATATTTTCCGATCTGATCCTAGGTTGACGTTATATTTCTAAGAAAATGTTGCAAATCTCTTTATTTTTCGTTGTGATGGTATACATTTAAAGCTATACTAGCGATGAGGATGATAATCATTTTCAACAACTTGGTGGAGGGAATATACACATGAACCGTAAGCATACTTACTCAGCAACCCTTATTTTATTATTAAGCGTGGGACTTTTATTAAGTGCTTGTTCTTCAGGCACATCTACACCAGCACCCGCAACAAGTACTGAAAATACAGCAACCACAGAGTCGATTCCTACAGAGCGTACACTAACCGATGCAATAGGAAATGTAGTCAAAGTACCTGCAAATCCACAGCGTGTCTTGGCTTCGTATTTGGAAGATCCTTTAGTGGCTTTGGGAGTAACACCTGTTGCACAATGGGCAATCGGTGAAGGAAATACACAAGGTTATTTGCAAAAACAATTAGCTAACGTTCCTCCTATCGATTCCACTCTTCCTTATGAAGCGGTACTGAATACTAATCCTGATCTGATCTTGATGGATAGCGCTGAAATGGTAGCTGGCGACAAATATGCTCAATACAATCAGATCGCACCGACTTATGTGGTCGGCAAAAAGCAAAATAACGATTGGCGAGAAGAATTACTCACTATAGGTGATGTACTTGGCAAAAGCAATGAAGCCAAAAAAGTGTTAGTGGATTATGAAGCCAAAGCCAAAACAGCAAAAGACCAACTGCAACAACAGATTGGTAACGAATCAGCGGCTGCGTTATGGGTGACAGGTAAAAATATCTATGTGGTAAGTCGTAACTTATCCAGTGGAGATGTACTTTATAACGATCTGGGCTTAAAAGCTCCTGCGGTTGTAGAGGAAATTTCCAAATCAGGTGAAGCAAACTGGCAAGCCATTTCGTTAGAAAAATTAACTGATCTGGATGCTGATTATTTATTTTTGATTAACAGTACCGAACAATCCAAAGAAGAAATCACTAGCCCTGCGGTATGGCAAAATATTCCGGCAGTCAAAAAAGGTCATGTCTATGATTTCAGTGCAGATTCAAGCTGGTTGTACACCGGTGCGATCGCTAACGGTCAAATCATCGACGATGTACTGGCAAGTGTACTTCAAAAATAATAAAAAAGAGGAAGCAGAATTATTCTGTTTCCTCTTTTTTTGTCTATCTAGATAGAGTCAAATCGATGTTACTAGCTACCGAGTTAGCAACTGCATATTAAATTCATTTCTCATGCTTACATTCTGGTGTAATATAGATAGTCTGAACGAACGATATATATAGAGTGTGTGTATTTATGGAGGAGGATTGGAACGTTGAACGTCAAAGAAGAAGCATCATTACAGAAAAAATTACGTCCACGTCATATTACATTTATGGCTATGGGTGGCGTAATCGGAACAGGGATTTTTAAAGGGAGTTCTGAAACGATAGGGTTAGCAGGACCGGGCGTTATTTTCACCTATATTTTTGCAGGAATATTACTATTAGTGGTCATGGGTGCGATCGCAGAGATGGCTACTGTTTATCCTAATATGAATATGAAAGACTTTATTCGTCAGGCTTTTGGCGAACGATTATCTTTTATTGTAGGCTGGTTGTACTGCTTTATGTGGTTATCGGTCTGCGTAATCGAAGTCATTGCTGCGGGTAGCTTTCTTCAGTACTGGATGCCGGATGTCCCTTTATGGATACTTAGTCTAGCAAGTGCTGTATTTATTTTATTAATTAATACGATGAGTGTCGGCAATCTAGGTGAAGTCGAATTCTGGCTTGCTGGTATCAAAATAGGCATGATTATTGTATTTATCGCTCTAGGAGGTCTACTGTTATTCGGCATTATTCCTAGCGATCCTACACCTTACTTGAGCAATTTTACTGCTCATGGCGGATTTTTCCCTAATGGTTGGACAGCTATTATATCTGCTCTTCTGGTCGTCATGTTCTCGTATGGTGGATCTGAACTGATCGGACTTACGCTAACAGAAACAGAAAATGCAGATAAAATATTGCCTAAAGTGGTGAAAAGCTTTATTTTGCGTGTTGTTTTATTTTATACCTTACCGATTCTAATCATCTGTGGACTGATTCCATGGAATCAACTTAGTGATCAGACCAGTCCATTTGTACAAGTATTATCTTCGACAGGACTGCAAGGTGCAGCTCATATTATGAACTTTATTCTAATTACTGCTGTATTGTCTGCTGCGAACTCCGGAATCTATGGAGCAACTCGGATGTTACATTCACTAGCTACAAATAATGAAGCACCCAAAGCACTTGCCAAAACATCATCCAAAGGAGTACCGATCAACAGTTTGATTTTATGTGCGGTTGTTCTTTTGGGTGGAGCCATGCTTGCTTATGTCGCTCAAGATCAAGTATTTGGTATTTTACTTGCTGTTCCTGGATTTGTGGTGTTATTGGTCTGGATTAGTATCTGTCTTGCTCAGTTAAAATTAAGAAAAGTCTATCCGATTGAGCCAACATTCCGTATCTGGGGATATCCTTATATCACAGGAATCACTACTCTGTGTCTGGCAGTCATTGCAATATTGTTTATATTTGATGCGAATAATCGAATCAGTATTGGTGCTTGCTTGATCTTCTTAGCTTTTCTGATTGTATGGTCTATCTTTAAGTTCCGCAAATCTGCTCACTAAACAGAATGGAATATGAACAAAAGATATATTAGACTAAAAATACAATTTACTTGCTGGCAGGTGTCCAACCAATGTATCAATCTTATCTATTCCCTATCGCCTATGCTTTTATTGCTTTTCCATTTGTAGCAGCTTTGTTCACTTTGCCTTTTCTAATCGTGCAGTATCGCAAATATGGTTATATTCACAAAGTACGTGCGATCACGCTGTATTTGCTGTTACTGTATCTGATGAATGCTTTTTTTCTAGTGATTCTACCGTTACCTTCTTCTCGTCATAATCCAGCTTTAGCGAATGGTGATCTACAATTATTGCCATTGCAATTTGTATATGACTTTTTGAAAGAAACGTCGGTTTCCTTTAGGCATCCATCTACGTACTGGCATATGTTTGTTGAGCGAGCTTTTTTACAAGTGGTATTTAATATTTTACTGACAGTGCCGTTTGGAATGTTTTTACGCTATTATTTTAGAGTTCGCTGGCTAAGTGGATTGATATTATCGTTTATGTTATCGCTCTGGTTTGAGACGATTCAACTCACAGGAATCTATGGTATCTATGATCATGCTTACCGGATATTTGATATTGATGATCTACTTTGTAATACACTTGGTGGTATTCTTGGATTTTTGATTGCCGAATGGATTGCGAAGCGGCTCCCTCGTATTGAACATCTGGATCGCCATATTGATCGTGCCAGTAAACGTGTGTCTTATACGCGTCGTGCTGTGGCTTTTATGATTGACCTAGTTATCTGGTATTTATTGATGATTTTGCTTACTTTGAATGATATTCCTATTCCTTTCTGGATATCGAGTGGTATCTATTACATTCTGATTCCTTATTGGACGCATGGGATTACGGTAGGTAAATGGATTGTTCGTATCTATGTCACTAGCACACGTCCTGATCACTCCAGAGTATCTTTGCTAGCTTTAACGATTCGTTATGGGTTATTGTATGGGGTATTTCTCGGGCTTAACAACATTTTGAGTGATCTGATCGTGTTGCCTGATATTCATACAGTCTGGCGTGCGTTATGTAGCTTATTATTATTTGTGATTGATATTAGCTTTTTGATGCATGTATTAACTCGATTATTTCAAAAAGGTTCGGTTCTATGTTATGAAAAGCTCAGCCATACCAAGCATCATATTCAGTGGCCTGAGCTAGAACTCTTCACTTCTAATGAAGCCGATCAAAAGGTTGATGTATAAACCAATTAAAGACAGCCAAGCATACCCGATCTTTAGGATCAGTATACACTTGAGCTGTCTTTATTTATTACGCTTGTTTTATGATCGATATAACCGTGTTACAATACATCTAATGTTCTAAGTTGATTCCAATGGATTGTGTCTCTGTTGCGCAATAAAGAAGGCGGTTGATCGGTTTTGATTTACATTATCAAATTTTTGTATAGTTTTGTACTCCCTCCCGGGCTTTTTATTGTTTTACTATTCGGTATGACGGTCTGGTTGTGGCGAAGTCAATTTAACGTAGCTATGGTTCTGTTAGCAATTACACTATTACTCTACATATCTTCGATTAGCATTGTTAGTAATCTACTGATTGGTAGTCTAGAACGTCAGTATCCACAACCTACGGTAGCTGAACTTCAAGGTGATGTTATTGTAGTACTTGGTGCCGGAGCTTCTAAAGGTACACCTGATATTGATGGTACAGGTAATATGTATGGTTCAGCAGGTAACCGTCTGATCACAGCTGCACGTCTTCACCGAATTACCGGTTTGCCGATTTTATTTTCGGGTGGACAGGTCTTCTCAGATAGTGGAAATGAAGCTGATATTGCGAAACGCCAGCTTTTGGGCATGGGTGTAGAGGAAAGTAAGCTTATGGTTGAAAATCGCTCGCTTAATACAGCGCAGAATGCTAATAATACGGCTGTGATTTTAAAAGAAAAAGGATTATCTCATCCGATATTGGTCACCTCTGGATTTCATCTTCCACGCTCTGTCATGCAGTTCCAGCGTGTAGGCTTGACCGTTCAACCTTTCCCAACCGATTACTGGGTAAGTCAGCCTTCGTCGATGTATTTCAGCAAATTCTATCCATCAGCAAGCGCTATGTCTTCGACGGCTACAGCGATCAAAGAATATTTAGGTATGTTAGCGGTAAAAATCAAAAACTAACTATCTCTGATTCCAAAACAGCAAAAAACCTCCTAAACACGAATACTGTGCAAGGAGGTTTTTTTGCTGTTTTTGTTATTTATATGATCACATCTACGTTGTAGATGATTATTTCCACTCTGCTACTTTTTCTACAGGAAGACGACCTGAACCGTGACCTTCGCTGTCTGCTTTACCCATAGACAACAACATTACAGGTACATAACGATCTTTTTCCATACCAAATGCTTCAGCAATTTTAGTTTTGTCATATCCACCGATTGCATTTGTGTCATAACCATGAGCACGAGCAACCAACATCAATTGCATTGCTACAAGACCGCTATCGATCAATGCGATATCTTTACGTGCAGCATCAGAAATATTTTCATAATAAGCTTTAGCAAACGGAAGTTGTTGATCTCTTACGTCAGCAGGCATATGCCCCGCTTCTACAGCAGCATTAAAGATTTCATCTGCATTTTCTTCATGACGAAGATCACCGAAAATAGCAACAACCGCAGCAGCTGTTTCTACTTGACGTTGGTTAAACATAGCAAGTGGCAACAATGTAGCTTTGGCTTCGTCACTTTCGATAACAAGGAAACGCCAAGGTTGTAAGTTGATTGAAGATGGTGCGCGTGTTGCTTCAGCCAAAATTTCAGTCATTTCTTCACGGCTGATTTTTACAGTTGGGTCGTATTTTTTAATTGAACGACGCTCTAAAGCAATTTTGTTAAAATCATTTGTTTTTGTAATTTGGTTTACAGTATTCATTGGGAAAACTCCTTTAAATGTAAGTTGAAATATCAATTTAATCGTTACATCTCACTCATATTTTGATTGAGACGACGCAACATATCCAATAATTGCTCTTGTTCTTTCTCTTCAAAATTCTGTAGCATATCTCCAAGAAATTGTTCTTTTTCTTTGGTGTAGGCTAGAATTTTCTGCCGACCTTCTTCAGTCAATTGCACGAGTGTAAAACGATTGTCTTCAGGACTCATGCGACGTGTCACCATTCCCGATATTTCCAATTGCTTTAAATGTCGAGTGACAGCTGCACTATCAATACCCAGTGTTTTTTGCAAAGAAGTCTGACTGATCTCTTCCACTTGATAAAGCTGATGCAACAATTGTAGGCGCGACGCACTTATGCCAGCACAACGTTCAAATACGCTACTGATCTGACGATGCAGCCCTTGCAACTGGTTAAAAATATCTTCAGACGATGAATGAAGCACAGCGTCCCTCCTTGTCCAAAACCAATCCTTTTATCCAGAACTGCTAGTATATAGCATGTTCTCAATTCAATTACTTCTTATTAATTGACCCGTCAACTATTGAGTACTCAACTAATATAACACATTGTACATATGTTTGCAAATACCATTCTATAAATTAAATTGTGTGAAATGATACACGATATTATTTTAATGTGTATAGCAAAAACCGATGTAAGTTTAACACTCACATCGGTTACTTTCAATCTTTGATCCGATTAAGACTTTCCTTTAAGATCAGAAGCTTTCACTTTCAAAATCTTACCTGCCGATTCGGATACAGGCTTGGTGTCTGTTCCCAGTCCAAAATAGAAATCACCGTCTAGTTCTTCAAATGACTTCGCATACGTATCTTGATTGAATTGCAAGATTTGTGTCCACTTGGTTAGATTCTTTGTCATATAGACACGGTTGATATACGAACCGTCTGCTTGCTTTGTATACGTAAGCACATAGGTTTTATTAGGACGTGTGATAATATCAGTAGGCAATGCATGGGTATCAGGGAATGTCACTGTACGTGCAGGGTCTGCAATATTTTTAGTAACGATTAACGCTTTAGGTGCTAATTGAGCGTCATTGTATACATCGCCTACAATATAAGCAAGTTGCTTTCTAAATACGACCGTCTTGCCCATTTTCATATACGGTGTTTTGCCAGCTGTCTGTACATAGGTCATACCGGGCAACAAATTAGTACCGGATACTTGTTGTTGTGTCACATTAAATTTTTTGTCAATCGCAAGAAGATGGGTCTGATCTCCCCAGATATTGTTATTAGGCATTAAGATAGCAGCTGCATATAATGTTCCTTTAAATTCAAAAAACTTATACGCTCTTGTGCCTAATCCTTTGATCTGAGCGAGTTCTTTCCAATTCTCTCCATTATCGTCTGAAATCAGTACTTTGGGTGCGGTATCTGTACCGATCGCCGCTAGCAATTTCCCATGATAATAAGCCATATCGTATACATGGATACCGTCTGGCAAATTACGATATTTGTTCCATTGACCGCCATCTAGCTTGTAGAAATTACCGAAGCTCCACTGTTCACTTTTGGAATCGTTACCCGGAATATAGAGTTTGCCTTTCAAAATTTTGAACGTATCGATCTGTTCTTCACTTGTTGCATCTTCTGTGCTTTGTTTGCCTGTTTTTGGATCGGTGTATGTGACTTTTTCCGTTACAAATTGACTGGTTTGAGGATTATAATAGACAATAGGGATCGGCCCTGCATTAGGTGAAGGCTCAGCATTGCTACTATTGCCATGACCCAAATAAATTTTGCCATCAAATACTTGCATATCCCATACATTACGAGCATATGCAGGTGTAGAAAAAGGCTGACCCACTAGCTGTAATTTGGAAGTGACATCTGTACTCTGATCGGCTTTGCTACTGGCGGCACTTACCACTTGTGTAGTAGCAGGTAAAGATAATGGGCTTACACTCACCAGTATCCCAGCACAAGCTGTACAGATAAGAGAGAATTGTATTATTTTCTTTTTGGTAATCATCATTATATTCCTCCACTCAGTTAGTAAACTATATATTTTTAATCGTCCTTATTTAAGGGTATTAAAGCATAGGGTAACGAATATCGACCTCCTTACAGATATGTATCAGGATTCACTATTTTCTAGGAAGGAATCACAGAAATCTTATGAAATTTTTAGTAGGTATGCGTAATCTCAAAACAGCACTGGCTGTTTTTATTTGCATCATTATCTCACAACTTCTGCAATTAGAGTATCCTTTCTACGCAGTGATTGCAACTATCATTGCTATGGAAAATTCGGTAACCAACTCATATACCGTAGGCAAAAACCGAATGATGGGTACACTGGTGGGTGCGGCAATTGGCTTTGTTTTTGCATGGATCGATCCGCATAGTGCCGTCTATTCTGCAATCGGTATCGTGATCGTGATCTATATTTGTAATTTGCTCAAATGGAACAAATCGATCTCGATTGCCAGTATTGTCTTTCTAGCAATTATGCTGAATTTGCGCCCCGGGGAAAGCCCTTTTCTGTATGGTATGCACCGTGTCGCAGATACATTGATCGGGATTAGTGTCGCTGTACTGGTTAATTATCTCGTTTTCCCACCAGATCATGAACGGTCGATGGAGCAGATGCGTAGTGTATTGCGTAAGCACTTAACCAAACTCGCTCATGAATTGCTACGTGAAGGTGGAACTATTCATATTAGTCCACTCAAAAAAGATATGGCTAATTTGGAAAAAGCATATGAAACCTATGCTTCTGAATTTCATCTCAAAAAGAATAAGCAACAAATGTTAGAGCATCTGGAGCAAGAAATCGATGTCTATCACAATACGTACTCTCATATGCGAATGATTCGTCTGCTCACCGATGAATTACCCACTCATCATCATTGGGATCTGCCCGAGCAACATCACAGTCATCTGATGGCTCAATTGCCACTGGATATCTCTTCTCAGCAGATTATTTACAATTATCATGTGAGCTGTATATTGCAAGAAATGAGTACATTGGGGTTATTGATTCCTTCTCATATTGCCCAACCCTTTTCCAGTTCTTCTACATAAATAAGCGATGCCTCTCTGTCTGTAGAGAAAAGGCATCGCTTATTTGTTTTATACGACTATAATTATTCTATTATTCTTTGTGCAACAACTGTTCACCAGCAATACCCGGCTCTGTCATTTGGTATGGATCTAGAATAATATTCAATTCTTCTTCGGTTAGTACGTTATACAGCAAGCAAAGCTCACGTACAGGCTTACCTGTCTGAATCGCTTCACGAGCAATACGAGATACCACTTCATAACCTAGATGCGGATTGAGGGCTGTAATCATGCCTACACTGCGTTCTACATACTCACGGCAACGATCCACATTGGCTTGAATCCCATCAATACAATGAAGACGGAAAACGGTAAATCCTTGCTTCATAATTTCTAAAGACTGCAATAAATTATAGACCAATACCGGTTCCATAACATTCAATTCCAATTGCCCTGCTTCTGAAGCTAGACAGATTGTATGATCATTACCAATCACTTGAAAAGCAATCTGGTTAACGACTTCACACATTACTGGATTAACTTTCCCCGGCATAATGGAAGAACCCGGTTGACGAGCAGGTAATACCAATTCGCCTAATCCTGCATAGGGGCCTGAAGCCATTAAGCGAATATCGTTCGCCACTTTAGACATATTCATCATGCAGATTTTGAGAGCCGCGGATACTTCTGTATAAGCATCCGTATTCTGAGTCGCATCGACGAGATGATCTGATGCAACCACAGGGAATCCACTAATATCAGCCAGTATTTCAGCTACTCGTACGATATAACGTGGATCTGCATTTAGCCCTGTTCCAACAGCGGTTGCGCCCATATTGATATGAAGCAAGTTTTCTTGGGTCGCTTCTACACGGCGAATATCCCGTCCCAATACACGAGCATAAGATTGAAATTCTTGACCCAAGCGAATCGGTACAGCATCTTGTAAATGAGTACGTCCCATTTTGATCACTGTATCGAACTCATCTGCTTTCACTTGAAAAGATTGCTGTAATTCACGCATCGCTACCAGCAATTTCTCAATCATGGATAATGTAGCAATATGAATCGCTGTTGGAAAAGCATCATTGGTGGATTGCGCCATATTCACATGATTATTCGGGCTGATATCGACATAGCTTCCTTTGTCTTTTCCCATAATTTCCAGTGCACGGTTAGCAATAACTTCATTCGTATTCATATTAATTGAGGTACCTGCTCCGCCTTGAATCGGATCAACGATAAATTGATCTTGCCATTGTCCAGCAATAATCTCTTCAGCCGCTTGTACCATTGCTTCTCCTTTAGGAGCATATAGACGTGACAATTCCATATTTGCGATTGCTGCGCCTTTTTTGACGATCGCCATCGCACGAATCAATTCAGGATGTAGACGTTGTCCGGTAATAGGGAAATTCTCTACTGCACGCATCGTCTGAATACCATAGTATGCTTCATCGGGAACTTCTTTTGTACCCAAAAAGTCTTTTTCTATTCTCACGCTTCATTCCTCCGACTGTTTGCCTATTGTTAAAAATCTCATAGTTGTTCTACATTGACTATTATATGCTTCTGTTGTTATCTATGCCACCATATACATCCTTTATTTTGTAAACGTTTACAATATTAATCATAAAAAAACAGTACCGCTTCTTTGTGAGAAACAATACTGTTGAAATCGTACGTTTAACCATGCATACAGATGAATGATTATACGACCAATAACCATAAATATAATCCAAGTAACGTAATTAATAATGTCGGAATGGTCAAAATAATTCCGATTTTAAAATAGGTTCCCCATGAGATTTTGATTCCTTTGGTTGCCAGAACATGCAACCATAATAAAGTAGCTAGAGAACCAATCGGCGTTATTTTAGGACCCAGATCGGAACCAATCACATTCGCATACACTAGTGCTTCACGAATCGGTTCTGATGTTACAGTTGCTTTGATAGCAAGTGCATTGATCAGAACGGTTGGTAAATTATTCATCACTGATGATATAATCGCTGCAATAAAGCCCATACCAATCGTAGCTGCAAACAGTCCTTGGTCGGCTATCTTCTGAATTAAGGTAGCTAACAGATCGGTTAAGCCTGCATTACGTAATCCATAGACTACGACATACATGCCGATAGAGAAAAAGACAATCGACCACGGAGCATTTTTAAGTACTTCTTTGACAGGAACAATTGGACTTTTGCGTGCTAGAATTAAGAAAATAATGACAATAACTCCTGCAACAATCGATACCGGAATATTCAAAAATTCACTCACAAAGTAGCCAATTAATAATACAATCAGCACGATCCAGGATAAGCGAAACATCCGTACATCTTTAATAGCATCCATAGGTGGTTTTAAATGAGTACTTTCAAACGTACGAGGAATACTTTTGCGGAAATAAAGATACAATACACCGATACTGGCAATCAGTGCGAATAGATTAGGCACAATCATATGCCCTGCATATTGCATAAATGTAATCCCAAAATAATCAGCAGATACAATATTCACCAGATTACTCACTACTAGCGGTAATGATGTCGTATCTGCGATAAACCCACCTGCAATAATAAAAGGAAACACTTTACGTTCATCCAGATTGAGTGCACGCACCATCGCCAAAACGATCGGTGTTAAGATCAGTGCTGCTCCATCATTAGCAAATAGTCCAGATACAATAGCGCCCAGAATACCTACATAGATAAACATCCGTACACCGTTACCACGGGAGATATGAGCGACATGAAGTGCTGCCCATTCAAATAACCCTACTCGATCCAAAATCAGCGAGATCAATATAATCCCAACAAAAGCCAGTGTAGCATTCCAGACGATCAAGGTAACATCCCAGACATCATGAAAACTCACTACACCCAACAGAAGCGCAAGGACTGCACCTCCACAAGCAGACCAACCAATCGACAGATTCCGTGGTTGCCAGATCACAAATGTTAATGTGATCACAAAAATAAGACACGACAATATAACCAGAACCACGTAGTTAGCCTCCACTATAAATCATTCTTTATTTACTTATTGAACATTGTATTGATCCAATACTTTCAACGCTTCTGCGATAATTCGCTTTTCTTTTTTAATTACAGCTTTGTTCATAGCCTGTTCTAATAATACACGCACACTTTCAACTTGTTCAACTCTGTGAAACGTTTGATCTAATTGTACCGATTTGCCCAGTGCTGAAATGGCGATCTGGCGCTGTGCATCATTGCCTTGTAACCACTCTATATAATCTTCACTCTGTGGATTCGAAACGGCAAAGAGCTGATCCCAACCATCGTATGGAAAAGTGACTCGATCTTTGATCCAGTGAATAACTTTGCGACTGTGAAAATTTTTGAGACCGGTATTCGCTTCATAGCCATTTAATTTGCGCTCTTTTTCCTTTTCTTTTTCTTCAATCTTTCTCCATATCCGTTCCAAACCTTCATCTTCTGGTAAGCAAATTGCTGTTAGATAGGCAAGAATATATGAATTAATCCGTTGATCTTCAGGTAAATCCCATAATTTGCGCACCCAATCCGCAGCATGATGTCGATTAATTAATCCGGTATATTCGATTAATCCGTCTTTGATAGACTGTGTATGTTCGATCTGAATCCGTTCAAGCCATGCTTGTAATACTTCGTCTGGATGATAATGTGCAAAAGTTTGAACCGTATCATCTTCTATTCCATTTAATTCTGTATAACGAATCAATTGATTTAGATCCTGACTTGCGTCTTCTAACGTAAAATGCAGATAATCATGAATCCATTGTTGCCACTGCTTGGCAGGCTTACTATACAAATTCAATCCACAATTATCGATAAACGGCTGGTACTGCCATTCTTCTGCACCGATACAACTCAGTTCTGTGACTTTATTCAAAAAGTCAGTAAGCGAGACAGCTAGAATATGAAATTCGCCTGTCTCATGTGCCCAGTGGAATACCATTGGACGCTGAGGATTACTATACAGATCCAATACCAGCTCATCGCCATTACCTGCATGGTAAAAGCATAAGTAACGCTTCTGATCAATCTGTTCATCGTCTCCAAAGTCGGAAAAATCTATACTTTCTATATCCCAACCCGTATCTCCAGATAACTCAAAAGGAGCCGTTTGAGCATATGAAATATTCCAGTAGACCATGACTCTTTTGCCACCATCTTGCAACAGACTTCTTAACTCTTCTGGCAATGTAATCTTTAATTGATGCTCAATATCAGTAATTTCTTGATCTGTAGCTGGTTCCTCCCAGAGCAGTGCAGTGTCTGCTCCTTTTAGCTCCAATTGGTGCAATAATTGCTTCCATTGTTGTTGCCATTCGACTAGATTCTGTTGCAGCATTCCTATATCATCCTTTCTACAGACCCAAATATGTCCTCGTATAACAATGAATATACATAACTTGTAACATATACAGCTTCCTCTTAGTACCCATTTTAATATAGGCTTAACGCAAACAAAAGATCGCAGATATAATTACCTGCGATCTACTGGATCAAAAAGGAGCTTATTTTATATCGTCATCTCCGAATGGATAGACACATCGATCAACTTTTTCTCTTTGAGATAGTGTTCCATCTGACCTTCTGCTTCGAACATCACTCGCTGAATAGCACATTGATCATTGTTATTCAAACAGCCTGTAAATAAAGAATTAACGCCCTCTATAGCATGAATCACTTCCAGAAATGAAATCTCTTCACGCTTCCGTCTTAAGCGATATCCTCCATTCGCTCCTGAAGCCGATTCAATAATGCCTGCTTTGACCAGCTTGGTCAAGATTTTGGATAAATAGGTTGGTGAGACGGAGAAGGTCTCTGCAATTTGTTGCACTCCGATAGGCTTATTCGATTCCTGTTGCACCAGATAGACCATTGTATGCAGTGCATAATTGGTAGCTTTTGAAAATTTCATATCGATCCCTACTTCCTAGCGTTTAGCTCTATCTGTACTCTTTATGATATTGGTCAAAAGCGATTGTATATAATCAAGATGTATGATGTCTTTAATTTTAACGAAGCAAAGAATGATCGTCAATAAAGCTCATTACGTGTACATACCAAAAAACATCCTTTTCTTTATATCTATTCTTCTGGCTGGTGACCTGAACAGAATATAAAGAATACAAGGATGTTTATTCGGTCATATGGTTAGAACTACGCTAATGTGTAAAAAGCTTCTAATTGACGTACAATTTCTGCTGTATCATGTTCAACCACTTCTTGATGTTGCGGTTGGGAGAATAGTGCTTTGATTTCGTCAGGGAACTCTTGCTCAATTTCACATAGAATAATGGCTTCATCAAATTTGGCTGGATGAGCAGTGGCTAAAGTAATACAAATCTCATCGTCTCCTTGATATTTCTCATAAGCTGTAATCCCACATGCTGTATGAGGATCAAGTAAATAATCATGATTGCCTTTATATTTCAAAATCGTATCCAGACATTCTTGATTGGAAGCGCCATAAGCCGCAAAGTCACTTTGTACTTTGGCTAGATCTTCGCCTGTCATCACAATTTGTCCTTCGCTTTTGAGAACGTTCATATATTCGGAGACTTTAGTAGCATCTTCACCTACAAAATAATAAAGATAACGTTCAAAGTTACTGGCCACTTGAATATCCATCGAAGGGCTATGTGTACTTCTGAAATCACCCGGTTTGTATTCACCTGTTTGTACAAAACGCTCTAAAATATTATTTTCATTGGTTGCGATAATCAGTTTGTTGATCGGCAATCCCATTTTTTGAGCCAAAAATCCTGAAAAGATATTACCAAAATTACCGGAAGGTACGCTGAAATTAATCTTTTTCAATTGGTGTTGTCCTTGATCGATATGCAAGTAAGCATAGAAGTAATACACCGTTTGTGCTAAAATCCGCAAAAAGTTGATCGAATTAATTGCACGTAGATGATATTCTTTTTTGAAATTGAGATCGCCAAACAACTCTTTAATAATCTTCTGACAATCATCAAAATTACCTTTAACCGATAAGTTGAGTACATTCTGATCATCCACTGTTGTCATTTGTAGCTCTTGTACACGACTTACTTTCTCATGTGGATGTAAGATACAGATTTTGATTCCTTCTTTACCACGCACCCCTTGAATAGCCGCAGCGCCAGTATCCCCGGATGTTGCTCCCAAAATATGAATAATCTCGTTTTGCTTTTTGGATACATAGGAATAGAATTCACCCATAAATTGTAAAGCTACATCTTTGAATGCAAATGTAGGTCCGTGGAACAATTCCATAATATAAAGAGATTCATCAATCTTAGTCACAGGTGTCACTTCAGGATGACGGAAATTAGCATAACTGCGAGTCGCTAAATCTTTCAAATCCTCTGCTGGAATCTCATCATTCGTATAGTAAGAAAATATAGTGAGGAATAAATCTACATAACTTAGACTTTTCCATTCATTTAACGTTTCAGGAGCAATCACCGGAATATGCTCGGGTACCATTAGACCGCCATCATCAGCAAGCCCCATTAATACAGTGTCAATAAATCCTTTTGGTTCTACTTGTCCTCTAGTACTGATATACTTCATGCTTCTCCTCCAGTAATAACGAATTCGTATTTTTATTGTCTATCATACCCTGTCACAGTGTCGCATCCAAGCATTAATTTCAAAAAAACTATTTTGTGCTTCAATAAATACTTTGAATTTAAAAGATTAGGTTGTTATCAATAAAATTTTATAAACGAACTTCTCTCATCAACCGATATAAGAAAGGAAGTTATTTATTTTGGGATTAGAGGGGAATAGGAGAAGTATGATGAGAAAAAAAACGTTTCTATCTGGATTGACTGCTTTAATCGCAATCATGTTATTACTAAGTGCTTGCTCTTCTCAGCAAACAAAAACAGAAGCTGCCACAGGGGCAAACAAAATCAAAGTAGGGATTGTATTATCGGATATTGGCTTAGGTGATCAATCTTATAGTGATGCTGCTTTTCGCGGATTAATAAAGGCACGAAATGAAGAAAGTATTACCTTTGATTATAAAGAAATTTCTCAGACCAAAACGTATGATGAAGCGTTTAACCAGTTAACGAAAGAAAACAGCGATATCATTATTGGACTTGGTTATATCATGAAAGAAAGTCTAGAAAAAGCGGCTAAAGCTAATCCTACCAAACAATTTATTATTGTAGATGAGACTTCAGAGCTACCTAACGTTGCTTCGATCACGTTCAAAGAAGAAGAAGGTAGTTTTTTGGCAGGCGCTGTAGCTGCTATGGCAAGTACATCTGATCGTATTGGATTTTTGGGTGGTGTAGAATCCCCATTATTGCATAAATTCCAATCTGGATTTGAACAAGGGGCTCGCTCTGTAAATTCTAATATTTCTTTTGTAACCAACTACACAGGTGACTTTGGTAATTCAGAACTAGGTGCCAAAACAGCGAAAGAAATGATTGAAAATGAAAATGTAGATGTGATTTATACTGTAGCAGGTTTGACGGGCGTAGGTGCTTTACAAGAAGCACAGACACAAGGTAAATATGCGATTGGTGTAGATAGCGATCAATTTTTCGTAGCTGAAAAAGCAGTGTTGACTTCGATGATCAAAAATGTCGATGTCGCTTTGTATAGCGCATTACAATCTTTTGCCAAAAACAATAAAACGTTTAAAGAAAAAGACATGGTGTTTGGTCTAACTGGTGATGGTGTAGGCTTAACCGATATTCATGTTATTCAATTAACCGAAGAACAACAAAAACAATTAGAAGATTTAAAGAAAAAATTGATTTCAGGCGAGATCAAAATTGATCTAAATTCTTAATCAATCTAATATAGCTCCTGAATTTAAAAGTAACTACGTGGAGGATCTTATGAAAATACAAGGTAAATTAGTATTAAATGCGATGATTTCGCTGATCGCTTCTTTAATTCTTGTCGCATACATTATTTTTCAACTACTTAATATCAACTCACAAAACAATAATCTCGTTCCAGCTATGCTAAATGTCAAACAGCTAGATGGTAATATGGTACAGACAGGGCAAGCTTTAGCTAACTTCTCTTTTACCATGTCAGCTAGTAATAAATCGAGTGTAAATACTCAATTGACTCAGACGCAAGCAACGATCGATACCCTTTCGAATGGCATGTTACAGACGCCTGAAGAACAAGCACGTCTAACTTTAATAGTGACTAAATTCAAAGACTTAAGTGACACATCACAACAAGCATTAACAAACGATGATAGCTCAGAAGCCAAGCGTCAAAGTATTCGTATCGAAGGCGTTCAGAACGATATTTATATTTTGAATGAACTTACTCAGACACGGTATGCCGAATATACTAAAGACTTAACACACAGTATTGATCTCACTTGGCAAATCGCTTTATTCGGCGCTATCTTCTTACTGATTGCTGTCGGCGTATTTAACACATGGACAGCACGTAAATTTGCACGTCGTACTCAACAAATGAATATTGCCGCTCAACGAATTGCTGATGGCGATCTAACGATCAAGTTAGCAGAGACTAAAGGTAAAGACGAACTCGATGATCTTAATCGTTCATTCCATATTATGATTGATAACTTGCGTAGTATCGTAACTTCTATTGATCAAGCAGGCGTCCGTGTCGATAATATGGCGCAAGATATTGATCGTAGCAATGATGTGATGCAAGAGATTGTGAATCAAGTCGCTACTTCGACAGAAGAATTAGCGATCGGTAGTCAGAAGATTGCGGAAGACTTGAGCACAACAGTTATGGTTGTTGATGATATGCAACAGAAATTTTCATCCAATCTAGAGACGACCACAGAATCTGCGGCGTATAGTGAAGAAGCGATTCAAGCGATTGAACAAGGTAGTCTTGTGATGAAGCAACAATTGCAACTCGTAGCTAACAATCGTTCTGCGATGGCTGAAGTCGAGAAAACCGTCTCTGAACTTGAAAAAAATGCAGAACAAATCACAGATATGACCAAGTTAGTGTCTGAAATTGCATCACAAACGAATTTACTTTCTCTGAATGCTTCCATCGAAGCGGCTCGCGCGGGCGAAGCAGGTAAAGGATTTGCTGTCGTTGCAGATGAAGTGAAAAAGCTAGCTTCTCAATCTGTGACCGCGGTACAACAAATTTTTGCAGCAGTTGAAGGCATTACTGTAGCGATGAATAAAGTAAAATCTTCTGTTGCTCAAAGTATTGATCTGTTTCAGGAACAAGAGCAAGCGACAAGTTCTACAGATGCTTCCTTTGCGGCAATTAGCAGTAAAGTCGGACAGATTGCTGAACATGTAAGTAAGCTCGCAACAGATATGAAAGTTTCTCAAGATATGAGTAGCCAGGTTCATCAAGCGATCGAAAATATCAGTGCAATCACTGAACAATCAGCGGCTGGTAGTGAAGAAATTACAGCTTCTACAGTGGAACAACAACGTTCATTCTTAGAATCTAGCGAAAAAGTGAAAATGCTTCGTCAGATTCGCGAAGAAATGCAACACGAACTGAACCGCTTCCAGATCGATATGAATGAAGTAGCTGATTCAGCAGACACTAATAATGTTGAATCGATCGTCAGACCATCTACTCCTACTTCAACACCACATGACGAGAAAACTTCGGCTTAATAGCGACATGATGGATTTGTATATTTAGCTTTATTTCTATAAAAAAGAAGCATTGCCGTATCGATTCGGTCATGCTTCTTTTTTTATAGATAGATATGCGTATATGGCTGTTAGTGTTTGACTTTGACCACTGAGCTACTTAATCCTTGCTCATGATAATGGTTAGAATCACTTACTGCTTCTGTCGTCATAGCAAGCTCTGTCGTATAGCGATAAGCTCCAAAATAAGCAAGAGCAACAAAGATAGCCCCTCCAACTAAATTCCCTAAAAAGACAGGCACAAAATTCTCTACATATTGCGTCCATGTAATATCAGACCCTGCAAAAATAGCCGCTGGAATCACAAACATATTAGCGATCACGTGCTGAAATCCAATTGCAACGAATGCCATAATCGGGAACCAGATTCCTATAAATTTACCGACTGAATCTTTACTGCCATAAGCTAACCAGACTGCCAGACAGACTAACCAGTTACAACCAATCGCAGATACAAAAGCTTCACCAAAACCTTCGCCCACTTTGGCATGTGCAATTGCGAGTGTTTTAGCTAAAAAATCACCTTCTGTAAGTCCAACCACATGTCCAAAAAAGTAAGCAACTGCAATCGCACCTATAAAATTAGATAGCAATACCAATACCCAATTGCTGATTACTTGAGATAGTGTAATTTTTTTGGCAAACCACGACATAGCCATCACCATCATATTGCCTGTTAATAACTCTGCTCCTGCAAGAATCGTCAACATCAGACCTACTGGAAAGACAGCGGCTCCAAAAAAGCCTGCGATTGAGCCTAATTCTTTGGGTGCTGTACCAATCACACGAATATCAGCTAAAAATCCTAATGAGATAAATGCTCCTCCTAGAAAGCCCAAAATCAATACCGTCCAGAATGGTAATCTTGATTTTTTTAGACCATTTTCAGCGGTGATATTCATAATTTCTTGCGGGGTGTAAAAAGACATTGTAAACCCTCCATGTTCATCATCGTTGTAACAGATCGTCGTTATCATAAACTATAAAAAAACGCCAAAAAACCACCATTAACAATGCTCCAATAGACCTCTTAGATCTAGCTCAAAAAGAGGATAGAGAATAATTAATGCTGGTTAATGCCCTTACAGACGCCTATAAGGATACCAATCAACTTGATCGTTAGATTTAAAGCAAAAACATTCTATGAGTCTGCTTCAAATAATAATCGCTAACTGCTCATTAAGATTAATCTGGTGCTTAAAGTTTGTCAATACTGTGACAAATAAAATTTTGGAATACCCAATTCTGCTACATTTGCAAATAAAAAAATAGAAGGGTTGCCCCTTCTATCCTCCAATATGCGACATTTCTACTTTATGACCATTCGGATCATTTTTGTCAGAAGCTAATCCTCGCTCTAACGAATACTGGTCTTTACGATTGGTCCATACGGCTTGTATATAATCTGCAATCTGTTCATCGCTACGGTCTGAACGTAACCAATCTCTAAGATCATGACCTTTAGTTGCAAATAAACAAGTATATAATTTCCCTTCAGCAGACAATCTTGCTCGTGTACATGATGAACAAAAAGCTTCGGTTACCGAGGAAATAAACCCAATCTCTCCAATACCATCTGCAAATTGATAACGTGTTGCTACTTCACCATCATAATTCGGTGCAACCGGTTGAAGTGGAAAGTGTTCGCCGATCCGATCCAGTAATTCTTGCTTACTGACTACATGCTCACGATTCCAACCATTACTATTTCCTACATCCATATATTCAACCATACGTAAAATATGACCTCTTTGGCGGAAATAATCGACCATCGGTACAACTGCATCTTCGTTGAATCCTTTTTGTACGACCATATTTACTTTGACCTGTAATCCTGCTTCAGCTGCCGCATCAATCCCATCAAGTACAGGTTGAACACGACTGCGTCCTCCATTCATCTGCAAAAACATATCGTCTTCCAGACTATCCAGACTCACGGTAACACGATGAAGTCCAGCTTGACGCAAGCTTACAGCCATACGAGATAGCAGACTACCATTGGTCGTTAACGATATATCTTCTGCATCCAAAGTGGATAGACGCTCTATAATATTAGGCAAGTCTTTACGCAGTAAAGGTTCTCCGCCGGTAATTCGTAATTTTTTGGCTCCTAGAGATACAAATATTTTGGCAATTCGACCGATCTCTTCCTCTGTCAGTACGCTTTCTTTAGGTAAAAAGGCATAATCCTTACCAAAAATTTCTTCTGGCATACAATATCGACAACGGAAGTTACAGCGATCTGTGACAGAGATGCGCAAGTCTCTTAATATACGATTATGTTGATCTTTTGAAGTCATAGACACCTCTCCATTCCTCGCTAGTACCGTCTTACATCGACTTCGAAACGTGTTCATCTTACCTTGTTGCAAGATAGTTTAGAATATTATCTTCTTCTGGTATTTATTTTTTGGTTTCATACTAGAGTATCATAGAATCTGGTGATATGTCCTGACATTCCAGAATTCTTTGTGAATGTGTATATACATTGCATGAATCTTCACGAATAAATCCAACAGTTGTAATGCCTAGATGATCGGCTAGCTCAAGAGCTAATCCTGTAGGCGCAGATTTGGATAAGATTACTTCACAACCAATTTTGGATACTTTCGTCAAAATTTCGGAAGAAATTCTACCGCTAAATACGATAATTTTACCTTCTAAACTAAGATTCTGTTTGAGGCACCAACCATAAATTTTATCCAATGCATTATGGCGACCAATATCGCTTCGTGCCACAATAATTCCACTCGGATCGCATAAAGCGGCTGTATGCACACCACCTGTATGACGAAATAATTCCCCGCTTTGTTGGACTTCTTCCATTAGCCGAAAACAATCTTCAAAAGACAAAGTAACGTTAACTGTATCTATAACTTTGGCTGTACGTGCATCATTAAAAAAAACAAATCCCTGACGGCTGGTACCGCAACAAGAAGTAATATAACGTTTGGTAAATAATTGACGATGCTGTGGCTTCCAGCGATCTGTACGCACATGGACAAAACCTTCTTCAGGCTGTACCCATAGTTCTTGAATATCGCTATACTGCTTGATCACGCCTTCTGAAGCCAAAAAGCCTACTGTCATATCTTCAATATACTCAGGTGTGCAGACTAATGTTACAAATTCTTCGCCGTTTACTTTTACAGTAATCGGTTGTTCGCTAACGACCTGATCGGTGATCGTGGTGACTTGTCCGCGCCGGTAACGCACAATCGTACGCTCTTGTTGCAATTCTAGATCCATCTGCCTCATCCTTGCTCAATATTTTTTTCGAAAACAAATACAGAGATGGCAAAATCATCTTCCACCTTAATATCGGTAAACAAATGCTGTAATTTAGAACCGCATAATTCTTCCATACCATCAGGTACATGCTGATCATATAGTCCTTGCACCATCTGTGTTCGCGCACGGTGTACCATTTCTTTGCCTTCAGAAGTTAAAGCAATAAATTTTTCGGTAGGTGTAAAATTGCCCCACATTTTAGTAATTGCCATATTATCTACAAAGGTCGTATGAATCCGTTCCGGTCCTTTGCCAAATGTATCTTTACGTACTTTACGTACGATTTCATTGAAAGTAGTTTCCTTTTTCATTGATAATCCTCCTTGCTGTAATGTTTTGATCATACACCTCATTTTGTAGATTTCAAATACAGATAGCTAGCATGGTGTGTTAAATGTGTCTTGAAATTTCACAAAAGAAGAGTATAATTTAGAGTATTCACATTTTTGTCATAATATAATCGGATTGGTCAGTTAGTATGTCATTGCTAAACGATTACTCCACTTTAAAAGTGCTACCTGCAAAGGGGTAGTGATTTTAAGGTGGAGTTTTTTTATGCCTTTTTTATTTTATCCTTAATCTGTATCTATTAGTTAATAATACATATTAAGGATAATAAAGTATAAATATGATACTACACAAATCCGAAAATCTTTATATTATGCTCTATTTGATGTGCCAAATGCTTACATCTAGAAATACAACTGTTAAATAAAGGGGTATCTGCATGAGCGAACAACAACCAATCAAAATTACGATCAATGGCGAAACCTATGAAGCCGGGCAAGGATTAAGCGTACTGAATGTTATTAATCTAGCTCAAATTCAGCATCCACAAATCTGTTATGTTCCTGAAGTCGATCCGATTCAGACTTGTGATACCTGTATTGTTGAAATTGACGGTCAATTAGCACGTGCTTGTTCAACAACGATCACAGAAGGTATGAATGTGCAGACCAATTCTATTTCTGCCAAAGCGGCTCAAACAGAAGGTATGGATCGTTTACTGGAAAATCATATGTTGTATTGTACTGTTTGTGATAACAATAACGGTAATTGCAAACTTCATAATACAGTTGAAGAAATGGGTATCGAACATCAGAAATATCCTTTCCAACCGAAAGTCCCTGCAACCGAAGTCGATATGTCTCATCCGTTCTATCGCTATGATCCCAATCAGTGTATCGCTTGTGGGCAATGTGTAGAGGTATGTCAGAACTTGCAAGTCAATGAGACGTTATCAATCAATTGGGAAGCCGAACGTCCATACGTGATGTGGGATGAAGGCGTTTCTATTAACGAATCTTCCTGTGTCAGTTGCGGACAATGTGTCACCATCTGTCCATGTAATGCTTTGATGGAGAAATCGATGCTAGGCGAAGCGGGATTTATGTCCGGTATTGGCGAAGAAATGCTTAATCCGATGATTGATCTAATCAAAGATGTAGAACCAGGATATAGCGGTATTTTTGCTATTTCAGAAATCGAAGCGGCTATGCGTGATACACGGACTCGCAAAACCAAAACAGTCTGTACATTCTGCGGAGTCGGTTGTTCATTTGAAGTATGGACGAAAGGTCGGGAGATTCTTAAAGTTCAGCCTTCTCACGATGCACCGGTGAATGCTATCTCTACCTGTGTAAAAGGTAAATTTGGTTGGGACTTTGTCAACAGTGACCAACGCTTAACGACTCCACTGATTCGTCGTAATGGTGAATTTGTAGAAGCGAGCTGGGATGAAGCCTTAACACTTGTTGCTGAAAAAATGACAGCGATTCGCAAAGAACATGGCAGTGATAAATTAGGCTTTATCTCCTCTTCCAAAATCACCAATGAAGAAAACTATGTGATCCAAAAATTAGCTCGTCAAGTATTTGAAACCAACAATGTCGATAACTGTTCTCGTTATTGCCAATCCCCTGCTTCAGATGGTCTGATGTCTACAGTAGGGATTGGTGGCGATGCAGGTACGATCAAAGATATCGCCGCCGCTGGCCTTGTGATTCTGATCGGTTGTTCTCCAGCTGAAGGTCATCCTGTTCTAGCGACTCGTATCAAGCGTGCACACAAATTACATGGTCAACAATTGGTTGTAGCTGATCTACGTAAACATGAAATGGCTGAACGGGCAGACTTATTTATTCGTCCGCAACAAGGAACAGACTTTGTCTGGATTACAGCGATTATGAACTATATGGTAGAGCAAGGCTGGCATGCTGCTGACTTTATCCACCAACATGTGAATCAATTTGATGAATACCTCAAAGCTTCTGAGCCTTATACGCTTGCTTATGCAGAAGAAATTACTGGAATCGCACAAGCTGAATTAATTCGAATTGCTGAAATGATTCGGGATGCGGATGGAACTGTAATCTGTTGGGGTATGGGAGTTACACAAAATATCGCTGGATCTCATACGTCTGCGGCTATTTCCAATCTGTTATTAGCAACAGGTAACTATATGCGTCCAGGTGCAGGGGCTTATCCACTTCGTGGTCATAACAATGTACAAGGTGCTTGTGATATGGGTACTTTACCACCTTGGTTACCAGGATATCAGCACGTTTCTAATGATGAAGCACGTGCTAAATTTGAAAAAGCTTATGGGGTCTCGATCTCTCCAGCGCCGGGTAAAGATAATATCGCAATGGTCGATGATATCGCTCGTGGAGAACTTAAAGCGATGTATCTTGTCGGTGAAGATATGGCATGGGTTGATTCCAATGTGAATCATGTTCATGAAATGTTAGCTCAACTTGAATTTTTCGTTGTTCAAGATGTCTTTTTATCCAAAACCGCTCAGTTTGCAGATGTAGTCTTACCTGCGGCTCCATCTCTTGAAAAAGATGGTACTTTCTCCAATACGGAGCGTCGTGTGCAACGTTTGTATCAAGTCCTTGAACCTTTAGGCGATTCTAAGCCTGACTGGTGGATAACAACTCAACTTGCTAAACACTTGGGATTTGATTGGGGGTACACTCATCCTTCTCAAATTTTTGATGAAATGGCAAGCTTAACGCCTTTCTTCTCCGGTTGTAATTATGAGGTGTTAGAAGGTTGGGGAAGCTTCTTATGGGGTTCGAGTACGGGTGAAAGCACACCTCTACTTTATACAGATGGGTTCCATTTCCCGGATAAAAAAGCTCGTTTCTCACTAGTGCAATATGTACCTGCTGTAGAGTTCCCTGCTGAGTTCGATCTTGTGTTGAACAATGGACGACTACTTGAACATTTCCATGAAGGTAATATGACGAACAAGTCTAAAGGGATCAATCGCAAATTACCTGAAGTGTTTGTCGAAGTGTCTCCTGAACTAGCCACAGAACGTGGTGTTGAAGACGGTACACTGGTTCGTCTTGAATCTCCGTATGGTGCTATTAAATTAAGAGCTGTTGTCACCGACCGTGTACGTGGCAAAGAAATTTATGTACCTATGCACTCTACCAGTCATGAGACAGCCGTTAATCTTTTAACTGGTTCAGCGGTTGATGTACGTACGCATACACCCGCTTACAAACAGACCAAAGTACGGATGATGATTTTGAATGTCAAAGGTGTTAATCCATTACCTTCATTCAATCCTCGTAACAAAAAACGCCATCCACAAAATGGTGTTGAAGTACAACGTAAATGGAATCGTGATGATTACGTCTCTTTAGTTGATATGTAGGCGAGCGGAATCGCTGGCGCTTCGTGAGTGAATTGTTCTTGTCGTCGCTGGTGTAACGGAATCCCTTGATTTACCGCTTGGCGGTAGGGATTTCGTTACACAGGCGAGCGCTTCGCTCTTTCAGAACAATTTCACTCCCTTCGCTGGTGCAACTTAGGGGTTGTGGAGCAGTGGTAAAGAATAGAATCTTTTTAAAGAATTTAATTCTTTAGAGAGTTGAATACATTGTTTTATTTTTATGATTTGTTTTATATGGATTTATTTCTTACTTTTATGTGTTTTTCATTTTTACTTGTTAGGTTTTATTTCCTTTTTTATATGATGTTTTTTGAGTATTGATGATGAATTTATATGTTTGTAAGTTGGTATATCTTACTAGATGGATATGGGCGAAAGGAGAATGTATGTATGGCGACTCCGATTACTACGATTCGTAAGCGGGTGCTTACTGATGAAGAGCAACAGCAGCAGACGATTGATGAATTGAAAAAGGAATTAGCAGAATCTAATGCAGCGTTAGCACGGTCGATGTCGATATTACGGGAGTTAAATGATAGTGGGATTTTGGAAGCAGCGGAATCGATGCTCAAAGCGAAAGCGCATATTGCAGAGATTGCTTTGGGACAAGTTTCTCGTAAAGAAATCACTAATCTGATCAATAATGGTATGGCGGCAGCGGGTGCCTTAACTGCGGTTGATCCTGCACAAACGACTCAATTAATGAATAGTGTGACCAAAGGATTAGAAGAAGCAGGTAAAGAAGATAACACCAAACTAGGTGTATTTTCATTAATGAAAGCTTTGAAAGATCCTGATATCAATCGAGCGCTTCGATTTGGAATGCGATTTATGAAAGGGCTAGGTCAAGGATTGAAAGAAAAAGATCCTACAGATCATTCTTAATATACAACATTATATAAGCAGACAGTACAGAGGTGTTTTACTTTGGACTGTCTTTTTTAATCTACATTATACATATTAAAAAAGACATATCAACGTGTACCAAACACTTGACAATCAGTTGTTAATCGTTTATTTATAATAGTGTTTATTACTTTATTACTCAGGAGGGATATTTAATGAACAAAAAAGTTGGTTTGGGTATTTTGGCGGCTACGTTAACATTTGGAATAGGGACAGGTGCTCTCGCAGCTACAGGATTAGAACCGATTAAAGCTTATTTGAACAGTACAATTTCTCTTAAAATGAATGGAACTACGGTTACGGCTAAAGATGCAAATGGTCAAGCGGTACTCCCTATTACGTACAACGGAACAACCTACTTACCTGTACGTGCAGTTGGAAATCTAATGGGAACTTCAATCACTTACGACAAATCTTCTTCTTCTGTTATCATTGGCGATTCAGGTAACACAGGATCTTCTACAACCCCTATCGAAAATAAATCTCAATCACTCAGCACGCTAGGAACCAAAGTATTAGGTACCTCTGACTGGCACACCAAAGATCCAAGCAATACTGTTTATAAAGACAAAGATTACAAAGATATTTTTCTATACACTGGTGTAAATAATCAAAGTAAAAGCTTTCAGATCATGACTGATAATAAATATTCTACATTGCATCTAGAACTAGCTTCACTTAGTGGTAATCAAAAAATAGTTATTATGAATCAAGACAATACCACACTCAAAACGATATCTGTTAATCCTGATAATGGTATGATTAGCGCCGATGTAGATGTTTCTAATACCAAAGCTATTTTTGTTGAAATCACTGATGCTGATAATGACTCTAAATTATTCGTACCTTTAACTACTTCTTCATTAACTAAATAAGCAAGAAATGATTTGATTTATAAATAAACGAGATGATTATGTTAACGATTGACATTCTATTCGTTGATGTATCATCTCGTTCTTTTTGTATATGTATTCTTTATTTAAATTAGTTACATGGCTAATTCTAATATTTACTCTCACTCTATCTATTACTACTTCTGCAACTTCAATATCAATTCATTCCCCATCTCTACCACCATTTCGATAAGTTGATTAATTTCTTCACGATTGATCTGATCAATATGAATCCCTCCACAGATCGCAAAATTTCCGCGCCAATGTTTCCGTAAGTTCATAGCAATTTCCTCTGTGATATAAAATTCTTGATGTTGCTGAAATTGGATCGTTTGCAAGGGTTGATCTTTGGTGCCTGTCGTTATTGTGCCCAAATGAGGGCGATCTCCTCCACTGATCAGTATAACCACATCGTCTATACCCATCAAATAAGCATCCATCTGAATCTCTATTCTTCCTCTACTTTTATATATATGAATCATAAGATCCCCTCCGCTTTCTTTATTATTAAAAGCGAATAGATGTCACAGCACAATGAACTATCTAACAGTTATTGATCGTCTTAACTGTTTGAAAACAACAAAAAAAGCCAACGCTCGGGGGAACGTCAGCTTTTTATATATAAACTACGCCATAAGCATTTGGCAGATACTTATGGGTAGATAATATTTTGGCCGATCAGATGGCAGTTGATCGATAATGTCTAAATTCTTATTTTTGAGGAATAGTCAATTGGTATCCAGCAGGTAGAAGGTTGTTGGCAGCAACCAATTCGTCTACAGTTACACCATATTGAGCAGCGATTTCAGTAAGGCTAGCACCTTGTGGAAGAATTACAGTGATTTTGTTGTTTGCTACTGGTTCAGTTGTTTTTGTAGGCTCAGTTGTTGTGTTGTCTGTTGGTGTAGTAGGTTCAGTTGTTTCGTTAGCAGTTCCGAACATAGAGTTAATTTGTGCACTTACAGAATCTACATAAGCTTGGTTGTTAGCACGTTGTTCTGCTTTGTCTTTGTTTTTCTCGTGGTTGCTTTGATCGTTAGAAGCTGCAGATACTTGGTTAGCTCCGATTGGTGCTACAACTGCTACTGCTCCAAGACCTAGTGCTAAAGTAGTTGACAATAAAACTTTTTGAAATTTGGTATTCATGGTTAATTTCTCCTTTGTGATGTTAGCTGTTTTTTGGTAACTAATTTTCTCTTAGTAACCTTATGAATTAATAATAACATTAATTAAAGAATATTGCAATACTATTTAAAAATATTTTATTATATTTTGTGCAATTATTCTTTGATGTTATTTATTAACCAACCTATCTAAATTTTAAACAGCTATTTAGCATTATTTTATGTCCATTTTGGGACGATAATTGAACTTTGTAATTTACTGATTGTATATGTCTCAACTAGCCTTATCGTGTACACTTTCGCAAAAAATGCTACAATACGAAAGATGATGTAAAAAGTGAAAGCGAGGAATCCTTCCTATGATTATTAAACCTAGAACACGTGGCTTTATCTGCACGACAGCTCACCCTGTCGGTTGTGCACGTCAAGTTCAAGAACAAATTGAATATGTACAATCTCAACCTAAAATCAGTGGCCCACGCAATGTACTTGTTATCGGTGCTTCTACGGGTTATGGACTAGCTTCTCGTATCGTAGCGGCATTCGGTGCAGGTGCTAATACAATCGGTGTTTATCGTGATGGAGGTTCAGTTAAAGGGCGTACCGCTTCTGCGGGCTGGTATAATTCGGCGGCTTTTGAACAAGAAGCACAAAAAGCAGGATTGAAATCTTGCAGTGTGATTGGTGATGCTTTTACTAATGAGATCAAAGCTCAGACGATTGAAGCGATTCGTAAAGAATTGGGTCAAGTCGACACTGTGATCTATAGCGTAGCAGCTCCACGTCGTACCGATCCAGAAACAGGTGAAACATTCAGCTCTGTGCTCAAACCTATCGGCGCTGAATATACCAACAAAACAGTTAACTTCCACAATGGTGAAGTCACTCCAATTACGATCGAACCGGCTTCTGAACAAGAAGTACAAGATACGGTAAAAGTAATGGGCGGCGAAGATTGGAAATTATGGATGGATCAATTGAATGCAGCAGGTGTCTTGACTGAAGATGTAACAACAGTTGCTTATTCTTATATTGGTTCAGATATTACGCAAGCGATCTATCGTCAAGGTTCGATCGGACAAGCAAAAGATCATTTGGAACGTACAGCACAAGAAATGAACGATCAATTAAGTGCTACAGGCGGACGTGCTTTTGTATCTGTAAGTAAAGGATTAGTAACTCAATCCAGCTCAGCGATCCCTGTTGTTCCTTTATATATCTCAGCATTGTATAAAGTTATGAAAGAAAAAGGGATTCACGAAGGCTGTATCGAGCAAATGTACCGTCTTTTTGCAGACCGTTTGTATACAGATGGCCCTGCTCCTGTGGATGAGAAAAACCGTATTCGTATCGATGACTGGGAGTTGCGCGAAGATGTGCAAGCTGAAGTTGCTGAAATTTGGGACAACTTAACGTCTGAAAATATTTATGAATTGACTGATCTGGAAGGCTATCGTCGTGAATTCTTCCAACTGTTCGGCTTTGAGACAGATCATGTGGATTACGAAGCAGATCTAGAACCTGACGTGAAAGTGCCTAATATCTTCTCAACATAAAATAATTCTCAATATACCTTTACCAACAAAAAAAAGCACATCCTACATCATGTAGGAATGTGCTTTTTTCTTTGTAGTATAGATCTTTGCGATATAGATTAGATTTTGAAACGAGTGACTAATGCTTGTAAATCTTCTGCAAGTGACGTTAAAGCTACAGCAGAATGTAGAACTTCTTCGCTCGAAGCTAATTGCTCTTCTGTTGCCGCAGCGATTTCCTGCGTGCTGTCTGATATTTCTTGTGTTCCTTTAGTCATCGTCTGCATTGTATCCGCAGAATCTGCAAAAGAATCATTAACTTGTGAAGCATTATTCGCGATATTTTCCGTTTTGGATGAAATTTCTTCCACTGCATTCAAAATATCATGGAATTGCTGTACTGTTTCTCTGGTCATCTGATTACCTGTTGCAACATCTGTTTGAACCGTTTGAATAGCTGACATTGTCGATTGTGTTTCTAACTGAATATGACTAACCAATTCTTTGATCTGTCTACCTGCATTTGCTGATTGTTCAGCCAGCTTTCTAACCTCTTCTGCTACCACTGCGAATCCACGTCCATGTTCTCCCGAACGAGCAGCTTCTATAGAAGCATTTAATGCTAGAAGATTAGTTTGAGACGAAATTTCATTGATTAATGTAGTTACTGTATCAATCTTAGTCGCATGTCCTGCCAGTACACCTACACTTTGATCTGCGCGAGATACTGAACTTTGAATCGATATCATTTGCTCGCCTACACGTTCAATCGAATCTGCTCCTTTTTCAGATTGTTGCTTCATTAATTGAGAGAAATCTGCCATTTGAGCAGTGTTCGAAGAAATCTCAGATAATTTATGGAATGAATCTTGCAAAGAAGCCGATTGATATCTCAATTGTTTGGCTTGTCCACCTGTCTGATCAGCGATCACTTGCATAGATTCAGCGACTTGCTGAGAAGTAGCCTTGGATTGCTCTGCACTTGCTGAAAATTCTTCTGCTGAAGCTGCAACCATATCAGACGATACACCGATCTGACTGACGATAGAATGTAATGTAGATACAAATAAGTTAAAGTTCGATGCTAATGTTCCAAATTCGTCTTTTTGCTTCAATATAATTTTTTGAGTCAAATCAGCTTCGCCTTGAGCGATTTCTAACATTTGGCGATTTAGCAGACGTAAAGGTTTGAGGATAGCACGTAGTAAAAGAATACCTAAAAGAATACCCACTACCGAAGAAATGATTACTGCTGCCAAAATAATCGTTTTGCTGAGATGCGCTTGTTTTTCATTTTGTGCTTGTAATTGTGCTACTTCTTGATTAAGGTTCGTAATCACTTCACTGACTGCTGGTGTTAAAGCTGTTTTGCGTAGTGTACGTTCTTCCCCAAAATGATATTGACTAGCAGCTGTTGGATTTTCGCCTTGCAATTTGACTACATTTCCATTTAACTCGGTAACTTTGGCAAATGTCGTACTAATCTCTTGTAAAGAAGATTGATAAGGTGCACCGGCTGTTGATTGTTGCAACAATTGTAAAATGCTATTAATTTCGGTGATTTTTTTCTGCATTTCGGGTACGTATTCTTGATCACCTGTAAGTAAATAACCACGTTCATCATTAGAAAGCCCTGCTAATCTAAAATCGATCTGTTTCATATTTTTTTGCATTTCCATTTTGGATTGTAATAATGCACTTTGTTCAATCGTATTAGAAATGGTAACAAAAGATAATATTCCGCTTCCTAAAATAGTAAAAATTAATAAACTAATAGTTACAATTAATCTGGTTCTGACTGTCATGATGTGTCTGCCTCCGCTATATTGTTATATAATCCTCTTAGTTACTAAGACCTATTATTATTATTATCGAATTTTGTCATATTATGTATTAGATTTTTTTGAAATTTTTACACTGCGTTAACAAATCAAAAAAACTTTATCTCTTTTAGGATAAAGTTTCGTGTTTATTTCGTATTTTCTCCCGCATTTTGGTTAATCTTCATATAAATACAAATAAATCTGACATGCCATGCGGACATTGAACCATTCATCTCCATGATCAAAAGAGTAACCTAATAATTCTTGAATCCGTCCGAGTCGATAATATAAAGTATTGTGGTGAATACGTAACGATTGAGTTGTATTTTTGAGATTGCGGTCATATTTAACAAAGGAGACTAAAGTGATCATTAGATTGGCTTTTTTTTGCTGATCATACTGAATAATTGGTTCTAATACATCATTCAAATATTCTTCTAATTCTTCACGCGATTGTTGCATAAAAAAGCGAATCACTCCTAGATCACCAAAATAGATCAAGCGCTGTTGATTGCCTTCTTTGAGCAATAACTGCATACATTGTTCAGCATCTTTGTAGGATCGGCTTACTTTATCTAATCCCTGATACAATCTACCGATACCTGATGATAATTGACGATCTCGGCGCAGCTCACGTAATAACAATTGAAATTGACTTTGACGTTCTTCTTTGTTCAGATTCCCCGCAATATTCACAATAATAATCGTATGATGATGCCGTTCAACCAATAAATAATGGATATGTAGCTGACTCATAATAGATTCAAATGAATGTCGTGCACTCCCTTGTAGCGGTTGCATCAACATCACTGCATAATGATCTTCCTGTTCAAATCCGAGTACACGTGCTTGCTCTTGTAAAGACATATTCATCTCACCGGATAAAATACTTTCGAAAAAAGCATCTTTGGCACGCATTTGTGATTGTTGAACAGCTTCTTTTTTCACCCAATCTAAGGCAAGCACCGTGGCACTGTATTCAAAAATCATTTTGTTCGTACTCATAAATTCTTGATTTCCTGTCCATGCACACAAATAACCAAGCAATCGATCGGTACCTACAATCGGAGTTACAATAATAGATTGAGCAGCGTCTTCTTCGAGTACAATTCGTTGCCACTTTTTACTGCGTTGCACCCACTGCATCGCAGGATGTTGTAGAAATTGATCGGGTAAATGAGGTTTGACTTCAGCAGGTAAATAACCCATAGGTGTGAGTAGCAGATCGAATACAGCAATCGGCATTTTGACATTACGATATAGAGCAGACAGAATTTCAGGGGTTCCGTACCCTTTTGCTGCCAAGTTATTAATCTGATTATGAAAGTCCATTGTCACTTGTAATCGCTCATGCTCTTGACGTAGCGCATCATGAGTCAAAAACAGCTCATGATTCTGCTCTTGAACCTGTCGAAATAAACGATGATGCTCAATCGCCATCGTTGCTAGATCACAATAGATTTGTAGAGATTCCAGATCATGTTCAGTCAATGCTTGCGCATCGGTAAAATTATCAAGCGTCACTACTCCTATACAACGGCCATCAGATAATAAAGGCACTGCAATACAGCAACAAGGTATTTCCCCTTGAGTCGATGATTCTACATAGTATTTGTAATTAAAAGCACTCATATTATCCATAGCACTTTGTAGATCCAGAGGATTGTTGATCCGAATAGGCATACGTTCTGCAAAAACCTTGCCTGATATCCCTTCACCTGAAGACAATCGAGTCATCGTCATCACTGCTGGAAGATAGCCTACTGTAGCTTGAATAATCAACTTATTGATTAATGGATCATGCAAAAATAAAAATCCTGCTTCTGCGGCTGGGATACTATCCATCGCTGTCTGCAAAATCAGTTGAAGCATTTGTTCTTCATGAACCGGAGACATAATCGTCTTCATGAAGCGCATAAGAGAATGAATCGGGGGATGCTCCATCGGTTACGCCTCCTTTAAGTTCATTTTTTGCTAACATTTTGTAATATAAGTGATGTATACTTTTTGTCTATTTATAGTTGCGGTTCAGACTGCTCAAATGTTATTTGTCCACCTGCCATCGTCAGAGCCACTTCACCTGAATCGGTAAGCGGATGTGTATTCCAGATCACGATGTCTGCATCTTTGCCTACTTTTAGTGAGCCTGTAGAATCGGCTAGATGCAAATGACGAGCCGCTTGAATCGTTAACGCTTCCCATGCGGCATCTAGTGGCAATCCTGCTTGAATAGCCATTTTGGCTGATGTTGGCAAATATTGAATAGGTAATACAGGATGATCGGTTGTGATTGATATCGGCACCCCTGCTTGATACAGAGCAGGATACGTTTCCCAAGAAAGGTTACGCAGTTCCACTTTACTACGTGAAGATAAGGTAGGACCTACACTGCAATATCGACCTGATGACGCTAATTCTTTGGCAATCTTAATCCCATCGGTTGTATGCTCAATGGTAATATCCAAGTCAAATTCATGTCCTAATCGTAGTGCTGTCGCAATATCATCGGCACGATGTGCATGAAAACGAACAGGAATTTTCTTTTCTAAAGCCAGACCCAAAGCTTCCATACGCAAGTTGCGTGGAGGTGATGGTCTCGATTGTTCTACCTCTATAGATTGTTGCTGTGCTACATAATGTTGAGCCTGTACTAATTGTTCACGAATGATACCAGCTATCCCCATACGAGTCAATGGCGCTCTACCACTAGCTACTCCGTGATATTTTTTAGGATTTTCGCCCAATGCCATTTTGAGACCTGACGGATGCAGGACAACCATCTGCTCTACGGTTGATCCAGGAAGAACTTTGAGACAACACATTAAGCCTCCAATCACATTAGCACTACCCGGTAAAACTTGAACCGTAGTCACACCTGTTCTAGCAGCATCTACAAATCCTTCATCATAAGGATTGATTCCATCTAACGCACGCAAATGAGGAGTTACCGCTTCAGATGTCTCATTGTAATCAGCACCTTCCCACCCGATACCTTCTTCATCTATACCGATATGGGTATGAGGATCGATCAAGCCGGGAGAGACTAGGCGATTCTGTGCATCAATAATTCGAGTATTGGATATATTGCTTAGTTGTGACTTATACGTTTCCCATTCGGTAGTATCGCCTAAGCCTACAATTTTGCCATCTACGATATGAATCCAGCCTTGCTCTATCGTTACCCCTTCCATCGTTAACAGGTTTGCATTGGTAATCAGGATAGAAGATGTGTTTAACAGAGATGTTGTCGTTAAAGAAGGATCATTTTCCGGAAAATAACTCATCGACTCAACCTTTCTTTTCGAGTGGAATACCTTTCATCACGGTGTCCACCCAGTCGTAGTATTGTTCAATTAATACAGATCGATTACTATAATAAATTCGTTCTAATTCAAGAATAGGTTCGGGATGATCATCGACACGGAAATCAACATAAGGAAAACCAGGTGTAGCGGCGACTTTGAGTACGGATGCTTGTTTGCCACGACGATCTCCACCTGCATCTGAACCTGCTTTGAGAGCAGCAAGTAGACGTTCTGCTAGTTCCAGATCTGCACTTTGTTCAAAAGCTCGCTCCATAGCAGGCAATACGTCTTCATTCGCAAGCAAATTGCCTGATAGACAAAATTGATCCCCAATCACATGCCCTTTAACATCATCATTTTCACTACCTGTAAAAGCAGCACAATGACCAAACCGATCGATTACAGCCACCTGCCGCAAATCTCGACCGGGATCTTCCATCAGCAGATCATCTAATACTTTATTAGCAGTAAGTCCTTGTCGTAACAATTCTATACCACGAGGTCCGAGTGCTGGATTCATCCATCCTTGGGTAGCTACCACCCCATATTCAGGATCAACACAAGGAGAGAATGCGCCAACACCGGGAAATTTAGAAGCCGCAGCTGCACCAAAACGTTTGGTCTGAGGACAACGAGCAATAATAGCAAAGGTATTGCATTTAAAGTCAGCTAAAGGTCGATCTGTTGGATAAAAAATAGGCATCAAACAGCACTCCTTTCTTCTAAGATGATTTAATGTTTATTGGATTTGGGATCAAGCGCATCACGTAGACCATCTCCCAGAATATTAAAACTTAATACAGCAATGGTAATCGCTAGACCCGGGAATACAGCGATCCACCATGCCGATTCCATCCAGTCTTTGCCTTCGTTAAGCATTGTTCCCCATGATGGAGTATCCGGCTCTGCGCCCAGCCCTAAAAAGCTAAGCGCTGCTTCTGCTAAAATAGCGAAAGCAAAAGATAAAGTAATCTGTACAATAAGTGGAGCCATAATATTAGGCAATACATGTTTGAGCATAATTCGAATATGCCCTACACCGATCGAACGAGCGGCTTCGATATAAAGCGAACTTTTGATCGACAATACAGCACTTCGAGCAATACGTGCAAATATCGGTGTGTATACAATACCGATTGCGATCATTAAGTTCGTTGTACTTGCACCTAGAATCGCCATAATTGATAAGGCTAACAAAATATCAGGAATCGAAAATAGAACATCGGTGATACGTGAAATGATCGCATCGACCCATTTGCCAAAATAACCTGCAAGGATTCCCATCGTCGCTCCAATAAGCAATGCAACCCCGACAGCAATAACACCTACTCGCAATGATATCCTTGCTCCATAAATAATGCGAGAAAGAATATCCCGTCCTAACTGATCTGTACCTAACCAGTGATGAATACTGGGCTTGCCTAACATTTCGGTTCCCAGCGCATAAGGATCAAATGGAGCTATCCAGCCTGCACCCAATGCAATCAGCACAAAACAACTAATAAATAGGAGACCCGTCATGGCGAGTTTGTTTTTGCTAAAGCGATACCAAATCTCTTTCATTCAGAGCTCCTCCTAATAACGAATTTTGGGATTTAAGATCGAATACAGAATATCAACGATCAGATTAATAACTACAAAACAAAAACCTACAAACAGTATTGTTCCTTGCATTAAAGCGTAATCTCGATTGGTAATGGCTTGTAATGCTAAGCGTCCAATTCCGGGTAACGAAAAGATTTGCTCAATCACAACAGATCCACCGATCAAATAACCAATCTGGATACCGAGCACTGTAATAATCGGAATCATTGCATTTTTGAGTGCATGTCTTGTTAACAATCGCAACGGCGACATCCCTTTGGCACGAGCCATTTTCATATAATCTTCGCTTAATACTTCAAGCATCGTGGAACGTGTCATCCGCATGACTACCGCAGATACGGCTGCACCAAGCGCAATACCCGGCATCCACATATGATGTAAGTTTTGTAGTGGATTTTCCCAGAAAGAGATATATCCGCTGGAAGGAGCCCAGCCTAACTTCAAAGCAAATAATAAGATAAAGATCGTTCCTAACCAGAATCCCGGAATCGAAATTCCCAATAGCCCTACAACCGTTGCCATATAATCAGGTAGTCGATTATGGCGATAAGCTGCCCATATACCGAGTGGAATCCCTACGAGGCTGGCAATCAATACACTAATCAATGTCAATTCTAGAGTGACGGGCAAGCGTTCGATAATTGATTGCATCACCGAATCTCCACTAAATGAAGAACGTCCTAGATCGCCCCGCAGTACATTTCCAATCCAGATCAAATATTGGATATATAAAGGCTTATCCAGCCCGTAATAAGCTTTCAATTGTATAGCTTGTTCTTCGCTATAACGTGTTCCCAATAATGCCGTAACGGTATCTCCAGGTACTAAACGAATCATAAAAAAAGTAACAATGGAAATGCCGAACAATACAGGAATAGACACTAGAATCCGCCGGACAATATAGCTCAACATCTTATCCCTCCTTTAACCAAACAGGAACTGATACGAGCAAGCCCGTCAGTTCCTATGTTCATATCTAGCAGCTATATTCTACAGTTCAATCTACTCTACTTTGGTTTGTTTTAAGAAAATAGAAGTAACTGTCGGTTCCACGATAAAGCCTGTAACATTATTACGATAAGCGGCTGCACGTTCATTCATATACAGGAATACCATCGGAGCTTCATCAGCTACAGTGGTCTCAATTTGTTTGTAAATGTCTTTACGTGCTGCTTCATCCGCAGTCGTGCGACCTTTTTCGAGTAAAGCATCTACTTCTGGATTAGAGTAGCCTTGTTGGTTATAAGCTTCACCTGTATGGAATAGGTTATAGGTATATTCATCTGGATCTACAAATCCTTGCCAACCCACGACCGCCATCTGGAAGTCACCTTTACCTAGTGCATCGAAAAAGACGCTAGATTCTTGAGATTCCACTTTGACGGTAATACCTACTTCAGCTAATTGTTGCTTAATCACTTGAGCAGCTTGCACCTGATAATCATATTCAGAGCCGACTTTGAGTGTAAGCGAAATAGCCGGGCTTCCTGCTGCTTGTAACAATTGCTTGGCTTTTTCTACATTACGCTCAGCATATGGATGAATATCAGGGTATGCCCAGTGATTCGGAGGAATATTTCCGCCGTCCAATACCGTTGCTTTACCTAACTTCACCAATTGATTGATCTGATTGCGATCTACTGCATTGGCAATCGCTTGACGAACACGAACATCACGTAGTGCAGGGTCTTTGACATTCAGCCCGATATATTCCCAAAAGGTACCGGGTTCTGACTTCAATGTAATCCCTTCAACATTTTCTAATACTTTATTTTCTTTTTCTGTCGTTTCTAGAATCAGATCAATCTCATTATTACGAAGAGCTGTTGTACGAGCGGTTGCATCTGCAATCGGCTTGAAATCCACTTCGTCCAAATAAGGTAACCCTTTTTCATAATAATCAGGATTCTTTTTCAACGTTAGCTGTTGATCTTTATCCCATTTGACCAATTCAAAAGGACCTGTGCCTGCATCTACGTTATCTAGGCTGTTGTTATTGGCTTTGACAATATCGCTATCTACAATGCCATTCATCGGGTTCGCTAGATAGGTAAGGAAAGGAGCCATCGGTTGTTTTAAATGAAATACAACTGTAGATGGATCAGGTGTATCTATACTTTTGACTGCGGTAAATTGATTCGCACGTACTCCTTTATCAATAATTCGTTCAATAGAATATTTCACATCGGCTGAAGTCAGTTCTTTACCAGAACCGTGGAACTTCACCCCTTGATGTAGCTTAAAGGTATAGGTGAGTAGATCATCCGAAACAGTATACGATTCAGCAAGTCCCGGTTCAATTTCACCGTATTTGCCATTGTATTGCATCAATGTACTGTACATATTTTCGATATAATGCATAGAACCTGCATCTGTAGCGGTATGAGGATCAAGCGTTTTGCCATCCGATTGTACGGCGACTCTTATCACATTGGATGCTGTAGATTGACCTGTACTTGTTGAAGAGGTTGATGTGCTTGCCGTATTTGGAGCTGAACTAGAGCACGCTGTCAACATAATTAACATTCCAACCAAAATTCCACCTGTTATCTTTCTCAATATACTCACCTCATCTATAATTTCTTGTATTTGATGTTTTTCATGTTAACAATGTTTACTTTTTAAACATACGTTAAATCTACTGAAATCCAACAGTACTATTTGGGATAATTACCAAATAAACTATTGACCATTGCCCAAATAAATGGATTATCATGCTAAAATATATGTATTTTTATCCAATAGGATCTACTTATTCATAGTTAAACAGAAAGAAATCGCTATTTTTTAGATTTAATTATTGTTAGCTAAGTTATCATAAATATTTATTATGTATATAATCTCTTATTAAAGTGTACTTTCAATATTTTGTAACTTTTGATTGTGCTTTTAACAGAACATTTACGTTATATTTGAATTATTAAAATTGTAATAAAGGAGAATATACTTTATGATCAAAAATGCTCTAAGTATGTTACGAGTGATTGGTAACGTGGAAGCGGTATCTTATCTTGCTCTCGTACTGATCGCAATGCCTCTTAAGTATTTTGCTAATATGCCTCTTGCGGTGACTTATGTAGGGATGATTCACGGGGTATTGTTTGTAGCTTATGTAGCGGCGATTGGATTGACTTTGATTTTGCGTAAAATATCGTTTAAACAAGCTATTTTAGGATTGGTCGCTTCTATTCTTCCGTTCGGACCTTTTGTATTTGATCGCTACTTGCATCGTCAACATCAACGTGATGCTGTAGAACAGACTCAAATTTCATAATGCATTAGAAGATCATCATCAATGATCATACATACATGAGATCGTTTATATGGTTTTGGATCAGACAATTCTTTTAGAGAATTGTCTTTTTTGTATAGTATTGTATAGAGAAGAACGAATACACTTGAATACAAAGATAATATGAGCTGAAAAGGAGAAATCGAACATGCCCCTTGAGCAAGAACAGCAAGAATCTGTTATACGACGTTTTCTCTCCCCTGTACGTCAGTCCAAAGCATTTACATATCTGTGGTTAGGTCAATTAATAGCGATGCTGGGTAGTTCAGTTACGATGATTATTTTGCCTATTCTTGTCTACACGTTAACCGGTTCTTCAACCATTATGGGGCTAGCGATGACGATCTATATGTTGCCGATTGTGATTATTTTGCCGATTTCCGGCTGGATTGTAGATCATACCGATCGTGTACGCTTGATTCTATTGACCAATAGCATCCGATTTGTGTTAATGCTGAGTGGTGCAATTTTAATTTTTACAGATCAATTGTCTTTAGCTGTCTTATATGTAGGACTTGCTCTATATGGATTAATGGAAGGTATATTCCAACCTGCCTATTCCGCTTTACGTGCTGAAATATTTACCCCTGATATTCGAAATGCGGCGAATGCTCTAACCCAAGTTAGTATTCAGTTCGTCCGTCTACTAGGTCCGACATTAGGCGGGATTCTGGTGACTGTCGCTTCTCCTGGAAGTGGATTTGCTCTGGATTCACTTACATATCTGTTCTCACTGCTTTGTTTTACTTTACTTAGCAAGCACTTTATCTCTAAACGTCAGCAAGAACGCTATAAGCAACAGACGATTGATCAAGCCTCTTCTACGGATCTGTCACACTCACCAGTCAAAACATCGGTGTGGCAAGAGTTCACCGCAGGGTTTGTTATTTTGCAAAAACAACCGTGGTTGTGGATTACGATTGTTATTTTTTCGCTCTTGAATATTTGCTATGTAGGGATTACCAGTGTTCTTATTCCATGGCTTTTCAAAATTCATCATCATTTAGATCCTATTGTCTATGGACTGGCTATGACCTCTGCTGGTGTCGGCGCTATTATCGGAGCAGTCTTATTTGGAAGTCGAAAACAGTGGCGCAAACGTGGTTGGATTGGATATGGCGGAGCATTGTTAAGCGGAATCGCTCTATTCTTATTATCGGTGATTACATGGCCACCCGGTATGGTGATGATTATGGCTTTGGAAGGATTCGGCTTGATGATGTTTGCGCTAGTCTGGGAAACGAGTCTGCAAGAGTTAGTACCTGTGGAAAGTTTTGGACGTGTGGCTAGTCTGGATATGTTCGGTTCATTCGCTTTTTTACCGATTGGATTTCTACTGATTGGTTGGTTAGCCGATCAGATTGGTGGACTGATTACGATTAGTTTATTTTCGGGGATTGGGATGTTGCTGGTGATTATCGGGTTATGCGTACCTGCGATCAGGCGATTTGACTAAAAGACACAAAAAAGAAGCATCATCGTGTGTGATATGCTTCTTGTGTTTTACTTTTTGTAATCGTTCTTGTTTGGTAGATGTCATACGGGTATGTTGCGAGATGGCTGCATAATCTTCATTGGCTCTACGACTGTATTCGGGAATCCAACTGCCACTACGCTTTGCTTTACGAATAGCTTTTTGAGTCTGGGTACGTGCCATAATAAATTCACTCTCCTGAATATTAAAATAGGTTACTGCAATATTATACCATAATGCTCCAAAATAAATAAGCGAATGATATGTTACTTATTTTAACATATCATTCGTTTATTTTTGTATAAAAATCATAATTTGAACGTTTGAATTGTGAAATATACAAAAAAGATCGAAATCTATAGTAACTACTTTGACCAAATGTTATAAAATGCTACATAACTTAAAGATAGAACATACAACCAACATAGACTAAATAATTCTTTTCCAAATCCATGAGGATGTAGTGTCGTTAAGCATTTGAATATCAAGGAGGTTTATTATGAATTTTGTTAAATCATTATTTTTTCAAATCATTGTAGCTGTTGTGATCGGTATTGGTGTAGGAATAGCCTTTCCTAACTTTGGAGAGCAGTTACAACCGCTTGGAACCGGATTTATCAAATTAATTAAAATGTTAATTGCACCCTTGATCTTCTTCGTCGTTGTCGCAGGTATTGCCAAAGCAGGCGATCTCAAAGCAGTCGGTCGGATCGGTCTCAAAGCTATCCTGTGGTTCGAGCTTGCTACGACAGTCGCACTCATGTTAGGTCTTGTCGCTGCTCGTGTATTCCGTCCGGGAGAGGGAATGAATATCAATGCCAGTACACTTGATCCCAATGCTGTAGCCGCCAAAACAGGAGGCGCAGAACTTCCACATACCGTAGATTTTATCCTCAATATTATTCCGACCAGTGCAGTAGATGCTTTTGCGCAAAATGCACTGTTACAAGTGCTACTGCTTGCTTGTCTATTCGGTACTGCTCTTGCTGCTAGTGAAAGTCAATTAAAACATAATGTACTGACGCTGGTCGATCAGATCATGGAGCTGATTTTTAAAGTGGTCGGTTATATTATGAAATTAGCACCCATTGGTGCATTCGGTGCGATTGCTTATACGGTCGGTGCCTATGGAGTAGCGACATTGACTTCTTATGGAATGTTGATCCTTGCTTGTTACTTAGCTGCGATCTTATTCTTAATTTGTCTGGGATTAGCGGCATGGTGGATCACAGGTATGAATCTATTGCAATTTATCAAATACACTCGTTCTGAAATTATGCTTGCGATTGGTACAGCTTCGTCTGAAGTCGTTATGCCACGTATGATGGAAAAGCTGAACAAAGCGGGCTGTGATAAAGCAGTGGTCGGATTGGTTGTACCGACAGGATATTCTTTTAATCTAGATGGTGCTTCGATCTATTTATCTCTAGCTACCGTGTTTCTTGCACAGGCAGTAGGCATCGATCTGACCTTAGGACAAGAGATTACTATTTTAGCTGTGTTGATGCTAAGTTCAAAAGGAATGGCTGGTGTACCGGGTTCCGCTTTTCTAGCATTATCGGCTACAGCCGCAGCACTTAATGCGTTTCCTGTAGCTGTTGTAGCACTATTGCTCGGTGCTGACCGATTTATGGATACCATGCGTGTATTCACCAATCTTATGGGCAATTGTGTAGCTGCTTTTGTCGTAGCCAAATGGGAGGGTATGTTGGACACAGAGAAAATGAAAGCTGTACTTGCAGGAGAATGGACAGAAGAAGAAAACAAGTCGATTGCAACAGCCCAACCTGCTAGACCTACAGAAACGATCCACTCCCCACTTGGTCATCCGTTAGCTCAATCTTATACGGTATACGATAAAACATAATCAATAATCCAGTCTCACATCTATACTAAAAAGCTGCTACCCTTGATACGAAGGTAACAGCTTTTTGGTAATACTATTTTGTTGTTTGGCTACTTGTAGCTTATTTTATAAAGAAATAGTTTTGTTATCCGCTTGAGATTGGAACGCAGATAAGATCACAGATAGTGATTTTTTGCCTTCTTCACCTGAAATAGATGGTGGTGTATTGGTAACGATAGATTCGATAAAGGCATCTACTACACCGCTAACTTCTTGCTTGTCATTGGTAGAAATAGCACCTACACGATATTTCTCGACTGTACCGTCACGAAGTTCGACAATCACTTGATCATCAGGATCGGTACCAATTTTCATAATACCGTTCTCACACCACAAGTATGTGCCGTTATCTTCACCACGATAAGCTGTCCAGCTCGCTACTAATGTACCGATTGCACCGCTCTTCATACGAAGCAAGCAAATAGCGTTATCGTCAACATCTGTATCTTTTTTATCCAATGTACCGATAAATGCACTCACATCAACCACTTCGTCATCTAGCAACCAGCGAATCATATCAGACTTATGTACGCCTAGATCACCCATCGCACCCATGATCGCTTCGTTTTTACGGAAGAACCAGCTTTCTTTACCATCAATACTCCAGAATTCTGGACCTCCATGGCTAAAAGCAGTACGGAAAGTCAGTATGCGACCCAATTTGCCTGTTTGCAATACTTCTTTGGCTTTGACGTGTGGTGGCATCAAACGTTGATTATGACCAACCATCAAATACACATTGTTCTTTTTAGCTGCATCAATCATTGCTTGTGCTTCTTCTTCAGACACAGCCATCGGTTTCTCAACCAGTACATGTGCACCTGCATTGGCAGCAGCAATCGACATTTCAGCATGGAAAATATTCGGAGTGCACACGCTTACAGCGTCGAACCCACCAGCTGCTAATAATTCTTTGTAATCACTATATGCTTTGGCATCGAAACGTTTCGCATAACCTTCAGCACGTTCTATAATTGGATCAGCAAACGCTACCAATTCTACATTCGGATGTTCTGCATACTCTGGAATATGGCGACGTTCCGCAATACTTCCACAACCTATAACTGCTACTCTGACTTTAGTCATCGTTACATTCCTCCTGAAATATGAAGTTAAGTGTTCCACAGCTATCTTATAGTAATCCGCTCAAATTATCCACCTTTGCCATCTGTAATATCATCCTTTTTAGAAGTTTTAGCTCATTATTTATAGAAAAAATATACATTATGAATACAACATGTAGTAATATTTTTATTAATAATTCTAAATGTAGGTCGAATATTAATAGAATTTCGACAAAAAAATCTCAAAATTTATTTTAAAAGAATATTCTTTTTAAGTCCAAATCACAAAAAAAGTAGTTCAACGTCATCTCTACCGAGGCTGTGTTGAACTACTTTTTGGATAACGATAAATGGCTCTATTTTAAGATGAAGTAACCGGTACTTTGATAGAAAGGGTCTGGAATGTTTTAAGATACGTAGACACTTGCGGTTGAATCTTTTTGAAATATTTCAAGTTGGCTTGATTGGCTAATTGCTTAGCAGCATCTTCTTCTGGAAAGATAGAGTACTCTTTATCAATCTTTCCTTTCCGGTATTGAATCTGCGTGAATTTACCAGTTGCCCAGTATTGTGAGATATTTTGGTTATCTCCATAAATCTGTAACCATAGATCACTATCTTTGTAATTAAAGCTAAAGGCAGGATCTGCTAATGCTTGAGTCACAGTATATCCTTTTTTAAACACATCATTTTCAAACTGACCTTGCTGAATCAAATTCGCTTCTATTTTACCTGCTTTATTTTTGATCGTTTGTCTGACTTCGCCCAGACCATTGCGCTGATCTTTGCTCCATTCGCCTTTGTATGTCACAACAAATGTACGTCCTTTGACCATATATTGATTTACATATTTCCCTGTCCCTTGCCGTATCCCATCGACCCACTGTCCTGCATATGATTTGGAATCTCCCCAGCGAATCGTACCTGTTCCGTTAGGCTTTCCATTTTCCACTTGTCCGTAATACGAAGCACGTGCTGAAAGTTTAAGTGACTCTTTCTCGGTAGCCGCATGAGTCATCGGTGCATATATCCCAATAGACGTAGCGATCAATACTGTACTTAATATGACGGTTTTGCATGTATGTAATATTCTTCTCATTCCTTCATCCCCTTATATGTCTCTAAATATAGAAAAAAAGAAAACCATACATATTCGTCTGTACGATTTTCTTCTTTCTCAAGCTAGTTACCTTTATGCTATTTTATACCCTGAATAGAGCATTTATAATCTAATCTGTTAGATGTCTTCACCTGTTAAGCGATTAAGGAACTGCTTTGCACGATCACTTTGTGGGTTATTGAGTACATCTTTGGGATGTCCTTGTTCTATAATGTATCCACCGTCCATCAGAAGCACATGGTCAGCGACATCAGCTGCAAATTTCATTTCATGCGTTACGATTACCATTGTTCTACCTTCAATCGCTAATTGCTTAATAACTTTAAGCACTTCACTAACCAATTCGGGATCAAGTGCAGAAGTAGGCTCATCAAAAAGGAGTACATCCGGTTCAACTGCCATTGCACGTGCAATACCAACACGTTGTTGCTGTCCACCGGATAATTGGTGTGGATAAGAATTACCACGGTCGCCTAATCCTACTTTGGCAAGTAATTCTTGGCTGGATTTGCGAGCGTCTTCTTTACTTTTTTTCTGTACCGTAATCTGAGCTTCCATAACGTTCTCAATAACGGTTTTATGAGGAAACAAGTTATACGATTGAAAAACCATACCTGTCCGTTTGCGAAGTTCGGTCACTTCTTTGCTAGACACTTTACGACCTTTTTGAAAATCTAACGAACGATCACTTAACTTGATCGTTCCTTGATCAGGAGTCTCCAGTAGATTCATGCAGCGAAGTAGCGTAGTTTTACCTGAACCAGACGGCCCGATAATAACGAGCACTTTTCCTTTGTCTAAGCTTACGTCAATCCCTTTAAGTACTTCCAATGCACCGAATGACTTGTGCAAATTACGAATCTCGATCATCATCGGCTAATCTCTCCTTTACTTCTTCAATAGCGATTCTTATATATGAGTTAGTCCGCTGACGAGCGACCTAGTCGTTTTTCTAATTTGTTTTGGAAAAAGGATAATATTGAAGTGAATACTAGATAAATAACTGCTGCTTCCGAATACACTAATAAGTATTCATAAGTAGTAGCTACAATTTCTTCAGACTTCCGAAATAATTCTACATATGTTACTGTTCCAGCCAAAGAAGTGTCTTTCACTAGACTAATAAATGAATTCGATAATGGTGGTAATGATACACGAGCAGCTTGAGGAAGAATAATTCGGCGTAATGCTTGTCCACGTGTCATTCCAAGTGAATAGGCAGCTTCCCATTGCCCTTTATGAATCGATTGAATCGCTGCACGTACAATTTCAGAACCGTATGCCCCTACGCTCAAAGAGAAACCAATTAATGCCGCTGGAAAAGGATCTAATTCGATTCCAATCGTAGGCAATCCGTAGAAGATAATCGCTAACTGCACAATTAAAGGAGTTCCTCGGATAATCCAAATATAAAATCGTGCAATAAAATCTAAAATTTTCACGCCAGATAATCGGGCTAATGCTGTTAATACAGCCAAAATCAAACCAATAATAAATGAAAAAATAGCTAACGGAATAGTAAAACGTATTCCGGCTTCAAGCATAGGCCAAAAAGAATTAACAAGTATCTCGATTTGACGATCGTCCATATTCTAACATCCTTTATTTCGACAATTTGGGTTCATATCTCTTGTACATGCAATGCTAAGTAAATATCTTAGAAAGGCTTACAACGTACAAATATCTTGACGAGTGTTTATTCGTCAAGATATCGTTATCGTCGCATATATACAAAGTGAGACTCAGTGTATTATTTAGATACATCTTCTCCGAAATATTTCTCAGAGATTTTCAAGTATGTTCCATCATCTACCATATCTTTTAACGCTTTATTCACAGCTTGAACCAAATCTTCGCCGCCTTTGTTGAAAATAGCACCACTTTGAGAAGCATTTGCTTCTTCAGCTACAACTTTGATAGGTGCATCTGGTTGTTGCTTTTTCAAATCAAGGTAAGACAAGTTATCATTGATTGTAGCTTGAGCACGATTAGAAGTTAACAATCCTACTGCTTGTGTAAATCCATCAACAGAAACGATTTCTGCACCGTTATCTTTAGCGATTTGAGCTAGATTACTTGTTAAAGATTGAGCAGATTTTTTACCATTTAGATCAGCAAACGATTTAATATCTGTATTGTCGTCACGTACGATAAGTACTGCTTTGGAAGCGATGTACGGATCAGAGAATAAAAATGTTTTTTGACGTTCTTCTGTAATACCTACTTCATTAAATACCGTATCAAAACGCTTCGACTCTAGTCCACCTAGTAAGCTATCCCAAGCAGCTTCAGTAAATACAGGTTCTACACCCAGACGTTTACTGACTTCTGTTGCAATATCTACGTCAAAACCAGTTAATTTACCACTTTCATCATGAAACGTAAATGGTGCATATGTTCCTTCTGTACCAATACGTAATTTACCACTAGCTTTTACAGATTCCAATGTGGCTACTTTGCTAGAAGAAGCTGTGTCTGTATTGGTTGCTCCAGATGTATCGGTATTGCCTGTCGTTGCTGTATTAGAACTGTTACCACATGCTGCAAGAACAAGCATGGTCAGTATCATAACCAGTGTAAAAGAACCCCATTTTTTCATTTGAAAATACCCCTCTCAGATGTTGGTGATCACACTTATCGTTGGTGATTCACTACTTATTAATAACGTACTGCAAATTGTATAGTACACTGTCTTTCGTCACACGTCAACTCTTTTTCCGATAAAATTACTTGGTTTTATTGTAATAGACATAATTCCATCATTATTCTTACCCTTTATCGCTTTATTTGAACATGGTATATACGCTGTGAAGCAACATATTTCTCTGCAATTAGGGTATATACTTTTTAGGATAATGATCTTGCGAAGGAGGAAATTATAGCAATGGTATGGATAACAATAGAACATATTTTGAGAGTATTAATTGCAGGATTGGCTGGAGCCATTATCGGATATGAACGGAGTAGTCGCCAAAAAGAAGCCGGGATTCGCACTCATTTTATCGTAGCGGTCGGTTCTTCTTTAATGATGATTATATCCAAATATGGATTTACCGATATGGGAAATTGGAGCAATGTATCCCTTGATCCTTCGAGGGTAGCTTCGCAGATTGTAAGTGGAGTGGGCTTTCTAGGAGCAGGCACTATTTTTATGAATAAGCAAAAAGTGAAAGGATTAACGACAGCTGCCGGTATATGGGCAACAGCTGGAGTAGGGATGAGCATAGGAGCCGGTATGTACACGCTAGGGATCGGAGTCACCCTGTTGATTGTAGTTGTACAATTTGCAATGCATCGTCATCGTAAGCCGCTTGTAGCGACTCGTGTGCCCCATCGTCTAACTGTACGGATCGTAAATCATAAGCAAGCTATCCCATCGATTCTGGATGCGTTGGATCAGCACCAGATTCATGTGTTTAGTTTACACTCTGAAATCGAAAAATCGACGCCTGACGCTAAGGAGTCCGTTCCTTCCTATTTACTGTTACAAGCTTCCATTCAATTGAATACCACTATCAAACCAAAAGACCTTGTTCCTCTATTACAATCCCTACCGGATGTACAAATGGTCAAAATAGATGAATAAACTAGCTTTTTCTTTTATAAAGAACACATACCAAAAAGCATCTTGCTATAATAAAAGATTGAACCATTGACTCGTTCAGTTCTTCTAGCAAGATGCTTTTGTTGTATTCTGTATTGAAGTCGCCAGCTTATCAAAAGTTCTGCTTTAACTGTTCAAATTGAGAACGAATGCGATCCCGTACATCGTCTGATCCATTCTTGAAATATTCATGACGCTGATTATTCATACGTTGATGAGCTTCACGTTGTAATTCACGCTCTACTTCATAGGCTTGATCTATTTCTGCTTCGACATCGATCACATCGTGCCGACAGACAAATTGAGAACCCAATTGACTCAACACATAATTGAATACGCTTACATTATTTTCTTGCACAATACTGATTAAAGCCATTTGTCCCTCATCTAACGTATACAACGTAGATTGGATCAATCCCATTTCTTGTTCTGCTACTTCATGAGTAAATGGCATACTAATCATCGAATCGATACTGCGTTCTAACAATACACCTAACGGACCTGCAAAAATTCCAATCATTGACCCCAAAAGTCCACCTGTTGTCCATTCACCTGCCAGTGATCCATGTGTACCAAATCCATCCCAAAATACCACTTTGCCTTTTTCTCGTGCTACAATAGCGGCTTCCAAGACAGCATATCCTTCGGTAATACGACTATGTCGAAGAGTAGATAAAGCTCGGTATGCCTTACATTCATCTGTAAAAATAACGGTCACTACATTTTCCATAGGACACCCACTTTCTTTTGTTTAACCAGTTGTAAGCGTTCTCAGATATCGTTTCTTTTATCTTATGCTATTTTCCAATTAAATCAACTTATTTTATCGCAAAATAGTATAAATACTGCGAAATTGAAATATATTTCATTTTTAGTATATTATTTAATATAAAGGAGGGAATGTTATGTTACAAGGTGTAGGTGTATACGGGCTTATTTTATCTGTAATTGTATTGATTGCTTTTATAATCGCTATACGTTGGTTGGTTGCGAAGTTATTTGCCAAAAGATCTTAATTCCTAGAGTAGAAGTCAGCTAAGATGTTTATTGTACATAAATCTAAATCAATTTGATTAACATGGAGGACAAGGCTATGACACAACCTCATCATTCGTCTACAGAAGAACAGCCTATGATCGAAGTACCTAGAGATGCTTCTTTTAATAGTGTAACCGAGCATAATCATACGATTTTAGGTGTGCCACGTACTGGAAATATCGAAAATATCTCGGATATGCCTGCTCCAATACGCTGGTTTGGCTATATTGCTTTTGGAGCTATTGCTGTAGGTGGTATAGCTATCTTAGCAATTGGACTATTGATGTAGTGTTATAACATATTCATATGTGTTCGTTTATAGAGGGTAGCATATTGATTATATTCATTGAGGGTCTCATCCAATTGTTGGGATTTATCTAAAACACGGTTATCTGAGAATCCGTACATTTCAGCCAATTGGTGCATTTCTTGACGTTGTTGCTCGATTTTCTGTAGGCATTGGTGTAAATTCAATGTACCTCTCTACTCCTTTCTTTTTATGTCTAGTAAATGTATTACGATTTATATTTATTGCATACAGAATATTCAATTTGGATAGATAGTCTATACTATATATCGATCCATTTTAGCCATTTTTTGAATAGTTCCCAAGTCTAATTTATTCGACATTATAATCGAATTTTCTATTAACTCTATATCCTTAAAACAGAAAAACCCCCGACCAGAGTGAACGTAATGTTCAATCGTCGAGGGTTTTGTCTATTTTAATCTATTGGAAAAGGATCTCTATTACTCCGTTACTGTTCCGTATACTAATGTTGGAGCGTCAGCATGATCTGCGATACGAATACTCTCGTATAGTTTTTTCAATACATCGTCTACATTTTCACGGTTAGCATGAATTGTTACTAAAGAGTCGCCCACTTTAACAGCGTCGCCTACTTTTTTGTTCAACATCAAGCCTACAGCAAGATCGATTTCGGATTCTTTCGTTGCACGACCAGCACCTAACAACATTGCTGCTGTACCGATTTCGTCCGCTACCAATTCAGCTACAAATCCATCTTCTTTCGCAGGAACTTCGATCAAGAATTTCGCTTGTGGCAAACGTTCTGGTTGATCAACAACCGAAGCATCTCCACCTTGGCTTGCAAGGAATAATTTGAATTTCTCCAACGCTTTACCGTTAGCAATAACTTCTTTCAATTTTTCTCTTGCTTCTTCAAGTGAACTTGCTTTACCTGCAAGATATACCATTTGGCTTCCAAGTGCCAAGCACAATTCTTCCAAATCAGCAGGACCTTCACCTTTTAGTGTATCGATTGCTTCTTTTACTTCAAGAGAGTTACCGATTGCTAGACCTAGCGGTTGACTCATATCTGAGATAACAGCCATTGTTTTGCGTCCTACGTTGTTACCGATACTTACCATTGCATGAGCCAATTCTTTAGCATCTTCTGCTGTTTTCATAAATGCGCCAGCACCTGTTTTAACATCCAATACGATAGCGTCTGATCCAGCAGCGATTTTTTTACTCATGATTGAACTTGCGATCAATGGAATCGAGTTTACGGTTGCTGTTACATCACGCAAGCCGTATAACTTTTTGTCAGCAGGTGTTAAGTTACCACTTTGTCCGATAACAGCGATTTTGTTTTCATTCACTAATTTGATAAATTCTTCGTTTGTGATTTCTACGTGGAAACCTTCTACTGCTTCTAATTTATCGACTGTACCGCCTGTGTGACCTAGACCACGACCGGACATTTTAGCCACTGGAATATCCAATGCTGCTACAAGAGGAGCCAATACTAATGTTGTGGTATCACCTACACCGCCTGTGGAGTGCTTGTCGACTTTAACTCCTTCGATAGCGGATAGATCGATTGTATCTCCAGAGTTCACCATAGCCATCGTTAGGTCTGCACGTTCGCGCTCTGTCATGTCTTTGAAGAAGACTGCCATTGCAAATGCGCTCATTTGATAGTCAGGAATTTCGTCGTGTGTGTAACCATTAATAATAAAGTTGATTTCCTCAGTTGTTAGTTCTTTACCATCACGTTTTTTTTCAATAAGGTCTACCATTCTCATAATTATTCTAGCTCCTTGTACGTTTTATTTTTGGAAAGAGATTGCTGCATCTAAAGCAACTTCCATCATTTCGTTAAATGTAGATTGTCTTTCTTCAGATGTTGTTTCTTCACCTGTTAGCAAGTGATCACTTACTGTTAAAATGGTTAATGCGTTTACGCCAAACTTCGCTGCTAATGTGTACAATGCACTTGTTTCCATTTCAACGCCTAGTACGCCGTATTGCATTAATAATCCTGTAACGGTTTTGTCGTCACGGTAGAATGAATCTGAACTGAATACGTTACCGACATGCAAATTCAGACCTTTTTCTACGCCACGATCATAAGCAGCTTTGAGTAAAGGGAAACTTGCTACAGGTGAGAAATCGTATCCGCCGAAAATATGACGGTTCATACTGGAATCTGTACAACATGCTTGTGCCAAAATCACGTCACGAACACGTACATTTTCTTGCATACCACCACATGTACCCACACGGATCAAGTTTTTGACGCCGTATTCGCTGATCAATTCATTCACGTAAATGCTGATCGAAGGCAATCCCATACCTGTACCTTGTACAGAGATACGGTTACCTTTGTATGTTCCTGTAAATCCAAGCATACCGCGTACTTGGTTGTAGCAGACTACATCTTCAAGATACGTATCTGCAATGTATTTAGCACGTAATGGATCGCCTGGTAAAAGAATCGTTTCAGCGATTTCGCCAGCTTTTGCTTCAATATGAACGCTCATTTTATAAAAACCTCCAAAGTATGTGTTTAGGTTTGATTTGCTTGGTTGTACCGCTACGGCTAACGGATTGGGTTCCGCTCTCTGGTAAGGATAGATATCTTGAAAGACTGCTGATGCAGTCGATATCTACCCTTACGAGGAGAGGCTACACTCCAATCCGTTAGCCTTCGCTCTGTGCGGATGCAACAATATCACAAAAACATAAAGATGGGTGGTCGGCGCTGGGGACTCGCTTGACCGGGGAAACAACAATTAGAATATTTAACATTGAGATTAGTTTGTTATAGAAATGGGTTTAGGTTCACCTTTATCATTTCTTTACAACTCTGATCCGTGTTTTGAATATTACTTAAGATCAGATAGGAAGCTTGTGCCGTATTCTGGGCTTGTTACGCCAAAGTTTTCGGCTACAGTTGCAGCGATGTCTGAGAATGTTGTGCGTAATGGCAATTCTTTACCACCATTTGCAAAACGTTTGGAATAGACAAGTAATGGTACATATTCACGAGTATGATCTGTACCTGTGTAGGTTGGATCGTTACCGTGATCGGCTGTAATGATTAGTAGGTCATCTTCTTCCATACCTGCAAATACTTGTGGTAAGCGAGCATCGTATTCTTCCAGTGCGTCAGCATATCCTTTAGGATCGCGGCGGTGTCCGAATAGAGCATCGAAGTCAACCAGATTCAAGAAGCTTAGACCGTGGAAAGGCTTCGCTAGTACGTTGACCAGTTGATCCATACCGTCCATATTAGACTTGGTACGAATCGATTCTGTTACACCTTCGCCATCGTAGATATCAGCAATTTTGCCGATAGCAATCACGTCTAGACCTGCATCTTGCAAAGCGTTCATTGTCGTCGGTTTGAACGGTTTGAGTGCATAATCATGACGGTTGGATGTACGTTGGAAATTACCGACTTCCCCGATAAATGGACGAGCGATAATGCGTCCTAACATGTAAGGATCTTCCAGTGTAATCTCACGACAGAATTCACAGATTTCATACAATTCTTTTAAAGGAACGACATCTTCATGTGCCGCAATCTGCAATACGGAATCTGCAGAAGTGTAGATGATAAGTGCGCCTGTTTTCACATGTTCTTCGCCTAGCTCATCCATAATTTCTGTTCCACTTGCCGGTTTGTTACCAATGACTTTACGTCCTGTTTTTTCTTCGATCCGCCCAATCAATTCATCCGGGAATCCATCTGGAAATACACGGAACGGTGTATCAATATATAATCCCATGATCTCCCAGTGTCCTGTCATTGTATCTTTACCACGGGATGCTTCTTGCATTTTAGTGTAATAAGCAAGTGGTTGATCTGCTACAGGTACGCCTTGAATCTCACTGATATTCGATAATCCTAGACTTGCCATATGTGGCATGTTAAGTCCACCATTTTCGCGTGCAATATGTCCGAATGTATCTACATCAACATCTCCAAATTCAGCTGCATCTGGTGCTTCACCAATACCTACTGAATCCATAACTACTAGATGAATACGTTTAAATTCGCTCATTTGTATTACCCCTTTCAACTTTTCAAAATGTCTACAGTGCTCATATACCCTACTCTGTCCAAAATGCGCAGTAGAGCATTTGGTTGCTATCATGCTTATGCAACAATAGTGTACCAAATGCTCTATGTTATACCTATATCTGCTTTTTGAAAAGTAGGTAAGGAATTCTGCGGTCATTTATGAATTCTAAATCTGCGATCACGATTCATATTCATAGGTTGTCATATACTGAAGTGATCTTTTATTTTAAGAACAGACCTGTAATTGTAGCAGAAAGCACACTTACTAGTGTAGCACCATATAATAGTTTCAGTCCAAAACGAGCTACAACATTACCTTGTTTCTCGTGTAGACCTTTAACCGCACCAGCAATAATACCGATTGAAGAGAAGTTAGCGAATGATACTAAGAATACAGATACGATACCTAGTGTACGTGAGCTAAGTTCTGTGTGTTTCACTAGATCTAGCATCGCTACAAACTCATTGGATACCAGTTTCGTTGCCATAATACTACCAGCTGTTACAGCTTCACTCCAAGGTACACCCATCATGAATGCAAATGGTGAGAAGATATAACCTAAGATTTGTTGGAACGTAATACCGAAGATTAATCCGAATAGACCGTTGATCATACCGATCAATGCTACGAAACCAATCAACATTGCTGCTACAATAATAGCAACTTTGAATCCGTCTAAAATATATTCGCCCAGCATTTCGAAGAATGACTGTTTCTCTTCTTCTTGTACTTCTAGAATATCTTCTTCTTTTGTAACAACATAAGGATTGATAATGGAAGCGATAATAAAGCCACCGAATAAGTTAAGCACTAATGCAGTCACAACATATTCAGGTTTCAACATCGTCATATATGCACCTACGATAGACATCGATACCGTAGACATGGCTGATGCACAAAGCGTATACAGACGGTGTTTAGGAAGCGCACCGATTTGTTTTTTAACAGAGATAAATACTTCTGATTGACCTAGGATCGCAGATGCTACAGCATTATACGACTCTAGTCTACCCATACCATTTACTTTACTGAGCACAAGACCAATGTACTTAATAATAAACGGTAGAATTTTGAAGTATTGCAGAATACCGATCAATGCTGAAATAAATACGATAGGCATAAGAACACTTAAGAAAAATGGTGTAGAACCTTCTGCAAAGACAAATCCACCAAATACAAAACTAATACCTTCACCAGCATATGCTAATAAATGTGTAAAGACAGTTGCAAATCCTCCGATTACCCATGTACCAACGACTGTATTAAGGAGCACGAATGCTAAAATCGCTTGCAGTACAACCATGACAAATAATGGACGATAACGAATACCTTTTCTATTATTACTTCCCAAATAAGCTAATCCAAACACCAAAAGAATACCCAAAATTGCGATAATATAACTCATAAATAATTAGCTCCCATTCTGCACTCTGCTTCATAATCATAACCACGTATTTAAAATCTTTTGAAACAAATTGAAATAATCAGAAATTATACATTAAGCGCTTACATTATTCGTAAAAAAGAACAAATCCTTGCGGATACATTCTTTTTTTGGATTATTCTGCTGGCTGACTATGATCCATGTCATGCGCTTGGAAAAATCCTGGTAACATTTGAGCTATTGTCCACTCGGTAACATCACCTTTAAGGTTAGTCAGGTATACTTTCGTATTCTCATCACTAAATTCAGCAATGACTTGACGACAAGCACCACAAGGAGAGACCGGACCTTCAGTATCCGCAACGATCGCAATCGCTTCGATCTTGCGTTGACCTTCAGATGCAGCTTTGAAAATAGCTGTACGTTCTGCACAATTGGTAAGACCATAAGAAGCATTTTCCACGTTACATCCCCCGTAGACTTTACCGTCTGCGAGCAGTGCAGCGCCTACTTGAAACTTGGAATAAGGTACATATGCATTTTTACGTGCTTCTATTGCTGCTTGAATCAATTGATCTTTCATGGATAGGTCTCTCCTCTAACGGATAAGATATTTTGCTTTGCAAACATCATTTTTAATTCTAATAGAAGAAGTCGCATTTATAGTGCCAAATGCTTAGGTAAGATATTTTGCTTTGCAAAAATCACTTTTGATCTTACTAAAAGAAGTCGCATTTATAGTGCCAAATGCTAGTAAGAAGAAGTTCCTTCTTCGCCTTCAACGATTTTGACGCCAGAGCTTGCACCGATGCGTGTTGCACCTGCTTCAACCATGTTGTTTAAATCTTGAAGATTACGTACGCCACCAGATGCTTTAACACCAACATCAGGTCCTACCGTTTTGCGCATCAAAGCTACGTCTGCTGGTGTTGCTCCACCTGTAGAGAAACCAGTTGATGTTTTAACAAAATCTGCTCCAGCTTTGACAGACAATTCAGAAGCACGAACTTTTTCTTCGTCTGTAAGTAGGCAAGTTTCGATAATAACTTTAACTAAAGCTTTACCTTTAGCAGCATTAACTACGGCTTGGATATCACGTTGCACTAGCTCGTTATTACCATCTTTCAAAGCACCGATGTTGATAACCATGTCTACTTCTGTAGCACCGTTTGCAATCGCATTGCTTGCTTCAAAAGCTTTCACTTCTGGAGTTGTTGCTCCTAAAGGGAATCCGATAACCGTACATACTTTGACAGGGCTACCTTTTAATTGTTCTGCACAATAAGCTACCCATGTTGGGTTAACGCATACAGATGCGAACTCATATTTTCTAGCTTCTTCTGTCAATTTAGTCACTTCTGCTTGTGTAGCATCCGCTTTCAATAACGTATGGTCGATCAATTTAGCTAAATTCATATTGTTAATCTCCTTTGAGTGAATGGTTTGTTTGACAAATAACTGTTCAGCTCTTACATCCACATCATAACACCATGTTGAACATATGTAAAACAGTTTTTGAAATTATGTTCACGACAAATCAAAGGCTTACAGCACAGCTTTATTTTTTGCGCAGGCTGTTCCTATTTTAACACTATGTTACTTGAGATGTCATGTACTAAAATAACTTTCATTTTCAAAAGCTATTTATAAGTAACCGATTGCATAGTGGAATAAAAAAAGACTTCAGGTCATTGATCTCCTGAAGTCTCGTTACATTATGCTTTGCGTGGTAGTGAAGAGGATTTGCCTGTCATTTGCGATTGAGCATAATAAAGTACGATAATCACAATCGCTAACAAGGCTTGTACCGAAAAGATATTGCTAAATACATATCCATCTGCATACACTGCTACTGGATTGAAATGAACTGAACCATGATTCGCTTCGATCATTTTACCAATAATACTGGTTGCCATCGCTCCAGCTATAAAGTTAAGTAAAGAGAATAACCCCATGCCTACCCCTACTTGATCTTTGGTCAATGTACGTGAAATCGTGTTAGACATCGCAATCTGCATAAACGTCTGACCCACATTACCAAAAATAAGAATAAACATCACCACATAAGGGGACACCCCGACCAAAGTCGATAACGTAATAAAACAAATAAAGATTAATGTCGTTGCAATATAGACTAATAATGGGTTGCCTTTGCGATCAGCTAACTTACCGCCCTGACGACCTAGAAAAGCAGAACAAATCGCAGCCGGGAACATAATTAGTCCAATCAGTGCTGGAGATAGTCCATTCAATCCACTTAAAAATTGTGGAGTGACATAAGGTAGTCCAAAGCTAAGTCCTGTTGCCAAAAATGCAATCAACAATCCAAAAGAATACTGTTTATTGCTGAATAATTTGGGCTGAATAAAAGGCTCTGCCGCTGTACGTATCCGAACAATAAATAAAATCAATAAGATGGCGCCAATTATAGCGTACATCCACTGCCCTTGTGAGATCGCTAATAGTAACATCGCTACAGTTCCACCTAGCAAGATGCCACCGATCCAGTCGATCTTCTGCGCTTCTCCCCGATAATCATCTAGATATTTACGGAAAAATGGTAAAGCGATTAAAGGAAATAACGATAGTAAAAATAAAAACCGCCAGCTTCCAAAGCTCGTAATCAGACCTGCAACGATGGGTGCAATAGCGGTTCCTAATGATAATCCAATCGCTGTTGTACCAAGGGCACGTCCCCTTTTCTCAGGTGAAAAATAACGAACAGGCACAATCATAGCGGTTGCTGGGATAACCGCAGCTCCGGCGGCTTGTAGAACACGCCCTACAACCATCATCCAAAATTCAGTCGCTGCTAAGCCAACGACAGAACCTAAAGCAAAAAAGATCAGACCGAACGTCAATAAATCTTTGAGTCGGTATTTATCGGCAAGCTTGCCGTATACGACAGAACCTACTGCATAAACAATTATATAACCGGTTAATAACCATGTCACATCGGCGGCTCCAATATTGAACTCTTTACTAATCGTAGGCATCACTACATTGAACATCGAAGCATTCATTACCGAGAATACTAACGTAAATGCAAGTACACGCATTAATTTCTCACCATTGGGATAGACTCTTTCTGTTTCTGTTGCCACTTATGCTGTCATCCTCTCTACGTATACCGTTGCTATTTTATTGATAAACATGAATTAATTTGTTTAACAACTGTTTGAGATGTTCTAATTCTTCAGCTGTAAATGTGTGGGTCGAACGGCTTTTGACTTCATTAACGGCTTGTTGAGCCTGAATATACTTTTGCTCGCCTGCTGTAGTTAATGTATTTTGCTTCATACGAGCATCATTAGGATGAGCATTACGTATAATCCAACCTCTTTTTTCTATACCATTCATTAAGCTAGTCACGCTTGATTTCTCAATAAGCAGTTGATGCTCTAACTCATGATTGGTAATCCCGGGTTGAATCGCTATTTCGTGCAATGCCTGACTTTGCTGAGAAGTTATATTTAAAGATCGTAACGACTGCTCGATCTGACGCTTGATCGTTAAATATGTTTTTTTGATTAAAGGAGTGGGACTAGATAAAGCATCTTGTGCCTGTTGCTTGTATCTATCTATATCACTCTGACTCAATACATTCCCCTCTTTCTTTAGTTCGAATTCGAACTAATTTTATTTCAAAACAAAACTATTGTCAATACAAGCTTATGAATTAGATATACAAAAAAACAGCCTTCTACTGGATCATGTAGAGGGCTGTTTTATAAGGCAAATCACTTTTTGATATTTATGTTAATAAAGCTTGAGCTGTAAATTGATCGGTCACCAAAATATTAGCGTATTTGCCAACTAGAGCAGCTTCAATCGCTTCGATTTTACGTTGTCCACCAGCGACCAAAATCGATTTTTCTTTTTTTCGTAAATCAACCAGATCGATGCCTACCGTGCGATCATTGATAGCCGGGCTACAGATATTACCCTGTTTATCAAAAAAGCGTGAGCAGATATCACCAGCTCCTGTTTGTTGTAACAATCGCTGTTCTTCTTCGTTAAAATAACCCAGTCTGAACAAAAGAGCATCTTCTTTTACAGTTCCTACGGTGAAAACAGCAATATTAGCTTGTCTACCCAGTTCAATAATACGCTGAATATGACGATCTTCATCTACCATTTTTTTAAGTTCAATACTGTCGAAAATAACGGGTAACGGCAAATAGCGAGCAATCGTGTGATACGCTTCTGCAAAAAGGTTGACCGTTTCAGCCGCATAGGTGTTCACATGCGAGTGACTTACTCCGCCTTTGAGTTGTACGACTTCAACTCCCCGTACTTGCTTCTGCTCTAAATGTTCTGCAACAGCATACATCGTAGTTCCCCAGGTGACTCCAATAATATCACTATCTTTAACCGTCTCATGCAAATAATCGGCGGCACGCTTGCTGATATGCTTTTGGATTTCTTTGTACTCATTGATCGGTGAATAACAGACATGTACTGTATCTAATCCATAACGTTTTTTTAATTGTTCTCCAAGTGCATCCAGATCTTCGAGAGGATCTACAATATCTATCCGCACATACCCTTTTTCTTTGGCATACTGTAGCAAGCGAGATACAGTCGGTCTAGAAACGCCTAGCTTGGTCGCTATTTCTTGCTGGCTATGATCAGAAAGGTAGTACAATCTTGCTGTCTCTATACTCAAACGTTGTTTGTCATTATCCACGGCTTTTATCATCCCACATCTCTATCAGAATCTAGCTGAACAGTTCAAACCATCTCATTTCACATATTATACATTTTTTATACATTTTTTAAAAATATATTTCAAGGATCACTATTCATGTGAAATCATATCGTTTTACAGTTGTTAACAGATTTGTATCTACCTTTTCGAAAAAAGTGACTTTCTAGTAACAGATTATATCTCCTTTTTGCACATAAAATAGCCGTTTGTTTTCAATAATATAGGGTATGGAATAAGAGAGCCTTTGTTTTGGCAATATGGGTTAAACACCAATATTGACTAATTTTGATAAGGGCTTCAAGAATACAAAAATACTGGAGGTATGATAATGTTCACACGTCTTGACCAAATCATGATTGAAATTCCGGATGTCAAAAAGCCTGATCCTAATGCAGCAGCAGCTGTGCAAGAATTACTTGGTGGTAAATTCGGGGAAATGTCGACTTTGAACAACTACCTCTATCAATCTTTTAACTTCCGTGGAAAATCTAAATTAAAACCTTTCTACGATCTAGTTACTAGTATTACAGCTGAAGAATTAGGTCACGTGGAATTGGTTGCACACGGTATCAATAAAATTCTTGCAGGTTCTAGCTTGCCAGGTGAACCTGATTCAACTCCACTTGATCCGCTTAAAGATGTTCGCTTAAGTTATCATCATCTAGCAGGTGCACAAGGCGCTATGCCTCGTGACTCTATGGGTCGTCCTTGGACAGGCGATAATGTATTTAATAGCGGTAATCTTGTAGAAGATTTGTTGCATAACTTCTTCTTAGAGTGCGGTGCAAGAACACATAAAATGAAAGTCTATGAAACAACAGATCATCCAGCTGCACGTGAAGTCGTTGGTTTCCTTCTTGTTCGTGGTGGCGTACACGTTGTCGCTTATGCAAAAGCATTAGAAATTGCTACAGGCGTAAATGTAACCAAACTTGTACCGGTCCCTTCACTGAGCAATAAAGCATTTAACGAGTCACGTAAATACGAGGAAAAAGGCGTTCATACTCGTCTTTATACTCATAGTACAGATGATTTCAAAGCGATTGACCAAATCTGGAAAGGTACTCATCCAGAGGATGGATTGCCACTTGAAGTGATTCACGGATTCCCTCAAGGTGTCCCTGTTCCTGAGTATCCTGAGTTAGATGAAGAGTTCGCTCCAGGGATTTCACAAGAAGATTTCAAAGAAATTGCTAAGCGTCTCAAAATGGCTGGTAATATTACAGACTAAAGCAAAAAGGCTGGTTTCCAGCCTTTTTTTACATAATTTCAAATGCATATTTACCCTATTTAACTCATTATTTTTAGTTATTTATTTATTAAATTTTAAACATATGGTTTCGATTGCTAAACAATGGTTAATAAATAGACGAGAAGAGATTGCTGAATAAATCTTCTAAGTGCTTGTTGTAACACAAATGTTATAAATCAAGTGATTTAGTGTAGTTATTCAACTATCTTAAAAAAGACATTTAATTATTAGGAGGCGACAACAATGGGTTGGTTATGGGCATTAATCGTAGGTGGTATTATTGGTTGGATCGCAGGTATGATCGTAGGACGTGACGTTCCAGGTGGTATTATTGGTAACATCATCGCAGGTTTCATCGGTGGTTGGTTAGGTAACATGTTGCTTGGTACTTGGGGTCCAGAAATCGGTGGATTCTTCATTATTCAAGCGATTATCGGTGCTGTGATTGTTATTGCTATCGTGAGTGCTATCATGCGTTCTTCTAGAAGATCACGCGGTTAACACACATCATTATGTATCATAAGATATTCAATATTTTATGATCTCAAAAAGTCTGTTCCTTCGGGAGCAGGCTTTTTTTATGCTTTTATGTCGTAATTCTTTTCTTATAAACCTTATCCTTTTCACGATGTTAGAAGCTGTTTGCTTCGGCATTCTATCGAACAGGTGCAAATCGGTTAATAATAGATAACAACATAGATGATGAAGCAAAGGATGGTGGATATGTATTTTTATTCGTTGTGGGACAATCTAGTTGCATGGTATTACAATATCCGCTGGATTGATCTACTTGTATCAATTGCAATACTGATTGTTTTTTTAGCTTTCCGCAAATTATTTACACGCTATTTATTTACTTTTGTTTTACGCCGATTTGATAGTCATCTAGCTGTTCTTCGCTGGTTGCAAGCTTTTGAACGACCACTACAAGCCTTTTTTACTTTAATCGGTACTTACTTGGCTTTGCGATACTTTATGCATGAACAATGGACATTTATTATCGGGATTGACCGTATTTATCGCAGTATTGGCATTATCCTTTTGGGATGGGGAATCTATAATGTGTCTGCTTCCTCTTCGCTTATGTTAGAAAGTATGAGTAAGCGATTTGGATTGGATGCTACAAGCATGATTATTCCTTTTCTATCTAAAGTATTACGTGTGATCGTTGTTGTACTTGTTATAACAATTGTCGGTGGAGAATGGGGATTCAGTATTAACGGTCTAGTCGCAGGTATGGGGCTTGGAAGTCTTGCTGTGGCTCTAGCTGCTCAAGAAACACTAAGTAATGTAATCGCAGGGATTATTATTATTTTGGAAAGACCGTTCTCGAAAGGTGATTGGATCTCTACACCGGATATCGAAGGGATTGTCGAAGATATTACGTTCCGTAGTTCCAAAATCCGTACTTTTACTGATGCACTGGTGATTGTACCCAATTCCAAATTAGCTGCACAACCGATTACTAACGGTAGTCAAATGGGAAAACGCAAAATTTCGTTCCCTCTTCGGGTGGCTTTAGATTCTAATCGAGATGCCTTAGCACGAGTGGTTTCTCGTATTCAATCAGAGTTAGATACAGATGATAATGTCGTAGCAGATTCCGCTATGGTCAAATTCAATGAATTTAACGAAAGTAGTCTGGGTATTCTGGTGCAATGTTTCACTAAAACCGCTGCTTGGGGCGAAAATCTGGAATACCGTCAACATCTTAATCTGATGATTTTAGATATATTAGAAGAAGAAAAAGTGAAATTAGCTTATCCAACACAGCGTATCGTCATGCAAGAAGTGGAAGCTTCTTCTTGATCATCATGTATAACATTCTATAGCCAACAATGACTTATATAAAAATATTAAAAACCACCTATTGGGAGCCTTAAGACCAAACAGGTGGTTTTTGTTATGTGTATAAAATTGATACGATAAGTAAAGTGGTCTATTTACGAAGAGGCAACCATTCCAGTACACGTTGGATTTTGGTATCCCAATATCCCCATTCATGCTCGCCTGGCTCTTCTTCATACGTTAATGCTAATCCCAATTGCTTCACATGATCACGGAACCGAATATTATGCTCATACAAGAAGTCTTCTGTTCCACAGCATTGATATAATTGCGGAACTTCGGTGCTATTAGATTGAGCAAGTTGTTCTGTCAGATAAAATAAATCATTTTCTGAACCACGTAATTCTTCAACTGTTCCGAAAATGCGTTCTAGCTCTTGAGTGTAGGCAACATCGCCACGTTCATACAATGCGCTTGCATCAGTTGCTCCAGATAGGCTGGCTGCGGCTGCATAACGATCAGGTCGACGTAAGCCTAGCTTGAGTGCGCCATAACCGCCCATTGACAAACCAGCTACAAAACGGTCTTCACGACGATTAGACAGCGGGAAAAACGATTCAGCGAGTTGTGGTAATTCTTCACTCACGAACTTGAAGTAATCTCCGCCTTGCTTCATATCTGTATAAAAACTACGATGTGCCGCAGGCATTACAACTGCAATACCATATTCTGCTGCATAGCGTTCTATCGATGTCCGTCTTAACCAGATCGAATGATCATCAGATAGACCATGTAGTAAATACAATGTAGGATGCTTACCTCCGGTTACTTTACCTTCCATTCCGATTTGAGAATGAGTTTCCTGTGGTAAAATCACATTCATTGTAGATGAAAGCCCTAGTACTTCTGAATAGAAATCACATTGAATTAAAGCCATATTATCTCCTCCTCTTTTAATATCATACCCTTTTTCGAAAATGAAAGCGATTTTATAATAACAAATATAGGTAAACAAAATAAAAAAAGCAACCTTCAGCGAATCAATTCACTGGGTTACTTTTGAAGGTATTCTATGATATGCATAACGGTAAGCATGTATTCATAAAGAAACATGCTTAATATGTATTCTATGTTTTTTTATCGTTTTAATTAAGCGCGAGTTTTAACAGGGATTCGTGTAGAACTCAATTGTGCATTCAAAATATCTTGAAAACTTTTAGGTGTTTCTTTATCCGCTGCTTTTTGAACGGTTGCGTTTGATTGCTGTCTGAAGTGGTTGTAGTTGTATGGTGTCATGTGGTGAATACTCATATTCATTTGCTCCACGCTTCCTTTCGTCCGTCAAATTTGTTTGTTTTTGTTTTGTATCTTGTAATGTGTATATACCCCTGCTTTTTGAGAATGAAAACATAAATTAAACATATTTTGAACTATTTTCGTTAATTGATTCTATAGACCCTGATCCGTCAAAAATCTCATTATGTTAACTAGGACTTCATTTGTCGAATGCTGTATAAAACAAATTCTAAAGTCCTATAATCGACAATATGAATTTAGTTACATATAATTCTAAAAGTAAATATTCCTAAAATCAATTTATAAAAATTTGACTATCTTTTTGCAACTTATTTTAAATCCTTTGCGTCTGTAAGGATAAGCAAGCCAAGTAAGGCTAATAATTAACCGAGGTGATTGGTAATGAGAAACAAACAAAAATGGATGACATTCGTTACGGCTTCAGTATTGACACTATCTTTAAGTAGCCAAGCTTTTGCAGCGAGTGGGGATTTTACAGATATCAGTAAAGTACCAGGTCATGAAAAAATTGAATCGTTAAAAGATCGTGGATTTATTAATGGCGTTACAGCAGATCAATTCAAACCTAATCAAACGATCAATACAGCGCAAGGTGTGCAAATGATCGTCAATAGTTTCCAATTAAGTCTAGCGGCTTTTACTTTTATTAAAGCTCCAGAAGCGAAAGACTTTTATAATAATGTTAAAGATAAAGTATGGTATTCAGACGCATTTATTATCGCTAATCTAAATGGTGTTGATATTCCAAAAGATGTGAAGCCTGCTGCTAAAATGACAAAAGAAGAATTTACAACTTTTGTGATGCAAGCGATGGAAAAAGCCGGTAATATGCCGATGATCAATATTAAACCTGTTGAGATTGCAGATGATAGCAAAATCACTCCTTCTTATCAGGGTGCTATTCAGCGTTCATTAGCACTAGATATCAACAAGTTAGATAGTAAAGGTAACTTTGATCCAAAAGGCGAGGTAACTCGTGCTGAAGCAGCAGTCATGATCTACAATGCTTTAGAGTATATGAGTCATCTCAAAACACCTACTGTTGATCCTATGCCTGAACCTTCTCCATCTCCATCCGACGATAGTTTAGATAAATAAAAATTACTTTTACTTTCACGTTTATTTTTGAGTGAATATTCTATTATTCTAAATAGCGAATACAATAGTTAGTGTTCACTTTATAAGCTGTATAAACAAAAAGAGTCTATCCCTAGGTAATATAGGAATAGACTCTTTTTTTACTGTAATGCATCACCATACATTATCAATGAATATGTTCTATACTCTAGACCTCACTTTGCATCTGATGATGATTCCATTCTTCACGCAAAATACCCATACGAATCGAATCGTAATAAACACCGTTATATAATCTACATTTACGTAAACGTGCTTCCAGCATCATGCCTAATTTGTAACCGACTGCAATCATCCGTTCATTGCCTGACCATGTGGTGAATCCTACCCTTACCAGTGGCATTGCTGTAAATAAATGATCGATCCATAATATCAGCGCTCTGGTACCATATCCCCCGCTCCAGTAAGCAGGATCATAAATCACAATCCCTACTTCTAACCATAATGAAGGTTCATGCTCCCAGTAATAACTGACAATTCCGATGATATGCTGATTCACTTCAATCACCCAAAAGCTCGGACTTTCTATAATACGCAGTCGATCTTGCCAGTATTGCTCATAAGGAACGTGAACATGATCATAATAAGGAGCATCCCACTTTTTCCATTCTGGAGATTCGTCTTTATATATTAAGTCCCATAATATTGGAATATCGGCTTCAGTTATCGGACGAATCTGTAATTCTTGATCGGTATGCACGATACTCCTTCAGCTCCTTTGATCTGACTTTTTGGATCTTACAGTGATATCTATAAATACTGATTAAACCAATCAGCAATATGATTCAGTCGTTGTATTCGTAATTGAGGATGACCGCTACGAGATAACTCATGATTGGCATCCGGGAAACGAACAAACTTGGTCACTGCATTCAACCGTTTTAACGCTATAAACCATTGTTCAGCTTGCTCAATTGGGCAACGCAGATCTTTTTCACCATGTAATATCAAAATAGGTGTTTTGACATTCTGCACATATGCTAGCGGGGAATGATCCCATAAGGTATTGAAATGTTCCCACGGATTGCCTGCAATCTGATCTTCTACAAAATAAAAACCAATATCGCTTACCCCATACATCGACATCCAGTTGCTGATCGAACGCTGAGTGACTGCTGCTTTGAATCGATCGGTCTGTCCTACAATCCAGTTGGTCATAAACCCACCATAGCTACCGCCCGTTACACCTAATCGCTCTTGATCAATCCAGTCGTAATGCTCGATGGCATAGTCTGTGATTTCCATCAAGTCTCGATAATCACCACCACCATAATCATGACGGCATGCATTTACAAATAATTGACCATAACCATGACTACCACGCGGATTACCATAGATTACAGCATATCCTTGCGAGACTAATAGCTGAAATTCAAGCATAAAAGTATATCCATACATCGCATGAGGACCACCGTGAATTTCTAGAATAGTCGGCACTTTCTGATTGTCTGCTTGATCTCCGGCTGGACGCATAATCCACGCTTGAAGACTTTTGCCATCTACAGAAGTGACACTCATTTCTTCAGGCTTGCTTAAGATCAGTTCAGCAAGCAAAGCATCATTATGGTGAGTCAGACGTGTCTCAACTTCAGTCTCTGGATGCCAGTAAAACAATTCACCCGGTTGCAATGGATCAGCCGCAATAAAGACGATATGTTGCTGTGCTGTACGGGCAAAATAGTGAATATTACGCTCTCCACACAGTACCGTCTGATAACCTGAACCATCTGTAGCAATCGATAGTAAATGACAAGCACCAAACGTAGTACATAATACATCAATCGCTTGTCCATCCAAATGATAAACAGGCTTATACGTTGAACTTAGTCCCGTATCTCCTACTACAGCATTCAGCAGCATCATATCATCGTGATCACATAACCCTGTAATCGTTCCACTCGCTAAAGACAATTGATACAGTCGATTCAGCGTCGCATTGTAATAAGATTGATCATCTGCTACCATCGCAATAGATTGTCCATCTGGTGACCAAGTCAGACTGGAAATGACATATTGATGATCTGTCCATTTGCGTTGCTCATGACCTTCCGTGTTGATCGTAAATAGATCATTTTTGCGTGAAAAGTCAGGATTTTCTTCATCTTCTGTAGGAATATGAGCGACATATGCAATCTGCTGTCCATTCGGTGACCAGGCAAAATCTTCAACATCATATTCTCCTGCTGTGATCCAAGTTCCCGATGGATCAGCTAGCTTATGTACATATAGATGTGTTCGTCCTCCATCCCATAATCCACCACTATCCGATTTGTAAATGATTCGATCGATTTCTAAAGCCTTTTTGGATAAAGGAACCGACGAATCTTCTCTAGGATCTGATGATTCGTTAGACGTTTGCTGGGCTGATACATTATTTGTCGCTGCAATTAATAAGGACTGACTATCCGGTGACCAGACAAAAGAACCTACTCCTTCAGCCAAATGAGTCACTTGATGTGCTTCTCCACCATAAGCAGACATGATCCAGATCTGGAAATGGGAATCAGACTCCTGTTTACGTAAAAAAGCCAGTTGCTTCCCGTCTGGTGACCAAGCAGGAGCACGATCATGAGTGCCTGCTGTCCATTGAATATCTTCACTACCATCTGCCTGCATCCGTCGCAAATGGGAATCATATCCATCTTGCTTCTTATTTACCTTCTGCATTTCATATACAATTGTACCGTCTAACGGTGAGATCACCGGATTTTTGACCCAATGAAACCGATATAAATCTTCTGCAACAACGCCTCGTCGACTTCCCATATTTCATATCCCCTATCCTCATTAGAGTCACAAAATGTATACGTATTCTTGCTTAAATACTATCTGATTACATTTTCAATCGCAAGAACATACCCCATAACCCACACAAATCAATCCCCCCTAAACATATTAATTTTCAACTCCCTAAAATCTCTAAAGCCCTTAAATTCTTAAATCTTTAAGTTCTTTAAAATCTTTAAATTCTTTAACCCTTTAAATTTTCTAAATCTATAACCCTTCCAAATCTGTAAATCTTCAAAATCCTTAAATCTTTAAAATCTCTCCAACTCCCCCTACCCCTCCCCTTATACTTCAATTTATAACTTGTGTTACCCCAAATGGTGCCAGCGAAGGGCGGAGGATTGTTCCGTAAGTCGCCTTTAAGACTCGGATATCGACCGCTTAGCGGTCATTCAAGATATCCGATCTTACCAGCGACGGTAGGAACCATCCACCGCTCGTAGCGTCCTCCCATTGAACACCCTACAAATTTCAGTACAAAAACCGCCATAAGTAAAACGTCGCATACGACTCCCACAACGACCAACCTGCGGATAATTCAAGAATATGAGCTTTGGTCGGCTTAGCATCCATTTTCAGCACATGCTTGATCGAATTGTGCAGACCGACATCATCAATAGGAAAAGCAGATGGCATGCGTAGACAACGCATCAATACATAATGAGCCGTCCACGGGCCAATCCCCCGGATTTTCACCAGTAATTTTTCAGCTTGTTTGACATCAGTTGCTTGTAAAAGCTCTTCTTTGGATAATGTACCGTTAACGATTAATTGAGCGGTATCAATCAAATATTCACACTTTTTCACAGTTGTCATGCCTGCCGCAGCTAATTCGTCGACAGTAAGAATAGCAATCGTCTCAGCAGTAGGAAATAGCCAGTAAGACTCACCATTGTAAATGAGTGCTTGTCCAAAATGCTCTACAAATCTTCGTTTTAATGTATAGGCAAATCCTAAATTAATCTGTTGACCAAGAATACCCCAGCAGATTGCTTCATATAGATCAGGAATTCCCATATTGCGCAATCCATAAAAGGAAACCACAGCTTGCTGGAGTAGCGGATCTTGCGCAGCCATTTTATAAAAAGGGGCAAGGTCTGTCCCTAAATCAAACCAATCGTATACATACTGAGCAACTCCTGTACGTAACGCAGGTGAAATGGATTGATCTTCTTCGACAAAACGGATCAACATATGATGCTCATCATAATCACTAATCTCAACAATCGTAGCTTCTTGACCGACAGCAATTGCTTTGTAGATCATTCCGTTGCGTAATGTATATAAACTCTCATTGGTAGCTGTTGATAAATGGCTATAATTTTCTGTAAAGCTAAATTCTTCGGGTACACGGATCAATAGATCTTGTCCATGATCTTTGGTAAAATCAGAAATCGACAGATTCGAGTCGGTATGAAGTTCATGTTGCATACGTGTAGTGTGCCTCCATTCGTATCCTTAATGAGTCAGATCACGATTTATCCTCATCAGGATGTATCAACCTATTAACCATCTATTCCTATTCATTAACGGTACTGTTGATAGCAGGAGTAACTTGCTGTAGACATAGCAAAAAGGAACTTGCGCTAACAAGTTCCTTTTCTTCTTATTTGAATGATGTATATATCGTATAGGGAGTACTTAGACAAAGATTTCTTCGATATGCAGTTCTCTGACTTTGGTTAAATCGACAAATTGATCATTTATCTGTATCAAAGGTCTAAAAATATCCAGTGGATTATTTAAAATAATCGTCCCTTGTTCTCCATTGGTCAATTGAACTTTTTTGCCGATCAGATTAGGAGCAAGATGATGAATTAACGCTTGAACCGGCTTTTCATTTAATTTGGAAAATCCTAATTCGTAAATGCTTTGCAATACAGCAACAAATCCTTGTTTGTTTTGTTGATTTTTGCTAGCAGTCATATTCACAAATACATCTGCTACTGATACGATCTGCGTAAATGGATGAATTCCACGTTTGTATAAGCGATTCGGATACCCTGAACCATCTCCACGTTCATGATGCTGTAAAGCAACAGATGCAGTCACTTTATCATTCATCGATTCCATAATAATATCGTATCCATAGGTGGTATGATTTTTGTATTCTTTGAACTCGGAGTCGTTTAATTGCTCAGGCTTGCTACGCAAAATAGAAGGCAGACGGCTTTTACCAATATCATGTAGATAGCCTGCTTTGCTAATGCGATAACAATCATGTTTGGAATAATCCAGCCATTCTGCAATATAGTAACTCAGCAAACCGACTTTGAGTGAGTGACTATAGAGATGATCGTCTTCTTTTTCTAAATTTAACAATAGTGCTACTACATCTTTTTGCGCATCCAGATCCAACAATAAGGGTTGCAACAATTCATCGACAATAGCTGGATTGAATTTGCCTTTAGTCAGTGCTTCCAAAAAGATGGACTGATATGCATCTATTGAACGATTGATTTTTTCTTTCAACGCAGGAGATAATCCTGTAATCGCTATCATATCAGCGACTGGTTTGATATCTTCTCTGGCATCAATATCAATGTATTCTACTTTATGGCGCAGTAATAAGGTGATATCTTCTTCTTTGATATCTACTCCTTTTTTTAATAACGGAACACCTGAACTATTAAATGTATCACTGCTTAATCGTTGGCCTTGCTTAAGTTCAGTAATATGTATAATCAATCACGATTCCCCATTTCATTATGTTCTATATTTATATATCAAAAATCAAAATAGCGTATATACGAGTAAATAGAAGCTAAATCAGTAACTATAGTTATAAAGTAATGATCATCTAGAAGTGTGCCAAAATGATGTATACCTTTTTCGATATTTACTCTATTATATCGACAAATTATAGAAATAATGTATAGCTCTTAATCCTCAATTATAGGTAAAATGTACTTCGCTTTTATGCAAAAATAGATTTATAGCTATAATCCGTTCTTTTTACTGAATATCTCTTATTTGCGAATACGAAAGTGAAATGCCAAATAAAAAAGATGAACCGGATAAAGATCGGTTCATCTCATGCTATTTACAACTGCTTAAGAATAAGAAATCAATTGTTGACGTTTGTCACTTTCTGGATCGTGTACCACATTTAACTGGCGATTAAAGACCATGGTAGAACGTTCTTTAAGATCATAATCAGACCACGGCAAATTGCTGGTCACCGGCATACTGTTATGCGCAAAATTAATCCAAGCCGCCTGCATTTGCTCTGCTAGATTATACGTATCTTCATCAATTTCTAATCCAAGATGAGCAAATAAAGGTAGATTGTTAAAAGCAAAAGCAATCTCAGCCCCATGTGTAGCTGTTCCTAACAACGGATGCCCTGGTTGACACCAATCAAATCGATACATCCATACTGGAGCATGTCCAATCTGTGCTTCAGCACATTGTAAAGCCGAACGCCAGAAGAACAAGTCAGTCATCAGATCAGCATGACCTCTTACAGTCAAAGGATATTGTTTAGATAATCCATGAGGATCTTCTCCCAACAAAGCTTGGACAATATTTACAATTTGAGTCTCGCTCATCAATTGAGTCGGTTGATTGAAAAATAACGTACCCTCTTCCAAATTCGTACCGATAATCAATGGAATATGTTTGGCTGAGCCATCTTTGATCGCTTGTATAGGTTCAACAGGTAAAGTGTGTGGATGAATCGTTGGTTGGAACAACAATGCCCATGTACCATTATCAAGCATTTGACTCACACGATTACCTGCTTGCAATATTTCTTCCGTTGAAGCGGTATACAACTTGGATAAGTCTTGTTCACCTACACCCAATGCTTGTACAAATCCGTCTGCAATTTGTCTGCTGACTTCTGTTGGCATTACTTGAGCGGCACCACTTTGCATAATAGCACTTTGGAATAACCCTTTAGCGGCTGGCATTGCCAAAAGAGATGCAATACTCATTGCACCTGCGGATTCACCAAATACGGTTACACGTTCAGGATCGCCACCAAATGCTTCGATATTGTTTTTGATCCATTCTAACGCCGCAATCTGATCCAACAAGCCAACATTGGAATGATAATCATCACCATAAGATGATAAATTCAAAAATCCAAATGGCCCTAATCTATAGTTAATCGTTATTACAATCATATCTCCGTTAACTGCAAGCGATGTTCCGTCATATAAAGGAATACTACCTGCACCTGTTACAAAAGAACCTCCGTGAATCCAGACCATAACAGGTCTCTTTTGAGTCGATTTATCCGAAGCCCATATATTCAAATATAAACAATCTTCCGATTGCACAGGAGGTTCGCTTCCAGAACCGAACATACTCGCTCCTTCATATACCGGTTGAGGAGCAATCGGACCAAAATGCAATGCTTCTTTCACACCTTGCCATGGTTGCGGCGGTCTTGGAGCTTGAAAACGCAGTTCTCCAACAGGTGGTTCTGCAAAAGGAACCCCTTTCCAGATCACTGCTCCATGTTCACGTATACCTTGTAATTCTCCGTATTGTGTATGAATTTGTGTCGTTTCCATCTTTTTCTCATCCTCTCTAATACGCTGCAACAAGATCAATCCAAATGGTCATTTATACATAATGACTATATTTATTATAGTACACTTCTTCTATGTATATAAACATGCGCTCTTCTTTTGAAGATAAGAGCACATGTTTATGCATGTATTTTGCGTATAGCTTAGATTACGTTAACGGTTATCTTGCTCTCGCTTTGCCAAAATGACTGCATTATCGAGCCGACTGGAAGATAAGGCTTCTACACGAGCTTCTGGAAAAGCAGCAGAAGCCAGACCACTTAATACTTGTCCGGGAGGCATTTCTAGAAATAACCGAGCACCTAATTCATAAAATAAAGTAGTCACATCATGCCAGCGTACAGGATGAGCAATATTTAAAGATAAATCTTCTATAATTCCTTCTGCTGTACGAATAGCACGCCCTTTATAATTACCTGCGTACGGGATCAGCGGACGAGACACTTCCATATCGTGCAGTGCTGTAGCTAACTGATCGGATACAGAAGATAATAACGGACAATGCGATGGCACACTGACATTCAATCGTTTGGCAGTATGTGCTCCTTTGCTTTTGCATGTGGTCAACAATTGGTCGATCGCTTGCCACTGCCCTGCGACAGTAATCTGTGTTGGAGCATTTAAATTAGCGATATATACTGGATGCTCTTCAGAATGAATACTCAGACGAATCTGTTCCACCTGACGCTGAGTCATCCCCGTAATTACACCCATCCCATACCCTTGTGGATAAGCTTCCATCATCAATTGACCGCGTAAGCGAGTTAGATGTAAAGCATCTTTGAACGAAAGTGAACCTGAAGCCACTGCCGCGGCAAAAGCACCTGCACTATGACCCGCTACAAGATCAGGAAGAACGCCTTCTGCCGCCAATGCTCTAGACACAGCTACTCCAGCAATACAAAGAGACATCTGCACATGATCGGTTGTCTGTAATGCTTCTTCACTATCCAGTTGATCGATCTTTAATTGTAAAAGGTCTTCTGCTTCTGTCAGTGTCTGCTTAATCACAGAATGATCCGGCAATTCATGCAACATCCCTGCACGCTGTGAACCTTGACCGGGAAAAAGCATGACTACACTCATCTGGCATCTCTCCTTCATCTGATCGTGTTTGTCAGTTATTTTATAACTTTGGATCAATCATAATTATACGAGGCGTGGATTCCACGGATCAGTCACCAGCAAAGGCCCTTGCAAAGTACGCATTAACACCCGATCAGTAGCTGGTCTTGCCCATTCACTTAGAGCTACCGCTCCATAAGGCGTCTCTATCTGTACATCGACACGTACCGGAAGATCCAATGTTTGTTCTAATAATTGCTCTGCTAACACAGGAGCAAGAAATGAAGTACAACGCAGTACAATATCCAGATCGCTAGTCATCGTCAATGTTGGCATACCGGTAGCTAATTCAAATCCAGTGCTTCCTGCCGGTCCCCAATGGAGATCATATGATTCCCACGATACGGCAAGTTGCTCTAAAGCTTGTAGGGCTGGCATAGTGTGCCAACGTTCTTTCGCTATCGAACGGTGATCAGGAGATAGGGATGACTGTAGTAATTGCTCTGGTGTCACTTGTTGAACAACTAAATGATCTGGAATCGTTAATGCTTGCCTTAGATGACGTTCTTTGCCACGAACACCTACAGCAATCTGACCTTCTAGCGCAGGAGCACGTCTGACGACGACCCATGGTGTCTGTTCTAGTGATCTAAGCACCCATTCAGGCAGATCATGATCTGCCTCTACTTCTCTCCAGCGTGAATTCAGTTGAAGTAAATCATGAGGAGCTGTATTTAATCCCATTGCTCTGCTAATAACTGTCTTACTTTGATAGAAGAAGCTCTACCTGTTGCCGCAGTTGCACTGGTTAGACGTACACTTAGATCACGAGGTCCTTGACGAGTCTCTACAATAGCTGTAATCAGATACTGCTGAATACGCTCGATATCTTTGTCTTGTGGTTGATCTGCTTCGATTCCTTCGATCAATTGATCCAAAGCTCCCAATTTGGCAAAAGAACGAATATCGTAAGCCGCACCTGGCACTTTAGTCGCCGCTTCATTTAACTGTTCGATCGAACGACGTGTAATACGAGCCGCAGACTGCTTGGACATGACTTGTACGGTTACTTTTTCATCATCTAAAGCAAGTAATCGATTCGCTTGCATACCATGGGCTAGAAATGCGCCCGAGATAGCATTACCTACAATCAAAGCAATCACAGGATGACCGGCAAGACGGGCACTAGCATAAGCATCTACAGCTGATCCGCATGATAAATGAATGCCTAATACTTCTTCACGATAACCATAAGCTTGACTAGGAACATCTACGATGGCTACAATCGCGCGCTTTTCTCCGTCTTTGTCTGCTTCAATCGCTTCACGAATAGAACGAGCGATATTCCATCCTTCTTCAAGTCCAATCTCTCCTTGACGAGCTCTCACAAATCGTGCATTTGGATTCGGAACAACCGAGATATAACGTACACGTTGATTCTCTAATTCAGTATCTGCACAAAGTACAGAAGCAATCCCTTGCTGAGCCGAAGCCGATTGACCGGATAATGCTTCAAACCATGTCCGTCCTCTAGTGATAGGCGCTTCAACAACTGAATCATTGGCTTGAGCTCGCTGTGCTCCCAATTGTGACTGTAAATTCTCTTGGTCTACGATACCGGATTTCCAAGATTCACGAATCGAAGAGGGAACAATCAATGTATTCGCATCGACAGCAGCCAACAAAGCAAGGTAACGATCGACTTGCGCTGTACGTGTCACTTCTCGAATCCCTTGGCGGAAAACGTCATGAATCGCTTCGTTAATTTCGTGGATATCATCATTCACCAGTGTATCTGCAAAACCAGCGGCGACCCGTTGCTCTCCGCCTACCATCGACCAGATACGAGAACGATCCGATGCATCCATTTCTTGAATCCCTGCTTCTTGCTCAATCACTTCTGAACCATTCAACTGTAAGCGACCTTGACGGGTCATGATTAAATGACTGGATAATCCTGCCGCACAGATCGACATTCCGCCATAACAGCCAATCATACCCGAGATCACACTCACCACAGGTATATACGGACGAAGCGCCATAATAGCTGCTCCGATCTCAGCAATCGCCAGTAGACCGTAATTTCCTTCTTGTAGTCGTACTCCACCTGTTTCGAGTAACAGGACAGGACGTGTTTTGATTCCTTTTTCATGATCACGAAGTACTTGTTCGAGCGCACCTGAGATTTTGGCTCCACAGACTTCACCGATCCCGCCACCTTGAAAAGCACCTTCAAGTGCAATCGCTACAGCAGGTTCTCCAGCAATCGTTCCTCTGCCTACGATCACTCCATCATCACTTTGTGCCACAATGCCCTGCAATGGTAAATGAGGCGAAGTCATTCGATCAAAAGGACCGATCAATTCGCGAAAGCTACCAGCATCAAGTACGGCTTGTGCTCGTTCCCGTCCTGATAATTCGATAAAACTTTCTGTCGCTATATTTAAAGGTTGAGTATTATTGTCCATCACGAAGCACCTCCATGGCTTGAGTTAATCGCAAGTTGACGACACCCGGTGTAGCGCCAAAATCGTTAATTTCAATCTTTACCGCATACGAATAGATTTTGAAAAAGCGATCAAATACTGCACGCCAAATATCTTCAAATCCATTTGCACTTGTACTGATCTGAATATAAGCTTGATTGTCTGTAGAAGGTTCAATTAATAGTTCCAAGTCGCCTGACCCGGCTACACCGATATGTGCACGCTGAGTTAATGTTTGCTTCGCTGGATATTGCAGATGAATAATTTCCATTACATACGACCTCCTGTCGTTTTTGAAAGAGATTCCATGTCAGTCCTATCTGTGATGCCTTTAAGAATCGAATCGATATATAAAGTAGCTGCAAGTAGATCAGCACTACCTCCCGGCGAGAAATGATGCTTCACCATCCACTGATCGAATGCTAATAGAGCTTGCCAGCCTTTAGTTGTAGATGTTCCACCTTGTGACAAAATCGCTGTTGCACGTTTCTGTGTCTGCTCAAGCGCCTGCTGACCTCCTCGATATAATAAACAGGTATCCGGTAGAACCGAAATAATAGTCAGCAGGCTATCGAGGCGAGCATATAATTCATCAATTCCTTGTGCACGAGCTTGTTGTAGAGCAGGTAGCCCGACGTTGATCACATGAGGGAATCCATGTTGTGCTTCATCTTTGGCTCCACCTGTTCCATACTGATGCTTCACCTGTGTACCATGCGAAGCTGTAACAGGTGCATAACGATCGGGATACTGAGCAATTTCAGATGCAGTACGTGCGATATGTTCAGCAGAGATAGCCTTTAATCTATAGGGTACTTCTGTATTCCTATAAGCTTCTCCAATAAGCATAGAAGCTGAGCCTGTTAACAATCCAAGTGCCCAGATCGCTCCTCGGTGGGTATTGACCCCCTTCGTTACAGTAAGCATCTGCTGTTCACCTGTGCGTCCGATCCATGCCAGTTGTTCACGTAGCGATTGATCTGCATATGTGCCATAAGATACTTGAGCCATTTGTGTAAATGTAGATTGTAAAGAGGCTGCCGATTGGTACATCAACTCAATATTCATATCTTCATGAGAACCATTATGATGAAGATCAACCAATCCGGGCTTCGGGGTTAAAGAAGCTTCATCTCGAAGTGCATACACTGCTAACTCCCCTAACCAAGAAGCATAACGATTGACTATAAGGTTCTTGTCTGATTGGATTGCGGATATACTTGATATGCTCATGATTACCAGCTCCGGAATTTGGATGGTGGTTCGTATAATCCATCTGACCATTCTACAAGTTCTTCTATACTTTTCGCAGCTAACAAAGAACGCTTCGCATCGGTACGTCGAATCTCCAAATCTTCTGGAAAAGCAATCAGTCCATCTTGACGTAATTTCTCATTCAGATCGGTATCATGACGTTGACCTAAAGGGGTCACTCCAGCAATCGCCGCTAATGCAGTACGACGTTCTTCGATATTTTGCGCTTTGTATAGATAAGCGATTCCTTCTTCAGTAACAACATGGGTTACATCATCTCCATAGATCATAACAGGAGCAAGCGGTAGACCTGCATCATGCCCTACTTGAATCGCATCCAGTTGATCGACAAATGTAGGTTGATCCCCTGATTGGAAAGTTTCTACCATTTGCACTACTAATTTGCGTCCACGTACGATAGGATCTTGATCTTTTATCATATTCAGCCATGCTTCTGTATCATGACGACGTCCATGAGCATCACTACCCATATTTGGTGCACCGCCAAAACCACTTAACCGACCCGAGGTCACTGTTGAGGAGTTGCCGTCTGGATCAATCTGTAGACTGGCTCCGATAAACATATCTGCCGCATACTGTCCAGCAACTTGACCCATTGCCCGATTCGATCGAATTGTACCGTCATGTCCGGTGAAAAAGACATCCGGGCGAGCGGCTGTATATTTTTCCATACCGACTTCACCGCCGAAGCAATGTACACTTTCAACCCATCCACTTTCAATAGCAGGAATTAACGTAGGGTGAGGATTGAGCACCCAATTTTTGCAAATCTTACCTCGTAGTCCAAGCGATTCTCCGTAGGTGGGTAATAACAATTCAATAGCAGCTGTATTGAATCCAATCCCATGATTCAGCGATTGAACTTGATGCCGTTCATAGATACCTCGAATTGCCATCATGCCCATTAAGATATGAGTTTCTTTGATATGGCGTGGATCACGAGTAAATAACGCTTCTAATTGATACGGTTGATCGGCTTCTACAATGACATCGATCCAAGAAGCAGGTACGTCTACACGTGGTAATTCATCTACAATTTCATTTACCTGTACAATAACGATTCCATCGCGGAAAGCAGTGGCTTCAATAATGGTTGGTGTTTCTTCTGTGTTGGCACCTGTGTATAGATTACCTTGACGATCTGCTTTGTCAGCGGCAACCAATGCGATATTTGGAGTCAGATCGACAAACATCCGACCATACAGTTCAAGATACGTATGAATCGAGCCGATACTCAGCGTCTGATCTTCCACCATTTGAGCGATACGTAGACTTTGAGGACCTGCATACGAGAAATCAAGTTTGCTAGCAATATTTTTTTCGAAAATGTCTAAATGTTCTGGACGAGATACACTGGACATAATCATATGCAGATTGTTAACCACTTGCGGATTCACATTGGATAATGCTTGGGATAAGAAGCTAGCTTGTTTCTGATTATTACCTTCTAGCGCTACTCGATCACCGCTAACTAACAAGACTTCCATTGCATCTACAATATGATCCGTAGGCAAAATCACACCGTTTAACATCGAGCGAACCTTTTCCATACGACGTTTTTTTTCATCACGACGGGTCGTCCAAATACGCGGAGTTCCGGCTTTCAACTTGCTGATGTGGGTTGACATGATACTCCTCCTTGATGTTTGATTAATTGAGATTGGATGGTGTTCTGAATGGAATTACTTCACTTAAAATACTTTTGTAAAGTAGCACGGCTTCAACATATGACTCATGCTGCTGAAGAACTTCATATCGCTCAACCTGCACTGAGTAAATCAATCAAAATGCTCGAAACCGAACTTGGTGTTTCTTTATTTGACCGTACCGGGCGTTATATTACACTCAACGAATACGGAAGAACTTTTCTCAAACATGTTGAAAAGGCGCTTCAATCGCTTGAAGATGCTACCCGTGAAGTTCATGATCTTGCCACCGGGACAGTGGGCTATATCAAGCTTGCTTTTCCTGTTGGTTCTCATATCGTACCGAATTTAATTACTGCTTTTCGTGAACAATATCCTGATATTCATTTTCAACTGCTTCAGCATTACGAAGAAAATGTCAAACCTGAATTCGATCTGTGTATCTCTTCCTTACCGCTCAATTATGAACATATACAAAGCACTCCGCTTGTGACGGAACAGATCTTTCTAGCGGTGCCCAAAGGTCATGCTCTAGCTCATCGAAGCAGTATTGCCCTATCTGAAGCGGCACATGAACATTTTATCGGTCTTCGTCACGGACATAGCTTGCGTGAAATGACCGATGATTATTGTCATATGGCTGGCTTTAAGCCTCAGCATATTTTTGAAAGTGATGATCCAGCTACCGTACGCGGATTGATTCGGGCGGGACAAGGTGTTGCTTTTATTCCAGCTGTATCCTGGGAAGGATCAACAGGGCCGGATATTTCGCTTTTACCTATCCATTCACCGATTTGCCAGCGTACGATCGGTATTTCTTGGCGTGGAGATCATTATTTATCACGAGCTGCACTGGTATTCCGTGAATTTACGATTGAATTTTTTGCTAATGCTTCGGATGAAGCGTCTTCTCCTTGAGTAGTCATCTGATGAGATGATGTGCTTGCGGATCGGCGAAATAAAGCCATTATCTTTTTGCAGATCCACTCTACGATATACACAATGGCAAACGAGAGGAAAGCTGTTATTCCAAAAGTCATGATCAAATTCAACCCTAACGGAATATCACTAAAATAATCACCGATTAATGCCACGGTTAATCGGAGAGCAAAATAACTGGCTAGATACGCACGAAAAGCATATTTAGCGATAAACTTAAAGTACGGTAATGATTTGGAACCACTTTTGATCAGCGATACGGTACATCCATAAACGATAATGATCAATGCGATATTGAACAGTACCATCGACCATTTCAAATAACTGGCATCGGCTAGATTCAGTGTATCCAATCCAAAAGAGAACAATTCATGGTTTACCAGTATGAATAATAGTCCAGCTACAGGTAACGCCCACCAGCGAATACGTTCTACCAGTGCCCGCCATTGCTGATTGTAAGTGGATGCAATCACGCCAAGCACAGCATAGATACCAAACATAAACAATAAACGATCCCACTGTATAAGTCCGGGATGCTGGGTATTGTGAAAAGCATAGATTGAATACCATGCGATTAATGCAGCATAGACGACCACCGTAATAATCATTACCGGTATGATATTCTTTTTATTTTTTAATAAGAATAGAACCAAGCCTGTGAGTAGTGGCAACAATAAGTGAATCTGAAACATCATAATCGTGTACCAGAGTTGCGGTGCAGCACCGCCCAGTACAACACCTTTGAATATATTCCAGATCGTCGAGTAGTTGCCTATATTGAACACAATCATATATACCACTGTCCAGGCAAGATAAGGGCCTATAATCTCTTTTGTTTTGTGCCATACATAATGAGAATAGTGAGTATCTCTTAACTTCGCCAAATCAAACGCTATTGCAAAAATAAACATAGGTGCTGAAAATTTAACCAGATCGTATAATATGCCAATTTCTATCTTTTGTGCTGTCGTCTGATAATGAAGTAACATTACATTCAACATCAATTGCCAGATTACAGCACTTACAGCTAACGTCTTCATGATCTCCGGCTCAGTCGTTTCACTTACACGCATAGCAGGAGATGTGGATGACATACTCAAAATGACACCTCCAGTTACCTAACCATGCACAGTGTGTACACACGGCATAATCGTTCTTATGGAACAGATTCTTTAACCATGAATATGTAACATCAAGCGCTTGAAATCTCATATTCAATCATACAATGCCTTACACCTATAATAGTAAAACAGATACAGGAGTATGTATAATACAGAACGAGTTATCAGCTTATAACAGATTTGGTATAGAACGATATTCACAAATAATGATTCAAATGGAGGACTTATGATGAGACCCGCTCAACCTACAGATGCACCTGTTGTCTTAGAACTGATGTATACCGCAATTGGAGATATCGCCCACACCTTAACAGGAACAACTGACAAAGAACAATCGTTACTTGCGCTACGTTCTTTTTTTGAACAAACAGGTAATCGGATCAGTTATGAAAATGTATTTGTCGAAGAACGTGATCACCAAGTGATTGGCTTTGTACTGTCTTATCATGGAAGTCAGATTGCTTCGCTAGATGCTCCTCTCATACAACGTGTGCAAGAACTGGGACAAGATCCAACAGCTATTGTGCCTGAAGCACAGGATGATGAATACTATCTGGATTCACTAGCTGTAGATGCTCGTTATCAAGGACAAGGGATTGGAACTATTTTAATTAAAGCCTTTGAAAAGCGTGCTCAACAATTAGGACATTCTAGAGTGATGTTGATTGTCGATACCGCTAATCCTAAAGCTAAACAGTTATATGAACGATTAGGGTACACAGAAGATGGAAATATTAAGGTCAGTGGACATGATTTTTATCGAATGATAAAGACGGTGTAGTGATTGTTTGAACATGTACTCCGAGGTTTAACCATGTATTAAAGGCTAATTATGTTAAATAATTGAAATTTATATGGGGTTAAACATCTAATAGGAGGATCATCATGGAAAATAAAACAGCTAGAGAATCTGTGATTTATCAGATTTATCCGCCTAGTTTTATGGATAGCAATAACGATGGCTGGGGCGATCTGAATGGGATTGCTACACGAATTCCTTATCTTCACCAACTGGGAATTGATACGATCTGGCTTGGCCCTGTCTACGATTCACCGATGATTGATAATGGCTATGATATCAGAGATTATTACAAAATCGATCCCAAGTATGGAACTATGGAACAATTTGAATCGCTACTTGAACAGTTACACCATATAGATATGAAGCTTATTATGGATCTAGTGATCAACCATACTTCAGATGAGCATCCTTGGTTCGAACAATCGAGAAGTTCGAAAGACAATCCATATCGGGATTATTATATATGGAGACCAGCTAAAAGCGATGGTACAGAACCGAATAACTGGCGTTCGTTCCAAAATGAATCCGCTTGGACATACGATGAGCAGACCGATGAGTATTATCTTCATTTATTTGATCGCAAGCAACCTGATCTGAACTGGGAGCATCCCCCTTTACGTCAAGAAATCTATAAAATGATTCGCTGGTGGTTAGACAAAGGAATTGACGGCTTTCGCTTAGATGCAATTAATATGATCTCTAAGCACCCTGATCTACCTGATGCATCAGAAGATGATCCTCATCCGATCGGGCAAAAATATTATAAAAATGGGCCACGAATTCATGAATTTTTACAAGAGTTGAATCGAGAAACATTTGCTCATTATCCGCATATTTTGACAATTGGTGAAGCTCCTTCTTTAACGATGGAACAGGTATTGGAATATACGCTACCTGATCGCAAAGAATTAAATATGGTACTGGCTATGGATATGATGCGTCTGGGAAAAGATCCTCATGATCCGTGGCGCTCTGCTGATTGGTCGGTGTCTCAGTTAAAAGAATCGGTAGCGAAGTGGTATGAACATGTTTTTGCGCGCGGAGAATATGGAGTCTACTTGAGTACGCATGATCATCCACGTATGATTCCAGACGTTGTCGGTCATCATGAACACAATATGACTGCTGCTAAATTAATAGCTACGTTTCTCCATTTAATCCCTGGTGTCCCACTGGTATACCAAGGAGAAGAATTAGGATTACCAAATACCACGTATGATCGAATCGAAGATTATCGAGATCAAGGTACAGTCCATTATTATGAAGAAGCGGTAGCCAATGGGCAATCTGCTGAAGAAGTGTTATCCGGTATTCATAAGCGAAGTCGGGATGGTTCACGTTCGCCGATGCTATGGGATCATCAGCATCACAATTTTGGCTTTAGTCCCGATGAACAGGTGGAACCATGGATTCCATTTCCAGAGAAACGTGAATTGAAAGGTTATAGTGTTAGTGAACAAGAAGAACAACGAGGTTCTGTTCTATCGTATTACCGACATCTCATTGCCATGCGCAAGCAGTTCCCGATCATGTCTCATGGTTCATTTACGATGCTACTGAAAGATCATTCTGAAGTGTTTGCTTTTATCCGAGAATGGCAAAGCCAACGCTGGTTAATTCTACTCAATTTTGCTGATATCGAAGCAGAGATTGATTGGACTCAAGAATATCGAGTCTTTCCAACTTCGATGGTCAAAATTCTAGGAAACTATCCTCATACTGCACATCCTCCTCATCTTGAGGAAGAACAATATATCGAAGATTTACAATATTTGCGTCCTTACGAAGTATTGATCTATCGGATGTAATCTTTCTATCGAATCAACATTTCTAATGTAATGGGCATATATCATTATAGAAAAAAACCTCTTTCTTCTGCGCAGTAAGGCAGATGAGAAAGAGGTTTTTTTGATGAAGATCATATTGTTTATAGCCTTTTTTTAGATTTACTAACTATGTTCTATTTTTTTATAGAGTTAATGTTTTGGACATTTGATAGTCGGTAATCTGATAGCCTGCTTTTTCATAGACATGTAGCGCCTTGAGATTATGACCGAATACATGCAGTCCAATCTTAACGGCACCTTCTTGTATCGCAACTTGATCCAGTGCTTTCATGGTCGCTTGACCATATCCTTTACCCTGATACGGTTCATAGATCAAAATATCATACAGAAAAGCTTGCTTACCTGCTGGCGCATCACTGATCTGAAACCAGATATAACCGATAATCTGTTGCTTAGCTGTATCTACAATATTATAAATATAAGCGCCCGGTGTATCTTTGCCCTGTGGTAAATATTTAGCAAAACTTTCGGTTGCTAATCGCTCTGCATCTACAGCATCCCATGTGCCTGCTGCTACTTTTTCAGCGGCATAATCGGCTGCCGATTGATCACGAAAAGCTTCATATTGTTCATGATTCATCAGTACTAATTCGATCATAGAATAGCCTCTTTCTTTTTACGGTTTTTGAACATGAGATTAATAATCAATGTGATTACAAATGAACAAGTCAGACTGCCTAACATAGCGATCGCAAAGCCAGCAATATGATTAGAAGAAAAAGGAGCTGCAAAAGCAGGAACATAAGCGATCCCACGCACATCCAATACACCTACCAATAATCCACCTAACCCGGCTGAGAAAATGGCTCCGCCAAACACCCATTTGCTTGCAAACATAAATGGATATGCTGCTTCTACAAATGTACCAAATCCGATATTAATAAGAAACCCTGGCGCGGCTACTGCGGCAGCACCTTTATCTTGTGGAGCAATAATATTAGCTAGAGTAATCCCTGCTGATACCATAACCAGCCCTGTCATATCCACTGCACCGAGAAAACTGTTACCACTTCGTTCCATTTCCAATAATACAATCGGTAAAATAGCCGCATGATATACACCACCAAGAATAGCCGGCCAGATCAACAACCCTGCTATTAAGCCAGCAAGGGCACTATTGGCTTGTACCAGATTTTCTAAAAGAGTACGTATCCCTTCGCCAGCTTGAGCGGCAATCGGTGCGATAAAGAAATAGACTACTAATCCTGCTACCAGACCTGCGACTCCGCCTGCTACAATATTAACGGTTGTTGCAGGAAATCGCCATTCTACACATTTACGAAATAGATAATTGGCTAACAATCCAGCACCGATACCGCCAATCAATCCACCAATAATTCCTCCATTGACAGACAATACACCGGCTACAATCCCTGCTACAATCGATACTTCATCTAATTCAGCCACTTGCTTCGCTGCAACAACTGCAATAATCACAGGTAATGCCGCAATCATAATATCAAATACTTGACTTAAAGCCGTTAATCCGGGGATCTGACTGGCTGCCAGAATCAAAGCCATCGCAATAAAACCCGGTAACGATGCCAGCATAATCCCACGAATATTGATGCGTGAAAAGCCTGTTCCCTGTGGCATTCCTTGTCCGTGGGAAACTTGACCAATCACCGGACGATACGATTTGCCCCAATGCTTACTCAGTGAAGTGATAAATGAAACGGCGCGGGTACGATTGGTTGTGCCTGTTGTACCGGAAGTGGAGATCACTTTCAATCCTTTGGTAGCTGCTGCTGCCATCGACGTTCCACCTGTACCTGTCACTGGTAATTGAGCAGTTGCTGCGGCTTCAATTGCTAAGCGATTCGCTCCTCCAGGACTGGCGCTCATCAGAATAACACCATCTACTTCACCATTGGCTATCATAGCTGCTAATCGTTCATCTTGAGCGATAGCTGCTTGGTTTATTTCTTCTAATGTTCCTTTACTCGCAATCACCGGACGTTGTTCTTCTTCACTCCATATGTATAAAGAAGCAGGGGTAGATTCTTTGATATGATCCATAGATGTTTGAGCAGCAATAAATTGAATACCTGCACAATGAAATTCAGCCGCCTCCATTTGTACCAGTAATTCTTTTAGTAGTCCATCTGGATTTTTCCCACCAAGACTATAGAGATTGCCTCCACTACTGCCTAAGATAATAATATTTTTCATACAATCCTCCCTCAGCCTTTATGAATTCTATTTACTATACCTTTTTAACTCTATCACGGTAAAGCAATAACTAAGTAACTCGATATATTTAACCTGAAATAATACGTTATAAACTAAAAAAAGATTACTGCGAATAGTAGCAGTAATCTTTTTTTAAATCAACCTTATATGATCTTCTAGATTAGTTATTTATTGTATGAAATTTCATTCAACATATTGATTAAAGATCATCACTATCTTTTTTATCAATAGGTGTATACTTATCTAGCATTTTCTGTTGGAAGTCTGCGATATCTTCATAATCTTCTTCAAATTTACGTGAAATTCGAATATAGATTGGCAATAGTTCGCGATAGATCGCCACATGTTCTTTGTAAGGCTTATGTTCATACGTGGTACCGATCATTTTGGATACTTCATCCAATGAATCGATCCGTTTGAGAGCATACAACCCGAGCACAGCTGCACCCAGACAAGAACTTTCGATACTTTCAGGAACCACAACCGTCTGGTCAAAAATATCAGCCATCATCTGACGCCATAGCTCCGAACGAGCAAACCCACCTGTTGCATGGATTTTCTTAGGTACACCAATTTGCTCTTCTACTGCTAACATCACGGTATACAGATTGAACAGTACGCCTTCTAAGGCTGCACGAATCATATGTTCTTTTTTGTGATGCAAAGCCAGTCCGAAGAATGAACCTCTTGCATCTGGGTTCCATAACGGTGCACGCTCACCCGATAGGTAAGGATGGAACAATAATCCATCTGCGCCTGGATGTACTTTTTCAGCAATACGAGTCAGTACATCATACGCACTCAGTCCAAGACGCTTCGCTGTTTCTACTTCTGAAGCAGCGAATTCATCACGAATCCAGCGGAAAATAATACCACCGTTATTCACTGGTCCGCCTACTACCCACTTATCTTCAGTCAACGCGTAACAGAAAAAGCGACCTTTTGGATCGGTGACTGGCTTATCGGTGACTGTACGAATCGCTCCACTGGTTCCGATAGTTACAGCGACTACGCCCGGTTCAATAGCATTCACACCTAGATTCGATAGCACTCCATCACTGGCTCCAAGTACAAATGGCGTACTTTCAATCAGACCCATTTCTGTCGCATATGTCGCATGTAGACCGTGCATAATATGTGTAGTCGGTACTAACTTGGATAGATGATCACGTGTAATGCCTGCTGTTTCTAGAGCTTCTTGATCCCAATCTAATTCTTTCAAGTTCATCAGTCCAGTAGCAGAAGCCATCGAATGATCGGCAACATACTCACCGAACAATTTCAGGAAAATATATTCTTTGATCGAAATGTATTTGTGCGCTGCATTCGCAATCTCTTTCTGATCATGGGTAATCCACATTATTTTGGTTAATGGAGACATTGGATGAATCGGTGTTCCTGTACGCATATAAATCTCATGCCCTTTTTTCTCTTTTTGCAATTGACGAGAATAGGCTGCACTACGATTGTCTGCCCAAGTCATACACTGCGTAAGCGGCTTGCCTTCTTTATCCACAACCAACATACTATGCATCGCTGAACTGAAAGACACAAATAAAACATCCTCCGGTGCAACACTGCTCTTGTCCATCGTTTGTCTTACGGAATCAACCACTGCACGGAACAATTGATCTGGATCTTGTTCAGCAATCGAAGGTACAGGCGTATGCAAAGGATATTCTGCTCCACCTTGTGCTACAATTTTGCCGTTTTCTTCGAACAATACAGCTTTGGTACTTGTTGTTCCAATATCTACACCGATCATATATTTCGCCGTGCTCATGATTTAACCTACTTTCGCTCTAATTTCCTGCACTTCTTTTCTTATTTAGACTACTACATTCAGTAGCAAAATTAAACCAAACGCCACAAGAGACAATAAAGTCTCCATAACTGTCCAAGACTTCAACGTCTGTGGAACGGTCATATTAAAGAATTCTTTGACCATCCAGAACCCTGCATCATTCACATGAGAAAGAATCAATGAACCTGCACCTGTCGCCAGTACGACCAATTCAATATTGGCTCCCGGCGTTAATGCTAGTACCGGTGCAACAATCCCTGCGGCAGTAGTCATTGCAACTGTAGCCGATCCTGTAGATACACGAATCAGAGCAGCCACCAGATAAGCAAATACAATCACATTGACATGAGCAGAAGTAGCTACTGCGGCGATTGCATCACCTACACCACTGTCGATCAATACTTGTTTGAATGCTCCACCACCACCGATAATCAAAATAATCGAAGCGGTTGGTGCAAGACAATCCCCTGCAAATTTGGATACTTGTTCTTTGGTAAATCCTTGTCCGAATCCCAATGTGAAAAAGGCAAACACAGTTGCAATAAACATAGCTACGATTTCATTACCAACAAAGCGTAAAAATACACTAATTCCGTGCGTACTTTGCGGATCTGCAATCTCAGCAATAGAACCTGCTAGCATCAGAATTACAGGCATAAGAATCGTCAACATTGTAATCCCAAAACCTGGCAATGGCTTGTCTGGACGATCTAATTTGTTATTGGTTGTAAATTGTTCAGATAACCCTTCAGGCGGATGCACAATAATGCGTTTGCCAATATAAGCTCCGAATAAAGGCCCTGCTACTATCGCTGTCGGTATACCTACAATCAGCGCATAGATGATCGTTTTACCAATACTTGCACCAAAAGCATCAATCGCTATCATAGGTGCAGGATGCGGTGGCAACAGTCCGTGAACGGTGGATAAACCTGCCAGCATCGGAATTCCTACACGTAATAATGAAATATTCGTTTTGCGAATAACAGTAAATAAAATAGGAATCAACAAAATAATGCCGACTTCAAAAAATACCGGCATCCCTACAATAATCCCTACGATTAGCATCGCCCAGGGAATATTCTTCTCCCCGAATCGATTAACCATCGTGGTGGCAATCTGCTCTGCACCGCCCGATTCAGCCATCATCTTCCCGAGCATTGTACCCAGACCGATAACAATAGCGATCGAACCCAGTGTACCACCTAGACCACTTTGTACGGATTTGACCACATCGAGTGGTGCCATACCGATAACTAATCCCAAAAACAATGATGCCATGAGCAGAACGACAAATGGATTCCATTTGTACTTCGCAATCATGACAATCAAAATAACAATAGCAACAAGAGCCCATACCAATAGTGTGGTTTCATGGCTCAAACCAAAAATGGAATACATTCATTTTCCTCCTTTTTCTGCTTATGTACATCTTTTCCCAAATAAACCCCTTCTATTATTACCCCAAATTAAAGATTTTTCAAACGATAATGTCATTTTAATTATTTCATGCTCATTTGTGACCGTTTACATTTTTTGAGAATTTTCCGGATTGTTATATGCGCAACAATTTGCTTGTAACAACAACTACATAACAAAAAAGCTGTTAACGTCACATCCTAAGATGCGCATTAACAGCTTTTTGATATTTATGAAGTGGGACGTGAAGAAGCTGACTCTGCGGTGAAAAAGTGATGTGAAAAACCATCACTCAGACCACGCCAACTGGCTAACAATGCTGAACATTTCATATGTTTTAACAATGTGCGTAAGATAAGCGTACCTGCAACAATAATATCGGCACGATCTTTTCCTAGATCAAATCGATTCACCCGTTCTTCTAAACTTAGCGTTGCTAACGCTTCAGCATAAAAGAAAATAGTATCGGGATCGATACGGTAAGGATCACTAGCGGGCTTCGATTGGCGCTTACGTTCTCGCTCCATTCTTGCTAGAGCACGAATACCCCCACCTAGACCAATCAAAGGCAAATCAGGATGCATCGCTGTCCACGGATATTCTGCTAATTGTTGCTGAATATTCTGTTCCAACTGTGCTGTCGATTGCTCGCTCCAATGATCGGTACCACCATTTTGCATCGTCATATTGACTGCCCCGCAAGGCAATGATGTACTTTGAATTAATTGGTTATTTTTAAAATAAGATATTTCGGTACTGCCACCACCAATATCAACAATAAAGCCTTCTGTGACATGAGCTGGCATAGAGCGCATTACCCCTAGAAATCCAAAATACGCTTCTTCTTCACCGGATAAGATCTGCACTTTGATATCGGTATTACTTTCCCAACACTTCATAATCTCTTCCGTATTGGCTGATTGTCTAACTGCTGCTGTAGCTACAGCACGAATCTGATGGGTATGATTCGTTGCGCAAATATGCTTAAACTTCTGGAGGATAGGAATAACCGTTCGGATATCTTCCTCAATCATGTTGCCATTCTCATCCCTGCGCACACCTAGCCGAACAGTTTCTTTCGCTTTGTGTATCATACGACAGGTTCCATCTGCACCTGCTTCATAAATAATCAGACGGATTGAGTTTGAACCAATATCAATGACTCCGAGTCGGTTCCGGTTTTCGCTCATCGTATACTTGCTGTGAACGCGTCCGCTATTCCATAAATCGCCATCAACGAGTTCCTCCTTCTATCTATTTTAGGTGTTCGTTATTCCTTATCCTTTACTTCCATCGCCATATTTTTCGCTATGCCAAACGTTTGTTGGTTATGATTTTATCAGGAACGGTCTCTCATTTCCATAATTACTCGTTATAAACCTAATTTATTATCAAAAATAACAAAAATAGCTACTCTTTATTTCTAAAGAAGTAGCTATTTTGAATGATTACATCACAGGTTCTACTTCAAATTGTGGATCGCCACTTTTGATTAATACTTTAATCGCATCTTGATGAGTATTAACGAAAATATAGCGATCTGTATCTACATCTTTGGCTTGCCAGTCTTTGAGACGGATAATAAATCCAACACTGGTTTCTTCAGGAGCAACCACAATTTTTGCAACGGCTCTACCGTCTTCAATCCGTTCAAAATCGACTTGTCTGTGACCTAAGATTGGTCCCCATACCCATAGATTCCAACCTTTATAATCTTGATTAGGACGCTCATATTCCACTTCAATACTACGAGGAACATAAGGCAGTACTTCTACTAACCATTGGGCTGTTGCTTTACCACAAGAAGCGGTAATTTTGGCTGTACCCGGGCGAATCCCACGTACCAATCCATCTTTATTCACACGGATAATCCGTTTGTCGCTTGAATCCCATTGCACTTTTGGACGAGCAATGGGGCGACTGTATTGATCCAGAACTTCAGCTTTCAACGGAATACGTTTTCCGCCATAGACTTGATGTTCCCCTTGCAAATGAATCATATGCGGTACTAGCGTTTCTACATGTAATAACAGTGTACTTTTCACGCTACCACAAGAAGCACAGATTGTACTATCTCCTTCGTTTAAAGCAATAATTTGTCCATTTTCACGAACAATAACGTTTTGCTCATTCGAAGAGTGGAACTGTACAGGTTCTGCTTCAAAAATACGACCCCGTTGATCTCGTGGAGTGACTTTAATCTGTAACTTTTCGCCGGGTTCCATAATACTTGGAGTATAATCCCATTCTAGACTAGCTGCTACAGGGATATATTGATCTTCTTCATCGTACAGCACCATCATTGATAATGGTGGAACGATCACTTCTTGACCAACCACACTGGCTAATGGATGTATACCTGCTTGATTCTCGTTAACAACCACTTGCCATGGGCTTGCTGATAATGGCAAAGCCACATTCTGATCATGAGTGCTCGCATTATAGATTACAACGATTCGATTCCATTTATCACCATGAGCATATTCACCAAGTTGGAAAGCAACAATCTGCTTGTCACTACGCAATACTTTTAGATGTTTTTCAACATCTTCTCGTTGATCCATACGGAATGCGGGATGAGAACGTCTTAATTGAATCAGACCTTGATAATAATCAAATACAGGACGGAAATGATGTTTATTTTCCCATCGTAATCCATTGATCACATCCGGGCTACGATAACTGTTATGATCGCCAAATTTGGTACGTAACATTTCATCACCAGCATGGATAAATGGAATGCCTTGACTGGTTAACACAATCCCGTTTGCCAAGATTGAACGACGAACCCAATCATTAGACAACACATATTCAGGATCAATGTATTTATAAGGTTCTGCGGCTTCTACCGCTTGTTCTACGCTACGTCCATCTGCTAACTGTCCATTATCCATGTGTAAGAAAGAAAGAGCATCATCTTGTCCGTAGGTACGTACAAGCTTATCCCACAGATTTAAGTTATCATGAGCAGTTACATAATTGACCGTTTCACTAGGATGATCTGTAAAATCACCAATTGCGCCATAGATTCCTTTGACAACATCGCCTTCAACATCAAATGCTCCTGTTGCAAAGCCCTGTGTATCCCCATCGCTATCGCCTTTAATCGCTTCACGGAAATTATCGTTAAATACAGCAAATCCTTTACCACGTTGTGCGCCTTTCAGCGTCTGTTGTGGAAGAAGAGACCATCCACCTGTCCATGGCTCACCATAGATCAATATACAAGGATCGACATCACGACGTAATTCTTGAGTCAATTGAGTCACGGTATCGGTATCAATTAAGCCCATCAAGTCAAATCGGAATCCATCCAAATGATATTCATTAGCCCAGTAGCGCAAAGAATCTTTGATATATTTGCGTACCATTGGACGTTCTGTTGCAATCTCGTTACCTACACCAGAACCGTTAGTCAATTGACCTTTTTCATCTGTACGGTAAAAGTAGCCCGGAACCAAACGATCAAAAGGTCCATCATCTACAGAATACGTATGGTTATACACGACATCCATGACTACACGTAGACCTTCTGCATGTAAAGCTTGTACCAAACGTTTAAATTCACGAATACGTGAAGTCGGATCCGCAGGATCAGTCGCATATGCGCCTTCAGGTACATTGTAATGCTGAGGATCGTATCCCCAGTTGTATTTCATCTGAGTAGAATCAGGATCATTTACTTTTAATTCATTGACGGTATGGAAATCAGCAATCGGTAATAAATGAACATGGGTTATACCTAGTTCTTTAAGATGATCGATACCGATCTGATTGCCATGCTCGTCTTGTAGACCTTTTTCAGTAAAAGCTAGATATTGACCTTTATATTTCATTTGCGAAGATTCATCAATGGAGAAGTCACGCACATGCAGTTCGTAGATCACAGCATCAGTCACACTGGACATACGTGGCTTTACATCATTTTCCCAACCTTCTGGATTGGTCGTCTGAAGATCAATAATAGCTGTCCGTTGTCCATTCGGAGAAACAGCCCGAGCATAAGGATCTACTGCATATTGGACAGAACCGTCAGCAAATGTAGCACGGTACATATAATACTGACCTGCAAGATCACCGTGTTGCTCACATTGCCATACGCCGCCTTCTTCGGATTTCATTGGATACGCTTTACCATACGTATGATCATGCACTAGACCTTCGTCATCGTACACACCCATATCTTGATATAACATAAGATCCATCTGGACAGCATCTGGTGCCCAAAGTTTGAATATACTGTACTGAGGCGTATATTGTAGTCCAAGATCATCTATATCGTAAAAGTAGTCAGCAGCTACATCTAAATTTCGTATTAAGGAATGATTCATTTTATCTAACATTATATTCACCACCATATTTTAGGTTAACTATGAGCACGAATGTTCATATTCATTTCCATACCGTCAAGGGTTACTAACAAGTCTAGTATTTATTTACAATTGCTTATAATAATAGTATCGGATATTTTGTCGAATTCTTGAAGGTTTAATGGAACTTTAGTCCTATTTGATGGAGGTTTTTGTAATATTCAAGAGTGCAATCGTTAGCACAAATAGTTAATGAATATCATACCGACTATTATTATTTATCCGATAGCGATTGTATCTTTGGGAAAGCGAAGGTTGATTTGGATATAATATTGCCTATTATTTACCTCAAATGCTTGCTTTTGAATAAAAATCATAACCATATATCAAAATTAAATTATTAATTAGGATTAATGATCAGGTAACAGCTGTTGATGATTCACTTGCTAAGCACTGCTACCTGATCCTTATTCAAAAGAAACTCAGACGAATCTAAAACGATTACTGAGCAGTCAAAATAATCGGTCCATCCGCTGTGATCGCTATTGTGTGTTCATACTGAGCAGACCATCCACCATCTGCGGTACGTGCTGTCCAACCATCTGCATCAATCGTCATCCGGTATGTACTTTCATTAATCATCGGTTCGATCGTAAAGACCATACCTTCTTTAAGACGTGTGCCTTTTCCGGGCTTACCTGTATGCGTAAAGTTTGGTTCCTCGTGAAGTTCACGCCCTATTCCGTGCCCTAACAGATCACGTACCACATGGAAGCCATTGCTCTCTGCATGATGTTGAAGAGGTGCCATTGCATCTCCTAGACGATTGCCTACGATAGCATGTTCTATCCCGATATACAGACATTCTTTAGTGACTCGCATTAATTTTTCAGCTTCTGGTGAGATGTTACCTACGGCATAACACCATGCGGAATCACCAAGCCAACCATCATATTCAGCAACGATATCGATTTTGGCAATATCGCCTTCTTTTAAAGGAGTACGACTCGGAAATCCATGAGCAATAACGTCATTTACAGATGCACAGGTCTCATATTCAAAACCATTATATCCATTGGTAAACTGCTTACCACCTAGTTTGGTGATATGTTTTTTGACAAATTCATTAATTTCCATCGTGGTAATGCCGGGTTGAATAAGCTTGGCAAGCTCACGATGACAATCAGCTACGATCTGACTAGCTGTTCTCATTGCTTCTATTTCTTGAGGCGATTTTAATATAATCATTGATCGGCTTCCTTTCACAATCTATTTCCTGTTGGCATATGTTGGAATAGCCATTTCTCTATAGTTATGGTTCCTCATACATATTAACGTCAACTTTATCTTTGAGCAACCTACCGATCTTGTCAGATGCATACTCTATCCCAGTGTAATCGACGCCATAATGAAAAAACACCTGATAATCTTTAGACGGATTATCAGGTGTGAGGTTGCAAGTATGAAGTTAAATATGTAGCTTATTTTACTTGGATTCTATGCGTTTGCCCACAATCGCTAAATGACGTTCTACATCATCCAAAATAGCTACACGTGGCAAATGTCCCCAATCTTCAAATCCAAATTTACGCAATAATTTTAGACTTGGATCATTATGAGCAAAAACAAATCCAAGCAATGTATGGATATGCAATGATGGGGCTTGCTCAATCGCATAAGATACTAATTTGCTCCCTATCCCTTTGCCTTGATAATCATTATGCACATATACACTTAGCTCCACTGTTCCATTATAAGCAGGTCGTCCATAAAAGGTCTGTAAACTTGCCCAGCCTGCAATCTGACCTTCTTGCCACAAGACCCACAGGGGACGACGATCTGGAACATGCTCATCGAACCATGCTTGACGGCTTTCTACAGTCACAGGTTCTGTGTCTGCGGTAGCTAGCCTTGCAGGGATCGAAGCATTATAGATATCGACAATAGCAGGTAAATCTTCTTGTCTGGCTATTTCTATAGTGTACGGTAAATGTGGATCACTCATAAAGTCTGCCTCCTTGTAAAAACGCAAAAATTAAGATTAGATGTATTAATTAAAGAAGATTAACGCACAAATGTGTTTTTAACACGTACAGAACGCATAAAATAGAAAATCCAAGCTACAGCAAGAGCGACTCCCAAAATCGTACTAAATGTAGTAAATACCCCTACATCAGGTATGATAAGCATAGTAACGACTGTACCTGCTAACTCAAAAATGAAATAAGCAATCATCAAACGTGGCAAGAATTTTTTACGTTGGTAAAAGAAAATTAAATTAACAAGCATCCAGACCAAAGAAATCGAAGCAAGTATAATTCCTATGATCATCACCAATGTAAAACGTTCACCATAAATCGCAAACAACTGATTAGTCATTCCGGGCATTGCTGATTCAAACTCTTCTGGATTATTGTGCATCCACATTAAAAATATGTAACTAGGAATCGTGAAAAAGAAAGCGATAAGTACATAATACATATACACCTGAAAACAAGCTAACCAGCCACCTAACCCTTGTAAAGGCGGTTGCATATAAGGTGGATAGGGTGGCATTCCTCCCTGTTGCTCTTGAGGCGAAGCTTGATACGGATTCTGCTGAACTCCATTCGGATTTGGTGGATATTCATTACTCATTCTATATCATCATCCTTTCTATGTTTATTCTGATCCTACTGGATACCAGATGCTTCTATTGTAACAGTAGATCCATCATGATGTAAGATAGATTGCACAACAAATGACATCATTTTAAAATGATCATTCTTATTAATCTTGCCAGCCTATCTGCTCTTTACTCCATTCCCAAAAACGAAGCGCTTCTGCTTCATCAAGGGCTTTGGACTTCAGCTTATGATTCTGTTTACGATAATAATAAGCACCCGAATGTTGAGCGACAGTCTCATCATCCACTAGAAAAATAGCAGTCTCGGCACCTTGCTCTGGCGTCTGGAAAAAAGGAAGATGCGCTACTCCTGCCAAAATACGCTTGCCGAATCCAGTATCTCGATCGACTCCAATATTCGTAGCCACTGCACCAGGATGCAGGCAATTGATCGTTACATTTGTGCCTTTTAACTTGTCAGCCATAACACGTGTAAAAAAGATATTCGCAAGCTTGGATTGAGCATACGATTTGATAACAGTATATCCATGATGTAAATGTGGATCATCCCAATGAATTTTACCGATTTTGTAAGCGCCTGAACTAACCACAACAATTCGTCCTTGCGGAGAAGCTTGAAGTGCATCCAACAGTAAATGAGTCAGCAAAAAGTGCCCTAGATGATTCACACCAATACTCATTTCAAATCCATCTTCAGTCTCCTGACGCTTTAAATTCACCACCCCTGCATTGTTAAGCAGTACATCCAAACGATCATATTTTTGGTTGAATTCTTCGGCAAACTCTCGAATATGTTTAAGAGAACCTAGATCACATTTCATAAGACTAATTCGATCAGAACCACTCTGTTCACGTGCTTCTTGTAATGCTTGTTGTCCGCGTTCTTCGTTACGACAGCCCATAATCACTTCATAACCACGCTTCGCTAATTCGATAGTAGAAGCAAGTCCCATACCGGAATTGGCGCCTGTAATCAATACACGTTTTGTACTCATGATGTTCCTCCTGTAAGTCATTCTTTTCTTGTTAATAAACCAGTCCATCTATTTCTACGCATGTATTGATCGGTAAAAGCGTCGAAGCATGGAGATGACATATCAAAAAAACTGTAATCACCCCTCATTGCCTACTCTGTAGTATCAGAATAGAACAAGAAGTAATTACAGTTTTTTGGTATCTATCCTATTGCATAGTTTCGATAAATATTTCGTTATCGCTAACTATTCATTAATTTAATCATTTACTTGTTCAACTTGGCATATGCTTCTTCATACTCTTTGATCAGTTGATCTCCACCTGCTGTACGCCAACTTGTAATCGCTTGTTGCCAGCCAGCATCATCTAATTCACCCATAATGTACTTGGTCTGTGCATCACTGATCATCTGATCTAATTCTTGCCCACGTTCGGTATAGATATCAGATACCAGATTATACGCCGGGTTGGAGACTGCATATTTGCGATCATCTTTCGATAATTTCACACCTTTAGTTCCCAGTTCAGTGTCGATTAATTCAGGCACATTATACCCTTCGATATTCAGTAAATTATCACGGTATGGCTTCACATCCCGTTGGTATCCGTCAAAATCGATAAATTCGGTTTTACCATCTGCTGTTTTTTTATAATGTTTATTTTCGATTCCACGTAATTGTAATGTACTTGTCGGTTCGTCCATTAATTTATCGAGTGTACTTAACAGATCTTTCAATTGAGCTTCATCTTGTACAGTCGCTTTGGGGAAAGCCAGAAATCCAAAGTTACCAGGTTCACCGGCTATCCGAATACCTTCGGGTCCTACGAATGGAGAAATATCCACTACGCCATCCGGTACAGCAGCTGTCAGCAACTGTTGTGTACTTTTGCCGTTAGTAGCTACGCCATTCAATTTCATCCCGATTCTACCGGATGCCATCATTTTATCAGCTTCTGTTGAATCCAGTGATGGGAAATCGGCATTGATTAATTTTTCTGCATATAGACGATGCATCATTTGTAATACCTCGGTATATTGCGGTGTGATAAATTCAGGCGTAAATTTACCACTGTTATCTACTCCCCAGCGATTGACTCCACCTAGACTGACTGCAATACGGGTCAATGGAGCTTGGGAACCTTCGGTATATGTTTTGAATAATGGAAAAGCATACGTATCGTTTTTACCATTGCCATCAGGATCTTGAGTGGCTATCGCTTTGGCGGCATTGTACCAATCATCTACACTTTTCGGGACACCTAATTTCAATGTATCAAACCAGTCTTTTCGATACACGATTGCAGCCCGTCCGATATCGCGGAAATTAGGGATTCCATACAATTTGCCATCTACTGTGATGTTGCTATAATACTCAGGATCTTGAGCGCTTAGATTCGGATAATCTTTAAGATACGGCCCTATCTCCCAAAATTGGTCTGAACGAATCGCACCCACTGTTGTCGGAATATAATTCAATCTCATAATATGAGGTAAATTGCCTGAAGCGATCATCACGTTGACTTTATCGTTAAAAGCAGAGCTTGGAATCCATTGAATATCCAAATCTTTGCCGATATGTTTTTCCAATCCTGTCTCGATATCATTTCCAGTTTTGGGAATATCACCAACTTGCATAAGCGAAATACGTACTGTTGAAGAGTCTGCTGTGGCAGCGCCTTGATCGCTATTGCCACAACCTGTTAATCCGAAAGCCAAGATTGCTGTCAGTGTCCAGCATGCACTTTGTTTGACCACAAATTTCATTTTGGTATCCTCCTGAATATAGTGGGATAAAAATCATGATTGGCTTTACTTTTGTTGTTGCTGTTCTGTGTAAGAGCTTGCGTATTCTTGCATCACTTTATCGCCACCTGATGTTTTCCATAGTTCCACTTGTTGTTGCCACCCGTTCTCGTCGATTTTGCCCATAATATATTTGGTCTGTGCATCATTGATCAGTTGATCTAGATCACCACCACGTTCTTCATACGTCGGTGAATATAATGTCAATGCTGGATTAGGAACAGCATACTGCGTAATTTCTTTTGCCATCGCTACTCCTTTTTCACCAATCTTGGTATCTTTTTGCGCGGGTACGTTATAGCCTTCTACCAATGGCAGATTATCACGATAAGGCTTCACTTCACGCTGAAAAGCAGCAAAGTCTGTCATTTCCACACGTCCATCGTCTAACTTTTTATAATGCTTGCCATCGACTCCACGTAATAACAATGTAGACATTTCAGGGTCCATTAATTTATCCAAAAAAGAAAGCAGTGCTTTGAGGTCTTCTTCTGTAGGTACAGACACTTTAGGGAATACAAGAATGCCTGCATTACCCGACTGTGCAGGTACACGATAACCGTCTGGCCCTTCTAACTTGGCAAGATCAATCTCTGCATCAGGTACATTTTCTTGTAATCGTTCAAGCTGACTTTTAGCCGTTTGTGCTACAGCGATCTTCATACCGGTTAGACCGGAATCGAATTTCTTGTCTGCTTCAGTTGAATCAAATACAGCAAAATCTTGATTGATCAATTGCTCATCATACAGACGCTTCAGTAGATCCATTACACCTTTATATTCTGTTGTCATAAATTCTGGCGTAAATGAACCATCTTCTTCGACTTTCCACTTATTCGGTGCACCCAGACTAACAGCAAGACGCGTGGTAAATGAATATTCGCCTTCATTATATTTTTTGAACAACATCATGCCATACGTATCTTTTTTGCTATTATCATCTGGATCATCTAATGTTAACGCTTTCACGTTGTTGTACCAGTCTTCTGTGCTTTTCGGTACATCTAGCTTCAGCTTTTTGAACCAATCCGAGCGATAGATCAATGTCGCACGGGCAATATCGGAAAAGCGAGGTACCCCGTAAATTTTGCCATCTACTTTGACGTTATCGTAAAACACATCGGCTTGTGCAGCTAAGTTGGGATAGTCTTTGAGATAAGGGCCAACTTCCCAGAACACATCATTACGCATCGCATTGGTGACCGCAGGTGTGTAGTTTACTTTCAAAATATCAGGCATATCTCCCGAAGCGATCATGACATTGATTTTGTCATCATAGGCGGAGTTCGGTATCCACTGTACATCTATTTTTTTGCCGGTGTACTTTTCGATTTCTTGTTGCACTTGATTGCCTGCGGAAGGAATATCCCCGACTTGAGAAATCGCCATAGTGATTGTATCATCGACAGAAGCTCCTTGAGAACCTTTGCTTCCACATGCACTGAGTACGGTTGATGTGGCTAGGATGAGGCACATTAATGTTGCTGTTTGCTTTTTCATGTGTTGATAACTCCTTTCATTGATGGGGTGGGTGGGGTGAAGGGCTTCGGGGGAGATGGTTCTTGCCGTCGCTGGTAAGATCGGATATCTTGATTGACCGCTAAACGGTCGATATCCGAGTCTTAAAGGCGACTTTCAGAATCCATCTCCCCCTTCGCCCAGCACCATTGGGTGGGGGTAGCAGGAAAGATTTAGAGATTTAGAGATTTAGAGATTTAAGGATTTGGATATTGGTTTTGGATGTGAGTGAGATTGTTTGTTTTGAGCATTTGGAGTTCAGATATTATTGGAGTTAATCATTTTCTAGATAAAGTATTGATTGTAATGGTTTATACAAATAATAGTGAATCGAAATGGATTGAATGTGGTGTTTGATTATGGATGTGTTGGGATAGTTGTAACTTGGGATTTCTATTCACAAACTTATTTAAGTTATTTTTAAATACGCAATTAAGATGTATTGGATCATTAATATATTAGCCTTTGACTGAGCCTAGGAGTGCACCTTTGGCAAAGTGTTTTTGTAGGAATGGGTAGACCATTAATATTGGTAGTGTGGAGAAGACGATTACTGCCATTCGGATCGTGAGTGGTTGGATATCGGCTTCTTCGATACTGGTGTCTCCGATTCGACTTTGGGCGAGAATAACGATTTCGCGTAGCCACACTTGGACAGGCCATTTGTCGCTGTCGTTGATATATAGAATAGCGCTGAAGAAGCTATTCCAATGAGCTACAGAGTAGAACAGTGCAAAGGTTGCCATTGCTGGTAAAGATAGTGGTAAGACGATACGGAAAAGGATCGATACGTCGTTACATCCATCAATTTTGGCGGCATCTTCCAGTCCGTCCGGAATCTGTTGGAAAAAGTTTTTGAGTACAATTAAGTTGAAAGCGCTAATCGCTCCGGGAATCATCAGCGACCATAATGTATCTGTTAAATGTAGTGAATTGACTACAAAGTACGTAGGAATCATTCCGCCACTGAATAACATGGTGAACAGTACACCGAGCATGATGTATTTTCTGCCTCGCAAATAAGGACGAGATAACGGGTATGCCATCAATGTCGTCAGTAGCAAGTTAATCAGTGTACCGAGTACGGTAATATAGATTGATACCCATAGACTGTTCAGCAGTGTAGACGTTGAGAAGATATAGCGATAAGCGGCAAGAGAGAATTCTTTGGGAAAAAGAATAAATCCTCCTTTAGCAACTTCGGCTGGGCTGGTAAACGATACAGCAGTGATATAGATAAAAGGTAATACCGTTACAATCCCTAACAATAACAACAAGGTATGATTGGTATAATCAAATAACCGATTTCCTAATGTACGATCTTGTTTCATCATGTGGTCTCCTTTCGGACGATAGATACATTAATAAATGCCTTCTTCTCCGCATTTTTTGGCTAATTGATTAGCACCGACAACCAGTAGCAAGCCGATCACAGATTTGAATAGTCCCACAGCGGCACTGTAACTGTATTGGGCTTGAGTCATCCCTTTGACGTACACATAAGTATCGAACACTTCCCCTACATCACGGTTTGTAGAAGTCAGCATTAAGAAAATTTGTTCGAATCCGGTATCCAAAAACGTACCCAGACGCAAAATAAGTAAAATGATAATCGTACTGCGAATCGCTGGTAATGTGATATGCCATAACTGTCTCCAACGACTTGCTCCATCCATCCGGGCAGCTTCATATAACTGAGTATCTACACCGGACAAAGCCGCTAGAAAAATAATCGTTCCCCAACCGACTTCTTTCCATATCGATTGCGAAATAATCATCGTACGGAACCAACCGGGTTCTAATAAAAATGCTATTTTTTGTCCGGTAATCGCAAAGATCAATTCGTTTAAAATACCACCTTCTGTGGTAAAAATCATATAAAATACACCAACAACGACAACCCATGAGACAAAATGCGGTACATAGATTAACGTCTGGACGAACCGCTTAAATCGTTCCGTCACCACTTCATTAAGCATCAACGATACAATAATAGGTAAAGGAAAAAAGAAGATAATATTGTACAGTGCTAAGATCAGCGTATTGCGAAATAACATCCAAAATTGCGGTTCACTGAAAAAGCGTTCAAAATGCTTGAATCCTACCCAATTGCTTTCCCAGATTCCTCGGTAAGGAACATAATCTTGAAACGCCATCACAATTCCATACATCGGTACATATTTAAAGACGACAAAATAAATAATTCCCGGCAATAACATAATGTACAACCAACGATTTTTGTAAAATTCTTTCCATGACATGTTCGCCTGACGTTCCTTTGTACGTATCCGTGTAGATGATTTGACCGATTTGGCTTCCATCCTTCACCCTCCTTGAAAGCGTTAACATTTGTATAGACTCATTGTCGCTTCCAGAAGAATAACAGGCTATCATCCAATTTTAGCTTTATATGTAAAAAAAGAAGCTAATCCTTACTGTATCAGGGTTTTAGCTTCTTTTTTTGGGAACACAATAACCTTTTTTCAACCTCTATATATGCTGGATTCAACTCGTATTTACTCAAATCAACTTCCGACTGCGATGTTCTTCACGATATTTACCAGGAGTCGTTCCTACTATTTTACGAAAAATACGGATAAAGGCTGTCGTGTTACTGTAGCTTAATTTTTCTGCGATATCTGCAATTCGCCAATCGGTTGTTTCTAACCATTTCTTCGCTTGATTCATTCGATATTCAGCTACATAATCACTAAACTTAATACCTGTTTCTTTTTTGAAAACACGACTTAAATACACTGGATGAAAGTTAAGCTGTTCTGCACACATTTCTAAGGACAAATCTTGTTCATATCGCTGTTGGATAATCTGGATCATCTGATCGGCAATATTGATATACTGTGACTCCGATTGGCTTTGTAAAAATTGCTGTAACGGCTCAAATAGTGCATGAGTGAACCAGTGTCTGATTTCTTCTACCGTCTGTAGTTCAAGCAAGCGATGCAGCGATGCTTTTTTACCTAAGACTCTATTAACAGTTCCGCCTTTTTGCTGTACCATCTCATATACACGAGCAGCCAATTGGGTTAGTAATACTGGATAATCGCGGAAATGTATTTCTTTGTCCATCACATGACGAATATATTCATCGAAATACAGTGGAGTCTGCTCATAATCTCCATTTTGCAGCGATTGGATAATACGATCTTCTAACTGTTTGAGCTGAGTATAGACTGCTACTTCCATAGGCGTACTATGATCAATATCTTCAAAATGAATAATCAATTTGTTGCCCAGACTCATTCGTTGCTTGAGTGCTTCTAGTCCTTCTCCATAGGCATCAGGTGCTCCTTGATAATGTTCAAATGGACGGCTGATCCCGATACTGACTGACAACGATAAATAGTCTTGAATCTGAGTACGTACTCGCTCTGCTTGACTGTGATACCACGAAGTAGCATCTTCATTATCTGCCGGTTCGACCAGAATACTAACTTGAGATTGTTCGATCAATACCGGACTAAAGCGATGCTCCACCGAAATCAATTCAGACACCATATTATTAATAGCAAACAGTAACAGTTCTCGATCGGTTTCTTCATAGCGTGTTCCTTGTACCGTATCGATCTGTAATACCAATACCGCCATAGAACGAACCGATTCAGGAAATCCATAGATTAGACGGCGACGTTCAAATTCATTAGCAGGAATCTGCCCGCTGATCAACTTAATCACTGATAATTCTCGCAATTGCGGAACCTGTTCCCGAATCTGCTCTTCCAACTCACGCCCTGTTAAGCGCATCCGCTCCACTTGTTCTCCAATATAAGCAAATTCATCTCGTCTTTTCACTGACTTATGTTGATCTCCGGCTAATCCTTTTCGGTGACCTAACCATAATCGTCTATACCCTGTATCTGTGGATGGCTCTTCTGCCTTGAGCCGTCCGGTATAATCTACAGAGTCACTGGCACCTAATAACTGCATTAATTTAGACACAGGAGAATACATACGACGACTGCTGAGAAAAGCCAACAGTGCAGTTAACAATAACATCGCTACACAGACACTAATCGTTAATACTGCTATTTTTCTTGTCTGGGACGTAATCTGTCCTATAGATACGACAGACACATATACCCATCCGTTCAGTGTCGATGAAGAATAAGTCACTCCCACTTCTTCACCTTCACTTTTCCAATTAAAAAATCCTTGACGTTCCCCTTGATGAACATGAGCAAACACTTCATTTTGTAATCCAGGATATTGTGTACTCTGACCGTTATCTAGAAATTCTTGTTGGTATTGATCAAACACATATATTTGTCCCAGACGTGTACTGCTGGTGACCCAATTATCAATTTCATCATTGGCAATATCCAAGACTAACAATCCGCGTGGTTCACCGGTCGAAGGTAATAGTGGAATTTTGAACACCATACTGGTTACTTTTGTTTCCTTTTTAGGCGATCCTGAGTCCAATTCCTCTTCTGAGATCATATCTATATTTGACGTATATCCGTTATTCGCTATTGAAGTATCGGTTACCCAGAACATGCTATTTCGATTGTGTCGGTATGATCGAAGCACACTTTGATCTTCTGCATCAGATACTTGACTGAATGATGTTCCTGAGACTACCCAGTTATGCTCAAAGTTAATTAAACGTATCTGATCTAGCGATGTAATCGTTTGCAAATTATTAAATCCGGTCGTCAAATTACGTATTTTTTCAAAGTCTCCCGATTGCAAAGGTTGCTTCATCGTTTCCGTAACAAACGGCGAATTGACATATTGTACAGCAGACAACTGCAATGTTTTGAGTACTTGATCTACACGTAATTGAGTTTCATTTAATAATTGTGCATTACCGTCTTGCACTTTCTGCTCGACATCACCTGCCGCCAACGTATAAGAAAATATCCCGATTACCAGTACAGGTAACGATCCCAATATCACCATAATCAGAAATAAACGATATAGATATTTAGACAACAATCTCCCCTCCAGAGGTAATCATCAATAAAATAGGTATGTTGTACATGTCGCAGTGTACATTCATTATTAGATCTATGTAAAAAAATTCTATTTTTGCTTTATTTAATCATTCTATCGTATTATGAAGATTCCTCCAACCTAAAATAAAAAAGAATGTCGTTATTGTGCACTTTAATTACCTGTATCAAAAATATACATAACAAAAAAAGACTGATCCCCATCTAGGTTTTCAGTCTTGTTCTTGTTACAATACATATAAATAGATTTTATATCCTTCTTTTGTATAGATTGACAGTATTATGAGTTAGTCTTGGGCGTGTTCAGCATAAGCTTCTGCACTCAAAAGGTTTGATAATGCACTATCTAGGTCACCACTGACTTTAACTTCAACCATCCAGCCACGTCCGTAAGGATCAGAGTTCACCAGTTCAGGTTCTGTTTCCAATTCAGGATTAAAATTAGTGATCGTACCTGTCACCGGGCTAAAAAGATCAGATACTGTTTTGACCGATTCAATCGTGCCGATTACAGCTTCAGAAGCAACTTCTGCACCTGCTTGTGGCAATTCAACAAATACGATATCTCCTAGCTGATGTTGAGCAAAATCAGTAATACCGATACGAACCGTATCATCACTAATACGCTCTACCCATTCATGTTCTGCACTATACAGCAATTGATCTTTAATCTCACTCATTGTTCATTCCTCCGGTTCATGGTTGTAATGTCTTCATGCACACAAGCGTATAGCAAGGCAGATTATACTGTCAATACTCTTGACATTGCTTTTTGAATCAAGTATTAATATAATATACATACATTCATCACTGTTTCAATACTTAATGTTCGGAAATACATAACATCATATGTAGCGAATGAAAGTACAGGGAGAGACTGTTCAGAACCATGACAGCGCCGAAGGAGTAAGCCAGTAATGGTGAATCTCTCAGGTAAAAGGGACCTGTACCGGACGCAGCTCTGGAGAGAATTGGCATCATTCGGTCACCGACGAATATCCGAATGATAACAACCAATCACCCAAGGGGAAACTTGTTGCTTATAAGCTATTGAGCACAAGGTAACTCTCAGGTATCAAGGACAGGGAGAAAAAGAAATATTTCAGGTATAGTACCTGCTTATTTCCTTTTCTCTCTGTCTTTTTTGTTGAGCTTTTTCGGATGATTTTATTCTTTTTTCACAAAAAATGATATATGCGATTTTTCGCTACAAACTAATTCGATGAGGTGACGATCATGACAACAGAACTGAAGCGTACGCCGATTTTTCCTCTTTATGCTCAATCCGGTTCCCCACGCTGTATCGATTTTGGCGGTTGGGAATTGCCTGTTCAATTTACAGGAATTCAAAAAGAACATGAAGCGGTTCGTGAACAAGCTGGATTATTTGATGTTTCTCATATGGGTGAAGTGATCATTTCAGGTGAAGGTTCCCTTGCCTATTTGCAACAATTATTAACTAACGATGCTTCTCGCTTGCAAGATGGACAAGCCCAATATACATTAATGTGCTATCCAACAGGTGGTGTAGTCGATGATCTATTGGTATATCGTCTGGGCGAAGAACATTATATGCTCGTGATCAATGCCTCGAATATTGATAAGGATATCGATTGGATGAAGCAGTCTTTGCCTGCCAATGTCACTCTTGAGAACATTTCAGAACAAACCGCTTTGATTGCTTTACAAGGTCCTCAAGCGGTTGCTATTTTACAAGCGGCTACACAAAGCGATCGTTATGCTGAACTGGCAGGATTTTCTTTTATCGAAAAAGCTGAGATTTTTGGTGTTCATGCGCTCATCTCTCGTACAGGTTACACCGGTGAAGATGGTTATGAACTATATGTATCTGCAACAGATGCTCCTCTCATCTGGGAAAAGCTATTGCAAGCAGGTGAACCGCTTGGCTTGATTCCTTGTGGACTGGGTGCACGGGATACGCTTCGCTTTGAAGCTCGTCTTCCTCTGTATGGTCAAGAGCTGTCGGCAGATATTTCTCCACTCGAAGCGGGACTTGGCTATTTTGTAAAGTTGGACAAAGAACATTTCACAGGCAAAGAAGCTCTAGTCGCGCAAAAAGAAAAAGGATTGTCTCGTAAATTAGTGGGTGTAGAAATGATCGACCGTGGTATTCCTCGCCCGCACTATCCTGTCTACCAGAACGGTCGACAAATCGGCGAAGTGACGACAGGAACTCAATCTCCTACACTTAAGCGTAATCTTGGACTTGCTTTAATTGAAGCTGACAGTGCTGCTCTAGGAACACCGATAGAACTTGAGATTCGCGGTAAAATGCTCAAAGCTGAAGTGGTGAAAGCACCTTTCTACAAACGAGCATCTTCTGTCACTAAATAAAATTACAAGGCGACTGATATGTTGCCCCAAAGGAGTCTACCTTTATGAAATCGCATCGTTATATTCCAATGACCCCACAGAATGAAGCAGAGATGTTAGAGGTTGTTGGTGCTTCTTCGATAGAGGATTTATTTACAGATATTCCGGCATCTCTTCGTTATCAAGGCACCATGCCTATGTCTGAAATGCTGGATGAATATACACTGACTCGTCATATGTCTAGTCTTGCAGGGCAAAATGCAGATACAGATCGGTACACTAGCTTTCTGGGTGCAGGATTGTATGATCACCATTTGCCATCTGTGATTAATCATGTAATTTCTCGTTCTGAATTTTATACAGCGTATACTCCATATCAACCAGAGATCAGTCAAGGTGAATTACAAGCGATCTTTGAATTTCAGTCCTATATCTGTGAACTGACAGGAATGGCTGTAGCCAATGCAAGTATGTATGATGGCGCAACAGCACTTGCCGAAGCAGCTTCTCTTGCAGCATCAGCTACAGGACGCAAAAAGATTATTGCTCTTTCTACGATCCATCCTGAATCACGCGGAGTCGTTCGCAGTTATGCTCGTGGTCTTAATCTGGATGTAGTTGAAGTGCCTTATGGCGATGGAGTCACAGATATTGGGGTGCTCACTGAAGCGATTGATGAGCAGACCGCTGTTGTGCTTGTCCAATCCCCTAACTTTTTCGGTGGTATTGAAGCGATTCAAGCAGTTGCCGATCTTGCTCATGCCAAAGGTGCTTTATTGGTAGTGAGTACGAATCCTATTTCACTGGGACTACTCGAATCTCCTGGTAAACTTGGAGCTGATATCGTTGTTGGTGATGCACAGCCGCTTGGCATTTCGATGTCGCTTGGTGGGCCAACTTGTGGATTCTTCGCTGTGGCTCAACCGCTTATGCGTCGTATGCCTGGACGAATCGTAGGTCAGACCAAAGATATTGATGGTAAACGTGGTTTTGTATTGACGTTGCAGACTCGTGAGCAACATATCCGTCGTGACAAAGCGACATCAAATATTTGTTCCAATCAGGCATTGCTTGCGCTGTGTGCATCGGTATATCTATCTGTCATGGGTAGACAAGGTATGGTGGATGTAGCTGATCTGAATGTGCAAAAAGCTCATTATGCTGCTCAAACTTTATCTTCTATCCCTAATGTCAAATTAGCGTTCCGATCTCCTTTTTTCAATGAATTTGTACTGGCTTTACCAGAAGGCACTTCAGTCGCTGATGTTAATACTCAACTGTTAGCTAAAGGCATGATTGGTGGTTATGATCTAAGCCTATCTTATCCTGAATTGTCCGGTCATATCTTGTTCGCAGTCACAGAGAAACGTACCAAAGCAGAGATAGATCTATTGGCAACTGAACTGGAGGCAATCCTATGACAAACGAAACTGTAGTCCATGAGACCGTTACTTCTGTACAAGGCGCTGTTGTTACTGAAAAAGCTTTGATTTTTGAATTGAGTCAACCGGGTCGAATCGGTTATTCTTTACCGGATTGCGATGTTCCTCGTGTCGAAGTCTCTCAATTGATTCCGCAAGAAATGCTTCGTAAAGAAGAACCTGCTTTACCTGAAGTATATGAAGTTGATGTAATTCGTCATTATACAGAATTGTCCCGTCGTAACTTTGGCGTAGATAATGGCTTCTATCCGCTGGGTTCTTGTACGATGAAATACAATCCTAAAGTCAATGAAGATGTAGCTCGTTATGCAGGGTTTGCGAAGATTCATCCTTATCAACCACAACAAAGTATTCAAGGGGCACTGGAACTGATGCATACTTTGCAAAATGACCTTGCTGCTCTAACAGGCATGGATGCCGTCACTCTTCAACCTGCTGCCGGTGCTCATGGAGAATGGACAGGTCTAATGATGATTCGTGCGTATCATGAAAAACGTGGTGAACACCGTACCAAAGTTATCGTACCCGATTCTTCTCACGGTACGAATCCTGCAAGTGCAACAGTAGCTGGATTCCAAACGATCACGATTCCTTCAACTCCAGAAGGTCTAGTCGATCTGGATGCCCTTCGTGCGGCAGTTGGATCAGATACGGCTGCTCTCATGTTAACAAACCCGAATACACTGGGTCTTTTTGAAAAGCAAATCAGTGAAGTGGCTCAGATCGTTCATGAAGCTGGTGGATTGTTGTACTATGATGGTGCTAACTCCAATGCGATTATGGGGATTACACGTCCGGGTGATATGGGCTTTGATGTGGTTCATTTGAATTTACACAAAACAATGAGTACACCTCATGGTGGTGGCGGCCCGGGTGCAGGTCCTGTCGGTGTGAAAAGCAGATTGCTTCCTTTCTTACCTGAACCGGTTGTTGAAAAATTAGAAGATGGTACCTTTACTTTACGTAGTGGTTCTCCTGACTCGATCGGTCGTGTCAAAGCATACTATGGTAACTTTGGTATTCTTGTACGTGCGTATACGTATATTCGTAGTTATGGACCTGAAGGTCTGCGCCGAGTGTCTGAATGTGCCGTTCTGAATGCGAACTATATGATGCACCGTCTTAAAGATCATTATGAAATGCCATATACAAGCGTATGTAAGCATGAATTTGTGATGTCCGGTAAAGGGCTCAAACAGTACGGTATTCGTACACTGGATGTTGCCAAACGATTACTTGATTTCGGGTACCATCCGCCTACAGTTTACTTCCCGCTAAATGTAGAAGAATGTATTATGATCGAACCTACAGAAACAGAAAGCAAAGAAACACTGGATGCTTTTATTGATACCATGATTCAGATCGCTGGTGAAGCGAAAGACAATCCAGAATTGCTACTAAATGCTCCTTATGGAACAGCAGTAAGACGCTTGGACGAAACAACAGCTGCTCGTAAGCCAGTATTAAACTGTGCTTGTAATTAAATAGCAACATACCAATCATCCCACCGACTTTTCTATTCTGATCAAGTCGATGGGATGATTTTTTTATAAGATGAATAATCATTGATATACTCATTTTTCTAACTTAATTATCCATATAAGTCTCTATCCATCTACTATTTTGAGTCCATTAACTAATTATTTATACTTTAAAGCGATCAACCATAACGTTTAACTCTTTAATATTTTCAGTTAGTAATCCTATATTGTCTGTTACTTGTTGTGACATTTTGATTTGATTTTCTACACTGGCAAGTACTTCCTGTGAGCCAGCAGCTGTTTCTTCTGTGGTCGTTGAAGCAGATTGAATAAAGTCGATAATATGTTCTTTGCTAATATTCAATTGAGTCGTCATATCCTTCATGCTTACAATAAGACTGTTCATTTCTTGAATGGATTGACCAATTTCTATAAAAGCACCGCTTGTATTATCAACACTTTGTGATTGATCATTTAAAGCAATCTGCGAAGCATTCATCACTTCTTTGGTCAGCGTAGTAGAAGAAATAATACGATTCAAAATATCTTGTATTTGAGTAGTTGCTTCTTTGGACTGATCTGACAATTTGCCAACTTCAGAAGCTACTACAGCAAATCCTTTACCATGTTCTCCTGCGCGAGCAGCCTCTATAGAAGCATTAAGTGCTAATAATCCTGTCTGTTTAGAAATCTCTTGAATAAGAACAGACATGTTAACAATACCATTCACTTCTGTAATCAAATGATTTAAATTGACAGAGACTTGATCAGACAAGCTTGCAAATGATTGCATATGATTTTGCAAATAAATAACTGCTTGTTCACCAGATTGTTGACGTTGACCAATCAATGTACTTAGTTTTTCCAGATGCTGTGCATGTTGATCTGTATTCTCAATTACAGTAGCTATCTTACGAATAGAAATAGTTCCCTGTTCGATTTCATCGTACTGACTTGCTGTAGCTTTGGTAATCGATTGTATAGCATAATCAATTTCTTTAGAAACTGTCATATTATGAATAGACGTATCATACACATTTTTGGTATGGACAGAAGTTGCTGTTGCTGTCTGTTGAACTTGCGCTATAATAGACTGTATTTTTTCGATAAATTGGTTAAATGAATTCGCTACTCGTCCAATCTCATCTTCACTTTTAACGACTAAACGTTGAGTAAGATCGCCCTGTCCTTCGCTAATAGTAGACATCATTTTTTCTAATGTACGTAATGTCTCAAATTGTCGATATACAATCCAGTAAATACATACTAAAAGCAATACCATACTTATGGTTACTACAACAAGTGTAACGTTACGGATGGTATGCAATACATTTTCGGAAGTAATTAAAACTAGAATTTGCCCATTAGATAATGTAGTTGCCAAAAGATTGGTGGCTTCGCTCTTATAGGTTGTATCTTGGAGTACCCATTCTTTACTATCTTGATTTGCTTTTACAAATGTTTGCAATGTCGTTGTACCCATATAATCATTATCAGTCGTATATACAGGTGATGTGTCTTTATTTAAAATTGCTGAAAACAGAAGTTCATTGCCTAATTGTTGATGAAGTTCTTTTAGATATGCTTCTATTCCCGAATTAGGATTGTTACTTGCTAATTCTGCTCCAATTCGGATAATCTTTGCCATAGCAATACCTTGGGCATCTGTTTCATCGTGAACTTGTAGAAAAATATAATAGACCATAGAACAAATAATAGTACCTACAACTAACATGATAGGTAAAATAATTTTAAATTGAACAGAGAGCGTTTTAAATTTCTTTTTCCGGTTCATTATCATTTTCTTTTTCCCCTATCGTAATCAGTTATAAATATAGATATAACAGTTACTTCGGAAGTTAGAGGAAATCCAATTAACTTTTTTTATTTTATTTATAAGTATTCTACAATATTAGAAATAATAACAACAAAAAAAGCTGATTTCTCTGTACAGAGAAATCAGCTAAAAGTAAATGTTGGGAAAACTTATTAACGCTCATCATATCAAGCGTGTAACGGAAGAAAAATTAAGCGTGGATCGCTTGTACCAGTTCAACCACTTGCTCAGCTGTTTGCATATCCAAAGCTTTAGCAGCTAATTCTTGCATGTCTGCTTTAGACAATTTAGCTAGTTGGCTACGTGCTGGAAGAATAGAGCTTGCACTCATACTGAACTCATCCAGACCTAGACCGAGTAGCAATGGAATTGCTGTAGCATCGCCAGCCATCTCACCACACATGCCTGTCCATTTACCTTCTTTATGAGCTGCATCGATAACCATTTTAACCAAACGCAAGATAGATGGGTTGTATGGTTGATACAGGTAAGATACCCGTTCATTCATACGATCCGCTGCCATTGTGTATTGGATCAAATCGTTAGTACCGATACTGAAGAAGTCCACTTCTTTAGCAAATTGGTCAGCCAGTACTGCTGTAGAAGGAATTTCCACCATGATGCCAAGTTGAATGTTGTCAGAAACAGCAACACCTTCAGCAACCAGTTTTTCTTTTTCTTCTACCAATACTGCTTTTGCTTCGCGGAATTCCATCAATGTAGCGATCATCGGGAACATAATACGTAGGTCACCATATACACTTGCTCTAAGCAATGCACGTAGTTGTGTACGGAAAATGTCTTGACGATCTAGACAAAGACGAATTGCACGGAATCCAAGGAATGGATTCATTTCTTTTGGAAGAACAAGGTAAGGTAGTTCTTTGTCGCCACCAATATCTAGTGTACGAACAACAACCGGTTTACCTGCCATTTTTTCCAAAACCGTTTTGTACGCGTTAAATTGCACATCTTCAGAAGGCAATTCATCGCGACCCATGTATAAGAATTCTGTACGGTATAGACCTACGCCTTCGCCGCCATTATCCAATACACCAGCCACATCGTTTGGCGTACCGATATTAGCAGCCAATTCAACATGTACTCCGTCTTTAGATACCGTTACTTCATCACGCAATTTGCGCCATTCAGTAACTTGAGCTTCATAAGCTGCGCCTTTAGCACGGTACTCAGCAAGAGTTGCTTCATCAGGATTAACAATAACATTACCTTCAAGACCATCAACGATAACGATATCCCCATTTTGAATAACTTCCATGACTTCTTTTGTACCGACTACTGCTGGAATTTCCAACGAGCGAGCCATAATTGCGGAGTGAGAAGTACGTCCGCCAATATTTGTAGTGAAGCCTTTAACAAAATTACGATCCAATTGAGCGGTATCCGAAGGCGTCAAATCTTCTGCAATAATAACGACTTCTTCACGGATCTCAGCTGGACTTTGGAAGTTAACACCCATTAAGTGATTCAAGACACGCTTGCTAACATCTCTCATATCAGCAGCACGTTCCTGAAGATAAGTGCTCTTCATATTTTCAAACATGGTTACAAATTGAGCTGCAACTTCATTCAATGCGAACTCAGCATTCACCATTTCTGTAGCGATTTTATCTTTTACAGGGCTAATCAATTCAGGATCATTTAGAATCAACAAATGTGATTCGAAAATCTCTGCTTTTTTAGCGCCCATTTCTTGTAACGTACGTTCTTTGATCGCCTCGAGTTCAGTTTTGGAAATTTCCAAAGCTGCATCAAGTTTAGCCAATTCCGCATCTGTATCACTAATCGAGCGTTTGGTAATCTCGTATTCAGGATGTTCTAGACGGAATGCTTTGGCAATGGCGATGCCCGAAGACGCCGCGATTCCCAAAATATTAGCCATTGATTTCGCCTAGCCCTTCGTTCACCATAACGTCAGTCAAAGCTTTCAATGCTGCATCTTCTTCTGCACCTTGTGTAGAAAGAACGATAACGTCACCTTGCTCAAGACCTAAAGACAATACTCCAAGGATTGATTTCAAAGTTACTTTTTTACCTTTAGCTTCTGCAAAAGATTCTGTAGAAGCAAATTTGTTAGCAGCTGTTACCAATGCTGTTGCTGGGCGTGCGTGGATACCATCTTCGTCAACGATTTTGAATGTTTTTTCCATTATAAAATTCACTCGCTTTCTCATCATAATAGGATAGTAAAGATCAATCATAACTAACTAATAACTAGATCATCCCTTATATTGTACAGCATTATAAGGCGTGATGCACGTTTCAAAACAATTATTTTCGACTTTTTTCAGCAATCGCTAACATTATTCAGCAATATCCTGCAAATTCATGATGTTTTTAGAAAAAATAAAGTATTTTCTAAGTGTTGCTTACAATGCAGCTTAATAACAAAACTATAAGCAATTTGTAAATTCAATGCGATAAGGATAGATCATGACTGTAATAACGATCTATTATTAACTCCTTATCGCACTGTTTATTTACAAGTACGTATAGTCTGTTATTTTATATTTTTTTGAGATTCATTGCAAAAGTCGAAATGAACGCTATTACTTGATGGTAACGATATTGCCTTCTCCTGTTTTTACATTACCTGTTTTGTGCAATGTTACGGTAGCACCTTCTGGTAAGTTGGAGAAAATGATCGGAGTAATGATCGATGGTGCATTTGCTTTTACATACTCCAGATCCACTTCAAGGATCGGTTGTCCAGCCATAACATCATCGCCTTCTGCAACCAATACAGTGAAGCCTTGACCTTTCAATTTAACCGTGTTTACGCCTACATGCACAAGAATTTCTTTACCGGCTTCAGACATAATACCGATCGCATGTTTACTAGGGAATACGTTAAATACTTTACCATTCACCGGTGAACAAATCGTTCCGTTGGTTGGTAATACTGCGAATCCATCACCTGTCATTTTTTGTGAAAATACAGGATCTGGTACTTCACTGATATTCATCAACTCACCATCAGCAGGAGCAACGATTACTTCTTCTGCCAAAATGTTCACTTGATTCTCTGCTGTTCCTTCTGCTGGAACCGAATCTACAGTGACTGGTGTAGGTCTTGGTGTACGTCCTGCAATAATATCTTGCATTTGCGATTTGATCGTATCGGAACGTGTTCCGAAAATCGCTTGGACATTATTACCCACTTCTAGGACACCGGAAGCGCCTAAAGATTTCAAACGATCTTTATTTACGTTTTTAGGTTCTTTAACTTGAATACGTAGACGAGTAATACAAGCATCTAGACTTGAAATATTCTCTTGTCCACCAAAGGCTTCAAGAATGTTATGTGGCAATTCATCTTTGCTATTACCACCACTGCTTACTGCACTATCATCACCTGCTGGCGTATCTTCACGACCTGGTGTTTTCAAGTTAAATTTGCGAATCGCAAATCGGAATCCGAAGTAGTAGATGACTGCTAAGACTAGACCGACGATGATAACATCCCACCATGCAGTACGGTTAGGAATAACGCCGAACAATACAAAGTCAATCAGACCACCTGAGAAAGTCATACCAATTTTAACGCCTAGAATTTGCATCGTCATGAAAGAAAGACCAGCGAAGATTGCATGAATACCGAACAATACTGGTGCTACGAACAAGAATGAGAACTCAAGCGGTTCAGTAATACCTGTTAAGAACGAAGTCAATGCGGCAGAACCCATGATACCTGCAACATATTTTTTATGTTGTGGTTTGGATTCATGGTAGATCGCAAGTGCAGCAGCTGGAAGACCGAACATCATGAACGGGAATTTACCAGTCATAAATGTACCTGCTGTAAATGGAACACCATCACGAAGTTGCGCCATAAAGATTTTTTGGTCACCACGTACATATTGTCCTGCTTTGTTTACATATTCACCGAATTCATACCAGAATGGTGAGTAGAAGATATGATGTAGACCGAAAGGAATCAATGAACGTTCAATTACACCAAAAATAAATGCTGTTAATGTAGGGTTAGATTCAACCATACTGTGAGAAACCGTGTTTAAGAATGTTTGAATTGGAGGCCAGATCAGAACCATCACTAGACCCAAAAGCAAAGAAGTAATAGCTGTCATAATCGGTACAAAACGTTTACCTGCAAAGAAACCAAGATAAGAAGGTAATTCAATACGGAAGAAACGTTTATACATCGATGCGGCTAGAATACCGACAATAATACCGCCGAATACGCCTGTTTGTAATGTAGGAATACCAAGTACAGAAGCTACTGAATAGTCGTCTTTACCAACCATATCAGATGTAACACCCATAACTGTACCCATCGTTACGTTCATGATTAGATAACCGATAATGGCTGCGAGCCCGGCTACCCCTTCTCCTCCAGCAAGACCGACGGCTACCCCGACGGCAAAGAGCAAGGATAAGTTATCAAAAACAATTTGTCCGGAGTTCATCATTACAGTCGCTGTAATTTGAACCCAGTGTGCATTTAATGCAGGAATATACTGCAAAAAGTCAGGGTTAACGAGCATGTTACCAAAACCAAGCAATAAACCTGCTGCTGGCAAGATTGCCACTGGAAGCATCAATGCTCTACCTACTTTTTGCAAAACGCCAAACAGACGTCTAAACAATACCGCCACTTCCCCTCGAATAGTATAAATAATATATTGTTGCTTCAACAAATTAAGGCGGAAAGCCACAAAAAAAGGCACGAGTGAACAACGTATCTGATAGGATAAGGATCTCGGTACATAAGGATAGACTACCCCTGTGTGCTTACAGCCTTACATCAAATACTTTGTTAACTCATGCCTGATCGAATCAGTAACACGTTAAAAAATCCGCTATTCATTTGTTGATTACGTTCTGAATTATAGCACCCACTTTTTAAATCTGCAAGCCTTTTCAATAAAAAAGATTTAATCGATTTTGAATCTATTGTTGCGTACTTTCTTCTTCCTCTTCACGCTTCTCGACAAACCGTTGTAAATGCATGGTTAGGTAGCTCACTTCGGCTTTGTAGACGGGTCGGCGTAATCGTTTCTCCATCATCTTTGTTAATTTCCAAGATAGCGAATACACTTCAGGATATTCCATTTTAAGCATTTCTTCTAAGCGATGAGTAGCGGCTACTTTTTCGCCTCTACGTATACGTTCAATCGCAAATCGCAAATGAGTAAGCAAACGAGAATAATCTAAAGTATCACCAGTAATTGATATTTTGAGGCTATCTTCGATAACTTTGACCATATCGGCAATTAGACGAGAATCCGCCTTGATCGCTGTGATATGCTGATCGGTCAATGCACTATATATATGGAGTGCAACAAAACCAATCTCATCTTCTTCCAAAGCTACACCTAGCTTATCATGAATGATTTCTAATGCATGAGCAGCTAATTTATATTCTAATGGATACATTTCTCGTGTCTCATACAAAAAAGGATTCTGAATCGTCATCCCTTGCTCGGCACGCTTAATCGCAAATGCAATATGATCGGTTAAGGCAATATGAATATGTTCATTCAGTGGAGTCTTACTTTCCGAATTAATATAATAAATGATTTCGTTAATGACTTCGATAATCCGCTCGTCAATCTGAACAGCGAGCTGCTTATATTGTTCTTGTTCTTGCTGATTGGTTAAAATAAACATCTTCTCGACAACATCTAAAGGAATCACGTCACGCGCTTTACGATTAAAGCCGATTCCTTTGCCAATCACCACAACTTCTTCATACTGAGGATGATCAGCGATAATAACGTTATTATTCAGCACTTTAGCCACAAGTAGGCTGCTCACATTTGCACCCCTTTTACGATCACCTTCATCCCGTAAAGTTACCAAAAATTCACCTTCTAGTCAATACAATTGAACTGCTAGCTAACTAGATAAAGAAGACGACAAATCCTTATTGAGCAAGGACTTGTCGTCTTGATGTCATTGTAAACAGATTTGCTTTATAGCATGATTGTTACATATAAATTTTCCATTATCGTTCTTGTTCGCTGGAAATTCCTATTCCTGTAGATGTTGTTGTATGATCTTGATCATTTGCATCTTGAGTTGGAAGAGATAATACCGATTCAGAAGAGTCTGCTGTCTGTGAATATTTATTTGTAGCTATATCAGATCTAGTGTCAGAAACGCTATTACCAACTTGCTGTGATCTGCCACCTGCAAACCCTTTGATTAATTCTTCAATGTCCAGTCCCGAGACACTTTTTAGCATTTCTGGAGCTGTAGCCATCAGTTCAGTTACATAGTTACTCACTCGTGTTGCTCCACCACCTTCGCCTTTACCTGTGTCTACGACGGTCAATTTATCAATCGCACTTATTGGTTCTGCAATTTTACCTGCTAATTCAGGTAGCATTTTGGCAACTAGATCAAGGATTGCGGCTTGTCCATAATTTTGGAATGCTTCTGCTAATTTCTGCTTCGCCTCGGCTTCAGCAAGACCTCGTAGACGAATCACTTCAGCTTCCGCTGTACCTTTAGCACGTTCAGCATCGGCTTCTGCTTGTCCGGCTAGACGTTGTTGCTCCGCAGATGCTTTGGCTTCGGTCTCGATTGAATATTGATGCGCCTCGGCTTGACGCATTTTACGAGCTTTTTCAGCTTCGGCTGCTTGTTCTACAGAGAAACGATCGGCTTCGGCTTTCTTTTTCACTTCTGCATCATAGTATTTCTCACGTACTGTAATTTCTCGTTCTTGTAAATCAATCTCACGTTCTTTACGAACCAGTTCAATCTTCATCTGTTCTTCCATCATAATCTGCTTGGCTTTGGCTTCTTGAATATGATACGCCTGATCGGCTTCTGCTCTTGCTGTATCTTGATCTTTTTTAAACGAAGCTACTTTTAATTCTTTTTCTTTGGAAGCTTCAGCGATATTGGTATCACGAAGTAATTCTGCTTTTTGTCCGGCTTCTTCTGCCAATGCTTTCTGCACCCGAGAATCTCTAACCGCTTCAGCTTCAGCAATTTCTGCATCTCTTTTGACAGCAGCGATTCGAGGTTTACCCAGTGATTCAAGATATCCATGCTTATCGCGTATATCTTTGATTGTAAAAGAAACAATTTGTAGACCCATCTTTTTCAGATCACGCGCAGCTACACTTTGTACTTCTTGCGCAAATCGATCGCGATTACGATAGACTTCTTCTACAGTCATCGAACCCATAATCGAACGTAGATGACCTTCTAACACTTCTTGAGCTTCTGCTTGTAATGCTTGAATAGGCTTGCCCATAAATTGTTCAGCCGCTGTTGCTACATCTTCAACCGAACTACCAATTTTAATAATAGCTACACCATCTGCAAGTACCGGTACGCCTTGCTCTGTATACACTTCGGGCGTTGTTACATCCAGTTTGTGTGATAATAACGACAGAAATTCTGATTTCTGAAAAATAGGTAAAATAAATGCGCCGCCACCACGTACAATCTTAATCTTGCGCCCTGCTCCATCATCTGAAATATTACGACTGCCCAGAAAAGAACCTGTGACAACCATTGCTTCGTCTGTACTCACTGTTTTGTACCTTGCCCAGAATGTAATTCCGAGTACGATCAAGACTAAAATCACAATCGCAGGTACAATAATCATCTCATTCAAAAATGCCATACGTCTCGCCCCTTTTGGTCTGATTTAGGCTACCTTTTCAAAAAGCTGTTATACTGCTTCTGTTCTAACGCCAATCATATGGAATCTTCTAATAAAGACACACCTAATGTTCCTTCTTGTTCTTCTACGATCACTACCCGCATACCGGCGGCGAGTGCACAACGATCAAAACTGTATGCAATATGTAACGTGTTGCCACCTGTAAGCTTAATCATCACTTCACCGTATCCTACTTGTGGAACAGGTATTGTGACTTCTCCAATACGACCAATCATTTCTTGAATGGAGTAACTGTTTGAAACCTCACTATTTTCCATCGGTTTGACATATACAAAAAATACAAACATTCCTCCGACAACAGCAATCAATAATGCAAGCAGTACAACAGCTACAGGAGCGAACGAACTGTAACGTACTAACATGATCCCTGCTCCACCGAACAATGTAACGGCTGCTGCTAAAATAACAGGCTTAAACAGATCAAACCCTGGTAAGTCTATCCCACCTAGCGCATCACCAAGCAAGTCACCAAATAACAGACTGAACAATGCATAAAGTGCACCGGTGATTAAGCAAATCCAAAATAGCGTTTCCATTTCTGTTCGCTCCTTTCTTCTATTTAGCGAAAAAAAGCGATATTCTGCTTTAATCCACCATTTTTTGGCGTTATACCTATATTTACGTATTGATGGTAAGTAAAGTTTCAATTTTTTACGATATAGACAAAAAAAGCTGCTTATTCCTTATCATTACTGATAGGAATAAGCAGCTTATATATTTACTGATTGTATTCAAAAATAGAGAACTTATAGAGACATGCTGTAAATTTTACGCACATCTTCTGCTTCTAATTTGTTAAAGTTACCGAATGCGCCGAATTTCATCGCTTTGTCTACCATAACATCGATTTGACTATCGTCAATTTCGTAGTCTGCTAGGCGGCTAGGTGCATCAATTGAAGTCCAGAAGTCACGTAATGCTTGAATACCTTCATTAGCCACTTCTTCATCGCTCTTACCTGTTGGATCTACATTGAATACATTAACGGCTAATTTAGCAAAACGAGCAGGATTCACATGTAAATTATGTTGCATCCAGTTCGGGAACAAGATCGCAAGTCCACCACCGTGAGGAATATCGTATACAGCAGATACCGCATGCTCAATATTATGAGTTGCCCAGTCTCCGTTGTAACCCATATTAACAACACCGTTTAATGCCATTGTACCTGCATACATCACTGTTGAACGTAATTCAAAGTTTTGCAAATCATTGATTAATTTAGGTCCTGCATCAATAACACCACGTAGAATAGATTCACAGAATCCGTCTTGAATATCTGTATTTTCCTCAGCATGGAAATAATGTTCCAATACGTGAGACATCATATCTACAACACCATATACCGTTTGATCTTTAGGCAATGAATAGGTGTTTTCAGGATCAAGAATAGAGAATGCAGGGAATGAATATGCACTACCCCAACCTAATTTTTCTTGTGTTTCGGTATTAGTGATCACAGAACCACTGTTCATTTCTGAACCTGTTGCTGCCATAGTTAATACTGTACCTAATGGCAATGCATCGGTAGGAGCTGCTTTGCGTTGTGCAAAGTCCCACATGTCGCCATCATATTTTGCACCAACAGCAATCGCTTTGGCGCAGTCAAGTACACTACCGCCACCAACTGCAAGAATCAAGTCGATGTTATTCGTTTTACATAAATCTACACCTTTGTGTACAGTAGACAAACGTGGATTTGGTTCTACACCAGCAAGTTCTGTAACGTTAGCTCCTGCTTCATTCAAATAACCGATCACTTTGTCGTATAGACCTGCACGTTTGATACTACCTCCACCATAGACAAGCAATACGTTTTTACCGTAGTTACCTACTTCTCTTTTCAACTTTTCAAGTTGACCTTTACCGAAAATAAGACGGGTTGGATTATAAAATTCAAATGATTTCATTGGAAAATTCCTCCTTGGAATAAAACGATTCATAGATGAAGTGATACTTCTCTATTCGATATAAGTGTATATCCAAATATAAACTGTAGGATATCTGCTGTAATAAGTTATAAGTAAGTTACTGTTCCTCAGCCCTTTACAATTATATACCTTATACAGCTAAAAACAAAGTTTCCCGATCAAAATGCTTTTAACATTGGTTTCGTACAATTATATTTACCCAAATTTGTATAAAAAAATCTACTACCTCTTATCATTACCCAGAGATAGTAGATTGACTAGCATCATATTTAACTTTTCAGATGATAATTCATTCGTGTAACAAAGCGGCGGAATGCTTTACGACCTTGATCATTGCGTTTATATACGCCTGCATGTTCAAGAATTTCAGCAAATTTGGTACCGACTTCATTTTGAATCGTTAACGTGGCTTGATCATGATCTAGATCATTACCGTATGCTTCAACCAGATGCTCAATCCAAAGCAAGTGAATCGCTAATGGATGATTCGATTGTTGTCTAATCATATCCAGCAAAGCGATATCTCCTGTTAAAATCGAAGCAATCTGATCCAATTCTTCTTTAAGACGACCTGGTAAAATAGCTAATCCCATGACTTCGATCAGACCGATATTTTCGCGCTTCAAATGGTGCATCTCCGGATGAGGATGGAAAATCCCATCTGGATACTGTTCATTCGTACGATTGTTACGCAATACAAGATCGATCTCATATTGACCATCACGACGACGAACAATCGGTGTCACTGTATTGTGACGAACCGATTCTCCATTTTGAATCGTTGACGCTAAAATATCAACTTCGGCATCACTATAGGATTTCCATGCTTCATAGATCTCGTTCGCGGAGTTCAATAATAAAGATGAATTATTCGCACGCAATCGCACCACAGACATCGGCCAATTTACCAGTTCTAATGTAATATCATCATGAACATTATGACCATATACTTCTTCCACAGTAGCTCGTTCAATCGGGAACGTATGTCGTCCACCCTGAAAATGATCATGTGTCAAAATTGAACCGCCTACGATAGGCAAATCTGCATTCGATCCCAAGAAATAATGCGGGAATTCATCGACAAAATCAAGCAAACGACGGAATGTATCTTTTGTTAATTTCATCGGTACATGATCATGATGGAATACGATACAGTGCTCATTGTAATACACATAAGGTGAATACTGGAACAACCACGATTCTCCGTTCAGTTGAAGCGGAATAACACGTAGATTTTGGCGGGCTGGATGATTAATACGTCCTGCATAACCTACATTTTCACGACACAACTGACATTTAGGATACGATGGTGGTGGCATTAATTTAGCCAAAGCAATTTCAGCTGACGACTTCTCAGGTTTGGACAGATTAATCGTTATTTCCATTTCTCCGTATGCACTTGGTTGCTTCCAGTATACATTTTTGGAGACACGATCCATCCGAATATAATTGGAATTGATCGATAACTGATAAAATTCACTTGTCGCAGATTCAATACCTTCCCGATCTAACGTATCAAAGAAATCTCCAGTGACTTCAGATGGACGTGCCATCAATAATCCCATAATCTCTGCATCCATTAAGTCCCGGTACGTATCTGTATTTTCAACCAATAATCCGATGCTATGTGCATAATCAATCAATGTATCCAACATCACTTGTGGTTCAGCCGCTGCTTGTCCCTGAGCGACCATATGAATTGCCGGTACATCTGGATTATAAGGTTCATCGAAATGGAATTGTTTTAACAATAGATTTCGTCCGTAATCGATATCGGCTCCTTTAATTAACCCTTTATCAAAAGCGAACTTAATCAGTTCATCGATTGCAAGTAATGCGCTATTTTGTTCAGCTGTACGTTCTACTGGATTACTCATGGTTACCATATCCTTGTGGATGAGATTCGTGCCATTGCCATGCACCACTAATAATATCTTCTAATTGATTGTAAGAAGGCTTCCACCCAAGTACAGAGCGTGCTTTATCCGAAGAAGCCACCAAGACTGCTGGATCACCACTACGACGTGCTTCGAATTTGACCGGAATATCGCGTCCTGTGACTTTGACTGCGGTCTCAATCACTTGTTTTACAGAGAATCCTTGACCGTTACCTAGATTGAACACATTACTTGCACCTTCATTGTTCAGATACTCTACAGATTTGATATGCGCATCTGCTAGATCGCTGACATGAATATAATCACGTACACATGTACCATCTTCTGTCGGATAATCTTCACCAAAGACCGAGATAAATTCACGTTGACCTAATGCTGTCTGTAATACCAACGGGATCAAATGTGATTCTGGACGGTGATCTTCTCCAATTTTGCCACTTGTATGTGCACCTGCTGCATTAAAGTAACGTAAAGCTACATAACGAATACCATGTACTTTATCGAACCAGTTCATCATGCGTTCCATCATTAACTTGGTCTCGCCATACACGTTAGCAGGTTCTGTACGATCACTTTCTTCAATCGGTACTTTTTCCGGTTCACCATAAGTTGCTGCTGTTGAAGAAAATACGATTTTTTTCACGCCTGCTTGTTGCATCGCATCCAGTAGACACATTGCACCATAGACATTGTTATCATAATATTTGAAAGGATTCTGCATACTTTCACCAACCAGTGAACTTGCTGCAAAATGGATTACTGCTGTAATATCATTTTCAGCAAAAATGCGAGTTAGTAATTCTTTATCTCGTAGATCACCTTCATAGAATTTGCCACCTAGAAGTGCTTCTTGATGACCTGTTAATAAGTTATCAATCACCACTACTTCTTCTCCACGTTCTAATAAATCAGCTACTGTATGTGATCCGATATAACCTGCTCCACCTGTGACTAATATTGCCATTTTATTCGCCTCCTAATAGTAGTATATATGATGTTATCTAGTGTAACTCTCTTTTGTGAAGAGTATATAAACAGAACATGTGCCAAATCAATCCATGTCTAAAAAAGTCGCTACTTCAACATAAAACCATAATCTTAAGCAGTATCGATGTGACCTGATGTTAAATATTGTTAGTTGTTTATATACTAGATCAGTACTATTTACATGCTAGTATATGTGAAAATACATATGATTTTCGCCTTTATTTACTATCATATTTAGATATGATGTAATGTTTGGCTTGAACTAAGTATACTATATGAATATCATAAGATGTAATGAATAGATGTGTGATCTATATGGACAAATGTGACTTCGGCAATAAACTTCACCTTAAGGAGTGCATAGTGATGACAAATGCCAAAACGTATCAAGTTTCACCTAATCCTATTTTTCATGACCAAGGAGCTTTGTATGTATTGTTTGCTGGTGAAAGTCAGACATCACCTGATCACCGTATTGGTCCCAAAATATATGATTATTATCTGCTCCATTATATTGAAAGCGGACACGGTCAATTTATCACCGAGGAGCGAGCCTACCGTTTATCTCAAGGTGATTTATTTCTGATTCATCCTGGGCAATTGGTCAGCTATATTTCCGATCAACAACAACCCTGGCATTATCGCTGGATTGCTTTTGCTGGACAGGAAGCAGCGACAATGATTGAAAAGGTTGGTTTTACGCTTCATTCTCCTATTGCTCGGACAGGTGAGCAAGAACGTATCGGTACGTATTTAGAACAATTACTTGTGTCATTTGCCAGTCAAAAAGAAAGTTCTGATCTAGCTGCACTCGGTTATCTGCATCTGATTCTAGCGGAGACCAGTGACTTGATGATACAACAAGCTGTATTGCCTGGAACTCAATCAATGACCCGCCGTATCGTTAAACAAATGATTCATTACATGTCCAGTCAGTATGCGCATCCTGTATCGATCGAAGATATGTGTAACAGTCTCGGGTATAATCGAGCATATATGTCCCGCATTTTCAAAAAAGAAACAGGTATGACACCCATCACGTATCTGCTCAAATTACGTATAGATAAAGCACGTCAATTGTTGCGAGAGCGTCCCGAGTTGTCTACCCAGCAGATTGCAGCTTCTGTTGGCTTAACTGATGCTCTTTATTTTTCTAAACAGTTCAAACGGTTTTATCAAGTATCGCCTACCGGATATCGTGCTTCTGTTCATCAATACAAACATCACTAATGTTGAAATGTAGTCTGGATCACTATCATAATCGGAGGAGGAACTGAAAGATGAATAAAAAAGAACAGGTACTTACCCATTTCCGAGATTTATTTAGTAAACTAGTCTGGTTGAATAAGCTCAAAATGGAAAGTAGCCTTACTGATTATAAACCTTCTGAAGTACACTGTATCGAATATATTGGGAACCATACCGATGCAAATGTAACCAAGATGGCAGAATCACTTTATATGACCAGAGGTGCGATAAGCAAAATCACTAAAAAACTGATCGACAAACAACTGATCGAAAGCTATCAGAAACCTGATAATAAAAAAGAAATTTATTTCAAACTTACAGAACAAGGAATCCAAATCCAACATATGCATGAGCAATTGCACCAAGAATTTGAAGAACGAGATCAAGTTGTATTTGAACAAGTAACTGATGAACAATTTGAAAATATGCTTCGTTTTATAGAAAAATACAGTAATCATTTGGATGATGAAATTAAAAAGTTAGATCATGATCCAAAGTCTGAATAAACCGATCGATGATCAAACAATAAGATAGAGCTCAGACAACTACTCTTGATCATAAGTGAGTTGTCTTTTTTGTATTTTTATTTTTGTTGACAAGGAAACAAAATGATAATATGATAAATTTGTTTCCTAGGAATCAATATGAAAATAAGGAGAGATGACTTTTGTCTACATCAACACCCCATGATTCACAACATCCCGAACCACAGGTAAATAAACACGCTTTACGCTTTGGATTAATCTCTGTCTTTCTTTGCGGCATTGGGTTCAGTATTATAGCGCCTGTTGTTCCTTTTTTAGTTCAACCTTATGTTCATTCTTCAGCAGATCAAGCGATTATGGTTACGCTATTAATGTCTGTATATGCTCTTTGTGTATTTCTAGCCGCCCCTGTACTTGGAGCATTAAGTGATAAATATGGTCGTCGTCCTATACTATTATTATGTCTATTCGGTTCAGCTGTCGGGTATTTGATTTTCGGCATTGGAGGAGCATTATGGGTATTGTTCGTTGGGCGTATCATTGAAGGGATAACAGGTGGAAGTATCAGTACGATCTTTGCTTACTTTGCAGATATTATTCCCCCTCAACAACGCACCAAATATTTTGGCTGGTTAGGCGCTATTGTAGGTGTAGCTACAGTAATTGGTCCCACATTAGGCGGAATACTTGCCAAATTTGATTACACATTTCCTTTATATTTTGGAGCTGTTATCACGTTATTGAATATGTTGTATGGATACTTTTTTATGCCAGAAAGTCTTGCAGCGCAACATAGACAATCACAGATGACCTTTCAAAAGTTAAATCCTTTTGCTCAACTGGCTAGTCTCTTGTCTACGAAATACTTGAGTCGATTATTAATAGCTGCTTTTTTACTCTGGATTCCGAATGGATCTTTACAAGCCATTTTTTCTCAATTGACGATAGATACATTTCAGTGGAAACCGGTATTGATTGGGCTAATGTTTTCGATTCTGGGTGTTCAAGATATTATTGCTCAGGGTCTAATCATGCCTCAACTTCTGAAAAAATACAGTGATCAACAAATCGCTACACTGGGAATGATGGCTGAAATTATCGGTTATGGACTTATTGCTGTGTCGATTGGATTCACTTATTATCCTCTTTTTATCGCAGGAATGTTTGTATTTGGTTGTGGTGATTCGCTCTTCGGACCTGCATTTAACGGTATGCTTTCCAAATCTGTAGATGCAAGCGAACAAGGCAGAGTTCAAGGAGGAAGCCAATCGATCCAAGCTTTGGCTAGAATGATCGGGCCACTTATTGGAGGGCAAATTTATATTTTACTCGGTCATACAGCTCCTGCTTGGATGGGAATGATACTGATTGTATTGGCTATCTTTGTTTTGCACAGAGGGGTTAAGAATATACAGCAAAAAGGCTTTAGAACGTAACCACGCTCTAAAACCTTTTGACTTAAAAATGAAGAATACTGATTGTATTCTGCTATTATTACAGCTTACTTAGATTCGTCTGTTTGCAAAATCGACTCGATACGATCCAATTCAGCTTGCGTAAAATCAAGATTGTTCAGCGCAGCTACATTCTCTTCAATCTGAGAAACACGACTAGCACCGATAAGCGCAGACGTTAATTTACCACCACGTAATACCCATGCTAATGCTAATTGAGCTAGACTTTGTCCGCGCTCTGAAGCAACTTCATTCAGAGCTTGTACTTTACGAATACTTTCCGGTGTAATCGAATCTTCACTTAAAAAGACAGAAGAACCAGCTGCACGTGAATCTTCTGGTACACCGTTCAAATATTTGCTAGTCAGTAGTCCTTGTGCAAGTGGACAGAACGCAATACTACCTGTTCCTGTTTCTTCAAGCACATCTTGCAATCCATCTTCAATCCAGCGATTGACCATAGAATAATTAGGCTGGTGAATCGTAAGTGGTGTGCCCAATTGTTTCAAAATGGATGCCGCTTCCCTTGTCTGTTCTGCGGAATAACTAGAAATTCCTGCATATAAAGCTTTACCTGAACGTACAGCATAGTCTAATGCCATCATCGTTTCTTCAAGCGGAGTCTCTGGATCAAAGCGGTGAGAGTAGAAAATATCAACATAATCGACATTCATCCGTTTCAGACTCTGATCAAGACTGGATAACAAGTTTTTGCGAGAACCCCATTCGCCATAAGGACCTGGCCACATATAATAACCTGCTTTGGTCGAGATAATCATCTCATCCCGATAAGCAGCAAGATCTTGCTTCAACACTTGTCCGAATGTTTCTTCTGCTGAACCTGCGGGTGGGCCATAATTGTTAGCCAAGTCAAAATGCGTAATACCTATATCAAAAGAACGTGTGATCATCTCACGACTGTTCTCATACACATTAATTCCACCAAAATTATGCCATAATCCTAGTGAAATCGCTGGCAGTTTCAAACCTGAACGACCACTACGATTATACTTCATCTCTTCATAACGCTTTTCTGAAGCTACATAGACCACAATAAATCCCTACCCTTCTTCAAGCAAAATAGATATATTCACATCTCACAAATCATATCGTAAGCGTTACCATTATGCAAATAAATTCATGTTACTTTTATTTGATTAAAGACGTTGTTGTACTTGCTCCATCACACTACCCATCGGATCTGTAATCAATAAATCAGCATGACGATCATGACCTGTCGGTGAAGCATTGAGCAGTACCGTATGTTGACCACGGAAATAAGAAACCAATCCGGCTGCTGGATAGACTGTAAGCGATGTACCTCCAATTAATAATAGGTCTGCTTGTGATAATACTTCTACCGTTTGCTCAAGTACATCTTGATCTAAGGATTCTCCATACAACACCACATCCGGTCGAATGACACCTTGATCAATCGGACAACGCGGGACTCCTGATTGAGCCAGTACATCGTCTAATGTATAAGAATGTCTGCATGTCGTACAGTAATTCCGATGAATCGAACCATGCAATTCTAACACTTTCTGATTACCTGCCATCTGATGCAGACCATCTATATTTTGCGTAATGATAGACAATAATTTACCTTGCTTTTCCAAAAGGGCTAATACATTGTGCACTGGATTAGGCTTAGCTTGTGGATGGATCAACTTACTGCGATAAAATTCAAAAAACAATTCCGTTTCTTTTTCAAAAAAAGAACGACTTAACATTTCTTCAGGCGAATATCCTCTTTTACCATTTTCACTATACAATCCTTGTGCCGAGCGAAAATCAGGAATACCACTTTCGGTTGATGTGCCTGCTCCACCGAAAAACACAATACGTTGCGATTGTTGTAACCATGTGGTTAATTGTTCGATTTTATCCATAATGATGCTCCTCTCTATTGAATCTTTATCTATAAAGTAAAAGCGCAAGTTTACAATCTATCATTTGATGATACGAAGCTGATCGTAATGAGTAATCACTAGATCTGCATCCGGTAATTCGGTCTGTGCAGATGTTACAGAAGAACTGATACCGACACAACAGGCGACATTGGCATGTTTGCCCATTTGCATATCTGCATTGCTGTCTCCGATTAACACAATATGAGCAGGCGATATGCCTAGTTGTTCACAGGCTAAGTACACTAGATCCGGTGCTGGCTTACTCTGCTGTACTTGATCACTACCGATCACATAATCAAAGTAAGAATCCAATTCACTCCAACGTAGATGCTTTACCGCTTCAGATGTCCAATCGGCTGTTACGACTGCCAGTGGAAGCTGCGCAGATACACATTGTTCTAGAAATGGAAGCAGTCCGGGCAATGGTTGCACCGGACGTTCCTTTTCGATAGATTGCATAGCAAGCTCACTGAACTGACGAATACGAGCAATAGCTTGATCCCACGGTGTTCCCGCAGCATACAATTGCCATGCCAGTATCGCTGTCGATTCTTCTACAGAAGCCATTGCCAATGGACCTTGACGATCATAATCATTCAATACACCTTGAGCATCGTAACGAGTTCCAAATACATGTTCATGATCTCCGGTAAAGGTATGACCACTTGATTGCAAATACTGTTCGATCTGTTGAAGCATATGCTCCGCCCATGATCCCCATAACTGCATAAAATCAAACAATGTCCCATCTTTATCAAATAAAACAGCATTACAGCGTATTTGCTGTGTACCTATTTGTAAAAGCACCATTGACATGTACTCCTTTAGTGACCGTGATCTAACCTATATTTATAATGTATACATACGATATGCGTAGCTAGCAAATCATTTATTTTTTAGTAGAAGCCTTTGTAGCCGGAATTTCTTTCATCCATCCTAGAATCGTATTCACCGTCTGTTTACGTTGTTCATCGGCGTCGATTTGAGCAGGAAGATCATTCTTTTGTTCACCATAGCTACCAAATTGACCATGATTACCGCCTTCGATACTATAATAAACCGTTTGTTTTGGTAAAAAAGCTCGTGCTGCTTCATACGTATCTTTTTTGAGCAAACCATCATTAGAAGCGGTGATCGACAATACAGGAATATCGGTTTGTTGCAGACTTCCTTTTTGCTCTGGATAAGAAGCTAAGAAGAATACACCTGCAATATGATCTAAATGACTAGCTGCATAACGAGCAGCAAAAACTCCACCTAATGAATGACCTCCAATAACAAATTTCTCATCTGGATGACGATCAATCACTGCTTGCGCTGCATCCGTTTTGAAAAATGCAAAATTGAACGGTAATTTCATAATATATACGGTGTGTCCATTTTTCGCTAGATCATGAGCAAGTAAGCTATATGCTTCTGGCTTTACCCGTGCCCCCGGATAAAAAATAACGCTATTTCCTTTAGGTTTGGCATTGCTAAAAGCAATCCAATCTTCTGTGTCTTGAACGGATATCTTATCTGTTCCTGAGACCAGAGCTTGTTGAGCCTGACTGCTAGGTGTATAAGGTGTAAATACATACCATGCTGCTGCACCTGCCGCAATCACAAGTACAATCAGAATCACGAGTAATACTTTACCGATCGTCCCTGCACGACTTCTCTTCCGTGTACGACCATAACTTGCAAATTGATTACGATTCTTTCTAAACATAAATCTATGAGTCCCCTTCCACCTGCATCCTAGCACTGTATAAGTATAAAGCAACAGCCCGTTTCCTTCGCAGGACAACAGGCTGCTTCTTATGTGATTATATCATTTTTTGGAGCACAGTATAAACACTGGCTTTTCTACATATACTTAGAATAAGGATTCATTGTTACTTTTTGATTTAGACTTATTTATTTTTAAAGTACTTTTATTTTATGCACACGTCTGCATTTTTCGTGAAGACTAAAGCCTTACTGCTGCTTAGCCTGATAGAAAGCTTCCATGTATTGTTCTGCTTTTTGACGTACCAGACCATAATCCCCTGTTTTGAGTGCTTCTGTCGTGAGATCCGAACCGATCCCTACTGCTACTGCTCCAGCTTTGATCCATTCTCCTAGATTATCCAAAGATACACCGCCTGTAGGCATAATATTCGCTTGAGGCATAGGTCCTTTTAATGTTTTGATAATGGAAGGATCGTATAGATTCCCAGGGAATAATTTAACGATATCAACACCTAGCTCAAGTGCATGTTGTATGCCTTCTAGTGTCGTTACGCCGGGCAATACAGGTACACGATACAAGTTGCATATTTTAACCGTTTCTGGATTCAAAGAAGGCCCGACTACAAATTCTGCTCCAGCCATTATTGCAGCGCGTGCTGTCTGTGGTTCCAATACAGTTCCTGCTCCAATAATCGCAAAGTTATCAGCTACATCTGCTTTCCAGCTATACATACGGCTTAATTTCTCAATCGCTTTGAGAGCGCCAGGAACAGTCATAGTGATCTCGATAACTTTGATCCCACCTGCAATCGCTTGTTCTGCCATCGTAAAGACTTGATCTGCCGAGTCTCCGCGTAACACAGCAACTACACCGTTATCTAATATCTTTTGTAATAATTGTAATTTTTTCATCGTTAAGTGCTCCTTTAGTAGGTTAGTTTAGCGTTCGATATGAACTTTATTATTTAACTTCGCTTCCACTTGCTCATGCGTCGGTAATGCTTCCCAATCGCCTACAGCCTGTATAACCATAGAACCGTTGAGGTTGCCCAGACGTACAGCTTCAGTCACTTCATAGCCACGTAACAATCCAACGATAAAACCAGCACAGAAGCCATCTCCTGCTCCTACAGTATCGAGTACACGTTCTGCTTTGAAATAAGGCACTTCTAACTTCTGACCTTGATTCAGCACATAGGTTAGATTAGGACCACCTTTGACAATACAGACAGCAGATAGTTGATTGAGACGATCAAAAATCTGTGTTTCATCTTCTGTTTCATATAACAAGCTTAGTTCGTCCAAGCCCGGTAAAAAGTAATCACATTGTTCGGCAAGCCGTAGTAATACTGGGCGAGCTTGTTCGATACTCCATAATTTCAGACGCAAATTAGGATCAAAACAGACTTTAACGCCTGCATTTCTAGCGATCTCGATTGCTTTTTGTACAGTCGCCAGTCCAGATTCACTGATCGCTGCTGTAATGCCTGTAACATGCAATATTTTAGCGTGACTGATATACGTAGCATCCAGATCTTCTGGCATCATTCGACTGGCTGCTGAATGTTTGCGGTAATAATGTACCGAAGCATGACCGGATACATTTTCTCGTAACATCAGTCCCGTCTGTTCTCCTTCTGCTAATATTGAGCGAGACACATCTACGCCTTCACCACGAATCGCTTTCTGGATCATGCGTCCTAAAGGATCAGCCCCAAGACGACCAAACCAACCTACCGAATGCCCTAAGCGAGCAATTCCTATCGCTAGATTACTTTCAGCACCGCCAAATGACTTATTAAGATGGGCAGCATACTCCAGACCACGTGAATCATCCGCAGTCATCAATCCCATAGACTCCCCAAAAGTGACCACTTCCGGGTAAGTGTGTTGATTGTTCATTGTTCAGCCTCCTGAGTCGCATACAAAATCATGCTTAATATGTAGCTGGTCATATTTACCATTGTCGCAACCGCTTTCTTTGTTGTCAATGACATAGCTTCATCATATATACACAATTTTAACGATAGATACCATTTTCAATTGTGAATTAAATCACAATATTAAAAAGTTTTTTGTTTTACTTTTAAAGTAACCTTTATATCACGCTTAAAATAATACATTTCAGAGGGATAGGACGAAGCATTTCATCATCACTAACAGGAGGAACAATGTATGAATATTCCGCTTAAAATCAATAAATATCCATTGAATACGATCGGAGAAACCTACTTTTTAAATATACGTTTTTTGCTCATAGTCTGTGTGGTAGCAGGTAACTTACTAGAACCGCTTATTCAACAATCGATAGCAGCGCATCATTTATTTGTATGGATTTTTTCATTCCATATGCCTTTATTTGTGTTGGTGACTGGTTATTTTGCTCGCTTTAATCTACATGGACCCGCAGGTAGCCAAATGTTACGTCATATTGCTCTACAATATATATTATTTCAAAGTATCTATTCTGTGCTTGATTATACGATTTTCCGTGTTCCTCATATTACGCATTCGTTTTTTGCTCCTTATTTGTTACTCTGGTTTTTAGCAGGGCATATCGTCTGGCGTTTGTTATTGATTTCATTACGTATGTTTACATTCAAGCAACAATTGATTGTATCTTTAGCACTTGGATTAAGTGTAGGGTTACTTCCTGTAGATGGAGTATGGCTTGCTTTGTCCCGAACATTGATTTATTTCCCTTTCTTTATTGTTGGATACCATCTACATGTGGATAAAATAATATCGTTTTTTCAACATTATCGGCGCTCAATTGCTATAGGCTCTATCGCATTCATGATTTTATTTTTTGATTTGAACCTACCGCTCGTTATAGGATGGTTTTATGGTAATCAGACATTTGTGCAATTGGGCGTAAATTCATGGACAGGTATGTTGTATCGATTGTGTATGTATATGTTGCAATGTGTCGCTTCTATAGGTTTTCTTGCTCTGGTTCCTATCGGTGCTCACTATATAACTGAACTTGGTAGACGTACATTATATGTCTTTTTATTGCATGGACTTTTGGTGAGAGCGATAGAAACGACGGGCATTTTACATCAGTTCAATACACCTTTGGAAATAGTGATCCTATTGGTCTTCGCCATTCTTATAGCGGTATTACTTGCTCAACCGCAGGTTAAACATTGGACTTCACGATTAGTCGAGCCTTCTATTCCTCAACCGCTTTACTCCATGATCCATTATGTTCAAAGACATACTTTATTTCAAAAGCAATCCTAATGACCAATTATAAGGAATATATACACATAACAACGAAAATATAGATCGATTCATACTCTTTTTCTGCTATTATCGTATAATTTTTTCCAACTCATTCCTAATTATTCGTTTCACTCTAAACAAGACGGGTAAGTAAGGTTTAAGTATACATGGCATTCCATGCTTACACTTATATAAATAAGGAGTGATTTGGTGATGGCACAGAATAATAACAACAACGGCAAAATGAGTCGTGAAGAAGCAGGTCGTATGGGTGGCCAGGCAACCTCCAAAAAACATAATAAACAATTCTACCAACAGATCGGCAAAAAAGGTGGAGAAGCCACTTCTGAGTCTCATGATAAAGAATTTTATCAAGAAATCGGTAAAAAAGGCGGAGAAGCCACTTCCGAATCTCACGACAAAGATTTTTATAGAGAAATTGGCAAAAAGGGCGGCAGCCGTTAATACCATAAAAAGCAGACATTTCCATTAATGGTGGAATGTCTGCTTTTTTTGTGCCATCTTTTTTATTTCGTTTTGTTTTGCTACAGATTTAATGTATATTCGCTAGAAAAAAGCTAACATATATGATAGACTCTATAGAAAACTTCCGCGTAATTTGTATATTTATACTACGTTATGCAAGACTTTTTTAGCTTTTACCTTTGGCGTTACAACGCGCTAAAGCTTCAAAGCTTACTATTATATATTTGGGGGGAAATCGACACCATGGTAGTCAACAAGGGCAAAAAAATGCGTTCCGATATGATCAAAAAAGGTTTCGACCGTGCACCACACCGTAGCTTACTTCGTGCCGCAGGCGTTAAAGAAGAAGATTTTGGTAAACCGTTTATCGCGGTATGTAACTCTTATATTGATATCGTACCGGGTCATGTACATCTACAAGAGTTTGGTAAAATCGTAAAAGAAGCGATCCGTGAAGCAGGCGGCGTTCCGTTTGAATTTAATACGATTGGCGTAGATGATGGTATCGCAATGGGACATATCGGTATGCGTTATTCGTTACCGAGTCGTGAAATCATTGCTGATTCTCTTGAAACTGTTGTTGCCGCTCACTGGTTCGATGGCATGGTCTGTATTCCAAACTGTGACAAAATCACACCGGGTATGATGATGGGTGCTCTTCGTGTTAACATCCCTACAATGTTTGTTAGTGGTGGACCGATGAAAGCCGGTAAAGACAAAAATGGTCGTTCGATTTCCCTGACATCTGTATTTGAAGGTGTAGGTGCTTACCAAGCTGGTAAGATTGATGATGCAAGTCTGCTTGAACTAGAACAATTTGGTTGTCCAACTTGTGGATCATGTTCAGGTATGTTTACAGCGAACTCGATGAACTGTCTAGCAGAAGCAATGGGTATTGCTTTGCCAGGTAACGGAACAATTCTTGCAGTGTCTGAAGATCGTCGTGATTTTGTTCGTAAATCAGCTACACAATTAATGGAATTGATCAAATTAGACCTTAAACCTCGTGATATCGTAACTAAAGAAGCATTGGATAATGCATTTGCTTTGGATATGGCGATGGGTGGTTCTACAAATACAGTTCTTCATACATTGGCTCTTGCTCAAGAAGCAGGTATCGACTATCCAATCGAACGCATCAATGAAGTCGCTAACCGTGTACCTCATTTGGCGAAATTGGCTCCAGCTTCTGACTGGCATATCGAAGATGTTCATTTGGCAGGTGGCGTAAGTGCTGTGTTGAATGAATTGCTCAAAAAACCAGGTGCTCTACATCCAGATTGTATTACCGTTACAGGTAAAACGATTCGTGAGAATGTAGAAGGACAAGAAATTCAAAATACTGAAGTTATCCACAAAATTGATAATCCTCACTCTGAGCGTGGCGGTCTAGCCGTATTGTTTGGTAATTTGGCTCCACAAGGTGCTATTATCAAAGTCGGTGCTGTTGATGCTTCTGTAGGCGGATATCATAAAGGCCCTGCAATCTGCTTCGATTCACAAGATGATGCGTTGTACGGAATTGCTAACGGTCATGTGAAAGAAGGACATGTCGTTGTTATCCGTTATGAAGGTCCTAAAGGCGGCCCTGGTATGCCAGAGATGCTTGCTCCTACTTCTCAAATTGTAGGTATGGGTCTTGGTGCCAAAGTCGGTCTAATCACAGATGGACGCTTCTCAGGAGCTTCTCGTGGTATCAGTATTGGTCATATCTCTCCAGAAGCTGCTGAAGGTGGACCTATCGCTTTCGTAAATGATGGAGATATTATTGAACTGGATCTGAACGAACGCAAAATTGAACTTCATATCAGTGAAGAAGAATTTGCTGAACGCCGTAAAGGCTGGGTTGAATTTGAACCTAAAGTAAAAACAGGATATCTAGCTCGTTATTCCAAACTTGTAACCAATGCAAGTATGGGCGGAGTTATGAAAATATAGTCATCTGCATATTCAATAGATTGTTGAATATTCGTTATAACTCAAAAGGAACTGTCCTCAGGGGCAGTTCCTTTTTTTGTTGACGTGATCCAAGCCCGCTTATAAAATGCTTGTATACTATGTTAGAAAAGGAGATTTAGTACGCTTATGCTTCCTTTGTACAAAAAATACTGGCGAACTGCTTTTGATATTGGCATTGTGATTTTGACGGTATATCTAGTGCTATTACTCGCAAGCAAGCTATATCATATTGCTGCGCCTATCTTTTTATCTTTTATTATTTTTGCTTTAATCGAACCTTTTGCCATGTTTCTTCATCGTCGTGGATTACCCAAAATGGTCTGCTCAGCGATAGCTGTTCTTACTTTTGTATTATTTTTACTTGGCGCATTGTTTGGTGCAGGACTTATCTTTATATCACAGTCTGCTCAGATTGCAGATAATTTGCCTGAATATGCTAAGATTATTCAAAGTCATTTCACACGACTAACTACATTGATGCATCAAGAAATGAATACCTTACCAGACAATGTGACACAGCGGATTAATGAATATTTTGCGATCTTTACAGGAAACTTAGCCATTTGGGGTAAAGCGGCATTCAACTATGTGTTAGGCTGGCTTAGCTCATTTTCTACGTTTATTGCTAACTTTGCTGTAGGTATTATTTTAGCGTTCTTTTTGAGTGCTGAAATCAATCTCTGGCGACGTGTAGCTACCGAAAGAACACCGAACACACTCAAAAAAGCTTATTTCTTTTTAAAAGAACATGTTTTCTATGCTATCGGTGCTTATCTTAAAGCACAATTCATCATGGTGATGATTACTTTTGTATTGGTGTACATAGGATTGCTTATTTTGGGCGTGAATAATGCTTTCTCAATTTCGTTACTCAGTGCAGCATTTGATATTTTGCCATTACTCGGTATTCCTGTTATTTTTATTCCCTGGATTGTGTATCTATTTGTGGTTGGTGAGACAGGGCTTGCGATCGGATTGATCGTTTTATTAGTGGTTGTGATGTTAACCCGTCAATTATTAGAACCCAAAATCACAGGAAATTCGATTGGCATTTCTTCAGCATATTTGATGTTATCGGCAATGATTATTTCTTTATCTATTTTTGGTGTGGTGGGCTTAGTATTGTCGCCGATCTTGATTATCTTGTTAAAAGAATTATGGTTACAAGGATATCTACAACGGTGGATCCGACTTCCACAAGAAGAATTTGAACCGATACAAGAAGATGATCCAGCTCCACCTGTACAATAAATGATAAATAGGTATGCTAGCCAAAAAAAGCCGAAGTCCCGTATTGAATACAGGGCTTCGGCTTTTTGGCTTTTTTAAAATCTATTGTTCTTTTTTGTCTGAAGTTGTATCTTGCTCTGCATCTGCTTCAGTATGTGTTGCTTCTGGTTGCTCGTGCTCTATTTCAACTTGTGCTTCTGGTTGTTCTTCTTGCTGTGATTCTTGTGCTTCATTCACTTCTGTAAATGGATCTATAGACGATTGCAACGCATCTGCATCTCCTGCGTCTTCTTCCACCGTAAACCGTGAGATCGTTTCTTTCAAATCAAGCGATACATTTTCCAATTGACCTGACAATGATACCAGTTGACTACTTACATTGTGTTGCTCATTACTTAGAGAAGCCACTTCTTGTGATGTAGCAGAAGATTGTTCTGCAACCGCACTTACATTACTCATCGCTTCAGACATCGTATTTTGCACCTGACTAAGCTCATTAATCGAATCTGTAACTGAATTTAGCTTGGTAACAAAAGCAGACATTTGTCCTTGAACCGATTCGAAAATAGTCGTTGTATCTTTAACCGCTTCTGTCTGTTGTTTGAATAACGGATAGGCATCATTCAGAACTTTAATCGTCTCTTCCATTTCCTGCTGAATATTGGTGGTAATTTTACCAACCATGAGAATAGATTCGCGTGATTGCTCTGCTAACTTACGTACTTCATCAGCAACTACCATAAATCCTTTACCGGCTGCTCCAGCACGAGCGGCTTCAATCGTAGCATTAAGAGATAAGATGTTCGTTTGTTTGGTAATATTCTGCATTACCTCAAGCACTTGTTGAACAGAAGACGTACTTTGTTGTAATGAGTCGATCCGAGCGCCAAGCGAACGAATCATATCTTCTGTAGTCTGCGTGCGAGTAAGTAATTTCTCCATATGCTGAACACCTGTTTCACTAGCTTGTTCCACATCATGAGCAGAAGCACCCATTTCGTTGTTAGCACTGATTACTTTATTCATTTGACCCATAATACCATCAGCAAGTTCTGTACCACGTTCTGCTTCAAGAGCAAGACTGCCTGCACCATTTGCGATTTCTTCAGTAGCAACAGCGATTTCTTTAGCTGATGTAGCTGTCTGTTTGGAAGCATTACTAAGAATTGTGGCTGTACCTAATACTTCTTGCGCCGATTGATTCGTTTGCTTAACCAGATTCGTAATGTTTTCCATCATTTCATTAAAAGCCGAACCTAACTGTCCAATCTCATCTTCAGACTTATGGGTCGTCCGAACATTCAATTTACCTTGTGCACCCTGACGCATAAGTTGTTGTAAATTCTGTAACGGCTTCGCAATAATACGAATAATAAAGATACCGATTAATACAGCAAATACAGCATCAATCACAGCGAAAATCAAAGTCATATTTAAGATCGGTTTGGCACTAGATACCAGTTCATTAATCGGTACTGTCCCTACTAATTTCCAATCTGAATTTTGAAGTGTACTATATGCGATCAAAATAGGCGATTGACCATCACTATTTTCTACTCTACCGCTTTTCTCTGTCAATTGAGGTAAAAAGCTGTAATTCGATGGTGTTGCAATATCTGCATTATTTGTGGAAGCAACGACCGTATTTGTCGCACCACCAATAAGATCAACACGACCTCCAGTACCCATATTTACATTAGCAATCTGATCTTCGATCAATTTACTGTTGGCACTGATTACAAAAATAAACGAATCAGAAGTATTGGTCGTACGGACAGCACGTGCGAATAAGAAGTTTTTGACAGTGCCTTGCATTTCCATGGTAGGTACCCACTGCATCACACCGTTGCCACTTTCTAATTCTTTATACCAGGCTGTATTACGTACTTCATCCTCTGCCGGAATCTGTACCCCTGCTCCTACAATATTCACTGCTTTATTCATTGGAATAATATAAATTGAATCGATAGCATCTAATGAGTTGAGTTGATTTTGTAGATTACTTGTAATTGCATTGACCGCTTGGAATTTCTCAAAATCGTCTATACCTGCTGTAGATAACTTCACTAACTGATCTTGCATATTAGGATCGAAAAAGATTTGAGTAGATGAATTCACCAGTTGTCCCAAAATCACATCAAGTTTTTCACCTGTTTGAATAATCGTCTGTTCATTACCGATAGCTGCATTTTCTTTGATAATACTTTTTGCTATCAGATACGAGAACGTTCCTAACGATACCACTAGCAACATAATAGCAATAAAAAAGATAAGAAATAATTTGATGCCTACCGATTTTGCTGGATTTAATCTACCCCAGCGATTAGTGGGTACAGATGGATCATTTGATGAGTTTGAATAGTTACTTGAGAACTTAGGAATTTTGGGAATTTTCGCCCATTTGGGTAGTGTACGAGAATGTTTTGCTGTCGTGGGGAGAATAGAAGGTTGTTGTGTATTCGCTTTCTTTTCTGGTTTAAACCATTTCTTCTGAGCAACTTCATTAGCCTTTTTCGCTAGACCTGTACGCTCACTTTTCAATTTCTTTTTTTGTTCTTTTTCAAGCTTCTTGGTGTCTGGAAGTGTTGTTTTGCTGTTTGACTTACCTTTTTTCTGCAATAACCCCATAATCTTCACCGCCGTTTTAGATTTCGTGTGCATACAGGTTTTTATGTAATCCTACTTGTTTTATCCCTGCTTCACCTTATAAACGAAACAAAAAATAAGCATTTCGAATGCTCTTGATTCCATTATCGGTTATAAACCAGGAAATTTGAACCCTTTTTCGCAAAAAAATAAGGTCTATTATACTATGCGGTATAATAGACCTTATTACCTTATAAGATTGTAAATGATTCCATTATTTTCTTATAACTTAAATTATACTGTGACTGCTGTTTTAACAGCTGATTTGCTTTGTTTGGTGTTGTTTTTACGCATCATATCAAAGTAACGAACAGGATGATCGACTTTCATTTTCACTTTTTGTAATGGATGGCGTGCAGCATCTAACTCGTTGCCATTTTCATCCCACAATTGACCGACTGTTTGTTTGAAAAACATTTGATTCGGTCCAAAAAATTCGATCTCTTGTCCTGGTTTGAAATGGTTACGCTGTTGCACCGTTGCGATTCCTGTTGTTTCATCATAATCCAGTACTAAGCCTGCAAAATCATAAGGAACTGCTTTTTCTTCTGCTTCATAGATATGATCTTCATGATCAGGTGTATCATAGAAAAATCCTGTATTTAGTGGACGATTCGCTGCTTTATTAATATCTTCCAACCATTCTGGCTTCAACACATAATTCTCAGGATCAGCCATATATGAATCGATTGCTTGACGGTACGCATTCACCACAGTCGCTACATAATGGATCGATTTCATACGCCCTTCAATTTTGAAGCTATCTACACCGACTTCAATCAGATCAGGAATATGCTCTAACATACACAAATCTTTGGAACCCATAGAGAACGCAGAATCTTGTTCTTCATAAAGTGGTTTCTGATTCACGCCCAGACTAAAGGATTGCAACATTTGTTGATCAGCCGTATCTTCTTCTGATACCCATTCTTGTTCTGAACGTGCATCTTCGAATAGATCATATTTCCAACGACAAGACTGACAACATCCACCACGATTAGAGTCACGATCTGTAAAGTGGTTCGATAACACACAGCGTCCTGAAAAAGAAGAACACATCGCTCCATGAATAAAGGCTTCGATTTCAACATCTACATGTTTTTTGATCTCAGCAATTTCAGCAAAGCTTGTTTCCCGTCCTAATACAACCCGTGGTAATCCTTCTTCTTTCCAGAATTTCACCGCTTGCCAGTTCAATGTGGATTGCTGTGTACTCAAATGGACTTCAAGACCGGGTGCACAGCGTAGTGCTGTTTCAATAATCGCAGGATCTGCTACGATGACCGCAGAGATGCCTACTTCTTCTAATTTGCACAAATACTCTTCAAGACCTGCAATATCTTCATCATGAGCATAAATATTGGTAGCTACAAATACTTTAGCACCGTAACGATTTGCAAATTCGACCCCTTCACGCATTTCTTCAAAGCTGAAGTTATCTGCATTCGAACGAAGACCGTATTTTTGTCCACCAATATAGACTGCATCTGCACCATAGTGAATCGCAAATTTCAGTTTTTCCAAATTACCAGCAGGTGCTAACAATTCAGGTTTGGCTAGACGATGACGTTTACCATAATACTTTGGTTTTTCCGTTGTTGACATGGAAAGCCCCCCTTTTTCAATCATTCCATCTACACTGCAATCAAAATACTTGTTCTTTATAAAAGAAACCAAATGACAATTCACGTTCAGGATCTTGTATACGACGAATCTCATCCATCCATGACTCATCAAATTCATATTGTTCTGGATCTTGAGCATACCGATCAATCGCTTGACGGAACATACGGACCGCTGTTTCGTTATAAGTGATTGATTTTAAAATGCCTTCGATTTTGAAGCTTTGAACGCCTGCTTCCATCAGCAAGTGTAAATCTTCCAGAATACATACATCTTCTGAGCTCATAATATGCGTTCCATTGGTATCTTCATAGATAGGGAATGTCTCATCCCGACGTTCGGCTTCAATCAGGAACAATCCACGTTGCAGACCTAGATCATTACCATCCACAGGTCTACCCTGATGTTGCATATAGCTACCGACTAGGCGTCTTTTAGAATGATAAATATTCGTCATCCCGTGTACCTGCACTTGCGCTTCCACTTCTAGTTTGCCGATCATACCTGTGATCTCATCCATATTGAGTTCACGTGCCAGTACAGCTCTTGTAGCGCCTTTACGGCCCCAGTAGTTCGCTGTCACTGCATTGGTCGAAGTCATCTCAGCATTCCAGTGTAACGCTATTCCAGGCGCATGCTCACGAGCCAATGCTACGATAGCGGGATCGCCAAATTCAATCCCATCTACTTGTAACGTTGTCAGCTGTTTGATGTATTCTGGTAAATCTTCTAAAAGCTCATTGGTCATTAAATTATTGACGGCTACATAAATACGTTTGCCATGTTCATGCGCATAATTTACTGCTTGTGCAATATCTTCTACTTTGAACTCCCCAGACAATCGCATTCCATAACGTTCTTCACCGATCAGAAAAGCATCTGCTCCTGCTTCTGCCAAACGATATAATTCTTCCAGCGAAGATGCTGTAACCAACAATTCAGGTTTTGTATTCATCTTGAAGCCGCCTCCCACACAGCCTTACTTGGCTGTACTCTTGCTTGTTTCGATATTTTTGAGATGTTCTTGATACGTTTGAGCGAATAAATGCCCGCCTGTACCGTCTTTTTTGGTCACATAATATAAATATTTTGAAGCTTCAGGTGCCAGTGTTGCTTTGATCGCATCTAGACCCGGATTCGCGATCGGACCTGGTGGTAACCCTTCATGTAAGTAAGTGTTGTAAGGACTATCTATTTTAAGATCTGAGTATAACAGTCGGACTTTTTGCTTGCCTAGGGCATATTGCACAGTTGCATCAATTTGGAGCTTCATATTTTGCTTCAGACGATTATCGATTACCCCTGCAACCTGAGCTCTTTCTTCTGGAACGACAACTTCACGTTCAACAAGAGAGGCCTCTGTTAACAGCTGATGCACCGTCAAATTGCGTTCTTTGAGCTGAGCATCTAGATTATCAATTGAACGCAGCTTGGTGCGTGTGGCTAACAACATATTAGCGATAATATCGGATTCTGTACTTTCTATCGGTAAATCATAGGTTGCCGGGAACAAATACCCTTCCAGTGGATGAAGAATGCCGTCTCCAGTAGGAACTTTCAATTCTTGAGCAAGCTTCATGGATGAAGGATCATCAACCAATTTCATAAAAGCATCACGATCTACAAATCCCGCTTCACTTAACTTATCCGCAATCTGTGTCACGGTATAACCTTCAGGAATCGTAAATTTCATCGTTTTGGGCACCACAACATCTGCGTTATTCAGCTTCGTAATGATTTGAGCATATGTTAGACCTGGCGTGAACTCATAATCACCTGCTTTGAATTCGCTACCTTCACTATTTAATTTCAAATAGACTTTAAAAGCCAACGCATTTTTGATCAATCCATTTTGAGCTAATTCTTCAGCTACGGTTGATTTGCTTGTTCCTGATTTTAATGTATATGGAACGACTTGATCTGATGTTGCTGTAGGTTGCATGGCATTCCAACCGTAGCCAATACCTGCTGCAATCACAATAAGAACAATCAATATTATCCATATCCCTGCCCTACCTCGTCTGCGCAATGAATATAACAGCTCCTTTTACAGCCAAAAAGAGCGGAATAGATCCCGCTCTTTTTGGAAGATAATTGTGCATATTGTACTGCATCCGTGATTAATCTTCAAACGGTAATGTCAGTTCGTCATATAGCTCGGCTACATCTTCCCATTCATCATCATCATCAATAGTCACAAGTTCAGGTTGTCCATCTGCATCATCAATGATTTTTAAAATCTCGACGTTGTCTTCAGGAATAACCGTATCTTTTTGCAAGACTGCATAAGTTCCTGTGTCTATCTGAAACTCACTGACAATACGATAAACAGTGACTTCGTTCTGTTCATCCGTTAGTTCAATCAACAGACCATAAGCTTCTAGCAATCTTGACGTAAACTTGACGTTACTCGCAGAAAGATCCGTCATGGGCTTATTCACCATCCAATTCAGCAACTAAAGTATTGAATGTTTCTTCAACGATCTGCCATTCCTCTTCATTTTCGATAATGAAAAGTTTGAGATCATCGTTATCTTCTTCATAGCGAAACGCATATACTTCGTCGGTATCGTCCTCTGTGGATTCCATAGGCACGACCATCATATATTTGGCGTCCGAACCATCAACCTCGAATTTCATGATGACTTCAAACTCTTCTTCATTACCTTCATCATCAGGAATATAAATAATTTCTGGTTCTTCCTCAAGCAAATTTTGATCTTTAGCCATATTTACCACCCTCACCTTTTACTTTTGGCATCCAAGTAATTTTGTAAAATCAAGCTTGCAGCCATTTTATCAACCACTAGCTTGCGTTTCTTGCGACTTACATCTGCCTCGATAAGCGTACGCTCAGCTGACACGGTTGTAAGCCTTTCATCCCATAGGTGAACAGGTAGCTGCACAGATTCTTTGAGACTTTCAGCGAATTCCATACTTAGTTGACCACGGGGACCGACGCTTCCGTTCATATTCTTGGGTAGTCCAACAACAATCTCGGTCACTTCAAGTTCCTGTACAAGCTCTACGATCCGTGCACCGACATCTTTGGTACGTTTACGATCAATAACTTCTACCCCTTGAGCGGTCCAGCCAAAAGCATCGCTTATCGCAACGCCAATTTTTCGATCCCCATAATCCAAACCTAATATTCTCATTTCTTGTACGCTCCGTCTCTACCGATGACTGGCCAGGTAGGATCGGACCAGTTCTTCTATTAATTCATCCCGCTCTTTTTTGCCGATCAAACTTCGAGCATTCTTATGCCGGGGAATGTAAGCGGGGTCCCCTGAGATCAAATATCCGACCATTTGATTGATCGGGTTGTATTCCTTCTCAACCAGTGCATCGTATACAGTGAGAAGTATTTCCTGAGAAGAGGTTTCGTGCTCGTCACCCTTCACATTAAATTTAACTGTTTTATCCATGGAGTCCACTCGCTGACACCTCGCTTTTTGGAAAAAGTGTATACTTGTACACTTCCTCAAAATGGAATCCCTTGCTGTTCATGCTGATTCTTTTTCATCATAACACAACAAGGGATATACAAGGAATATTTACGTTAAAACTATTCAAAAAGTTACAAAATTGTTTCAACTTTTTGAATCTAACACGCTATTCCTTCTATTTTGTACCCATTATCTGATACTAATATCACTTAGATGGATGCTACATGTTGTTTGGCTGCTTCAAGAGCTTCAGCTAATTTGGAAGCATCTTTACCACCGGCTTGTGCCATATCTGGACGACCACCACCGCCACCACCACAGATAGCAGCGACTTCTTTAACCAATTTACCAGCATGAAGTCCACGCTCAATACCTGATTTCGGAACAACGACTACAAAGTTTACTTTATCGTCTTGAGCAGCTCCTAATACAAGCACTGCTTCAGGCAATTTGCCTTTCAATTCGTCTGCTAGACCACGTAAAGCATCCATACTTGGAACATGGACAGATACAGCCAACAATGGTGTAGAACCAATCATTTCTACTTTGTCTGTTAATTGACCTGCTTCGATCAAGCTTAATTTACTTTGTAGAGATTCATTGTCACGACCTAGATCGCGAAGTTGTTGGTTCAATGACTCGATGCGTTTAGGCACATCATGTACATTTGATTTCAATTGTACCGCAGCTTGCTTTAGAATATCCAATTGGCTATCCAAGAACATGTAAGCTAGGCGTCCTGTAACAGCTTCGATACGGCGTACACCCGAACCAATACCACTTTCAGATACTAATTTGAACAATCCAATACGTGCTGTGTTATCGACATGACAACCACCACATAGCTCAATACTGTAATCGCCAATCTGTACAACACGTACGATATCGCCATATTTCTCGCCGAATAGTGCCATAGCACCCATCGCTTTCGCTTCGTCAATACCTTTGTACTCGATCTCGACATCAAGACCTTTCCAGATTTCCTGATTCACACGACGTTCGATATCTGCCAGTTCTTCCGGTGTGATACTACCGAAGTGAGAAAAGTCAAAACGTAAACGCTCTGCTTCAACCAGTGAACCTGCCTGATTAACATGTGTACCCAATACATCTTTAAGTGCTTGATGAAGTAAATGAGTCGCGGTATGGTTTTTGATAATATCGTTACGATTTGGTGCATCTACTTCTGCTGTAACCACATCACCGATATGAAGTTCACCCGAACTTACCGTTACGATATGCACAAATTGTCCGCGTGGAGCTTTGAACAATCCTTCAACAGAAGCTTCTACAGTATCGTTGCTCAAACGTCCTACGTCACTGATCTGACCACCACTTTCAGCATAGAAAGGAGTCACATCTAGAATCACCTGACACTGTTGACCTTCACCGACACGGTCGACCGAAGCTTCTTCTTGAATCAATGCGACTACAGTAGCTTGTACGGTTAACTGCTCATAACCGATAAATTCACTTTTGCCTTCAAAATCAGACAATACGCCACCTTGTACTTTCATACTACCACTATCTTGACGAGCTGCACGAGCACGATCACGTTGCTCTTGCATTGCTGTATCGAAGCCTGCACGATCTACAGTCAATCCATTTTCAGCTGCATAGTCTTCTGTCAAATCAAATGGGAAACCATACGTATCATACAATTTAAACGCTTCTGCGCCACTGATCGCTGTTTGTCCATTTTGCTTCGCTTGTGTACTCAGATCAGCCAAAATATTCAAACCATCGGATAACGTCTCATGGAAACGCTCTTCTTCTGTACGAATAATTTTCTCGATAAATTCACGCTTGGATACTACTTCTGGATAATAGACGCCCATAATCTCGCCTACAATACCGGTTAAGCTGAACAAGAACGGTTTATCCAGACCGATCACTTTACCATAACGCACTGCACGACGTAACAATCGACGGATAACATAACCGCGTCCTTCGTTCGAAGGCAATACGCCATCTGCTGCTGCAAAAGCAACCGTACGAATATGGTCAGCAATGACTTTCAACGCTACATCGGTTTCTTCATTTTGTTTATACGTTACACCCGCAATTTGAGCGGCTTGTTGAATAATCGGTTGGAACAAGTCGGTATCAAAATTAGAATCCACTTCTTGCAAAATCGAAGCAAAACGCTCTAACCCTGCACCTGTATCTATGTTTTTGTTCGGTAGCGGTGTGTAGCTACCATCTTTGTTATGATTAAATTGAGAGAATACAAGGTTCCATACTTCCAGGAAACGTTCATTTTCTCCACCTGGATACATCTCAGGATCATTCGGATCAAGAGCGCCATAAGCATCTCCACGATCATAGAAGATCTCACTACAAGGTCCACAAGGGCCTTCACCGATATCCCAGAAATTTTCTTCCAAACGAATAATACGTTCAGCAGGTAGGCCGATTTTCTCGTTCCACAATTTGAAAGCTTCTTCGTCTTCTGGATATACCGTTACAGATAAACGTTCTGGATCAAATCCAATCCACTCTTTGCCCGTCAAAAATTCCCAAGCCCATGTGATCGCTTCTTCTTTGAAATAGTCACCGATCGAGAAGTTTCCTAGCATTTCAAAAAACGTATGGTGACGACGTGTTTTTCCTACATTTTCAATATCATTGGTACGAATACATTTCTGCGAATTCGTAATACGTGGATTTTCAGGTTTTTCGCGTCCATCAAAATAAGCTTTGAGTGGAGCCATCCCTGCATTAATCCACAATAGAGATGGATCATTATGAGGAACTAACGGAGCGCTTGGCTCAACATTGTGTCCTTTGCTTTCGAAAAAAGCGAGCCATTTGGAACGAATTTCACTTGCTTTCATAAGTAATGAGCCTCCTCAGAATAGTTAAACATCAATTTCTTGGTGATCCAGTAATCTATCCAACCTGTATCGCTTGACAAGTCGGTAAAAAAAAAGCGCCCTGCGCAAAATCAGGGGCGGTGTTCTGGTGTATATCTAACAATATTCCCTGCAACCGCTCTTTTATTGTATATAGGTCTCTTGAATAAGTGACTCTTAACCGCTGAATACATCCGATTAACACTATGTAGGGTTCGGTCATCACTTCAATTACCTGTGTAACAAAAGATGTATGCCTGGATCTCCTTTATTTCGGCTCACCTAACGTTCATGTTCCGAAATTTCACGGTTCTTTAACAACTATATCAGTATATCTAGCGCCCATACGTCTGTCAATCGCATCCATCATGCTTAAAAGCCCCGACTTCTATCGCCACCTCTACAGATGTGCAATACAAGACGGGGTTTTTAAAATAGCGCTGATACACGTAGTATGTATAAGATAAGAATTGTATCGCGCTGTCGGAACAGCCGATATTCGCCACTCTATACATCGTTCACGTTTCTAAAAAGGCTCAAGCTTGTGTATACATAGCTACAGGTTCTTCGACAAACAAATCGTCTAATGAACTCAGTGTGCCGTCTTCTTCGACTTGATACACAGACATTTTACCGCCATTAACAGTTAACTCAATAAAGCAACCCCAGCAATAAAATTGATGGGAACCAATTTTACCAATATCTTTTGAACTACAATTTGGACATTTCATTCAGCGCTCACCCTATCCGTCTCCAAGTTTAATGACATTCCTGTAGGCGTTCATTACTTTCAATCGGCACCATAATCGCGCTTTCACCAAAAGCAACTTGTCCACTTACTGGAAGCCACTTTCTTCCGCCTATCATATCCGAGATAAAGCCATCACTGATTTCAATCCCGGTAATGCTTTTACCCAACTCATGATCAAAATAAACATCAGACACATAGCCTAACATTGCTCCATCACTGGTAAGCAGAGGCATATCTTTAATTTTGTTTTGACCGATCAAAAATGTATGTTTAATATCGTCAGCCGCGATCTGGCGGACTGCCTGTTGATTGCGAATCATAATAGCGTCTTCTCCATAAGACACAATATCTTCCCATAGTATGGTACGCACTTGTAATGAGAAAAAGCTTTTACCTTCCAGTTCAAAACCCTGAACCGACCAGTCTTCGCTTAATATAAAGTCATGAATTTTACCAAGTTGCTTGCCATCTTCAATATCAAATACAGCAAGTCCAATCATTCCCTGCATCTTCATAACGCTCAGGACCTCCTCATCGCATAGATTGCGCAGGAAGAAAATCATTTCTTTCTTGCCCGGCTGTTGGCGTCATATGATCATCTTCCCTCCCTTATTATTCACCACACAGGGGAGCCCTAATTTCTACTACGTATACGCTTTAAAATAGTTGCAATCTTTTGTGTAGCATATGCTATTTCTTCCCTAGTATTACCCATCCCAAAGCTAAAGCGAATCGCCGAATTCAAGAGATTTTCAGGAATTTTCATTGCTTGAAGAACATGTGACAATTCGAGTGAACCTGAAGTACATGCTGATCCACTGGCAGCTGCAATATTTTCCATATCGAGATTCATTAACATCGTTTCACTTTTCACGCCGGGAAAGCTAATATTCAGAATATGAGGTAGCGATTGATCGATAGGTGTATTGACAACATACCCTTCGGTACCGACTTGTTGTTCTAATTCTTCTAACATGTATGCACGTAATGATTCCAGATGGTTGATGCGCTCAGATAGTCCTTGTACAGCAAGTTCTACCGCTTGTGCAAAGCCTGCAATACCCGCTAAATTCTCCGTTCCTGCACGACGCTTGCGTTCTTGTAGACCGCCGTACAATACAGGTTCTACTTTGACTCCATGACGTATATATAGTGCACCGATCCCTTGTGGACCATTGATTTTGTGAGAAGAAAAGCTAATTAAATCTACAGGTAACTCATGACAGTTCAAAGGAATAGCACCTAGTGCTTGAACAGCATCGGTATGAAAAATAATATTTTTGGCACGTGCTAATTGTCCAATCTCTGTAATCGGCTGAATGGTTCCTACTTCATTGTTACCAAACATAATACTGATCAATATCGTATCCGGGCGAATAGCCGCTTCTACTTCTTCTATAGAAACTAATCCATGAGCATTAACAGGCAAATAAGTTACTTCATAACCACGCTGTTCTAACGCTTCACAAGCATGAAGTACCGCATGGTGTTCAATCTGTGATGTGATGATATGTTTGCCTTTATGACTTAAGGATTCAGCAATCCCAAATAAAGCGAGATTATCACTTTCGGTTCCTCCTGCGGTAAATACCAATTCATCCGGACGACAACCTAGATCTTTAGCGATTTGGTCTCTAGCTCCACTGACTACTTTTTTGGCAGAGCGTCCGAAAGCATGCACACTTGAAGCATTACCGTGGGTATGGGTCATTACCTGTAACATACGTTCAGCCACTTGTGGATGGATCGGAGTAGAAGCTGCATGGTCTAAATAAATAGCGTTCATATCAATTCACCTTTCTGTATCGGAAAATAAAATATACGTACAAAGACAGCAAAAAACGGAAGGGAGCAGCCATATACCTGCGGATTCCCCTCCGTCTTGTTGTCTATATCGAATTTAGATATAAAACATATAATTGTCTTCTTGACCTTGCTCACGGTACGTGATCAGATCTTTAAGTGTCGTTGAATCAATGACTTGAGCGATGGCATCACGAATCTGCATCCATAGATGACGCTTAGCAGCTACATCTTCATCGGTAAAATCAACAACGGAAATGGGACCTTCGAGTACACGAATAACTTCGCCTGCTGTAATCGTCTCCGGTTCACGTGATAAAATATAACCGCCATAAGCCCCGCGGATACTTTTTACTAATCCGGCATTACGAAGTGGAGCGATTAACTGCTCCAAATAGTGTTCAGATAGTTGATTTTTTTCAGCAATACTTTTGAGTGATGTAGGGCCTTCACCAAAGCGGGAAGACAATTCCATCATGATTGTTAGACCGTAACGTCCTTTAGTTGATATCTTCATATAGGGCACCTCACTTAAATTTGGCAAAAACAATGATAAATCGTTGATTTATTGAACAACCTCAATTATTATTAATAGTTGCACGTATCGTAAAATTTCGATAATTCACTGTATTCCGATCATTCTTGTGACCTATCGTAACATATATACAGGCTTTATGGGAAATTATTCGTGCTTTTCTCCACGCGATCTTGCAAGAAAATGGTACAATGAATTATTGCTGTCGGTTAGATATACCTTTTACAGATGAATTCTTATTATTGGGTACAGAATATGATCCATTTAGCAAATAATACAGAATCATCTCATCTTATATAAAGTGGTGAGTACAAATGGAAAAAGCAAAAGCAGACACTCGTGTCGTTGTCGGTATGTCCGGCGGAGTCGATTCCTCAGTGACCGCGTTGCTACTCAAACAACAAGGTTATGATGTGATCGGAATTTTTATGAAAAACTGGGATGATACCGATGAATTCGGTCATTGTACAGCAGAAGAAGATTCAGAGGATGTGCGCCGGGTCTGTGAACAGATCGGTATTCCTTACTATACAGTGAATTTTGAAAAAGAATACTTTGATAAAGTATTTACGTATTTCTTAGACGAATACAAACGTGGACGCACACCGAATCCAGACGTGATGTGTAACCGTGAAATCAAGTTCGGTGAGTTTTTGAACAAAGCGATGGATCTAGGTGCTGATTATGTCGCTACAGGTCATTATGCACGTGTTATTGAAAAAGATGGTGTATTCCAGTTGCTACGTGGTATTGATAATGGCAAAGATCAAACGTATTTCCTGAATGCGTTGAATCAAAAACAATTATCTAAAACGATGTTCCCGATCGGTCATTTACCTAAACCAGAAGTTCGCCGTATTGCAGAAGAAGCAGGTCTATATACAGCGAAGAAAAAAGATAGCACTGGCGTATGCTTTATCGGTGAACGTAATTTCCGTGAATTTCTAAGTGGATACTTACCTGCCAAATCGGGCAAAATGATTGATATTGCAACAGGTGAAGTCAAAGGCGATCATGATGGATTGATGTATTACACTCTTGGGCAACGTCAAGGATTGGGAATTGGCGGTTCAGGAAATGGTAATCCGTGGTTTGTCGCTGACAAAGATTTGGATCAAAACATTTTGTATGTTGTACAAGGTGATCAACATCCAAGTCTGTATTCGACGGGTCTTGTAGCATCTGTAATGAACTGGATTGATGGTTCTGAACATGCAGTGGGTTCAACTCTTCATTGCGTAGCGAAGTTCCGTTACCGTCAACCGGATCAAGGTGTGACGTTGACATGGCAAGCTGATGGCAATGTCCATGTGCAATTTGATGAGCCACAAAAAGCAATCACCCCAGGACAAGCAGTTGTTTTCTATGATGGAGAACTTTGTCTAGGTGGCGGTACGATTGATGTCGTTGAAAAAGTAGCTTACGAAGCCGTTGTGTAATTGTTATAGAAACTAAGTTAAATATGTAATAACAGCAAAGAGTTACTGATGATCGTTATCAGTAACTCTTTGCTGTTTCTCATACTTCTTAATCACAAACTTATAAATACGTATTTCCTATCCATAGCCCCAATGCAGCAAATCCTATGCCCAGTACATAGGAAGCACCGATATAGCTCCAGAAGATACGATACTTTTTTTTCAAATGTAATTCAATATTTTCTAACTTAAATGTTGAGAACGTAGTATAACTGCCCATAAAACCAGTACCAATCAACAATTGAAAATGACTATTTAACCCTGAAGCGAATAATAATCCTAACAAAAAAGAACCGCTGATATTAATACATAGCGTCGCTAAAGGAAATTGCATCGGCCACTTGGTTTTCATCCAGTTGGATAATAATAAGCGAGTCAACACGCCAAATACCGCTCCTACTGATACCAACAGCATATTAATGAGCATGACGATTCCTCCTTCTATTCAACCATTGTTCGCTCACATAGAATCCGAAGCGCGAAGATAACAATCCACCGATAAGACTGGCTCCGATATAAAGTATTGCTGTACCGTACCAGTGTTTTTCGATCAGCTCTATACTTTCCACACTAAATGTTGAAAAGGTAGTAAATGAACCTACAAAGCCTGTGCCCAGCGCGGTAATCATTACTTTTGAGATATAAGGAAGTTCAGCTAAGTATTTCATCACTATCGCTAACAGAAAACAGCCAGCAATATTAATGATTAATGTTGCCAGCGGAAATCCCGGGCTTACAATCCATACTCCTATTAGATAACGACATAGTGCTCCCAATACGCCAAATAGAGCTACCCAGACATAATACATATTTATGATCCCCTTTCCTGTACATAAAAATAACTCCTACTCGATCAAGACACAGCAATCCTGTGCTTAAACAAGTAGGAGTCATTAGCTGAAATCAGCAGTCAATGGCGAACTCCATCGCCGATTTTATTGATTTTAATATAACGTATGCCTATTAGTTTGTAAAGAATGGCATATTATAATCCTCGTCTGCGTTCTTGATTGAGCTTAATCTTCGATTCATTGCCCTGTTCTGTCGCTTGATAAAACACTTTACGAGAAATCCCTTTCGGCAAATACTCTTGTTTGACAAAATGATTCGGGAAGTTATGCGGATACTTATATCCTTCATGCCCTAACTGTGCTGATCCTTTGTAATGAGTATCTCGTAAATGCAAAGGAACTTCAGCAGACTTGATCTCATCAATAGCCGACATTGCACTAGAGATGGCAGTATAGACAGCATTAGACTTCGGACTTTCGACAGCAAATAGAATCGCTTGCGCAATATTGAGCTTCGCCTCAGGCCATCCATTTGTACGATACGCATCTAATGCGCCTAGTGATTGAATCATCGCTTGTGGGTTAGCCAGTCCGATATCTTCACTACTGGCAGCGATTAAGCGTCTTAGGAAAGTCATCGGGTCCATCCCTAACTTTTCAACTGCATATAAGAACCAGAATAGAGCGGCATCACTAGAGCCCCGTATACTTTTGTGAAAAGCAGACAATACATCATATTGAGTCGACTCATCTGCCCTTACAATCGGACGACGAATCGATTCTTCTGCTACTTCTAGAGTGACATGAATATTGCCTTCACTGTCTGGTGGTGTAGTCACAGCAGCCAGTTCCAGCGCATTAAGTGCTCGCCGAATATCTCCATTAGCCATAGAAGCGATATGTTGTAATGCTTCTTCATCCACTTGTAATTGCATAAATCCAAGTCCACGCTGTGAATCGCTCAATGCACGCTTCATTGCAATCATCGAATGTTCTTGATTCAATGACTCTAATTGAAAAAGAGTCGAGCGACTCATCAAAGCGCCATTCACATAATGAAAAGGATTTTCAGTGGTAGCGCCTATAAAAATAATCGTTCCTTTTTCTACAGCAGGTAATAGTGCATCTTGACGAGAGCTGTTAAACCGATGGACTTCATCTAGAAAAAGAATCGTTTTGGTACCGTATAACGACTTATTCGTCTGTGCCCGTTCGATCACTTCACGCACTTCTTTAACTGTGGCTTCTACAGCATTTAGTCGTACAAATTCAGCTTGTGTATGCTTTGAAATAATGTGTGCTAATGTCGTTTTGCCACACCCTGGTGGGCCGTATAATAAGATCGATGATACTTGATCTGCTTCAATCGCACGTCGTAGTAATTTACCTTGACCGACAATCTGTTCTTGCCCTATATATTCATCGAGCGACTGTGGACGCATCCGATCTGCCAGTACACCCATACTCTCTGATCCAGAACCATTGCCACTGTCTTCATAAGAAAATAAATCCATACGTTCACATCCTATCTATACTGACTCATTTATACTGTCACATTTGTAGTGACTGTAATCACCTAGATGATTCTGATTTCGATCTATAGTAAAAGCAGGTTAACAACAACCCTAATAATTGCCTTATGCTAAACACTTGAAGGAGACGATAGTATGCAAACCATTTTATTAGATACAGTAATACCACAACAGGATAAAAAACTAACTTCGATCTACAATACCGAAGCACGTCAGATTGTTCATTTACAATTAAGTGCGAATCAAGAAATTCCTACTCACAAAAGCCCTAAGCATGTGTTCATTGTGGTCAAAAGTGGAAAAGTAGCTTTTACCGTATCAGATCAAGAAATTATACTTTCTCCTCATGAAGTTTTGATTATGGAACCTGATGAATTTCATTCTCTCAAAGCCCTTGAAGATACCTCTATTTTAGTTATCAAATCCTAAATTGGGCGAAAGAACGTCTCTTTATTTTAACATTATTTTGCACAAAAAGCAGAAAGAGAGTCCATATACAGATTCACTGTATACGGTACTCTCTTTTTAGCATTTTGACTTGATTGTATAGAATGAGTATCCTTACTCCACTCTACATTTTAATTATTGTTATCTACTAATATAATCAGGTACTTGTTGACCATGCATAATCCACAATTCGTGCAATGCACGCGTACATCCAACATACAATAATTTGGCATCCCAATCATCATTACGATAATGATCCGTATCTACATCAGTGACGATCACTGCATCAAATTCTAACCCTTTAGACAAATACACAGGTAGAATCGAATGTCCACCTTGATAAGCAGCTTTGCCTCCATCAATTAAATGGATGTCTATCCCTTGTTCAGTCAGTTGTTGATGTAGCGCTATCGCTTCATGCAGAGTACGTGTCAGAATAGCAGTTGTGCGGTACTCTTTAGCTTGCAATTGTTGCCAGTGTGACTTAATCGTCTCTACACGTGAATCCGGAAGACAAGGAATCATCTGTACCGGATCACCACTACGGAATACAGGTACAGCGGTGATACCATTTTGTACACCTTTATTCAAAATAATATTTGCAAATTCGATAATTTCCATCGTTGAACGATAACTTCGAGTTAGAGGGAAGTAATCGGTCTGCTCCGAAGCAAATAGACTGCTTATTTCTTCCCATTGGTGTACACCTCGATACGCATGAATCCCCTGCGACAAATCGCCCAGTATCGTAAATGAACTACCTCGTACATAATGATCTAATAAAGACACATGGAAAGGCGAAAAGTCTTGCGCTTCATCCATCACCACATGGTCAAAGCGATGTTCGGCTTCCATCTCATGAAGTAACGTATGGATATATACCAGCGCTGGCAGATCATCTTCACGAATACGATCTTTTTTCAATTCACTAGAAACAATTTTGATAACATCAGTCGGAATCTGTTCCCAGATCGGTTGCAGATTTTCAGTGAGACTATTACTTTTAATTGCTTTAAATAGTTGTTTATATAATGTTAACGGCTCGTATTTCGGCCATTTATTTAAGTATGCTTTTTCCCGTTGAGCTGCTTTTTTCTTACGCTCTTTACGGATAGCTTCGGAAGGCGCTATTTTTAACTGCATTTCTACCCAGCGGTGAACACGTGCCATCACTCGCTCTTTACGCTTCGCTAGTGGATAGTGTTTGTATTCATTATTGAACCATTCCAATATCTCATCTTGTGGCAAAATTGCTCCGTCCCATGGATTAAAGTCCATATCAGGAACTGCTGTCTGCTCAAGCACTTCGATATACTGACGAATCAACTGCATAAATACAAGCGATCCTTTATAACGAGAAGGGGTATGATCGGTTACAGCTGGACGATCGGTATTTTCAAACCAGTAATCATACGTCTCTGATTGAGGAACGAGACGGATATCACTTTTAAGAATCTGTTGCGCCCAGTCACTGAATGTACTTTGCTGAATATCACCTACACCCAGTTCAGGTAACACTTCTGAAATGTAGTCTAAAAACATATGGTTAGGTGCAAAAATAATCATTTTATCGGCAGATACTTGCTCTTGATATTGATACAGTAAAAAAGCTAAGCGATGCAGAGCAACGGTTGTTTTCCCACTACCGGCTACTCCTTGAATCACCAGTGCTGTATTTTTAGCGGCACGGATAATCCGATCTTGCTCGGCTTGAATCGTAGATACAATATCACGCAATTTATTATCTTTATTTTCGCCCAGACGATACACCAGAAATTCATCAGTGACCGCAGGTTCTGTACTTTCACGATCATACGTATCTGCTAGACGTTCTAACATCCGTTGATGAATCACAATATTGCGTTTCAAATAGACTAATCCTTGAATGAATCCTTCTGGAGCTTCATAGACTGCTGCTTCATCTCCGCCTGTAAATGAGTAAAACAAACTGGCAACCGGTGCTCGCCAATCAATCACTAATGGCTGATCATCCACTTCAGACTTACCTACGCCAATCTTGCCAATATACAGCGGTTGACGCGCTCCTTCTTCTCCTTCTGCAAAATCGAGTCGACCAAAATACGGTGCTTGTGCGCTTTTCGAAAGAGATTGACGTTGCTGTTCACGACCTGATTCCAAAATCTGCTCGGTAAAATCATGACCGGTATAGACAGGAATCTGGCTTAAACGCTCGAGTTGTTCATCGATCTCAACAACCGTTTGTTGCAACTTGTCTTGCTCTTCTTGATAGGCACTTTGAAAGTTGTCCTCCAATTTCAGTTACCTCCTAAGAAATCTACTTATGATCTCTTTGTTAAGCACGCAAAAAAAACAAAACGCAGACGTAACAGTAAAAAGGTACACTTCTCATGATCACTTTTTGCAAAGCGAATACGGTAGCATGTGTACTATTTTCAGGTCAGTCTGCGCTTATGTTTATAGTTTTGCCATTAACAAAGGATTTTTAATATACCACAAGCATTTTGAAAAAACTAGTTCTTTTTGGCGGAAATCTATGGATTGATTTGTTTTTAAATGCTCGCTGTGGGCATCATTCGCTTCAGAAAAGGCTTTGTTCTTGCCGTCGCTGGTGAAATGGAATCCTTTGATTAGACTGCATAGCAGTCGGGATTCCACTTCAAAGGCGACTTTCAGAACATATCCATTTCTTACGCTACGTTGGAATGAAGATTATTTTACGTTAGCAATAGCAACATCGTAAATGATTATGAGCTTATACCGATTATCTTTGAAAAGAATGATAAGAAAAGAGCATGTATCTTTGGAAGATAGCATGCTCTTTCTTATGAAAACTTACTTAGCATTGTATTTTAGAGTTCGATACCATTCTTTTCAAGCAGATCGCGGACAGTGACGCTGACCATGATGAGTCCTGCTACAGGGGGTACGAAAGCGTTACTTGCTGGTGGTTGTTTGGCTTTACGGATTTCCGGTGCATTTTCAGGCACGATTTTGTCCGTAATATCCTGACGTGGTTTCATCGGTTTTTCGGTAGAAAATACGACTTTCACGCCTTTTTTGATGCCTTCTTGACGTAATTTGGTACGAACGATACGTGCAATCGGGTCCATTTTGGTCTGCGAAATATCGGCTACCTGAAATTGACTCGGGTCCATTTTGTTAGCTGCACCCATACTCGAAATGACAGGGATTTTGCGTTCTAGGCATTGTTTGATCAAATGGATTTTATAAATGATCGTGTCTGAAGCATCGATTACATAATCGAGATCATATTTAAACAATTCTTCATACGTTTCTTCGGTATAGAACATGTTTAGTGCGATTGCGTCACATTCAGGATTGATCAATTTGACACGATCCACCATTAGATCCGCTTTCTTTTGTCCAACCGTAGTTGTTAGCGCATGAATTTGGCGATTGATGTTAGTAATATCAACCGTATCTTTGTCGATCAAAATAATACGTCCGATACCTGTACGTGCGAGGGCTTCAACAGCAATTCCGCCGACTCCACCAATACCTAACACAGCAACAGTACTATTTTTCATTACTTCCATACCTTCTGAGCCAAAAGCAAGTTCTGTACGTGAAAATTGGTTTAACATCAATATTCACTCCTTTCTTCATGAGTGGAAGACTGAACTTCATATAAATAGCTCTAATGTATTGTACGTTCTAAGAGCTATATAACAAAAGTATTCTGAGCAAGCATATTTAAAATACCCTTATATCACATTGCCCAGAATATTTTAAATGATTTTATTTATTTTCTTGTTTTTTGTCATCGCCCGGTTTTTTAGCCAATTTGATATGCAATTGTTGAAGTTGAGAAGTATCGACTTCAGATGGTGCATTCATCAATAGATCTGTAGCATTGGCTGTTTTCGGGAATGCGATCGTTTCACGCAAGTTTGTACGTCCTGCTAGCAACATCACTAGACGGTCAAATCCAAATGCAATACCGCCGTGTGGAGGTGTTCCGTATTCGAATGCATCCATCAAGTAACCAAATTTATCACGAGATTCTTCTTCTGGAAGACCCAATGCTGCGAACATTTTTTCCTGTACATCACGTTTGTAAATACGCATTGAACCGCCACCGACTTCATAACCATTCAATACGATATCGTAGGCTTGAGCACGAATTTGACCTGGATCTGTATCGAACAAATGTACATCTTCTTCACGAGGACGTGTGAACGGATGATGTTCTGCAACATAACGTTTCGCATCTTCATCGTAACCAAGTAATGGGAAGTCTACTACCCATACAAATTTGAATGCTTTCTCATCAATCAGACCTAGATCGCTTCCGATTTTCAGACGCAATGCACCCAATACATCAGCAACGACTTTTTTAGTATCCGCAGAGAATAACAACAAGTCGCCCTCTTCTGCGCCTACAGCTGCTTTAATTTGCTCTAATTCTTGCTCATTGAAGAATTTAACGATAGGTCCTTTAAGCTCGCCTTCTTTCACTTGAATCCAAGCTAGACCTTTAGCGCCATAACGTGCTGCATATGGCTCTAAGCTATCGATTTCTTTACGAGTCCATGTGCCACAACCTTTAGCGTTTAAGCACTTCACTTCTCCGCCTTTTTCAATCACAGAAGCAAATACTTTAACACCACTTGCAGCTACAATATCACTCACATTAACCAATTCTAATCCAAAGCGAAGATCTGGTTTATCTGAACCGTATTTATCCATGGCATCAGCATGTGTAATGCGTTGGAATGGAGTAGGGATATCTACATTGACCGTTTCTTTAAATAATTTCACCATTAATTGTTCCATCATATCAAGCAAGTTGTCCTGTGTTAAGAAAGAAGTCTCAATATCGACCTGTGTAAATTCCGGTTGACGGTCTGAACGCAAATCTTCATCACGGAAACAACGAGCGATCTGGTAATAACGTTCCAATCCACTCACCATCAATAATTGTTTGTAAATCTGTGGTGATTGTGGCAATGCGAAAAATTCGCCTGCATGGACACGGCTAGGTACAAGATAATCACGTGCACCTTCTGGTGAACTCTTTGTCAAAATTGGTGTTTCTACATCAATAAAGCCTTCACCATCTAAGAAATCACGGAAAATTTTAGCTGCTTTAGAACGCAACATCAATGTTTTTTGCATTTCAGGACGACGCAAGTCCAAGTAACGATATTTCAAACGAACGGATTCGTCGACTTCGATCCCATCTTCGATAAAGAATGGAGGCGTTTTGGCTGCATTCAATACTTCAATTTCAGTAATGCGTACTTCAATCTCACCTGTTGGCAAGTTTTTGTTGATCGTCTCATCTTCACGTAATACCACTTCGCCTTTAACAGCTAATACATATTCACTACGAACACGATCTGCGATTTGTAGAGCATCGCCAGAGTATGCAGGGTTGAATACAACTTGTACAATCCCTGTACGGTCACGTAGATCGATAAATAGTACGCCACCCAAGTCACGACGAGTCTGTACCCAGCCATTCAAAGTGATCGTTTCGCCAATATTGGCAGTTGTTAGTTGTCCACAGTTATGAGTCCTTAACATAAATTATTCATTCTCCTTCAAATTGAGTTGATGGTCTAACCTTGTATTGCACAAGTAAAACTATATTTATTTCAAGTGATCTGCTAACTCGTCCATTTTGACAGTTTGCTGTTCACCAGTATCCATACGTTTTAGAGCAATTTCACCACGTAGCAATTCATCTTCACCGAGAATCGCTGTATACCGTGCTTTAAAGCGATCAGCTGATTTCATCTGAGCTTTCATTTTACGTCCTAGATAATCTCGTTCTGCGGAGAAACCTAATTTACGTAATTTGAATAATTGCTTCACGACTTCTACTTCTGCCGCTTCACCGAGTGCTAGCAAATATACATCGAGTGGCTGAATCGCTGGAATATCGACTTCTTGATCTTCCAATAACAATTGCAGACGTTCCATCCCAATACCAAAGCCGATTCCTGGTTGATCCGGTCCACCGACTTCAGAGACTAACTTGGTATAACGTCCTCCGCCACCAACAGTATCAATCGCTCCAATACCTTGAGCTTTGTATTCAAAAGCAGTATGTGCGTAATAATCCAGACCACGTACAAGACGAGGATTGATCGTATAGGCTACATCCATAATTTCCAAATACTCTTTTACTTTGGCAAAATAAGCGGTACTTTCTTCATCCAAGCTATCTAGAATTGAAGGTGCATCGACGAATTTGTCATGATCGATTTTGCAATCCAAGACACGCATCGGATTACGTTCCATTCGATTTTGACAATCTTTGCACAACGTATCTCGCATAGGACGTAAGAATCCAAGCAAAGTCTCATTGTAGTTCGCTCTTGTCTCTGCGGTACCAACAGAGTTCACTTCAACAGTAACCCCTTTTAATCCTAATTCTCTAAAAAATTCTAAGCCGAGTGCAATCACTTCTGCATCAATTGCTGGATCAATCGAACCGAAAGCTTCGATACCGAACTGATGAAATTGACGATAACGTCCTGCTTGCGGACGTTCATAACGGAACATAGGACCCATATAATATAATTTGCTGACATCAGGCTCGCCATACAATTTATTTTCAGCATATGCACGTACAACACCAGCTGTCCCTTCAGGACGTAGCGTCATACTTCTGCCACCTTTATCTTCAAACGTGTACATTTCCTTTTGTACAACATCCGTTGTTTCTCCTACACCACGTTGGAACAATTCTGTCGATTCAAATAATGGTGTACGTATCTCGCGATAGTTGTAACGTCTACATAGATCGCGTGCTTGTTGTTCAACATATTGCCATTTTTCTACTTTACCAGGTAAAAAATCTTGTGTACCTGTCGGTTTTTGAAAAGCCATTTCGTATTCCTCCTTGATTCGAATCATTCTCTATTCTCTTGCTAAATGACACAAAAAAATCCCACGCCTCTGTTTATTAAAAACAGGGACGAGGGATTGGATTATTCCATTCACCCGTGGTACCACCCACATTTCGAATACAACGTTCTAAATCAAACGATAACCGCTTTATTTAGAATACAACCATTGCACTCGCTTCATTAGCGGTTAACGCCCGCTGACTACGCATGAAGTTACTTGGATTCCAAAAGGATTAGTTATACTGTAAATATCAATTTACAGCTACACGTTCTCACTTTTCTATCTTTCACATCATGTTCTCGGGGAGGTCTTTTCACAAAGGAATACAGGGAATTCTTCCAGCCATGGAATTCCTCTCTTTATCGATCATCGATACTGTATCGATCTAAGTTACTTTTCCCGTCTACAAATTCGTATATTTAAAGATTACGTTGATCTCATAATCTTATATTCTATCGTTCCAACTGTCATCTACAAAGCTTATAGTCAGAATCATGTTATATTTAACGATTGTAATGAACCACTGCACTAAAGTCAACACTTTAACTTAATAAAAATATCCTTTGCAAAAAGACTCTATCGTTATAGACAAAAAAATAACCTACAGCAACGGGCTGTAGGCCAACATAGTATGTTAAAAAGGGGGTCATAGGTACATTATAGATGGTGATTGTTAAGAGAAGATGTTTCCTATATTACAGTTTCATTACAATAGGTAAACTTTGATCATTATATTCCATAAAAAAAGTGCTACAGATGAACATTCTTCACCTGTAACACCTTTTAAACTATATATCTACTTTAAAAATAAATATTAATCTAAAATTTCTACAAACGCATTGTTTGTACGCAATGCTTGAACAACTTGTTCTACATCAGCTTCCATGACAGAAGCAGACAATACATATTTCAGATCATCATAATCTTTGTCTGTAGCATTGCTTGCACTGTAAGCTGCATCGTCATCACTACGAGGTGAATCTTCGCGATCAACATCTTCACGATCTTCACGATTCTCAATAATAGCTGTTGGAGCGACAATGCCTCCTGGACCTGCTCCAGATGGAGCCCCTGCTGTACCTACAGCGCCGCCTGTATTTGTAGCAATCGGAACGAGCGGTACTAATACTTTACCACTTTGACTAATTTGGTGAGGTAAACGTCCCACCTCAAGTTGTTTTACATTGAACGTTTGCAGACTTGTTCTAGCACCCTCTGCTTGATCTTCTGTTTGAAAATAAGCTTGAATATGTTTAGTCATTATCATTACCTCCTTGCTGTATTTTAAATACATGGTACGGACATACTATTTTAAGAAAAGAAATCTTTTCGTGGTACGTTCTACTTACAATGCTTTTAAAATTTCACGTACAAAGGCGGGCTCATCTTTAGGTGTACGAGAAGTAATAAAATTACCATCTACAATCGCTTCGCCATCTTCAAAAGTTGCTCCTGCATTGACCATATCGTCTTTGAGAGGAGGGAATGAAGTAATGGTACGTCCTTGAAGCAAATTAGCACTTGCTAAAATTTGTGGACCATGGCAAATCGCAGCAATTGGTTTTTTCGCTGTATTCACTTCCGTTACAAATTTCAGAATATCTTGATCCAAACGTAAACCTTCCGGTGAAGAACCACCAGGGATCACGACTCCATCATAATCAGCAGCGTTAACTTCACTGATTGCTTTTTCGATCGTGTATTCTTCTTTGCCGTTTTTACCTTTCACCGTTTCTCCTTTTTGGAGACCGATGATATCAACATCATGACCCGCTTTTTTCAGCTCGTCATAAGGCACCTGCATTTCGGAATCTTCAAATTGGTCTGCTAATAAGAATGCTACTTTACTCATGGGAATAGTTCTCCTTTCGTGATGCTATCTAGTTGTCTATACAGTAGAATACTGTAATTGTTCTCGCTTTCTTATTACCCTTTTCTTTTGCTCTTCTACCACAATCCATCATCTAATTGATAAATAAATAACAAAAAGAGCATTCTTCTTTACAAAAGAATGCCCTTTTATTCATCACCTATACGGTTTGTGTATCCATTAATTGTTTTTAGTGGGGCTATCAATAATCAGTGTGACAGGTCCCCAGTTCGTCAGAGACACATCCATATCTGCGCCGAAGATTCCTGTTTCAACCACAAGCCCTAACTCCCGCAAAGCATGATTAAATGCTTCATATACAGGTGTAGCCACTTCAGGACGAGCAGCATCGCTGAATCCCGGACGCTTACCTTTGCGACAATCTCCATACAAGGTAAACTGGGATACTGACAGTACCTGACCACCGATCTCCTGTAAACCTAGATTCATCTTTCCATTCTCATCTTCGAAAATACGAATTCCTGCTACTTTACCTGCAAGATACTTGGCATCTTCAACCGTATCCTGATGAGTAACTCCCACTAATACCATTAATCCTTTGCCAATTTGCCCGACAATTTCTTCATTTACGGTAACTGAAGCTTGTTTACAACGCTGAACAATCACTCTCATAAGTCTAAATCCTGCCTTTCTATAAAGAAAAGAAGCTAACGATTCCGGTGAAGGAGATTAGCTTCTTTTCAATTGGTATTACGATTAATTTATATTATTGCATAATCCGATGAACGGTATATACATCTTGAATACGTTTGATCTTATCGACTACCGATTGCAAATGATCTGTATTCCGAATCAAAATTGTCATATGAATCATAGCCATTTTGTTTTTATCGGAACGTCCAGATACCGCTGAAATATTCGTTTTGCTTTCTGCGACAGTCTGCAATACTTCATTGAGCAGTCCACGACGATCATGTCCTGTAATCTCAATATCCACACTATAGTTAGATTCAACAGCATTTTCCCAGCCCACTTCAATAATACGAGCGGCTTCACTGTTGTCACTCACATCAGGCACATTGGTACAATCGCTACGATGAATCGATACACCGCGTCCGCGTGTCACATAACCGACAATATCATCACCCGGTACAGGATTACAACAACGAGCAAACCGTACTAATAGATTATCGATTCCTTTGACGCTTACGCCATTAGTTGGACGTGGGCGTTTTTCTTCTGGCGCTGTTTTGACTTCTTTTACCTGTTCACTCAGTTCAATAATCGCCGATTCTTCTTGTTCTTTACGCAATTTTTCGGTTAAACGTGTACAGACTTGAGCCGCTGTAATGCCTCCAAATCCAATAGCAGATAACATATCTTCGCTGTCGTGAAAAGCAAACTTTTTACCGACTTCGACTAATTTATCATCTGTTAACCAGACTGAAGGTTCCAGATTTAGACGTTTGATTTCACGTTCTAAAGCTTCACGACCTTTTTCCACATTCTCTTCACGTTTTTCTTTTTTGAACCACTGCTTAATTTTACTACGTGCATGCGAAGATTGAGCAATTTTGAGCCAATCTTGACTTGGACCATAGGAATGTTTAGAAGTCAAAATCTCAATAATATCGCCTGTTTTCAAACGATGATCCAGTGGTACAATACGACCATTTACTTTAGCACCAATCGTCCGGTTACCCACTTCTGTATGAATACGATAAGCAAAATCAAGCGGTACAGATCCGATAGGTAATTCAATAACTTCTCCTTTTGGTGTGAAAACAAATACCAAATCAGAGAAAAAGTCCATTTTGAGTGATTCTACAAATTCAGAAGCATCTTTAGCTTCATGCTGCAATTCCAGAATCTCTTTGAAAAAAGGAACTTTATTTTCGATCGTTCCGGTTGTACCTTCTTTATACGCCCAGTGAGCCGCGATACCAAATTCAGCAGTGCGGTGCATATCCCATGTACGAATCTGTACTTCTGTTGGTTCGCCATTTGGACCTACCACTGTCGTATGCAAAGACTGATACATATTCGTTTTAGGCATTGCAATATAATCTTTGAATCGACCTGGCATCGGTTTCCATAACGTATGAATAATACCCAAAGTGGCATAACAATCTTTGATATTATCTACAATAATACGAATCGCTAATAGATCGTAAATTTCATTAAATTGCTTGTTTTTCATCGTCATTTTTTGATACACACTATAGATATGCTTAGGTCTACCTGAAAGATCAGCTTCTACGCCCATTTCAGATAGCTTTTCATTGATACGTCCAATCACATTATCAATATATTGTTCACGTTCTGCACGCTTTTTGTGCATCAAATTCGCAATACGATAATACTGTTGCGGATTCAAATAACGAAGAGCAATATCTTCCATTTCCCATTTAATCGCCGATATACCGAGACGATGAGCTACAGGACAGAAAATTTCAAGTGTTTCATAAGCAATACGGCGCTGACTTTCTTCAGACTGGTATTTCAGTGTCCGCATATTATGCAGACGATCAGCTAGCTTGATCACAATGACGCGAATATCTTGCGCCATCGCAATAAACATTTTGCGATAATTCTCATTTTGTTGTTCTTCTTTGGAACGGAATTTAATTCGTTCTAACTTGGTTAGACCATCAACCAGCATGGCACAATTATCGCCAAACCGGGTGCGAATTTCATCAAGGGATACGGTGGTATCTTCAACAACATCATGCAGAAGTGCAGCAATAATGGAAATGGTATCCATTTCCATACCAACAACAATATCTGCAACCGCCAAAGGATGCAAAATATAAGGTTCTCCTGACTTCCGCACCTGGCCGTGATGGGCTTGATCAGCAAACTCATAGGCTTCCCGTATGCGGTGAAGATCCTTTTCTTTAATGTAGGCGGACGCCTTTTCAAGTAATCGCTCTATGCCCATAGAATCGTTGTCGTATCCTTTCTATTTATAAATAAACATTGTGAATCCTTTTTGAGAAACGAAAGAATATCACCTGTTTTCACATCTTTTTTTAAGTTTTCAGTATTTACCAAAAATACATATCAAAATGGAACCTGCCCATATCTGTGTGGCATCAGGTTCCGAAAAGGGGATTTCCTATAATTATGCCTCTTGCACGTATCCGCGTCAACCATTCTGGATGAATGGTTTATGAAGATTATCATGCTTTTCTGAAAAACGTTATTGAAAAAAACATGCAAACTCATTAAGCTATTAAAGATATGCGTTTGATCGTTGCAGAAGACAATTGTTGTTAATGTAGAGAATACTATTTGATCAGAAGGAGTGAATAACGTGCAGCGTGAAATTCAAGTGAATGAGAAACTGCCTTTATTTCAAGGATTGCTGTTAAGCTTACAGCATCTTTTTGCTATGTTCGGAAGTACAGTACTTGTTCCTAATCTGTTCCATGTCGATCCAGGTATGATTTTGTTGATGAATGGTATAGGTACCCTGCTTTATATCTTGATTTGTCGGGGCAAAATTCCTGCGTACCTTGGTTCTAGCTTTGCATTTATCGCACCGGTAACGCTTGTATTAACCAAATACGGTTTTGATGAGAATGGTTACTCACTTGCGTTAGGTGCTTTTATTGTAACAGGTGTTATCTTCGCTCTCGTGGCTCTTATTGTAAAATATGCAGGTACAGGTTGGTTAGATATCGTCTTCCCTCCAGCAGCGATGGGTGCTATTGTCGCTCTGATCGGACTTGAACTGATTCCTGTCGCTGCACAGATGGCTGGATTTATCGCTCCTTCAGGTGCAGATGCAAGTACATGGGCTCCTGATATGAAAGTCATTACGCTATCGTTAATCACGCTTGGTGTCACGCTACTCGGTGCTGTGACTTTTCGTGGATTCCCCAAAATCATACATATTCTGATTGGTATTGCAGTCGGCTATGGACTTGCTTTTCCAATGGGTCTAGTCGATACAACCAAAATTCAGGAAGCAAGCTTTATTCAACTGCCACAGGTCGTTACGCCTTCTTTTAACTGGTCTGTCATTTTGACGATTATTCCTGTCGCTTTGGTCGTTATTGTTGAACACGTAGGTCACTTGCTTGTAACAAGTAATATTGTAGGCAAAAACTTATCCAAAGATCCTGGGCTTCATCGCTCTCTATTAGGAAACGGTATTTCAACGATATTGTCTGGCTTTGTCGGTTCCACACCGAATACAACATACGGTGAAAATATCGGTGTTATGGCATTAACGAAAGTGTATTCTATCTATGTGATTGCAGGAGCTGCTTTATTTGCTATCGTCCTTTCGTTCTCAGGTACATTTACAGGAGCGATCTCTGCGATTCCTCAACCTGTTATGGGCGGTGTATCTCTTCTTTTATTCGGAGTAATTGCCGCGTCAGGTCTTCGGATTCTGGTCGAACAAAAAGTCGATTACTCTAAAGCACAGAATATGCTACTTACCACAATGGTACTGATCACAGGTCTAAGCGGAGCGACTTTAAAATTCGGTTCTGTTGAGTTAAAAGGGATGGCGCTTGCGACGATTGTCGGTATTCTACTCAGTCTATTTTTCCGTATACTACATGTGACAGGATTATCCAACGATAAAGATGATCCATCTATGCCTGCCAAAAATCCAGATTGATCTATTGATCTATTTGTCTGATTCCTATTCCCCTAAATCAAATAAAAATTATTAATAAAAAGACTACCTTTAACGTACAGAATACTTGTACAAAGGTAGTCTTTTTTATTGAATAGTATTACTTTTTTCTTTGTAGATACAGCCTACTTTGTATTTTCTGTTCGAGATATACGGTCGTTATGACCATCCCAAGCAAGTCATTTTCTTATAATACGAGTCATTTACCATACTGAATATATGGTATCTGATTAACGCTCACATCTGTTCGCTCGACGTGTTATAGGAAAATAATTTGCTTATTTTTTGAGTCTGAAAATACGTGCGATTCCGTTATGAATCCATTTCGATTCTTTCGTCATCAATGGGCCTAAAATCGCCAAGATCAAAACATAGATAGCAGCAAAAGGTTGTAAGATAGCAGCAAGTCCACCTGCTGCGCCTAGATTGGCTACAATAATTGAAAACTCACCACGTGACATAATCGTTAGTCCTACATTCGATGAAGATTTAGGTGATAAATTAGCCGTTTTTCCTGCTAACATCCCTGCTGAGTAGTTACCAATCATCGTCAAGATCACAGCACCTATCGCCAACCATACTGCATTTCCACCTAAGGACAATGGATCAATCGTCAGTCCAAAGCTAAAGAAGAACAGTGCGCCAAAGAAATCGCGGAAAGGTAAAATAATTTTTTCGATCCGATGCATATGCGAAGTTTCAGCAAGAACAAGACCTACTAATAAAGCGCCGATTGCTTCTGCGACATGAATCGTTTCGGAAAATCCAGCAATTAAAAATAAAGCAGCAAATACAGTACACATAAAAATTTCATTCGAAGGAATATTGAGTACTTTATTTAATAGTGGTACAGCTTTGCGTCCAACAACCAGGATCAATAACATATATCCAAGTGCCAGAGCAGCAGAAAGGAGAATACCACCAATTGAAGTTGCTCCACTTAACAAGAGACCGGAGAGCACCGACAGATATACAGCTAAAAATACATCTTCAAACATAATAATCCCGAGGATCATTTCTGTTTCTGGATTAGCAGTACGCTTCAGATCAACTAACACTTTAGCTACAATAGCGCTGGAAGAGATTGTTGTAATCCCTGCAATCACCAATGTTTCTTTGATGCCAAATCCGGTAGCAAAACCGAACAGCAATCCCAGTGTAAAGTTAATTCCAATATAGATCGTTCCGCCAATCGCTATCGATTTACCAGCTTTGACCAACCGACCTACCGAGAATTCGAGTCCCAGATAGAACAGTAAGAAAATGACGCCGATCTTTCCCATAAATTCAATCAATTCAGCACTTTGAATAAATCGAAAATCCAAAATGCCGAATACTGGTGCATGAGGTCCTACAGCCATTCCCGCTAAAATATAAAACGGAACTACCGAGAACTTCAGTTTGGATGCTAGTAATCCTGCTAGAGCGACTAACAGAACAGCAATCCCAATCTCAAAAACAATATAGTCCATATTATCCAGACCCCCTCTCAAGCAATTGCTTAAGAATCTGAATACCGCTACGCTCACCAGCAACGACAAGAGTATATCCTTCTTGTAGTACATATTCGGGTCCTGGACTGATCTTCTGCTTACGACTTGATTCGATACTCGCTATGATCACAGTACCTGTACTTTCACGAACAGCCAGATCGCCTATCGTTTTACCCAAGCAATCCATATTTCTTTTCAATTTGTACCATTCGATACTTAATTGAGACAATGATAATTCTGCTTGTTCTAGTCCACTAGGTCGATAGCTCATCCCACCAATAATGCTTGCAATCTGGCGAGCTTCTACATCTCCAAGTGTAACCACCAACTCATAGTCTTCCGGGCTGTCCGGTGGATTGTGAAAAATCTCGCGCTTCCCATCTTCATGCACAATGATCGATATTTTCTCACTCTCATCAGTTTCTACTGAAAATTTCCTGCCAATACCGGGTAAGTCCGTCTCACGAATGTTAGCCATACTTCCCCCTCCTTTATCTGTAAAATAGCATGACTAATCTATACAGAAATAACTGTACATACCGTATGCTTCTACAATGTTATACGTGCTTCTATCCCTTAGGTTTCATAAAAATCTCATTTTAGACCAATTTAGCTCAAAAAACGCCAAAAAACCCGATTTACCAATAATAGTTATTGGCAATCGGGTGTTATTACAACACTTTTTATATATGCAACTTTTTATTTCCCGGGAAATGCTCCGTTTTAGAACGGATATTGTGTCAATGTGAACACATCAACGTCCGGTAATTTAGCACGACCATTCAAGTCTTGTAACTCGATCATAAATGCTGTACCTACTACATTGCCGCCCAATTGACGAATCAAGTGGATCGATGTAGCAATAGTACCACCTGTTGCTAGCAGATCATCAGCAATCAGAACATTTTGTCCTTCGGTGATTGCATCTGCATGCATAGCTAGGCTATCTTGACCATACTCAAGAGCATAATCTGCTTGAATCGTTTTGTAAGGAAGTTTACCTGCTTTACGAATAGGTACAAAAGCAACACCTAATGCATAAGCAAGTGGAGCACCTACAACAAAACCACGTGCTTCTGGCCCAGCAATCACATCAATTTGCAAATGCTCTACCATTTTTTTTAGTTCATTGATAGACTGTTGATAAACAGGTCCATTTTGCATCAAAGTGGTGATATCTTTAAAACTGATTCCTTCTTGCGGGAAATCAGGAATCACACGAATATAATCTTTAAAATCCAAAAAAATCTCCTCCTCAAAATAAAAACCTCTGCAACCTTATACTTCTTTTTATGACGCGCCTTGCATGCGGGAAATCATCCATGATGTTAACTGCGGCAGATCACTTTCACATAACATATATTCCATTTCAGCCAGCTCGCTAAGTTCCTGATACCGCTTCGAACTATCCAGAGGACGTTTGGAAGGAGAAGTATTGACTGTAACCTTCCCTTGTTCCCGAATAATAAATTCCAGTTCCTCGAATACTTCCAGCATAAGCTGTACCATTCTTATCGAACTGGATGTTTTCTGACTCAGGTAAGGAATAAGCTCATCTTCACGAACAAATTGCTGATTGCTTTTGACAAGCCATCCATAGATCAATTTAAATTGATCTCGATCAGGTATTTGCAGAAGTTCCTGCTGTTGCCGCTTATCATGGAGAAGAATGATATTTTCAAGAGAAGTGAACTGGGCAAAAATCATATCCAACTGCCCTGTATGCGCTGGTAAAGACAATACACATAATGTGCGTACAGCCTCTGCACCATATTGCATAGAAATAGTATTACTAGCGACAATGCCAGCCTTTCTATCATAACCCCAAAGGGATACATCACACAATTGGCTTTTTGATAAATGTTCATCTTCTTCACTTAAGATCGCCCATTGTCCTTGTTCAGTCGCCATATAACGCCCAAATTGTTGCCGAACCTGAGTTAATTCGCTATCCATCGCTTGGCAATCCCGTCGATCCCAGATCTGTAGACCCGGAACAGCAATATCTTGCACCATCAATTGGGGCTTACGATTACCACGCCATTCATTAATACTCGTTTCGGCAAGCAGATCAATATGATCTCCTTCTTTTAGTAGACTCGCAAGTTCTCCTTTGCCAAAAGCCACACCTTCGATCATCGTATCTCCTTGCTCGACCACCAAGCGAAGATGAGTACCTGTTTTACCGATCGTTTTGGCTTGAATGACTGTAACTCCACGTAACACAATCCGAGGTAATGGATTAGACATTCCAAAGGGAGCCAATTGATCTAATTCCTCAATCGCTGATAAAGACAATTCTTTTAATTCACATTCACAATCAGCCTGCGTTTGTGGAACCAACTCAGTTTCAGTCAAAATCGTTGCTGCTCGCTCATTCAAAGCTTGGCGAAAAGCAGCCAATTGATCTCGATGTAGGCTCATTCCTGCCGCTGCTGGATGTCCTCCAAAATGATCCATTAAGTCTGAACAGTTCAATAATGCTTGATAAATATCATACCCATCAATAGAACGAGCAGATCCTTTACACATCCCTGTGACGGGATCGATTCCAAGAACAATAGTCGGACGGTAATAACGATCTAATAATTTAGAAGCTACAATACCGACTACACCCGGATTCCAACCTTCTCCAGCTACGACAATCACATCTGGAATAGCTTTGGTCTGTCCTTCATATCCTTGTTCAACCATTAGATGAGCTTCTTGAGTAATCGTGTTGACTAGCTCCTGACGAGATTTATTCAATTGATCCAATTCATGAGAAATATAATTTGCTTGTTCTGTATCTGTAGCTGTTAACAACTCAACTGCTCGCATTGCATGTTCCATTCGTCCACTCGCATTAATACGAGGAGCCATGGCAAAAGCAATATGAGTAGCCGATACTTGCTCATGTTCAATCCCTGCTACATCCATTAAAGCTTTGATGCCTACAAAAGAACTGTTTTTCATTTTTTCTACACCTGCACGTACCATCATACGGTTCTCGCCTTCAAGTGGCATCAGATCAGCTACCGTACCGATAGCGACGATTTCTAACCATTGTTCAGGCATAGAACCTATTAGCGCATGCGCAAGCTTAAAAGCAACTCCAACTCCTGCTAACCCTTTGAACGGATAAGGACAGTAAGGTAACTTGGGATTCACCAGAGCATAGGCTTGTGGCAATACAGCAGGCGGTTCATGATGATCGGTTACAATCACATCTATGCCATATTGTGAAGCATGTGCTATTTGTTCTACTGCACTAATACCCGTATCTACTGTAATAATCAATGTCACACCTTGAGCATGAGCTTGATCAATTGCATGTTGATGTAGCCCGTATCCTTCTTTGGAGCGATGAGGAATATACGTATCGAAATCAGCCTTCAAATGACGTAACAGATAGATCATTAACGTTGTACTGGATACACCATCTGCATCGTAATCTCCATAGATCCATATTTTCTCATGTTGATCCAGAGCTTGACGAATACGTGCTACAGCTTCTGTCATACCTGCGAGCAAGTACGGGTCATGAATATCTTCCCGACTTCCATGAAGAAAATCTAGAGCTTTTTGTTCCTCTGTATAGCCTCTACTCGCCAAAAGGGTAGACATCAATGAAGATATGCCTAACTGATTAGCAAGAGACTGTGAAATCGTCTGATCAGGACGACGAATATTCCAATGATATTGTGAATGAATCATGGGGTTCCTCCTTATTGAAGCATACCATTTCCAGATGTATCTCTACTTTGTGTCAGTTCATAATTTGATTTGTAAGGATATCCCCCGTTATAAGGAACCACCTGTACTTGTACACTACTGACATGTGCAAACCGACTCAGTAATAAATTTTTGGCATACTCTGAAATTTCTGCTGCTTCTCGAACAGTAATTTGTGGATTCACACTGATTTTGAGATCGATTTTGACACTATCTCCTACTTCTTGTGCTTTCAATTCTTCAACTGTAATAACACCCTGTACACGTTGTACAGTATCCATAAAATCGACAGCATCCTGTTGATCTAATTCTTGTACAAGTGATCCATAAATAGAGTGCTTGGCAATACGATATCCTTGTCGCCATACAATTCCAGCCACCAGAATCGCAGAAATCGGTTCGATATAATACAGTTGATCAATATTCAGTTCCAAAGCAGCAATCGTACTTAACATCCCTGCAAGTACCAGAATTGAAGAGTATAACGAGTAACGATGATTATCAACATCATCAGCTAACCGAGCATTTTTTTGTTTTTTCGCATAACGATAGCGATAACGGAATACGGCTTCATTGATAGCAATAGATAGAAATACAGGAATAATCGCATATGGCTTCGGATCAGGAGTCGCTGAAGACATCAGATCACGCACAGCTGAAATACCAATTTCTAATCCACCTAACAATAACAGCACAGTAATCATTAAATTTGCAAAAGGAGCCCCTGTTTTAGCAGGTGGAGCAGTGGTACCTGTACGCCCATTTTGACGTGTATGACTTTTTGCGGTTGTACCATTATTCGATAAACGATCGACAAGACTACTTGCCGCTGTAGAAGCTGTATATAATGCATCTCCCATTAATGCTTTATTGTTTGCAATATAGCCGGTAACCCCTTTGACAATAGCTAAGCCAAGTCCGGTAATAACCGATGTCCAAAACACCTTTTCCCCTTGATGGATATCTTGGTTCTTCACGAGTTTCCCTCCTAAAACAACATAAAGCCGCGTCTGTAACAGGACGCGGCTTCAACATGTTGGACTTGCAATGTTACGCCGTCGTTTTAGACGGTGTTTTCGCTTTTGGTTTTTGTCTGTTTTTAAGCAACAACCACAATGGGCTTGCAATAAATACAGAAGAATAAGCACCAAAGACAAGACCAAGAATCATTGCTAATGAGAACATACGAATCGATTCACTACCGAATATGAACAAACATACGCAGGCGATAAATACAGTTAATACTGTATTTAGTGAACGAGTCATCGTCTGAGAAATACTGTTGTTAACGATGGTTTTAATATCTCCACTTTTCTTCTGTTTAGAGAAACGTAGATTTTCCCTGATACGGTCAAAGATAACGACGGTATCATTCAGCGAGTAACCAATAATCGTTAAGATCGCTGTAATAAAGGTAAGATCCACCTCTAGGCGGAAGATAGAGAAGATCGCAATAACGATAAACGCATCATGGAGCATGGCTACAACTGCTGCAACCGCAAAGCGCCATTCAAAACGAATCGTAATGTAGATAATAATACCCAAACTTGCTGCTAATACTGCCCACAAAGCGTTACGTTCTAATTCTTTTGCAATCGCTGGATCAACGGTGTTGACTTCAAAAGAAGCTCCACTATCCAACTGTTTGTTAAATGCTTGTTTGAATTGATTTTCCTGCGTATCGGTTAGTACTTTTTCAAAACGAACATTCATCCGTCCGTCACCGATCGTAATACTAGGATCATCACTCAGTTTTAATGCTTCAACCACAGGTTGAGCTTGCGCTTCTGTAATAGGTTTGGTCAATGTCACATCCACATTAGAACCTGAACGGAAATCAACACCATAATTCAATTTGAAGATTGCTAGACTCAAAATACCAAGTACGATCAAAATGATCGAGAACGTATAGAAGTATTTACTGATTTTGATAAAATCATAATTCCACTTAAAGCGCACTGCGTTCACTCTCCTTTACACCGAACGACTTCGCTTTGGTAATAATCTTTCCTTTAAGAAGCAAAGATAGCAAGAAGCGAGAGAAGAACACATTCGTCAAAATACTCACTACAATATTAAGAATCAATACTAATGCAAAACCTTTTACTGCGCCTGTACCCAATGCGAACATTACAGCACCGGCAATAATAGTGGTTATATTTGCATCCATAATCGTTCCGAATGAATTGCGTCCACCTGCTTTAAATGCAGACAATAAGCTCTTACCGCTACGAAGTTCATCTTTGATCCGTTCGTAGGTAATAATATTCGCATCGACACCCATACCAACCCCGAGAATAAAGGCTGCAATACCTGGCAAGGTTAATGTAAAGTCGCCTGCAATAAAGATCATAACCAATAACCAGGTATGAACAATAATACAGAATCCTGCAATAAGACCAGGAACACGATAAATAAGAGCCATGAATAACAGGATCAAGATCGAACCAATCACACCTGCTAGTAATGTATCTTTCAATGATTGTTGACCCAATGTTGCGCCAACACTTTGAGAATACACTTCTGTCAATTTAAGTGGCAATGCACCCAAGTTGATTTGGTCTTTCAGTTGTTGTGCTTCTTCTTGCGTATACGTACCTGTAATAACCGCTGTTCCATCTGAAAGCTCACCTTGTACTGTAGGAGCAGACAGCAATTGATCATTTAGGAAAATAGCTAAGTTTTTACCTGTCAAACGTTTGGTGATCTCAGCAAATTTACTTGCATCTTTCAACTTAATAGCAATTTGTGGCTCATTCAGTTGAGTGTATGAAATCGATGCTCCATTTTCTGTGAAATCATTACCTGTCAATTCTACTTTACAATATACTTTAAGCGGATCTTGTGCTGCTGGATCCTGCTCTGCTGCGCCATTGTATGTATCTCCAGGGGCAGTTGTAGCTTCTCCGGTTGTAGGATCAACATTAATTTCTTGTGTTGCTCCTGCCGATTGAGCCGATACTTCATTGCTGTCTTTGGAAGTAGACTTGCTAGTAGCATCTGATTTTTTAGATTCAGTTGCTGTTTTACTTGTAGCTTCGTCTTTTTTGGCAGAAGAATCTGTTGTACAGCCATCTGCACTACGGAAAGTCAATTCCGCTGGTTCTTTCATCGTTTGGCGAACCGTTGCTTCGTCAGTAACTCCAGCAATTTTCAGACGAATACGATCTGTACCCTCTGTTGTAATTTCTGGTTCACTGGTTCCCAAAGCATTCGCACGTTGTTCCAAACTTTTTGCTGTTTGCAATAGTGATTCCCTGGTGACTTGTTCCCCCTGCGTGGTTGGCGTAGCCTGATACAAAATCTCAAAACCGCCTTTAAGGTCAAGTCCTAGACGAACATCCTTAAATAACGGTGTCGTTGCGCCAATAACTCCAGCAACGACGAGCATAACGACTACGAAGCTGATGATTCTTTTCATCCCGTATGTGGTTCCCCTTTCATTCTCAATATTCCTATTATAGCGATGGCACAAATTACAGTCAATTTACCACTGGTCTGCAAAATAAACAAGCTGATGTCGATAAACTACCGACTCCAGCTTATCATTGGTTCATGCTGTTATTCAACAGTTTATGATTGATCCAACGGTGCCTGGTTCCAAGTATCTGGTGCGCTTTTATAAGATGACATAGTTACATAATTCATAAACTGATTTACCCTCATTGACAAAATATCACTAACCAACTCATGAAGTTTGGGCATTCCCTGCTGATCATATTTATGACCAAGACAATCCCATATCTCATCTGAAGTTACATTTTCATAGCCTAGCAGTCGAAATTCTTCTGCTTTGCTTTCGCATAATGTCTCAATCACTTCAGTAAGCTCGGCATTGGTTAATTCTTCCATCGCCATTGGAGCACCTTTCCTTCCTGCACTTGATAACCCTGTCTATTTTTTTATTTGTCCATGCTCAACATTAACTAATTCTTCATCCAACTGGAATCTCCTGCTAAATTCACAAGATAATAAAATAAAGATAAAGTGAGGCAATGATCAAAGAAATCAATGTTAAAGGTAATCCTACTTTCAAAAATTCCATATAGCTAAAATGATGTTTCTCACGATGAGCCATAGCAGCGACTAACATATTGGAAGAAGCACCAATTAACGTACCATTTCCACCAATGCAAGCACCTAATGACAAAGCCCACCAGAGCGGATTCAGCACAGCAGGAGTATTGGCATTCATCTGCACGCCTGCTTCTTGAATTAAAGGAATCATTGTCGCTACCCACGGAATATTATCAATGGCTGCAGATACAACACCTGTAATCCATAATATAATCATCGCCGCAAATCCAAGATTGCCATTGGTTAATTCGATAAGATGCATCGCTCCTAAGCTTATCCAGCCCGTATCTACCAGACCACCAACCAATATAAAGAGTCCGATAAAAAATAGAACGGTTCCCCATTCGATCTCACGCCATATTTCCCCTGTACGCCATTGTGAAGGAGAACTGACTAACAACATCAATACCGCTCCACTCAGAGCAATCACAGGAGCTTCGAGACCTATCCATTTTTGGCATATAAAAGCCAACAACGTCAAGATAAAGATGATAAATATAATCATAGAACGACGTGGGCTCTGAATATAAGAACGTGCTTCTTCCTCCAAATGTTGCAATGAAGTGGTACGTTCCTGTCGCCGAAAAGACTTGCGATAAAATAGCAACAACAGACCAATATTTACGACTAATAAGATAAGTACGATAGGGCCCATGACTTTCAAGAATAAATCGAACGTCAATTGAGGGTTAGCTGACCCAATCCAAATATTGACCGGATGTCCAATCATGGTAGCCGCACCACCCAAGTTACTCACCACAATTTCAGCAATTAAAAAAGGAACAGGATTGAGCTCTAATTTGCGAGTCATCACAATCGTTACAGGCACGATCAATAGCACCATCGTGACACTATCTAATAATGCCGACCCTATTGCTGTAAATGCTGTTAGTAAGAGCATTACTCGTACAGGGCCGCCTTTGGTCCATTTAAGACTATAGATGGCTGCATAAGGTATTAAGCCACTCCGATTCATGACGGCAGCTATTAACATCATACCTATCCACAAGAAGACTGTATTCCACTCTATATGCATTCTATACGCATCTTGCCAATCGACAATACCAATGACTAGAAAAATAAGGGCTCCTGTTAACGCAACAAGTGCTTTGCTTATTCGATCTGTCATCCATACTGCATATATGATCAAAAAGATCACAATCGCTGCCACAGGCTGCCATGAACTCATCAACGCTGTCGGTTGCATATTGCACCTCCTTATTCATCCTTTATATCTATCATACTGATAACAAGAGGTCATCTTCAAGCAAAAAACGGACCTGTTAACCAGGCCCGCTTCGATGTAAGCATCATTATAATGATTAATAAACGTTTATTATTTAGTCAAAACAGGTGCTTTTTCGCCTGTTGCATGACTGATAGAAGCACGATCAAATGTTAATTTCGTTACATCATTTACGCGCAAAACAACCATATCGTCTGTGATTTCAGCAATCGTACCGTGTAATCCACCGATTGTAACAACTTTATCACCTTTAGATAAAGTATTTAACATCATTTTGCGTTGCTTTTGTTTCTTTTGTTGCGGACGAATCAGTAAGAAGTAAAAAATAACGAACATAAATACAAATGGAAGTACTGCTCCCCAGATACCGCCTGTTCCACCTGCAGCTGCTGCTGTTTCAAACATGTTATTTCCCCCTTTTTCTTATCAACCATTAATCAAAAAGCAATATCATACTGTTTTTCGATGGATGTCATGTACATACCGTTTGTTTAGAACCCTTTATCATTATCATGTAGTCCATATTGCGTGAAGAACTCTTCTTTAAAGTCGAGAAGACGATCATCCATAATCGCTTGACGTACATTTTTCATCAGATTCAATAAGAAATGCAGATTGTGATACGTGGTCAATCGTAGACCAAATGTTTCGTCTGCTTTGATGAGATGACGCAGATAGGCACGGGAATAATTCCGACACGTATAACAATCACAGTTCGGATCAAGTGGTCCAAAGTCACGCGCATATTTCGCATTACGTACCACTACACGTCCTTCACTAGTCATGGTTGTACCATTGCGTGCAATCCGTGTTGGCAACACACAATCGAACATATCTACTCCACGAATCGATCCTTCGATCAGAGCATCAGGCGAACCTACACCCATAAGATAACGTGGCTTATTGTGCGGAAGAAACGGTATCGTGAAATCCAAAGCTTGATACATCAAGTCCTTAGGCTCACCTACACTCAGTCCACCAATAGCATACCCCGGGAAATCCATCGAAGTCAAATCAAGTGCACTTTGTTTACGTAGATCTTCATGCATCCCACCTTGAACGATTGCAAACAGTCCTTGATCTTGTGGACGACCATGACTTTCAAGGCAACGTTCTGCCCAGCGAGATGTACGTTCAAGTGACTTTTTCACATACTCATATTCAGCAGGATAAGGAGGACATTCATCAAATGCCATCATAATATCCGAACCTAATGAGTTTTGAATATCCATCGCAATTTCAGGAGATAGGAATAACTTATCGCCATTTAGATGCGATTTAAAGTGTACGCCTTCTTCACTAATTTTACGCATATCACTCAGACTAAATACTTGGAACCCACCGCTGTCTGTCAAAATAGGGCGATCCCAGTTCATAAATTTGTGTAATCCACCTGCATCACGAATCAGATCGTGACCTGGACGAAGAAACAAATGATACGTGTTACTCAAAATAATATGCGCATCCATTTGTTTAAGTTCTTCTGGACTCATTGTTTTAACTGTTGCTTGTGTACCTACAGGCATAAAAGCAGGTGTTTCAATAACTCCATGCGGAGTATGAACACGTCCAAGACGTGCTCCTGATTGCTTACAAGTTTTGATATGTTCGTACGTAATAGGTCCAGCCATAGTATTGGTTCTCATCCTTCTGCTTATAAAATAGGATAGTCAGACTTATCAATAAGTTAACTTATCCTGTTAACGTCACTATAGACATAGCTTACAACAACGTTCATCAACAGTTAATTATACGGGAGCACCCCTGTGAAATACAATCATTTTCTAATAAATAAACATCGCATCGCCAAAGCTGAAAAAGCGATACTCTTCGGCTACAGCTTGCTGATAAGAATTCATAATATGATCTCGACCTGCTAATGCACTGACCAACATCACCAATGTAGATTTAGGCAAATGAAAATTTGTCACCATCGCATCAACCAGACCAAATTCATGTCCTGGATAAATAAAAATTTGTGTCCAACCACTAGAAGCTTCGATCAATGAGCCTTTTGCTTCACGAGCTACAGTTTCCAGTGTACGGGCAGAAGTGGTGCCTACAGCAATAATACGACCGCCGCGCGCTTTCGTTTCATTTAATAATTGAGCCGTCTCCGCAGACAGTGAATAAAATTCTTCATGCATCACATGTTCTTCGATAGTTTCAACTGACATCGGACGGAATGTACCTAATCCTACATGCAGAGTCACAAAGCCTACTTGTACACCTTTAGCTGCAATTTGTTCTAATAATTCTGTTGTAAAATGAAGTCCGGCAGTAGGTGCAGCTGCGGAACCTTCGTGTTTGGCATATACCGTCTGATAACGCTCACGATCATCTAACTTTTCTTTAATATAAGGAGGAAGTGGCATTTCACCCAATCGATCTAGAATCTCTTGGAATATCCCTTCATATCGGAAAGACAATACACGCATCCCCATATCCGATTCTTCTTCGATCACGGCTTCAAGCTCACCGCCGAAATCAATAACAGCGCCTTTTTTCAACTTTTTGCCGGGTTTCACTAATGCTTCCCAACGATCACCTTCAAGTTGAGTTAATAACAGTACTTCTGCTTTAGCCCCTGTATCTCGTTTGATACCGAATAGACGAGCAGGAATAACACGCGTATCGTTCAAAATCAGTGTATCGCCTTCATGTAAATAATCTAAAATCTCACCGAAGTGTTGATGTCTTACTTCGCCTGTTTTTTTGTTTAATGTGAGTAATCGTGAAGCGGTTCGATCTTGTAATGGAACTTGAGCTATCAAATGCTCTGGTAATTCAAAATCATATACATCTACTTTCATGGTTCTACTTACCCCTTCGTAATTTGCACATTGTTATAATAATGTTGCAAGATTTGTTTATAATTGGAGCCTTTATCTGCCATTCCTTTAGCGCCCCATTGAGACATACCTAATCCATGACCATTTCCGTTACCTGTAAATAAAAATCCACCAGCTTCAGTCACTCTAGCTACACCATCACCATTTAAAATAACAGTTGAACTTGAACCTGTTCCTTGTCCGGACGATCCCAAAATAACAGTTCCAGCAGCTGGCATTTCATTTTGATCATTATTCGAACCGATTACTACATAATTGGCAGTATTGACCACATCGAATAATGTACTTGGTAGACTATTAAGTGCAGAACGGAATACATCTGGATATTTAACTTTCACAACAGCACCATTGACTTTAATTTCAGTAACACGACCTGAAGGTCCACGTTGAGATACCTGAATAGAAGTAATCGTTGATGGTAAGCTTGATGTCGTTTTACCTTTTAAAGTAGCTAGAAGTTGCGCAGAGGTAAACGGACCACGTATCCACTCATAACTATTAGACTCAGGTAATAATTCCAACACAGTAGCTTGATCGCCTGGATTCATTTGGCCCACCATCGCTACACTGCTTTGTACAACTGGTAAAGGACGTACATTTGTATTTTTAGCAGTAACCGTCATATAGTCTAATCCAGCCGATGTTTTCTTGCCTGATAATTTTACATTATCTTCACGCACATAACCAGACTTTCCATTATCCAATAATACATGATACCAATTTTTAAGTGCAGCTTGTGAAGCAGCATCTTCTTTGGAGACTACACTGACAAAGACATCTCCACCGCCATTCCATACTTCGGAAGGATCTGCCGAAGCTCCACCACTATTAGCAGAAAAGATGGCTTCAATCACTTTATTATTTTTGGTGACGATCTCACCTGCTGTAGCATCGACAGCCGCAATAATTCGTTTGTCTTCTGCACTTACACCGTTATATGCTTGACTCAGTGTAGTATCGACTACATCTGCTATTTTAAATTTAGAACCTTGTTCTTGAAATCTTGCATAACTGCGTGCAGCTACTGCTTGAGCTTTCAACGCTTCAGCTGGCCATGAAGCAGACACTTCTCCACCTACTACCGAGTACAAATACTCTTCCATCGGCAAAACATTGATCCATGCCAGTTGACCATTATAATTACTCATTTCGAAATCGCCACGATACGTTCGAGCTGACCGTTCGGTGACTTGAGTTCCAGAATCATTACCTTGTAACATCATTTTGGCATCGGTTCCACTCACCATATAATGATCTACAGGTGAAGGACTTGTGATACTTGAAGTCACATTGGTACGCTTAATCATTGCTGCTTGTGTACTGCTTACCGTAGTCAAGGCTACATCAGGTAGCGATGTTGCTGCGAGTGACTTGATACTTGCCAAAGAAGACGCATCTGCTTCTTCGCCCACCCATACATTATAAGAAAGAGCTCCACCACTTTTGGTCATAGCGATAAATCCATCTAATCCGGCTGCACCTACAGCAGCAAGTCCAGCATTAGCTTGCGCTTCCGTTGCATAACTTCCAGCAGATAGATGGAAGCCTCCTTTTACAGCAGGAGTCTGACCGTTCAAAATAGATCGTACCGCAGAAGCAGTGCGAGAAGCTCCAGTGGCAGCAGCTGCTTTAGAAGAATACATGCCTGTATACAATTGGTATACTGTACCTCCATTTTTGGAAGCTGAAAATACGATCGGTTTATCACTGGTCGATTGTAACAATTTAATACCTGTAGCCGCTGTAGCAAAATCCGTCGTCTCCAATACTTTAACCCGGTAGCCATCAATTCCGAAGCTTGCTTGATTACCGATAGATACCCATGAATCAACAACACCATTATTGGATTGTCCAATACTTAGACTACCTGCTGATTTCACATTCACAAAAGGAACCGTTGAAGAATATGTACTCCCCACGTCCAAAAATAATCCTACACGCACTTTTTCATTATCCACAGACGATGTTGCTCCATAAGAAGATTGAGGCAGTGTTCCCGCTAACAGTATCACTACAGGCAAAAGCCATAATTTTTTCTTCCACTTTTTTAAGGTTGTATTTACATTTGTACTCATCTTTATTCACTTATTCCTTTCTTCATCCATACTTGTACAGCTACACTCTTATCCATTATACGCATAAGTGGTCCAAATGACTTGGTTTACACAGAAATTGTCCTAAAACCATTAAGACTTATTACATTAATCTCATTAGCCAAAATATTTTAAAATCTAAAATCACTTTCTTATTAATCATTGATAGCGAGCTATATACTTACAATAATAAAGTTTACAAATATAATAATCTATCACTCATCACTCATCACTCATCATTGATGAGCGACTGTGTGATTACCAAGCCAGGCGGTCTTACCGTCGCTGAATGTATTCACTGTGCATTGCCACTATTTCTACTCAAACCTG